>NZ_JADJCO010000005.1 GCF_016703145.1 Ottowia sp. | reverse complement strand
AACGAGCACGCCTACTGCCTGGCCATCGAGAAACTGCTGGGCATCCAGGTGCTCCGGTCGCAGTACATCCGCGTGATGTTCTCGGAGATCACGCGCATCCTCAACCACCTGATGTGGCTTGGGCTCGCATGGCAACGACTGCGGCTCGTCCACCATCCTGATCTACACCTTCCGCGAGCGCGAAGACCTGTTCGACGTCTACGAGGCGGTGTCGGGCGCGCGCATGCATGCGGCCTATTTCCGTCCGGGCGGCGTCTACCGCGACCTGCCGGACACGATGCCGCAATACAAGGCCAGCAAGATCCGCAATGCCAGGGTGATCGACGATCTGAACGTCAATCGCCAGGGTTCACTGCTCGACTTCATCGAGGATTTCACCCGGCGCTTCCCCAAGTGCGTGGACGGATACGAGACCCTGCTCACCGACAACCGCATCTGGAAGCAGCGCACCGTGGGCATCGGCGTCGTGACGGCCGAGCGCGCGCTCAATCTGGGATTGACCGGCCCCATGCTGCGGGTTCGGGCATCGCCTGGGACTTGCGCAAGAAGCAGCCGTACGACGTCTACGATCAGGTCGATTTCGACGTTCCCATCGGCAAGACCGGTGACAGCTACGACCGCTACCTCGTGCGCGTGCAGGAGATGCGCGAGTCAACCGCATCATCAAGCAATGCGTGGATTGGCTGCGCGCCCATCCCGGCCCCGTGATCGTGGACAACCACAAGGTCGCGCCGCCCTCCCGTGAGGCGATGAAGACCAGCATGGAAGAGTTGATCCACCACTTCAAGCTCTTCACCGAAGGCATGCATGTGCCCGAGGGCGAAGCCTATGCGGCGGTGAGCACCCCAAGGGTGAGTTCGGCATCTACCTGATCAGCGACGGCGCGAACAAGCCCTATCGCTTGAAGATCCGGCCCCGGCTTTGCCCACTGGCTGCGTTGGACGAATTGGCCAAGGGCCACATGCTGGCTGACGCCGTGGCCATCATCGGCACGCTGGACATCGTGTTTGGAGAGATCGATCGATGAGCGCATCCGCCGTTTCCGTGGCTTCAATGCCCGTGTCGGAGGCCACGCGCGCACGTTTTGCGCGCGAGGTCGCCAAGTACCCGCCGGAGCGCAGCAGTCCGCCGTGATGGCGTGCTTGGCCATCGTGCAGCAGGAGCAGGGCTGGGTCACCCCTGAGAGCGAGGAGGCGATTGCCGACTATCTGGGCATGGCGCCCATGGCCGTGCAGGAAGTGACCACGTTTTACAACATGTACAACCAGAAGCCGGTGGGCCGCTTCAAGCTGAACGTGTGCGCCAATGCACCGTGCATGTTCGCCGGTGGCCCGCAGGCGCTGGAGCATCTCTGCGGCAAGCTGGGCGTGGAGCCCTGTGGCACCACCGCCGACGGCGTGTTTACCGTGCAGCCCAGCGAGTGCCTGGGTGCCTGCGGCGATGCGCCCGTGATGCTGGTCAACGACCGGCACATGTGCAGCTTCATGTCCAACGACAAACTCGACCAGTTGGTCGAGGGCTTGCGCGAGGCGGAGGACTGAGCCATGGCGCGTGTAAATGACATCCTCGCGCAGTTCCAGGCCAAGGGCGTTGAGACCTGCTTCCATGGCCGTCACATCAACCCGCAGATTTGCGCCGATCTGAACGGCAGCAACTGGGGCTGAAGGACTACGAGGCGCGCGGCGGCTACGCGGCCTTGCGCAAGATTCTGGGCCGGGACGGCGGAGCGGGATGACGCAGGACGAGGTCATTGCCGAACTCAAGGCTTCGAGCCTGCGCGGGCGCGGCGGCGCGGGCTTTCCGACGGGCTTGAAGTGGAGCTTCATGCCGCGCAACTTCCCCGGGCAGAAATACGTGGTGTGCAACTCTGACGAGGGCGAACCCGGTACCTTCAAGGATCGCGACATCCTCATGTACAACCCGCATGCGGTGATCGAGGGCATGGCCATCGCGGGCTACGCCATGGGCGCCAGCGTGGGCTACAACTACATCCACGGCGAGGTTTTCCAGGTCTACGAGCGCTTCGAGGCCGCGATCGAGCAGGCGCG
Source organism: Ottowia sp. (assembly GCF_016703145.1). Lineage (GTDB taxonomy): Bacteria > Pseudomonadota > Gammaproteobacteria > Burkholderiales > Burkholderiaceae_C > Ottowia. The sequence goes on along the minus strand of NZ_JADJCO010000005.1, from coordinate 1,328,461 downwards.
CGAGGCAGGGTTCCTGGGCCAGGGCCTCATGGGCAGCGCGTTCAACTTCCAGTTGCACGCGCACCATGGCTTCGGTGCCTACATCTGTGGCGAGGAAACTGCGCTGCTCGAATCGATCGAAGGCAAGAAAGGGCAGCCTCGGTTCAAGCCGCCGTTCCCTGCCAGCTTTGGCTTGTACGGCAAGCCGACCACGATCAACAACACCGAGACGTTTGCCGCGACGCCATGGATCATTCGCCATGGCGGCCCGGCGTACCTGAGTGCGGCAAGCCCAACAACGGCGGCACGAAGATCTTCTCGATCTCCGGCGATGTCGAGCGGCCGGGCAACTACGAAATCCCGATGGGCACGCCGTTCGCCAAGCTGCTGGAACTGGCTGGCGGTATGCGCGGTGGCAAACCGCTGAAGGCGGTGATTCCCGGCGGTTCCTCGTCACCGGTGCTGCCGGCTGAACTCATCATGCAGTGCACGATGGACTACGACTCCATCGCGAAGGCGGGCTCCATGCTGGGCTCCGGCGCGGTCATGGTGATGGACGATTCGCGCGACATGGTGGAGACGCTGCTGCGCCTATCGTATTTTTATATGCACGAATCCTGCGGCCAGTGCACGCCCTGCCGGGAAGGCACGGGCTGGCTGTGGCGCATGGTCGATCGCATCCAGCATGGTCAGGGGCAGCCGGAGGATCTGGCCAAGCTCGACAACGTGGCGGAGAACATCATGGGTCGCACGATTTGCGCGCTCGGCGACGCCGCGGCCATGCCGGTGCGCGCGATGCTCAAGCACTTCCGCCACGAGTTCGCGGCCAAGATCGAAGCCGCGCAGAAGCACCCCGCCTGAGCGAACGGAACCGGACTCTAAGCCCATGGTTGAAATCGAAATCGACGGCAAGAAGGTGGAGGTGCTCGAAGGCAGCATGGTCATGCATGCGGCCGAGAAAGCCGGCACCACATCCCGCACTTTTGCTATCACAAGAAGCTGTCCATCGCCGCCAACTGCCGCATGTGCTTGGTGGACGTTGAGAAGGCTCCCAAGCCGATGCCCGCCTGTGCCACGCCAGTCACGCAGGGCATGATCGTGCGCACCCAAACCGGCAAGGCGCTCAAGGCGCAGAAATCGGTCATGGAGTTCCTGCTCATCAACCACCCGCTGGACTGCCCGATCTGCGACCAGGGTGGCGAGTGCCAACTGCAGGATCTGGCGGTGGGCTACGGTGATTCCGGTTCGCGCTACGAGGAAGAAGAAGCGCGTGGTGTTCCCCCAGGACGTGGGGCCGCTGATCTCGATGAAAGAGATGAACCGCTGCATCCACTGCACGCGCTGCGTGCGCTTCGGCCAGGAGATCGCCGGGGTGATGGAACTGGGCATGGCCCACCGCGGCGAGCATTCCGAGATCACGACGTTCGTGGGCAATTCGGTGGATTCCGAGCTGTCCGGCAACATGATCGACATCTGTCCGGTCGGAGCGCTGACGAGCAAGCCGTTCCGCTACAGCGCCCGCACCTGGGAACTGTCGCGTCGCAAGAGCATCAGCCCGCACGACAGCACCGGTGCCAACCTGATCGTGCAGGTCAAGAACCACCAGGTCATGCGCGTGGTGCCGCTGGAAAACGAGGACGTCAACGAGTGCTGGATCGCCGACCGCGACCGCTTCTCGTACGAGGCGCTGAACGGCGAGGACCGCTTGACCAGGCCCATGCTCAAGCAGGGCGGCGAGTGGAAGGAGGTTGATTGGCAGACTGCGCTGGAGTACGTCGCCAACGGCCTGAATCAGATCAAGTCGGAGCATGGCGCGGAGCGCATCGGCGCCCTCGTCAGCCCGCACAGCACGCTGGAGGAGCTCTACCTCGCCGGCGCGCTGGTGCGCGGCCTGGGCAGCCAGAACATCGACCATCGCCTGCGGCACACGGAGTTCGCGCCGGCCGAGGGCGTGCGCTGGCTGGGCACGTCGATCGCCTCGCTGTCGCAACTGCAGGCGGCCCTGATCGTCGGCTCCAACCTGCGCAAGGACCATCCGCTGTTTGCAGGGCGAATTCGGCAGGCAGCCCGCAACGGTGCAGCGGTGGCGGCTATTACTTCGGTAGCACTTCTCGGCCAGTCCGGGGCCTGGGCCATGCCCCTGGCGGCGGCCTCCATCGGCGAGCCCGGCGAGTGGGTTCAGTTGCTGGCCGACGTGGCGGCTGCCGTCGCGGGCGGCAAAGGCGACGTGGCGCCCGTGCCGGGCCAGGCGACCGAAGAGGCGCAGGCGCTCGCCGAGGCCTTGCTGTCGGGCGAACGCAAGGCCATCCTCCTGGGCAACGCGGCGGCGCAGCATCCAGCGGCGTCCAGCCTGCTGGCGCTGTGCCAATGGATCGGCGAGCAGACCGGCGCCACCGTGGGCTACCTGACCGAGGCGGCCAACACGGTCGGCGCCCAGGCGGTGGGCGCGCTACCGAGCGCTGGCGGCCTGAATGCCGGCCAGATGCTGGCGGGCGGCCTGAAGGCGGCATTGCTGCTCCACTGCGAGCCCGGACCCGACAGCCGGGGCGTGGAGCTGAGCGGCTGCGACATGGTCGTCACGCTCAGTCCGTTCAAGGCCAACCTGGACGTCAGCGACGTGCTGCTGCCGATTGCGCCGTTCACCGAGACATCGGGCACCTTCGTCAACGCGGAAGGCCGGGCCCAGGGCTTCCACGCGGTCGTCCGTCCGCTGGGTGAAACCCGTCCGGGGTGGAAGGTGCTGAGAGTTCTCGGCGACTTGCTGGGCGTGGTCCAGCCTGCGTACCAGACCTCGCAGGAAGTGCTGGCGCAGGCGCTGGAAGGCGCGGCCATGGGGTCGATCGCTGGCGAGCGGCTGAGCAACCCGCACTTCCGCGCCCATCGAAGTCCGGCCGCAGCCGGTGGCGCTGCAGCCGGTGGGCATCTATCAGCTCGATGGCATCGTGCGCCGCGCGCTCTCGCTGCAGATGACGGCCGATGCGCGCCAGGGAGCCGGGGCATGATCGACGCGATCTACAACTTCGGATTGCACCTGTTCGCGGGCACGTGGTGGTCAGGCATCGTTTGGCCGGTGGTCTGGAACCTGATCAAGATCGTGGTGGTGCTGCTGCCTCTGATGGGCGCGGTGGCTTACCTGACGCTCTGGGAGCGCAAGCTGCTGGGCTTCATGCAGGTGCGCCATGGCCCCAACCGCACCGGTCCCTGGGGCCTGCTGCAGCCGATCGCCGATGCGGTCAAGCTCCTGACCAAGGAGATCATCCAGCCCACGGCGGCGGCCAAGGGCCTGTTCTTCCTGGGGCCGCTCATGGCCATCATGCCGGCGCTGGCTGCCTGGGTGGTGATTCCGTTCGGGCCCGAGACGGCGCTGTCCAACGTCAATGCCGGTCTGCTGGTGGTGATGGCAATCACTTCGATCGAGGTGTACGGCGTCATCATCGCCGGCTGGGCATCCAACTCGAAATACGCCTTCCTCGGCGCGCTGCGCGCCTCGGCGCAGATGGTGAGCTACGAGATCGCCATGGGCTTCTGCTTCCTGGTGGTGCTGATGGTGTCCGGGAGCATGAACCTCACTGACATCGTGATGGGGCAGGCCAAGGGCATGGCCGCGGGCAAGGGCCTCGCTTTCCTTTCCTGGAACTGGCTGCCGCTGCTGCCGATCTTTCTGGTCTACCTGATTTCCGGCGTGGCGGAGACCAACCGCCATCCCTTCGACGTGGTCGAGGGCGAGGCCGAGATCGTGGCCGGCCACATGGTCGAGTACTCGGGCATGGGTTTCGCCATCTTCTTCCTGGCGGAGTACGCCAGCATGTGGCTGGTGTCCATTCTGGGGGTGCTGATGTTCCTCGGCGGCTGGTTGCCGCCCTTCGAGGCGCTGGGCTTCATCCCGGGGTGGATCTGGCTGGGCCTGAAGACCTTCGTGGTGGTGTCCATGTTCATCTGGATCCGCGCCACCTTCCCGCGCTTTCGCTACGACCAGATCATGCGCCTCGGCTGGAAGATATTCATTCCGGTCACGCTGGTCTGGCTGGTCATCGTCGGGGGCTGGCTGCTCAGCCCCTGGAACATCTGGCATTGAAGGGCAGGACAAGTCATGGCTTCCGTTGCTGCTTCACCTTTTTCGATCCGCGATTTCTTCAAGAGCTTCATGCTCGTGGAACTGTTCAAGGGCATGGCCCTGACTGGCCGTTACGCGTTCAGCCGCAAGGTCACGATTCAGTTCCCGGAGGAGAAAACGCCCTTGTCGGCGCGCTTTCGCGGCCTGCACGCCCTGCGCCGCTATGAGAATGGCGAGGAGCGCTGCATTGCCTGCAAGTTGTGCGAAGCCGTGTGTCCGGCTTTGGCCATCACCATCGAGGCCGGCGAGCGAGCCGACGGCTCCCGCCGCACCACGCGCTACGACATCGACCTGACCAAGTGCATCTTCTGCGGCTTCTGCGAGGAAAGCTGCCCGGTGGACTCCATCGTCGAGACCCACATCCTCGAATACCACGGCGAGAAGCGCGGCGATCTGTACTTCACCAAGGACATGCTGCTGGCCGTGGGCGACCGCTACGAACCCGAAATCGCCGCAGCCAAGGCGGCGGACGCCAAGTACCGCTGAACGCGGGCTTGCACTGCCGATAAAGATTCATGGACGTCCAGACCGGCTTCTTCTACGTGTTCTCCCTGGTGATGCTGTTCGCGGCATTCAGGGTGATCACGGCGCGCAACCCCGTGCATGCGGTCCTGTTCCTCATGCTGGCCTTCTCGCAGGCTGCTGGGATCTGGCTGCTGCTCAAGGCCGAGTTCTTGGCGGTCACACTGGTGCTGGTCTACCTGGGCGCGGTGATGGTGCTGTTCCTGTTCGTCGTGATGATGCTCGACATCCACATCGACAGCCTGCGGCAGGGCTTCTGGCGCCACTTTCCGTTGGCGCTGGCGATCGGTGCCCTGATCTCGCTGGACATGGCCGTGGTGCTGTTCGGTGGCTTCCGGGCGGGCGAGGCGCCGGTGGTGCCGGAGACGGTCACCAACGCGGCGGGCCAAGTGGTGCAGTACTCGAACACCAAGGCGCTGGGCACGCTGCTCTACACCAAGTACCTGTATCCGCTGGAAATCGCCGCCGTAATCCTGCTGGTGGCGATGATTTCCGCGATCGCCCTGACGCTGCGCGAGCGCAAGGACAGCAAGAAGATCGATCCGTCCGAGCAGGTGCGCGTGAAAGCGCGTGACCGCGTCGAGGTCGTGAAGCTCGCCATCACGCGCGCCGCTCCGGCCGCTGAGGCGTCCGCGACCGGCGCCGCCACCGTGGAGGAGGCCAAGAAATGACCCTGACCCTCGCGCACTACCTGACCCTGCGGGCGATCCTGTTCGCACTGGCCGTGGTGGGCATCTTCCTGAACCGCAAGAACCTGATCGTGCTGCTGATGGCGATCGAATTGATGCTGCTGGCCATCAACATGAACTTCGTGGCCTTCTCGCACTACCTGGGCGACATGCACGGGCAGGTGTTCGTGTTCTTCATCCTGACCGTGGCCGCCGCCGAATCCGCGATCGGCTTGGCGATCCTCGTGCTGCTGTTCCGCAACAAGTCCAGCATCAACGTGGACGAACTCAATTCGCTGAAGGGCTAACGGAACCCATGAGCCAGACCCTTTCTGCTGCAACCCTGCTGGCCGTTCCGCTGGCACCGCTGGCCGGCTCCGTGCTGGCGGGGATCCTCGGGACGACCTTCGGCGGCAATCGCATCGGCCGCGCGGCGTCACACTCGGTCACGATCCTGGGCGTGTTCGTCGCCTTCGTGCTGTCGGCGCTGACGCTGAAAAGCGTGGCCATGGACGGCGCCCGCTTCGATGCCACCATCTACGAGTGGATGGTGGTCGGCGGCCTGAAGATGGAGGTCGGTTTCCTCGTCGACGGGCTCACCGCCATGATGATGTGCGTGGTGACTTTCGTGTCGCTGATGGTGCACATCTACACCATCGGCTACATGGAGGAGGACGCGGGCTACGACCGTTTCTTCTCCTACATCTCGCTGTTCACCTTCTCCATGCTGATGCTCGTCATGAGCAACAACTTCCTGCAGCTGTTCTTCGGCTGGGAGGCGGTGGGCCTGGTGTCCTACCTGCTGATCGGCTTCTGGTACAACAAGCCGACGGCGATCTTCGCCAACATGAAGGCCTTTCTGGTCAACCGGGTGGGTGACTTCGGCTTCATCCTGGGCATCGGCCTGATCGCCGCCTACGCCGGCACGCTGAGCTATGGCGAAACCTTCGCCAAGGCCGGCCAGATCTCGACGATGGTTTTTCCCGGCACGGATTGGCTGTTGATCAGCGTGATCTGCATCTGCCTGTTCATCGGCGCCATGGGCAAGTCGGCGCAGTTCCCGCTGCACGTGTGGCTGCCTGACTCGATGGAAGGCCCGACGCCCATCTCGGCGCTGATCCACGCGGCGACCATGGTGACGGCCGGCATCTTCATGGTCGCGCGCATGTCGCCGCTGTTCGAGCTGTCGGACGCCGCGCTCAACTTCATCCTCGTCATTGGCTCCATCACGGCGCTGTTCATGGGTTTCCTGGGCATCATCCAGAACGACATCAAGCGCGTGGTGGCCTATTCCACGCTGTCGCAGCTCGGCTACATGACGGTGGCGCTGGGGGCATCCGCCTACTCGGTGGCCGTCTTCCACCTGATGACGCATGCCTTCTTCAAGGCCTTGCTGTTCCTGGCAGCGGGCTCGGTCATCATGGGCGTGCACCACAACCAGGACATCCGCTGGATGGGCGGCTTGCGCAAGTACATGCCGATCACGTGGATCACGTTCCTGCTGGGATCGCTGGCGCTGATCGGCACGCCGTTCTTCTCGGGCTTCTATTCCAAGGACGCGATCATCGAGGCGGTTCATGCCAGCCATCTGCCGGCCGCGGGCTTTGCCTACTTCGCCGTGCTGGCAGGCGTGTTCGTGACGGCGTTCTATTCGTTCCGCCTGTACTTCCTGGTGTTCCATGGCCAAGAGCGCTACGACCAGAACCCGGACGCGCACCACCATGGCGACGACCACGGGCACGGCCATGGCCATGACGCCAAGCCCCACGAGTCGCCCTGGGTCGTTTGGGTGCCGCTGACGCTGCTGGCGATCCCGTCGGTCGTGATCGGCGCCATGACGCTGATGCCCATGTTGTTCGGCGACTTCTTCAAGGGTGTCATCCACGTCGATGCCGCGCGCCACCCGGCCATGGCCGAACTGGCCGAGGCCATCCATGGCTGGCTGCCTATGGCGCTCCATGGCTTCCAGGCCCTGCCGTTCTGGCTGGCGCTGGCGGGGGTGGCCACGGCGTACTACATGTACATGATCAATCCCGCGCTGCCTGCGGCGATCAAACGCGCGTTTCAGCCCGTCCACACGCTGCTGGAGAACAAGTACTACATGGACTGGTTCAACGAGAACGTCATCGCTCGCGGTGCCCGCATGTTGGGCACCGGCCTGTGGAAGGGCGGCGACCGGGCGCTGATCGACGGCGTCGTGGTCAACGGATCCTGGAAGCTGGTGGGCTGGGTGTCGGGCGTGGCGCGCTGGCTCCAGTCCGGCTACCTCTATCACTACGCCCTGGTGATGATTCTGGGGATCTTCGTGCTGATGACGTACTTCGTCTGGCTCAACAAGTAAGAGGAAGAGCGGGATAACGACATGGGTTGGTTGAGCCTTGCCATCTGGACGCCGATTCTGTTCGGCGCCGTGCTGCTGGCACTGGGCCGTGAGAGTCAGGCGCCGCTCGTGCGCTGGTTGGCACTCGTCGGGTCGGTGATCAGTTTTCTCGTCACGCTGCCGATCTACGGCGGCTTCAAGCTCGGCACGGCCGAGATGCAGTTCGTGGAGAAAGCGCCTTGGATCGAGCGCTTTAACGTCAACTACCACCTGGGCGTGGACGGCATTTCGCTGTGGTTCGTGCTGCTCACGGCCTTCATCACCATCATCGTCGTGATCGCCGGCTGGGAGGTGATCCAGCGCAAGGTCAACCAGTACATGGCGGCCTTCCTGATCCTGTCCGGCCTGATGATCGGCGTGTTCGCGGCGCTCGATGGCGTGCTGTTCTACGTGTTCTTCGAGGCCACGCTGATCCCGATGTACCTGATCATCGGCATCTGGGGCGGGCCCAACAAGATCTACGCGGCGTTCAAGTTCTTTCTCTACACGCTGCTGGGCTCGCTGCTGATGCTGGTGGCCTTCATCTACCTGTACACCCGTTCGGGCGGCAGCTTCGACATCCTGGCCTGGCACAGCCTGCCGCTGTCCGGCACGGCGCAGACGCTGCTGTTCTTCGCCATGCTCGCGGCGTTCGCTGTCAAGGTGCCGATGTGGCCGGTCCACACCTGGCTGCCCGACGTGCACGTCGAGGCGCCCACGGGCGGCTCGGCCGTGCTGGCCGCCATCATGTTGAAGCTGGGCGCCTACGGTTTCCTGCGCTTCTCGATGCCGATCCTGCCCGATGCCTCGCGCGAATGGGCGTGGCTGATGATCGCGCTGTCGCTGATCGCGGTGGTCTATGTGGGCCTGGTGGCGCTGGTGCAGCAGGACATGAAGAAGCTGGTCGCCTACTCGTCGGTGGCGCACATGGGCTTCGTCACGCTGGGCTTCTTCGTCTTCAACGACCTGGGCGTGTCGGGCGGCATCGTGCAGATGATCGCGCACGGTTTCGTGTCGAGCGCCATGTTCCTGTGCATCGGCGTGCTGTACGACCGTGTGCATTCGCGTGAGATCGCTAGCTACGGCGGCGTGGTCAACACCATGCCGCGCTTCACGGTGTTCGCACTGCTGTTTGCCATGGCCAACTGCGGTTTGCCGGGCACGGCCGGCTTCGTGGGCGAATGGATGGTGATCCTGGCGACCGTCAAGGCCAATTTCTGGCTTGGCCTGCTGGCCGCCACCGCGCTCATCTCCGGGGCTTCCTACACCTTGTGGATGTTCAAGCGCGTGTATTTCGGCCCCATGGTCAACGACGACGTGCGCCAGCTCTCCGACATCAACGGGCGCGAGTTCCTGATGCTGGCGCTGCTCGCCGTCGCCGTGCTGTGGATGGGCCTGTATCCCAAGCCGTTCACCGACGTGATGGATGCGTCGGTGGCCAGCCTGCTGCAGCACGTGGCGGCATCCAAGCTGAACTGAGGACCCGCAAGAATGATTGACAGATTCAGTTGGATGGCCATCTACCCGGAGCTGGTGCTCTTGGTCATGGCGTGCGTCATCGCGCTCCTCGACTTGCTGGACAAGCGCCTCGGGCGCCCCGTGGCCTACATCCTGTCCGTGCTGACGCTGCTGGTGCTGGCCGTGCTGTCGGGCCTGTACGCCAGTAGCGGCCAGACCGTGTACGGCTTCGACGGCCTCGTGGTCAGTGATCCCATGGCCAACTGGCTCAAGTGCTTTGCCGCGCTGGCCGTGCTGGTGACCTTCGTTTATGGCCGCTCCTACGTGGCCGATCGCGGCATGCTGCGCGGCGGTGAATGGTTCGTCCTGGGCCTGCTGTCCCTGCTGGGCGTCTTCGTCATGATCTCGGCGGGCAACTTCATCGTCCTGTACCTGGGCCTGGAATGCCTGACGCTGGCCAGCTATGCGCTGGTGGCCCTGCGGCGCGACCACACCACCTCGGTCGAGGCCGCGATGAAGTACTTCGTGCTGGGCGCCATGGCCTCGGGTTTCCTGCTCTACGGCCTGTCGATGCTCTACGGCGCCACGGGCACGCTGGACATCGCCGGCGTCTTCAAGGCCATCGCCTCGGGGCAGATCAAGCACCAGGTGCTGGTGTTCGGCCTGGTGTTCGTGGTCGCGGGCGTCGCATTCAAGTTCGGCGCCGCGCCTTTTCACATGTGGATTCCCGACGTTTACCATGGCGCGCCCACGGCGGTCACGTTGATGCTGGGGGCCGCGCCCAAGCTGGCGGCGTTCTCGATGGCGATCCGCCTGCTGGTGGAAGGCCTGCTGCCGCTGGCCATCGACTGGCAGCAGATGCTGGGCCTGATGGCCATCGCCTCGCTCCTCATCGGCAACCTGGCCGCCATCGCGCAGACCAACCTGAAGCGCATGCTGGCCTACTCGACCATCGCCCAGATGGGCTTCGTGCTGCTGGGCCTGATGGCCGGTGTGGTCAACGGCAACGCGCTGTCGGCCGCCAACGCCTACAGCTCCGCCATGTTCTACATCGTCACCTACGTGCTCACCACGCTGGCCAGCTTCGGCGTGATCATGCTACTGTCGCGCGAGGGCTTCGAGAGCGACGACATCGCCGACTTCGCCGGCCTGAACCAGCGCAGCCCGCTCTACGCTGGCATCATGGCCGTGTGCCTGTTCTCGTTGGCCGGCATTCCGCCGCTGGTGGGCTTCCAGGCCAAGCTGTCGGTGCTGCAGGCGCTGGTGAGCACCAATCTGCCGGCCTATATCGGCTTGGCGGTCTTCGCGGTGGTGATGTCGCTGATTGGCGCGTTCTACTACCTGCGCGTGGTCAAGGTGATGTACTTCGATGAGCCCACCAGCACCTCGTCCATCTCGGCGCCGTTGGACATGCGTGCCGTGCTGTCCCTCAACGGGGCGCTGGTGCTGGTGCTGGGCATCGTGCCGGGCGCACTGATGACCTTGTGCGCCCAGGCCATCGTGCAGATGCTCGCGACCTGATGTCCCAGGCCGCCGGCATCTGGCTGCTGATCGTTCTGGCCGCCGTCGCGGCCAACCTGCCATTCGTCAACCAGCGGTTGATGACCGTGATGCCGCTGCGCGGCATGCACAAGTCGCTGGCTTGGCGCCTGGCCGAACTGGTGGTGTGGTACTTCCTGGTCGGCGGCATCGGCCTGGCACTGGAGAAGGGCGCGGGCCAGATCCACGGCCAAGGCTGGGAGTTCTATGCGATCACGGCTGCGCTGTTCCTGACCCTGGCATTTCCAGGCTTCGTCTACCGTTACTTGGTGCGGCGTGGCGCCTAGGCCCGTCATTGACCTGACCGAGCACCGCGTTCAGGGCGAGGAGCTGTTCAAGGGCGGCTTCCTGCACGCCTTTCGCGACCAGGTGCGGCTGCCCGACGGCGGTCTGGCCCAGCGCGAGTACGTGGTGCATCCCGGCGCGGTGATGGTCGTGCCGCTGCTCGAAGGTGCGGACGGCGCCACGCGCCTGGTGCTGGAACGCCAGTACCGCTACCCGGTGCGGGGCACCCTGATCGAATTTCCCGCCGGCAAGCTCGACCCGGGCGAGGACCCGCTGGCCTGCGCCCAGCGCGAGCTGCGCGAGGAAACCGGCTACACCGCCCGCGAATGGGCGCACGCCGGCGTGCTGCATCCCGTGGTCGCGTACTCGACCGAGGTGATCGAGGTCTGGTTCGCGCGCGGCCTCACGGCCGGCGAACGGCGCCTGGACGAGGGCGAGTTCCTGGAGGTCTTCAGCGCCACGCCCGCGCAACTGCAGGACTGGTGCCGCGACGGCCAGGTGACCGACGCCAAGACCCTGGTCGGGGCGCTGTGGCTGCAGAATGTGATGAGCGGGACATGGGCGCTGGACTGGCGGCCCGCGCCGGCCGCCGCCTGAAGGGTATCCAGCCGATGAAAGTGCTCGACCTGCAATGTGCCCACGGGCATGGGTTCGAAGGCTGGTTCTCGTCCGAGGACGACTTCCAGGACCAACTGGCGCGCCAGCTCGTGGCCTGCCCGATGTGCGGCGACACGGCGGTGGCCAAGCTGCCCAGCGCCCCGCGCCTCAACCTGAGCGGCGCGATCCCGGCGTCGGCCGAATCCCAGGGCGCCGGCACGCCCGTCGCCGCGCTGCCGCCCGCCGCGCTGCAGGCGGCGTGGATGCACATGGTGCGCCGCGTGATGGCGCAGACCGAGGACGTGGGCGAGCGCTTCGCCGAGGAAGCGCGCCGCATCCACTACGGTGAAACGCCGGAGCGCGGCATCCGCGGCCAGGCCACGCGCGAGCAGACCGAGGAGCTGATGGACGAGGGCATCGCCGTCATGGCGCTGCCGCTGCCGGACAGCCTGAAGAACACGCTGCAATGAATTTGATAGCTGCCTGCATAATATATATGCGGGCTAGAGGCCAAAAAGGCTGAAAACTTCAGCGGCAGGCCGGCGCGTGGACGATGTTGCGCAGCGCCTCGATGTCGAGGATGCGCACGTGGCGGTGCTTGACTTCCACGATGCCGTCGTCGGCGAACTTCGAGAAGGTGCGGCTCACCGTTTCCAGCTTCAGGCCCAGGTAGCTGCCGATCTCCTCGCGCGTCATGCGCAGCACCAACTCCGACTGCGAGAAGCCTCGCGTGTGCAGCCGCTGCACCAGGTTGAGCAGGAAGGCCGACAGGCGCTCCTCCGCGCGCATGCTGCCCAGCAGCAGCATCACGCCGTGCTCGCGCACGATCTCGCGACTCATGATCTTGTGCACGTGGCTCTGCAGCGCCGGCACCTCGCGCGACAGATCCTCGATGCGGCCATAGGGCAGTTCGCACACTTCGGCGTCCTCCAGCGCCACCGCATCGCAGGTGTGGCGGTCGCCGACGATGCCGTCCAGCCCCATGATCTCGCCGGCCATCTGGAAACCCGTCACCTGGTCGCGGCCGTCCTCGGTGGTCACGCAGGTCTTGAAGAAACCCGTGCGGATGGCGTACAGCGCATTGAAGCGATCGCCGCTGGAAAACAGCGGCGACCCACGCGGGATCCGGCGCCGCGTGGTCACCAGCTCATCCAGCTTGCCCATGTCCGTGCCCGACAGGCCCATGGGCATGCACAACTCGCGCAGGTTGCAGTTGGAACACGCGACTTTGATGGCTTGCGGGGTCATGGGCGGCTGGATGAGGGGTCCGTCCCGCGAAGGCGGCGGTGAGCCATTCTAGTGCTGCCCCAGTCCATTCGACACCTTGACGATCGTCAAGGACAAGGACGCGCGCCGGCGCGACAGTACAGCCTGACACCACAGGACTGCCCCGATGCCCGCCATCACCCCCGAGCTGCTGACCCGATTCGACGTTCCCGGGCCGCGCTACACCTCCTACCCCACGGCGGACCGCTTCGTCGAGGCCTTCGGCGAGCCCGACTACCTGCGCGCGCTGGCGCAGCGCCGCTCGGGCCGCGGGCCGCTGGCCACGCCGCTGTCGCTGTACGTGCACGTGCCCTTCTGCGAATCGCTGTGCTACTACTGCGCCTGCAACAAGATCATCACCCGGCACCACGACCGCGCCGCGCCCTACCTGCGCTGCCTGGGCCGCGAGGTGGACCTGCACGTGCGGCACCTCGGCGCCGGCCAGGCGGTGAGCCAGCTGCACCTGGGCGGCGGCACGCCCACCTTCCTCGACGACGACGAACTGGCCGAGCTGATGGCCATGCTGCGCCGCGGCTTCAGCCTGGTGCCCGGCGGCGAATACTCGATCGAGGTCGATCCCCGCACCGTGGACGCCGACCGCCTGGCCACGCTGGCGCGCCTGGGCTTCAACCGCCTGAGCTTCGGCGTGCAGGATTTCGACCCGTTGGTGCAAAAGGCCGTGCACCGCGTGCAGCCGGCCGAGCAGGTCTTCGCCCTGGTCGAGGCCGCGCGCCGCATCGGCTTCGAATCCATCAACGTCGACCTGATCTACGGCCTGCCCTTGCAGACGCCCGAGTCCTTCGACCGCACCCTGGCGCAGGTGGCCCGGCTGCGTCCCGACCGCATCGCGCTCTACGCCTACGCGCACCTGCCCGAGGCTTCAAGCCGCAGCGGCGCATCATCCCCATCGAGCTGCCCAGCGCCGGCGGCAAGGTGGCGATGCTGGCGCGGTCGCTGGCGGCGTTCGAGGAGGCCGGCTACGTCTACGTCGGCATGGACCACTTCGCGCTGCCCGGCGACGCCCTGGCCGTGGCCAAGCGGCAGGGCCGGCTGCACCGCAACTTTCAGGGCTACAGCACCCAGCCCGACTGCGACCTGATCGGCCTGGGCGTGTCGGCCATCGGCAAGGTCGGCGCCACCTACAGTCAGAACGCCAAGACCCTGGCCGAGTACCAGGACCTGCTCGACCAGGGCCACCTGCCCGTGGTGCGCGGCCTGGCCGTCTCGCGTGACGACCTGCTGCGGCGCGCCGTCATCATGGCCCTGATGTGCCAGGGCGAGGTGCAGTTCGAGCCCGTCGAGCAGGCGCACCTGATCGACTTCGGCGCCTACTTTGCCGCTGAGCTGCAAACGCTGCGTGGCCTGCAGGAGCAGGGCCTGGTGGAGGTGACCGGTACGGGCATCCAGGTCACCGCCATGGGCTGGTTCTTCGTGCGCGGCGTGGCGATGGTGTTCGACAAGTACTTGCAGGCCGACCAGACCCGCGCCCGGTTCTCTAGAATTCTTTGATGCAAACCTCCCTGGCCGTCACTGCCCTGGTCATGGGCCTGGCCGGCGGCCCGCACTGCATCGCCATGTGCGGCGCGGCCTGCGCCGGCATCGGGCAGGCGGCCGCGCCGCGCGGCGAGCAGGCCGTCGGGCTGTTCCAGCTCGGGCGCCTGGCGGGCTACGCGGCCCTGGGCGCGCTGGCCGCCGCCTCGATGCAGGGGCTGGGCTGGCTCACCCTCCAGTCGGTCGCGCTGCGGCCGGCCTGGACCATGGTGCACGTGGCCGCCGTGCTGCTGGGACTGGTGCTGCTGGTGCGGGCGCGCCAGCCGGTGTGGCTGGAGACGGGCGCGCGCCGCGTGTGGACGCGGGTGCGCGCCGCCACGCAGTCGCAGGGCCTGGCCGCGCCGCTGGGTCTGGGCGTGGCCTGGGCGCTGCTGCCCTGCGGCCTGCTGTACTCGGCACTGATGGTGGCGGCGCTGGCCGGCAGCGTGGCCGGCGGCGCGGCGGTGATGGCGCTGTTCGCCCTGGGCTCGGGCCTGTCGCTGTGGGCCGGCCCGTGGCTGCTGCTGCGCCTGGGCGCCAACGGCCGTGGCCCCTGGAGCCTGCGCGTCGCCGGGCTGGCGCTGGTGCTCACCTCGGCCTGGGGCCTGTGGATGGGGCTGGTCCACGAACAGGCGCCGTGGTGCGTGGTGCCCACATCCTGAACGCTTCGTTTTTTATAGCTTCCGGCACAGTAACCGTGCGGGATGGAGGCTGATTTGGCTTGAAACCGAGGCGTTCTCAGGTGCCGGCGGCCGTCAGGCCCTTGTAGAGCATGTACGCCGCCAGCAGGTACAGCACGGTGGCGAACACGCGCTTGAGCTTCTTCACCGGCAGCGCGTGCGCCGCCTTGGCGCCCAGCGGCGCCATCAGCACGCTGCACGAGGCGATCACCACCAGCGCCGGCAGCCACAGGTAGCCGAAGGAGTGGGGCGGCAGGCCGGCCACGCCCTGGCCCGCGACCACGTAGCCCGCCACGTTGGCCAGCGCGATCGGAAAGCCCAGCGCCGCGCTGGTCGCCACCGCGTTGTGGATGGCCACGTTGCACCAGGTCATGAACGGCACCGACACGAAGCCGCCGCCCGCGCCCACCAGGCCCGACAGGAAGCCGATGCCCCCGCCCGCGCCCAGCAGCCCCGCCGTGCCGGGGATCTGGCGCGTCGGCGCGGGCTTCTTGTCCAGGAACATCTGGGTCGCCGAGAAGCCCACGAACACGGCGAACACCAGCGCCAGCGCCGAGCCCTTGAGCAGCGCGAACACCCCCAGGCTGGCCACCATCGCCCCCAGCACGATGCCCGGCGCCAGGCCGCGCACGATGTCCC
Organism: Ottowia sp.; assembly: GCF_016703145.1. GTDB lineage: Bacteria > Pseudomonadota > Gammaproteobacteria > Burkholderiales > Burkholderiaceae_C > Ottowia. Next base: position 1,312,825 of record NZ_JADJCO010000005.1, on the reverse strand, counting down.
AGCGCACCGCGCCCTTCTTGTGGTGCGCGCGCACGCTGCTGACCGAGGTGAAGATGATGGTCGCCATCGACGTCGCGATCGCCATCTTCACCGCCAGCCCCGGCGCCACGCCGCGCGCGTCCAGGATGGCGGAGATGAAGGGCACCATGATCATGCCGCCGCCGATGCCCAGCAGGCCCGCGAGGAAGCCGGTGACCAGGCCCAGCAGGGCGAGTTCGATAACGAGCAGGGGTTCGAGGGGCATGCGGGGTGGCCGGTGGGTCGGCCACCGCAGCGGGCGCCGGGAAGGGGAATAAGGTGTCTGCGAATGCCGCCGGACCGTCATCCTGAACGCGGGGGTTCAGGTGGGCGAGGTCAGACTGGTCTTGGGTTCATCTGACGCGAGACGATCACGCTGACCAGACGATGTTCCAGGCCCGTGCTCTATGAGCATTGGTTCAAGGAAATATAAAGCCCGGCGCGCACCGCAGACGCCGCCATTTTACCGGGGCTCAGAGCAGTTGGCCGTCCTCGCCCAGCGCCCGGTCCAGGCGCTGCAGCAACACGCCCAGCGTGGCCTGCTCGGCGACGCTCAGCGAGGGCTCGTCGCCCGCGGCCGGGGCGGCCTGCGGCGCGGCGGCGGGCTGCTCGGCCAGCTCGAACGCCAGGTTCAACGCCGCCAGCACGGCGATGCGGTCGCGCGCCTTGATCTTGCCGGTGCCCTGGATCTTGCACATGGCCGCGTCCACGCGCTGCACGGCCTCGTGCAGCCGCGCCTCGCCGCCCTCGGGGCAGCCCAGCAGGTAGCCCTGGCCCATGATCTTGACTTCGAGTTGCTTCACGACGAGCGCTCCTGGTGCTGCGGCGGCGCGGCCTCCGGCGCCAGCACGCCGGCGGCAGCCGGCAGGCGGTCGATCAGCGCGTCGACCCGCGCGCGCGCCGCCATCAGGCGCGACTTCAGGCTGTCGCGCTCGTGCGTGAGCGCCTCCACCTGCTGCGCGAGCAGTTCGTTGGTGCGGCGCAGTTCATCGTGGCGCACGAGCAGCCGCTCGACGCGCTCGGCAATCTGTTCGATCAAGGGCGGATTCGTCATGGGGCGCGGTGAACACGGGGGGACGAGCCGATTGTACGAGGGGCGTGCGGCGCGGTCGCGCGCGCGGGGACACCTTCACCCTCTCATACAATCGCTGTCGTTGGTGCTCGCGCGCCGTGGTTCGCACGGCCGCAGTTCAACGGGAAGCAGGAGGGCGCCTCGCCTAGAGGGCCGCCTAACCTGCGCTGCCCCCGCAACGGTAAGCGGACGGTTGCCCCGGTCCGCCGGGGCGCCGGCCTGCTCCTCACACGGCCACTGGCTGCGCTGAAACACGCGGCCGGGAAGGCGAGGAGCGGGTGACTCCTCCGCCAGCCCGGATACCGGCCAACGAGGAGGACGCGCGCGCCGCCCACGACTGAAACGGGCACGCGCGCGGCCAGTTCGCCCCAGGCGCCGGCGGGGAAGCCGGCAGGGGGCTGTCCGCCATCCCTGTTCCCGTGATGAATCAAATGTTTGCCCCCTGCCGGCCGGCCGCGCTGCCGCTGGCGATCTCCTGCGCGCTGTCCGGCACCCTGGCTGCCCAGGCGCAGCCCCTGCTCGAATCCACCACCGTCGCCCAATTGGCCGCCCCCGCGCTGGCCGAGACGGTGGTCACCGCCACGCGCGCGGCGCAGCCGCTCGCCGACGTGCTGGCCGACGTGACCGTGCTCGGCGACGAGCAGATTCGCCGCAGCGGCGCCGTCAACATCGCCGACCTGCTGGCGCGCCAGCCGGGGCTGGAGCTGTCGCGCAACGGCGGCCCCGGCACCACCACCAGCCTGTTCATGCGCGGGGCCGACAACCGCTTCACCGCCGTCTACATCGACGGCATCCGCGTCGACACGCAGTCCACCGGCGGCGCGCCGTGGGAGGGCATCGCGCTGGGTCAGGTCGAGCGCATCGAGATCGTGCGTGGGCCGGCCGCCGCCGTGTACGGCTCCGACGCCATCGCCGGCGTGGTGCAGATCTTCACGCGCAAGGGCGACGGCCCCTTCGCCCCCTACGCCGGCGTCGGCCTGGGCAGCCAGGGCACGAAGAAGCTGGAGGCCGGCTTCAGCGGCAAGAGCGGCGCCGTGGACTACGCCCTGGGCGCGGCGCGCGACCTCAGCCACGGCTTCGACAGCCGCCCCGGCACCAACCCCGACCGCGACGGCTGGCGCAACAGCAGCGCCAGTGGGCGCGTGGGCCTGCAGATCAACGGCGCGCACCGCGTCGAGGCCAGCGGCACCCACAGCGACATGCGCGCGCAGTACGACGGCTTCACGCCTGGACTGAACGACGTGGGCCACAACCGCCTGGCCACCCTGGGCGCGGCCTGGAACGCGCAGTGGACGAAGCACTACAGCACCCGCCTGTCGGTCAGCGAGTCGCGCCAGCGCTACGAGACCACGCCCAGTCCCTACCGCACCGAGACCACGCTGCGCAACGTCCTGCTGCAGAACGAGTGGCGCCAGGGCCCGCACCTGGTCACCGCCGCGCTGGAGCGGCGCGGGGACCAGCTCGTCAACCAGCCCATCGACCGCAGCCGCCACCAGGACGCCATCGCCCTGGGCTACGGCCATGCGCACGGCGCCCACACCGTGCAGCTGAACGTGCGGCACGACCGCGACAGCGAGTTCGGCGGCCACGCCAACGGCAGCGCCGCCTACGGCTACGCCTTCGCGCCCGGCTGGCGCGTGACGGCGGCGGCGGGCACGGCCTTCCGCGTGCCCACGCTGTACCAGCGCTTCTCGCAGTACGGCCAGCCCGCGCTGCAGCCCGAAAAGAGCCGCAACGTCGAGATCGGCTTGCACTGGTCGCAAGGCGCCAGCCGCTTCGGCGTCACGGCCTACCGCAACCAGGTGCGCAACCTCATCACCTTCGGCGCGGCGGGGCCTTGCGGCGACGCCTTCGGCTGCTACGACAACACCGGCCGCGCGCTGCTGCAGGGCGTCACCCTGGCGGGCGCGCACCGGCTGGGCGGCGTCAACCTGAGCGGCTCGCTCGACCTGCAGAACCCCAAGGACGACGTGACCGGCAAGGTGCTGGCGCGCCGCGCCAAGCGCATCCTCAAGCTGGCCGCCGACACCCGCGTGGGCGACTGGACACTGGGCGCCGAATGGCAGGCCTCCTCGCGCCGCTGGGACAACGCCGCCAACACCAACGTGCTGGCCGGCTACGGCGTCGTCAACCTGTACGCCAGCGCCACCATCGCGCGCGACTGGAGCGTGCTGGCGCGCATCGACAACGTGGGTGATCGCGACTACCGCATCGCGCGCGGCTACGCCACCGCCGGGCGCACCTTCTTCGTCGGCCTGCGCTGGTCGCCGAGGCCCTGACGCGCGCCGCGCGGTCTTGATGAAAAATGGGCTCAGAGCCCGCGTACAGTCTACGCCATTAGCTATGAATTCGGTAGCAGAAGAGATGTCCCTGTTTCCCGCCCGCTTCGGCGGGCGGCGGTTCATCGTGCTGGACTGGTTCACCCGCCATGCTTGACGTCGCGCGCAGCGAACTCATCCTCGGCGGCCAGAAGAGCGGCAAGTCGCGCCGCGCCGAGCACCTGGCCGCCGCGTGGCTGGCCGCGTCACCCGCGCACCGCGCCGTGCTGATCGCCACCGCCGAGGCGCACGACGACGAGATGCGCGCGCGCATCGCCCGCCACCGGCGCGAGCGCGCCGAGCGCGTGCCCGCCCTGGCGACCGTGGAGTCGCCCCCCGACCTGGCGGCGGCCCTCGCGTCCGCCGGCGGCGCCGAGACGCTGCGCGTGGTCGATTGCCTGACGCTGTGGCTGACGCGGGAGATGATGCCGATGGACACGGATTCTGAAAGAAATCGGCCTGCAGCCAGCTCGGATACTGCGTCGACAGCTATGCTTTTGGAAGCCATCGCCACCTGCCCAGGCCCCGTGGTGCTGGTCGGCAACGAGATCGGCCTGGGCGTCATCCCGCTCGGCCGCGAGGTGCGCGCCTTCGTTGATGCGCTGGGCGCGCTCAACCAGCAGGTGGCGGCGGTGTGCGAGCGCGTCACGCTGATGGTGGCCGGGCTGCCGCTGAGCCTCAAATGAAACGAATGAATTCTGATCTGACCCCTATTCAGGGCCTGTACCGCCTGGCCTGGCTGCTGTTCCTCGCCTTCGTCCTGCACGCCCCCGCCCAGGCCCAGTCCTACGAAGTCGCCGACGACCGCGGCGTTTCCGTCCGCTTCGACGCCCCGCCCCGGCGCGTTGTCAGCCTGCTGCCCTCGCTGACCGAGACCGTGTGCGCCATCGGCGCCTGCGACCGGCTGGTCGGCGTGGACCGCTATTCCAACTGGCCCGAAGCGGTGCGCCGCCTGCCGCAGGTCGGCGGCGGGCTGGACCCGAACGTCGAGGCCATCGTCGCGCTCAAGCCCGACGTGGTGCTCGCCGCCACGTCCTCGCGCGTGTCCGAGCGGCTGCGCGCGCTGGGCGTGAAGGTGGTGGCGCTGGAGCCCAAGACCGGCGCCGACGTGCGGCGCGTGATCGGCAAGCTGGGCGAGCTGCTGGCCGTGCCCGGCGCCGAGCGCGTGGCCCGCGACATCGACGCCGGCGTGGCCGCCGCCGCGCAGTCCGTGCCGCCCGCGCTGCGCGGCCAGCGCGTGTACTTCGAGGCCAGCGGCGGCCCGCACGCGGCGGGGCCCCAGTCCTTCATCGGCGAGATGCTGCGCGCCCTGGGCCTGGCCAACATCATCGGGCCGGAGCTGGGGCCGTTTCCCAAGATCAACCCCGAGCTGGTGGTGCGCGCCGACCCCGACCTCATCATGGCCGGCGCGCGCAGCGCCGGCGACATGGCCCGGCGCCCCGGCTGGCAGCGCCTGCGCGCGGTGCGGGCGCAGCGGGTGTGCGTGTTCGGCCTCGACGAGGTGGACATCCTCGTGCGCCCCGGCCCACGCATGCCCGAGGCGGCGCGCCTGATGGCCCGCTGCGTCACCGACCAGGGCGCGCGGGAGGGCAGGGCGCCGTGACCCGCGCGCCCTGGCTCGCGCTGGCGCTGTTGCTGCTGGCGTGCTTGGCGCTGGCCGTGGGCGTCAGCGTGGGCAGCACCGGCTTCGACAGCCTGCGGCACGCGCTGCAGGACCCGGTGGCGCGCCAGATCGTGGCCGAGATCCGCCTGCCGCGCACCCTGGGCGCGTGGCTGACCGGCGCGCTGCTGGGGCTGGGCGGCGCGGTGGCGCAAGGGCTGTTCCGCAACCCGCTGGCCGACCCTTTCTTGCTGGGCAGCGCCTCCGGCGCCATGCTGGCGGTGGCCGTGGCGCTGGCCTGGTGGGGCGCGCCGGCGGCGGCCGCGGCGCTGGTGCCCAGGCTGGGGCTGACGGGCGCGGCCTTCGTCGGCGCCCTGGGCGGCGTGCTGCTGGCGCTGCTGCTGGCGCAGGGCGTGCAGCACACGCTGCGCCTGCTGCTGGCCGGCGTGGTGGTGGGCCACGTGCTGGGCGCCGTCAAGGACCTGGTGACGCTGGCCGCGCCCGAGGTGCTGGCCGCCATGGTGGCCTTCATGCTCGGCAACACCAGCCTGATCGGCTGGCAGGCCTGCGGCGTGATGGCCGCCGTGCTGCTGCCGGCGCTGGCGCTGGCCTGGGCGCTGGCGCGCGTGCTCGACGGCTTGAGCCTGGGCGAGGCCACCGCGCACAGCCTGGGCCTGCCGCTGGCGCCCATGCGCGCGGCCCTGGTCAGCGTGCTGGCGCTGGCCACCGGCGCGGCGGTGGCGCAGGCCGGGCTGGTCGGCTTCGTCGGGCTGGCGGCGCCGCACCTGGTGCGCTCGCTGGCGCGGCTCACGCACGGGCCGCTGGTGGTGCTGTCCGCGCTGATGGGCGGGCTGCTGCTGGCCGTGGCCGACATCGTGGCGCGCGTGCTCATCGCGCCGCAGGAGCTGCCGGTGGGCGTGCTCACCGCCGTGCTGGGCGGCACCTACCTGCTGTGGCTGATGTACCGGCGCACGCGCGGCGGAGGGGGGCGGTGAGTGCTATGTTTTCAATAGCTATCAGCGCAACATCCACGCGGACTTTGATGGGAAAAGTCGAGATACTGCACGCGCTGGACCTGCGCCTCCCCGCCGGCCGCTGGACCGCCGTCGTCGGCCCCAACGGCGCCGGCAAGTCGACCCTGCTGCGCGTGCTGGCCGGCCTGCTGCCGACCGCGGGCACCGTCACCCTGCACGGGCGCGACCTGCGCGACTGGCCCGCGCGCGAACGCGCCCGGCAACTGGCCTGGCTGGGCCAGGGCGAGCCGGGGGCCGAGGACCTGTCGGCCTACGACGTCGCGCTGCTGGGCCGCCTGCCGCACCGCGCCTGGCTGGCGCCGCCCACCGAGGCCGACCACGCCGCCGCCCGGCAGGCGCTGCAGGTCACGCAGGTGTGGGACTTGCGCGCGCGCCGGCTGGGCGATTTGTCCGGCGGCGAGCGCCAGCGCGTGCTGCTGGCGCGCGCGCTGGCCGTGCAGGCGCCCGTGCTGCTGATGGATGAGCCCCTGGCCCACCTCGACCCGCCGCACCAGGCCGACTGGCTGGCCGTGGTGCGCCGGCTGGTCGCCGCTGGCGGCACCGTGGTCAGCGTGCTGCACGAGCTGGGCGTGGCGCTGCACGCCGACGAGCTGCTGATCGTCAGGGACGGCGCCATCGCCCACCACGGCCCCTGCGCCAGCCCCGACACCCACCGCGCGCTGCAGGCCGCGTTCGACGAGCGCATCCGCGTGCTGCCCGTGCAGGGCAGCTGGGTCGCGCTGCCCCAGGAGGAACCCATTCATGCAGATCGAGACACCCCCCACTGAGAAACGGTACGACCGCCCCGAGGGCGAGCGCCGGGGCCTGATCCTCGTCCACACCGGCGACGGCAAGGGCAAGAGCACGGCCGCCTTCGGGCTGGCGCTGCGCGCCTTCGGCCGCCAGCACGTGCACGGCAGGCAGGTGCGCATCTTCCAGTTCATGAAGGTGCCCAGCGCGCGCTTCGGCGAGCACCGCGTGTTCGAGCAGATCGGCCTGCCCATCGAGGGCCTGGGCGACGGCTTCAGCTGGAAGAGCAAGGACCTGGACCACTCCGCCCAACTGGCGCGCGACGGCTGGCAGAAGGCGAAGGCGGCCATCCTGGACGGCCAGCACTTCCTCGTCGTGCTGGACGAGATCACCTACCCGCTCATCTACGGCTGGCTGCCGCTCGACGACGTGCTGCGGACGCTGCGGCAGCGCCCGCGCGACGTGCACGTGTGCCTGACCGGCCGCCGCTGCCCGCCCGAGCTGATCGGGATCGCCGACACGGTGACCGAGATGCAGCTCGTCAAGCACGCCTTCAAGGCCGGCGTGCCCGCGCAGCGCGGCATCGAGGATTGATAAGCTGTGAATGAACCCGCCATGACGCCCCTGATCTCGCACACTTACGACACGCCCCTGGGCGGCATGATGGCCTTGTTTTCCGAGCGTGGCCTGTGCCTGCTGGAATTCGCCGGCCAGCCCCGCGTGGACCGCGAACAGGCCCAGGTCGAGGCCGCGCGCGGCGGCCCCGCCCAGCCGGGCGATGGCCCCCTCGCGGCGCAACTGCGCGCCGAGCTGGCGGACTACTTCGCCGGCCGCCGGCAAGCGTTCGGCCTGCCGCTCGACCTCGTCGGCACGCCGTTCCAGATCGCCGCGTGGCACGCGCTGCTGGCCATCCCCTACGGCCAGACGCGCAGCTACGCCCAGCAGGCGCAGCGCATCGGCCGCCCCACCGCCACGCGCGCCGTGGCCGCCGCCAACGGGCAGAACAAGATCTCCATCGTCGTGCCTTGCCACCGCGTCATCGGCAGCGACGGCAGCCTGACCGGCTTCGGCGGCGGGCTGCCGCGCAAGCAGTGGCTGCTGGGGCTGGAGCGCGAGGGCGCGCCGCCGAGGGATCTGCTGTCTTGATCGGGTTCGACGCCACGGGCGAGGGCGCCGCGCTGCTCGCCTGCGCCCCCGCGCTGGCGCTGGCCATCGACCGGCTGCTGGGCGAGCCGCCGCTGCGCTGGCATCCGGTGGCCTGGATGGGCCGCTACCTCGGCTGGGCCGGCGCGCGGCTGGCGCCGCGGGTGGATGCGCTGCGGGGGCTGTCCGATGCCAGGGTGTTCTGGCTCGCGGCGCTGTCCTGGTGCGCGGCGGCTGCTGCGATTTTTGCGGCAAGCTGGCTCGTCCAGCAATGGGTGCTGGCGCAGCCGGCGTGGCTGGCGGCGCTGGCGCTGGGGCTGTGCCTGAAGCCGCTGCTGGCCTGGGCCCTGCTGCACGACGAGGTGCTGGCGGTGGAGCACGCCCTGGCCGAATCGCTGCCCGCCGGCCGCGCGCGGCTGGCGCGGCTGGTGAGCCGCGACGTGTCCAGCCTGAGCGCCGCCGAGGTGCGCGAGAGCGCCATCGAGAGCCTGGCCGAGAACCTGAACGACTCGCTGGTGGCGCCGCTGCTGTGGTTCGCGCTGCTGGGGCTGCCGGGCGCGGCGCTGTTCCGTTTCGCCAACACGGCCGACGCCATGTGGGGCTACCGGGGCGTGCGCTCCTTGAACGGCGTGGCGCGCGACTGGACCTGGGCCGGCAAGTGGGCGGCGCGCGCCGACGACGTGCTGGCCTGGCTGCCCGCGCGCCTGACCGCCGCGCTGATCGTCCTGCTGGGCGGCGCGCGCGGCTGGCGCGGCTTGCGGGGCGAGGCGGCGCGCACGCCCTCGCCCAACGGCGGCTGGCCGATGGCGGCGATGGCGCGCGCGCTGGGCGTGCGGCTGCGCAAGCCCGGCGTCTACACGCTGGGCGAGGGCGGCCACACGCCCGAGCCGGCCGACACGCTGCGCGCCTGCGCCCTCGGCGCGCGCACCGCGCTGGCGGCGACGCTGCTGGCCTGCGCGGCGGTGCTGGCGGAGGTGGCGGCGTGACCGGGCCTGGTTTCAAGGAAAATATGGCTGCAGCCCTTTCCCCTGTTGCGCCACAAGCTATTGATTCAGGAGTAACCGCATCGTGACCCCGGTCCACGGCGGCCCCGACGCGCACGGCGTGCCGGCGCACGACCTGTCCACCAACGCCAACGCCTGCGGCCCGTGCCCGGCCGCGCTGCGGGCGCTGCGCGCGGCCGACGCGCGCCACTACCCCGACCCGGCCTGCACACGGCTGGTCGACCGGCTGGCCGCGTGGCACGGCGTGGCGCCGCAGCGCATCGTGGTCGCCGCCAGCGCCAGCGAGTTCATCCAGCGCGCCAGCGTGGCCGTGGCGCTGCAGGCCGGCGCGGCGGGGCGCGGCGCCGCGTTCTGGCAGCCGCCGCACGCCTACGGCGACTACGCGCGCGCCGCGCGGGCGGCGGGGCTGGCGGCGGTCCGGGACCCAGCCCAGGCCGACCTGCTGTGGGCCTGCGACCCGTCCAGCCCGCTGGGCCAGCCCGACGCGGGCCTGGCCGCGCGCGTGGCGGCGCTGCGGCCGCACCAGGCGCTGGTGCTGGATCAGGCCTACGAGCCGTTCCGCCTGGCCGGCACGCTGGCGCTGGACGGGGCGGCGCTGGACCGCGCCTGGCGCCTGCTCACCCCCAACAAGGCGCTGGGCCTGACCGGCGTGCGCGCCGCCTACGCCATCGCGCCGCGCGCGGCCGACGCCGCGCTGCTGGCGCGCCTGCGGGCGCTGGCGCCGTCGTGGCCGCTGGGCGCGCACGGCGTGGCCCTGCTCGACGCCTGGGCCGGCGCCGAGGCGCAGGACTGGCTGGCCGACTGCCGCGCCACGCTGCGCGGCTGGAAGGCGCGGCAGGCGGCGCTGCTGGCCGGGGCGGGCTGGCGCATCGAACCCAGCGTTGCTAACTTTTTTGTAGCTGATGGTGCAATACCCATGCGGACCAACGACCAATCTGACATGAAATCCTGGCTGGCGGCGCTGCGCCGGCGCGGCGTCAAGCTGCGCGACTGCGCCAGCTTCGGCCTGCCCGGCCGGGTGCGCATGGCGGTGGTGGCGCCCGAGGTGCAGGACGCGCTGATGGCCTCTCTGAAGGCGTCCGCATGACCGCGCGTTGCATCATGGTTTTGGGCACCAGCAGCGGCGCCGGCAAGAGCTGGGTCGCCACCGCGCTGTGCCGCCACTACGCCCGCCTGGGCCTGAGGGTGGCGCCCTTCAAGGCGCAGAACATGAGCAACAACGCGCGGGTCGTGGCGGGCCTGGATGGGGAGCAGGGTGAAATCGGCTCCGCGCAGTATTTCCAGGCCCTGGCCGCCCGCGCCGCGCCCGACGTGCGCATGAACCCGCTGCTGCTCAAGCCCGAGGCCGACACGCACAGCCAGGTGGTGCTGATGGGGCAGGTCAGCCGCGAGCTGTCCGCGCTGCCCTGGCGCGGCCGCGGCGAGCGGGTGTGGCCGCAGATCGCCGCCGCGCTCGACAGCCTGCGCGCCGGCCACGACGTGGTGGTGATCGAGGGCGCCGGCTCGCCGGCCGAGATCAACCTGATGGCCAGCGACGTGGTCAACCTGCGCGTGGCGCGCCACGCCGGCGCGCGCTGCCTGCTGGTGGCCGACATCGACCGCGGCGGCGCCTTCGCCCACCTGTACGGCACCTGGGCGCTGCTGCCCGAGGCCGACCGCGCGCGCCTCCACGGCTTCGTGCTCAACAAGTTCCGCGGCGACGCGGCGCTGCTGGCCCCGGCGCCCGAGATGCTGCGCGGGCTGACCGGCGTGCCGGTGGTCGCCACCATTCCCATGCAGTGGCACCACGGCCTGCCCGAGGAAGATGGCATGTTCGACGAAGGGTCCAGCGCGGCGGCGGGCGCGGTGCACACGCGCATCGCCGTGGTGGCCTACCCGCGCATCAGCAACCTCGACGAGTTCCAGCCGCTGAAGAACGTGCCCGGCGTGCAGTTGCGCTGGGCGCGCAGCCCGGCCGACGTGGCCGGCGCCGACTGGATCGTGCTGCCCGGCAGCAAGGCCACCGCCGCCGACCTGGCCTGGCTGCGCGCGCAGGGGCTGGATGCGGCCATCGCCGCGCACGCCGCGCGCGGCGGCCGCGTGCTGGGCGTGTGCGGCGGCCTGCAGATGCTGGGCGAGGCGCTGATCGACCTGCACGGGGTGGAGAGCGGCGGCAACGCACCTGGCCTGGGCCTGCTGCCCTTGGTGACTGGCTTCGAGCCGCGCAAGACCGTGCGCCGCACACAGGTCCGCTTCGGCGACGTGGCGGGTGCGTGGTCGGCGCTGTCCGGCGTGGCCTGCGCCGGCTACGAGATCCACAGCGGCCGGACCGCGCAGCACCCGGCCATGGCGGCCGGCGGCGACGTGGCGCGCGAGCTGGTGCCCGGCCTGGCGTGGCAGAACGCCGCCGGCCACGTGCTGGGCGTGTACCTGCACGGGCTGTTCGAGGACGCGGCCGTGCTGCACGCCCTGTTCGGCGCGCGGGCGCCGACGCTGGACGCGGTGTTCGACGGCTTGGCGCGCACGCTGGCGCAAGCGTTCGAGCCCGGCGTGCTGGAGGCTCTGGCGGCACCATGACCCTTCCCGACGTGGACGACCTGCACGACGCCGCGCTGGCCGCGCGCCTCGGCCACCTGATCGACCACAAGACCAAGCCGCTGGGCGCCCTCGGCCGGCTGGAGGCGCTGGCGCTGCGGCTGGGGCTGGTGCTGGGCAGCGAGCGGCCGCGGCTGCACGCGCCGCAGCTCGTGGTGTTCGCCGCCGACCACGGCATCGCCGTGCGCGGCGTGTCGGCCTACCCCAGCGACGTGACCTGGCAGATGGTGCGCAACTTCCTGGCCGGCGGCGCGGCCGTGAGCGTGCTGGCGCGCCAGCACGGCATCGGGCTGACGGTGGTGGACTGCGGCGTGCGGCATGAGTTCGAGTCCGCGCCGGGCCTGGTGCGGCACAAGATCGCGCCCGGCACGCGGGATTGCTCGATCGGCCCCGCCATGAGTGCCGCGCAGTGCGCCCGCGCGCTGCGGGCCGGCATCGGCGCGGCGCGCGCGCTGCCCGGCAACGCGCTGCTGCTGGGCGAGATGGGCATCGGCAACACCAGCGCGGCGGCGCTGCTGCTGGCGCGGCTGGGCGGCATCGACGTGGGCGAGGTCTGCGGCGCCGGCACCGGCCTGGACGCCGCCGGCATCGCGCGCAAGACCGCCTTGCTGCGCGAGGCGCTGGCCGCCAACGCCGGCGCCGCCGCGCCGCTGGATGCGCTGGCCGCCCTGGGCGGCTTCGAGATCGCCGCCATGGCGGGCGCCGTGCTGCAGGCCGCCAGCGAGCGGCGCGTGATCGTGGTGGACGGCTTCATCGCCGGCAGCGCCGTGCTGGTGGCCAGCCGGCTGGCGCCCCACGTGCTGCAGCGCTGCGTGTTCGCGCACCGCTCGGGCGAGCGCGGTCACGCCCGCCTGCTGGCCGCGCTGGGCGCCGAGCCGCTGCTGGACCTGGGCCTGCGCCTGGGCGAGGGCAGCGGCGCGGCGCTGGCCTGGCCGCTGCTGGAATCGGCCTGCCGCATCCTGGGCGAGATGGCCAGCTTCGAATCCGCCGGCGTCTCCGGCAGGGGGTGACCGATGCAGGCCCTGCGCCACTTCCTGCTCGCCCTGCAGTTCTTCACCCGCATCCCGGTCACCGGGCGGCTGGCGGACTGGGTGGGCTACAGCCCGGCGCTGCTGCGCGCCAGCGCGGGGCATTTTCCGGGCGTGGGCTGGGTGGTGGGCGCGGTCGCGGCCGGCGTGCTGTGGGGCGCGGCACAGGGCTGGGGCGCGTGGGTGGCGGCGGGCCTGTCCACGGCGGCGACGGTGTGGCTGACCGGCGCCTTCCACGAGGACGGCCTGGCCGACACCGCCGACGGCCTGGGCGGCGGCGCGACGAAAGCGCGCGCGCTGGAGATCATGAAGGACTCGCGCATCGGCAGCTACGGCACCGTGGCGCTGGTGCTGGCCTTGGGGCTGAAGCTGGCGCTGGTCGCGCTGTTGCTGCAATCGCGCGGCGCGGCGCCGGCCGCGCTGGCGGTGGGGGCGGCGCACGTGCTCTCGCGCCTGGCGCCGCTGTTCGTCATGGCGCGGCTGCCCTACGTGGCCGACGCGGCGGGCGCCAAGTCCAAGCCGCTGGCCGACGCCGTGTCGGCGCGCGCGCTGGCGGTGGGGGTTTTGTGGTCGATTCCGGCCCTGGCCGGCGTGGGGATTGCGGTGGACGCTCTCAATTTGGCAGCATTCATCGGCCTGTGGGGCGCGGCGGTCCTGTTCATGACGCGCCTGCTGCGCCGCCGCCTGCAGGGCTTCACCGGCGACACGCTGGGCGCCACGCAGCAGGTGAGCGAGCTGGCGCTGCTCCTCGGCTTGGCCTGGGGCGCCGTGTGAGGCTTTGGCTGGTGCGCCACGCGCCGGTCCAGGTCGCGCCGGGCCTGTGCTACGGGCGGACCGACCTGCCGGCCGACGGCGAGATGACCCGGCAGGCGGCGCGGGCGCTGGCCGGGCAGCTTCCGCTGAAAGCGCGGATGTTTGTGTCGCCGCTACAAAGATGCGAGCTGTTGGCGCAACATCTGCGCGGGCTGAGGCCCGATATGATTCAAAACACCGATCCGCGCCTGCGCGAGATGCACTTCGGCGCCTGGGAAGGCCGGCCCTGGGCCGATATCCCGCGCGCAGACGTCGACGCCTGGGTGGCCGGCTTCGCGCACGCGCGGCCGGGCGGCGACGGGGCGAGACGGTGGACGAGTTGATGGCGCGCGTGGGCGCCGCGTGGGACGACTGGCGCGCCGGCGGGCGCGACGCGGTGTGGGTCACCCACGCCGGCGTGATCCGCGCCGCCGCGCTGCTGGCGCGCGGCGCGCGGCGCATCGAGCGGGCCGGCGACTGGCCGGCCGAACCGCTGGCCTTCGGCGCCGCGGTCGTGCTGGAGGCGTGAGCCTACGCGCCCATCGCGCGCAGGCTGGCCCCAGATTCGCGCGCCGTGGGCGATGGCCCAGGGCGGCTGATTGAAATCAACCTGGAGCGCGGACCCAAAAAAGTAGGGGCTGTCCTCTGGTTTCTGACGGTGCTTTATTTCGGCACTCCCGGAGGGACCCCTACCGCGAATACTCTACGCCAGATGAACGAATTCCGCTGCCGCCCCGGAAGTGAGCCATGCTACGCGGCCATCGCCCGCAGGCTGGCCTCGATGGCCGCGGCGGTGGCCAGGGGTTTTTCCATCGGGAACAGGTGCGTGCCGTCGATCATCATCACGCGCCCCTTGGCGAAGCGCGCCGTGGCCTCGATGCCGCCGACCTGGCGGATCTCGGCCGATTGCAGCCCGCCGACGAAGGCCAGCGGGCAGCGCAGCGGGTGGCGTCGGAGCACGCCGTCGATGTTGTGCGGCAGGGTTTCGTAGATGCGCGACTCCACCTCGCGATCGAAGGCCAGCCGCCAGGTGCCGTCGGCGTCAAGGGTGCCGTGGTCCACGTAGTCGTGCAGCACCTGCTCGTCCCAGCGGGCGAACTGCCGCTTGCCGCGAAAGTGCTGGAACACCGCCTCGCGGTCGTCCCACTGGTCGCGCCGGCGGCGGCTGACCTGGCTGGGCGAGAAGCGTGCCATCAGCGCCGTGCGCTTGACCACGCGCAGCGCGCCGGCGCGCCAGCCGCCCAGCACGGGCGAGTCGAGCATGACGACGGCGCGCGCCAGCCCCGGGTGGCGCGCGGCGCACATCAGGCTGAGGATGCCGCCGAGCGAGTGGCCGACCAGGATGGGCGCCTGGCCGCCGCTGGCCTGCTGCTCGGCGGCGGCGAAGTCGGCGAGCTGCTGCACCAGGTGCGGCCAGTTGTCGGTGACGGGGTAGCGCGGGTCGTGGCCGTACTTCTCGATCGCGGCCGCGCCGAAGCCGCGCGCGCGCAGGCTGTCCAGCATCACGCGGTAGGTGCTGGCGGGAAAACTGTTGCCGTGGGAGAAGACGATCAGGGACATGGGTGGGTGCCGCCGCGGGGGGCCCCGCTCAGATCAGCCGCTCGTCCGGCGTGGTGATCTTCTTGATCGGCGGGTGCGCGGACGAGTCCACGCGCAGCGGCATGTCGGTGTGGCCGCCGTTCCACTGCGGATCCTCGAGGCTGTCGAACACCTGTCGCAGGCGCTGGCCCCAGGTGTCGTGCAGCATGCGGAAGTAGGGGTTGTCGTGGCCGATGCAGACGACGCGGTCGCTTTCCAGACGGTCGACCTCGTACACCACCAGGTCCAGCGGCAGGCCGACCGAGAGGTTGGACTTGAGCGTGGAATCCATCGACACCAGGGCGCACTTGGCGGCTTCCTGGAGCGGCGTCTCGGGGGTGATGACGCGGTCGAGCACGGGCTTGCCGTACTTCGACTCGCCGATCTGGAAGTAGGGCGTCTCGGCCGTGGCCTCGATGAAGTTGCCGGCCGAATAGACCAGGAACAGGCGCATGGCCTCGCCCTTGATCTGGCCGCCGAAGATCAGCGAGACGTTGAATTCGAGCCCCGACTCGCGCAGCGCCTCGCCGTCGCGCCGGTTGATGTGGCGCACGGCCGCGCCGAGCACGCGCGCGGCCTCGAACATGCTGCGCGCGTTCCAGATGGTGATGGGGTCGCCCGTCTCGCTGTCGCGCACGGATTCGTTCTGCAGGATCTCGCGCACCGACTGCGCGATCGACAGGTTGCCGGCCGAGAGCATGACCATGAAGCGGTCGCCCGGGCGCTCGTAGATCAGCATCTTGCGGTAGGTGCTGATCGAGTCCACGCCCGCGTTGGTGCGCGAGTCGGAGAGGAACACCATGCCGGCGTGGGTCTTGATGGCGCAGCAGTAGGTCATTGTGGGGATGGCGGGGATGGGGCGGCCGGCGCGGCCGGGCCCTCAGGCTTTCTGGGCGAGGTTCTTCAATCGGTACAGGGCCTCCAGCGCCTCGCGCGGGGTCAGCGCGTCGGGGTCGATGGCGGCGAGCGCCGATTCTACGGGCGCCGGGGCGGCGGCCGGTGGCGCCGGGGGTGGGGCGAACAGGTCCACCTGGGCGCGGCTGGCGCTGGCGCCCTGCTCCAGTCCGGCGAGCACGTGGCGCGCGTGGTTGAGCACGCCCGCCGGCACGCCGGCCAGCCGGGCCACCTGGATGCCGTAGCTGCGGCTGGCCGGGCCGGGCTGCAGCTCGTGCAGGAAGACGATGTCGTGCCCGCCCGAGCCGCTGGCTTCGGCCGCGCTCACGTGCACGTTCAGCGCGGCGCGGTGCGCGGCGGGAAACTCGGTCAACTCGAAGTAGTGCGTGGCGAACAGGGTGAAACCCTGGGTGCGGTCGTGCAGGTGCGCGGCGATGCCGCTGGCCAGCGCCAGGCCGTCGAAGGTGCTGGTGCCGCGGCCGATCTCGTCCATCAGCACCAGCGATTCGCGCGTGGCGCCGTGCAGGATCTGCGCCGCCTCGGTCATCTCCAGCATGAAGGTGGACTGCGCGTTGGCCAGGTCGTCGGCGGCGCCGATGCGGGTGTGGATGGCGTCGATGGGGCCCAGGCGGCAGCTTTGCGCCGGCACGTGGCTGCCCATGGCGGCCAGCAGGGCGATCAGCGCCACCTGGCGCATGTAGGTGCTCTTGCCGCCCATGTTGGGGCCGGTGATGACCTGCATGCGCGCCTTGGGGCCGAGCACGGTGTCGTTGGCGATGAAGGGCGCGCCCGAGGTCTCGGCCAGGCGCGCCTCGACCACCGGGTGGCGGCCGCCGCGGATCTCGATGCAGGGCTCGCGCACGAACCGCGGCGCGCACCAGTTCAGCGTCAGCGAGCGCTCGGCCAGCGCGGCCAGCGCGTCGAGCGAGGCCAGCGCGCGGGCGAAGCGGGCGAGCCGGGGCACGTGCGGCTGCAGCGCGGCCAGCAGGTGGTCGTACAGCCACTTCTCGCGCGCCAGCGCGCGCTCCTGCGCCGACAGGGCCTTGTCCTCGAAAGCCTTCAACTCGGGGGTGATGAAGCGCTCGGCGTTCTTCAGCGTCTGGCGGCGGCGGTAGTCGTCGGGCACCTTGCTCGCTTGCCCTTGCGTGACTTCGATGTAGAAGCCGTGCACCCGGTTGAACTGCACGCGCAGGTTGGCGATGCCGGTGCGGGCGCGCTCGCGCGCCTCCAGCTCGATCAGGAAGGCGTCGCAGTTGTCCGAGATGGCGCGCAGCTCGTCCAGCTCGGCGTCCAGGCCGGGGGCGATGACGCCGCCGTCGCGCACCTGCGCGGCGGGTTCGTCCAGCAGCGCGGCTTGCAGCAGGTCGAGCGCTTCGGCGGGCGGGGCGAGATCTTCGGAAATCTGGGACAAAAGTGCCTCTTGCCCGCATGGGACAAGCGCCATTAGCTCTTGTTTTTGTAGCGCATGGCGCAGCGCCACCAGCTCGCGCGGGCGCACCTGGGCCAGCGCCAGGCGGGCGGTGATGCGCTCGACGTCGCTGGTGCCTTTCAGCAGCGCGCGCAGCTTCTGCCCCAGCCCGTCCTGGCGCAGCCGGCCGATGGCCTGCAGGCGCGCGCTGGCGACGGCGCGGTCGCGCGGAGGGGCCAGCAGCCAGCTGCGCAGCAGGCGGCTGCCCATGCCGGTCTGGCAGGTGTCGAGCAGGGACAGCAGCGTGGGCGCGTCCTCGCCGCGCAGGGTCTGCACCAGCTCCAGGTTGCGGCGCGTGCTGGCGGGCAGCTCGACCAGCTCGCCCGGCCGCTCGACCCGCAGCCCGCTCAGGTGCGTGAGCGCGCGGCCCTGGGTGTGCTCGGCGTAGGCCAGCAGCGCGGCGGCGGCGGCATGGGCCTGGGGGCAGTCC
This sequence comes from Ottowia sp., assembly GCF_016703145.1. Taxonomy (GTDB): domain Bacteria; phylum Pseudomonadota; class Gammaproteobacteria; order Burkholderiales; family Burkholderiaceae_C; genus Ottowia. The sequence continues at coordinate 1,295,143 of NZ_JADJCO010000005.1, read as the reverse complement.
TCGGCGCTCCAGGCGGCCAGGCTGGCGGCCTGCAGTTGTTCGAGCAGCTTGCGCCGGCCCAGCGCGGCGTCGAACTGGAAGGCGGGCCGGTGGGTGAGGGCGGGCGCGCGGCCGGTGGCGGGCTTGAAGCGGGCCAGGCGCTGCTCGAAGGCGGGCGCGGCGTCGCCGGGCAGCAGCAGCTCGCTGGGGGCGATGCGCTCCAGCCAGCCGGGCAGCTCATCCGGTGCGCATTCCGCCAGGTGCACCTGGCCCTGCGTCACCGCCAGCCAGGCCAGGCCGCAGCGCTGGCGCGCGCCGGGGTGCACGGCCAGCAGGATGGATTCGGCCTTCTCCGACAGCAGCTCGCTGTCGGTCAGCGTGCCGGGGGTCACCACGCGCACCACCTTGCGCTCCACCGGCCCCTTGGCCGTGGCCACGTCGCCCACCTGCTCGCAGAGGGCGACCGATTCGCCCAGCTTGATGAGCCGGGCCAGGTAGCCCTCGACGGCATGGAAGGGCACCCCCGCCATCGGAATCGGCTGGCCGGCCGATTGCCCGCGCGAGGTGAGCGTGATGTCCAGCAGCGCGGCGGCGCGCTCGGCGTCGGCGTAGAACATCTCGTAGAAGTCGCCCATGCGGTAGAACAGCAGGGTGTCGGGAAAGTCGGCCTTGATGCGCAGGTATTGCGCCATCATGGGCGTATGCGCGTTTAAGTCTATTTTTGTCATTAAAATCAACAACTTAGAAATTACACCGTCACTTTTTGGTGTAATTTCGGTGTAATCTGAGCCATGTTTTGCATGCCCTCCCAGATGCGCTCAAGCTCCTTGGAGGACTCCGTGTCTATCCATCGGCCGTAGACCGTCACGAGCATGGAGTAGTCCTTGTGCCCCATCTGGTTGGCGATGAAGGCCAGGTTGCCCCGGGCCGTGAGGTTCCAGCAGGCGTAGGTGTGCCGGGTCTGGTAGGCCGAACGCGCACGGATCTCGGCGCGCCGGACCAGGGTTGCCCATTTGGTGTTCCAGGCGCTCGGCACGAAGTAATCGTTGACGACCGCTTTGCGCGTCTGCGTCTTGGGCGACAGCAGCACGCGCACATGGTCGGTGCGCGATTCATGACGGTTCAGCCAAACGGTCAGATCGGCCGCTTCGCATTTCTCGGCATCGGCGACGAGCACCTTCAAGGCATCGCGCGCCGGGGGCTGCAATAGCACGGTACGCCCCTTCTTCGTCTTGGGCATCTTGAACGTCACCGATTGCGTGATCGAGCGGCGCGCCGTGATCTTGCTGAAGTCCCGCACCACGTCCTCCATCGTCAGGGCAAATAGCTCGTTCGATCGCGGCCCGGTGTAGACGGCCACCGTCACGGCGGCCTTGTCGATGGGGTGCAGGCAGTCCTTGTCGATGAGCGACAGGTGCCGGGTTACGCATGTCGAGGTCAAAGGTAGATAGCCTAACGGAAGGAAAACTTCGCCGCAGAGTCTGCGATAGGCAGGACATCGACTGCTGGAACGATCAGATGTTAAAGATTTGTCAGCTCCACGATCAGTTCGTGTGCTCGCGGCCTGCCGCTCCTACATCGGCATGGCCGCTGCGGTCTTGTGGACAGCTGTACGGATTTTTTCACCAGTTCCGACGGAACTCCTTGTCAGCGTACCCAAGTGGTGCCGGCCCACGCCGAGGCATTGCAGCCGAACTGCTGGCGAAACCAGCGAGAGAACTGTGTCGGTCCACTGAAGCCCAACAGCAAGGCGATCTCCGCGTGCTTGCGTGGTGCATTGCCCAAATGTCGCTGCACCAGTTCTCTGCGTATCTGGTTCAGCAGCTCGTGATAGGAGGTACCTTCGTTCAGAAGATGGCGCCGCACAGTGCGTTCGTCCACATCCAGAAGCTTCGCAATTCGTCCCAACGTACAGGTTCCGGACGGCATCAGCGTCAGTGCCAGTTGGCGCACCGTTTCCGTCGATGAACGGTTCTGGTCAGAACTGATCCACTCCACATACTGTTGCGCGTACTGCTCCAGTCGTGCATAGGTGGCGAGCGGCGTCTCCAAGTCCGCTACTGCACACACGATGCCATTGAAAGGCGCTGCGAACTCAACACGGTTCGAGAACAGGCGGCGTGCCACGCGCGCGTCTGGCGGTGCAGCATGCATGAAGCACACGCGACGAGCGCGCCACGCCTCCGGAAGCATCTGCTGGATTTGCCGGTACAACATACCCACGGACAACTCCAGCGACTGGCGGACCGGGCCTTCGCGCCCAAGGAATTCGAGGCGAATAGCGGCGGTTTGGTGGTCCTCTTCCAGCCAGACGTGCAAGGATTCGTGGTGCACGGAAAGGTAGCGCGCCAGCGCGCCAATGGCGTGGCGCAGCTTGGCCTGCTCGCGCACCAGCAACGCCAGTGGTCCCCACACGGCGAACTGGCGCGTTTCCGCGAGCCGCAGTCCGAAATCCTGCCAACCCGAGCGCTTCGCAGAATCCTCCAGCAAGCGGCCAACGGCGGATGCCGGGATCTTCAGATCTGGATTGTCCAAGCACGCTGGATCCAGCCCGAAACCCCTGAGCATGCGTAGCGGATCGAGCCCGGCTGCTTGTGCCAGCGAAGCGTAGTTGGTCAAGGCAGCACTGCGAACCAGCGAGATCATGGTATTCCCTCGATGTCCGAGAATGTAAATCGAATGTCCGGATAGGGTAAATGAAATAAGCGGGTGGAATCTAAGCTCCAACCATCTTCTTTTCGACGGAGCGAACGAGATGACCGGTGAGGCCTACCTTCCCTATCAGCACTCCAGCGCATGGATCGGCGAAGCGATGAGTCGTACGAGCGAATGGATCGTGCAGTTGGACGATCGCGACAACGATGTGCTGCACGACAAAGTGTTGCGGGCGCGCGCGCGAGGCTTGGGCATCCCCGCCCTGGCGCAGGCCGACCTGGACCTCGGCCCTCTGGCCGACAAGCTCAAGCACATTCAGCAGGAAGTCATGCACGGTCGCGGCTTCGTGCAGCTGGAAGGCTTCGACATGGATCGCTATTCGCTGGAGGACGCCGCCTTGGCCTACTGGGGCCTGGGCATGCAGATGGGCACGGGCGCGGCGCAGAACGCGCAGGGCGACCTGTTGGGGCACGTGACCAATCTCGGCCTTGACTACCGCACGGATCGACGCACTGTGCGAAGACCCCAGGCTGCATCTCTCGATGGAACTCAAGCGTGGCGATATGCAGTTCATTTCGAACTACACCACGCTTCACTCCCGCACCGACTATGCGGACGGGGCGGACCCGGAGCGTCGCCGCTACCTGCTGCGCCTGTGGCTCGACACAGGCCTGATCCCGAAGCTGCCGCCTTCCTACGAAGAGCGCTACGCCGACATGCGTGCGTGGCTTCAGCATCCTCGGCCGCCGATCTTCGACCTCTCGGCGGTGCATGCCGAACTCGCACATTGAATGCGCGCTGCCATCAAGAAAGAAGGATTTCCAATGACCACACTCGCTATCCCCAGCAGCCGCGAACTGCCCCTATATGAGAACGGCCAGAGCTGGTACGGCAAGGACCTGCAGCAGCGCACCGATTGGATCCACGAGTTGTCCGACGACGAACAGAGGGAAGTGCACCAAGCGGTCGCACGGGCCATTGCCGGCGAGGTCGACTTGGTGGCAATGAAGGCAGAGGATTTCCCGCTCGCCACCCTCGGCGCTAGGTTGAAAGTTATCGGCCATGACCTCAAGCACGGGCGCGGCTTCGCACTGATCCGCGGCCTCGACACCATGGAATTGACTCTCGTGGAGAAAGCCTATGCTTTCCGCGGCGTTGGCGCTCATTTCGGCGAGGCGGTGTCGCAGAACGCCAAGGGCCACGTCCTCGGCCACGTCGCCAATCTGGGTCTGGACTATTCCGACCCGACCACACGCGGCTACCAAACGCCCGCCGAACTGCGTTTCCACACAGACGCTGCCGACATCGTGGGCCTGATGTGCATTCGCGGAGCGCGCTCGGGGGGACTCTCTCGCATCGCCAGCTCTACCACCGTATGGAACGAGGCCGTGCGTCGCCGCCCCGATCTGGCCGCAGAACTGCTGCGCAGTTACAGCTTCACCCGCTGGGGTGAAGTGCGACCTGGGCAGAGGCCGTATTTCCACATCCCCCTGTTTCACGCGCACGAGGGGCGGATGATTGCCGTATTCGTTGCAGGGGCGATCGAAAAGGGGCAGGCGTTGCCCGGCGTGGAGCCGCTGGAACCGCGGCAGCGCGACGCCATCGCCTTCGTCAACGAACTTGCATCGGAGGATGGCATCCGTTTGGACATGGCGTTCCAACCGGGTGACATGCAGTTCCTGTGCAACCATTCGATATTGCATTCGCGCACCTCCTACGAGGACTGGCCCGAGCCTGAGCGCAGGCGCCACTTGCTGCGCTTGTGGTTGGCCTGCCCCGATGGTCCGTCCCTGCCCGACTACATGACCACTGAATTCCAGGGTCGAACCGTCAGCGGGCGTCCGGACGGAATCCGGCTGCCCGGCGTCGAGCTCAAGGCGAATCTGTATCCGGACTGAAGCTGCCTCACCCGGTAGCCCCTTTCATCGTGCGCCCGTCCTCGCTGGCGCCAGGAGAAACCAATGAAACGAACCTCGATCATCGTTTTCGCGCGCCAATTGCTGGCGGCCCTTCCGCTGGCGCTGTGCGCCCATGCGTTCGCCGCCGAGCCGGCGTGGCCCGCAGCCCGTCCGATCCGGATGGTCATCCCCGGCGGCGCCGGCACGGGCACGGACATTTTCGCGCGCTTGGTCGGCGAACGCTTGGGGCAAGCGTTGCAGCAGACGATCGTCTTCGACAACAAGGCCGGCGCCAACGGGATCATCGGTAACGACAGTGTGGCCAAGGCTGCTCCCGACGGCTACACGCTGCTGTTCAGCAATGCCTCGGCGATGGCCATCAATCCGGCCGTGCATGCAAAGATGCCATACCAGACGTTGAAGGATCTGGTGCCCGTTGCGCAGATCGGCTCGGGTGGTGTGCTGCTGGTGGTGGCACCGGACATCTCCGCCAAGGACATGCGCAGTTTCGTCCAGTACGTCCGGGCTAACCCCACACCACTGTCGTACGGCACCTGGGGCACCGGGTCCACCGGACACCTGTCGATGGAGGCGCTTCGGGCCAAGGAGGATCTGAAACTCACCCACGTGCCTTACAAGACCATGGGGCAGATGGTGGCCGACTTGGTAGGCGGAACGATCAAGATCGCTTTCGTGGACGCCGCTTCCCCGATGCCCTTCATCAAGGCAGGCAAACTGGTGCCATTGGGCATCACCGGCACGCACCGCGTTCCTGCTCTGCCGGCCTTGCCGACGATGCGGGAGCAGGGTTACTCGCTGGGCGGCGACGGCTGGTATGGCTTGTTCGTCCCCGCAAATACGCCGCAACCCATCGTGCAGCGTCTTCATGCCGAGGTCAACCGCATCCTGACCACGCCGGAAACGCGTGCCGCGCTGCAAAACCAGAACATGAACACGCCTCCGGCGAAGACTTCCGCCGAGTTCGCCCAGACCCTGCGCGAGGACGTCGCCCAGTGGCTGGAACTGGCGCGCACCGCGCAGGTCACGCTCGAATAGCAAAGCGCGGATCGCGAACCACCTGGGGAAGCATCGTCATGTCAAAACAGCTGATCCCATTTCTGGGGCGAATGGCGCCTTGGATTTGGCTGAACAAGGTCTGGAGGCCACTTGCGTTGGGTGGGCTCGTGATGCTGGCGGGAGGCAACGCCACAGCGGCGCCCCCCTGGCCGCAAGGCCCCGTGCGTGTGCTGGTGCCGGCTCCGCCGGGAGGTGTCTCCGACATGACCGCGCGCCTGCTGGCAGAGCGGCTTGGCACCATGTTCAAACAGCCATTCGTCGTCGAGAACATGGCCGGCGCCAGCGGCACCATTGCAGCGCGCGCGCTGATGAAGAGCGCGCCCGATGGCTCCGTCCTCATGGTGGGTCCCAATGGCATCGTGACCGAGGTCCCGCACGTCATGACGCTGCCCTTCGACCCGCTCAAGGAGATGCTGCAGGTTGCCAAGCTGTCGCATTCGCCCATGGTGCTGGTTGGCACGGCCTCACTGCCCGCGACGACGCTCGACGAACTCGTCCAGTACGCCAAGGCGAACCCCGGCAAGCTCGGTATAGCCTCGTACAGCCCAGGCACCCGCTCGCAGTACGCCGGCATTCTGTTCAATGCAAAGGCTGGGCTGGACCTGCTGCAGGTGCCCTACAAGGGGTCGCCGCCTGTCATCACCGACCTGATCGCCGGGCACATGGCTCTGGCCTTTGACGTGGTGCCAAACATGCTGCCTTATATCCGGGCCGGAAAGATGAAAGCCTTCGCGCTCGCGGCCGGGAGCCGTTCACCTTTGTTGCCTGAGGTTCCCACCTTCGCCGAGCGCGGTTTCCCCGACCTGCAGTTTTCCGGATGGATGAGCCTGTGGGTGACCGGGCGCACGTCCGAAGTTCTGGCAGGCCAGATCCATGAGGCGGTCTGGCGCGCATGGAATACCCCGGCGGTGCGCGAGCGTCTGCTGGCCGCAGGCTTCGATCCAGTAGCGGACAAGACGCTGGCGCAACAACGCGACGAGTTGAAAGCGCAGTCCAGTTTCAACCAAGGCATCGTGCAGCGCGTCGGCATCAAGCTGGAATAGAGCACGCGCGCCGCACCCATCCGAGTCCTCTTGCGAAAGGCATCAATTCATGACCCACATCGACACGACGTTTCTCTCCCGGTGCTTCGGCCTGGACGGCCGCACTGCCGTTGTCACCGGCGCTGGCTCGGGGTTGGGACGGCAGGCCGCGAAGGCTCTGGCGGCTGCAGGCGCCGAGGTTGCCTTGCTGGGCCGACGGAAGCCGCCGTTGAAGGAAACGGAAGAACTGATCCGACATCAAGGGGGGCGAGCGCGCAGTTTCTCTGTCGATGTGACGGACCGCGACGCATTGGGCCAGACATTGGACGCGATACAGCGGGACATGCCGCCGCTGTGGGTGCTGGTCAACAACGCGGGAGTTGGCGGGCGCGCGCCTTTGCTTGACGTCAGCGCAGAGCAGATCGACCAGATTCTGGGTGTCAATACCAAGGCCGCACTGCTGGCGGCGGCAGCCTTCGCGCAACGCTTGTTGGCAGGCCAACTGCAGGGGCGCATCGTCAACATTTGCTCGCTCGCAGCGCAGACGCACCCGGTGGGCTTGGCGGTCTACGGCGCCAGCAAGGCAGCGCTTGAGCACCTGACCCGATCGATGGCCCGTGAGTGGATATCCCATGGCATCAATGTCAATGCCATCAATCCAGGATACATCGAGACCGACATCAACCGCGCGATGTTCCGCAGTCCTGCCGGACAGAAGGCCGTGGAGAGTCTGCCACGACAACGGCTGGGAACGCCCGAGGCCCTCGACGGCGCCTTGCTGCTGCTGTCTTCTCCAGCAAGCGCCTTCATCACGGGGTCGACGATAACGGTCGACGATGGGCAGCGTTTCTCAGGGAGTTGACGTTCGGCGCCATGGCTCATGGCGCCGGTCGGGCACGCCAGCGGGAAACGCTGCAGCCGTACTCGTGTCGAAACCAACGCGAAAAGGCGCTGAGGGAAGCAAAGCCCAGCAGTTCGGCGACTTCCGACAGCGAGCGTTCCTTGTTCGCGGCGTAGCGCTCGACGAGTTCCTTGCGGACGGCCGCGAGAATTGTCGAGTAGCTCTCGCCAGTTGCGCTCAGGTGGTGATGCACGGTGCGCCGGTCCACCCCCAATTGAAGCGCCACGCGCTCGACCGAGCAGGAGCCCACGGGCAGCATGGACAACACCACTTGCCGCACCTTGTCGGCCATGCAGGCGCTGCTTTGCGCCAGCAGGGTGTCGAGGTACTGGTGCGCTTGCTGCGCCACCGCGGGGTTGTAAGAGGGCAGGGCCACTTCCAGGTCGGCGCTGCGGCAGACGATGCCGTCGAACTCCTGGTTGAACATGGGCGCGATGCTGAATACGCGCAGATGCGTGGCATTGCTGACCGGTGCCGCGTGTGCGAAGCAGATGCTCCGCGGTCGCCATGCCGGTCCCAGGAAGAGCTGCAGGATGCGGTACATCACGCCGACCACCAATTCGGTCGATTGGCGCGCCGGACCGAGCTGCCGGCCCAGCGTGTCGCACCGGATCATCACAAGGCCGTCGGTTTCCTCGATACGGGTCGCAAGCGCTTCGTTGTGCAGACGCATGTAGCGCGCCATCGCCTCGACCGCCCGCCGCAGCGTCGGCTCTTCGCGCAGGGCGATGGCCAGCGGCCCCAAGTTGGCAAGCTGGCGCGTCTCGGCCATGCGAAGCCCAAAGTCTTCGGTCTTGGACGCACGCGCGGAGGACTCAAGCAGGCGGGAGACCGACGTGGCCGAGATCTTCGTGTCCGGATCCAGCAGCGCCTGGTAGCTGATGCCCACCGCGCGCAATCGCGAGAGCGGATCCAAGCCCACCGAATGGGCGATCTCCGCGTAGTTGACGAGGCTGGCGCTGCGGACGAAGTGGGACATGTGGTTTTCCCTTGGCTCCCGAAATGTCAATCCTGCTTCCCAAAATGTCAAATCGAAATAGATGGATTCCTCATACTCAGCTCCACACAAGAACTGCTTTCGCAGTCACCCCAACCCACCCTTACCAAAGGAGACAAGGCCATGAGCCAAGCAGCCAGCGACAAAGCCGCCCCGAGCGCGACCCCCCTCTGCGATCAGATGCGGGCGACCGGCACCTGGAACCCCGCGTGGGATCCCTTCGCTGAACTCGACCCGATCTGGACTGAGAAATTCATGGCGATGGGCACGCACTACAAGCAGTCGGGCGCGCTCGATCCCAAGACGGTGGAGTTCATCGCCATCGCCGTGGATGCGTCGTGCACCCACATGTACGCGCCCGGTACGCGCCGCCACATCCGCATGGCGCTGGAGCTGGGCGCCACCAAGGAAGAAATCGCCGCCGTGCTGCAACTGGTGAGCGTGCTGGGCATCCACACCTGCAGCCTGGGCGCGCCCATTCTGCTGGAAGAGCTGGCGGCCTTGGAGAGCCGCAAGCTGGCCGCTGCAAAGGCAGCTTCCTGAATTTCCGCTTCGCTTTATCCACCCCTACACAACCTTCGGAGACTTTCATCATGCAATTCCTTGACGATTCCCTGTTGCCTGAAAACCAGGAAAAGCTCGTGATCCAGGTGGCGCCCTACGGGCCGCAATGGTCGCCCAGCGATTCCGACGATATTCCCGTCACCCTGGACGAGCAGATTCAGAAGGCCGTCGACTGCTACAACGCCGGCGCCACCGTGCTGCACGTGCACGTGCGCGAAGCCGATGGCAAGGGCAGCAAGCGCATGTCGATGTTCAACGAGATGCTGGCGCGCTTGCGCGAGGCGGTGCCGAAGATGGTGCTGCAGGTGGGGGGGTCGATCTCCTTTGCGCCGGAAGACGAGGGCCAGGAAGCGAAATGGCTGAGCGATGACACGCGCCACATGCTGGCCGAATTGAATCCTCGGCCGGATCAGGTGACGGTGGCGATCAACACCACCCAGATGAACCTGATGGAACTGATGACCGAGCGCGACTACGTGGGCACGTCCCTGACCAACCCGGCGATACAGGCCGCGTACCGCGACATGATCGTGCCGTCCAACCCGTCCTGGCATGAGGAGCACATCCGCCGCCTGGTGGCCAGCGGTATCCAGCCGCACTTCATGCTGGGCACCCTGACAGGGCTGGAGACGGTCGAGCGCATGATTCGGCGCGGCGTCTACTGCGGGCCGCTGATCCTCAACTACGTGGCCATCGGCGGAGGGGCCGCCGGCCTGCATCCGGCGGACATGCTGGAGTTCGTGCGCCGCACGCCCGACGGCGCCGTGCTGACCATCGAAACACTCAACCGAAACGTGGCGCCGATGACGACCATGGCCATCGCCATGGGCCTGCACGTGCGTGTGGGCATCGAGGACACCTTGTTCGGCCCCGACGGCCAGCGTGCCACGTCGGTCCAACAGATCGAAAAGATGGTGCGCATCGCACGTGAACTCAACCGCGAAGTCGCCACCGGCGACGACGCCCATCGCATCTACCAGATCGGCAGGCAATGGACGAGCGCCGACGAAACACTGGAGAACCTCGGCATGGCGCCCAACCGGCAACCCATGCAGCGCGGGGTGCCGCTGCGCCTGGCGACCTGAGCGCCCGGCTGAACGCTGATCCCCCAATCACTGGAGACATCTTGATGAAAAACCCGAAGATCCCTTTGCGCCGTGCCCTGCTCGGCGCCATCGCCGGCGCCTCGCTGCTGGCTGCCATGCCGGCCGCGATGGCGCAGGCCTGGCCCACCAAACCCGTGCGCATCGTCATCGGCGCGCCCGCCGGCGGCACCTCCGACGTCCTGGCGCGCATGCTGGCCGACGGCATGCAGAAGGCATGGGGCCAGCCGGTGATCGTCGACGCCAAGCCCGGCGGCGCCGGCACGATCGGCGTCAACGACTTGATGCAGTCGCCGGCCGACGGCCACACGTTGTACCTCGCGGTCAATGCGGCGGTTACCGAGATCCCGCACGTGATCAAGGTGCGCTACGACCCGTTCAAGGACCTGAAGCCGCTGGTCGATCTGGGCCAGTGTGGGCTCGTCTTCGTCGGCAACGCTTCGCTGCCGGCGAAGAACGTCGCCGAGGTGATCTCGTACGTCAAGGCTAACCCAGGCAAGGTCAGCTACGCGTCGTACAGCGCGGGCACGATCTCGCACACGATGGGGCTGGGGCTGAACAAGGCTGCCGGCATCGACATGACGCACGTGCCCTACAAAGGCTCGCCGCCGGCGCTGCAGGACGTGATGGGCGGCCATGTCGCGCTGATGTTCGACGGCCCGGCGACCGCGCTGCCGATGCTCAAGGGCGGCAGACTGAAGGCCTTCGCGGTCAGCGGCCCGAAGCGCAACCCGGCCCTGCCCAACGTGCCGACCTTCGCCGAGCAGGGCTACCCGATGATCGACGACGTGGCGATGATGATCCTGTGGATCAGGCCCGACGTGCCGGCCGACGTGCAGGCCAAGGTTCGCGACACGGCGCTGAAGGTGATGGCGCAGCCGGCCGCGAAGGCGAAGCTGCTGGAGTTCGGTTTCGACCAGGGCGGCGGCGCGACGCCGGAGGAACTGAGCGAGGCCCTGCGGAAGGCCTACGACAAGCAAGGCGCCACGCTGCGCGCCCTCGGCGTCAAGCCGCAGGACCTCGGAAGCTGAGGCAAGAACGCTGCGGCGCCAGCGCGCGGTCGTGTGCACCGACCTGGCGCTGCAGTGGCCGCTGAGACGCTGCCGCGATCGGTGGCGGTCGCAGCGCGCATGCACACCGATCGCTGGATGACGCCCGTCACGACCGACGGGCATGGAGAAGACTCTTGATGAACACCGCAACCAACTCCCGTACCGGCCGACTGAACGGCAAGGTTGCCCTGATCACCGGCGCCGGGCCGGGCCTGGGCGGCGTGATCGCCACGGCGATGGCGCATGAGGGCGCGCGCCTCGTGATCTGCGACATCAACCCCGAAGCGTTGAAGACCGTCGCGGCCCAGCTCGCAGAAATGGGCGCCGAGCACTTGGCCGTGTGCTGCGACGTGTCCGACAGCGCCGCGGTCGACGCGATGTTCGCGCAGGCCGTTCAGCGCTTCGGCACAGTGGACATTCTTGTCAATAACGCGGCGCGCCTGCCGAGCTCACCGGCAGAGACCGAGCGGCGAAACAAGCACTACGCTTATGCCACTACGTCGATACCACGCCAATCACTGGGCATTGTCTCGTCGTTGTCGGATGACGATTGGCTCAAGTGGTGGGGTGTCAACATGCACGGCGTGTTCTATTGCACCCGTGCGGCGCTGCGGCTGATGGAGCCACAGCGCTCGGGCAAGATCATCAACATTGCCTCGATCGCGGGCCTGAGCACAGGCAGCATGCACAGTCCGGGCTACTCGGCCACCAAGGCCGGCGTGATCAGCCTGACCAAGACCGCCGCCTACGATGTGGCGGGGGCCAACGTCTACGTCAACGCCATCGCCTGTGGCGGCGTGATGACACCGCCCTTCGAGGCCTACCTCGCCACGGCCACCGAGCAGCAGAAGAACAGCCTGTTCCAGATGATGCCGCTGGGCCGCCTCGGCACGCCGCAGGAATACGCTTCGCTCGCGATCTATTTGGCCTCGGACGAGCACTACCTGGTCGGCCAGGTCATCAGCCCGAACGGTGGAATGGTGATCTGATGAGCACGCCGATCCCGCTGATCGAACTGAGCGCTCTGCCCGAGGGCCGCGGGCGACGGGTCTGCAAAGTCGGGCTGGACCTGGCCGTGTTCAGGATCGGGGACGCGGTGTACGCCATCGACGACAGCTGCCCGCACGCGGGCGCCTCGCTGAGCAACGGCAAGCTGCAAGGCACGCGCGTCACCTGCCCGGCGCACGGACTGAAGTTCGACCTGGATGTCGTCTGCCAGCCGAGCGCGCCGACGCTTGAGGTCAAGAAGTACGCCGTGAACGTCGTGGACGGCATCGTGATGTTGGCGCCGGACGAGCGCTCGCCAAACGACTCTTCAGTTTCTGCTGGAAAGAAAACTTCTTGAACGGCCAAATGATGCGGCATTTCTTGGGGCATATCGGAGGTCGGCGTGGGACGCGATCCGGGCAGGCGAGCCTGGCTGATCGGCACCCTGTATCGTTCTTGCGTGCCTCGGACGCACGGCCGCCAGAGGTCGGCGGCAACCCGCCGAAGAATAAGGCATCGCCCCCTACGGCCGGTCCATGCAGCCGCGCCAGCTTTACATTTCTTCAAGCGCCGCTCATCGGCGAGTTGCGACTGGCGGCTACGATGTGATGTAAGCAAAAGAACATACCCCGCGCCCAGCTGCGCACCGCCCATCGTCGCCGATCATGTCCGATCCCCACGCCGTCCCGCCGCTGCCTCCCGCACCCTCGACGGCGCCGTCCCGGCGCCGCTGGCTCGGGCGCGTGCTGGCCCTGCTGCTGGTGCTGGCCCTGGCCGGCGGCGCCTGGTGGCTGGTGCAGCGCGCCAAGGCGCCCGCGGGTGGCTCGGCGCCGATGGGCCGCGGCGGCGGCGGGCCGCCTGGCGCGGGGGGCGCGGCCGGGATGGGCGCCGCCACGGTGGGCGCGGCGGTGGCGCGCCAGGGCGAGCTGCCCACGGTCATCGAGGCGCTGGGCACGGTGACGCCGGTGGCGTCGGTGCTGCTGCGCCCGCAGGTGTCGGGCGTGCTGACCGAGGTGCTGTTCACCGAGGGGCAGACGGTGCGGAAGGGCCAGTTGCTGGCGCGCATCGACCCGCGCCCGTTCGAGCAAGCGCTGGCGCAGGCCCAGGGCGCGCGCGCGCAGAACCAGGCGCAACTGACGGCCGCCCGCGTCACGCTGGGGCGCTACGAGACGCTGTGGCGTCAGGACTCCATCGCCCGCCAGGACGTGGACACGCAGGCCGCGCTGGTCAAGCAGCTCGAAGGCACGCTGCAGAGCAACCGCGCCGCCGAGGAGACGGCGCGCATCAACCTGGGCTTCTCGCGCATCACCGCGCCCATCGCCGGGCGCATCGGCCTGCGCGCGGTGGACCCCGGCAACATGGTCTCGGCCGGCGCCGCCACCGGCATCGCCACCATCACCCAGATGGCGCCCATCGACGTGAAGTTCGCCGTGCCGCAGGACCGCGTGCCCGAGGTGCTGGCGGCTCAGCGCGCTGCTGGCGGGCCGTCGCAAGATGGGGCGCTGCCGGTGTCCGCGCTGGACCGCGGGCGCGGCCAGGTGCTGGCGCGCGGGCAGTTCTCCACGCTGGACAACGTGATCGACACCACCACCGGCACGCTGCAGGCCAAGGCGCGCTTCGCCAACGCCGGCGGCGAGCTGTTTCCCAACCAGTTCGTCAACGTGCGCCTGCGGCTGGGCGCCACGCCCGGCGTGCTGGTGCCGGTGACAGCCGTGCGCACCGGCCCCCGGGGCGACTACGTGTACGTGGTGGACGCCGACCGCGTGGCGCGCATGCGGGCCGTCACGCGCGGCGGCGCCACGGTGGACGAGGTGCTGATCGCCACCGGCCTGCAGGCCGGCGAGACCGTGGTGACCGAGGGCGGCGACCGCGTGCGCGACGGCGGGCCCGTGCGGCTGGCGGGCGAAGCGCCGGCCGGCGCGCGGCCGCCGGGCGAGCGGGGCTCGGGCGCCGGCCGGGCGCGCGGGCCGCGCGGCGGCGCCAGCGGCCCGCGCGCCGCGGCCTCGGCCGGTTTTGAACGAAATACGCCATCAACCCGCACCGATACTACTCCAGCAGCTCCTGAAAACGCAGCATCCGGCGTCCGCCGCGCTGCCGACTGACGGCGCCCAGGGCCGCGCATGAACGTCTCGCGCCTGTTCATCCAGCGCCCGGTGGCCACCGGCCTGCTGATGCTCGCCATCGTGCTGGCGGGCCTGGTGGGGCTGCGCTTCCTGCCGCTGGCGGCGCTGCCGCAGGTGGACTACCCGACCATCCAGGTGCAGACGCTGTACCCCGGCGCCAGCCCCGACGTGATGAGCCGCACCGTCACCGCGCCGCTGGAGCGCCAGTTCGGCCAGATGGCGGGCCTCTCGCGCATGAGCAGCACCAGCGCGGCGGGCGTGTCCATCGTCACGCTGCAGTTCGCGCTGAGCGAGTCGATGGACTCGGCCGAGCAGCAGGTGCAGGCGGCCATCAACGCCGGCGGCTCGCTGCTGCCGGCCGACTTGCCGGCGCCGCCGGTATACGCCAAGGTCAACCCGGCCGACGCGCCCATCCTGACCCTGGCCATCACCTCCGACAGCCTGCCGCTGACCGAGGTGCAGAACCTGGTCAACACGCGGCTGGCGCGGAAGATCAGCCAGATCAGCGGCGTCGGCCTGGTGACCCTGGCCGGCGGGCAGCGCCCGGCCGTGCGCGTGCAGGGCAACCTGGACGCGCTGGCCGCCATGGGCCTGGGGCTGGACAGCGTGCGCACGGCCATCGCCGGCGCCAACGCCAGCGGCGCCAAGGGCAGCTTCGACGGCCCGCTGCGCGCCTACGCCATCAACAGCAACGACCAGTTGCTCACGGCCAGCGACTACCGCGAGCTGGTGGTGGCCTGGCGCGGCGGCGCGCCGGTGCGGCTGAAGGACGTGGCGCGCGTCATCGACGGCTCGGAGAACAGCCGCCTGGGCGCCTGGGCAGGCATCAAAAATAATAGCGATCCACGCAGTTCGGATGCGGGCAAGACGGGTGTTTCACCTGAAACCGCGCCCTTGGCTCCGGCCATCATCCTGAACGTGCAGCGCCAGCCCGGCGCCAACGTGATCGCCACCGCCGACGCGATCGCGCGCCAGTTGCCCGAGCTGCAGGCCGGCCTGCCCGAGAGCGTGCGCGTGCAGGTGCTGGCCGACCGCACGCAGGGCATCCGCGCCTCGGTGCGCCACGTGCAGATGGAGCTGCTGCTGGCCGTGGCCATGGTGGTGCTGGTGATCTTCCTGTTCCTGCACAGCCTGCGCGCCACGGTCATCGCCAGCATCGCGGTGCCGATCTCGCTGATCGGCTCGGCCGGCGTGATGTACCTGCTGGGCTATTCGCTCAACAACCTGAGCCTGATGGCGCTGACCATCGCCACCGGCTTCGTGGTGGACGACGCCATCGTCATGATCGAGAACATCTCGCGCTACATCGAGAGGGCGAGCCGCCGTTGCAGGCCGCCATGAAGGGCGCGGCGCAGATCGGCTTCACCATCATCTCGCTCACCGTGTCGCTGATCGCGGTGCTGATCCCGCTGCTGTTCATGCAGGAGGTGATCGGGCGGCTGTTCCGCGAGTTCGCCGTCACGCTGGCCATCACCATCCTGATCTCGGCCGTGGTGTCGCTGACCCTGGTGCCGATGATGTCCGCCCGCTGGCTGGGGAACGTGCCTCCACGCTCCCCGGCTGCGCCTGGTGCGCTGCCCCCCGAGGGGGCTCCCGCCGCCTTCGGGCGGCCGGGCGGCGGCGGGGCTTTGGGCCATGCCACGCAGCGCGGTATCGGCGCCTGGGTGCAGCGCGGCATGGACCGCGTCGTCGCGCGCTACGACCGGAGCCTGACCTGGGTGCTGGCGCACGCCGGGCTCACGCTGCTGGTGGCCGTGGGCACGCTGGTGCTGACGGCGCTGATGTACTGGGCCAGCCCCAAGGGCCTGTTCCCGACGCAGAGCACCGGCCAGCTGCAGCTGCGCGTGCAGGCCCCCGCCGACGTGTCCTACGACCGCATGGCGGCGCTGCAGCAGGCGGCGGCGGGCGCGGTGCTGGCCGACGAGGCGGTGCGCTCGCTCAGCTCGGTCGTCGGCGTGGACGCGGCCAACAACACCATGCTCAGCAGCGGGCGGCTGGTGGTCAACCTGCGCCCGCTCGGCGTGCTGGACGACGGCCAGGCCGCGGTGATGCAGCGGCTGCGCGAGCGCGCCGAAGCCGCCGCGCCCGGCATCACGGTGCAGGCGCAGCCGACGCAGGACCTGACGGTGGACAGCGAGAGTGGCCCCACCGAATACCGCTTCGCCCTCGAAGGCGTGGACACCGCCCTGGTCAACCAGTGGGCGCGGCGCCTGGCCGAGCGCCTGCGCGCGCTGCCCGAGCTGCGCACCGCCACCACCGACGCCGGCGCCCAGGGGCGCTCGGCCTTCGTGCAGGTGGACCGAGACAGCGCCGCGCGCCTGGGTCTGGCGGCCAGCGGCATCGACGACGCGCTGTACAACGCCTTCGGCCAGCGCATCGTCTCCACCATCTTCACCGAGACCAACCAGTACCGCGTGATCCTGGAGGCCGGGCGCGACGAGGCGGCGTCGCTGCACGCGCTGATGAACCTGCCGCTGCGCACCAGCGGCGGCGGCGCGGTGCCGTTGTCGTCCATCGCCCGCATCGCCGAGCAGCCGGCGCCGCTGCAGGTCACGCGCGTGGCGCAGTACCCGGTCGCCACCGTGGGCTTCGACGTGGCGCCGGGCGTGTCGCTGGGCGCGGCCGTCGATGCCATCCGCGCGGCCGCGGCGGCCGAGGGGCTGCCGCCATCCGTCACGCTGCGCATGACCGGCACCGCCGGGGCCTACCTCGGCTCGCTGGGCAACCAGCTCTGGCTGATCCTGGCGGCCGTGGTGTGCGTGTACATCGTGCTGGGCGTGCTGTACGAGAGCTACGTGCACCCGCTCACCATCCTGTCCACGCTGCCCTCGGCCGGCGTGGGCGCGCTGCTGGCGCTGTGGGCCACCGGGCACGCGCTGGACATCGTGGGCATCATCGGCCTGATCCTGCTGATCGGCATCGTGAAGAAGAACGCGATCATGATGATCGACTTCGCGCTGGACGCCGAGCGGACGCAGGGCATGGCGCCGCGCGAGGCCATCCACCAAGCCGCGCTGCTGCGCTTCCGCCCGATCCTGATGACCACGCTGGCGGCGCTGGCGGCGGCGCTGCCGCTGATGCTCAGCTTCGGCGACGGGGCCGAGCTGCGCCGCCCGCTGGGCATCGCCATCTTCGGCGGGCTGGTGCTGAGCCAGTTGCTGACGCTGTTCACCACGCCGGTGGTGTACCTGGCCTTCGACCGCCTGGGCCGCGGGTTTTCGGGCAGGGGCGCCAGCCAGGCGGCGGAGGAGGGCGCGCGGTGAACCTGTCGCGCCCCTTCATCGAGCGGCCGATCGCCACCGCGCTGCTCACCCTGGGCCTGGCGCTGGCGGGCGTCGTGTCGTTCTTCCTGCTGCCGGTGGCGCGCCTGCCGGCGGTGGACTTCCCGGTCATCACCGTCAGCGCCAGCCTGGCCGGCGCCAGCCCGGCGGACATGGCGCGCTCGGTCGCCACGCCGCTGGAGCGCACCCTGGGCAGCATCGCCGGGGTCAACGAGATGACCTCGTTCAGCAGCACCGGCTCCACCCGCGTCACGCTGCAGTTCGACCTGGAGCGCGACATCGACAGCGCCGCGCGCGAGGTGCAGGCGGCCATCAACGCCGCGCGGGCCGACCTGCCCGCCACGCTGCGCAGCAACCCCACCTACCGCAAGCGCAACCCGGCCGCGCAGCCCTTCCTGACGCTGGCGCTGACTTCGGCCACGCGCACGCCGGGCCAGATCTACGACGCGATGAGCAACGTCGTCAGCCAGCGCCTGCTGCAGGTGCCGGGCGTGGGCGACGTGGAGCTGGGCGGTGGCTCGCTGCCCGCCGTGCGGGTGGAGCTGAACCCCTTCGCGCTGCACGAGTTGGGCGTGTCCAGCGAGGACGTGCGCGCCGCCATCCAGGCCAACAACGCCAACCGGCCCAAGGGCACGGTCGAGGTCGGCGGCAGCACGGACGGCCGCGCGCTGCAGGTGCTGACGCCCGCGCCCGGTCTGCGCGCCGCGGACTACCAGGGCCTGGTCGTCGCCTCGCGCGGCGGCGCGCAGGTGCGCCTGTCCGACGTGGCGCGCGTCACCGACGGCGTGGAGGACACGCGCCGGCGCGGCATGTTCAACGGACAGCCGGCCATCATCGTCAACGTCACGCAGCAGCCCGGCGCCAACCTGATCGAGACCGCCGACGCCATCGACGCGCTGCTGCCCAGCCTGCGCGCCCAATTGCCGCGGGACATCGCGCTGGACGTGGCGATCGACCGCACCGGCAGCATCCGCGCCTCCGTGCGCGAGGTGGAACTGACGCTGGCCATCGCGGTGCTGCTGGTGGTGCTGGTGGTGGGGCTGTTCCTGCGCAACCTGCGCGCGGCCCTGATCCCGGCCGTGGCCACGGTGGTGTCGCTGCTGGGCACCTTCGCGGTGATGTACCTGCTGGGCTATTCGCTCAACAACCTGACGCTGATGGCGCTGACGGTGGCCACCGGCTTCGTGGTGGACGACGCCATCGTGGTGCTGGAGAACACCACGCGCCACC
The DNA here is from genome assembly GCF_016703145.1 of Ottowia sp. Lineage (GTDB taxonomy): Bacteria > Pseudomonadota > Gammaproteobacteria > Burkholderiales > Burkholderiaceae_C > Ottowia. The sequence goes on along the minus strand of NZ_JADJCO010000005.1, from coordinate 1,276,274 downwards.
TGGAGCGCGGCGAGCCGCGCCGGCAGGCGGCGCTGCGCGGCGCGCGCGAGGTGGGCTTCACGGTGCTGACCATCAGCCTGTCGCTGGTGGCGGTGTTCATTCCGCTCCTGTTCCTGGGCGGGCAGGTGGGGCGCATGTTCCGCGAGTTCGCGATGACGCTGTCCATCGCCGTGATGATCTCGCTCGTCATCTCGCTCACCACCACGCCGATGATGTGCGCCGTGCTGCTGAAGGCGCATCGCCCCGGCCAGGAGCGGCGCGGCCTGGCGCAGCGCGGGCGCGGCGCCGTCGCCCGTGCCCTGGAGCGCGCCCAGGCCGGCCTGCAGCGCGGCTACGGCCACGCGCTCGACGGGTCGCTGGCCTCGCCGTGGACGGTGCTGGCGGTGCTGGCCGTGGTGGTGGCGCTCAACGTCTACCTGTTCGGCGCCATCGCCAAGGGCTTCTTCCCGGAGCAGGACAACGGCCAGCTGGTGGGCGGCCTGCGGGCGGACCAGAGCATCTCCTCCACCGCCATGGCCGACAAGCTGCAGCAGGCGGTGAACATCATCCGGGCCGACCCGGCCGTCGCCACGGTGGTGGGCTTCGCGGGCGGCGGTGGGGGCGGGGGTTTTTTGTCGGCCGTGCTCAAGCCTGCCGGCGAGCGCCGCGAGAGCACGCGCGAGGTCATCAACCGGCTGCGCGCGCCGCTGGGCGAGATGACCGGCCTGCGCGTGTTCCTCGGCCCGGCGCAGGAGCTGCGCATGGGCGGGCGCGGCAGCAACTCGACCTACCAGTTCACGCTCAAGGCCGACAACCAGGCCGACCTGAAGACCTGGGGCAAGCGCCTGTCCGACGCGCTCAAGCAGGATCCGCGCCTGACCGACGTGGACGACGACCAGAGCGACAACGCCGTGGAAACCGCCATCGTCGTGGACCGCGACCGCGCCGCCCAGCTCGGCGTCAGCACCAGCGCGCTGAACGGCGCGCTCTACAACGCCTTCGGCCAGCGTGGCGTGGCCACCATGTACGCCGACCTCAACCAGTATTCGGTGGTGATGGAGTGGGCGCCCGAATACGCCCAGTCGCCCCTGGTGCTGCGCGACCTGTACGTGCCGGCCGGCCGGGCGGGCGCCGCCGCCACCGCGCCGGGCGCGGCGGCATCCGACGCGCCGGCCGCCGCGGCCACGTCGGCCAATCCCGCGCTGCGCAGCGCCTCCACCGGCCAGCCGCTGTCGGGCAGCGCCAGCCGCATGGTGCCGCTGTCGGCCTTCGCCACCGTGCGCGAGCGTGCCGTGCCCTCGGCCGTCATGCACGACGGCGGCGAGCTGTCGTCGACCCTGTCGTTCGACCTGGCCGACGGCGTGTCGATCGAGGAGGGGCGCCGCGCCGTGCGCGAGGCCGAGGCCACCATCGGCCTGCCCAACAACGTGCGCGGCGTGTTCTCCGGCGCGGCCGCGGCGGCGCAGCAGCAGCAGGCGCAGCAGTGGCTGCTGGTGCTGGCCGCCATCGTCGTCATCTACATCGTGCTGGGCATCCTGTACGAGAGCCTGATCCACCCCGTGACCGTGCTCACCACCTTGCCCTCGGCCGGCTTCGGCGCGGTGGTCGCGCTGATGGCGATGCGCATGGACTTTTCCATCATGGCGCTGATCGGCGTGTTCCTGCTCATCGGCATCGTCAAGAAGAACGCCATCCTCATCATCGACTTCGCGCTCGACGCCGAGCGCTCGCGCGGGCTGACGGCGGTGCAGGCCGTGCGCGAGGCCTGCCTGCTGCGCTTTCGTCCCATCCTCATGACCACGCTGGCCGCCGGCCTGGGCGCGCTGCCGCTGGTCGTCGGCTTCGGCCAGGGCGCCGAGCTGCGCCAGCCCCTGGGCGTGACCATCGTCGGCGGCCTCATCGCCAGCCAGCTGCTCACCCTGCTGACCACGCCGGTGGTCTACGTGCTGCTCGACAGGCTGCGCCGCCGTCCGGCCGGAGAAGCGAAGCTGGCGCGCGGCATGAGCTGAAGGATGCTACTGAATGAATAGCTTTATGAGCAATATCCACGCGGGCTGGAGGCCAAAAAGGCTTGTAATCGCCGTCGCGGCGGCGGGCGTGCTGTCGGCCTGTTCGCTGGCCCCCGTGCAGCCGATGGAGCCGCTGGCCGTGCCCGCCGCGTGGAAGCATGCCGCCCCCGCCCCCGCGCCCGGCTGGGCCAGCGCCAGCCAGGCGCGCGCCTGGGACGCGGGGCAATGGTGGCGGCTCTTCGGCGACCCGGTGCTCGACGCGCTGGCCGCGCGCGTCGAGCTGTCCAACCAGGACCTGAAGCTCGCCGCCGCCAACGTGGCCCAGGCGCAGGCCCTGCTGCGCGAGCAGCAGGCCCAGCGCTGGCCCCAGGTGGGCGCGCAACTGGTCCAGCAGCGCAGCGGCGGCGACGACCGCGCCGCCACCGGATCGGCCAGCCTGTCCTTGGGCGCCAGTTGGGCGCCCGACCTGTGGGGCCGCATCCGGGACGCGGTGAGCGCGCAGTCGGCCAGCGTCCAGGCCAGCGAGGCCGACCTGGCCGGCGCCCGCCTGTCGGCCCAGGCCAGCCTGGCCGCGGCCTACCTGGCGCTGCGCGAGACGGACGCCGAGATCGCCCTCATGGACGAGATCATCACCGGCTACCAGCGCGCCGCCAAGATCACGCAGAACCGCTACGACGTCGGCGTGGTGCCGCGCACCGACACCTTCCAGGCCCAGGCCACGCTGCGCGGCGCCCAGGCCACGCGCGTGGCGCTGCAGCGCAGCCGCGCCGCCTACGAGCACACCATCGCCCTGCTGGTGGGCGAGGCGCCGGCCACCTTCTCGCTGCCCGCGGCGCCCTGGGCCGGCGTGGCCCCGCAAGTGCCGGCCGAGGTGCCGTCGCTGCTGCTGCTGCGCCGCCCCGACGTGGCCGGCGCCGAGCGCGCCGTCAGCGCCGCCAACGCGCGCATCGGCGTGGCGCGCAGCGCGTACTTCCCAGACTTCAGCCTGAGCGCCAGCCTCGGCGCGGGCGCCGGCCACCTGGCCGACCTGGTGTCGGCGCCCAGCCTGCTGTGGTCGCTGGGCCTGGCGCTGGCGCAGACCGTCTTCGATGGCGGCGCGCGCGACGCCCGGGTGGATCAGGCCCTGGCCGCGCGCGACGCCGCCGTGGCGCGCTACCGCCAGGCCGGGCTGGCGGCGATGAAGGAGGTCGAGGACCAGCTCAGCGCCCTGGCCACCCTGGCCGAGCAGGCCGGGCACGCGCGCGCCAGCGCCGACGCGGCCGAGCGCATCGAGCAGCAGATGCTCAACCGCTACCAGGCCGGCCTGTCGGCCTACACCGAGGTCGTCACCGCCCAGGCCGGCGCCTTGAGCGCGCGGCGCGGGCTGCTGCAACTGCAGTTGCAGCGCCAGCAGGCGGCGGTGGCGCTGATCCAGGCGCTGGGCGGCGGCTGGCAGGCGCCGTGGCTCGAAACGCCGGCGCCGGGGGTGGCGCCGCCGCGCTGATCCGGCTCATTTCCTGCCGCCGGGCCGGCCCGAGGCGGACGAGCGTGCGGGTTTGCGGAAGTGCTCGCAGAGCAGCACGATCAGCGCCTCGGCGTAGCCCGGCAGCGCCTCGCCCTCGCGCACCAGCACGCGCCGCTCGCGCCACTTCCATTCGTCCGTCAGCTCGATGCGCGCCAGCTTCATCGTCGCCAGGTTGCGCCGCGCCGCGCTCTCGGGCACCACGCCGATGCCGACGCCGGCGCCGATCATGCGGCACATGGCGTCGAAGCTGGACAGCTGGATGCGCAGCTTGAGCGGGCGGCCGATGTCCTCGGTGATGCGGCTCAGGTAAGCCTGCAGCGTGCTGCCGGCGTGCATGCCGATGTAGTCGTGCTCCAGCGTGTCGGCGAAGGCGATCGTCCGCTGGCCGGCCAGCGGGTGCTGGCGCGACACCACCAGCACCAGCCGGTCGGTGGAGAAGTGCGTGGCGCGCAGGCCCGCCGCGTCCACGTCGCCGGCCACGATTCCCAGGTCGGCGCGGCCGTCGCGCACGCCGCGCGCGATCTCGGCGTTCGGCTTCTCCTGCAGGTCGATGTTGACGCACGGGTGCGCCGACAGGAAGGGCGGCAGCAGCTCGGGCAGGAAGTCCATCACCGCCGTGGTGTTGGCCTGCACGCGCAGGTGCCCGTGCAGGCCGCCGCCGTATTCCTGCAGCTCGGCGCGCAGTTGGGCGGTCTGGCGCAGCACGCCGCGCGCGTGGTGCAGGAAGGCCACCCCCGCCGGCGTCAGGCGCACGCCGCGCGCCTCGCGGTAGAGCAGGGGCACGCCGGCCTGCTCCTCCAGCGTCTTGACGCGCGCGCTGGCCGCCGCCAGCGACAGGAACTGGCGCGCGGCGGCGCGGGTGAGGGCGCCTTCCTCGGCGACGCGCACGAACAGGCGCAGGTCGGTCAGGTCGAATTGCATGGGCGCATTCTGAACCAGGCTTCGGTATTTCCGAAGGCTTGGTTCTGGATTCGCAGATTGTTCACACCGTCGAAGACGGAGATCATCGGGTTTCCGACGGCGCCACCTCATTTGCTTCGAGCCATGCCCGAAGCCGTTGCGCACCACGGCTTTTCCACGCATCCGGGGAGACAAATCACGTGTTCGCTGCTTCTTTCACGGCCATGTCGCGCCGCACGCTCTGCACGGGTGCACTGCTGACCGCTGGCCTGACGGCCATGCCCGGCGCCTTCGCGCAGGGCAACTATCCCAGCCGCCCGATCGTGATGATCGTTCCCCAGGCCGCGGGCGGCACCAACGACATCGTGGGCCGCGTGGTGAGCCAGAAGCTGGCCGACAAGCTGGGCGGCAGTGCCGTGGTGGACAACCGCCCCGGCGCGGGCGGCAACATCGGCACCCAGGCCGTGGCCAGGGCGCCCAAGGACGGCTACACGCTGCTCATGACGATCAGCAGCAGCCAGGCCATCAACCCGGCGCTCTACAAGGCGCCGGGGTTCGACCCCGTGGCCGACTTCCAGCCCGTCAGCCTGGTCGGCGCCGTGCCCAACGTGCTGCTGGCTCACCCCTCGTTTTCCGCCAGGACGGTGCCCGAGCTGCTGGCGCTGGCCAAATCCAGGCCGGGCGAGCTGCAGTACGCCTCGGCCGGCAACGGCACGCTCAACCACCTGCTGGGCGAGATGCTCAACCAGATGGCCGGCGTCGAGCTGCGGCACGTGCCTTACAAGGGCGTGGCCCCGGCGCTCAACGACGTGCTGGGCGGGCAGTTGCCGTTGCTGTTCGGCAGCCTGCCGTCCACGCTGTCGCACATCAAGGCGGACCGGCTGCGCGCGCTGGCCGTGAGCAGTGCCCAGCGCTCGCCCGTGCTGCCGGACGTGCCCGCCCTGGGCGAATTCGTGCCGGGCTACAGCGGCACGCTGTGGATCGGCCTGTTCGCGCCGGCGGGCGTGCCCAGGGACGTGATGGAGCGGCTGCGGGACGGCATGCGCCAGGCCATGGCCGACAAGGAGATGCGCGACAAGCTGGAGGCGCAGGGCGTGGAGCTGGCCGGCACGCCCGACAAGCCCGTCATGGGCGCCGAGTTCGCCGCCATCCTGAAGCAGGACATCGCCAAGTGGGCGCGCATCGTGAAGGCCTCCGGCGCCACGATCAACTGAGGAACCAGACCATGACCGCCACCATCGACGCCGCCGCCCTGGCGCACCTGCAAAGCTGGCAGGGCAGGAGCGAAACCACGCCCGACACCCTCACCGCCGCGCCCGTGCGCGCCCTGTCGGCCACGCTGGACCGCGATGATCCGGCGCCCGTGCCCGGCACGGCGCTGCCGCCGCTGGGGCACTGGCTGTATTTTTTGCCGCACGCGCGCCAGAGCGAGATCGGGCCCGACGGGCACCCTAGGCGCGGTGGCTTCCTGCCGCCCGTGCCGCTGCCGCGCCGCATGTGGGCTGGCGGGCGGCTGCGCTGGGATGTGAAAAATCCTTTGCGGGTGGGTCAGGACGTGCGGCGCACCTCCACCATCCGGTCCATCACGCACAAGGGCGGCCGTTCGGGCGAGTTGCTGTTCGTGCTGGTCGAGCACCGCTTCTCCAACGAGCACGGCGTGGCGCTGACCGAGGAGCACGACATCGTCTACCGCGCCGCCGCTCAAGCAGGCGACCCGGCGCCGCCGCCGCAAAAGCCCCCAGCGCAAGCCGCGTGGTCGCGCACCATCGTGCCGGACGACGTGCTGCTGTTCCGCTACTCCGCGCTCACCTTCAACGGCCACCGCATCCACTACGACCGCCACTACGTCACCGAGGTCGAGGGCTACCCCGGCCTGATCGTGCACGGCCCGCTGATCGCCACGCTGCTCGTCGACCTGTCGCGGCGCAGCCTGCCCGGTGCGCGGGTGGCCGCTTTCGAGTTCAAGGCCGTGCGGCCCACGTTCGACCTGAACCCGTTCAGCGTGCACGGCCAGCCGTCCGCCGATGGCCGGACCGTGGCGCTGTGGGCGCAGGACCACGAGGGCTGGCTGACCATGCGGGCCACGGCCACGCTGGCCTGAGTTTGCTATTAAAAATCTAGCTTACTGCGCTTATTCCATAAAGGCCGGAGGCCAAAAAGGCTTGAGAAATGATCGAACACACCCAATCGAACAACTTCCCCGAAATCCGCGACGCCATCCGTGCGCTGTGCGCCGAGTTCCCCGATGAATATTTCCGCAAGATCGACGAGCAGCGCGCTTACCCCGAGGCCTTCGTCGATGCGCTGACCAAGGCCGGCTGGCTGGCCGCGCTGATCCCGCAGGAGTACGGCGGTTCGGGTCTGGGCCTGACCGAGGCGTCGGTCATCATGGAAGAGATCAACCGCTGCGGCGGCAACTCCGGCGCCTGCCATGGCCAGATGTACAACATGGGCACGCTGCTGCGCCATGGCTCGCAGGCGCAGAAGGACAAGTACCTGCCCCGGATCGCCACCGGCGAATGGCGCCTGCAGTCCATGGGCGTGACCGAGCCCACCACCGGCACCGACACCACCAAGATCAAGACCAGCGCCGTGAAGAAGGACGGCCGCTACGTGGTCAACGGCCAGAAGGTGTGGATCAGCCGCATCCAGCACAGCGACTGGATGATCCTGCTGGCGCGCACCACGCCGCTGGCCGAGGTGACGAAGAAGAGCGAGGGCATGTCGATCTTCATGGTCGATCTGCGCGAAGCCGAGAAGAAGGGCATGACGGTGCGCCCCATCCTCAACATGGTCAACCACGAGACCAACGAGCTGTTCTTCGAAGACCTGGAGATCCCCGAGGAGAACCTGATCGGCGAGGAGGGCAAGGGCTTCAAGTACATCCTCGACGGCCTGAACGCCGAGCGCACGCTGATCGCCGCCGAGTGCATCGGCGACGGCTACTGGTTCCTCGACCGCGTGACGAACTACGTGAAGGACCGCAACGTGTTCGGCCGCCCCATCGGCCAGAACCAGGGCGTGCAGTTCCCCATCGCCGATGCCTTCATCGAGGTGGAGGCCGCCAATCTGATGCGCTGGAAGGCCTGCCAGCTGTTCGACGCGCGCCAGCCCATGGGCACGCAGGCCAACATGGCCAAGTACCTGGCCGCCAAGGCGAGCTGGGAGGCGGCCAACGCCTGCCTGCAGTTCCACGGCGGCTTCGGCTTCGCCTGCGAATACGACGTGGAGCGCAAGTTCCGCGAGACGCGCCTGTACCAGGTGGCGCCGATCTCCACCAACCTGGTCTATTCCTTCGTGGCCGAGCACGTGCTGGGCCTGCCGCGTTCGTTCTGAGGACCGCGCCATGACACGACCGCTGGACGGCATCACCGTCGTCACGCTCGAACACGCGGTGGCCGCGCCGTTCTGCACGCGCCAGCTGGCCGACCTGGGCGCGCGCGTCATCAAGGTCGAGCGCCCCGGCGGCGGCGACTTCGCGCGCGGCTACGACCAGCGCGTGAAGGGCCAGTCCTCGCACTTCACCTGGATCAACCGCAGCAAGGAAAGCCTGGCGCTCGACGTCAAGCAGCCCCAGGCCAAGGCCGCGCTGCTGCAACTGCTGCAAACCGCCGACGTGTTGGTGCAGAACCTCGCGCCCGGCGCGGCGGCGCGCATGGGCCTGTCCCACGAAGCGCTCAAGGGCCACAACCCCAGGCTCATCGTCTGCGACATCAGCGGCTACGGCAGCGACGGCCCCTACCGCGACAAGAAGGCCTACGACCTGCTGATCCAGAGCGAGGCGGGCTTTCTCTCGATCACCGGCACGCCCGACACGCCCTCCAAGGCCGGCATCTCGGTCGCCGATATCGCCGCGGGCATGTACGCCTACACCAGCATCCTGTCGGCCCTGCTGCTGCGCGGCAAGACGGGCGAGGGCTGCCACATCGACGTCTCCATGCTCGAAGCCATGGGCGAATGGATGGGCTACCCCATGTACTACGCCTTCGACGGCGCGCCCCCGCCGCCGCGCACCGGCGCATCGCACGCCAGCATCTACCCTTACGGGCCGTTCCAGGCCGGCGACGGCGGCACGGTGATGCTGGGCCTGCAGAACGAGCGCGAGTGGAAGACCTTCTGCGACGCCGTGCTGCAACGCCCCGAAGTGGCGGGCGACGCGCGCTTCGACGCCAACGCCAAGCGCAACGCCAACCGGGTGGAGCTGCAGGCGCTGATCCTCGAAACCTTCGCCGCCCTGACCGCCGCGCAGGTCGTCGAGCGGCTGGACGCCGCCGGCATCGCCAACGCGCGCGTCAACGACATGGCCGGCCTGTGGGCGCACCCGCAACTGCAGGCGCGGGGCCGCTGGCGCACCGTGGCCACGCCCGCGGGCGAGGTGCCCGCGCCGCTGCCGCCGGGCGTGAACAGCGCTTTCGAGTACCGCATGGAAGCCGTGCCCGCCGTGGGCCAGCACAACGCCGCCATCCTGGCCGAGCTGGGCTGGAGCGCCGAGCAGATCGACGCGCTGCAGGCACCCCAGGCTATCTAAAACCATAGCTGCCCGCGCTTGTCCCATAAGCCTTGGAGGCCAAAATGAAGCAAGAAACCCAAGTGAGCATCCACCCCCTCGCCCAGTTCGCCGCCCAGCTCCGGTGGAGCGACGTGCCGGCGCCCGTGCAGCGCCGTGCGGAAGACCTGTGGGTGGACTGGTTCGGCTCCGTGCTCGCGGGCTGCCAGGCGCGGCCCGTGGCCAGCATCGCGCGCTTCGCGCTGTCGCAGGGCCCGGCGCAGGGGCCCAGCGAGGTGATCGGCCTGGGCGCCAGCAGCTCGCCCATGATGGCCGCGCTGGCCAACGCCGCCGCCAGCCACGTGGCCGAGCAGGACGACGTGCACAACGGCTCGGTGTTCCACCCGGCCGCCGTGGTCTTCCCGCCCGCGCTGGCCGTGGCGCAGCAGATCGGCGCGAGCGGCGCGCAGCTCATGGCCGCCTGCGTGGCGGGCTACGAGGTGGGCATCCGCGTGGGCGAGTTCTTGGGCCGCAGCCACTACAAGGTCTTCCACACCACGGCCACGGCCGGCACGCTGGCCGCCACCGCCGCCGTGGGCCGCCTGCTGGAGCTGACGCCCGCGCAGATGCAGCACGCCTTCGGCTCGGCCGGCACGCAGTCGGCGGGGCTGTGGGAATTCTTGCGCACCGCCGCCGACAGCAAGCAACTGCACACGGCCCACGCCGCCGCCGCCGGTTTGATGGCGGCGTACCTGGCGAAGGACGGCTTCACCGGCGCGCAGGACATCTTCACCGGCCCGCAGGGCATGGCGGCCGGCATGTCCAGCGACGCCAATCCCGCCAAGCTCACCGAAGGGCTGGGCACGCGCTGGGCCACGGCCGAGACCAGCTTCAAATGGCATGCCTCGTGCCGCCACACGCACCCGGCGGCCGATGCGCTGCTGCAGGTCATGCGCGAGCACGGCGTGGGCACCGGCGACATCGCGCAGGTCACCTGCCACGTGCACCAGGGCGCCATCGACGTGCTGGGCCCCGTGGTCTCGCCCGCCACGGTGCACCAGAGCAAGTTCTCGATGGGCACGGTGCTCGCGCTGGCCGCGCGCCACGGCCACGCGGGGCTGACCGAGTTCGACCGCGACTACCTCGCGCCCGACACCGTGGCCCTGCGCGAGAAGGTGCGCATGGAGCTGGACGCCGAGGTGGATGCCGCCTACCCGCGGCGCTGGATCGGCAAGGTCACCGTGCGGACCTTTGACGGCCGCGCGCTGCAGGGCCGCGTCGATGATCCCAAGGGCGATCCCGGCAACACCCTCTCGCGCGACGAGATCACCGCCAAGGCCCTGCGCCTGGCCGAGTACGGCGCCGCCGTGCCCGCCAGCGAGGCCGAGGCCGCCGTGCAGCGGCTGTGGCAGGTGGCGCGGTGGCCGCGCGTGCAGCGGCTGGTCTGCATTCAACAACCCATGTTTACAACCCAAGGAGACAAACCATGAACGCAATCCACATCACCCGCCGCGCCGTGGCCTGCGCCTGCGCCTGCGCCGCGCTGGCCCTGGCCGGCAACGCCCTGGCCGCCAACTGGCCCGACAAGCCCATCACCCTGGTCGTGCCCTACAGCGCCGGCGGCCCCACCGACGTGGTGGCGCGCCTGCTGGCCGTGCCCATGGGCCAGTCGCTGGGGCAGACCGTGATCGTCGAGAACACCGTGGGCGCGGGCGGCACGCTGGCACCCGCGCGCGTGGCCCGCGCCAAGGCCGACGGCAACACCATTCTGATCCACCACATGGGCATGGCCACGGCCATGACGCTGTACAAGAAGCTGCCCTACGACTCGCTCAAGGACTTCGAGTACATCGGCCAGGTGCTCGACGTGCCCATGACGCTGTTGTCGCGCAAGGACTTCCCGGCCAACACCCTGCCCGAGCTGCTGGACTACGTGAAGAAGAACCCGGACAAGGTCACGCTGGCCAATGCCGGCACCGGCGCCGTCTCGCAGCTGTGCGGCATGGTGTTCGCGCAGCAGTCCGGCGCCAAGCTGATCACCGTGCCCTACAAGGGCACCGGCCCGGCGATGAACGACCTCATGGGCGGCCAGGTGGACCTGCTGTGCGACCAGACCACGTCGACGGTGCCGGTGATCCAGGACGGCAAGCGCGTCAAGGTCTTCGGCGTGACCACGCCGCAGCGCCTGGCGTCCATGCCCAGCCTGCCCACGCTGGACGAGCAGGGCCTCAAGGGCTTCGACGTGAAGGTGTGGCACGGCATGTACGCGCCCAAGGGCACGCCCAAGGACGTGATCGACAAACTCAACAAGGCGCTGAACGCGGCATTGAAGGACGAAATGGTGAAGAAGCGCATCGCCGAGCTGAGCGCCGACCTCGTCTCGCCCGACAAGGCCACGCCCGAAGGGCTGCGCAAGCACCTGGAGGCCGAGGTGGCGCGCTGGCGCACGGTCATCACCGCCGCCGGCGTGTCGGCCGAGTGAGCGCCCGTGGCCTGCCTGATCGACCGCCTGGACCACCTCGTCCTCACCACGGCCGACGAGGCGGCCTGCGTGCACTTCTATTGCACCGTGCTGGGCATGGCGCTGCAGACCTTCGGCGAGGGCCGCCAGGCTTTCGTCTGGAACGGCCAGAAGATCAACCTGCACCTGAAGGGGCGCGAGTTCGAGCCCAAGGCCCTGCACCCCACGCCGGGCGCGCTGGATCTGTGCTTCATCGCCGCCGTGCCGCTCGATCAGGTGGAGCGGCGCCTGGCCGAGCACGGCATCGCCATCGAATGCGGCCCGGTGCAGCGCACCGGCGCGCGCGGGCCGATCCGATCGCTCTACGTGCGCGACCCGGACCGCAACCTGATCGAGATTTCCGAGTACGCCTGATTTTTTCGGACCACCGCCATGACCGAACTCGTGCGCAACGCCTGCTCCTTCCTCTTCGTCCCGGCCAGCCGGCCCGAGCGGCTGGCCAAGGCGCTGGCCAGCGGGGCGGACATGGTCATCGCCGACTGGGAGGACGCCGTGGCTCCGGCCGACAAGCCGGCGGCGCGCCAGGCGCTGGAGCAGGCCGGCACGCACCTGTCGCCGGCGCAGCGCGCCCGCCTGCTGGTGCGCATCAACGCCTTCGGCACGCCCTGGTTCGACGACGACGTGGCCGCGCTGGCGCGCCTGGTGGCGCGGGGCGCGTGCGGCGCCGTGGTGTCCAAGGCCGAGGATCCCCAGGTGCTGGCGCGGGTGGCGTGCGCCGCCGGCCCGGCCTGCGCGCTGCTGCCGCTGGTGGAGTCGCTGGCCGGGCTGGACGCCGTGGACGCGCTGGCCCGCGCGCCGCAGGTGGCGCGGCTGGCCTTCGGGCACCTGGACTTCCAGGTGGACACGGGCCTGCGCTGCGGGCCGCGGGAGGACGAACTGCTGCCCGTGCGCACGGCCCTGGTGTTCGCCTCGCGCCGCGCCGGGCTGGCCGCGCCCGTGGATGGCGTGACCGTCGATACGCAGGAAATGCAGCACACCGCCGCCGACACCCAGCGGGCGCTGCGCCTGGGCTTTGGCGCCAAGCTGTGCATCCACCCCGCGCAGGTGGCCGCCGTGCATGGCGTCTTCGCGCCCGACGCGCAGAGCGTCGAGCGCGCGCGCGCCGTGCTGCGGGCCATGCAGGACGCGCAGGGCGGCGTGTGCGTGCTCGATGGCCGCATGGTCGATGCGCCGGTGCTGCGCCTGGCCGAGCAGACGCTGGCGCGCGATGCCTGGGCGCGGCAGCGAGGCGGGCGAGCGTTGGCCTGATGCCGCACGGCGCTGGCGCCGCGACGCGCTTGCGGGGCGCGCACGTGATCGACCAGCGCATCGACAATAAGATCATCCGGCCCAGCGCCCGCGACACCGGCCCCGAGGATCTGCGCTTCGTGCCCATCGGGGGCGCGGCTGAAGGCCTCTTTCGCCCCATGAACTTACGCTACGGAAAACGCCTGCCCGGCACCGCGCTGGACTACATCGACGCCCGCGCGGCCGTCGATGCGCTGCGCCCCGGCGCCTGGGACGCGCTGCCCTACACCGCGCGCGTGCATGCCGAGAACCTGGTGCGCCGCTGCGATCCCGCGATCCTCGACGAATGCCTGTGGCAGATCATCGAGCGCCGCCGCGACCGCGATTTCCCCTGGTTTCCGGTGCGCGTGGTCTGCCACGACATCCTCGGCCAGACCGCGCTGGTGGACCTGGCTGGCCTGCGCGATGCGATTGCGTCGGCCGGCGGCGACCCGGCGGCGGTGAACCCGGTCGTGCCGGTGCAGCTCATCGTGGACCATTCGCTGGCCGTGGAGTGCGGCGGCGATGACCCGGATGCCTTCGCCAAGAACCGCGCCATCGAGGACCGCCGCAACGAGGACCGCTTCCACTTCATCGAGTGGACGAAGAAGGCCTTCGCCAACATGCAGGTGATCCCCGCGGGCAACGGGATCATGCACCAGATCAACCTGGAAAAGATGTCGCCCGTGGTCTGCGTGCAGGATGGCCTGGCCTTCCCCGACACGTGCGTGGGCACCGACAGCCACACGCCGCACGTCGATGCGTTGGGCGTGATCGCCGTCGGCGTGGGTGGGCTGGAGGCCGAGAACGTGATGCTGGGCCGCGCGTCGTGGATGCGCCTGCCAACAACAGTGGGCGTGCGGCTCACCGGCAAGCGCCAGCCCGGCATCACCGCGACCGACATCGCGCTGGCGTTGACCGAGTTCCTGCGCCGCGAAAAGGTGGTGGGCGCCTACGTCGAATTCTTCGGCGAGGGCGCGGACAGCCTCTCGATCGGAGACAGGGCGACCATCTCGAACATGTGCCCCGAGTACGGCGCCACGGCCGCGCTGTTCTACATCGACCCGCAGACCATCGACTACCTCAGGCTGACCGACCGCAGCCCCGAACAGGTCAGGCTGGTGGAGACCTACGCCAAGGAAGCCGGTTTCTGGGCGAGCAGTCTGCAAACCGCGCAGTACGAGCGCGTGCTGGCGTTCGATCTTTCCCGCGTGGTGCGCAACATGGCCGGCCCGTCGAACCCGCACCGCCGCCTGCCCGTGTCGGCCCTGCAGGAGCGCGGCATCGCCGACGCGGCCAAGCTGGCCGCCGGCAAGGACGAAGAGGCTCAGGGCCTGATGCCCGATGGCGCCGTGATCATCGCCGCCATCACGAGCTGCACCAACACCAGCAACCCGCGCAACGTGATCGCCGCCGCGCTGCTGGCGCGCCATGCCAACCGGCTGGGCCTCGCGCGCAAGCCGTGGGTCAAGACCTCGCTGGCGCCCGGCTCGAGAGCGGTTGAGCTGTATCTGAAGGAAGCGGGCCTGCTGGGCGATCTGGAAAAGCTGGGCTTCGGCATCGTCGCCTTCGCCTGCACCACCTGCAACGGCATGAGCGGCGCGCTCGATCCGAAGATCCAGCAGGAGATCATCGACCGCGACCTCTACGCCACCGCCGTGCTCTCGGGCAACCGCAACTTCGACGGGCGCATCCACCCCCATGCCAGGCAGGCGTTCCTGGCCTCGCCGCCGCTGGTGGTGGCCTACGCCATCGCGGGCACGGTGCGCTTCGACATCGAGCAGGACGTGCTGGCCGTCGTCGATGGCCAGGACATCCGCCTGAAGGACATCTGGCCCAGCGACGAGGAAATCGACACCATCGTCGCCCGGGCCGTCAAGCCCGAGCAGTTCCGCGCCGTGTACGAACCCATGTTCGCCATTCGCCCGGCCAACGGCGAGCGCGTGAGCCCGCAGTACGACTGGCGCCCCCAGTCCACCTACATCCGCCGCCCGCCCTACTGGGACACGGAAGGCGTGGGCGCGCTGGCCGCCTTCCCGCGCACGCTGACTGGCATGCGCCCGCTGGCGCTGCTGCCCGACAACATCACGACCGACCACCTCTCGCCCTCCAACGCCATCCTGGCGGACAGCGCGGCCGGCGAGTACCTGGCCAGGATGGGCCTGCCCGAGGAGGACTTCAACTCCTACGCCACCCACCGCGGCGACCACCTGACGGCCCTGCGCGCGACGTTTGCCAACCCGCAGCTCGTCAACGAGATGGCGGGGCAAAAAGGCTCGCTGGCGCGCGTCGAGCCGGAGGGAAAGGTGATGCGCATGTGGGAGGCCATCGAGACCTACCTGAATCGCCGCCAGCCGCTGATCGTCGTCGCGGGCGCCGACTACGGCCAGGGCTCCAGCCGCGACTGGGCCGCCAAGGGCGTGCGCCTGGCCGGGGTGGAGACGGTGGTGGCCGAAGGCTTCGAGCGCATCCACCGCACCAACCTGATCGGCATGGGCGTGCTGCCGCTGGAGTTCAAGCCGGGCATCAACCGCCTCACGCTGGGCCTGGACGGCACCGAGACCTACGACGTGGCCGGCGAACGCACCCCACGTGCCGACCTCACGCTGGTCGTCCGGCGCCGGAACGGCGAGACCGTGCAGGTTCCCGTGACCTGCCGCCTGGACACGGCCGAGGAAGCCTCGATCTACGAGGCCGGCGGCGTGCTGCAGCGCTTCGCGCAGGATTTCCTGGCCAAATCGGCACCAAGCCAGCGTGGATAAATCGCCGGCAGCTATCAATATAGAAGCAAAAACCATGACGCACCTGATTTCTCCCCTCTCCCCTTGCGGGAGAGGGGTTGGGGAGAGGGGTATGCACCCGCGCGAATTCACCAAAGCCTTGCGTCAGAACATGACCGACGCCGAGCAGCGGCTGTGGAAGCACCTGCGCGCCCATCGCCTGGACGGTCAGAAATTCCGTCGCCAGCAGCCGATCGGTCCCTACATCGTCGACTTCGTGCACTTCGGCGCGCGCCTGGTCGTCGAGGCGGATGGCGGCCAGCACGCCGACTCGCCGCACGATGCGGTGCGCGACGCCTGGCTGCGCCGCCAGGGCTTCACCGTGCTGCGCTTCTGGAACGACGACATCTTGCTGCGCACGAATGGCGTGCTGGAAGCCATCTGGGCCGCCTTGCCTGCGGCCGCCCCCTCTCCCCCGGCCCCTCTCCCGCAAGGGGAGAGGGGAGATAGACCATGACGCATCACCCGCAAATCAAGATCCCCGCCACCTACCTGCGCGGCGGCACCAGCAAGGGCGTGTTCTTCAAACGCGAAGACCTGCCCGAGGCTGCGCAGCAGCCCGGCGCCGTGCGCGACACCCTCCTGCTGCGCGTGCTGGGCAGCCCCGATCCGTATGGCAAGCAGATCGACGGGCTGGGCAACGCCTCTTCCAGCACCAGCAAGGCCGTGATCCTCGCGCGCAGCACGCGGCCAGGGCACGACGTGGACTACCTGTTCGGGCAGGTCTCCATCGACCAGCCCGTCGTGGACTGGAGCGGCAACTGCGGCAACCTCTCGGCCGCCGTCGGACCGTGCGCCATCCACATGGGCCTGATCGACCCCGCGCGGATGCCGCGAAACGGCAGCGCCACCGTGCGCATCTGGCAGGCCAACATCGGCAAGACCATCGTGGCCCATGTGCCGATCACCGACGGGCAGGTGCAGGAGACGGGCGACTTCGAGCTGGACGGCGTGACCTTTCCGGCCGCTGAGGTGCAGTTGGAGTTCCTCGATCCGGCCGACGCGGGCGAGGAGGGCGGGG
This sequence comes from Ottowia sp., assembly GCF_016703145.1. GTDB lineage: Bacteria > Pseudomonadota > Gammaproteobacteria > Burkholderiales > Burkholderiaceae_C > Ottowia. The sequence continues at coordinate 1,259,808 of NZ_JADJCO010000005.1, read as the reverse complement.
CAATGTTCCCGACCGGCAATGTGGTGGATGACCTTCACGTTCCGGGCGTCGGCACGTTCCAGGCCACGCTGATCAACGCGGGCATCTCCACCATTTTTCTGAACGCCCAGGACCTGGGCTACACCGGTTGCGAGCTGCAAGGCGCGATCAACGGCGATCCGGCCGCGCTGGCACGCTTCGAGTCCATCCGCGCCCACGGCGCCGTGCGCATGGGCCTGATCCGCGACGCGGCCGAAGCCGCCGCGCGCCAGCACACGCCCAAGATCGCCTTCGTCGCGCCGCCGCGGGACTACGTGGCCTCCAGCGGCAAGGCCGTCCGCGCGGCCGACATCGACCTGCTGGTGCGCGCGCTGTCGATGGGCCAGCTGCACCACGCGATGATGGGCACGGCCGCGGTGGCCATCGGCACGGCGGCGGCCGTTCCCGGCACGCTGGTCAACCTGGCGGCGGGCGGTGGCGAGCGCCAGGCCGTGCGCTTCGGCCACCCCTCGGGTACCCTGCGCGTGGGCGCAGAGGCCCGGCTGGCTGATGGTCAGTGGCGGGTGACCAAGGCCCTGATGAGCCGCAGCGCGCGCATCCTCATGGAAGGCTGGGTGCGCGTGCCGGGCGAGGTGCTGGCGGCCTGACCTGTGGCACAGTGCCTGCTTGGCACCCCCTTACACCAACAGGAGACTTTCACCGATGAACACCGCCCGCCGTACCCTGCTCGCCTGCGCCGCCCTGGCCGCCCTGGTCCCCAGCCTGCCCGCGCATGCGCAGGAGGCCTGGCCCAGCAAGACCGTCAAGCTCATCGTGCCCTACGCGGCGGGCGGCTTCGCCGACACGCGCGCGCGCAAGATCGCCGATGCGCTGGGCAAGGTGCTGGGCCAGCCCGTCATCGTGGACAACCGCGGCGGCGCCGGCGGCGTCACCGGCACGGACCTGATCGCCAAGGCCGCCGACGGCCACACCTTCGGCTTCGGCTCCCCGGCCCCGCTGGTCACCAACCCCATGCTGATGAAGAAGATGCCCTACGACGCCCAGACGGCGTTCAAGCCCATCATCCTCATCGAGGAGGCGCCGCTGTTCCTCACCATCGCGCCGAACCAGAGCTTCAAGAACGTCAAGGAACTGGTGGACCATGCCCGCGCCAACCCGGGCAAGCTCACCTACGGCTCCTCGGGCGTGGGCGGCGCGCACCACTTGTCGGGCGAGCTGCTGGCCTTCGATACCGGCACCAAGATGGTCCACGTGCCCTACAAGGGCGGCTCGCTGGCGGCCACCGACCTGCTGGGCGGGCACCTGGCGTTCATGTTCGAGATGGGCTACGCGGCGCTGCCGTCCATCCAGGCCGGCAAGATCAAGGCGCTGGCCGTCTCCAGCAAGCAGCGCGTGAAGGTGCTGCCCGACGTGCCCACGCTTCAGGAAGCGGGCATCAAGGGTTTCGAGTCGTACAACTGGCTGGGCATGATCGCGCCCGCCAGCACGCCCGACGCCGTCGTCGCGCGGCTCAACAGCGCCGTCAACGAGGCGCTCAAGCAGCCCGACATCCGCCAGATGATCGAAGGCACCGGCGGCATCGTCGCCGGTGGCACGCCCGAGGCGTATGGCCAGTTCATCAGCCAGGAGCGCGCCAAGTGGGCGCCGGTGATCAAGAAGGCCAACATCTCGCTGGACTGAAGCCGTGCCATGAACACCCGACAGCAACTCAAGGCCTTGGCCGAAGCCAGGCGCGGCGTCCTTGTGCCCGGCGCGTTCAACGCGCTCTCGGCCAAGGTCATCGAAGACCTGGGCTTCGAGGCGATCTATATCACCGGCGCGGGCGTCACCAACATGTGGTTCGGCATGCCGGACCAGGGCTTCATGGGCCTGGCCGAGATCGCCGACCACACGGCGCGCATCCGCGATGCCGTCGCGCTGCCGCTGATCGTCGATGCCGACACCGGCTTCGGCAACGCGCTGAACGTCCATCACACCGTGCGCACGCTGGAGCGCGCCGGCGCCGACTGCATCCAGCTCGAGGACCAGGTCGCGCCCAAACGCTGCGGTCATTTCTCGGGCAAGGAAGTGATCTCCACCGAAGAAGCGGTCAGCAAGATCAAGGCGGCCGTCGATGCGCGCCGCGACGCCGACCTGCTGATCATGGCCCGCACCGACGCCGCCGCCACGCACGGCTTCGAGGCCGCCGTCGAGCGCGCGCAGAAGTTCGCCGAGGCCGGCGCCGACATCCTCTTCGTCGAGGCCGTGACCACCGCCGAGGAGATCCGCGCGCTGCCCCGGCGCCTGCCCAAGCCCCAGTTGATGAACATGGTGATCGGTGGCCGCACGCCGATCTTCAACGCGACGGAGCTGGGCGAGCTGGGCTACGGCATCGTGCTGTACGCCAATGCCGCGCTGCAGGGCGCCGTGGCGGGCATGCAGAAAGCATTGACGGTGCTGCGCGATGAAAAGGAAGTGCAGGAAGCCAGCGGGCTGGTGGCGCCCTTCGCCGAGCGCCAGCGGCTGGTCGGCAAGCCCGAATGGGATGCGCTGGAGAAGCGCTACACCTGAGCCGGCGCCGGCTTCTTTGGCGCGGAGCTGCAGCAGCTTCAGCTCCACCACCAACGGCGTCTTGTCGGGCATGAGGCCCGTGGAAATCGGGCTTTGGTCAGCGTGGATATTACGTCTAAAGCTACTGATTGGATAGCATTTCCGTCGCCCCGGTGCCTCTATCGGGCGCGCTGGCGCCGCGCCCGCAGGCCCGCAGTTCCCACCAGCGCGCCCAGCAGCGCCAGCGCCAGGTGGCCCAGCGTGGGCACGGGGGCGGCCGGGCCGGGCGCAGGCTGCGGCCCCGGCGGCGGGGCGGCCACGCGGGTGAGGCGCACGTTGCGGTCGCCGGGCGTGCCGTAGCTGATGCGGTAGAAGATGCCGGGCGCGTTGCTGGCCTCGACGGTGGCGCCTTCGGGCAGGCCCGCGAAAGTGCCGTTGATGGTGGTGCCGGGGGCGGCGTAGTACAGGAACGCGCGCTCGGTGCCGATGGGGTCGGGCGCGGCGCCGGGGTCGTCCAGCACCAGGCGCAGCACGGCGCCGGCCAAGTGCGCGGTAGAGCCCGCCGCCATCTCGATGCCCCCAGCGTTGAAGCCGTTGGAATACACGCGGTATTCGAGCACCGCGCCGCTTTGCAGGTCGAGCGTGCCGGTCACCTGGCCGTCGCCCAGGTTGGTGGGGGGCAATTGGCCCGGCGGCACGTCGGACACCGCCAGGGTGCCGCCGGGCCGCACGGTGAGGGTGGAGAACTGGACCTGCCCCGGAAAGGTCACCGACAGCCGCCCGCCCTGATAGACGGTGAGCGGCACGGGCGTGCCAAAGCCGGTGCCGTTGACGAACACGCGCACCGCGTCGTCCGACCCGCCCTCGCCCACCGACGACGCGCCGCCCAGCCGCGTCAACGTGCCGATGAAGGACACAACGCTGCCGGGCGGGGCCGACTCGCGCACGGCCAGCACGCCGGTATCCCGGCCGTCGATCATCGTGTGGCCGGTGAACGGGGCGGTGACGTACAGGCTGTTGCTGAAGCGCAGCGCATAGCTGCCCACCATCGTGTAGCCGGGCCCGATGTCGATGTTGTAGAAGACCGGTACGGGGACGGCGAAGTTGTGTTCGTAGTCCGCCTTGTGGGCGGCGCCGGCGGGATAGACCAGATCGTCGCCGCCGGTGGGCGGGCCGTTGCCCGTGGCGCCGTCGCAGTCCCAGTTGGTGCCGGTGGCGCCCAGGTGGTCGGTGGCGCCCGTCCAGGTGCAGGTGCGGGCCTGTGCGGGCAGGGCGAGCGCGGCGGCGGTGGCGATGGCCAGCGCACTGGCGCGGCGAAGGGTGCGAGGGGATGCGGGCATGGGATGAACCTGGTAGCGTAGCGCGCGATTCTTCGCAAGCGGCGGCGGCCCGTCTGTGCCCACGGTGCCATTCGCTGTGCCCGGCGTGCTAAACGTGCGCCGGGCCGTCGGTCCATCCATCAGCGCGCGTCGGACGGCGTCATCCCCCAGCGGCGGCGAAACGCGCGGCTGAACGCGGAGATGTCGTCGAAGCCGCAGTCCAGCGCGATCTCCAGCACGCGGCGGTGGCGGTGCTGCGGGTCGGCCAGCAGGGCGCGGGCGTGCTCCATGCGCGCCTCGCGCAGAAAGTCGGAAAAGCTGGTGCCCTGGTGCGCGAACAGCCGCTGCACCTTGCGCGGGGTGAGGTGGTGCAGGCGTGCGACGTGGTGCAAGTCCAGCCCCGGCCAGTCGAGCCGGGCGCGGATGTCGCGCTGGATGAGCGCCAGGCGGGGCGCGATCTCCGCGTCGCGCCCGGGCGGCTGCGCGGCGGCCCAGGCGGGGGCGATGGCTCCGGCGATCAGCTCGCGCAGGTGGGCCGTGGCGCGCTGCAGGTCGGCGGGCGGCAAGGCGGCGGCGCTGCCCGCCACCAGCTCGGCATAGGCCAGCGCCAGGCTGGCGGCGGGCGCACCGCACGCGCCCGGCGGCAGCAGCAGAAAAGGCGCTTCTTCAAGCTGGGGCACAAGCTGCGCCAGGCCGGCGCGCGGCATCAGGATGCCGGTGGAGGTGGTGCTGCGGCCCGGCGGGGTGATGCTCTCGTGCGCGCGCGCCTTGGACGACAGCACCAGCCCGCCGGGCGGCACGGTGAATTCGCCATCGGGGCGGCGCACCAGCATGCCGTCGTCCACCCGGCACAGATAGACGTCGTCCAGGCCATCGCGCATCAGCGCGGGCGTGCGCAGGCCGCGCAGCGGCGTGTGCGTGGTGCGCCCGTACAGCATCTGGCCGCCCAGGCTGGTGACGGTGCTGGAGAACGCGAACGGCCGGGACGGGTCGGCCCGGCCGTGGCGCTGCAGGTCGAAGCCCATCAGCTCGCGGCTCATGTCCCGCAGCGCGGCGAACTTGTCGCGCCCGGGCAGATCGCGCGAGTCCAGGCGCTGGGTGGACGGCGGAGCGGCGAGCGGGTCGTTGCAGTCCATGGGGCCAGGCGATGCGGTGTGCGGATGCGCGCCAGTGTAGGACAGCGCTCCCGCGCCCCAAATCCGCGCGCTGCCCCAGCGCCTGGCCACGCCGCGGCTGACGGAAAGCGCTACACCTGACCCGGCGCCGGCGCCGGCGTCTTGGGCGTGAAGTCGCAGCAGCTGGCCACCGCGCATTCCCAGCAGCGCGGCTTGCGTGCCTGGCAGACGTAGCGCCCGTGCAGGATCAGCCAGTGGTGCGCGTGCACCATGTAGCGCGCCGGCACGCGCTTCAGCAATTGCAGTTCCACCGCCAGCGGCGTCTTGCCGGGCGCCAGGCCGGTGCGGTTGCCGACGCGGAAGATGTGCGTATCGACCGCCATGGTCGGCTCGCCGAAGGCCACGTTCAGCACCACGTTGGCGGTCTTGCGGCCCACGCCGGGCAGCGCCTCCAGCGCCTCGCGCGTGCGCGGCACTTCGCCGCCGTGCCGCTCCAGCAGGATGCGGCAGGTCTGCATCAGGTTGCGGGCCTTGGTGCGGAACAGGCCGATGGTCCTGATGTACCCCTCCAGCCCGTCCAGCCCCAGGTCGATGATTTTTTGCGGGGTGTTGGCCACCGGGAACAGCCGGCGCGTGGCCTTGTTGACCCCCACGTCCGTGGCCTGGGCCGACAGCAGCACGGCGGTCAGCAGCTCGAACACGCTGGTGAATTCCAGCTCGCTGGCGGGCCGCGGGTTGGCGGCCTGCAGGGTGGCGAAGAAGCGCTCGATCTGGGCGGGGGTCATGCGGGCAGTTTAGCCAGCCTGAATTGGCGACAATGCGGGGCTTCTTTCGTGCCCTGATCCGATCCGCCCATGCCGCTGCCTTTCGCCCAACGCCTCGACAACGTCGAAACTTCCGCCATCCGCGAGCTGTTCAAGCTGCTCGGCAAGCCCGGCATCATCAGCTTCGCCGGCGGCTTCCCCGACAGCGCCATGTTCGACGTGGACGGCATCTCCGCCGCCGTCCAGCAGGCCCTGGCCAGCGAGCCCGGCGGCGCGCTGCAGTACGGCGCGACCGAGGGCTACCAGCCGCTGCGCGAGCAACTGGCGCAATTCATGGCGCACAAGAGCGCGCAGGGCGTGGCGCCTCATGACCTCATCGTCACCACCGGCAGCCAGCAGGCGCTGGACCTGCTGGGCAAGACCCTGGTCGATCCGGGCAGCAAGGCCATCGTCGAGGGGCCCACGTTCCTGGCCACCATCCAGTGCTTCCGCCTCTACGGCGCCGAGCTGGTCAGCGCGCCGGTCGACGGCGACGGCGTGAAGGTGGACGAGCTGGAGCGGCTGATCCAGACCCACCGGCCGAAGTTCGTCTACCTCATCCCCACTTTCGGCAACCCCAGCGGCGCCCTGCTGAGCCTGGCGCGCCGCCGGCGCGTGCTGGAGCTGGCGGTGCGGTACCAGACCCTGGTCATCGAGGACGACCCCTATGGCGACCTCTACTTCGACGCCCCGCCGCCGCCCAGCCTGCTGGCGCTGAGCCACGAGGTGCCCGGCAGCCGCGACTGGCTGGTGCACTGCGGATCTTTGAGCAAGGTGCTCTCGCCCGGCCTGCGCGTGGGCTGGATGGTGGCCCCGGCCGAGCTGCTGGCCAAGGCGACGATGTGCAAGCAGTTCTCCGACGCGCACACCAGCACCTTCGCCCAGGCCACCGCCGCGCAGTACCTGGCCGCCGGCCGCATGCCGGCCACGCTGGCGCGCGTGCGCCAGGTCTACGGACAGCGCGCCCGGACCATGGGCGACGCGCTGCGCGCCGAGCTGGGCGCGGCCATCGATTTCGTGCAGCCGCAGGGCGGCCTGTTCGTGTGGGCGCGGCTGACGGGCACCGGCGGCAAGCTGGCGGACGGCAACGAATTCGCTCGGCGCGCCATCGCGCAGGGCGTGGCCTTCGTGCCCGGCGCGCCGTTCTTCTGCGCCGATCCCGACCCCGGCACGTTGCGCCTGTCGTTCGCCACGGCCGACGAAGACCGGATCCGCGAGGGCGTCGGCCGGCTGGCGCGCGCGTTGGGCTGACGCCAGGGGCGGGCGCCAGATTTGGAGAGAAATAGGGGATTGCTAAACAGGTATTGATACACTTGCATTTTTCCCTCAAGATTGCCGGATGAACCTCGCTTGCCCACGTTGCACCTTGACCGATCAGGTGGTCAAGAATGGCCGCAGCCGCCACGGCCACCAGCGCTGGCGCTGCAAGGGCTGCGCGCTGACCTTCGGCGAGCGCGATCACCGGCTCATTGACCCGGCGATCAAGCAAAGCGCTTTGCGCCATTACGCCGAAGGCGTGGGCCTGCGGGCCACCGAGCGGCTGGTGGGGCCCAGTCACAACACCATCATCGGCTGGGTGCGCCAGGAGGTTGCTGGTCAGGCGCTGGCGCGCCTGGATGCGGCGCAGGTGCAGTACGTCGAGGCCGATGAGCTGTGGAGCTACGTGGGTTCAAAAAAGACCAATTTGGCTGTGGTGGGCTATTGATCGCACTTCCTGCCGAATTCTCGGCTGGGCGCTGGGCGATCGTGACACCCGAGCAGCCCGAGCGCTGGGCGCGCAGATTCCTCAAGGCCCTCACATCCAGTACTGCACCGACCACTGGCGCTGCTACGCAGCCATCTTCCCCGCCGGGCAGCACACCCAAGGCAAGGCGCACACGCACATCATCGAGAGCATGAACAACAAGCTGCGCTGCTATCTGGCGCGGCTGCGCCTGCAAGACGCACTGCTACTCCAAGAGCGCGCTCAACCTGCGCGACTCGCTGCTGTTTGTGTGGCAGCGCAAGTTCGGCCACGCGCTGGCGCCCCAGGCCGGCGAGATCACATGCCGGCGGCTCTGGGATGTTGAGATATCAATACCTATTTAGCAATCCCAGAAATAGGGCATCAGCCCGCATGGGTATTGCGCAAATAGCTATTAATTTCATAGTATCGATGCCACTGCACGCAGGGCTTGCCGATCTTGCAATCGCCGGCGGCGGCCTCAACTCAAGAGGCATGAAAACCCTCCACGCACCCACCCGCACCGCCACCGTGGTGCCGCGACTGCTGGAGCGGCTGGATGCCAGACGTGTCCCGGTGGACGCCCACCAGTACCGCATCGTGGCCGAACGCCTGGCCGGCCTGATGCTGGACCCGGATGTCGATTGGCAGCCCCTGCTGGCGCAGAGCCCGGCCGCCGCCACCGTGTACGAGAACCTTCACTACGCCGAGGCCGGCCTGTGCCACGCGCCGCTGGACCAGGCCGTGGCGGCCGAGGTCGCCGCGCGCGAGGCCATCGAGGCCGCGCGGCGCAAGCCCGAGCCCGGCGCCGCCGCGCCGGACGCCGCGGCCATCTGAGAGGCGCGGCCGTGACCGAGCCCCTGCACCTTGTCTGTCCGCACTGCCAGGCCATCAACCGCGTCCAGCCCGTCCAGCTGGCCAGCCAGCCCGATTGCGGCAAGTGCCACCAGCCGCTGTTCACCGGCCGCCCGCTGGCGCTGGACGACGCGGCGCTGTTCGACCGCCACCTGCAGCGCTCGCGGTTGCCGCTGCTGGTCGACTTCTGGGCGCCCTGGTGCGGTCCCTGCCGCATGATGGCGCCGGCCTACGAGCAGGCCGCCGGGCAGCTCGAGCCGCGGTTCCGCGTCGCCAAGGTCAACACCGAGGCCGCGCCGGCGCTGGGCACGCGCTACAACATCCGCAGCATCCCGACGCTGGCGTTGTTCGTCGGCGGGCGCGAGGTGGCGCGGCAGGCCGGGGCCTTGAGCAGCCCGGCGCAGATCGCCCAGTGGGCGCGGGCGCACCTGCCGCGTTAGGCGCAGGCCGTCAGCCGCCGCGCTTGGCTGGCCGCACCTCGTCCACCAGCGCGCGGAACTCGTCGATGTCCTCGAAGCTGCGGTACACGCTGGCGAAGCGGATGTAAGCGACCTTGTCCAGTTTTTTAAGCTCGCGCATCACCAGCTCGCCCAGACGCGAGGAGGGCAGCTCGCGCGCGGCGGTGGCCAGCAGCTTTTCCTCGATGCGCTCGATGGCGGCGTCGATCTGCTCGGTGCTGACCGGGCGCTTGCGCAGCGCGAGCTGGAGCGAGGCCTCCAGCTTGGGCCGCGCATAGGGCACGCGCCGGCCGTCCTTCTTGACGATGGTGGGAAAGCTGACGTCCGGCCGCTCGTAGGTGGTGAAGCGCTTGCCGCAGTGCGCGCACTGGCGCCGGCGGCGAATGACGTCGCCCTCGTCGGACACGCGGCTGTCCACCACCTGCGTCTCGGTGTGGGCGCAGAAGGGGCAGCGCATCGGCTTTTACTAGTGTTTCAGGGCTATAGCCCGCATGGGCATTGCGCCGGAAGCTATTGAAAACATAGCGATCGGCGCTGCCCTCGCGCTCAGCCGTAGACCGGGAAGCGCCGCGTCAGCTCGGCCACCTTGGCGCGCACCGCCGCCAGGTTGGCCTCGTCGCGCGGGTTGTCCAGCACGTCGGCCACCAGGTGGGCGGTGGCGCGCGCCTCGTCCTCCTTGAAGCCGCGCGTGGTCATGGCAGGGGTGCCGACGCGCACGCCGCTGGTCACCATGGGCTTTTCGGGGTCGTTGGGGATGGCGTTCTTGTTGATGGTCATGTGGGCGCTGCCCAGCACGGCCTCGGCCTCTTTGCCGGTGATGCCCTTGGGGCGCAGGTCCACCAGCATCACGTGGCTTTGCGTGCCGCCGCTGACGATGCGCAGGCCGCGCTGGGTCAGCGTCTCGGCCACCACTTGGGCGTTCTTCTTGACCTGGGCGGCGTACTGCTTGAATTCGGGCTGCAGCGCCTCTTTGAAAGCCACCGCCTTGGCGGCGATGATGTGCATCAGCGGGCCGCCCTGCAGGCCGGGGAAGACGGCGGAGTTGATGGCCTTCTCGTGCTGCGCCTTCATCAGGATGAAGCCGGCGCGCGGGCCGCGCAGGCTCTTGTGGGTGGTGCTGGTCACCACGTCGGCGTGCGGCACCGGGTTGGGGTACACGCCGCCGGCGATCAGGCCGGCGTAGTGCGCCATGTCCACCATGAAGATCGCGCCCACGTCCCTGGCCACCTTGGCGAAGCGGGCGAAGTCGATTTCGAGCGAGTAGGCGCTGGCGCCGGCGATCAGCAGCTTGGGCTTGGTCTCGTGCGCCCTGCGCTCCATGGCGTCGTAGTCGATGGCCTCGTTCTGGTCGAGGCCGTAGCTGACCACGTTGAACCACTTGCCCGACATGTTCAGCGGCATGCCGTGCGTCAGGTGACCGCCTTCGGCCAGGCTCATGCCCATGATGGTGTCGCCGGGCTTGAGGAAGGCCAGGAACACCGCCTCGTTGGCGCTGGCGCCGCAGTGCGGCTGCACGTTGGCGGCCTCGGCGCCGAAGAGCTGCTTGACGCGGTCGATGGCCAACTGCTCGGCGATGTCCACGTACTCGCAGCCGCCGTAATAGCGGCGGCCGGGGTAGCCCTCGGCGTACTTGTTGGTGAGCTGCGTGCCGGCGGCCTCCAGCACGGCAGGCGAGGTGTAGTTCTCGCTGGCGATCAGCTCGATGTGGTCTTCCTGGCGCTGGTGCTCGGCCTGGATGGCGGCCCAGACTTCGGGGTCGGTGCGGGCGATGGTGTCGGTGGCGCGGTTGAACATGGCAGTCCTTGGGGTAAGGTGAATCCCGGTGTCGTGAAACCAGGGCTGCCCAGGCGAACGGCCGAACACCCGGTCGGGTCGGGCGGTGCGCTTCCCCGTGGTGACCCACGTCGGCGCCCTGCGGGGAGGGCGCCTATCGCCAGTCGCGCACGCGCGGGAGTGTAGCCGACGCGGCGCGGAAAGGCCGTGCCGCCGGCGATCAGGACAGCGCAGCCACCTTGACCGCCGGTGGCTCGGCGGCCGGCGCGGGCGGGTTGGCGGCGCGCAGGCTGGGCGCGGCGGGCAGCGGCTTGCCCTTGGCCACTTGGTGCAGGCGGGCATGCTCGGCCAGCACCTTGTCGGCGTAGCCGCTGTCGCTGGGCAGGTTGGCGGCGCCCACGTAGTGCTTCAGGCCGCCGGCGACGGAGCCGGCGCGGTCGATGCACTCCTGCAACACCTTCACGCCCACGCGCAGGTTGGTCTTGGGGTCGAAGGCGGCGTAGTGGCCACCGAACAGCTCGTACTTGTCGGAATGGATGTGCGTCATCACCTGCATCAGCCCCTGCGCGCCGACGGAGCTTTGCGCGAAGGGGTTGAAGCTGGACTCGATCGCCATGATGGCCAGGATCAGGGTCGGGTCGAGCTTGTTGGCGCGGCCGACCTCATAGGCCTCGGCCACCAGGGCGGCCAGCGGCTCGGGCGCCACGCGGTATTTCTTGGCGATCCACAACGCCACGTTGGCCTGCTCGCGCGGCAGGTCCTTGGGGTTGGCGGCGGTGGCGCGGTCGATGGCGCCCAGCTCGGGGGTGATGCCCAGGGCCGCCACCTTGCGGGCGGTCAGCCAGTCGGCCAGGCGCTCCTCGCCCTGCTGGCGCAGGTCGGGCCGGGCGCTGAGCAGCGCGACGGCCAGCACCACCACCACGCCCAGCAAGGCCAGGCCGTTGTGGGTGATCTCGAAAAAACCCTCCGCCACGTCACCGGCGAAGGTCTTGAGGCCGCGCCCCAGGGCGGCCAGATTGTCAGACGCTGTCATAGCACTCCTTGATCCTGGCGCCCGGCGCCTTGCCTGGCAGCGTCCGCGTTCGCTCGGCGGGAGCGGGCGGGGGCGCTGGGCAAAGACGACGGGCGTCTTGAGGGTCAGTCGATGGCTTGCGTCGCGGCGCCTGTGACATCGGGCGCTTGTCTCTCCACTCCTCGCAACGCGGCTTGCCGTGATCGGCAGGGAATCAGGGTTTCCCAGTATTTTTTGACGGAACAGTGGATTTTAGGAGGCGTTCTAATGCGCGGTCAATCCTAATTTTTGGAGTGCAAATTCTATTTTTCATATAAGCGGAGTCGGCGCGCCGGCGTCTGCTCGGGCCTTGGGAGCGCCCGAGCGAGGCCCGCCGCGCCGCGCAGCGCGGTGCCCACGGCGTGATTGATCGTGCCAATGCGGGCGGGTCGCGGGATTGAATTTCATGGCTGGCGCCGCAGCCCCGGTGCCCTTAAAGTGAAGGCGTCCGAGCTACTCGGGCATTGGGTTGATAGGCACCCGTCGGCTGTAGCGATACAGCGAATGGGGCCGCCTCCAGCCTTTTTGAAGAAGGCAATCATTGCCTTCCCCGCAGCCGGAAACAACGCGCTTTCCGACTTGCGGACCAAGGCAGACGAGGACGCTTTTGTCGCACTGCCACCCAGCCCGGCGCTCAGGCCTCAGGCCCGAACGCCGGGCTTTCTCATGGCACGCGGTGCCTGGCGCGTGAAAATTGTTTGCGATCTGTTGCCTTGCCGCCGCCGCGCCGCGGCCGCCGCCGCCGGGCAGGGGCGACAATCCCGATCCAACATGTCCGGCCAATCGCAGTCCCCTGATTCGCCCCGGCGCAGCCCAGCCTCTCCGTCGTCCGGGCCGCGCCGGTGGGTGCGCCTGCCGCCCCATCGCTGGGCGCGCCGCGCCATCTGGGGCGCCGCCGGCGTGCTGGGCCTGTGGGCCGTGGGCTGGCTGGCGGTGCCGCCGCTGCTGAAGTGGCAGGGCGAGAAGATCGCCAGCGAACAGCTGGGCCGCGCCGTGCGCATCGGCGCGGTGGAGTTCAAGCCCTGGACGCTGGAGCTGACTCTCAGCGACGTCTCCATCGCCGGCCTGGGCGAAGCGCCGCCGCTGTTCAGCGCCCGGCGCTTGTACGCCGACGCGGCGCTGCAGTCGGTCTTCCGGCTGGCGCCGGTGATCGACGCGGTGCAGGTCGATGCGCCCGTGCTGCGCCTCGCGCACCAGGGTGGCGGCCACTACGACGTGGACGACATCCTGGCCCGGCTGGCGGCGCGCCCGCAGCCCAAGGACGAGGGCGAGCCGGCGCGCTTCGCGCTCTACAACATCGACCTGCGGGACGGGCGCGTCGAGTTCGACGACCAGGCGGTTGGCCGCCGGCACGAGGTGGCGGACCTGCACCTGAGCCTGCCCTTCATCAGCAACCTGCCCTCGGCGCGCGAGGTCAGGGTGCAACCGCAACTGGCCTTTGCCGCCAACGGCAGCCGGTTCGACTCGCGCGCGCAGGCGCTGCCCTTCGCCGACTCGCGCCACACCGACGCGACCTTGCGCCTGAGCGGGTTGGATCTGAAGCCTTACCTGGGCTACCTGCCCGCCGGCCTGCCGGTGCGGCTGCAGGCGGCCATGGTCGATGCCGACCTGCGCCTGGGCTTCGAGCAGACGCCCCAGCCCTCGCTGCGCATCGACGGCACGCTGGCGGTGACCGGCCTGCAGTCCGTCGATGCCCAGGGCGCCGACGCGCTGGCCTTCGACGCGCTGAAGCTGCACCTGGCCGAGGCCCGCCCCCTGGAGCGCAAGCTGCACCTGGCCTCGCTGGAGCTGACCGGCCCGCGCATCGCCGTGCGGCGCGGCAAGGACGGGCAGATCAACCTGCTGCCCCCGCCGGATGCTACTGAAAAAATAGCTGATGGCGAAGATTCAGAACGGGCTGGCGGCCGATCTGACGGTAAATCCGCCGCGCCGGCCGCCTCGCGCGCCAGCGCCGCCGCCAGCGGGGCGCCGGCCGCCCCCGCGTTTGCGCTGGCCATCGACAAGCTGGCCGTCCATGGCGGCACGCTGGACTTCACCGACGAGAGCACCGCCGGCGCCGACGCGCCCGCCGCCGTGGTCCGCCTGAACGCGCTGGAACTGGCCGCCGCGTCCGTCGCCTACCCGCTGACGCAGCCGATGAGCTTCAGCGGCTCGGCCGCGCTGGCCGGCACCGAGGGCCTGACGCCGCCGCTGCCCGAGACCGCCCCGGCGCCGGCCCGGCGCGCCCGGCGCGCCGCGCCAGTGGCCGTGGCCTCGGCCGCCGCGCCGGCGCCCGGCGCGGGCGCGCCCACGCTCGAATTCCAGGGCAGCGCCAGCGCGCGGCAGGCCGAGGTCAACGCTCGCGTGGCCGGCGTGCCGCTGGCGCTGGCCGGCCCCTACCTGTCGCCCTACCTGGTGCCGCGCCTGACCGGCGCGCTGGACGCCCACGTCGGCCTGCAGTGGGCGCCGCCCAAGGCGCGCGACCTGCCGCCCGAGCTGAAGGTCGCCGCCGAGCGGCTGGTGCTGAGTCGGCTGATGCTGGCTGGCGATGGCGCCGCGCCGGCCGGGCCGGGCAGGGCCGCCGCGCCGCGCCGCGGCGAGCCCCTGGCCAGCATCGAGCGCGTCGAGCTGGCCGACGTGCTGGTCGACCTGCGCACGCGCGCCGTCACCGTCGGCCAGCTCGGCGTGCGCGCGCCGCGCCTGGCCGTCGAGCGCGGCGCCGACCAGCGCTGGATGGCCGAGCACTGGCTGCGCCAGCCCGCCGCCGCCGCGACCGCCGCACCGCCCAAGCCCGCCGCCGGGAAGTCCGCGCCCGGCGGCCCTCAGGCCGACTTCCCCTGGAAGGTGGTGGTGAACGACCTGGCCCTGAGCGGCGGCACCATCGGCTGGCGCGACAGCACCCCGGCCAAGCCCGTGCAGGCCGAGCTGACGCAGGTGCAGGTGCAAGCCCAGAAGATCGACCTGGCCGGCCGCCAGCCCATGCCCGTCAGCCTGTCGGCGCGCATCGGCCCCGGCGGGCGGGCGCGGGGCGAGCCGGGGCGCCTGTCCTGGCGCGGCAGCGTCGGCCTGGAGCCGCTGGCCGCGCAGGGCGCGGTCGAGGCCGAGCGGCTGCCGGTGCACGTGTTCGAGCCGTACTTCGGCGAGGCGCTCAACGCGGACATTCTGCGCGCCGACGCCAGCTTCAAGGGCCAGCTCGCCTTCACGCAGACCGCGCAGGGGCCGCGCGCCCGCCTCGCCGGCGACGCCCGGGTGGAAGAGCTGCGCACCCACAGCCGGCCCGGCACCGCCGCCAGCGCCGGCGACGCCACGGCGCCCGTGGCCGCCGCCCGCGCCCCCGCGGCCTCGCGCGCGCCGCTGGCGCCGGGGGGCGCGGGCGTGCGCGCCAGCCTGGGCGAAGAGCTGCTGAGCTGGAAGCAGCTCCGCCTGGCCGGCCTGGACGTGCGTCTGGAGCCCGGCCAGGCGCCCCAGGTCGAGGTCAAGGACACGCTGCTGTCCGACTTCTACGCCCGCCTCGTCATCCATCCCAACGGCCGCATCAACCTGCAGGACGTGGTCAAGTCGGAGGAGGGCGCCGCCGCTGGCGCACCGCCGCCGGCTGCGGCCGGCGCGCCCCCCGGCGGCCAGCCAGCGGCGGGCGAGGGCAATGCCGACGCTGCGGTGTCAGGAGCAGCCGGCGCAAGCGGGACACCGGCTGCAGCCAGGAAGGCAGATCCCATGGCGCCGGTCTTCCGCTTCGGCCCGACGCGGCTGGCGAGCGGGCGCATCGACTTCTCCGACCGCTTCATCCGCCCCAACTACTCGGCCAACTTGAGCGAGCTGAACGGCACCCTGGGCGCCTTCGCCTCGGTGGCGCCGGGCGGCGCGCCGCAGATGGCCGAGCTGAAGCTCACCGGCCGCGCCGAGGGCTCCGCCGCGCTCGACGTGGCCGGCCGGCTCAACCCGCTGGCCGACCCGCTGGCGCTGGACATCCAGGCCAAGGTCACCGATCTGGAGCTGCCCCCGCTGTCGCCGTACTCGGTCAAGTACGCCGGCCACGGCATCGAGCGCGGCAAGCTCAGCATGGACGTGGCCTACAAGGTCGAGCCCGACGGGCGCCTGACGGCCAGCAACAAGCTGGTGCTGAACCAGCTCGAATTCGGCGAACCCGTGGCCGGCGCGCCCGCCAGCCTGCCGGTGCGGCTGGCCACCGCGCTGCTGGCCGACAGCCGCGGCGTGATCGACCTCGACCTGCCCATCAGCGGCTCGCTGAACGACCCGCAGTTCTCGATCGGGCCGATCATCGTCAAGGCCATCATCAACCTGATCGGCAAGGCCATCACCGCGCCCTTCACCCTGCTGGCGCGGGCGCTGGGCGGCGGCGGGGACGACATGGCCCACGTGGCCTTCGAGCCCGGCAGCGCGCGGCTGGGCGACAAGGCGCGCGAGCAGCTCGACAAGGTGGCCAAGGCGCTGGCCGACCGCCCGCAGCTCAAGCTGACCGTCGCCGGCACCGCCCGCCTGGCGCCCGAGCGCGAGGGCTATCGGCGCGAGCGCCTGCGGGCGCTGGTGGCGGCCGAAAAGCGCGGCGCCGCGCCGGCCGCCGTCGCCTCGGCGCCGGATGCGGTGGGGGACACGAATGCTCCTGTTTCAGGAGCTACTGGCGCAGCATCCGCGCTGGCTGGATCGGTTTTCGAAGCTGAAACTCCTGTCGTGGCCGTGACGGACGCCGAATACCCCGAGCTGCTCAAGCGCCTGTACCGTCGCGCCGACATCCCCGGCAAGCCGCGCAACGCCATCGGCTTTCCGCGCGACCTGCCCGTGGCCGAGATGGAGTCGCTGCTGATGGCGCACATCGACGTGGACGAGGACGCCATGCGCCGGCTCGCCGTGCAGCGCGGCGTGGCCGTCAAGGACTACCTGGCGGGCAAGAACCTGCCGGCCGAGCGCCTGTTCCTCGGCGCCGCGCGCACCGGTGCCGCCGCCGCCAGTACCGACGCGGCCAGCGCGCCGGCCAGTACCGCCAGTGCCGCGGGCAGGGCCTGGTCGCCGGGCGCCGAGCTGAATTTGACTGCGCGCTGAAGGGCCTGGGGGGCGTCGGGCCTTTTTGTTGGAGGCGCTGTTGGCCGGGAATTCGCCCCGGCGGGCGACCTACTTTCTTGCACGCGCAAGAAAGCAAAGAAAAGTAGGTGCGCCGCCGGGCGCACATCCCGGCCAACAGCCCATCCACCACAAGCCAAGTTTCCTAAGTCAAACCGGCCTCCAGCACCCCTCCACCAATCGCCAGATGCTGGCAAAACAAAAGCAATCACACCGCCGGCAACACCGTCCCCACGCACTCCCCGAAGCCGATGCGCGTGGCGCCGGGCCGCTCACACCAGCCGCGCAGCACCACGGTGTCGCCGTCCTCCAGCCAGGCGCGCTGCTCGCCGTTGGGCAGCGCGATGGGGTGCTTGCCGCCGCAGGTCAGCTCGATCAGCGCGCAGGCCTGGTCCAGCGTGGGGCCGGACAGGGTGCCGGTGCCCAGCAGGTCGCCCGGCTGCAGGTTGCAGCCATTGACGGTGTGGTGCGTCACCATCTGCGCCGCCGTCCAGTAGGCGTGGCGGTAGTTGGTGAGGGCCAGGCGCGCCGGGGCGGCGCCCTGCTCGCGCATCACCGGGGTCTGGATCAGCGCTTCGAGCTGGATGTCCAGCCCGCCCTCGGCGCGGTTGGCATCGCTGCTCAGGTAGGGCAGGGGCTGCGGATCGTTCTCGGGGCGGGTGAAGGGCGCGCGGAAGGGCGCCAGCGCCTCCAGCGTCACCACCCAGGGCGAGACGGTGGTGGCGAAGTTCTTGGCCAGGAAGGGGCCCAACGGCTGGTATTCCCAGGGCTGGATGTCGCGCGCCGACCAGTCGTTGAGCAGCACCAGGCCGAAGATGCGCGATTCGGCCTCGCCGATGCCGACCGGCTCGCCCAGCGCGTTGCCCGCGCCGATGAACACGCCCATCTCCAACTCGATGTCCATGCGCTGGCTGGGGCGCACCACGGGTGCGTCGGCGTCGGGCGCCTTGGCCTGGCCGTGCGGGCGTCGGAACGACTGGCCCGACACACCGATGCTGGACGAGCGCCCGTGGTAACCGATGGGCACCCACTTGTAGTTGGGCAGCAGCGGGTTGTCGGGGCGGAACTGCTTGCCGATGTTGGTGGCGTGGTGCACCGAGGTGTAGAAGTCGGTGTAGTCGCCGATACGCGCGGGCACCTGGTACTCGGCCTGCGCCTGGGGCACCAGGCAGGCGCTCAGGGCGGCTTCCTCGGTGGCGCCGGTTCGCAATCCTTTTGATAGCGCATGGCGCAATGCGGACGCGGACTTGGGTCCTAAACCCATCAGGTCGTTGAGCGTGCTACCGGCCGCCGCCCGGGCCGGCGCCAGCGCCTCGTCCGTGAACACGCCGGCCGCCACGGCGGCGGCCAGGTCCACGATCCGGTCGCCGATGGCCACGCCGCCGCGCCAGGCCTCGCCGCTGCCCTGGCGGCGGAACACGGCGAACGGCAGGTTCTGGATGGGGAAGTCGGTGCGGCCGTCGTTGGCGGAGGCGACCCAGCTCGTCAGGCCGGGGTCGTGCGTTTCATTCAGCAGGGGCATGGCGGGGCTTCCTTTTTCTGGGTGCGCGCGATCGAGCATAGCCGACGCCGGGCGGCGGGTTGGGCGTCCGGCGCGGGGCTCCCGCAGACCGGCGCCTTGCGTCCGCCCTGCACGAAAAGCAGCCGCGTGCGATAATCGCAGGCTTCGCGCAGTGGGCCGGCGGGCCGGCGCGAGATTTCCCCAGCCGCATCTTCCTTCTTTCTTGCATGCCGCCGCCCTTCCTGGGCGCCGGCCTTGTCTCCAGCGCCGTGGTTTGCCATAAAACCCGCGGCGGCTGTGTTCAGGCACTGGCCTTTCGCCCCTGTGGCAAAGACAGCGCCCGCTTGGGTCAGATGGTGGGTGTCGATTCATGAAACCCCAGGGCGCCGCCGCGTCCGCCATGTGACCGCGCTCGCGCCGCCGGCTTTCGGCTGCGCGCGGACGCAGAAAGCGAGAAACCGAAATGGCCTCCTTCGAGGAAAGCAGCGCATTGGCGCTGGACGAGACCCTGCAACCCGCCGCCCTCCAGGCCCTGGACGCGCCGGCCGCCCCCAACCCCTTCGCCGCCCTGGGCCTCGCGCCCGAGCTGCTGGCCGCCGTCGCCGACCTGGGCTTCGCCGCGCCCACGGCCGTGCAGCAGCGCGCCATCCCGCTGGCGCTGGCGCCGCAGGCCGGCGGTTTCACCGACCTGATGGTGTCCAGCCAGACCGGCAGCGGCAAGACGGCGGCGTTCCTGCTGCCCGTGCTGCACACACTGCTCGGCCTGCGCGCCGAGGAGGCCGGGCGCGAGAAGGCCGAGTGGGACGCCAAGGTGGCCGAGGCCCTGGCCAAGGGCGAGCCGGCCCCGAAGCGCCCGCGCCGCAAGAGCCCGCTGGATGCGCGCCACTTCAAGCCCGCCGTGCCCGGCGCGCTGGTGCTGTGCCCCACGCGCGAGCTGGCGCAGCAGGTGGCCAGCGACGCCATCGACCTGGTCAAGCACTGCCGCGGCCTGCGCATCGCCACCATCGTCGGCGGCATGCCCTACCAGCAGCAGATCGCCCGGCTGCAGAACGCCGACCTCGTCGTTGCCACGCCCGGCCGCCTGCTCGACCTGCAGCGCGGCGGGCAGATCGTGCTCGACCAGGTGCGCTTCCTGGTGGTGGACGAGGCCGACCGCATGCTCGACCTCGGCTTCGCCGACGACCTGGAGGCCATCCACCAGCTCACCCGCGCCCGGCGCCAGACCATGATGTTCTCGGCCACCTTCGCGCCGCGCATCCAGCAACTGGCCCTGCGCGTCATGCACGAGGGCGGCGCGCGGGCGCAGCGGCTGCAGGTCGATTCGCCGCAGGAGCGCCACACCCACATCCGCCAGGAGCTGTACTGGGCCGACACCCCCGACCACAAGCGCCGCCTGCTTGACTACTGGCTGCGCGACCCGGCCATCGGCCAGGCCATCGTCTTCGCCTGCACCCAGATCGAGTGCGACGAGCTGGCCATCGAGCTGCAGCAGGCCGGCTTCTCCTCCGTGGCGCTGCACGGCGCGCTGAGCCAGGGCATGCGCAACCGGCGCCTGATGGCGCTGCGCGAAGGCAAGGTGCAGATCCTGGTGGCCACCGACGTCGCCGCGCGCGGCATCGACGTGCCCACCATCACGCACGTCATCAACTTCGGCCTGCCCATGAAGGCCGAGGACTATACCCACCGCATCGGCCGCACTGGCCGCGCCGGCCGCGAGGGGCTGGCCGTGACCCTGGCCGAGATCCGCGACCGCCGCCGCCTGTCCGACATCGAGGCCTACACCCAGCAGCCCTTCAAGCCCCTGATGATCGAGGGCCTGGAGCCGACGCGCCACTTCCCGCCCATCACCGAGGCCGCGTTCGGCCGCCGCGCCGGCCCCGCGCGGCGCGGCAGCGGCCCGCGCCAGGACGAGCCGCGCCGCGGCCCCAAGCTGGCGGGCAGCGGCTTCAAACCCAGTTTCAAGGACAAATCGGCCTTTAGCCCGCATGGGAAAAGCGCCGGAAGCTATCAAAAAGATAGTCGCCAGGCGCCACATGAGCGCGCCGCGCGCGGCACCGGTCCTCGCGCCAAGGCCTACACGCCGGGGCGCTGAGACCGCGCGCCCGGCCGGCGGCCCCGCGGTCGCCGGCCTGGAGTGATCACCGCCGGGAAGCTCTAACATCCAAGGTCCAGAAACCGAGGAGACGCTTCCCATGAACGGTGCCCAATCGCTGACGAAAACGCTGGTCAACTGCGGCGTCGAGGTCTGCTTCGCCAACCCCGGCACGTCGGAGATGCACTTCGTCGCCGCGCTCGACAGCGCGCCCGGCCTGCGCGCCGTGCTCTGCCTGTTCGAGGGCGTGGTGACCGGCGCCGCCGACGGCTACGGCCGCATCGCCGGCAAGCCTGCAGCCACGCTGCTGCACCTGGGTCCGGGCCTCGCCAACGGGCTGGCCAACCTGCACAACGCGCGCCGCGCCGCCACGCCCATCGTCAACGTGGTGGGCGACCACGCCACCCACCACGCGCGCTACGACGCGCCGCTGGCCTCCGACGTCGCCGGCTTCGCCCGCCCGGTGTCGAGCTGGGTCCACAGCTCGACCAGCGCGCGCAACGTGGCGGCCGACACCGCGCGCGCCGTGCAGGCCGCGCGCGCCGCGCCCGGCGGCATCGCCACCCTGATCCTGCCGGCCGACACGGCCTGGGAGCCGGCCTTCCATCCCGCCCAGCCGCTGGCCGACATCGGGCCGGCCCCGGTCGCCGCCGACGTCGTCGAGCAGATCGCCGCGCGCGTCTCCAACGGCAAAAAGACGGCCCTGCTGCTGCGCGGCAAGGCGCTGCTGGGCGAGGGCCTGGAGGCGGCCGGCCGCATCCAGGCCAGAACCGGCGCGCGGCTGCTGTGCGACACCTTCGCGCCCCAGACCGAGCTGGGCGCGGGCCGCGTGCCGATCGAGCGCATTCCCTACTTCGCCGAGCAGATCGTCGAGTTCCTGCAAGGTCTGGATCAGCTCATCCTCGTCGGCAGCAACCCGCCCGTGTCCTTCTTCGCCTATCCGGGCAAGCCGAGCTGGTGCACGCCCGAGACGTGCGAGATCGTCCCCCTGGCCCACCCGCACGAGGACGGCGCGGGCGCCCTGCGCGCGCTGGCCGACGCCGTCGGCGCGCCGCCGCAGCCCGCCGCGCGCGTGCCGCTGCGCTTGCCCGAGTTGCCCACCGGCGCACTGAGCCCGCGCAGCATCGGCCAGATCATCGCCGCGCTGACCCCCGACGACGCCATCTTCGCCGAGGAAGCCAACACCTCCGGCCGCCCGCTGGCCCTGAGCCTGGCCACCGGGCGCCCCTACACGCACCTGGCGCTCACCGGCGGCTCCATCGGCCAGAGCCTGCCGGTGGCCGTGGGCGCCGCCATCGCCGCGCCGGGGCGCAAGGTAATCTGCCCGTACGGCGACGGCAGCGCCGCCTACACGCTGCAGGCGCTGTGGACGATCGTGCGCGAGAACCTCGACGTCACCACCGTGATCTACGCCAACCGCTCCTACGCCATCCTCAACATCGAGCTGCAGCGCGTCGGCGCCGAGGGCGCGGGGCCCAAGGCGCTGTCCATGCTCGACCTGCACAACCCCGAGATGAACTGGGTCCGCATCGCCGAAGGCATGGGCATGGAGGCCAGCCGGGCGACCACGGCCGAGGAATTCGCCGCGCAGTACGCCTCGGCGATGCAGGGGCGCGGGCCGCGCCTCATCGAGGCGATGATCTGACGGCGCGCCGCGCGGTCACTCCGCCAGCACCCGCCCCGGATTCATGATCCCCCGCGGGTCCAGCGCGCCCTTGATCGCCCGCATCATCCCCAGCGCCACCGGCGACTTGTAGCGCGGCAGCTTGGTGGCCTTCAGGCTGCCGATGCCGTGCTCGGCGCTGATCGAGCCGTGGTGCCGCGCCACGGCGTCGAACACCAGGGTGTTGATGCGCTCCTCCTCGTTTTGCAGGAAGGCGCGCGCGTCGCCGCCCTCGGGCGCCTGCACGTTGTAGTGCAGGTTGCCGTCGCCCAGGTGGCCAAAGTCCACCAGCCGCACGCCGGGGACTTCGCGCTCCAGCAGCGCGTCGGTCTCGGCCACGAAGGCGGGAATGCGCGCGATCGGCACGCTGATGTCGTGCTTGATGTTCAGTCCTTCCTCGGCCTGCGCCAGCGGAATGCTCTCGCGGATGTGCCACAACTGCGCGGCCTGCGCCAGGCTTTCGGCCACCACGGCGTCGGTGACGCAGCCAGCCTCCAGCGCCGCTTCCAGCAGGCGCTCGAACTGAGTGCGCGCATGCGCCTCGCTCTCGTGGTCGGAGTTTTCCAGCAATACACACCACGGCGAATCCCTGAACAGCGGCACGCGCAGCTGCGGGTAGTGCCGGTCCACCAGCGACAGGGCGAACCGGCCCATCACCTCGAAGCCCGTCAGCCCCGCGCCCAGGTGGCGGTGCGCCAGCCCCAGCAGATCGACCGCCGCCTGCATCGACGGCACGGCGGCCCAGGCCGTCAGGCGCGCGGCGGGCAGGGGGTGCAGCTTCATCGTCGCGGCGGTGATCACGCCCAGCGTGCCCTCGCTGCCGATGAACAGGTCGCGCAGGTCGTAGCCGGTGTTGTCCTTGCGCAGGCCGGTCAGGCCGTCCCACACCTCGCCCTGCGCGGTGACCACTTCCAGCCCCAGGCACAGTTCGCGCGCGTTGCCGTAGCGCACCACCTGCGTGCCGCCGGCGTTGGTGGCCAGGTTGCCGCCGATGGTGCAGCTGCCCTCGGCCGCCAGGCTGAGCGGAAAGAGGTAGCCCGCGCCTTGCGCCACGTCCTGCAGGTTCTGCAGGATGCAGCCGGCCTCCACCGTCAGCGTCAGGTTGGCGCCATCGATGGCGCGCACCGCGTCCATGCGGCGCAGGCTCAGCACCACCTGCGTGCCGCTGCCGTCGGGCACGCCACCCACGGCCAGCCCCGTGTTGCCGCCCTGCGGCACGATGGCCACGCCTTGCGCCGCGCAGGCCAGCACCACGGCAGCGACCTCGGCCGTGCCGGCGGGCCGCACCACCGCCAGCGCGCGGCCATGGGCGCGGCGGCGCCAGTCCTGCTCGTAGGCGGACAAATCGCCCTCGGCGAGCACGTGCGGCGCGCCGACGATGGCGCGCAGGGCGTCGAGCAGGGCGGGGCGGTCGGTCATCTCGGAACCTCTGTTTGCTATCTCTTCAGGAGCTGTTGGCCAAGAATCCATGAGGGATACAGGCTTCTATGGCGTCGCCGCCAGCACATCGCGCACCGTGGACTCGATGAGATCGAACACACCCTCCGGCACGCGATCCGCGAAGCGCTTGCGCTTCCTGTGGGAGATGGTGCCATCGTTGTCCAGGCAGATCATCGCCAGCGTGCCCAGGTCGCTGCCGCGCAGGTCGGCCCGCTCGTTGACGCGGCGAACCACCTCGTCGTAGCGCGACAGGAACCGGGTTTCCTGCTTCAGTTCCACGTCCAGCGCCTGGGCGGCCATGCGAAAGCCGAATTCGGCACAGGCCGTTGCATCCCAGTAGCGGAAGATGGCGTCACCGGCCACGAACCGGAACCGATACTCACCTTCGTCGATCCAGGTGACCTGCACCCGCTCGCGCGCCGGCCGCGAAAAGGACTGAAGCGCCGCCAGATAGTCGGCCTCGTGACGCTTCATCGCCACCGACACCGGCAGCAGGAAGCCCTTGGCCAGCCGACCCGAGTTGCACAGCGCCTGATGGAACACGAAACGCGAGAGGCGCCCATTGCCATCCATGAACGGGTGGATGAACACCAGTCCGAACGACGCCACGCTGGCCGCGACGATGGGATCGACGTGCCCGGGCGTTTCATTGGCGAACATCATCAGTTCCTGCATCAATTCGGCCGCCAGATCCGGCCCGGGCGGCACGTAAGACACGCCCATGGCGCCTCGTCCAGGGCCGCGCAGCCAGTTCTGCCCGGTGCGGAACTGCACCGCCTTGTCGAACGGATTCGTGACCGTCGAGGACTGCAGTTCGGCCAGGTACTCCTCGGTCAGCGGCTTGCGCTCGTGTGCCTGCTGGAGCAGTTGCACGAATGCGCGGGCCCTGTCCTCGCCGGGCCGCTCGTTCTCGATGGCATAGGAATCCTCGGTTTCATGAAGATAAGCCCATGCCAGCGCCCGGTCCAGCATGGCCGGGCCGAGGCTGGCGGCAAAGTCCTGCGACCGGCCCAGGATGTCCGAGGCCATGCCCTCCCGGATGGCGGGCGTTCGACGCACCGTCGCGCAATAGTGCAAGGTGCCCAGCCCATTGAAGCTCACCCGCCACCGCGGATCGCGCCGCGCGGGCCCGGTGACGTAGCGCTCCGGATCGAAGACCTCTACGTAGCGCCCGCCGATCCGCGCGTTCGAGGGCAGCATCCGGCCGGTGAAACGTTCCCACAGAAAACAGGCGACGCGGATGTACTGGCCATTGGGGGTCTGCGCCAGCACCGCTGCCAGCCGCTCGGCCTCGACCCTCGGCAGGGCCTGCGCGAGCACCTGCAGATCGACGCCCTCGTGCTTGAGCGCGAAAAGCACATGCTCAAGCGGATCGTCGCCCTGAGGCGCCACGTGCGCGGGCACGGCCAGCAGGCCGTCTCCCGGCAGCACCCGCGTGACCGGGCGCACCCGGGCTGGGTGACGGACTTCGAAGGCCGTCAGGTCCAAGCTTCGGCGCAGCCATTCGTATCCGATGCAGTCCATCGTTTTTTTTCAGCGGGGTCAGGTTTTTTTCATTATTGACCATTCACCTCGGTTTTTTTTTGCCGGGCCGCGCGGCTGTTCCCCGGAAAGCTCACACCTGCTGCTGCCCACAAAAAAAGCGAGCCCGCAGGCTCGCTTCTCCCAAGGACCGCTGGTCCCGCGCTCAGGCGGCCATGCGCCGGCGCGCGCCGAACAGCCCCAGCAGCAGCGCCAGCAGCGCCAGCCCCGGCCAGCCCATCACCGGCACCGGCGTCGGCGCCGCAGCCGTGCGCTTCTCGGCGAAGTTGTTGCCGGTGGAATCCACCGTCCCCATCGTCAGGGTGATGGTGCTGTCGCCCGTGCCGCTGTCCCCCGTCTGGCCGGTGCCGCCCACCCCCGGCGTGTTGTAGGCGTTGGTGTAGCCGCTGGGCTGCGTCTCCGTCAGCGTGCATTGCGCGCCCGACTGCAGCCCGGTGAAGCTGTAGCCGCCCTCGGCGTCCGTGGTGGTGCTCTGGTCGAACGCAGGGTTGGTGCACACCAGCCGCACGCTCGTGCCCGCGATGCCGGGGTCGGTGGCGTTGCCATCATCGGTCGTGTTGCCGCTCTTCTCCTCATACACCCGGCCCGACACCGCCAGCCCCTCCACCGCGCTCACCGTCACCCCCGCGCAGCCGCCGTTGTTGCCGGTGCTCGCCTCGGCCTGTCCCGACAGACCCACGCCGGCGCAGTTGTCCAGCCGCACGCCAGTGGCGGCGCGGGCGTGGCCAGGGCGGTGACGGTGATGTCGCCCCCCACTTGGGCGCCCGGCAGGATCGGCAGCGCGCCGGTGTACTGGCAGCGCACCTCGGCCGGCGTCGAGGCGCCGCAGTTCCAGTCGGTGCCCGTCGCCGGCAGTTGCGCCAGCAGGCCAGCCGGCATCGGATCGGTCATCACGATGGTCGGCGCGGGGTTGGCCAGGATGGCACCCATGTCCTCACCCGTGTTGTTGGCCACGCGGATGGTGAACACCGCCGTCTCCCCGTGCTTCAGCTCCCCCGGCGCGGCCGTCTTGCCCAGCACCAGGTCGGGCATCACCACGCGCGTTTGCACCAGGTTCGAGCTGGGCCGGCGCGCCTGCAGGCTGGACGAATCGGCGATGAAGTCGTTCCAGTACACGTTGCCCTGGGCATTGCCCGCCGCCAGCACCGGCACGTGCAGGCGATAGCTGCCCCCGGCCGGCATCTGGGCGCTGCCCAGGGGCCGCGCCAGGATGGCGGTGGCCGCGCCCGCATCGACCGGACAGTTGGCCTCCCCGAACTGCGCCGAGGTACACCAGTTGGTGCCGAGGGCAGAGTTGGTGCCCGTGCCCACCAGGTTGTGCCCGGCGTGGTAAGGATCGCGGTGGATGTCGCCCGGCGCATTGCTGGTGTAGCGCACCGCCATGGCGGCATCCGCCACGGCGCCAGGTTCAGCCACGGGCGCGGCGATGGGGCCAGCCAGGCGCAAGGTGCCCGCGTAAGCGCTGCCGCGCGCATCGCCGCTGGCGTAAGGCAGCACGTCGAGCAGGCGCACGTCGTTCAGCGGGTTGCCCACGGCCGTGTAGCTGAGCACGTACTCGAAGCCCGTGTTGGCCGGCACCGCGCCCGCGCTCACGGCTTTGTCGATCACCAGGCCGGAATCGCTGGAGATGCGCAGGCTGAAGTTACCGACGCTGCACGAGCCGACCTGTCCACTGATGCCGGGCTGTGGCGCGCCGCACTGAAAACCCTGGGTGGGCCCTTCGTAGCGCGCGACGAAGCGGCGGTTCAGCGGCGAATCAGCCACCGAGGTATTGAGCAAGGTGATGCCGGTGGGCGCCGTGGGTGACACCACGGCCGTGAACTCCAGCGGAAGCTGGTTACCGCTGGCGTCGCCGATGGGCGCCTTGACGAAGTTGAGGTTTGACAGCGTCCAACTGCACGCCTGGAAGCCTGCAGCCACCGAGCCGGGCGCGAACGGCCCGCTGGCCGGCGTCACGCCGGTCGCCGCGCACACCGGGTCGGCGATCGGCGTGCCGCCAAAGCTGGAGCTGCCGGGCCGCAACGCCACATGTTCTGGCAGCACGTCCCAGACCGTGATGTGGTTGGAATGCGCGTCGGTGCTGCTGGTGGCGTTGACCACCAGGCGGTAGGTGACGGCCGAGGCGCGGTTGACCAGCCCGCCAGGCAAGTTGTAAGGCGCCAGCGCGGTCTTGGTGATGCCCACGTATTCGGTGCGGGTGATGCGCAGCGCATCGGAATGGCGGAGTGGGTCGCCGACGCCGGTTTCACCCTGCCAGAACGCCTGGTTGGGGCTGATCGACTCCAGCGTGTCATCGCCGACTGCATGTGTCACCGTGGTGATGGGTGGGTTGGCGTTGGAGTTTTGCCGCACCAGGTCGGTCGTGGCGTGGCGGTAGTTGGTTCTGACCTGCAAGGGAATGTAGGACTGCATCGCGCCGCCGGCGGGAAACTGCTCGTACCGGCCGCGCACGCGTGTCACGTCGGCCAAAGTGTAGCCAGCGGTTTCCAGCGCGGCGATGGAGCTATACCACTCGGCGTTATCGGCATCATCGCACCCGGCGGTGGCTTGGGTGCCCGCGTTGGCCCCAACCGTCAGGGGATTGCCCACCCCCGCCACCGGATATTCACCAGTGACACTGCTGTGGCTGACCCAACCGTTGCCGCTGGTGCCCATGCCGCCCACGCCCAGCTGCCAGTTCAAGGTGAAATCAGGATCCCCTGCAGTGGCCCACGTCAAGATGCCCGTGCCCGCATGCTGGCGAAAACGCCCGGGGGGCCCGTTCGGCTGGATCAAGCGAAAGTCGGCAAAGCTCAGCCGGGCGTTGTCGATCTTCTCGCACACATAACCCGCGTTGAAACTCTGCGCCCTTGCTACCATGTTTGTCCGCGCCGCCAGCCTCTGGCCCGGTGCGACCTGATTGATCCATGCGTCGCCTGATTGATTGGGATCGGCCGGCAAGATGTCGATGCCGGCGGCGGTCAAGTCGGTGGATAGCCAAGCGCCCAAGTTGGTGTAGATCTTGCTGAAACCGCCGCGGACGTCGTGCTCGAAACGCGCTATAGCCTGGGCCACTGGGCTGGTGTAGTCGCCACCCGTCAGCGTCTTGCCCCGCAGAGTGGCGCGGTTCGTCAACTGGTAGGCTTGGCCCGGGGCCAGATCCGTCACCGGCATCCACACCAGCACCGTCTTGTTGGCCACCCACCATTCGTTGGAGGCGGCATCGGGGTCGCTGGTATTCACCAAGGTTGCGCCGCCGCTGCCACCCTGGGTGGGAAAGTGAGCAAGCGAGAAATCGGTGTTGGTGACGTTGAAGCTGGCCGCCTTGAGGATGTTGTCCACGCTGGCGCTGCCGCACACACCGCCGCGCGCCACTGCGATGCTCGCCAAGCTGGCGGTGTTGCCAACATCGTTCGCCAGATAAAAGCCATTGTCGAATGCGTTGCTGGCAAAGCTCAGTTGACCGCGATAGTCTCCGCAGGCATTTTGCTGGGCCGGTTCAACGCCTGCTCCCATGCGGATATTGGCGTAGTCGTTGACGATGTCCCAGGTCACCAACTGGGAATTGGGATAAGCACCACCGCTGCTGAAGTCGTCAGCGAAACTCCAGTCCGGTTGCAGCGCCTCCAGGCCCTTGCGCGAGCCCACGGCCTTGACCCCGATGTGAAAGCCGACGACGTAGCCGTCTTGTCCGGCCGGGCCCGAGCCGGGAATGAAGCGGGCGTTGGCCGACTGGGAAGGCCGCTTGTCCACCACCCAGCGCGGCGCGGCCGACACGGTGAGTGTGGGACTACCGTACCGCGGCGGCTGGGCGTTGGCGTCGGTCAGCACCGTGGGGCTGGACTGCGGCGCATTCCCGGCGGACCACAGCGTGATGGTGGGCGGCGCGATGGTGGTGCCGCCCGGCACCGCGCCGCCCACGGTGGCGCGGAAGCTGAGCGTGCTGGCGCTGCCCGAGTCGGGCTGCACGCAGACGATGGTCTGGCCGTCGGCGGTGATGCCGGACTGCGTGGGCGTGGTGCCTGGGGTGGGCGCCGGCACGGGCGTGGCGCTGATGTTCTTGCAGCCGTTGGCGTCGACCGGCAGATCGGTGACGCGGAAGAACGCGATCTGGGCCGGCGTCAGGGCCGGTCCGGCGTAGCCGCCCGGCAAGGTGGCGGTGCCCATCGACACCGTGAGCACCCGGTTGGCCGCCGCGGGCGCGAGCGAATAGCCAACGCGGTAATCGACGGTATCGAAGGTGCGGACGTACTGATCGCCCTCGCCAGGGTCTTGGCCCGCCACGAAGGGGACGCCGCTGAAGGGCGCCGAGCCCGAGGCCAGCATGCCGTAGTTGAACTGGATGACCCCCGCGAAGGCGGGGGCGGTGCCCAGCAAGGCGCCGAGCAGGAGAGCGAGACTGGCGCGGAGCCTGGGACTAGGACTTAGATGGCCGATGGCCGATGGCCGATGGCCGATGGCCGATGGCCGATGGCCGATGGCCGATGGCCGATTTTATCAAACTTACTGAATAAAAACACAGTTATCCCCTTTTCGCGGTCATTATTACAAGAAGATTGTCAAAATTCACGTGCATTATCATGGATTCGAAACACATGGCAACAGGAGCCGTGGACCAATGGCCGCCGAGCGTGACGTTTGCACGGGTTCACGCGGCCTGCCGTTGCCATGCCCGGTGGCACCGCTTCCATGCCGATGGGGTCGTGCTCCCCAGCGTGTCGGCGAAGGCGGTCGCCAGAGGGTGGAGAAGTGCGTGGCCCGGGCGTTCACGTCGCCGGCCACGGCCCCCCAAGATCAGCGCGGCCCTTGCGTACGCCGCGCGATCTCGGCGTTCGGTTTTTAAGAAACTGTGTGCTTTTGACTTAATTATTCGGGAGCGCGGTGAGACATGACGGCGCGGCATTTTCTTGATGCAGGATCATTCGATGCGTTGTTTTCAAGTCACGCGCTCACGCTATCCAGTGATATGCAATGGCCATGCAGGGCTGCGAATCGCTCATCGCCGCCGTGATCTCGGCCTCGCCATGGCGCATCGCCGGGCTGCATGGACTGGCAGCACGGGGCGGTGTCCGGCGGTCAGGAAGGGCGCGCCGCCCGCGTCTGCCGCAACCGTAGCCGCACGTGCGCGGTGCAGGCGGCGAACAGCGCCAGCACCAGCGCCACCTGTGCCAGCGCCAGCCAGGAGGAGGGCGGCGCATCGCCGGCCGCGCGCACCGCGCCCTCGGTGAAGTACAGCCACACCAGCAGCGCCACCCAGCGGTAGGTGAGCATGCGATAGCGCAGCAGGCCGGGCAGCGCCGGCAGCAGCGGCAGCACCTTGAGCGCCCACCATGAGCCGCCGGGCCGCAGCGGCGCCAGCCAAAGCTCCCACGCCAGCCCCAGCGCGATGAGCGCCAGCAGGCCCAGCACGGCGGCGGCGCGCGTGGCGCGGACGGCGGGCGAGGGCGTGGCGGCGGGGGTGTCGGACATGGGGCGATGGCATCATACGGGCATGAATCTCACCGCGCTTCGGGCCCGGCTGCGCGACTTCGTCACGGGCGTGACGGACTTCCCCGTGCTGCCCACCGCCGCCACGCTGTGGGAGCGCTTCCAGCAGGACCGGCTGGGCCTGACGGCCAGCTCGCTCACCTTCACCACCACGCTGGCGCTGGTGCCGTTCTTCGCCGTGGTGCTGTCGGTGTTCACGGCGTTCCCGATCTTCGGGCGCCTGCAGGACGCGCTGGAGCAGTACCTGGTGGCCAGCCTGATCCCCAAGGGCATCGCCAGCAACGTGATGGACTACCTCACGCAGTTCGCCAGCCAGGCCAGCCAGCTCGGCCTGGCGGGTTTCGCGGCGCTGACGTTCACCGCCGTGTCGCTGGTGATGACCATCGACCACACGCTCAACGACATCTGGCGCGTGCGCGCCCAGCGTCCGCTGGGCCAGCGCGTGCTGGTGTACTGGGCGGCGCTGACGCTGGGGCCGCTGGTGATGGGCGCCAGCCTGGCGATCACGTCCTACCTGGTCACGCACTCGCGCGGCTGGCTGCCCGATCTGCCGGGCGGGGTGGACTTCGCCCTGGGCGTGCTGCAGTTCGCGCTGATGGCCGGCGGGCTGGCGCTGCTGTACCGCTTCGTGCCCAACACGCCGGTGAAGTGGAAGCACGCGCTGGCCGGCGGCGTGTTCGTGGCCCTGGGGCTGGCGCTGGCGCGGCAGGTGCTGAGCTGGTACCTGGCCAGCATTCCCACCTATTCGATGATCTACGGCACCTTCGCCACGGTGCCGATCCTGCTGTTGTGGATCTACGTGTCGTGGCTGATCGTGCTGTTCGGCGCCGTGATCGCGGCCTACCTGCCCAGCCTGCTGTCCGGCGTGGCGCGGCGCGGCGGCGGGCCGGGCTGGGACTTCCTGCTGGCCAGCGAGGTGCTGCAGGCGCTGGCGCGCGTGCGCCGCACGCGCACGCGCGGGCTGACGCTGCCGCAACTGGCGCGCTGGCTGAAGGTGGACACGCTGCAGCTCAGCCCGGTGATGGCGGTGCTGGGGTCGCTGGACTGGGTGGGCCAACTGGCCACCTCCGCCGGCAACGAGGAGCCGCGCCACGTGCTGCTGGCCGACCCCGCGCTGACGCCGCTGGCGCCGCTGATGGCCCGGCTGCTGCTGGCGTCGGACCGCAAGCTGGACGGCGCCTGGCGCCGCAAGCCGCTGGCCGATCTGCTGCTGGCGGACATTCTTCCGCCCGAGGAAGAATCTCAAGACAAATCGGCCTGAAGCCTGCGTGGATATTGGGCTATAAGCTATCAAACATGAAGCAAAGGCGCCGCCCGGCTAAGCGGCCAGGAAGTCCCGCAGCGCGAACAGCACCGCGTCGGGCGCCTCGCTCATCAGCGCGTGGCCGGCGTCCACCTCCACGGTGCGGCCCTGCCGCGCGAGCCGCGCCAGCGCGCGGGCGGACCGGGGCGGCGTCATCTGGTCGTGCCGGCCGATGACGAACAGCGTCGGGCATTGCACGGCCGCCATGGCCTGCTCGCCGTTGGCGTAGTCGTCGCAGGCTTTGAAGCCGGTGTGGAACACGTTGGCCTGGGCGTTGCCGGCCAGCACGCGCCGCATCAGCGCGCGCGAGCTGCCGTACAGCCAGGTGCCCGGCCCCAGCGCCGAGGGCGGCGGCGCCAGGGTGGAGTGCGAGAAGGTGTTGACCAGGGCGATGGCCTTTTCCGGCGTGTTGAGCGAACTGTCCAGCAGCGTGGGGGAGACCTTCATCGGGCAGGCGGTGCCCAGCAGGGCCAGGTGCGTCACGCGCCCGGGCGCCTGGGCGGCGGCCTCCAGCGCGATGAGCGAGCCGAAGCTGTGCCCCACCAGCGCGGCCCGGGGCACGCCGGCGGCGTCGAGCAGCGCCAGCACCGTGCCGGCCGCCGCTTCGACGCTGGCCGGCGGCGCGCCGCCGCTGCGGCCGTGGCCGGGCAGGTCGATGGCCAGCACGTTGAAGCCGTGGTGGGCCAGGTAGCGGCTTTGCAGGATCCAGACGCCGTGGTCGTTGAGCACGCCGTGGATGAACACCACGGTGGGCTGGGCGGGGTCGAAGGGGCGCCCGCCGGTGTAGGCGTAGAGGTCGTGGCCGTGGACGGTCAGGCGCATGGTCAGGCCCCCGCCTTCTCGGCCGCCTTCAGGGCGCGCTGGAGGTCGTCGATCAGGTCGTCGGGGTCTTCCAGCCCGATCGACAGGCGGATGGTGCCGGGGCCGATGCCGGCGGCGGCCAGGGCCTCGTCGTTCATGCGGAAGTGCGTGGTGCTGGCCGGGTGGATGACGAGGCTGCGGCAGTCGCCCACGTTGGCCAGGTGGCTGAAGAGCCGCAGGCTGTCGATGAAGACCTTGCCTTGCGCGCGCGAGCCTTTCATGTCGAAGCTGAACACGCTGCCGGCCCCTTTCGCGCCGTGCTTGAGCAGGCGGCCCGCCAGCGCGTGGCTGGGGTGCGATTCGAGCAGCGGGTGGCCGACGCGGGCGACGAAGGGGTGGTCGGCCAGGAAGCGCACCACGCGCTCGGTGTTGGCGATGTGCCGCTCCATGCGCAGCGGCAGCGTCTCGATGCCCTGCAGGATCAGCCAGGCGCTGTGCGGGCTCATGCAGGCGCCGAAGTCGCGCAGCCCCTCGCGCCGCGCGCGCAGCAGGAAGGCGCCGACGGTGCTTTCCTCGCTGAACACCATGCCGTGGAAGCCGTCGTAGGGCTGCGTGAGTTCGGCGAACTTGCCCGAGCGCTCCCAGTCGAAGCTGCCCGCGTCCACCAGCACGCCGCCGATGACGGTGCCGTGGCCGGAGAGGAACTTGGTGGCCGAGTGGTAGACCAGGTCGGCGCCGTGGTCGAAGGGCTTGAGCAGGTAGGGCGTGGTGAAGGTCGAATCCACCAGCAGCGGCACGCCGGCGTCGTGCGCGATCCGCGCCACGGCGGGAATGTCCAGCACGTCCAGGCCGGGGTTGCCCACCGTCTCGCCGAACAGCAGGCGCGTGGCGGGGCGGAGGGCGGCGCGCCAGCCGTCCAGGTCGCCGGGCGCGACGAAGGTGGTCTCGATGCCGAAGCGGCGCAGCGTGTAGTGCAGCAGGTTCTGGCTGCCGCCGTACAGGGCGGTGCTGGCGACGACGTGGCCGCCGGCGCCCATTAGCGTGGCGACGGCCAGGTGCAGCGCGGCCTGGCCGCTGGCGGTGGCGATGGCGCCGATGCCGCCTTCCAGCGCCGCCACGCGCTGCTCCAGCACGGCGGTGGTGGGGTTGCTGATGCGGCTGTAGACATGGCCGGCGCGCTCCAGGTTGAACAGCGCTGCGGCGTGATCGGTCGATTCGAAGACGAAGGAGGTGGTCAGGTGGATGGGCACCGCGCGCGCGCCGGTGGCGGGGTCGGGCCCGCTGCCGGCGTGCAGCGCGAGGGTGTCGAAGCCGGGGTCGGCGTGGCCGGGCATGGGGTTTCCTTGGGGGCTGGGCTGGGCCCATTGTGGGTGATTTGTGGGCTATATTCCCCGGCGGAGCACCAGCATGCAAGTCAGCGACATCCTGCGTTTGAAGGGCCAGGCCCTCTACACCATCACCCCCGAGGACAGCCTGGCCGACGCCGCTCGCCTGATGGCGGACGAGGACATCGGCTCGCTGGTGGTGCTGTCGCACGGCCGCGTGGTGGGCATGCTCACGTTCCGCGAGGTGATCCAGGCCGTGGTGCGCAACGGCGGGCAGTTCGGCGGCGCGTCGGTGTACCGCGTGATGGATTCCGGGCCGCTGATCTGCACGCCCGCCACCGAATTGGACGAGGTGCGGCGCATGATGCTGAGCCACCACGCGCGCTACCTGCCGGTGATCGAGAACCGCGAACTGGTCGGCGTGGTCAGCTTCCACGACGTGGCCAAGGCGGTGGTGGACAGCCAGGACTTCGAGAACGGCCTGCTCAAGGCCTACATCCGCGATTGGCCCGCCGAGGACGGCCAGAGCGGGCCGGGCGTTTCCTGAAGCAGGCCGTGCGCGGCGGGGCGGGCGTGCCGCTCTGGAATAATCGCGCGCCATGAGCGGCAACACCCTAGGCAACCTGTTTGCCGTCACCAATTTCGGCGAATCGCACGGGCCGGCCATCGGCTGCGTGATCGACGGCTGTCCGCCCGGCATGGTGCTGTCGGAGGCCGACATCCAGCCCGAGCTGGACCGCCGCCGCCCCGGCACCAGCAAGTTCGTCACCCAGCGCAACGAGCCGGACCAGGTGGAGATTCTCTCGGGCGTGTACGAGGGCCGGACCACCGGCACGCCCATCTGCCTGCTGATCCGCAACACCGACCAGCGCAGCAAGGACTACAGCGAGATCGCCCGGACCTTCCGCCCCGGCCACGCCGACTACACCTACTGGCGCAAGTACGGCCTGCGCGACCCGCGCGGCGGCGGGCGTTCGTCGGCGCGGCTGACGGCGCCCACGGTGGCCGCCGGCGCGGTGGCGCGCAAGTGGCTGCGGGAGAAGTTCGGCACCACCTTCCGCGGCTGCATGACGCACGTGGGCGAGCTGGCCATCGGCTTCGAGAGCTGGGACCACGTGCCCGACAACCCTTTCTTCGCCCCGGTGGCCGACGTGTCGGCCATCGAGGACTACATGAACGCGCTGCGCAAGTCGGGCGACTCCTGCGGCGCGCGCGTGCGCGTGACGGCGCAGCGGGTGCCGGTGGGCCTGGGCGAGCCGTTGTACGACCGCCTGGACGCCGACATCGCCCACGCGCTCATGGGGCTGAACGCGGTCAAGGGCGTGGAGATCGGCGACGGCTTCGCCAGCGCGGCGCACAAGGGCAGCATGCACGGCGATTCGCTGCGGCCCAGTCCGCCCGGCGGTTTTGCCAGCAACCACGACGGCGGCGTGCTGGGCGGCATCAGCACCGGGCAGGACCTGGAGGTGGCCATCGCCATCAAGCCCACCAGCTCGATCCTGGTGCCACGCCAGTCGGTCAACACCGCCGGCGAGGCGGTGGAGCTGGTCACCAAGGGGCGCCACGACCCCTGCGTGGGCATCCGCGCCACGCCCATCGCCGAGGCGCTGCTGGCGCTGGTGGTGATGGAGCACGCGCTGCGCCACCGTGCGCAGTGCGCGGACGTGCCGGTGCCGGCTGGTTTCTGAGCCGTTTCGGCCAGTAACCCGTGCCAGTGTTGAGCCAGAAGATATATTTTCAATAGCAAACAGATGCCTGGCCCGAACTCGGAGTCCACCGCGCGCTGCACCGAGTCGGACTGGCTCGAAGCGGCCAGCATGACCACGGTGATGCGGGGCCTGAAGAATTCGCAGGTGCTGGCGGTGGGGGGCTGGGTGGTGCTGGCGCTGCTCGCGGTGGGCTTCGCGCCGCTGCCGGTCTGGGCGGCCGTGGTGCCGCTGTCCGGGCTGGGGCTGGTCCTGCGGGCGCGGCTGCTGCGCGGTTGGCGCCGGCTGGCCGGGACCGGGTGGACCGACGCCGACGCGCAACTGGCGTTCCTGCGGCGCCACCGCTGGTTCTGGTGGACCTACGCGGCGGCGCTGGGCTTGTGGCCGCTGACCATCCTGGAGGACATGCCGTCGTGGGCCACGGCCACGTCCTGGATACTGTTGCTGGGCACGGGGCTGATGGTCAGCACCTGGATATCGGCCCACCTGGGCGTCGCCCGCGTGTTCCTGCGCGCCTTCGTCCTCACCCTGATCGCCAGCAACTTGCTGCAGGAGGTGCTGCCCTATCACGAGCCGCTGGCGAGCGGGCTGCATTATTTCTGGGTGCCGTGTATGCTGCTCGTCTACTGGGGGTTGATGCACCGCCACGTCGAGCGCCTGCACGAGACGTACCAGGCCAGCGCCGACCTGAGCTACCAGAACGAGCGCCTGATCCAGTCCCTGCGCGAGCAGACCCGCGCCGCGCAAGAGGCGGCGCGCTTCAAGGACCGCTTCCTGGCGAGCGCCGCGCACGACCTCAAGCAGCCCGTCAACGCCCTGAGCATCTACGCCGAGTGGCTGAGCGCCGAGCCCATGCTGGTGGACGAGCTGGCCCCCAAGATCGCCCAGGCGGCCCAGGCGGTCAACGGCCTGTTCGATTCGCTGTTCGACCTGGCGCGGCTGGACACGGGGCGCCTCGACGCCGACCCGCGGCCCGTGGACGTGGGCCGGCTGCTGAGCGAACTAGAGGTGCAGTACCAGCCCACGGCCCTGCAGAAGGGTCTGCGGCTGCGCGTGCGCGCCATCGACGTCACGCTGTCCGCGGACCCGGTCATGCTGCGGCGCATCGTCGGCAACCTGGTGGCCAACGCCATCCGCTACACCCCGCGCGGCGGCGTGCTGGTGGCGGCGCGCCGGAGGGGCGAGGCGGTCAGCTTCGAGGTGTGGGACACCGGCATCGGCATCGCGAGCCACGAGCAGCAGCGGGTCTTCGGCGAGTTCTACAAGGTGCCACGGAACGGCACCGAGGAGGGCTTCGGCCTGGGGCTGGCCATCGTGCAGCGGCTGTCCGACCGCCTGGGCTACACGGTGTCCATGTGCTCCCAGCCGGGGCGCGGCTCGGTGTTCAAGGTGCTCACTGACCCAGCAGGCCGTTCATCCGCGCGAAGTGCAGCGCCTGCGTCCGGCTCTTGACGCCCAGCCTGCGGAACAGGCGCCACAGGTGCACCTTGACGGTGTGCTCGCTGATGCCCAGGCGCTCGGCGATGTCGCGGTTGGACAGGCCTTCGTCCAGCATCACCACCAATTGCTTCTGGCGCTTGGACAGCTTGGTGTCGGGCTTGAACTCGCCCGGGTCGTCCAGCTCGCCGAGTTCGCTGTCGCTCTGCAGCATGGCGCGCAGGGCGGTGGCGATCTCGCTGGCGCCGGCGGATTTTTCGATGTAGATGTCGGCGCCCGATTCGCGGCACCATTCCTCGACGTCGGCGGCGGGCGTGGCGGAGATCACCGCCAGCGGCACGTCGGGGTACCGTCCGCGCAGCAGCCTCACGCCGGAGAGGCCCAGGGTGTCGGGCAGCTTCAGGTCAAGGCAGAACAGCTCGGGCGCGCCGTGCGTGGCGACGGCGCGCTCCAGTTCGGACAGTTGCGACAGCTCGACCACGTCCGAGCCCGGGCGCACCCGCCGCAGCAGCATGACCACCGCCTCGCGCATCAAGGGATGGTCGTCGATCACGTAGATTGCCAATGCCGAACTCCCTGGCTGTAATGTTCCTGAATCCGTGACCTCGCTCCTGGGTTTAGGGTAAATCCCCATAGAAATCAAGCACTTGGGCCACATCTTGAGTTCACCCAGCAGGTGAAGGAAGCGCAAATGGCTGAACCGGTGGAATTTGTTGTCAGAAGTTGCCCTACGATTTGAGCAGCCATGGCGGTTTGGCCTTGGTTGGGCGCCTGTTCAAGCGCATCAACCTGCCCGCCATGATCGATCCCCATACCCCGTGGCGGCATCGCCAACAGCGACATCATCAAGTGCTACCTGGCCCTGCTCACCCTGGGCAAGAACGACTTCGAGGCTGTTGAGGGCTTTCGCTCCCAGCGCTTTGCCCACCAGGCACTGGGCCTGCGTGCCGTGCCGTCCAGCGCCACACTGCGCCAGCGCTTTGACGCCATGGGCACCCAGTGGAGCGAGCTGGCCGATCAGATCAACCGCGCCGTGCTGGGCCTGCACATCAACGGCGCGCCCATCGACTTCGGCGCCCTGCCCACCGGCCACCTGCCGCTGGACATCGACACCTTCGTCATGGACCAGGCGACACGGCCAAGGGGCGTGCTGGACCTACGCCGGGGTCGACGCTCGCCCCATCGCGCTGACCTGGGCACGCGCGGCTGCTGAGCTGGACTTGCCGCCCCCGGTGCGAGAGAATACAACATCGAGCGCGCGCTGGGCACGGCCTGCGCGGTGAGTAGCGCACCCTTGCTGCGCGCGGACTCGGGCTTTGCTCGCGGCACCTGATCACGCAGACGCTGGCGCAAGCGCCGGCTGGGCCGCCAGGTCGATCTGCTGATCAAGTGGAACCCGCGCAGTGCGCCGGTGGAGGCGATTGCCGCGCAGCGCTGCGCCGACACGAGCACCGCGTGGATGCAGCTTCGAGTGGGCAAGCGCGAATGCCTGTGGAGCG
The DNA here is from genome assembly GCF_016703145.1 of Ottowia sp. Taxonomy (GTDB): domain Bacteria; phylum Pseudomonadota; class Gammaproteobacteria; order Burkholderiales; family Burkholderiaceae_C; genus Ottowia. The sequence goes on along the minus strand of NZ_JADJCO010000005.1, from coordinate 1,221,373 downwards.
AAGCGCTGGATGGCGGTGAGCTCAAAGCCGGATGCAACCGCGCGCTGCGACGCGTCTACCGCCTCACCGAGCGCACCATCGACAAAGGGCAACGCCTTGCTGCTGCCCGAGTACGTGCTCGAGGGCTGGACCACGCTGGGCCCAGAGGTCAGCGCAGAACAGGTGATTGCGCTGTACCGCGATCACGCCACACATGAGCAGTCCATGCTGAGTTCAAGACCGACATGGACTTGAACCGTCTGCCCTCGGCAAGTTCGCCACCAATCATCTGGTGTGTGCGCTGGCGGCGGTGGCGATGAATCTGCTGCGCATCGGGGTCAGCACACCGCACGAGCGACCAGCCCGCTCAGAAAGGCGGCGCTGCGCCGTCGCATAAGACGGTGATGCAGGGTTGATGTACGGCCCCGCATCATCAGCCACGCCAGGCGCTGGGTGCTGGGGATATCGGGCAGCGACTCGGGTTTTGCGATGTTCGAGCGCGCCTTTGGGCGTATGAAGGCGGCTAGCGCCAAGGCTGGCCAAGGCGCTGGCAAGTTCACGGATCTCACAAAACCAGGGTGCTGCGGAGGTGGGGCCAGTGGTGGCCACTGGGCAACAAAACCCGAACCTCGAACGGGCTCGCGCACGAGAAATCGCCCATCGGTTACCCCATAGGTCGAAATCTACAGTGAACCCTGATTGCCGCTTCAATTGCTGGTGCATTGGGGTGAACTCAAATCAGGTCACGGATTCAGGATGTTGTGTCCCATTGTGGCCCGGGGGTTCGGATATTCGGCGTTTGAACTATCGAATGTATAAGTGAGCGTTGATTAATAAGCAATAGTTCACACCATGGCCTCCTGCGCCAGCCGTTCCAGCGCTTGGACGAGGGCGGGAGGCGCTTGCTCCGCGGGCAATTCGAGTTGGCCGCCCAGCGCCGCCAGCGCGGCCGGGCCCTCGGTCTGCAGGCGCTTGACCGCCTGGCCGGCGTCGCGCGGCGAGTCGAAGCCCTTGCTTTGCAGCAGCACCTGGCCGCCAGCGTCGGCCAGCTTGAAATAGAAGCGCCCATCCTTCTCGCGGTACTGCTTGAAGGTGGGCAGCGCCGCTTTGGGCGCGGGCGCAGCCTGGGCCAGGGCGGCCGGGGCCTCCAGCGGGCGCAGGCCCACGGCGTGCCGCAGCGTGCGCATGAAGGGCGCGGCGATGGCGCGGGCCTTGCGCGCGCCGGCCTGCAGCGCGGCCTCGACTTCCTCGGGGTGGGTGACCAGGTGCTCGTAGCGCGCGCGCATGGGGCCGATCTCGCGCTCGATGCGCTCGAACAACTGCTGCTTGGCGTCGCCCCAGGCGATGCCGTCCGCGAACGCGCGGGCGAAGGCGGCGGCCTCGTCGTCGGCGGCGAAGGCGCGGTAGATCTGGTAGAGCGCCGAGCCCTCGGTGGCCTTGGGTTCGCCCGGCGCGCGCGAGTCGGTGACGATGCCCATGATCTGCCGGCGCATCTGCTCGCGCGGGCCGAACAGGGCGATGGTGTTGTCGTAGCTCTTGCTCATCTTGCGGCCGTCCAGGCCGGGCAGCAGGGCCACGTTGTCGTCGATCAGCGCCTCGGGCGGCACCAGGTGCTCGCCGTACAGGTGGTTGAAGCTGGCGGCCATGTCGCGCGCCATCTCGATGTGCTGGATCTGGTCGCGCCCGACCGGCACCTGGTGGGCGTTGAACATCAGGATGTCGGCGGCCATCAGCACCGGGTACATGAACAGGCCGGCCGTGACGTCGGTGTCGGGGTCGGCGCCGGTGGCGGCGTTCCTGTCCAGCATGGCCTTGTAGGCGTGGGCGCGGTTGAGCACGCCCTTGCCGGTGACGCAGGTGAGCAGCCAGGTCAGCTCCGGGATCTCGGGGATGTCGGACTGGCGGTAGAAGGTGACCTGCTCCGGGTCCAGCCCGGCGGCCAGCCAGCTCGCGGCGATCTCCAGCGTGGAGCGCTGGATGCGCGCCGGGTCGTCGCACTTGATGAGCGCGTGGTAGTCGGCCAGGAAGTAGAAGCTCCGCACGCCCGGCCGGCGGCTGGCGCGCACGGCGGCGCGGATGGAGCCGACGTAGTTGCCCAGGTGCGGCGTGCCGGTGGTGGTGATGCCGGTGAGGACGCGGGTCGGGGTGGGTGAGGTCATGGCAGGAGCGCTTCGAGCGGCGAGAGGACGAGGCCCAGCAGGCCGAAGGTGAGCTGCATCAGGGGCCGCATCCAGAGGTTGCTGATGACGCCGGCCACGATCAGCGCCATGACGATGAAGAAGCCCCAGGGCTCGACGCGGCTGAGCGCCATCGCCGGGCCGTGCGGCAGCAGGCCGACCAGGACGCGGCCGCCGTCCAGCGGCGGCAGCGGGAACAGGTTGAACACGAACATCACGACGTTCACCAGCATGCCGGCGCGGCACATTTCCAGGAAGAAGCGCTCGGTCACGCCCGCGCCCGCCAGCACGTACAGCAGCACGCCCCAGCCCAGCGCCATCAGCAGGTTCGAGGCCGGTCCGGCCAGCGCGACCCAGACCATGTCGCGCTTGGGGTTGCGCAGGTTGCCGAAGTTGACCGGCACCGGCTTGGCGTAGCCGAACAGGAAGGCGCCGGCCGTGGCGACGTACAGGAACAGCGGCATCGCGATGGTGCCGATGGGGTCGATGTGCTTGAAGGGGTTGAGCGTGACGCGCCCCAGGAAGGCGGCCGTGCCGTCGCCGAAATGGCGCGCCACGTAGCCGTGCGCGGCCTCGTGCACGGTGATGGCGAAGAGCACCGGCAGGGCGTAGATGGCGATGGTCTGGATGATGTTGGCGATGTCCACGGCGGGGATTGTCTCAGACGCCCGCCAGGGCGCCGGGCGGCTACAGGCCCAGCCGTGCCGGATCGCCGCGCCCACGCCGCAGCATCCGGGGCACGTCGCCGGTCAGGTCGATCACCGTGGTGGGCTCCAGCGGGCAGGCGCCGGCGTCGATCACGCCGGCCACCTGCTTTTCGAGGCGGTCGCGGATGTCTCGCGGGTCGTTCAGCGGCGCGGTTTCGCCGGGCAGGATCAGCGTGGTGGCCAGTAGCGGCGCGCCGTGCAGCGCCAGCAGTTCGAGCAGCACCCGGTGTTCGGGCACGCGCAGGCCGATGGTCTTGCGCTGCGGGTGGCTGACGCGGCGCGGCACTTCCTTGCTGGCCTCCAGGATGAAGGTGAAGGGGCCGGGCATGCCCAGCTTGAGCAGGCGGAACTGCGCGTTGTCCACCCGCGCGTAGCTGCCCAGCTCGCTCAGGTCGCGGCAGATCAGCGACAGCAGCTGCTTGTCGTCCAGGCCGCGGATGCGCCGCAGCGCGTCGGCCGCCACCTTGTCGTCCAGGTGGCAGACCAGGGCGTAGCTGGAGTCGGTGGGCACGGCCAGCACGCCGCCCTGGTGCAGCAGCGCGACGGCCTGCTTGAGCAGGCGGGGCTGCGGGTTGTCGGGGTGGACGGTGAACAGCTGGGCCATGGCCGGATCGATGATATGCTATTTGATTAATAGCTGTCTGCGCAATATCGGCGCTGGCTACAGCCAGAAAACGTTCAAAAACTCATGCGCTGGCCGCCCCGTGCACCCGCCCGGCCAGCAGCGACCACACGGGTGTCAGGTCGGCGGGAAGGGCGGGCAGCTTGCCCAGGTCGGTGTGGCTCTCGTCGGGGCTGTGGAAGTCGCTGCCGCGCGAGGCGGCCAGGCCGAACTCGCGCGCCATGTCGGCGTAGCGCAGCGCCTCTTGCGTCGAGTGGGCGCCGGTGATCACCTCCACGCCCTGGCCGCCGTGCTGCCTGAACTCGGTGAACAGCGCGTATTCCTCGATCGGCGTGAACCTGTAGCGCGCCGGGTGCGCGATGACGGCCAAGCCGCCGCTCTGGACGATCCAACGCACCGCGTCGCCCAGCCGCGCCCAGCGGTGGGGTACGTAGCCGGGGTTGCCCTCGGTCAGGTACTTGCGGAACACCTCGGCCGTGTCCCTGCACACGCCGGTCTCGACCAGGTAGCGCGCGAAGTGCGGGCGCGCGATCAGGCGCGGGTTGCCGACGTACTTGAGCGCGCCTTCGTAGGCGCCGGGGATGCCGGCTTTTTCGAGTTGCGCCGCCATCTCGCGCGCGCGCGGGCCGCGCCCGTCGCGCGTGTCGGCCAGGCCCTCGGCCATGCGCGGGTCGGCGTGGTCGAAGCCCAGGCCGACGATGTGCACCGTGGTGTCGGCGAAGGTGACGGAAACTTCCACGCCCGTCACGCAGTCCAGCCCTTGCGCCCGCGCCGCCTCCAGGGCACGCTGCTGGCCGCCGACCTCGTCGTGGTCGGTCAGGGCCCACAGGTCCACGCCGTTGGTCTTGGCGCGCGCGGCCAACTCCTCGGGCGTGAGGGTGCCGTCGGAGAACACGGAGTGGCAGTGTAGGTCGGGGTTGAGGGGGGTGGTCACACGGTCATTCTACGAAGCCCGGGTCGGTCGTGCCCCGCGTGCCGGCGCGGAGACAAGGGCGGAGGGGCTTGGGGCCGCGGTGCGGGCCATCGTCAAGCCGCTGGCCAGTCTCGCTGCGCCCCCCGCATCTGCTCGAACGCTCGCGCCACCCGCAGCACGCCCAGGTCGTCGAAGCGCGCTCCGGCGATCTGCAGGCCGATGGGCAGGCCGCTGGCCGAATAGCCGCAGTTGATCGACGCCGCCGGCTGCTCGCTCATGTTGTAGGGCACGGTGAAGGCGATGTGCTCCAGCGCGCGCAGCGGGTCGTTGGTGGGCGAGGGGGCCTCGGCTGGCGCGGGCATGTTGGGGGACACGGGCGAGATCACATAGTCGAAGGGCGCGCAGGCGGCCACCGTGGCGACGCGGGTGGCGTGGGTCTGGCTGTAGGCCTGGAAGACGTGCGCGCCGCTGAAGCCGGCCGCGCTTTCGGCCCATTGGCGGATGAAGGGCAGCAGCCGGTCGCGCTGGCCGGGTTCGAGCGCCTGCAGGTCGACGCAGGAGCGCGTGCGCCAGAAGTGGTCCAGGCCGTCGAGCATCTCGCGCGTGAGGAAGGGGCGCATGGGCGTGACGAGGGCGCCGGCCTGCTCGAACAGGCGCGCGGCGGCATCGACGGCGGCGCGGATCCCGGCGTCCACGGGCAGGCCGCAGCCGGCGTCCAGCAGCAGGCCGATGCGCAGGCCTTTCAGGTGCTCGGGGCCGGCCTGGGTGGCCGAGGCCCAGTCGATGGCCTGCGCTGGCAGGCTCATGCTGTCGCGTGCGTCGGGCTGGCTCAGCACCTGCATCATCAGCGCGGCGTCTTGCACGGTGCGCGTCATGGGGCCGGCGCAGCGGCCCATGTAGGGCGGGTCGATGGGCACGCGCCCCAGGCTGGGCTTGAGGGTGAAGATGCCGCACCAGCCGGCCGGCAAGCGCAGCGAGCCGCCGATGTCGGTGCCCACGTGCAGCGGGCCGTAGCCGGCCGCCGCCGCCGCGCTGGCGCCCGCGCTGCTGCCGCCGGGCGTGCGGCTCGGGTCCCACGGGTTGCGCGCCAGGCGGTGGAAGCTGGACAGGCCGGAGGACAGCATGCCGTAGTCGGGCATGGTGGTTTTGCTCACCACCACCATGCCTGCTTCCTTCAGCCGTGCGGCGGGCGGGGCGTCCTGCGCGGCGATGCGCGGCGGCACGGCGGCCGTGCCGGCGGGCAGGGGGTCGCCGACGGTGGCGATGTTTTCCTTCAGCGTGCCGGGCACGCCGTCCAGCGGGCCGATGGGCTGCCCCTTCAGCCAGCGCGCCTCGCTGGCGCGGGCCTGTTCCAGCGCGGCCTCGGGGCGGTACAGGTAGGTGGCCCGCAGGCGCGGCTCCCAGCGGTCGATGTGGGCGATGACGGCCTGCGTGACCTCGGCCGGCGAGAAGGCGCGGATGCGATAGCCCGCCAGCAGTTCGTGGGCGCTCAGGTCGTGCAGGTGGGTCATGGCGTGCTGCTTTTTGAATGAAATAGGCCGTTTGCCAGTGCCCGTATTACGCCGGATGCTACTGAATAGATAGCATATGCACCTGGCCGAAGGGTCGGTGGCATTATCAACACAATCCCTGGTGGCTTGGACGCCCGTGCGGCGGCCGGGGGATAATCCCGGTTTCCCTATGCCACGCATCCCTGGAGCCCCGCCATGGCGCTGATGATCACCGACGAGTGCATCAACTGCGACGTCTGCGAACCCGAGTGCCCGAACGAGGCGATCTCGATGGGCCCCGAGATCTACCAGATCGACCCCCGCAAGTGCACCGAATGCGTCGGCCACTTCGCCGAGCCGCAGTGCGTGCAGGTGTGCCCGGTGGAGTGCATCCCCCTCGACCCGCGCCACGCCGAGGACCAGGACACCCTGTGGCGGAAGTTCCACCGGCTGCAGGCGGCCGGGCGCGCCGAGGCCTGATCCAGCGGGCGAGGGCGCCTGCCGAACCTTGGCTTCGAAAGCAGGTCAAGGGCAGCGCGGGGTAACGTTGAGTTTCTAAACGTTACAATGCGACTCTTCATCAAGCTGTACGGCGAACCATCCGATGCTCCAGGCTTTTTTGCCGCAAGCAGCCTTTCCGAGTACCGGCCGCGGCCGGCGCGGCGTGGGCCTGACCGTGGGGCTGGCGGCGCTGCTGGCCCTGGCGGTCGGCCTGCTGCTGGCCCGGGCCATGCTGCCGCCGGTGGCCGAGTTCGAGACGGGCCAACTGATCGAAATGCGGGGTCTTGAATCCGCGCGCGGCCGACTGCCCGGCCACACGCCGTCCGGCGGATGGGCGCCCGTCGTCCTGCCCGACGCGTGGCACCAGCGCTGGCCCGGCCACGAGGGGCGCGTGTGGTACCGATTGCGCTTTGCCGTGCCCGCCGACTGGCCCGCCGACCGCGACGTGGGTCTGCTGATGACCTATCTGAACATGGCCGGCGCCGTGACGCTGGACGGCGTGCCGATCTGGCGCGACGCGAGCCTGTCCGAGCCGCTTTCGCGCAGTTGGAACCAGCCGCGCCTGTGGCGCCTGGGACGCGGTGGCGTGGGCGCGGCCGGGCCGCTGGGCCGGGGCACCGAGCACACGCTGCTGATCGAGGTGGCCGGCCATGCCGAGTACCTGGGCGGCCTGGGCCGGGTCTGGCTGGGCGACGCTGGGCGCCTGCAGGCGTTGCACGCCCAGGAGCAATGGGCGCGCCTGGGCTTGCAGCAGTGGAGCCTGGGCATGAACCTCGCGGTGGGGCTGTTGTTCCTGATGCTCTGGGTGTGCTGGCCGCGCGAGCAGCTGTACGGCTGGTACGCCGCCGCGTCGATGTGCTGGGCGCTGTTCAGTTGCAACCTGACCGCGCGCAGCCCCTGGCCGCTGCGCGACACGCACCAGTGGCAGATGGCGATGGCCCTGGTGGCGCTGGCTTTCGTCGTCTGCTTCACGAAGTTCGCGTTCCGTTTCGCGGAAGCGCGCCACCCGCGCATCGAGCGCGGGTTGGCGGCGGTGTTCGTGCTGGCGGTGGCGCTCGGCGTGCTGGTGCTGGTGGGTCTGCCGCAGGCGCGCGGCGCCATGCGGCTGGGGCTGCTGCTGGCGGCGGTGGCGGGCTTCATGGCCGTGGCGGCGTACCTGGTGGCGCATGCCTGGCGCGTGCGCGAGCCGCCTGCCGTGGCTCTGGCCGTCGCCGTGCTGCTGCCTTGCGCCGCGGGCCTGCACGACATGGCCGTGGTGCTGCAGTGGCTGCCGGGCGACCGCCACTACCGGGTGAGCGCCTCCACGCTGCTGATGATGTCCATGGCCCTGATCATGGCCTGGCGCCTGCGCCGCGCGTTCGAACGCGCGGCTTTCTACAGCGCCGATCTGCGCCAGCAGGTGAGGGCCGTCCAGGCCGAGCTGGGCGCCGCGCTGCGGCGTCAGCACGAGCTGGAGCTGGCCGCCGTGCGCCACGCCGAGCGCCTGAACCTGGTGCGCGACCTGCACGACGGGCTGGGCGGCTCGCTGGCCAGCGCCATCGCCCGCCTGCGGGTCGGGCGCGCCGAGCCGCGGGCGCCGGTGGTCTCCCAGTCGCTGGAGGTGCTGCAGCAGATCGACGACGACCTGCGGCTGATCATCGACAGCGCGCGGGCGGCGGCGGACGCCGATTTCATCGCCCTGCTGGCACCGGCCCGCCTGCGCCTGCAGGAGCGGATGGAACAGTTGGGCATCGAGACCCGCTGGGACATGCAGGGCCTGGAAGGCCTGCGCCTGGCCGGCTCGCGCGGCCTGAACGTGCTGCGCACGCTGCAGGAAGCGCTGACCAACGTCGTCAAACACAGCGGCGCTCGCCGCGTGCGGGTGCTGCTGCAGCAGCATGGCGGCGTGCTGGGGCTGGTGGTCGAGGACGATGGCGCCGGGTTCGACCTGGAGCGCGCGCCAGGGCAGGGGCTGGGCCTGGGCAGCCTGCGCGAACGGGCCCACGCGCTGGGCGGCACGCTGCACCTGCAGTCGCGGCCGGGCGAGGGCACCCGGCTGGCGCTGCGCATGACGCTGTCGCCGCGGGAGCGCGCAGCCGGGCTGGTCAGCCCGCCGATGGATCGGCCGGCGGACCCGCCGACGCAGTGGCCGGCGTAGCCACCGCCGGGCGCGGCGGTTTGGGCCGCGGCGGCTTGGCGGTGTGGATCAGCAGGGTGGCCTGCGCCATGTCGCCGGCCGACAGCGGTGCCAGCGCGGTGGCCGAACGGTCGATGGCCTGGTCGATGGCGATGCGGTCGTCCAGCGGCGGCTTCTTCAGCACCCAGCCCACGACCTCGCTCTTGGCGCCGGGATGGCCGATCCCCAGGCGCAGGCGCCAGTAGTCGGCGCTGCCCAACTGCGCATGGATGTCGCGCAGGCCGTTGTGGCCGGCGTGGCCGCCGCCCTGCTTGAGCTTGGCCTGGCCGGGCGGCAGGTCCAGCTCGTCGTGGACGACCAGGATTTCCTCCGGCGCGATCTTGTAGAAGCGCGCCAGCGCGGCCACCGACCTGCCGGACAGGTTCATGAAGGTCTGCGGCTGCAGCAGCCACACGCCGCGCCCCTGCACGCTGGCGCGCGCCACCAGGCCGTGGAAGCCGCGTTCGAGGGCGAGGTGCGCGCCGAGCGCGCGCGCCACTGCGTCGATCCACCAAAAGCCGGCGTTGTGCCGCGTGGACTCGTATTCGGGGCCGGGGTTGCCCAGGCCGACGAGGAGCTTGATCATGGGGCGATTATCCTGGCCCAAACGAAACGGCCCGCCGAAGCGGGCCGTGGGGTGCCGTGGCGGCGGACGCGGGCTTACTTCTTGTCGGCGTCGGCCGCGGGCGCGTCGGCTGCAGGCTCGGCCTCGGCGGCAGGCTGCACCACGGAGACGAGCACCGGGTTGTCCTGGCCGTGCAGCACGGCTTCCACGCCCTTGGGCAACTGGACGTCGCTCAGCGTCAGGGTGGCGCCTTTTTCCAGCGTGGACAGGTCGACGTTGATCGCCTCCGGCAGATCGGCCGGCAGGCAGGAAACTTCGAGTTCGGTCAGGATGTGGCTGATCAGGCATTTGTCCAGTTTGACGGCAGGCGACTCTTCCTCACCCTGGTAGTGCAGCGGGATCTTCATGTGGATCTTCTGCCTGGCCGACACGCGCTGGAAGTCGATGTGCAGCACCTGCTGGCGGAACGGGTGGACCTGCACGTCGCGCAGCAGCACCTGGCTGGCCTGGCCGGCCAGTTCCATGTCGAGCACGCTCGAATGGAAGGCTTCTTTCTTGAGGGCCTGCCACAGGGCGTTGTGGTCCAGTTCGATGAGCTGGGGTTCGCCCTCGCCGCCATAGACGATGCCGGGCACCTTGCCGGCGTTGCGCAGACGGCGGCTCGCACCCGTACCCTGCTTGGTGCGCTCGAAAGCGACGAATTTCATGGTGTAACTCCTGGATGAGCCGACCGCGACCAGTGCGGCTCCGTTTGAAAAAGACCGCGAGCGCCCGATGGGCGGCGCGGCCGCTGGACGTTCCTCAGAACAGGTTTTCCTGCTCCTGGAACAAACTCATCACCGATTCGCCCCGCGCGATGCGCTGGATGGTCTGCGCGATCAGCGGCGCCACCGACAACTGGCGGATCTTGCCGCACCGGGAGGCGCCGTCGCTCAGGGGAATGGTGTTGGTGACCACCACCTCGTCGAGCGCCGCGCCCTTGGCGATGCGCTCGATGGCGGGGCCGGAGAAGATGGGGTGCGTGCAGTAGGCGTACACCTTCTTGGCGCCGCGCTTCTTCAGCACCTCGGCCGCCTTCACCAGGGTGCCGGCGGTGTCGATCATGTCGTCCATGATGACGCAGTTGCGGCCCTCGATGTCGCCGATGACGTGCATCACCTCGCTCACGTTGGCCTTGGGGCGCCGCTTGTCGATGATCGCCAGGTCGCAGCCCAGCTGCTTGGCCAGCGCCCGCGCGCGCACCACGCCGCCGACGTCGGGGCTGACGACCAGCAGGTCGTCGTAGTTCTGCTGCCGCAGGTCGCCCAGCAGCACGGGCGAGGCGTAGATGTTATCGACCGGGATGTCGAAGAAGCCCTGGATCTGGTCGGCGTGCAGGTCCATGGTCAGCACGCTGTTCACGCCCACGGCCTGCAGCATGTTGGCCACGACCTTGGCCGAGATCGGCACGCGCGTCGAGCGCGGGCGGCGGTCCTGGCGGGCGTAGCCGAAGTAGGGGATGACGGCGCTGATGCGTTCGACCGAGGCGCGCTTGAGCGCATCGACCATGATCAGCAGCTCCATCAGGTTCTCGTTGGTCGGCGCGCAGGTGGGCTGGACCACGAAGACGTCGCGGGCGCGCACGTTCTGCTGGATCTCGATGGTGACTTCCCCATCGGAGAAGCGGCCGACGTCGGCCGCGCCCAGCGTGATGCCCAGGTTGCTGGCGATCTCGGCGGCCAAGGCCGGGTTGGCGTTGCCGGTGAACACCAGAAAGTCAGAGGTAGATGACGGCTGCATGCGCTTTCCGGCGGATCACAAGAGACCCCGTGGGTCCCCGGGCTGCCCGCCCGGGACGGTGGTTTGGCAGGGGAGGAAGGACTCGAACCCTCGCATGCCGGAATCAAAATCCGGTGCCTTAACCAACTTGGCGACTCCCCTACACCGGCTGCCGGCTGCAACGTGCTGCCTGCCACCTTTTCAATCGTCGCTGGCGGCCCAGCCGCTGAGCGGATGAACCTCCAAATTGCTGCACAGACGCATCCGCCAGTCCGGCGGGGCCTGGAAGGCGATGCCTTCCTGAACCTGCATCTGCGGCACCCGCGCGAAAACCGCGCTGCCCGAGCCGGTCATCCTGCCTGAAAGGCCGTGCCGCGCCAGCAGCCCGAGCCCTTCGGCGACCTGCGGGCAAAGCCGCTCGGCGACCGACTGCAGATCGTTGCGGCCAAAGCCGTATGGGTCTGCAGCAAAGCCCGAGAGTATAGCAGGCTCCGTGTCACGTTTCAGGTCCCAGGCCTGAAAAATCGCTGCCGTGTCCAGCCCCTGGGGTGGTTTCAGCACCACAAAATGCGCGCGAGGCAGGGCCAGGGGCTGGATGTGCTCGCCGATGCCCTCGACCCAGCCGTGGCCGCCATGCAGGAAGAAGGGCACGTCGGCGCCCAGCCCCAGGCCGATGCGCGCCAGTTGCACCCGGCGCAAGCCCAGCCCCCACAGCCGGTTGAGCGCCAGCAGCGTGGTCGCCGCGTCGGAGGAGCCGCCGCCCATGCCGGCTTGCGCGGGGATGCGCTTGTGCACGCCGATGTGCGCGCCCTCGGCGCAGCCGGTGGCCTGCCGCAGCGCGTGGGCGGCGCGCAGCACCAGGTCGTCGGGCGGCAGGGGGGCGCCGAGGTCCTCGCGCGTGACGGCGCCATCGGCGCGCCGCTCGAAGTGCAGGGTGTCGCACCAGTCGATCAGCATGAAGGCCGATTGCAGCAGGTGGTAGCCATCCGTCCGCCGGCCCGTGACGTGCAGGAACAGGTTGAGCTTGGCCGGCGCCGGCACGTCGTGGAGGGCGCGCATGGTCAACTGTCCATGGCGCCGCGTGCTGCCTGCTCGCGCCTGGGGTGGGTCATCGATCCAGCACCACGCGCAGCTCCGCCGCGGGCGGCGGCGCCAGGCGGCGGGCCAGCAGCCGGCCGTCGGGCAGGCGGCTCAGGTCGGCTTCCCAGCCTTCCACGGCTTGCGGCAGGCCGCGCAGCCAGGCGAACAGGGCGCGCACGGGCAGGGCGGTGCCCGTGACCTCGGCCGCCAGGGCGTCCAGGGAGACGTAGTGCCGCGTCTGCTCGCCCTGGCGCAGCACCGCCTGGCCGGGCTGCCACTGCATGACGGCCAGGGTGCTGCCCAGCGGCGAGGTCAGGCTGAGTTCGCCGGCCTGCGGGCCGCCGCTGAGGCTGAAGCCGGCGGAGAACTGCTGGGGCGGCTCGGCGGCGACGGTGAGGCCGAGGCGTCCGCTCCAGGGCCCGATTTTCGAGTCGAATTGGCCTATAGCCGGCGCCGGTGTTGCGCATCCAGCTATTAAAAATGTAGCAACCGCAAGCAGGCAAAGGCCGGCGCGCACGGCCCTGCTCATGGCGCCACCTGGAGGCGCTTCAGCGTCTTGACCAGGGTGTCGTTCACGGGATCCAGGCGCAGCCCCTCGCGCCACATGGCGTGGGCCGCCTCGCGCTCGCCCAGCGTCCACAGCACCTCGCCCAGGTGGGCGGCGATCTCGGCGTCGGGGCGTTTCTTGTACGCGGCTTCGAGGATGCGGCGGGCTTCGCGCGGGCGGCCCAGGCGGAATTCGACCCAGCCCAGGCTGTCCTGGATGTAGCCGTCGTCCGGCGACAATTGGACGGCCTTCTCGATCAGCGTCTTGGCCTCGGTCAGCCGCACGCCGCGATCGGCCAGCGAATAGCCCAGCGCGTTGTGGGCGTGGGCCGCGTTGGGCTTGAGCTCGATCACGCGGCGCAGCAGGCGCTCCATCTCGTCCATGCGGTCGATGCGCTCGGCGGCCATGGCGGCGTCGTAGAGCAGGCCGTCGTCGTCGGGGTTCCGCTTCAGCTCGTTGCTCAGCAGCTGGTAGGCCAGTTGCGCCTGGCCGTGGTCGCGCAGCAGTTGCGCCTCGGCCAGCAGCTTGAGCCGGGCATCCTCGGGCTGCTGCTCGGGCACGGACTGGATGGCCTGACGCGCTTCCTCGATGCGGCCCTGGCGCGCCAGCAGGTTGGCGCGGCGGGTCTGCACGGTCAGCATCTGGTCGGGCGAATCGACGGCGGCCAGCAGCTTCTCGGCGGTGGCGTAATCGCCCCGCCGCTCGGCGATGCGCGCCAGCGCCAACTGCGCCTGGTTGCGGCCGGCGCCGCCGTCGGCGCCAGGCTCGTCGGCCTGCTCGCGCGACAGATCCAGGTAGCGCTGCAGCGCCTGCTCGGCCTGCGCGTCCTGGCGCTCGTCGGCGTAGAGCGCGCCCTGCACCAGCCAGCCATCGGGGTAGCGCGGCAGGCGCTGCGTCAGGGCGGACAACTGGGCGTGGGCATCAACTGGGCGGCCCAGCTCGGCCAGGGCGCGCGCGTAGCCGATTTGTACCTCGGGCTTGGCGGCGGGGCTGGCCAGGTGACGCCGGATCAGCGGCTCGGCCTGCGCCTCGCCAGCGCCGGCCAGCAACTGCAGCGCCAGCAGCGCGGGCCATTCGGAGTGGGCGTCGGCGTCCTGGCCCAGCGTGGCGGCCGACAGCGCGCCGGCCTGGTCACCCGCCTGCAGGCGCATGCGGCCGATCGTGGTCCAGGCCGCCGGCGCCAGCGCGGGGGTCTTCAGGGCCTCGGCCAGGCCGCGCTCGATGGCCTGCGCGGCCTCGTTCTTGTCGGGCACGCGCTGGTAGAGCGCGGGCAGGGCGGTGATGAAGGACACCTTGTCGGCGGCGGGCAGCGAATTCAGCACCGCGCGCAGCGGGCTTTCGGACTCGGCCACGCGGCCCAGCACGATCAGCACCTGCAGCTCGTAGCGGCTGGCGTCGGCGGAATCCGGGTGTGCCTGGCGCCAGGCGCGCGTGGCCTCCACCGCCGCCGGGCCCGAGCGCGACTGAATCGCCATTTCGGTGGCGCGCCGGAACAGCGACTCCTCGCCGGTGCGGCGGGCGGCGTTGAGCATGTAGGCCGAGCCGGCCTGCCCGTTGCCTTCGTCGAAGGTCAGCTCGCTCAGCAGCAGCTCGTACATCAGCCGCGCGGTCAGGCGCGAGCGCAGCGGGGCCTCGGCGCCGCCGGCTGCCGGGGCGGATGCGGCCGGCGCGGCGGGCGTTTGCGACAGCGCGGGCAGGCTGGCCAGGGACAGCGCCAGCCAGGCCAGGACACGGGTGGAATGGAGCATCGAATCATAATAATCCATGCCCCCTTTTTCATGTTCCATGCCCTGCCGCGACCATGCCCGAACTGCCTGAAGTCGAAGTGACCCGGCGCAGCTTCGCCGACCGCATCCAGGGCGCCCGCATCGTGGCGGCGCGCCCTGGCCTGCCCCTGCGCTGGCCGCTGGGCCTGCCGCCCGAGGCCCTGGCCGGGCGCATCGTGCAGGACGTGGGGCGGCGCGGCAAGTACCTGCTGCTGCACCTGGACGAAGGGGTGCTGCTGGTGCACCTGGGCATGTCGGGCAGCCTGACCTTCCAGCCCACGCCGCCGGCGCCCGGCTCGCACGACCACTTCGACCTGGCGACCAGCCAGGGCGTGCTGCGCCTGCACGACCCGCGCCGCTTCGGCGCCGTTGTCTGGTCGCCCGGCACCGAGGTGGAGCCGGCGCGCAAGCTGCTGGCGCGGCTGGGCGCGGAGCCGCTGGGCGACCAGTTCGACCCCGCCGCCTTCCACGCGGGGCTGAAGTCGCGCCGCGCGCCGATCAAGCAGGTCTTGCTGGCGGGGGACGTGGTGGTCGGCGTGGGCAACATCTACGCGTCGGAGGCGCTGTTCATGGCCGGCATCCGGCCCACGGTGCGCGCCAGCCGGCTCTCGCGCCCGCGCGCCGATCGGCTGCACGCCGCCATCCGCGCGGTGCTGGCGCGGGCGGTGGAGCGGGGCGGCAGCACCTTGCGCGACTTTTCCAACGCGGCGGGCGAGGCCGGGCATTTCCAGCTCGAGGCGGCGGTCTACGGCCGGGCGGGACAGCCCTGCCACGGCTGCGGCACGCCGATCCGGCTGCTGCGCCAGGGCCAGCGATCGACCTATTTCTGCCCGCTGTGCCAGCGTGCCTGAGCACCCGTCGTCCGGGGCACCCTGCGCAAAGGCCCGGTGTAATATGCCGCGATCATTGGAAGGGGCGCCGGCCGTGACAGGTTTCACCGAACAGTTCGACAGACATGGCACGTGGCGCCGCGAGATGGGATTGCGCCTGAAGGTGCTGGGCGACTGGCTGCGGGAGCAGCATCTGTTCGGCGACGGCGCGCAGGAGGGCATCCAGCGCCTGATCGAGTTGCTGCGCTCCGACGAGGTGATGCTGGGCAAGGAAACGCCGGGCGCCCGCCAGCGCATGCTCGCGGAGCAGGACGCCGCGCCGATGGGCGTCGAAGCCCGCCTGGCGCGCCTGACGGGCGAGCTGCAGGTCTCGACGCTGCGGGCCGCGCGGTCCGAAGAGCCCGAGGCCGTCGCCGCGTGAACTGGGCGCCGGGCGAATTCGCCGAGCGCATCGTCACCTGGCAGCGCCGCCAGGGGCGCCACGGCCTGCCCTGGCAGGGCACGCGCGAGCCGTACCGCGTCTGGCTGTCCGAGATCATGCTGCAGCAGACGCAGGTGAGCACCGTGCTGGACTACTACGCCCGCTTCCTGCAGCGCTTTCCCGACGTCGCCGCGCTCGCCTCGGCCTCGCAGGACGAGGTGCTGGCGCTTTGGAGCGGGCTGGGCTACTACTCGCGCGCCCGCAACCTGCACCGCTGCGCGCAGGAGGTGGTGGCGCGCTTCGGCGGCCGGTTTCCCCGCGCGGCGGCGGACTTGCAGACGCTGCCGGGCATCGGCCGGTCCACCGCCGCCGCGATCGCGGCGTTCTGCTTCGGCGAGCGCAGCGCCATCCTGGACGGCAACGTCAAGCGGGTGCTCACGCGCGTCCTCGGCATTGGCGACGACCTGAGCGTGGCGGCGCACGAGCGCGCGCTGTGGCAGCGCGCGCAGGACCTGCTGCCTGCCGCGGAACGCGACATGCCCGCCTACACCCAGGGCCTGATGGACCTTGGCGCCACCGTGTGCACGCAGCGCCGCCCGGCCTGCACGGTCTGTCCGGTGGTGGACCGCTGCGCCGCCGCGCGCGAGGGCCAGCCCGAGCGCTACCCCGTCAAGACCCGGCGGCTGGTGCGCCGCCAGCAGACGCTGTGGCTGCTGCACGCGATCGACGGGGGCGGGCGTGTCTGGCTCGCGCAGCGCCCCGCCAGCGGCATCTGGGCGCGCCTGTATTGCCTGCCCGCCCACGACGACCGCGACGCGCTGCTGCGCGGCGTGCCCACCGGCGCGCGCGATAGCGTGGTGGAGCATCCGCCGTTCACGCACGTGCTGACGCACCGCGACCTCCTCATCCACGTGCTGACGGCGACGCTGCCGGAGGGCGCGCCGCCGGGCGGCGACGGCCGGTGGTACGCGGCCGGCCAGTTGCCCGCGCTGGGTCTGCCCGCGCCCGTGCGCCGCTTTCTGGCCGCTCAGGCGGAAGCGGCCCGGCCGGGCGCCGTTTCTTGAATCAAACAGGCCTCAAGCCGGCGCGGATATTGCGCGAGTAGCTATCAAAAGAGGAGTATTCAGGGCGCGCCCAGTTCGCGGTGCCGCCGCAGCGTCAGCCACTCGCCGCCGAACATCGCCGCCAGTTTCTCCACCAGGTAGACCGAGCGGTGCTGGCCGCCCGTGCAGCCGATGGCGACGGTGACGTAGCTGCGGTGATCGCGCGCCAGCACGGGCAGCCAGGTGCGCAGGAAGGTGGCGATCTGGTCGAGCATCAGCGCCACCTCGGGCTGGCGTTCCAGGTACTCGATCACCGGCTCGTCGCGCCCCGTCAGCGGGCGCAGGCCAGGTTCGTAGTGCGGGTTGGGCAGCATGCGCACGTCGAACACGTAGTCGGCGTCCAGCGTGATGCCGCGCTTGAAGGCGAAGGACTCGAACACCAGCGTGAGGTTCGAGGCGGGCGCCGCGATCAGGTCCTTGACGAAGGCCAGCAACTGCGCCGGGCGCAGGAAGCTGGTGTCGATGACGTGCGAGCGCTCGCGCAGGTCGGCCAGCAGCTCGCGCTCGCGCGCGATGGCCTGCATCAGCGCCTGCTGCGCGTCGCCGTCGCCCGGCCGCGACAGCGGGTGGCGGCGGCGGGTTTCGGAAAAGCGCCGCACCAGCGTCTGGTCGCTGGCGTCCAGGAAGATCAGCCGCAGCGCGATGCCTTTGTCGCGCAGCCCGTGCAGCAGCAGCGGCAGTTGCGGCAGCGCGTGGCCACTGCGCACGTCCATGGCGATGGCCAGCTGGCGCGCGCGCAGCTCGTCCTTCAGCCCGATGAAGGGCTCCAGCAGCTCGGGCGGCAGGTTGTCCACGCAGTAGTAGCCGGCGTCCTCCAGCGCGTGCAGCGCGATGGACTTGCCCGAGCCGGACATGCCGGTGATGACGACCAGTTCGGTGCTCATCGAAACACCTCCGCGCTGCGCGCCGAGGTGTTCGCCTTGGGATCGGCCCGGCGGCTCACGCGCGCGCCTTCGGCCGCGACGGCGGCGACGGCCTGCCTTTGCCCGCGGGGGCTGACGTCGGGGGTTGGAGCATCTCCAGCGCATGCGCCAGCGTGGCCGCGGAGATGTGCTCGCCGCCGAGCATGCGGGCGACTTCCTGCGTGCGGGCCTTGCCCTCGATGGGCGTGACCGAGCTGACGGTGGCGCCGGCATCGTCCCGCTGCTTGCTGACCCGCAGGTGGTGGTCGGCGCAGGCGGCCACCTGCGGCAGGTGGGTCACGCACAGCACCTGCCGGTCCTGACCCAGGCGCCGCAGCAGGCGCCCCACGGCGGCGGCCACGGCGCCGCCGACGCCGGAATCCACCTCGTCGAACACCAGCGTGCCGGCCGGGCCGAGCGTGCTGGTGGTGACCGCGATGGCCAGGGCCAGGCGCGACAGTTCACCACCGGATGCTACTCTTTCGATAGCTCTTGGCGCAGATCCGGCGTGGGCTGAGACCAGAAAAGACGTGTTTTCGAGGCCATGGGCGGCAGGTTCCGCCAGCGGCTCCAGCCGCACCTCGAACACGCCGCCGGGCATGCCCAGCGCCTGCATCGCGGCGGTCACGGCGGCGGCCAGGCGCGCTGCGGCCTGGCGGCGCAGGCGGGACACTTCTCCAGCCGCCTGGTCGTAGGCGGCGCGGGCCAGCGCGGCGGCGGTTTGCAGGCGCTCCAGGTCGGCGGACGATTCGAGCCGGGCCAGGTCTTCGCGCCAGCCGGCCAGCAGCGCGGGCAGGTCTTCCGGCGGCCGGCGGTAGCGGCGCGCCAGGCCGATCCACTGGCCCATGCGCTCGTCCAGCGCGGCCAGTTGATCCGGGTCCGGCTCGGCGCGGCGCAGGTAGGTGTGCAGGCTGTGCGCGGCGTCGCGCGCCTGGGCCTCGCAGGCTTGCAGCACCTCCAGCAAGGCGGCGAACTCGGGCTCGATGGCCTGCTGCGCGGCCAGCGCGTCCTGCGCCCGCGCCAGGGCGGGCAGCGCGCCGGCGTCGCCTTCGTCGCCCTCCAGCGCGGCGCCCGCGGCCTGCGCGGCGTCGATCAGGGCCTGGGCGTGCGACAGCCGGGCATGGCGCTGGTTCAGCTCGTCCCACTCGCCGGCCAGGGGGGCCAGCTTGTCGATCTCGCCGATCTGCCACAGCAGGCGCTCGCGCTCCTGCGCCAGGCTGTCCTGGGCGGCGCGGGCCTCGGCCAGGGCGGTCTGGGCGCGCTGCCAGTCCTGCCAGGCGGCGGCCAGCGCCCGCGCGTCGGCGCCGGCGTAGGCATCGAGCAGCGCGCGCACGGCGGCGGGCCGCGTCAGGCTCTGCCAGGCGTGCTGGCCGTGGATGTCGACCAGCCATTCGCCCAGTTCGCGCAGCTGGGCCACGGTGGCGGGCGAGCCGTTGATCCAGGCGCGGCTCTTGCCCGAGGCGTCGATGGTGCGGCGCAGCAGCAGCGTCCCGGCGGCGGTGTCGAAGCCGCGCTCTTCCAGCCAGGGCTGGGCGCTGGCGGGGGTGTCGAACTCGGCGCCGATCTCGCAGCGCGGCTGGCCCTCGCGCACCCACAGCGCGTCGCCGCGTCCGCCCAGCGCCAGTTGCAGCGCGTCGATGAGGATCGACTTGCCGGCGCCCGTCTCGCCCGTCAGCGCCGAGAAGCCCGCGCCCAGCGCCAGGTCGAGCGCGGGCACGATGACGAAGTCGCGCAGGCTCAGGTGGCGCAGCGCCATGGCTAGACGCCTCCCTCGTTCCAGTGCAGCTTGGCGCGCAGGGTGTCGAAGTAGTTCCAGCCCCGGGGGTGCAGAAAGCGCACGCGGAATTCGGAGCGCCGCACGATGATGCGGTCGCCGTGGTGCAGCGAGGTCACCGACTGCATGTCGAAGCTGGCGTTGGCGTCGCGCCCGGCGACGATCTCGATGGCGATCTCCACCGGGTCGGCCAGCACGATCGGCCGGTTCGACAAGGTGTGCGGTGCGATCGGCACCAGCGCCCAGCCCGGCAGCAGCGGGTGCAGCAGCGGCCCGCCGGCCGACAGCGCGTAGGCTGTCGAACCGGTCGGCGTGGCCACGATGATGCCGTCGGCGCGGTGGTTGGCGACGAAATGCCCGTCCACCTCCACCCGCAGCTCCACCATGCCGGAGGCCGCGCCGCGGTTGACGACCACGTCGTTCATGGCGAAGGTTTCGAAGACACAGGCGCCGCCGCGCATCACCCGCCCGTGCATCAGGGCGCGGTGGTCTTCCTCGAAGGCGCCGGCCAGCATGCGCGGCAGCACCTCGCGGTATTCGCCCAGCGGGATGTCGGTGATGAAGCCCAGCCGTCCCTGGTTGATGCCGATCAGCGGCGTGCCGTAGCACGCCAGCTGGCGACCGACGCCCAGCATGGTGCCGTCGCCGCCCACCACCACGCACAGGTCGCACTCGGCGCCGATGCCGGGCACGTCGAGGGAGGAGAAGCGCGCCAGGCCGGTGATGGCGGCGGTGCGTTCCTCAAGGTTCACCTGGCAGCCCTGCGCGGCCAGGAAGTCGCCGATCTCGGCCACCAGTTCGAGGGTCGATTCCACGGGGTTGCCGGTGACCGATTCGTGGTACTTGCCGACCAGGGCGACACGCGGGAACTTCAGGCTCATCGGCAAATTACATCATAATGATTCGACACTTCTCGCCCGCCGCGCGAGGGCGCTGAACCGGAAGCTGAATTGGCGACACACCCAGGCTCCATGCTCGATGACCGTTCCCGGCGGCTGCTCAAGACCCTGATCGAGCGCTACATCGCCGATGGCCAGCCTGTCGGCTCGCGCACCCTGTCGCGCGCGTCGGGGCTGGATCTGTCACCCGCCACCATCCGCAACGTGATGTCCGACCTGGAGGAGCTGGGCCTGATCGCCAGCCCGCACACCTCCGCCGGGCGCGTGCCCACGGCGCGCGGCTATCGGCTGTTCGTGGACACCATGCTCACGGCCCGGCGCGCCGAGCTGCAGACGCCGCAACTGCCGGCCGAGCAGCCGCAGAAGGTCATCGCCAACGCGGCGCAACTGCTGTCCAACCTGTCGCGGTTCGTGGGCGTGGTGATGGCGCCGCGCCGCTCGTCGGTGTTCCGCCACATCGAGTTCATGCGGCTGTCGGAGCGGCGCCTGCTGGTCATCATCGTCTCGCCCGACGGCGACGTGCAGAACCGCGTGCCGTTCACCGAGGCCGACTACTCGGCGTCGGAGCTGGTCGAGGCCTCCAACTACCTCAACGCGCACTTCTCGGGCATGGCCATCGAGCAGGTGCGCGCCCGCCTGCGCCAGGAGGTGGACCGGCTGCGCGGCGAGATCGCCACGCTGATGCAGGCCGCGGTGCAAGTGGGCTCGGAGGCCATCAGCCAGGCGCAGGACGAGGTGGTGATCTCCGGCGAGCGCAACCTGCTGGCGGTGACCGATTTCTCCAGCGACATGAACCAGCTTCGCCGCGCCTTCGGCCTGTTCGAGCAGAAGGCGCAGCTCATCCGCCTGCTCGACGTGTCCAGCCAGGCCGAGGGCGTGCGCATCTTCATCGGCGGCGAGAGCCAGATCGTGCCGGTCGAGGACCTGTCGGTGGTGAGCGCACCCTACGAGGTGGACGGCCAGGTGGTCGGCACGCTGGGCGTGATCGGCCCCACGCGCATGCCCTACGACCGCATGATCCAGATCGTGGACATCACCGCGCGCCTGGTCAGCAACGCCCTGAGCCAGAGCAAATAGAGGGGAGAGGGTGTAGCGGCTTGCTATTCCTCTGCCGTATCACGGCGTTCGCACCGTGAAAGGGCTGCGCGCCGCTGGGGCTTGTGGCCCGTGACCGTCCTTGAC
Source organism: Ottowia sp. (assembly GCF_016703145.1). Taxonomy (GTDB): domain Bacteria; phylum Pseudomonadota; class Gammaproteobacteria; order Burkholderiales; family Burkholderiaceae_C; genus Ottowia. The sequence goes on along the minus strand of NZ_JADJCO010000005.1, from coordinate 1,200,002 downwards.
CTTTGACGGCTTGTACCGCGCCGTAACCCAAGATGGCGGGCAATTCCACCCGGCATCCTTCAAGGTTTGCCGTAGACGACGCATTCTTCATCGGCGAGCAGCGCACGCTGCTGCTGACCGATGGCCGCGACGTTCTCGGAACCCGGACTTCGATACGGCGTCCGGGGCCAAGCTGTTCACGCTGGATGCCGGCGCAGCCTGATGGTTGGGGCTGGGTCAGCCTGGATGAACCGGCGACGGTGCAAGGCCGCTTGGGTCCCGCCGCCGAAATTCCTACTTCAACGTGAAACGTGCCGTCGCCGCCCTGCCGTTGATCGTGACGACCGCCACGGCCTTGGTGCCAGGGCCAACCTTGAAGCTGCCGGTGGCCTCCAGCTTGTCGCCAGCCGGCTTGAGTTCGACCTCCTGCTTCTCGGCCCCGGTCAGCAGGGTAACTTTCGCACTGGCCTTCGAGACATCGGCAGGCTTGCCGTGGTCGCGCACGTGGAGTTGGATCGTGACAGGCGTGGCGAGGAGTTCGTAGCCCATGTCCCTGACCTCGACCACGACGCCGCCGTGCATCGGCTGGTGTTCATGGGCATGGTCATGTTTGCCGCCAGCGGCGAAAGCCGCGCTGGCGAAAGTCAGGGTGATGGCAGCGACAACAGCATGCGTCTTCATGGCGTTTCCTTTCGGGTGGAGGATGGAAAAACGGATAACTTGGGAATCACAGCGCCTCGACATCCTTGTCGTTCTCCAGCCGCTCGGCATCCTTACGGCCGAACAGCCAGAACATCGCGGGCGTGAGGAAGGTGTCGAGCAGCGTCGAGCTGATCAGGCCCGAGAAGATCACCACGGCCACCGGATGCAGCACCTCGGTGCCGGGCTGCTCTGCCTCGAACAGCAGCGGTGCCAGCGCAAAGGCCGTGACCAGCGCCGTCATGAGCACCGGGCTCAGCCGTTCGAGAGAGCCGCGCACGATCATCTTCTGGTCGAAGCTCTCGCCCTCGAAGCGCATCAGGTTGATGTAGTGGCTGACCTTGAGGATGCCGTTGCGCACCGAGATGCCGGCCAGCGTGATGAAGCCGACGAGCGCGGCCACCGACAGCGGCTGGCCCGACATCCACAGTCCGATCACCGCGCCGACCAGGGCCAGCGGGATGTTGACCATGATCAGTGCCGAGAGAGTGCTCGACTTGTAGCGGCTGTACAGCACCACGAACATCAGCACCAGCGACACGATGGACAGCAGGCCGACGAGCCGCGAGGCCTCTTCCTGTGCCTGGAACTGGCCGCCCAGCGTGATGAAGGTCCCCTCGGGCAATCGGGTTTCGGCGACGACCTTGCGAATGTCCGCGACGATCTCCGACAGCGCACGACCTGACGCGTTGGCCGACAGCACGATGCGGCGCTTGCCGTCGTCGCGGCTGATCTGGTTGGGGCCGTCGCCGTCCTCGATCGTCGCGACCTTCGAGAGCGGGATGCGGCCCGTCGGCGTTTCGATCAGGATCTGGTTCAGCCCGTCGATCGACCGCGCCGCCTCGGGCAGTTTCACCACCAGCGCAAAGCGCCGCCCCCCTTCGACGATCTGCGCGATCTTCTCGCCTTCGACCAGGCTCTGCAATGTGGCCAGCACCTGCGGTGCCGGTACGCCGTACTGCGCGGCCGCGGCGTAGTCGATATGCACCTTGATCTGCGGCGCGAGCACCTGCTTCTCGACCTGCAGGTCGGCGATCCCGGGAATCGCCGCCAGCCGCTGCCGCAGCGCCTCGGCTTGCCCGCGCAGTGCATCCAGATCCTCGCCGAAGACCTTGATCGCGATCTGCGAACGCACACCCGAGAGCATGTGGTCGATGCGGTGCGAGATCGGCTGCCCGATCTCGATGGCGGCCGGCAGGTTGGCCAGGCGTGCGCGGATGTCGGCCCTGACCTCATCCATGCTGCGTGTGAGTTCGGCGGTTGGCTTGAGGCCGACATCGAGTTCGCTGACGTGCACGCCCTCGGCATGCTCGTCCAGCTCGGCGCGACCGCTGCGCCGCCCGACATGCGTGACCTCCGGCACCTGGCTCACCAGCACCTCGGCCTGGCGCGCCACGGCGGAGCTTTCGGACAGAGTGACTCCAGGGTTCAGCCGCAGGCCGATCAGCAGCGTGCCTTCGTTGAACGGCGGCAGGAAGGTGGTCGGGAAGAAGGGCACCGCGGCCGTGGCGGCCATCACCGCGATGGCCGCCGCGGCGAGCGCGGCCTTGGGCCGTTCCAGCACGGCCTCCAGGCCGTTGCGGTAGCGCGCCTTCAGCCAGGCGAGCACCTTGGTGTCACCGTGATCGAGGTTCTTCATGCGTGGCAGCAGGAAGAAGCTCAGCACCGGTGTGATCGTCACCGACACCACCAGCGAAGCCAGTGTCGAGACGATGAAGGCGATGCCCAGCGGCACGAACAGCTTGCCTTCCAGCCCCGGCAGCGCGAACAGCGGGATGAAGACCAGCACGATGATCACCGTGGCATAGAGAATGGCCGAGCGCACCTCCATCGTCGCGCGGCCCACCACTTCGAGCGGGTGCAGCCGCTTGTCGGCATGCTTCGCCCGGTCCTCCTTCAGCCTGCGCAGCACGTTCTCCACGCCGACCACCGCATCGTCCACCAAACCGCCGATCGCGATGGCCAGGCCGCCGAGCGTCATCGTGTTGATCGACAAGCCGAAATAGCGGAAGACCAGGGCGGTGATGAAGATCGAGACGGGAATCGCCGTCAACGCGATGACGGTCGGCCGCAGCGTCCCGAGGAAGAAGAACAGAATTGCCGCGACGAACACCGACGCGCCGATCAACTTGCCCTGCAGCGTGGTGATCGATGCCTCGATGAAGCTCGCCTGGCGGAAGGTGACGCGGGGCGCCTCCATGCCCGCGGGCAGCGAGGCCTGCAGCCCGGCCAATGCGTCTTCGATGGCAGTGGTCAAGGCAATCGTGTCGGCGGTGGGCTGCTTCTGGATGCCCAGGATCACGGCCGGCTTGCCCTCGAAGCCGGCATCGCCGCGCTTGATGGCGGCGGCGAAACTCACCTCGGCGATCTGGCGCAGCAGGATGGGCTGGCCCTGATGGGCGGTGAGCGCAAGGTTCTTCAGATCATCCAGGCGTGAGGTGCGGCCGAGGTTGCGGATCAGGTACTCCCGACCGTTCAGCTCCAGGAATCCACCCGAGGTGTTGGCCGAGAAGCCCTTGAGCGCGGCTTCAAGCTGATCGTGCGTGATGCCCAGTTCGGCCATGCGGGCCGTGTTCGGCTGCACCTGGAATTGCCGTACCTCGCCGCCGATCGGGATCACCTGCGCCACGCCCGGCACCGACAACAGCCTGGGACGCAGTACCCAGTCGGCGTATTCGCGCACGGCCATCGCGCTGATTTTTTGCGGATCGACGGGAATCGCGATCTGCATGATCTCGCCCATGATCGAACTGATCGGCCCCATGCGCGGCACGACACCTTCGGCCAAGCCTTCCTCCATCGAGGCCAGCCGCTCGGAGACCAACTGCCGGGCGCGGAAGATGTCCGTGCTCCAGTTGAACGTGACGTAGAGGAAGGACAGGCCGGCCGATGAGGTCGAGCGCACCGACTCGACGCCGGGCAGCCCGTTCATCGTCGTCTCCAGCGGGAAGGTGATGAGCTGCTCCACCTCCTCGGCGGCCATGCCGCCGGCCTCGGTCATGACCGTGACGGTGGGCTTGTTGAGGTCCGGGAATACGTCCACCGGTGTTTGGGACAGCGTGAATGCCCCGTAGGCCATCAGCACCACGCTGGCGATGATCACCAGCAGCCGGTTGGCCAGGCTGTTATCGAGAAGCCACTTGAACATGTGGACTCCTCAGCGCACCTGGTTGATCAGTGTGGCCCCTTGCGTAGCCACACGGTCGCCGGCCGCCAAGCCCGACGTGATCGCCACGTTCACACCGTCCAGCGGCTCAGCCGTGACAGGGCGCGGCTCGAATCGCTCGGGTGCGGTTTTCACCCAGACGATGGTCTGGTTGGCGGAGTTCTTCATCAGGGAGGCCACCGGCACCGCGATGCCCTTTACCTTTGCCTTGCTCTGAACGAAGACGCGTACCGGCTGGCCGACGGCCAGCGCCGACAGCGCGGCCCCTTCCGCGCGGAACGCCAGCGGCAACGCTTGCTCGCGCAGGCTGCGCGCGGCACCGACGAAGGTCAGTGACACGCGCTCCTTGCCGACGGCGAGCGTGGCGCTGCCGATGTCCGAGCCGATCGTCGTGTCGAAGGCGAGCGCTTCGATGCGCAGCCGGGCCGGGTCGACGATCTCGAAGACGAGTTCGCGGGCATCGACCACCTGGCCTGTCACGGCGTTGGCGGAGGCGATCACGCCCGAAACAGGTGCGACCAGTGCCTCGCGGCTGGAGAGGCCTCGGCCAACGGCGGCGACGCGCTCGGTCAGGCTGCGTGCCTCGCTCTCGGCCGCCTCGATGTCCTTGCGTGGCACGGTGTCGGCCAGTTCCTGCAAGCGCGCGACGCGCTTGTCGGCCAGGCTCTTGGCCGCGCGCAGTTCAGCCAGTTGCGCGGCCTGGTTCGAACGTTCGATGGGCGCTGAGGAGGGCACGACATAGGCCAGGACCTCGCCCCTGCGCACCACTTGGCCGGGGTTCGGCAGACCTCGGGGCCCCGGTTCGAGGCGGCCGGCGTTCAACGGCTGTACCTTGCCTCCGGCGTTGGGGTCCATCGCCACCTTGCCGTTCAGCTCGAACGAACGCGGCAACGCTCCCTCGTCGGTGAGCAGGGTGCGCACGCCGAGTTGCCGTTGCGCGGGCTTGGGCAGGAATACGCCGCCATCGGGCAGGCGCTGGGGGCCATTGGCGTTCGGCGCCGCGGGCGCGCCGCCGTGGTCATGACCTTCGCCAGCGAATGCGCAGGAGGCCGCGCCCAGTGACAGCCCGGCGGTGACTGCGAGAAGAATGTGCTTCGAGGTCATGCGGCATCTCCTGCGCGGCGTTGACGAGAGGCCGTCAAGCGGCGGCCGATGACGAACAGGATCGCCAGCGCAGCGGTCACGCTTGCGGCCCAGGCCGCATGGCGCATCCAGGGTTTGGCGGGCGCGGTCGTATCGGCATGCGCATCCCCGTGATGGTCGAATTCACCGGCAAGGAGATCGACGTCGCCTCCCGCGGTGACCGTCGCTGTGATCGGCAGTAAACCCGGCGCGGGCTCGGCCGCCAGCACGACCTCGTAGACGTCTTCATGTTTCTCGGCGGTGTGCTTCTCGCCCGCGACTTCGAGTTCGATCTGGGCGTCGGTCACTGGCGCGTTGTCGATGGCGCGGTCAAGGTAGAGGGTGATGTGCTTGCCGTTGAGCACTCCGACAAGCTCGAAGATGTCGGAGACGGCGGCGAATCGCGGGAGTGCGGGCCCGGTGGCGACAGGGGTGGCATCGCCATGGTCATGGCCATCATCGGCGTGCGCCAGCGGAGACAGTAGGAGAGCTGTGGTGACGCTCAGCACTGCCAGTAAGGAGGTGAATTTCATGTTGAAGATCCGGAAGAAGGTTCGTGGCCGGTCAGCGGGTTCATTGCGGCAGCAGGCCCAGCGCCTGGCGCCATGCGGAAATCGCCGCGGCCAACTCGATGCGGCTGCGTGCCGCTTGGCGTTCGGCCTCGGTGGCTTCAGCCTCGATGCGCAGGCGTGTCGGAAGATCGGTCTCGCCCAGGCGGAAGGACTTGTCGAAGAATCCGCGGGTCTCACGCGCCAGAGTGGAACGGCGTTCGGTGGCTGCGAGTTGGGCGCGAGCGGCATCGACGCGGACGGCGGCGGCCTCTCGCTCGGACTGCAACCGCGCCCTGTCCAGCGCGAGCTGGGCTTGCGCTTCCACCGCATCGGCCCGAGCAGCCGCCACGCGGCTGTCGTGGCGAGGGCTTGCGCCGAGCGGAATTCGAATCCCCAGCGTGATGGTTTGGTCGTAACGCTCGCCGAGCGCCCCACGGTCGCGTGTGGTGGACAGCATCAGCTCCGGGTTCGCGCGTGACTGCCTGGCAGCCAGGGCCGCGGTGCGCTCGGCCACGGTGGCACGGTCCTGCAGTTCGCTCAGCGCGGGATGTGCGGACGTGTCTTCCGGCGCAGGTTCAGGCTCGGCAGATGACGTGTCCGCAAGCGTTGGGAGGGCAACGCCACCGGTCAACGCTTTCAGTTGCTGCAACGCCGTCGTCGCCCCTGCCCCGGACTGCGCCACGCTGGCTTCGGCCGCAGCGACGGCGCCATCGGCCTGGTGCTGGTCGGCCCGTGCCAAGTCGCCGGCCTTGGCGCGCCGCGCGACGTCGGCGGCAATGCGACGCGCATTGTCCAACTGCGCGCGCGCCATTTCGGCACCTGTGTGTGCGAGCTGCCAGTTCCACCACGCCTCACGCACCGTGGCGGCGAGTCGCAGTCGCGCCGCTTCCACCCGGCTCGCCAGTGCTGCCGCTTCGGCATCCGCCAGCGCACTGCTGCCGCGCTGTTCGCCTGGTAGCCACAGGGGGATGGCAATGCCGACCTCGAACTCGCGGGCACCGTTGTTGCGGTTGAGCCGATCAGTCTTGTGGGTGACTTCGAGTGCGGGTGCCTCCGGCGCCCAGGCCGCCGCCGCACGCCGCTGTGCCTGCACGGCGTCCCTGCGCGCCAACAGTGCCTGAGATTCGGGCTGCTGCGCCCAGGCCGCGTCGAAGAGATCCTTCAGGCTGGCTGGCGGCTTTGTTGATTGGGCATATGTGCCGGCATTCATGCCGGCCACGGTGATGGCAAGCACGGCTTGCCGCAGACGGATCGGTATTCGTGTTTTCGGATGCATCCGATGCTCCAGTGTTGAGGGGGACACACAGGAGATCGGCGAACAGCGACCAAGCGGCCGCGCCGGATTCGAACGCCCAGCGTAGAGGACGCTCGGATACGAACGGGAATCAGGGAAAAGAAGATCCCGCCTCGCCGATCAGGCGAGGTGAACCCATTTGGGGCGCTCGGGTCTGGCTGGCGCGGATGCAGTCTCTAGATCATCGCTGGCCGAAGCGGATGAACCTGGAATGAAGTCGAGTCCAAGCGGCTCGACACGGAACGGCATGGCCGCGTGTTGCCCGTGGCAGTGCTCGCAGTCGTGACTGGCGCTGGCCGTGGCATTGCTGCTGGGATCCGGCGTGCCCGATCCATCGAGCAGGGGGGAAGTGTGGCCATGCGAGCCGTCCTCATGGTGCCCGAGGTGGCTTGCCGCCGCGCCTGGCTGGTGGGCGCAATAGCTGGCCACCACTGCCCAGGTCGTCTGGGCAGGCAACAGCACGAGCAAAAGAATGGCGAGCCAGCGGCGCATGGAAAAAGGTGTGCGGTAACGAGGTCAATCCAGTGGCATCGGCAGGGGGTTCGGCCTGTTGATCACGTCGGTACCCGATGAAGTGCGGCCTGCCTGGGGCCGCGAGGATGACCAGGGCGTTTCGGCTCAGGATGCGCGGATATTAACAGCGTCAACCACCGGTATGCAGCGCGTGCCGCGCGCGCCACGCTGCATCAGCGCAAGCGTGCCGTCCTTGCGAGCTGCCTTACCTCGACCGGCATCTGAGTGCGATAATCAAAAGCTGTGGGCCGTTAGCTCAGTTGGTTAGAGCAGAGGACTTAACGGGAGGATTCCTGCCCCTTGGCGTTGCCAAGGAACGGAAGCATCCCATCGGGTTGCTCAAGGTAAGTTCACTCTGCCTTGATGGTAGAACTTCTCAAATTCGGTGAACGCTAAGGCGCTGAGGCGCTATGCCAACGCCGAGCGAAGCCTTCGTCAGAGGGAACGTGTAGAGACTCGACGGGAAGGCCGAAAGGCAAGACAGAGTCCAGACCACGAACCGGAAACGGGCGGTGAAAACCGAAGTGGCAAGCATAATCCTTTGGTCGCTGGTTCGAGCCCAGCACGGCCTACCACTTGGTATCATGAAGCCGCTGACGAGATCGTCGTCAGCGGCTTTGTTGTTCGCGGATGGCTGCCCTCGATCTTCTGGTGCTCCGGCGAGGTTTTTTGGGAGTTTCGCCACCGGGCCGCTCCACGCCAGAAGCGTCTCATCCGGGGCAGCGCACCACGCACGGCGGGGGAGCGTGGGGCATTTTTTTGAGGGGCGCCGCTCAATGTTCACAGGCATCATCACCGCCGTCGGCCGCATCGCCGACGTGCGCGATCTGGGCGCGAGCAGCGCGCACGGCAAGCAGTTGGCGGTCGAGACGCCGCCCGGCTACCTGGACGACGTGGGGCTGGGCGACAGCATTGCCATCAACGGCGCGTGCATGACGGCCACGGCCGTGGACCGGCCTGCGGGGCGCTTCGCCATCGACATCTCGGCCGAATCGCTGGCGCGCACGGCGGGGCTGGACCGGCTCGGCCCGGTCAACCTGGAAAAGGCGCTGCGCGCGCACGACCGGCTGGGCGGGCACATCGTCGCGGGGCACGTGGACGGCATCGGCCAGGTGACGCACTTCGCGCCGGTGGGCGAGAGCTGGGAGCTGCGCGTGCTGGCCCCGAGCGCGCTGGGCAAGTATCTGGCCTACAAGGGCTCGATCACCGTCAACGGCGTCAGCCTGACGGTCAACCGCGTGGCCGACCTGGCGGCGGGTTGCGAGGCCAGCATCAACCTCATCCCGCACACCGTGCAGAACACCGCGCTGCACGCGCTGGCGGCGGGCGCGCCGGTCAACCTGGAGATCGACCTGATTGCGCGCTACGTGGAAAGAATGCTCGCAACTGGCGCCAGCCAAGCACAAGGCGCTCTGTAAATCATAGCTATCGGCCGAACAGACGGATCGCGCCCGTGGCCAGCGCGGTGCCGCACAGCACGACCAGGCCGCACAGCAGCATCCAGGGCGTCAGCGTTTCGCCCAGCAGCGTCACGCCGTAGAACACCGCGAACACCGGGATGGCGAAGGTCACGGTGATGGCGCGCGCCGGGCCGAGCCGGTCGATCAGACGGAAGAACAGCACGTAGGCCACGGCCGTGCACAGCAGGCCCAGCGCCAGCAGGCCCAGCCAAGCCTGCGGGCGGGGCATCCGCGCGGGCCACAGCAGCAGCGTCGGCAGCGCCAGCCCCAGCGCGGCGCCGATCTGGCTGCCGGTGGCCGTCATCAGCGGGTTCAGGCCGCCCAGGTAGCGCCGCGTGTAGCTGGCCGACACGCCGTAACTGAGGGTGGCCAGCAGGCAGGCGGCGATGCCCCAGAAGGTGGCCGACGCCGAGGCGCCCGGCCTGAAGCCGGCCTCGCCGCCCGCCAGCATGGCGACGCCGACGAAGCCGATGGCCAGCCCCAGCGCGCGCGAGGCGCCCGGCCGGTCGCCCAGCCAGCCCCAGGCCACCAGCGCGCCGAACAGCGGCACGGTGGCGTTGAGGATGGACGACAGTCCGGTGCTGATGGACAGCAGCGCATGGCTGAACAGCGCGAACGGCACGGCCGAGTTGATGACGCCGCAGAACAGCACCGGCTTCCAGTGCTGGCGCAACTGCGGCCCCAGGCCGCGCGCCAGCATCACCGGCAGCAGCGCCAGCGCGGCGATGGCCACGCGCAGCCCCGCCGTGGGCAGCGGCCCGAACTCCAGCGCACCCATGCGCAGGAACATGAAGGAGGCGCCCCAGAGCGCCGCCAGGAGGATGAATTCGAGTGCGACCGATGCCGGCATGGCCGAGAGTATGGGCGAGGCGGCCGCCGTGGCCGGCGCCGGCGGCGATGAAATTGCCGCCTTGCTTTGATGTCGGCGCGGCATCAATCGAATTGCCCGGCGGCCAGTCCTGGGCAAAGGGGGGCGCGGTGAGGGCAGGGTTTTTCATGGTTTTCGCGGTTTTGCCGGCGCGGGTCCAGCGGTGGCAGCTATCGAATTCATAGTCCGGCGGACACGGCCTGGTGCGCGCCGTGCCAGGCGCGGACCACGGCATGGCCGCGCCACGGGCGCCAGCGTTCGGCCAGTGCCTCGGCGGCGCGCGCGCTGGGCACGCCCAGGGCCTTCTGAAGGGCCACGTCGCCGGCGGGAAAGGCGTCGGGCCAGTGGTGGAGGTGACGCCGGTGAAGAAGGCGCCGTCGAAGCGCGCGTCCCGCGACTCGAGGGCGCGGTAGCAGGCGTCGGCATCGAGCACGGGGGCGAGCGGGCCCACGCCGGCCATGATAGGCGGCGTGCGCGGCGCGGCTGGTCGTTTCCGGACCTGTCCACCGGCGTGGCGGCGGTCACCCCAGCCGCTCCAGCAGCCGCGGCAGCGACGACGCCAGCATCGCCAGCCCCGAGGCCGTCAGCAGCCCCAGCACGATCTGCCTGAAGCGCGCCTCGCTGATGCCGATGTACACGCGCGTGCCCAGCAGCGTCGGCACCAGCATGGCTGGCGCCACGACCGCGAACATGGGCAGCATCTCGCGCGTGACGATGCCGGTGGCCAGGTAGATGGCCATGGTCACCGCCAGCATCGACAGGTTGAAGTTCTGGATCACGGCGCGCTGCGCGTCCTTGGGGTAGCCGCGCAGCGTGCACCACAGCGTGGGCAGCGCGCCGGTGAAGCCGCCCAGCCCGCCCATCACGCCGCCGGCCAGGCCCACGGCGCCGTCGGCCACGCGCCCGCCCGCCGTCAGGCGCGGCAGCCGGGCCGACAGCAGCATCGCCGGGCACCACAGCGCCAGCAGCGTGCCCAGCACGGCCCGGAACCACACCATGTCCAGGTGCGGCAGCAGCGCCACGCCCAGCGGAATGCCGGCCAGCCCGCCCAGCACGAAGGGCAGCAGGCGCCGCCCGTCGAAGCCGCGCCGCACCGTCAGCGCCGCCAGCACCTGCCCCAGCAGCGCGCCGAACACCGCCAGCGTGGCGGCCAGGCGCGGCTCCAGCACCCAGGCCCAGAACGACATCGACACCATGCCGAAGGCGAAGCCGGACAGCCCCTGCACGAAGCCCGCGACCGCGGCGCCCAGGGCCACCACGAGAACCACCGATTCCATCCCCGTCCTCCTCCGGTTCGTGCCCGCCAGCGTCGGGTTTCAAGTCATTCCGGGCTTCAGACCGCTCGCACACTGCGTAAGATGCTATTGAAAGTATAGTTCCCCGCGCTGCCTACAATGCCGCCTCATGCAGCTCCATCCCGCCATCTTCAAAGCCTACGACATCCGCGGCACCACGCCCGCCACGCTGGACGAGGGCGTGGCCGAGGCCCTGGGCCTGGCCTTTGGCACGCGGGCCCTGGCCCTGGGCGAGCGCGTGGTGGCCGTGGGCCGCGACGGCCGGCTGTCCGGGCCGGCGCTGGCCCAGGCGCTGATCCGGGGGCTGGCGGCGGCCGGCGTCGAGGTCATCGACATCGGCCTGGCCACCACGCCCATGCTGTACTTCGCCGCGCACACGCTGGCCACGTCGGGCATCCAGGTCACGGGCAGCCACAACCCACGCGACGACAACGGCTTCAAGATGGTGCTGGGCGGCCGGGCGATTCACGGCGACGAGATCCAGGGCTTGCGCGCCGTGATGGAGGCTGAAGGCTGGCAGCGCCGCGAAGGCGGCTCGGTGCGCCGGCACGACGTGTTTGACGCCTACCTGCGGCGCATCGTGGGCGACATCCGGCTGGCGCGGCCGATGAAGGTCGTGGTGGACTGCGGCAACGGCGTGGCCGGGGCCAGCGCGCCGGCCGTGCTGCGCGCCATCGGCTGCCAGGTGGTCGAGCTGTTCACCGAGGTGGACGGCCGCTTTCCCAACCATCACCCCGACCCCAGCAAGCCCGAGAACCTGCGCGACGTGATCGCCGCGCTGGCCGCCACCGACGCCGAGCTGGGCCTGGCCTTCGACGGCGACGGCGACCGACTGGGTATCGTCACCAAGGACGGCCAGACCATCTTCCCCGACCGCCAGATGATGCTGTTCGCGCAGGACGTGCTGGCGCGCGTGCCGGGCGGCACCGTCGTCTTCGACGTCAAGTGCTCGCAGCGCCTGGCGCCCGCCATCCGAGCCGCCGGTGGCGTGCCGCTGATGCACAAGACCGGCCACTCGCTGATCAAGGCCCGCATGAAGGAAGTCGACGCGCCGCTGGGCGGCGAGATGAGCGGCCACATCTTCTTCAAGGAGCGCTGGTACGGCTTCGACGACGGCACCTACGCCGGCTGCCGGCTGCTGGAGATCCTCTGCCGCCACCCCGACCCCAGCGCGGTGCTGAACGCGCTGCCCACCAGCTTCTCGACGCCCGAGCTGAACGTGCCCTGCGCCGAGGGCGAGCCGCATCGCCTGGCGGCTGAATTGCAGGCGCTGGCCGGCGACGTGTTCGCCGCGCCGGCGCCGAGCGCCGCCGGGCTGTCCCAAGGCGCGAGCGGCCCCTCGGGGGGCAGCGAACCACGCGCAGCGGGGAGCGTGGGGGCGCCGGTCGTTTCGACCATCGACGGCCTGCGCGTGGACTGGCCCGACGGCTTCGGCCTGATCCGCGCCAGCAACACCACGCCCGTGCTGGTGCTGCGCTTCGAGGGGCAGAGCGAGGCCGCGCTGGCGCGCATCGAAGCCGACATGCTGGCGCTGCTGCGCCGCGTCAAGCCCGACGCGCGGGTGGGCGGCGCGGCGCATTGAAGTTCAAGATGATTTTGCCTTTCAGCCGGCGCCGGCATTGCGCCGGCAGCTCTTGAATCAGTAGCATCCACCGGCCATGCTGCGCGCCCTCTACGACCTCGCCACGTGGCTGGCCCAGCCGCTGCTGCGGCGCAAGCTGCGCCGCCGGGGCCAGGCCGAGCCCGGCTACCTGCAGGCGGTGGACGAGCGCTTCGGCCGCTACGGCGCGGCGCCCGAACGCCCGCAGCCGGCCGATGGCGCGCCGCTGGTGTGGCTCCACGCCGTGTCGCTGGGCGAGACGCGCGCCGCCGCCGCGCTGCTGCCCGCGCTGCGCGCGCAATGGCCGGGCATGCGCCTGCTGCTCACCCACGGCACCGCCACCGGCCGCGCCGAAGGCGCGCAGCTGCTGCAGCCCGGCGACGTGCAGCTCTGGCAGCCCTGGGACACGCGCGCCGCCACGCGCCGCTTCGCGCGCCGCTACCGGCCCGACATCGGCGTGCTGATGGAAACCGAGGTCTGGCCCAACCTCGTGCGCGCCTGCGCGGACGAGGGCGTGCCCCTGGTGCTGGCCAACGCGCGCCTGTCCGACCAGTCGCTGCGCGGCGCCCAGCGCGCGGGCCGGCTGCTCAAGGCCGCCTACGCCGGCCTCGGCGCCGTGTGGGCGCAGACCGACCAGGACGCCGACCGCCTGCGCCAGTTGGGCGCGCCAGTCGAGGGCGTGCTGGGCAACCTCAAGTTCGACGCCCAGCCGTCCCAGGCGCTGCTGGCCCAGGGCCAGGCGTGGCGCGCCCGGGCCGGCCGGCCGGTGCTGCTGCTGGCCAGTTCGCGTGAAGGGGAAGAGGCCGAGTTTTTCAAGCAGATTCGGGCTCTGGCCGGCGCGGAATCTGCGCCACAAGCTATCGAAAAAGAAGCTAACGAGGCGATCCGCCCGCAGTGGCTGGTCGTGCCGCGCCACCCGCAGCGCTTCGACGAGGTGGCCGCGCTCGCCGGCCAGCACGGCCTGACCGTGGGCCGGCGCAGCCAATGGGCGGACGGCCCCGAACCCGCCGATGTGTGGCTGGGTGACAGCCTGGGCGAGATGCCAGCCTACTACGCCCTGGCCGATGTGGCGCTGCTGGGCGGCAGCTTCGCCCCGCTGGGCGGGCAGAACCTGATCGAGGCCGCCGCCTGCGGCTGCCCGGTGCTGATGGGGCCGCACACCTTCAACTTCGCCCAGGCCGCCGAGCAGGCCCGGGCCGCCGGCGCCGCCGAGCGCGTGCCCGACCTGGCCGCCGCGCTGCGCCGCGCCCAAGTCCTGCTGGCCGACGGCGCCGGGCGCGCACGCATGGCCGAGGCCGGCCGCGCCTTCGCGCGCCAGCACCAGGGCGCGGCGGCGCGCACGGCGCGGGCGATGGCGCTCCGGGTGGGGGCAAAAGGACAACACGATGCTACAGTCGCCGCATCGCCATCATGCGGGGACGCGCCCGACGGCCGTTCCCCAGCCCCCTGATCCACCATGTTCCGTTTCTTCCTGATCTTCCTGGGCGTGCAGGCCGTGCTGTTCGGCGTCGAGATGCTGCAGCCGGTGCAGCAGGCCGTGGTGCAGCCCTGGACCGGGCTGGTGGCCAAGGCCAGCGCGCTGATCGTGCACTTCTTCGACCCTTCGGTCATCTCCTACGGCCGGGTGCTGCAGAGCGCCAAGACGGGCTTCGGCGTGTCGATCGAGCCGGGCTGCAACGGGGTGGAGGCCACCATCGTGCTGCTGGCGGCGATGCTGGCCTTCCCGTCGAGCTGGAAGATGAAGCTCTGGGGCATCGGCCTGGGCTTCATCGCGGTGCAGTTCGTCAACTTGCTGCGCGTGGTCAGCCTGTTCTTCATCGGCCAGTGGGACCTCAAGGTGTTCGAGTTCGCGCACCTGTACATGTGGCAGGCGCTGATCATGCTGGACGTGCTGGTGGTGTGGCTGCTGTGGATGCGCTACGTGGCCAAGCGCGACCCCCAGCCCACGCTGCGCAAGGCCAGCCATGCGGGCTAGCCTGATCGGCCGCTTCCTGCTGCTGGCCATCCTGTGGCTGATGCTGCTGCTGCCGCTGTGGTACTGGGCGGCGCGCTGGCTGGCGGTGCCGGCGATCTGGCTGGCCGGCACGGTGATGCAAGGCCTGTTCTCCTGGGTGGACGGCTGGGCGCAGGACGGCGTGAACGCGGTGCTGCACACCCTGGTGCAGGTGCGCATGACCGGCCCCCAGGGTGACGCGCTGGGCGAGCTGGCGCCCGAGGTCAGCTACCCGACCTACGGCTATGGCCTGGTGCTGCTGTGGGCCATGCTGCTGGCCTCGCGCACCGAGCGCTGGTGGCTCAAGGGGCTGATCGGCAGCGTGCTGCTGCTGCCGGCGCAGGCCTGGGGCATCTGCTTCCAGTGGCTGCGCGACGTGGTGCTGCTGTCGGGGCCCTACGGCGCGGCGTATCTGAAATACCCGTCCTGGGTGGCCGAGGTGGTGGCCTACGGCTACCAGTTCGGCTTTCTCATGCTGACGCCGGTGGCGCCGATCATGCTGTGGCTGCTGTTCAACAAGCGCTTCGTGGCGGCGCTGTGGCTGGAGGCGGCGCTGGAAGAGGCGCCCGAGCAGCGCGCCAGCACCCCAATGAAATAAGCCACCCCCCGTGGCTCCACTCGCTGCGCGATGTTGCGCTTCCCCCCCAAGGGCGCGCACCCGCTGGCCGGGGAGACCCCGGCCAGGAGTGCACTGGCATGGCCTGCTCTGCGGCCGTTGGACTCCTGGGGGATCGTGCGCTTCGGGTGGAGCGCGGGCCAGGAACGGCTGAGAACCCGAGGTCGCTACTTTATTGATAGCTTCCGGCGTAATATCCGCGCGGGCTTGGGCCCGATTCGTCTTGAAAATCGGGGCCGTGGCCCGCTCAGGGCGCCAGCATTTGGTTGACCGGCCCCAGGTCGGCCGCCGTCAGCGCCCCGGCCGCCTGCTTCAGCCGCAGCAGGCCCACCAGCACGTCGTAGCGCGCCCGCGCCAGGTCGCGCTGGGTCTGGTAGAGCTGGCTTTGCGCGTTCAGCACGTCGATGTTGATGCGCACGCCCACCTGGTAGCCCAGGCGGTTGGCTTCCAGCGCGGTCAGGCTGGACCGCTCGGCCGCCTCCAGCGCCTTGACCTGGCCCAGCCCGGAGCGCACGCCGAAGAAGGCCGCGCGCGTGGCTTGCGCGACGGTGCGCGTGGCGTTGTCCAGGTCGGCGCGGGCGCTTTCCTCCAGCGCGAGGGTCTCGCGCACGCGGTTCTCGACCGCGAAGCCGGCGAACAGCGGCCAGTTCAGCACCACGCCGATGCCGGCATTGGTGGTGCGGTAGCGGGCGCTGGGCGCGGCCGAGAGGCTGGGATTGCCGTCCGGGTAGCGCGTCTGGCCGACGCTGGCCTGCAGGTCCACCGTGGGCAGGTGGCCGGTCTTGGCCTTGGCGGTTTCCAGCCGGGCGATGTCCAGCGCCATGCGCGCTTGCACCACGCCGGGGTGCTGGTCGGTGGCCTGGGCGACCCACGCGTTCACGTCGTCGGGCCGTGGCGCGGGCAGCACGATGGGTTGGGCCAGCGGGCGCGGGTCGATGCCGGTCTGGCCGACCAGTTGGTCGAGCGCCAGCTTCTTGACGCGCAGGTCGTTGTCGGCGGCGATCTCCTGCGCCATCGCCAGGTCGAAGCGCGCCTGCGCCTCGCGGCTGTCGGTGATGGTGGCGTTGCCGACCTCGAAGTTGCGCTTGGCCGATTCGAGCTGCTCGGCGACGGCCGCTTTCAGCGCGCGCACCGAGGCCAGCGCGTCCTGCGCGCCCAGCACGTCGAAGTAGGCCTGCGACAGGCGCACGATCAGGTCCTGCCCGGCGCCGGCCAGGTTGACCTGCGCCGCCTCGGCCGCGCGCCGGCCCTGGTCCCAGGTGATGCGGTTGGCGGGCCGGTACAGCGGCTGCGAGCCGACCACCGCCGCGTTGAGCACGTTGAACACGCGGCTGCCGCGGTTGTCCAGCACGCTGGTCTCGGCCCAGTTGCGCTGCGCCCCGGCCTGCAGGCCGACCTGCGGCAGCAGCCCGGCGCGCGCCTGGTCGGCGCGGGCCTGGCGGGCCTGCGCCTGGGCCAGGGCCGACTGGTAGGCGGCGTCGTAGCCGTGCGCGGTGTCGTAGAGCTGCAGCAGCGACTGCGCTTGGGCGCCGCCACCGGCGGCGAGCGCGGCGGCGAGTGCCAGGATTTGGAAGCAGCGCAGGGACGAGGGCAGGGGCATGGACGGCTTTCGGCGGCGGATCAGTAGCGCGGCACAGTGGGATCGACTTGCAGCGACCAGGCGTCGATGCCGCCGGCCACGTTGGCCACGCGGGCGAAGCCGTGCCGCTGCAGGAACATCGCTACCTGCATGCTGCGCCCGCCGTGGTGGCACAGCACGGCCACCGGGCGGTCGGGGTCGAGCTGGGCCAGCCGCGCGGGGACGCCGTGCATGGGGCATTGCAGCAGCTCGGCGCCGGCCGCGCGCACGCTGGCGGCCTGCCATTCCGCAGGCTCGCGCACGTCCAGCAGCAGCGGCGCGCCGTCCTCGGCCGCGGCGTGCAGCCAGGCCGGCAGGTCGCGCGGGGTGATTTGCTCGATCATGGTAAAAAGTGGCTCAAGCTCGCGTCCTGCCTGCGCGGAGCGCTTCAAAAACGGAAGCGCGCCGGCTCCGGGAAGTTGGCCAGCCGCGGTGCCACGACGTCCCAGGGCTGGGTGCTGACCAGGCCATTGCCGGCGTGGTGCACCAGGGTGGCGCGCATCATGGGCTCGTCGCCCACGATGGCCATCAGGCGGCCACCGGGCTTGAGCAGGGCGAGCAGCGGCTCGGGCAACTGCGCGACCGAGCCGGACAACACGATGGCGTCGAACGGGCCGTCGGCCGACAGGTCGGCGCTGGCGCCGTCGGCCACGCGGACCTCGACGTTGAGCACGCCGGCGCGTTGCAGGTTCGCGTGCGCCGCCTGGGCCAGGCCGGGGTCGATCTCCAGCGTCAGCACGCGCTGGGCGCGGTGGCCCAGCAGCGCGGCCATGAAGCCCGAGCCGGTGCCGATCTCCAGCACCTTCTCGTGCTTGGCGACCTGCAGGTCCTGCAGCATGCGCGCCTCGACGCGCGGGGCCAGCATGACCTGGCCGCGGGCGATGGCGTCCTCGCCGCCGCGCAGCGGGATCTCCAGGTCGGCGAAGGCCAGCGCGCGGTGCGCGGGGGGCACGAAGTCCTCG
Source organism: Ottowia sp. (assembly GCF_016703145.1). Classification (GTDB taxonomy): domain Bacteria; phylum Pseudomonadota; class Gammaproteobacteria; order Burkholderiales; family Burkholderiaceae_C; genus Ottowia. Next base: position 1,182,266 of record NZ_JADJCO010000005.1, on the reverse strand, counting down.
CGCCGCACCACGGCCAGCAGTTCGAGGACGTGGGCGTCGAGCACGTCCCAGGGGCGGATCTGCTGCTCGATCATGTTGAAGCGGGCTTGTTCGACGTTCATGGCGCTGTGCTCCGGAAAGGGTGCGTGGGGGTGACGGGGAATTCTATCGGGCGCCTTCCGGCGCGGCCGGGCGGGCGCGGCGCTTGAGCCACGCGGCCAGGTCGTCCAGGAGGCAGTACACCACCGGCACCACCACCAGGGTCAGCAGCGACGAGGTGATGACGCCGCCGATCACCGCCTGGCCCATGGGCGCGCGCTGCTCCGAGCCCTCGGAGACGGCGAAGGCCAGCGGCACCATGCCGAACACCATGGCCAGCGTGGTCATCAGGATCGGGCGCAAGCGCACGCGCGCGGCGGCCAGCAGGGCTTGCTCGCGCCCCATCGGGCCGGCGTGGCCGGCCTCGCCGGCGCGGCCCTCGCGCGCGCGGATGGCGAAGTCCACCAGCAGGATGGCGTTCTTGGTGACCAGGCCCATCAGCATGACGATGCCGATGATGGAGAACATCGACATGGCCGAGCCGAACAGCAGCAGCGCCAGCACCACGCCGATCAGCGTGAGAGGCAGCGAGGTCATCAGCGCCAAGGGCTGCAGGAAGCTCTTGAACTGGCTGCCCAGGATCATGTAGATGAAGATGATGGCCATGGCCAGCGCCTGCAGCGCGTAGGCGAAGGACTCCTGCATGTTCTTGGTGGCGCCGCCGAAGGTGTAGCCGTAGCCGGGCGCGAAGGCCATCCGGTCCAGCGCGGCGCGGATGTCGCTGGACACCTCGCCGGTGGCGCGGCCGTGCGTGTTGGCGGTGATCTGGATCTCGCGCAGCATGGCGCGGCGGTTGATCTGGTTGGTGCCGGTGGATTCGGCCAGCGTGGCCACCTGGTTCAACCGCACGATGCGCGGCGTGCCGTCGGCGTTCAGGCCGGCGGCCAGCGGCAGGCGCTCCAGATCCCGCGGCGTGGTGCGGGCCTCGGGCGCCAGCCGCACGATCACGTCGTAGGTCTGGTCATCGGGCGCGCGCCAGTTGCCCACCGTGGTGCCGGCCACCAGCGTGCGCAGCGGCGCGGCGATCTGCGCGGTGGACAGGCCCAGCTCGGACGCGGCCTCGCGCTTGACCGTGACCTCCACCGTGGGCTTGTCGGGCTTGCTGCTGGAGTCCAGGTCCACCAGGCCGGGGATGGCGCGCAGGCGCTCCATCAGCGGGCGCGCCAGGCGCTCCAGCTCGGCCTGGTCGGGGCCCTGCAGCGAGAACTCGATCTGCTTCTGCCCGCCCACCGGCTCCAGCAGGCCGGCCTGCGTCACCGTGATGCCGGGCACCTGGCGCAGGCGCTCGCGCAGCACGGCCGACATCTCCTCGGCGCTGCGCCGGCGCTGGTGGCGGTCGGTCAGGCGCACGTAGATGCTGGCGTTGGTCTTGCCCTGCGCGGCGCCGGTGTTGAGGGTGGCGAGCGTGTAGCGCACTTCGGGAAAGCCGCGGATGACCTCCTCGACCGCGCGCGCCTTGGCCTCGGTGGCCTCCAGCGACGAGCCCTGCGGCGTGTGGAAGGCGACGCTGGTCTCCGAGAAATCCGCCTTGGGCACGAACTCGGTGCCCAGCATCGGCACCATGACCACGCTGAGCGCGAAGATCGCGCCGGCGATCAGCAGCGTCGCCAGCCGGTGGCCCAGCGCCCAGGCCAGGATGCGCTGGTAGCCGCCCGCCAGCCGCTCGGCGGCGCGGTCGAACCAGCCGGTGACGCGGCCCAGCGTGCGGTCGTAGAGCGTGCGCCGGGGGGGCGTGTGGCCGGGCGCGTGGATGCTGGGGTCGCGCCAGACCGAGGACAGCATCGGGTCGAGCGTGAAGCTGACGAACATCGAGATCAGCACCGCCGCCACGATGGTGATGCCGAACTCGTGGAAGAACTTGCCGATGATGCCCTGCATGAAGCCGATGGGCAGGAACACCGCCACGATCGACAGCGTGGTGGCCAGCACCGCCAGGCCGATCTCGCGCGTGCCTTCCATGGCGGCGTCGAACGCGCCCTTGCCCATTTGCGCGTGGCGCACGATGTTCTCGCGCACCACGATGGCGTCGTCGATCAGCAGGCCCACGCACAGGGAGAGCGCCATCAGCGTGATCATGTTGATGGTGAAGCCGAACAGCTGCATGAAGAAGAAGGTGCCGATGATCGAGATCGGCAGCGTCAGCCCGGTGATGACGGTGGAGCGCCACGAATTGAGGAACAGGAACACGATCAGCACCGTCAGCAGCGCGCCCTCGACCAGGGTCTGGCGCACGTTGCTGACCGCCACGCGGATGGGGCGCGAGGCGTCGTTGATCGGCGCCAGCCGCACGCCGGGCGGCAGCTCCTTGCCCAGCGCATCGACGGCCCGCAGCAGCCCGTCCACCACTTGGATGGTGTTCTCGTCCTGCGCCTTCTGCACCGTCACCAGCAGCGTGCGCTGGCCGTTGTAGAGCGCCAGCGACTCCAGCTCCTGCGCGCCGTCGTGCACGGTGGCCACCTGGTCCAGGAAGATGGGCGAGCCGCCGCGCCGTGCGACGATGATGCGGCCGAAGTCCTCGGGCCGTTCGACGCGGCCATCGAGCTGCACCACCAGCTCCTGCGCGCGGGTGCGCACGGCGCCCAGCGGCTGGTCCTGGTTGTCGCCGCGCACGGCGGCCATCACCTGCTCGGGCGTCACGCCCAGCGCCTCCAGCGCCCGCGGCCGCAGGTAGATGTGGATCTCGCGCTTGGCGCCGCCCACCAGGTTGACGGCGCCGACGCCGCGCACGTTTTCCAGGCGCTTCTTCAGCACCTGGTCGGCCCAGTTGGTCAATTCGACGGCGGAAGGGGCAGGGCGGCCGGGCGCGGCCTCGGGCAGCACGGCCACCGACCAGATCGAGCGGCTGGCCGGGTCGAAGCGCAGCACGCGCGGCTCCTTGACCTCCTCGCGCAGCAGCGGGCGCACCTGGCCGATCTTCTCGCGCACGTCGTCGGCGGCCTTGCGGCCCTCGATGTGGAGCTGGAACTCGATGATGACGACCGACAGCCCCTCGTAGCTGCGCGAGTACAGAGCGTTGATGCCGGCGATGGAATTGACCGCCTCCTCCAGCTTCTTGGTGACCTCGGCCTCCACGATGGCGGGCGAGGCGCCGGGGTATTCGGCCGTCACCACCACCACCGGGAAGTCGATGTCGGGAAACTGGTCCACCTGCAGCCGCTGCAGCGAGAACAGGCCCAGCACCACGAAGGCCAGCATCACCATGGTGGCGAACACCGGGTTGTGCAGGCTGACTCTGGTGAACCACATGGCGGCGGGGCGTCACCGGCGCGGTGGCCGGTTTTTTGAAAGAAAAGCGCCTAAAGCCAGCGTGGATGCTGCGCCAGAAGCTATCAATTCAGAAGCAAAAGAGGTGTTCATGGCGCCGTGCCCGCCGACAGCCGCACCCGCGTGCCCTCGCGCAGCGCGCCGGCGGCGGCGCGCAGCACCAGGGCGCCCTCGGGCACGCCGGCGACGGCGACCACCGTCTCGCCCTCGGCCGTGCCGCGCGCGCCGGGCTCGACCGGGCGGTGCGCGACGCGGCCGTTCTCCACCACCTGCACGTAGGGCACCGGCTTGTCGGTGCGCACGGCCGACAGCGGCACCGTCAGCGCCTGCTGGCGCGCGGTGGCCAGTTGCCCCTGCGCGAACAGGCCTTGGCGCAGGCCCGCGCGCGGCTCGATGGCCAGGTACACCAGCACGCCGCGGCTGCCCGCCTGCGCGCTGGGGTTGATGCGCGCCACCGTGGCCGCCACCGGCTCGGGCGCGCCCTCGACGGCCAGCGTGGCCTGCTGGCCCACGCGCACGGCCACCGAATCGGCGGGGCTCAGGGCGGCTTCCAGCTCCAGCCGGCTCAAATCCACGATCTCGACGATGCGCGCCTCGGGCGCCACGCGCTCGCCCGGCTGAGCCAGCCGCTGCGCGATCTGGCCTCCAATGGGCGCCTTCAGCACCGTGTCGGCCACCGCCTTGCGCGCCACCTCGGCGCCGGCCTGGGCGGCGCGCACGTTGGCGCGGGCGGCGTCCAGGTTGGCGGCCGAGGTGTCCAGCGCGGTGCGGGAAATGAAGCCCTGCTCCACCAGCGCGCGGTTGTTGTCGTGCTGGCGCCGGGCGATGTCGGCCTGCGCCTGGGCGGCGTCCACCTGCCGCTGGGCCTGGCGCAGGCGCTCGGCGTACTCGGTGGGCTCGACGCGGGCGATGACCTGGCCGGCCCGCACCGTGTCGCCCTCGCGCACCGCCAGGCCCTGCAGCTCGCCCGGCACGCGCGCCTTGACCACGGCGAAGTTGACCGCCTTGAGCGTGCCCGAGATCGGCAGGCCGGCGCTCAGCTCGCGCACCCGCGCGCGGGCGATGTCCAGCGCGCCCAACTCGATCACCGGCACCGGGGCCGGCGCCGTCCGCGCCTGCCGGGCGGTTTGGCGGGCGCTCCAGCCGTACCAAGCCAGCAGCAGGGCGGTGGTCAGCACCAGCAGCGTCAGCGCGGTCTTCAGCGGGCGGGTCATGTCGCTTTCAATCCATCGCGCTGCGTGCCACCGGCAGCCATCCCACCCCAAGAACCAGGAGGCCGCGGAGCAGGCCATGCCAGTGCACTCCTGGCCAGGGTCTCCCCGGCCAGTGGGTGCGCCCCCTGAAGAGGGGGTGCCGAAACATCGCGCAGCGAGTGGAGCAACGGGGGTGGGCTCATTTCAGGCCGCGCACCATCATCTCGGCGTGCAGCTCCAGCAGCGCCACGGGGTCGATTTGCTGCGCGCTGGGGCAGCAGGGCGCCAGCGAATAGCGCCAGGTCACCATCTGCACCAGCGGCGCGATGATCAGGTGCACCAGCGGCGGCACGTCCACCGGACGGAACTCGCCGCTGTCGATGCCGCGCTGCACCACGCGGCGCAGCAGCTCGTGGCTGGGGCCGACCACCTCGTCCTGGTAGTACTGCGCCAGCTCGGGAAAGTTGGCGGCCTCGCTCACCATCAGCTTGGTCAGGCCGGCGGCGGGCGTGCCGCCGTACTGCGTCCACCAGCGGCGCACGAACTCGCGCAGCAGCTCGGCGCTGGAGCCGGTGAACCCGGCCATTTCGCGGAAGGCGTCGGCCACGTGGCGGCCGGCGTTCTCGTGCACCACGGCCTTGAACAGTTCCTCCTTGCTGGGGAAGTACAGGAACAGCGTGCCCTTGGAGACCCCGGCGCGTGCCGCGACTTCCTCCACCCGCGTGGCGGCGAAGCCCTTCTCGACGAACAGCGCCAGCGCGGCGTCGAGCAGCTCGCCCGGCCGCGCCTCCTTGCGGCGCGTGCGCCGGGGCGCGTCGGGAACGGGGGAGGGTGTGGAACTCATTTAATGACTGACTGGTTAGTAATAATAGAAACTCTCCTTGGATGCGTCAAGCCGGCAGGGCAAGGGCAGCCGCCCTCACGCGACCAGCGGCGGCGCCTGCATGGCCTCGGTTTGCTCGCGCAGCATCTGGATCTGGCCGCGCCAGTAGTCGGGCGTGCCGAAGCCTGCGAAGGCGGCGGGAAAGGCCGGGTCGTCCCAGCGCCGCGCCAGCCACGCGCTGTAGTGGATCAGGCGCAGGGTGCGCAGCGGCTCGATCAGCGCCAGCTCGCGCCGGTCGAAGGGGCGCACCTGCTCATAGCCGTCCAGCAGGGCGCCCAGCTGGCGCTGGCTTTCCGCGCGCTCGCCCGCCAGCAGCATCCACAGGTCCTGCACGGCCGGGCCGCCGCGGCAGTCGTCCAGGTCGACGAAGTGCGGGCCGCCGCCGGGCCGGTCGGTGGGTGTCCACAGGATGTTGCCCAGGTGGCAGTCGGCGTGCAGGCGCAGCGTGGCGACGGGGCGGATTTCGGGGTCGAAAGTGCCAGGAGTCGGCGCCAATAAAGCGCTGTCAGCTATGCTATCGATAGCTTCCTGACTGGCTTCGGCCCATTCGCGCTCCACCTCCAGCGGCAGCGCGCCGTGCGCCAGCAGCCAGTCGCGCGGCTCGGTGCCGTAGCCGGCCACGTCCACCGCCGGCCGGTGCGCGAAGGGTGCGCGCGCCCACCGCGTGCAGGCGGGCGAGGAAGCGGCCGATCCATTCCAGCGCCTCGTCGTCGCCCAGCTCGGGCGCGCGGCCGCCGCGCCGCGGGCTGATGCTGAAGAGGAAGTCGCCGTGGGCGTGCAGCGTTCGTCCCGCGATGGCCAGCGGCGCGACGACCGGCACCTCGGCGGCGGCCAGTTCGAGGGCGAAGGCGTGTTCCTCCTCGATCTGCGCCGCGCTCCATCGGTTTGGGCGGTAGAACTTGAGCACCACCGCCGGGTGCGCGTCGGCCAGCGGCGTGCCGGGCTCCAGGTGAGCGAGGTAGACGCGGTTCTCGTACGAATTGAGCGCCATCAGCCGCCCGTCGCCTTCCAGGCCGGCGCTGGCCAGGGCGTCGAGCACGAAGTCGGGGGTGAGGGCGGCGAAGGGATGGGGGAGATGGGGCATGGGCGGCATTGTCGGCACAATGCGCGCCATGCCCTCCACGCAGCACTGGCTGATGAAGTCCGAGCCCGACGAATGCTCGATCGACGACGCCCTGGCCGCGCCCGGCCGCACCGTGCCCTGGACCGGCGTGCGCAACTACCAGGCGCGCAACTTCATGCGCGACGCCATGCGCGTGGGCAACGGCGTGCTGTTCTACCACTCCAGCTGCGCCGAGCCGGGCATCGTGGGCATCGCGCGCGTGGCCTCGGGCAGCCGGGCCGATCCGACGCAGTTCGACCCCGCGTCGCCTTATCACGACCCGGCGTCGAAGCCCGAGTCCCCGCGCTGGCTGCTGGTGGACGTGCAGGCGCTGCGCAAGACGCGCCTGCTGGGCCTGGCCGAGCTGCGCGGCGTGCCGGCATTGGCCGGCATGCGTGTGCTGCAGCGGGGCAATCGGCTGTCGATCACCCCGGTGACGCCCGCCGAGTGGCGGGCGATCGAGGCGCTGCTGGCGTAGCGCCGGGTCAGAAGAACGCCTGCAGCCCCGTCTGCGCGCGGCCCAGGATGAGGGCGTGCACGTCGTGCGTGCCCTCGTAGGTGTTCACGGTTTCCAGGTTGATCATGTGGCGGATGACGTGGAATTCGTCGTGGATGCCGTTGCCGCCGTGCATGTCGCGCGCCATGCGGGCGATGTCCAGCGCCTTGCCGCAACTGTTGCGCTTGATCAGGCTCACCATCTCGGGCGCGGCCTTGTCCTCGTCCATCAGCCGGCCCACGCGCAGGCAACCCTGCAGGCCCAGCGCGATCTCGGTCTGCATGTCGGCCAGCTTCTTCTGGATGAGCTGGGTCTGCGCCAGCGGGCGGCCGAACTGCACGCGGTCCAGCGTGTACTGGCGCGCGCGCGTCCAGCAGTCCTCGGCCGCGCCCAGGGCGCCCCAGGCGATGCCGTAGCGGGCGCGGTTCAGGCAGCCGAACGGGCCTTTCAGGCCGCGCACGCCCGGCAGCAGGTTGTCCTCGGGCACGAACACCTCGTCCATCACGATCTCGCCGGTGATGCTGGCGCGCAAGCTCATCTTGCCCTCGATCTTGGGCGCGCCGAGGCCCTGCATGCCTTTCTCCAGCACGAAGCCGTGGATGGTTTCCTGGCCGCCCAGCTTGCCGTCGGCCTCGACCACCTTGGCCCAGACCACGAACACGTCGGCGATGGGCGCGTTGGTGATCCACATCTTGGCGCCCGTGAGACGATAGCCGCCGTCCACCCGCTTGGCGCGCGTGACCATGCTGCCGGGGTCGGAGCCGTGGTTGGGCTCGGTCAGGCCGAAGCAGCCCACCCATTCGCCGGTGGCCAGCTTGGGCAGGTATTTCTGCTTCTGGGCCTCGGAGCCGTAGGCGTTGATGGGGTGCATCACCAGCGAGCTCTGCACGCTCATGGCGCTGCGGTAGCCCGAGTCGACGCGCTCCACCTCGCGCGCCACCAGGCCGTAGGTGACGTAGTTCAGGCCCGCGCAGCCGTAACCCTCGATCGTGCTGCCCAGGAAGCCCATGGCGCCGAACTCGTTCATGACCTCGCGGTCGAAGGTCTCGGTGCGCGCGGCCATCAGCACGCGGGGCTGCAGCTTGTCCTGGCAGAAGGCGTGGGCGGCATCGGCCACGGCGCGCTCGTCGGCGGTCAGTTGCTCGGTCAGCAGGAAGGGGTCCTGCCAGTTGAATCGGCCTTTCATGCGGGTCTCCTCGGGGTGAATGGGGTGACGCGATTGTGCGTCGGGCATGAATAGTTGTCTAATATCAAATAGCAATCCGGCAATACGATCTGACTATCCATGGAACTGCGCCACCTGCGCTATTTTCTCGCGCTGGCCGACGAGCTGCACTTCGGCCGGGCCGCGCAGCGCCTGGCCATCAGCCAGCCGCCGCTGACGGTGGCGATCCAGCAACTGGAGGCCGAGGTCGGCGCGCCCCTCTTCTTGCGCAACAGCCGCGGCGTGCAGCTCACGGCGGCGGGGCTGGCGCTGGTGCCGCGGGCGCGCGCCCTGATCAACAAGGCGGGCGAGGCGCTGCGCGAGGCGCGCGACGTGGCCGCCGGCCAGGCCGGCCGCTTGATCATCGGCTTTGCTGGCACCATGCTCTACCGGGGCCTGCCGCGCATGCTGCTGGCCTTCCAGGCCGAGCACCCGCGACTGGCGCTGAACCTGCGCGAGCTGGGGTCCAGCGAGCAGCTGGTGGACCTGCTGCACGGCCGGCTTCATGCCGGCTTCGTGCACACCACGCGCGTGCCGGCCGGGCTGTCGCAGCTGCTGGTGTCGAGCCAGCCCTTCATGGCCTGCCTGCCGGCCGGGCACGCGCTGGCGCGCCGGCGGGCGGTGGCGCCGGCGCACCTGGCGGGGCAGCCGCTGGCCGTGGTGTCGCGCGCGGTGTCGCCGGATTACCACGAGCGCATCCTGGCGGTGTTCGGCGAGGCCGGCGCCGCGACCGGTCCGGTGCACGAGTTGCAGCACTGGCTGAGCGTGGTGTCGCTGGTGGCGCAGGGCCTGGCGGTGGCGCTGGTGCCGGCCGCGCTCAAGCAGGCGGGCATCGCCGGCGCGGCCTTCGTGCCGCTGGCCGGGCTGGCGGGCGAGCCGCCGCGCTACGACACGCACTGCCTGTGGAAGACCGGGGCCGACCAGCCGGCGCTGGCGCTGTTCCTGCGCGCGGTGGCCGACGTGGCGCGCGGCTGACGGCGCCCGAGCGATGGACGGGCGCGGGGGCATCCCGCACAATCGCCGCATGAAGAAACGCTACTTCCTGAAGTCGGCGGCGCTGGCCGGCCTGCTGCCCGCGGCCCATCCGTCCTGGGCCGCCGGCAAGGCCGCCGCGTCGCCGGGGCTGCTGACGGTGAGCGGCCTGGTGAGCCGGTCCAACCGGGGCCCCGTAGATCCGGCGCTGGATCAGTTGATGGCCAAGCACGGCGTCCGGTTCGACAAGGCCTTCGTGTTCGACGCCGAGGCGCTGCGCCGCCTGCCGGCGGTGACGATCCGCCCGACGCTCGAATATGACGGCCGGCCGCACACGCTGTCCGGGCCGTTGCTGACCACCGTCCTGGAGGCCGCGGGCGCGCCCGGCGCGGGCGACGTGCGGCTGGCCCTGCGCGCGGTGGACGGCTACGCCGCGCCGGTCAGCCTGGCCGATGCGCGCGCCTGGCGCATGGTCGTGGCCACCCACATCGACGGCGCCCCATTGGCGCTGGGCGGACTCGGCCCGCAGTGGGCGGTCTACGAGGCCGACACGCTGGCCGCGTTCAAGGACAAGCCGCTCAAGGAGCGCTTTGCGCTGTGCCCCTGGGGGCTGTACGGCATCGAAGTGGCGCGCGGCTGATCCAGTGGAAGATCGAACGGCGGACAGGGGCAAGAAACCATCGTGCTGAGTGGCGGCTGTTCCGGGGCCTCCACCCTCCATGCTCGGCGATCCAGATACCACCCAGCACCATCGCAGGCGCCAGCGCGTGGTACGGCGCCAGCGGCTCGCCCAGCAGCAGCACCGCCAGCAGGGGGCCGAGCACCGGCGTCAGGTTCAGGCCCCCCCGCCCGCCCCGGCCCGATCAGCGCCACCGCGTGGATGAACAGGATCCGTGCCACGAACGAGGGCAGCAGCCCCACGAACGGCACCAGCGCCCAGCCCCGCGCGCTGGGCATGAAGAACCGGCCCGTGGCCGTCTCCGCCGCCAGCAGCGGCAGCGAAGCCAGCGCCGGAGCGAACCGCGCGCCGGGGCGGACGTGGGGGGAGGGCCCGCGGGCGAGCGAATCAGCGCGCGCGTCCCGGCGCCGCGACCGCGCGGCCGCCTGCCCGATATTCCAGTCGATTGACCCGATATCCAGCGTCCCTTAAGGACTTGATGCTATTAAATAAATAGTGATCGGCGCCACGACCGCCGCCACGGCGGCGCGGGGATAATCGCGCCCATCCGCCATGACGCCGCACGCCGACCCTCACGATTCGACGCCGCGCACGCCGCTGGCCGCCGCCGTGGTGGCCGAGGCGGTGCGGCGCATCGAGGCCGCTGGTCCGCTCGACGACCAGGCCGAGCTGCGGCAGGCCTTCCACGCCCAGCCCACGCGCGCCGCCCAGGTGCTGGCGCGCGCCTGGCTGCTGGGCCAGCGCCTGGGTCTACCGGCCGGGCTGGCGCGCTGGCGCCACCTGGGCGGCTGGGTGGTGCTGGGGCTGGCGGTGGCCGTGGCGCTGGCGGGCCTGGGCGTGGCGCGGGGCGTGCTGGCGCCCGATGGCGGCATCAACGCCGTGGCCGCCTTCGTCGGGCTGCTGGGGCTGCATGCGCTGACGCTGCTGGCGTGGCTGCTGGGGCTGGCTTGGTCGCTGTCGGGGCGCGGCGGCGGGGCGGGCGGCTGGTCGCTCGGCCGGCTGGCGCTGGGGCTGGTGGCGCGCCTGCCGCTGGACCGCGGGCCGCACGCGCTGACGCTGCTGCGCGCGTTCAGCGGCCTGGTGCAGCGCCAGCGGCTGTGGCCCTGGCTGACCGGCGCGCTCAGCCACGCCATCTGGACCCTCGCCCTGGCGCTGACGCTGGGCGCGCTGGCCTTCGGCTTCGCCTTCCACGCCTACCGCCTGTCGTGGGAGACCACGATCCTCAGCGCGGACTTCTTCCAGCGCTTTGTTCAACTCACCGGCCGGCTGCCCGCGGCGCTGGGCTTCCCGGTGCCGGACGCGTCGGCCGTGCAGCGCGTGGGCCAGGCGGGCGCCTCCGCCGGGGCGGACGCCGCCGTCCAGCGCGCATGGGCCTGGTGGCTGATGGGCTGCGTGGCCGTGTACGGCGTGCTGCCGCGCGCGCTGCTGGCGGCCCTGAGCTTCTGGCGCTGGCGCGCCGGCCTGGCGCGGCTGTCGCAGGTGGACATGGCCGACCCGTATGTGCACCGCATCGTGCAGCGGCTGGACGCGCTGGAGCCGCCGCCCGAGGTGATCGACCCCGAGCACCGGCCCGACCGCGCCCCCGCGCCGCCGGCCCTGCCGCCCGGCGCGCCGGGCACGCTGGCCGTGATCGGCTTCGAGCTGCCGCCCGAGCTGGACTGGCCGCCGCCCGGCCTGCCCGCCGCCAGCGGCCCGGCCCCGCGCATCGCCGGCGGCGCGCGCGAGCGCGAGCAGGCGCTGGGCCGGCTCATGGCGGCGCGGCCCGCGTCGCTGCTGCTGGTGTGCCACGCCCCCTCCAGCCCGGACCGCGGCACGGCGCGCTTCCTGCGCGAGGCGGCATTCCAGGCCGGGCGCAGCGCCCTGCTGCTGATCGCGGCGCAGAGCGGGGAGGGCGCGCCGGTGCCCGAAGCCGCCGCGCGGCGCTGGCGCGACTGGCTCCAGGCCGAGGACCTGCCCGGCGTCGCCTTGCTGGACTCGGTGGCGGCCGCCGACGACTGGGTAGCATCGTTGGATGTCTGAACCCGCCCTGCGCATCGCCATCGTCGGCCACACCAACGCCGGCAAGACCTCGCTGCTGCGCACGCTGACGCGGCAGGTGGACTTCGGCCAGGTGTCCAACCGCCCCGGCACCACGCGCCACGCCGAGGCCATCGACCTGCGGCTGGACGGACAGGTCGCCGTGCGCTTCATCGACACGCCGGGGTTGGAGGATTCGGTCGCGCTGCTGGACTTCCTGGGCACCCTGGAAGGCGACTCGCGCCCCGAGCGCGTGCGCGCCTTCCTGCGCGGCCCCGAGGCGCGCGCCGCCTTCGAGCAGGAGGCCAAGGTGCTGCGCACGTTGCTGGAGCAGGCCGACGCCGCCATGCTGGTCATCGACACGCGCGAGCCGGTGCTGCCGAAGTACCGTGCCGAGATCGAGACCCTGACCTGGTGCGCGCGCCCCGTCATGCCCGTGCTCAACTTCGTGCGCGACGCGGCCAGCCGGCGCGGCGACTGGCACCGGGCGCTGGAGGAAAGCAACCTGCACGCGCGGGTCGAGTTCGACGTGGTCGCGCCCTTCCACGGCGCCGAACGCGCCCTGTACGGCGACCTGGCGACCCTGCTGCCGGCGCGGCGCCAGCAGCTGGCCGGCATCGTCGATGCCCTGGCGCTGCAGGAGCGCGAGCGCCGCCAGGCCGCGTGCCGCGTGGTCGCCGCCGGCCTCATCGACGTGGCCGCCATGCGCCGCGCGCTGCCGGCCGACGACTTCGCCGACGAGCTGAAACAGAAGGCCTTCGTGCGCGCCTTCCAGGACGACGTGCGGCGCCATGCGCGCCGCGCCGTCGATGACCTGCTGGCCGTGTTCGCCTTCCGCCCGGACGACGCCGAACTGGCCGAAATCCCGCAACTGGCCGGCCGCTGGGAAGACGACCTGTTCAACCCCGAGGTGCTGAAGGACGCCGGCAAGCGCCTGGGCCTGGGCGCCGTGATCGGCGCGGGCGTCGGCGCCGTGGCCGACGTGGCGCTGGCCGGCCTGTCGCTGGGCGCCGCCACCACGCTGGGCGCCACCCTGGGCGGCGCGGCCTCGGGCGGTTGGCGGCCGCTGTGGCGCAAGCTGGAGAACCGCCTGCACGGCGTGCAGGAGCTGACCGTGGAAGACCCGGTGCTGCTGCTGCTGGCCGACCACCTGGCCACCCTGGCGCGCGCCCTGGCCCAGCGCGGCCACGCGGCGCAAGACCGGCTGCGGGTGCGTGGCGCGGCGGCGGGTGGGGGCGGGCTGGACGACGGCCTGCGCGCCTGCGTGCGCGAGTTGGCCCCGGCGCGGGGTCATCCCGAGTGGGAGCGGGGCACGAGCGCCGGCGCGTCGGATGCCGACCGGCAGGAACTGGAGTCGGCCCTGGCAAGGCGATTGGAAGAGCGGTTCACCCGGGACGGATGACACATCGCGGCCACCGCGGTTGAAGCGCTGATCCGACCTTGACCTGTCTCTTGGCTTCTGTTTCAGATCGGCTGAAGTCCAACAGGAACGGGGACTCGCCCAGCGTCTGGAGGTCAGCCCGGCGGCGCACGCCGGAAAGGCGAGCGCTCCCGCAGGTGCGCCAGATAGCCCTCGACGCCCGGCCCCTCGCGCGCCAGAAAGCGCTCCACCGCGTCGGCGAAGGCCGGGTGGGCCAGCCAGTGGGCGCTCTGGGTCATCACCGGCAGCAGGGCGCGCGCCATCTTGTGCTCGCCCTGAGCGCCGCCCTCGAAGCGCGCCACGCCCTGTTGAATGCACCATTCGATGGGCTGGTGGTAGCAGGCCTCGAAGTGCAGGCAGTCCACGCGCCGCAGCGCGCCCCAGTAGCGGCCGTAGGCGACGGTTTCAGTGCTATTTTGGCCATTGGCCGGCGCCTGGACTTCGCCTATAGCTATCAAACTTGAAGCAATCGGCTGCCCCTCGCGCTCGGCGACGAAGAGCAGCCAGCTCTCGGGCATCTGGCGCGCCATGGCGTGGAAGAACGCGCGCGTCAGGTAGGGCGCGTTGCCGTGCTCCAGGTAGGTGCGTTCGTAGCAGCGGTAGAAAAAATCCCAGTCGGCGGGGCCGATGTCCGCGCCGCGCGCCCAGCGGAAGGCGACGCCGGCCTCGCGCACCTTGCGGCGTTCCTGGCGGGTCTTCTTGCGCTTGTCCTGGGACAGCGAAGCGAGGAAGTCGTCGAAGCTGGCGAACCGAGCGCCGGTCCTGGGGTGCTGATTCGTCCAGTGGAATTGCACCTGCCGGCGTTCCATCAGTCCGGCGCCGGCGCAGGCGGCGTGGTCCGCGTCGTCGCCGAACAGCACGTGCAGCGACGACAGCCCCTGCCCGGCGCACCACTCGACCGCGGCCCGCGCCAGCGCCTCGCGCGCGGCCGCGTCGCGCGCCAGCAGGCGCGAGCCGGGCACGGGCGTGAAGGGCGCGGCGACCACGGCCTTGGGGTAGTAGGCCAGGCCGTGCTCGGCATGGGCGTTGGCCCAGGCGAAGTCGAACACGTATTCGCCATAGGAATGCGGCTTGACGTACAGCGGACAGGCGGCGGCCAGCGCGTCGCCGTCCCACAGCAGCAGGAAGCGCGGCGTCCAGCCGGTTTCCGGCACCGCGCTGCCGCTGGCGTGCAGCGCGGCCAGGTATTCGTGCCGCATGAAGGGCGTGGGCGCGTCCTGCCGCGCCAGCAGGGCGTTCCAGGCGGCGGCGTCGATGGCGGCCGGCTCGTCGGTGACTTGGGTGCGAAAGGGCAAGCGGGGCAGGGGCACGTGAAAAGGGTGGCCCGCCCGCCAAGGCGGGGGCGGGGCTGGGCCGGAATTATCCTGGCCCGTTCGCCACCCCGCGCCGCAGAGGTTTGGATCAGCCCCGCGCCGCGCGCCGGCGCAGCGCCGTGGCGCCCAGCAAGCCGCCCAGCAGCAGCAGGCCCCATTGCGACAGCGTTGGAACGGGGGCGGGCAGTAGAGGAGTCACGCTCACGGCTGCCGAGGCCGGGCCGGTGCCCGCGCTGTTGGTGGCCGTCACGCTGCACGTGTAGGCCTGGCCGGAGCTTAGGCCCGTCACGGTGATGGGGCTGGCGCTGCCGCTGGCGGTGATGCCGCCCGGTTCGCAGGTGACGGCGTAGCTGGTGATGGCCGCGCCGCCGTCGTTGGCCGGCGGGGTGAAGGCCACCGTGGCGCGGCCCACGCCCGCCGTGGCGGCGCCGATGGTGGGCGCGCCCGGCAGGCAGGCGCTGGTGGTGAAGCTCTGGTCGTCGCCCGGCGTGGTGCCATTGGCGTTGCTGGCGCTTGCCCGGTAGTGGTAGGTGGTGTTGCAGGCCAAGGCCGACAGCACGGCGCTGACCGCCGTGTCGCCGCTGCCGGCGGCGATGGCCGCCGGCGTGGCGGCGGCGGTGCTGCCGTAGGCGGTGCTGGTGCCCCATTCAAAGCTGGCGATGGTGTCGAGGCCAGCGTCGTTAATGCTGCCGTTCAGCGTGGCGCCGGTGGCGGTGATAGCCGTGGCGGGGTTGGTGGTGACGATGGGGCCGAAGCTGATGTCGAGGTTGTCCATCACGAACAAGGGGCCGCCGTCGGTGTATCCCGGGTGTGTAGTGCCACCGGAACTGGAAAACACCACCTGGTCGATGTTGACCAGCGCCGGCGTGACCTGGGTCGGCCCCGTGGCCTGCACGGTGTAGTCCAAGGGGGTTAACGTGGTGCCGTTGCGCGAGGCGACGATCTGTACGTTCAGGTTGTCGTTCCAGGCCGCCGTCAGATAGACGCTGTTCAGGTTGAACTTGGCGCCGCCAGGGGCGGTGATGGTGAACGTTGCCGGGTTCGCGGATGCGTTGTACGCCACATTCTTGCCAGAGACTATGCCATTGAAGTATCCCGAAGGGATGTAGGTGGGGTCAGTGCCGTCTCCGCAGTAGAAATTGCTCCAGTTCAACCCGGCGTAGCCGTTAGGGATCGCAATGTCGGGGAGGCACGCAAGATCATCAAACGTAATGACCGCCGCCTGCACGCCGCTGGGCAGGGCGGCCGCCGACAGCAGCAGGGCCAGCGCCGCGAGGTGGCGGCGCCCTTGGCGCAGGGCTTGCTTCAGGCGGTCAATTGCGGGGGGGGGGGCTGCATTGTGTCTGTCTTCCGGTGGTTGGGTGGAGTGGTGCTCAGGTCGCATCTGACCAAAGGCATCGCAAAAAATTGTAAAGCATGCTTTGAGGCCGTTGGATACCGCCCGCGCCGTGCCGGCCTGCGCGGGTAACATCGCCGCTCGCTTGGTTCGCAGGTACCGCACATGACCCTCAAGATTTGCGTCGCGCAGCTCAACTTCGTGGTGGGCGACATGGCCGGCAATGCCCGCAAGATCATCGACGCGGCGCGCACCGCCTATGCCGAGGGCGCGCGGCTGCTGCTGACGCCCGAGCTGTCGATCTGCGCCTACATCGCCGAGGACCTGTTCCTGCGCCCCTCGTTCATCGCCGCCTGCGACGAGGCGGTGAAGACGGTGGCGCGCGAGACGGCGGGGTTGAAGGACATGGCCATCGTCGTCGGCCACCCCATCGGGCGCGACCAGCGCGGCAAGAGCGTCACCGTCCCGCAGCGCAACAATGCCGCCAGCGTGATCCGCGAGGGCCGCGTGATCGAGACCTACGCCAAGCGCCTGCTGCCCAACTACCAGGTGTTCGACGAGCGGCGCTACTTCGTGCCGGGGCAGGGCACCTGCGTGTTCGAGGCCGGCGGCGTGAACGTCGGCCTGCTGATCTGCGAGGACGCCTGGTTCGACGAGCCGGCCCAACTGGACAAGGAGGCGGGGGCCGAACTGCTGGCCGTCATCAACGCCTCGCCCTTCCACATCGGCAAGGGCTACGAGCGCGAGGCCATGATGATCGAGCGCGTCAAGGCCTGCGGCCTGCCGCTGGTGTACGCGCACCTGGTGGGCGGGCAGGACGAGGTGGTGTTCGAGGGCCGCTCGTTCGCCGTGGGGCCGGACGCCAGGTTGGCCGGGCGCGCCCCCAGTTTCGAGGAAAAACTGTTCTACGTCGGCGCGCAGCGTGCGGGAGAAGCTATCGAATTAAGAGCGGACACGGCCCCGGCGCGCGACAACGACGCCGACCTGTGGGACGCCCTGGTGATGGGCCTGGGCGACTACGTGCGCAAGAACGGCTTCAAGAGCGTGGCGCTGGGCTTGTCGGGCGGCATCGATTCGGCCGTGGTCATGGCCCTGGCCGTGGACGCGCTGGGCAAGGACCAGGTGCACGCCGTGATGATGCCCAGCCCGTACACCGCCGGCATCAGCCTGGAGGACGCGCGCGAGATGGCGCGCCGCCTGGGCGTGCGCTACGACGAGATTTCCATCCTGCCCGAGTTCGAGGCCTTCAAGGCCTCGCTGCAGCCCCTGTTCGGCGGCAAGCCCGAGGACACGACCGAGGAGAACATCCAGGCCCGCATCCGCGGCGTGATGCTGATGGCCCTGTCCAACAAGCATGGCCATCTGATCCTCACCACCGGCAACAAGAGCGAGTACGCGGTGGGCTACTGCACGCTGTACGGCGACATGTGCGGGGGCTTCGCGCCGATCAAGGACGTGGTCAAGACGGCGGTGTTTCGCCTGGCGCGCTGGCGCAACGCGCACGACCCCCGCGGCACCGGCGCCAACCCCATTCCCGAGCGCATCATCACCCGCCCGCCCAGCGCCGAGCTGCGCGCGGACCAGACCGACCAGGACAGCCTGCCGCCCTACGAGGTGCTGGACGCCCTCATCGAGCGCTACATGGAGAACGACCTGGGCGTGGCCGAGCTGGTGGCCGAGGGCTTCCGGCCCGAGGATGTGGAGTTGGTCACGCGCCTGATCAAGATCAACGAGTACAAGCGCCGCCAGTCGGCCGAGGGCACGCGGGTTACCCATCGCGGCTTCGGCAAGGACTGGCGTTATCCTATAACCAACAAGTTCAGGGCGTGAGCCCTTCCAGGAGAGCATTGCATGAAACAGATCACCGCCATCATCAAACCCTTCAAGCTGGAGGAGGTGCGGGAGAACCTGGCCGACGTCGGCGTGACCGGCCTGACGGTGACCGAGGTCAAGGGCTTTGGCCGCCAGAAGGGCCACACCGAACTGTACCGCGGCGCCGAGTACGTGGTGGACTTCCTGCCCAAGGTGAAGATCGAGGTGGTGGTGCCCGACGGCGACGTCGATCGCTGCGTCGACGCCATCGTCAAGGCCGCCCGCACCGGCAAGATCGGCGACGGCAAGATCTTCGTCACCGCCGTGGACCGCGTGGTGCGCATCCGCACGGGCGAGGAGGACGACGCGGCGGTCTGAGTGCCACTCCGGCCCCAGGCCCGCGAGACGGTCGTCTCGCGGGCCTTTCTGCTGGGCGATCGGCGGAAGCCATGCATTGTCTCCCATGCGACAAACGTGGTGGCAGGCGCTACCAGCGGATTTAGGATCAAGAGCAAAACCAACCCTGGACAAGGAGACAAGCCCCCATGCGCACGCATTTCAAGTTCTGGCCCAAGACCCTGCCGCACGACCTCGCCGTGCCCGCCACCTCGCTGTGGCACAACCTCCGGGTCAGCGCCGAGCGCTACCCCGACAAGGTGGCCATCGTCTTCCTGGGGCGCGAGACCACCTACCGCGAACTGGCGGCCCAGGTCGATGCCCTGGCCGGCACCCTGCATGCCATGGGCGTGCAGCGCGGCGACCGGGTGATCCTGGACATGCAGAACAGCGCGCAACTGGTGGTGGCGCACTTCGCCATCCTGCGCGCCAACGCCGTGGTGGTGCCGGTCAACCCCATGAACCGGGCCGAGGAGATCAAGCACTACATCAGCGACTCCGACGCCAAGGTCGCCATCACCACGGGCGACCTGGCGGCCGAGATCGCCGCCGCCAGCGACGCCCTGCCTCCCGAGGAGCGGCTGGCGCACCTGATCGTCACCCAGTTCTCCGACGCCTTCGACGCGAACGCCGCCGGCCCCGAGGCGCCGGTGGAAGCCTGGCGCGACTGGCTGGCCACGCGCCACCCGCTGCCCGCGCTGGCGGGCGGCCAGGTCACGGCCTGGACGGACGCGCTGTCTGCCGGCCACCCGGCGCCCGAGCACACCGTGGGCGCCGGCGACATGGCCCTGCTGCCCTACACCAGCGGCACCACGGGCCTGCCCAAGGGCTGCATCCACCTGCACTCCAGCCTGATGCACAACGCCGTGGCCGGCATGTACTGGGGGCAGGCCACGTCCGAGGTCGTGGGGCTGGTGGTGGTGCCGCTGTTCCACATCACCGGCATCGTCAGCGTGCTGCACTGCACGGTCGCCGCGTCGGGCACGATGGTCATCATGCCGCGCTGGGACCGCGAGATGGCCGGGCGCCTCATCTCGGGCCGCAAGGTCACCTCCTGGACCAACATCCCCACCATGGTGGTCGATCTGCTGGCCAGCCCCAATTTCGCCAGCTTCGACATGAGCAGCCTGAGCTACATCGGCGGCGGCGGCGCGGCCATGCCGCAGGCCGTGGCGCAGCGCCTGCTGGAGCAGTACGGCCTGCGCTACATCGAGGGCTACGGCATGACCGAGACCTCGGCGCCATCGCACTCCAACCCCATGGACCACCCCAAGCAGCAGTGCCTGGGCATCCCGTTCATCAGCACCGATGCGCGCGTGGTCGATCCGGACACGCTCAAGGAGCAGCCCGTGGGCGAGGCGGGCGAGATCATCGTGCACGGCCCGCAGGTGTTCCAGGGCTACTGGAAGCGGCCCGACGCCACGGCCGACACCTTCATCGAGTTCGAGGGCAGGCGCTTCCTGCGCACCGGTGACCTGGCCCGGGTGGATGAGGACGGCTACTTCTTCATGACCGACCGTCTCAAGCGCATGATCAACGCCAGCGGCTTCAAGGTCTGGCCGGCGGAGGTGGAACTGCTGATGTACAAGCACCCGGCCATCCAGGAAGCCTGCATCATCGCCACCAAGGATGCCTACCGGGGCGAGTCCGTCAAGGCGGTGGTGGTGCTGCGGCCCACGCACCAGGACACCACGGCCGAGGACATCATCGGCTGGTGCCGCGAGAACATGGCGGTGTACAAGGTGCCGCGCGTGGTGCAGTTCGTGGACAGCCTGCCCAAGAGCGGTTCGGGCAAGGTGATGTGGCGCACCTTGCAGGAGGCGGAGGAGAAGGCGGCCGCCTGAGCGGCGCAGGCTCTCTTGCCAGACTGCCCCAGGCACGTGCTTCGCGCGTGCCTGGCCATCTCACAGGCCCGGCCATGCCGGGCTTTTTGTCGTGTGCGCCCAGCATGGTCGCACACCTGCGGGTGCAAGTCCCGCTGCGAGCTGGTCACGGTGAGCAAAGCGACCCGCATGCCGGGTGGTGTGGCAGGGGTGCAGTCCATCAGGGCTGCCCCCTATGCCGATTGGAAGGCGGCAGCGGCCCGGTGACGTGGGGCGCTGCGTGTCAGTCCGCCAGCAATCCACTCGGCCAGCGCTGTTTTTTCACCCATGCCGCTGCGGCGTCGATCATGAAGCTGCGCAGGACGGCGGCCTGCCGAGGCAGTTCCCTCAAGGGCGTGACGATGATGTTCCAGGTGATGGCCGCGCCTTGAATAGGGGCGGCCGCGATGTGCCCCGCCTTGAGTTCCACCGCGATGGCCGAGTAGGTCAGGGCGGCGTGCACTTTTCCAGAACTTGCCAGGATCCGGGCAGCCACGTGTGAATTGGTTTCGAAGCCCCATCGCGGCGCCAAGCCCTCGCGATGGAGGGCATCCTCCAGGGTGAGGCGGATGACGTTGGGACGGCTCGCCGTGACGAGCACCTGTTCGGCGACAGTGCGAAGGCTGACCGGGCGGCTCATGCGCAGCTTGCTGGCGGCGTGCGCTGCCAGCACCAGCGGTTCGCGGAAAAGGGACTGCATCCGGGCGCTGGGCGACCGGTCGAGGTCGGAAACGATGGCCAGGTCCAAGGCGCCCATGCGCACTTGCTCGCGCAGCTCCAGGGTCGTGCCTTCGATCAGCGCCATGGAGATCGCGGGATAGGTTTCATGGAATTCCGCCACGGCGGGAGCGACATAGCTTTCCATGAGCGATTTCGGTACCCCGAAGCGCACGTGCCCGGAAAGCGCCCTGGAGCGCCGGGCGAGGTCGGTCTTGAGCGAGTCGAAATCGCGGACCAGGCTGGTGGCCCGATGCAGCAACTGCTCGCCCGCTGCGGTGAGCGTGACGCCTCGCTCGCCGCGCTCGAAGAGCGTCTCGCCGAGCTCTTCTTCCAACAGCCTCAGTTGCCGGCTCAGGGCCGGTTGAGCCGTGTGCAGCGCGGCGGCCGCGCGCGTGATGCTGCGCATCTCGGCCACCTGGACGAAGGTTCTCAACTGCCGGATATCCATGGCCTGACACTCCTCTGGGCATGCCTGAATTGTATGGGTCCATGTAAATACTGTCTTTGATTGAATGGGTCCGCGTGCGTACAGTGGCCGGCATTCATGGATCACACCAAACAAGGAGACAAGGCATGAATCGACGACTTTTCGCCGGCGCGCTCGCATGGGCGGCTCTCGCGGCGGTTCAACCGGTGGCGGCCCAGGCTCCGGCCTACCCCAGCCACCCGATCAAGATCGTGGTCCCGTATCCGGCAGGGGCATCGCCGGACGTGGTGGCTCGCGTGCTGGCGGACAAGCTGCAGCATTCGCTGGGACAGCCCGTGATCGTGGAGAACAAGCCCGGGGCGTCGGGCATGATCGGCGGCGAGGCGGTCGCCCGCAGCCCGGCCGACGGCTACACGCTGTTCATGTCCGTCACGGGCGTGATGGCGATGAATCCCCACATCTACCGCATCGCCAAGTACGACCCCTTGAAGGATTTCCGGGGCGTCTCCCTGGTGCTGGACGTCCCCTTCGTCCTGACGGCGACCACTACCAAGCCTTATACGGCCAGCCTGGCGGCCATGCTCGACGCGGCTCGCCAGGCGCCCGGGAGTCTGAAATACGCCAGCGCGGGCGCTGGAAGCCATTCGCACGTGGCGACGGAATGGTTGTCCAGTCTGGCCGGCATCCGCATGACCCACGTGCCGTATGCCGGCATGCAAATGACGACGGACCTGCTTTCGGGGCTCGTCGATGTCTATCTCGATCCCATTCTCACGGCGGATCCCCTGGTGAAAGCCGGCAAGGTGCGGGCCCTGGGCATCACCAGCGAGAAGCGGTCGCCCTTGATGCCGGACGTCCCGGCCCTCGGCGAGGTGCTGCCGGGCTTCGTTTCCTATGCCTTCCAGGGCATCTTCGCGCCGGCGGCCACGCCGGATGTGATCGTGCAGCGTCTCTCGTCGGAGATCACCAAGATCATCCGCATGCCGGACGTGCAGGCCCGGATCGCCGGCTGGGGCTATCTGCCCATCGGCGGCAGCGGCGCCGACCTGGACCAGCGGCTTCGGCGGGACCACGAACTCTACGGCCGGATCATTCGTGACAACGGCATCCGCGTGAACCCTTAGCGCCAGCGCTCAACCATTCCATCCAACCCATCAGGAGACAACCACCATGGCAGCACGCCAGAAAATGCAAAAGATCGACGGACGCGCGCCGCTGAGGATGCACCCGCGCACCCCGCTGGAAACTTACGTGGACGCGAAGGTGCTGGAGGAGACAGCGCGCAAGGTCAGCAACTGGAACCGCTGGGGCCCGGACGATGAGATCGGCACGCTCAACTTCGTGACCCCGGAGGACGTTGCCAAGGCGTCGGCCCTGGTCAGGCGCGGCAAGGCCTTCTCGCTGGCGCTGCCGTTCGATCAGAACGGGCCTCAGAGCAGCAGCAGCTGGGGCATGCGCTTCAATCCCATCCACACCATGACGGCCACCGGCACCGATGCCGTCACCGGCCAGCAGGGGCTTCCCGGCGGCGGCTACGCCGATGACATCGTGACCATGCCGCTGCAGTGCGGTACGCAGTGGGATGGCCTGGGCCATGTGTTCTTCGGCGACAAGATGTGGAACGGCTACGACGCCAGGCTGGTCGACTCGCTGGGCGCGGCCAAGAATGGCATCGAAAAGACCAGGAACAGCATGGTCGGCCGCGGCGTGCTGCTCGACATCGCCCGATACCGAGGCGCGGACTACCTGGAACCCGGCTACGGCATCTCCAATGCCGACCTCGCGGGCTGCGCCAAGGCCCAGGGCGTGGAGGTTCGCCGTGGCGACTTCCTGATCTGCCGCACGGGCTTCATGGAGCAGTGCCTGGCCGAGGCCGACTGGGGAAGCTACGCCGGCGGCGCCGCGCCTGGCATGCGCTTCGAGACCGCGGAATGGCTGCACGCCAGGGAAGTGGCCGCCATTGCCACCGACACGTGGGGATGCGAGGTCATTCCCAACGAGACCACCATGACCTTCCAGCCGTGGCATCAGATGGTCATTCCGATGATGGGCATCACCATGGGCGAGATCTTCTATCTGGAGGAACTGGCCAAGGACTGCGCCGCTGATGGCGTGTATGAATTTCTGTTCGTGGCCCCGACCCTGCCCATCACCGGCGCGGTGGGCTCGCCCGTGAATCCGCAGGCCATCAAGTGAGCGGGAGCCAGCGATGAGCATCAACCTGGATGGCAAAGTCGTGCTCGTCACGGGTACCAGCCGCGGTATCGGGCAGGAGCTCGTGCGGCAGTTCGCGCGCAGCGGGGCCAAGGTGGCGTTCTGCGCCCGCAGGCCCGAGCCGCTGCGCGCGCTGGAGGCGGAACTCGCGCGAGAGGGCCGCGAGGTCATGGGCGTCGTGGCGGACGTCACCCAGCCCGAGGAGGTCGCCGGCCTGGTGGGCAAGACGCTGGAGCGCCATGGACGCATCGACGTGCTCATCAACAACGTCGGCATCGCCGGGCCGACCAAGGCGATCGAGGACACCGAATTGTCGGAGTGGAACGACACGCTGGCCGGCAACCTGACCAGTTCCTTCCTGTGCCTGCGCGCCGTCGTTCCCGTCATGAAGAAGCACGGCGGCGGCTCGGTGGTCAACATCGGATCGATCACCGGCAAGCGCCCGCTGACCTACCGCGTGGGCTATGCCGCCGCCAAGATGGGCGTCATCGGCCTGACGCGCACGGCGGCGGAGGAACTGGGCCCGCAGAACATCCGCGTCAACTGCATCTGCCCTGGCGCGGTGGATGGCGAGCGGCTGGAGGAGATCATGGCCGGCCAGGCCAGCCAGCGCGGCATCACCGTGGAAGAGGTCAAGCAGGCGTTCCAGGGTTTTTCGCCCCTGAGGGCGCTGGTGCAGGCCGAGGACGTGGCGCACCTGGCGCTCTTTCTGGCGTCGGACCTGTCACGGCACATGACCGGGCAGGACGTCAACGTCACGGCCGGCATCGTCATGTACTAACTAAGCCCGGCGCCGCGATCAAGGAGAACAGGCATGGCGATCAACGAGCAAACGGCGCGGGCCTACGACGGCACCGCGCGGGGAACGACCTTGACGGGAACCATCCCCGTGCGCTTCGAGCTGGCGGCCGTGGCCGTCGGCAAGCGGCGCAACGAGGTGAAGGCCGGCATGGTGCGCCCCCGGCTCCTGCGCGAGTGGGATCTGGCGAGCGATGAAGCCGCCTTTCATGGCGGCGAAGAGACGGCCCCCAAGCCGCTGGCGATCTTCGCCACGGGCATCCTGACCTGCTTCATGACGCAGATGCGCACCTTCGCGCGCGACTGCGGTGTCGAGGTGCGGGGGCTGCGGACCACGGCCGCGGTCGATTGGACCGCGCGGCGCAATGGGCTGGAGCCCTACGTGGCGCTGCCTGGCCGCATGCAGATCGACATTGAGCTGGACACGCAGGCGTCCATCGAGGCGCAGAAGCTGTTGGTCAGGACCGCGGCGCGCGGCTGCTTCGCGGAAGCCATGCTGCGCGAGCCGCCGCTGCACCGGCTCCGGCACGGCAGCGACTGGATCGAGTGCGACGTATCCTCGAGCCCATGAAACAGTCACATTTCAAGTTCTGGCCCGCCCGGGTGCCTCGGTCGCTCGGCGTGCCCGCGACGTCCCTTTGGGACAACCTGGCGGTCGCGGCGCGGCGCTGGCCCGACAAGCCGGCGTTGATCTACTTCGACCGGGTGCTGACCTACGCCGAGCTTGCCGGCCAGGTGGAGGCCCTGGCCGGCGCGCTGCATGCGCTGGGTGTGCGGCGCGGCGACCGCGTGCTGCTCGACATGCAGAACACGCCGCAACTGGTCGTCGCCCACTACGCCATCCTGCGCGCCAACGCGGTGGTGGTGCCGGTCAACCCGATGAACCGGGCCGGGGAGCTCAGGCACTACATCGGCGACGGCGACGCCAGGGTGGCGATCACCACGGCCGACCTTGCCCCCGAACTGGCCCAGGCCAGCGACGCGATGCCCGAGGCCGGGCGGCTGGCGCACCTGATCGTCACCCAGTTCACCGACGCGCTCGACCCGGGCGCCGCGCACACCCCGGCCATGGCGCCGGCCTGGCGCGACTGGCTTCTGGCGGCGCAGCCGCTGCCGCGCCTGGCCGGCGGACAGGTGCATGCCTGGGCCGAGCTGCTGGCGCGCAACGCGCCGCCGCCCGCGCACGAGGTCGGGCGCGACGACATGGCCTTGCTGCCCTACACCAGCGGCACGACCGGGCTGCCCAAGGGCTGCATCCACCGCCATGGCAGCCTGATGCACAACGCCATGGCCAGCAACCTCTGGATGGGCACCCATTCGGAGTCGGTGCTGCTGGCCGTGGTGCCTATGTTCCACATCACTGGCCTCGTGGTCGTGATGCATGGGGCGCTGGCCGCGGGCGCTGCCATGGTGGTCATGCCGCGCTGGGACCGCGACGTCGCCGGGTATCTGATTTCCAGGTGGCAGGCCACCGCCTGGATCAACATCCCCACCATGGTCATCGACCTGCTGGCCAGCCCGAACCTCGAGCGCTACGACCTGTCCAGCCTGGACACGATCGGCGGCGGCGGCGCGGCCATGCCGCAGGCGGTGGCGCAGCGGCTGCTGGAGGAGTTCGGCCTCGTCTTTCAGGAGGGCTATGGCCTGACCGAGACGTCCGGCCCTTCGCATTTCAATCCGCCCGATCATGCCAAGCAGCAATGCCTGGGCATTCCCTTCGTGAGTTGCGATGCGCGCGTGGTCGATCCCGAGACGCTGCGCGAATTGCCGGTGGGCGAGCCGGGCGAAATCGTCATCCGCGGCCCTCAGGTGTTCGACGGCTACTGGAAGCGGCCCGAGGCGACGGCGTCCGCCTTCGTCGAGATCGGGGGCGAGCGCTTCTTCCGGTCGGGCGACATGGGGCGCGTGGACGAGGAGGGATACTTCTTCATGACCGACCGTCTCAAGCGCATGATCAACGCCAGCGGCTTCAAGGTCTGGCCGGCGGAGGTGGAGGCGCTGCTGTACCACCACCCGGCCATCCAGGAGGCCTGCATCATCGCCACCAAGGATGCCTACCGGGGCGAGTCCGTCAAGGCGGTGGTGGTGCTGCGGCCCACGCACCAGGACACCACGGCCGAGGACATCATCGGCTGGTGCCGCGAGAACATGGCGGTGTACAAGGTGCCGCGCGTGGTGCAGTTCGTGGACAGCCTGCCCAAGAGCGGTTCGGGCAAGGTGATGTGGCGCACCTTGCAGGAGGCGGAGGTATAGGGCTCATGATGCTATTCAAAGAATAGCATCCGACGTATATTCCACGCGGGATGATGGCCTGAAAGGCTTGAAATCCGGCCCTCAGGCGGCGGGCGGGGCCGGCGGCGGCGCCGTCCGGCCCAGGTACTGGCCGGCGGTGACGCCCATCGACACGTAGATGCTGGTCACGCCCTCGATGCCGATCTCCGCCGGCACCACCCAGCCGGCCGGCACGAACACCAGCCCGCCGCCCACCGGCACGGGCGAGGTCGGGATCAGCACCCCGTGGAAGGGCTGCCCGTTCATCGCCACCGGCTCGTGCGTGGTCAGCAGGCCCAGCACCACCGTGGTGGTGGCCGGCGCGCCCGCGGCCGGCGGGCCGCCGAAGTACAGCCACACCGGGCTCATCGACTGCAGGCCCTCTTCGCTGGGCTTGCCGACCAGCCCGACCAGCCGGTGCGCCACGTCGTACACCGTGCGCACCACCGGAATGCGCCGCACCAGCGCCTTGACGACGCGGTCCAGGCCGCGCTGCAGCCCGGTCTCCACCAGCAGGCCGAACAGGTAGACCAGCGCCAGGATCACCGCCAGCCCCAGCAGGTAGCCGGGCAGAGGCGAATCCGCCGCCACGCCCAGGCCGATGCGGGTGAGCAGCCTGCCGATCGCGCTGCCCGGCCCCAGCCACTCGGCCGCCAGCCCCCAGCTCCACGCCAGCAGCAGGATGGTGGCCGCCAGCGGCAGCAGCGCCAGCACGCCGGTCAGCAGTGGGCGGAGGGGTTGGATGCGTTGAGCCATGGTCGAGGACTATAGAGCCCGGCGCGCTCACGGCGCGCCCGGCGGGCGCAGGTAGAGCCGGTCGGACCAGGTCGCCAGCCAGTGCGGCCGGAAAGCCACGCAGATGGCGGCCATCATGCCGGTGAGGAAGGCGTCGCCCCAGGCCATCAGCCAGCGCGCCACCAGGGCCAGCTCCGGCTCCACCGCGGCGGCCAGCGGGCGGCCCGCCCACTGCGCCAGCGCGCCGGCGGCGAACATGCACAGCGCCGTGCCCAGGAAGGCGCGGCCCAGGATGTAGACGAACAGGTTCTTCCACACCCAGCGCCGCAGCGCCAGACCCAGCAGCAGCGCCCCCGTGGCCGGCACGATGCCCAGCCACACGGCCATGTCCACCTGCTGGGCGAAGCCGACCGGCGCGATCAGCCCCGCGATCAGCGCCACCGCGCAAAGCACCGGCACCGCCAGCGGCCAGCCCAGCGCCAGCGTGATGAGGCAGGCGCCCGACAACTGCAGTTGCACCGGCATCCGGTGCAGCCAGGGCAGCGCCCACAGCCAGGGCGTGACGACCAGCGACGCCAGCAGCGGCGACAGCAGCGCGCCGCCGGCCAGCAGCCGCCACGGCCGCAAGGCCAGGGCGGCGCCCAATGCGGCCAGGACGACGACGAGGGACCAGGAGGACATGCGCAAGCGCGCATTGTCGGCCTCCGGCGCGGCCCGCGCCGGCAGGGGTATTCGGCGCGGCCGGGCCGGTCGAGTGGGGCGCGCGGCTATGCTCGGCGCTCCGTTTTCTTCGTGGTGCGCGACGTGTTCTCTCCCCCGCTGGCCGGCCCCGGCCAATTCACCGGCCTGCTGCGCGAGCAGGGCTTCGCCGTGCTGGACGCGGCCACGGTGCGCGCGCTGGCCGGCGCCGACGGGCTGGAGGGGCTGGCGCCCGACTGGGACCGGCTGGCGCCCGACCGCTACCTGAAGGACGGCGGGCGCTACCGCCGGCGGCGCCACGCCTCCTTCGTCATCGACGGCGCCCAGGTGCGCGACGCGCCCGCCCGCCCGCACTGGCAGCCGCTGGACTACAACGCGCTGCACGGGGGCATGCAGCGCTGGTTCGAGCCCATGGCCGCCGCCACCCTGGCGCTGCCCGCCTGGCGCGCGCTGCTGGCGTGGCTGGCGCGCGTGGCCGACGACCTGCGCGGCGCCCGGCCCTGGTACGCCGAGGCGCACCAGTTCCGCATCGACACCGAAGACGGCATCGGGCGCCCCACGCCCGAGGGCGCGCACCGCGACGGCGTCGACCTGGTGGCCGTGTTCCTGGTCGCGCGCCACGGCATCAAGGGCGGCGAAACCCGCGTGTTCGAGCTGGACGGCCCGCGCGGCCAGCGCTTCACCCTGGAGCAGCCGTGGTCGGTGCTGCTGCTCGACGACCAGCGCGTCATCCACGAATCCACCCCCATCCAGCCGCTGGCGGCCGGCGGGCACGGCCACCGCGACACCCTGGTGATCACACTGCGCGCGAACGGGTTTCTGGCGCCCGCTGCTTGACGAGCATCAACCCCTGGCGCACCGTGTGAAGCCACAATGGCCTCACGCACGCAAGAAAGGAGCGCCCCATGTTCAAGCACATCCTGGCCCCCGTGGACGGCTCGGTCACCTCGATGACCGCGCTCGACAAAGCCATCGGCCTGGCCCAGGCCTTCGACTGCGCGCTGACGGTGGTCTACGTGATCGATCCCTATCCCTTCACCGGCGTGGGCACCGAATTCGCCTACGGGCAGGACCAGTACCTGAACGCCGCCCGGGCCGAGGCCGCGGCCGTCGCCGACATGGTGGCCGGGCGCCTGAAGGCGGCCGGCTTGTCCTCCGACACCCGCGTGGTCGAATCGCATACCGTCTGGCGCGGCATCCTGGAGGCGGCCGACGCCGCCAGCGCCGACCTGGTGGTGATCGGCTCGCACGGCCGCCGCGGGCTGGAGCGCCTGGTGCTGGGCAGCGTGGCGCAGAGCGTGCTGTCGCACACCAAGGTCACCACGCTGGTGGTCCGGGGCGACGACTGATTTTTGAATGAAAATGGGTTGCAGACCGCGTTCAGAAAGCCCCTTCAGCTCATTTAATAATAGCAAACGAGCTCCGCCGCTGGCGCGCGAATGAAAACGCCCGCGTCGGCGGGCGTTGTTCAAGCCGCGTGCGACGGCACCTATTCGATCTTCACGCCCGCGTCGCGCACGATCTTCTCCCACTTGCGGTAGTCCTCGGCCAGCAGCTTGCCGAAGGCGTCGGCGCCGAGCGCCTGGGGCTCGGCGCCCTGGTCGTGGATGGCCTTGCGCATCTCGGGCGTGGCCAGCAGCTTGTTGACCGCGCCGTTCATCGCCTCCACCGCCGGTCGGGGCGCGCCGGCGGGCATGAACAGGCCGTACCAGGTGCTCACGTCGAAGCCGGCGTAGCCGGACTCGGCCACCGTCGGCACGTCCGGCAGCGAGGTGCTGCGCCTGGCCGAGGTGACGGCCAGCGGACGCAGCTTGCCCGACTTGATCTGGCCCATGGCCGAGGGCACGGAGGACACCAGCAAGTCCACGTTGCCGGCCAGCGCGTCCATCAGCGCCGGGTTGGAGCCCTTGTAGGGCACGTGGCGCAGCTTCACGCCCGCGGCCTTCTCGAACTGGTCGCCCGCCAGGTGGATGGTGGTGCCGTTGCCGGGTGAGCCGTAGGTCACGGTGCCGGGCGCGGCCTTGGCGGCGGCCACCACGTCGGCCAGGGTCTTGAACCTGGAGTTGACGCTGGTGGCTATGACCACCGGCGTGTAGGCCACATGGGCCACGGCCACGAAGTCGCGCGTCGGCTCCCAGGGCAGGTTGCGGTAGAGCCAGGGGCCGACGACCAGGTTGTCCTTCTGGCCCATCACCATGTCGTAGCCGTCGGCCTTGGCCCGGGCCGCCTCGGTGATGCCCAGCGTGCCGCCGGCGCCGGCCTTGTTCTCCGGCACCACGGTCCACTGGTGGGCCTCGGTCAGCTTCTGCGCCACCAGGCGGCCCAGGATGTCGGTGCCGCCACCGGGCGGGAAGGGGATGATCATGCGGATCGGCTTGTCCGGATAAGTCTGGGCCTGCGCCGCGTGGGCGATCAGGCCGATGGCGAGCAGGCAGGCGAGAGGGCGCAGCATGGTGGCGGGTCTCCGCGAAGGTGGTCGAATGGAAGGCAGGCGCTGATGTTAGCGTCCCAGGGCGGTGCGCCCTGGCGCCGTTGCCGGTGTTGTAGCTATTGGAGAAATTTTCATCTGACCCCATTTTCCCTCTGACCCCATTTTCCCGCCAGGCGCGAATCGCCTCTGGCGTTCGGCGCGTACCAGAGAGCGCATGCGTCCCCACAAAATAATGTTCCGCGCCAGGTGAAAGCTCGTCGGTAATAGCTTCAATGCGGCCCGCACTCAAACCGGCGAATGCCGAAGTGATCTTTCGGCGAACGATCGCGTGGTACATCGGGGGCTCTCCTCTGCGGCCTTATCGGGGAAATTTTGATCTGACCCTAGATTCAATGCCTGGATTAATCGCTGCGCGATCAATCCAGGGAGAGGTATTGCTTGCAAACGTGGGGAAGCCCTTGTAGTTTGACTTGAGCTGACCGCTGCGGCCTGGCCAAACCGGCCTGCCGTAGCGGGTCAGCTCGAATGATGGGTTAGGCCGCATTGCTGGTTGCCTGAGGGGCGAGGGGCTTCGTCATGAGGACGCTTAAGAAGTTCGTGTGTGGCCGCCAGTCACAGGTGCCGACCTGAGCATAGCCCCAGGACCGGTACATCTCGATCAGTTCAGTAGCAGGCTCGGCTGTGTGGAGCGCCATGACTTGGCAACCCTCGAGAACGGCATGTTGCAATGCGGCATCGTGGATGCGCCTTCCGTAGCCCTTGCCCTTATGTCCTGGCGCGACGGCAAACTGACCGAACGACCACGTGTACTCGTCGCGCAGGAGCGGAACCTTGGACTCGGGGTCGGGTTTGCTGAGCGTGATAGTGGCGATCAGTTCTCCATCTACCTCGCCAACGAAGCCGACGCCTCGGGAAAGGCGCCTGGCTGTGTCCTCGACGGACTGGTGGGTTGCCCAATAGCGGAGCCCCTTCAACGCATGCGGCGCGTAGGCGGCACGAATCAGAGCAGTGAGTGCCACCAGGTCTTCGGTCTCGGCTGTTCTTCGGAAGAGCATGCTGGCACCTTGGTTGGTTTTGCGGCCTAACGGCCAAGGTAAGCCGACCGCCGTAGGCGGGTCGGCTTGACCGCAATGTTAGACCCGAAGGCCAAAAGGGAGCGCCCAGCCTTGAAGACGGGCGCGACCCACGAAAAAGCGCCACGCCACGGAAGCGGCGCAGCGCTGCAAAAATGATAGCTGGTGGCGCTTGCTGCACAAGCGCTAGAGACCAAAAAGGCTTGAAACTGGCGCAATGAATGCAGGCGAAGTCCGGCGCAGCGCCAAAACCCCCAAGGAGAAACCTTTGAGAAAGGAGAAACGCTGGAATTAATAGCGGCCTGCATAAAGCGGAATATGAAGGGACTAACGGCAAAGGTAAGCCGACCGCCGTAGGCGGGTCGGCTTGACCGCAATGTTAGACCCGAAGGCCAGAAGGGAGCGCCCTGACTTGAAGACGGGCGCGACCCACAAAAAAGCGCCACGCCACGGAAGCGGCGCAGCGCTGCAAAAATGATAGCTGGTGGCGCTTGCTGCACAAGCGCTAGAGACCAAAAAGGCTTGAAACTGGCGCAATGAATGCAGGCGAAGTCCGGCGCAGCGCCAAAACCCCCAAGGAGAAACCTTTGAGAAAGGCGAAACGCTGGAATTAATAGCGGCCTGCATAAAGCGGAATATGAAGGGACTAACGGCCAAGGTAAGCCGACCGCCGTAGGCGGGTCGGCTTGACCGCAATGTTAGACCCGAAGGCCGGAAGGGAGCGCCCTGACTTGAAGACGGGCGCGGCCCATGCAAAAGCGCCACGCCACGGAAGCGGCGCAGCGCTGCAAGAATGATAGCTGGTGGCGCTTGCTGCACAAGCGCTAGAGGCCAAAAAGCCTTGAAACTGGCGCAGCGAATGCAGGCGAAGCCCGGTGTAATGCCAAAACCCCAAAGGAGAAACCTTTGAGAAAGGCGAAACGCTGGAATAAATAGTGGCCTGCATAAAGCGGAATATGAAGGGACTAACTAGAAATAGACGACAACCATCTTGCGGTGGCCCGTCGGATAAAACAATGTAGCACGGTGTGCCCCAAGGCAAATCCCCAGCGAAGCGCCGTTTAGGCAAACCTAAAGTTTCCCGGATGCCAAGTCCCTCGGATTCCTACGGCGGAGACCCCTGTGGACCGGTCAGCGGCGCAAACGGCATCAGCAAGAGAAGGTTCATCCCGATGAACCCAGGCCGAATCACACGCCCAGGTGCCGCGCCAGCAGCTCGGGCTGGCCGATCAGCTGGGCCGAGCTGCCCTCGAACACCACCTCGCCCTTGACCAGGATCACGTTGCGGTCGGTGACCTGGGTGACGTGCTTCCAGTTCTTGTCCACGATCACGCTGCTGATGCCGCTTTGGCGGATCAGGCCGCAGATGCGCCAGATCTCGCGCGCGATCAGCGGCGCCAGGCCCTCGGTGGCCTCGTCGAGGATCAGCACGTCGGGGTTGGTCATCAGCGCGCGGCCGATGGTGAGCATCTGCTGTTCGCCGCCCGACAGCTGCTGGCCGCCGTGGCGCAGGCGCTCCTTCAGGCGCGGGAAGGTCTCCAGCACGCGCTCGAAGGTCCAGTCGCGCTGGCCGCGTGTGCCGGGGAGGGCCGTCATCAACAGGTTCTCGGCCACGCTCAGGTTGCCGAAGATGCCGCGTCCCTCGGGCACGTAGGCCACGCCGAGCCGCGCGATCTCGTGGGCGGGCCGGCCGGTCATGGGCCGGCCCATCACCAGCACGGCGCCGGCGCGCGGCTTGACCAGGCCCATGATGGACTTCAGCAGCGTGCTCTTGCCCATGCCGTTGCGGCCCATCAAGCCGATGGTCTCGCCGCGCCGCACGGCGAAGTTGACGCCGCGCAGGATGTGGCTGGCGCCGTAGTAGGTGTGCAGGTCGATGGCGTGGATCAGCAGGTCGCCGCTGGCGCCGCCGGGCTGCGGCGCCGCGTCCTCGGAGCGCGGGTGCGGTGCTAGTGGGTCGTTGGGGTCGTCCGGGAGGTTGGCGTTCGCGGCGGTGGCCATGTCAGGCATTCTCCCCCAGGTATGCCGCCTGCACGGCCGCGTCGGCGCGGATGGCGGCGGGCTCGCCGCTGGCGATGACGGCGCCGTTGACCATCACCGTCAGGTGGTCGGCCAGGGCGAAGATGGCGTCGATGTCGTGCTCCACCAGCATCATGGCGTGGCGCGGCTTGAGGCGCAGCAGCAGCGCGACCATGCGCTCGGCCTCGGCCGCGCCCATGCCGGCCAGCGGCTCGTCGAGCAGCAGCACCCGCGGGTCGGTGGCCAGGGTCATGGCGATCTCCAACTGGCGCTGCTCGCCGTGGCTGGCGGCGCCGGCGACGGCGTGGCGGCGGCCAGCCAGGCCGGCCAGCTCCAGCGCGGCCTCGGCGCGCTCGTTGACGGCGGCGTCCCGCGCGGCGCGCCGCAGCCAGCGCAGCGGGTTCCAGGGCAGCGTGGCGCGCGATTGGGCCGCCAGGCGCACGTTCTCCCACACCGTGAAGGACGGGAAGATGTTGGTCTTCTGGTAGCTGCGCCCAAGGCCCCGGCGCGAGATTTGCTCGGGCGAGGCGCGGGTGATGTCGTGCGTACCCAGTGTGATGGTGCCTGCCGTGGGCGGCAGGTCGCCGGACAGCAGGTTGGCCAGCGTGGACTTGCCGGCGCCGTTGGGGCCGATCACGGCGTGGATGCGGTCCCGCCACAGGTCGATCGACACGCCGTTGACGGCGGCCAGGCCGCCGAACGTCTTGGTCAGGCCGCGGGCGCTGAGCAGCACGTCAGCCATCGCGCCCCTCCCGCGGGCCCGGGCGGCTCGCCAGCCGCTGCAGCAGGCCCAGCAGGCCGCGCGGGGCAAAGCAGATCACCGCCACGATGAACAGGCCCATCCACAGCTGCCAGTGCTTGCCGGCGTCGAAGCCCCCGAAGGCCGGCAGGTCCTTGAACAGCTCCAGCATGAACTCGAACGCGAAGGCGCCGACGATGGCGCCGGCGAAGTTGCCCATGCCGCCCAGGATCACCATCATGATGGCGTGCGCGCTCATGTGGAAGCCCATCAGTTCCGGGTTGACGAAGCCCGTCTGCGCCCCCCACAGGTAGCCGGCCAGGCCGGCCAGCGTGCCGGCCAGGGTGAAGGCCGCCAGCTTGTGGCCGAAGCTGCCGAAGCCGATGGCGCGCATGCGGTGCTCGTTGACGCGGATGCCGGCCAGCGCGCGGCCGAAGGGACTCCACAGCACGCGGCGCAGGAAGGCGTACACCCCCGCCAGGCAGGCCAGGGTGAAGTAGTAGAAGACCCGCTTGTCCTCCAGGTCGAACAGCCCCGCGTCGGGCCGGAAGTTGATGTACAGGCCGTCCGAGCCGCCCAGCGCCCGGTTGTCGAAGAACAGGTAGAAGACCATCTGCGCGAAGGCCAACGTGACCATGATGAAGTAGATGCCCTTGGTGCGCACCACCAGGAAGCCGATGACCAGCGCCGCCGCCCCGAGGCCAGCAGCGCGGCGGGCAGCGTCCACCACAGGCTGGCCGGCGCGTCGGCCGGCGTCAGGAAGGCCAGCGCGTAGCCCGCGATGCCGAAGAAGGCCGCGTGGCCCAGCGACACCAGGCCGGTCACGCCCTGCAGCAGGTCCAGGCTCATGGCGAAGATGGCCAGGATCATCATGCGCGTGACCATCTGCTGGTGGAAGTCGCTGCCCACCAGCGGGAACAGCGCCAACGCGATCAGGCCCAGCGCCAGCAGCGCCTGCAGGCTGCGCGGCAGGGCTTCGAGGTGGGTTGCAGGGGCGCTCATGATTTGAAGAGCCCCTCGGGCTTCCACAGCAGCACGGCCGCCATCAGCACGTACACCAGCATCCCCGCCACCTGCGGCAGCAGCACCTTGCCGAAGGTGTCCACCAGGCCGACCAGCAGCGCCGCGATCAGCGCCCCGCGCACCGAGCCGATGCCGCCGATCACCACCACCACGAAGCACATGATGAGCACCGGCGCGCCCATGTTGGGGTACACGCTGGAGACGGGCGCGGCGATCATGCCGGCCAGGGTGGCCAGCGCCACGCCGATGGCGAACACCACGGCGTGGATCAGCCGGATGTTGACGCCCAGCGACTCGGCCATCTCGCGGTTGAAGGCGCCGGCGCGGATTTTCATGCCCAGGCGCGTGCGGCCGATCAGCAGGTACAGGCCGACGGCCAGCGCCACGCACACGCCCATCATGAACAGGCGGTAGACCGGGTAGGACAGGGTGTCGGTCAGCGGCAGCGAGCCGTCCAGCAGCGGCGGGATGGCCACGCCGTGCACGTCGTCGCCCCACAGCAGCGAGCGTCCTTCCTCGAAGACGTAGATCAGCCCGAAGGTCAGCAGCACCTGGTCCAGGTGGTCGCGCTGGTAGAAGCGGCGAAACAGCAGGCGCTCCAGCGCCAGCCCGAACACCACCGACAGCGCGGTGCCCACGACGATGGCCCAGGCGAAGCTGCCCAGCCGCGACGACAGCGCGTACGCCAGGTACGCGCCCAACATGTAAAAGCTGCCGTGCGCCAGGTTGACCACGCCCATGATGCCGAAGATCAGCGTCAGGCCGGCGGCCAGCATGAACAGCAGCAGGCCGTACTGCACGCTGTTGAGCAACTGGATCAAGACGTTGGCGAGGTCCACGCGATGAGATCGAAGGCGAAGATGGGGTGGTCCAACCGAGAGAGCCGGACGGCCGCGGAGCAGGCCATGCCAGCGGACGCCATGGCCGGGCTTGGCCCGGCCATCGGCGTCGTCCCCCCAGGGGGAAGGCGCGAAGCGACTCGGGGGGTCAGGTCAATCTGCAGCCAGCGCCGGAATCGGCCAGCGCCTTGGCGGCCACGCCCAGCACCTTGTTGTCGCCCTTCTCGACCACGCGCAGGTACATGTCCTGCACCGGGTTGTGGGCGCGGCTCATGGTCCACTTGCCGCGCGGGCTGTCGATGACGGCGGTTTCCAGGGCCTTGTGCAGCGCCGCCTTGCTGGCCAGGTCGCCCTTCACGGCGTTGGCGCCGGCCAGCAGCAGCTGGCCCGTGTCGTAGCCCTGCACCGCGTACACGTCCGGCTGCATCTTGAACTGCTGCGCGTAGGCGGTGCGGAACTGCTTGTTGCGCGGCGTGTCCAGCGCATCGGCGTAGTGCATGGTGGTCATGATGCCCTCGGCGGCCGGGCCGGCGGCGTCCAGCACGCCCTCGGTCAGGAAGCCCGAGCCCCACAGCGGGATCTTGTCCTTCAGGCCCGCGGCGGCGTAGTCCTTGATGAACTTGGCCGCGCCCGCGCCGGCGAAGAAGCAGACCACGGCGTCGGGCCTGAGCGAGGCGATCTCGGTCAGCAGCGCCTGGAACTCCACGTTGGGGAAGGGCAGGCCCAGCGCCTTGACGATGGTGCCGCCGGCCTGGGTGTAGCTGTCGCGGAAGCCCTCGAACGCCTCGTCGCCGGCGGCGTACTTCCACGTCAGCCAGACGGCGCGCTTGAGGCCCTTGTCCATCATCGGCTTGCCCAGCGCCAGCGTGGGCTGCGAGTTGGTGAACGAGGTGCGGAACACGTTGGGCGCGCACAGCGCGCGCGTGGCCGCGTGCACGCCGGCGTTGGGGATCAGGCTGAGCACGCCCGAGTCGCGCGCCACCTTCTGGATGCCCATCTGCACGCCCGAATGCACGGTGCCGATCAGCACGTCCACCTTGTCGCGCTGCACCAGCTTGCTGGCATTCTCCACGCCCTTGGACGGCTCGGACTCGTCGTCCACCTTGAACCACTCGATCTCGCGGCCGCCCAGCTTGCCGCCCTTCTCGGCGATGGCCATGCGCACGCCGTTCTCGATCGCCACGCCGAGCTGGGCGTAGGTGCCGGTGTAGGGCAGCATGAAGCCGACCCGGACCTTGCCGGACTGCGCGCGCGCGATCCGTGGCAGCAGCAGGCTGGCCGTGCCGGCGCCCACGGCGGCGGCGCCGCGCGAGAGCATCAGGCGGCGGCTCGGGCCGCGGGCGAGGGGCTGTGAATTCATGTCGGGGCTCCTTGGGTGTGTCGGTCCGGCGAGGACGCATTGTGTTGCATATCCGCCCCCGGGCGGCTCCCGGCTTTCCCCGAAACCGGAAAATTTGTCAAAATTGATAGCTGCTCACACAGTATCCATTCGGGCTAGGGCTGGATTCTGCACTCCATGGCGGCACGCCGGCCGCGCGGTCACGGCGCGAACAGCGCCGCCAGCTGCCGGCGGTCGCGCCGGTCCTTCCATTGCCCGACCTCGCGCCCCTCGAGACCCAGCGAGCCCCAGACGGCGATGGCGTGGCCGTCGCCGCAGCCGACCACGCGCAGGCGCGAGGCGTCCAGCGGCGCCTTCTTGAACGAGCCGCCGCCCAGCGCGGTGCGCAGGTTGGCCTCCAGCACCGGCCCCACCTCGGCCGGCGCGCCGTCGGGCACGACGAAGACCTGGCGGTGGCTGTCGCTCTGCAGCCGCTCGTTGAGCACCAGCGCGCCCGCCTCGTCGGTCTGCAGGCCGGACTGCAGCAGCCAGGCCGGCGTGCCCGCGCCGGCGGCCAGCAGCGGCGCGTCGCACACCAGGGTGGCGCCGCCGGCCAGGTGCACGGTGCGCCCGTCGATGGCGGTGCAGCGGTCCTGCAGCACGGTGATGTTCAAGCTCTTCAGCCGCGCCAGCACGCGCCGCTGCAGCGTCGGCGGCTGCCCGGCCAGCAGCGGCTCGGCCCCGGTGACGAGGGTGACGCGGCTGCCGTGCGGCGCGGTCAGGGCGTGGGCGCAGGCCATGGCCAGCTCCACGCCGGCCAAACCGTCGGCGAGCACGGCCACCTGCAGCGGGCGCTCGCGCGCCAGGCCCTGCAACTGCGGCCAGAGTTGTACGAAGGCTTCGAGCGGGCGGGTGAACAGCGCGTTGCGGCGCGCGCCGGGGATGGCGGCCTCGATGTGGTCGCGGTCAGCCACGGGCTCGACGTCGATCGACAGCACGTCGTAGGGCAGGGCGTCGCCGCTGGACAACTGCACGCGCCGCGCCGCCGGGTCGAGCCCGAGCACGTGCGCCGGCGCGAAGGCCACGCCGCTGGCCTCGACCAGCGGGTCGAGCGGCACGCGGATGTCCTCCAGCGCGTAGTCGCCGGCCACGTAGCCGGGCAGCATGGCGCCTTCGATGTAGTAGGGGGTGGGCGCCACCAAGGTGACGTTCATGTCGCCGCTGCCGTGCCGGGCCAGGCCCTTGAGCACCTGCAGGTGGGCGCGCCCCGCACCCATCAGTACCAAGTGTTTGCGGGAGAGGTTCACGGTCATGGTCGGCAGTTTATAGGCATGGGGGCCGGGCCATCAGGCGCCGGGCTGGCGTTGCAATCGGTTGCAGTCGTGCTCATCCCACCAGCGCCTGGGCGAACTCGCGCGCGCTGAAGGTCTGCAGGTCCTCCAGCTTCTCGCCCACGCCGACGAAGTAGACGGGCACGGGCTTCTCGCGCGCGATGGCGCACAGCACGCCGCCCTTGGCGGTGCCGTCGAGCTTGGTCACCACCAGGCCGGTGAGTCCGATGGCCTCGTCGAAGGCCTTGACCTGTGCCAGCGCGTTCTGCCCCGTGTTGCCGTCGATGACCAGCAGCACTTCGTGCGGGGCGGTGATGTCGGCCTTGGTGACCACGCGGCGGATCTTGGTCAGCTCCTCCATCAGGTGCTTCTGCGTGGGCAGGCGGCCGGCGGTGTCGACCAGCACCACGTCCATGCGGCGCGCGCGGCCGGCGGCCACGGCGTCGAAGCTGACGGCGGACGGGTCGGCGTCCTGCTGGCTGATGATCTCGACGCGGTTGCGGTCGGCCCACACCGCCAGCTGCTCGCGCGCGGCGGCGCGGAAGGTGTCGGCCGCGGCCAGCAGCACGGTCTGGCGCCGGCGTCGGCCAGGTGCTTGGTGAGCTTGCCGATGGAGGTGGTCTTGCCGGCGCCGTTGACGCCGGCCACCATGATGACGGTGGGGTGGTAGACGCCCACCACCAGGCCCTTTTCCAGCGGCGCCAGCATGTCGGCGATGGCGTCCTGCAGCAGTGCCTTGACCTGCGCCGGGTCGGTGGCCTTGGCGTCCTTCACGCGGCGCTTCAGGTCCTCCAGCAGGAACTCGGTGGCGGGCACGCCGGCGTCGGCCATGAGCAGGGCGGTTTCCAGGTCCTCGTACAGCGCCTCGTCGATCTTGGTGCCGGTGAAGACGGTGGTGATGCTGCTGCCGGTCTTCTTCAGGCCGGTTTTCAGGCGGTCGAGCCAGCCGCTGCGGGGGGCGGGGGCTTCGGGGGGTGTTTCAGAGTCGAATGGGGCTTCAGCCGGCGCCGGTTCTGCGCTGACAGCTATGGATTCAGGAGTAACCGGCATTTCCGGCGGCAGCGCGCTGGGCGGGAGCACCGGCATCTCGTGCGGCACGACGAGATCGCGCGCCGCAGCGTCGGTCGATTCGGTGGCGACGGGATTTGCGGCCGCGGCATCAGGCGCCGCCGGCTCGGCCGCTTTTTTGCGGCGAAAGAAGCTGAACATGGGCCGGCATTCTAGGGCTCCGGTCGCATGGCTACACGACGAAGCTGCGATGGGACTAACGGCTGTGGCCATTCACAACGAGGAGCGCGGGCGCATGGTGGCTACCGAGCTGAACGCGCTGGCCAAGGTCACCGGCGCGCCGAAAGTGCAAGCCATCGCCCGGCTGTTTCACTCCGCGCCCGTCATCACTGGAGAGCGGTGCGAGCGAGAGATAGGTGACCTGCGCATCAAGCGTGGTTTCAATCCGCGCCCGCCATCACTGGCGAGCGGTGCCCGCCATACGGACACTGGTGGCATGCCGACCGCCTGTTTCAATCCACGCCCGCCATCGCTGGCGAGCGGTGCGCGAGCGGCCCAGGGTCACGGCATCGAGCATGCCGTTTCAATCCACGCCCGCCATCGCTGGCGAGCGGTGCGCGTCGCCGACGGCCTGCGTCGATCGGTAGAGGTCGTTTCAATCCACGCCCGCCATCGCTGGCGAGCGGTGCTGGCGACCAGCAGGTCAGCCCACGGGCACAGACGGTTTCAATCCACGCCCGCCATCGCTGGCGAGCGGTGCCCCCCGTCCCGGTGACTTTCACCGGCCCCGATGGCGTTTCAATCCACGCCCGCCATCGCTGGCGAGCGGTGCGGCGGCGCACGCCGTTGACCACGGCCACCGCCGTGTTTCAATCCACGCCCGCCATCGCTGGCGAGCGGTGCCACGATGCGGCCCAGCGTGCCGGTGTGCTGGAGTACGTTTTAATCCACGCCCGCCATCGCTGGCGAGCGGTGCGCCGGCGGCCAGGCTCTTGGTGTCGAGCAACGCGTTTCAATCCACGCCCGCCATCGCTGGCGAGCGGTGCCAGGCCACGGGGCGGCCTTCCACGATGGCGACGTGGTTTCAATCCACGCCCGCCATCGCTGGCGAGCGGTGCGCGGCGACGGCCAGGGCCGCCGCGCCGCCGGCCAGTTTCAATCCACGCCCGCCATCGCTGGCGAGCGGTGCCGGCGAGCGCTGCGGCGGCCGCGGCGGCCACCGTGTTTCAATCCACGCCCGCCATCGCTGGCGAGCGGTGCCGCGGTCGAATTCCTCATCGTCGATCTGCGCCTTGTTTCAATCCACGCCCGCCATCGCTGGCGAGCGGTGCGCCATGGCCTGGCCGGCGGTCAGGCCCTCGTGCTCGTTTCAATCCACGCCCGCCATCGCTGGCGAGCGGTGCGCCGCCTTCTGCACCCAGCTCGTCCCCGACTGGGTGTTTCAATCCACGCCCGCCATCGCTGGCGAGCGGTGCCACCGCCCTCGACGCCCATGCCGCGCTGGCGCAGTTTCAATCCACGCCCGCCATCGCTGGCGAGCGGTGCGGCGCCCTGGACTCGTTCCAGGAGACACGGTACAGTTTCAATCCACGCCCGCCATCGCTGGCGAGCGGTGCCCCCCACGCCGCCGGTCATGATGGCGCGGATATCAAGTTTCAATCCACGCCCGCCATCGCTGGCGAGCGGTGCTATGCCCCAGCGCCGCCACCGCCCGCGTTGACCTGTTTCAATCCACGCCCGCCATCGCTGGCGAGCGGTGCGCGAGGGGCGGGAGTCATCAGGGGGCGAGCTTGGCGTTTCAATCCACGCCCGCCATCGCTGGCGAGCGGTGCGCCAGCGCCGCCGCCGCCATCACGCGGATGTCCTCGTTTCAATCCACGCCCGCCATCGCTGGCGAGCGGTGCGGGGGCGAAAGTCTTGGGGCGAGCGCCCAGCTTGTTTCAATCCACGCCCGCCATCGCTGGCGAGCGGTGCCCATCGGGGCCGGTGAAGGTCACCGGGACGGGGGCGTTTCAATCCACGCCCGCCATCGCTGGCGAGCGGTGCGATCGGCGGCGCGCCGTACCTCATGGCGCCGCTTGTTTCAATCCACGCCCGCCATCGCTGGCGAGCGGTGCCCGCGTTCTGCGTGTAGCCGTCGCCCGCCGCCGTGTTTCAATCCACGCCCGCCATCGCTGGCGAGCGGTGCGCCGCGCAGCGTCACGCGCACCCTCAAGTAGTCGTTTCAATCCACGCCCGCCATCGCTGGCGAGCGGTGCGTGGCCGCGTAGCCGCCGCCACCGCCCGCGCGTTGTTTCAATCCACGCCCGCCATCGCTGGCGAGCGGTGCCGCGGTACAGCATCTCGTCGCACTGCGCGCGGGTGTTTCAATCCACGCCCGCCATCGCTGGCGAGCGGTGCCGGGGTGGTCAGGTGCGAGCAGCAGCGACGCGCTGTTTCAATCCACGCCCGCCATCGCTGGCGAGCGGTGCGCTCCAGTCCCCGTTGCCGTACCAGCTTGCGCCGCGTTTCAATCCACGCCCGCCATCGCTGGCGAGCGGTGCCTTCGGCCTGGGCCTTCATCGCGTCGGTCAACTTGTTTCAATCCACGCCCGCCATCGCTGGCGAGCGGTGCGAGGGGCGGGAGTCATCAGGGGGCGAGCTTGGCGTTTCAATCCACGCCCGCCATCGCTGGCGAGCGGTGCGTCGGCCGAAGGCGCTTCCAGCGGCACCTTCAAGTTTCAATCCACGCCCGCCATCGCTGGCGAGCGGTGCTCGCCATCGAGGTCCATGCGATCCAGCTCATGTAGTTTCAATCCACGCCCGCCATCGCTGGCGAGCGGTGCCCGC
This sequence comes from Ottowia sp., assembly GCF_016703145.1. GTDB lineage: Bacteria > Pseudomonadota > Gammaproteobacteria > Burkholderiales > Burkholderiaceae_C > Ottowia. The sequence continues at coordinate 1,139,766 of NZ_JADJCO010000005.1, read as the reverse complement.
CCGCGCGGCCTTCTATTCGCAGATGACCCAGTTTCAATCCACGCCCGCCATCGCTGGCGAGCGGTGCCGGCCGGCGCGAATTCGAAGAGCGCGCCGAGGCTGTTTCAATCCACGCCCGCCATCGCTGGCGAGCGGTGCCTCCTGGTCCTTGGTGGTGGTCGGCACCTTGTTGAAGTTTCAATCCACGCCCGCCATCGCTGGCGAGCGGTGCTCTGGGTGCGCGCAGATCGAGTCCGCGAATTAGGGTTTCAATCCACGCCCGCCATCGCTGGCGAGCGGTGCCTCCTGGTCCTTGGTGGTGGTCGGCACCTTGTTGAAGTTTCAATCCACGCCCGCCATCGCTGGCGAGCGGTGCCTCGCCATCGAAGTCCATGCGCCCGGCTCATGTAGTTTCAATCCACGCCCGCCATCGCTGGCGAGCGGTGCAACGAGCTGCAGGCCTCGTTGCGCGAGATCGAACAGTTTCAATCCACGCCCGCCATCGCTGGCGAGCGGTGCCGGCCAACGCGCGGGCGGCCTGCAGGCCGCGGTCGTTTCAATCCACGCCCGCCATCGCTGGCGAGCGGTGCATCGGCCAGATGGTCCTCGCGCACGAGGACGCCAAGTTTCAATCCACGCCCGCCATCGCTGGCGAGCGGTGCCCGGCACCGCGCTTGAGCATGCGCTCTTGCTCGCCCAGTTTCAATCCACGCCCGCCATCGCTGGCGAGCGGTGCGGCGACACGCGGGCAGTGCAGCCGAAGCCTGCGCAGTTTCAATCCACGCCCGCCATCGCTGGCGAGCGGTGCTACACAGCTCATCATCGATGGCGCGTATCAGCGCGTTTCAATCCACGCCCGCCATCGCTGGCGAGCGGTGCGCCATCGGGGCCGGTGAAGGTCACCGGGACGGGGGCGTTTCAATCCACGCCCGCCATCGCTGGCGAGCGGTGCGGCGAGCGCTGCGGCGGCCGCGGCGGCCACCGTGTTTCAATCCACGCCCGCCATCGCTGGCGAGCGGTGCTTCTTGCCGGTGGCGGAGAGCCATTTCTCCAGCGAGTTTCAATCCACGCCCGCCATCGCTGGCGAGCGGTGCCTCGCCATCGAGGTCCATGCGATCCAGCTCATGTAGTTTCAATCCACGCCCGCCATCGCTGGCGAGCGGTGCCTTGACGGCGCCGGCCCAGCCGTTTTCGATGTTGACGTTTCAATCCACGCCCGCCATCGCTGGCGAGCGGTGCGGCATCTATTCGCGCGACGACTGCCGCGTGCGCGAGTTTCAATCCACGCCCGCCATCGCTGGCGAGCGGTGCGATGAAACTCCGGCCGCCGTCAACGCCCTGAGCGAGTTTCAATCCACGCCCGCCATCGCTGGCGAGCGGTGCCGCTGAAGGCGACGGTCTGCATCAGGCCGTTCTTGTTTCAATCCACGCCCGCCATCGCTGGCGAGCGGTGCTATCGAAGCTGGCAGCGCCGGCAGGCAAACCAAGGTTTCAATCCACGCCCGCCATCGCTGGCGAGCGGTGCACCGTCGTGAGCGAGACGGTGACGATGTAAGCCTGGTTTCAATCCACGCCCGCCATCGCTGGCGAGCGGTGCCGCCTGCGCTCAGCATCACACGCCCCAGTGGATTCGTTTCAATCCACGCCCGCCATCGCTGGCGAGCGGTGCGCCATCAGTGCCGCGACGTGGACAACCGTTGGGCTGTTTCAATCCACGCCCGCCATCGCTGGCGAGCGGTGCGCTGCATGACCAAGAAATCCGGCGGCGCAGCGCGATGTTTCAATCCACGCCCGCCATCGCTGGCGAGCGGTGCGCACCGCGTAGCGCCAGTCGCGCACGTGCAGGCCGTTTCAATCCACGCCCGCCATCGCTGGCGAGCGGTGCCCGCCGTCACCGGCTTGGTGCCGATGGTGATCGTGTTTCAATCCACGCCCGCCATCGCTGGCGAGCGGTGCCGGATTGGACTGAGGGCAGACTGGCAGTAACGCAGTTTCAATCCACGCCCGCCATCGCTGGCGAGCGGTGCTGGCGCTGTCCAGGGCGCCGCCCTCGGGCGGGGTGTTTCAATCCACGCCCGCCATCGCTGGCGAGCGGTGCTTGCGGCCGGATTTTGTCGGCTTGGCCCCCTTGTTTTCAATCCACGCCCGCCATCGCTGGCGAGCGGTGCCCCCGGGCGTACAACATCAGGAACAGGTCGGCGTAGTTTCAATCCACGCCCGCCATCGCTGGCGAGCGGTGCTCTTCGTGCTGCTGCAGGCGGCCTACCTGGTCTGGTTTCAATCCACGCCCGCCATCGCTGGCGAGCGGTGCGGCGAGGCTCGTCCCGCACGACTGGTGATGGTATGTTTCAATCCACGCCCGCCATCGCTGGCGAGCGGTGCGCCGCCGTCACCGGCTTGGTGCCGATGGTGATCGTGTTTCAATCCACGCCCGCCATCGCTGGCGAGCGGTGCCCACCGTTAGCGGATGGTGCGACAGCACATCGTTGTTTCAATCCACGCCCGCCATCGCTGGCGAGCGGTGCGCTTGATACGCAAGTTGTAGTGATGATTGCAAAATCTTCAGTGTTCGCGCGAACGTTCACAGCGGCCTGTCCAGCCAAGAGTTTGCTATGCGAAGGAATTCCTGAAACATCAAGCACAACCAGCACTTACCAAGTGCGCGAACCCGACGGATGACAAGGCATCACTTGAGGTTCGCGCAGATCAGCTTATCACGCACGGAGAGCAGTGGCGCGGGGTGCGCCAAGCCCCCAATCCGGCTTGCTACAACACCAGCGGTCCGTCGAAATCCAGCGCCTTGAACTGACCATGCTCGGCCACCTGAAAGCCGCGAGCGCCAGGTATGCGATACAGCCGCAGGCAGTCTTGCGAAGGATCGATTTCCGCCAGCAGGCGTCCCTCCAAGGTTTCGAACTGCGCCACGTCCAATTGGCATTCGAAAACCGACTTCTGCACCCGTTGCCCAGTGCTCTCGCAGACCTTCGCCACACGGCGCAGACGGCGGCGTCCGGCAGAGGTTTCGGTATTCACGTCGTAGCAGACAAGCACCAGCATGTTTGACCTTCTACCGGGCGACGAAGGGTATATAGGGTGCGCCGTCCTCACGAACGGCACGCGCCAGCAGGCGAGCCTGCACCAAGGGGACCAGGCCCAAGGGCACGGGTTGTGCCAGCAGGGGGTGGGTGATTTCGTCCTTTTTGCGTTCCTGGAAAGCGACGACCACGGCCTTGCGCGCATCGGGCTGTAGCGCCACGCCACCGCCTTCGCGCAACACGAAATCACGGGCCTGGAGTTGCCCACGGTTGATGAGCGTCAGTGCCAGGCGGTCGGCCCAGGGGCGGAACTCTTCCATCAGGTCCAGCGCCAGGGCCGCGCGGCCGGGGCGCAGGGCGTGTAAAAAGCCGGCTTGGGGATCGAGCCCCGCAGCCTCCAACGCGCTGCGGCAATCATTCATCCACATGGCATAGAGGAAGGACAGCAGGGCGTTGATGCGGTCACGCGGTGGTCGGCGGGTGCGTCCGTCCAGCGCAAATGCCTCGCGCTGGTCTGGCCGCAGCAGCAGGTTCAGGCCGCTGAAGTATTGACGCGCAGCCTCGCCTTCCAGGCCGCGCACCTGGTCCAGGGTCTCGCTTTGCGGCAACGCACGCAGGCTGGCGGCCAGATCAGCCGCCAGGCGCACCAGGCGGGTGGCTTCGTCTTGCGACTTGGCTTCGCGAGCGCCACGTTGCAGAACCTGGCGTGCATTCTTGATTTTCCCAGCGACGCAGGCGCGCGCCATGTCCAGGGTGAAGGCAGTGTCGGAAAGGCGCTGGAACTGTGCCTGCCGCAGCAGCACATTGCCGCTCTCGGTGCCTTCCAGCCGCGCCTTGAAGCGCCCGTTGTCATCCAGCAGCACCAGAGCGATGCCCTCGTCAGCCAGCCGGTGCATGAGCGGGGCCGACAGGCTCGTATGGCCAAAACAGACCACGGCACCGAGGTGGTGCAGCGGCACACGCAAGCGGGTTTCACGCTCCACTTCCACGCGCAGGGTGTCGTTGTCCAGGCGCAGCCAGGCATCGGGCAGGGTGACATAGAGGGTGTTGAGCAGTTGCATGGCGTGCAGTCCAGAGTCTTGCCGGGCCTCATGCGTCCGGGTCGAACAGGGTTTTTCTGGCCACGGCCAATGCGGCGTGCGTGGCTTGGGGCTGGCAGCGTTCTTGCAATGAGCACGCCTTGCAGCGCCGGCTGGCCTGTTCGCCCCACAGGGGCGGCGGCAGTTGGCCGCTGGAGAGCATCTGGCGGACTGCCTGGGCGGCGTCTGCGACCTGAGCGCGCAGCGCGGCGGTGATGGGCAGGACGCGGCGGCGCTTGGAGCTGGCGTAGTACAGCGCCCCTTCGGGCACGGTCCGGCCCGTCATGGCTTCCAGGCACAAGGCTTGCGCGGCCAGTTGCAGATCGTCGCAGGCGGCGATGTCATTAGCCTTGTGGCGGCTACCGTGTTTGTATTCCACAGGGTAGGGCGTGCCGTCGGGAAGGAACTCCACCACGTCGGACTTGCCGATCAGCCCCAGCGCGTCGTGCCACAGCGGCAGGGCACGCTCCACGCGCACGCCTTTGGCGGTTTCCACGCCGGGTCGGTCGGTGCGGGCATGGACAGCCTGGCCGCGCAGGGTGTGGACGTTGTCGTCGAATACCTGCTCCAGATGGATCAGGCCGCACTGGCGCGGGCAGTATTGCCAGTGTTGCAGAGCGGACAAAGCGATGGGTTCGGAGGCATCCATGCGATCAGGGCTTCCTGGCGCGGCGGGGTTTGACGGCGGGCACGGCCAGCTTGGCGGGTGGCGGCGGCGCACCAGGCGGCAGGTAGTTGGCCGACGTGACCACGGGCCTGCCGGTCTGGCTCTCGAGTGGCCGGCGCGCCTGGCGGGCGATGCGACCACCGGCTCGCGCGGCGCCCTTGTTCTCGGCCATGCCGGTGGCGCGCTGGCGCTCGGCAATCTGGCGGGTGGAAAGTTCGGCCAGCGCGGTGAAGATGAGTTCGGCCTCGCTCATGTGGTCACGCAGGTTGTGGCTCGCCAGCCCCTTGGGGTAGTGGCGCAGTCGGTCAGGCGCTGCTTGTCATCAGCGGCGCGCATCTTCAACTGGTGACAGCCTTTCACCAGTTGACTGCCTTCCGCTGCCAGGCGGCGCTTGAGCTGATTCCAGTACTTGCGCGCCGTGAGGTCGTCCGGCTGCTGTGTCAGCACCTGCACCACGTCGACGACGGAGAACCACCAGGTATCGGTGGCCTCGTCGTACAGGCGGCGGATGGACTGGCCTTCAAAGTCGGTGGGGAAGGTTTGCACGATGGCCTCCGCGCGCCCACGTTCAGAACTTGCGCGTGAGCTTGACTCCTGGAGCAGCCTGCACTGTCTCGCCGATGTCCAGCCCCCGACTGTCAAAGCCCACGCTGTAGGCGTCAAAGCTGCGCGCCACCGCGCCAGCTTCTTTCGGCGTGATCGCCAGGCGCTCGAACAGGGCATGGGCCGGGGCGTTGCCCAGCTCGCTGTCGTGCTGGAAGACGTACAGCCCGCGCGTAGCCATTTCGCCCCGGGCGGCGGAGCGGTCGTGCTCGAACATCTGGCCCAGCGCCTGCCACAGCAGTTCCAGGTCGTCCGCGCCGAAGCCGGTCTGCCTCGCCAGGAAGGAGGAGACGAAGCCATGGGCCACGTACACGCCATAGGGCACGGTGTGCTTGCGGCCCATGGTGCGGTTATCGCCCTGCTGCTTCTCGGCCTCGGCCTCTGTTGCAACCGCCATGCGGGTGATGGAATGCTCCAGCGCCACGATGGGTTCGACCGAACGCGCAAAGGTCAGCTGCACCGGGCCGCGCACCTGGCCGCAGTTCACCCCCGTGGACATTACCGCGCCAAAGGTGCGCACGTCGAAGAAGTTCTGGCACATCCATTGCCGCGCCAGCGCCACCTCGTCGGCACTGCCCTTGCGCTTGTCTTTGGCGGGCTTCTTTTTCTTTGCGTCGGTTGCTTCGTTTTCTGTAGCTGCTTGCGCTTGCTCCTCGGGCGCCACAGCCAGATTGAGCGCTGAATAGGCACGCTGGTTCTGGTGGTTCAGGATGGCCTTTTCACGCACATAGATTTCAAAGCGCTTTTCGCCATCGACGGGCGCGCGCTCTTCCTGCTCCTTGACCAGGCCGACGAAGTTGCGCACCTTGCGCTTGAGGGATACATCGGTCACCAACCCGTGGCCGGATTCGGCATCGAGGCGCGGCATGTTGCCTGCATCGGGGTCACCGTTGGGGTTGCCGTCCTTCACGTCGAAAATCAGGACAAAGTCGTAGCGGTGGGCAAGGCTCATGCGGGTTCTCCTTCGGGGGTATCCGGGGTGTCTTGGGGTTTGCGGGTGAAAAAGTCCTGGCGCTGGTGGTAGTAGCCCAGCGCAAAGCGGCCTTGGTCGGGCAAGGGCAGGTGTTTGGGAAAATCGCTCAACGGGCCAAGCACCTCGCCCAGTAATTTTTCAAACCAGGCTACGCGCCCCGGTGCCAGCTTCTTCAAGTGCGCGTTCTTCAAGCGCAGCACGGTGGTGAACACCGCCACCGGCGTGCTGGAGGCCGCGCCGTAGTAGCGGTCGCGGATGGTGGCATTGAGGCCGCCGCCGCTGGCTTCTTCCTGGATTTTTTCCAGCACCGCGAAGAGCCGCCCCAGCCGGTAGGCCGGGTGCGTGTTGCTGAGGTCGAGCATGGGCAGAAACTCCTTTTCTGTGCCGTGGCGAAAACGGATCTGGCGGTTGAGGCACGCCTTGATGGCCGCGGCGCGCAGATAGTTGACGGCCCGCTCGGCCCGGCAACGGCCCACGGCGGCGTTGAGCCAGAGGCTGGGGTAAGGGACATCCGGCCCGGCCAGGATGGCGTCCACCACCGCGCCGCCCAGGGCAGGCGGAAGACGATCAATATCACCAAAGGGCTGCGTTTTAGTGGTCAGACAAACTGCTTGCAGCAGGCGTTTCAAGCTGGGGTACTGCGGGTCGTTCGGCCCGCGCGCCAGCGACAAATCCTCAAAGTGCTGCGCGATGCGCTGGCCCAGTTCGCGCAGGGTGACGCAGTGGTAGAAGCGGATGCTGATGCGCGCCGCGTTGGGCGCGAGGCCCAGCACGTGGTAGCGCAGGGTTTCGTCCGACGGCCCCCAGTGGCCGCTGTGCACGGCGTCGAGCAACGCGCGCACGGCGGCGGTGCTGGCGTCGGGGTTGTCCTGGAAGATATCGCCAAAGATGCTCTCGAACGGGTCTTGCCGTTCGGCCCAGAACACGGTGGAGGCGTCGCCCACCTGCATACGCTGGGGCGAGTCCTTGCGCAGCAGGTAGTTCAGGGCGGTGGCGTAGGCGAAGGCGGCCGATTTTCCAATGGGAAAAATAAAGCCCTGATCTTTACCGTACGAAGAGTAGGCAGGAGCCTCTTTCGAATTGGCCGCAGCAAGTGCTGTTGGTTTTGAACACACCCGATAGATTTTGGGGTGCAATCGAGCGATTTCTGTATGATCTCCTGTGGCTAAGCAAATTGCGGACTTTGCAACATCGTTCGTATCAATATCTTCAGAGGAAGGCGCATCGCTTGATATCAGCTTCTGTATCCAGGCTTCATGCAATACAGGTTCAATCTCATCAAAAAGTCTGAACGTCAGGTTGGCACCAGGGATCTTCGCTATTTCGACTGCATCGGGTCGTGCAAAAATTTTTTTGTATTCACCACGTGCATAAAAATTTGATACTGCGATCAACCCTCGCGACTCGGGGTATTTCAGCCGCAAAGACTCAATGCGCTCAACAAAGGCACCCCGTTGCCTCTCGGCCTTTTCATAGGTGTCCGATGGATCCATTTCCCCGTTAGGTTTGCGCTTTGGCTCCCCCAAAACAAATCCGTAGTGATCCCAAAGTAAATTTGGTTGAGCCCAAGCATTCTTTCCAGAGCGAATTTCTGACTGAGGCACCAAAACTGGGCTGCCGCGAGGGTTGTCTTTGTCAACACGAGAAACAACGCTAACCACGCAGCCATCAGGTTGCAGGACAACAAAAAAAGGAATCGCCTTCAACTCCCAGCCTGGCGGCGAAAGCTGTGCTCGAGCGTAGTAGTCCCGAAGTGATTGCAAAATCATCCGCGTGCCTCCTCAAACGCAGGAACCTGCACCACGCCGCGCTCCATCCGGGCGTTGAAGAAGCGCGGCTGCGGGTCGGCGGGGCGGGTGAAGTCCAGGTCGTGCAGCATCCAGCCCAGTTCGCGCGTGTCGGGGATGGGCGTGGCAGGCAGCGAATCGGCCGTAACCAGCCGGAAGTCCGCCGCGAACTCGCGGCAGCCCAGGTAGGGCTGGTTCACGCACTGGCCCTTGCTGGCACGGCGGGTGAACATTTCGGTGTACTTCATCAAGGGCTCGGTGCAGCCCAGCGCCAGCGACAGGTCGGCATGGATGCGATAGGCCACGTCGCGCAAAAAGTAGCCCGCGCGCTGCTGGCGCTCGTCTTCGATGTACAGGCCCAGCGTGCCGCTGCCCGCCGCCATGGCCTGCTGCACGTTGCGCGTGGACACCACGGCGCTGACTTCGTTGCGCCGCAGGTTGATGAAACGGATGGGCTTGAGCACCTCGATGCGCTGCACGCGCCAGCGGATGGCGGGCTTCCACAGAATGGACTCGAACACGGCGCGGGCGGCGGAGGGCGTCATCACGTCGTAGGAGACGCGCTCCACCTTCATCTCCGGGCGGGTGAAGCAGGCGAAAGGGCCTGCGACTTCAAGGCAAAAGCGAGGGGACATGGGGCTCCTTCACAAGGCAAAGCCGCTGGGGTTGAAGAGGTTGTCGTCGTCCACCAGCCTCAGAATATTACTGTATAAATTATCAGTATTTACCATGGCATACAAGCCTGGCATGGGCAGGGTCACGCTGCCTTGCGCCAGCATCTTGTCAGCCTCCCGTTTCGGGATGCTGACCGTGTAGCGCTGCAGCTTGCGCATCAGCCAGCGCTGCGGGCCTTCTGCCGCGAGGATGCCCAGCAGCTTGTCGATTTCATCGTGCTGCGGTGCATAGCGCACCACCACCGTGGCCTTGTCTTCGTCGTCGATCAGCCGGAACGCCTCGGCGGCAGAGCGGAACTTCACCGCCAACGTGCGCGGCTCCACCTTGAGCAGATCCACGATGCCGTGGCTGTCCAGATCGACGGAGTGGTAAAACTCCTTGAAGTAGCGCTCAAACAGGCCACGCGCCAGCGGGTCGTGCGCTTGTCCGTGCAGCGTGGCAATGCAGGCATCGGCGCCCTTGCGCAAATGGCCCACGGGTGGTTTCTCCGGCGGCACGAACACCACCACGCGCCCTTTGCCTTCCAAGCGTCCTTCACGGTTGCAGCGGCCTGCGGCCTGGGCAATGGAGTCGAGCCCGGCCAGGGCGCGGTAGACCACGGGGAAGTCGATGTCCACCCCGGCCTCCACCAGTTGCGTGCTGACGACGCGCAGCGGCCGAGGGTCACACCCCTCGCGCCTGGCCTTCAGGCGCTCCTTGATTTGCGCAATGACGTCCTTGCGGTGCGCGCCGCACATCAGGGCCGACAGGTGCAGGGTGCCTTCGGGCATCAGGCGGTGCAGTTCGCGCGCGGCCTTGCGGGTGTTGACGATGGCGAGGACACAGTCTTCAACGCTGAGCTGCGCCGCGACGTCGGCCCATGCGGTGGGGGCAGTCCAGTCGGTCGGCAGCTCGACCTGCACGCGCTTCAGGGCCTCGAACAACGCATCGGGGTCGTCGATGATCTCGCGCACGTTTTCCAGTCCGCGCAGGTTCTTGCTGGCATCGAAGTAGCGGGTGCTGTTCAGCGCAGGCTGAGTGGCGGTGCAAAGCACCACCGTGACGCCGTAGTGCGCCACCAGCAGGTTGAGCACGTCCAGGATGGGCTGCAGGAAGGCGGGCGGCAGTTGCTGCGCTTCGTCCAGCACGATGACGCTGCCCGCAATGTTGTGCAGCTTGCGGCAGCGCGAGGTCTTGGCGGCGAAGAGCGACTCGAACAACTGCACGTTGGTGGTGACGACCAGCGGCGCATCCCAGTTCTCGCAGGCCAGGCGGCTGCGCGCGGTTTCGTCTTTCTCGGCGGCATCGGCCTGGCTGTGATGTTCGATCAGCACCTCGTCCCCCAGGACCTCGAACACCTGGCGAAACACATCCGCCGTCTGCTCGATGATGCTGGTGTAGGGAATGGCGTAAATCACGCGGCGCTTGCCATGCGCCCGCGCATGTTCCAGAGCGAACGCCAGGCTGGAGAGGGTTTTGCCGCCGCCCGTGGGCACGGTGAGCGAGAAAAAGCCCGGCGGCAGCTCCGCCTTGGCCCGGCACTGGCGCAAGATGTCGGCGCGCAAGGCATTGACGGGCGTGCTGGCCACGGGCAGCGCGGCCATGTGCGCATCGAAAGCCCGCCGCATCTGCGCCAGCGTGGGAAAGCCTTCGCGGCGGGCAGGCTTGCCCGCGTCAAAGTGCGCTTCGGTGTCCAGAAAATCGGCATCCACCAGGCAGGAGAACAGCAGGCGCACCCACAGCGCAAAACCCGCCGCGCCGCCGGGAATGTGCGTCGCCAGATCGTCATGCACCAGCAGCTCGGATGGGGGCTGGGCCGCCAGGGCGTCCGCAAGCTCCTGTTGAGCGTCTTCGCCTTGCAGCCGTTCGTTCAGCCCGCCATTCCAATCGTCCAGTCCGGCATGGTGACCCGCGATGAGGTAGGCCAGGATGTGGCCGTAGGGTTGATTGGGCTTATTGAACCGCTGGATGGCCCACAGAGCCCCAGCGGCTGAATGGGTTTTCTCGCGTCCCGCCAACTTGCCTTCGATGTGCGCATCGGGGTTGTCGGCCAGCCGCACATAGCGCTGAAAACCGGGCCGGTATTTGCCCAGGTCGTGCCACAGGCCAGCGGCATGCGCCCAGGGGCCGGCGGTGCTCCCGCTGTCCAGGGCGGCCGCGAAGGCAGCGGCAGCACGGGCGACGGCTCGCAAATGATCGGCCAGCAGATGCCCGCCGGAATGGGCCCAAGGTGTTGGCATCGAGTCTTCCCTCACTTGCGTTTTTGTGTTGTTGGCGTACACGGCGACACCTGGTTTCAAACCATTGGAATCAGCTTGCGCCAACAGCGCGGTCAGCGGCACGGCCTCGACGCGCGGCGCCAGCGCGTAGCGGTGCGGGCCCGGATAGACCACGTACAGCGCATCGAGCCGCAGATCTTCCAGCGCGATGCGCATGCTGGGCGTGAGCTTGGGCGCATCGCTGCGCTTGAACTCCACGCCCACGCGCCGGCCGTCCTTGAACAGCAGCAGGTCCAGTTCCGCGCCCTGATGGGTGGCCCAGAAGAACGCCTGGTCGGGCTGGGCGATGCGCAGCACCTGTTCCAGCGCAAAGCCTTCCCAACTGGCGCCGCTCAAGGGGTGCGCCAGCAGTTGCGGCAGGTGGCGGATCCCCAGCAGCGCATGCAGCAGGCCGCTGTCGGCGAGGTAGATCTTGGGCGCCTTGACCTGGCGCTTGCCGACGTTCTCGTGCCAGGGCTGCAACTGGCGCACCATGAAGGTCTGCGTCAGGTAATCCAGGTAGCGGCGCACCGTGGGCTCGGAGATGCCCAGCGAGCGCGCGGGCTCGGCCGCGTTCCAGATCTGTCCGTGGTAGTGCGCCAGCATCTGCCAGAAGCGCGTCATGAGTGGCGCGGGCGCGTTCATGCCGAGCAGGGGAAGGTCGCCGCTCACGTGGCGCAGGATGGCGTCGTTGCGCCACTGGGTGCTGACCAGGTCGTTCGGCGCGAGGAAGGCGGCCGGGTACCCGCCGCGCAGCCACAGCTGCTGCATGGCCGGCGCGCCGGCGCCCACTTCGCTGATGTCGAAGCCGGTCACTTCCAGCGTGGCCGCGCGGCCCAGCAGGGATTCGCTCTTGTGCATCACGCGCGGCGACGCGCTGCCCAGCAGCAGGTACTGGCCGCTCTGGTGCATGCGCTCGGGCCGGTCCATGAGCACGCGCAGGGTCTCGGGCAGCGTGGGCAGGTGCTGGATCTCGTCGATGACGATCAGGCCCTGCATGTCGGCCAGGGTGCTCATCGGGTCGGCCAGCCGCTGGCGCGAGACGGGGTCCTCGAGATCGAAGTAGTGGGGGCTGCCGACGTCGATGAACCGCCGTGCCAGCGTGGTCTTGCCTACCTGCCGGGGGCCGACCAACTCGACCGCACGGAACGACGCCAGCAGACCGGCAAGCTGGCCGGCCAGGCGGGGGCGTTCGATGAGCATGCCGTCATGGTATCAGATACCACGAAATTCGATTGCCGTATGTTGGAATTTCATGGTTCAGCGTATGACCAGCGGCGCCTGGCCGCGCGGCGCCACCTCGCCAACGACCGCCGCCTGCCCGAAGCCGTGCCGCTGGAATGCGGCCAGCACGTCGTTCAGCGCCTCGGGCGCGCAGGCCACCAGCAGGCCGCCGCTGGTCTGCGGGTCGCTCAGCAGGGCGCGGTCGGCGTCGGCGAAGCCCTCGGGCAACTGCACGTCGCCGCCGTAGGCGGCCCAGTTGCAGCCGCTGGCGCCGGTGACGATGCCCTGCGCGGCCAGCTCGCGCACGCCGGGCAGCACGGGCACGGCGGGCCAGTCGATGCGCACGGTGACGCCGGCGCCGCGCGCCAGCTCCAGCGCGTGGCCGGCCAGGGCGAAGCCGGTGACGTCGGTCAGGGCGTGCACGCCGGGCAGCGCGGCCAGGTCGGGGCCGGGGGTGTTCAGGCGCGTGGTGCTGGCGATCATCTCGGCGTAGCCCTCGGGCGCGAGCTGCTCCTTCTTGAGCGCCGCCGACAGCACGCCCACGCCGATGGGCTTGCCCAGCACCAGCACGTCGCCCACGCGCGCGCCGCTGTTCTTCTTGACGCGGTCCGGGTGCACCAGGCCGAGGGCGACCAGGCCGTAGATGGGCTCGACCGAGTCGATGGTGTGCCCGCCCGCGATGGGGATGCCCGCCGCGCGGCACACGCTGGCGCCGCCTTCGAGGATGCGGCCGATGGTCTCGACCGACAGCACGTTGATCGGCATGCCGACGAGGGCCAGCGCCATGATGGGCGTGCCGCCCATGGCGTACACGTCGGAGAGGGCGTTGGTGGCGGCGATGCGGCCGAAGTCGAACGCGTCGTCCACGATGGGCATGAAGAAGTCGGTGGTGGCCACCAGCGCCTGCGTGTCGTTCAGGCGGTAGACGGCGGCGTCGTCCGCCGTCTCGATGCCCACCAGCAGCTCGGGCGGCAGCGGCATGGCGCCGGTGCCGCGCAGGATGCTGGAGAGCACGCCGGGCGCGATCTTGCAGCCGCAGCCGCCGCCGTGCGAGAGCGCGGTCAGGCGCGGCTCTGCGCCGGCCACGAAAGGGGTGAGAGAGGGCGTCGAAATCATGAGCGGATTGTCGCCGATGGGCCTGATGTGCTGTCGTTCGCTATTCAAAAAATAGCTGAAGACTCATATATGGAGCGGGCTGGTGGCATTATTCTCATGAGATCTCGTCCGGCCGCCGCCGCTGGGGCACACTCGGCCGGCGGGAACGTTTGCCCGCCCACACGACTCATGCAGCCCATGCCTTTCATTTCCCTCCTCCGGCGGGCCGGCGCGGCCGGTGTCCTGGCGCTCGGCGCCGCCTTCGCCCCGGCGCAGACGCCGCCGGCCGCCCCGCCGGTCAGCCAGTTCACGCTGGACAACGGCCTCACCCTCATCGTCAAGCCCGACCGGCGCGCGCCCACCGCCGTGCACATGCTCTGGGTGCGCGTGGGCGCCATGGACGAGGTGGACGGCACCAGCGGCGTGGCCCACCTGCTGGAGCACCTGATGTTCAAGGGCACCGACACGCTGGCGCCGGGCGAGTTCTCGCGCCGCGTGGCCGCGCTGGGCGGGCGCGAGAACGCCTTCACCAGCCGGGACTACACCGGCTACTACCAGCAGGTGCCCGCCGCCAGGCTGGCCGACGTGATGGCGCTGGAGGCCGACCGCTTCGCCCACAACCGCTACAGCGACGAGGAGTTCGCCAAGGAGCTGGCGGTGGTCAAGGAAGAGCGGCGCCTGCGCGTCGACGACAACCCGCGCGCGCTGATGGCCGAGCAGCAGATGGCCGCCACCTTCGCCGCCGCGCCCTACCGCCGTCCGGTGATCGGCTGGATGGGCGACCTGGACGCGCTCACCGCCGACGACGCGCGCGCCTTCTTCCAGCGCTGGTACGTGCCCGCCAACGCCGCCGTGGTGGTGGCCGGCGACGTCGATCCGCAGGCCGTGCTGGCCCTGGCGCGGAAGACCTACGGCGCCATCGCCGCCCGCCCGGTGCCCGCGCGCAAGCCGCGCCCCGAGCCGGCGCAGGCGGGCACGCGCCGCATCGATGTCAAGGCCCCCGCCGAGCAGGCGCTGGTGTCGCTGGCCTTCAAGGTGCCGCGCATGGACGGGCTGGAGCCCTCGCCCAGCAACGACGACGCCCTGGCCCTGACGGTGCTGGCCGCCGTGCTGGACGGCTACAGCGGCGCGCGCCTGGACCGGGCGCTGACGCGCGGGCCCCACCGCGTGGCCGACTCGGTCAGCGCCGACAACGGCCTGTTCGGGCGCGGGCCGCAGATCTTCACCCTGAGTGGCGTGCCCGCCGCCGGCAAGACCGCCGCCGAGGTCGAGGCCGCGCTGCGCGCCCAGGTGGCGCGCGTGGCACGCGAGGGCGTGAGCGAGGCCGAGCTGAACCGCGTCAAGACCCAGTGGGTCGCCAGCGAGATCTACAAGCGCGATTCGGTCATGGGCCAGGCGCAGGAGCTGGGCCACCTGTGGATCCAGGGCCTGCCGCCGGACACCAGCGAGCGCCTGATCGCGCGGCTGCGCCAGATCAGCGCGGCGCAGGTGCAGGCCGTCGCGCGCACGTACTTCGGTGATGACCAGCTCACCGCCGCCATCCTGGTGCCGCAGCCCCTGCCGCCCGGACAGCCCGCCCGCCCGGCACCGGCCGGTGAGATCCGCTGAATCCGACCGCCCCATGAAAATCATCAAAACCATAGCAACCGGCGCTTCACTGGCACTGGCCACGGCCGTTTTTGGCTTGAAACCGGCGCACGCCGCCATCCCCATCCAGCACTGGACGCAGCCCGGCGGCGCGCAGGTCTATCTGGTCGAAAGCCCGGCCATCCCGATGCTGGACGTGCAGATCGACTTCGACGCCGGCAGCCGGCGCGACCCGGCGCCGCAGGCCGGGCTGGCCGCCGCCACGGCCCTGATGGCCGGCAAGGGCGTGGCCGCGCGCGGCGGCCAGGACGCGCTGGACGAAAACCAGCTCGGCGACGCCTGGGCCGACCTGGGCGCGGCCTTCGGCGCCCGCGCCGGGGCCGACCGCATGAGCTTCTCGCTGCGCACGCTCACCGACCCGGCGCTGCTGCCCCGGGTCGTGGCGCTGGCCGCGCGCCAGCTGGGCGAGCCGTCCTGGCCCGACGCGGTGTGGCGCCGCGAGCGCGAGCGCCTGTCCGCCGCCATCCGCGAATCGCGCACCCGCCCCGCCACCCTGGCCGCGCTGGCTTTCGCCCACGCCGTGTACGGCCGCCACCCCTACGGGTACGAGACCACGCCGGAGACGCTGGCGCGCATCCAGGTGGCCGACATGAAGTCGCGCTACGCCGCCCTGATCGCGCCGTGCCGCGCCAAGGTCAGCCTGGTCGGCGCGGTGACGCGCGCGCAGGCCGAAGAGATTGCCGCCCAATTGCTGTCCCGCCTGCCGCAGGGCGGGGCCTGCGCGCCACTGCCGGCCGTGCCCGAGGTGGCGCCGCTCGCCCGGGCGGTGGACGAGCGCATCCCCTTCAAGTCGGCGCAGGCCCACGTGCTGATGGGCCAGCCCGGCTACAAGCGCGGCGACCCGGACTTCTTCGCCCTGCTGGTCGGCAACCACATCCTGGGCGGCGGCGATCTCACCTCGCGCCTGATGGAGGAGGTGCGCGAGAAGCGCGGGCTGAGCTACGGCGTGTACAGCTCCTTCGCGCCGGGCCTGCACGCCGGCGCCTTCACCGTCGAGCTGCAGACGCGGTCCGACCAGGCCGCGGACACGGTCGGCGTGCTGCGCCAGGTGGTGCGCGACTTCGTGGCCCAGGGGCCGACCGAGGCCGAGCTGCAGGCCGCCAAGGACAACCTCATCGGCGGCTTCGCCCTGCGCATCGACGCCAACGGCAAGCTGCTCGACAACGTGACCAACATCGCCTGGAACGGCTTGCCGCTGGACTACCTCGACCACTGGACCGAGCGCGTCTCCCAGGTCACCGCCGCCGACATCCAGGCCGCTTTCCAGCGCAAGCTGCAGCCGGATCGCATGGTGACGGTGGTGGTGGGCGGGGCAGGGCGTTGATTCGAACAGTATCGAATTGATAGCTGCCAACGAAGTGCTGGCGCGGATTGAGATGGTTTTTTGCCTGAATTTGTCCCCTGGGTGATTGCGCCCGCCGCCGCGCTGCCGAAGACTCGTCCGGCAGCGCCTTGCCGGCGTCCCGGGCCCACTGGCCGCGCTGCATCCCGCACCACACACAAGGAGACTTCCATGTCCACATCCCTGCGCCGCGTCGCGGCGGCGGCCTCGCTGGCCGCGGCCGGCCTGCTGGCCGCCTGCTCCACCACCCCGCCCACGCGCCCGGCCGCCTGGTCGGCGCCCGAGGTGCTGGTCAAGCCCTCGTCCTTCTCCGGCGTGCACGGCTTGGCCGTCGATAGGCAAGGCAGGCTGCTGGCGGGCACCGTGGCTGGCAGCCAGATGTGGGAGGTCAACCGCCAGAGCGGCGAGGCGCGCGTGTTCATCCCGGCGCCCGAGGGCCAGTCGGACGACATCGCCATCGGCCCCAAGGGCGAGATGGCCTGGACCGGCTTCAACCAAGGCGTGCTGCGCTACCGCGAGAACGACAAGGCGCCGATCCGCGTGCTGGCCAAGGGCCTGCCGGGCATGAACTCGCTGGACTTCGACAAGCGCAATGGCAAGCTCTACGCCTCGCAGGTCTTCCTGGGCGACGCGCTGTGGGAGATCGACCGCGCTGGCCAGAAGCCGCCGCGCCTGATCAAGAAGGACATGGGCGGCTTCAACGGCTTCGAGGTCGGCCCCGACGGCTGGCTCTACGGCCCGTTGTGGTTCAAGCACCAGGTGGTCAAGATCAACCCGGCCAACGGCGACATGCAGGTGATCGCCGACGGCTTCAAGATCCCCGCCGCCGCCAACCTGGACGGCAGGGGCAACCTGTGGGTGCTGGACACGCGCGGCGGCGAGCTGGTGCGCGTCGAACTGGCCAGCGGCAGGAAGACGGTGGCCAGGCAGCTCAAGCCCTCGCTGGACAACCTGGCCATCGCGCCGGACGGCACCATCTACGTCTCCAACATGGCCGACAACTCGGTGCAGGCCTTCAACCCCGCCACCGGCGAGCTGCGCACGCTCACCAGCGGCGCGGTGGCCGTGCCGACCGGCCTGAAGGCCGACGGCAACCGGCTGTGGGTGGCCGACGTGTTTGCTTTCCGCGAAGTCAACCTGAGGACCGGCGCGGTGAGCGACATCTTCCGCGCCTGGGGCGCGGGCGAGTTGGAATACCCGCTGGCCGTGGGCATGTCGAAGACGCGCTTCGCGCTGGCCTCGTTCGCCACCAACTCGGTGCAGGTGATCGACCGCGCCACGCGCAAGACGCTGGCCATGGCGCACGGCTTCAAGGTGCCGCTGGACGCCATCCCCCTGGACGACGGCAGCGTGCTGGTGCTGGAGCTGATCACCGGCAGCATCGTGCGCGCCAGCGGCGAGAAGTTCGCCAATCGCAAGACAGTCGTGAGCGGTCTCCAGGCCCCGGTGCAGATGGTGCTGGGCCCCGATGGCCAGGTCTACGTGACCGAGCTGGGCGGCAAGCTGCTGCGCGTGCCGGCGGCCGGCGGCACGCCCGTGGCCGTGGCCCAGGGGCTGAACCAGCCCGAGGGGCTGACGCCCACGCCCTGGGGCACCTTCATCGTGGCCGAGGTGGGCGCCAGGCGCCTGACCGAGATCAACCTGGCCGACGGCAGCCGCCGCACCGTGGCCGACAAGCTGCCCATCGGCGCGCCGGCCGAAGCCGGCGGGCCGCCCGCCAACTCGCCCACCGGCGTGGCCGTGGGCGGCGACGGCAGCGTGTACTTCTCGTCCGACACCAACAACGGCATCTACCGCATCCGCCCCGCGCGATGAATCAAGCCCGGGCCGCGCCCGGCAACGACACGCGCCCGATCGGCGGCATTCCCGATCGGGCCGGAGATCAATGAAGGAACCCATGACCACCCTGACCCCCACCACCCCACCACCCGAGGGCTGCATCGACACCCAGGTGATCGATGACCACATCCTGCTGATCGGCATCAACCGCCCGGCCAAGCGCAACGGCTGGACGCCCGCCATGTTCCGCCAGTTGGCCGAGGCCTACACCCGGCTGGACGACGACCCGAGCCTGCGCGTGGGCGTGTTGCACGCTTTCGGCGAGCACTTCACCGCCGGGCTCGACCTGCCCCAGGTGGTGGCGTACCTGCAGCGCGGCGAGAAGCTCACGCCCGCCGGCCTGGTGGAGCCGCACGACTTCGGCATGCCCGGTTACCGGCGCCGGCAAAAGCCCATGGTGGCGGCCGTCAAGGGCATCTGCTTCACCGTCGGCATCGAGCTGATGCTGGGCGCCGACATCGTGGTGGCGGCCGACGACTGCCGCTTCTCGCAGATGGAAGTGCAGCGCTGCATCATGCCCACCGGCGGCGCCACCCTGCGCATGCCCGAGCGCGCCGGCGTGGGCAACGCCATGCTGCACCTGCTGACGGCCGACGAGTTCGACGCCGCCGAAGCCTACCGCTGCAACTTCGTGCAGAAGGTGGTGCCCGTGGCCGGTCTGATCGACGCCGCGCTGGCCATCGCCCGGCGCATCGCGGCCCAGGCGCCGGCCGCCGTGGTGGCCACGCGCCTGAACGTGCTCAAGGCCATCGAGCTGGGGCAGGCGGCGGCGGTGGCCGACTTCGTCCCGGCGCAGAAGGTGCTGGCCGCCAGCGAGGACGCCGCCGAGGGCGTGCGCGCCTTCATCGAGAAGCGCCCGGCGCGCTTCACCGGCCGCTAACGGCCCGCGCCGACCCCGCCTCGCGCGGGGTTTTTCAGGGTAATTTAATTGTGTTCAATTCAATTGATCGCTACAATTCAGGCCATGCCAAGCGCGCTCTCCACCGACGAACTGCTGAAGCTGGACAACCAGCTCTGCTTCGCCATTTATTCCGCGTCGCTGGCCATGACCAAGCTGTACAAGCCGCTGCTCGATGGCCTGGGTCTGACCTACCCGCAGTACCTGGTGATGCTGGCGCTGTGGGAGGGCGACGGCCTGATGGTGTCCGCCCTCGGCGAGCGGCTGTCGCTCGACTCGGGCACGCTCACCCCGCTGCTCAAGCGGCTGGAGGCCGCCGGTCTGGTGCGCCGCCTGCGCGACGCCGCCGACGAGCGCCGCGTGCTGGTCATGCTCACGCCCCAGGGCCGCCGGCTCAAGGCGCGCGCCGCCCACGTGCCCGGCTGCCTGGTGGCGTCCAGCCAGTGCGCCGTCGATGAGATCGCCAGCCTGACCCGCCAGCTGCGCACGCTGCGCGACCGGCTGAAGCAGGCCGCCTGACCCGCGAGGCCGCACCCCGTTTCTCCCCACCGCTTCGGACCGAAGCACTTTCACCACCCACCCAAGGAACGACCTATGACCACCGCACTCGACAAGGTTCTCTACACCGCCCAGGCCCACGCCACCGGCGGACGCGACGGCAGCGGCAAGACCAGCGACGGCACGCTCGACGTGCAGCTCAGCTCGCCCGGCACCGGCAAGCCCGGCACCAACCCCGAGCAGTTGTTCGCCGTCGGCTACGCCGCCTGCTTCATCGGCGCGATGAAGGCGGTGGGCCCGAAGGTGGGCGTGAAGGTGCCCGACGACGTGGCCGTCGACTCCAGCGTCTCGCTCGGCCCGACCAACGGCGGCGCGGCCTACGGCATCGCCGTCAAGCTGGCTGTCACGCTGCCCGGCCTGGACGCCGACGCCAAGCAGAAGCTGGTGGCCGCCGCGCACCAGGTCTGCCCGTACTCCAACGCCACGCGCGGCAACATCCCGGTCGAGCTCAGCATCGCCTAGAGGCGGCATGAAGCGCCTGCTGCCCAAGGCGATGGTGTTGCTGGTGGCCATCGAGCATCTCTACATCCTGGTGCTGGAGATGTTCTTCTGGAACCGGCCGCTCGGCCTGCGCACCTTCAACCTCACGCAGGAACTGGCGGACGCCACGACCACGCTGGCGGCCAATCATGGGCTGTACAACGGCTTCCTGGCCGCCGGGCTGCTGTGGGGCCTGTTCACCCGCCAGCGCGGCGTGGTGATCTTCTTTCTGCTGTGCGTCATCACCGCGGGTGTCTTCGGCGCGGTGACCGCCGCGCCGAAGATCTTCTTCAGCCAGGCGCTGCCCGCCCTCATCGCGCTGGCGCTGGTGCTGCTGCTGGGCAAGCCGGGTCGGGCCTGAGCGCCGCCCGCGCGGAAGATTGGGGCTGGACGAGAACGACTCGTCCAGCCCCATCGCATTGCCGCGCGGCCGGCGATGCCGCGGCGACAATCCCCGCATGCCCAAGGTCCCCGCTCCACCCGCCCGCCGCCGCGCCGCCGCGCCGCCGCACGAAGTGCGCATCATCGGCGGCCAGTGGCGCCGCACCCGCCTGCCGGTGAAGGATCTGCCCGGCCTGCGCCCCACGCCCGACCGCGTGCGCGAAACGCTGTTCAACTGGCTGGGCCAGGACCTGACCGGCTGGCACTGCCTCGACGCCTTCGCCGGCACCGGCGCTCTGGGGCTGGAGGCCGCCTCGCGCGGCGCGGCCGAGGTGCTGCTGGTGGAGTCCCACCCCGCGTTGGCCGCGCAACTGGAGACGCTGTGCCAGCGCCTGAAGGCCGATACCGTGCGCGTGCAGCGCGGCGACGGCGTCGCGGCCCTGCGCCGCGCCGCGCCGCGCAGCTTGCACCTGGCGCTGATCGACCCGCCGTTCGACCAGGCCGCGTTGTTCGCGCCCGCCCTGCAGGCCGCCGCGCGGGCGGTGGCCGCGGACGGCTTCGTCTACCTCGAAGCGCCCGCCGCGTGGAGCGGCGACGCCCTGGCCGGCTGCGGGCTGCAACTGCACCGGCATCTTCAGGCGGGCGCCGTGCACGCCCACCTGCTGCGGCCCGGCGAGAGGTCTTGATTTCTATCAAATCGATAGCTGTCGGCGCTTTCTGGACAAGGGCTGGAGGCCAGAACGCCTGGAAATCCTGCGTCGGGCCCGCGCCACCGCGCCGCCCGCTCCCGCGCGCCCCGCATAATGCCCGGCTCAAGCCGCCCATCCCAGGAGACACCCCCCATGAGCCGCAGCGTGACCGCCATCTACCCCGGCACCTTCGACCCCATCACCCTGGGCCACGAGGACATCGTGCGCCGCGCGGTGCAGCTGTTCGACAACGTGATCATCGCGGTGGCCACCGCGTACCACAAGAAGACGCTGTTCACGCTGGACGAGCGCATGGCCATGGCGCGCGCATCGGTGCAGGATCTGCCGCAGGTGAGCGTGGAGCCCTTCACGGGCCTGGTGCGCGACTTCGTGGTGGCGCGCGGCGGCAAGGCCATGGTGCGCGGCCTGCGCGCGGTGACCGACTTCGACTACGAGTTCCAGCTCGCCGGCATGAACCGCAGTCTCATGCCCGACGTGGAAACCGTGTTCCTCACCCCCAGCAGCGAGTTCCAGTTCGTCAGCAGCACGCTGGTGCGCGAGATCGGCCTGCTGGGCGGCGAGGTGGAAAAATTCGTCTCGCCGCACGTGCACGCGCGGCTGATGGAGAAGAAGCAGGCTGGCACCAAGCCTTGAACGGGTCCGGCCATCGCCACGTCAGGAGGAGATCGCGACGATGCCATTGCAACGAATGTTTGCATGTCCGGGGCGCACCGTCAGGGCCATCCTGACGACCCTGGCGCTCGGCGCTGTACTGGTGACTGCGGAGGCGCAGGAGCTCCAGGCGCAGTTGATGCAGCCGATCGAGTTGAAGCCGGTGGTTTTTGCCGGCGAAGCGAAGGAGTCCATCGGGGTATTCACCGACATCGCCAATGCAGTCTTCAAGCCGGCTGGCGAGGGGCCGTTTCCGGCGGTCGTTCTGATGCACACCTGCGGCGGCCTGAGGGGCGCGCCCAACGCCCACATGAAGCAGCACGCGCGGGAGTTGCTGGCCGTTGGCTACGTCGTGCTGGTGGTGGACAGCTTCGGCTCACGCGGCTTCGACAATTGCGCCGCCCGGCTGCTGAGCAACTCGGCTGGCATCGTCGATGCCTACGCGGCTTTGGCTTGGCTGGCCAGCAAGCCGTTCGTGGACAAGGCGCGCATCTATTCGGTCGGCTATAGCTGGGGAGCGCTGGCCGCGACCCTGCTGGCTTCGCCGCAAAGCGCGCGGCTGGCGGGTTCCGAACTGCGCTTTGCTGCAACGGTGGCCAACTACGGTGGCTGCGCCTACAAGGCGGGTGCGCTGGTGCTGCAGGACACGGACCGCCCTTTGCTGCTGCTCATGGGCGGGCGCGACCATGACGTGCCGGCCAGTGCTTGTTTCCCGCTGTTGGAAGAGATGAAGGCTGCCGGCAAGCCGGTGCAATGGCACGTCTACCCGGACGCCACTCACGGCTGGGACAAGCCCGGCTTGTCGGCCAGGGGCTATGTGTTCGATCCGCAAGTCACCAAGGACGCCACCGCTCGGATGCTGGCCTTTCTGGTCGAGGCACGCTGAATTCTTTGAAGTCGATGGTTGCCGGCGCTTCCGAAGCGGCCCATGGGCTGATACCGCATGAAAAGGCGGCATCGGCCCGCCAACATCCTCACTGGTCCACGAATGCCCGCTCCACCACGAAGTCGCCTGGCGTGGTGGTGTTGCCCTCGTTGAAGCCGCGCTTTTCCAGCACTTCCTTGATCGACTTGAGCATCTGCGGGCTGCCGCACAGCATCACGCGGTCCATCTGAGGGTTGAGCTGGGGCAGTTCCAGGTCCTTGGCCATGTGGCCGGATTCGATCAGCTCGGGGATGCGGCCCTGGGTGCGGAAGGCCTCGCGCGTGACGGTGGGGTAGTACTTGAGCTGCTTGCTCACCGTCTCGCCCAGGATTTCGTGACGCGGCAGCTCCTGCGTGATGTACTCGCGGTAAGCCAGTTCGTCCACTTGGCGGCAGCCGTGCACCAGGATCACTTCCTCGAACTTCTCGTAGGTCTCGGGGTCGCGGATGACGCTCATGAAAGGCGCCAAGCCGGTGCCGGTGGAGAACATGTACAGGCGCTTGCCCGGCAGCAGGTAGTCGATCAGCAGCGTGCCGGTGGGTTTGTGGCCCACGATCACGCGGTCGCCGGGCTGGATGTGCTGCAGCCGGCTGGTCAGCGGGCCGTCGGGCACCTTGATGCTGAGGAACTCCAGCGTCTCCTCGTAGTTGGGGCTGACGATGGAGTACGCGCGCAGCAGCGGCTTGTCATTCACCCGCAGGCCGATCATGGTGAAGTGGCCGTTGGAAAAGCGCAGGCTGGGCGAGCGCGTGGTGGTGAAGGTGAACAGGCGGTCGGTCCAGTGGTGGACGGAGAGGACTTTCTCTTCGTTGAAAGCAGCCATGGTGAGAGGGCGCGGGCGATGCGCGAGGGTTAGTGTCGTAACCCGCTATTTTGACCAAGGTTTTATTACTTTTCTGTATAGACGTATGCGGCCCCACCCGGTCAGCGGGCGCTCTGGATGGCCGCATCGTCCGGGCGCGCCATTCCCTCCACCAGCAGCCTGACTCGCCGTATGCCCTGCCATTCGTCCGCCTCCAGCCGGAAGGCCAGGGTGACGCGCGCGGGCAGCGGTTCGGTGCGGCCGAACCAGATGCCGTCCATGGGCTGGCCCTGGTGGCGCAGCTTCAGCGCCAGGTGCTTCTCGCCCACCAGGCGCTGGCTCAGCACTTCCACTTCCTCGCTGAACACGGGCGGCGCGAAGCCCTGGCCCCAGACCTCGTGGAGCAGGGTGTCGGCCACGTCGGCGCGGCGGTATTCGGGCGGCAGCGGGCCGTCGGTGGCCAGGCGGCGGGTCAGCGTGGCCTCGTCCAGCCACTCGGTGGCGACCTGGCGCAGCGCCTGCTCGAAGGTGCCGAACTGGTCTTCGGCGATGGTGCAGCCGGCCGCCATGGCGTGGCCGCCGAACTTCAGCAGCACGCCGGGGTGGCGTTTGGCCACCAGGTCCAGCGCGTCGCGCAGGTGGAAGCCCGCGATCGACCGGCCCGAGCCCTTCAGTTCGTGCCCGCGCCCGGGGGCGCTGCTGGCGGCGAAGACGAAGGCGGGGCGGTGCAGCCGGTCCTTCAGCCGGGCCGCGACGATGCCGACCACGCCTTCGTGGAAGCCGGGGTCGAACACCGACATCGCAGCGGGTGGTTCGTCATCCGGGTCGAACAGCCCTTCGGCGATTTGCATCGCCTGCTCGCGCATGCCGCCCTCGATCTCGCGCCGCTCGCGGTTGATGCCGTCCAGCGTGCGCGCCAGCTCGTCGGCGCGCGCGGCGTCGTCGGTCAGCAGCAGCTCGATGCCCAGCGTCATGTCGGCCAGCCGCCCGGCGGCGTTGATGCGCGGGCCCAGGGCGAAGCCGAAATCGAAGGTGGTGGCGCGGCGCGCGTCGCGGGCGGCGACCGAGAACAGCGCGGCCAGGCCCGCGGGCAACTGGCCGGCGCGGATGCGCCGCAGGCCCTGCGCGACCAGGCGGCGGTTGTTGGCGTCGAGCCGCACCACGTCGGCCACGGTGCCCAGGGCGACCAGGGGCAGCAGGGCATCGAGCTTCGGCTGACCGGCGTTGTCGAAAGCGCCGCGTGCGCGCAGTTCGGCGCGCAGCGCCAGCAGCACGTAGAACATGACGCCCACGCCGGCGAGCGATTTGCTGGCGAACCCGCAGCCGGGCTGGTTGGGGTTGACGATGACGTCGGCGGTGGGCAGCTCGCTGCCCGGCAGGTGGTGGTCGGTCACCAGCACCTGCATGCCGGCGGCGCGGGCAGCGGCGACGCCGTCGATGCTGGCGATGCCGTTGTCCACGGTGATCAGCACGTCGGCGCCGCGCGCGGCCACACGCCCGGCGATGGGCGGGGTGAGGCCGTAGCCGTCGATCACGCGGTCGGGCACCAGGTATTGCACGTGCGGCGCGCCCAGCAGCCGCAGGCCGCGGATGCCGACGGCGCAGGCGGTGGCGCCGTCGCAGTCGTAGTCGGCCACGATGCACAGGCGCTGGCCGGCGGCGATGGCGTCGGCCAGCAGCGCGGCGGCGGCCTGCGCGCCCTTCAGGCCGGCGGGGGGCAGCAGGCGCGCCAGGCCCTCGTCCAGCTCGTCGGCGCTGGCCACGCCGCGCGCGGCGAACAGGCGCGCCAGCAGCGGGTGCACGCCGGCCTGTTCCAGCGCCCAGGCGGCGCGCGGCGGCACGTCCCTTACTTCGATTTTCATAGCTGATCGTGCAATGCGGACGCGGACATCCGGCCAAAAGGCTCAAAAACCGCTGCGCGCCGCGCGCCGGCGCCAAGGTCTGCGCCCGGCGCGGGCCGCACAGCGTCAGGCGCGCGTCGCCGCCGGCCTCCAGCACGGCGTGCAGGCGCGCCAGGCTGTCGGCGTCGATGGCCTGCCAAGCGTGGGCGTGGTCGTCGGGGCCGGCGTCGGGGGACAGGCGGGCCAGGCGCGGCTCGACCAGCACGTGGCGCGCGGGTGGCAGGGGCGCGTCGAGCGTGCCCGCGCCGGTGATCCACAGCGCGTTGACGGGCCAGCGGCGCTCGCGCTCGCGCGCCTCGTTGACGGGGTGGGAGTACAGCAGCATCTGGACCTCGCTCTGCAACCGGCGCAGGTGGGCGCTCTGCGCCTCGGTGGGCGCCAGGGCGAGCAGGTCGCGCGTGATGGGGCGCTGCAAGGCGCGCTGCATCGACCAGGTGGCCAGTCCGCGCAACGGCTCGCCCTGCGCCAGCCAGGCGTCGGGGGCGGCGTAGCGCAGCGCCAGGCCGTCCTCGGCCAGCAGCGGTTGCACGGCGGCGAGCAGGGCGCGTGATTCGTCCTCGGTCAGGGCCAGCGCGGCGGGGTCGAGCAGGTTGACGTGGTCCAGGCCCAGTTGCCAGTGGCAGGGCTTGAACCAGGCGCAGGGCGTGCCGACGGTGCCCGATTCGAACGCCGCCCACGGCACGCGGCCCGGCTCGCCGGGCAGCCCGTTGGCGTGGGCGAGGGCGATCTCGAACGGCATGGCCGGGCTGTCCTCGTCCACCGCGATCGTGCCGGCCGGCCGCAGCCGGCGCAGCAGCGCCTGCAACTGCGGCAACCGCGGCAGCGCGGGCCGCGGCGCGCCGGGCGGCAGCCACCGGGCGGCGTCGGGGATCAGCAGGTGCAGCGGTTCGGTCGAGGAGGGCATGTCAGCCTGAGCGGTGGTTGAACGCGCCCGCCAGTGCCGTGATCGGCGTGGCAGGCATGGCGCGGCGAGCGCGGTGCTGGCGGGTGCGTAGCGCGGTCACGTCTCAGGTGAGCGTCGTCGAAGCTGCAGGAATCGGTGTTCACGCGGCTCTCTTGAAGTTGGCAAGCGGTCAATCGCCGCTCAGGGTGAGTATTGTCCGGGATGCCACAATCCCGGCCGTGTCCCGACCTGAATCCCGATGCCCCTGACCTCCCGCCTGCCCTACGAAATGCTGCTCGGCTGGCGCTACACGCGCGCCGGGCGGGCGACGCGGCGCAACGGTTTCATCTCCTTCATCTCGGCCGCGTCCATGCTGGGCATCGCCCTGGGCGTGGCGGCGCTGATCATCGTGCTGAGCGTGATGAACGGCTTCCAGAAGGACGTGGCCGGCCGCATGCTCAGCGTGATCTCGCACGTCGAGGTGTTCTCGCCCGACGGCCAGGCGCTGCCCGACCCGGCGCGCACGCTGTCGGAGGTGCGCCAGCACCCCGAGGTGGTCGGCGCCGCGCCCTTCGTCGGCGCGCAGGGCCTGCTGGCGCGCGGCGAGACGATGCAGGGCGCCATCGTGCGCGGCATCGACCCGGCGCTGGAGCCCGGCGTGACCGACGTGGCCGCGCAGCTCAAGGACACCGTGCTGCCCAGGCTGGTGCCGGGCCAGTTCGGCATCCTGCTGGGCAGCGACCTGGCGCGCAAGCTGGGCGTGGGCGAGGGCGACCGGGTCACGCTGATCGCGCCCAGCGGCCAGGTCACGCCCGCCGGCGTGGTGCCGCGCCTGAAGCAGATGACGGTGGTGGGCACCTTCAGCTCGGGCCACTACGAGTACGACTCGGCCCTGACCATGCTGCACATCGACGACGCGGCGCGCATCTTCCGCCTCGAGGGGCCCACCGGCATCCGCCTGAAGCTGCGCGACCTGCACCGCGCGCGGCAGGTCACCGACGAACTGGCTGGCACGCTGTCGGGCCACCTGCTGCTGCTGGACTGGACGCGCCAGAACCGCACTTGGTTCGCCGCCGTGCAGCTTGAAAAACGCATGATGTTCATCATCCTCACCCTCATCGTCGCCGTGGCGGCCTTCAACCTGGTCAGCACGCTGGTGATGACGGTGCAGGACAAGCGCGCCGACATCGCCATCCTGCGCACCCTGGGCGCCAGCCCCGGCAGCATCATGCGCATCTTCGTCGTGCAGGGCGCGCTGGTGGGGGTGATCGGCACGCTGGGGGGGCTGGCGCTGGGCCTGCTCATCGCTTTCAACATCGACGTCATCGTGCCGGCGCTGGAGCAGCTGTTTCGCGCCAGCTTCCTGCCCAAGGACATCTACCTCATCAGCAAGATGCCCAGCGACCCGCAGGCCAGCGACATCGTGCCGATCGGGGTGATCTCGCTGCTGCTGTCCTTCGTGGCGACCATTTACCCGAGCTGGCGCGCCAGCCGCGTCAATCCGGCCGAGGCGCTGCGCTATGAATGAGGCTGCCATCGATCCAGGAGCTGACGGCGCCTGCCGGATGGGCGTGCGGGCCGTACTGGAAGCCGAGGGCCTGACCAAGCGCTTCCATGAAGGCCCGCTCGACGTGACGGTGCTGCGCGGCGTCGATCTCACGGTGCAGGCCGGCGAGACGCTGGCCGTCGTCGGGGCGTCGGGCTCGGGCAAGAGCACGCTGCTGCACCTGCTGGGCGGGCTGGACGCACCCACCAGCGGCCGCGTGCGGCTGCTGGGGCAGGACTTCTCGGGCCTGTCGCCCACGGCGCAGGGCGGGCTGCGCAACCGGCATCTGGGCTTCGTCTACCAGTTCCACCACCTGCTGCCCGAGTTCACCGCGCTGGAGAACGTCGCCATGCCGCTGTGGATCCGGCGCCAGCCGCGTGCCGAGGCGGCGCGCGTGGCGCAGGACATGCTGGCCCAGGTCGGGCTGGGCGGGCGCGCGCAGCACCGGCCGGCCGAGCTGTCGGGCGGCGAGCGCCAGCGCGTGGCCATCGCCCGCGCCCTGGTCACCCAGCCGGCCTGCGTGCTGGCCGACGAGCCCACCGGCAACCTCGACCGCGCCACCGCCGACGGCGTGTTCGCGCTGATGATGGAGCTGGCGCGCACGCGCGGCACCGCCTTCGTGCTGGTCACGCACGACGACCAGCTCGCCGCGCGCTGCGGGCGCATGGTGCGGTTGGAGCGCGGCGTGTTGCGGCCCGGTTGAGCGAATGAGCATGCCAATGCCCGCTTCGTGCACGCTGCGACCCGAGGCCGCCGCCGACGCCCGGGCCATCGAGGCCGCGACGCGCGCCGCGTTCGCGCAGGCGCCGCACAGCTCGCACACCGAGCATCTCATCGTCGGCGCCCTGCGCGCGGTGGGGCAGCTCGCGGTGTCGTTGGTGGCTGAATGTGGCGGCGAGGTCGTCGGCCATGTCGCGGTGTCGCTCGTGACGGTCGATGGACGCGACGTCGGCTGGTACGGGCTGGGGCCGATCTCGGTGCTGCCGCGGTGCCAGGGCCAGGGCCTCGGCGGGCATCTGATGCGCGCGGCACTGGACAGCCTGCGCGCACGCCAGGCCAGGGGCTGCGTGCTGCTGGGCGAGCCAGCTTATTACCAGCGCTTCGGCTTCCGGGCCGACCCGCGCCTGGTGCTGCCAGGCGTGCCGCCTGACTACTTCATGGCGCTGGCCATGCAGGACGGAGCCGTGCCCACCGGCACGGTGGCCTACAGCGCGGCGTTCAACGCCACCGGCTGAGCGGCGACCCGTTGTGCCATCTCGGTGCGGCGCGCAATCTACTCTCATATCGATAGCTTCTCGCGCTTGCTGGGCAGGCGCTGAAGGCCGATTTCTTTCAAATATCCGCGCGGGCGCGGCGGCTACAGCACCCGCCCGAACCACAGCAGCGACAGCCCGCCCGCCAGCAGCGCCAGCGCGGCGCCGGCCAGGGCGAACAGGGCGGACACCTCGGTCTCCTTCTTCTCCAGCGTCAGGCGGCTGCTGAGGTTCTGGTAGACCTTCTTCAGGTCCTGCGCGGTGCCGGCGTAGTAGTACTCGCCGGCGGTCTTGTGGGCGATGGCCTTGAGGGTTTCCTCGTCCAGCCGCACGCGCATCGACCAGCCGTCGAAGCCGATGGTGTCGCCGTCCACCGTGCCGATGCCCACCGTGTACACGCGCACGCCGCGGTCGGCGACCATCCGCGCGGCGTCGAGCGGGTCCACGCCCGTGGTGCGCTGGCCGTCGGTCAGCATGATGATGGCGGCCGAGCTGTACGAGCCCGGCGGCACCGGGATGAACTCGTTCTGCCTGGGCGGCGCCTGGTCCAGCGAGCGGCCCATGCCGCCGCGCAGGCGATCGAGGCTGAGCTGCTGCAGCTCGATGCCGGCGTTGGGAAATAGCGTGGCCAGCGAGATGACCAAGGCGTTGCCGGTGGCCGTGGCGCGCTGTAACTGGAAGCGGTCGATCGCGGTGACGAGGTCCTCGCGGTTGACCGTGGGCTGCTGCGCCACCTGCGCCGAGCCGGCGAAGGCGACGATGCCGACCTTGACGTCGCGCGGCAGCTCGGCCAGGAAGGTCTTTGCCGCGTTCTGCGCCGCCACCAGCCGGTTGGGCTCGACGTCGGAGGCGCGCATGCTGCCCGACACGTCCATGGCCAGCACGATGGTCTGCTGGTTGGACGGCAGCGCCACCACGGCCACCGGCCGCGCGCTGGCCAGCAGCAGGGCCGCCAGCGCCGCCAGCAGCAGCAGCGGCGGCAGGTGGCGGCGCCAGCCGGGGCCCTGGCCCAGCGCTTCCCGCACGAGAGACAGGCTGGCGTAGCGCACGGCCAGCTTGCGCTTGCGCCGCTGCAGCCACAGGTACAGCAGCACCAGCACGGGCAGCAGCAGCAGCAGCCACAGGAACTGCGGCCACAGGAAGTGGGGCTGCGGCAGGGCCGCAGGCCACTTCAGGAAGGCGGGCCAGGTCGGGTTCATGGTCGCGGGGCGTGGTGCGGGCTCATTTTCGCCCTTCAGGCCGGTTTGCGCAGGTGCGCGGGCAAGCCCGCCCCGGCGGCCAGGCGGACGCGCTGGCGGCGCAGGTCGGTGAAGCGCACGATGGCGCCGGCCAGGTCGCCGTCGGTGGCCAGCTCCAGCGCGTCCACGCCGGCGCGCGCCAGCGCGGCGTGCAACGCGGCCTCGCGCCGGGCGGCGGCGGCGGCGAAGCGGCGGCGGAAGGCGCCGTCGTGCGTGTCCACCAGCAGGTGCTCGCCGGTCTCGGCGTCGCGCAGGGTGACCAGGCCCAGGTCGGGCAGCTCGCGCTCCAGAGGGTCGAGCAGGCGCACGGCCACCACGTCGTGGCGCAGGGCCAGCTGCGCCAGCGGCCGGTCCCAGCCGGGCTCGCTGATGAAGTCCGACACCACGAACACCGTGGAGCGCCGCCGGATCGCCTGCGCGCCAGCGCGCAGCAGGTCGGACAGGCGCGTGGCGCCGCCGGGGCCGGCCGGGACGGGCTGGGGCCGCGCCAGCATGCGCTGCAGCAGGTGCAGCACGTGCTGCCGGCTGGCGCGCGCGGGGATCACGGCCTCGACGTCGGCGCCGTAGAGCAGGGCGCCCACGCGGTTGCCGTGGCGCGTGAGCAGGCGCGCGATGACGGCGACGAACTCGGCCGACACCTGGCGCTTGGGCTGCGCGCCGGAGCCGAAGTCCACCGACGGGCTGAGGTCCAGCAGGAACCACGCCGCCATCTCCCGGTCCTCGCTGAAGACGCGCACGTGCGGCTGCCGCAGGCGGGCGGTGACGTTCCAGTCGATGTGGCGCACGTCGTCGTGCAGCTGGTATTCGCGCAGGTCGGCCAGGTCGAGCCCGGCGCCGCGCATCAGCGTGCGCCAGTCGCCCTGCAGCGCGCCGTCGAGGCGCTTGAGCACCGTCCACTCGAGCCGGCGCAGCACCTGCTCGGCGCGGCCGGGAGCGTCGGCCTGATCGGCCGGGCGCGGCCGGTTGGGCACCGCGTGGGGCGGCGCTGTCCGGCGCGGCCAATCGATCATGCGGCCAGCTTCTCGTGCTGCAGCGGCCTGGGCGGCGGCGGAATCTTGGCCATGACCCGCAGCACGATCTGGTCGGCCGCCAGTCCCTCGGACAGCGCCTCGTAGGACAGCACCAGGCGGTGGCGCAGCACGTCGGGCACCAGGTCGCTCATGTCCTCGGGCAGGGCGTAGGTGCGCCCGCGCATCATGGCCAGCGCCCGCGCGCCCTCGATCAGGCCGATGGTGGCGCGCGGGCTGGCGCCGAAGGTGATCATCGGCGCCAGGTCCTTCAGCCCGGCCTGTGCCGGCGCGCGCGTGGCCGACACCAGCCGCACCGCGTACTGCACCAGCGAGGGATCGACGTACACCTGCCGGCACTCGCCCTGCAGCCGCGCCAACTGGTCCATGGTGGCGACCGGGCTCACGTCGATGCGCGGGCCGGTCACGCGCTGAGCGATGACGAACTCCTCCTCCTCGCTCGGGTAGTCCACCAGCACCTTCATCATGAAGCGGTCCACCTGCGCCTCGGGCAGGGGGTAGGTGCCCTCGGTCTCGATCGGGTTCTGGGTGGCCATCACCAGGAAGGGCTCGGGCACGGGGTGGGACTGCCCGGCGATGGTGACCTGGCGCTCCTGCATCACCTCCAGCAGCGCGCTCTGTACCTTGGCGGGCGCGCGGTTGATCTCGTCGGCCAGCAGCAGGTGGGTGAAGACGGGGCCCAGCGCGGTGGAGAAGTCGCCCGTCTTCTGGTTGTACAGGCGCGTGCCCACCAGGTCGGCCGGCACCAGGTCGGGCGTGAACTGCACGCGCTTGAACTGGCCTTGCAGCACGCCGGCCAGGGTCTTGACGGTGAGCGTCTTGGCCAGCCCCGGCACGCCCTCGACCAGCAGGTGGCCGCCGGCCAGCAGGGCCACCATCACGCGCTCCAGGAAGCGGTCCTGCCCGACCACGACGCGCTTGACCTCGTAGAGGATGCGCTCCATCAGGTCGGCGGTGCCGGGGTTCTGGGCGAAGCGGGGATCGTCGACGGGATTCATGGGGGAGCGCTCCAGGGGAAAAGTCAGAACGGCGGCTGGCCGGCCGCCGTGGCGGCGTTCTCGATCGGCACGGCAAAGCCGATGCCCAGGAAAGTGCGCGCCGTCGTGGGGTTGAGGATGGCGGTGACGATGCCGACCACCTGGCCGTCCATGGTGATCAGCGGCCCGCCCGAATTGCCGGGATTGGCGGCGGCGTCGAACTGGATCAGGTTGCTCATCTGCTGGCCGCCCTCGGGCGAGCGCAGGCTGCGCTTCAGGCCCGAGACCACGCCGGCCGACACCGATGGGCCGATGCCGAACGGAAAGCCGATGGCCACCACCTCGTCGCCCGGCGCCAAGTCGCCCGTGGAGCGCATGGTGGCGGCGTGCAGGTCGTCCGGAATGCGGTGGGCACGCAGCACGGCCAGGTCGTTCTCGGGCTGGATGTTGAGGATGCCGGCGGGGCTTTCCAGGCCGTCGGCGAAGGTCACGGTGATGCGCTGGGCGCCCTGCACCACGTGCAGGTTGGTCAAGATGGTGCCGTTGTCGATGATGACCACGCCGGTGCCCACGCCGCGCCCCATCTCGGCGTGGCCCTTCTTGTCCTTGCGGCCTTCCACGAGGCCCTCCACGCGCACCAGCGACGGCCCCACCATCGCCGCCGCGCGCGCCGCTTGCGAGGGCAGCGCCTTGTTCTGCAGCGTGTGCAGGACGGCGGCGTTGATGTCGTCCTGCGTCAGCTGGCGCGGCGCGGGGTTGAACCAGGGGCTGTGGGTCAGCGCCGGCCCCAGGGCCAGCGCGCCGACCGCCGTCCACAACAGGCCGGGGTGGCGCAGCGCGGCGGCCAGGCGCTGGCGCCAGGGGGGCGGGGCGCGGCGTCGGCCGCGGGGAGGCGGCGGGTTCCGGCGGCGGCGCGGCGGGGGAGGATCGGCTGTACAGCGCGGTTCGACGCATGGGGTCACCCGGACTTCGTGACGACGACAAGCCACACGGTATCACGGTTGGGCGGCGGCGTGGCGTTCTCGGGCATGATGCGCCCATGCCGACCTGGATCGACACCCACTGCCATCTTGATGCGGAGGAGTTTGGGCCCGATACCGGCGCCGTTCGTGCGCGGGCAGCTATTGAAAACGTAGCAATCTGCGTCATCCCGGCGGTCGAGGCGGCCGCGTTCGAGCCGGTGCGGGCGCTGGCGCACCGCTTCGGCGACGCCTACGCGCTGGGCATCCACCCGCTGTACATGGCGCGCGCGGCCGACGACGCGCTGGCGCGGCTGGACGAAGCGCTGCACGTCCACGCTGGCGATCCGCGCCTGGTCGCCGTGGGCGAGATCGGGCTCGACTACTTCGTGCCCGAGCTGGCCACGGGCCCGCTGCGCGAGCGGCAGGAGCGCTTCTACCGCGAGCAGCTCAGGCTGGCGCGCCGGCACGGTCTGCCGGTGATCCTGCACGTGCGGCGCTCGGTCGATCAGGTGCTCAAGGGGCTGCGCGACATCGCGGTGCCTGGCGGCATCGCCCACGCCTTCAGCGGCAGCCGGCAGCAGGCCGACGCCCTGCTGGGCTTGGGCTTCAGGCTCGGCTTCGGCGGCGCGGCGACCTACGAGCGCGCCACGCGCCTGCGCACGCTCGCCGCCGAGTTGCCCGCCGGGGCCATCGTCATGGAAACCGACGCGCCCGACATTCCGCCGCACTGGCTCTACGCCACCGCCGACCAGCGCGCCGCCGGCCAGCGCCAGGGCCGCAACGAGCCGGGCGAACTGCCCCGCATCGCCGCCGTGGTGGCCGGGCTGCGCGGCGTGACGGTGGAGGAATGGGCGGCCGTGACCAGCGCCAACGCGCGGGCGGCCCTGCCCCGGCTGGCCCTGCCGGGCGCGGCCTGAAAGCGGCCACGAGCGGCCTGGCCGAGGAGGGCATCGCCGTGCGCACCGGTCACCATTGCGAGCAGCCGATCCCGTGGCGCTTCGGGGTGGAGACCACGGTGCGTCCTTCGCTGGCGTTCTACAAGACCCACGAGGAGATCGATCGGCTCGGCGGCGTCGTGCAGCGGATGGCGTCGGTGCGCCGCGCGCGCCTGCCCGGATCGCGCTAAACTAGCGATCTTCGTGGGGGGGTAGCTCAGCTGGGAGAGCGCCGCGTTCGCAATGCGGAGGTCGGGAGTTCGATCCTCCTCCTCTCCACCACTATTCAGCGCCCAACCGTTCTCGGTTGGGCGTTTTCGTTTGTGGGTTCCGCGCGCCACCCCGGCTTCAGGTCCGTTCTGCGTGTGTCGTCGCGAAAGGGTTACCTGCGTGTCTATCGAAGACTTTGGAGGCGTTCATTCACCCGCCTCGAATTCCGCGCTCTTGAACCTCAGCACGTTGCAGTTCTCTTTCACGGCGCGCTGAAGACCGTCGTCGAAGCCGGTCGGGGATTCGGCCTGAATCTCGACGGCGATCCGCACCCTCACGCCGGGGCGCAGGGTGAACTGCTGCACGACTTCGTCCACCAGATCGGCAAACTGCCGCTTGGCCTGGATCGGGTCGAGGTCGATGCTGGCGTAGAACTGCTTCTTGGCGCCGGCCGCTCCGCCGCCCTTGCCGGAATCCTTGACGTGTGGGGGGATGCGACCGTCTCCGGTCACCAAGACGGTCGTTGCACCCGTACCCGTATCGACAGGCTTGGTGCGCGATGCTTCCTCCGCCGCGCGCAGGCTCTCCATGTAGGCTGCCGCGGCAAGGGGTTCGATCAGCCTCAGCGACGCATCCATGATCAGCGACGTGCGCTTGCCGTAGCTGAACCCGACGTAGCGCCCATCGTCCTTGCCCTGCGCGAAGCCGAAGAAATCGCGGCTTTCGGCGCCCGCCGCCATCGTCATCTGAAAGACCGTGTCGTCCTTCAACCGCGGCAAGAACAGCTGCTGACAGCTCTGCTGCCAGACGTTGAGCGCGCCGACCTCCTTGGCGTCGTCCTTCCAGAACCAGTCCTTGAGCATCTTGGCCAGATGGATGGGTGCCCATTCGCTGATGAGCAGCTCGTTGTCCTTGAGCACGCGCTCGATCTCCTGCGCGGTGCTCGGCGCCCCTGGGTTGAGCGCGAAATGCTCCCACTGCATGGGCAACAAGCCCTTGCCGGGCCGCGCCTCCTGCACCGGCGCCAGCAGCCACTTGTAGGTCTCGCGGATCATGCGCCGCACCGTTTCTTCGGCCTGATCCAGACTGGCCTGCGCCTGCTGGGCCATCAGGTTGTCGAGAACGATGCGGTTGTCCTTGTAGTCAACGACGATGCTGCACCACGCGAGCTGCGAGCGCACGTGGTCTTTCAGGCGGCTCACGCTGTCGTAGTCCGCCGCCACGAAGATCAGGCGGTTCTGCTTGAAGCGCGGCTGGTCGCCACGCTTTTTCAGGATCTCGGTCGCGCGCTCGGTGGCCAGGCTCTGGCCGCTCTTGCTGAAGGCCGCGTCCGGCGGCAGCACCACCAGCCGCAGCGCCCAGTCGTCGGGCACGTCGCCGCTGCCGGTGAAGACGTGGATGCCGCCAAACACCCCGACGGCAAAGCTCTTGTTCACACGGTCGCGGATGGCGGGGAACACGTCTTCCCGGTCTTGAAAGCGGCGCTTGCGCTCTTCCATCTCGCGCCGCAGGTTCGGGCGCGTGTCCAGCCAGAAGCGGTTGTTGGCGGCGTTCAGGTAATGCAGTCGGTCGCCCAGGCGGCGCAGCGCATCCTTGAACAGGCTGGGCTGCTGCCCCGGTTGGGCCACACCCAGGATGACGCGCTCCAGTTCCACCCCGCGCACGCCCTGGCTCGATGTGCTGGGCGCGCTGCCCAGGAAAATCGTGCGCGCGGTGCGGCGGCAGGCTTGCACGCTGCCAAAGCGGGTGTCCTTGTTCTCGATCTCCCAGGTTTCCGAACGCTCGCCGTCCACGTCGCGCTCGATCACCGGCGTCCAGCCCTGCGGCAGGTAGTAAATCACCTCGTTCAAGGTGCTGACATCCATCAGCGGAAAGCTGCCGGGCATGATCAGCGGGTCGTTGTTGCCATCGACCCACAGGCGGTGGATTACCGTGGCCATCAACTTCAGCACGCCGCGCGTGCGCTGAAAGTTGTCCAGCGTCGACCAGTCCTCGTACAGGCGGTCGAACACCTCGGGGTGAATCGGGTAGGCGCGCACCAGCCGTTCCAGGTACTTGCTGTCCTGCGTTTCTTGCGGAAAGTCGTCGCGATGGGCGATGTAGTAGTCCGCGAACGCCCGGCAGACCGACTCCATCGCCAACTTGTCGTTGATGTTGCTGAACAGGCGGCGGCGCACGATCTCGAACGCTTCCTCGGTCGCCACCGGCTTCCACAGCGCCTGAATGCGGCCAAAGTAGTGCGACAGCGAAGCCAGCGCCTTCTCCCCGCGCTCGCTGCCCGCCTCCTTTTTGGACTCCGGCAAAGAGGCCAGCAGCACCGCGGTCGGCACGGCCTTCAGCGCCTCCGTCAGCGCCTGCACAAAGCTCAGGTTCGAATCGAAGGTGCCGCCCGTCAGCGCCTTGCCCTCCTCGAACTGACGCACATAGGCCACCAACTCGTCGATCAGGATCACGCAGGGCGCGTAGCGGCCCAACAGATCGGCCAGCACCTCCTTGCCCGGCGATGTGCCCGAAGCATCGGCATCCGCCACCCGCGCATAACCCTCGGCGCCGCCCAGTTGCCATGCCAGATCGCCCCACAAGGTGCGAATGCTCTGCCCATCCCTCACCACCGGCTGGTTGGGCGAAGACTTGATGCCGTCGAGCACTGCAATGCGCGCCTTCGGCAGTTCCGTCACGCCTGCCGCATCAAGGATGGCGGGCACGCCCTGCAAATCACTGGCGGGCGCTTCGCCCTTGGCCAGGTGATAGACGGCCAGCATGGTGTGCGTCTTGCCGCCACCAAAGGCCGTTTGAAGCTGAATGACCGGATCGCCCCCCTGGCCCGCCAGGCGCTTGACCACCGAATTGAGCAACAAGTGCATGCCTTCGGTGATGAAAGTGCGCTGAAAAAACAGCGCCGGGTTCTGGTATTCGGCATTGGCCGTGCCCGCATGCACGCGCGACAAATCGGCCGCGAACTCGGCCTGCTGGAACTTGCCTTCGCGCACGTCGGCATGGGGTTCGGCGATCTCGCGCCAGGGTTTCAGGCTCATATTTCTTCTCCACGATCTTTTGCATGCGGCAGCGCAACCACGGCCTTGTTGCGCGCCAATTCGATGGCCTGATGCAGCTTGACGCGCAGCGCCTCGCGATCCGGCAGCTCCGTCAGGTACTCGGCCACGCGGATGCTGGAGCCGTCCAGTTGCAGCACTTCGATCTCTTCCCGGTTCACGCTGGCGCAAAGAATCAGGCCAATGGGCGCTTCTTCCGTCGGCTGACGCTCGTAGCGGTCCAGCCAGCGCAGATACAGCTCCATCTGGCCCTTGTGCCCGGCCTGGAAGTGTTCCAGCTTCAGCTCGACGGCCACCAGCCGCCGCAGCTTGCGGTGATAGAACAGCAGATCGAGATAGAAGTCATCGCGGGCCTGTCTGAATTTTTGTGTTCGAGGCGGTTGGTTGATCTGCTCTCGATTGATTTCTCTTCTGTCTTCAGGCCCCTGCCAGGCCGCCGGAGGCGCCCCGGTTGAGCCATGTATTCATGGTTCAACCTCCTTGCTTGCTGGCGCCATGGGTCGGCTGCGTGAAGCGATCTTCGTGGAGTATCGCGAACTGGTTCATCGCCTCCTTCCAATCCTTGGCTGCCCGTCCCCAGTCGGCCGTTATGTTGCGCAGCGCCAGCCAGATCAGCTTGGAGGCCGCATCGTCACTGGGGAAGTGTCCCCGTGTCTTGATGATCTTGCGCAGTCGCGCGTTGATGCTCTCGATGGCGTTGGTCGTGTAGATCACCCGGCGGATGGACGGTGGAAATGCAAAGAACGGAATCACCCGGTCCCACGCCCGACGCCAGGCCGCCACCACGGTGGGGAACTTGACGCCCCACGGGCCTTGAGCGAAGGCGTCGAGTTCGGCCTCGGCCGCCTCTGCGCTGGCGGCCGTGTAGATCGGCCTGATGGCCGCCGCCAGCAGCTTGCGATCCTTCCAACTGGCGTAGTCCAGGGAGTTGCGAATCAGGTGCACGATGCACGTCTGCAGCGTGGTGGCCGGGTACACCGCCGCCAGCGCTTCGGGCATGCCCTTCAAGCCGTCGGTGACGGCAATGAGGATGTCATTGACGCCGCGGGTCTTCAAGTCGTTGAACACCTTCATCCAGAACTTGGCGCCTTCGGTGCCCTCGATCCACAAGCCCAGGATGTCGCGCGTGCCATCGGGCAGCACGCCCAGGGCCAGGTAGATGGCCTTGTTGCGCACCACCGCGTCTTCCTTGATCTTCACGCGCAAGGCGTCGAAGAAGACCACCGGGTACCTCGGCTCCAGCGGGCGCGCCTGCCAGGCGGTGACCTCGGCCATGACGGCGTCGGTGACCGAACTGATGAACTCGGGCGACACCTCCACGCCGTAGCTCTCCAGCAGGAAGCCCTGGATCTCGCGCATGGTCAGGCCGCGCGCGTACATGGCCACGATCTTGTCGTCGAAGCCGGTGAAGCGGCGTTCGTGCTTGGGGATGAGCACCGGCTCGAAGGAGCCGGCGCGGTCGCGCGGGACTTCGATGCGCAGCGGCCCATCGTCGGTCAGCACGGTCTTGGCGCTGCGGCCGTTGCGCTGGTTGGCAGTGCCGGCCTCCGGGCTTGCTCGCGCCATTCGGGTAGCCCAAATGGTGCGACATCTCGGCACCCAGGGCGCGCTCGATCAACGCCTTCTTGAATGCCACCGTCGCCGCGTTCACGGCATCGCCGGTCATGGGCCCCGAGACGAACTGGTCAATCAGCTCCTTCGGGATCGACGGCAGCGCCGCCATCTTGGCGGCGATCGCCGCGTTCTTCATCTTCGTCTTGCTCGTCGGCATACATGTTCCTGGTCGTCATGCTATGCCTCGAACACAAAATTCAGGACAGGCTCGTCATCGCGCCCGATGATCAGCCTTTTCTGTCGGGCCACGAAGCAAAAGCCGTCGCCCATCTCCAGCAGAAAGCGCTCGATGTCAGCCAGGATGGCGGACTCCATGTCGCGTTCGCTGTAGGCGCCTTGCAGGCCCAGAAAATCCAGCAGGTAGGGGTCTCGGAATACCAACTCTGCACTGACCGTATCGCCTGCGCGCAGCTTGGCAATCTCCATCTCCACCACCGCTTCGGGCTTTCTGGAAATGGCGGTGCGCTCGTAGAGCATGCCGCCGATCTTCTTCTCCAGCGTGCGTGTGCTCCAGCGTTCGACGCGGCACATCTCGGCATAAAACTCGCGCTGCAAAGGCCGATCCAGATAGATCAACTGACGGAAATGCGTCCACGACAACACTGCACTCAGTGCGAAGACAATCTTTTCGTCGGGAAACGCGTCGGCGAAGCGCTTCATGTGCCATAGATTTCGATCCGTGAAGCCGATGCCACACCGATGTGGGACATCCTGAGCAAGGAGATCACCGGCATTCAGTTGTTGTGGGAAGCCGTTGAATGTTTGTATTTCAAAGCGCAGGGGCAAGGGCTGGCTGTGCTGGCGCGGGACATGCCTCTGTTCCACCGCTTGACGCAAACCGCGCTCATGGAATCGTTGTTGATGCGCATGTCGCGGCTGATGGACCCTGCCGCGACTGGGCAGGGTCGTCGGGCGATGGATAACTTGAGTTTGAAGCGCTTGGCTGAGGTTCGAGTTGATACGGATTCGGACGTGCATGGCGTGCATGCCATTTGGGAGGCATCGGGTCTGAAGCGCATTCGGGACAAGTACCTGAGCCACAACGACTTGGCGCGGTCACTGAACGAGCCGCATACGCTGAACATTCCACTGGACGAAGCAGACGTTGCCGCCATGCGTGAACTGGCAAGCGGGCTGCGTGAATTCCGGCGCAGGGTTCATGGCAGATTGCACGCTGGCGTGGCGTATCTAGACGCGCCCT
The DNA here is from genome assembly GCF_016703145.1 of Ottowia sp. Classification (GTDB taxonomy): domain Bacteria; phylum Pseudomonadota; class Gammaproteobacteria; order Burkholderiales; family Burkholderiaceae_C; genus Ottowia. The sequence goes on along the minus strand of NZ_JADJCO010000005.1, from coordinate 1,099,378 downwards.
TGAGCCTGCAAGTTCAACGCGAAATCGATGTGCTCGACCGTGCCCTGCAAGGCGATTTTTTAGGGAGCCAGCCATGACCGTTCCCGCCAAGACCGACACCGCGCTGCTGGGCGAATTGCGCCAGTTGATCGAGCAGGCGCGCCAGCATGTGGCGCAGATGGCCAACAGCACGTTGACGATGCTGTATTGGCGCATGGGTCAGCGGATTGGCGTGAAACTGCTCAAGGAAGAGCGTGCGCCCTACGGCCAGGAAATTGTCTCCGCAGCGAGTAGAGAATTGACGCAGGCTTACGGCAAGGGCTTGCTGTGCAGAGGAAGTCATGGGTACCTCACATCTCCCATTGCGCCTGCGACCCCACCACCCCCGCCTCGCCCGCCGCCTGCTCAACGGCGCTCCAGGCCGTGACCAGTTCGTTGTACGCCCGCGCTTCCTCGGCCCAGCCCTTGCGCTCGCACAGGGTGTACAGGCGGTAGGCCAGGGCGCGGGTGGTGTCGGCCTGGTTGGGCATGCGGGCCAGCAGGGCGCCGGCGGCCGATTCGCCCTGCTGGTTCAGCGCGCGAATCAACTGGTGCAGCGCCTCCCACACCGGCACCAATTCGAGATCAATGTGGCTCGTCAGGCTGGTGCCTTCGGTCGGCACCGCGCCTTTCCACGGGGCTGGCTCGGCATCGCCATACCCTTGAGACAGCCAGACGAGCACGCGCCCGGCCGAAAAGTCGAACAGAGGTCGGAACCACGGAGCACGGACGTAGACCTTGCCCTTGGGGTCGTACTCCATGTTGCGCGGGGCCAATTCCTTGTACTGCGCGATGTCCCGCGTTGCGGCTGCTGCCTGGATATCGAAGCGCGTGATCAAGTCTTGTCGGCGGATTTCGCCCACGAAGCGCAGGCGTAGCTCAACGAACGCGAGCCGATCGCGTTGCGCTTGGGTCATTCCTGAGAGTCGGTCGATGGGCATGACGGTGAGGGAGTTTTCTTATCTTTTAGAAGAGCACGATAGAATTAAAAAATTCCGTACTATAGTAGTATTATAATTATTTTATATCATCAAAATGATGATAATAATGTGAAGCGTTACCAGAAGCGCGGCGGTTTGATTCCGATCTGGAACGATGGTCGCCGATCGCTCGCCTCGCCAGGAGCGGGCGGCGAAATGAGAATTCCGACAAGGACTTGACGAACACGAAGCGCACGGATGCCGTGGCGTGCCCAATCCACGCCATCGCCGCGTCGATGTGTGGGGCGTCGAGCGACCGCATCTGTTGCTGAGAATGCAAACGCCCGATGCAGTGTGCCGGGCGTCTATCGCTGGGTGGCCCCGGCAATTTCTAACCGTTCTGGTGTCAACTCATTTCAGGATGGGCCAGTCTCGGCCGACTTGGCGGGATATCCAGGTTCGTGCGCCGAGGCGCAGGCCCAAGAGCCGGCGAACCAGTGGCTGCGAGGAGTGGTGTTCGGCTGCTTGGCGCGGCCGGCGCCTGAACCGGCGACCATGCCGCGCCGAATTTGCTCTTTGAAAGATAGCTTATCGCACAGATGGAGGGCAGGCTTCGGGCACTTCAGGCACTGAATTGCCGCAGCCCGGCACGACCCGCAACCACGGCTCCGGGGCGGTGTCTGGCGGGGGCCCGCCGTTTGAGACAATCTCGTCCCACCATGGACCGTCCCGACCCATCCCTGCGCCACCTCCCGCCCCGCGAGCTGCCCGACACGCAGTGGCTGGAGCGCATGTACAACAACCGCATGCGCGTGCCGGACCACGGCGCGTACTTCGCGCGCTGGGCGGCCGAATCGGCGCTGGCGCGGCGCTCTCTGCCGTGCACGCTGGACGTGGCCTACGGCGACGGCCCGCAGGAGCGGCTGGACGCCTTCGCCGCGCCGCGCGCCGGCGCGCCGGTGGTGGTGTTCGTGCACGGCGGGTACTGGAAGGCGCTGGACAAGTCGCAGCACAGCTTCATCGCCGCCGCGCTGCACGACATGGGGGCGGCTGCGGTGGTGCCCAACTATGCGTTCTGCCCGCGGCTCAGCATCCCGCAGATCACGTTGCAGGTGGCGCGCGCCGTGGCCTGGGCGTGGCGCCACGCCGCCAGCCTGAAGGGCAGCGCGCGCCGCATCACGGTGATCGGCCACTCGGCCGGCGGCCACGCGGCGGCGATGATGCTGGCCTGCGCCTGGGACGCGTTCGACCCGGCGCTGCCCCCGCGCATGGTGCGCGCGGCCATGGGCGTGTCGGGCCTGTACGACCTGGAGCCGCTGATGCACACGCCCAGCCTGCAGGAGGTGCTGCGCCTCACGCCCCGCCAGGTGCACGAGGCCAGCCCGGCGCGGCTGCCGGCGCCCAGGCATGGGCGCCTGGTCGGCGTGGCGGGGGCGCAGGAGAGCGGCGAGTACCTGCGCCAGAACCGCCTGATTCAGCGCGCCTGGGGCCGCGAGCGCGTGCCGGTGGCGGCGGCGCTGCCGGGGCTGAACCACTTCAGCATCGTCGATGCGCTGGCGCGGCCCGGCCACCGGCTGAACCGGATGGTGCAAGAGTTGCTGCGCTGACCGCCGCCAGGTCGGTAACTATTGAACTGATAGCTGCTGGCGCAATACCAGCGCCGGATATAGGCCGAAATGGCTTGAGATCCGTCTCACATCAGCAGATGTTCGCCGGCGTTGTCGCCGCCCAGGATGACGTAGTTGACCTTGCGGATGTCCAGCAGCGCCCGGCCGCCGGCGTAGCTGATGGAGCTTTGCACGTCCTGCTCCATCTCGACCAGCGTGTCGGCCAGCCTGCCCTTGATCTGCTCCAGGATGCGCTTGCCCTCGACGTGGCGGTACTCGCCCTTGTTGAAGTCGCTGGCCGAGCCGTAGTACTCCTTGAACAGCTCGCCATCGACCTCCACCGTGCGGCCGGGCGATTCCTCGTGGCCGGCGAAGAGCGAGCCGATCATGACCATCGTGGCGCCGAAGCGGATGCTCTTGGCGATGTCGCCGTGGCTGCGGATGCCGCCGTCGGCGATGATGGGCTTGGTCGCCACGCGCGCGCACCACTTCAGTGCGCTCAACTGCCAGCCGCCGGTGCCGAAGCCCGTCTTCAGCCGCGTGATGCACACCTTGCCCGGCCCCACGCCCACCTTGGTGGCGTCGGCGCCCCAGTTCTCCAGGTCGATCACCGCCTCGGGCGTGGCCACGTTGCCGGCGATGACGAAGGACCGCGGCAGCCGGGCCTTGAGGTGCGCGATCATGTCCCGCACCGAGTCGGCGTGGCCGTGCGCGATGTCGATGGTGATGTACTCGGGCACCAGGGCTTCGGCGGCCAGCCGGTCCACCGTGGCGTAGTCGGGCGCCTTGACGCCCAGCGAGATCGACGCGTAGAGGCCGCGCGCCTTCATGTCGCGCACGAAGGCGACGTTGTCCAGGTCGAACCGGTGCATGACGTAGAAGTAGCCGTGCTCGGCCAGCCAGACGCACACGCGCTCGTCCACCACGGTCTTCATGTTGGAGGGCACCGCCGGCAGCTTGAAGCGCCGCCCGCCGAAGTCGATGCCCGCGTCGCATTCGCCGCGGCTGTCCACCCGGCACTTGCGCGGCAGCAGCAGGACCTGGTCGTAGTCGAAGATTTCCATGATGATCCAAGCTCCATTCGGATTGAGGGAAGGGCGCTTGGCCTGGCCGCCGGCTCTGTGCCCGCCCTGTAAAGCGGGCACAAAAAACCGGGCCAGAAAATCCTGGGCCCGGTGCCTGATTCTAGCCGCGTCGCCCGGTCACAGGCCGTAGAACTGGCGGATGGCGTCCCACGCCGCCTCGGGCGTGTCGACGATCTGGTAAAGCGCCAGGTCCTCGGGGGCGATGGCGCCTTCCTCGACCAGGAGCTCCAGGTTCAGCAAGCGGTTCCAGTAGTCGTGGCCGAACAGCACGATGGGCACGGGCTTGGCCTTGCGCGTCTGCACCAGGGTGAGCACCTCGAACAGCTCGTCCAGCGTGCCGAAGCCGCCGGGGAAGGCCACCAGCGCCTTGGCGCGCATCATGAAATGCATCTTGCGCAGCGCGAAGTAGTGGAACTTGAAAGCCAGGTGCGGCGATACGTAGGGATTGGTCGCCTGCTCGTGCGGCAGGGCGATGTTCAGGCCGACCGAGGGCACGCCGACGTCGTCGGCGCCGCGGTTGGCGGCCTCCATCACGCCAGGGCCGCCGCCGGTGCAGATGAACAGCTTTTCCGCCTGCGGCTGGCGCAGGCTGTAGCTGGCGACGAGGCGGGCGAACGCGCGCGCCTGGTCGTAGTAGCGCGAGGTGCGCAGGGCGCGCTCGGCCAGCGCCAGGGCCTGCGCGTCGCCGGCCGCGCGCGCGATGGCCAGCTGCTGCTCGGCCACCTCGGGGGCGACGAAGCGCGCGCCGCCGTAGAAGACCACCGTGTGGTGGATGCCGGCCGCCGCCAGGCCCAGGTCGGGCTTGAGCAGCTCGAGCTGGAAGCGGATGCCGCGCGTCTCGCGCCGCAGCAGGAACTCGGGGTCGGCGAAGGCCAGCCTGTAGGCATCGGGCTCCAGCGGCTCGCCGCGGTCGGCATGGGCCTGCAGCGCGGCCCAGGCGTCGCTGAGCGGCGTGGACTCCCTGATGTCTTCGGTGGTTTCCATGATTGCTATTCTATTGGAAGCGACTGGCGCAACATCCACGCGGGCTAGAAGGCGAAAAGGCTCCGAAACCGGAGCCTTGGGCGAGTCGGGCGGCGCGTGGCCTCAGACGCGCTTGCGGTATTCGCCGGTGCGCGTGTCGATCTCGATCTTGTCGTCCTGCGCGACGAACAGCGGCACCGCCACCTCGAAGCCGGTGGCGATCTTGGCCGGCTTGAGCACCTTGCCCGAGGTGTCGCCCTTGACGGCCGGTTCGGTCCAGGTGATGCCGCGCACCACGGTGGTGGGCAGCTCGACGGAGATGGCCTTGCCGTCGTAGAACACCACTTCGACGGCCATGCCGTCTTCGAGGTAGTTCAGGGCGTCGCCCATGTTCTCGGCCTCGACCTCGTACTGGTTGTACTCGGCGTCCATGAACACGTACATGGGGTCGGCGAAGTAGGAGTAGGTGCATTCCTTGTGGTCGAGGATGACCTGGTCCATCTTGTCGTCGGCCTTGAAGACGACCTCGGTGCCCATGTTGTTGAGCAGGGCCTTGAGCTTCATGCGCACGGTGGCGGCGCCGCGGCCGCCGCGGGCGTATTCGGTCTTCAGGACGATCATCGGATCCTTGCCGTGCATGATGACGTTGCCGGCGCGGATTTCCTGAGCGATTTTCATGGGTAGAGATTCCAGTGGAAGGTGGAGCGTGGGCCGCTCGTGCACTGGCTCTAGGCGTTCTGTGCGCGCTGCGGCGACGTGCGCCGGGGCCGGCAGGCTGGCTGTTCGCGGCCGCCGGCGGGTTTTTGCAAAGCCTTGAATTCTAACGTTTTTCGCGGACAAAGCCGGCCAGTTGGGTGAGCAGGTCGTTCTGCGCCAGCAGGCGGCGCCGCGCGCCCTGGGCGCAGTCCGCCCACGCTGGCTCGTCGGGCATGGGCAGCGGGGCGGCGCCGATGCCGCTCCAGGCGCGGTGGAAGGCGCCCAGGCCGGGCGGCGCCGCCAACCAGTCCAGGAAGGCGTCCAGCTTGGCGTGGTGCGCGCCGTCGTGCTGCGGGTAGGGCTGCCAGACGAAGGGCCGGCCGGCCCACAGGGCGCGTACCAGCGAGTCCTCGCCGCGCACGAAGTTGAGGTCGCAGGCCCACAGCAGCTCGTCGTAGGCGGTCTGCGGCAGGTGCGGCAGGTATGAAATCGATAGCTGTTCGCGCAGTACCAGTGCGGGTTGGTGGCCATTTTGATTTTGAAGAGCGGCGCGCACGGCCTGCGCTGCGCGGCCGGCGGTGACGAGCAGCCGCGTGGGCCGCGGCGCGGCCCGCAGTTGCGCCAGCAGCGCGGGCAGGGCCGGCGGCTCATAGCAGAACAGCGACACCAGCCGCTCGCCGCGCCAGTCGATGCCCTGGGCTGCCAGCCACGCGGCGCGGTCGAAAGCGGCCTGCCGCGTGGGCAGGTCGTGTTCGCGCGGCAACCCGCCGGTGCCCGGCGTGAAGCCGGGATAGAAGAACCACTTGGTCCAGCCCGCCGCCGGCCCGCGCGGCACGGGCGAGGGCAGGCGGTGCATGCGCTCGACCCAGGGCTCGGCGCTGAGGTACTCGAGGTTGATCCACACGGGCGGCGGCGCGATGACGGCCTGGGAGCCGTGGGCGACGAATTCCGGCGGCGGCTCGCAACCGAAGGCCTCGACCCACACGTCGGCGCGGGGCAGGGCGGCAAGAACCGCGGGATCGAGGGGCTGCGTCCAGGGCAGCACCCGCACGCCGGGCACGGCGCCCCGCAGTGCGCCGGGCGCCATCCAGGGCAGGGCGCGGGCGTCGTCCACCCACAGGCGCACCTGGTGGCCGCGCGCGGCCAGCTCGCGCGACAGGCGCCAGCACACACCCAGGTCGCCGTGGTTGTCCACGACGCGGCAGAACACGTCCCAGGTGAGCGACGGCATGACCATCGGGCGATTGTTGCCCAGGCGCGCCCGTAAACTGCCGCGCATGAGCGAACCCGACGTGCCCGCCCCCGCCGATTCGTCGACCGCCGGCCACGCGCCCGAGCTGCTGGCGCAGGTGGCCGCGCTGCCCGGCCTGCCGGGCGTGTACCGCTACTACGACGCGGCCGGGCAGGTGCTGTACGTGGGCAAGGCGCGGCACCTGAAGAAGCGCGTGTCCAGCTACTTCGGCCGCGACCACGGCGGCACGCGCATCGGCCACATGGTGGGCCGGATCGCGCGGCTGGAGACGACGGTGGTGCGTTCCGAGGCCGAGGCGTTGATCCTGGAAAACAACCTGATCAAGCAGCTCGCGCCCCGCTACAACATCCTCTTTCGCGACGACAAGAGCTACCCCTATCTGAAGATCACCGGCACCGGCCAGGCGCCGCGCGACCCGGGCGAGGGCTTTCCGCCCGCCGGCGCCTACGCGCGCATGGCCTACTACCGCGGCGCCACCGACAAGCGGCACCGCTACTTCGGGCCGTACCCCGGCGCGTGGGCGGTGAAGGAAACCATCCAGCTGCTGCAGAAGGTGTTCCGCCTGCGCACCTGCGAGGACACGGTGTTCGCTCACCGCATGCGGCCCTGCCTGCTGTACCAGATCAAGCGCTGTTCCGGCCCGTGCGTGCGCCACATCGGCGTCGACGACTACGCGGCCGACGTGGCGCACGCCGAGCAATTCTTGCGCGGCGAGACGCAGGAGCTGCTGCAGGTGCTGGAGCGCCGCATGATGGCGCACGCCGAGGCGCTGGAGTTCGAGCAGGCGGCCGCCATCCGCAACCAGATGCAGTCGCTTTCGCGCGTGCTGCACCAGCAGGCGGTGGAGGTGGGGTCGGAGGCCGACGTGGACATCCTCGCCGTCAAGGTGCAGGGCGGGCGCGCCTGCGTCAACCTGGCCATGGTGCGCGGCGGGCGCCACCTGGGCGACCGGGCGTACTTCCCCACGCACGTGGAGGACGCGCACGCGCTGGCGGCCGAGCGCGGCGACGCCGAGCTGCCCACGGTGGAGGCGCAGGTGCTGGACGCCTTCATCGCCCAGCACTACCTGGGCGTGCCCGCGCCGGCGCAGCTCATCAGCAGCGAGCCGGTCAGCGCCGCGCTGCTGAAGGCGCTGGGCGAGCAGACCGGCGCGCGCATCCAGGCCACGCACGCGCCGCGCGGCCAGCGCCGCGCGTGGCTGGAGATGGCCGAGCAGAACGCCGCCCTGCAACTGGCCCGCCTGCTGGCCGAGGAGGGCTCGCAGCAGGCGCGCACGCGCGCCCTGGCCGAAGCGCTGGACCTGCCCGCCGACAACCTGGATGAGCTGCGCATCGAATGCTTCGACATCAGCCACACCGCCGGCGAGGCCACGCAGGCCAGTTGCGTCGTCTTCCAGGGCCACCGCATGCAGGGCGGCGAGTACCGGCGCTATGGCATCGAGGGCATCACCCCCGGCGACGACTACGCCGCCATGCGCCAGGTGCTGCGGCGCCGCTACGGCAAGATCGCCGAGGCGCTGGGCGAGCAGGGCAACGCCGCCACCGTGCGCATGCCCGACCTGGTGCTGGTCGACGGCGGCAAGGGGCAGGTGGCGGTGGCGCGCGAGGTGTTCGCCGAGCTGGCGCTGGACGTGTCGCTGATCGTCGGCGTCGAGAAGGGCGAGGGCCGCAAGGTCGGCCTGGAGGAGCTGGTGTTCGCCGACGGGCGCGAGAAGGTCTGGCTGGGCAGGGATTCGGCCGCCCTGATGCTGGTGGCGCAGATCCGCGACGAGGCGCACCGCTTCGCCATCACCGGCATGCGCGCGCAGCGCGACCGGGTGCGCGTGGGCGGCAGCCGCATCGAGGAGATTCCCGGCGTCGGCCCCAAGAAGCGCGCGCGCCTGCTGCAGCGCTTCGGCGGCGTGCGCGGCGTGGAGGCGGCCAGCGTACACGACCTGGCCACGGTGGAGGGCATTTCGCGCGCGCTGGCCGAGGACATCTACCGCGCGCTGCATTGAATCCGCCCTGCGGCGTGGTTTCAAGCAAAATCGGCCTCCAGCCAGCACGGATACTGGGCCAACAGCTATGTATTAAGTAGCAAGTGGTCTTGCGCCGGGCGCGGCCCGCCGCGCGCCGGCGGCGTGACACAATCGCCCACCATGTTCTTCACCGTGCCGACCCTGCTGACCTGGACACGCATCGTCGCGATCCCGCTCATCATCGGCGTGTTCTACCTGCCGCTGGCGCCCGAAACGCGCAACTTGGTGGCCACGGTGATGTTCATCGTCTTCGCCTGGACCGACTGGCTCGACGGCTTCCTGGCGCGCAAGCTCAACCAGACCTCGTCCTTCGGCGCCTTCCTCGACCCGGTGGCCGACAAGTTCCTGGTCTGCGCCTCGCTGCTGGTGCTGGTGCACCTGCAGCGCACGGACGTGTTCGTGGCGCTGATCATCATCGGGCGCGAGATCGCCATCTCGGCCTTGCGCGAGTGGATGGCCCGCATCGGCGCCAGCCGCAGCGTGGCGGTGCACATGCTCGGCAAGCTCAAGACCACGGTGCAGATGGTGGCCATCCCCTTCCTGCTGTACGACGGGCACCTGTTCGGCCTGGTGGATACGCGCGCCTGGGGCCAGTGGCTGATCTGGCTGGCGGCGGTGCTGACCGTGTGGTCGATGGTGTACTACCTGCAGAAGGCGCTGCCCGAGATTCGCGCGCGCGTTCGATGAGCGGCGATCCCGGCGTCGGCACTTCCGCCTTGGTCCGCTGGATGCCGGCGGTGTTCGTCCTCATCTGGGCCACCGGCTTCATCGTCGCGCGCTACGGCATGCCGTACGCGCCGCCGTTCACCTTTTTCTGATTCGCTACGCGTTCTCGATCGCATGGGTGCTGTTCGATGAGCCCATCACGCCGACGACCCTCGCCGGCATGGCCCTGACGGCCCTGGTCGTGCGGCCCCCCGCGGGCCAGACGTCCTGACGAAGCTGCTCCATATCTCACGACAGCGCTCGACTTTGTGAATTGTTGTTGCGTCATCGCACCAGCAGGGCGCGGCGCGGCGGGCCGGCGGGCTATTGCGTCTAGAATGCATCGCTCGCTGGCCGGGCTTTTGCCGAGTGGCGGATGGGCACCAGGCGGTGCCACGCTGCTTTGGCTGACGGCCTAGGCGCAGGTCTGGCGAACAACGGGGATGGGCGAAACCATCAGTCCAGCCAACCCGATGTCGCTTTCTCCAGATTCCTGAAATATCCTGAAAGAGGGGCACCTTCGTGAACAAAACCGAGCTGATCGAACACATTGCCAAGAACGCCGACATTTCCAAGGCTGCCGCCACGCGCGCCCTGGAAGCGACCATTGGCGCCGTCAAGACCACCCTGCGCAAGGGCGGTACCGTGTCGCTGGTGGGCTTCGGTACCTTCGCGGTCGGCAAGCGGGCGGCACGCTCGGGCCGCAATCCACGCACCGGCGCAACGATTAAAATCAAGGCCGCCAAAGTACCCAAGTTCCGTCCCGGCAAGGCGCTGAAGGACGCGCTGAACTGATACAAGCCGTTCAGGTGGGGTGCTTAGCTCAGTTGGTAGAGCGGCGCCCTTACAAGGCGTAGGTCGGGGGTTCGAACCCCTCAGCACCCACCAGTTGACGCAAAGGCGAACCCCGGTTCGCCTTTTTCATTTCCACCCGTTCCCCTACGAAGAGTCCCAGGCATGTTCGACATTGTCCGCAAGCACACCAAGATCCTGATGGTGGTGCTGTTTCTGCTGGTCATCCCCTCGTTCATGCTTCTCGGCATCGAGGGCTACAGCCAGTTCAACGAAGGGGCCAGCAAGGTGGCGCGCGTGAACGGCAAGCCCATCACGCAGACCGAATGGGACAACGCCCATCGCATGGAAATCGATCGCCTGCGCGCCACCAATCCCGCGCTCGACCTGGGTCTGCTCGACTCGCCAAGGATGAAGTACGCCACGCTGGAGCGCCTGCTGCGTGACCACGTGTTGGCCGCCGCGGCCGCCGATGCCCACCTGATGGCGAGCGACGCACGCCTGGCCGGCGATCTGCAGCGCGACCCCAACATCGCCGCGCTGCGCGGGGCCGACGGCCGGCTCGACATGGACCGCTACCGCCAGTTGCTGGCCACGCAGGGCCTGACCCCCGAAGGCTTCGAGGCGCGCGTGCGCGCCGACCTGACGCAGCGGCAGGTGCTGGGCGGCGTGGTCGACTCCGCCATCGTCAGCCAGGCGCAGGTCGATGCGGCGATGGGCGCTTTCCTTGAGCGGCGCGAGGCGCGGGTCGTGCGCTTCGCGCCCAAGGACTACACCGCCAAACTGAACCCCAGCGATGCCGACCTGGAGGCCTACTACAAGGCGCACCAGGCGCAGTACCAGGCGCCCGAATCCGCCCGCATCGAGTACCTCGTGCTCGACCTTGACAGCGTCAAGAAGGGCGTGAACGTGAGCGAGCAGGAGCTGCGCAGTTATTACGACCAGAACGCCGCGACCCTGGGCGCGCCGGAAGAGCGCCGCGCCAGCCACATCCTGATTCCCGCGCCCAAGGACGTGCCCGCCGCCGAGCGCGAGAAGGCCAAGGCCGCGGCCGCCGAACTGCTGGCCCAGGTGCGCGCCGCGCCGGCCAGCTTCGCCGACGTGGCCCGCAAGTCTTCCCAGGATGACATCAGCGCGCCCAGCGGTGGCGACCTGGGGTTCTTCCAGCGCAGCAAGGGCGCTGATCCCATCATCGCGCAGGCGGCGTTTGGCCTGGGCAAGGCGGGCGACATCAGCGAACTGGTCGAAAGCGAATTCGGCTATCACATCATCCGGTTGACCGAAGTCAAACCGGCCACCGTCCCGCCGTTCGAAAAGCTGCGCCCGCAGCTCGAGGACCAGTTCCGCGCCCAGCAGGCGCAAAAGCAGTTCAGCGAGCTGGCCGAGAGCTTCACCAACGGGGTGTACGAGCAGTCCGACAGCTTGAAGTCCGTGGCCGACAGGCTCAAGCTCCCCATCCAGACGGCCGACTACGTCACGCGCACGCCGGCACCCGGCACGACCGGTGCGCTGGCCCATCCGAAGTTCATCAGCGCGCTGTTCAACGCAGATGCGCTGAACAACAAGCGCAACACCGAAGCCATCGAGATCGGCCCCAACCAGCTCGCATCCGGCCGCGTGACGCAGCACACCCCGGCGCACGCGCGCCCGTTGGCCGAGGTGAAGGACGAGGTGCGCCAGGCTTTCGTCAACGAACGCGGCGCCGAGATGGCGCGCCAGGAAGGCCAGGCGCGCCTGAAGGCCTGGGTGGCCCAGCCGGCCAGCGCCACCAGCCTGCCCGCCCCCGTGACCTTGTCGCGCGACGCGCCGCAGGATCAGCCCGCGTCGCTGGTCGAGGCCGTGCTGCGCGCCGACCCGGCCAAGCTGCCTGCGTTCGTCGGTGTCGATTTGGGCGCGGACGGCTACGCCGTGGCACGCGTGGACAAGGTGCTGCCGCCCGCCGAGCAGACCACCGAGCAGGCCGCGCAAGTCCGGGCGCGCTACGAAGAACTCTGGGGCATCGCCGAGGCGCGCAGCTACTACGATCTGCTGAAGGCACGCTACAAGGCCGAAATCCTGGTGCCGATGCCGGCGACCGGAACGGCCAACGCCGCAGCGGCCCGATAGGCGTTTCTAAGGTTGGTTCATTGAACCATCCGTCATCCTCTCGCGCCTGAGGTCGGTCACTTCCAGCCGACAACGTTACCTCGACACGGTGAGCCCACCAACATGAAGGCGCTATGAATTTACGATTTTCTCGTGGTATACTTTATGGCTTCGCGCGGCTGTAGCTCAGTTGGATAGAGTACTTGGCTACGAACCAAGGGGTCGTGGGTTCGAATCCTGCCAGCCGCGCCATCCATTCAAGCCTTGCAACTCCATGAGTTGCAAGGCTTTTTATTTGCCCTGGATGGGCGAAAACCGCCGTCAGGAGCGGGCAAGGAGCTGGTTCCGGCGCTCTGCCACCCAGGACGGGGCCGGTCCACGGGATCGTCAAGCCAGCCGCATGTCTGATGCCCGCTGGCGGCGCCTTGGCTTGGGTTCGGCTGCGGGCGCTGAAGCGCTGAGCACCACGTCGGTGAACGCCTGGCCGCCCGCCAGGATATGGGCACGCATCGCCTCGGCAGCGGTCTCGGGCTGGCCGGCGCATATGGCGCTGATCACCGCCACGTGCTCGGCATGCGAGCGGGCCAGGCGTCCGGGCTTTTCGAACAGCTGGCCTCGGTAGGGGGCGATTCGCAGCCGCGCCAAACGGGTCTGCTCGACCATGAAGTCATTGCCACTCGTTTGATATATCAATTCATGCAGCACGGCATTCGCCTGTGCGTAGCCCAGCCGATCGTCCTGTCGCGCGCAGTCGGCGGTTTGCGCCAGTGCGTCCGACATGCGCGCCCTGGCGTCGTCGGTGCATCTGCTGGCGGCCAGGCGTGCCAGCACGCCCTCGAGTTCGGACAGGCCCTCCATCATGGCGACCAGTTCGCGCACGCCGAGTCGGCGCACATAGATGCCGGTGCGCGGCACGATATCCACCAATCCCTTGGCGGCCAGGAGCAGCAAGGCCTCGCGCACGGGCGTGCGCGAGGTGCCGAAGCGAGCGCATAACGCCTGTTCGTCGATGGCCATGCCGGGAGTCAACTGGCCATTGATCAGTGCGGTTTCGAGTTCCCGCCGTATTTCATCCTGCCGGCTCCATGGGGAGCGGGTTAACCCTGATTGTTGCAATCGAGTATTCCTTTGAGAATTAGATATATCTAATACAGTCTCTGATACTAATGTTGCCTCACCTCGACCTTCAAGAGCACTCCGCCACCATTACGCTTCAGCGCCCTGGTGCCGCCAACAAGCTGACGCCGGAGGATTTGCCGGTCCTGATCCAGCACTTGGAAGAGGTGAATCGCCATGACGACATTCGCGTGTTGATCCTGCGCAGCGAGGGCAAGTATTTTTGCAGCGGTTATGATATATCAGAAGTCCAAGGCAGCCAGACCAAGGGCAGCAGCTTTGGGGAAATGGTGGACGCCTTTGAGCAGTGCAGGCGGTTTCGATCGCCGTGATTCAAGGCGGCGTCTACGGCGGAGCGACCGATCTGGCGTTGGCCTGCGACTTTCGCGTGGGTAGCACCAGCGCCGAGATGTTCATGCCGGCGGCCCGCCTTGGCCTGCACTTCTACCAGGGCGGAATGGAGCGCTACGTCACGCGCCTGGGCCTGGACACGGCCAAGCGGCTGTTCCTGACCTGCGAGCGTCTCCGTGCCGAAGAGATGTGGCGTTGTGGTTTCCTGACCCATCTGGCGGAGCCGGCCGAACTGGAGCGCACCGCGGGCGCCCTGGTGGACACCTTGAAAGCCATGGCGCCGCTGCCGCTCTTCGGCATGAAGAAGCACCTCAACCTCATCGCACGCGGCCAGCACGATGCCGACGCCATCGCCGCGGAAGTGCACCGCACGGTGCAGTCCGAAGACCTGCTGGAGGGCGGCGCCGCCTGGCGCGAGAAGCGCGCGCCGCGTTTCAAGGGGCGCTGAAGCCCTCGTGGTCCGTGCGGTGTGCCGGGCCTCATTTCACGACAATCGACGAAGGAGACAGGATGTTCAAACGAAAGGCTCTGCCTTGGCTGCTGGCCTGCGCCAGCGCGGCCGCCCTGGCCGATACCTACCCGCAACGCCCGATCACCCTGGTGGTGGGCTTTCCTCCGGGTGGCGGCGCCGATGCCGTGGCGCGCATCGTGACCGACAAGATGGGCAAGGTGCTGGGCCAGCCGATCGTGGTGGACAACAAACCCGGTGCGGGCACGACGCTGGCCTCGGAAGCCGTGGCGCGCGCGCCGGCCGATGGCTATACGCTGCTGCTGGGCAGCGCCAACATCTATGGTTCAGACCAGCTCTTGTACAAGAGCGCCCGGTACGACGGCGTCAAGAACTTCACGCCCATCACGCGCTGGTCGTCGGCGCCGATGCTGCTGGCGGTGAAGAAGGATTTCCCTGCGCAGGACGTGCGCGCGGTGGTGCAGGAGGCCCGCAAGGCGCCCGAGAAGCTGAGCTATTCGTCTTCGGGTGCCGGCGTGGTCACGCACCTCGCAGCGCTTTCGTTTTCCCAGGCCGTCAATGCCAAGCTGATGCACGTGCCGTTCAAGGGTGGCGCGCCGTCGATCCAGGCCGTGGCGGCGGGCGACGTGGACATGACCTTCGGCACGCCGCCCTCGGTGCTGCCGATGGCGCAGGCGGGCAAGCTGCGGGTGCTCGCGGTGACCACCGCGCAGCGATCGCCCCTGTTTCCTGATGTGCCCGGCATGCGGGAGTCGGGCGTGGACAACTTCGACTTCACCTTCTGGTTCGGTCTGTTCGGGCCCGCCGGCCTGCCGCCGGAGGTGAGCAAACGCCTGTACCAGGCCAGCGTCGAGGCGCTGAAGGATCCCGATGTGCGCGCCCGCCTTGAAAAGCAGGGCAACCAGGCCCTGCCTTCGGCATCAATGGAGGAATTCCGTGCCTGGGCGCTGCAGGAAGGCAAGCGTTCCAAGGAGTTGACAAGCAGTTCCGGGGCGAACCTGCAATGAGCGCGGCCAGCGATTCCGCCGCCCAGCCGCTGCCGCTGGCGGGCATCACCGTCGTTGATCTCACGCGCGTGCTGGCCGGGCCGATCTGCACGCAGACGCTGGCCGATCTGGGTGCGCGCGTGATCAAGGTCGAGCAGCCCGGCGTCGGCGACGACTCGCGCAGCATCGGTCCGTTCGTGGACGGCCAGTCGGCCTACTTCATGTCGGTGAACCGCAACAAGGAGTCGATCGCGCTCGATTTGAAGGCGCCGGCCGACCGCGACGTGTTCGAGCGCTTGCTCGAACGCGCCGACGTGCTGGTCGAGAACTATCGCCCCGGCACCATGGAGAAGCTCGGCTACGGCTGGGATGCACTGCGGCAGAAGTACCCGCGCCTGATCATGACCTCGATCTCGGGCTTCGGACAGACGGGGCCGTACCGGGGTTTCCCGGCCTACGACATGGTGGTGCAGGCCATGAGCGGCATGATGAGCGTGACGGGCCATCCCGGCGCCGGCCCGTGCCGCGTGGGCGTGTCGATCGGCGATCTGGGCGCGGGCCTGTACGCCGTCATCGGCACGCAGGCGGCGCTGCTGTGCCGGGCCGGCACCGGTGCGGGCGAGCGGGTGGACGTGTCCATGCTCGACTGCCAGGTGGCACTGCTGGAAAACGCCATCGCCCGTTTCGGCGCCATGGGCAGCGTGCCGGGGCCGATCGGCTCTCGCCACCCCTCGATGGCGCCGTTCGACGTCTATGCCGCCGCGGATGGGTGGTTCGTGGTGGCGGTGGGCAGCGACGCCGGCTTCCAGCACCTGTGCGAACTGCTGGAGCTGCCTGCCCTGCCGCGGGACGAGCGCTTTCGGAGCAATGCCCAGCGCGTGGAGAACGAGGCGGAGTTGAAGCGCTGCCTGGAAGAGCGCCTTCGCACGCAACCGCGCCAGCACTGGATGAAGCTGCTGAGCAGCCAGGGCATTCCGACGGGGGAATTCCACTCGGTGGCCGAGATCGTGGAGCATCCCCAGATTCAGGCCCGCGGCATGGTCGCGCAGGTGCATTCGCCCCAGGGCGCGCCGCTGCGGGTGGCCGGCAATCCGCTGGCCTGCGGCAGCACCGCGCCGCTGGTGCGGCGCCAGCCCCCCGCACTGGATGCCGACCGCCATGCCATCCTGGCCGAACTGGGCCGCAGCGTGGCGCCTAGTGCCGCCTGACGCAGCGCCTCTCCCATCGGCCGGATGGCTGCGCATTTTGATTACGATTGCTCTTGCACGCGCCGTCCTGCCGCGCTTTTCATTGCTTTTCCGTATCGAGCCCGACCATGCCCAACCAGAACCTGTTCGTGGCGCTGCGCGCCGCTTTCCCCTCCGATCTCGACAGCACGGCCATCGAAACCGACGACGGCCTGGTCTATTCCTGGGGCGACATCGACCGCGCCACGGCCATGATGGCCAACCTCCTGCAATCGCTCGACATCCCGCGCGACGGCGCTGTGCCGCCGCGCGTGGCGGTGCAGGTCGAGAAGTCGGTCGAGGCCGTGATCCTGTACCTGGCCACGCTGCGCGCCGGGTTCGTCTTCCTGCCGCTCAACACCGCCTACCAGAGCGCCGAGATCGAGTATTTCGTGGGCAATGCCGCGCCGGCGGTGGTGGTGTGCAGCGGCAAGAACTTCAACTGGGTGAGCCAGATCGCCTTCCAGGCCGGCACGCGGCACGTGTTCACCCTTGATGACGACCGCAGCGGCAGCCTGCTGGAGCGCGCGGCGCATTGCAGTGACCAGCAGGTGCCGGCCGAGCGGAAGGCCGGCAACTTGGCCGCCATCCTCTACACCAGCGGCACCACCGGCCGCAGCAAGGGCGCGATGCTGACGCACGGCAACCTGCTGTCGAACGCGATGATGCTCAAGGATTACTGGGGGTGGGAACCTGGCGACGTGCTGATCCACGCGCTGCCCATCTTCCACGTGCACGGGCTGTTCGTGGCCATCCACGGCGCGCTGCTCAACGGCAGTAAGATGCTGTGGCACGGCAAGTTCGACCCCAAGCGGGTCATCGCCGACTTGCCGCGCGCCACGGTGTTCATGGGCGTGCCCACGCTGTACGTGCGCATGCTGGCCGAGCCGGCGCTCACCCAGGCCCAGGCCGCGCGCATGCGCCTGTTCATCAGCGGCTCGGCGCCGCTGCTGATCGAGACCTTCAACGACTGGCAGTCACGCACCGGCCACACCATCCTGGAGCGTTACGGCATGAGCGAGACCATCATGCTCACGTCCAACCCGTACCGCGCCGACGCGCGCTACGGCAACCAGAGCGAGCGGCGCGGCGGCACGGTGGGCTTTCCGGTGCCTGGCGTCAGCCTGCGGGTGCGGGGCGACGACGGCCAGGACGTGCCCGCGGGCGAGATCGGCGGCATCCAGGTCCAGGGGCCAAACGTGTTCGCCGGCTACTGGCAGATGCCGGAAAAGACGGCCGAGGAATTCACCGTGGACGGCTTCTTCAAGACCGGCGACGTGGGCAAGCAGGACGAGCGCGGCTACGTCACGATCGTCGGGCGCAGCAAGGACCTGATCATCAGTGGCGGCTACAACGTCTATCCGGCCGAGATCGAAGGCTACCTGAACGACATGCCCGGCGTGGCCGAGAGCGCCATCATCGGCGTGCCGCACCCCGATTTCGGCGAAGTGGGGGTGGCGGTGGTCATCGCCAAGCCGGGCGCGGCGCTGGGGGCCGATCAGCTCATCGCCGACCTCAAGGCCAAGCTGGCCAACTTCAAGATCCCCAAGCGCTGCTTCATCGAAACCGAACTGCCGCGCAACACGATGGGCAAGGTGCAGAAGAATCTGCTGCGCGAACGCTTCAAGGACTTGTTCACCGGGGCGTGAACAGGCGGCCCTCGCTGACAGGGCCGCTCGCGGCGCGAGGCTACACTCGCAGGCGTGACTGGCTGGCTCGCGTGCCGGCTGGAGTCTGACAAGGAAACCGAAGGAGTCTGCCCATGTCCTTGCGATCGCTGTTTCTGCTGCTGGTTTGCGCCGCCATCGTCGTTTTCGTCGGCGTCAATTGGACGGAGATGAACCGGCCCACCGATCTGTCGCTGATTTTCACCGAGGTGCGCGCGCCGCTCGGCCTGGTTCTGCTGGGGTTGATGGCGCTGCTGGCGGTGATGTTCGTGCTCCTGATCGCCTTCACGCAGGGCACGGTGCTGGTGGAAACGCGCCGCCATGCCAAGGAGCTGGCGGCCCAGCGCGAGTTGGCCGACAAGGCCGAGGCCTCGCGCTTCACGGACCTGCGCGCGCACCTGGACAAGGAAGTCGCCCGCCTGTCGGAAGTCGTCAACAACCAGTCGCGCGAGACGCTGTCGCGCATCGACCGCGCCGAGATGGGGTTGCGCGAGCGCCCGATCGATTCCGAGATCGGCCGCCTCGTGCAGACGGTGGAGAACCACAACCGCGATTTGCACTCGCGCGTGGACCGGCTGGAGATGGGTTTGCGCGAAGGGCTGGCCGGCTACATTCCCGCGCCAGCCAGTGTGCGGCCCGCGGTGGCGCACAATCCCCGGCCCGCCGAGGACCCGGTCGGCAGCGCCGTGCCGCGCTGAGGGGGCGAACCAGGGGCGGGTTTAAGGTCAAATCGGCCTGAAGTCCGCACCCTTATTGCGTTAGAAGCTATCAAATTGATAGTTTCCGGCGGCTGGCGGGTCAGCGCAGCACCAGCACCGGGGTTTCCGAGTGCGTCAGCACCTGTTGCGTCTCGCTGCCCAGCAGCAGGCGCTTGACGCCCTTGCGGCCGTGCGACGCCATCACGATCAGGTCGGCCCCGTGTTTCTTGGCCGCTTCGATGAGCGCGTCGGACACCAGGTCCGACTTGACCACGAGGGCCGTGACCTTGACCCCCTTGGCCGCGCCAGCGCTCTTGACCGCCTCGACCACGCTCTGGCCGTCCTCGGCCCAGTGTTTTTCGACGCGGCTCACCTCATCGGCGGACAGCGGCGCGGAGCCCTCGAAGTAGCTGCGCGGATAGTGCGGCACCACCTTGATGGCGATCAGCTCGGCGCCGCACGTGGCGGCCAGGTTGATCGCGTTGTCCACGGCCTTGCGTGACAGGTCGGAGCCGTCGGTGGCCACGAGGATGCGTTGGTACATGGTGGATCTCCTTGGGAGTTGTCGTTGACTTGAGCACCCGCGCCGCACGCGGCGGTGAGAGTGAACGATACCTTACCTTATCCCCCACAAAGCTGCTTACCCTTGACCTGGATCAAATCCGGGGTCCCCCAGGCGTGTGAAGTGCGCGTAAAGTGCCCGACCTATGCAAGGCGTGGGCATGACTCCTCCAATGCCGCTGGCGGCGGCCCGGACGGACGGCCCGACGCGCGCGGCGCCGGGCTTTGCCCTGCTGGACGAGCGCGACGAATGGCTCGCCTTCAGCCGCGAGCTGCCAGCTTCTTCCCCCGGCGGGCCAGGCGCGCGTTGGGAATCCAGCGTCGTCTTCGAGGGCATGCATTGCGCGGCCTGCGCCGTAACCATCGAGCAGGCCCTGCGCGGCGCCCCGGGCGTGCGCGAGGCGGAAGTCAACGCGGCCAGCCACCGCGGCCGCGTGGTCTGGGAGGAGGGGGCGACCCGGCCGTCGGAATGGATGCAGGCCGTGATGCGCACCGGCTACCGCCCCGTGCCCGCGCACGACGCCTGGGCCAGCGCGCGCCGCCAGGCCGAGACGCGCCGCATGCTGTGGCGCCTGGGCGTGGCGGGCTTGTGCATGATGCAGGTGATGATGTACGCCGCGCCGACGTACTTCACCGCGCCGGGCGAGATCGAGCCCGGCATCGTATACCTGCTGCGCTGGGCGCAGTGGCTGCTGTCGGTGCCGGTCGTGCTGTTCTCGTGCCAGCCGTTCCTGGGGGGCGCGTTGCGGGATCTGAAGCTGCGCCGCGTCAGCATGGATCTTCCCGTGGCGCTGGGCATGGTGATCACTTTCGTCGTCAGCACGCTGGGCACCTTCGAGCCCGAGGGCGTGTTCGGGCACGAGGTGTACTTCGACTCGCTCACCATGTTCGTGTTCTTCCTGCTCACCGGCCGCTGGCTGGAGCTGCGCCTGCGCGATCGCACCGCCGGCGCGCTGGAGGCGCTGATGCACCGCCTGCCCGACAGCGTGGAGCGCCGCAACGCGGCTGGCGGCTGGGAGCGCGTGTCGGCGCGCCGCGTGCGCGTGGAGGACGTGGTGCGCGTGCTGCCGGGCGAAGCCTTTCCCGCCGACGGCGTGGTGCTCGGCGGCCACACCTCGGTCGACGAAGCCCTGCTGACCGGCGAATCCACACCGCTGGCGCGCGGCCAGGGGCAGCGCGTGGTGGCCGGCAGCCACAACCTGACCGCGCCGGTCGAGGTGCGCGTGGAGCAGGTGGGCGCCGAGACGCGCTATGCGCAGATCGTGGCGCTGATGGAGCAGGCCTCGATCAGCAAGCCGCGCATCGCCCAGCGGGCCGACCGACTGGCCACGCCCTTTCTCGTCTTCGTGCTGCTGGCCGCCGGGCTCGCTTGCGCCTGGTGGTGGCCCAGCGATCCGGGACGGGCACCGATGGTCGCGGTGGCGATCCTGGTGGTCACCTGTCCGTGCGCCCTGTCGCTGGCCACGCCGGCCGCCATGCTGGCCAGCGCCGGCGCGCTGGCCCGGCGGGGCGTGCTGGTGCGGCGGCTGCAGGCGATCGAGGCGCTGGCCGAGGTGGACACGGTGGTGTTCGATAAGACCGGCACGCTGACGCGCGACGCCTTCGTGCTGGAGCAGGTCCATGTGCGCGCAGGCGTGACGCCCGCGCAGGCGCTGGCCCTGGCGGCGGCGCTGGCGCAGGGCAGCCTGCACCCGGTCTCGCGTGCCTTGCTGGCGGCGGCGCGGGATGCGGGGGCGGTCGCCGCTGCGGATGTGCAAGAGGTGGCCGAGGTGGCTGGCCAGGGCGTGCGGGGCCGGATCGGCGATGCGCGGGGCGAGGTGCGGCTGGGCTCGGCGGATTTCTGCGGCGTACCTGCCGGCTCTCCGGCCGGCCCGGCGAGCCATTTGAGCGACGCGCGCGGCTGGCTGGCGAGCTTCCATCTGCGCGAGGATCTGCGCCCGGACGCGGCGTCGGCCGTTGCCGCCCTGCACGAGCTGGGCCTGCGGGTGCGCCTGATGTCGGGCGACCGCCCGCAGGCGACCGAGCGGGTCGGCCACCTGGCGGGCATTGATGAGGTGCTGGGTGGTTGCACGCCGGCCGACAAGTTGCGCCTGGCGCGCGAGGCGCAGCGCCAGGGCGCCCGCGTGGCCATGGTGGGCGATGGCCTGAACGACGGCCCGGTGCTGGCTGGCGCCCACGTGTCGTTCGCCTTCGGCCGGGCCGTGCCGCTGGCGCGGGCGCAAGCGGATTTCGTCGTCCTGGGCAAGCGGCTGATGCTGATCGACTCCACCCAGCGCCAGGCCCGGCGCACCCTGCGCATCGTCAAGCAGAACCTGGGCTGGGCCGTGGCCTACAACGCGGCGGGGGTGCCACTGGCGATGGTGGGCTGGATGCCGGCCTGGGCGGCGGGGCTGGGCATGGCGGCGAGTTCGCTGCTGGTGGTGCTCAACGCGCTGCGCCTGGCCTCCGGGCCGGACCTGGAGGGGGCGTGATGGACATTCTTTTTCTGCTGATCCCGCTGTCGGTGGTGCTGGTGTTCTTCATCCTGGGAGCGCTGGGCTGGGCCATCCACCGGGGTCAGTTCGAGGACGTGGACCGAGAGGGCGAGCGGATTCTCGAGCACGATTGATTTACATCAAGCAAAACCATGGCGGGTTCCAGGACACTGCGAACGGAATGAAAAGGAAGAGGCTGAAATGACATTCGCCAATACACAAGCGACGGTCTACAACGACAAGGTGGTCCGGCAGTTCGCCATCATGACGGTGGTCTGGGGCGTGATCGGCATGCTGGTGGGTGTGATCGTCGCCGCGCAGCTGGCCTGGCCGGAGCTGAATTTCGGCATCCCCTGGCTCAGCTACGGCCGCCTGCGGCCGCTGCACACCAACGCGGTGATCTTCGCCTTTGGCGGGTGCGGGCTGATCGGCACCTCCTACTACGTGGTGCAGCGCACCTGCCAGGTGCGCCTGTTCTCCGACAAGCTGGCGGCCTTCACCTTCTGGGGCTGGCAACTGGTCATCGTGGCGGCTGTCCTCTCGTTGCCGCTGGGCTACACCAGCGCCAAGGAGTACGCCGAACTGGAGTGGCCGATCGACATCCTGATCACCCTGGTCTGGGTGTCCTACGCCGTGGTGTTCTTCGGCACCGTGGGCACGCGCCGGGTCAGGCACATCTACGTGGCCAACTGGTTCTATGGCGGGTTCATCCTGGCCATCGCGCTGCTGCACGTGGTCAACAGCGCCGCGTGGCCGGTCGGCTTGATGAAGTCGTACTCCGCCTACGCCGGCGTGCAGGACGCCATGGTGCAGTGGTGGTACGGCCACAACGCGGTGGGCTTCTTCCTGACGGCGGGCTTCCTGGGGATGATGTACTACTTCATCCCCAAGCAGGCCGAGCGGCCGGTGTACAGCTACCGCCTTTCCATCGTCCACTTCTGGGCGCTGATCTTCACCTACATGTGGGCCGGGCCCCACCACCTGCACTACACGGCGCTGCCGGACTGGGTGCAGTCGGTGGGCATGGTGTTCTCGCTGATCCTGCTGGCGCCGAGCTGGGGCGGCATGATCAACGGCATCATGACCCTCTCGGGCGCGTGGCACAAGCTGCGCGAGGATCCGATCCTGCGCTTCCTGATCGTGGCGCTGTCGTTCTACGGCATGTCCACCTTCGAGGGGCCGATGATGTCGATCAAGACGGTCAACGCGCTCAGCCACTACACCGACTGGACGGTGGGCCACGTGCACTCCGGCGCGCTGGGCTGGGTGGGCCTGATCACCATGGGCTCGATGTACTACATGATCCCGCGCCTGTTCGGCCGCAAGCAGATGTACAGCGTCCGGGCCATCGAGGCGCATTTCTGGATCGCCACCATCGGCATCGTGGTGTACATCGCCGCGATGTGGATCGCCGGCGTGATGCAGGGCCTGATGTGGCGGGCGGTCAACACCGACGGCACGCTCACCTACACCTTCGTCGAGTCCGTCAAGGCGACCTACCCGTTCTACGTGCTGCGCCTGCTGGGTGGCCTGCTGTACCTGGGCGGCATGGTCATCATGCTGTGGAACACCATCAAGACGGCCACGGCCGGGCGGGCGGTGCCGGTGCAGATTCCCGCCGTCGCGGCGCACGCCTGAAGCCAAAGAAGAAGAGGGCAAAAGCATCATGGCTCAAGAAAGGTGACCGGCCACGCCCGGATCGAGACCAGCAACTTCCTGATGATCGTGCTGATCCTGCTGGTGGTCTCCGTCGGTGGACTGGTGGAGATCGTGCCGCTGTTCTTCCAGAAGTCCACCACGCAGCCGATCGAGGGCCTCAAGCCCTACACCGCGCTGCAGGTGGTCGGGCGCGACATCTACGTGCGCGAGGGCTGCTACAACTGCCATTCGCAGATGATCCGACCGTTCCGCGCCGAGGCCCTGCGCTATGGGCCGTACTCAGTGGCGGGCGAGTTCGTGTACGACCGGCCCCACCAGTGGGGCAGCAAGCGCACCGGCCCCGATCTGGCGCGCGTGGGCGGGCGCTACTCCGACGACTGGCACCGAGCGCACCTCAACAACCCGCGCGACGTGGTCCCCGAGTCCAACATGCCCGCCTACCCCTGGCTGGAGCGCAGCGCCGCCGACGCCGACACGGTGCAGACCCACATGCGCGGCCTGCGCACCCTGGGCGCGCCCTACACCGACGAGGAAATCGCCAAGGCGCCCGAGGAGGTCAAGGGCAAGACGGAGATGGAAGCCCTCATCGCCTACCTGCAGGTGCTGGGCATTCACCGCAAGTAAGCCGCGAGGCGCATCGTCATGGACATCAATCTTCTGCGCAGCATCGTGACCGTGGTGGCGCTCATTGCGTTCATCGGCATCGTGGTCTGGGCCTGGTCGGACCGCAACCGGGCGCGCTTCGAGGAAGCGGCGCGGCTGCCCTTCGAGCAGGACTGATCCGGCCTGGCACCGCCGCACGACAAGGAACGACAAATGAGCGACTTCACGAGCAACTTCTGGTCGGTGTTCATCACCGCCATCACCATTGGCGGCATCGTGTTCTGCCTGGCGCTGCTGTGGATCAGCGGCAAGACCAAGGCCATGACCCTGCACGACAACACCACCGGCCACGTCTGGGACGAAGACCTGCGCGAGATGAACAACCCGCTGCCGCGCTGGTGGGTGGGGCTGTTCATCATCACCTGCGTGTTCGCGGTCGCGTACCTGTACCTGTACCCGGGCCTGGGGTCGTATGCCGGCTCGCTGAACTGGTCGCAGACCGGCCAATTCGATCGCGAGGTCGAGCGCGGCAATGAGCAGGTGGCCCCCATCTACGCCGCCTTCGCCGGCAAGAGCCCCGAGGATCTGGCCAAGGACGCGCAGGCCATGGCCATCGGCGACCGGCTGTTCATGAACAACTGCGCGCAGTGCCACGGCTCCGACGCGCGCGGCAGCAAGGGCTTCCCCAACCTGACCGACCACCAGTGGAACTGGGGCGGCCAGCCCGAGCAGATCCGCGAAACCATCGCCAAGGGCCGCACCGGCGTCATGACGCCGATGGGTGCCGCCGTCGGCTCGCCGGAGGACGTGCGCAACCTGGCCAACCACGTGCTCAGCCTGTCCGGCGCGCCGCACGACTCGGTCCGCGCCAACCTGGGCCGCGAGAAATTCATGGTGTGCGCCGCTTGCCACGGGGCCGATGGCAAGGGCAACGCGGCGCTGGGCGCCCCCAACCTGACGAGCGGCATCTTCACCCATGGTCCCGGCGTGGAGTCGCACATCGTCAACATGATCAATAGCGGCAAGACCGGCGTCATGCCGGCCTGGGAGAGCAAGTTCACGCCCGAGCAACTGACGGTGTTGACTGCCTACGTCTGGGGCAGGGGCGGCGGCGAGCCCGCCGCAGCCAAGAACTGACTCCCCGCAGCCCTTGCCTCCCATGAACCAGCGCTCCGCCACCCAGCATCCCGCCGTCGCCGACCACGCGGGCGACGAGGTGATGGTGTCGCTGTACGAGGCGCACAAGAAGGTCTATCCCCGCAGCGTGACGGGGCTGTTCGCCAAGTGGCGCTGGTTCTTCGTCTTCGCCACGCAGATCTTCTACTACGGCATGCCCTGGCTCCAGTGGGGTGGGCGCCAAGCCATGCTGTTCGACCTGGACGCCCGGCGCTTCTACATCTTCGGCTTGGTCCTGTATCCGCAGGACGTGATCTACCTGGCCGCCATCCTTATCATCTCGGCGCTGCTGCTGTTCCTGTTCACCACCGTGGCCGGGCGCCAATGGTGCGGCTACAGCTGCCCGCAAACCGTCTACACCGAGATCTTCCTGTGGATCGAGCGCCGCATCGAGGGCGACCGCTCCGCGCGCATGCGGCTCGACGCGGCGGCCCTGTCGCCCAACAAGCTGCTGCGCAAGGGTGCCAAGCAGGCGGCCTGGATCGCCGTCGGCCTGTGGACGGGCTTCACCTTCGTCGGCTACTTCACGCCCATCCGCGAGCTGGCCTCGCACGTCGTCCACTGGTCGCTGGGGCCGTGGGAGATGTTCTGGATCTCCTTCTACGGCTTCGCCACCTACGGCAACGCCGGCTACATGCGCGAGCAGGTGTGCAAGTACATGTGCCCCTACGCGCGTTTCCAGAGCGCCATGTTCGACAAGGACACGCTCATCGTCACCTACGACGCCCGGCGCGGCGAGCCGCGCGGCGCGCGCTCGCGCAAGGCCGACCCGAAGACGCTGGGCCTGGGCGACTGCGTCAACTGCACGCTGTGCGTGCAGGTCTGCCCGACCGGGATCGACATCCGCAACGGGCTGCAGCACGAATGCATCAGCTGCGCCGCGTGCATCGACGTCTGCAACGACGTGATGGACAAGGTCGGCTACCCGCGCGGGCTGATCCGCTACTCCACCGAGCACGCGCTGGAGCAGGGCTGGGACAGCCGCCGCATCGTGCGCCATGTGCTGCGCCCGCGCGTGCTGGTGTACGCGACCATCCTGGCGGCCGTGACCCTGGCGCTGGTCGCCAGCCTGTTCCTGCGCACGCCGTTCAAGGTAGACATCGTGCGCGACCGCGCCACGCTGGCGCGCATCGTCGAGGGCGGCCTGATCGAGAACGTCTACCGTCTCCAGATCATGAACGCCACCGAGCAGCCGCGCACCTACACACTGGCCGCCGAGGGCCTGCTGGGGCTGGAGCTGGCGACGGACGCCAGCGTCACCATCGACGGCGCGCAGGCGCTGTGGGTGCCGGTGCGGCTGCGCCTGCCCTACGACGCGGCCCGGCCCGGCTCGCACGAGATCCACTTCCTCGTGCGGTCGCCGGACGTGGGCGAGGTCAAGGAAAAATCCGTCTTCATGGTCCCGAGGTAGCCCGATGAACCCCTCCCAGACATCCTCTTCCGGCCCGTGGTGGAAGTACGGCCACATGTGGCTGGTGGTCAGCGGCCCGGCGGTCGTCGTCGTGGCCGGTTTCGTCACGCTGTACCTGGCCATCCGCTGGCCCGATCCGGTGTACACCGATGCGACGCGGCCCATCCCGCAGGTGAGTCAAGTCGTCCCTGGCGCCGCCGCGCTGGCGCCCGCCATGCAGGCGCGCAACCATGCGGCCACCGGCGGCGTGGCCGCGCCCGGCGCCGCACCGGCCGCGCAGCCGTGATGGGCACGGTCCTCAAGGACAGCGGGTGCTTCGCGATGATTTGATGTGGGGCGCCTGCCCCGCCTTGAGGGCGGCGGTGCTGCGGATGCGGGTCTCCAGCATTTTCACCCCGCACACCTGCGTTTTTGATCAAAACAGGCGTTTGCCCGCGCCCAAATTGCGCTGTCAGCTACAAATATAGTAGCGGAAGGCGTCTTGAGAGGAGGGCGGAAAGGTGACGAGCCTTGACCCCGGCACTGACTCCAGAGTGAGGGCTGCTTGGTTCCCCACCTGACCCGGTTGGCTCCTTCACCATGCGGGAAGGCCCGTCGAGGTCTATTGTAGTGGCTGCAGGCGGCGCTGCGCTTCGGTGGGGCCGAAGCTGAGGGCCAGCAGGTTGAAGACCTCGGCGCGCAGCAGGTCGATCTGCTGCGATTCCTGGCAGTCGCGCAGGCGCGCCATCAGGCGTCCGGCGCGGGGGTGGCGACAGTCGCACAGCAACTGCACCAGCGCGGCGGCCTGTGGACAGGCGTCGGCCAGGGCCGTCTCCGGGTCGGCGAAATCAGGACTCTCGATGCGGTGCAGCATGGTGTGGACGGGGGAGGCTGGCGCGGGGCGCCGCGTGACCGGCGATGACATTTATATTGCACTGCAGCATACCCCCTTTGCCCGGCGGTGTGAGGCAGCGTTGCCATAACGCATCAGTTTCTGAATCGGTTCCCTAATCGCGGCCTCGTCCTTTTCGCCCCGTAAAATTGGCGCCATGTCTTATTTGGTGCTGGCCCGCAAATACCGGCCGCGGAACTTCTCCGAGATGGTGGGCCAGGAGCACGTGGTGCAGGCCCTGAGCAACGCGCTCACGCAGCAGCGCCTGCACCATGCCTACCTGTTCACCGGCACGCGCGGCGTGGGCAAGACCACGGTCTCGCGCATCCTGGCCAAGTCGCTCAACTGCACCGGCGCCGACGGGAAGGGCGGCATCACCGCCACGCCCTGCGGCCAGTGCCCGGCCTGCAGGGACATAGACGCCGGCCGCTTCGTCGACTACACCGAGCTGGACGCCGCCAGCAACCGCGGCGTGGACGAGGTGCAGGGCCTGCTGGAGCAGGCCGTCTACAAGCCCGTGCAGGGCCGCTTCAAGGTCTTCATGATCGACGAAGTGCACATGCTCACCGGCCACGCCTTCAACGCGATGCTGAAGACGCTGGAGGAGCCGCCCGAATACCTCAAGTTCGTGCTCGCCACCACCGATCCGCAGAAAGTGCCGGTCACCGTGCTGAGCCGCTGCCTGCAGTTCAACCTGCGCCCCATGGCGCCCGAGACGGTGCTGGAGCACCTGGCGCGCGTGCTGGCGCAAGAGAGCGTGCCCGCCGAGCCCCAGGCGCTGCGCTTGCTGGCGCGCGCCGCGCGCGGCTCCATGCGCGACGCGCTCAGCCTGACCGACCAGGCCATCGCCTTCGGCTCCGGCCGCATCGACGAAGCCCCGGTGCGCCTGATGCTGGGCAGCGCCGACCGCGGCGCCGTCTTCGGCCTCATCGCCGCCCTGGCGGCCGGCGACGGCAAGGCGGTGGTCGAGCAGTCCGAGCAGCTGCGCGCCGCCGGCCTGTCCGCCGCCGCCACGCTGGAGGACATGGCCGGCGTGCTGCAGCGCATGGCCGTGCGCCAGGCCGTGCCCGGCATGGCCATCGACGACACCGATCCCGACGCGCAGGAAACCGCGCGCCTGGCCGGCTCGATGCCGCCCGACGAGACCCAGCTTCTCTACAGCCTGTGCATCCACGGCCGCGCCGAGTTGGGGCTGGCGCCCGACGAATACGCCGGCCTGACCATGGTGTTGCTGCGGCTGCTGCCCTTCAAGGCGGGCGCGGCGGAAAAAAAAACTCTGAAAACGGCTGAGGTGCCGCCCCCGGCGCCCACCCCCGCGCCGCCGCCTGGGCGCGCGTCCATCGATCCACCCCCGGCCCCAGCCGCAGCGCCTGAACCGCCGCCTCCGGCGATGGCGGCCGTCGAAGCGGCGTCCAGCGACGCGGCCGCAGGCGAATTCGCCCCGCTCGATGCCGACCCGGCCGACCAGCCGCCCCCCGATGAATGGGCGCCCGACGACCTGCTGCCGGCGGCTCTGTCGCCCCGCGCGCACCCGTCGGTGCAGCCGCTGCCCGTGCGCCAGCGGCCGCCGTCCGCCGATTCAGTGCAAAAAGTGCCTAAAGCCCACGCCGAGTATGCGCCAAAAGCTACTGAAATAGTAGCAGTCAAGGTGCGCGAAAGCCCCGCCGCCGGGCCCGCGCCCCAAGCCACCTTACCCCAGCCGCTCCCCGTGCAGGCCACGTCCGAGGGCGATTTCTGGCATGCGCTGGTGCAGGAGCTGGTCGCGCGCGAGGCCATCGCCGCGCTGGTGCGCGAGCTGGCCCTGCAGTCGCAACTGGTGGCCCGCGCCGAGGGCGAGTGGACGCTGCGCGTCGAGCGAGAATCGCTCGGCCAGTCCGCCGCGCGCGAGCGCCTGCAGGCCGCGCTGGCCGACGCCGGCCATGCCGTGCGCCTGCGCGTCGAGACCGGCCCCGTCGGCGACAGCCCCGCGCGCCGCAACGCCATCCACGCCGCCGGCCGCCTGAAGGCCGCCGAGGCGCTGCTCATGGCCGACCCCTTCGTGCAGGAGATGATGCGCGACTTTGGGGCGAGAATCGTGCCCGGCAGCATCAAGGCCCTTTGATGCCATGACGACTTGAAAGAAGGAACCCGATGTTCAACAAAGGACAACTCGCCGGCCTGATGAAACAGGCCCAGGCCATGCAGGACAACCTGAAGAAGGCGCAGGACGAACTGGCCACGCTCGAAGTCGAGGGCGAATCCGGCGCCGGCCTGGTCAAGGTGCTGATGACCTGCAAGCACGACGTCAAGCGCGTCACCATCGACCCCAGCCTGCTGGCCGACGACAAGGACATGCTGGAAGACCTGGTCGCCGCCGCCTTCAACGCGGCCGTGCGCAAGGCCGAGGAGGTGTCGGCCGAGAAGATGGGCAAGCTGATGCCCGCCGGCATGCCCGGCCTGCCGCCGGGGATGAAGCTCCCATTCTGAGGTCGAGCGCTTGGCGCTCAACGCCAGCCTCCCCATGCCCCACGCTCTCGACACCCTCGTGCAGTCGCTGCGCCGCCTGCCCGGCGTGGGCGTGCGCTCGGCGCAGCGCATGGCCTTCCACCTGCTGCAGCACGACCGCGAGGGCGCGCGGGTGCTGGCGCGCGCGCTGGAAGGCGCGGTGGCCCAGGTGCGCCACTGCGCGCAGTGCCACACCTTCACCGAAAGCGAGATCTGCGCCACTTGCGCCGACCCCCGGCGCGACGCCAGCAAACTGTGCGTGGTCGAGACACCGGCCGACCAGGCGGCCCTGGAGCGCACCAGTGCGTTCCAGGGCCGCTACTTCGTGCTCATGGGCCGGCTCAGTCCGCTCGACGGCATCGGCCCGCACGACATCGGCGTGCACGAGCTGATCGAGCGCGCCGCCGACGGCGTGGTGCAGGAGGTGATCCTGGCCACCAACTTCACCGCCGAGGGCGAGGCCACGGCGCACGTCATCGGCCAGGCCTTGAGAAGCCGTGGCCTCACGGTGACGCGGCTGGCGCGCGGCGTGCCGGCCGGCAGCGAGCTGGAGTACGTCGACCTGGGCACCATCGCCCACGCGCTGGTGGATCGGCGCTGAGCGGCACCTCGGTCCACCCGGTAACTCATTTTTCGATAGCTGTCGGCGAAGTACCGGTGCCGGCTGAAGGCCGATTTGTCTTGAAACGCGGTGAGATCGGCGCGAGCCGGCAGGCGACGCCATCAAGACAAACCCGATGCGGGCACGACCCGATGCGGCGGTGTGCGCTCCTGGGCTAACGTGGGCTCCCTTGCGCCCCACCGCCGCCGCTTCCGTGTCTCTCTCTCCCGTTCGCGTCCATCGCCCGCGCCGCAGGCTGCTGGCGGCGGCGCCGTGGCTGGCACTGCTGGCCGCCGCCGGCCGGCCGGCAGCGCAGACGCGAGTCGAGAAGCCCCACGTGACCCTGGCGGTGGGCGGCAAGGCGGCGCTGTACTACCTGCCGCTCACCATCGCCAAGCAGTTGAAGTTCTTCGACGACGAGGGGCTGCAGGTCGAGTTGCAGGACCACGCTGGCGGCGCCCTGGCGCAGCAGGCCATGTTGGCCGGCCAGGCGGACGTGGCCGCCGGCGCCTACGAGCACACCATCCTGCTGCGGCAGCGGGGGCAGAACTGCCGTTCCTTCGTGCTGCTGGGGCGGGCGCCGCAACTGGTGTTCGGCGTCGGTAGCCGGGCGCTGCCGGACTTCCGGCACGTGGCGCAGCTGCGGGGGCGGCGCATCGGCATCTCGTGGCCCGATTCGTCCACGCAGTGGTTCGCGCACCGTGTGCTGGCGCGCGGCGGCCTGGGGCCGTCCGACGTGGAGTTCGTCGGCGTCGGCACCTCCCTGGCGGCCGTGTCGGCGTTGCGCGAGGGCCGCATCGATGCGCTGGCCAACATCGATCCGGTGATCAGCATGCTGGCGTTTCGCGGCGAGATCCGCGTCATCGCCGACACGCGCTCGCTGCGCGGCGCGCAGGACCTGTATGGCGGCCCCATGCCGGCGGGCTGCCTGTACGCGCCGCAGGGCTTCGTGCTGCGCTACCCGCGGACGGTGCAGGCGCTGGTCAACGCCGTGGTGCGCGCGCTCAAGTGGCTGCAGACGGCCGGGCCCAGCGACATCGTGCGCGCCGTGCCCGAGGCCTACATGCACGATGACCGCGCCGTCTACCTGGCGGCGCTGGACAAGGCGCGCGAAGCCTTGTCGCCCGACGGCATGCTGTCGGAGGACGGCGTGCTGACCGCGCACCGCGTGGCGGCGCAGTACGCGCCGGGCACCCCGTCCGTGCGCTCGGCGGCGCCGGCCGCCACCTACACCAACGAATTCGCGCGCCGCGCCAAGCTGAAGTTCCAGGCTTGAGCGGAGTTTCGGGCCGGCGCCTGCCACCGCCGCCGGCTTTCAGCGCTTCCTGTTGCCCATGGACTTGGCCGCGCGGGCCACTGGGGCCTTGGCGGACTTCGCGCCAACGCGCCCCTGGGCGGACCGGGCGGCCTGGCGCTGCTTCGCCGCCGGGGCAGCGCGGCCCCGGGGCGCCGACGCGCGCGCGGCCGACGCGCGCACCGGCAGGTACAGCACCACGGCCTGGCCGCTCTTGAGGCTGGCGCGGCCCTGGTTCCACCCGGCGACGGTGGCGGCGGGCAGGTCGTAGCGGGCCGCGATGGTGGCGATCGAGTCGCCCCGGCGCGCGTGCACGGTGGTGCGGCGCAGCACGACCTCGGGCGTGTAGGCGACGTGGGCGTTGTCCACCACGTGGCTGGCCACGGCCGCCGGCCCGTGGCCGTTGCGCGGCACCAGCAGGGTGGAGCCGCTCTTGATCATCATGCCCTTGGGGATGCCGTTGATCTGGCGGAACTCGTCCTCGTCCATCTCGACGCGGCTCGCCGCCTCGCGCGAGGGCATCGTCGCCGGCGCCACCCAGGCGGTCCAGGAGGCCAGCGAGCCGGTCGGGGCCTTGGTCAGGTTCTGCTTGAAGACGGCGGCGTTGTTCCACGGCAGCAGCACCTGCGGCGTGCCGGCGGCGAAGATGACGGGCTTGTGCTGCGACGGGTTGAGCGCCTTGAAGTCTTCCAGCCGCACCTCGGCCAGGCGCGCCGCCACCTCGACGTCGATGTCCCGGGTGATGTCCACCGTGTCGAAGAAGGGGTGGTTGTCGATCAGCGGCAGCACCGCGCCCAGGGCGTCGGGCTGGGCGATGATGTTCTTGACCGCCTGCAGCTTGGGCACGTACTGGCGCGTCTCGGCGGGCATGTTGAGGTCGAGGTAGCCCGTGCCCTGGCCGGCGGCCCGGTTGCGCTCGATGGCGCGGTTGACGTTGCCCTGGCCCCAGTTGTAGGCCGCCAGCGCCAGGTGCCAGTCGCCGAAGCGGTCGTGCAGGCGCTGCAGGTAGTCGAGCGCGGCGCGCGTGGAGGCGATCACGTCGCGCCGGTCGTCGCGCAGCGCGTTCTGGCGCAGGTCGAACGACGAGCCCGTGGCCGGCATGAACTGCCACATGCCGGCGGCCTTGGCGCTGGAGACGGCCTGCGGGTTGAAGGCCGACTCGATGTAGGGCAGCAGCGCCAGCTCGGTCGGCATG
The DNA here is from genome assembly GCF_016703145.1 of Ottowia sp. Lineage (GTDB taxonomy): Bacteria > Pseudomonadota > Gammaproteobacteria > Burkholderiales > Burkholderiaceae_C > Ottowia. The sequence goes on along the minus strand of NZ_JADJCO010000005.1, from coordinate 1,066,396 downwards.
CCGCGCAGCTCCAGCTCCTCGACGACGTGGAAGATGTACAGGCGCGAGCGCTCGGTCATGCGCTGGATGTAGTCGGGCCGGCTGACGTACCACTGCTGCTGCTGCTGCACCAGCTCGGTGTCGAGGTCGGGCAGGGCGAAGCCTCGGCGGATACGCTCCCACAGGTCGGCCGGCGCATCCAGCGGCGCCACCTTGCGCGAGCGCAGCTCGGTCACGGCCACGGGGGACATGTCGCCCGCCTGCGGCATGTCCACGCGCGGCCGGGTGGTGATGGGCGCGGCACCCGCCGGCGCGTCGGTGGGCGGGGTGCCGGGCGCGGCGCAGCCGGCCAGCCAGACGCAGGCGCCCAGCGCCAGCACGTGAAGCAGTTTCATCTGAAGTGGTTCTTCCATTCGCGAAGCGCGGCGAACACCGTCACTTCGTCCGTTGCGGTTGCAGCCTGCGCGCGCACGGCTTGCGTGACGGCGGGTTCACGGCTGCGCAGGAATGGGTTGATCGCCCGCTCGATGCCGAGGGTCGAGGGCAGGGTGGGGCGCCCTTGCGCGCGCAGATCCTGGCAATGGCGCGCATGGTCGGCCAGGGCCTCGTTGCCCGGCTCCACGGCGGCGGCGAAGCGCAGGTTGCCCAGCGTGTACTCGTGCGCGCAGCACACCCGCGTGGCGGCCGGCAAGGCGGCCAGCGCGTCGAGCGAGGCCAGCATCTGCGCCGGCGTGCCCTCGAACAGCCGCCCGCAGCCGCCCGAGAACAGCGTGTCGCCGCAGAACAGCAGCGGCGCGCCGGCCACGTCGCCAGCGAAGTAGGCGATGTGGCCGGCCGTGTGGCCCGGCACGTCGATCACGCGCCAGCCGATGCCCAGCGCCCGCGCCACGTCGCCGCCACGCAGGGGAATGAAGGGCTCGTGGATGCGCTCGCGCGCCGGGCCGAACACCTGCGCGCCGGTGGCGCCGCGCAGCTCGGCCACGCCGCCGGTGTGATCAGCGTGGTGGTGCGTGACTAGAATGGACTGCAGCTTCAGGCCCAGCCGGCCCAGCGCGTCCCGCACGGGGGCGGCGTCGCCGGGGTCCACCACCAGGGCATCGCGCCCATCGTGCAACAGCCACAGGTAGTTGTCGTCGAAGGCGGGCAGGGCGATCAGTTCCATGAACAGCGGATTTTATAAGCGTCAACATCGATGACCGGATTGCGCGACTGGTTCCAGACCCCACCGGGGCAGGTGGTGTTGGCGTGGGAGCGCGAGCGCTTCGACGCCGCGCTGGCCGACGTGTTCGGCTACCACGCGCTGCAGGTCGGGCTGGCCGACATCGACACGCTGGCCGCCAACCGCATGCCGCAGCGCTGGCTGGCGCTGGTGGCGCCGCCCGCGCCGGACATGGCGGACGTGGCGCACGCGCCGGCGGGGCCGCGCGCCGCGCTGGTCACCGACAGCACGGCGTTGCCGTTCGGCGAGGCCAGCCTCGACCTGGTGGTGCTGCCGCACACGCTGGAGCTCAGCCCCGACCCGCACGCCACGCTGCGCGAGGTGCAGCGCGTGCTGGTGCACGAGGGCCGGGTGGCCATCGCCGGCCTCAACCCGGCCAGCCTGTGGGGCCTGCGCCAGCGGCGCGCGCGCTGGTGGCGGCGCCTGGGCGGCGGGCGGCTGTACCTGCCGGACGCGGGCGAGTTCATCGGCTACTGGCGCCTGCGCGACTGGCTGCGGCTGCTGGAGTTCGAGGTCGAATCCACCGTCTTCGGCTGCTACCAGCCCGCCGTGCGCGGCGCCGGCGCGCTGGCGCGCTTCGGCTGGATGGACCGCGTGGGCCGGCGCTGGTGGCCCATCTTCGGGGCGGCGTATTTCGTCGTCGCCGTCAAGCGCACGCGCGGCGCCAAGCTGGTGGGACAATCCTGGAAGAAGGTGCCCGCGGTCGTGGGTGCTCCTGCTTCGATAGCTAACCGCGCAGCACCGGCGCCGGTAAACACGGAAAAACACCTTGGATCGCATTGAGATGTACACGGACGGGGCCTGCAAGGGCAACCCCGGTCCGGGCGGCTGGGGCGCGCTGCTGCGCGCGCCCGGCCACGAGAAGGAGCTGTTCGGCGGCGAGCCGCTCACCACCAACAACCGCATGGAGCTGACGGCCGTGATCGAGGGCCTGGCCGCGCTCAAGCGTCCGTGCGAGGTCGACCTGTATCTGGACAGCCAGTACGTGCGCCAGGGCATCACCGCCTGGATCACCGGGTGGAAGGCCAAGGGCTGGCGCACCGCCGCCGGCCAGCCGGTCAAGAACATCGATCTGTGGCAGCGCCTGGATGCGCTGGCCGGCGGTGCCGGCCACCGCATCCGCTGGCACTGGGTCAAGGGCCACGCCGGGCACGAGGGCAACGAGCGCGCCGACCAACTGGCCAATCGGGGCGTGGACACCGTGCGGGCACAACGCACGCCTTCGGCGGGATTTGTGTAAAGCCCCGGTAAATCCGGGGCCCGGCACCGGCGCTCCGCGGGGTTTTCGGCCTGCGCCGCCTCTTACGCACTGCTACATTGACTGTCGGGTTGCATCTTCGCGGCCCTCGTCCTAGCTTGCACTGAACCTGAATGGCGTCCCGAACCCTCTATCTCGTCGTGGCGGTAGCGGGCATCGCCGCCGCCGCCGGTGCCGCGTGGTGGCTGCAGCGCCCGGCGTCCGCGCCCCCGGCGCAGGAGGTCGCCGCCAGCAACGGCAACGGGCGCGTCGTCGCGGTGGAGGTCGGCCGCGTGCGGCGGATGCCCCTGACCGACGCGGCCGAGACCGTGGGCAGCCTGCGCTCGCGCCAGAGCGTGGTGGTGCGGCCCGAGATCAGCGGCCGCATCACGCAGCTCAACTTTCGCGACGGCGAGCGCGTACGCCGCGGGCAACTGCTGGTGCAACTCGACGACCAGTTGCCGCGTGCCCAGGTGCAGCAGGCCCAGGCCGAGCTGTCGATCGCGCGGGCCAACCACCAGCGCAACGGCGAGTTGGTCGCGCAGGGCTTCATCAGCCGGCGCTCGGTCGACGAGAGCGCCGCGGCGCTGCAGGTGGCGCGGGCCAAGCTGGCGCTGGCCGATGCCACGGCCGCGCGGCTGCGCATCCTCGCGCCCTTCGACGGCATCACCGGCATCCGCGTGGCGAACGTGGGCGACTACGTGAAAGACGGCGCCGACATCGTCAACGTCGAGGACCTCGACGCGGTGTACGTCGATTTCCGCCTGCCCGAGCGGCTGCAGGCCAAGGTGCGGCGTGGGCAGACGGCGCAGGTGAGCTTCGACGCGCTGCCGGACGTGCGCTACGCCGCGACGGTGCAGGCGATCAACCCGCGGATCGACGCCGAGGGCCGCTCGGTGGCGGTGCGCGCCTGCATCGACAACCGGCGGCTGCAGCTGCGGCCCGGCATGTTCGCCCGCGTGACGGCGGTGTTCGGCGAGCGCCCCGACGCCCGCGTGGTGCCCGAGGAGGCCATCGTGCCGCAGGGCCAGGACGCCTACGTGGTGCGCATCCTGCCGGGCGGCGAGCCGGGCACGCACGTGGCGCGGCGCGTGCGGGTGAAGCTGGGCATGCGCACGCCGGGCTTCGCCGAAGTGCTGGAGGGCCTGGAACCCGGCGACGTGGTGGCCACGGCCGGCCAGCAGCGCGTGCAGGGCGACGGCGCCGTGGTGCGCGTGGTCCAACTCGGGCAAGCGGGCGCGGAAGAGGGCGCGGCGGCGCCCGGCGCCGCCGCGTCGGCGCCGCGGCCCACGCTGGCCGCGCCCGCCATGGCCGCGCCGCTGCCCGGCGCCAATCCGTGCCTGGCCGCGATGCCGGACGCGCCCGCCGCCGCGCGGCGCGCGCCCGCCTGAACGCCGGCCATGCAGCTCGCTGAAGCCTCCATCCGCCGGCCGGTGTTCGCCACCGTGCTGTCGCTGCTCGTGCTGCTGGTGGGGGCGGTGAGCTTCACGCGCCTGTCGGTGCGCGAATATCCCAAGATCGACGAACCCGTGGTCACCGTGAGCGTGATCTACGCGGGCGCCTCGGCCGAGGTGATCGAGTCGCAGGTGACCAAGCCGCTCGAGGACTCGATCGCCGGCATCGACGGCGTGGACGTGATCACCTCCATCAGCCGCGCCGAGCGCAGCCAGATCAGCGTGCGCTTCCGCCTCGAGAAGGATGCCGACAACGCCGCGGCCGAGGTGCGCGACCGCACTTCGCGCGTGCGCAACCGCCTGCCGGACGAGGTGGACGAGCCGGTGATCGCCAAAGTGGAGGCCGACGCCACGCCGGTGCTGTGGCTGGCCTTCAGCAGCGACACGCGCACGCCGCTGGAGATCAACGACCTGATCACGCGCATCGTCAAGCCGCGCCTGCAGACGGTGACCGGCGTGGCCGACGTGCCGATCTACGGCGAGCGCCGTTACGCCATGCGCGTGTGGCTGGACCCCGAGCGCATGGCCGGCTACCGCCTGACCACGCAGGACGTGGAGGACGCGATCCGCCGCAGCAACCTGGAGCTGCCCGCGGGCCGCATCGAGTCGCACCAGCGCGAGTTCAGCGTCACCTCCGAGACCAGCCTGGCGCGGCCGGAGCAGTTCGCCGGCATCGTGATCCGCACCGTGAACGGCTTCCCGGTGCGCCTGGCCGACGTGGCGCGGGTCGAGGAAGCGGCCGCCAACGACCGCAGCCGCGTGCGCCTGAACGGCCGCGACGCGATCTCGGTGGGCGTGATCCGCCAGGCCACGGCCAACCCGCTGGAGCTGTCGGACGGCGTGCGCGCCATGCTGCCCGTGCTGCAGCGCGACCTGCCGGCGGACGTGGTGATCGACATCGCCAACGACAACTCGCTGTTCATCGACCGCTCCATCAAAAGCGTTTACCAGACCATCGGCGAGGCGGTGGTGCTGGTGGCGCTGGTGATCTTCGTGTTTTTGCGCACGCTGCGCGCCTCCCTCATCCCCATCGTCACGATTCCGGTGAGCCTCATCGGCTCGTTCGCGCTGATGTCGCTGGCCGGGTTCTCGATCAACACGCTCACGCTGCTGGCGCTGGTGCTGGCCATCGGCCTGGTGGTGGACGACGCCATCGTGATGCTGGAGAACATCTTCCGCCACATCGAGGAAGGGCTCGACCCGTTCTCGGCCGCCATCAAGGGCGCGCGCGAGATCGGCTTCGCCATCGTCGCCATGACGCTCACCCTGGTGGCGGTGTACGCGCCGCTGGCCTTCACGCCGGGGCGCACGGGTCGGCTGTTCATCGAGTTCGCGCTGGCGCTGGCTGGCGCGGTGGTGGTGTCGGGCTTCGTCGCGCTCACGCTCTCGCCCATGCTGTGCTCGGTGCTGCTGCGCCACAACCCCAAGCCCAACTGGTTCGACCGCTCGATGGAGCGCTGGCTGACGCGCCTGTCGGACGCCTATGGGCGCCTGCTGCGCTGGGTGGTGACGGCGCGCGCGCCGGGCCGCGCGGGCCGGCTGCTGCAGGCGCGCTGGCTGGTGATCGGCGTGATGGCCGCCAGCGGCGTGCTGCTGTGGCTCGTCTACCCGACGATGAAGCAGGAGCTGTCGCCGCTGGAGGACCGGGGCACCATCCTCGTGAGCGTCACCGCGCCCGATGGCGCGACGCTGGCCTACACCAACCGCTACGCGCTCGAGCTGGAGAAGATCGGCCGCGGCTACCCCGAGTTCGACCGCATCTTCGCCAACATCGGCAACCCCACCGTGTCGCAGGGCAGCGTGGTGTTCCGCACCGTGGACTGGGAGCAGCGCGAGCGCAGCACGCTGGAGATCGCGCGCGACCTGCAGCCCAAGGTGGCCGGCATGCCGGGCGTCAACAGCTTTCTCATCACGCCGCCCTCGCTGGGCCAGGGTTTTCGCGCGCGCCCGCTGCACTACGTGGTGCAAAGCTCCGACAGCTACGAGAACCTGGCCGTCGTGGCCGGCAAGATGATGGCCGAGGTGGCCCGGAACCCCGGCATCGTCGGCCCCGACCTGGACCTGCGCCTGAACAAGCCCGAGCTGCGCATCGACGTGAACCGCGCCCGCGCCGCCGACCTGGGCGTGGGCGTGGACGTGGTGGCGCGCGCCATCGAGACCATGCTGGGCGGACGCACCGTCACGCGCTACAAGCGCGACGCCGAGCAGTACGACGTGATCGTGCAGACCCAGGCGAGCGGACGCACCACGCCGGAAGACATCGACGGCATCTACGTGCGCGGCCAGAGCGACGCGATGATCCCGCTGTCGGCGCTGGTGCAGGTGCGCGAGAGCGTGAGCCCGCGCGAACTCAACCACTTCGGCCAGCGCCGCTCGTTCACCATCCAGGCCAGCCTGTCGCCCGACTACTCGCTGGGCGAGGCGATCCGCTTCATGGACCGCGTGGCGGCGCAGCACATCCAGCCCGGCTACAGCACCGACCTGAACGGCATCTCGCGCGAGTTCAAGAGCTCGCAGGGCGCGCTGGCCATCGTCTTCGTGCTCGCGCTGGTGTTCATCTTCCTGGTGCTCGCGGCGCAGTTCGAGAGCTTCGTCGATCCGCTGGTCATCATGCTGTCGGTGCCGCTGTCGATGGTGGGCGCGCTGCTGGCGCTCAAGTGGAGCGGGGGCTCGCTCAACGTCTATTCGCAGATCGGGCTGATCACCCTGGTGGGGCTGATCACCAAGCACGGCATCCTGATCGTCGAGTTCACCAACCAGTTGCGCGAGCAGGGCATGGAGACGATCGACGCGCTGGTCAAGGCCTCGGCGCAGCGCCTTCGGCCCATCCTGATGACCACCGGCGCCATGGTGCTGGGCGCCGTGCCGCTGGCGCTGGCGCACGGCGCGGGCGCCGAGACGCGGCGGCAGATCGGCTGGGTCATCGTCGGCGGCATGAGCCTGGGCACGCTGCTGACGGTGTTCGTGGTGCCCACCGTGTACTCGCTGCTGGCGCGCAAACGCGTGCCGGGGGCGATCACGAAGGCGGTGGCGCCCGCCGCGCGGGAGCTACATGAAGCATAGCTGTCACCGCATATTGGGTGCGGGCTGGCGGCTGTTTTCTCTTGAATTGAGGGGTTGTGCACGGGGGTCTGCCGGCGCCGTGCCGCCGCGCGGCAGGCCATCGCGCCGGCGCAGCGCCCAGCGCTCGATGGTGTGGTACGACAGCGCCGCCAGCGCGGTGGAGAGGGCCAGGCCCAGCACCACCACCACCGGCCAGGAGAAGTCGGCGCGCAGGTAGCGCACCACCGGGTAGTGCCACAGGTAGATGCCGTAGGACAGGCGCCCCAGCCCCACCAGCGCCGGCGCGCTCAGCATGTCGTGGACCAGTCCCCGGTGCCGCTGCGCCGCCACCAGCACCACGACGGCCGCGCCCTCGACCACGGTGATGCCCCACAGCAGCGCCTGCGGCTTGTCCCACTCCAGCGCCATCAGCAGCGGCACCGCCAGCGGCAGCCACAGGGCGTGGCGCAGGTGGCGGCGCAGACCGGCGGCGAAGGCGGGCTGCTCGTGCATCAGCGCGGCGAGCAGGGCGCCGGCCAGCAGGCCCGAGGCGCGGGTGTCGAAGCGGAAGAAGACCTCGTAGAAGAGCTGGCCCTGCGCCACCCACAGCACGCGCCACAGCGTGGCCAGCAGCCACAGCAGCGCGATCGGCCGCCACAGCTCGCCCCGCGGCGTGCGGCGCAGCAGCAGCATCAGCAGCGGCGGCCACAGCAGGTAGAAGTGCTCCTCCACCGACAGCGACCACATGTGCAGCAGCGTGCCGGGGCGGTCGAAGAAGGCGATGCCGTAGTCGGCCAGGTAGAGGATGGAGACCAGTGCGTCCGAGAAGACGTCGTCCAGGCCGGGCCACAGCAGCGGCGCCATCAGGCAGTAGGCCGCCAGGAACAGCGCCAGCGCCGGCATCAGGCGGAAGAAACGCCGGCGGTAGAAGCGCCAGTAGTCCAGCCTGCCCGAGGACTGGTGCTCGATCAGCAGCAGCGCGGTGATCAGGTAGCCGCTGAGAACGAAGAACAGGTCCACGCCGAAGAACGCGCCGTCGAACAGCGGCACGTGGGCGTGTGACAGGATCACCAGCAGGATCGCCACGCCCCGCAGCCCATCGAGAGCGGGGTTGTAGCGCAATGCAAAATTCTTGACCGACAAAACCGGGGCACCTCTTGCCATTCCCCGGGGGCGGGCCCCGGCCTGCCGGCCAGTATGGGCGGGGCCTGGGCGCTGGGCCGTTACAGGACGTTGGGGTATCGGGCCTCATGTCAGGCAATGACGCCAGCGACAACACTTGCGAACACATTGGCGGCTCGCCCGGGGCGCACGAGCGGGCCGGCAAAAGAAAACCGGCTCAGAGGCCGGCTTCGAGGGGACGCGCGGGCCTGGGCCCGCGGGGGTCAGCGCACCGAGTCGAAGAACTGGCGCGCCGCCGCGTAGCAGAACATTGGCTCGTAGGGCGAGTGGTAGTTGCTGTAATAGGTGGCGAACTCGGGCGTCGCGGGGTCGGTGGGCGCCACGCCGCCGGGGGCGAACGCGGCCTGCACCTGCGCGTCCACGTCCACCGAGGTGACGTTGGTGACGTTGCGCGCGGTGAAGTCGGCCATCAGCACGTTCTGATGCACCGCCGGCGGCACCACGGGGTCGCCCGAGCCGCCGCACAGCAGCACCGGCGCCTTGGGCGTCCAGCCGATGAAGCTGTTCTTGAGTCCCGCCTGGTAGAGCGGGTTGTTGCCCTTGGCGCGCACGCCTTCCACGAAGGCCGGCTGCAGGATGAGGTTCAGCGCGCTGGCGGCCGGGAGGTCCATGCGCAACTGGGCGTAGAGGCCGGCGACGTCCGTCGAGGGAAACGCGGTTTCGATGAAACCGTCGTAGGGCGGCTGGAAGGCGTCCGATGCCTTGCCGTAGATGTTGCCGTAGGCGTGCTGCCAGGCGGTGATGATGAAGGGCAGGAACAGTTGCGAGCCCGCCGTCGGCGTCGGCAGGCTGAGTGCCGTGCCCAGGTTGTAGGGGCCGGCCAGGTGAGCGCCGCCGACCACGCTGAAGTCCTTGATCTTGTCCTTGTCCTCGGCCGCGCGCTGCGCCGCTGCGGACGAATGGCCACCCTGCGAGTACCCGGTGAACATCACCTTGCCCGACAGCTTGGCGCCCACCGCCGAGGCGGCGTTGCCCGCCGCGCGCACCGAATCGATGACCGCGCTGCCCTCGGAGGCCGCGTCCTGGTAAGGGTGGTAGGTGTAGGTGGATTTGGCGTAGCCCAGGTAGTCGGTCGCCACCACGGCGTAGCCCTGGGCGGCGAAAAAGGCGATCAGCGAGGCGGTCTCGCCGTCTTGCGGGTTGGCCAGCGTGCGCGTTTTCAGCGCGTTGGTGCCGCGCGCATAGGCCACCAGCGGCGCCGCGCCGCTACAGGCAGGGTCGCTGCCGGCGGGCACCAGCATCACGCCGGAGGAGTTGGCGCCATCCTCGCCCTTGGCGCCGATGGTGGCGTAGTTCAGCGCCACCACCTTGACGTCGCACTTGGCCGGTCCGCTGACCGCCTGCAGGCCGCTCTGCGCCGTGGCGGCGTCGATTTGCGCCACGGTGAGCGTGGTGACGATGGCGGCCGGGTCCAGCAGCTCGCCGCGGTCGGGGCCGTCGGAGCCGCCGCAGGCCGCCAGCACGGCGGCCGCGGACGCGACGCAGGTCAGACGAAACAGCTTCATGGGGTGCCTTTCCTTATTGGATGGAGAAATGGGAACATCGCATCCTGCGTGCGCGGCTCACGCGCATCCATTGGGGATTACGCGGGGACGGGGACGCAAAAAGAGCCGCCGGTCGCCAGCGAACGGCTTCGATCCGAGGTCGGGCGGGCATTCCGGGCTTTTATATGCTACTGAATAAATAGCTATAGGCGATTTACTGTCGCGGGCTGCAGGCGTTATTGATCCGAATAAACCGAAGATGCCCGGCACCGGTGCCGGGCAATGGCCCCGCTCCGCTCTCATGAATTGATCCTGCGCAAGGTCCGACCGCCATGCAGGGGCAAGATGCATGCAGGGATCGCGCCACGACCCCGGAAAGACCTGTATGCGCACCGTCCATCCGCTTTGCCCAGGCCACCCCGCGCCGCTGCCGGAAGGCCCGCCATGACCGCCGTCTTCGACCCCGTGCACCTGCAGGCCGCCCTGCTGGACGCGGTGGCCGCCAGCTTCGCCCCGCCGGCGCTGCTGCTGCAGCGCCAGCAGCAGCGCCTGCTGCGCCTGCTGGACGCCGCGCGCGAGGGCTCGGCGCTGTACCGCGAGCGCCTGCCCCGCGCGGGCGCGGGCGCGGCCGACTGGACGCGCGTGCCGCACGTCACGCGCGGCGAGCTGATGGGGCGCTGGGACGAATGGGTGGCCGACCCGGCGCTGCGGCTCGACGAATTGCGCGACTTCTCGCGCCAGGCGGCGCGGGTCGGCGAACCCTGGCAGGGCCGCTACATGGTGTGGGAAAGCTCCGGCACCAGCGGCCAGCCCGGCGTGTTCGTGCAGGACGCGCGGGCCCTGGCGGTGTACGACGCGCTGGAGGCCGTGCGCCACCGCCCGCCGGGGCCGGGCGCTGGCCGCCTGTTCGGTCCCTTCGCGGCGCTGCAGGCCATGGTCGGCGCCGACCGCACCGCCCTGGTCACGGCCACGGGCGGGCACTTCGCCTCCATCGTCAGCTTCGAGCGCCTGCGGCGACTCAACCCCTGGGTCGCGGCGCAGGCGCGCAGCTTCAGCCTGCTGCAGCCGGTGGCCGCGCTGGTGGCGGCGCTGAACGACTTCCAGCCCACCGTCATCGCCACCTACCCCACGGCCGCCGCGCTGTTGGCCGAGGAGGCCGAGGCCGGGCGCCTGCGCGTGCGCCCGCGCTGCGTGATGACCGGCGGCGAGACCCTGGGCCCCGCCGTGCGCGCGCGCATCCAGCAGGCCCTGGGCGCCACCGTGCGCGGCAGCTACGGCGCGTCGGAGTTTTTGCCCATCGCCTGGGAGTGCGCGCACGGCCGCTTGCACGTCAACGAGGACTGGGTGATCCTGGAGCCGGTGGACGAGCGCCACCGCCCCGTGCCGCCCGGCCAGGCCGGGCACGGCGTGCTGCTGACCAACCTGGCCAACCGGGTGCAGCCGCTGATCCGCTACGAACTGGGCGACCACGTCACGCTGCACGCCGGGCGCTGCGCCTGCGGCTCGGCCCTGCCGGTGATCGAGGTGCGCGGCCGGCGCGACGACGTGCTGCGCGTGCCCGGCCGGCGCCGCGGCCAGAGCGTGAGCCTGCTGCCGCTGGCGCTGTGCACCGTGGTCGAGGAGGAGTGCGGGCTGTTCGACTTCCAACTGCTGCAGCGCGACGCCCGCACGCTGGTGCTGCGCGTGCCACTGCGCGGCGACGCGGCCGCCGCCGCCATCGACCGCTGCCGCGGCGCCCTGCAGCACTTCGCCGCCGCGCAGGGCGCCGGACCCATCCGCGTGCTGGGCGAGGCGGGCTGCGACGTGCCGCGCGGGCGCAGCGGCAAGGCGTGCCGGGTGATGCCGGGAGTGAACGTTTGATTGGGTGCTGTGTTTGAAGCCTGGCTGGCTTTAGCCCGCATGGATATTGCGCAGGGAGCTATCGATCTTGTAGTTATCCTCGGTTGGTTGGAGGCGCTGTAGGCCGGGAATTCGCCCCAGTGGGCGACCCACTTTTTCTTGCACGATGTCCAGACCGGGAACGCCCGCACACCTGGCCCGCGCGCAGCCCCCGGGTCGCCGAGTTGGCGGTGCTGGCCCTGCGCTGCCAGCACCCGGCCTGGGGTGGATGCAAGAGCGCCCGGCGCCTGGCCGACCTCGGCCCAGCCCGACAGCTCATCCAACAACAAGAACCATCAAATTTGATAGCTTCAACCACAATATCCACGCGGGATGAAACCCGATTCAGCTCAAAAATCAGCCCTTCGGCCAAAGCACCATCTGCGTGCAGCGGAACAGAGCGATGGTGCGGCCCGACGCCTCGTCGGTCACCACCGCATCCCACACCTGCGTGTTGCGTCCCAGGTGCTGCGCCGTGGCGACGCAGGCGATGGCGCCTTCCTTCACCGTCCCCAGGTGGTTGCTTTTCAACTCGATGGTGGTGAAGGACTGCGCGCCGGCCGGCAGATGCGCCACCGTCGCGTAGCCGCACGAGGTGTCCGCCAGCGCCACCACGCTGGCCGCGTGCAGGTAGCCGTTGGACGCGAAGTGCAGCTGTTCCACCGGCATGCGGCTCGCCAGCCGGCCCTCGGCCAGTTCCAGGATGTGGATCCCCAGGAAGCCCGGCAGGTGGCCGGGGCTGCGCTGGTTGAGGGCATCGACGGTGACTTCGGGGCGCAGCAAGGGCATGGCGTGTTCTCCAGGTTCAAGGTTCAGGCGGCGGCGGGCGCGGTGCGCGCGATGCGCGCTTCGCGGATCGGCAGGTTCAGCACGGCGGCCAGCAGCGCCAGCGCGATGTCGGCCCACCACATCCACGTGTAGTCGCCGAAGCGCGTGATCGCCAGGCCGCCCAGCCACGCGCCCAGGAAGCCGCCGATCTGGTGGCTCAGCAGCGTCAGCCCGAACAGCGTGCCCAGGTAGCGCACGCCGAACAGCTTGCCCACCAGGCCCGCCGTGGGCGGCACCGTGGCCAACCAGGTCAGGCCCAGGCCGACGGCGAAGACGTAGAACACCCAGGGCTCGCGCGGCATCATCAGGTACCACAGCACCAGCGCGGCGCGGCTGCCGTACATGATCGCCAGGATCATCTTGCTGCGGTACTGGCCCACCAGGTGGCCGGTCACCAGGCTGCCGACCACGTTGGCCAGCCCGATCAGCGCCAGCGACCAGCTCGCCACCGAAGGCGGCAGGCCGCACAGGTCCACCTCGGTCGGCAGGTGCGTGACCAGGAAGGCGATGTGGAAGCCGCAGGTGAAGAAGCCCGCGTGCAGCAGCAGGTAGCTGCGGTCGCCCAGTGCGCCCTTCACGGTCGCGCGCAGGCCCTGCTCGCCCGCCGCCGGGGCGGCCGGGGCCTGCCCGCCCCGGGTCACCCGGCCCACCAGCGGCAGCGCCGCCAGCGAGATCACGGCCAGCGTGTACATGGCGCCCATCCAGCCCAGCAGCTGGATCAGCTTTTGCGCCACCGGCGCGAACACGAACTGCCCCAGCGAGCCGCCAGCGTTGATCACGCCCGAGGCCGTGCCGCGCGCCTCGGCCGGCATGCGCTGCGCCGCCGCGCCGATCAGCACCGAGAAGCTGCCCGCGCCCGCGCCCATGGCCACCAGCAGGCCCTGGGCGAACACCAGGCCGATGCCCGAACCCATCAGCGGCGTCAGCGCCGTGCCCAGCGCCATCACCACGATGCCGCCGACCAGCACCGCGCGCGGTCCCCAGCGATCGGCCGCCGCGCCGGCGATCGGCTGAATCGCGCCCCAGGTGAACTGCGCCACCGCCAGGGCGAAGCTGATGGTGGCGATGCCCAGGCCGGTGGACGTGTTGATCGGCCCCACGAACAGGCCGATGGACTGGCGCGCGCCCATGGTGATCATCAGGATGCCGGCGGCCGCCAGGGTGATGGTCATGGCGCCCGAGGCTCTGAGGGTGGTGAACATGATGTTTTTTGCTTATGTCTGAAGCCGCCGCGGTGCCGTGGCCCGACGGGCAACGGATGATAGTGACCCGGGCGCAGGCTTGCCGGCGAAGGCCCATGTCCCGGCAGTCGGGGGGCCGGCCCTGGGCGTCAGGCCGGCGGCTGGATCTGCCGCAGCGTCTGCGCGATCTCCCGCGGCTGGTGCGGCCGCACCAGCCGTGCCACCTCAACGCCGTCCTTCAGGAACACCAGCGTCGGCCACAGCTTGATGCCGAAGCTGCGCCCCAGCCGGCGGCCGGGGCCGTCCTCGACCTTGACGTGCGGCACCTCGGCGCCGGCCTGCGAGAACGCCGCCTGGACGTGCGGCTGCGCGCCCTGGCACCAGCCGCACCAGTGGGTGCCGAACTCCAGCACCAGGGGGCCGCGCGCGGCGTCCACGTCGGCGCGGGTCAGGGTCTCGGGGGTGAAGGCGGCGGTGTAGGGCATGGGGGGATCGTAAACGGGCTCTGATTCTCGGCGCGCTCCAGCCGGCGCAGCTCTTCCAGCGTATTGGCGTTGGCGAAGGCGCGCGGATCGTCGCTCGGCGCGTCGAAGGGCACGATGACCCGCCGGTGCTGCGCGGCCCAGGCATCGACCTTGCGCCCGCCCGCCTGCATGAAGCCGGCCAGGCTGTCCCGCAGCGTGGCGCGCAGCAGGCAGAACACGGGCTGCGTGCGCAGGCGGGCCGCGCCGGGCTCGTCGCCGCCAAGCGCGGCGGCCATGGCGATATCGGCCGTTTGCTCGCACAGGGCTTGCGCCAGGCGCTCGCAAAGCGATAGCGGAAAGTGGGGAACGTCGCAGGGCAGGGTGAGCAGCAGCGGGGTTTGGCAGTGCTCCAACGCCGCCAGAAAACCCGCCAGTGGCCCGGCGTGGCCAGGCACGGCGTCGGGCCACACGGGCGCGCCGAAGGCAGCGTAGTCGGCCAGGTGGCGGTTGGCGCTGATCATCACCGCGGCCGGCGGCAGGCTCTGTCGCCGCAGCCGCCGCAGCGCGTGCAGCGCCAGCGGCACGCCGCGAAAGGGCTGCAGCCCCTTGTCCGCCCTGCCCATGCGCGTGCCCTGGCCGCCGGCCAGGAGGAGGGCGGTGATGTCCCGCGACGTGACTGGCGGCGGCGATGCCATGGGGCCGCTCATCCCCCGATGTAGCTCATCTCGACCCGCCGCGCGCCGCCCTCGGCGTCGGCCGGCAGGCTGGCGCGCAGCTCGCTGTAGCGGTCGGCGCGGCCCTGCCAGAGGGCGGCGATGGCGCCGGCGATGGCCTCGTCGCCGGCGCCGCCGCGCAGCAGGGCGCGCAGGTCGTACCCCTGGGTGGCGAACAGGCACAGGTACATGCGGCCATCGGTGGACAGGCGCGCGCGGCTGCAGCCGCCGCAGAAGGCGTGGGTGACACTGCTGATGACGCCGACTTCGCCCAGCGCCGGGTCGTGCCGGCCGTCGGCCCCCGCGTGGCCCCAGCGCTCGGCGGTCTCGCCCGGCGCGGCGGGATCGAGCGCCACCAGGGGGAATTCGGCCTGCAGCCGGCGCACGACCTCGGCCGAAGGCAGCACCTCGTCCATGCGCCAGCCGTTGGTGGCGCCCACGTCCATGTACTCGATGAAGCGCAGCGTGATGCCGCTGCCGCGGAAGTGCCGCGCCATGGGCAGGATCTCGTGCTCGTTGGTGCCGCGCTTGACCACCATGTTGACCTTGACCGGCGCCAGCCCGGCCGCGTGCGCCGCCTCGATGCCGGCCAGCACCTCGGCGACGGGGAACTGGACGTCGTTCATGCGGCGGAACACCTCGTCCTGCAGGCCGTCCAGGCTGACGGTGACGCGCCGCAGCCCGGCGGCGGCCAGCGTGGCCGCCTTGCGCGCCAGCAGGGCGCCGTTGGTGGTCAGCGTGATGTCCAGCGGCTCGCCGCCGGGGGTGCGCAGCGCGGCCAGTTGCCCGACCAGCCGCTCGATGCCCTTGCGCAGCAGCGGCTCGCCGCCGGTCAGGCGCAGCTTGGTCACGCCGCGCGCGACGAACAGGCGCGCCAGCCGCGTGATCTCCTCGAAGCTGAGCAGATCGCCGTGCGGCAGGTACTGGTAGCGGCTGTCGAACACCTCCTTGGGCATGCAGTAGCTGCAGCGGAAGTTGCAGCGGTCGGTGACGCTGATGCGCAGGTCGTGCAGAGGGCGCCCTCGCGCATCCAGCAACTCGCCGGTGGGCGCGAACGCGGGCACGGGCACCCACCGCGCGGCGGCACGCTGGTCGATGAGGGGTATGACGCGTTCACCCATGGGCGGATTATCCCGAAGCGGACGCGGCGACACGGCGGTGGTGCCATGCGGGCGCCGCGGCCTCGGCGCTACCATGAGCAAACTGATGGCCTTGCATTGGAGAAGCTGGATGCACGACTCGACCTGGTCACGCCGCCGCCTGCTGCATCTGGGCGCCGCCGGCGCGCTGGCGCCGGCCTGGGCGCTGGCGCGCGAGAAAAAAGAAGCGCCCCTGCCCGCCGTCGGCAGCATCCTGCCGCTGGTGCCGGCCGCGCTGCTGGACGGCGGCCGCTTCGAGCCCGCGCAGGCCGAGGGCCGGGTGCTGGTGCTGTACTGGTGGGCCAGCTGGTGCCCCTTCTGCGCGCAGCAAAGCCCCGAGATGCAGAAGCTGTGGGCGGCGCAGCGCGGCGCGGCCTGCGGATGCTGGCGCTGTCCATCGACCGCCAGTCCGGCGACGCCCTGGCCTACCTGCGCCGCAAGGGCTACACCTTTCCCGCCGTCTGGCTCGGCCCCGACCTGGCGCGCGCCTACCCCAAGCCCGAAGGCCTGCCCGTGACGGTGGTGCGCGGCAAGGACGGGCGTGTGGCGCAAGCCGAGAAGGGCCAGCTCTTCGCGGAGGACGTGGCGGAACTCGCGCGTTGGGTGTAGCGCCCGCGCTCAAGCCCGGCCAATGCCCAGGGCCTGAAGCAGGCCCTTCGCCAGCTCGGCCGGACGGGCTTCCTGATCGATCGCCAGCACGTGCCGGCCGGCCATGCCGCGCAGCCAGGTGAGCTGGCGCTTGGCCAACTGGCGCGTGGCGGCGATGCCGCGCTCGCGCAGCTCGGCCAGCGGCCGGCCCGCCTCCAGCGCCTCCCACGCCTGCCGGTAGCCGATGCAGCGCATCGAGGGCAGGTCGGGCGTCAGGTCGCCGCGCGCGCGCAGCGCCGCCACCTCGTCCAGAAAGCCCCCGGCCAGCATCGCGTCGAAGCGGCGCGCGATGCGCTCGTGCAACCAGGCGCGGTCCCGTGGTTCCAAGGAAAAAAGCGGTGTAGCCCGCATCCATTCTTCGTCAGCAGCTCCTGATTTTGCAGTGTGGAAGGTGGACAGGGGCCGCCCGGTGACGCGCCACACCTCCAGCGCGCGCTGGATGCGCTGGCCGTCGGCCGGGGCCAGCCGCGCGGCGGTGGCGGGGTCCACGCGCGCCAGCTCGGCGTGCAGCGCCGGCCAGCCGCGCGCGCGCGCCTCGGCCTCCAGCGCGGCACGCACGGCGGGGTCGGCGGCCGGCAGGGCGTCCAGTCCTTCGAGCAGCGCCTTGAAGTACAGCATCGTGCCGCCCACCAGCAGCGGCAGCCGGCCGCGCGCGCGGATCTCGCCCATCAGGCGCCGCGCGTCGCGCGCGAACTCGGCGGCGCTGTAGGCCTCGCGCGGGTCGCGGATGTCGATCAGGTGGTGCGGCGCGGCGGCGCGCTCCCCGGGCGTGGGCTTGGCGGTGCCGATGTCCATGCCGCGGTACACCAGGGCCGAATCGACGCTGATGACCTCCACCGGCCAGCGCTCGGCCAGCGCCAGCGCCAGCGCGCTCTTGCCGCTGGCCGTGGGGCCGGCCAGGCACAGCGCCTGGATCGGCGCCTCAGGCCGGCTCGGGGTCGGGTTGGCCATGGCGCTGTACCAAAGTCCATGCGGTGAAGGCGACCACCATGCACGCCAGCCCGAAGCCCAGGGCCAGGGGGCGGGCCGTGCCGTCCATCGCGCGGCCCAGCCACAGGCCCACGGGAAAGGCGGCGGCCATCATGATGAAGCCGTTCAGCGCCGAGGCCGCTCCCGCCATGCGCGGAAACGGCGCCACCGTGCCGCTCTGGCCCACCGGCTGGTGCACGCCGTGCGCCAGGATGAACAGCGCCTGCGGCAGCACCAAGGCCCAGGCCCCGTACCAGGGCCGGCCCCAGCCGAACCAGGCCAGCGCGGCCATCAGCACGCCGGCGGTGAAGGTCAGGCCGCCCGCCACCGCCACCGTGCGGCGCAGGCCCCAGCGCGGCAGCAGCCGCCGGCAGGCGACGGTGCCGACGATGTACAGCGCCGACAGCCCCGCCATGATGGCGCCGTAGGCCAGCTGGCTCAGGCCCAGCGCCTCGATCAGCACGAAGGACGACGCCGCCAGGAAGGTGAACAGCCCCACGTAGGACGACGTGGCCAGCAGCGAATAGGCGATGAACGTGGGGTGCCGCGCGATGCACGTCCACGACCGCCACAGCGTGCGCGGCGCCAGCGCGTGCGGGTTGGGCGCGGCATTGGTTTCCCGGAAGCGCAGCGCCAGCACCGCCAGCGTGCCGATGCCGAACACCCCCAGCACCGCGAAGGCCGCGCGCCAGTGCAGCCACGCCGCCATCAACCCGCCCAGCGGCGCGCAGACGATGGCGATGGCGCCCAGGCCCGACAGGCCCTTGGACATCATGCGCGCGCCCTCCAGCGGCGGGTACAGGTCGCGCACGATGGCGCGCGCGCACATCACCGCCGCGCCCATGGCGGCGCCCTGCGCGATGCGCGCCAGGATCAGCAGCGGCATGGTCGGCGCCACCACGCAGGCGAGGGAGGCCAGCACGTAGGCCCCCATGCCCGCCAGCAGCACCGGCCGCCGGCCTAAGCGGTCCGACAGCGGCCCCCACGCGAGCTGCGAGACGCCGAAGGCCAGCATCAGCGCGGCAAAGGTCATCTGCACCTGGTGCATCGACGCGCCCAGGTCGGCCTGCAGCGCCGGCAGGGCGGGCAGGACCACGTCGGTGGTGACCGGCTGCAGGCCCAGCAGCAGGGCCAGCAGGACGACGACGATCAGGGGGGGCATGGCCGCCGCGGCGCCGCGCGGCGCGCCGCCGGCCTGGGGCTGGGTGGACACGCGGGCGAGCGTATCAGTTTTCAATCGCCCGCCGCCGCCCAGCGCCTTGTCGTCGGATCCCGTCCGGCCTGCCGGCGGAGAATGCGGACTATCCGTGCAATCTGGATATTCCGTACAACCATCCCCAGCAGATGGTGCATGAAAACCATCCAATGAAATCAGGCATCAAACGTACGCAGCGGGACTACATGCTGGCTTTTAAGTTGTCGGTGGTCAACCTTGCACCTCGTGCGCCGGGGGAACCCGGAGATATTCAACAACTTCAAGAGGTTGCGAGTTGTTCAGAGCGGACATGGCTATGAGAAAGAGCATTCTGTCGCAATAATGGCGCCCTCAACTTTCTTTCTAT
Source organism: Ottowia sp. (assembly GCF_016703145.1). Lineage (GTDB taxonomy): Bacteria > Pseudomonadota > Gammaproteobacteria > Burkholderiales > Burkholderiaceae_C > Ottowia. Next base: position 1,047,417 of record NZ_JADJCO010000005.1, on the reverse strand, counting down.
AGAGCGGACTAGCTATGAAAAAGAGCATTCTGTCGCTGAGCGCAGCAATTGCCCTGGGCGGCCTGGGGCTTGCCAGCACGGCCCACGCGGTTGTCGCGCTGGGTATCGAGGGCACCAACCTTGGCGGAACGGCCCCTGCCTCGGATCTGGTGATTCACCCGGCCGGCACGGGCCACATGCTGATCGGGCCGTACTTCACGACCCAGGGCAACATGGGTTCGCTGTTCAACATCACCAACACCGACACGGTCAACGGCAAGGTGGTGAAGGTTCGCTTCCGCGGGGCCAGCGGCTCTGACGAACTGCTGGACTTCACGGTGTTCCTGTCGCCCGGCGACGTGTGGAGCGGATCGCTGGCGCGCAACGCTGCTGGCCGCACCGTGCTGAGCACCGACGACAAATCGTGCACCCTGCCCGAGGCCGGTGCGCCCAACCAGTGGCCTGGCGTGTTCAAGACCCTGCGCCTGCCCAAGCTCAGCGATGAGAGCAAGGTGAACGCGCTGACCCGCGAAGGCTACTTCGAGGTGTACACCATGGCCGACGTCCCTGCGCAAAGCAAGGGTCCGTTCGGTGCGACCCCCAACCCGCTGTACACGGCCATCAAGCACAAGGCAGGCGTTGCACCGTGCACGGCCGAAGTGCTCGACGTGCTGAAGTCGGTCCAGGTGCTGACCACCGCCTCCGACGCGCTGGCCGTGGGCCTGGACAGCCCCACGGGCAAGCTGATGGGCTCGTGGGCGGTGCTGAACACCGAGCAGATCGCCGTGTATGGTGGCGCGCAGACTGCGGTTCTGGCCGCTACCGCCCCGCTGGGCGTCAACGGCGTGGCGCCCGAAGGTGCTGGCTTGATCAACTACTCGCCCCAGATGACCGGCAACGTGCCTTACCCGATCGTGGTGCAGTTCACCTCCGATCCGCTGATGACCGTGCCGCCCAACCAGTTCCTCCTGGGCATCACCGCTCAGTGGTGGGATCTGCCCAACCTGTCCACGCCGTACATCGTGGGTGATTACCCGCAAGACCAGGCGGTGAAACTGTCCAAAGCCCTGGCCAAGGAATTCATCATGAACGACTACGTGGCCACGGCCGCGGGCGCTGGTGGAGTGGCCTGGATGACGGACTGGGTGGTGTCGCAGCCGACGCGCCGCTACCACGCCGCGGTGCTGTACGACTCGCTGTCGCCGCTCACCAACGGCAGCCCGGTGATTCTGCCGGACTGGCTGGGCAGCATGGGTTTTAGTGGGTTCATCAACCCCGAGAGCCCGTACACCGGCCGTCTGGTGCTGAACCACAACGCTGGCGGCTACGGCCCGATGGCGTGCCTGCGTCCAATACTCACGCTCTGGGATCGTGAAGAGACGGGGGGATGGACGGGTGGCTTCTCGCCTGGCGAGGGTCAAGCGTGCGGTGAAGTGTTCACGCTGCAGTTCGGCACCAGCTCGGTGCTGCAAGCGGCGGTGACGGCGCACAGCGTGACGCACCCGCTGCCGGGCGTGGCGGGCTGGGCCAAGCTGCAGATGAGCCAGAACACGGGGACCGGGTCCGGGTCACCCACCGCCATCCACCCGGTGCCGGTGGTGGGCTTCGCGGCCACCTCGATCAAGGCTGGCAACGGCAACTACGGCCTGACCATCCCGCATCGCTGGACCGGCGCTGTCGTGGGCGGTGGCGGTGGGAACGGTGGCGGTGGGAACGGCGGCGATGTTGGGGGTTAAGCCGCCGATATGAGCAGGTAAATCGACCCCATCGGCCTGATGGCCGATGGCGGGCGAATCCAGAAAGGGCGGGAGCAATCCCGCCTGATCCGTCCTCACCTGGGTTGACACCTGTTCCTCTCGCCACCGCAACCTGCAGCATCGGCGGCTTCTGCTGAAGCCGAAACGAAAAAACCGCCTGAAGGCGGTTTTTTCGTTCTGCCGGCAGCGCACCCGAATCAAACGGCGGAGAGGGTCGGGGCGACCCTTCCGGGCGGGTGTGTCGTGGGGGTCAGGCCGCGGCCTGGACCAGGCCCTTGACCTTGGCCGACAGGCGGCTCTTGTCGCGCGCGGCCTTGTTCTTGTGGAAGATGCCCTTGTCGGCCACCGTGTCCACCACCGACTGCATGAGGGCGAAGGCGCTCTTGGCCTTGTCCTGGTCGCCGGCCAGCACGGCCTTCTCGACGTTTTTCACGGCGGTGCGGTATTTGGAGCGCAGCGAGGTGTTCGCGGCGTTGAGTTTGACGTCCTGGCGGACGCGCTTGCGGCCCGACGCCAGGCGCGGGTTCTTTTTCTTGGGCTTTCCAGCAGCCATCGAAGTGTTCCTTTAGGGGTTTGCGGATGATGTCGGCAGAACCGCGCATTCTACCAGGGGCGTGCCGGACTACACTTCAGGCCCCTTCGGGAACCACTCGTGAGTCTTTTCAAAGCCGCCTCCACCGTTTCCCTGCTCACCCTGGCCTCGCGCGTGACCGGGCTGGCGCGCGACCTGCTCATGGCCTCGGCCTTCGGCGTGAGCGGGCTGACGGATGCCTTCAACGTCGCCTTCCGCATCCCCAACCTGCTGCGGCGGCTGTTCGCCGAGGGCGCGTTCAGCCAGGCCTTCGTGCCGGTGCTGGCGGCCAGCCGGGCGCGCGACGGCGAGGCCGCGACCAAGGTGCTGATCGACGCCGTGGCCACCGCGCTGGCCTGGGCGCTGCTGCTGACCTGCGTGGTGGGCGTGCTCGCCGCGCCGCTGCTGGTGTGGGCGCTGGCCAGCGGGCTGGACGAGCGCAGCTTCGACGCCGGCGTGCTGATGACGCGCTGGATGTTCCCCTACATCGCCTGCATGTCGCTGGTGGCGCTGTCGGCCGGCATCCTGAACACGTGGCGGCACTTCGCCGTGCCGGCGGCCACGCCGGTGCTGCTGAACCTGGCCATGATCGCCGCCGCCTGGCTGGGCGCGCCCTGGTTCGCCCGGCTGGGCATCGAGCCGATCTACGCCATGGCGGCCGGCGTGATGCTGGGCGGCCTGCTGCAACTGGGCGTGCAGGTGCCGGCGCTCAGGCGCCGCGGACTGCTGCCGCGCATCGGCCTGGGCCTGGGCCGCGTGCGCGCGGCCTGGCGCGACGCCGGCGTGCGGCAGGTGCTGACGCTGATGCTGCCGGCGCTGCTGGGCGTGGGCGTGGCGCAGTTGTCGCTGCTGATCAACACGCAGATCGCCTCGCACCTGGCGGCCGGCAGCGTCACCTGGGTGTGGTACGCCGACCGGCTGATGGAGTTTCCGACCGCGCTGCTGGGCGTGGCCCTGGGCGTGGTGCTGACCCCGCAACTGGCCGCCGCGCGCGCCGGCGGCGACGAGGCGCGCTACTCGCAGCTGCTGGACTGGGGCCTGCGCCTGGTGGTGGTGCTGGCCGTGCCCTGCGCGGCGGCGCTGCTGGTGTTCGGCACGCCGCTGATCGCCACGCTGTTCCACCACGGCCGCTTCGACGCCGGCGACGTGCAGCGCGTGGCGCTGGCGCTGTCGGGCTACGGCGTCGGCCTGCTGGGGCTGGTGGCGGTGAAGGTGCTGGCGCCGGGCTACTACGCCAGCCTGGACGTGCGCACGCCGGTGCGGATCGCCGTCGTGGTGCTGGTCATCACGCAATGCTTCAACCTGTTGCTGGTGCCGCTGCTGCAGCACGCGGCGCTCACGCTGTCCATCGCGCTGGGCGCGCTCATCAACGCGCTGTGGCTGCTGGTGGGGCTGATCCGGCGCGGCAGCTACCGGCCGCGGGGCGGCTGGGTGGTGCTGGGCGCCCAGGTGGCCGGCGCCACGCTGCTGATGAGCGGCTTTCTGCTGTGGGCCGCCCGCCGCTTCGACTGGATCGCCATCGCCGCCTGGCCGCGCGCCGGCCTGCTGATGCTGGTGCTGGCGGGCGCGGCGGCGGTCTACTTCGGCGCGCTGGCCGCCGCCGGCCTGCGGCCAGGGCAACTGCTGCGGCGCTGATGCATCGCCGGGGTTGACGCTCCCGCGTCCCCGGCCTACAACTGGACGCATGACGCTCGACCTGTCCACCCCCACCCCGCTGCAGTACTTCGCCGTGCTGGTGCGGAGCGACGAGCAGCTGCCCCTGCTCGAGGCCGCCGCCAGCCTGGCGCAGGACGAATACCCCGAGCTGGACGTGCAGCAGGTGCTGGGCGACATGGACCACCTGGCCGCGCGCCTGCGCCGCCGCGCCGCGCCCGAGGCCCCGGCGCTGGACCGCCTGCGCGCGCTGGGGCAGTTCTTCTTCGGAGACCTGGGCTTCGGCGGCAACGTCAACGACTACTACAACCCCGACAACAGCCATCTCCACGTCGTGCTGCGCACGCGCCGGGGCATCCCGATCTCGCTGGCCGTGCTGTGGCTGGAGCTGGCGCGCGGCCTCAACCTGCGCGCCGAGGGCGTGGGCTTTCCGGGCCACTTCCTGGTGCAGGTGCGGCTGGGCGAGGGCAGGGTGGTCATCGACCCCTTCACCGGCCAGTCGCTCAGCCAGGACGAGTTGCGCGAGCGGATCGACGAGCTGTCGCCCCGGCAGCCCTTCCATCCGGCCCGCGACGTGCCGCTGGCGCTGTACCTTGGCGCCGCCGAGCCGCGCCAGATCCTCGCGCGCATGCTGCGCAACCTGCAGGACATCCACCGCAGCCAGCAGGACTGGCCGCGCTTCGTCGCCGTGCAGGACCGACTGGTCACCCTGCTGCCCAGCGCCTGGCCCGAGTACCGCGACCGCGGCCTGGCCCTGGCCGAGCTGGGCGAGCGGCGGCGCGCCCGGCTCGACCTGTCGCTGTACCTGCGCGAGGCCCTCGACGCCGACGACCGGCAGGCCATGGCGGAGCGGCTGGCCGATCTGGGCGGGCGGCTGGCTTGAGGGGGGCGGGTTCCGCGTTTTGAAGTCTTTTCGGCCTCCAGCCCCCGTGGATACTGCGCCACCAGCTATGCCCGGCATAGCAAAATACCGCTTCTTTTCTACCCCTTTCCGATGCCCATGCCTGCTGCGTCCCGCCCCAGAATCTGCCTCAACATGATCGTGAGGAACGAGGCCCCCGTGATCGAGCGGTGCCTCGCCAGCGTCAAGCCCTGGGTGGACCACTGGGTCATCGTGGACACCGGCTCCACCGACGGCACCCAGGCGCTGGTGCGGCGCGCCATGGCCGGCGTCGCGGGCGAGCTGCACGAGCGGCCCTGGCGCAACTTCGCCCACAACCGCAACGAAGCGCTGCAACTGGCCCGCGCGCGGGCCGACCACCTGCTGTTCATCGACGCCGACGAGCAACTGGCCGTTCCCGCCGGTTTCTCCTGGCCCGCGCTCACGGCCGACGGCTACTTTCTGACCTGCCGCATGGCCGGCACCGAGTACCAGCGCAACGCGCTCGTCGCCACCCGCCGCGACTGGCGCTGGGTCGGCGTGCTGCACGAATACCTGAGCGCCGACGGCGCCCAGCCCTGGCAGCAACTGCCGGGCCCCGTCATCGAGGTGTCGCACGACGGCGCCCGCGCCCGCGACCCCGGCACCTACCTCAAGGACATCGCCGTGCTGGAGCAGGCCCTGCGCGATGAACCCGACAACACACGCTACGTCTACTACCTGGCGCAGAGCTACCGCGACGCCGGCCAGCATGCCGCCAGCCTGGCGCAGTACCAGCGCCGCGCCGCACTGGGCGGCTGGGAGGAGGAGCGCTGGTTCGCCCAGTTCCAGGCCGCCGCCCTGCTGGAGCGCACCGGCGCGGCGCCCGAGGCCGTGCGCGCGGCCTACCTGGCCGCCTACGCCGCCCGCCCGCAGCGCGCCGAGCCGCTGTGCGCGCTGGCCCGCCAATGCCGCGAGCGCAAGGACTTCGCGCTGGGCGCCCTGTTCGCGCTGCAGGCGTCCCGCATCCCGATGCCCACCGACATCCTGTTCGTCGATGCCGAGGTCTACCGCTGGCGTGCGCTGGACGAGCTGGCCGTGAACGCCTACTACACGCCCCACCAGGCGCAAGGGCGCGAGGCGCTCGATGCGAGCGGTGTGCTTCTTCCCCGGCGGATCCGCGCGTCGGGCTCCAGGCGGCGGATGCCGGGGATTTCAAGTCCGCTGCGGCGTGGGGTCTTTCCTATAAGTGCTTGATTCATAAGGACTTTTGGTATCCATGAGAGCAACTGTTAGGGGGTTGTGGGAGTCAAACGCCACGTGGTGTGGCGTGTGGCGTTTGGTGTGGACGAATATCTAATGCGTGATTTTACGGGCGGCTGCCTCGTCCCCAGTCTTCTGTTTCACAACGCAGGCTGCGTATCCGATCAAGGCCATGAGGTCCCAGCCCAGCGGCTGGTCACCCAGGTAGGTGCCGACCACGAACAGGGCGAGAAGTCCCCAGAAGGCTGCGATGATGTTCTCAAGCATGATCAGGCTCCAGTAGGTTGATGGCGTCGGTGAGGTTGTGAGGTGCCAGCTTGGCGTACCTCATGGTGGTGATGATGGTCAGGTGACCAGCCAGTTCAGAGCAGACCTTGAGGGGAACCCCCCGCTGCACCAGTCGAGACACGAAGGTGTGACGCAGGACGTGGAACACATACTGGTCATCATCAGCGAACCCCAACTGCTCACGCATGGAGTCCCAATGGTGGCGCACACTGTCGTGGGTCATGCCCGGGAACAGCAGCCCCTCCTTGTGGGTCTCGATGCGCCTGGACAGTACCTCCTGTGCCCGCTTGGTCAGCGGTACAGACCGGGGCTTCCCGTTCTTGGTCTTCCAGGTGGTCAGCATGTTGCCACTCCTGTCCCGGCCTTCGATGTTGAGCAGTTCACTCTTGCGGAAGCCGGTGTCCAGGCCCAGGATCACGAGGTCTTTCATGTCCTGGTTGTCGCAGTAGTCGAACCACGCCAGCATGTTCTTCTCTTCCTCCTGGGAGAAGAAACGGATGCGGCCCTCCTTCTCCCTGAGTCTGTCGAACTTGGGCTTGGCTGTGATGTAGCCACGCCCCAGTGCGAAGGTCAGCATCTTGGACAGGGCAGCCAGTCTGCGGTTGATGGTGGCGTTGCTGGTGCCCTCCCTTTGCCACTGTGCAATGAGGGCGTCCAGGGCCTGCGTGGTGACCTTGCTGGGGCTGATGTTGCCCAGGTCTTTGATCACTCGGTTGGCGTTGATCAGGGAGGTGCGCTCCCCTTTGGAGCCAGCCCAGTGCCTCTTGTAGCACTGGTCGAGCAGGGTTTCCAGGTTGGCTGGTGCCCCCTCGTCCCCCTCCCCCATGATCGGGAGTTCGCCCCGCATGAGGCGGGACTTGCTGTCCAGTTCCCAGCCTTCGGCCTCGGCCTTGGTGTTAAACTGACGACGGAGTCTTTCGGTCTTGAAGTGGACAGTGGCGAGATAGCCGCTGCCTCTTGGCGCTACAGGCATGGTGCCTCCTTGGTTCAGCGCCGATGGTGAAACTGGTAAACACCAGGGACTTAAAATCCCTCGCCCTCACGGGCTTGCGGGTTCGATCCCCGCTCGGCGCACCATCAGCTTGGTTGTTCCATGATTTCCACGAGCGCATCGCGCACTCGCTTCCCTTTGGGGGTGAGATTGACCACCTTGCGGCGGCGCTCTACCGGGTCTTCCTCAGCGACACACAGGTCATAGCCAGGGCGGTTCAGTCTGTGAACCTTCCCGAGTGCGGCTATGTTGCGTGACATGGTGGCCTGAGACAGACCTAAGCGTTCGCCCAGGTCTTTCATGGTCACGTTGGGGTTGATGCACACGGTCAGGAAGATGTTGAAGGTATGCGCCTGCATCTCCGGGTCGATCTTCCGTGCTTCCTCGACTGCGCGGTACAGCTTGTAAAGGGCCTTGGTGGTCACATCTCTCTCCAGGTTGGTTTATTTTTTACGTGGCGAAACCACGATTTGAAATCGGTAAATCCACACGGAGATTGTATCCCCGTCTTTGAGTGTTGCGATAGTGGTTGGAGGGAAAACCCTCTCTATGCCTATGTAAATGTCAAGGCTTCCAAAGCGTAAAAGCAAAACCAGTCCTTTCTTTTCCTACGGGGGATGGGGTCACCATCCAGCGATTCACCTGTGGAACACTTGTCAGTGTGTCGGGCATTGTAGCCCCCACTTAGGGGGCATCCGATGTGACAGGTTTATTACTTTACACGCCGTTTACTGAACCTTGAACTCGATGCCTGCCATACGCACCGACATGATGCAATCCAGGTTTACCCTACGATACCCCCGGGAGTTCATGTGGTACACGGTCAGGTACTTTTTGGTCTGGTCGGTGTCCTTCACTCGGCAGGACATGCGGCGAACGTCGCCGTTGATCTTGCGGAAGGTCACACCCACGAACTGCCCAGGCTTGAGGGCCAGCAGGTTACGCATGATGTGGCGCTCGTTGGTTTCGGTGTGGATGGTGGTGTTCATCTGGAAAACTCCTATGGTTGTTGCGAAACTGGATCGAGAGACCCACTCCTGACCCCTCAGTGAAGGGTCAGTGATTGGTCACTTGTTGGGGGTGAGGCTCAGGTAGAGGAACCCGACCGCCCCCAGGCAGTACAGGAACACGTAGAAGCCGGTGAGGTACTTCCACCAGCGCGGTGCGGTGTCCTCAGGGTTGCCCTTGCGGGTCACATCCAGGACGTACAGCACCACGATCAGGGCCAGGGACAGCCCCATCAGGGCATGTTGTTGCTGGCTCATCGGGCAGCCAGGGCAGCGCGGTATTGCTCCAAGGTAGGCTCAGGGCGAGGCTTAGGGGTCACAGCAGGCACGGACTCTTCACGCTTCACGTCGATGGGGCGGGTGTCCGTCCATGACTGCGGGGTAATCACCTTCATGTCCGAAACACCACTGAAAACCACCGTCTGTGGCGTGACGTTGAAACAGTTGACGAGGTGGATAGTGAGAGGAAAAAGAAAACCCACTGCTGGGAGTGGGTCTCGGAACTGATCGCTATTGTATCAGTTGCGATGGTGGATCGTAGCGGCTGTACCTTTTAAGTCTTTTGGGCCTGAATCTAGCGTGTTTATTGAGATGTATGCTATCTTTAAGATAGCTATCGGGCATTGTTTTGGGCCGAATCTCTGGTCGGTAACGAAAAAGGGCGCCACGATCGTGGCGCCCTTTTGGCGGGTGAGCCCTGGGACAGCAGCCTGACTGGCGCTGTCCGGGCACAGGTCAATCAGGCATCGCCCGACCGGCGGCGGCGCAGGAAGCCCAGGCCCGTGGCCAGCAGCAGCAGGCCGGCCCAGACGCCGCCCACGGGGACGGGCGCGATGCCGCGCTGGCCAGCGCCGGCGGTGGATTTCACCGGAGCGGCACTGCCGGAGCCGGGGTTGCTGGCCGGATCGGTCTGCGTCGCCGTGATCGGCACTTCGCCGCGCGGCAACTCGCTCACGTCCACCGGGCCGGCCGTCCAGTGGCCTGTGTCGTCGCAGGGCACGGTCAGGACGATGGCGTTGGGGCCGGTGCCGATGGTCACCGTCACGTCGCTGCCGCCGATCTCGCAGGTGCCGCCGAAGGTGTAGGTGTCCTGGTTGCCGGCGTTGATCGGGTCGGCCTCCACCGTCACGATGGGCGGAATGGTGTCTTTCAGGACATCGCGGGTGTCGGAGTCCTCGCCGTTCACGTTGGTCTGCGTGGCGGTGATCGTCACGGTGCCCTCCGCGACGCCGGACACGTCCGCCGTATGCGTCCAGCCGCCGTCCGTGCAGGGGACGGACACCGCTGGCAGGCTGCCGATGACCACCGACACGTTGCCCGCGCCCGTGGTGCAGCTGCCGCTGACCGTGTAGTTGGGGTACGGCGGTGCGGCATTGATCGGGTCGGGCGCGGAAGTGATCGTCACGCTGGGCACGGCGGTGTTCTTGTTCACCGTTTCATCGTCCGATTCGGTATCCTGAACGGCCGTGAACGTCACGTCTCCATCGTTCTGACTGGACACGTTCATGTTGGTGGCGTAGTTTCCATTCGAATCGCAGGCCACCGTCGTGCTCACGTCCGCGGTGACTGGAGGCTCCACGTCGGTCACGGTGATCGTCACGTTGCTCGCGCCGTACGTGCACGTGCCGCTGACGGGCACCGAATTCTGGTTGTCGAAGGTCACGGACGGCTCGTCGACGGTTATGGTGACCGAGCCTGGCGCGGCCGCGCAGTTGGGCATGTCGACTTCGGAGCGGGCCAGCGCGACGTCGATGTTGATATTCAGGAACGGCACGCTCACCACGAGATGGAGGCCGCTGACGGCCAAGCGGTTGCCCGTTGTGGTCATGTCGTTCACCGTGAGCCTGACGGTGGCGCCCAGAAGACCCACATTTATCAGATCTTGCGCGGCCGTGTAGGTTCCGGCGGCCACGGGGATGGCGTTTCCGAACACGGTGGCCGTGATGTTGGCGATTTCCGTCGTGCCGCTGCGCTGGACCGCGCCGCCGACGCAGATGGCGCGCGCTTCGGAACTGATGACGCCGGCGCTCAGGGCCAACACGGCAGGCAGAGGAGCGATGGCGCCTATGTTGGCCTGCAGCCCCGCCACCGAGGCAGTGGAGGTCACCTGATTCAGGTTCAGGTGGCTTTCGGTGTGGCCGACGATGTCTCCGGTGGTGAGTGTGAGCACGGTTCCCACGGCCACGTTCGCCTGGACCGTGGGGGACGTCACGTCGAAATTGGGCAGCGCGGCTTGCTCACCCGTGTCTCCCAGCGGTACGGTCAGGCCGACGATCGGAAGGCTCGCCGTCACGTTCAACCCATAGGCCCTGCCGGCGCCTGCCGTGGCGGCGAATGCGGTACCTGCCATGCCCAACGCGGTGGCCGCCGCGATTCCGGCGACCAGTCGCCGAAACGCCCGATTCCTTACAAGCATATCCATGCTCACTCCTTACATTGTTTGTTTGAGAATGTGATCAACTACTGACAAAGTGCTATTCAGCATGTAGATGTTATCTCTTTGGTATTCTTTTTTGAACTTTGGGTGTAGTTCTTTATAGGTAATTACACCGATGGCGCTCGCTACCGGAATTGGGCAAGGCGAGACTCAGGCATGGCCGATGGCGCCGGCAGCTGGGCCAGGACTGTCGGCGCGGCCGCGCCGACCTGATCAGCCTGACGCAGGGCATCGGCCGGGCCACGGCGGGCGACTTCGTCATGGGCACCGGCTCGCCCGGCGGCGTTCGTGATTTATGATTGCATCTGCAACTATTGCAGGTACAAGAAAGGATCGCGAATGACCACCATGAACCTACTGGAGCGCTGGCTGCGGGAAGAAGCCGAGGTGCAGGCCCGGCTGGACGCCGGCCCCGGGCCCGGCGTGGCCCGCCCCGACCAGATCGCCGGCAAGACCGGGCTGGAGGTGATGCAGGCCATGCTGGCCGGCGAGATCCCGCACGCCGAGATCGCCCGCACGCTGGACTTCGCCCTGGTCGAGGTCGGTCCGGGCCTCGCCGTGTTCCAGGGCGCGCCGCTGCAGCGCCACCTGAACCCGATGGGCACCGTGCACGGCGGTTGGTTCGCCACGCTGCTGGATTCGGCCCTGGGCTGCGCGGTCCACACGATGATGCCGCCGGGCCGGGGCTACACCACGGCCGAGCTGGGCGTGAACATGGTCCGCGCCCTCACGCCCAAGGTGCCCCGCGTGCGCGCCGAGGGGCGGGTGATCCACGGCGGGCGCCAGCTGGCCACCGCCGAGGCCCGCCTGGTCGGCCCCGACGGCACGCTGTACGCCCACGCCACCACCACCTGCCTGGTGTTCGAGCTGCCGGGGCGCTGAACGTCAGGGCGGGCCGCCGTGGGCGCGCTCGACGCGGGCGATGCGCAGCTGGTAGCCGGCGTACCAGCGCGTGCGGCCCAGGTGCTGGGCCTGCAGGTGTTCGGCCTGCTGCTTCCAGGCGGCGATGGACGCCTCGTCGCGCCAGTAGGAGACGGTGATGCCCTCGCCCGCGGCGTTGCGCACGCTCTCGGCGCCCAGGTAGCCGGGCTGCCGCGCCGCCAGGCTCAGCATGCGCTCGGCCATGGCCTCGTAGCCGTCGTCGCCCTCGGTGCGGGTCGAGCTGAAGATGACGGCGTAATAGGGCGGCGGCGGGGTGGGGGCGAACATGGCTGGAGATTTTGAATGAAATATGCCTCAAGCCAGCGTGTACATTGCGCTGACAGCTATTAAAAATGTAGCATCCGCCGCGCGGCCGTCACACCCAGCCGCCGGCTTGCAGCTCCTGCTTCAGGTAGGCGTAGAACAGTGGCGCGGCCACCAGGCCGGCGGGGCCGAAGACGGCTTCCATCACGAACATCACCGACAGCAGCTCCCACACGCCCATGTGCGTGCGGTGGCCGATGACCTTGGCGTTGATGAAGTATTCGGCCTTGTGGATGCCCACCAGGAAGACCAGGCAGGCCAGCGCCACCCCCGGCGAGACGGACAGGCCCACCAGCGTCAGCACGCCGTTGCAGATCAGGTTGCCGACGATGGGCACCAGCCCGGCCACGAAGGTCAGCAGGATCAGCGCCATGGTGTAGGGCAGGCGGCTGTCCCACAGCGGCAGTAGCACCAGCAGGAAGATGGCGGTCAGGCTGGTGTTGAACAGCGCGATCCAGAACTGCGCCACCACGATCTGGCGGAAGGTCTCGCCGAAGTGGCGCACGCGCTCGTGCAGTTGCGCGGCCAGCGGCTTGAGGTGCCGCACCGGCGGCCGGGCGGCGGCCAGCACGCCCACCAGCAGGCCGACGAAGGCGAACAGCAGCCCGCCCAGCCACGCGCGCCCCGTGGTGGCCAGCGTGCCGGCCTTGCTGGCCAGGTAGTTGGCGATGGCGCGCTGGATGTCGGCCGCGCCCTCGGGCAACTGGCTGGCGATGTCGGGCGGCAGCTTGTCGCGCAGCTCCAGCACGGTGCTGGCCATGAAGGCCAGCAGCTCGCGGTACTGCCCCGGCGCGTCGATGATCAACCCGCGCGTGCGCGGCAGGGCCAGCGCCGCCAGCACCAGCGGCAGCAGCGCGACCAGGGTGGCCGCCAGCTGGGGCGCCGCGCCGTCCCGCATGCGCATGAGCCGCCCCAGGTGCGGGCTGAGCCAGCGCGTGGCCACGAAGCCCAGGCACACGCACAGCAGCCCCGGCAGCAGCCCCTGCCACATGATCAGCAGCAGCGCCGCCGCCATCAGCACCTGGCTGGCGAGGGTGGCGCGGCGCTGTCGCGGGTCGGGCAGGGAGGGCACGTCAGCGGCCCACGGTGCTGGCGTTGGGCCAGCGGCGCATGAGCCCAACGAAGCCGACGGCCGCGGAGCAGGCCACGCCGGCAGACGCCGCGGACGGGCTCTGCCCGGCCGTTGGCGTCGCCCCCTCGAGGGGGGAGGAGGAACAAGGCGAAGCGCGTGGATCCTGGGGGTGGTTCATATGACCACGGCCGGGCCGCCGGCGCGCGGGACGATGCGGCCGATCTCGAACACCTGCTCGCCCGCCGCGCGCAGCGTGGCGGCGCAGGCGGCGGCGTGTTCGGCGGCGATCACCACCACCATGCCGATGCCGTTGTTGAAGGTGCGGTTCATCTCGTGGTCGTCGATGCCGGCGGTGCGCTGCAGCCAGGCGAACAGCTCGCTTCGCGGCCAGCTGCCCTGGTCCAGGCGCGCGGCCAGGGCCTCGGGCAGCACGCGTGGGATGTTCTCCAGCAGGCCGCCGCCGGTGATGTGGGCCAGGGCCTTGATGGGATGAGCGGCCAGCGCCGCCAGCACGTTCTTGACGTACAGGCGCGTGGGCGCCATGACGGCCTGGCGGAACGGCTGGTCGTCCAGCGTGGCGGGCAGGTTGGCGCCCGCGCGCTCGATGCACTTGCGCACCAGCGAGAAGCCGTTGCTGTGCACGCCGCTGGAGCCCAGGCCCAGCACCACGTCGCCCTCGGCCACGTCGTGGCCAGTGAGGATCTTCGACTTCTCGACCGCGCCGACGCAAAAGCCCGCCAGGTCGTATTCGCCGTCGGGGTACATGCCGGGCATCTCGGCCGTCTCGCCGCCGATCAGCGCGCAGCCCGACAGCTCGCAGCCGCGGGCGATGCCGCCGACCACGGCGGCGGCCGTGTCCACGTCGAGCCGGCCGCAGGCGAAGTAGTCGAGGAAGAACAGCGGCTCGGCGCCCTGCACCAGCACGTCGTTGACACTCATGGCCACCAGGTCGATGCCCACGGTGTCGTGCATGTCCCATTCGAAGGCCAGCTTCAGCTTGGTGCCCACGCCGTCGGTGCCGCTGACCAGCACCGGCTCCCGGTAGCGCCTGGGCACCTCGAACAGCGCGCCGAAGCCGCCGATGCCGGCCATCACGCCTTCGCGCAGCGTCTTCCTCGCCAGGGGCTTGATGCGTTCGACCAAGGCGTCGCCGGCGTCGATGTCGACGCCGGCGTCCTTGTAGCGGAGGGGGGTGTTCGGGGGGGCGGCACTCATATCAGGGGTGGTTGGCGGCGGGCGCTTAAAATTCAGGCCCCGATTCTAGGCGCTGCCCCGTGGCGCACCCGATGGCGCCGCGCGCCTCTTCCAGGCTGTATGCCCCCCTTGTCCCGCATTCTTCCCGCCGTCGCCGCGTTCGCCCGATGAAGCAGATCGCCCTGGACATCGGCCTGGCGCCGGAGCCCTCGCTCGAAGGCTTCGCGGCCGGACCCAACGCGCTGGCGGCGCAACACCTGCGCCTGTGGGCCGAAGGCCGCACGCGCTCGCCCGTGCCGATCTACTTGTGGGGCGCGTCCGGCGCGGGCAAGACGCACCTGCTGCGCGCGGCGCGCCAGATGCTGGCGGCGGGCGGCGGCACCATCGGCTGGCTGGACGCGGCCACGCCGCCGCACGCCGCCTTCAGCGAAGCCTGGGACGCCGTGCTGATGGACGACGTGCACCTGTACGGCGCCGAGCAGCAGCACACCGCGTTCACCTGGTTCGTGCACGCCGTCGCGCCCGCCGACGGCCGCCCGCGCGCCGTGCTGGCCGCCGGCGCCCTGCCGCCGGCCGACCTGGCGCTGCGCGAGGACCTGCGCACGCGCCTGGGCTGGGGCCACGTGTTCGAGCTGCACCCGCTGCCCGAGCCCGACGTGCGCGCCGTGCTGCGCCGCGCGGCCGACGCGCGCGGGGTGTTCCTGTCCGACGAGGTGATGGACTTCGTGCTCAAGCGCTTCTCGCGCGACCTCGGCAGCCTGATGCAATGGCTGGAGCACCTGGACCGCTACGCCCTGCAGGCGCAGCGCCCCATCACCATTCCCCTGATCAAGTCGATGCTGCAAAATGAATAGCTGTTGGCTCAACAACCACGCTGGCCGGAGGCCAATTTGACGATGAAACTGGCCCTGTTCGACCTGGACCACACCCTGATCCCCCTGGACTCCGACCACGCCTGGGGCGAGTTCACCACGCGCCTGGGCTGGACCGACGGCGGCGAGTTCAAGCGCCGCAACGACGCCTTCTACGCCCAGTACCAGGCCGGCACGCTGGACCTGCACGAGTACGTGCGCTTCACCACCGACGCCGCGCGCCGCCGCGCCCTGGCGCGGCGGCCGAGGCGCAGGCGCGCTTCATGCGCGAGGTGATCGGCCCGGCCATCACGCCGCGGGCGCGGGCGCTGGTGCGCGGGCACCAGCAGGCCGGCGACGCGGTGGTCATCGTCACCGCCACCAACGAATTCGTCACGCGGCCCATCGCGCACAGCTTCGGCGTCGACGAGTTGATCGCCGTGCAGCTGGCGCGCGGCCCCGGCGGCTGGATCACCGGCGAGATCAGCGGCACGCCCTCGTTCCGCGAAGGCAAGGTCACGCGCGTGGCCGAGTGGCTGGGCGCGCGCGGGCTGGCCCTGGGCGACGCCGAGATCACCTTCTATTCCGACTCGATGAACGACCTGCCGCTGCTGGAGCAGGCCCGCCACCCCGTCGCCACCAACCCCGACGAGCGGCTGCGCGCGCTGGCGCAGGCGCGCGGCTGGCGCATCCTCGACCTTTTCAAAGAAGACCACGCATGATCAAGACGTTCATCGACAAGCTCATCGGCAAGGCCAAGGGCGGCGGCGCGCGTGGGCGCTTCGGCAAGCGCGTCGAGCACGGCCCGCAGGACCACGGCATCAACCCCGCGCTGGTGGACGAGCGCGCCGCCAACGTGGTGCGCACGCTCAAGGAGGCGGGCCACGAGGCCTACGTCGTCGGTGGCGCGGTGCGCGACCTGCTGCTGGGCCTCAAGCCCAAGGACTTCGACGTGGCCACCAGCGCCACGCCCGAGCAGGTCAAGCAGCTCTTCCGGCGCGCCTTCATCATCGGGCGGCGCTTTCGCATCGTGCACGTGGTGTACGGGCGCGGGCGCGAGCACGAGGTGATCGAGGTCTCCACCTTCCGCGCCCACCTCGACAACGAAGCGGCCGAGGCCGTGGCCGGCAACGAGCGGACAGCCAAGAGCGAGCTGGCCGGCATGAAGCATGCCGTGGACGCCAGCGGCCGCGTGCTGCGCGACAACGTCTGGGGCCCGCAGGACGAGGACGCCGCGCGGCGCGACTTCACCGTCAACGCCATGTACTACGACCCGGAGACGCGCATCCTGGTCGACTACCACAACGGCATGGCCGACGCGCGGAAGAAGCTGCTGCGCATGATCGGCGACCCGGCGCAGCGCTACCGCGAGGACCCGGTGCGCATCATCCGCGCCGTGCGCTTCGGCGCCAAGCTGGCGGGGCTGGGCTTCAAGCTGGAGCCCAAGACCGCCAAGCCGCTGGTCGAGGCCAAGGCCCTGCTGGCCGAGGTGCCGCAGAGCCGCCTGTTCGACGAGATGCTCAAGCTGCTGCAGACCGGCCACGCGCTGGCCAGCGTCGAGCAGTTGAAGAAGCTGGGCCTGGCGCGCGGCATCTACCCGCTGCTGGACGTGGTGGTCGAGCGCGCCGAGCAGCCTTTCGTGAAGGCCGCGCTGGCCGACACCGACCGCCGCGTGGGCGAGGGCAAGCCGGTGGCCCCGTCGTTCCTGCTGGCCTGCGTGCTGTGGCAGGACGTGCTGGTCGGCTGGCAGCAGCGCCTGGCGCGCAAGGAGCACCCGTTTCCCGCGCTGCAGGGCGCCATCGACGAGGTCTTCGACGCCCGCGTGGGCGACGTCTCCGGCCGCGGCAAGCTGGGCGCCGACATGCGCGAGATCTGGATGATGCAGCCGCGCTTCGAGAAGCGCGCCGGCACCTCGCCCTTCAGCCTGGCCGGACAGCCGCGCTTTCGCGCCGGCTTCGACTTCCTGCGCCTGCGCGCCGACGTCGGCGAGGTGGACGAGGGTCTCGCCGACTGGTGGCAGGAATTCAGCCTGGCCGACGATTCGGCGCGCGAGGACCTGGTGCAGCAACCGCGCACCGAGCAGCAGCGCGCCAAGAAGCCGCCGCGCGTGCATCGCTTGCCCAAGGAGTCGCCAGCCCCCGATGCACCTGCGCAGGACGCTATTGAAACAGAAGCATTCGAGGCCGAGGAGGGCGCCGCCGAAGGCGCGGACGCACCGGCCAGGAAGCGCCGCCGCCGGCGCCGCAAGCCCGCATCGGGGGGCTCCGCGCCTCCCCCTCGGCCGGACGGCGAATAGGCCGTGCCCGAGGCGCGCGCGCCCGTCACCGCCTACGTCGCCCTGGGCGCCAACCTGGGCGACGCCGAGGCCGCCGCTCGGCAGGCGCTGGCCGACCTGGCGCGGCTGCCCGGCACACGCGTGACCGCCACCTCGCGCCTGTACCGCAGCGCGCCGGTGGAGGCGGCGGGGCCGGACTTCATCAACGCGGTGGCCGAGCTGTCCACCGTGCTGACGGCGCCCGATCTGCTGCGGGCGCTGCAGGGCCTGGAGCGCGCCGCCGGCCGCCAGCGCCCGTACCGCCACGCGCCGCGCACGCTGGACCTGGACCTGCTGCTGTACGGCGCGGCGCGCATCGACAGCCCCCGCCTCACCGTGCCGCACCCGCGCATGTGGGGCCGCGCCTTCGTGCTGCGGCCGCTGGCCGAGATCGCGCCCGCGCGCGTGCCCGCCGAGGCCCAGGCCGGCGTGGCGGGGCAGGCCATCGAGCTGCTGTAGAAAACTGCAATGAAATGCAACGCCGCCGCGCCGGGGGCGGCGTTGCGGGTGGTTAAACTCGACCACCACTGTCATCGCGGCGCCATCGATTCTTGATATGGCGCCGGCCTTCAAGAAGATCGGAGCCCTCTTACATGCTGTTCAGCAAGCTGTTGCCCAAGGAGGGTAATTTTTTTGAACTGTTCAACCAGCACGCCGACCGCATCGTCGAGGCCGCGCAGGCCTTTCAGAAGCTGGTGACCCATTACGGCGACCCGCTGCTGCGCGAGAAGTACAACCAGGAGGTGGACAACGCCGAGCGCGCCGCCGATCGCGTGACGCACGAGGTCAACCGGCTGATCCACACCACCTTCATCACGCCCATCGATCGCGAGCAGATCCACGGCCTGATCAACCTGATGGACGACGTGGCCGACCTGCTGCAGGACTCGGCCGAGACCATGGCCCTGTACGACATCCACCACATGACCGACGAGATGGTGCGCCTGACCGAGCTGTCGGTGAAGTGCTGCCAGCGCGTGCAGGCCGCGGTGAAGCTGCTGGGGCGCATCGCCGAGCAGCCGGTGGCCGAGGCGGCGCTGAAGACCTGCGAGGAGATCGACCAGCTCGAATCCGACGCCGACCGCGTGATGCGCAGCGCCATGAGCAAGCTGTTTCGCTTCGAGCCCGATGTGCGCGAGCTGATCAAGCTCAAGGCCATCTATGAGCTGCTGGAGACCATCACCGACAAGTGCGAGGACGTGGCCAACCAGATCGAAGGCATCGTCCTGGAAAATTCCTGACCCAGCGGGGCCGTCTCAAGCATGGAAATCGCTCAAGCCGCCCTGTGGGTCGTCGTGCTGCTGGTCGCGCTGGCGCTGGCGTTCGACTTCATGAACGGGTTTCACGACGCCGCCAACTCGATCGCCACCGTTGTCTCCACCGGCGTGCTGCGGCCGGCGCAGGCGGTGCTGTTCGCCACGTTCTTCAACGTCGTCGCCATCTTCGTGTTCCATCTCAGCGTGGCGGCCACGGTGGGCAAGGGCATCGTCGAGCCTGGCGTGGTGGACGTGCACGTGGTGTTCGGCGCGCTCATCGGCGCCATCACCTGGAACCTGATCACCTGGTACTACGGCATTCCCAGCAGCTCGTCGCACGCGCTCATCGGCGGCATCGTGGGCGCGGTGCTGGCCAAGTCGGGCGCCAGCGTGCTGATTGCCGGGGGCATCCTCAAGACCGTGGCCTTCATCTTCATCTCGCCGGTGCTGGGCTTCGTGCTCGGCTCGCTGATGATGGTGCTGGTGGCCTGGATCTGCCGCCGCGCGCGGCCCAGCCGCGTCGACCGGTGGTTCCGCCGGCTGCAACTGGTGTCGGCCGGCGCCTACAGCCTGGGCCACGGCGGCAACGACGCGCAGAAGACCATCGGCATCATCTGGATGCTGCTGATCGCCACCGGCTACACCGCCGCGGGCGACGCGGCGCCGCCCATCTGGACCATCGTGAGCTGCTACCTGGCCATCGGCCTGGGCACCATGTTCGGCGGCTGGCGCATCGTCAAGACGATGGGGCAGAAGATCACCAAGCTCAAGCCCGTGGGCGGCTTCTGCGCCGAGACGGGCGGGGCGCTGACGCTGTTCATCGCCACCGGGCTGGGCATTCCCGTCTCAACCACGCACACCATCACCGGCGCCATCGTCGGCGTGGGCTCCACGCAGCGCGCCTCGGCCGTGCGTTGGGGCGTGGCCGGCAACATCGTGTGGGCGTGGATCCTGACCATCCCGGCCAGCGCCTTCGTGGCCGCGCTGGCGTACTGGGTGAGCCTTCAGCTTTTCTGATTGCTACATCAAATATAGCTTTCGGCGAAGTACCGGCGCTGGCTGGAGGCCGATTTCATTCAAAAAATGGCGCTCATTGCGAGATCTTGCGCGCTTCCTCGATCTGGTACTCGAAGTAGCGCTGGAAGCTGAAGGCGAGCGAGGCCATGAGCACGGCGGTGCCGACCAGCAACGAGGCCGCGATGCCGACCACGGTGAACCAGTGGGTGCGCCCCGGCGGCGCGTCGGGTGCGGCCCCGGGGTTGAAGCGCGCGTTCCACTTCTCGGGCGTCATCAGGCCGTAGACGATGGCCGTCAGCGCGCAGCCGGCGATGGTGAAGCCCAGCAGTGGAATCAGCAGCCAGCTCCACTGGTCGTCCTGGCCCAGGCGCTGCACCCGCTCGATGCCGTAGAGCCCGAGCGCCGTGGGAATCGGCAGCAGCCAGCCCGCCAGGTCGCCCAGGCCGCGCAGGTAGAAGCGGTGCAGCCCGAGCGGGCCGCCCAGGAAGGTGAGCCAGGTGGCGAAGGTCTTGTTTTTCATCGGGCTATAATCATAGGCTTTTCGATGTGTCGCTGGCCGGGTGGCCATGTCGCGTGTCTCAGCATCGAAGGAAACCTGGGCGCAGTGCCAGAGCGCGGCGCCCGGGCCCACCACCCACAGGATTCAAACCAACATGGTCGTGATTCGTCTCTCGCGCGGCGGCGCCAAGGCCCGCCCCTTCTACAGCATCGTCGTCGCCGACAAGCGCGTGCGCCGCGATGGCCGCTTCATCGAGCGCATCGGCTTCTACAACCCCGGCGCCAAGGGCGGCGAGGAGGGCCTGCGCATCGCCCAGGACCGCCTGACCTACTGGCGCGGCGTCGGCGCCCAGCCGTCGCCCACCGTCGAGCGGCTGATCAAGCAGGCCGCCCAGGCCGCGCCGGCGGCGGCCTAAGCCGTCGCCATGGTCCCTGGGCTGGAGCCGGCCGAGCTGCCGGCGGACGCGGTCGAGGTCGGCCGCGTGCTGGACGCCTGGGGCATCCAGGGCTGGATCAAGATCCAGCCCTACAGCGCCTCGCCCGAGGCGCTTTTTTCTTCCAAGCGCTGGTTCCTGCAGCCACCTGAGCGCGGCGCCAAGACCTCCTTCGCTGGCACGGTGCGCCTGTCGATCAAGCAGGCCCGCGACCACGCCGATGCCGTCGTTGCCAGCGCGCACGAGATCGCCGACCGCGGCGCCGCCGAGGGGCTGAGGGGCGCGCGCATCTTCATCCCCCGCTCGTCCTTTCCGACGCCGGCCGAGGGCGAGTACTACTGGGTCGATCTGATCGGCCTGGCGGTGGTCAACCGCGAGGGCGTGGCGCTGGGCGAGGTGGCCGACCTCATGGCCACGGGCCCGCAGCAGGTGCTGGTGGTGCGCTATCAGCAAGACGGCCAGCCGGCCGAGCGCCTGATTCCCTTCGTCGATGCCTACGTCGATGCGGTGGACCTGGACGGCAAGCGCATCACGGTGGACTGGCAGCCTGACTATTGACGGCGCGGCTCGGCGCGCCATCGGTTCAGCGCGCGACCTGCACGAAGATCTCGTTGGGCCGCACCATGCCCAGCTCCACGCGGGCCTTCTCCTCGACGATGCCCAGGCCCGCCTTCAGGTCGTCCACCTCGGACGCGAGCTGATCGTTGGCCAGCTTGGCCTGGGCGTTGGCGGCTTTCTGCAGATCCAGCTTGCGCTGCAGCGCCGCCACGCTGGGCACGCTGCCGCGGCCGACCCACATCTGGGCGTGGATCACGACCAGCAGCACGATCAGGACGGCGGGAACGACGCGCTGGATCATGCTAAATGGATTGTTGGGGTTGGCCGGGGTGCTATGAGTTTAATAGAACTTCGACGCGGCTTCAACGCAGGTTGTAGAACGCCGCGCGGCCGGGGTACTGCGCCATCTCGCCCAGGTCTTCCTCGATGCGCAGCAACTGGTTGTACTTGGCCATGCGGTCGGACCGGCTCAAGGACCCGGTCTTGATCTGGCCGGCGTTCAGGCCCACGGCGATGTCGGCGATGGTTGAGTCCTCGGTCTCGCCCGAGCGGTGGCTGATGACGGCGGTGTAGCCCGCGCGCTTGGCCATCTCGATGGCGGCGAAGGTCTCGGTCAGGGTGCCGATCTGGTTGATCTTGATGAGGATCGAGTTGGCGATGTGCTTGTCGATGCCTTCCTGCAGGATCTTGGTGTTGGTGACGAACAGGTCGTCGCCGACGAGCTGCACTTTCTGGCCGAGCTTGTCGGTCAGCAGCTTCCAGCCGTCCCAGTCGCCCTCGGCCATGCCGTCCTCGATGCTGATGATGGGGTACTTGTCGACCCACGTGGCCAGCATGTCGGTCCACTGCGCGGCCGACAGCTTCAGGCCGCCTTCGCCTTCCAGCACATATTGGCCGTCCTTGTAGAACTCGCTGCTGGCGCAGTCCAGGCCCAGCACGATGTCCTGGCCAGCGGTGTAGCCGGCGTCGGCAATGGCCTGCAGGATGAGCTGGATGGCTGCCTCGTGGTTCTCGACGTTGGGGGCGAAGCCGCCCTCGTCGCCCACGGCCACGCTCATGCCCTTGTCGTGGATGATCTTCTTGAGCGCGTGGAACACCTCGGCACCCTGGCGCAGCGCCTCGCGGAAGCTGGGCGCGCCCACGGGGATGATCATGAACTCCTGCAGGTCGAGGTTGTTGTTGGCGTGCGCGCCACCGTTGATGACGTTCATCATCGGCACCGGCAACTGGCAGCCGTTCATGCCGCCGAAGTAGCGGTACAGCGGCAGGCCCGATTCCTCGGCCGCCGCGCGCGCCACCGCCATCGACACGGCCAACATGGCGTTGGCGCCCAGGCGGCCCTTGTTGTCGGTGCCGTCCAGGTCGATCAGGGTCTTGTCCAGGAAGGCCTGCTCCGAGGCGTCCAGGCCCAGCACGGCCTCGCTGATCTCGGTGTTGATGTGCTCCACGGCCTTGAGCACGCCCTTGCCCAGGTAGCGCTTCTTGTCGCCGTCGCGCAGTTCGATGGCCTCGCGCGAGCCGGTGGACGCGCCGCTGGGCACGGCGGCGCGGCCCATCACGCCGCTTTCCAGCAGCACGTCGCATTCGACCGTGGGGTTGCCGCGGCTGTCGAGGATTTCGCGGCCGACGATGTCTACGATGGCACTCATTGCAGTTTCCTTGGAGTCAATAATCCGGTTTTCATGTCAAATCAGGCTCTAGCCCGCGCCGATATTGCGCGAGAAGCTATTGAATTGATAGTTGTCGGGGTTGGGCGGCCTACAGTCCCTCGACCACCACCATGCGCATGATGGCCGCGCCTTCGCGGGCCTGGCGCGCGCGCAGGTACTCGGCCGAGTCGTAGAAGGCCTTGGCCGCCGCGAAGCTGGGGAACCTGGCCACCACCAGGCGCTCGGGCCGCCAGTCACCCTCCAGCACCTCCACCTGGCCGCCGCGCACGCAGATTTCGGCGCCGTGCACGCGGAAGGCCTCGGTGGACCACTTCTTGTAGTCCTCGTACTGCTGGGGGTTGGTGACGCTGACGTTGGCGATGATGTAGCCGCTGGGCATGGTGCAAGGGTTCCTTAGGCTGAGAAATCGTTTTCGAGGAAGGGTTGGCGCTTGGCGACCTGGTCGAGCGCGAGCAGGGTTTCGAGCAGCGCCTTCATGTGCTTGAGCGGCACGGCATTGGGGCCGTCGGACAACGCCCTGGCCGGGTCGGGGTGCGTTTCCATGAACAGGCCGGCCACGCCCACGGCGACCGCGGCGCGCGCCAGCACCGGCACCATCTCGCGCTGGCCGCCGCTGCTGGTGCCCTGGCCGCCGGGCAACTGGACGCTGTGCGTGGCGTCGAACACCACGGGCGCGCCGGTCTCGCGCATGATGGCCAGGCTGCGCATGTCGGAGACGAGGTTGTTGTAGCCGAAGCTGGCGCCGCGCTCGCAGGCCATGAAGCTGTCCTCGGGCAGGCCGGCTTCCCGCGCGGCGTCGCGGGCCTTCTGGATCACGTTCTTCATGTCGCCGGGCGCGAGGAACTGGCCCTTCTTGATGTTGACCGGCTTGCCCGACTGCGCCACGGCGCGGATGAAGTCGGTCTGCCGGCACAGGAAGGCGGGCGTCTGCAGTACGTCCACCACCTGCGCGACGGCGGGAATCTCGGCCTCGGTGTGCACGTCGGTTAGCACGGGCAGGTTCAGTTCGCGCTTGACGGCCGCCAGGATCTCCAGGCCCTTGTCCATGCCGGGGCCGCGGAAGCTGGCGCCGCTGGAGCGGTTGGCCTTGTCGTAGCTGCTCTTGAAGATGAAGGGGATGCCCAGGGATGCCGTGATGTCCTTGAGCTGGCCCGCCACGTCCATCTGCAACTGCTCTGACTCGACCACGCAGGGGCCGGCGATGAGGAAGAAGGGGCGATCCAGCCCGATCTCGAAGCCGCACAGTTTCATGTCAGCCCCCACGCTTCGCACTTCGTGTCTTCGCTGCCCCCCGAGGGGGCCGTCGCTGGCTTGAGGCGGCTCGGCGCTGCGCTCATGCCACGACCTTCAGGTTCTTGCCGGCGCCATCCTGCCCCGCGCGGGCGGCCTGGTGCTCCAGCGCCGCCCGGATGAAGGCGTTGAACAGCGGGTGGCCGTCCCAGGGCTTGCTCTTGAACTCGGGGTGGAACTGCACGCCGATGAACCACGGATGGACGCTCTGGGGCAGCTCGACGATCTCGGTCAGGTGCTCGCGCTGGGTCAGCGCGGAGATGACCAGGCCCGCGTCGCGCAACTGGCCGAGGTAGTTCACGTTGGCCTCGTAGCGGTGGCGGTGGCGCTCGGTCACCACGTCGCCGTAGATGTGGTGGGCCAGCGTGCCGGGCAGCACGTCGGAGCTTTGCGCGCCCAGGCGCATGGTGCCGCCCAGGTCGGAGCCGGCGTCGCGCTTCTGGATGCTGCCGTCCTTGTCCTTCCACTCGGTGATGAGGGCGATGACGGGGTGCGCGCAGCCGGCGTCGAATTCGGTGCTGTTGGCGCCTTCCAGTCCGCAGACGTGGCGGGCGTACTCGATGGTGGCCACCTGCATGCCCAGGCAGATGCCGAGGTAGGGTACGCGGTGCTCGCGCGCGAAGCGGGCGGTGGCGATCTTGCCTTCCACGCCGCGCTCGCCGAAGCCGCCGGGCACCAGGATGGCGTCGTAGCGGGCCAGTTGCGCCACGGTGGCGGGGGTGATGGTCTCGGAATCGACGTGGTCGATGACCACGCGCGCATGGCTTTGCATGCCGGCGTGGCGCAGCGCCTCGTTGACTGACTTGTAGCTGTCCGACAGGTCGACGTACTTGCCCACCATGGCGATGGTCACCTCGCGCTGCGGGTGCTCCACCTCGTGCACCAGCGCGTCCCAGCGCTGCAGGCTGGCCGGCGGGGTGTTCAGGCGCAGCTTGTCGCAGATCAGGCCGTCCAGGCCCTGCTCGTGCAGCATGCGCGGCACCTTGTAGATGGTGTCCACGTCCCACATGCTGATCACGCCCCATTCGGCCACGTTGGTGAACAGGCTGATCTTCTCGCGCTCCTCGGCGGGGATGCGCCGGTCGGCGCGGCACAGCAGCGCGTCGGGCTGGATGCCGATTTCGCGCAGCTTCTGCACCGTGTGCTGCGTCGGTTTGGTCTTGAGCTCGCCCGCGGCCGCGATCCACGGCAGGTAGGTCAGGTGCACGAAGGCGCTGTGGTTGGGGCCCAGCTTGAGGCTGAGCTGGCGCACGGCCTCCAGGAAGGGCAGCGACTCGATGTCGCCCACCGTGCCGCCGATCTCGACGATGGCCACGTCCGCCGCGCCGGCGGTGCCGAAGCCGGCGCCGCGCTTGATGTACTCCTGGATCTCGTTGGTGACGTGCGGGATCACCTGCACCGTCTTGCCCAGGTAGTCGCCGCGGCGCTCTCCTTCTCGAGCACGCTCTTGTAAATTTGGCCGGTGGTGAAGTTGTTGGCGCGCCGCATCCGGGTGGTGATGAAGCGTTCGTAGTGGCCCAGGTCCAGGTCGGTCTCGGCGCCGTCGTCGGTGACGAAGACCTCGCCGTGCTGGAAGGGCGACATGGTGCCCGGGTCCACGTTGATGTACGGGTCGAGCTTGATCAGGGTGACTTTGAGGCCGCGCGATTCGAGGATCGCGGCCAGGGAGGCCGAGGCGATTCCCTTGCCCAGGGAAGACACCACACCGCCGGTGACGAAGACGAATTTGGTCATGTCAGGACGGAGGCCGAAGACCTCCGCTCGGTGGGAAATGCCGATTATAGAAGCCGCTCCTTTTGCTACATTGCGCGCCATGAATACCAACGACGTCGCCGGCGAGCTGCAGGGCCGCCACATCGTGCTGGGGCTGTCGGGCGGGGCCGCCTGCTTCAAGGCCGCCGAGCTTTGCCGGCTGCTGGTCAAGGCCGGCGCCAGCGTGCAGGTGGTGATGACCGAGGCGGCCTGCCAGTTCATCACGCCGGTGGCCATGCAGGCGCTGTCCGGCCGGCCGGTCTACGTGTCGCAGTGGGACGCGCGGCCCGGCAACAACATGGCGCACATCAACCTGAGCCGCGAGGCCGACGCCCTCATCGTCGCGCCGGCCAGCGCCGACTTCATCGCGCAGCTGGCGCAGGGGCGGGCGGGCGAGCTGCTGCCGCTGATGTGCCTGGCGCGCCCCATCGAGCGCGTGCCGCTGCTCATCGCGCCGGCCATGAACCGCGAGATGTGGGCGCACCCGGCGACGCAGCGCAACCTGGCGCAGATCGTCGCCGACGGCGCCACCGTGCTGGGCGTGGCCTGCGGCGACCAGGCCTGCGGCGAGACGGGCGATGGCCGCATGCTGGAGGCACGGGAGCTGGCCGATGAGCTGATCGCCTTCTTCACGCCCAAGGTGCTGGCCGGCCAGCGCGTGCTGGTGACGGCGGGGCCCACGTTCGAGGCCATCGACCCGGTGCGGGGCATCACCAACCTGTCCAGCGGCAAGATGGGCTTCGCCGTGGCGCGCGCGGCGCGCGAGGCGGGCGCGGAGGTGACGCTGATCGCCGGCCCGGTGTCGCTGCCGACGCCCCGCGGCGTGCGGCGCATCGACGTGGTTTCAGCACTGGATATGCATGAAGCCGGCGTGGATATTGCGCAGTCTGCTCATATTTTCATAGCAACCGCGGCGGTGGCGGACTGGCGCCCGGCGACGGCGGCGGCGCACAAGATCAAGAAGGACGGTTCCGGCGAGGCGCCGCAGCTCGGCTTTGTCGAGAACCCGGACATCCTGGCCGAGATCGCGCATTCGCCGCGCGCGCAGTCGGGCGAGCTGTTCTGTGTAGGCTTCGCGGCCGAGAGCCAGGACCTGCAGGCCAACGCCCAGGCCAAGCGCGTGCGCAAGGGCGTGCCGCTGCTGGTGGCCAACATCGGGCCGGCCACCTTCGGCAAGGACGACAACGCGCTGCTGCTGGTCGACGATGAGGGCGTGAGCGATCTGCCGCGCGCCAGCAAGCGCGTGCTGGCGCAGCAACTGGTGGCCGAGATCGCGCGCCGGGTGTCGGGGTTCGCGGCATGAAGCTCGACGTCAAGATCCTCGACGAGCGCCTGCGCGCCAGCCTGCCCGCCTACGCCACGCCCGGCAGCGCGGGACTGGACCTGCGCGCCTGCCTCGACGCGCCCCTGACGCTGGCGCCCAATGCGTGGCAACTGGTGCCCACGGGCCTGGCCATCCACCTGGCCGACGCCGGCTACGCGGCGCTGATCCTGCCGCGCTCGGGGCTGGGGCACAAGCATGGCATCGTGCTGGGCAACCTGGTGGGGCTGATCGACAGCGACTACCAGGGGCAGCTCATGGTCAGCGCCTGGAACCGCAGCGCCACGGCGTTCACGATCGCGCCGATGGAGCGCATCGCGCAACTGGTGATCGTGCCGGTGGCGCAGGCCGAGTTCAACCTCGTCGATGAATTTCCGCCCTCGGTGCGCGGAGAGGGCGGCTACGGCTCCACCGGCCGCGCATGACGAGACCGACGGGGCGCGGCGCCGGCTTACCATTTGAAGCGTCGGGGGCGCCGACTTTACGTTTTGGACGCCCTTGCCTCCGGGCATCGATGCGTTAATCCAGGAAGGCGCTTACAGCACCAGCGCTTGCATTCAGGAGAATCGTCATGCAAATCAAACAACGTCTGGTTTCTTCCATCGCCGTGCTCAGCATCGCGGGCGCGCTGGTGGCCTGCGCAGCCCCGGGGGCCAGCCGGTCGGCGGCAACTACCCGAGCGGCTACCCCAGCAACAACTATCCGGGCAATCAAGCCTACGGCAACTACGGCCGGGTGTCGAATGTCGAGTACCTGCGCGGCGGCCAGTCCAGGGGCGTGGCCGGCGCGGTCATCGGCGGTGCGGTCGGTGGTCTGGCGGGCAATCAGGTCGGCGGCGGCAGCGGACGCGCCGCGGCGACGGTCGCCGGCGTGGTCGGCGGCGCGCTCATCGGCCGCGCGCTGGAGCAGAACATGGGCGGGGGCGGCGGCCAGGAGATCTACCGCGTGACCGTGCAGTTCGACAACGGGTCCGCGCGCGCATTCGACTACGCCCAGCCGCCCAACGTGCAGATCGGCGACCGCGTGCGCGTGGACGGCAACCAGCTCTATCGCTGATTGATCCCACGGCATGAACGACAACGGCGCCCGAGGGCGCCGTTGGTCATCGTGGCGTCAGTGGATCTGGGTGCCGCCTGGCGCCATCGGCTGGAGCTGGAAGAACCCGGTGCCGGCGCTGCCCCGGCCGACCTCGTCCACGGTGGCTTCGCGCACCTGCTCCACCTTCAGGCGCAGGCGCAGCGCGATGCCCGCCAGCGGGTGGTTGCCGTCCAGCACGACGTGCTCGGGGTAGATGTCGGTGACGGTGCACAAGGTGTTGGGCGGCACCCCGTCGGCCACGCCGGCGGGCAGCGAGCCGGCTTCCAGCAGCATGCCTTCCTCGATACCCTCGGGGAGCTGATCGCGCGGCGCCAGCAGGACCAGCTTCTCATCGTAGTCGCCGAACGCATCCTTGGGCTCCAGGTTCAGGTGCAGTGTGGCCCCGGCCTCGTGGCCCTGCAGCGCGGCGTCGATGGCGGGCAGCAGGTCGCCGCCGCCGACCAGGAACTCCACCGGCTCCTGCAGTTCGTCCAGCGTCTCGCCCAAGCTGTCCTGGAGCGTCCAGGCGAGGGCGACGACGCACGGTGAGTTGATTTCCATCGCGCGATTGTCGCATCGCCCGATGAACGCGGCCGCGCTTGCGTATGCTCGGCGGCATGGACATCTCCCAACCCCTGCGCCTGCTGGGCGGCCTGTCGCCCGCGCAATTCATGAAGCGGCACTGGCAGAAGAAACCCCTGCTGGTGCGCCAGGCCATCCCCGGCTTCCAGCCGCTGCTGTCGCGGCCGGCGCTGTTCGACCTGGCGGCCGATGCGGCGGTGGAGTCGCGCCTGCTGCGCCACGGCGGCGGCCGCTGGACGCTGCGCCAGGGCCCGCTGCCGCGCCGCGGCCTGCCGCCCCTCGGCCAGCCGGACTGGACCTTGCTGGTACAGGGCGTCGATCTGCACCATGCCGGGGTCCATGCGCTGCTGCGGCAGTTCCGCTTCGTGCCCGATGCGCGGCTGGACGACGTCATGATCAGCTACGCCACCGAGGGCGGCGGCGTGGGGCCGCACTTCGACAGCTACGACGTGTTCTTGCTGCAGGCCCACGGCCGGCGCCGCTGGCGCATCGGGCGGCAGAAGGACCTGCGGCTGGTCGAAGGCCTGCCGCTCAAGATTCTGGCCGATTTCGAGCCGGAAGAGGAATACGTCCTTGATCCCGGCGACATGCTGTACCTGCCGCCGCGCTGGGCGCACGACGGCGTGGCCCTGGGCGAATGCATGACCTATTCCATCGGCTTTCGCCAGCCGGCGCGCGGCGAGCTGGCGCGCGAGCTGCTGCAGCGCCTGGCGGACGAGGCCGGAGACGGGCTGGGCGACGCCGCCTACCGCGACCCCGGACAGGCGGCCGTGGCGGCGCCTGGCGCGGTGCCGCCGGCGATGTTCGACTTCGCGCGCGACGCCGTGGAGCGGGCGCTGCGCGACCCCGCGCAACTGGCCATGCTGCTGGGCGAGTGGCTGACCGAGCCCAAGCCGAACGTCTGGTTCGACACGCCACCCGCGCGGGGCGACGCGGCCGGCGGCGTGGCGCTCGACCGCCGCACGCGCATGATGTACGACGAGCGGCACGTCTTCATCAACGGCGAGGGCTACCGCGCCAGCGGCCGCGATGCTCGGCTGATGCGGCAACTGGCGGACGAGCGCAGCCTCGGCGCCGGCCAGGTGGCCCGGCTAAGCGAGGACGCCCAATTCCTGCTGGCGCAATGGAAGGAAGCGGGGTGGCTGCATGACGACGCCTGAAACTGCTCTGACCGGGTTGCCGCAGGGCGCATTCCTGGGGCGCGAGACGTTCCGCCGCATCGTGCCCTAGGCGCAATACTGTTCAGATACGCAGCACTGGCGTGGGCTGATGTCGCTGGTGGAGCAACGCGCCGCGATGGCGGACGGTGAAGCTGCTCATCTTGCGCTTGACTCCGCGCGGGTTGAGGCGTCCGCGGCTACTAACGCAGCGACCACGGGCAATCTCGGCCAGCAGGGACTCACGCCAGCTTTCGAGGCGCTCAGGGGGAACGGCCGCGGCTTGCGGCATCTTGCGTTTGATCACGCGCGCCGCGTGGCTGAAGCTCAGGCGATCCGGGTCGAGTGCGCGCTGCCAAGCCGCTTGTGCCATGAGTTGGCGGATGGCGAAGTGCGCCAGCAGCAGCCCCCACGGTTCCTGCTTCACCAGATCGGGCGTCTTGCTGCGCAGCACGGTGCTGCTGGCGCGCAGGTGCGTCTTGAACTCATCGAACACACCCTCGATCTCCCAGCGCTCGTGGTACAGCGCCGCCAATTCTTGGCCGGGCGCCTGCTCGGGGTCGAGCAAAGTGGTCACCAGGCGGTAGCTGTCCTTTGTGGGGACGGCCAAGTCGCGCAGCGTGTACTCGATGACGCGCACCGTGCGGCCATGCCGCCGGGCGCTGTCTTCACTGTCGAAGACGGTGCTCAGGTACGAGCCATCGGGCAGGACCTGCTGCGCCGCCAGCTTGATGTTGGAACTCACGCGCCACAGCAGCGTGGCGCCGCTGTCGCAAGCGAGCGCCCAGAGCTTGAAGCTGTAGAAGCCCCGGTCGGCCATTACCAACATGTCCTTGCGCAGCCAGCCCGGCAGCAGTTCCGTGGCCATCGCCTTCTCGCTGCGTGCGTACGCGGCGATGCCGGCGGCCACGATGGCGTGCGTGCCGCACTCGACCAGGCCGAGCAGGCGCGCCTGCGGGAAGGCGCTCTGGCCGCGTACGGCTGTGGGGTAGCCGATTGCGCTGACTGCCTCGCCCTGTCTCGGCCAGCACCTCGTCGATCAGAGGCCTCGAACACACGCTTGCCAGTACACCTGTGCTGATCAGGTGGGCGACATCGACCTGGTGCGGCAGTACCTTGCGCGTTCTTGCCATCGGCTCCGTCCTCCATGGATTGGATGGAGCCGAATTATGCTGGCCATTTGTCTATCTGAACAGTATTGCGTCCTAGGCCGACGCGCTCGATCTGCCCAGCGCCCCTTGATCGCCCGAGTGGGTCATGCAGCGGCTCGACCGGGTGCGTGCGCCGCGGCGGCGCTTGCGGTGCCGCCGCGGAGCGCAGGCTGGCATTGCGCGAGTCCGTCGATGGCTGGCTGGGCCGCAGCAGCGCTGGGTTTCCTGCTACGACCTTGGGCTTGTGACACTTTGTTTTGACGTGGCGCGGGCGCATCAGGGTAAGCCACAATTGCAAGGCTCCAAGCTATAATTCGAGGTTGAGCGGAAAGGTCCCGAATGCTTTTCTCTCGGTCAGGGCGCGTGATGTCTTCAGTGTCTTGATGCTTTCCGGAATTTCCTGTCATTCATTCAAACAAGGAACATTGAAATGAACAAATCGCTTGTACTGGCTGCCCTGATCGCCGCCGCTGCCCTCGCCGCCTGTGGCAAGAAGGAAGAACCCGCTCCCGCTCCCGCGCCGGCGCCGGCTGCTGAAGCCGCTGCTGCCGCCGCCGACAGCGCGGCCTCCGCTGCTGCCGACGCGGCTTCCGCCGCTGGCGCTGCCGTGAGCGATGCCGCGTCCGCCGCTGGCGCCGCCGCCGACAGCGCCGCTGCCGCGGCCGCCAACGCTGCTGCGACCGCCGCCACCGCTGCGGCCGACGCCGCCAGCGCCGCTGCCAGCGCCGCCAAGAACTGATTCACGGTTCGCCCGCTGTTCGGAGCCGGTCGCTGGATGCGGCCGGTCCGACCAAGGAACGCCACCTTCGGGTGGCTTTTTTCATGGTTTCGGGCTTTTTCGTGTACTCGCCTGACCACGCGCCGAATGCCTCGCGCGCGAGGGCAGGGTGGCCATCAGCACGCCCGCCAGCGCGATGGCGAAGGCCGCGAGCTGCAGCCCGCCCAGGCGCTCGCCCAGCACCACCACGCCGACCAGCGCCGCGCTGACCGGCAGCAGCACGGTGAACACGCCGGCCTGCGCGGCGGGCACGCTGCGCAGGCCCGTCATCCACAGCCACACGGTCCACATGCACGCGGCGAGGGCGTAGAACACCAGCAGCACCCAGGTGCCGGCGCCCACGGCGCCAAAGTCGAAGCGCCAGGCCAACCACAGCCCGAACGGCGTGCTCAGCGCGAAGCCCCACAGGTTGATCAGCGCCGAGATGCGCCGCGGTCCCAGGGCGCCCGTCAGTTTCTTGCCGATGACGGCGTAGCTGGCTTCGCACAGCACGGCGCCGATCAGCAACAGGTTGCCCAGCCACACCAAATTTGAAGAGTTTTCGGCCTCTAGCCCAGACGCAGCATGCGCCGGAAGCTCACTTTTCGATAGCGAAAGCAGGCCGATGCCGATGACCGCGCAGACCACGCCCGCCCACACGCGCGGCGCTACCCGCTCGCGCAGCAGCAGCCAAGACAGCACCGCCACCGCCGCCGGGATGGCCGCCATGATGACCCCGGCCGACACGGCGGTGGTCAGCTTCACGCCCGAGATCATGCACAGCGTGAACAGGAAATTGCCCAGGAACGATTCGAGGAACAGCAGGCTCCGCGTCTGCGCCGTCATGGGCGGTTCGCCGGCCGGCTTTTTCAGCCAGTGCAGCATCGCCACCCCGCCGATGCCGAAGCGCAGCCACGCCAGCAGCAGCACCGGGAACACCGCCGCCAGCGGCTTGGACAGCGCCACGTAGCTGCCCACCAGCGCCATCGACAGCGCCAGGCAGCCATAGGCCAGGGCTGGGGGCGGGGCAGGGGACGTGGGCAAAGCGGACGATGGCGGCGGCGGGTGCAGGGAATATATAGCGGCCCCGCCGGGCAGGCATCCGGCCCGTGAGTCCGACGAAGCCCCGCTTGACGAAGCACGCCTCCGCAGGAGACTCGCCGCTCGGTCCCGACTCCGCCGCGCGTTCTTGGGCATGAAACATGCCCAGGGCCGCTAACCCGATCCGGGCTGGAGCTTGCGCTGGACGACGCCAAGCCGCTCAGGCAGACCATCCCTGAGGAGATTCGGATCCACGCCGAACTGGTGAAAGCCGCCGGACTGGTGCCGCAATAGCCCGGGGCGGATGATGATTTCGCGATGAGAGGTCAATACGCCGCATTGTGAAATTATGCGATGCTGCATTGCGGCAAAATTTCTCGATACGGAAGATAAAATTCCGCATCGAGGAATAGAAGTTGCAACCCATTGATTTCAAATAGATAAAAATTTGTCTTGTATAAGACATAAGAATGGACGCAAGTCTTATACAAGAGTTATGATTCACCTCAACGGCACCGCACGCGGTTGCCGCCCAAGCTTGTTCAACATCACCACTGGAGCTTTTCATGCCGAACACCAACGAGCAACTCAGCCGCGACCAGCAGATCGCCGCCCTTGAAAAAGACTGGGCCAGCAACTCGCGCTGGAAGGGCGTCAAGCGCGGCTACAGCGCCGCCGACGTGGTGCGCCTGCGCGGCAGCCTGTCGATCGAGCACACGCTGGCCAAGCGCGGCGCCGAGAAGCTGTGGGGGCTGATCAACGGCGATGCCAAGAAGGGCTACGTCAACGCCTTCGGCGCCATCACCGCCGGCCAGGCCATGCAGCAGGCCAAGGCCGGCCTGGAAGCCGTGTACCTGTCGGGCTGGCAGGTCGCCGCCGACGGCAACACGTCGGAAACCATGTACCCCGACCAGTCGCTGTACGCCTACGACTCGGTGCCGACGATGGTGCGCCGCATCAACAACACCTTCAAGCGCGCCGATGAGATCCAGTGGGGCCGCGGCATCAACCCGGGCGACAAGGAGTTCATCGACTACTTCCTGCCCGTCGTGGCCGATGCCGAGGCCGGCTTCGGCGGCGTGCTCAACGCCTTCGAGCTGATGAAGAACATGATCGCCGCCGGCGCGTCGGGCGTGCACTTCGAGGACCAGCTCGCCGCCGTCAAGAAATGCGGCCACATGGGCGGCAAGGTGCTGGTGCCCACGCAAGAAGCCTGCGAGAAGCTGATCGCCGCGCGCTTCGCCGCCGACGTGATGGGCGTGCCCACCATCGTGCTGGCCCGCACCGACGCCGAGGCCGCCAACCTGATCACCAGCGACCACGACGCCAACGACAAACCCTTCCTGACCGGCGAGCGCACGCAGGAAGGCTTCTACCGCGTCAAGAACGGGCTGGAGCAGGCCATCAGCCGCGGCGTGGCCTACGCGCCCTACGCCGACCTGGTGTGGTGCGAGACCGGCGTGCCCGACATCGGCTTCGCCCGCGAGTTCGCCCAGGCCGTGCACGCCGCCTGCCCCGGCAAGCTGCTGTCGTACAACTGCTCGCCTTCCTTCAACTGGAAGAAGAACCTCGACGACAAGCAGATCGCGGCGTTCCAGGACGACCTGTCGGCCCTGGGCTACAAGTACCAGTTCATCACGCTGGCCGGCATCCACGTCAACTGGTTCAACACCTTCCAGTTCGCCCACGCCTATGCTCGCGGCGAAGGCATGAAGCACTACGTGAACATGGTGCAGGAGCCCGAGTTCGCCGCCCGCGACAAAGGCTATACCTTCGTGTCGCACCAGCAGGAAGTCGGCGCCGGCTACTTCGACGACGTGACCACGGTGATCCAGGGCGGCTCCTCCAGCGTCAAGGCCCTGACCGGCTCCACCGAAGAAGAACAGTTCCACTGATCACGGCCAAGGCGCTTGCAGGGCGCCTGCACTCGGTCAGCGAAGCCACCTTTCGGGGTGGCTTTTTCGTGGCCGGCCCACGGCCTTAACGCACCCAGCCGCCGCCCTGCGAATGCCAGCCGCCGCGCGGCGCGCGCTCCCAGCGGCGCGGCTGCCAGCGCCAGCCGGGGCGCGGGCGATCGTAGCGGCCGGGAACCCAGGTGTGGCGGTTGCCGCTCCAGTTCCAGTAACCATTGATCCAGACGGCGCCGGGGTAGGGGACGGCGGGTTGCACCTCGACGTAGGGCGCGGGCGGGGCGACGGGGGCATAGACGTCGGTGGCGCTCGGGTAGCCGTAGGGGTCGCCATACCCTGGCGCGGGCGCCGGGGCGACGACGCAGCCGCCGAGGGCGGACAGGGCCGCCAGCGCGCAGGCGGTGGCGAGGCGGCGAGTGCGGGGGGAGGGGCGGGTGGTCATGGACAGTGGGCTCCTTGTGTGGAAGGGGCGGAGCGCGCAGCGCCCGCCTGCTGCTTTCAACGGCTGGCGCGGGGCCGCGCTGACCAAAGCCGACGAGCGGGCACGGTCTTTACCTGGGCTTCACGCGAGCGCGTGGCGGGAGGTGTTCGGGCGCGAAGGCATCCAACGGGTAAAATGCGCGGCTTCGGCGGCACCTCGGGGTGCGGCCACGGATCACCAGCCCCACAGCAAGAGCGAGAAAGGCACCCTGGTTATGACACCGCGAACTATCTGGAGAAGGAGCATGGCTTAAGGCCGTTTGCGGTGTTGGTCCAGGCGCATCCTAGGGGTTGCGCTATCAAAAAGATACCAAAGCGCGGCCTGGGCCGCGCTTTTTTGTTGCCCGCACCCCTCTCTTTCTCAGACAGATTTTCAAGACACGGAGTTTTCCCCATGGTTCAGATCACGCTTCCCGACGGCGCCCAGCGCGACTTTCCCGGCCCCGTGACGGTGGCCGAGGTGGCGCAGGCCATCGGCCCGGGCCTGGCCAAGATGACGGTGGCCGGCAAGGTGGACGGCCGGCTGGTCGATGCCAGCGACCTGATCGACCAGGACGCGAAGCTGCAGATCATCACGCCCAGGGACGAGGAGGGCCTGGAGATCATCCGCCATTCCACGGCGCATCTGGTGGGCCACGCCGTCAAGCAGCTCTACCCGACGGCGCGGATGGTGATCGGCCCGGTGATCGAGGAGGGCTTCTATTACGACATCGCCTACGAGCGCCCTTTCACGCCCGAGGACGTGGCGGCCATCGAGCAGCGCATGCGCGAGCTGATTGCACAGGACTACGACGTGATCAAGAAGATGACGCCGCGCGCCGAGGTGATCGAGGTCTTCAAGTCGCGCGGCGAGGACTACAAGCTGCGTCTGGTGGAAGACATGCCGAATGAAACGGCGATGGGCCTGTACTACCACCAGGAATACGTGGACATGTGCCGCGGTCCGCACGTACCGAACACGCGCTTCCTCAAGGCCTTCAAGCTGACGAAGCTGGCCGGCGCCTACTGGCGCGGCGATGCGAAGAACGAGCAGTTGCAGCGCATCTACGGCACGGCCTGGGCCGACAAGAAGCAGCTCGACGCCTACATCCAGCGCATCGAGGAGGCCGAGAAGCGCGACCACCGCAGGCTGGGCCGGGAGCTGGACCTGTTCCACATCGACGAGGTGGCGCCGGGCGTGGTGTTCTGGCACCCCAAGGGCTGGGCCATCTGGCAGGCGGTGGAGCAGTACATGCGGCAGGTGTACCGCGACACGGGCTACCAGGAAGTCAAGGGCCCGCAGATCCTGGACAAGACGCTGTGGGAGAAGACGGGCCACTGGCAGAACTACCGCGAGAACATGTTCATCACCGAGTCGGAAAAGCGCGACTACGCGCTCAAGCCGATGAACTGCCCTGGCCACGTGCTGATCTTCAAGCACGGCCTGCGCAGCTACCGCGACCTGCCGCTGCGCTACGGCGAGTTCGGCCAGTGCCACCGCAACGAGCCCTCCGGCGCCCTGCACGGCATCATGCGCGTGCGCGGCTTCACGCAGGACGACGGCCACATCTTCTGCACCGAAGACCAGATCCTGGACGAGTGCGTGGCCTTCACGGCGCAGTTGCAGAAGGTCTATGCCGACTTCGGCTTCACCGACATCCTCTACAAGGTGGCCACGCGGCCGGATGCGCGCGTGGGCTCCGACGAGCTGTGGGACAAGGCCGAGCACGCCTGCATGGAGGCGCTGCGCCGCTCCGGGGTGGAATTCGCCATCTCGCCGGGCGACGGCGCCTTCTACGGCCCCAAGATCGAATACACGCTGCGCGACGCCATCGGCCGCCAGTGGCAGTGCGGCACGATCCAGGTGGACTTCAACATGGCAGAGCGCCTGGGCGCCGAGTACGTGACCGAATCCAGCGGCCGGGCCCACCCGGTGATGCTGCACCGCGCCATCGTCGGCAGCCTGGAGCGCTTCATCGGCATGCTGATCGAGCACCACGCCGGCGCCATGCCGGTCTGGCTGGCGCCGGTGCAGGTGGCGGTGCTCAATATCACCGACGCGCAGGCCGACTACGTCCGGCACGTGGCGAAAACGCTGCGGAATCAAGGGCTTAGGGT
Organism: Ottowia sp.; assembly: GCF_016703145.1. Lineage (GTDB taxonomy): Bacteria > Pseudomonadota > Gammaproteobacteria > Burkholderiales > Burkholderiaceae_C > Ottowia. The sequence continues at coordinate 1,009,888 of NZ_JADJCO010000005.1, read as the reverse complement.
CGAAACCGATCTGCGCAACGAGAAGATCACGTATAAAATACGCGAGCATTCGTTGCAAAAGCTGCCTTACATCCTGGTCGTTGGCGACAAGGAAAAGGAAGCTGGCGCCGTCGCAGTGCGCGCGAGGGGTAACCAAGACCTCGGCGTGGTGTCTCTCGAAGCGTTTGCCAAGCGCATCGCCGAGGACATCGCCTCCAAAGCCTGATTTTCAGCAAAAACCGGCTCTGGTCCGCGTCAAACGGGCGGTATTAGCTATATTTATTATAGCATTTGATTTGAGGAACCGACACCATCGCTACCAATTTTCGTGACCGCCGCCACCGGGAGGAGCGCGCGCATCGTCTGAATCGTGAGATCAATGCTCCCGAAGTCCGCTTGAACGGCCCCGAGAACGAGCCCCTGGGCGTCGTGCCCATTCAGGAGGCGCTGCGCATGGCGGGCGAGCTGGATGTGGACCTGGTGGAAATCGTCGCCACGGCCACGCCGCCCGTCTGCCGCCTGATGGACTACGGCCGATTCAAGTACCTGGAGCAGAAGAAGGCGGCCGAGGCCAAGGCCAAGCAGACGGTCATCGAAATCAAGGAAGTCAAGTTCCGCCCCGGTACCGATGACGGCGACTACAACATCAAGATGCGCAACATCCGCCGGTTCCTGGCCGATGGCGACAAGGTGAAGGTCACGCTGCGCTTCCGCGGCCGCGAGATCACGCACCAGGAGCTGGGCATGGCCCTGCTCAACCGCATCCGCGACGAACTGGCCGACACCATCCTCGTCGAGCAGTTTCCCAAGCTCGAAGGCCGGCAGATGATCATGATGATCGCGCCGGCCCGCAAGAAAGCCGGTGGCGGCGCGGCCAAGCCCGCCGCGCCGGCGGCCGAAGCCACCGCCGCGCAAGCGGCGGGCTGAGCGGCAAGGCCATCGAAGCATTTGCCGGGTTCGCCCGGCGAACGGGCAGGCTGTAAGGCCTGCCGACCCAGAAGTGGCTCGGGGCCCATCCAAGGGCGCAAAGCAGTTTTGCGCACGCCTCGCGAGCACAATCAAAAGGAGCATGTCAAATGCCCAAGATGAAGTCCAAGAGCAGCGCGAAGAAGCGTTTTCGCGTCCGTCCGGGTGGTACCGTCAAGCGCGGCCAAGCCTTCAAGCGTCACATCCTGACCAAGAAGACCACCAAGAACAAGCGCCACCTGCGCGGTGCGGTGAATGTGCATGAGACCAACCTCGGTCACATGGCGCAGATGCTGCCCTTCGCCGGCCTGTGATCAACTGACGGACAAGGAGAACTGATATGCCTCGCGTCAAACGTGGTGTGACCGCCCGTGCTCGTCACAAGAAAGTGCTGGCCCTGGCCAAGGGTTTTCGCGGCCGCCGCAAGAACGTCTTCCGCATCGCCAAACAGGCGGTGATGAAGGCCGGGCAGTACGCCTACCGCGACCGCCGCAACAAGAAGCGGGTGTTCCGCCGCCTGTGGATCGCCCGCATCAACGCCGCTGCGCGTGAATGCGGGATCACCTACAGCCAGTTCATCAATGGCATGAACAAGGCCGGCATCACCCTGGACCGCAAGGTCCTGGCCGACATCGCCGTGCACGACAAGACCGCCTTCGCGGGCATCGTGGAGCAGGCCAAGGCCAAGCTGGCCTGAGGCCGGCGCCACCGCGCGATACTCTGTTTTTCATAGCGTTTCGCGCAGGTGCTTCAAGGGGTTGAGGCCAATTTGGCTTCAATCCCTTTTTCATTTCAGACTTTCACGCCGCTTCACCGATGAACGCATCCGCCGTCACCAGCGACCTTTCCGAACTGGTCTCCAGCGCCGCCGACAGCTTCGCGCGCGCCGCCACCCCGGCCGATCTGGAGAACGCCAAGGCGCTCTTTCTGGGCAAGGCCGGCCGCGTGACCGAGCTGATGAAGGGGCTGGGCGCGCTCAGCATCGACGAGAAGAAGTCGCGCGGCGCCGCCATCAACCAGGCCAAGCAGGCCATCGAGGCGGCATTGGGCGCACGCCGGCAAGCGCTGGCCGACGCCGAACTGGCGCGCCAACTGCAGGCCGAGGCGCTGGACGTGACCCTGCCCGGCCGCCAGCGCGGTGGCGGCGGGCTGCACCCGATCTCGCTGGCCTGGGAGCGCATCGAGCAGATCTTCGGCAGCATGGGCTTCGACGTGGCCGACGGCCCCGAGATCGAGAGCGACTGGTTCAACTTTACCGCCCTCAACAACCCGCCCAACCACCCGGCGCGCTCGATGCAGGACACCTTCTACGTCGACCTGAAGGACGAGCAGGGCCAGGCCTACTGCCTGCGCACGCACACCAGCCCGATGCAGATCCGCCATGCCACGGCCCATGCCAAAAAACACGCCGAGGCGCTGGCGCGCGGCGAGATGAGCGAAATCCGCGTCATCGCGCCGGGCCGCACCTACCGCGTGGACAACGATGCCACGCACTCGCCCATGTTCCACCAGGTCGAGGGGCTGTGGCTGGGCGAGAACGTCAGCTTCAAGGACCTGAAGGTCACCTACCTGAATTTCTGCAAGGCATTTTTCGAGACCGACGAGCTGATCCTGCGCTTTAGGCCCAGCTACTTCCCCTTCACCGAGCCCAGCGCGGAAATCGACATCCAGTTCCAGTCCGGCCTGCTGGCGGGCCGGTGGCTGGAGGTGTCCGGCTCGGGCCAGGTGCATCCGCAGGTGGTGCGCAACATGGGGCTGGACCCGGAGCGCTTCATCGGCTTCGCCTTCGGCTCCGGCATCGACCGCCTGGCGATGCTGCGCTATGGCGTGAACGACCTGCGCCTGTTCTTCGAAGGCGACATCCGCTTCCTCAGCCAGTTCCGTTGATCGAGAGTTTTCATGCAGTTTCCTGAATCCTGGCTGCGCGAGTTCTGCAACCCGCCCCTGTCCACCCGGCAATTGGCCGACACCCTGACCATGGGCGGCTTCGAGGTGGAGGAGCTGCGCCCCGTCGCGCCGCCCTTCACCCAGGTGGTGGTGGGCGAGATCAAGCACGCCGAGCCGCACCCCAACGCCGACCGCCTGCGCGTGTGCCAGGTGGACGTGGGGCAGGGCGCGCTGCTGAACATCGTCTGCGGCGCGCCGAACGCGCGCGCGGGCATCAAGGTGCCGTGCGCGCTGTTGGGCGCCGAACTGCCGCCGGGCGACGATGGCAATCCGTTCGTCATCAAGCTGGGCAAGCTGCGCGGCGTCGAGAGCCAGGGCATGCTGTGCTCGGCGCGCGAACTGGGCTTGGCCGATGACCACAGCGGCTTGCTCGAACTGCCGTCCGAGCTGTCGCCGGGGCAGGACATCCGCGTCGCGCTGGACCTGGACGACACGGTGTTCACGCTCAAGCTCACGCCCAACCTGGGCCATGGGCTCAGCGTGTACGGCATCGCACGCGAAGTGTCGGCGCTCACGGGCGCGCCGCTCGTCACGCCCGCGCACCCGCCCGTGGCCGCCGGTGTGTCCGACGTGCTGCCTGTGAAGGTGAGCGCGCCCGATCTGTGCGGACGCTTCTCGGGCCGCGTCATCCGCCACGTGAACACGCGCGCCGCCACGCCGGCCTGGATGGTCGATCGCCTGGCGCGCTGCGGCCAGCGCAGCGTGACGGCGCTGGTGGACATCTCCAACTACGTGATGTTCGAGTACGGCCGGCCCACGCACATCTTCGACCTGGACAAGATTCACGGTGGCCTTCAAATCCGTTGGGGCCGCGCCGGCGAGCAGCTCACGCTGCTGAACGGCAACACCGTGACCCTGGACGAAACCGTCGGCGTGATCGCCGACGAGCGCGAGGTCGAGTCGCTGGCCGGCATCATGGGCGGCGACGCCACCGCGGTATCGGACGACACGCAGAACGTCTACGTCGAAGCCGCCTTCTGGTGGCCCGACGCCGTGGCGGGCCGATCGCGCCGCTACAACTTCGCCACCGACGCCGGCCATCGGTTCGAACGCGGCGTCGATCCCGACCTGACGGCCGCCCACATCGAGCGCATCAGCCGGCTCATCCTCGACATCTGCGGCACGCCGCAGACCGTGTGCGGCCCCATCGACGATCAGCAGCCCAACCTGCCCGCGCCGACACCCGTCACGCTGCGCGTGGCGCGCGCGGCCAAGGTCATCGGCATGCCCCTCACGCAGGCGCAGTGCGCCCAGGTCTTCCGTCGGCTGGGGCTGGCCTTCACGGAAGGCGGGGGCACCCTCACCGTCGTGCCGCCGGCCTACCGCTTCGATCTGCGCATCGAGGAAGACCTGATCGAGGAGGTGGCGCGCATCACCGGCTACCAGCAGTTGCCCGAGACCGCGCCGCTCGCGCCCATCGTGCCGCGCGTGCCCTCCGAATCGCGCCGCAGCCCCTTCGACGTGCGCCGTGCGCTGGCAGTGCTGGGCTACCTGGAAACCATCAACTTCAGCTTCGTCGAGGAGGGCTGGGAGCGCGATCTCGCCGGCAACACCGACCCGGTGCGCCTGCTGAATCCGATCGCGAGCCAGATGAGCGTGATGCGCTCGTCCCTTCTGGGCTCTTTGCTACAGATTGTGAAGCACAACACGGATCGCCGTGCGAGCCGCGTGCGCGTCTTCGAGATCGGGCGCGTGTTTCTGCGCGATGCCTCGGTGAAAACCACGGACACCAGCGTGCAGGGTGTGGATCAGCCCCTGCATGTGGCCGGCATCAGCTATGGGCCGGCCAGCCGCCAGGGTTGGGAAGGCCACCAGGGCCCCGCTGATTTCTACGACATCAAGGGCGACGTGGAAGCCTTGCTCGGCCCGCGTCAGGCGGTGTTCGAGCGCGCCGAACACCCCGCGCTGCACCCTGGCCGCTGTGCCCGGGTGGTGCTGGATGGACGCGCCATCGGGTTCGTCGGCGAGTTGCATCCACGTTGGCGCCAGGCCTGGGAATGGCCCCATGCGCCGGTGATGTTCGAGCTGGCGCTGGATGCCGTGCTGCAACGCACGCTGCCGGCGGCGCGAACGGTATCGCGCCAGCAGCCGGCCGAGCGCGACATCGCCGTCGTGGTGAAGGAAGGTGTCACGCACGCGCAACTGATGCAAGCGGTGCGTGCCGCGTCCACCAGCGAGCTGCTGAGAGGTGCCGCGCTGTTCGACATCTACCGGCCCAAGGCCGGCGCCGAGCACGCGGCTGGCATGGCCGCCGGCGAGAAGAGCCTGGCGGTGCGGCTGGTGCTGGGCAGCGAGGGCGAGACCTTGACCGACGAGCGCATCGATGCAGCGGTCAAGGCGGTGGTGGAGCGCTTGCAGGGCGACCTGGGTGCGCGGCTGCGTGGTTGAAGGCGACTGGAGACATCGGCATGGCGCACGACTCACTCGATTTCTCGATGCTGGCCGTCGACAGCCTGGAGACGGCGGCGCTGACCAAGGCGCAGTTGGCCGACATGCTGTTCGAGCAGATTGGCCTCAACAAGCGCGAATCCAAGGACATGATCGATGCGTTCTTCGATCTGATGGGGGAGCGGCTGATTGCGGGCGAGGAGGTCAAGCTGTCCGGCTTCGGCAACTTCCAGATGCGGATCAAGGCGCCGCGGCCGGGCCGCAACCCGCGCACGGGCGAGATGATTCCCATTGCCGCACGCCGCGTGGTCACCTTCCATGCCAGCCAAAAACTGAAGGAGCAGGTTCAGGGCGAGGCGGACATCGGTGGCGCCGATGAGGCGCCGGAGTAGGTAAACTTCCAAATTTTTCCGGTTATTGTCTGCTCACGCGCGGATTCGCGCGGGGCGGCATGGTGGCAAGCGATGACTTGCGCTAACCTCGAACGCTTGTTGCCGGAGGCGTTGGACCGTGACGGAGAAGACTCTCCCCCCCATACCAGCCAAGCGCTACTTCACCATCGGTGAGGTCGGCGAACTGTGCGGTGTCAAGCCGCACGTGCTGCGCTATTGGGAGCAGGAGTTCACCCAGCTTAGGCCGATGAAGCGCCGCGGCAATCGGCGCTACTACCAGCACCACGAGGTGTTGATGATTCGCCGCATCCGCGATCTGCTGTACGACCAGGGTTTCACCATCAGCGGTGCGCGCGGCAAGCTGCAGGAATTGGTCCAGCACGAGCGCGGCCGGCCCGGCATGAACGAATCTTTGCCGGCTGGCTCCGAACAGATCCATGGGGACGAAGCCCTGTCCGGCGACTGTGCCGATGGCGTGTTTTTCGAGGGCGATCCTCTGCCAGAGCAGATCAGGGAAGTCGAGCGCGAACTGAAGGAAATTCGCGACATGCTCACCGTACCTCCTTGGCTCGATCTGGAGACGCTATAATGACAGGCTTGTCGGCGTGTAGCGCAGCCTGGTAGCGCACTTGCATGGGGTGCAAGGGGTCGCGAGTTCGAATCCCGCCACGCCGACCATTTTTTCTCAATAAAATCAACGGGTTACAGCAGAAATGCCGTAACCCGTTTTTCTTTGTCCGAGAGCGTTTTGGGCTAAGGGGTAAACCCAGGGGTAAACCGGATTTGGCCCCAGTGGATTGTCAAGGCCTGTGGGGTCCGTGAGACACCTAGTACGCCGGCACGGAGATATCGGAACGAAATGAAACCGAAGGATTTGCGTTCAGGGCAAGGCGCAAACCGCGGCGATACCGCCCGGTATCGCGAGGATTTGCAACGCCGCCCTGGGCGCAAAGACGTGGTTTCATGTTTCGAAGCCCGGCGTGCCCTTGCGGTGGATGCCATGCTTGACCCAGGACAGATCGGGCAGCGACGACAGGTAGAGTTGGCCCAGCGCGTCCTCCAGCTCGGCGCGCTGCCTCGCATCCATGCCCTGCTTGTCCAGCACGCCGTAGAGCTGTTCCATGAAACCGCGCCCCACGCTGTCGCGCTCGGCCACGAAGTCCTTGGCCTTGAGCACCTTGCCAACGGCGAATCCCTTGCCCGGCGGGAACGCGGCCACAAGCTGCCTGCGCGTGGTATCGGCCTCTGCCACTGAGGTATCCCCACGAATTTCCCAGCCCTGCGGCATGCAACGCGCTGCGCGGGTAGCCGACACAAAGGCGCGTGCATGGAGCACTCTTCACGGTGACCAAACCAACGAAGACTGCGGGGAACCATGCACGCCGATCAAGTATTGCGCAAATGCCTGCCCGAATGCTTTGAGACCATGATCGCCAATGGGTTGTCGAAGACGACAATGGCAAGCGTAGCGAATACTTGGACGATGCAGAAATGCGCGCCCTGGTGGGGGGCGATATTGCAGATGAAGCCAGACACTGTTCGACATGGAGCCGGGCAAGCCCAAGACGCTGCGTCTGTCGGCCGTGGGCCAGAAGATCGTGGCCGGCGGCGTGCTGCTGGGCGGCGCGCAGGCGCTGATGCTGGCGGCGGCCGGGTTTGACGATGAGGAGCCGCCGGACTTTATCCGCGAGCGCAACCTGGTGATCCCGACCGGGGGCAAGAAGTACATCACCATTCCGATGCCGCTGGGCTTTCATGTGCTGCCGAACCTGGGGCGCATTCCGGTGGAGTTCGCGCTGGGCGGTTTCGACAAGCCGGCCGAGCATGTGGTGAAGCTGCTGAGCCTGTTCAGCGACACGTTCAACCCGATGGGCAACGCGGGGCTGAGCATGCAGTCGCTGGCGCCCACGGTGCTGGACCCGTTCGCGGCGCTGGCCGAGAACAAGGACTTTGCCGGCCGGGCCATCGCCAAGGAGTCGTTCAACAAGCTGACGCCGGGGCATGCGCTGGCGCGCGACACGGCATCGCTGCCGGCGCTGTGGATGTCGGAGGCCATCAACTACCTGAGCGGCGGCACGCGGCACGTGCGCGGGGCGTTCTCGCCCACGCCGGACCAGATCGACTACCTGGTGGGCCAGGTGACGGGCGGGGTGGGGCGCGAGGCGTCGAAGCTGCAGCAAACGGTGGTGGGCGTGGCGCAGGGCAAAGATGTGCCGGCGCACAAAAATACCGGTGCTGGGGCGCTTCCATGGCAATGCGGACAGCCCGAGCGCCAGGCAGTCGGCGTTCTACCGCCGCCTGGACGAGGTGGCGCGCCATGCCGAGCAGGCCAAGGGTCTGCGGCTGGAGGGCAAGGCGGCCGAGGCCAACGACTACACCCGCGAGCACCCCCAGGCCCGGCTGGCCCTTGTCGCGCGCGCGGCGCAGAAACAGGTGAAGGATATGCGCGAACGCATCCGTGAGCTGGAGCAGGAGGGGGCGCCCAAGGGCGTCATCCACGCCACGGAGCTGCGGATGATGCAGCGGATGGCGCACGGCATTGCCGCGGAGCCTGTCCTGAATTTTGTGTTCGAGGCATAGCATGACGACCAGGAACATGTATGCCGACGAGCAAGACGAAGATGAAGAACGCGGCGATCGCCGCCAAGATGGCGGCGCTGCCGTCGATCCCGAAGGAGCTGATTGACCAGTTCGTCTCGGGGCCCATGACCGGCGATGCCGTGAACGCGGCGACGGTGGCATTCAAGAAGGCGTTGATCGAGCGCGCCCTGGGTGCCGAGATGTCGCACCATTTGGGCTACCCGAATGGCGCGAGCAAGCCCGAGGCCGGCACTGCCAACCAGCGCAACGGCCGCAGCGCCAAGACCGTGCTGACCGACGATGGGCCGCTGCGCATCGAAGTCCCGCGCGACCGCGCCGGCTCCTTCGAGCCGGTGCTCATCCCTGCACGAACGCCGCTTCACCGGCTTCGACGACAAGATCGTGGCCATGTACGCGCGCGGCCTGACCATGCGCGAGATCCAGGGCTTCCTGCTGGAGAGCTACGGCGTGGAGGTGTCGCCCGAGTTCATCAGTTCGGTCACCGACGCCGTCATGGCCGAGGTCACCGCCTGGCAGGCGCGCCCGCTGGAGCCGATGTACCCGGTGGTCTTCTTCGACGCCTTGCGCGTGAAGATCAAGGAAGACGCGGTGGTGCGCAACAAGGCCATCTACCTGGCCCTGGGCGTGCTGCCCGATGGCACGCGCGACATCCTGGGCTTGTGGATCGAGGGCACCGAAGGCGCCAAGTTCTGGATGAAGGTGTTCAACGACTTGAAGACCCGCGGCGTCAATGACATCCTCATTGCCGTCACCGACGGCTTGAAGGGCATGCCCGAAGCGCTGGCGGCGGTGTACCCGGCCACCACGCTGCAGACGTGCATCGTGCACCTGATTCGCAACTCCCTGGACTACGCCAGTTGGAAGGATCGCAAGCTGCTGGCGGCGGCCATCAGGCCGATCTACACGGCCGCCAGCGCAGAGGCGGCCGAGGCCGAACTCGACGCCTTCGCTCAAGGCCCGTGGGGCGTCAAGTTCCCCACCGTGGTGGCGGCCTGGCGTCGGGCGTGGGACCGGGTGATTCCGTTCTTTGCATTTCCACCGTCCATCCGCCGGGTGATCTACACGACCAACGCCATCGAGAGCATCAACGCGCGACTGCGCAAGATCATCAAGACACGGGGACACTTCCCCAGTGACGATGCGGCCTCCAAGCTGATCTGGCTGGCGCTGCGCAACATAACGGCCGACTGGGGACGGGCAGCCAAGGATTGGAAGGAGGCGATGAACCAGTTCGCGATACTCCACGAAGATCGCTTCACGCAGCCGACCCATGGCGCCAGCAGCAAGGAGGTTGAACCATGAATACATGGCTCAACCGGGGCGCCTCCGGCGGCCTGGCAGGGGCCTGAAGACAGAAGAGAAATCAATCGAGAGCAGATCAACCAACCGCCTCGAACACAAAAATTCAGACAGGCCCTTGCCGCGCACCACGTCGCGCAGGCCCAGCCGGCGCATCAGCCGCTCCACGGTGCAGCGGGCGACCGTGAAGCCTTCGCGCTGCAACTGCTGCCAGACTTTGTCGGCACCGTAGATCTGATGGTTGGATCGCCAGACGCGTTCGATGTGCGGCATCAACACCGCATCGCGCTGCGCCCGAGCACACAGCAGTTCCGAGTGACGCTGGCGGGCCGCATGGCGCCGATAGGCTGACGGGGCAAACTGCAGTGCCCTGTGCTGCAGCACACGCACCTGCTCGGGGATGACGTCCATCTGCTCGCTGACCTCGGCGCCGATCTCCACCAGCGCCTGGCCATCACTCAAGTTCAAGGACACCAGGATCGAGCGCATCACGTTCGAGCTAGCACGCCTGAACGCCTGGAGGTTCGGCGCCAGGACCGAGGCCACAACCGCCCAGCAACGCCAACTGTTCGAAGAGACATTGGCCGAGGACGAGGCCAGCCTGCGGGCCCTGCTGGGCGAAGGCAACAGAGCTTCCCTAAGCCGCGCTATAATTTATGGTTTGCGACGGTGGCTGTAGCTCAGTTGGTAGAGTCCCAGATTGTGATTCTGGTCGTCGTGGGTTCGAGTCCCATCAGCCACCCCAGAAATTATTCTTATAGATCAGGCACTTAGGTGCCTTTTATTTTTTCCGGGGATAACGCAGGGATAAACCACCGCCCCGCGTCACCTGCGCCGCACCTCTCTCACGACGAGCGCTGCGGCGACGAAGACAAGCACAGCCAAGCCGTGGGGCGTGGCGAGCAGCCAGAGCGCCCCTGTCAAGTCCCACTTCACCGCACCCTCGCCGCCAGTTCGTTGAACTGCGCACCACGGTCAGCGATGCCAAGGCGCCGTGTCCGCTGGACCGGGTGAACCGGCAGTTCAGCGCGCAGCGGCCCAACCAGCTGTGGGTCTCGGACTTCACATACGTGTCCACCTGGCAGGGCTGGCTGTACGTGGCCTTCGTGGTCGACGTGTTCGCTCGGCGCATCGTGGCGATGGGGCTTGAAGGCCACGCACAAAGGCCTTCGTGGTCGACGTGTTCGCTCGGCGCATCGTGGGTTGGCGCGTGAGCAGCTTCATGCGCACGGACTTTGTCCTGGACGTGCTGGAGCAGGCCTTGTACGAGCGCAGACCTGAGCGTGAAGATGCCCTCGTCTGTCATTCGGACCGCAGCTCGCAATACGTCAGCATTCGCTACACCGAGCGGCTGGCCGAGGCCGGCATCGAGCCGTCGATGGGCAGCAAGGGCGACTCCTAAGACAACGCGCTGGCCGAGACCATCAATGGGTTGTACAAGGCCGAAGTGATCCATCGGCGCACGGCATGGAAGACCAGGGAATCGGTGGAATTGGCCACACTGCAGTGGGTATCCTGGTTCAACAACCAGCGCCTGATGGGCCCCCTGGGCTACGTGCCGCCGGCCGAGTTCGAGGCCAACTACTATCGAATTCTTGAGCAGCAGACCATATCGGCCTGACTCAAGCCAATGGGCCTCCGTGAAAGCCCGGGCGGTTCAATGAGGCGCAGCTGCCTTGGAACATCGAATTTCCAACCTCGTAGCGCGGGCCGTCTACACATCGACCGCGCCAACATCCAGAGCGTGGCTTATTGACGGCTTTGCCTCAGCGAGAGGGCCTGGGTACGGCCTTCAACGATCTATCTGGCGCGAAGCGCGCGCTTTGGTGAGACCCGGTGACACTTCATGATCACCCCATTGGGAGATGGGTCTCCAAGCTGCTGAAAAGTGGCGGATAAACCGGAAACTTGAGATCAGATGGCGCTACATGGAGCATCATTCAATGTTTTGCACCTGCTCGCGCATCTGCTCGATCAGCACTTTCATATCCACGCTGATGCGCGTCAGCTCCAGCCCCGCGGACTTCGATCCCAGCGTGTTGGCTTCGCGGTGCAGTTCCTGGATGAGGAAGTCCAGCCGCTTGCCAGCCTCGCCGCCTCTGGTCAGGACGTCTTCGATTTCGTCCAGGTGAGCCGCGAGGCGCTCCAGTTCCTCGGCCACGTCGATACGGATCGCGAACGCGGTGGCTTCTGCCAGGGCGCGTTCTTGGCCAGCTGCTTCGGAGACATTGCTGTCGGCAACACCCAGTGCTTCGTTCCAGCGCACGATGAAGCGCTGCTTTTGCGCTTCCACGGACCGAGGAATCAGCGGCGCGGCTTCCTTTGCCAGCCGGTGTAATTCGGTCAAACGCTCCTTGAGCAGATGGCTGAGCCGCGCGCCTTCACGGGCGCGCGCCGCGATGAAGTCGTCCAGCACGTTCCTGGCGAGCGGCAGCACGGCCTGCGCGATGCCGTCGTCGCCGGCTTCCGTTTTGTTCCCCGCCAGGCGCAGCACTTCGGCCACCGGCAGGGCCGGCGCATCGGGGAGCCAGGTGCGGACCTTGTCCTGCAGCGTGGCTAGGCGCTGCAGCATGGCCGTCGGCGGATCCGCCAATGCGCTCGCGTCGCGGCCTTCCACGTAGGCCCGCAGTTCGACCTTGCCGCGCTTCAGGCGTTGGCCCAGCAGTTCACGCAGGGCGGGTTCGTGCTGGCGCAACTCGTCCGGCAGGCGGAAGGCGAGGTCGAGAAATCGGCTGTTGACCGAGCGCAATTCGATGGCGAGGCGTGCGTGCGCATTCTTCCACGCCGGGTGGTCTCCCGAGGGCTGGGAGGCGGCTTGGTGGCCGCTGGCGTAGCCGGTCATACTGTAAACTGACATTCGAATATTCCCGGTGCGAAACGGTCACGGCGGTTGAGTTTCCTTCAGCGCCCAGTCGTCGCGTGGGTCGACTGGTCACCGCAAATTATGTCAAAGCTCAAGCCCGCTTCCTTGCCGCCCGATACGGTGATCGGCGGCTACCGCGTGCTGAACAAGATTTCCGCCGGCGGCTTTGGCGTGGTGTACCTGGCGGTGGATGACCAGGGACAGCAGGTCGCCATCAAGGAGTACTTGCCCTCGGCCCTGACCACGCGCGCGGCAGGCGAGTTGGTGCCCCAGGTGCCGCCGGAGAAGCTGTCGCTCTATCGGCTGGGCTTGAAGAGTTTCTTCGAGGAGGGGCGTTCGCTGGCGCAGATCTCCCACGCGTCGGTGGTAAGCGTGCTCAACTTCTTCCGCCAGAACGAGACCGTGTACATGGTCATGAACTACCTGGAGGGCGCCACCTTGCAGGATTTCATCGTCACGGCGCGCGACCTGAAGAAGCAGAAGGTGTTCCGCGAGTCCACCATCCGCTCGCTGTTCGACGAAATCCTGCGCGGCCTGCGCATCGTGCACCAGCACAAGATGCTGCACCTGGACCTGAAGCCAGCCAACATCTTCATCACCGACGACAACCGCGCGGTGATGCTGGACTTTGGCGCCGCGCGCGAAGTGCTGAACAAGGAAGGCAACTTCACCCGTCCCATGTACACCCCCGGCTTCGCCGCGCCCGAGATGTACCGACGCGATTCCACGATGGGGCCGTGGACCGACATCTACGCCATCGGTGCGTGCATCTATTCGTGCATGCAGGGCTATCCGCCCAACGACGCCCCGCAGCGGCTGGAGAAGGACCGGCTGGCGCTGGCGCTCACGCGCATGCGCGGGGTGTATTCGGACAACCTGATCGAGGTGGTGGAGTGGTGCATGTCGCTCGACCCGCTGTCTCGCCCGCAATCGGTGTTCGTGCTGCAGAAGGAGCTCAGCCGCGAGGGCGAGCGCCAGTACACCAAGCTGTCGGTGGGCGAGAAGGTGCGGTTGGGCTTCGACAACATGCTCACCGACACCAAGAAGAACCTCAAGCGCGCCACGTGCCTGGGCACGCGGATCAGGTGAGTCCCGCCTCATGAAGTTCTCGGTATTCCAGCTCAGCCGCCTCGGCGGCCGTGAGAAGAATGAAGACCGCATGGGCTACTGCTACACGCGGGACGCGGCCTTGTTCGTGCTGGCCGACGGCATGGGCGGGCACCCCGACGGCGAGGTGGCGGCGCAGATCGCGCTGCAGGTCCTGTCCGCGCGGTTCCAGCGCGAGGCCAGGCCGCGCCTGCCGGCGGCGCCGGCGTTCCTGTCGGCGGGCATCCTGTCGGCCCATCAGCGCATCATCCGCTACGCCAGCGAGCGCGGCATGCTCGACACCCCGCGCACCACGCTGGTGGCGGGGCTGATCCAGGGCGGCAAGCTGCACTGGATGCATTGCGGCGATTCGCGCCTGTACGTGGTGCGCGATGGCCAGTTGCTCACGCGCACGCGCGACCATTCGTACCTCGAGGCGCAGGTCCACGCCGGCATGGCCATCGAGGGCATCAACCGCAACGTGCTGTTCACCTGCCTGGGCTCCACCGTGCGGCCGATGTTCGACCTGGGCGGTCCGGTGTCCCTGGTCGAGGGCGACAAGGTGCTGCTGTGCTCCGACGGCCTGTGGGGCAGCGTGGGCGACGAGCAGATCGTCAGCACGCTGGCCGGCATGGCCGTGGCCGATGCCGTGCCGGCGCTGGTCGAGATGGCGCTCGTCGCCGCCGGCGAGTATTCCGACAACGTCACGGTGCTGGCGCTGGAATGGGAGACGCCGGCCGAGCCGCTCTTCCACGCCAGCGGCTTCACCGAGACCGAGACGATGGCGGACGACGGGTTCGCCTCCACCATCCAGACCGAGGACGTCGATCCGCTGCCCGACGAGATGGACGAAGCGGCCATCGAGCGCTCCATCGCCGAAATCAACGACGCCATCCAGCGCACCGCCACGCGGCGGCGCTGACCGTGCCGGCACCCGCCCCGCGCGGTGCCTTCCTGCCTGAACCCTCATCCTGACCTCATGACTGCTGATTCCGCCTCCGCCGGCCCGCATCGCACCGGCCGCGCCGCCGACGCCCTGCGCCCCGTGCGCATCACCCGCCACTACACCGTGCACGCCGAAGGATCGGTGCTGATCGAATTCGGCCAGACCAAGGTGCTGTGCACCGCCTCGGTCGCCGAAAAAGTGCCACCGCACAAGCGCGGCAGCGGCGAGGGCTGGGTCACGGCCGAATACGGCATGCTGCCGCGCGCCACGCACACGCGCGGCGACCGCGAGGCCGCGCGCGGCAAGCAGAGCGGCCGCACGCAGGAGATCCAGCGCCTGATCGGCCGCAGCCTGCGCGCCGTGTTCGACCTCCGGAAACTGGGCGAACGCACCATCCACCTCGACTGCGACGTCATCCAGGCCGACGGCGGCACGCGCACCGCCAGCATCACCGGCGCCTTCGTCGCCGCGCAGGACGCCGTGCGTTGGCTGATGCAGCGCGGCCTGCTGGCCGACACGCCGGTGCTGCAGCCGGTGGCCGCGATCTCGGTGGGCATCGTCGGCGGCGTGCCGCTGCTCGACCTGGACTATGGGGAAGACTCGGCCTGCGACACCGACATGAACGTGGTGATGACCGGCGCAGGCCACTTCGTCGAAGTGCAAGGCACCGCCGAAGGCGCCACCTTCTCGCGCGCCGAGATGGACCGCCTGCTGCAACTGGCCGAAAAGGGCATCGGCGAGCTGATCGCGCTGCAGCATGAATCGCTATCTAATTAATAGCTTATGGCTAAATACCCACGCGGGCTAATGGCACTTTTCTCGTGAAGATCGTTCTGGCTTCCAACAACCCCGGCAAGCTGGCCGAACTGCAGGCCATGCTGGCGCCGCTGTCGATGACGCTGGTGCGCCAGTCCGATCTGGGCATCGGCGAGGCCGATGAGCCGTTCCGCACCTTCGTCGAGAACGCGCTGGCCAAGGCGCGCCACGCCGCCGCCGCCAGCGGCCTGCCGGCGCTGGCCGACGACGCCGGCCTGTGCGTCGACGCCTTCGGTGGCCTGCCCGGCGTGGACACGGCGTACTACGCCACCCGGTTCGGCTACCCCAAGGGCGACGCCCACAACGTGCGCGCGCTGCTGGAGCAGATGGCCGGCATCGACAACCGTCGCGCCGCCATGGTCAGCACCCTGGTGGCGCTGCGCGGCGCCGACGACCCCGAGCCGCTCATCGCCGTCGGCCGCGTCGTGGGAGAAATTACCCGCGAGCCGCGCGGCAGCAACGGCTTCGGCTTCGACCCCGTGATGTTCATCCCGGCCTTCGGCAAGACCTTCGCCGAGTTGCCCGTCGAAGTGAAGAACGCGCACAGCCACCGCGGCCAGGCCGCCGCCGCCATGGCCCTACTGATACGCCAGCGCTGGCTATGACCCCGGTGGCCGATCTCGCGCACTACATGCGCCCCGGCCTACTGCAGCTGCGCGCGCTGCCGCCGCTGTCGCTCTACGTGCACCTGCCCTGGTGCCTGAAGAAGTGCCCGTACTGCGACTTCAATTCGCACGAGCCGCGCGCCGGCGCCGATGCCGCCGCGCAGCAGGCGCGCTACGTGGACGCCCTGGTGGCCGACCTGGAGGCCAGCCTGCCGTTCGTCTGGGGGCGGGCCGTGCACAGCGTGTTCATCGGCGGCGGCACGCCCAGCTTGTTCGCGCCCGAAGCCATCGACCGGCTGATCGCCGGCATCCGCGCCCGGCTGCCGCTGTCGGCCGTGTGCGAGATCACGCTGGAAGCCAACCCCGGCACCTTCGAGCGTGAGCGCTTCGCCGCCTTCCGCGCCGCCGGCGTGACGCGCCTGTCGGTCGGCGTGCAGAGCTTCAACGACGCGCACCTGTCGGCGCTGGGCCGCGTGCACGACGGCGCGCAGGCCCGCGCCGCGCTGGAGGAGGCCGCGCGCGCCTTCGACACCTTCAACCTCGACCTGATGTACGCGCTGCCCGGCCAGACCCTGGCCGAACTGCAACAGGACATCGACACCGCGCTGGCGTTCCAGCCGCCGCACCTATCGATCTACCACCTCACGATCGAGCCGAACACGGTGTTCGCCAAGTTCCCGCCGCGCGTGCCCGACGAGGACACCGCCTGGGCCATGCTCGACCGCATCACCGAGCGGACCGCGCAGGCCGGCATGGCGCGCTACGAGGTCTCCGCCTATGCGCGCCCCGGCCACCGTTGCGTGCACAACCTCAACTACTGGCAGTTCGGCGACTACCTGGGCCTGGGCGCGGGGGCGCACGGCAAGCTCAGCTTCGCGCACCGCATCCTGCGCCAGGTGCGGCACCGCCAGCCCGAGCTGTACATGGACCGCGCGCTGGCCGGCGACGCCGTGGCCCAGGCGCACGAGGTGGCGCGCCGCGACCTGCCGTTCGAGTACATGCTGAACGCGCTGCGCCTGAAGGACGGGTTCACGCTGCAGGACTTCATGGACCGCACCGGCCTGCCGCCCGGCAGCATCGCCGCCGCGCTGGGCGATGCCGAGCGCCGGGGCTGGCTGGAGCGCGACGGCGCCTGGCTGCGGCCGACGGCGCGCGGCTTCGACTTCCTCAGCGACGTCCTGCAGCTTTTTCTGCCCGACACCTGAGGTTGGCGGTGTCGGACGATGCGCCGCCCGGGCGAGCCCACGGCTGACGCGATGCGGTTGCGCGGGCCTACCGCGGTGTCGGGCGCGCCTGCCTACAGTCGAGCCATCACAAGGCATTCCTGGATTCATGGTCACCACGAAGCGCGCTTGTGACAACCTTCGCAACGCAAGGAGTTCGGCATGAACGAGGACACCCTCAAAGGCAACTGGCTGCAGGTCAAGGGCAAGATCAAGGAGCAGTGGGGCAAGCTGACCGACGACGACCTGGACGTGATCGCCGGCAAGCGCGACCAGTTGCTGGGCAAGCTCCAGGAGCGCCAAGGCCTCGCCAAGGACGCGGCGGAGAAGCAGCTCAAGGACTGGGAAGACCGCACCAAGTACCACTGGGACTGAGTCCCGGCAGGCCCGGCCGGCACGCAGGGCCGGGCAGGGGCTGAGCGAGGCCGCGTCGGCGACAGCGCCGCACGCGGCTTTTCTTCAGATGGCGCCCAGTCGGTGCGGTGCGGGAAACCCTGCCGAGACGACCAGATGCTCCAGCAGCGGCTGCCATTGGGCATTGGCGGCGATCATCCCCATCTGACCCTCATCCATGAAGCCGGCGCCGACGCCATGCCGCAGGAAGTCGAGCAGCGCGTCGTAATAGCCGTCCTGGTTCAGCAGGCCCACAGGCTTGTCGTGGTAGCCGAGTTGCCGCCAGGTCCAAGCCTCGAAGAATTCCTCGAAAGTGCCGATGCCGCCGGGCAGTGCCAGGAACGCGTCGGCGTGTTCGGCCATCAGGCGCTTGCGCTCGTGCATGGTGTCCACGATCAGCAACTCGGTGCAGCCCCGGTGCGCATGCTCGCGCTCGACCAGCGCACGCGGAATCACGCCGACCACGCGCGCGCCGGCGTCCAGCGCCGCGTCGGCCACCACGCCCATCAGCCCGCCGCGGCCGCCGCCATAGACGAGCTGGCCGCCGTGCTCGCCGATCCAGCGGCCCACGAGCGCGGCGGTCTGCGCGAAGGCCGGGGTCGATCCCGGGCGCGAGCCGCAATACACGCAGATGGAGAAAGCGGGGGGCGTGGCCATTCGTGTATCCATGGTCGTTACATCAGAAATCGGTGGTAGATCGCCGCCAGCCAGATGCCGCTGGCCAGCAGCAGGCTCAGCAGCACGGCGGCCGAGCCCATGTCCTTGGCGCGCTTGGACAACGGGTGCCATTCCGGGCCGATGCGGTCGATGGCGGCCTCGATGCCGCTGTTGAGCAGCTCGGCGATCAGCACCAGCAGCACCGAACCGGCCAGCAAGGCGGTTTCGACCCAGCCGCAGCCGACCCAGGGCGCGGTCGGCAGCAGGACGACGGCCGCGATCGCCTCTTGCCGGAAGGCCGTCTCCCTCCAGCCGGCGCGCAGGCCCTGCAGGGAATAGCCAGCCGCATGCCAGACGCGCGACAAGCCGGTGCGCGCTTTCTGCGGGTTGGCCGTGTCGGGCGGTGGACCTGCTGGCGTCATGAGGGGCGAGGTCCGGGTGTCGGGGGCCTGGCATCGACCAGCCGCGTACCCGCCCAGGCGTCGTGCCAGAACTGCTGATCGCGCTGAAAGCGGCTGAGCAGCGCCCACACGGCGACCCAGCCCACCACCAGCACCGCGACCTCGCCGGCGCGCAGGCCGAACGGGCCCATCACCGCCAGCGGGGGCAGGAACCAGAGCCAGCTCAGCGCGTAGCGCAGCAGGGCGCGGCCCTGGGTCAGCGGCCGGCTGGCGCGGTCGACCACGCGGATGTGCCAGGTCTTCATGGCCAGCGTCTGTCCCTTGGACCAGAACCAGACGAAGTAGATGCCGGAGACCACGAATACGAAAGCCTGCAGGCCGTGCCGATTGTCCAGGGCATGGCGTGTCTGGGTCAGAGCGCTGAACAGGTACCCAGCCAGGAAGACCACGCCGAACATCAGCGTGCCTTCGTACAGCCAGCAGGCCATGCGGCGGCGCAGCGAGGGCGTGCGCAACGCGGGCGCGTCGGGAGAGGGGGCGCCGGCGGTGGGCGAAGTCATGCGGGAAGCGGCGGCAAGTGGCGGTGGTGCGGGGAAAGCGGAGTTGGCCAGCCCAGGCTGGCATGCTCAGCCCACTGGCACAGTTCGATTTCAGCGGGCGGGCGCCGACGCCGGCGGCTGAGGCAGGAGTGTATGGCGGTTCACGGGCAGGGCGGGCCGCGCCGCGCCGGAGGCTGCGCTGGCGCTGGGCGCCACGGGCCGGGCCGGCCGCAGGATTTTGCCTGGCGGCACCGGACGCAGCGCCGGCGCGGCGCTGACCGGGGGCTTGGGCCGGTCGTTGGCGAGCCGTTCGCGCTCCTCGGCGGGCAAGGTCTGGTACTCCTCCCATTTGGCGCGCCGCTCGTCGGCCGGGACTTTGCGGACTTCGCCAAAGTTCAGGCGCGCCTGCGTGCGCTGCGCCGGGCTCAGGTTGGCCCATTCCGTCATGCGACTCTGCAGCGTGGTCTGCTCGGCGGGGGGCCTGCGGCTGAAGTTGTGCGCCAGGGCCAGCCATTTGCGCTGGTGCTCCAGGCTGAGCGTGGGCCAAAGCTCGGCCAGGGGGTGCAGCGCCGTCTTCTGCTCGATGGTCAGGTCGCTCCACTCGACACTGCCCACCACGGGCCCGATGGTTTGGTGGCCACCCGGCGTCCACTGCGCGAGCGCGGGCAGGGCCAGCACGAGAGCGAGTGTGAGGACGGCGGCCTGCAGCAACTGGAGCATCGGGAATGGGGCGGGTGTCGGCCTATCGGCTGGACGGCGGATCGTCGGCGCGGGTTTTCAGGAATTGCAGGAAGCCGGGGTCGGCATAGGCCTCGGGCGGCAGATCGTCCGTCAGCAGGGCTGCGTCGAGGTCGGCTATTTCCATGGCACGGTCATCGTCCTGCACGATGTTGACGGCCACCAGGCCAATCGCCAGGGCCACGACCAGCGCCGCTGAACTCATGCGTCCCCAAAAGCCCAGCCCGTCGTCGCCAAAGCCCAGCATGGCGACCGGGCCGCTGCGCGATACCGTGCTGGCCACGCGCTGCCGCGCAACGGCCACCGGCTGCTTGCGGCGGGCCACGGCCTGCTCGCGCGCCACCCGCAGCCGCTCGCGGATGTCGTGGGGCATGTCCTCGGCGCCGGCCGACAGCCGGGCGGCCACTCGCAGTCCGAAGCGGTTCTGCGCGATGTCGTGGCGCTGCAGGTGTTGGTTGGTGTTCATGGCAGGATTCCCTTGGCGCGCAACGCCTTCGCCAATGCGTGGACTGCGCGCGAACAGTGCGTCTTGACGCTGCCTTCCGAGCAACCCATGGCGGCGGCGGTTTCGGCAACGTCCAGTTCCTCCCAGTAACGCATCAGAAACGCCTCTCGTTGACGGTTGGGCAGTGCCTGGACCTGTAACTCGATTTCCCTCAGAACCTGCGTCCGGCGCGTGGAGTCCTCGGCGCTCTCGACCTGCTCGGAGGCGGAGGCCCCCGCGAACGCTTCCAGAAGATCGAAATCGCCCTCGCCGTCGGCCGGCTCGAAGTCGCTCATGTTCGAGAATACAGCGTTGCGCGTCTTCTGGCGGCGAAACCAGTCCAGTGTGCTGTTCGACAGGATGCGTTGGAACAGCAGCGGCAATTCGGCCGGGGGTTTGTCACCGTAATGCTCGGCCAGCTTCATCATGCTGTCCTGCACGACGTCCAGGGCTGCGTCCGCGTCGCGCACGTGGTAGACGGTGCGCTTGAAAGCCCGCTTCTCGACGCTCCTGAGAAAGTCGGATAGTTCTTGTTCGGTGGCCAAGGGCGTCGGATGGGGCGGCGAATGCGGGGCAGGCGCTGGATACCGCTGGAATCGGGTGGCCGCAGGGGCGCGGCCTGAGCGCTCTCTCTTGTTCTCCTCGGCGCGATTATGGCACCCGCCGCGGACCTTCTTGGCACCGCATTCCCGGTTCCCATGTTGCGGTGCGATAATGCGCGTTGCAGTCAAAAAGGCAAACGGGTCACCGTCCGGCGGGCAGGCATAGATTCCCGTCCATGGCGCGTGGTCTCAAGTCCTGGCGCGGCCCCACGAGGGCTGGCAAGGGGCACCCAAGGTTTTTCGTCAGAGAAATTCTCGAAAGGTTGATCGACATGGAAATCTCCAAGGCCGAACTCAAATCGGCGGCCGCAGCATCCTCGCGCGGCCAGGACTCTCCCCAAGAACTCGCGGCGCGGAAATCCTGGTCAAGGCCCTGCAGGCCGAGGGCGTGAAGTACGTCTGGGGCTACCCCGGCGGCGCGGTATTGCACATCTACGACGCGTTCTACAAGCAGGACACCATCCAGCACGTGCTGGTGCGCCACGAGCAGGCGGCCGTGCACGCGGCCGACGGCTACGCGCGCGCCACGGGTGACGTGGGCGTGGCGCTGGTCACCTCCGGCCCCGGCGTCACCAACGCCATCACCGGCATCGCCACCGCCTACATGGACTCGATCCCGATGGTGATCATCACCGGGCAGGTGCCCACGCCCGCCATCGGGCTGGACGCCTTCCAGGAGTGCGACACCGTGGGCATCACCCGCCCCATCGTCAAGCACAACTTCCTGGTCAAGGACGCGCGTCAGATGGCGGAGGTGATGAAGAAGGCCTTCCACATCGCGCGCTCCGGCCGCCCGGGCCCGGTGGTGGTCGACATTCCCAAGGACGTGTCTTTCAACAAGGCCGTCTACAAAGGCTACCCCGAGAGCGTGGAGATGCGCTCCTACAACCCGGTGAAGAAGGGCCACGGCGGCCAGATCCGCAAGGCGCTGCAACTGCTGATGGGCGCCAAGCGGCCCTATATCTACACCGGCGGCGGCGTGCTGCTGGCCAATGCCACCAACGAGCTGCGCGCGCTGGTCGATCTGCTGGGCTTTCCGGTCACCAACACGCTGATGGGCTTGGGCGCCTTCCCGGCGTCGGACCGGCGCTTCCTGGGCATGCTGGGCATGCACGGCACCTGGGAGGCCAACAACGCCATGCAGAACTGCGACGTGTTGCTGGCCGTGGGCGCGCGCTTCGACGACCGGGTGATCGGCAACCCCAAGCATTTCGCGCAGAACGAGCGCAAGATCATCCACATCGACATTGACCCGTCCAGCATCTCCAAGCGCGTGAAGGTGGACGTGCCCATCGTCGGCGACGTCAAGGACGTGCTGATCGAGCTGATCGGCATGGTCAAGGAATCCGCTGCCCGCCCTGACGGGGCCGCGCTGGCCGACTGGTGGAAGGCGATCGAGGGCTGGCGCTCGCGCGACTGCCTGAAGTACGACCGCGGCAACGCGGACGTCATCAAGCCGCAGTACGTGGTTGAGACGCTGTGGAACATGACGAAGGACGCCGATGCCTACGTCACCTCCGACGTTGGCCAGCACCAGATGTGGGCGGCGCAGTACTACCGCTTCGACGAGCCGCGCCGCTGGATCAACTCCGGCGGCCTCGGCACCATGGGCGTGGGCATCCCTTACGCCATGGGCATCAAGCTGGCGCGGCCCGAGAGCGAGGTGTACTGCGTCACCGGCGAAGGCTCGGTGCAGATGTGCATCCAGGAGCTGTCCACCTGCCTGCAGTACAACACGCCCATCAAGATCCTCTCGCTCAACAACCGCTACCTGGGCATGGTGCGCCAGTGGCAGGAGATCGAATACTCCGGCCGCTACAGCCACAGCTACATGGACGCGCTGCCCAACTTCGTCAAGCTGGCCGAGGCCTACGGCCACGTCGGCATGCTGATCGAGCGCCCGCAGGACGTGGAGCCGGCGCTGCGCGAGGCGCGCAAGCTCAAGGACCGCACCGTGTTCATGGACTTCCGCACCGATCCGACTGAAAACGTCTTCCCGATGGTGCAGGCCGGCAAGGGCATCACCGAGATGCTGCTGGGCGCCGAAGACCTTTAAGCCAAAAAAGGCTGCCAGCCAGCATCCCTGTTGCGCCTGCAGCTATCCAATCAATAGCAAGACGAATCTATCGTCCGCCGAGCCCGCGGCTTACCGGCCACGGGGGAGGGCGGCGAGAAGAGGAATCACCATGAAACACATCATCGCCGTACTGATCGAGAACGAAGCGGGAGCGCTCTCCCGCGTGGTGGGCCTGTTCTCGGCCCGGGGCTACAACATCGAATCGCTCATCGTCGCGCCGACCGAGGACGAAAGCCTGTCGCGCATGACCATCCAGACGCGCGGCTCCGACGAGGTCATCGAGCAGATCACCAAGCACCTCAACCGCCTGATCGAGGTGGTGAAGGTGGTGGACCTGACCGAGGGCAGCTACATCGAGCGCGAGCACATGATGGTCAAGGTGCGCGCCGTCGGCAAGGAGCGCGAGGAGATCAAGCGCACCGCCGACATCTTCCGCGGCCGCGTCATCGACGTCACCGACAAGAGCTACACCATCGAGTTGACCGGCGACCAAGGCAAGAACGACGCCTTCCTGAACTCCATCGACAAGACCGCCATCCTCGAGACCGTGCGCACCGGCGGCAGCGGCATCGGCCGGGGCGAGCGTTTGTTGAAGATTTGAGGCCGTAGCCCGTGCCGGTATTACGCCGACAGCTCTTAATTAAATAGCAATCCGATCATTCAAGGAGAAACCCGTGAAAGTGTTCTACGACAAAGACTGTGACCTGTCCCTCATCAAGGGCAAGACCGTGGCCATCATCGGCTACGGCAGCCAGGGCCACGCCCATGCACAGAACCTGAACGACAGCGGCGTCAAGGTCGTGGTCGGCCTGCGCAAGGGCGGCGCCAGCTGGGACAAGGTCGGCAAGGCCGGCCTGAACGTGCTCGAAGTCAACGACGCCGTGAAGGCCGCCGACGTGGTCATGATCCTGCTGCCCGACGAGCAGATCGCCGAGGTCTACAAGAACAACGTCGAGCCCAACATCAAGGAAGGCGCCTCGCTGGCCTTCGCCCACGGCTTCAACGTGCACTACAACCAGGTCGTGCCGCGCGCCGACCTGGACGTGTGGATGGTCGCCCCCAAGGCCCCCGGACACACCGTGCGCAATACCTACACCCAGGGCGGCGGCGTGCCCCACCTGGTGGCCGTGCACCAGGACAAGAGCGGCAAGGCGCGTGACCTGGCCCTGAGCTACGCCATGGCCAACGGCGGCGGCAAGGCCGGCATCATCGAGACCAACTTCAAGGAAGAGACCGAGACCGACCTGTTCGGCGAGCAGGCCGTGCTGTGCGGCGGCGCCGTCGAGCTGATCAAGATGGGCTACGAGACGCTGGTCGAAGCCGGCTACGCGCCCGAGATGGCCTATTTCGAGTGCCTGCACGAGCTGAAATTGATCGTGGACCTGATCTACGAAGGCGGCATTGCCAACATGAACTACTCGATCTCGAACAACGCCGAATACGGCGAGTACGTGACCGGCCCCGAGGTCATCAACGAGCAGTCGCGCGCCGCCATGCGCAACGCGCTCAAGCGCATCCAGAACGGCGACTACGCCAAGATGTTCATCCTGGAAGGCCGCACCGGCTACCCCGGCATGACAGCCCGCCGCCGCAACACCGCCGACCACAGCATCGAAGTGGTGGGCGCCCAGTTGCGCGCCATGATGCCCTGGATCGCCAAGAACAAGCTGGTGGACCAGACCCGCAACTGAGAGGCTGAGAGTCTTTCGTCCATGCCCGCCTTGCACGCCAAAACACCCCGGCTCGTCGTTGCAAATGCTCGCCATAGCCCGAGCCATGGCTGCGCTTTGCGCCTAGATCCGGGGCGTTTTGACGCACCTTTCGGGCACGGCCAAAAAACTCTCAGCCTCTGATGCCGGGATCGGCGCACGGATGGCCCGGCCATTCGATGCGCCTGGCGCAAAACAAAGCCACTGCTTGCAGTGGCTTTGTTTTTGGGTGTCAGCCGGCAGGTGCGCCGACCCGGAGGTGAAAATCCTCTACCGGCCCATCTTCCGGGGATGGCGATTCAGGCCGCGTCGGCCTTGCCCTCATCCAGCGCCCACGGCATGCGCAGCCGCACCACCGTCGCGCCGGGCTCCGATGCGACGGACAGCGTCGCGCCCAGGCGCCGCGCGCGGGCTTGCATGCTGTGCATGCCGGTGCCCGGTGCGCCTTCGCCGTCCGCGCACAGGCCCACGCCGTCGTCGCTGATGGCAAGGCGCAGCGCGCCATCGGCATGCACCAGCTCAATGCGCACCTGACGGGCACCCGCGTGCTTGAGCACATTGGCCAGCGCCTCCTGCACCACGCGCAGCAGGTCAAGGCTCTGCGTGGTGCTCAGGTACACCCGCTCCAGGTTTTCCACGCGCCAGCGCACGTCGATGTCGTGCGGCTCGAACTGGCGCGTCGTGCGGTGGCGCAGCGGCGCCAGCAACTCATCCAGCGAATGCTCGCCGTACTGCTGGGCCGCGGCGGTGTCGATGATCAGCCGCAGGTCGTCGCGCAGCTCGCGGAACATGCCCAGCACCTCGCGTGAGGGCAGATGGCTCGGTGCCTGTTCCAGCGCCGCGATGTTGCCAATCAGCATGCCGCCCAGGCCATCGTGCAGGTCATGCGCCAGGCTCACCCGCTCGCCCAGCCGCGCATGCACCAGCTCCAGCTCGTGCTGCCGCGCCAGCGTGCTCGCCAGTTCGGCGCGCGCCGCCGCCACATTGCGTTGCAGCTCGGTGTTGAAGCCCTCGATGCGGCGCAGGTTGCGCACGAAATTCCACGCCAGCACCACCGCCACGCCAATCACCGACAGTTGCACCGTGGCCGTCGCGTAGTAGTCATTGCCGGGAATCACCCGCACAAAAGTCAGCCCGTCATGCACCGCCGCGACCAGCATCAGCAGCGCGATCAGCGCCAGCGCGCGCTGATCGGTGCGCCCGTGGCGCCAGGCCACATGCACAAACACCAGGTTGGTCAGCAGATACACCCCCAGCGCCCACAGCGTGAGCGCATCGCGCGCCAGGCGCATCCCGGTGTGCGGCGCCAGCAGCAGCCACCCGCACCCTGCCAGCGCCATCGCCCACAGCCATGCCTCGCGCCGCGGCCAGCGCAAATCGCAAAAGCGCAGCACGAACATCGCGTAGCAGGCCACATAGACCACCACCGCCATGGTGTTGAACGCCTCGAACGCATCGGTGGTGGCGAACGGCCACACGCTGGTGGTGATCTGGTTCCACGCCACGCCCACCCACAGCAGTTGCTGCACGCCATACCAGCCGTAGGCCACCTCTTGCCGCCGCAGCAGCCACAACACCAGAAAGAAACAACCCAGCGTCGCGCACAGCGCCGTCGAATAGAGGTTCAGATCACGCCGCTGCCAGCGTTCGCGCTCATACGCGGCCTGCACCACGACGGGCGCACCCAGGCGCACCGCCCCCAGCCCCGGCTGATAGGCCGCCAACCCCGACACCCGGATCAGCAGGGTGTTGTCGCCCGCCTGCAGCAGCGGCGCGGCCAGCAAAAAGTAGCGCGGCATGTTCCACATCCGCGTCAGCGGCTCCACCAGGCTGGTGTCACGCGCAATCTCGGTGCCATTGATGCGAACCGCACCGGCCATGATCAGGTATTCCAGCAGCAGGCCGGTGTCCGCCAACGGCGCGGGCGCCGTCCAGGTCAGCCGGTACCACACCACGCCGTCAAACGTGGGCCAGCGCGTGCTCCAGTCGTCGGGCAGCGTCACCGCCTGCCAGCCCGTCACGGGCGGCACCTGCGCGCTCCAGTCGCTGCGCACCGCCTCGACGCGGTTCGGCCAAGCGCGGCCTGCGTCCTGCGCCACGCTCGCGGTGGTCGCGGTGGTCGCGGTGTTCACGCAGAGCGCAAGCAGGCACACCAGGCAGCGGACGAGACGAAGGATCAACGGCCGTGCCTTTCAAGATTGACAGCCCGGCATTTGCGGGCTAGTATCAACATTGTAGATACATGAGAAGAAAGAGCAGCATCGTGCGAATTCAGATCAAAAAATGGGGCAACAGCGCGTCCGTGCGCATTCCCGCCGCGATCATGCAGGCCGCCAGACTCAAGGTGGACGCAGCGGTGGATATGCATGAGGAAGGCGGTCGCATTATCTTGCAACCGGTGCTTGCACTGGCCCCCAGTCTGGACGCGCTGCTGGCCGCAATCACGCCGGACAACCTGCATGCCGAGGCAGACTTTGGCAAGGCAGTTGGAAAAGAGTGGCGCTAGCCATGCCACGTTATGTCCCGGATGCCGGTGACATTGTCTGGCTGTTGTTCGACCCGCAAGCCGGACGCGAACAGGCCGGCCACCGCCCAGCGCTGGTCATCAGCCCCGCCACGTACAACGGCAAGACAGGCCTGATGCTCTGCTGCCCCATGACCACGCAGATCAAGGGCTACCCGTTCGAAGTGCTGATTGCCGGAGCGCGTTCCGGCGTGGCGCTCGCGGACCAGTTGAAGAGCCTCGACTGGCGGGCACGCAAGGCCATGCGCAAAGGCCGTGCAGCGGCGGCTGAGTTGTCAGAAGTCCGCACCAAAGCGCTGGCATTGATCGGCAAACCGTAAGCTGCAGCGTCTTTATTGCTCGCTTCGCGAGGGGGTTGCACGGTGGATTCCCGCCTTCGCGGGAATGACGAACACTTTTACTTCAGCAACCCGCGCTCGCGCGCCAGGTGCACGGCCTGCGTGCGCGAGTTCACGGCCAGCTTGGCGTAGATGTGGCGCACATGGGACTCCACCGTCCGGCGTGACCGCTGCATCTGCTCGGCGATTTCGCGGTTGCTCAGGCCCTTGGCGATCAGCGCCAGAATGTCCCGCTCGCGCATGCTGAACGAGGCTGGCATCTCCACCTCGCACCCTGCTGCTTGCGGCACGCCCGCCACCGCCACCGCCGCCCCAGCCGTGCCGCCGTTGCCACCAGGCGCATCCGCGCTGCCGATCAGCGCCAGAATGCGCCGCGCGATGAACGGGTCGATCGGCGCGCCGCCGCGCAGCACGCTGCTCAGCGACATCGCAATCTCGGCGTCATCGCGCTCTTTCAGCACATAGCCGCTGGCGCCCGCGCGCAGCGCGCCAAGAATCATCTCCTCCGTGCTCCAGGCCGAAATCACCAGCACCGGCAAACCCGGATCGCACCGATGCAGCCAGCGGATCAGCTCGATGCCGTTGCCGTCCGGCAGGCCCAGATCGACCAGCGCCAGCGCATACGCTGCTTGATTGGCCAGCGCCTGGCCCTGGGCCATGTCCGCCGCGCAATGCAGCAAGCCATCGGCATGGCCCAGGCCCGCCAGGATGCGGCGCAGCCGCGCCTGCATGGGCGGCTCGTCTTCAACGATCAGGATGGCTTGGGGCATGGGGTGGGATGGCTTGGCTCGCTACGCTACCGTAACGTATCGTAACGCCAATCAGTAATTTACGTGATGTGAAGATTTGAAACGGTTGGATACGCTGCAGGTGCTCGCAAAAAATCTGCGCGCCAAAAAAGGGGGCGGGTTCGGGATTCCAATTTCAGTTTAGTTCGCTGTTGCGACGTGAGTCACGTTGGAACTCGCAAGTTCACTCTGCTCGATGAGATGACGTTGCGGACGTGAAATTCGTTGGGAAATCTCATGCACTACCCTTATTTTTAATCCAAACGGAGAATTCAATGACAACTGTTACTTTGATTCAAGCGGCGGCACATGATGTTCAAAAAATTCTCACAATGACGGCACAGCCCATGAATGTCGTTTTGACTAATATTACCGGAGGGGCCATTCAATTCCAATGCAGCAATCCAAAAAACACAATCAGTGGCGCTAAGACAGTCGATATTATTTATGATGCAAACGTTCGCGGTAACCCTCATCAAACAATCCAGGTGAGTTCAGTCATTGCATTCGCAGCTGTAGCTATCGAGCAACCAGGTTCCGATCTGGATCCTATGCTTCCCGATGTACCTTGGGCATCATCATATGCGGAAGGCGTAGGCGTCGATGCCATCACCGGCAACACCATGGGCGTATCTGCTCTAGTGCCATTTCAGACCATTCCCGCAAAAATACATAACAGCACGGAGAAGTTTGATGTGATTGCTAGTTTTGATTCTATGAATCATAAGATCGAAACATCAACGAAGGGGGAGTATAATATCGAAGGCGTTTCCATAGACGAGTCAATCAAGTACCTGACAGATATTCGTCAAAGTGCCCTGGAAATAACATATATTGTCGAATGCAAAGTTCAGGACGCCGTATTTGAAGCTTCGCCGAAATCTGGTTACGTGCTTACCGACGAAGCCAAGAATATCATGAGGAATGATCCTGATAAATTCCGCGCAACGTACGGAGATTATTTCGTAGCATCCAAGCAAAATG
The DNA here is from genome assembly GCF_016703145.1 of Ottowia sp. GTDB lineage: Bacteria > Pseudomonadota > Gammaproteobacteria > Burkholderiales > Burkholderiaceae_C > Ottowia. Next base: position 980,543 of record NZ_JADJCO010000005.1, on the reverse strand, counting down.
CATCCAGTTTTCAAGCGATATATAACTTGAAAGCGAAATCTTCAAATGAATTGAAAAGTTTTGAGGCCAGTGCAGGGGTTTCGGTAGAGGGTCTATTTTCAAAGAATGGTAGTGCTAAATTTGAAAATGATGCGGCGCATTTTGGTATTCAAATTTCTTCCCGTGTATACATGATCGGCGTGGATGATGTAAAAAGTCAGCCTATTGTGAGCACCCCCACGGATGTACCAGACGCGCTAAAGTGGTTCAAGGAGCATCAGGTCGGAGTTCCGCAGCGTGCGAAGCTCATTCACTATAATTCCCTCCATCCGGGATATCCACGTCGCGTGAATGTCAGTACAGAGGAATTTACTGAACTTCGGGAACTTTATACTCAGCTCTGGGAAGTTAGAGTTCTATATAATTCTCTCCCTGACTTTTACAGTCAGCAACTTGGTAATTATTTTATTGACGTTGATTCAGGCATAAGCTCCAATCAATCCAAGCTTGCTACCGACGGGAAGATGCGAGCCTCGTTCCAATCTAAGGCGAACGATCTCGTAGCACAGATGAAGAAAATTCGCTCTCGTCAAGACTTCTATGACGCTCTCATTGGAATGGCACATAGTGAGCCAACTCATGGATCGAAAATATCTGAATCCTCGACGAGCAATGTTTGGGAATTTGGTCATACAGCCTCAGAGGATCCCGAAAGCATTAAGCTCTATGTGTCAACAGTGAACGCTCGAGACGACGCGCCAGGATGTGGTTATCGGTCGAGGAATATTGCATTCGGGCCTGATCCGAAACATATGATTGTAGGTTGGGAAGTAATTTCCAATTGGCATGATGGAAGTAATGGTTTTTGGAAGAAGGCAACTGAAAAAATTATCTCTACGAATTATGGTGCTATTTACGTTGAAGGTAAATTTGATCGTGGCTTCAACTGGACCGTCAAATATTACTACGTTGACGCAGAGCCTTACAGCCACTTTGATTGATGGTCGAAATATGGCATATACCTGATATATGGTTGCTTGGTCAAAGAAGGGGATATGAAGAAGAAAATTTCCCTAACGCCAATGCCAGTCAGTTAAGTAGATATCTCCGTCGTTCCCGTGAAGGCGGGAGTCCTGTGCTCCCGCAAGCGTTCTGGATTCCCGCCAGCGCGGGAATGACGAGATTGCCGTCAGCGAAGCAGTGCAAGACGCCAAGGCGCAATTCCCCCACTACAAGAAGCAGAAGCGGAGCTGAAGCCACTCTACCCAAGTTTGATTCGTTCAAGCTAACCTGAGAAGGAGCCAATGATGAAGAAACTGCACCTAAAAATTTTTGTGCTTGCCGCTATCATCCTGGGCAGTCAGTCTGCGGCGCATGCGGTCAGTCCCAAAAAGGCGTACTGCAATAACCAGGACTACTACACCTCCGATGGATCCAACAATGGAAAAATCTACCCCCATTTGCATTGCCTGACCACCGGCCTCACGTTCTCCGCCAGTGGGTCTAACCACAAGAACTTTTTGAACGGGGAACAGTTTAACGCCGGGCAGGCCAACGGGGCGTGCACCATCGCCAACATCGGCCAGATCAAGGCCGTCATCAAGAAGGTGTGCGAAAATTATGATGCGATCTGTAGCGACTGCAACTGAACGTGATGCCCCGTGGTGGCCACAACCTGGTATTTTTGAAGGAGGGTGATAATTTTTATCTGACCCTAATTCCACAAAAACACCCCTAGTCGATTCTATTAATCAGGAACAGGTTGCCGCACGGGAGCGGCTCAAGGAAATCTACGTACAGATTGGCGAAAAACTGCGTGCCCCCAAGAGAGTAGAGACTAGGGAGTAGTCGCAAAGGCGGGACTGGCAATCCGATTTGTCGAGGGGAAGTGACTATGCCCACGCTCCGCCTAGTCCGCGGCGTTTTACCACAGATGATATTGGACCCAAGGTTGACGGGTTCGACGCTGCACCCCTGGTATCAGTATTAACAATGACCTAATGGAAGACATAGTCTTTCACTAAGATGATAAAAACGCGTCTCCCCCGAAACTAGGTGGGTATTTGGAAAATACTATCTGCTTGGGCTCGCACCATTTAATAAAATTCGTTCTATTCAACGGATATGGCTATGAATAAAAAATTTCCCCTAGCAATTTTCGCCGCATGCTTCCTTAGCTCCGCGGACGCTACCTCATGGCCCAACTATGTCTATTTCGACATCGCAGGCATGAAGGAGTTCAGTTTCACCGAGACAGGGCACTCCATATCTCCGGGGCAAGCTTACGGCCCCGTTGCATCTGGGGTTAAAAAGGAAAATGGCCAAGATCAAGGGTATATCTTGATCAATGCGGGAAGGCATAAAACCGATGCTACCGCAGCGTGGTTCAAGTCGCAGGCGGGGACTGGGCAAACGCTGGCATGTGACAGTTCGAGTACCTACCCAAACCAATTGAATTTTGCTGTGCAGGGTACTCTAAATATCACTACGCTGACCAATAAAGTATATTCATGCGAAAAATTCACCGTTGCGCAAGGGAATTTTAACGAAACCAATAACTGGTGGCTCGCGAGTCCGACCATGTTTGGTGTTCATATATCAATCACGGGATTGACTGCGCAGTGGTGTACGTCATCGAACGCATCGATCCCGGCACTTGTGATATTTTCGCCTAAAACTCCATGTACAAACCATTTTAATGCGGCAATAATACCTTTGACTGGCGTGCCTTGATGGCCCATATTCCTAATGGAAATTCAATTAGTGGCTCGGGCTGGTTCTCTTGCGCCGTGTGCATTGGTGATACTAAGTCCATCTCCTTATACACATATCCTCAAGGTCATTGTAAATCAATGATTTGCAAATAAGCCAAGATGAATGCTTGAGCCAAGATTTTGGATTCCCTGCATACCGAAATTCCACATTTCAAGGGTCTTTGGGGGCTTTGCTTAAAAATTAGTCAAAAATTATGTATGACGAAATTGCTTTGACTAAGCCATGATTAATCATCTTGACCATTAATTTGTATGGTTTGCGTAAGTCCTATTAATTAATAGCGGGCTGCCGTCCGCAACACACTGCCATTGAGGGGAATACTGTGCGTCCATCGCTTAAATCATTGTTCAGACTCGCTTGGGTCGTGCTGACGTTTGCAACCGTCGCGACCGTCCTGCCCGCAAGGGCGCAGACGCCGAGCATGCTCGACCCGACCGTGACCCAGGTCTCGGCGAGGGGTGACCACACCTGCGCGCTGAGCACAGCGGGCGCGGTCACGTGCTGGGGCTTGAACAACAGAGGCCAGCTCGGCAACCTGACCAACAGCGGCAATAACAACCCCAATCCGGCACCGCTGCCGGTCACGGGTTTGAGCAGCGGCGTGGCGGCGATCGCGGCGGGCAGCGGCCACACCTGCGCGCTGAGCACGGCGGGCGCGGTCACGTGCTGGGGTCGGAACCAGTTCGGTCAGCTCGGCAACCTGACCAACAGCGGCAATAACAACCCCAATCCGGCACCGCTGCCGGTCACGGGTTTGAGCAGCGGCGTGGCGGCGATTGCGTCGGGCATCGCCCACACCTGTGCGCTGACCACGTCGGGCGCGGTCACGTGCTGGGGCTCGAACCGGTACGGCCAGCTCGGCAACCCGACCAACAGCGGCAATAACAACCCCAATCCGGCACCGCAGCCGGTCACGGGTTTGAGCAGCGGCGTGGTGGCGATCACGGCGAGCAACGATTACACCTGCGCGCTGAGCACGGCGGGCGCGGTCACGTGCTGGGGTCGGAACCAGTTCGGTCAGCTCGGCAACCTGACCAACAGCGGCAATAACAACCCCAATCCGGCACCACTGCCGGTCACGGGTTTGGGCAGCGGTGTGGCGGCGATCGCGACGGGCGCTGCCCACACTTGTGCGTTGAGCACGGCGGGCGCGGTCACGTGCTGGGGTGACAACTTCTACCGCCAGCTCGGCAACAGCAACAGCAACGCCAATCCGGCACCGCAGCCGGTGGCGGGTTTGAGCAGCGTGGCGGCGATCGCGGCGGGCGACCACCACACCTGCGCGCTGAGCACGGCGGGCGCGCTTACGTGCTGGGGTGACAACAGCGTCGGCCAGCTCGGCAACCCGACCAACAGCAGCGCCAATCCACAGCCAGTGACGGGTTTGAGCAGCGGTGTGGCGGCAATCACGGCGGGCGCTGCCCACACCTGCGCGCTGAGCACGGCGGGCGCGCTTACGTGCTGGGGTCGGAACCAGTTCGGTCAGCTCGGCAACCCGACCAACACCGGCAACAACAACGCCAACCCGGTGCCTCGCGCCGTGAGCGGCTACGCCCAGGGTGTGGCCTATGCGACGCGCCCGGTCACGATCAGCGGCACGCCAGTCGACCAGCCGGTCGGCACGATTGCGGTGGGCGGCGACCACACCTGCGCGCTGACCCCGGCGGGCGCGGTCACGTGCTGGGGGGAAAACCGGTTCGGCCAGCTCGGCAACCCGAGCAACAGCGGCAATTACAACCCCAATCCGGCACCACTGCCGGTCACGGGTTTGGGCAGCGGTGTGGCGGCGATCGCGACGGGCGCTTCCCACACTTGTGCGTTGAGCACGGCGGGCGCGGTCACGTGCTGGGGTGACAACTTGTACGGCCAGCTCGGCAACACGAGCAACAACGGCAACAGCAACGCCAATCCGACACCGTTGCCGGTGACGGACTTGGACAGCGGTGTGGTCGCAATCACGGCGGGCCAACTTCACACCTGCGCGCTGAGCACGGCGGGCACGGTCACGTGCTGGGGCTTGAACTGGTACGGCCAGCTCGGCAACACGACCAACAACGGCAACAGCAACCCCAATCCGGCACCGCAGCCGGTGGCGGGTTTGAGCAGCGTGGTGGCGATCGCGGCGGGCGACGCCCACACCTGTGCGCTGACCACGTCGGGCGCGGTCACGTGCTGGGGCTTGAACAACAGAGGCCAGCTCGGCAACCCGACCAACAGCGGCAATAACAACCCCAATCCGGCACCGCAGCCGGTCACGGGTTTGAGCAGCGGCGTGGTGGCGATCACGGCGAACAGCGATCACACCTGCGCGCTGAGCACGGCGGGCGCGGTCACGTGCTGGGGCTTGAACAACAGAGGCCAGCTCGGCAACCCGACCAACAGCGGCAATAGCAACCCCAATCCGGCACCGCAGCCGGTCACGGGTTTGAGCAGCGGCGTGGCGGCGATCACGGCGGGCCGACTTTACACCTGCGCGCTGACCACGTCGGGTGCGGTCACGTGCTGGGGCTTGAACAACAGCGGCCAGCTCGGCAACCCGACCAACAGCGGCAATAACAGCTCCAATCCGGCACCGCAGCCGGTCACGGGTTTGAGCGGTGTGGCGGCGATCGCGGCGGGCTTTAGCCACACCTGTGCGCTGAGCACGGCGGGTGCGGTCACGTGCTGGGGCTCGAACCGGAACGGCGAGCTCGGCAACCCGACCAACAACGGCAACGACAACCCCCATCCGCGGCCATTGGCGCTGCGCAGTGGTCAATCGCTGGCCTTCAATCCGCCTGCGCCGACCGTGCCCCTGACGACGATTGCGCTGGGCGGCATGCTGTCCCTCGCCGCGCAGGCAAGCGCTGGCGGCAGCGCGCCAATCGTCTTTGATGTGTGGACCCCCGATACCTGCACTGTCAGCGGCACCACGCTGGCCGCCACTGGGGCCGTCGGCGCGCTGTGCGGCGTGCGCGCCTCGCGCGCGGGCGGCGGCGATGGAGACGGCGGCACCACCGCAGCAGCGCCGCAGCAGTTGCGCCTGCTCGAAATCACGAGGCTGCCGCAAACCATCACCTTCACCTCGACCGCACCCGGCAATGCCACGGTAGGCGGCGCGACCTACACCGTAGCCGCCACCGGCGGTGGCTCGGGCAACGAGGTGACGTTCACCCTTGACGCCGCCTCCACCGCAGGCGCGTGCACGATTGCAAGTGGGGTGGTGTCGTTCACTGGCGTAGGCAACTGCATCGTCAATGCGAATCAGGCCGGTAATGCAAACTACAGCGCTGCGCCGCAGGTGCAGCAGACGATCAATGTGGGCAAAGCCAGTCAGCTCATCACCTTCGACCCCCTGCCCACCGTGCTGTACGGCGGTACCGGCACGGTGACGGCCTCGACCACGGCAACACCAGGCACAAGTTATCCGATCACGTTCTCCACAACATCGACCGATTGCTCGGTGAGCAGCGCAGGCGTGGTGACGGGCATCAACGCGGGCACGGCCAATTGCCAGATCACCGCCACGCAAGCGGGCGACGCCAGCTACGAGGTCGCCACAGAGACGCAAACCCTGAGCATCGGCAAAGCCAGCCAGGCCGCCCTGACCGCCACCGCCAGCCCGGCTGGCGTCACCCTCGGTGGCATCAGCACGCTGGGCACCACGGGCGGCTCGGGCACGGGCGCGGTGAGCTATGCGGTGACTGCGGGCAATGCGTTTTGCACGGTGAACGGCAGCACGCTGACCGGCACCGCCGTGGGCACCTGCACCGTCACCGCCACCAGGGCAGCCGATGCGAACCACGAGCAGGCCACGGCCACCGTGGACGTGGCCGTGCGGGCACTGGTGCCGGTGCCCACGCTGTCGGCGTGGCTGCTCGGGTTGTTGGGGGCGATGCTGGCGTCCATCGGGCTGGCTCGCTCGCGGCACGCGCGTGGGTAAGCGTTCTAAGGGTGGCAGCTCGTAGCTCGTAGGATGGGTAGAGCGAAGCGAAACCCATCTCCACTCGGCATGCAAACAACAATGGGTGTGTGTTGTGTGTTTGGTGGGTTTCGCTTCGCTCTACCCACCCTACGTGTCTACTCAGGCCAGCGGGCTACAGCACCACCAGATGCGCCGCCCGCGCCTGCGGCACCGCGCTGAGGGCAATGCGCTGGTCAAACGTCACCAGCCGCCCGCCGTGGCGCACGGCCAGCGCCAGCAGGTACAGGTCGGTCAACTGGCGCGGGCTGTGGATGTGGGCGTGGTGGAAATGCCCGGCGTCCAGCACGCTGAGGTCATCGGGCCAGAACGCATGAAAGCGCGCGGCGGTCGATTGGCCCAGCATGGCCGCCAGCACGGCCAGCGGCTGCGGCTGGCCGTAGCCGGGCTGGGCCATGATGCGCAAGCAGCCGTTTTGCGTCAGCGGGCAACTGGCCCAGCCCTGGGCAATGTGCGCTTGCAGCCAGCGCGAGGCGGTGTGGTGGTGCACGTGGTCGCTGTCGTGCAGCGCGATCAGTACGTTCACGTCAAGCAGGGCGCGCACGTCAAACGCCTTCTTCGTCGCGCAGGCGGTCGATCAATTCATTGCTGATGACGGCGCCGCGCGGCGGCAGCGGGTGGATGCCATAGGCGGCGAGCGGTTCGGCCACGTGCGCGGCGGCGGCAGGTGCCGCAAGTGCGGTGGGCTGGGCAAAGGCTTGGCGGGCCAGTTCGCTGATGATCTGGCCCAGCGGCTTTTTTTCGCGGCGTGCGAGTTCCTTGGCGGCGAAAAGCACGTCGTCCGCAATGTCGAGCGTGGTGCGCATGGCGGGCTCCTGAAAAAAACGGGATGTTTGATGCTAACGCATCACGCATCTTTGATGGCTTGTCGGGACTGACGCACGCCGATGACTTGCAGGAACGGCTTTGGCCGCGAACCGCAAGGAAACGCGGGCATTCGCGGCTGAAGCCGCTCCTGCAGGGACTGGGGCGTGGCTGTGGGGGCGTTCGCGGCGAAAGCCGATGCGCCACGGGCGTGGGCTCACCACGTAAGATCAGCCTCATGGAACGAAACACACCCGATGCGCCCGAGCCGCATGCGCGTCGAGGGCTGGCCAAGGGCATTTACGTGCTGCCCAACCTGTTCACGCTGGCGGCGCTGTTCGCGGCGTTCTACGGCATCGTCATGGCGATCAACAACCGCTTTGACCTGGCCACCGCGGCCATCTTTGCCTCCATGGTGCTGGACAGCCTGGACGGCCGCGTGGCGCGCATGACGCACACGCAAAGCGCGTTTGGCGAGCAGATGGATTCGCTGGCCGACATGGTGTCCTTTGGCGTGGCGCCCGCGCTGATCGCCTATCTGTGGGCGCTGGAAACCCTGGGCCGCTGGGGCTGGATTGCCGCGTTCATCTACTGCGCCTGCGCGGCGCTGCGGCTGGCGCGCTTCAACGTCAACACCAGCGTGGTGGACAAGCGCTACTTCCAGGGCCTGCCGTCGCCGGCGGCGGCGGCGCTGGTGGCGGGCTTTATCTGGCTCACCAGCGCCATGCTGGTCGCGCACCGCGAGGTGCCGCTGTTCCGCGCGCTGATCTCGGTCGGCGGTGGCGGCGTGCCGATCGGGCGGGGCGATCTGTCGTGGATCATGTTCGCAGTCACGCTGTTCGCCGGCCTGACGATGGTGACCAACATCCCCTACTACAGCTTCAAGGACTTCGGCGGCCGGCGCAGCGTGCCTTTCGCGGTGCTGGTGCTGGTGGCGCTGGTGTTCGCCATCATCAGCATCGAGCCGGCCACCATGCTGTTCGTGCTGTTCGTGGGCTACGCGCTGTCGGGCTACGTCATCTACGCCTGGCGGCGCGCCAAGGGCGAGCCGGTCAGCATCGTCAGCACTTCCACCGACGAGCCGGACGAACGCGGCCTGCACGACTGAGTTTGTGATAGAGTAATCGGCTTATGAAATTCGCCCGCGCCGCTGCCGTCCAAGCCGATGCATCGGCTTGCGCCGCGCGTGCGCTACTGGCTCTACTGCTACCACAGGCGGGCTAGACGCGTTCATTTCTTCATCGAACACCTCGACGGCCCGTATGCACCAGCAGCGGGCCGTTTGCATTCGTGTTGCTGGTGGCGAACCCCTCCCACAAGGATGACCCCATGCTCCAGCAACCCAGCACCAAGTACCGCGCTTTTCCGCCCATCGGCCTGAAGGACCGCACCTGGCCCGACGCCGTCCTGTCCCGCGCGCCGACGTGGCTGTCCACCGACCTGCGCGACGGCAACCAGGCGCTGGTGGAACCCATGGACGCCGCGCGCAAGCTGCGCATGTTCGAGCTGCTGGTGAAGACCGGCTTCAAGGAGATCGAGGTCGGCTTTCCCGCCTCGTCGCAGATCGAGTTCGACTTCGTGCGCAAGCTGATCGACGAGGGGCGCGTTCCGCCCGACGTGACCATTCAGGTCATGACGCCCGCGCGCGACGAGTTGATCGAGCGCACCATCGAGTCGCTGCGCGGCGCGCGGCGCGCCATCGTGCACGTCTACAACGCCGTCGCCCCGGTGTGGCGCGAGGTGGTGTTCGGCATGAGCGTGCCGCAGGTGATGGAACTCGTGGACGCGCGCGTGCGGCAGGTGCGGCAGCTCACCGACGCGCAGCCGGGCGCCGAATGGGTGCTGCAGTATTCGCCCGAGACCTTCAGCCTGGCCGAGCTTGACGTGTCGCTGCAGGCCTGCGAGACCGCCATCGCCGCCTGGGGGCCGGGACGCCCCATCATCCTGAACCTGCCGACCACGGTGGAATGCGCCACGCCCAACGTGTTCGCCGACCAGATCGAGTGGATGGCGCGCCGCTTCGCTGGCCGGCCCGAGGTGGTGATCTCGGTGCACCCGCACAACGACCGCGGCACCGGCACCGCCAGCGCCGAGCTGGCGCTCATGGCCGGCGCGCACCGGGTCGAGGGCTGCCTGTTCGGCAACGGCGAGCGCACGGGCAACCTGGACGTGGTCAACGTGGCGCTCAACCTCTACACCCAGGGCGTGGCGCCGGGGCTGGATTTTTCCGACATCGACGCCGTGCGGGCCGAGGTCGAGCACTGTAACCAGTTGCCCGTGCACCCGCGCCACCCCTACGCGGGCGATCTGGTCTACACCTCGTTTTCCGGCTCGCACCAGGACGCGATCAAGAAGGCCTTCGCCGCCCGGCGGGAGGGCGACGTGTGGCAGATGCCCTACCTGCCGATCGACCCGAAGGACCTGGGCCGCAGCTACGAGGCCATCATCCGTGTCAACAGCCAGTCGGGCAAGGGCGGCATGGCGTACCTGCTCGAAAGCGAATACGGCCTGGCGTTGCCGCGCCGCCTGCAGATCGAGTTCAGCCAGGTGGTGCAGCGCGTGATGGACACCGAGGGCAAGGAGTTGACCGCCGCCGACCTGTGGCGCATCTTCCAGCGCGAATACCGCATGGAGACGGGCCATGGCCTGCGCCGCCACGTGGTGCAGGCGCATGACGGGGGCATCGTCTCGCTGCGCGGCGACCTTTCCTGGAACGGCCAGGTGCATGCCATCGAAGGTCGCGGCAACGGGCCGATCGACGCCTTCAGCCGCGCGTTGGGGCAGGCCGCCGGCCATGCCATCCGCGTCGTCGACTACCAGCAGCACGCCATCGGCAGCGGCGCGGATGCGCGCGCGGTCGCCTACGTCGAGCTGCGCGTGGACGGCTCGCAGGCGCTGTTCGGCGTCGGCATCGATGCCGACACCACGGCGGCTTCCTTCAGGGCCATCGCCTCCGGGGTGCACCGGGCCGAGGCGTTGGGGTGGGCCGCTCCTGGGGGCACGGCACAATCGCGGTCCGTGACCGACGCCGTGGCCGCCTGAGCCCCGCGCGATTCGACGAACAGACCAGGAGAAAACACGATGACCGACAAGCTGATCATTTTCGACACCACCTTGCGCGATGGCGAGCAATCGCCCGGCGCCAGCATGACGCGCGACGAGAAGCTGCGCATCGCCCGCCAGCTCGAACGCCTGAAGGTGGACGTGATCGAGGCCGGCTTCGCCGCCAGCAGCAACGGCGACTTCGAGTGCGTGCAGGCCATTGCCAACGTGATCAAGGACTCGACCATCTGCTCGCTCTCGCGCGCCAACGACCGCGACATCGCGCGCGCCGCCGAGGCGCTGAAGGGGGCCGCCAGCGGGCGCATCCACACCTTCATCGCCACCAGCCCGCTGCACATGGAGAAGAAGCTGCGCATGACGCCCGACGAGGTGTTCGAGCAGGCGCGGCTGGCGGTGCGCTTCGCACGCAACCAAATGGGCAACGTGGAATTCAGCGCCGAGGACGGCTACCGCAGCGAAATCGACTTTCTGGCGCGCGTATGCGAGGCCGTCATCAACGAAGGCGCCACCACCATCAACATCCCCGACACGGTGGGCTACGCCATTCCCGAGCTGTACGGCCAGTTCCTCAAGACGCTGCGCGAGAAGGTGCCCAACAGCGACAAGGCCGTCTGGTCCGTGCACTGCCACAACGACCTGGGCATGGCCGTGGCCAACAGCCTGGCGGGCGTGAAGATCGGCGGCGCGCGGCAGATCGAGTGCACCATCAACGGCCTGGGCGAGCGCGCGGGCAACTGCTCGCTCGAAGAGATCGTGATGGCCGTGAAGACGCGGCGGGACTACTTTGGCCTCGACGTCGGCATCGACACCTCGCAGATCGTGCCGGCCAGCCGCATGGTCAGCCAGACCACCGGCTTCGTGGTGCAGCCCAACAAGGCGGTGGTGGGCGCCAACGCCTTCGCGCACGCTTCGGGCATCCACCAGGACGGCGTGCTGAAGGCGCGCGACACCTACGAGATCATGCGTGCCGAGGACGTGGGCTGGAGCGCCAACAAGATCGTGCTGGGCAAGCTCAGCGGCCGCAATGCCTTCAAGCAGCGCCTGCAGGAGCTGGGCGTGGTGCTGGAGTCCGAGGGCGAGATCATGGCGGCGTTCGCCAAGTTCAAGGAACTGGCCGACCGCAAGAGCGAGATCTTCGACGAGGACATCCTGGCCCTGGTCAGCGACGAGAGCGTGACGGCCGAAAAGGAGCAATACGGCTTTGTCTCCCTGTCGCAGCACAGCGAGACGGGCGAGATGCCCCATGCCCAGATCGTGTTCACCGTCGATGGCAGGGAGGTGCGCGGCGAATCCGACGGCAACGGGCCGGTGGACGCGTCGCTCAAGGCGATCGAATCGCACGTCAAGAGCGGCGCCGAGATGGTGCTGTACTCGGTCAACGCCATCAGCGGATCGACCGAGAGCCAGGGCGAGGTCACCGTGCGGCTGCAGAACAGCGGCCGAGTGGTCAACGGCGTGGGCGCCGACCCCGACATCGTGGTCGCCTCGGCCAAGGCTTATCTGAGTGCACTCAACAAATTACACAGCAAAGCTGACCGGGTTGCGGCGCAAGGATAGGGTTAACCCTTTTTTCGAGCCGATGCATGAAGAAAGAGGCGCAAGTCGCTGATATTGCGCCTCTTTTTGAGTTTCAGTACACTCCGTTCCCATTCGTGGTCTGGTTTGGGGAACAGTGATGCGCACGGCTGCACTCAGGAAGTTTTTGACGGCGTGGGCATGTGGCCTGGGTCTGGCCTCGGCGAGCTTGGTGCTCACGCTGGCGCCCCTCAGCCCGGCCCTTGCCGCGCCGGCCAAGAAGTCCGCCAAGGCGGCCTCGGCCAAGACCAAGACCACGTCCTCCAAGGCCTCTGGCGGAAAGGCCAGGGCCGCTGAATCCACGACGCCGGCGAGCGGCAAGAGCGGTCGGCGCATGTCGGCCAAGCGCGCCTTCGCGGCCGACGACGGCGCGGCCCGCCGCGGCGAGCGCGTAGGCCGCACCCTGGTGGCCGGCCAGCGCAAGGACAAGGTCGGTTCGCGCGCGTCGCGCGTGGCGTCGCAGCAGACCCGCCTGTCGCTGCGCACGGTCGCGCACGTGCCGAGGGAGGCGCCGGCGCCGCGCCTGTCGTTCGGGCAGATGGCCGGCCTGCGCGCCGTCAGCGACCCGCTCGACCTGGAGTCCAGCGTGGCGCTGGTGCTGGACCAGGACACGCACGAGGTGCTGCTGAGCAAGAACGACCACGCGGTGCTGCCCATCGCGTCGCTGACCAAGCTGATGACCGGGCTGGTCGTCTCCGACGCGCGCCTGCCGCTGGACGAGGTGATCACGATCACCCAGGACGACGTGGACACCGAGAAGGGCAGCCGCTCGCGCCTGGCCGTCGGTACGCAGCTCACGCGCGGCGAGCTGATGCACCTGGCCCTGATGTCGAGCGAGAACCGCGCCGCGCACGCGCTGGGCCGGACTTACCCCGGCGGCATGGGCCGCTTCGTGGCGCTGATGAACGCGCGCGCCCTCATGCTGGGCATGAAGGACACGCGCTACATCGAGCCCACAGGCCTGTTCAGCGCCAACCGCTCCAGCGCGCAGGACCTGGCGGTGTTGGTGGCCGCCGCCCACCGGGACGCGCTGCTGCGCCAGTTGACCACGTCGCCGAGCTACGAGGTCGCCGTCGGCAGCCGCGTGCTGCAGTACAACAACACCAACGGCCTGGTGCGCAGCCCGGACTGGGACATCGGCCTGCAGAAGACAGGCTACATCTCGGAAGCGGGCCGCTGCCTGGTGATGCAGGCCCGAGTGGCAGGCCGCAAGCTGATCATGGTGTTCCTCGATTCCACCGGCAAATACAGCCGCCTGGGCGACGCCGAGCGCGTGCGCCGCTGGGTCGAGCTGCAGCACCACGCCAACACGGCCGTGGGCAGCGCCTTGGCCGGCTGAGCGTCAGCTTGCTATCTTATCGATAGCTTTTGGCGAAATATGCATGTGGGCTAGAGGCCGAAAGCACTGAAAATCGTCTTGAGGATGGCACTTGGGCGCCGGATCAATGCGGCGGCGCCACGTGTCCCAGCGCCGCCGAGATCTGCTGCGCGGTCTGCTGTAGCTTGGGCAGCCAGCCGTCGTCCAGCCGGTCGGCCGGTGCGGAGATCGACAGGCCCGCGACCAGCCGGCCCTGATCGTCGTAGATGCCGGCGGCCATGCAGCGCACGCCCATCTCCAGCTCCTCGTTGTCGTGCGCCACGCCGGATTGGCGCGCCCGGGCCAGCTCGCGCTCCAGCGCCGGCAGCTGCGTGATGCTGTTGCGCGTGTGGCCGGCCAGGCCGGTGCGCGTGGCGTAGGCGCGCACGCGCTGGAGCTCGTCCGCGGCCAGGAACAGCTTGCCGGTCGAGGTCAGGTGCAGCGGCGCCCGCCCGCCGATGGCGCGCACCACCTGCATGCCCGAGCGCTCGCTGTAGGCGCGCTCGACGTAGACGATCTCATCGCCCTGGCGCATGCTCAGGTTGACGGGCTGCTGCGTCAGCCGGTGCAGCTCGCGCATGGGCGTCAGCGCCGCGTCGCGCACCGACAGGCGCGCCTTGACCAGGTTGCCCAGCTCCAGCAGGCGCATGCCCAGCCGGTAAGTGCCGGCCTCGGGGCGGTCCACGAAGCGGCCCGAGGCGAGGTCGTTCAGGATGCGGTGCGTGGTGGAGGGGTGCAGGCCCGACTGCGCGCTGATGTCCTTGAGCGACATGGCCTCTTCGCGCGAGGCCAGTACGTCGATCAGCGTGAACATGCGCTCGATCACCTGGATCGTCGGCGTCAGGTGGGCGTCGGGGTTGGGTCTGCGCATGAGAGGGTGTTCTTGCGGCGGTTCAACCGCCGTGGGCGGCCTGGGCCGGGGCCCGGCCGTGTGGCAGCCATTGCCCGTCCGTCAAGCGATCGAGGGGGCGAAAGCGGGCCTTGTATGCCATCTTGGCGCTGCCCTCGATCCAGTAGCCCAGGTACACGTAGGGCAGGCCCAGGGCCGCGGCCTGCGCGATCTGCCACAGCACGCCGTAGGTGCCGTAGCTGGCGCGCCGGTCGGGCTCGTAGAAGGTGTAGACGGCCGACAGTCCGTCGCCCAGGATATCCACGATGGAGACCATGCGCAGCGGCCCGGCGCCGTCGCCCTGGCCGGGCTCGCGGAACTCGACCAGGCGCGAATTGACGTTGCTCTGCAGCAGGAACTGCGTGTACTGGTCCACGCTGTCGTGGTCCATGCCGCCGCCGGTGTGGCGCCCGGTCTGGTAGCGCAGGTAGAGCTGGTAGTGCTCGGGGATGTAGCACAGCTTGAGCGCCCGCGCCTGCAGCTGATGGTGGCGGGCGTGGGCGCGGCGCTGGCTGCGGTCGGGCTGGAACTCGCGCACCCGCACGCGCACCGGCAGGCAGGCACTGCAGCCGTCGCAATAGGGGCGGTAGGTGAACATGCCGCTGCGGCGAAAGCCCTTGCGCACCAGTCCCGAGTAGGCGTCGCTGTGGATCAGATGGCTTGGCGTGGCCACTTGCGAACGCGCCTGGCGGTTCGGCAGGTAGCTGCACGGATAAGGCGCCGTGGCGTAGAACTGCAGCGCCTGCAGCGGAAGATCCTTGAGGTGCGTCACCGCTTAAGCTGAACTGGGGGAAAGCAAGTCGGTCCAGTATACGGGCTCGAATCGCCAGGGCGCGGGCGGCTGCGCGGCCAGCGCCCGCACCTGGCGCGCGAAGTCGGCACGCGGCATTTCCGCCGCGCCCAGCGAGGCCAGGTGGTGCGTGTTCTGCTGGCAGTCGATCAGCGGCACGCCGTGCCGGCGGCACCAGGCGACGAGCGCGCCCAGGGCGATCTTGGAGCCGTCGGTGACTTCGGTGAACATGGATTCGCCAAATACCGCGTGTCCGACCGCCACGCAGTACAGGCCCGCCACCAGATGGCCGTCGATCCAGGTTTCCACGCTGTGGGCGTGGCCGGCCTGGTGCAGGGCTTGGTAGGCGGCGCGCATCTCGGGGCCGATCCAGGTGCCCGACTGGCCGGGGCGCGGCGCGCGCGCGCATGCCGCCATCACCTCGCCGAAGGCGGTGTCGATGCGGATCTCGCCGCGCGGGGTGGCGGCAAAGCGCTGGATCGCGCGGCGCAGCGAGCGGTGCTGCCGAAAGCGCGCCACCTGCAGCACCATGCGCGGGTCGGGGCTCCACCACAGGATCGGCTCGCCCGCGCTGAACCAGGGAAAGATGGTGGCCGAATACGCCGCCCGCAGCGTCGGCACGTCCAGCGCGCCGCCAGCGGCCAATAGGCCGGGCGCAGGCGAGTCGGCCGGCCAGGCATGCGCCAGGGGCGGAAACGGCTCGCCGGGACGCAGGACCGCCAGCGCCGGCTGGGGTTTCATTTCCTGGCGGGCCAGTGGATGTTGGATTCGTGCATCCCGTACTGGCCGCGCCGGCGGTCGGCGAAGAAATGCTCCAGAGTCTCGCGCACGGTCAGGAAAGCGATCTCGTCCCAGGGGATATCGGCCTCGTCGAAGAGTCGTGCCTCCAGCGTTTCGGATCCGGGTTGGAAGCGGTCGTCCAGCAGCCGCGCCAGGTAGAAGAAATGCACCTGCCCCACGCGCGGGATGCTGATGGCGCTGAAGAAGGCGCCCATCTCGATCCGCGCGCCGGCTTCCTCGTCCGTTTCGCGCGCCGCGCCCTCGGCCATGGTCTCGCCCAGCTCCATGAAGCCGGCCGGCAGCGTCCACTTGCCCAGGCGCGGCTCGATCGCGCGCTTGCACAGCAGCACGCGCTCGCCCAGGTGGGGCACCGTGCCGACCACGATGAGCGGGTTGACGTAGTGGATGGTGTCGCAGGCCGGGCACACCGCGCGCTCGCGCGTGTCGCCGTCATCGGGCACGCGGTACACCACGGCGGCGCCGCATTCGCGGCAGTGCTTGATCGTTCGGGGCTGCATGGGCTTGGCAGTGTAGCGGCCCGCTGGCGTGAGCCATCGCGGCTGGCGGCATGCGAAAAACGACAATTGAAGGGAGTCCGTGCCAACTTCGTCACAATCCGCCTCGGAATGGGCGGCCTGACGAGGCCACGGGCTGGCGTCCTACAGGTCGTGGCGGGAGGGGCTTGTCAAATCAGGAACTGCTGCGGGGCTCATCGTCCCGCGCGCTGATCCCGAACACTTTTCCTCGCGGAGAAAGGATGCACAACATGACGAACCCATTGATTTCCACAAGCCGGAGCCTGGTTCTCTCGGCAACCGCTGCCGCCGTGCTGATGGCTGGCTGCGCCAACATGTCCGAAACTCAGCGCAACACCGCCATCGGCGCGGGCGTGGGTGCCGCCGCTGGCGGGCTGATCGGCGACGGCAAGGGTGCCGCCATCGGTGCCGGCGTGGGCGCTCTGGGTGGCTACGTGTGGTCCCGCTACATGGAGAACAAGCGTACCCAGATGCAGCAGGCCACAGCCGGCACGGGCGTCCAGGTGACACAGACGGCGGACAACCAACTCAAGCTGAACATTCCCAGCGACATTTCCTTCGACACGGGCCGCGCCGACATCAAGTCAAATATGCGGCCCATCCTCGATCAGTTCGCGCAGGGCCTGGGCCAGGAGCCCAACACCGAGGTGTTCATCGTCGGCCACACGGACTCGACGGGCACCGACGCCATCAACAACCCGCTGTCGGTGGCGCGCGCCAACAGCGTGCGCGACTACCTGGCGACGCGCGGCGTCGATACGCGCCGCGTGCGCACTGAAGGTCGAGGGTCGCGCGAGCCCGTCGCCAGCAACCAGTCCGATGCTGGCCGCGCGCACAACCGCCGCGTGGAGATCTTCCTGGCCGAGCGCGCGGCCGTCGCGGGCCGTTGAGAGCCCCTACCCGGTTGAGGGGTGAGCGGTAAGATCGGTCATCGGCCCTTCCGAGGGCGGTGAGCGACGCCGGCCTCGTTCGTGCGAAGGATGGCGATCCGCAGCAGCCTTGCTACGCTGTCATCCGACGGGTTGCGACGCGCGGCGATGCAACCGCGCCGCTACAGGGGAAGAACATGCGGGCCCTATGGATCGAGGATCACCAGCTCATCGGCGATTCCCTGGAAATGCTGCTCCAGGTGCTGATGCCCGATGTATCACTGGACAAGGCACGCGATCTCGACTTCGCGACGGGCTTGGTCAAGTCGATTGCCTACGAGGTGGTTCTGCTGGACTGGTGGCTAGGCCAGTCCGACGGAGCCACGGCCATCAAGGCACTGCGCGAAGCGGGCTGCGAGGCGCCGATCCTGGTCGTGTCGGGCGACGAGCGCGAGCTTGTAATGCGCGAGGCCCTGGCTGCCGGTGCCATCGGCTACGTCACCAAGTCGGCCGAGCCTGAGCAGCTTGTCAAGGCTGTTCGTGATGCGCTGCAAGGGGTCGTCCACCGGCTGCCACGTCGACTGCCGGGCGAGTCCGAAGCCCATGCGCCACTTCCCGCGCTCGACGTTCGGCAAGTCTTTCCCGACCTTACATCGCGCCAGAGCGAGGTGTTCCGTCTGCTCATGCGTGGTGAACCGGACAAGCGCATCGCCCGCGACTTGGGCCTGTCGGACACCACGGTAAAGTCCCACGTACGGGCCATCCTCCAGATCGTCGGCGCGCGGTCGCGCGGCGAGGCCGCTTATGCCGCCCGAAGCCGTGGGGCCGGTGAAGCCTGAGGCCGGCGCCGCCCGTCTGCGGCCGCTGATCGAGGCCGAACAGGTTCGGCTGGCGGTCGAGCAGGTGCGGCGCCTGCCGTTGCCGCACCTGCTGCTGGATGTCTGCCTTACCTGGAGCGCCGCGCGGGCCGGCTTGGGCCCGCTGGCCTGGATCTGGCTCGCACTGATGACGGCGGCCCAGGTCGGCCGCACGGCCTATGTACTCCGGCTGCACCGGTCGGGGCGCATGACCGCCCACGCGATGCTTGCACGCATGGGGCATTTGATGGCTGGTCTCGGGGCCGTGCATGCCCTGTTGATCGTCTGTGTGTTCATGCAGCCCTCGCAGTCGGCCGAATACGTGATGACCATGATCCTGGTGGGCAACGCGGCGGGCGCGGTGTCGCCGTCGGCCGGCTATCTGCGGGGTTATCTCGAGTGGGCCGCGGTCTACGGCGGAACCCTGGTGGCGGTCTGGCTGCTCAAGGGGACGATCGAGGGCGCCGCGATCGGCTTGCTGGTGGTGTTCCTGTTCACCGTGCTGTCGCTGTATGTGCGCGACCAGGGGCGCACGATTGGCGACCTGGTCGGCCTGTCGGAGTCTCTGCGGGTTGAACGCGATCGTGCCGAGAGGGCGAGCGAAGCGCGGACGCGTTTCTTTGCCGCCGCCAGTCACGACCTGCGGCAGCCGCTCACCGCGCTGTCGTACAACGCGGCGACCGTGCAGGCGCTGGCGCAGAGCAGCGGGGACGCCACCCTGCAGAAGGTCAGCGCGGCGATCCGGCGTGCCCTCGGTGAGAGCCGCAACCTGCTCGACAGCCTGCTGGAGATGTCCGAGCTCGACGCAGGCGTGGTCAAGTCCCAGCCCCGGCGCATCGACGTGGCGCGCCTACTCGATGATCTGGGGGAGGCCTTCATCCGCGCCGCTGACGACAAGGGCCTGAGCTTCGTGGTGTCGACGCGCTCCGATCGCGCCTACCCGGCCGACCCGGTGCCGCTCCAGGCCCATGTGGATGGCGGCCTGCTGCGGCGCATCCTGCAGAACCTGATCGGCAACGCGATCAAGTTCACCAGCGAAGGCGGCGTGACTCTCGGGGCCGTGGCGTCGGCCGATGGCCGGCACGTGATCTTCCAGGTCAGCGATACCGGCCCGGGCATCGCGCCCGAGGTCCGCGAGCAGGTGTTCGAGGAATTCTTCCAGACAGGAAACCCGGAGCGCAACCGCAGTCGCGGCCTGGGCCTGGGTCTGGCTATCGTGCGCCGGTTGGCGCGCCTGATCGAGGCCGAGATCCGCCTCCAGAGCGAACTCGGGCGTGGCAGCACCTTCGAGGTGGTGGTGCCGCGCGTCGATGTGCCCGACATCTCGCGCATGGGCGCGGAAGGTCGCGCGTCGAGGCCAGCTCCTCTGGCCCTCGGCGCGACGCGGCGGGTGCTCGTCGTGGACGACGAATCCGAGGTGGCCGAGGGGCTGGCTACCTTCCTTGTTGCCCTGGGCTGGGAGGCGCGCGCCGTGCCCGGCCAGGAGGGCGCGGTCGCCGCCTGGTCCCAGGGATTCGCGCCGCACGCGATCATCGTGGACTTCCGGCTGACCGGCGGGCGCACCGGCCTCGAAGTGCTGGCGGCGCTGCGCCACCTGGGTTGCCATGCGCCGGCTTGGCTGGTCACCGGCGAGACCGAGCCCTCGCGCATCCTGGCCGCGCGCGAATCGGGGATTCCGATCCTCTACAAGCCGGTGGACGGGCTGAAGCTCGCGGAGATGCTCGACGCGGTCCTCACACGCTCCGAGCCGCCCCGGGATTGAAGCTGGGGGCCGTCGCGTCCGGTTCTGCAGGCGCAGCCGCCGTGTCCAGCCAAACCCGATGGTCACGGGATCCGGTGGAGGCGCCATTGGCAACGCGATCGAAATTCACATCGATCCGCCATCCTTCCTTGGTCTCTACCGGGCGGATCAGGGCATGGCCGTCTCCGGGTATCCAGTCGAGCACCTCGACCGTGCAGGCGAGGGTCCGAGCGCCGCCTGCGCCGGGGACCTCGAACTCGAACCTATCGGAGCTGGCGAAATCCTGGGGCTGGCTGTTGGCGAACGGGAAGGGGGCGTAGAGGGCCGAACTGTGGATCGAATACACGGTCAGGGGTAAGCGCCCTGGCTCGCCGTCGTGCAGCGTGATGCGCGCGAGCGAGGACAGGTGCTCATCGCCCGAGAGGAAGACGATGTTGCCCGCGCGCCGGTCATGAATCCAGGCCAGCAGCTCGTGCAGAGAGGCTGGATAGCCGCACCAGGCATCGGCCTGGAGGGCCAGCGCGGCCGCGCCGTCGCGCAGGCGGATCGGGCGCGGCAGCAGCATGGAAGAGGTGACCACGAAGGCCGGCCGGCCGGTGCGCGACTGAGCCGCGATCCACTGCCGCAACCCGGCGGATTGAGCGGGCGAGTAAATCCGTGCGTCCCGCCAGTTGGCGAGCGTGCGGGCCTCGCGTTCGGACCGCGTGTCGGCCAGAAAGCAGGGGTGGCCGGCCACTTGCCGGGTGGTCCACAGTGGGGCACCAGGAGAGTGGACCGGGGGTGGCCACATCGCCCGTTGCGAGTTCAGGTAACGGCGCCGCGCGGCGTCGAGCTCGCCCGGCTCGCCGCCATAGTTGTCCCGGATCTCGTGGTCGTCCATCAGGGTGAAGACCGACACGCCCAGGCGCTTGATCCGGTCGAGGGCGCGGTTGTCACGCAGCCGCCCATAGGCGAAGTCGAGCGCGTCGAGCTGGGATTTCGGGTCGAACAACCCCGCCGTGGCGTCCACGTACACCAGATCGCCAGCCAGGACCACGGCGTCGATCGAGTGGTCGGCCTCGCAGCGCGCGGCCAGGCGCCACAGCGAGCTGTCTGCCGGACCGATGTCCGCCTCGCTCCTGACCGCATGGCGCAGGTTCACACTGCCGTCGATGAGGCCGGCCGGATACTGGCAACTGCCCAGGGCGAAGGCTGGTGAGCGGTCGGGAGCGAGGTGGTCCGAGGGGGCGAGTCGCACGGTTGCTTCTGGGCCGCCGTGCGCGAGCGCGGCCGGACGGCGGATCACCGCGAGGTCGAGTTCACTGGCCGGACGTTGGTCAATGCATCGGGCGATCGCGGCACGCAGGGCATCGGCGGGCTGCGGAGATCCTGGGTCGATGGGAGCGTGTGAACAGCGCTTCGAGGCGTTGGCCGTGGCACCGGCCATCCGCGCGAGTCCGAACTCCGGGTCGCCGATGCCTTCGATCTGGGCATGCAGCAACAGGAGGAGCGCCTCGGCCACCGGGCCGGACGGCCAGGGGACCTCGATCGGCACCGTGTCGGCGCGCACATGGCCGATCCGCCCCAGGGCCGGCTGGATGTCATTGGCACACGGCCGGGGCTCGGCCTGGCCATCCGGCCCCTGCAGCAGCCAGCGGTCCGCAGGGCGCACGACCGGCACGAGCACAACGCCCAGGGGCCTGCCATTGGTCGACTCGAACCGGACCGTACCGCACAGGCGGTTTTCGCGCAGCCGCAGGGTGTCCACGAAGCCGCTGACTGCACGGGCCTTGCGGATCTCAGACGCCGGCGTGCTCATGGCTGGACTCGGTTGGGGGGTGCGGTGCGGCCGGGTTGTCGGCCGGGGTTTCCAGGAACTCGGCGATTTCCGCGAAGACCCGCGCCGCGTCGCGGCCGATCAGGCTGTCCTGGTGCCCGCCCGGCAGGCTCACGGCGCGGACGGCCGCGCCGGCTTGCCTCAGCAGCTCGGTCAGGGTGCGCTGCGTGTCGGGATCGACGAGGCCGTTGCGCTCGGCGTGCAGGCTCAGCACGGGCCGGTGCCTCAGGGCGGACATCCTGTCGGGCGTCATGAACGCTCCCCGGCCTTGCATGTCGGTGATGAGCCGGGAACGCGCGAACCAGATGACCTGGGCGGTGGTGGCCATGTGCGAGGGGCCGAAGAACTCGTCGATGCGTTCGAGAACCTGGTCACTCATGCCCTGAACTTCGAAGGTGATGCCGTAGAGGGCGTCCATCCGGTGGCGCTGGGCCACCCACGGCGTGCGCTTCCAGGGGGGCCAGAGCGGGTTCTCGCGGAAGAAGTCCGAGCGCGGATAAGGCACCGCGCAGAGCAGCCGGTCGAGCATGTCCTCCGCCGTGCCAGGCACCGCGCTCGGGCGGAAGCTGATCGCGCCGAAGCCGGGGTAGTTCTTGAGCCACTGGAACACATAGGCGCGCGCCAGGTTGGCCGGCGACATGGTCACCGCCGGCCCGACCTGGTAGAGCACGAGGCGGCCCATGCGCTCCGGCATCGCGCGGCAGGCCGCGGCGTGGGGCGTGAAGGCCGGGTCGCCGGGCCAGCGCCGGAACAGGCCCAGGGACAGCATCGCCGCGCCCATGCAGTGGGCGACCACGTGCACCTGGCCCGAGTGCTGCCCATGCACGTAGGCGACCGCCATCGGAATGTCCTGGCAGCCGATCATCTCGAAGGTCCAGGGCTCCCGGCTTGATTCGAGGCCCG
Source organism: Ottowia sp. (assembly GCF_016703145.1). GTDB lineage: Bacteria > Pseudomonadota > Gammaproteobacteria > Burkholderiales > Burkholderiaceae_C > Ottowia. The sequence goes on along the minus strand of NZ_JADJCO010000005.1, from coordinate 957,848 downwards.
CACTGCTGCGCAAGTCCGCCACCCAGACGTGGTGGCCTCGCCGGCACAGCGCGCCGGCGAGGCCGCCCTCGGGAAGGGCTTCGTGGGCGAAGGTCGTTCCGCTGGCGCTGTAGCCATGCAGGGCCAGCACCGGATCGGGGCGTGCCATGACGCCGGCCGGCGGCGCGTAGTGCGTGAGCCGCACGGGCCGGCCATCGCTCATCGGCAGCCACACGATGCGCGGCGGCGGCAGTCCCGGCAGGCGCCGCGGCAGGCGTGGGTCCTTGGGCAGCGGCAGGCGCGGCCGGTCGGGCAGGCGGAACGACCAAGCGTGCAGCGGCACGATGGTGCGGCCGAAGTACGCCAGCAGGCTCGCCATATCGACCAGCCCGCGCACGTGATCGTGCTGCTCGACGATGCGCAGAAGGGGCACGGCGACTTGGCCAAAGTAGGGCAGATCGACCCTGAACGGCCCGCGCACGCGCAGCGCGCGGGATCGCGGGAACGCGTCGATCCGGGCTTCGAGCAGTTGGCCGGCCGGGTTGCAGGCCACGGCGTAGGTGAGGGTCTTGGTCGCGCGGATGCGCCGTCCGGTCCAGGCGGCAGGATCATCCAGCAGCAGGCCACTGGCGGGCGCGCCGATCTCCAGTTCGTAGCGCAGCAGGCGCCGGTCCCCCGCGCGCGAAGCGAGGTTGAGCGTTTGCGGAATCCAGTCGCGCAGCTCCCCGACACCAGCGAGCGCAGCGAGTCGCCGCTGAAGAGGTCGCGCACCGCGCGGTTGCGCAGCCAGGCGAGAGAGGCCCGCAGCGTGCGGCGCCAGCGCCCCGATGCCTCATGGGCGAAGAGCTGCATCGAGCCGCTCAGCGGAGCCTCCAGCAGCAGTTTGCCGGACGCGGAGGCGTCCGGCTCGCTTGCGTCGGCCCAGGTCACGACCCGCAGTCGGCTGCGCGCCGGATCGACCTCCAGCCGGCGTTCGGCGGCGCGCCCGGCCACGTCGGCCAGGGTGAAGGGCCGGAACCAGAGCTCGACCGTGACCAGGGCTTCCGTTCGTCGCCCGGCGTGCGCGATCCTGGCCCGCGCCTGCATTCTCTCCGTGATCTCGAAGCGGGTCGGGTTGATCGCCTGCGCGTCCGGCATGGGCCGGAAAACCGGGCGGGGCGGCCAGGTGGCATCAACGGCCGGTGCCGGGCCGGCGACGGCCGGCTGGAAGCGCCAATGGTGATCGCGCAGGCGCCGGATGGCGCGGCGCGCCAGGGTGGCGATGGTCAGGGCCGGGTTGATGCCCAGGCACACGGGGATGATCGAGCCGTCCAGCACCACCAGCCCCGCGAAGGTGTCCGTCTGGTCGCCGCGGAACACCCGGCCCAGGTGATCGACAACGCCGTGGTGCACCGTGTCTCCCATCCGGCAGCCGCCCAGGGGGTGGACCGAGACGAGGGGGCCGCGCGCCGCGCCCAGCATGTTCTCGACCGGCCCCGGCAACGGCCGCCACAGCGGATTCGCGTGCAGGACGGGGGTCGGCCGATCCGGCGCCGCGGCGCCGGCGCCGGCCAGGCGGGCGACCCGTTCGAGCAGGGCGTCGATGCCCGGATCGGTCCCCGCGCCGGGCCAGCGCACGGTGAGGGTGCCGACCTCGGCGTCCGCCCCGTCGCTCGGCAGATCGAGGCGGCCGGCCGAATCGTCGCGGCCGATCACCGCCAGGACCAGGGCGTGGTCGACGGCCGAAGGGCAGCGCCCATTGGGATCAGGCGGGTTCTCGTTTGGCCCGTAGGTCTGCCGATCGACGCGCATGAGCCGATCCATCATCCCCGTGTACGCGGCCACTTCCTCGAACAGCCGCCGCAGGGGGCCGGGGATCGCGAGATCCTGGATCACGCAGGCCTGCTCCGGGTCGCGCCTCAGGTCGAGGCTCCGCGTGATCGTCGGCCCGACGGCGCGGGCACCGAAGGCCTGTTCCTCGTCCGCCACGGCCCGCACGGGCTGCGGCGTGCCATCGAGCAGCACGAGGTGGTCCCCGTTGCCCGAGAAGCCGGTCCCCAACGTCGGCGACAAGCCCTCGAGGCCGTCGGCCCGCGCGCGCAGCAGCAGCTCGGTGCTGCCGAAGGTGCCCGCGCAGACGATCAGCAGCCGCGTCGAGATGTCGCAGCGGACCTGGGCGCGGTCGCGCAGGCTGGGGTCGGTGTGCTCGACCTGCAGGCGCCAGCCCTCGCCCGACGGCCGGAAGCTGCGCGCGGTGGCGCCGGTGATCACCCGCAGCCGGCGGGCGTCGTGGCGGCGGCGGGCGTTGGCGATCGGGCCCACGTCGATCGAGCGCTTGGCGCCGAAGTTGCACCCCGTCGCGCAGTCCCCGCACTGGTTGCAGGCGCGCAGGTCGCCGGCATCCGACAGGGCCACCGTGATCGGCGCCGCGCCGACGGCGCCAACCCGTCGAGCGCCGCCAGGCGGCCGCCGAGCACCGGCGCCGCCTGCGCGCCCAGGTGGGACTGCATGGCCCCGAGCGCGGCGCCCAGTCCCGGGTCGGCCCGCAGGGCGGCGGGCCAGCGCGGGTCCTCGAAGACCTCGGGCAGCGGCGCCGCCATGACGCCAGCGTTGATCAGCGACCCGCCACCCAGGCCGTTGGCGAGCACGACGCCCATGTCGGGCCCCAGGCGCAGGTCGAACAGGCCGGTCGCGCGGCCGCCGACCGCGGGCGAGTCCGGGCTGCTGTAGCGCAGGTGGCCGGGCAGATCGGCCAGGCGCGAGGGGAAGGCGCCTGGCAGGTACTCGTTGCCGCGCTCGAGCAGGGCGATGCGCAGGGGCGCGCCGTGCGGTGCGCCGGGCCGCGCGTAGCCGGCCAGTTCCTCCAGGACGATGCCGCCGCCATAGCCGCTGCCGACGATCACGACGTCGAAGTGATGGCCCTCGTCGTCGAGCGCGGCCGGTCCCGCGCGCAGCACCTCATCGATCCACTCGACGAGATCGCTGGCGAGCCAGGAGGCTGCCCGCGCGGGAGGATCGGTCACGGCCATGGGTGTGGAAGGGATGATGTGCGGCAGTGGTTCGGACCGGGCATTCCAGCACGACAACGCTGCGTTGTCGTCGTTCATGCGAAGGAGTGCGCGCCCGCATGAACGGGCATGGCTGTGTATTCTGTCGTCCATGAAACTCTACAGCTACTTCCGCTCCTCCGCGTCGTTCCGCGTGCGCATCGCGCTGCGGCTGAAGGGCCTGGCCCACGACTACGTGCCCGTGCACCTGCCCCGGGGCGAGCACCAGCAGCCTGGCTTCGCTTCGTTGACGGCCGAGCAACTGGTGCCGGTGCTGGAGCTGGCGGGCGGCCAGCGCCTGACGCAGTCCATGGCCATCATCGAATACCTGGACGAAGTCCACCCCCAGCCGCCGGCGCTGCTGCCCGCCGACCCCCTGGGGCGGGCGCGGGTGCGGGCGCTGACGCAGATCGTCGCCTGCGAGATCCATCCGCTCAACAACCTGCGCGTGCTCAAGTACCTGGTGCGCGATCTGCAGGCGAGCGACGAGGCCAAGAACGACTGGTACCGGCACTGGGTGTGCCTGGGCCTGGCGTCGTACGAGGCGCACCTGGCCGAGCGGCCCGGCACCTTCAGCCACGGCGACACGCCCACCTTGGCCGACTGCTGCCTGGTGCCGCAGATCTTCAACGCCCAGCGTTTCGACTGCGACCTGTCCGGCCTGCCGCTCACCCTGGGCGTGTTCGACGCCTGCATGAGGCTGGATGCCTTCCAGCAGGCCCAGCCCTCGGCCTGCCCGGACGCCGAGTAGTGCCCCCCGGCTGGCTCGTTCCCGATTGGCCCGCGCCGGGCGGCGTGCGGGCGGTCTTCACCACGCGCGGCGAGGGTCCGGGCGAGGGTGCGTCGGTCGCGCCCTGGGACTTCCTCAACCTGGGCGACCACGTCGGCGACGCGCCCGCCGCCGTCAGCGCCAACCGCGCGCGGCTGCGGCGCGAACTGGGCGCCCGCCCGGTGTTCCTGCGGCAGGTGCACGGTGTCGCCGTGGCCGAGCTGGAAGAGAGCACGCCAGACGGCGCCACCGCCGACGCCGCCATGACCGTGCGGCGCGGCGTGGCCTGCACCATCCTGGTGGCCGACTGCCTGCCGGTGCTGCTGACCGACGCGCGGGGCCGCGCCGTGGCCGCCGCGCACGCGGGCTGGCGCGGACTGGCGGGCGGGGTGCTGGAGCAAACTCTGAAGCGTTTTCTGGCTTTAGCCGGTGTGGATATTGCGCCATCAGCTATCAATAACGAAGCAAACGAGATCATCGCCTGGCTCGGCCCCTGCATCGGTCCGCATGCCTTCGAAGTCGGCGCCGAGGTGCGCGCGGCCTTCGTGGCGGCCGATGCTGGCGCTGGCGCGTGCTTTCAGCCGCTGGGCGGCGGCAAGTACCTGGCCGACCTGGCCGCGCTGGCGCGTCGGCGCCTGGCCGCGCAGGGCGTCGTGCGGGTGCACGGCAACGACGGCAGCGCGCCCTGGTGCACCGTGACGCAGCGCCAGCGCTGGTTCTCGCACCGGCGCGACCAGGCCGTGCTGGGCGGCAGCGGACGCATGGCGGCCTGCATCTGGCGCGCATGAGCGGGCCGACGGCCCCGAACCCAGCGTATATTGGCGGCGTGTCAGTCCCGCGTCGGGCAGGTCGGCGATACTGTCGGCGATGGGCCCTGACTCGCCGGGCGCGTCGCTGCCCATAGAACAATCGGATCGCAAGGAGACAACGCATGACCCCGAACCAGCCTGCCGCGCTGTGGCAGCAGATGACCGCCGCGCTACCCCCGGCCTTGTCGCAATCGCTTGAACTCGGCTTGGGCGACGGCTGGGCCAAGGCCCTCCAGCAATTGCGCAACCTTGACCTCGGCGGCATGGGCCTGATGCCCCAGGGCGGCGACCCACCGCAAGTGGGCTTCGCGCCCGGCAAGCTGCTGCAGATCCAGCAGGACTACGTGCGCGAGGCCTCCGAGCTCTGGAACCAGACCCTGCAGGCCAACTTCTCGCTGAAGGACAAGCGCTTCAAGGGCGACGCCTGGGCACGCAACCCGCTGGCCTCGTTTTCCGCTGCGGTGTACCTGCTCAACGCCCGCACGCTGATGGCGCTGGCCGAGGCGGCCGAGGGCGACGCCAAGACCAAGGCCCGCCTGCGCTTCGCCGTCGAGCAGTGGATGGCCGCCGCCGCGCCCAGCAACTTCCTGGCGTTCAACCCCGAGGCCCAGCGCAAGGCGATCGAGACCAAGGGCGAGAGCCTGGCCAAGGGCGTGCAGAACATGCTGCACGACATGCGCCAGGGCCATGTCTCGATGACCGACGAGAGCCTGTTCGAGGTCGGCCGCAACGTCGCCACCACCGAAGGCGCCGTGGTGTTCGAGAACGAGCTGTTCCAGCTCATCGAATACAAGCCGCTCACCGCCAAGGTGCACGAGCGGCCGTTCTTGATGGTGCCGCCGTGCATCAACAAGTTCTACATTCTCGACCTGCAGCCCGAGAACTCGATGATCCGCTACGCCGTCAGCCAGGGCATGCGCACCTTCGTCGTCAGCTGGCGCAACCCCGACGAGAGCCTGGCCGCCAAGACCTGGGACAACTACATCGAGGACGGCGCCATCCAGGCCATCCGCACCGTGAAGGACGTCACCGGCGCCGAGCAGATCAACGCGCTGGGCTTCTGCGTGGGCGGCACCATCCTGACCACCGCGCTGGCGGTGCTGGCCGCGCGCGGCGAAAAACCGGTGGCCAGCGCCACGCTGCTGACCACGCTGCTGGACTTCACCGATACCGGCATCCTGGACGTGTTCATCGACGAAGCCTTCGTGCGTTTCCGCGAGATGCAGATGGGGCAGCGCGGCCTGATGGCGGGCAAGGACATGGCATCCACCTTCAGCTTTCTGCGCCCGAACGATCTGGTCTGGAACTATGTGGTGGGCAACTACCTCAAGGGCGAGACGCCGCCGCCATTCGATCTGCTTTACTGGAACAGCGACGCCACCAACCTGCCCGGCCCCTTCTACGCCTGGTATCTGCGCCACACCTACCTGCAGAACGACCTCATCAAGCCCGGCGCGGCCACCGTGTGCGGCGAGAAGATCAACCTCGACCTGGTTGATCTGCCGGTCTACCTCTACGGCTCGCGCGAGGACCACATCGTGCCCATCGGCGGCGCCTACGCCAGCACGCAGGTGCTGCCGGGCAAGAAGCGCTTCATGATGGGTTCGTCGGGCCACATCGCGGGCGTCATCAACCCGCCCGCGGCCAAGAAGCGCAGCCACTGGGTGCGCGACGACGGCAAGTTCCCGCGCAAGGTAGCCGACTGGATCGACGGCGCCACCGAAACCCCCGGCAGTTGGTGGACCGACTGGTCGGATTGGCTCAAGAGCCATGCCGGCAAGCAGGTCGCCGCGCCCAAGGCCTACGGCCACGCGCCGCGCTACAAGGCGCTTGAGCCGGCGCCCGGGCGCTACGTCAAGGCCAAGGCGTGATTTTTGATCATAACCCCCATATGTCGGCGTGGATATTACGCTGACAGCTATTAAAAGGAGAGCGTAACCGTGGAAGACATCGTCATCGTTTCAGCCGCCCGCACCGCCGTCGGCAAGTTTGGCGGCTCGCTGGCCAAAGTGTCGGCGACCGAGCTGGGCAGCATCGCCATCAGGGCCGCGCTGGAGCGCGCCAAGCTCACCGGCGAGCAGCTGGCCGAGGCCGGCCAGGTCATCATGGGCCAGGTGCTGGCCGCCGGCGCGGGGCAGAACCCGGCGCGCCAGGCGTTGCTCAAGGCCGGCCTGCCCAAGGCGGTGCCGGGCATGACCATCAACGTCGTCTGCGGCTCGGGCCTGAAGGCGGTGATGCTGGCGCAACAGGCCATCGCCGCCGGCGACAGCGAGATCGTGGTGGCCGGCGGCCAGGAGAACATGAGCGCCAGCCCGCACGTGCTGCTGAACAGCCGCGACGGCCAGCGCATGGGCGACTGGAAGATGATCGACTCCATGATCGTCGACGGCCTGTGGGACGTCTACAACCAGTACCACATGGGCATCACGGCCGAGAACGTGGCCAAGCAGGAGAAGATCACCCGCGAGCAGCAGGACGCGCTGGCCCTGGGCAGCCAGCAGAAGGCCGCCGCCGCGCAGGCCGCCGGCAAGTTCAAGGACGAGATCACGCCGGTCAGCATCCCGCAGCGCAAGGGCGATCCCGTCGTCTTCGACAGCGACGAGTTCATCAACAAGAAGTCCACCGCCGAAGGCCTGGCCGGCCTGAAGCCGGCGTTCGACAAGGCCGGCAGCGTGACCGCCGGCAACGCCAGCGGCATCAACGACGGCGCCGCCGCGGTGGTGGTGATGACGGCCAAGAAGGCCGCCGCGCTGGGCCTCACGCCGCTGGCGCGCATCGTCAGCTACGCCACCGTCGGGCTCGACCCGGCGATCATGGGCCTGGGCCCGGTGGGCGCCACGCAATTGGCGCTCAAGCGCGCCGGCTGGGGCGTGGGCGACGTCGATCTGTTCGAGCTGAACGAAGCCTTCGCCGCGCAGGCCTGCGCCGTCAACCTGCAATTGGGGGTCGATCCGGCCAAGGTCAACGTCAATGGCGGCGCCATCGCCATCGGCCACCCCATCGGCGCCTCGGGCTGCCGCATCCTGGTGACCTTGCTGCACGAGATGCAGCGCAGCGGCGCCAAGAAGGGCCTGGCCGGGCTGTGCATCGGCGGCGGCATGGGCGTGGCGCTGGCGGTCGAGCGCGCCTGACCACCCGTCCCACGCTGCACGAAATTTGATCGAATCGCCCCGCTGTCCGCGCCGGTTCTGCGCGGACAGCTCTTATTTTGATAGTCAACACACGAGGAGATAGCACATGAGCAAGAGAGTCGCATACGTCACCGGCGGCATGGGTGGCATCGGCACCGCCATCTGCCAGCGCCTGCACAAGGAGGGCATGACGGTGATCGCCGGCTGTGGCCCCACGCGCGATTTCCAGAAATGGCTGGATGAGCAGAAGGCCCTGGGCTACACCTTCCACGCCAGCGTCGGCAACGTCGGCGACTGGCAGTCCACCGCCGACGCCTTCGCCAAGGCCAAGGCCGAGCACGGCCCCATCGACGTGCTGGTCAACAACGCCGGCATCACGCGCGACCGCATGTTCCTGAAGATGACGCGCGACGACTGGGACGCGGTGATCGACACCAACCTCAACAGCATGTTCAACGTCACCAAGCAGGTCATTCCCGACATGGTGGAACGCGGCTGGGGCCGCGTGGTGCAGATCAGCTCGGTCAACGGCGAGAAGGGCCAGGCCGGCCAGACCAACTATTCCGCCGCCAAGGCCGGCATGCACGGCTTCACCATGGCGCTGGCGCAGGAGCTGGCGGGCAAGGGCGTCACCGTCAACACCGTCAGCCCCGGCTACATCGGCACCGACATGGTCAAGGCCATCCGCCCCGACGTGCTGGAGAAGATCGTCGCCACCATCCCGGTCAAGCGCCTGGGCGCGCCCGAGGAGATCGGCTCTATCGTGGCCTGGCTGTCGGGCGAGGATTCGGGCTTCACCACCGGCGCCGACTTCTCCTGCAACGGCGGCCTGCACATGGGCTGACCGGCGCTTCGCGCGCGATGGCACAACCCCGCTTCGGCGGGGTTTTTGCTGGGCGCAAGGCCTGGGGCGCCCGGCCGCCGCGGGGATAATCGACTCATGTCCGTTGCCGCATCGCCCTGGCGCTTGTCCATTGCCCCCATGCTCGACTGGACGGAATCTTAAAAAATCATCGAAAAATCAACGTGTTGCACGTGGATTTATGGCGGCGTTGCATTTTGGTTGCACTGAAAGTGCAGAAAGGCGCTTGAGATCGGGGCCGAGTTGCACTTTCCAGAACGTCGTCAGCGCCTGAAGCGTCGGCGGGGATGCCAGTCCAGCATGCCCGCGGATGACTTGACTGTACGGCTGATATCCGTATGATATGAGGCCTGTACTAGGAGAACCGACATGGGCGCGCTCGCACTCAAAGATGCTCGCATGGAGCTCAAGACCACCAAGGAAGCCAAGGAGCTGCTGAGCAAGGCTGCCGTCCTGGGCGGCATGGACCTGTCGTCCTTCATGCTGTCGACCGCCATGGAAAAGGCGCGTGCGATTCTGCTCGACCACACCTCCATCCAGCTCTCGGTGCAGGGGCAGGCGCAGTTGGCCACCGTGCTGCAGAAGCCGGTTGCTCCGACCGAGGCCATGAAGGAACTGCGCCGCACGCCCCGCTTGAAAGTGCGTGAATGAGTTTTTTCATCACTCGCTTCGATCCGGGGGCGAAGTATGGGGGCTACAACCAGTTCGATTGCCAGCACGCCGTCATCAACAAGTTCGTCAAGGACTCACTCAAGAAGCAGGTCAAACAGGGCTTGAGCGTGGCCTACGCGCTGCTGGAAGAGGATGGGGCCACGCAGCGATTCGCCGGCTTCTTCACGATCGCCAGCCACACCATTGCGCTGTCGGCGCTGGGTGCTCTGCAGCGTGGCGGGCTCCCCAAAACCATTCCCTGTGTGCGCTTGATCATGCTCGGGGTTCACCATGCCGATGCAGGCCAGGGTCTTGGCTTGCAGCTCATGAACCATGCGCTGGACATCGTGAAGGTGGGGGCGCAGAGCATCGGAAGTTACGGCCTGTACCTGGATGCTGACGCGGGAGCGTTCGGTTTCTATCAGAAGCTGGGCTTTGTGCCGTTGGAGGGTGAAAAGAGCCCCGCACCTTCGCCCATGTTCTTGCCCATGTCGGCGATTCCCTGAGTCAGGCCGGCTACGGAGCATCGTTCTTTTGATTGCCAGTCGCCAGCTTGGACATTCGTCGGGTCAAGCCGAGGCCACTCAACCAAGACGACAGGTGCATGGGTTCCACGATGAAGCTCGCTGACCGCCTGCGCCAGTCGATTCGACGTCGATCTGGCCATGTCGTGCTGCGCGCCGAGCTCGCGCCCCTGGGCAGCGCATCGCAGGTTTCGCAAGCGCTGAAGGCGCTTCAGCGCGATGGAGAGTTGCTTCGCCTTGGCGCAGGCGTCTATGCCATGGCCCGCCGGGACGAATCCACGCACGAGGTAACGCCGGTGGGTGGATGCCGAGACACTGGGGCGCGAGGTGGCGCACAAGCTCAAGGCAAAGGTGATCGACGGCGGGGATGGCACGCTGGTGCTGGATACGGGCGACCGTCGTGTTTCGCGCAAGCTGGCTCTGGACCATGGCGCCGTGCATTACGTCAATGATCGCAATCGCAGGGCCTTCACGGCAACCAGAAAGAAGCCGAGTGGCACGACCCCTTTCCCGACCACCGATGTGGGCAGCTATGTGCGCGGGCTTGCGGCCTTTCACGGGGTCCGGTATGAGCCGACGGCCGCCGATCAATGGGCCGAGACGGTGACCCGCCTGGCCGGAGACGACGTGCGTTCCGGCCCGGTGCAGGATCTGCTGGTCGCCCTCAAGCGTGCAGGCAAGCTGACCAAGGATGACATGGCGACGTTGCTCGTGAACTACCTGCGGGAGCGCAAGCAGGGTGTTTGATCCGTTCAAGGGTTTCGAGATGTCCGGCTACGGTCCGTGTCGCACAGAGCATCCGCTTGGATCTGCAACCATCGACCATTGATCGCGAGTGTCTTCTGCGCCCGATGTTTTGGGAAACTGAGCAGCAGCGCCTCGACGTCCTGCGGCCCTGGATTGCTATTCAATCAATAGCATATGATGCAATAGCGGCGCTGGCTTAAGCCCCGAAAGGCTTGAAAACACGCCCCCGCGCGCCATTCAGTCCGCCAGCGCCGGCGCGTCCGCGCGCAAGCACGCCCGCGCCTGCGCCGCCACCTCGGCGGCGGGCAGCGGCTTGCGCTTGTGGTCGCTCCACACCTGGCGCCACAGGCGCGCGCCGCGCTCGCCGTGGCGCAGGCCGAGGATGTGGCGGGCGATGGCCGGCCACGGCGTGCCGTCCTCGACCGCCTCGCGCTGCATGTAGGCGACCATCGCGTCCTCCACCGCGTCGCGCGTGGCCTCGCAAGCCGCGCCGCCCAGGAAGCGCGCGTCCCAGGCGGTCATCATCCAGGGATGGTGGTAGGCCTCGCGGCCCAGCATCACGCCATCGACGTGCGGCAGGTGGGCGGCGATCTGCTCGTCGCTGGTGATACCGCCGTTGAGCACGATGGTGAGGCCTGGAAAGTCGCGCTTGAGCTGGTGCACCAGCTCGTGGCGCAGCGGCGGGATCTCGCGGTTTTCCTTGGGCGACAGACCCTGCAGCCAGGCGTTGCGCGCGTGCACGATGAACACGTGGCAGCCGGCCTGGGCGACGGTGCCGACGAAGTCGCGCACGAAGCCGTAGCTCTCCTCGCGGTCGATGCCGACGCGGTGCTTGACGGTGACCGGCACGCTCACCGCGTCCACCATGGCCTTGACGCCGTCGGCCACCAACCGCGGCTCGGCCATCAGGCAGGCGCCGAACGCACCGCGCCGCACGCGCTCGCTCGGGCAGCCGCAGTTGAGGTTGATCTCGTCGTAGCTCCAGCGCTCGCCGATGCGGGCGCAGCGCGCCAGGTCGGCCGGCTCGCTGCCGCCCAGCTGCAGCGCGACGGGATGCTCGCTTTCGTCCAGGCGCAGGTGGCGCCGCTCGCCGCCGAACAGCAGGCCGCCGGTGGTCACCATCTCGGTGTACAGGCGCGTCTTCTTCGTCAGCAGGCGGTGGAAATAGCGGCAGTGCTTGTCCGTCCAATCGAGCATCGGAGCCACACTTAACCGCCAGGGCGATAATTTTTCTGTAGGTTGTTGATTTTGTTCTAAATTCATTCTTTAATTTCTGAGTGTCGCCGGCGTTTTGCCGGACATTTAACGGGATAAAACCGCCCCAAGTGCAACGACTCGGTGCAACTTTCAGCTACAGTTGCACCACATCATAAAAGCAAGTTGCACCGGAGATCACACCATGGCGTCAGTCACACCACGCGGCGACAAATTCCTCGCCCAGGTTCGCATCAAACAGGGCGGCGCCCTGATTTTCTCAGAGTCGAAGGTCTTCGACACCAAGGCCCAGGCAGTGTCCTGGGGCGATCGCCTGGAGACCAAGGTCAAGGCTGAGGGGCCGGCCAGACACGCCTCCGGCAAGATGACCGTAGGCGACCTCGTCCGCATGCACCTCGCTGCGCAGCTAGCGGTGCGCCCTCTTCTGGGCCGCTCGACGATCCATAACCACAACAAGATCGCGGACGAGTTCGACACGATCCTGGTGCGCGAGCTCAAGCCCAAGCACCTGATTGACTACGCCACTCGACGGAAAACCGAGGACGGCGTTGTACCCGCCACCATCAAGTCCGACCTCTCCCCCTTGTCGGCAGCGTTTGGCATCGCCCGCATCGCCTACCACGTGGACGCCGATCCAACGGTCATTCAAGAGGCCATGTTCCACCTTGACAAGCAGGGCCTGGTCGGCAAATCGCGCGAGGTCATCCGCTGGGTGGAGGGGGATGAAGAAGAAGCGCTGCTGACCGAGTTTGCACGGCGCAACGCGCACCATCAGACGACGATCGACATGGCGCAGCTCTACAAGTTCGCGCTGGCCTTCCCGCGGCGGCTGAGCGAGCTGGGGCGCCTGGAATGGAAGGACATCGACACCAAGCGCCGGACGATCATCCTGCGCCAGGTGAAGCATCCCAACAAGAAGGAATACAACGACCAGGTAGTGCCCCTGCTCACGCCGGCCTGGACCCTGCTGGACGAAATGCCGAAGCTCGACGCCCGCATCTTTCCGTACAACATGGAATCCGCATCGTCCGCGTTCGAGCGCGCGCGCGATCGCATCGCGGAAACCGGCCTGCCAAAAATCAAGGACCTGCGATTCCACGACCTGCGCCACACCGGGATCTCGATGCTGTTTTGGTACGGCTTCAAGATCGAGGAAGTCGCGCTGGTGTCGGGACACAAGAACTGGAACACGCTGCGCCGGTACACGCACATCCGGCCGGAAGATCTGCATCGGCGGTTTGAGGCGCTGAAGCCGGTGCGGTAAGGGACGTGGAGCCTGCTCCCCTCGCGCCAGGCTTGCGCAGCGCTGGTTCTCGTCCGAATCGGCGTGCCCTATATTGCCGGGCCCGCTCGTGGTGCGTCAGTAGCCGCTCTGCTTGCTGCAATTCAGCGGCAATCAACACTTCCAGCTCCGCATTGCTCACTCCACACTTATTGCTACCGCGCGCCACCCATATCGTTCCTCTTTAGGGTGCTTCGCGTACACAAGAACTGCAGCCACGGTATCGACGTCTGATGGGATCGTCTCGACCAAAAAAGGCGCGACGAAGGCGTCTTCGACGAAGGCGAACCCCTTGGGATTCCTCCTCAAGTACCCACTGGTCACCCTCACATCAACTTCCGGACGAGGACCGGGCTCCACGGCGAAAAGATCTCTCCGGCCCGTCTTGCGGTTCTGTGTCATTCGAAAACGAACACCTTCGCCTACCTCTGGATGCCCCCCGACCCATGCCCCCTCGTCGATTCCGACCTCTGAGTCTCGATCAATAAAGACTTTTGTCCGTCGCTCATCTGCCGCCATCCGGGTGATCAGTCCCACCCCGGCATCGGTACAGTCCCAACGGGCCCCTTCCGGGCGAGCTGAGACTTGAACTATTGCGTCACGAGCGGTGTCCCGTTGGCGCCCAAGAACGAGCGTTACGGGATCCCCGATTTTGAGATTTCGAGATCGCACGCCCGGACCAACAATGCTGACCGATGCGCCACCAGAATCACGTATTGCAAAGCGTGGAAGCGGCCGCGGCTTTCTGCCTGTTGGAGCATCCTTGTGTTGTTGCGGGAGGATCGTGCCCAAGAACGTCGCCGATTTTGGCTCTACAGAGTCGAAGCACAGCACCAACGCATCCTGAGAGTGGTTGGCATAGAAGGCTTTGGCCGTTTCAGCGCCTTGCGCCGATGGGTCGTACCAACTGCTGTTGATCAGGTCTTGAAGCGCAGCGTCGAGACCCCAGCCTTGTTCTTCTCGCAGCGCGATCACTGTGGCTAGTTCGCTACTTGCCTGCGCAAAATCACCGCGCTCGGCCAACATCTGAGCCAGTTCACGATGAACCTTCACCGTGAATTTTGGTTCTGATCCGCACTCCAACGCACGGCACGCGCACGCAAGCGCGAGGTCCGGCTGCTCATCCGCATACAGCCTAGCCGCTTCCGCCGAAACCCAAAATTCATTTCTCTTCGCCTTTATGACTGGGCCAAGAACTTGCGCCGCCTCGATATGGCGATCAGCGTGGCGAAGTAGATGCACCCTGTCCCAGTCCAGCCACAGGGCGTCATTTCCTTCGGCCCTGGGACGCATCCTTTCGATCCATTGCAGCGCGAGATCAATGTCAGCCTGTGTCGCGTCAGGAAACGCCTTCGTCCATTTTGCCAACCCCCGCGCGATTCCGAGCGCGATTGGCGGGAAACGACTTTCATCGAGTTGGCTGTACTGCCAATCCTCTGCACCAAGTCCATCGATACCAACCCACCGGACGAACCCCGGAAAAAAAGAAGAATGCGGCGCAATCTTTGAGAGCTCGCGCAAAATGTTGGACAGCGCGTTGTCTGGCCGCCGCTTCGGTTGCTTCGCGAAGCGACGCAGCGTCTGGTGAACTTCATTGACAACCCCGCTCGGGGCAGGTTGCCCCGCTTTGAGTTTGGCAACGACGCCAGACACATGGGTTTTCACCAAACCATAGAACGCCCAGTCCAGTTGCGTTCTCAGCTTGAAGTCTTCAGGAGCCTCCGCGAGCCCTTGAAGCCCGAAGTCGACAGCCTGCTGAAATTTCCCCGATTTTCGGAGAACCTGTACGCCCTCCCACGTCATTGGAAGACGGGCCGTATGGTTTCAACGAGTTCGAGCTTGCTGCATGTCAGGGGGCGCAGGCTGGAAACCAAACCTTGTTTGTCGAAATTGATTTCAAGTCCGACGCGCTCATCGGAATTGCGCACGATCGACAGTGCTAGCCGGTACGGAGTTTCATTGGCCGATACGATCTTCCAGCCAATGTCATCTAGACGCGAGCGTGCAGAGCGAAGCAATGCTTCAGCCTCCGAAGAAAAAGCATTTGTCGCGAGGCATTCATAGGCCAAGTCGGACAGGAAAGACCAATGTTCCGAGTCCTTCAAATGCATGGCCGTGACGACATTTTTTCCGTTGTAGGCGATCCGCAGCAGGCATTGGTCACCTTGCGGGCCTAAAAATTCGTACTGCTCCTGGTATGGGTGACAGACCGCCTTGACGACCTGCCAACCCAGGCGCTCCGCTGCATTGACGACACGCAACCAGATTGCGACCGACTTCAGAACATCCTTTGATTGATCCAGCCCCTCTGGCAGGCTGCGTTGCTGATCTCTTTCAGTCGCGATTCCGTTGGGCTGGAATGCCCAGCCTGCACCCACTGCGATATCCGCAGCCGCTTTGACGGAACCAGCGTTCCAAACGGCATCGTCAAACGGGTGGATGGGCGTGAAATTGAACAAGACCAGCTTACGCTCAGCGACGGTGAGGGCCGAGTACAGCCAACGAAAGAATCCTTCCGAATGGCGGCCCGCAGTGTGATTGCAGTTCACGTAGCACACCGGTTGCGACATCCCTTGAGCATGGTGAACCGTGGAGGCGTAGCCATATCGTGCATAGGTGAAGTCTGGCGCCGGCAGTGGCGGCGATTGCCTTCCAATACCCTGCAGCATTGCTTGACTGCCTTCCAACGCTTTCTCTCGGGCGCGTTTAATGGTGTTACGCCAAACGCTTTCAGCGACGGCGGTTTCCTTGTCCAGCTCCGGCTTTTCGGCGATCAGGAACTCCTCGAACACCTCGATTTCGACCTCTTCTCGACTGCGAAGCCCACACCCCACGGTGTGGAACCTCACCGGGCCGCTCTTTACCCAACTCAAGCTTTGTTGGTATGGGGTACGCCGCCCCACACTCGCAACGGTAGTGCGCCCGCCAGACTGCATGGTCACACGTGAGCCAAACGCGTCGCGCACATCGGGGCTCACGTAAACCTCCAGCAGATCACCGGCCTCCACGGGGTTCAAGGCCTTTTTCTCGTGCAAACGCTCGCGAAGCCACTGGGTCAGTGCATTCACCTGGCCATGCGTCTCGGCCAAACACCAGACTGAACTTGGGTCGGAGCGAAAGCGATCCAGCATTGCTATCGCGGCCTCCCGCTTGTCGGCAATACTGCAACCCTCGTCGGTTTGCAGCTCAAATGCGGCGAATCTCTGGGCCCCAATGGCTGATGCCAACTTGGCGGCGTTGGCCAGCTTGGCCGAGCCACCGGTGGTGTCGATGAGTTGGATCAACTCCAGAGACTGGTGTTTCAGCCCACGCGTTTTCTGGAACCCGCCGGAAAGCACCGATTCATCCCCGCCACCACGCTGGATTTGATACGGGTCACCAAAGAAGACAAGCTTGCGTTTACCCCCTCCAACACCGGTGAAGTCGAAGAAATCCGACAGCAACTGGCCGCTGCCGTACTGCTTGCCATCAGGTGTGGAGACTCTTGCATTGCCCAGCAGGTGGGCGTCATCCAGCAGATAGACACAGTCGTCCGGGTCATCGCAGGCACGCAACGGAATCACTTTGAGATTCTTCTGCTCCGCAGCGACTTCCGTCTCATCCTCCTCTTTCACGCCTCCGGTGTAGAGATGGCCGTAGATGCTGTTGGACTCCACTTGGGCACCATCGGCAAGGCGCCGGTTCGGCTCCAGCACGATGACCTTTTTACCTGCCGTCTTGGCCTCTTCCATTAGTGCGGCCAACAGGCGACTCTTGCCGGTCGACGTCATGCCCAACACGGAAAAACTGACCGACTACTCGGCCTCGACAAAGCTGCGCAGCGTTTGCAGGGCCTCGCGTTGATGTGCAGTCAGCGGGGTACGCGCCTGGGACTGCTCCAGGCGCGGAAAGATATCGCGGACTTGTGGGCGAGCGGACACCCATTCCATCGGCTGCACGCCCAATCTGCGGACGATCTCCTCTGCTTCGTCCCGAGCGATCCGTAGTTCCGGCGAGGACAGACCGCCGAGCATCACGGCGCAGCGGGCCAAATCGCTCGTATAGAACCAGGAGCGGACTTTAGGCGAGAGCTCCAGTTGATCTTCGATCCCGCCTGAGAAGATGACACCTGCAGAGATATGGCCGAGGTTGCGCCCTGACAGCAGCGCCTTCGATTGCAGCCATTCCAGAACGGAGAACTTGTTGTCTCGCAGCTGCTGGTAAGGGTTGGCCTTTCGTCCGCCTTTTACGATCACGCCATCCGCTTGCCAGGGCCCGTTTTCCGTACCCGACAGCGTGCCGCCATAACTCTTGAAGTCGGCCACGATGATGGCCGACGGAAGGATGCAGACCAAGTCGATCTCGGCTCCGTTCCACATTGCATTGGCTACAACAAAGATCCAGTCGGTGCTGTCCGCCCAACGCTCCTCCAATTGGCCCAGAAAGACCTGGAGCATCTGGTTTTCATGGGTACGACTGGCCTTGTCGCCGTAGATGAGCAGTGTCATTGGAAGTCAGGTGCGCAAGGTCAAGGACATGGGCCATGCTGCAGGCGAGCGAGGGACCTTGCAGCCAGCACGGAGGATGGGTAATTCAGCGGTCATTACGGGCAAGGCCTCAATGATGGGTAGGGCTGCAACCTGCTCGAGGATTCGGGCGGTTGTCCAGGATTTTCCGGATCCGGTGCTCCCTACGACGACTGCATGCCGCTGAAAGAACTTGTTGCCGTTCAGGAAAGCGTCAGCGCTTTCGTCAAGGGTGTAGTGGCCCAGCGTGAGTTTCTGTCCGTCTCCAGAAATGTTGGCGATGACGCGCATAAAGGCAGTCAGCCGCGCTCCTTCGAGAGCGAAGCAGTTGGCATCGATCTCTGGAACTGTTTCCAACGTACGCAGGAAGACGTTGTTGCGCTGACCAACTTTATCCATGAGGGTGCCAATGAGTGCGATGCGCACTACGTTGAGCTCCATGGTTTGATCGCCATCCAGAGCGTCCTCAGTGTCCACGGAACTCGCTTTACCATCGACCGCCGTACGCGTGATCTTCTGGATGATGCCTATCAGGTGCTGGCCGGCACGGCTGCTTTGCAACACCGCCAAGCGATTGACCTGTAGCTTGCGCAGTCGCTCGACATCGTCCACAGCGATAACCACCGTTGCGGTATCGACCGACCGGACGCGTCCGAGCGATTCGCCGTCTTTGTAATCGAGGATGCTCATAGGTACTTACCCAGTGACAAGTGGAAGGAAGTGGTCAAGGCGCCAAAAGGACTCACCGGGCAGTTCCAGGCCATCCGGCACTTCGTGGCTGAACATGCGCGTGCCATTTGGGGACTTCCTCAAGTGCGACGTAGCGACTACAGCGTCCGCTCTTGAGAAAACGATGCGCCGTGAGGCTGATTTCCTTGGTGATGAGTACCAACGGGACCTCCGGCCGCGTACAGCGCTCCATCATCAACGGCTGCAGGTGGTCGTCATTGAAGCCGTATCCGATGCACAGGAAGGCGCTGGCACGGGCGACGGCATCGTCGGCGCTATGCATTGCACTGCGGAAAGGCTCCTCGTGCGTGCGTCGATATTTTTCTGTGCCAGGGGTGACGATCACGGGGGTGAAGCCGCTGGGCACCGCCCCCAAAGGCGGTAGCGCAACGATGGAACCATCGCTGCCGCTAAACCAGCCCAGAGAGCCATGAACCTTCCAGACGTTTACCGTCCGCGCCGGCCGCCGTCCCAGATGGATCCGAGGCACATCGACGGCTCGTGTGCCGAACATGCCGAAGGTAAAACCCGTGTAGGCGCAATAGCCTGCCGCCTCTGCAGCGTACTCAGCAAGACGGTCGTAGTTGGGAGTCACGACCTGAAGCTCCATGGCAGTGCTGCGCAGCAGATGCTGGAAGAGCTGGCTTAACGGCAGCAAGCGCCGGTCGGCCAGTACCTGCTCGAATATCCGAAAGTCCGCTGTGTTAAGGAACTGCCAAGTGGTGTGCACGATGTGCTCGAGCACTTCGGGCGTCACGTTGACGCCGGTCAGCGCTGACTCGAGGTCCATCTTTTGGACCTTGTCCAGGAAATCACTCCATCCCGCGAGATGCGGTTCGGTTTGGCAGGTGGCAGGCAAGATCGACGCCGCAAGGTGCTTGCCCAACGGATCCATACCTGGAATACCATGCGCTGCGGATGCACCGCTGCCCAACACGATGACCGGTAATTTTCCGGTGCAGTCCTGTAAGAGCGACTGCATTGAATCCATTTCCTTCATTGTTTGCACTCCCTGCCCTGCATTTTTACCCAAAGCAAGAGCGCATCTGAATGCTGCCGCGCGCATCGGCCAGCGCGGCGACCCCAGCCGCGTCTCCACCGTTCGCCACGCCAGCCAGCCCAGTCCCAGGCTGGTCAGCCAGGCCGCCACCAGGGCGGCGAGGTGCACTGCGTCGTCGTTGGGCGCCCAGCGCATTGCCGCCGCGCTGGCCAGCAAGCTGACGGGGTAGTGCAGCAGGAAGACCGCGTACGACACCTTGGCCAGCCAGGCCACCAGGGGCTGCAGGGCCGAGCGGGACAGCACCGCGCCCCCCGGCTGCCACAGCAACACCAGCGCCGCCGCGCCCCCGCCAGCGCGATGCGGTCGCGCCATTCCACCAGCAGGGCCGCGCCCACCAGCGCCAGCAGCAGCGCCGTGACGCCGACGCGCCGGCCCTCGCCCCAGGCCGCCAGCACGCCCAGGCCGTAGGCGCCGAAGAAATAGGGCGCCCACATGTCGCCCTCCGGCATCAGGTTGAACGCCAGCAGCGACGCCGCCACGCCCGCCGCGACCAGCGCCAGCCCGGCCGTGCCGCCGGTGCGCGGGCGCATCGCCGTGCCGGCCAGCGCCGCCAGCGCGGCGAGCAGGGCGAACAACTGCAGGTCGATGGCCACGTACCACACGCCTGCGCTCAGCGCCGGCTGATCCGCGACGTCCTGCAGCAAAGCGGCGTGGGCCAGCACCTGGGCCAGCGTGGGCGCGGCGGGGGTGTCCTCGTCCACCATGCAGGCACGCGCCACGGCGGCGGCCAGCGCCGCCGCCAGCAGCGCGAGCAGGTACACCGGCAGCAGGCGGGCGCAGCGCCGACCCACGCGGGCCGGCCATTCGCGCACGCTCACGCGCGGCTCGCCCGGCGCTGGCCACAGGCTGCGCGCGGCCAGGTAGCCGCCGGTCACCAGGAACACCTGCACCGCCATCAGCGCCTGCGTGTCGAGCCAGCGCACCAGCGCCGGCAGGCGCTCGCGCAGCGCGTCGGGCAGGGGTCCGTAGTGCACCAGGTGGTGCCACACGATCAGTTGCGAGGCCAGGGCCTTGCCCCAGAGGGGCCAGGGGGAGGAAACAGGAGAGGGCGGCATGTCGGCGGATCGGCGCGCTGCCCGCGCCGATGCGGGCAGGCGCAGGCCGGGCGCGGCTGGGAAGATGCGGGATCTTAATGCCGGATCAGGTGTTGGCCCGCAGCCACGTTGCGCAATGTGCTATCAATGGAAGAGTGGCCGCGGGCGGGGCCTTCGGCGAAGTGGTGGATACGCCGGCTCAGGCCGTGGGATAGGTGCCCGGCCTGAAGATGCTCTTGTCCACGCCGGTGATCCGGGTGTGGCCGCAGAACGCCATGGTCAGGTCCAGCTCCTTGTGGATGATCTGTAGCACCCGGGTCACGCCGGCTTCGCCCGCCGCGCCCAGGCCCCACAGGAAGGCGCGGCCGATGTAGGTGCCCCGCGCGCCCAGCGCCCAGGCTTTCAGCACGTCCTGGCCGCTGCGGATGCCCGAGTCCATGTGCACTTCGATCCGGCTGCCCACGGCATCGACGATGGCGGGCAGGGCGGCGATGGCCGAGGGCGCGCCGTCGAGCTGCCGCCCGCCGTGGTTGCTGACGACCAGCGCGTCGGCGCCGGATTCGACCGCCAGGCGCGCGTCCTCCGGCTCCATGATGCCCTTGATGATGACCTTGCCGCCCCAGCGCTTCTTGATCCATTCCACGTCGCCCCAATTCAGGCGCGGGTCGAACTGGTCGGCCGTCCAGGCGCCCAGGTTGCTCATGTCGGTCACGCCCTGGACGTGGCCGTGGATGTTGCCGAACTGGCGCCGCGGCGTGCCCAGCATGCCGGCCACCCAGCGCGGCTTGGTCGCCAGGTTGATCAGGTTGGCGAGGGTGGGCTTGGGCGGGGTGGAGAGGCCGTTCTTGATGTCCTTGTGGCGCTGGCCCAGGATCTGCAGGTCCAGCGTGATCACCAGCGCGCCGCAGCCGGCGGCCTTGGCGCGGTCGATCAGGCGCTCGATGAAGCCGCGGTCGCGCATCACGTAGAGCTGGAACCAGAAGCCCGGCCCGGCGTGCCGGGCCACGTCCTCGATGGAGCAGATGCTCATGGTCGAGAGCGTGAAGGGAATGCCGAATTTCATCGCCGCGCGCGCCGCCAGGATCTCGCCGTCGGCATGCTGCATGCCCGTGAGGCCGGTGGGCGCGATGGCCACCGGCATGGCCACGGGCTGGCCGATCATGGTGGCGGCGGTGCTGCGGCCTTCCATGTTCACGGCCACGCGCTGGCGCAGCAGGATGCGCTGGAAGTCGGCCTGGTTGGCGCGGTAGGTGCCCTCGGTCCAGCTGCCCGAATCGGCGTAGTCGTAGAACATGCGCGGCACGCGGCGCCTGGCCAGCAGGCGCAGGTCTTCGATGCAGGTGATCTTGCTCAGGTCGGTCATCCGGGTCTCCTCGGGCGCCATGGTATTGCGTTTCCCGGTCGCCTCGGCCTGACACAATGCGCGCCGTGACCGATCAGACCCACCGCTCCCCGCGCTCCCAGGGCGACCTGCAGGCCATGGCCGCCCACGCCTCGACGGTGTTCGTCGGGCAGATCGCCGTCATGGGCTTCGGGGTGGTGGACACCATCGTCGCCGGGCGGCATTCCGACGTTTCCCTGGCGGCGCTGTCGATCGGCTCGGCCGTGTTCATCACCGTCTACGTGTCGCTGATGGGCCTGCTGCAGGCGCTGCTGCCCGTCTGGGCCGAGATGCACGGGGCGCGCCGGCCGGCGGACGTCGGCCCGTCGGCGCGGCAGTCGCTGTACGTCTGCGCGGCGGCCAGCGTGCTGGGCATGGCGGTGCTGCTGCACCCGGCGCCGCTGCTGCGCTGGACGGAGGTCCCGGCCGACCTGCGGCCCGTGCTGGACGAGGATCTGGCCGTGGTGGGCTGGAGCCTGCCGGCGGCGCTGCTGTTCCGCGCCTTCAGCACGCTCAACCAGGCGCTGGGCAAGCCGCGGCTGGTGACCTAGCTGCAGGTCGTCTCGCTGGGGGTCAAGCTGCCGCTGTCGATCTGGCTCACCTTCGGCGGCGCGGGTGTGCCGGCGCTGGGCGTGGTCGGCTGCGCCTGGGCCACCTTCGCGGTGAACTGGCTGCTGTGCGCCCTGGCGCTGTGGCTGCTGCGCACGCAGGGGCTGTACGCGCCCCTGGCGCTGTGGCGCCGCATGGAACCGCCGCACCCACCCACGCTGCGCGCGTTCGCGCGGCTGGGCGTGCCGGCGGCGCTGACCATCCTGGTGGAGATCACCTCGTTCACGCTGATGGCGCTGTTCGTCGCGCGCCTGGGCACCACCGTCGCGGCCGCGCACCAGATCGCGGCCAACGTCACTGCGCTGATGTACATGGTGCCGTTGTCGCTGGCCGTTGCCGCCAGCGCGCGCGTGAGCTACTGGCGCGGCGCCGGCGACGAGGGCCGCGCACGCCGCGTGGCTTTGCAGGCTTTTTGGGCCTCTGCTGGCGTGGCGCTTGCGCTGTCAGCAATCGTTTTCATAGCAAAACCCTGGATCGCGGCGGTCTACACCCACCACGCCGGCGTGGCGCTGCTGGCCTCGCGGCTGCTGGGCTGGGTGGCGCTGCTGCACTTGGCCGATGCGATGCAGACCGTGGCCATCTTCGTGCTGCGCTGCTACCGCGTCACCCTGGCGCCGCTGCTGGTGTACTGCGTGCTGCTGTGGGGCGTGGGCCTGGCGGGCGGCTACGTGCTGGCCTACCACGGCCTGGGGCCGCTGGCCGCGCAGCACTCACCCGTCGCCTTCTGGCAGGCCGCGGCCGGGGCGCTGCTGGTGACGGCGCTGGTGGTGCAGCGGATGCTGTGGCGGGTGAGTGGGCGGGCGGTTGGGGCGAGGGCGGGTATTTAGGGCCTAGTACGCCGACACGGAGATATCGAAACATGAAACCGCGTCTTTGCGCCCAGGGCGGCGTTGCAAATCCTCGCGATACCGCCCGGTATCGCCGCGGTTCGCGCCTTGCCCTGAACGCAAATCCATCGGTTTCATTGTGTTCCGATATCTCCGTGCCGGCGTACTAGACTTGCTTCTGGCCCGTATGGATATTGCGCAACAAGCTATTGATTTTGTAGTTATCCTCAATTGGTTTGAAGCGCGGTCGGCCGGGATGGGCGCCGCCGGGCGTCCATCCCGGCCAACAGCGTTTCCAATTCAGAGAACATCAAATTCGATAGCTGCCAACGAAGTATCCACGCGGGCTGGAGCCCAATTGGTCTTGAACTTCAGGCCGCCATCGCCTGCGTCTCCACCGCCTGGGGTGCCGGCGTGCGGATGAGGTAGTCGAAGGCCGACAGCGCCGCCGTCGAGCCCGCGCCGGCTGCCACCACGATCTGCTTGTAGGGCACGGTGGTGCAGTCGCCGGCCGCGAACACGCCCGGCACGTTGGTGGCGCCGCGCGCGTCCACCACGATCTCGCCGAACTTGCTGCGCGCCACCGTGCTGCCCAGCCACTCGGTGTTGGGCACCAGGCCGATCTGCACGAACACGCCGTGCAGCGGCACCTTGGTGTTGGTGCCGGTGGCGCGGCATTTGAACTCGATGCCGCTGACCTTGCCGTCCTCGCCGTGGATCTCGGTGGTCTGCTGGTTGGTGTGCACCGTCACGTTGGGTAGGCTGTGCAGCTTGCTCACCAGCACGGCGTCGGCCTTCAACTCGGGCATGAACTCGAGCACGGTGACGTGCCGGACCACGCCGGCCAGGTCGATGGCGGCCTCGACGCCGGAGTTGCCGCCGCCGATCACCGCCACGTCCTTGCCCTTGAACAGCGGGCCGTCGCAGTGCGGGCAGTAGGCCACGCCCTTGGTCTTGTATTCCTGCTCGCCCGGCACGTTGACGTTGCGCCAGCGCGCGCCGGTGGCCAGGATCACGGTGCGGCTCCTCAGCTCGCCGCCGTTGTCCAGCCTGACGGTGACGTGGCCGCCGGCCTCGTCGGCGGGCACCAGTTCGGCCACGCGCTGCGTGTTCATCAGATCCACGTCGTAGTTGCGCACGTGCTGCTCCAGCGCGGCGGCGTAGTGCGGGCCGTCGGTCTCGGGTACGCCGGGGTAGTTGGCGATCTCCAGCGTGTCGTTGACCTGGCCGCCGAAGCGCTCGGCCACCAGGCCGGTGCGGATGCCCTTGCGCGCGGCGTAGATGGCCGCCGCCGCGCCGGCCGGGCCGCCGCCGACGATCAGCACTTCATACGGCGCCTTGGCGCTCAGCTTGGCGGCATCGCGTTTGGCGGCGCCGGTGTCCACTTTCTGCAGGACTTCCTCCGCGGTCATGCGGCCGTTGGCGAAGAACTGGCCGTTCAGGAACACGGTGGGCACGCCCATGATCTCGCGCGCCTCGATCTCGCCCTGGAACATGCCGCCGTCGATGATGGTGGTCTTGACGCGCGGGTTGAAGATGGCCAGCAGCGACAGCGCCTGCACCACGTCCGGGCAGTTGTGGCACGACAGGCTCATGTAGACCTCGAAGTCCAGGTCCGCGTCCAGCGCCTTGACCTGCTCCAGCGTGTCGGCCTCCACCTTGGGCGGGTGGCCGCCGGTCCACAGCAGCGCCAGGATCAGCGAGGTGAACTCGTGCCCCAGCGGAATGGCGGCGAAGCGCAACTGCGTGCCGCTGCCGGGGCGCGCCAGGGTGAAGGAGGGCACGCGCGCGTCCTGGCCGTCGGTGCGCAGCGTGATCTTGTCGGGGCGCATGCCGGCGATCTCTTCCAGCAGCTCGCGCATCTCGGCCGATTTGGCGTCGCTGCCCAGCGTGGCCACCATCTCGAACGGCTGCTGCACGCGCTCCAGGTAAGCGGCGAGTTGTTGCTTGATGTCGTCGTCCAACATGGTGGTTTACTCCTGTATTGATAGCTTATGGCCCAATATCCAAGCGGGCTGGCGCCTGATTTGGTCGTAAAAAAGCCGGAGGGTGGGGCGCTTTGCGCCCCGTCGCCGTCCGGCCGTGGAGGTCGCTTGAGCCGGGCTTAGATCTTGCCGACCAGGTCGATCGAAGGCTTGAGCGTCTTCTCGCCTTCCTTCCACTTGGCGGGGCACACCTCGCCGGGGTGGGCGGCGGTGTACTGGGCGGCCTTGAGCTTGCGCACGGTTTCCTTCACGTCGCGGGCGATCTCGTTGGAATGCACTTCCATCGTCTTGATGGTGCCGCTGGGGTCGATCACGAAGGTGCCGCGCAGCGCCAGGCCTTCCTCGGGGATGTGCACGCCGAAGGCGTTGGTCAGCTGGTGCGTCGGGTCGCCGACCAGGTAGAACTTCGCCTTGCCGACGGCGGGCGAGGTTTGATGCCACACCTTGTGCGCGAAGTGCGTGTCGGTGGTGACGATGTAGACCTCGGCATTGGCCTTCTGGAAGTCGGCGTAGTTGTCGGCGGCGTCCTCGATCTCGGTTGGGCAGTTGAAGGTGAAAGCCGCGGGCATGAAGATCACCACGGACCAGGTCTTGCCGTTGGACAGGTTCTTCTCGGTCACTTCCTCGAACTGGCCGTTGTGGAAGGCCTGGGTCTTGAAGGGTTGGACCTTGGTGTTGATGAGGGACATGCGTGTGCTCCTTGAGTTGACGAAAACGGATTCGATGGCTTGAAGTATAGATTTAAGCTATTGAATTTAACAATTCATTTTGTCTAATCTATACTTAGGCGGTGACTATGAAGCCGCCACGGCGCCAGTGGGCTGGGGCGATGGCCGCCGCGTCCAGCTTAACTCAGAACCGGGGCCGTCACGCCGGGCCAGCGCAAGGGTGGCTCCATCGTTTTCTCCTTGTTCTCACTCAGCACTCGTCCTGCGGCCTGCTCGAACATTGACCTGCCTTGTGTCTTGTTCTTGCGGCACTGCATGAGGACTGCGTGTCTTCAGAAATTCGGCCAGCCAAGATGCAGGCCAGACGGCGATGTACATCAGCGTTCCAAAGGCAGCGAGCGCAGCGAGTGAACCTTGGGTCTCCGAACTGGCAACCCGTAACCCGCAACCTGCCGCTGGCGCCGGGGTAACCGCAGGGCAGGTCCAGCCGACTGCCTTCAGGCCGCGGCCTGCCCGGCCGCCCGCTCCCGCAGCACGCGGCGCAGGATCTTGCCCGACGGTGCCTTCGGAATGGCGTCGATGAACTCGAGTGCGCGCACCCGCTCGTACGGTGCGACCTTCGTGGCGACGAAGGCCATGATCTCCTCGGCGCTCGCGCTGCCGCGCGGCACCACGTAGGCCTTCGGGATCTCCCCGGCCGCCGCGTCGGGCACGCCGATCACCGCCGCGTCGGCCACCGCCGGGTGTTGCAGCAGCACGCCTTCAAGGGCCGCCGGCGCGACCTGGTAGGCCTTGTACTTGATCAGCTCCTTGAGCCGGTCGACCACGTGCAGCCGGCCGTCGTCGTCGAACAGCGCGATGTCGCCGCTGTGCAGCCAGCCGTCGGCGTCGATCGTTGCCCGCGTCGCCTCGGGGTTGTTCAGGTAGCCGCGCATCACGCCGGGGCCGCGCACCAGCAATTCGCCCGGCTGGTTGGGGCCGAGGTCGGCGCCGCTGTCCACGTCGACGATGCGCGCCTGCATGTTGGGCAGCAGCAAGCCGCAGTCGCCGGCCCGCCAGTCCGCCGCGTCCGGCGGCTGCGCCGCGATTGCCAGGCCCACCTCGGTCATGCCCAGGCCCTGACCGACGCGCGCCTTCAGCCGCGCCTCGGCGGCCGTCTGCAGGGCGGCGTCGAGCGGCGCGGCGCCGCAGCCGACTTTGCGCACGCACGACAGGTCGAAGCTGTCCACCAGCGGATGCCTGGCCAGCGCCAGCACCATCGGCGGCACCGTGTACAACGCTTCCACGCGGTGCTGCTCGATCAGCCGCAGGTACTGCTCCAGGTCGAAGCGCGGCATCGTCACGGAGCAGGCGCCGCGGCGCAGCGCCGCGTTCAGCAGCTGCAGGCCGTAGATGTGGAAGAACGGCAGCACCGCGATGACTCGCTCACCGGCTTTCGGGTCCGGCCACTGGTCGAGCTGGGCCAGCGCGGCCACCGCGTTGTAGTGCGTCAGCATCACGCCCTTCGGGCGCCCGCTGGTGCCGCTGGAGTAGGGCAGCACGAGCAGGTCCTCGCGCGGGTCGATCGCCACCGCCGGCGGCGCCGCGTCGGTGGCCAGCAGCGCGCCGAGCGGGGTCGCGCCATCGGCCTGGCCGAGCACGAACAGCTCCTCCACCTTCGCGCGCGCCGCGGCCTGCCGCGCGACCTCGATGAAGGGCGGCACCGTCAGCAGGAAGCGCGCGCCGGTGTCGTTCAGCTGCGCCGCCAGTTCGTCGGCGGTGAGCAGCGGGCTCGCGGTGGTCACCACGCCGCCGGCCAGCGCGGCGCCGTGGAAGGCTATGGCGTACTCGGGCAGATTCGGGCAGAAGATCGCGAAGCGGTCGCCCTTGGCGAACCCGCGCGCCGCGAGCGAGGCCGCGACCTTGCGCGCGCCGCCGCGCACCTGCGCGAAGCTGAGGCTGCGTCCGCTCGGGCCGTCGATGAGGGCCGGCTGATCGGCCCAGCGGTCCACGTCGGCCAGGATGTAGTCGCTGTAGGCGATCTCGGGAATCGCCACGTCGGGATACGGGCTGCGGTAGATCATGGCGGCCTCCTCGTCGTTTCGGCGCATCCTATGTTTCAAGGCGGAGGCGCGTCAAGGCCTCCATCCCCCGAATGGGCAGGCGCGCGCGTCAGGCGCCGCGTGGGATCAGTGCGAGGGCGATGGTCCTGATACCGGCAAGGGGACGCATGTTGCTATGAGCAACATGCTGCGCTGCCTGCTCGCCCAAGGGGGTCATCTTGGCCAGCCTCCTGCGGACCTGGCGGTATCGAGGCAGCTTTGGCCTGCATCTGCAGCCACATGCAGAACACATCCATCCGGGGGTGGGATATCGCGCGGTGGCGCAGCACGTAGTCGTAGCCCGATGCCACAAAACCCAACGGGGCCAACAGCCTGCCGGACCGCACATCGTCCGTCACCAGATGCCAGGGTGCCACCGCAATGCCCAGGCCGCGCACGGCGGCCTCCAGCGTGAAGTAGTAGTGCTCGAACTCGGAGCCCGGTGGCAGCGGGGCCGACAAAAGGGTGGGAACAGGCGCACCCGCTGCCGCCGCCCACATCGCCCAGGCGTTGCGGCGGGTGCGTGTGTGCAGCAGAGGCTGACCAGCCAGATCAACGGGCCGATGCAAGGCCACGCGCCGCGCGAGCTCCGGGGAGAGCACGGGTCCGAGGCATTCAGGGAACAGCCGCTGCGCGGCCGCGTCCTGGACGCCGTTGGCTTCTTCGGCGGTGATCAGCAGGTCACAGTGCTCGCGGTCCGCGTCGCTCCCGGTGTCCGTGGTGCGCAAGCGCACGTCGATGCCCGGGTGCCGAGCCTGGAAGTCAAACAGCCGGGGAATGAGCCATTTCACGGTGAAGGTGCTGAAGCACGTCACGTCCAGCGGACCTCGGCCCTCATCGCTGATCTCGCGCACGGTATCGGCAATGTGCGCGAAGGCGGTGGTCAGCACCGGCTGCAGCATCCGCGCCGCCGGAGTGAGCGTGGGGCGGGCCTTGGTGCCGTCGAACAGGGGCACGCCCAGGTGTTGTTCCAGCTGGCGCACCTGGCGACTGATGGCGCCAGGGGTGACCGACAGCTCATCCGCCGCCGCCGACATGCGGCCCAGGCGCGCAGCGGCTTCAAATGCGCGCAAGGCGGTCAATGGTGGCAGATGATGGCTCATGTATGTGATCTTAGAGCACATACAACCCGCGAAATCATCGCTTTTCAAGCTCCTCGGTGTCGTCAAAAATCACGATCAACTCCTTCAGAAGAAGCACGAATGGCTTTTTACCGCAACGCTGATGGGTCTTCAATATTTGATCTGAAAGTACATAAGAGACCATGCCGTTCATCCGCACTTACATCCCCCAGGACACATCCCCATTCGCGCGTGAATCCATCGTGCAAGGCATCCACCAGGCGCTGATGGACAGCATCGGGATGCCGTCCGACGAGCTGTTCAATCTGGTGACGGGTTAC
Organism: Ottowia sp.; assembly: GCF_016703145.1. GTDB lineage: Bacteria > Pseudomonadota > Gammaproteobacteria > Burkholderiales > Burkholderiaceae_C > Ottowia. The sequence goes on along the minus strand of NZ_JADJCO010000005.1, from coordinate 928,572 downwards.
GCGCCTGGCGAATTCGCCTGCAGCCGCACGTTCAACGGCGTGTCCCGATCCGATCGCGTGGTGGTGATCGACATCACCTTGCGGCGCGGCCGAAGCGACGCGATGAAGCGCGCCCTGTATGCCGCGATCTCGCGCAACCTGCAAGCCATGGCCGAGGTGGCCCCGGCCGATGTGTTCATCTTCATGCACGAGAACGACTATTCCGATTGGTCCGTGGGCCATGGCTGCTTTGCCATGGCTTTGGTTCAGCAGGAGGGGGCGCCGGATTGAGCGTCCTGCAGTCTGGCCGGCAGCGGCGCCAGCCATCGCGATGGTCAACGCTCAACGCCCCCTCGATGCTGCTCCTGCCAGGCCGAGAACTCCAGCGGGCGAATGCCGAATCGCACGGCATTTCCCGCATGCAGCGCAGCGAACTCGGTGAGTACCAACTGGACGAAGCGGCGTGCAGGCCTAAAGCCAATACTGTTGTTCGAGGCCTCTGATCGACGAGGTGCTGGCCGAGACAGGGCGAGGCAGTCAGCGCAATCGGCTACCCCACAGCCGTACGCGGCCAGAGCGCCTTCCCGCAGGCGCGCCTGCTCGGCCTGGTCGAGTGCGGCACGCACGCCATCGTGGCCGCCGGCATCGCCGCGTACGCACGCAGCGAGAAGGCGATGGCCACGGAACTGCTGCCGGGCTGGCTGCGCAAGGACATGTTGGTAATGGCCGACCGGGGCTTCTACAGCTTCAAGCTCTGGGCGCTCGCTTGCGACAGCGGCGCCACGCTGCTGTGGCGCGTGAGTTCCAACATCAAGCTGGCGGCGCAGCAGGTCCTGCCCGATGGCTCGTACCTGAGCACCGTCTTCGACAGTGAAGACAGCGCCCGGCGGCATGGCCGCACGGTGCGCGTCATCGAGTACACGCTGCGCGACTTGGCCGTCCCCACAAAGGACAGCTACCGCCTGGTGACCACTTTGCTCGACCCCGAGCAGGCGCCCGGCCAAGAATTGGCGGCGCTGTACCACGAGCGCTGGGAGATCGAGGTGTGTTCGATGAGTTCAAGACGCACCTGCGCGCCAGCAGCACCGTGCTGCGCAGCAAGACGCCCGATCTGGTGAAGCAGGAACCGTGGGGGCTGCTGCTGGCGCACTTCGCCATCCGCCAACTCATGGCACAAGCGGCTTGGCAGCGCGCACTCGACCCGGATCGCCTGAGCTTCAGCCACGCGGCGCGCGTGATCAAACGCAAGATGCCGCAAGCCGCGGCCGTTCCCCCCTGAGCGCCTCGAAAGCTGGCGTGAGTCCCTGCTGGCCGAGATTGCCCGTGGTCGCTGCGTTAGTAGCCGCGGACGCCTCAACCCGCGCGGAGTCAAGCGCAAGATGAGCAGCTTCACCGTCCGCCATCGCGGCGCGTTGCTCCACCAGCGACATCAGCCCACGCCAGTACTGCGTATCTGAACAGTATTGGGTCTAAACCCCCTCCAGCACCTCCACCAGCTCCTGCTCGATCGCCAGCTGCGCCTTGTTGTGCTGCAACTGCGCGCCCTGCAGCAGGAACATGTCCTCCACTCGCTCGCCCAGGGTGGTGATCTTGGCCAGCTCCACGCTGATGCCGTGAGCGGCCAGGATGCGGGCGATGTTGTAAAGCAGGCCGACGCGGTCGCTGGCGGTGACGGTGAGCAGCCAGCGCTGGGCCTTGTCGTCTGGGTGCAGGTCGATGCGCGGGGCGATGGGGAAGCTCTTGACGCGGCGCGACACGCGGCCCAGGCGCGGGGCGGGTAGGGGAGACTGGCTGTCGATGGCGGCGGGCAGCTCGGCCTCGACCATGTTCATCAGCTCGCGGTAATGCTCGGGCACCAGGCCGCTGACGACCTGGAAGGTATCCAGCGCCCAGCCGTTGCGGGTGGTGTGGATCTTGGCGTCGAGGATGGAGAAGCCCGAGCGCTCGAAGTAGCCGCAGATGCGCGCGAACAGATCGGGCCGGTCGCTGGCGTACACCAGCACCTGCAGGCCCTCGCCCACGGGGGACAGCCGCGCGCGCACGATGGTGCGGGGCGCGGCGCCGGCGCCGGCCGGCGCGCGCGCGCCGGGCACGTGGCGTCCGAGTTGGCGCGCGTGCCAGGCGATGTCGCCGGCGTCGTGGCGCATGAAGTAGCTCACCTCCAGCGTGTCCCACAGCGCCTTGTGTGACTCGTGCGGCTCGGAGGCCAGGGCCAGTTGGATGAGCGCCTGGCGCTTGCGCGACTCGATGACGGCGTTGGCGTCGGGCGCGCGGCCGCCCAGGGCGCGCACGGTCAGCCTGTACAGGTCTTCCAGCAGCTTGCCCTTCCAGGCGTTCCACACCTTGGGGCTGGTGCCGCGCACGTCGGCCACCGTCAGCAGGTACAGCGCGGTCAGGTTGCGCTCGTTGCCGACGCGCCGGGCGAAGGCCTGGATGACCTCGGGGTCGCTCAGGTCTTCCTTCTGCGCGATCTGGCTCATGGACAGGTGCTCGCGCACCAGGAACTCGATCAGCCGCGCGTCCAGCGGCTGGATGCCGTGCTGCAGGCAGAAGCGCCGCACCTCCCCGGCGCCCAGTTCGGAATGGTCGCCGCCGCGGCCCTTGGCGATGTCGTGGAAGAGGGCGGCCACGTACAGCACCCAGGGCTTGTCCCAGCCGGCGGCCAGCTGCGAGCAGAAAGGGTATTCGTGCGCGTGCTCGGCCATGAAGAAGCGCCGCACGTTGCGCAGCACCATCAGGATGTGCTGGTCCACGGTGTAGACGTGGAACAGGTCGTGCTGCATCTGCCCGACGATGCGCCTGAAGACCCACAGGTAGCGCCCCAGCACCGAGGTCTGGTTCATCAGGCGCATGGCGTGGGTGATGCCCTGCGGCTGCATCAGGATGGCACGGAAGGTCTGTCTGTTGACCGGGTCGTTGCGGAAGTGGCGGTCCATCACCGCCCGCGCGTTGTAGAGCGCGCGCAGCGTGCGCACCGACAGGCCCTTGAGACCCGGCGTCTTGGCGTAGATGAGGAAGGTTTCCAGGATGGCGTGCGGCTCGGCTTGGTACAGGTCGTCCTGCGCCACCTCGATCATGCCGTTCTTGTCGAAAAAGCGATCGTTGATGCGGCGCAGCTCGGTGGGCGGCTCGCCGCGCGCGGCGCGCAGGTGCTCCTCGATGCCCTGCAGCAGGATCTGGTTGAGCTGCGTGACGGCCTTGGCGGCCCAGTAATAGCGGCGCATCAGCACTTCGCTGGCGCGCAGGACGATGCGGCCGTCGTCGGACTGGCGGTGCGCGAAGCCGAAGGACTCGGCCACGGCGTTCTGCAGGTCGAACACCAGCCGGTCCTCGCGCCGGCCGGCGATCAGGTGCAGGCGCGCGCGCACCAGCGACAGCAGCGCCTCGTTGTGCTTGAGCTGGCGCAGCTCGTGCGCGGTGGCCAGGCCGGCGCGCGCCAAGTCTTCCCAGCGGCTGCCGATGCCAGCGGCGCGCGCCGTCCACAGGATCATCTGCAGGTCGCGCAGGCCGCCGGGCGATTCCTTGCAGTTGGGCTCCAGCGCGTAGGGCGTGTCCTCGTACTTGACGTGGCGCTGGTGCATCTCCAGCCGCTTGGCGGTGAAGAAGTCCAGCGCGTCGAGCTGCGCCATGAAGCGCCTCTGGAAGCCGCCGAACAGCTTGCGGTCGCCGGTGACCAGGCGCGCCTCCAGCAGCGCGGTCTGCACGGTGACGTCGGCCTTGGCCAGGCACTCGTCGACGGTGCGCACGCTGGAGCCGATCTCCAGCCCCACGTCCCAGCACTGGCTGATGAAGCCCTCGATGCGCTGGCGCAGCGCCTCGTCGGCGGCGGGATCGCTGCCCGCAGGCAGCAGCAGCAGCACGTCGATGTCGGAATAGGGAAACAGCTCGCCCCGCCCGTAGCCGCCCACGGCGGCCAGCGCGAAGCTGGCGTCGAAGCCGGCCTGCCGCCACAGCGCGCGCAGCGTGCCGTCGGCCAGCGCGGCCAGCCGGCCCAGGGCCGCGCGCACGCCGCGCGTGGCCGAGCCGGCCGCGCGCATGGCATCGAGCAGTTCGCCCTTCTTCTGGCGGTAGTCGCTGCGCAGGGCCTGGAGGGGCGAGGGCGCCTGCGGGGTGGCGTCCGGCATGGCGGGCGGCCTCGGGTCGGTCAGGCCGCGGCGCGGGCCATGCCCTGCACGAAGTCGGGCACGGCGGGGCTGCCGGCCGACAGCGTCAGCACCTCGTAGCCGGTGGGGGTGACCAGCACCGTGTGCTCCCACTGGGCCGACAGCGAGCGGTCCTTGGTGACGATGGTCCAGCCGTCGTTCATCTCCTTGATGTCGCGGCGGCCGATGTTGACCATGGGCTCGATGGTGAAGGTCATGCCCGGCACCAACTCCTCGCCCGTGCCGGGCCGGCCGTAGTGCAGCACCTGCGGGTCCTCGTGGAAGCGCTGGCCGATGCCGTGGCCGCAGAACTCGCGCACCACCGACAGGCCGTGGCCCTCGGCGAACTTCTGGATCGCGTGGCCCACGTCGCCCAGGCGCGCGCCGGGGCGCACCTGCTCGATGCCCAGCCACATCGACTGGTAGGTGAGCTGGCACAGGCGCCGGGCGGCGATGGAGCATTCGCCGATCTCGTACATGCGGCTGTTGTCACCGAACCAGCCCTCGGGCGTGATGACGGTGACGTCGACGTTGACGATGTCGCCCTTTTTCAACGGCTTGTCGGCCGGGATGCCGTGGCACACCACGTGGTTGACCGAGGTGCACAGGTGCGCGGGGTAGGGCGGGTAGCCCGGCGGCTGGTAGCCGATGGTGGCCGACCGGGTGCCCTGCGCGGCCATGTGGGCGGCGGCCAGGCGGTCGATCTCCAGCGTGGTGATGCCGGGCTGGATGTGCGGGGTCAGGAAGTCCAGCACTTCCGAGGCCAGGCGGCAGGCCGTGCGCATGGCGGCGATGCCGGCTGCGTCCTTGATGGTGATGCTCATGGGTAAATTATCCCATCGGGGCGGCGGATAAAATCGGCCATCCTTGCGCGCCCGGCCCCAGTCAGCGGCCGGGCGCTTCCTTTCACGCCAGCCGCGCGCCTTCGCTGAACCAGCCTTGCCGACCGTGACCCAGCACATCCACTTCTTCGACGGCGGCAACGCCCTGAGCGACTTCCGCGCCCGCGGCCTGCTGCCGCGCCTGCAGGCCGTGCAGCCGGCCATCGCGTCGGTGGCCGCGCGCCACGTGCACCTGGCGGCGTTCGACGCCGAGCCCGGCGCCGGCGTGCTGCAGCGCCTGGCGGCCCTGCTGACCTACGGCGAGCCGGCCGCCGCCGGCGAGGGCGCCGCCGCCATCGTCGTCGCGCCGCGCCTGGGCACCGTGTCGCCTTGGGCCAGCAAGGCCACCGACATCGCGCGCAACTGCGGCATCGCGCTGCACCGCGTGGAGCGCATCGTTGAGTACAAAATCGGCCTCAAGCCAGCATGGATAAAGCGCCAACAGCTATCGAAAGAAGAGCTCTCGGCCATTGCCGCGCTACTGCACGACCGCATGACCGAAAGCCTGCTGGCGCATCGCGACGACGCCCGCGCGTTGTTCACCGAGCTGCAGCCCGAGCCGCTGGCGCACGTGGACGTGCTGGGCGGTGGCCGCGCGGCGCTGCAGCAGGCCAACACAGACTGGGGCCTGGCGCTGGCGCCCGACGAGATCGACTACCTGCTCGATGCCTTCACCAAGCTGGGGCGCAACCCGACGGATGTGGAGCTGATGATGTTCGCCCAGGCCAACAGCGAGCATTGCCGCCACAAGATCTTCAACGCCCAGTTCACCATCGACGGCGTGGCGCAGGAGCACAGCCTGTTCGGCATGATCCGCCACACGCACCGGCACAGTCCCGCGCACACCGTCATCGCCTACAGCGACAACGCGGCGGTGATGGAGGGTCATGCCGTCGAAGTTTTTCAAGCGAAATATGCCGCCAGCCCGCATGGAGATTTCGCCAATAGCTATCATAAAGAGAGCGAAACGCGCCACGTGCTGATGAAGGTGGAGACCCACAACCACCCCACGGCCATCAGCCCCTTCCCCGGCGCCAGCACCGGCGCAGGCGGCGAGATCCGCGACGAGGGCGCCACCGGGCGCGGCGCGCGGCCCAAGGCGGGGCTGACGGGCTTCACCGTCAGCCGGCTGTGGGACAGCCCGCACGGCCGCCCCGCCCACATGGCCAGCGCGCTGCAGATCATGACCGAGGGGCCGCTGGGCGGCGCCGCGTTCAACAACGAGTTCGGCCGGCCCAACCTGCTGGGCTACTTCCGCGAGTACGAGCTCCCCGTGGGCGAGGGCGACGGCGCCGTGCTGCGCGGCTACCACAAGCCCATCATGATCGCCGGCGGCGTCGGCAGCATCGACGCGCGGCTCACCTCCAAGATCGAATTCCCCGCCGGCAGCCTGCTGGTGCAGCTGGGTGGGCCGGGCATGCGCATCGGCATGGGCGGCGGGGCGGCGAGTTCGCTGGCCAGCGGCGCCAACGCGGCGCACCTGGACTTCGACTCGGTGCAGCGCGGCAACCCCGAGATCCAGCGCCGCGCGCAGGAGGTCATCACCCAGTGCCAGGCACTGGGCGAGGCCAACCCCATCCTGGCCATCCACGACGTCGGCGCCGGCGGCCTGAGCAACGCCTTCCCCGAGCTGACCCACGACGCCGGGCGCGGCGCGCGCTTCGACCTGCGCGCCGTGCCGTTGGAGGAATCGGGCCTGGCGCCCAAGGAAATCTGGTGCAACGAGAGCCAGGAGCGCTACGTGATGGCCATCGCGCCGGAGTCGCTGCCCCTTTTCGAGCAGCTCTGCGCGCGCGAGCGCTGCCCGTTCGCGGTGGTAGGCCTGGCCACCGAGGCGCGCCAACTGGAAGTCACCGATGCCGCCGCGCCCAAGGTGGACCAGCCCGTGGACATGCCCATGGACGTGCTGCTCGGCAAGCCGCCCAAAATGCACCGCGACGTGGCCACCGTCGAGCGCCGCTTCGCGCCGCTCGACCTGGACGGCGTGACGCTGCAGGACGCCGCGATCCAGGTGCTGAGCCACCCCACCGTCGCCAGCAAGCGCTTTCTCGTCACCATCGGCGACCGCACCGTGGGCGGCCTCACGCACCGCGACCAGATGGTCGGCCCCTGGCAGGTGCCCGTGGCCGACTGCGCCGTCACCCTGGCCGACTACGCGGGCTTCGCCGGCGAGGCCATGAGCATGGGCGAACGCACGCCGCTGGCCGCGCTCGACGCGCCCGCCTCGGGGCGCATGGCCGTGGCCGAGGCCATCACCAACCTGCTGGCCGCGCCCATTGAGCTGCCGCGCGTCAAGCTGTCGGCCAACTGGATGGCCGCCTGCGGCGAGCCGGGCGAGGACGCCGCGCTGTACGCCACCGTGCGCGCCGTCGGGCTGGAGCTGTGCCCGCAGCTCGGCGTGGCCATTCCGGTCGGCAAGGACAGCCTGTCGATGCGCACGCAGTGGACGGACGAGGGCGGCGCGGCGCGCAAGGTCGTCTCGCCCGTCAGCCTGATCGTCACCGCTTTCGCCTCGCTGGGCGACGTGCGCGGCACGCTCACGCCGCAGCTCGACGCCGATAAGCCGGACTCCACCCTCGTCCTCGTCGACCTGGGCAAGGGCCGCCACCGCCTGGCCGGCAGCGTGCTGGCGCAGGCGCTGGGGCAGAGCGGTTGCCCCGACAAGGACGGCGTGCCCGACCTGGACGACGCGCAGGACCTGAAGTCGCTGGTCGCCGCCGTCAACCAACTGCGCGCCGAGGGGCGCCTGCTGGCCTACCACGACCGCAGCGATGGCGGCCTGCTGGCCTGCGTGGCCGAGATGGCCTTCGCCGGCCACGTCGGCGTGGCGCTGAACGTCGATCTGCTGGTGACCGAGGGCGACGGCATCAGCGACAGCCGCATGGAAACCGGCGACGCCAAGAACTGGGCCAGCCAGGTGAGCGCGCGGCGCGAGGAGCTGACGCTGAAGGCCCTGTTCGCCGAGGAACTGGGCGTGGTGCTGCAGGTCGCGACCCGCGAGCGCGACCAGGTCATGCAGACCCTGCGCGCGCATGGGCTTGCCAGGCACAGCCACATCATCGGCAAGACGCGGCCCGAGGCCTCGCCCATCGCCAGGGGCAAGGGCTGCCTGAGCGTGTGGCGCGACGCCAAGGAGATCTTCTCGGCCACGCTCGAAGACCTGTTCCAGGTCTGGGACAGCGTGAGCTGGAAGATCGCCCGCGAGCGCGACAACCCCGACTGCGCCGACGCCGAGCACGCCGCCGCCGGCCGCGCCGACGACCCCGGCCTGCAGGTGGCGCCCGGCTTCGACCCCGCCGAGGACGTGGCCGCCCCATACCTGAACCTGGCGCGCCCCCGGGTCGCGATCTTGCGCGAGCAGGGTGTGAACTCGCACGTCGAGATGGCCTACGCGTTCACCGCCGCCGGCTTCGAGGCCTTCGACGTGCACATGACCGACCTGCAGGCCGGCCGCGCGCGGCTGGCCGACTTCAAGGGTCTGGTGGCTTGCGGCGGCTTCAGCTACGGCGACACGCTGGGCGCGGGCATCGGCTGGGCGCGCTCGATCACCTTCAACCCCGCTCTGTCCGACCAGTTCAGCCAGTTCTTCGGCCGCGCCGACACCTTCGGCCTGGGCGTGTGCAACGGCTGCCAGATGTTCGCCGAGTTGGCCGACATCATCCCCGGCGCCGATGCTTGGCCGCGCTTCACCATCAACCGCAGCGAGCGCTTCGAGGCGCGGCTGTCGCAGGTGGAGGTGCTGGATTCGCCCAGCCTGTTCTTCGCCGGCATGGCCGGCAGCCGCCTACCCATCGCCGTGGCGCACGGCGAGGGCTACGCCGACTTCAGCCAGCGCGGCGACGCGGCCAAGGCCATCGCCGCCATGCGCTTCGTCGATCACCACGGCCAGCCGACCGAGCAGTACCCATTCAACCCCAACGGCAGTCCCGGCGGCCTGACCGCCGTCACCACGGCGGACGGTCGCTTCACGGCGCTGATGCCGCACCCCGAGCGTGTCTTCCGCAACATCCAGATGAGCTGGACCAGCGGCGATCCCTCGGCGCTCAGCCCGTGGATGCGGCTGTGGCGCAATGCGCGCAGGTGGGTCGGCTGAGGAGGTATCGGAGACGCACGCCGGCCCGCACCGATGTGTCACAGCCGTTCGGCGGCATATTGATATACGATATGTATATCAAATATGGAGAAACTCATGAGCAGAATCCTGATTGATCTGCCCGAAGCTCAGGTGCAAGCGCTTGGGGCTTTGGTGCAAATCGAAGGCCGCCCGCGCGCCGCCCTCATTCGCGATGCCATTGACGCCTACCTTGCGCAGTTCGGCCCCGCGCTGGGGGCCAGTGTGTTCGGCTTGTGGAAAGGCAAGAAGCCCGACGGCCTGGCGTACCAAGAGGAGCTTCGCTCTGAATGGTGAAAGCGCTTTTCGATACGAACGTTCTGATCGACTACCTCAACGGTATCGATGCAGCGGATCAAGAGCTGTCGCGCTATCCCGGCAAGGTGATCAGCGTCATCACCTGGATGGAAGTGCTTGCAGGCGCGGCCCCCGAGGAGCAGGGCGCCGTGCGGGCGTGGCTGCTCTCCCTTCGAGGTGATGGCTTTGGGCGGTGCCGTTGCGGAGCGCGCCGTGGCGATCCGCAAGGCCCGGCGCATTCGCCTGCCGGATGCGATCATCTGGGCCACGGCCCAGGTGCATTCGATGCTGCTCGTCTCGCGCAACACCAAGGATTTTCCCGAGACTGAGCCGGGGGTACGGGTGCCCTATGTACTCCCCAGGCACTGAACTGGAAAATCGATGACTGAAAACCTCACCGCATCCGCCTCCCCCTGCGCATGCACCGTGCCCTGAACAGGATGAGGCGCGACGAGGCGGCGGACGAGGACGGCGACGTGACCTTCGTCTGCCTTTGGATGGCCTTCGACGCGGCCCATGCCCGCGAAGCAGGCACTTTTCTTCATGGAATCAGCGCACTGCGGGCGCTGCCACCTCCAGCCCCGTCTTCTCGATCACCGGCCTGGCGGCGGCCGACCGGTAGAAGCGGATCAGCTGCCGGGCGCCCTCGGGGTTCTGCGCCTTGGCGGCGATGCCGGCGGAGAACACGGTGTAGCTCTGCACAGATTCGGGCAGCCGGCCCACGTAGGTGATGCCGGGGATGGGCAGCAGCTCGCTCACCTGCTGCATGCCGACGGCCGCGTCGCCGCGCGCCACGATGGTGCCCACGCGGTCGCCCACCACCTTCTTGCTCTTGGGCAACACCTGGGCCTCGATGCCCAGCTTCTTCAGCATCTGGGTTTCGTAGTAGGTGCCGCTGGCGCTGGCCGAATAGGCGATCGACGGCGCGCTGAGCAGCAGCTGCTTGAATTTTTCCTCGGTGCCGATGTCGGGCACCGGCGCGCCCGCGCGCACCGCCACGCCGATGGACGAGCGCACCAGGTCCACCTGGCTGCCGGGCACCACGTGGCCCTCGGCCACCAGCTTGTCCAGCGCGGAGCGCGCCAGCACCACCACGTCGGCGGTCTCGCCGCGCGCCAGCCGGTTCGGGATGGAGGTGGTGGACGCGCCCATGGACGAGCCATAGGCCGACTCCACCTTGCCGCCGGTCTGCTGCTCGAAGACGGGGAACAGGCGCTGGTGCGCCTCCGCGAAGCCGCCCGAGGTCATCAGCCGGACGGGCTGGGCCAGCGACGGGTGCGTCGGCTTGGCGCCTTGCTGGAGGTCCGGCGCGGCGCAGCCGGCCAAAACGGCCACGGCCGCCAGCAGCAGGGCGCGGCGTGGAAGGATGGGAAAGGTGGGGCGCATGTCTTCGTCTCCTGGTTGTTACTATTTAAATAATAGCTACTGGCGCAATACCCGAGCGGGCTGTGGCCTGATTTTGATTGAGATCATAGGGCGTCGCCGCCCTCCATGTCGGGATCGGCCGCCACCGGCGGCTTGACCAGCAGCACGGGCACGGGGCAGTCGTCGAGCAGCCGGCGCGAGGTGGAGCCGCCTTCGAGCATGCGGCGCAATGGGCCGAGCGCGCGCGATCCCATCACCACCATGTCGCAGGCGCGCAGCTCGATCAGCTCCAGCATGGCGTGGGCCGGGTCGCCGGTGACCACCGCCGTCTCGAAGGCCACGCCGGCCTCGGCCAGCAGCTGGGCGGACGGCGCCATCAGGTCCTCGCCGGCCTCATGCGCGGCGCTTTCGATCATCGCCGGGTTCTGCGAGGTCACGATCTCGTAGAACGAGGCGGGCTCCTGCACGTTGGCCAGCACGAAGCTGGCGCGCAGGCCGTCCTGCACCAGGCGCAGGGCGAAGCGGGTTTCGTGCAGCGAGAGTTCGGTGCCGTCGACGGGCAGGAGGATCTTCATGGCGTGGTCCTGGGGTTGTTGGCTATTCCATCGATAGCGGGTGGCGCAGCCTGGTACGGGTGGGCATGGGGTGGATTATCAGCGCCGCCCGCCATGACCGCCTCGACGCCCTGCGCGGCCTGGCCATGGTGTGGATGACGGCGTACCACTTCTGCTTCGACCTCAATCACTTCGGCCACATCCGGCAGGACTTCTACGGCGATCCGTTCTGGACGTGGCAGCGCACGGCCATCGTCAGCCTGTTCCTTTTCACGGCCGGCGCTAGCCAGGCGCTGGCGGTGCGCGGCGCGCAGGGCTGGCCGCGCTTCTGGCGGCGCTGGGCGCAGGTGGCGGGCTGCGCGCTGCTGGTGTCGCTGGGCTCGTGGTGGATGTTCCCGCGCAGCTGGATCAGCTTTGGCGTGCTGCATGGCCTGGCGGCGATGCTGCTGATCGCGCGCGGTCTGCTGGCGGTCGGGCTGCTGCGCGCCGCCGTGCCGTGGGTGCTGGGCGCGGCGCTGGTCGCCGGCGCGCCGTGGCTGGGTGAATGGCTGGGCACCCGGCCGCTCCACGTCGCCGCCCTGTTCGACAGCCGCTGGCTGAACTGGATCGGCGTGGTCACCCACAAGCCCATCACCGAGGACTACGTGCCCCTGCTGCCGTGGCTGGGCGTGCTGCTGCTGGGCGTTGGGGCCGGCCAGGCGCTGCCGCCAGTGGTGCTGGCGCCCCCCGTCGGCGCGCTGAGACGAAAGCTGGCGGTGCTGGGGCGCTGGAGCCTGAGCTACTACATGCTGCATCAACCGGTGTTGATCGGGGCGCTGATGGCCTGGGGTGCCGTGCGTGGTTGAGATGTGGCCGTTTTAAGCCAAATCGGCTATCAGCCTATATCCCACTTATGCTGATAGCTATATTAACAATAGCAAATAAACGGCGGGCCGGCCCCTGAGAGACCGGCCCGCCGGTTGGGCAAGCGCAGCGGCTTACTCGACCTTGGCCTTGGCCCGCAGCTCTTCCCGGAACCTGGCCAGCTTTTGCTGCTGCATCTGCTGCACCAGTTGCGGCTTGACGTCCTCGAACTTGGGCACATCGGGCGCCTTGGCGTCGCGCACGTCGTCCACGCGGATCACGTGCCAGCCGAACTGCGACTTGACCGGCGCATCGGTCATCTGGCCCTTGTTCAGCTTGCCCAGGGCATTGGCGAACTCGGGCACGTAGCCGGACGGGTTGGCCCAGCCCAGGTCGCCGCCCTGCGCGCCGGAGCCGGGGTCCTTGGACTGCTTCTTGGCGATGTCCTCGAACTTGCCGCCCTTCTTGATCTGGGCGATGACGGCCTTGGCATCGTCTTCCTTCTCGACCAGGATGTGGCGCGCCTTGTATTCCCGGGCGCCGGCCGCCGGGGCCTGGGCGCCGACGATGCGGTCGTACTCGGCCTTGGCTTCCTCGTCGGTCACGGCGGCGTTCTCCTCGAAGTCGGCGAACAGCTCGCCGATCAGCACGCTCTGGCGTGCCAGTTCCATCTTGGCGCGGTAGTCGGGCGAGGCTTCCAGGCCGCGGCGTTGGGCCTCCTGCATGAAGATCTCGCGCGCGATGATTTCCTCGCGCAACTGGCTTTGCACCTCGGGCGGCACGGGCTGGCCGGTGCGGGCGGCCTGGGCCCGGATCTGGCCCTCCAGTGCGTCCAGGCGGGCCTTGGGCACGGGCTTGCCGTTGACGATGGCGACGTTCTGGGCGAAGGCCGGCAGCGCGACGGCACCGGCCAGCAGTGCCGCGGCGGTCGCGGCCAGGAGCTGTTTTTTCATGGTCAGACTAGGGGGTGAGTCCCGCGCGGGACGAGGGAAGGAAAGGGTGGAAACCGGGGATTTGACGGAATTTTCAGCCCGTTTCGATGGCCAGGGCATGCACGCCCTGCCGGGCGATGAAGTCATCCAGGGCATCATACACAAGCCGGTGCCGCGCCACGCGGCCCAGCCCGGCGAAGGCGGGCGCGGCGATGCGCACCCGGAAATGAGTGCCGAAACCGCTGTCATTGGCGCCAGCGTGGCCGGCGTGCTGCCAGCTTTCGTCGATGACCTCCAGGGCGCTGGGCTGCAGGCGCTGGCGCAGGCGCTCGGCCATCTGGTTGGCCAGGGCGGTGCTCATTCGGAGCCTCCAGGTGCGGGCGCGTCGTTCATGTGCCGGGCCACGTAGACGCCCTGGCCCAGGATGAACACCACCGGGAAGACGTAGCCCCACAGCTTGAAATTGGCCCAGGCGTCGGTGGAGAAATACGCCGCCACGTAGCCGTTGAGCACGGCCATGAACACGCAGTAGACGATCCAGGCCACGTTCAGGCGGTGCCAGGCGGCGTCGGGCAGGCCGATCTGGGCGCCCAGCATGGCCTTGAGGACGTTTTTGCGCAGCAGCCACAGCGCCACGGCCAGCGCGGCGGCCATGGCGCCGTAGAGCACGGTGGGCTTCCACTTGATGAAGCGGTCGTCCTGCAGCGTCAGCGTCAGCGCGCCGAAGATGAGGATCAGCGCCAGCGTGGCCTTGTGCATGGTGCTGAGCTTCTTGTCGAGCCAGTAGATGATGGCCATCTGCACCGTGGTGGCGGCCATCAGCACGGCGGTGGCGGCGTAGATGCCCTGCAGCTTGTACGCGACGAAGAACAGCAGGATGGGGAGGAAGTCGAGCAGGATCTTCATGGGCGGCGGTTCATCGCGGGGTGAAGTCCAGCGAGGCGGAGTTCATGCAGTAGCGCAGGCCCGTGGGCGCCGGGCCGTCCTCGAACACGTGGCCCAGGTGGGCGCCGCACTGGGCGCACACGGTCTCGACGCGGACCATGCCGTGGCTGGCGTCGCGCCGCTCCTCGATGGCGCCGGGCACGGCCGCTTGCGAGAAGCTGGGCCAGCCGCAGCCGGCGTCGAACTTGGTGCCGGACTCGAACAGCTTGGCGCCGCAGCAGACGCAGTGGTAGCTGCCGTCGGCCCAGTGCTGCTCGTACTTGCCGGTGAAGGGGCGCTCGGTGGCGGCGTGGCGCGTGACCTGGTGGGCCACGGGCTCGGCGCCCTTGGCTTCGAGCAGGGCGCGCCATTGGGCGTCGGTTTTCTGGATGGGGTGGGTCATGAGGAGCAACTGATCTGGATGTGGGACGCCCAGTCGGGCGGAAAGCCGGCCCAGTCGGCGTGCGCCGGGTGCCCGTCGTACGGGCGCTCCAGCGCGGCCAGCAGATCTTGGACGAGGCTGAAGTCCTTTAGTTTCGCACGCGCGATGGCCTGCTCGGCCAGGTGGTTGCGCAGCACGATGGCGGGGTTGGTTTTCAGCATCAGATCGGGGCTGTGCCCTCGTCCGTGTTGCGCCGTAAGCTCTTCAAACTGTAGCAACCAGGCGTCGATGGCGGCGCGGTCGATGAACAGGTCGCGCACCGGCTCGGCGCCGTCGCCTGCGGCTTGCCGCGCCAGCCGGCGCCAGAAGATGGTGTGGTCGGTGCGCTCGCGCGCCATCAGCGCCTGCAGCTCGTCGGTCAGCCGGCCCGTGCCTTCGCAGGCCTGGCCGAAACCCAGCTTGGCGGCCATGCGCGCGGCCAGTTCTTCGGGGAAGGCGCGGCGGTAGGTGTCCAGCGCCGCCAGGGCCGCGTCCGAGTCCTGGATCAGCGGCATCAGGGCCTGGCCCAGGGCGCACAGGTTCCAGTGCGCGATGCCGGGCTGGCGCTGGTAGGCGTAGCGCCCCTGGTGGTCGGAGTGGTTGCAGATGTGGCCCGGATCGAAGCCGTCCAGGAACTGGAACGGGCCGTAGTCGATGGTCAGGCCCAGGATGCTCATGTTGTCGGTGTTCATCACGCCGTGGCAAAAGCCCACCGCCTGCCATTGGGCGATGAGGGTGGCGGTGCGGCGGGTGACGGCCTCCAGCAGCGCGGCGTAGGGCTGGACGGCAGCGCGGCAAGCGGGGTAGTGACGGTCGATCACGAAGTCGGCCAGCCGCTTCAGTTCGTCGTGCTGGCCGCTGTAGCTGAAGTGCTCGAAATGGCCGAAGCGGATGAAGCTGGGCGCCACGCGCGTGACGACGGCGGCGGTCTCGGTCTCCTCGCGCTGCACCGGGGCATCGGAGCCGGTCATGCACAGCGCGCGCGTGGTTGGGATGCCCAGGCCGTGCAGGGCTTCGCTGCACAGGAACTCGCGGATCGACGAGCGCAGCACCGCGCGCCCGTCGCCCATGCGGGAGTAGGGTGTCAGGCCGCTGCCCTTGAGCTGGATTTCCTGGCCCTGAGCCGTCTCGCCCAGCAGCAGGGCGCGGCCGTCGCCCAACTGCCCGGCCCACGCGCCGAACTGGTGTCCGCTGTACACGCTGGCCAGCGGCCGGCTGCCGGGCAGCAGCGCGTTGCCGGAGAAGGCTTGCAGCGCGTCGTCCCTCGCCATCCACCCGGCGTCGATGCCCAGCAGGCGGGCCGAGCTGGCGCTGGTGCCGACCCAGTACGGGTCAGGCAGCGGCGTGGGAAGCAGCTCGGTGTAGAAGGCCGGGCCCAGGTTGGCGAAGCCGCCCGGCCTCGCGAGGACGGGGCCGCTGGAGGTGGCAAGCAGGTTCATGGGTGGATTGTCGGGCAGCGGCCAACCCCACGCCCGATGGGCGGGAAAACCCCAACCCCCGGACGTGGCTGCCACGGGCGTCGGCGGGGCATCGCAGGGTTAGGATTCGACTCCTGATTTTCACGATCCAATCCAAGGAGCACCCATGTTGGGCCTGATGCAAAGCCAATCCCTACTGATCTCGTCGCTGATCGAGTTCGCCGAGCGCCACCACGGCGACGGCGAGATCGTCTCACGCAGGGTCGAGGGTGACATCCACCGCTACACCTACCGCGACTTGGCGCGGCGGTCCCGGCAGGTGGCCAATGCGCTGGATGGCCTGGGCCTGCAACCCAGCGACCGCGTGGCCACGATCGCCTGGAACGGCTACCGCCACATGGAGCTGTACTTCGGCGTCAGCGGCTCGGGCCGCGTGCTGCACACCATCAATCCGCGCCTTCACCCTGACCAGGTGGCCTGGATCGTCAACCACGCCGAGGACAAGGCGCTGTGCTTCGACATGAGCTTCCTGCCGCTGGTGCAGGCCGTGCACGCCCATTGCCCCACCGTCAAGCAGTGGGTGGCGCTGTGCGACGCCGACAAGCTGCCCGCGAATTCGGGCGTTCCGGGCCTGGTGAGCTATGAGGCCTGGGTCGGCGCGGCGTCCAGCGACTACGCCTGGCCCGACTTCGATGAGAACTCGGCCTCCAGCATCTGCTACACCAGCGGCACCACGGGCAACCCCAAGGCGGTGCTGTACAGCCATCGCTCCACGCTGCTGCACGCCTACGCCGGCGTGATGCCCGACGCCATGGGCCTGTCGGCACGCGACTCGGTGTTGCCGGTGGTGCCCATGTTCCACGTCAACGCCTGGGGGCTGCCGTATTCGGCCGCGCTCACGGGCTGCAAGATCGTCTACCCCGGCCCGGCGCTGGACGGCAAGTCGGTCTATGACCTGATGGAGAACGAAGGCGTCACCTTCGCTGCCGGCGTGCCCACCGTGTGGCAGATGCTGCTGGGCCACGTGCAGGCGGGCGGGCTGAAGTTCTCCACGCTCAAGCGCACGGTGATCGGCGGCTCGGCCTGCCCGCCGGCGATGATCGCGGCGTTCCAGGACCAGTACGGCGTCGAGGTGCTGCACGCCTGGGGCATGACCGAAATGAGCCCGCTGGGCACGGTGTGCACGCTCAAGAACAAGCATCTGGAGATGTCGGCCGAGGACCAGATGACGATCCGCCTGAAGCAAGGCCGCGCGGTCTTCGGCGTGGACATGAAGATCATCGATGGCGACGGCAAGGAGTTGCCCTGGGACGGCAAGACCTACGGTGATCTGCTGGTCAAGGGGCCGTGGATCGTCGGCAGCTACTACAAGGGCAGCGGCAGCCCGCTTGTGGCGGACGAACGGGGTCGCGGCTGGTTCCCCACGGGCGACGTGGCCACGATCGACGCCGACGGCTTCATGCTCATCACCGACCGCAGCAAGGACGTGATCAAGTCCGGCGGCGAGTGGATCAGCTCGATCGAGATCGAGAACATCGCCATGGCGCACCCCGCCGTGGCCATGGCGGCGTGCATCGGCATGCCGCACCCGAAGTGGGACGAGCGCCCCATCGTCGCGGTGGTCACGAAGCCTGGCGCGGACGTCTCGCGCGAGGAACTGCTGGCGTTCTACGAGGGCAAGATCGCCAAGTGGCAGGTGCCCGACGACGTGGTGTTCGTCGACGCCATTCCCATCGGCGCCACCGGCAAGATGCTCAAGGCCAAGCTGCGCGAGCAACTGGCGGGCTACAAGCTGCCGGGGCTGTGAAAGGCACCTGGGCGGGCGCCGAACGGCGCGCCGGCCAAAGCGCTCGACGAGAGCTAGTACATTGACACGTAATTAACGAAACATGAATAGACTCCATTCGTTGCCACTTGGCTCACGAAGGAGTTGTCATGCGCCAGACCGAACTGCACTTGAGCGAGGAGGATCGCTCGGTCATCGAGGAAATTCGCAGCAAGGGTGTTCATTCTTCGCGGGAGGTCAATCGCGCTCATGTGCTGTCATGCCTGGATCGGGGCATCCCGGAGGCCCGGATCATGGCCGTGCTGGGCATCGGTCGCACCGCCGTGTGGCGCACCCGCGCGGCGTATCTGCAAGGTGGGGTCGACCTGGCGGTGTTCGACGTGGCGCGCTCGGGTCGACCTCCGCGGTATGACACCGACGCCCAAGCGCGGGTGACGGCACTGGCCTGCTCGGCGCCTCCCAAGGGCCGGCAGCGCTGGACGATGGTCGAACTCGAACGTGCTGCCCGCCAGGAGCCCGGTCTGGGCACGGTGAGTCGGGAAACCGTGCGACGCATGCTCAAAAAAACGACCTCAAGCCCTGGCGCCGACTGATGTGGTGCATCGGGGCGTTGACCGAGGAGTACCGCGCGCGCATGTACAACCTGCTCGAGCTGTATGCGCGGCCGGTGTCCAAGGCCGAACCCGTGATCTGCATCGACGAGAAGAGCTTGCAACTCCTCGGTCACGGTCGCGAGGCGCTGCCCATGGCCTCGCACAGCCCGCTCAAACAGGACTACGAGTACAAGCGCCACGGCACCACCAATCTGTTCGTGGCCGTGGAACCCAAGGCCGGCCAGCGCATCGTCTCGGTCACCGCGCACCGGGGCAAGGTTGACTTCGTGGCCTTCATCGGCGAGCTTCTCACCGGCGCATACGCCCAGGCACGCCGTGTTCATCTGGTGCTGGACAACCTGAACACTCACTTCAGAAAGTGCTTCGACGATGTGCTGGGCCGGCGCGCGGCCGCAAGGCTCTTGCGTCGCGTGCAGTTCCACCACACACCCAAGCACGCGAGTTGGCTGAACATGGCGGAGATCGAGATCGGCATCTTGAGTCGTCAATGCCTGGACCGGCGAATCCCCAACCGCGACCTGCTGCGATCCGAGGTTGATGCTTGGCAGCAGGCGCGCAACGACCAGCGACGAACCATCGAATGGCGGTTCACTCGACAGGATGCGGATCAGAAACTCGCTACGCATTTCGTTCCGAAATTTGCGTGTTGATGTACTAGTCTTACTGTGTTAGTAATTTGAACAAATTCAAGGCATTATGCGCACATCTTCGAGCAGGAGGTGAGCCTTATGAAGGATCTGCAGGAATTTGAGCGCTACATGGCGCATCTGGGCGAGGGACTGGGCCATGCCGACCGGCAGGGTGGACTGCGTGGGTATTGCACCGGGCTGATGGCCCCGCTCAAGCGCAAGAGCGTGGAGCCGATGGCCGCGCACCTGGCGCCCTCGGCCACGCGCTCGCGCCATCAGTCGTTGCACCACTTCGTGGCCGACTCGGCCTGGTCGGACGAGCAGATGCTGCTGCGCGTGGCGCAATGGGTGGTGCCGGCGATGGATTTTTCCGATGGCGGCTGGTGGATCGTGGACGACACCGGCTTTCCCAAGCAAGGCCGGCATTCGGTGGGCGTGGCCCGCCAGTACTGCGGCATGCTGGGCAAACAGGACAACTGCCAGGTGGCCGTCAGCGTCAGTCTGGCCTGCCAGGCGGGCAGCCTGCCGGTCGCCTGTCAGCTGTACCTGCCCCAGGAGTGGGCCGATGACCCGCAGCGGCGCAAGAAGGCCGGTGTTCCGCAAGGCCTGGAGTTCGCCACCAAGCCGGCGATTGCGCTGGCGCAGATCGAGCACCTGATGGCGCAGGGTGCGCCCAGGCACTGCGTGCTGGCCGATGCTGGCTACGGCGTGGACACGGCGTTTCGCGAGCGCCTCGGCCAGATGGGTCTGGCGTACGCAGTGGGCGTGACAGGCCAGGTGACGGTGTGGCCCCCCGGGCATGCGCCGCTGCCGCCCAAGCCGTACAGCGGCCGGGGCCACGTGCCCACCCGGCTGCGGCGGGGTGACGTCCGGCACGAGCAGCCCCTGTCGGTCAAGGAAGTGGCCTTCGGGTTGGCAGCCGATCAATGGCAGAACATCGAATGGCGAGAAGGCACGAACTTCACGCTGCGCTCGCGCTTTGCCCGCGTGCGCGTGCGGGCGGCCCATCGTGAGCACCTGCGCACCGAGCAGCGACCCGAGGAGTGGCTGCTCATCGAGTGGCCAGAAGGCCACAAGGAGCCAATGAAATACTGGCTGTCCACGCTGGATGAGGATGTGCTGCTTGAGCGCATGGTCTACGAGGCCAAGATGCGCTGGCGCATCGAGCGCGACTACCAGGATCTCAAGCAGGAGCTGGGACTGGGGCACTACGAGGGCCGGGGCTGGCGGGGGTTCCATCACCACGCCAGCCTGAGCATTGCCGCCTATGGCTTCCTGACGGCCCAGCAACTGCGCCATCCCGAGGGTGCGGGTAAAAAAAACGCTGCACGAAGCCAAGAACCTGCCCTACCCACGCATTACAAGCCTCGCGGCAGCCCCGCGCACGCAGCGCCACGTCCCATCGTCCATCACGACTTTGCGGCTGCGTATCGCCGCAGCCTTGCTCAAGACGCTGCCCAGGTGTCCGTGCTGCCTGCGGGCAAACGCAAGACTACGCTTGTAACACAGTAAGACTAGCAGGCTGCTGAAATACCTCCCCCAGCGTCAGCCTCGGGATCTGGGGCGGCGTTGAGATCTGTAGTCCCGATCACTGATGCACACCTGAGTCTGAACATGCGTGGCCCCGACACCTTCACCGAGAGCCTGTTCACGCTGCGCAAGCTGGAGGACTTCGTGCCTGCAGAGCATCCGCTGCGCCCCATCCGCGCGATGGTCAATCAGGCGCTGGCCAGAATGGACGGGCTGTTCGCCGGCATGTACGAGCCCAGCATCAAAGGCGGTCGCCCCAGCATCGCCCCCGAGAAGCTGCTGCGCGCCATGCTCATCCAGGTGCTGTACAGCGTGCGCTCGGAGCGCCAGTTGATGGAGCAGACGCAATACAACCTGCTGTTTCGCTGGGTCATTGGCCTGTCCATGGACGATGCCGTGTGGGTGCCCACCGTGTTCACCAAGAACCGTGAGCGAATGATCGAGCACGATGCGGTGATTGAATTGTTCAGCCAGATCGTGCAAGACGCCCATGACAAGGGCCTGCTGTCGGGCGAGCACTTCAGTGTCGATGGCACGCTGATCCAGGCCTGGGCTGGCCACAAGAGCTTCGTGCGCAAGCGTGGCGATGACAGCGGGGACGACGGTGCGGCCTCGAGCGCCGATTCAAGCGCCCACTCGAATGCCAACCCGGGCAACTTCAAGGGCGAGCGGCGCAGCAACAAGACCCACCAGTCCACCACCGATGAAGACGCACGGCTGTTTCGCAAGGGCAACAACACCGCCAGCGAACTGCGCTTCATGGGCCACACTCTGGCGGACAACCGCCACGGCCTGATTGCCAACGCCATGGTCACCATCGCCGATGGCCATGCCGAACGCGAGGCGGCCAAGATCATGATCCAGGCGAGCTGCGAGGCGGCCGAAGAAGAGACGACCAACATCACACTGGGCGCGGACAAGGGCTACGACGCGCGCGAGTTCATCGATGCCTGCCTGGAGATGGGCGTGACGCCGCATGTGGCGAGGAACACATCGAACCGAAGCTCGGCGGTGCCCGAGGCCATTGCCACCAGCGTGGGCTATGCCATCTCGCAGCAAAAGAGAAAGCTCATCGAGCAAGGCTTCGGCTGGGCCAAGACGGTCGGGCGCATGCGCCAGGTGATGGTGCGCGGTCTCAAGCGCGTGGACCAGAAGTTCGTGTTGACGATGAGCGCCTACAACCTCACGCGCATGCGCACGCTGGGACAGGTGCGCGCGCAATATGCGTAGCGCGGCCAAAAAAGGCTCTGAATGCGCCAAATCGCGGCAACACCTGGCATTGACGACGCAAAGAAACCGGTATGCGAAAAACAGCGCCGCCGCCTCTGCTTCCAGGAACAACGCTGCTGCCAGCGGCAGAGTATTTCAGCAGCCTGCTAGGGCAATCCCTGTGCAACATTCATTGACAAGCGGGTACGCTGCCACGCGGTGATGTAACCAGGAGATGAAGATGCGTTTTACTCTCAAATTTGCGGCAGCCTGCGCAGCATTGGCGTGCACAGGCGGTGCTTTCGCCCAGAAGGGCGAAACGGTCAAGATTGCCATGATCGAGGGTCTGTCGGGTCCCCTGGGCAACGTCGGGCAGAACCAGCTCAAGAACTGGCAATACATCATTCAAAATCTCTCGGCCACGGACAACCCGGCAGGGGTGAAGTTCGAAATCGTGCCGATGGACAGCAAGGGTTCGCCGCCGGAAGCCATCAACCTGCTGAAAGCGGCCATGGACCAGGGCATCCGCTACATCGCGCAGGGCAATGGCTCGAACGTCGGGGTGCCGCTGGCAGACGCGGTGGCCAAGCAGAACGAACGCAATCCCGGCAAGGAGATCGTCTATCTGAACTACTCGGCGGTCGATCCGGTCATGACCAACGAGAAGTGCACCTATTGGCACTTCCGGTTCGATGCCGACACCTCGATGAAGATGGCTGCGCTCAGCAGCTTCATGCAGGATCAGCCGGGCACGCAAAAGATCTACCTGTTCAACCAGAACTACTCACATGGCCAGCAGGTGGCCAAGTTCTTCAAGGAAGGGATCGCGCGCAACAAGCCCTCCGCCAAGGTCGTTGGGGAGGACTACATTCCGCTCGGCCAGGTGAAGGACTTCTCGCCCTATGTGGCCAAGATCAAGGCGGCGGGTGCCGACTCGTTGGTCACGGGCAACTGGGGGCAGGATTTCACGCTGCTCATCAAGGCCATGAACGACGCGGGCCTGAAGCTTCCCATCTATGCCTACTACGCCGGTGTGTCCGGCACGCCGACGGCGCTGGCGCAGGGCAGGGATTTGGAGGTCTACCAGATCGCCTACAACCACTCCAACTACGACGGCGTGCTGGGTAACCTGGCCAACGGGTTCAAGGCGAAATTCAAGGAGGATTTCTATACCTTCTCGATCTACAACGTGCTGGTGGCCATGAGCAACGCCGTCGCGAAGGCCAAGTCCACCGACCCCGTCAAGGTGGCTGCGGCGCTGGAGGGCCTGAAGTTCAAGGGCTTCAACGGCGATTCGGAGATGCGCAAGGCCGATCACCAACTGCAGCAGGGCCTGTGGATTTCCAAGTGGCAGAAGGTGGATGCCAAGAACAAGTACAGCGTGGAAGACACGGGCTTCACGTTTGCGCCCGTCAAGTACCTGGAGCCCTACATAGCCAGCACGCCCACCAGCTGCCAGATGAAGCGCCCGGGCTGAAGCCCACAAGAGGGGAGAGAACCCAGCGCCGACGGATGACGCGAGTCCCGGCCGGCGCTGTTTTGTGACCAGGTTCCTCGCGGAGAAGGAGGAGTTTCGATGGAGTTTTTTACCATATCGCTGCTGAACGGCTTGAGCTACGGGCTGTTGCTGTTCATGCTGAGTTCGGGCCTCACGCTGATCTTCAGCATGATGGGCGTGCTCAATTTCGCCCATGCGAGCTTCTACATGCTCGGGGCCTATTTCGCTTATGCGATCTCCAACGTCATTGGCTTCTGGCCCGCGTTGATTGTCGCGCCCCTGGTCGTGGGCTTGCTTGGCGCGGCGTTCGAGCGGTTCAGCCTGCGCCGGGTGCACAAGTTCGGCCACGTGCCAGAACTGCTGGTGACGTTCGGCCTGTCCTACCTCATCCTGGAGATCGTGCAGCTGATCTGGG
Organism: Ottowia sp.; assembly: GCF_016703145.1. Taxonomy (GTDB): domain Bacteria; phylum Pseudomonadota; class Gammaproteobacteria; order Burkholderiales; family Burkholderiaceae_C; genus Ottowia. The sequence goes on along the minus strand of NZ_JADJCO010000005.1, from coordinate 905,024 downwards.
GGCGGGCGGTCGTCCCCTACGGGCTGCCGCCGCAGTTGGAAGGCCCGCTGTTCTCGATCTTCGGCACCCAGTTTCCCAAGTCGCGATCCTTCATCATGCTGGTGGCCGTGCTGATGCTGCTGTCGGTCTGGCTGCTGCTCACGCGCACCCGCATCGGCTTGGTGATTCAGGCGGCGCTCAAGCATCCCGACATGGTGGAGGCACTGGGGCACAACGTGCCGCGCGTGTTCATGCTGGTGTTCGGTGGCGGCGCCGCGCTGGCGGGCCTCGCGGGCGTGGTCGGGGGCAACACCTACGTCACGGAACCGTCGATGGCCCACGCGGTGGGGCCGATCATCTTCGTGGTGGTCGTGGTCGGCGGCATGGGTTCGCTGGCCGGCGCCTTTCTGGCGTCGATCCTGATCGGGGTGATCCAGACCTTTGCGGTGGCGATCGACCAGTCGCTCGGCTCGCTCTTGGAAAAGGTGGGCGTACAGATCACCAGCGAGACTTTCGGCGCACCGGTGCTGCAGCTCACGCTGGCCCAGGTGGCGCCCATCCTGCCGTACCTGTTCCTGGTGCTGATCCTCATCTTCCGGCCCAAGGGCCTGTTGGGCACGCGGGAGGACTGACATGACCACGAACCCAACCACCCATCGACCCAAGAAGACCAGCCACCTGCTGGTCTGGGGAAGTTTCGCGCTGGTATTGGTGGCGGCGCCCTGGATCTTCGGCAGCAGCCTGGCACTGACCATTCTGTCGCAGATCGGCTACCTGATCATCATTTGCCTGTCCTACAACATGCTCCTGGGGCAGGGTGGCATGCTCAGCTTCGGGCATGCCGTCTACACGGGGCTGGGCGGTTTCGCGGCGATCCACGCGATCAACTACGTCACGGACCACGCCGTCCCTCTGCCACTGGTGCTGATCCCGATCATTGGTGGACTGGCGGGCGCCTTCATCGCCTTCCTGCTGGGCTACGTTTCCACCAAGAAGGCGGGCACCACCTTCGCCATGATCACCTTGGGCATCGGAGAGTTGGTGGCGGCCATGGCGATGATGTTTTCGGGCGTGTTCGGTGGCGAGGGCGGCATCACCACCAACCGCACCTACGGCACCCCCTTCCTGGGCCTGACCTTCGGGCCGCAGATGCAGGTGTACTACCTCATCGCCGTGTACTGCTTCGTCTGCACCGCGCTGATGTACGCCTTCACCGGCACGCCGCTGGGGCGCATGCTGAACGCGGTGCGCGACAACCCGGAGCGGGTGAGCTTCATCGGCTACGACACGCAACTGGTGCGCTGGTTCGCCTTCATCATCTCGGGCTTCTTCGCGGGCATCGGCGGGTCGCTGGCGGCCATCAACTTCGAGATCGTGAACGCCTCGGACGCGCTCAGCGGCATGCGCTCGGGCAGCTACCTGCTGTTCACCTTCCTGGGGGGCGCGACCGTCTTCTTCGGGCCGATCATCGGCGCGGTGCTGATGGTGCTGGCCTCGGTGCTGCTGTCTGAGTTCACCACCGCCTGGCTGCTGTATCTGGGACTGGTTTTCCTGATCATGGTGATGTTCGCGCCCGGCGGTGTGGCCAGCCTGATCATGGCGAACGTGCGGGTCGCGCGCTTCGGCAAGCTGCACCGCTTCTGGGGCCTCTATCTCGGCCTGCTGGTCACCGGCCTGGTGATGCTGGCGGGCGTGTCCGCCCTCATCGAGATGATCTATCACATCCAGCTGAACGCTGCGATGGGACCGGAGGTGAAGTTCCTCGGGATGCAGCTCGACACGTCCTCGGCAGCCGCCTGGGCTGGCGCGATCGTGCTCGCGGTGATCGGTGGAGCGGCGCTGGAATTCGTGCGCCGCCGGTTCGCCCGCGTCTGGGGCCAAGCTCAGGAGGAGATCGAGACTGAAATCAAACGCAAGGAGCAGGCCGCATGACCTACGCCATCGAACTGAAGGATCTGCGCAAGAGCTTTGGCAAGACCGAGATCATCCGCGGCGCCAACCTGGCCGTGGGGGCCGGCGAACGCGTGGCGGTGATCGGGCCGAACGGCGCCGGCAAGTCCACGCTGTTCAACCTGATCAGCGGCCGGCTGCATCCCAGCAGTGGCGAGGTGCACCTGCACGGCGAGCGCATCGACGGCATGAAGCCCTACGAGATCAACCGCAGGGGTCTCTCGCGCAGCTTCCAGATCACCAACATCTTCCCCAAGCTCAGCGTGTTCGAGAACCTGCGCTGCGGCGTGCTGTGGAGCCTGGGCTACCGCTACACCTTCCTGCGCTTTCTTTCGGGCCTGCACGACGCCAATGAGCGCGCCGAGACACTGGTGCGCCAGGTGGGGCTGGCTGCCAAGCGCGATGTGCTGGCCATCAACCTCACCTACGCGGAGCAGCGCGCGCTGGAGATCGGCATCACCATCGCCGGCGGCGCCAGCGTGATCCTGCTGGACGAGCCCACGGCCGGCATGAGCAAGACGGAAACATCCCACTTCATCGATCTGATCCGCGAGGTCACGGTGGGCAAGACTTTGCTGACGGTGGAGCACGACATGGGTGTGGTGTTCGGCCTGGCCGACAAGATCGCCGTGGTGGTGTACGGCGAGGTCATCGCCTTCGACACGCCCGAAGCCGTGCGCGCCAACGCGCGCGTGCAGGAGGCCTACCTCGGTTCCTCGGTGGCCGATGCCCAGGGAGGGTTGCACTGACATGACTCCCACGCTCCTCACTTCGTGTATCGCCGCCCCCCTGGGGGCCCAGGCCTGCCTTGGGGCGGCCCTACGGAGGCCCGTATGCTGAAAGTCCAAGACCTGCACGCCTATTACGGCAAGAGCCACGTGCTGCACGGCGTCAGCTTCGACGTGCGGCCGGGCGAAATCGTCGCGCTGCTGGGCCGCAACGGCTCTGGCCGATCCACCACCGCCAAGGCCATCATGGGCCTGGTGCACTGGGAAGGCGGACTGGACTGGAAAGGGCAGACCCTCGCCGGCAAGAAAGCCTACGAGGTCGCCCACCTGGGTCTGGGCTACGTGCCAGAGAGCCGCGACGTGTTCCCCAACCTCACGGTGCACCAGAACCTGCTGCTGGGGCAGAAGGGCAGTGGCAAGGGCAGCCGCTGGAGCTTCGACGACATGTACCAGATGTTCCCGCGCCTGAAGGAGCGCCAGCACACCGAAGCCGGCGTGATGTCCGGCGGCGAGCAGCAGATGCTGACCTTGTGCCGGACACTGATGGGCGATCCGGACCTCATCATCATCGACGAGCCCACCGAGGGCCTGGCGCCCAAGATCGTCGAACTGGTGGGCGAGTACCTCAAGACGCTCAAGCACAAGGGGATCTCCGTGCTGCTGATCGAGCAGAAGCTGACCATCGCCATGCACATCTCCGACCGGGCCCTGGTCATGGGGCATGGCAGCATCGTCTTCGACGGCACGCCCGACGGCCTGCGCGCCGACGCGGCCATTCGCAAGGAATGGCTGGAGGTCTGAAGCTCGGGTGGTGAGCAAGGGCTATCCGAGCGATTTCAGCCGCGAACAATTCGAGATCGTCAAGCCATTGAGCGCGCGTGCACGAAGCCAATCCCCGGCGAATGGGCGTCTACGAGGTGTGCAGCGCAGTGCTGTACCTGCTCAGTAGTTCGTCATCGGGCGAGCCCGACCCCGGGGCATGAAGCGTAGGGCATGGCTGGCGCTGGATGGTGGGTGGTCATGGGATGGAGCCGGGCACTGCTGAGGAGGTCGGCGTTTGCTTGGTGTTGCGAACCCGTTCAGTAGTTGGACCCGCAGTCCTGCGAGCACCCCGGAATGTGGCAGAGGGCGGTGACGCCCCGAAGCACGCTTGGTAGAGTTCGATGACGAGGACTGCCTGCGGTGCCCATCGACCGCCAGGAGGTTCTCATGCAGATACTTTATGAGCGCTGTGCGGGCCTGGACGTGCACAAGGACACCATCGTGGCCTGTGTGCGGTAAGGGGACAGCGAACACACGTCGCGAGCCCCTTGCATCGAGCCGACGCTATGCGGTAGCGGGGAGCGGCTGCCAGAGGTGCGGCAGCAGTTGGTCGATGTCGCGAGCCTTGTGAGTGGGCAGCCGCGTGAGTACGTCCTTCAGATACGCGTAGGGGTCGTGGCCATTGAGCTTGGCCGACTGGATCAAGCTTGTGATCGCGGCCGCGCGCTGGCCCGCCAGCAGGGTTCCGGCGAACAACCAGTTTTTTCTGCCCGTAGCCCAGGTCCTGATTTGCTGCTCGTCGTGGTTGTTGTCTATGGGCAGCACCGGATCGTCGAGGTAGCGCATCAACGCCGCCCAACGCTTGAGGCTGTAGTCGAGGGCCTTGGCGGTGGCGCCGCCGTCCACGACCTTGGTGCGCTGGGCGATGAGCCAGGCGTGCAGCGCCAACGTGATCGGCCGTGCACGCTGCTGGCGCTCCTGCAGGCGCTTCTCGGGCCTGTCTGAATTTTTGTGTTCGAGGCGGTTGGTTGATCTGCTCTCGATTGATTTCTCTTCTGTCTTCAGGCCCCTGCCAGGCCGCCGGAGGCGCCCCGGTTGAGCCATGTATTCATGGTTCAACCTCCTTGCTGCTGGCGCCATGGGTCGGCTGCGTGAAGCGATCTTCGTGGAGTATCGCGAACTGGTTCATCGCCTCCTTCCAATCCTTGGCTGCCCGTCCCCAGTCGGCCGTTATGTTGCGCAGCGCCAGCCAGATCAGCTTGGAGGCCGCATCGTCACTGGGGAAGTGTCCCCGTGTCTTGATGATCTTGCGCAGTCGCGCGTTGATGCTCTCGATGGCGTTGGTCGTGTAGATCACCCGGCGGATGGACGGTGGAAATGCAAAGAACGGAATCACCCGGTCCCACGCCCGACGCCAGGCCGCCACCACGGTGGGGAACTTGACGCCCCACGGGCCTTGAGCGAAGGCGTCGAGTTCGGCCTCGGCCGCCTCTGCGCTGGCGGCCGTGTAGATCGGCCTGATGGCCGCCGCCAGCAGCTTGCGATCCTTCCAACTGGCGTAGTCCAGGGAGTTGCGAATCAGGTGCACGATGCACGTCTGCAGCGTGGTGGCCGGGTACACCGCCGCCAGCGCTTCGGGCATGCCCTTCAAGCCGTCGGTGACGGCAATGAGGATGTCATTGACGCCGCGGGTCTTCAAGTCGTTGAACACCTTCATCCAGAACTTGGCGCCTTCGGTGCCCTCGATCCACAAGCCCAGGATGTCGCGCGTGCCATCGGGCAGCACGCCCAGGGCCAGGTAGATGGCCTTGTTGCGCACCACCGCGTCTTCCTTGATCTTCACGCGCAAGGCGTCGAAGAAGACCACCGGGTACCTCGGCTCCAGCGGGCGCGCCTGCCAGGCGGTGACCTCGGCCATGACGGCGTCGGTGACCGAACTGATGAACTCGGGCGACACCTCCACGCCGTAGCTCTCCAGCAGGAAGCCCTGGATCTCGCGCATGGTCAGGCGATCAGCCATCTTGCGCGCGGCCGCGTGCAGCGAGGGCCGCAGCCCCAGCGTGACCAGCAGCATCAACTCCACCACGCTGGAGAACAGCAACTCGCGCGGGTACTGTCGCTGCCGATGGGCCTGGAACACCTCGTCGATCCAGCTGGCCGGCAACGCCTGATCCAACGCCAGGTGCGCCGTCACCGCACCGGGTGCCTGCTGCTCGAACCGCTCAATGACTTCCTGCCAGATTTTCTGCTTCCACATCGCACGGAAATTCCCGTGCAATCAGCAGCTTAGATCATCAAGCTCGAAAGACCTTGAAAGGGATGGCTCTAAGTCCTTTTATCTTTTAGCCAGCGTGCCTCTCTGCGTAAGATGCTGGCATGACCCATCCTTCGGCACCCGCCAGCAGTTTCGACACGCTTCCTCTGTCCTCCGCGGCCCGGGACAATCTTCGCCGGCTCGGCTACCTGGAAATGACCGCCATCCAGGCGGCCAGCCTGCCCGCCGCGCTGCAAGGCCGAGACGTGATCGCCCAGGCCAAGACAGGCAGCGGCAAAACCGCGGCGTTCGCGCTGGCCTTGCTGGCCAAGCTCGATGCGCGCCGCTTCGCGGTGCAGGCCCTGGTGCTGTGCCCCACCCGTGAGTTGGCCGACCAGGTCACGACCGAGATCCGACGACTGGCGCGCGCCGAGGACAACGTCAAGGTGGTCACGCTCGCCGGTGGCGTGCCGCTGCGCGGGCAAACCGTCAGCCTGGAGCGCGGTGCCCACGTGGTCGTCGGCACGCCCGGGCGCGTGATCGACCATCTCGAGCGTGGCCATCTCAGCCTCGATGCACTCATGACGCTGGTGCTCGACGAAGCGGACCGCATGCTGGACATGGGCTTTGTCGACGACATCGCCAAGGTGGCCCGCCAGTGCCCGGCGCAGCGGCAGACCCTGCTGTTCTCGGCGACCTATCCCGAAGGCATCGCCAAGCTCGCCGCGCAGTTCCTGTGCAATCCCGTCACGGTCAAGGTGGAGGCGCAGCACGGCAGCGAGCAGATCGAACAGCGCTGGTACGAGGTGCGCGCGGATCAGCGGCTGCCGGCGGTCGCGAGCCTGCTGGAGCACTTCCGGCCGGCGAGCACGCTCGCCTTCTGCAACACCAAGACGCGCTGCCGCACGCTGGCCGAACTGCTGCAGGCGCAGGGCTACAGCGCGCTCGCCCTGCACGGCGACCTGGAGCAGCGCGAGCGCGATCAGGTGCTGGTGCGCTTCGCCAACGGCAGTTGCTCCGTGTTGGTCGCCACCGACGTCGCGGCGCGCGGGCTCGATGTGGCTGGTCTCGCTGCCGTCATGAATGTGGAGATCTCCTCCGATCCGGAAGCGCACGTGCACCGCATCGGCCGCACCGGTCGCGCCGGCCAGACGGGGCTGGCGCTCAGCCTCGCGACGCTGGATGAGATGGGCGCTGTCGGGCGCATCGAACAGTTGCAGGGGCGACCCTCGGTCTGGCATGCGCTCACCGAACTCACGCCGGCCTCGGGAGGCCGCCTGTTGCCGGCGATGGCGACCGTCCACATCCAGGCCGGGCGAAAGGAGAAGATCCGCCCGGGCGACGTGCTGGGCGCGCTCACCGCCGACCTCGGCTACACCCGCGAGCAGGTGGGCAAGATCGACATCAACGAGTTCGCCACCTACGTGGCCGTGGAACGCGGCATCGCGCACGAGGCCGTCGCGCGCCTGAACAGCGGGCGCATCAAGGGCCGCACCGTCAAGGCGCGGTTGCTGACGGACGCTTAGCATGGGCACGCCAGCTTGGCCAGCGGGCGTGCATTTCCGACCGTGGGTGGGCGAAGCATGGCTTCCCGGGTAAAGGAAGACGAAGTCGACATCACGGCCATGCGGGCGCAGGGTCCGGGTGGTCAGAACGTCAACAAGGTTTCCACCGCGGTTCACCTGCGCTTCGACATCCACGCGTCTTCATTGCCGGCCATGGTGAAGGAGCGCCTGCTGGCATTGCCGGGCCGCCGGGTCACCAAGGACGGCATCCTGCTGCTGAAGGAGCAATCCGCCCGCAGCCAGGAGCAGAACAGGGCGCTGGCCCTGGCGCGCCTGGAGGAGATCGTGGCAGAGGCAACGCAGGTGCCCGAGATTCGGCGTCCGACGAAGCCGACCTACGGGTCCAGGCAGCGACGGCTCGAGGGCAAGGCCCTGCGCTCGCAGGTGAAGGCCACGCGTCGCAAAGTGAACGAGTAAGCCGGTAGCTTTATCACGCCCATGCCATCAAATGCGGACACCCTCAAGCCAGACAAGAATCCTGCCGAGTTAGCTTCTGGTGGGTGTCTGGATGAGAAGGCTGAGATGCAAAGAAAAAGCCTAAGTAGATCAACTACTCAGGCCTGTATATGGCGGAGAGGGCGGGATTCGAACCCGCGGTGGGGATTAGCCCACACACGCTTTCCAGGCGTGCGACTTAAACCGCTCATCCACCTCTCCAGGAACCGCGTATTGTAGCGGCAAGGCAGGGCGCGGATCAGGGTTGCGGGCCGACGCGTTGCGCCTGGACCATCTTCATGGCCGAGCTGATGAGGGCAGAGACCTCGGTCATGTTGCTGGGCACGACCAGGGTGGTGGTGGCGTCGGCGGCCACCTTGCTGTAGGCCTCGACCGCTTTCTCGGCCACCTTGAGCTGCACCGCCTGCTCGCCGCCGGGCTGGCGAATGGCCGCCGCCACGCGCTCGATGGCCTCGGCGGTGGCCACGGCCACCGCGGTGATGGAGGCTGCTTCGCCTTGCGCGTTGTTGATGATGGATTGCTTTTCGCCCTCGGAACGCGCGATGAAGGCCTCGCGCTCGCCGGTGGCGATGTTGATCTGCTCCTGGCGCCGGCCTTCGGAGGCCGCGATCAGCGCACGCTTCTCGCGCTCGGCGGTGATTTGCGCCTGCATCGCGCGCAGGATCTCGGCCGGCGGCGTCAAGTCCTTGATCTCGTAGCGCAGCACCTTCACGCCCCAGTTCAGCGCTGCCTCGTCGATGGCCTGCACCACCTGCGCGTTGATGATGTCGCGCTCCTCGAAGGTCTTGTCCAACTCCAGCTTGCCGATCACGCTGCGCAGCGTGGTCTGGGCCAGTTGCGTGATGGCGCTGATGTAGTTGGACGAGCCGTAGCTGGCGCGCATCGGGTCGGTGACCTGGAAGTACAGCACGCCGTCCACCTGCAGCTGCGTGTTGTCGCGCGTGATGCAGACCTGGCTGGGCACGTCCAGCGGGATTTCCTTCAGGCTGTGCTTGTAGGCCACGCGGTCGATGAAGGGCACCAGGAAGTTCAGGCCCGGCACCAGCGTGGCGTGGTACTTGCCCAGCCGCTCCACCACCCACGCGTTCTGCTGCGGCACGACCTTGATCGAGCGAGTGATGAAGATGACGGCGATGACGACGATGACGAGGGCGATTTCCAAGGGGTGTCCTTCTGTTTCTGGCGGTTAGATGGGGCAGGATCAGATCGGTTCCACCAGCAGGCGGCTGCCGACCAGTTCCACCACGCGATGCGGGCCGGGGCTGGCCGGCGCGCCGGCGCGGTGCACGGCTGTCCATTGCGCGCCCCGGTAGCGGATGGTGGCGGTGCCGTCGGCGTTCCAGGCGTCCACCTGCACCGTTTCGCCCACGTCGAGGTTGACGCTGCGGTCGGCGCGCGCGGACGGGTCGCCCGGGCGGCGCCGGCGCACCAGGTAGCAGGCCACGACGGCCCCGCCGCCGAGGAGGGCGGCCAGAACCATCTGCGCGATCGGCCCGGCGCCGGCATGCGCGGCCAGGGCGCCGGCCATCGTGCCGATGGCCAGCATTAGCAGGTAGAAGGTGCCGGTCGTCAGTTCCAGTGCGACCAGGATGCCGGTGACGATCCACCAGAGGGTCGATTCAGCCATGAAACCTCCTGTTCTCGGCTCGATTTTCCGCGTGCAGCAGCTTTGGATTGTCCGCCAACGGATGGCCTTTACAGGAAAGGGGTTGCCGTTTCCGTACACTTCGCCGCTGCACGCCGATTCGAGGCCGGAGGCCGTCCCATGAAATTCCGCTTTCCCATCGTCATCATCGACGAAGACTACCGCGCCGAGAACACCTCCGGCCTGGGCATCCGCGCCTTGGCGAAGGCGATCGAGGGGGAGGGTTTCGAGGTCGTCGGCGCCACCAGCTACGGCGACCTGAGCCAGTTCGCTCAGCAGCAGAGCCGCGCCAGCGCCTTCATCCTGTCGATCGACGACGAGGAGTTCACGCCCGGGGCCGACCTGGCCCCGGCGGTGGAGAACCTGCGCAACTTCATCGAGGAAGTGCGGCGCAAGAACAGCGACGTGCCGATCTACCTGCACGGCGAGACCAAGACCAGCCAGCACCTGCCCAACGACGTGCTGCGCGAGCTGCACGGCTTCATCCACATGTTCGAGGACACGCCGGAGTTCGTGGCCAAGCACATCGTGCGCGAGGCCAAGAGCTACCTGGAGGGCATCCAGCCGCCGTTCTTCAAGGCCCTGCTGGACTATGCGGAAGATGGGTCCTATTCGTGGCACTGCCCGGGCCATTCCGGCGGCGTGGCGTTTTTGAAGTCACCCATCGGCCAGATGTACCACCAGTTCTACGGCGAGAACATGCTGCGCGCCGACGTGTGCAACGCGGTCGAGGAGCTGGGCCAGCTGCTGGACCACGACGGCGCCATCGGCGAGAGTGAGCGCAACGCCGCGCGCATCTTCAACGCCGACCACTGCTTCTTCGTCACCAACGGCACCAGCACCAGCAACAAGATGGTGTGGCACCACACCGTGGCGCCGGGCGACGTGGTGGTGGTGGACCGCAACTGCCACAAGAGCAACCTGCACGCCATCATCATGACTGGCGCGATCCCGGTGTTCCTCAAGCCCACCCGCAACCACTACGGCATCATCGGCCCGATCCCGCAAAGCGAGTTCGAGCCCGAGGCGATCAAGGCCAAGATCCGAGCCAACCCGCTGCTGCAGCACGTGGACGCCGACGCGGTCAAGCCGCGCATCATGACGCTCACGCAGTCCACCTACGACGGCGTGCTCTACAACACCGAGACCATCAAGCAGATGCTCGACGGCTACGTCGAGAACCTGCACTTCGACGAGGCCTGGCTGCCGCACGCCGCCTTCCACCCCTTCTATGGCACCTACCACGCCATGGGCAAGAAGCGGCCGCGGCCCCAGCAGTCGGTGGTGTATTCCACCCAGTCCATCCACAAGCTGCTGGCCGGCATCAGCCAGGCCAGCCACGTGCTGGTGCAGGACTCGCAGAACGTCAAGCTCGACCGCTACCTGTTCAACGAGGCGTACCTGATGCACACCTCGACCAGCCCGCAGTACAGCATCATCGCCAGTTGCGACGTGGCCGCCGCCATGATGGAGCCGCCCGGCGGCACCGCGATGGTCGAGGAGAGCATCGCCGAGGCGCTGGACTTCCGCCGTGCCATGCGCAAGGTGGCGCAGGACTTCGGCAAGAACGACTGGTGGTTCAAGGTCTGGGGCCCGGACAAGCTGGTGCAGGACGGCATCGGCCGCGCCGACGACTGGATCATCAAGAACGGCACCGCCAAGTCCAAGAGCTGGCACGGCTTCGGCAAGCTGGCGCCGGGCTTCAACATGCTGGACCCGATCAAGGCCACCATCGTCACGCCCGGCCTCAACCTGGACGGCAAGTTCGACAAGACGGGCATCCCGGCCAGCATCGTCACCAAGTTCCTGGCTGAGCACGGCGTGGTGGTGGAGAAGACGGGCCTCTACAGCTTCTTCATCATGTTCACCATCGGCATCACCAAGGGCCGCTGGAACACGCTGCTGACGGCGCTGCAGCAGTTCAAGGACGACTACGACCGCAACCAGCCTATGTGGCGGATCATGCCGGAGTTCTGCGCCCAGCACCGCCGCTACGAGCGCATGGGCCTGCGCGACCTGTGCCAGCACGTGCACGAACTGTACGCGCGCTACGACATCGCCCGCCTCACCACCGACATGTACCTGTCCGAGCTGACGCCCGCCATGCGCCCAGCCGACGCCTACGCCTGCATCGCGCGCCGCGAAGTGGAGCGGGTGGAGATCGACGACCTCGAGGGTCGCGTCACCGTGGGGCTGGTCACGCCCTATCCACCGGGTATCCCGCTGCTGATCCCCGGCGAGGTGTTCAACCGCAAGATCGTGGACTACCTGAAGTTCGCGCGCGAGTTCGCGCTGATGTGCCCCGGCTTCGAGAGCGACATCCACGGCCTGGTCGAGGTCAAGGACGACAACGGCAACGTGCGCTACTTCGCCGACTGCGTGGCTGGCAAGCGTTGACCTTTTGAAAGTCCATGGCGCTTCGCTTCGCTGGGCGCATACGGTAAGCTCGTCACCGTCACAACCCAAGGAGAATCGCCGATGTTTCCTGAGTACCGCGACCTGATCACCCGCCTGAAGGCCGAAGGCTCCCACCAGCGCTTTCTGCACCTGTTCGAAAAGCACAACGAGCTGGACCACCAGATCGCCTCCATGGGCGTCCATGACGCGGGTGGCATCCACACCGAGATCGAGACGCTGAAAAAAGAAAAGCTGTCCATCAAGGACGAGCTCTACGCCCTGCTGCGCCAGGAGGCTGCCTTCGTCGTCAAGTGAAGCCTGCCCCTGATGATCGGTGCGCCGCGCGCCGGTCCAGCTCGCCCGCCGCAGTGCGGGCTTTTTTACGTTGTTCCAGGCGCTGGCCGGCGCCCCTTCTGCGCCATCAGCTATTAATAAAGGAGTAAGCTGGCTTCAGCGCGGCGCGCGAAAGCGCGCCTCGTCGGCCCGCACGCGCACGAAGCTGGCAAAGCGCGGCAGCCCGCTGCCAGCGTGCAGGCCGCGAAAGCGGTAGGTGACCCAACTGCCCACTGGCGGCGGGTCGGCGCGCTGGGCGTCGGTGAAGCCCGTGCCCAGGGCGAAGCGCCGGCCCTCGGGCGTTTCCACCAGCAGCGCGCCCAGCCGTCCCGCGTGCCGGCCCTGGCCGGGCTGATGGCCGATGACGCGCGCCTCGGCATCGTCGTGCAGCTTCAGCTTCAGCAGGTCGTCGCCGCGCCCGGCGCGGTAGCGCGAGGCGCCGCGGTGCAGCATCAGGCCCTCGCCGCCGCCGCGCACCACCTCGCGCAGCCAGGCCTGCAGCTCGGCGTCGCTGGCGACCTTGCGCTGCGGCACGGCCTGCACCCACGGCTGGCCGATGCCGGCGACGACCTGCCGCAGCGCGGCCAGGCGCTCGTCGAAGGTGCCGGGGTGCGCGGGCAGGTCGAACACCATGAAGCGCAGGCGCCGCCAGGCCGCATCGTCGGGGCGCAGTCGGCCGGCCGCGGACTGCGCCTGCTCGAAGCCGCCGCGCCCGGCCCACAGCTCGCCGTCCAGCGGCGTGGCCGGCCAGCCGGCGGTGAACCAGGGCGGCGCGGCGATCAGCTCGCCGCCGCGCGTGCGCAGGCGCACCCCGTCCCAGTGGCCGCGCACGCCGTCGTACTTCTCGCTCACCCAGTAGTCCGCCAGCGGGAGGCCGGGGCGGTAATGCCCGGCCAGCAGCAGGGCGGGGGCGTCGCCTCGCGCGCGGGCCGCGCCGTGCAACAGCGCGGACGCCGCCAGGGCCAGGATCAGGCGGCGCTGCATACTCCTATTTATATAGCTGTAACCGAAATGTCCATGCGGGTTGGAGGCCGATTTGGCTTGAAACAGCCGTTTTCAGCCGGCGATGTCCCGGCTCAGGCCCGCCGTGTGGCTGAAGCCGCCGTCCACGTAGGTGATCTCCGCCGTCACGCCGGCGGCCAGGTCGCTGAGCAGGAAGGCGGCGACGTTGCCCACGTCCTCGATGGTGACGTTGCGGCGCAGTGGCGCGGCGCCGGCCATGTGGCTCAGCAGCTTGCCGAAGTCCTTGATGCCGCTGGCCGCCAGCGTCTTGATCGGGCCGGCGCTGATGCCGTTGACGCGGATGCCGCGTCCGCCCAGCGATTCGGCCAGGTAGCGCACGCTGGCCTCCAGGCTGGCCTTGGCCAGGCCCATGGTGTTGTAGTTGGGCACCACGCGCAGCGCGCCCAGGTAGGTCAGCGTCAGCAGCGCGGCGCGCTCGCTCAGGTAGGGCAGGGCGGCCTTGGCCAGCGCCGGGAAGCTGTAGGCGCTGATGTCGTGCGCGATGCGAAAGTTCTCGCGCGAGACGCCGTCCATGAAGTCGCCCGCGATGGCCTCGCGCGGGGCGAAGCCGATGCTGTGCACGAAGCCGTCGAAGGTGGGCCACGCCTGCGACAGGTCGGCGAAGAGCTTGTCGATCTGCGCGTCGTCGGCCACGTCGCAGTCGAACACCAGATTGGAATCGAACTCGGCCGCGAAGTCGGTGATGCGGCCCTTGAAGCGCTCGCCGACGTAGCTGAAGGCCAGCTCGGCGCCTTGGCCGTGGCAGGCGCGGGCGATGCCGTAGGCGATGGATCGGTTGCTCAGCACGCCGGTGATCAGCAGCTTCTTGCCAGCCAGAAAGCCGGTGGTGTTCGTCATGCGCGGGGGCTCCTCAAGAAAATAGCGGCAGAATTGTCGCATGCGTACTCTGATGGCCGTCTGGCTCGCCGCTTGCTGTTTTCCGGCCTGGGCCGCGCACGGCTACGCGCTGTGGGGCGCGCTGAAGTACCCGCCAGGATTCGACCATTTCGCCTACGTCAACCCCGCCGCGCCCAAGGGCGGCGAGATCCGGCTGGTGAGCAACCTGCGCTACTCCAACTTCGACAAGTACAACCCCTTCACCATGAAGGGTAGCCCGCCGGCCTACCTGGCGGGCCTGATGTTCGACAGCCTGCTGACTGGCGCGCTGGACGAGGAGGGCGCCGGCTACGGCCTGTTGGCCGAAGACGTGAGCGTGGCGCCCGACGGCCTGTCGGCCACCTTCCAGCTGCGGCCCGAGGCGCGCTTTCACAACGGCGATCCCGTGCTGGCCCATGACGTGAAGCACAGCTACGACACGCTGGTCGGCCCCTACACCTCGCCGGGCTACAAGACGGCGCTGATCGACGTCGCCGGCGTGGATGTGCTGGACGCGCGCACCGTGCGCTACCGCTTCAAGAAGCCCAACCGCGAACTGCCGCTCACCGTCGGCGGCCTGCCAGTTTTCAGCCGCAAGTGGGGGCAGGGCAAGCCCTTCGACCAGGTGGTGACGGACGTGCCCATCGGCTCGGGGCCGTACCGCATCGGGCCGGTGAAGTTCGGCAAGGACATCACCTACCTGCGCGACGCGAATTACTGGGCGCGCGATCTGAACGTGCGCCGCGGCAGCGCCAACTTCGACCGCATCACCGTCAAGATCTACAAGGACGCCACTGCCCGGCTGGAGGCCCTGAAGGCGGGCGAGTTCGACCTGATGGCCTTTTATTCGGCCGGCGACTGGGCGCGGCGCGTGTACGGCAAGCGCTTCACTTCGGGCGAACTGGTCAAGGGCGAGTTCCAGCACAAGCTGCCCACCGGCTTCCAGAGCTACGTGCTCAACACGCGCCGCCCCCAGTTGGCGGACGTGCGCGTGCGCGAGGCGCTGGGCCTGGCGATCGACTTCGAGTGGATGGACCGGCAGATGTTCTACAACGCCTACAGCCGCGTGAAGGGCTTGTTCGGCAACACCGCCTGCGCCGCCACCGGCCTGCCCGACGCGGCGCAACTGGCGCTGCTGGAGCCATGGCGCGCCAGCCTGCCCGCCGCCACCTTCGGCCCCGCCTTCGCGCCGCCGCGCACCGACCAGCCGCGCGACCCCATCGTGGGCGGCCTGCGCGAGAACCTGCGCCAGGCCCAGGCGCTGCTCAAATCGGCCGGCTGGACGGTGCGGGACGGCGTGCTCAAGAACGCCCGCGGCGAGCCCTTCGTGCTGGAATACCTGGGCAGCAACGAAGGCGGCGCGCGCGTGGTCACGCCCTGGCAGCGCAACCTGGAGAAGCTGGGCGTGCAACTGGTCTTCCGCCCGGTCGATTTCGCGCTGTACCAGCAGCGGCTGCAGAAGTTCGAGTTCGACGTCACCACCATCAATTTTCCGGGCACCGCCAACCCCGGGCAGGACTACGCCGACCTGTTCGGCAGCCAAGCCGCCGACACCGAGGATTCGGGCAACCTCAGCGGCGTCAAGAGCCCGGCGGTGGACAGCCTCATCGCCCGCATGGTCGACTCCAAGGCCGAGCCCGATTACCGCGCCGCCTGCCGCGCGCTCGACCGCGTCATCAGCCACGGCCACTACCTGCTGCCCGAGTGGTATTCGGGTGTGCACCGCATGGCCTACAACGCGCGGCGGCTGGCGCGGCCGGCCGTGACGCCGCTGTACTACCAGGGCGAGACCTGGGCGGTGGACACGTGGTGGGCGCGGGGTCTTGAAGAGAAAATGGCTCTGACCAGCGTCAATGAATGATTGTTTGCTTTTAAAACAATAGCGAACACATGCTCACCTACATCCTCAAGCGCCTGCTGCTCATGTTGCCCACGCTGCTGGGCGTGCTGTTGCTGACCTTCGTGGTGATTCAGTTCGTGCCGGGCGGGCCGGTGGAGCAGTTCCTGGCCGAGGCCAAGGTCGGCGCCGGTGGCGGGGGCGTCGAGGGCGGCGGCCTGAGTTACCGCGGCGCGCAGGGCGTGGACCCCAAACGGTTGGCGCAGGTGAAGGCGCTGTACGGCTTCGACAAGCCGGCGCCCGAGCGCTTCTGGCAGATGCTGAAGCAGTTCGCCCGGTTCGATCTGGGCCGCAGCTTCTTCCAGAACAAGGACGTGTGGGAACTGGTGAAGGAGAAACTGCCGGTGTCCATCAGCCTGGGGTTGTGGACGTTTTTCATCAGCTACCTCATCAGCGTGCCGCTGGGCGTGGCCAAGGCGGTGCGGGCGGGCTCGCGCTTCGATTTCGTCACCACGCTGATCGTGCTGGTGGGCTACGCCATCCCGGGTTTCGTGCTGGGGGTGGCGCTGCTGGTCATCTTTGGCGGGCAGCTGCAGTGGTTTCCGCTGCGCGGGCTCACGTCGCCCAATTTCGACGAGCTGGGCTGGGGCGCCAAGGTGGTGGACTACCTGTGGCACATCACGCTGCCGGTGACGGCCATGGTGCTGGGCAGCTTCGCCGTGACGGCCATGCTGACCAAGAACAGCTTCCTGGAGGAAATCCGCAAGCAATACGTGCTGACGGCGCGCGCCAAGGGCCTGTCGGAGCGGCAGGTGCTGTGGAAGCACGTCTTCCGCAACGCGCTCATCCCCATCGTCACCGGTTTTCCGGCGGCGTTCATCGGCGCGTTCTTCACCGGCTCGCTGCTGATCGAGACGCTGTTCTCGCTTGACGGGCTGGGCCTGCTGAGCTACGAAAGCGTGATTCGGCGCGACTATCCCGTCGTGATGGGCACGCTGTTCTTGTTCACGCTGATCGGGCTGGTGACCAAGCTGGTCAGTGACCTGTGCTACGTGTGGGTGGACCCGCGCGTGAAATTTGACTGAGTTTGTCATACAATGCATGACAGTCTTGTTCCGAGGAGGCCATCCATGCGGGTCAACGCACGTTTCGAGGGTGAAGCCGAGCAGCAGCTCAACTACCTGGCCGAGGCCACCGGCCAGGGGGTGAGCGAGGTGCTGCGCACCAGCGTGCAGCACTACTACGACCAGATGCGGGCGCAGCGCAATGGCCTCGTGCATTTCGCGGCCTTCGTCGGCCGGGGCCGCAGCGGCCGCGGCGACGTGGCCGGCAGCTACAAGGCGCGCCTGGCCGAAGGCTGGGGCGCCAAGCACCAGGGCCGCGCCCCGGCCGTGCACGAGCCACCGCCGTCTTGCGCCGCCGGCACCAAGCCCGCCAAGGGCCGCGCGTGATCATCGCCGACGCCGGTTTCTTCTATGCCCTGGCGGACGCCGACGACGCCTGGCACACCCGCGCCACGCGGGCGCTGGCCACGCAGGGCGAGGGCTGGGTCACCACCTGGCCGGTGCTGACCGAGGCCACGCACCTGCTCACGCGCTGGATCGGTACCGACGCCGCGCACGCCCTGCTGCGCGACGTGGCCGCCGGCGGCATCGCCGTCTGGCAGTGGGATGCCCCGCAGACCGAGCGGCTGGCCTACCTCATGGAACGCTACGCCAGCCTGCCGATGGACCTGGCCGACGGCTCCCTGGTGCTGCTGGCCGAGCACCTGGGCCACGGCCGCATCCTCACCACCGACGAGCGCGACTTCGGCGCCTACCGCTTCAAGAGCCGCCAGCCCTTCGACAACCTGCTGGCGGACGGCAGGCATGGCTGAGGCGGCCCTTCCCCTGCCGACCATCGGCCAGCCGACCATCGGCCAGCCGGCCGTGCCGGCGCCCAGCCTCTCGCCCAGCCGCCGCGCCTGGCTGCGCTTCCGGCGCAACCGGCTGGGCTTCTGGAGCCTGGCGGTCTTCGTCGCCCTGGTGCTGCTCAGCCTGGGCGCGGAGCTGATCTCCAACGACAAGCCGCTGCTGCTGCGCTACGAGGGCAGGCTCTACCTCCCGCTGGCCCAGACCTATTCCGAGAAGACCTTCGGCGGCGACTTCGAGACCGAGACCGACTACCTCGACCCCTTCATCCGGCAGCGTCTCGCCCAGCCCGGCAACTGGGCCGTCTATCCGCCCAACCCCTACGGCGCCCGCACCATCAACTACTTCGCCAAGTCGCCCAACCCCGCGCCGCCCTCGGTGGACAACTGGTTGGGCACCGACGACCGCGGGCGCGACCTGCTGGCGCAGCTCGTCTATGGCTTTCGCGTCAGCGTGCTGTTCGCGCTGGCGCTCACGGCGGTGGGCGTGCTGCTGGGCGTGGCGGCGGGGGCGGTACAGGGCTTCTTCGGCGGCAAGGTTGACCTGGCGGGCCAGCGCTTCATCGAGATCTGGGGCGCCATGCCCGAGCTGTACCTGCTCATCATCTTCAGCGCCATCCTCTCGCCCAGCGTCGGGCTGCTGCTGGGGCTGCTCAGCCTGTTCGGCTGGATGGGGCTGTCGGACTACGTGCGCGCCGAATTCCTGCGCAACCGCCAGCTCGACTACGTGAAGGCCGCGCGCGCGCTGGGCGTGCCCCGCCGGCGCATCATCTGGCGCCACATCCTGCCCAACAGCATGACGCCGGTGGTCACCTTCCTGCCGTTCCGCATGAGCGCGGCCATCCTGGCGCTGACCTCGCTCGACTTCCTGGGCCTGGGCGTGCCGCCGGGCACCCCCAGCCTGGGCGAGCTGCTGGCGCAGGGCAAGAACAACATCGACGCGTGGTGGATCTCGCTGTCCACCTTCGCCGTCCTGGTCATTACGCTGCTGCTGCTCACCTTCATGGGCGATGCGCTGCGCGACGCGCTCGACCCGCGCCGGGCCGAATCATGAGTTTCAAGAAAAATCGGCCTAAAGCCCACGTGAATATTGCGCTAATAGCTATGTTTTTGATAGTAATCGAGCCATGAGCCAGCCGCTGCTCCAGGTGCGGGATCTGCACGTCGCCTTCGGCGCCAAGACGGTGGTGAAGGGCGTGGACCTCGACATCGCGCCGGGCGAGAAGCTGGCCCTGGTGGGCGAATCCGGCTCCGGCAAGACGGTGACCGCGCTGGCCCTGCTGCGCCTGCTGCACGGCGCCCGCGTCGAAGGCCGCGCGCTCTTCGACGACGGCCACCAGGTGCGCGACCTGCTGGCGCTGCCCGAGCGCGTGCTGCGCGGCCTGCGCGGCGACGACATCGCCATGATCTTTCAGGAGCCCATGACCGCGCTCAATCCGCTCATGAACGTGGGCGAGCAGATCGCCGAAGTTTTGCGGCTGAAACGGGCCCTGACCCGTACCCAGTCTGCGCAAGAAGCTATCGAATTATTAGCAAAGACGGGCATCCCCGAGCCCGCCCGCCGCGCCGGCGCCTACCCGCACCAGCTCAGCGGCGGGCAGCGCCAGCGCGCCATGATCGCCATGGCGCTGGCCTGCGCACCGAAGCTGCTGCTGGCCGACGAGCCCACCACCGCGCTCGACGTCAGCCTGCGCGGGCAGATCCTCGACCTGCTGGACGCGCTGCAGCGCGAGACCGGCATGGCCGTGCTCATGATCACGCACGACCTCAACCTCGTGCGCCGCTTCGCCGACCGCGTGGCCGTCATGCAGCACGGCCGGCTGGTGGAGCAGGGCGCCACCGCCCAGGTCTTCGCCGCGCCGCAGCACGCCTACACCCGGAAGCTCATGGCCAGCCGGCCCGAGCGTGACGTGGCCGAGCAGCCGCCCGAGCCCGGCGCCGCCCCCGTGCTGGCCGCGCGCGACCTGCGCGTGGCCTACTCCACGCCGCTGCCCGGCATCCGCGGCTGGTTCCGTCAGGGCGAGTTCGTCGCGCTGCAGGGCGCCAGCTTCGAGATCGCGCCCGGGCGCACGCTGGGCGTCATCGGCGAATCGGGCTCCGGTAAATCCACCTTGGCGCAGGCCGCGCTGGGCTTGCTGCCCTTCACGGGCGAGCTGCAGGTCGCCGGCCAGCCCTGGCGGCACCGGGCGGCGGCCGACCAGCCGCTGCGGCGCGTGGTGCAGGTGGTGTTCCAGGACCCGTTCTCGTCCCTCTCGCCGCGCATGACGGTGGAGGAGATCGTGGGCGAGGGCCTGCTGGTGCACGCGCCCGGCCTGCCCGCCGCGCAGCGCGCCCAGCGGGTGGCGCAGGCCCTGGCCGAGGTTGGGCTGGACGAGGCGCGGTTTCCCAACCTGCGGGCGCGCTACCCGCACGAATTCTCGGGCGGCCAGCGCCAGCGCATCGCCCTGGCCCGCGCCCTCATCGTCGAGCCCCAGGTGCTGGTGCTGGACGAGCCCACCAGCGCCCTCGACGTCACCATCCAGAAGCAGATCCTGGCGCTGCTTCAGCGGCTGCAGCGCGAGCGGGCCCTGAGCTACCTGCTGATCACCCACGACGTGGACGTGGTGCGCGCCATGGCGCACGAGGTCATCGTGCTGAAGGACGGCGAGGTGGTCGAGTCCGGCCCCGCGCGCGAGGTGCTGCACGCCGCCCGCCACCCCTACACGCGGCGTCTGCTGGCAGCGGCTTGACGCTGCGGATGCTTTGTATTTGATAGCTACTAGCGCAATGTGGACGCGGGAAGAAGCCGGATATCCTTCTGAAACCTCCCGTCAAGGCACCGCTGCCCCGGCCCACGGCCCAACGTCGGCGAAACGGGCGTTTCTGATGTAAAATCGCGCCAAATCAGACCAAGCGGGCGGGTAGTAACCGGCCCTTTTTTTTTGGCCGGGCGCATTTCAGGGTGTGCCGGGCCGGCTCTACTGGACCACGTGGCACTGCAGCAGACGATCGACGACACCGTGCGCGGACTCGGGCTTGAACTGGTGGAACTGGAACGTTCCGCCGGTGGCCTGCTGCGCGTGACCATCGATTTCCCGTGGTCGCCCGGCGACGCGGCCGAGCGCCCGGTCACTGTCGAGGACTGCGAGCGCGTCACGCGCCAGTTGCAGTATGTGCTCGAAGTCGAGGGCGTGGACTACCGCCGGCTGGAGGTGTCCTCGCCCGGCATCGACCGACCGCTGCGCCACGCGGTGGACTTCGAGCGCTTCGAGGGTGAGCTGGTGGACGTGACGCTGAAGGCGCCCATCGGCGCCGCCGCCGCGGGCCAGGTGCATGCCAGCCGCAAGAAGTTTCGCGGCGCGCTGCACAGGGTGCCCGAGGGCGGCTGGCAGATCGTCTGGCGCGACGAGCCGCCGGCCAAGCCCGGCCAGCGGGTGAGCGCCAAGCGCGCGCCGGCGCCGGAGCAGGCGCTGTCGTTCGAGCTGGATGAATTGCAATCGGCGCGGCTGGCGCCGGTGGTGGATTTCAAGGGCCGCGCGGCGGCCCCTGAAAAGCCGGATAGAACGGATTGAAACGGCAGGCTGGAAGCGCGCCAGGCGCTTTCATTTTGTGAGCATTGGAGCTGGTGGAATCATGAATCGCGAACTGTTGATGCTGGTCGAGGCGATCTCGCGCGAGAAGAACGTCGAGCACGACGTGGTGTTCGGCGCCGTCGAGGCCGCGCTGGCCCAGGCGGCCAGGAAGCTGTACGAGGGCGAGGTGGACCTGCGCGTGGCGGTCGATCGCGACACCGGCGCCTACGAGACCTTCCGCCGCTGGCACGTGGTACCCGACGAGGCCGGCCTGCAGCTGCCCGACCAGGAAATATTGCTGTTCGAAGCCAAGGAGCAGATCCCCGACATCGAGGTGGACGAGTACATCGAGGAGCCGGTGGATTCGGTGCCCATCGGCCGCATCGGTGCCATGGCGGCCAAGCAGGTCATCCTGCAGAAGATCCGCGACGCCGAGCGCGAGATGCTGCTCAACGATTTCATGAGCCGGGGCGAGAAGATCTTCACCGGCACCGTCAAGCGCATGGACAAGGGCGACATCCTGGTCGAGAGCGGACGCGTCGAGGGCCGCCTGCGCCGCGGCGAGATGATCCCCAAGGAGAACCTGCGCAACGGCGACCGCGTGCGCGCCATGATCATGGAGGTCGACCTGACCCTGCGCGGCGCGCCGATCCTGCTGTCGCGCGCGGCGCCCGAGTTCATGATCGAGCTGTTCCGTAACGAGGTGCCCGAGATCGAGCAGGGCCTGCTGGAGATCAAGAGCTGCGCGCGCGACCCGGGCAGCCGCGCCAAGATCGCCGTGCTCAGCCACGACAAGCGCGTGGACCCCATCGGCACCTGCGTCGGCGTGCGCGGCACCCGCGTGAACGCCGTCACCAACGAGCTGGCGGGCGAGCGCGTGGACATCGTGCTGTGGTCCGAGGACCCGGCGCAGTTCGTCATCGGCGCGCTGGCGCCGGCCAACGTGTCGTCCATCGTCGTGGACGAGGAAAAGCACGCCATGGACGTGGTGGTCGACGAGGAGAACCTGGCCATCGCCATCGGCCGCGGCGGCCAGAACGTGCGCCTTGCTTCCGAGCTGACCAGCTCGACGTGGACGAGGAGATCGCCAACATCCTGATCGAGGAAGGCTTCACCAACCTCGAGGAAGTGGCCTACGTGCCGATCCAGGAGATGCTGGACATCCAGAGCTTCGACGAGGACACCGTCAACGAGCTGCGCGCCCGCGCCAAGGACGCCATGCTCACCATGGAGATCGCGCGCGAGGAAAACGTGGAGGCCGTATCGCAGGATTTGCGCGACCTGGAGGGCCTGACGCCCGAGCTCATCGCCAAGCTGGCCGACGCCGGCGTGCGCGCCCGGGACGACCTGGCCGACCTGGCGGTCGACGAACTCACCGACATCACCGGGCAGTCCGAGGACGATGCCCGCGCCCTGATCCTGAAGGCGCGCGAACACTGGTTCGTGGATCAAGAGTAAGGGCATGGAGACAAGCACAGCATATGACGAACACCACCGTTGCCGAATTCGCGAACGAACTCAAACGCCCCACCGACGCGCTGCTGGAGCAGCTGCAGGCCGCTGGCGTGGCCAAGCAGTCGGCGTCCGACGCGCTGACCGACAGTGACAAGCAGAAGCTGCTGAGCTATCTGCAGGCCAGCCACGGCACCGCCTCGGCCGCGCGCAAGAAGATCACGCTGACCAAGAAATCCACCAGCGAGATCAAGCAGGCCGACGCCACGGGCAAGGCGCGCACCATCCAGGTGGAGGTGCGCAAGAAGCGCACCTTCATCAAGCGCGAGGACGAAGTCGCCCCCGCGCCAGCCCCGGCCGAGGCCGCGCCCGAAGCGCCGGCGCCAGTGGCGCCCATCATCGATGCCGCCGAGCAGGCGCGGCGCGAGGAAGAGGCCCGCCGCCAGGCCGAGCTGATGCGCCGCCAGGCGGAAGAGCAGGCCGAGAAGCGCCGCCAGCGCGAAGAGCAGGAACGCCTGGCCGCCGAGCGCGCCCGCGAGGCTGAGCTGGCTGCTGCTGCCGCCGCCGCCGCCGCGCCGGCACCTGTCCCCGAGGCCATGACCGAGGTGCCCGCCGCACCCGCGCCGATCCCTGTGGCCGAGCCGCCCAAGGCCGAGCAGGTCAAGACAGAGCCGGTCAAGGCAGAGGCGCCAGTTTCCGCTGCCGAGGGCGAGGCCGCCCGCGCTCGCGAGCAGGACGAGAAGCGCCGCAAGGCCCTGGCCGAGGCCGAGGCCATCCGCGCCATGATGAGCGCGCCGCGCAAGGTGCTGGTGGCCAAGAAGCCCGAGGAAATCAAGAAGCCCGACGACGCCAAGGCGGGCATCAAGGGCACGCTGCACAAGCCGGCGGGCGGCACCACCACCGCGGCCGCCAAGACCGCGACCCCCGGCGCCAACAAGGAAGTCAAGTCCGCCAAGCTGTCCTCCAGCTGGGCGGGCGACCCGGCCAAGAAGAAGGGCATCCCGACCCGTGGCGACAGCAGCGGCGGCGTCGGGCGCAACAACTGGCGCGGCGGCCCGCGCGGCCGGCGCGGCGAGCGCGACCGCGACGACCATGCCGCCGCCGCGGCGCCGGCGGAAAACCGCGTGGTCGAGGTGCACGTGCCCGAAACCATCACCGTGGCCGAGCTGGCGCACAAGATGTCCATCAAGGCCTCCGAGGTCATCAAGCAGTTGATGAAGCTGGGCCAGATGGTCACCATCAACCAGCCGCTGGACCAGGACACGGCCATGATCGTGGTCGAGGAACTGGGCCACAAGGCCGTGGTGGCGGCGCTGGACGACCCGGAAGCCTTCACCGAGGAAGAAGTGCAAGCGCAGACGGCCGAGTCGCTGCCGCGCGCGCCGGTCGTCACCGTCATGGGCCACGTGGACCACGGCAAGACCTCGCTGCTGGACTACATCCGCCGCGCCAAGGTGGCCTCCGGCGAGGCCGGCGGCATCACGCAGCACATCGGCGCCTACCACGTGGAGACGCCGCGCGGCGTGGTGTCCTTCCTGGACACGCCGGGCCACGAGGCCTTCACCGCCATGCGGGCGCGCGGCGCCCAGGCCACCGACATCGTGATCCTGGTGGTGGCGGCCGACGACGGCGTCATGCCACAGACCAAGGAGGCCGTCAAGCATGCCAAGGCGGCGGGCGTGCCCATCGTCGTGGCCATCAACAAGATGGACAAACCCGAGGCCAACCCCGAGCGCGTGAAGAGCGAGCTGGTGGCCGAGCAGGTGGTGCCCGAGGAGTTCGGCGGCGATTCGCCCTTCGTGCCCGTGTCGGCCAAGACCGGCCAGGGCATCGACGAGCTGCTCGAGCAGGTGCTGCTGCAGGCCGAGGTGCTGGAGCTGCGGGCGCCGGTCGAGGCCGCCGCCAAGGGCCTGGTCATCGAGGCCAGCCTGGACAAGGGCCGCGGCCCCGTGGCCACGGTGCTGGTGCAGTCCGGCACACTGAAGGTGGGCGACGTGGTGCTGGCGGGCCAGACCTCGGGCCGCGTGCGCGCCATGCTGGACGAGAACGGCCGCTCCACCAAATCGGCCGGCCCCTCGATCCCGGTGGAGATCCAGGGCCTGACCGAGGTGCCGCAGGCTGGCGACGACTTCATGGTGATGGTGGACGAGCGCCGCGCGCGAGAGATCGCCACCTACCGCGCTGGCAAGTTCCGCCACACCAAGCTGGCCAAGCAGCAGGCCGCCAAGCTGGAGAACATGTTCACCGACATGACGGCGGGCGAGGTCAAGCAACTGCCCATCATCATCAAGGCCGACGTGCAGGGCTCGCAGGAGGCGCTGGCGGCGTCGCTGCTCAAGCTCTCCACCGACGAGGTCAAGGTGCAGATGGTCTACACCGGCGTGGGCGGCATCAGCGAGAGCGACGTGAACCTGGCGATCGCCTCCAAGGCCATCATCATCGGCTTCAACACCCGCGCCGACGCCGGCGCGCGCAAGCTGGCCGAGAGCAACGGCGTGGACATCCACTACTACAGCATCATCTACGACGCCGTGGACGAGTTGAAGGTGGCCATGTCCGGCATGCTGGCGCCCGAGAAGCGCGAGGAAGTCATCGGCACGGCCGAGATCCGCACCGTGTTCGTGGCCTCCAAGATCGGCACCGTGGCCGGCTCGTATATCACCTCGGGTTCGGTCAACCGCAGCGCGCACTTCCGCCTGCTGCGCGACAACGTGGTCATCTACACCGGCGAGATCGACTCGATCAAGCGCCTCAAGGACGACGTGCGCGAAGTCAAGGAAGGCTTCGAGTGCGGCATCAAGCTGAAGAACTACAACGACATCAAGGAAGGCGACCAGCTCGAATTCTTCGAGATCAAGGAAATCGCCCGCACCTTGTGAGGTCGAGCGTTAAGCGTCGAGCGTTCTGCGTGAACATCCGGCTCGATGCAAGACGCGAAACGCGATAAAGAGAAGCAGCAAACCCAACCGTGGCTACCAGGTCGCCGACCAGATCCAGCGCGATCTGTCGGCCCTGATCGCGCGCGAGCTCAAGGATCCGCGCGTGGGCATGGTGACGCTGAACGCGGTCGAGGTCACGCCCGACTACGCGCACGCCAAGGTGTACTTCAGCCTGCTGCGGGGTGATCCGGAGGAAACCGCCGCTGGCCTGAACGCGGCCGCCGGCTTCCTGCGCAACGGCCTGTTCAAGCGCCTGCACATCCACACCGTGCCGACGCTGCACTTCATCTTCGACCGCACCACCGAGCGCGCGGCCGACATGAACGCGCTGATCGCCCGGGCCGTGGCCTCGCGCGCCAAGGAGGAGGGCGAACCTTGACCACGGCGCCGCGTGCACGGGTGCAGCGGCGCCCGGTGCATGGGGTGCTGCTGCTCGACAAACCGCTGGGCCTGTCCAGCAACCAGGCCTTGCAGAAGGCCAAGTGGTTGCTGCGCGCCGAGAAGGCCGGCCACACCGGCACGCTGGACCCGCTGGCCACCGGCGTGCTGCCGCTGTGCTTCGGCGCCGCCACCAAGTTCAGCGGCCTGCACCTCGATGCCGACAAGACGTACGAGGCGACGCTGCAACTGGGCGTGCGCACGGCCACCGGCGACGCCGAGGGGGAGGTGATCGAGCGCCGCCCCGTGCCCGCGCTGGTGGCGGCTGACCTGCAGGCCGTGCGCCAGCGCTTCGTAGGCCGCATCACCCAGGTGCCGCCCATGCACAGCGCGCTCAAGAAAGACGGCAAGGCGCTGTACGAGTACGCGCGCCAGGGCCTGGAGGTCGAGCGCGCTCCGCGCGAAGTCACCATTTTTGAACTGAATCTGGCTCCAGCCAGCGTGGAACATGCGCCGACAGCTATCAATATGCTAGTAACCTGCAGCAAGGGCACCTACATCCGCACGCTGGGCGAGGACATCGGCGCGGCGCTGGGCTGTGGTGGCCACCTCACGCGCCTGCGCCGTATGGCCACCGGGCCCTTTGGCGTCGCGCATTGCTGCTCGCTGGCGGAATTGGAAGCGATGGAGGAGTCCGCCCGGCTGGCGTGCCTGTTGCTGCCCGAGGCATTGCTGTCGGATCACACACCCATTGTGCTGGGCGGTGAGGATGCCGGCCGCTTTCTCAGCGGCATGCGGCGCCGGGGCAATTGGCTCGACGCCGAACGTGTGGCGGTGTTCGGCGACCAGCCGCGTGCCCTGCTGGGCACGGCGCATGTTCGGGCTGGGGAGCTCATCCCGGGCCGCCTGATGTCGCCGGTGGATCTCCGGCAGATGCTGGGCGCTTGCGCCGCATAAACCGATCACGCACCCCATGGCATCCATCGCGTCGCCGCAGCCCGCCCTGGTGCAGACCCTGGCGCAGGCCGCCCAGGCCTGGCAGCAGGGCCGCTTCGAGCATGTCGTGGCGTTGCTGGAGCCTTGGGACTGCGGGCCGCGCATGCACCCGCAGGTATTGCAGCTCATGGGCCTTGCGCGCATGCGCCTGGGGCAGCTCGAACTGGCCGAGGACTGCCAGCGGCGGCTGGTCGAGACCGCGCCGAGCGACGTGGGCGCCTGGATCAACCTGGCCAACACCCAGGCCGCCTTGGGACGCACGCCCCAGGCCCTGGACAGTCTGGCGCAGGCGCTGGCCTTGGACCCGCGCCAACCGGCGGTGTATTTCAACCGTGGCAACGTGCTCATGCAGCAGGGCGACCATGCGGCCGCCTGCGACAGCTTTCGCCGTGCGGGCGAGCTGGCGCCGGATCGCCCCGATCCGTTCTGCAACCAAGCGCTGGCGCTCAACGCACTGGCGCGCCACGACGAGGCGTTGCGCGTGCTGCAGAACGTGGTGGCGCGGCATCCTGGCCTGGCGGTGAGCTGGAACCTGTTGGGCATGACCTGGCACAAGCTGAAGGAGGCCGACCAGAACGCACTGGAGTGCTACCAGCGCGCCGTGCAATGCGATCCAGGCCTGGTGGACGCCCACATCAACGCCGCGCAGGTGCTGGTCCGCCTGCAGCGGCCGGACGAAGCCAGGGCAGCCGCCCTGCGCGCGGTGCGGCTGGATGGCCGCCATGCCGTGGCCGCGCGCACCCTGGGGGTGGTGCTGAGCATCGCCCAGGAGCGGCAGGAAGCGCGCGCGTGGCTCGAACGGGCGCATCAGCTCGACGCGCACGACCCGGTCGCGCTCAGCAATCTGCTCACCCTGGACACGGTCTGCTGTGACTGGAACGGGTGCGAGAGTCACCTGACGGCGCTGCGGGCGCTCTGGCAGCAGGGTCGCGTCGAGGGGCTGGAGTCCTGGCGGTTGCTGAGTCTTGCCGTGGACGGGCCGGAACTGCGCAAGCTTACCGAAATGGAATGCGCCCAGCGCTTCGGGCGCGTGCCGGCGAGCACCCCCGAGCGCTGGCGCGTGCACATCGGCGCGCCCCGGCCTGCTCGGCTGCGCATCGGCTACTTCTCCAGCGATTTCCACCACCACGCCACCAGCATCCTGATGGCCGGCATGTTCGAGCAGCACGACAAGTCGCGCTTCGAGACGGTGGCGTTCTGCTTCGGCCAGTATCCGGCCGGCCCGGACGATCCCATGCGCCAGCGGGTGCGCGCGGCCTTCGATCGCTTCGAGCTGGCGCGCGATCTGAGCGACACTGAGTTGGTGGCGCTGGCGCGGACGCTGGACATCCACATCGCGGTCGATCTCAAGGGGCACACCGCGGGCAACCGCCCGGGCATCTTCGCGCAGCGCGTGGCGCCCGTGCAGATGCACTACCTCGGCTACCCTGGCACGCTGGGCATGCCCGGTGCCATCGACTACCTCGTGGCCGACCGCGTCGTCGTGCCGCCCGAGCAGCGCGCGTTCTACAGCGAAAGCATCATCGAGCTGCCGGGCAGCTACCAGGTCAACGACCGCGCCCGCGCCATCGACGCGCACACGCCTTCGCGCGCCGAACTGGGCCTGCCGGCCGACGCGTTCGTGTTCTGCTGCTTCAACAACAACTACAAGATCACGCGCGAGGTGTTCGCGCTGTGGATGGAACTGCTGCGCCAGCGGCCCGGCAGCGTGCTCTGGCTGCTGGCCGACAACGCCGAGGTGACAGGTAACCTGCGCGCCGCCGCTGCCGGCCACGGCATCGATGCCGAGCGCCTGCTGTTCGCGCCGCGCGCGCCGCTGCCGCGGCACCTGGCGCGTCACGCTCAGGCCGATCTGTTCCTGGACACCTGGCCCTACAACGCCCACACCACCGCCAGCGACGCCCTGTGGGCTGGCCTGCCGGTGCTGACCTGCGCGGGCCAGACCTTCGCGTCGCGCGTGGCCGCCAGCCTGCTGCACGCCTGCGGCCTGCCGCAACTCGTCACGCACGATGCGCGCGCGTACCTGAGCCAGGCACTCGCGCTGTCGGCCGAGCCCGAACGGCTGCGGGCGCTGCGGCGCCAACTGGTGGACAACCGTCTCACGGTGCCACTTTTCGATACCGAGCGCTTCACCCGTCACATCGAGCGCGCCTACGACATGGCCTGGGCACGCTTCAGCCAAGGCCTGCCGCCGGACCACTTCGCGGTGCCGCCCCTGTCCTGATTTTTCATCTCCAAGCTCTTCGCACTTATGACCCGACAAATCCGCAACATCGCCATCATCGCCCACGTCGACCATGGCAAGACCACCATGGTGGACCAGCTCCTGCGCCAGTCCGGCACCTTCGCCGAGCACGAGAAGATGGTGGACACCGTGATGGACAACAACGCCATCGAGCGCGAGCGCGGCATCACCATCCTGGCCAAGAACTGCGCCGTCAGCTGGCAGGGCACGCACATCAACATCGTCGACACCCCCGGCCACGCCGACTTCGGCGGCGAGGTGGAGCGCGCCCTGTCGATGGTGGACGGCGTGCTGCTGCTCATCGACGCGCAGGAAGGCCCGATGCCGCAGACCCGCTTCGTCACCAAGAAGGCGCTGGCCCTGGGCCTCAAGCCCATCGTCGTGGTCAACAAGGTGGACAAGCCCGGCGCCAACTGCGACAAGGTCATCAACGCCGCGTTCGACCTGTTCGACAAGCTCGGCGCGACCGACGAGCAGCTCGACTTCCCGGTGGTCTACGCCTCGGGCATCAACGGCTGGAGCTCGCTGGAGGAGGGCGCGCAGGGCGAGCAGTGGGGCCCCGACATGTCGGCGCTGTTCGAGACCGTGCTCAAGCACGTGCCGCCGCACGAGGGCGACCCGGCCGCGCCGCTGCAATTGCAGATCTCGGCGCTGGACTTCTCCAGCTTCGTCGGCCGCATCGGCGTGGGCCGCATCAATGCCGGCACGCTCAAGCCCGGCATGGACGTGCTGGTGATGGAAGGGCCGGAGGGCAGCTCGTACAAGGGTCGCGTCAACCAGGTGCTGACCTTCCAGGGCCTGGACCGCGTACAGGCCGCCGAGGCTGGCCCTGGCGACATCGTGCTGATCAACGGCATCGCCGACATCGGCATCGGCGTGACGGTGACCGATCCGCAGCAGCCCGCGCCGCTGCCGATGCTGAAGATCGACGAGCCGACGCTGACGATCAACTTCTGCGTCAACACCAGCCCGCTGGCCGGCCGCGAGGGCAAGTTCGTCACCAGCCGCCAGATCTGGGACCGGCTGCAGAAGGAGCTGCAGTCCAACGTAGCGCTGCGCGTGAAGGAAACTGACGAAGACGGCATCTTCGAGGTGTCCGGCCGCGGCGAACTGCACCTGACCATCCTGCTGGAGAACATGCGCCGCGAAGGCTACGAGCTGGCCGTCTCCAAGCCGCGCGTGGTGCTGCGCGACATCGACGGCGAGCGCTGCGAGCCGATCGAACTGGTCACGGCCGACATCGAGGAAGGCCACCAGGGCGGCGTGATGCAGGCGCTGGGCGAGCGCAAGGGCGAGCTGGTCAACATGGAGCCGGACGGGCGCGGCCGCGTGCGCCTGGAGTACCGCATCCCGGCGCGGGGCCTGATCGGCTTCACCAACGAGTTCCTGAACCTGACGCGCGGCTCGGGCCTGATCAGCAACATCTTCGACGGCTACGAGCCGCACAAAGGCGAGATCGGCGGCCGCAAGAACGGCGTGCTGATCTCTATGGACGACGGCGAGATCTTCACCTACGCCCTGGGCAAGCTGGACGACCGCGGCCGCATGTTCGTGCGCGCCAACGATCCGGTGTACGAGGGCATGATCGTCGGCATCCACAGCCGCGACAACGACCTGGTGGTCAACGCCACGCGCACCAAGCAGCTCACCAATTTCCGCGTCAGTGGCAAGGAAGACGCGATCAAGGTCACCCCGCCGATCGAGCTGACGCTGGAGTACGGCGTGGAGTTCATCGAGGACGATGAACTGGTCGAGATCACGCCCAAGAGCATCCGCCTGCGCAAGCGCCACCTGAAGGAGCACGAGCGCAAGCGCGCCAGCCGCGAAGGCGCGTGAGCCCGCGCCCTGGCCGCGCTGTACGCTTCATCCGTTCCCCAACGACTTTTCGAGGAATCTTCGCCATGTTACGCAAGCTCTACTGGTCCGCCCGCTCCCTGTTCGCCTCGCCGCCGCCGGCCCAGCCGGAGTACTTCAGCCGCTTCGGCGGCCTGTGGACCGACCGGCGCGACGCCCTGGCCGTGCTCGACCGCAAGGCCGCCCAGGATCCGGCCGTCGCGGCGTTGCAGGGCAAGCTGAAGTTTTTCATCGAGAACGGCTACGTCATCCTCGAAGGCGCCGTGCCGCTGGACGCCATCGACGCCTACCGGGCCGAGCTGCAGGCCGCCTTCGAGGCCGACAACACGCCGCTGCTGGCCAGCGTGCCGGTGCAGGGCCCGCAGGACAAGGACGTGGTGCCGCTGGCCCAGGCCGACCTCGACGCGCCGCTGACCAAGGTGCTCGATACCTACGTGCACCTGCCCAGTGCGCTCAGGCTCTCGTTCGCCGACCCGCTGGTCAGGTTCCTGTCCACGGTGTTCGAGGACGGCATCCTCGCCTTTCAAGGCCTGCACTTCGAGCGCGGCTCCACCCAGGCCGTGCACCAGGACACCGCCTACGTGGTGCTGGAGAACCCCATGAGCCTGTGCGCCAGCTGGGTCGCACTGGAGGACGTGCAGCCCGGCTCCGGCGAGCTGATGTACTACGCCGGCAGCCATCGCCTGCCGGACTGGCTCTACAGCGGCGCCTTCAAGCACTACAACCACGAGCGCGACAAGCACGAGGAGCACATGGCGCACCTGAAGTCGCTGGTCGAGCGCTCCGGCGAGCGCGGCCTGCCGCTGCAGACCTTCCTGCCCAAGAAGGGCGACGCGCTCATCTGGTCGGCCGACCTGGCGCACGGCGGCTCGCAGATCGGCGACCCGTCGCTCACCCGCCGCAGCCTGGTGACGCACTACACCAGCGCCTCGACCAAGCCGTATTACTTCCGCTTCCTGCCCGCCGAGCGGCAGAAGGTGGTGCAGGTCAATCCGCAATGCGGCCACACCACGATGTACTACTGAGGGCCCGCAGGCCTCGGTGATGACGGCGTGGTCCCACGCCCGCGCCGCCTGGACCATGGTGCTGGTGACCCTGCTGTGGTCCACGGCCGGCGTGGTCACGCGCCAGCTCACGCACGCGCAGGGCTTCGAAGTGACCTTCTGGCGCAGCCTGTTCACGGTGCTGGCGCTGCTGGCCATCCTGCCCGCGTGGCAGGGGCTGGGCGTGTTCGCGCGCCTGCCGTGGCGGCGGCGCGCCTTCTGGCTGGCGGGGCTGTGCTGGGCGGTGATGTTCACCGCCTTCATGGTCGCGCTCACGCTCACCGGCGTGGCGCGCGTGCTCGTCACCATGGCCGTCGGCCCCTTGCTGACGGCGCTGCTGTCGCGCCTGGTCACGGGCCGGCGCCTGCCGCGCCGCACCTGGGCGGCCATCGGGGTGGCGGGCGCGGGCATGGCGTGGATGTTCACGGGGCAACTGGGCGCGGCCCAGGGTACCGACGCCTGGCTGGGCTCCATCGTCGTGCTGGGCGTGCCGGTGGCCGCCGCCACCCAGTGGACCATCGCGCAGCGCAGCCAGGCCCAGGGCGAGCCGGTGGACCTGGTGCCCGCGGTGCTGCTGGGCGCGGTCATCTCCACCCTGGCCATGGGGCCGCTGGCCTGGCCGTTCGCGGCCAGCGGGCGCGACCTGGCCTGGCTGGCCGCGCTGGGCGTCGGCCAACTGGCCGTGCCCTGCGTGCTGGCGGTGCTGTGCGCCCGCGTGCTGCCCGCGGCCGAGGTGTCGCTGCTGAGCCTGCTGGAAGTGGTGTTCGGCATTGCCCTGGTTTGGGTGATCGCCGGCGAGGCGCCGCGGCCCGAGGTGCTGGCGGGTGGCACGCTGGTCGTCGGCGCGCTGCTGGCCAACGAGCTGATGGGCTGGGCCGGGCAGCGCGGCACGGCGGGCATCGGCCCGGCCTGAGCCACCAGGTTTTGAATGAAATCGGCCGTTAGACCGCACGGGTATTGCGCCAAAAGCTATCATTTTTGATATGACCACCACCGACGCCATCCTCGCCGAGCGCACCCCGGGCGGCCTGGGTCTGATCACGCTCAACCGCCCGCAGGCGCTGAACGCGCTGTCGCTGGAGATGGTCCGCGCGCTCACCCACACCCTGCGCGCGTGGCGGCACGACGCGGCGGTGAAGGCCGTGGCCCTGCGCGGCATGGGCAAGGCGCCTGAGGGCTTCGCGCCCTTCGGCGCGTTCTGCGCCGGCGGTGACATCCGCTTCTTCCACCAGGCGGCGCTGGCGGGCGATGCGGCGCTGGGCGACTTCTTCACCGAGGAGTACACGCTCAACCACCTGATCCAGACCTATGGCAAGCCGCTCATCGCCTTCATCGACGGCATCGTCATGGGCGGCGGCATGGGCCTGTGCCAGGGGCCTTCGGCGCGGGAGGCGGGCGGCGCGGGCGGCCTTCTCCGCGTGGCGACCGAGCGCACGCGGATGGCCATGCCCGAGACGCGCATCGGCCTGTTCCCCGACGTGGGCGGCGGCTACTTCCTCGGCCGCGCGCCGGGCCGCCTGGGCGAATACCTGGCGCTGACGGGCCACGTGCTCACCGGCGCCGAGGCCGTGGCCGCCACGCTCGCCGACGGCCGCGTGCCCTCGGCGCAACTGCCCGGGCTGTGGGCGCACCTGGCCGGCACGGCGTGGGACGGCGGGCTGGCCGCGCAGCATTGGGTGGCGGCGCGGTTCGAAGCCGGGGGCGCCGGCGAGATCGCCCACCGGGACGAGATCGACCGCGTCTTCGGCCTGCCCACGGTCGGTGCCATCGTCGCCGCGCTGGAGCAGGCCGACGGCGCCTGGGCGCAGGGCACGGCGCAGGCGCTGCGCACGCGCTCGCCGCTGATGCTGCACGTGGCGCTGGAGCAGGTGCGCCGCGCGCGCGGCATGGCGCTGGCCGACGAACTGCGCATGGAGCGCGGGCTGGTGCACCAGTGCTTTCACCTGCGCCCCGGGCCGCTGAGCGAGACGGTGGAGGGCATCCGCGCCCTGGCCGTGGACAAGGACCACGCCCCGCGCTGGCAGCCCGCGCGCATCAAGGACGTCACGCCCGGAATGGTGGCGCCGTTCTTCGACAGCCCCTGGCCGGCGCATCGGCATCCGCTGGCCGCGCTGTGAGAGATTTCAAGCCAAATCTGGCTTTAGCCAGCGTGGATATTGCGCCACTAGCTATGAATAGATGAGCAACAAAAAAGCCGTGGCAAGCCACGGCTTTGGGTGGTGGTGACCGGGGCTTCAGGGCTTGGCCACGTTCCACACGCCGCCCATGCCCTGGCCCATCTTGTCGCCCGGCTTGGTGTCCTTGATGAAGTAGTACAGCGGCATGCCCCTGAAGGCCCACTGCTTGCTGCCGTCGGCGCGCGTGATGATGGTGTAGTCGCCCCTCGGCTGCGCCGCAGCGGCCACGCCCAGCGGCGGCCAGTTGGTGGCGCAGGTCTCGACGCAGACCGACTTGCCGCTGCCCGCCACGTCGCGGCTGAAGGTGTACAGCGTGCGGCCGTCGGGGCCGATCAACGTGCCATCGGCCGCCTGCGTGGGCGTGCTGGGCATGGCGGCCGAGGTGCGGGACGTGCCGGTGGTGCCACAGGCGGCCAGCAGGGCGGCGGTGGCGACGGCGGTGATCAGGGCTTTCATGGCGAGGCTCCTCTTGCGGTGTGGAAACCGCGCCAGTGTAGTCCCGCCGCGACTCCCGCGGTGTCGGACGGCAGGCCGTGTGGCGGGGCGGCTCAGCGGTGGCGCTCTTTCATGGCGCGCTCCACCTCGCGCTTGCCCTCGCGCTCCTTGATGGTGTCGCGCTTGTCGTGCGTGGCCTTGCCCTTGGCCAGGGCGATCTCGCACTTCACGCGGCCGTTCTTCCAGTGCAGATTGATGGGCACCAGGGTGTAGCCCTTCTGCTCGACCTTGCCGATCAGGCGCTGGATCTCCTCCTTGTGCATCAGCAGCTTCTTGGTGCGCACCGAATCGGGCCGCACGTGGGTGCTGGCCGTGCCCAGCGGATTGATCTGGCAGCCGATGACGAACAGCTCGCCGTTGCGGATCACCACGTAGCCGTCGGTCAGTTGCGCCTTGCCGGCGCGCAGCGCCTTCACTTCCCAGCCTTCCAGCACCATGCCGGCCTCGAAGCGTTCCTCGAAGAAGTAGTTGAACGCGGCCTTCTTGTTCTCGGCGATGACCGGGTTGGGCGACTTGGGTTTCTTGGTGGCCATCTGGGCAATATGAGGCGCCAGCGACGCCTTGCAAGCGCGGCGGCCGGGAGGCGGCGCCTAGAATCACGGGCAAACGTGCATTCTATGAAATCCGTCCACAAGTCCGTCCTCATCTGGTACAGCGCCCAGGAGATGTTCGACCTGGTGACCGACGTGCCGCGCTACCCCCAGTTCCTGCCCTGGTGCGACCATGCGACGGTGCTGGCGGAAACCACGACGGGGATGACGGCCGAGGTGGGCATCGCCTTCAAGGGCGTCAGGCAGAGCTTCACCACCCGCAACGAGCACGTGCCGGGGCGCGAGGTGCGCCTGCACCTGGTGAAGGGCCCCTTCTCCCGCCTGGAGGGCGTGTGGACCTTTACCCCCGTGGGCAGCGAGGGGCAGCGCGCCTGCCGGGTCGACCTGAAGATGAGCTACGGCTTTGCCAATCCGGTGCTCGCCGCGCTGGTCGGGCCGGTGTTCGACCGCATCGCCGGCAGCCTGGTGGACGCCTTCGTCAAGCGCGCCGAGCAGGTGTACGGCGCGGCGGCGGCGTGATGGCCCCGGGCCGGCCCGGACCGGCGGTCATGGTCACCGTTGCCTGGTCGCCCGCGCCGCGGCAGGTGCAGGAAGTGGCGTTGAACCTGCCCGCGGGCGCCACGGTGCGGGCGGCGCTCGAAGCCAGCGGCGCCCCGAACGCTGGCGACGGCCGCGTGGGCGTGTGGGGCCGCAAGGCGGCGCTGGACCAACCCCTGCGCGAGGGCGACCGGGTGGAGGTCTACCGGGCCTTGCGCGTGGACCCCAAGCTGGCGCGGCGCGAGCGCTTCGGCCGCCAGGGCGCGCGCGGAGCGGGCCTGTTCGCGCAGCGGCGGCCGGGGGCCAAGCCGGGGTATTGAACTGGCCCTTCAGCGTCTTCGGGATGAGGCGCCGGGCACGAAATTGCTACTGTTCAGATAGCTGGTCTCGCATATCTGGCACGGGTTGACCCTAGAAACGGCAGTTGACCGCTTGCCACCCTCGGGAAAGCCGCATGGGTGTTGACTTTCGCTGCTTCGATGACCTTCACCTCTTGGGTGAGCGCGCTACGCGCCCGCCAGCACCGCGCTCGCCGCGCCATGCGGCGTTGCTCCTCCTTGCGCACAACAGTGCGCCGCGTCGTCTCCCTTGCAGGGCGCGGGCCGTCCAGAGGCCGGCCCCGTTCACGCCGTCCACAGGCGCGCAGGCGCCTTTGGAGCCGCGGCGTTCACCCTTGCCTGCCACGCCGATCACGGCACTGGCGGGCGCGTTCAACTGCCGTTTCTAGTCTCTAACCAGCTCAGTCTTGATGTTTTGTGCAAAGACTTCAGTGCGCAGCCGCCATGGCCGGGATGATGTTGAAACGCGTGAGCGAGCACGCTGCGGCGATGGCAGCGCGGCCCAGGCGCGTCAGGTAATAGCGATAGGTATGCGTGACCTTCTTGATCAAGCCCAGCGCACGCAAGCGGCGAAGCTGTCGTGTCATGGCCGATGCCGACATATCCAGTTGCGCCAGCAGATCGGCACGGCGCCAGCCGTGAATGTTGAACTCGCCGTGTTGCAAGGTTCTGAGCAAGGCTTGGTCGGTGGTGTTGAAAAAGTTCAACCCCTTGACGGCCGGGTCTACGCCCACGCGCGGCTGGCTCAGCCGTTGCAGATTGCGCTCACCAGCACTGGGATCGTCCAGGCTGGACAGAAACGCCAGGTAGCGCTGGTTGCAGCCCAGCAAAATCTCGCGCAAGTCGATCAGGCTGTAGATCGACTTCTTGAGCGGTGCCAGCTCCCGCGTGGCCGCCGCGCCCTTGTGTTCCACCCTGCGGTGGTGCTTGAAAAAGCTCACGTCGTTGACGGTGGTCTCGATGCGCAGCACGCGCGAGAACTTGTCGTAGACCTTGACACTGGCCGCGCCCATGTAGTGCTTGATGCAACGGCCCTCGATGCGCGTGGACAGCCGCGAGCCGATCTCCTGGGCCAGCGTCGGGGTGATCTTCTTGCCCAGAAAGCCCGCTACACGCGGTGCATCGGCCGCCAGCACCGCTTGGCGCGAGATGGCGTCGTACAGCGCCACCAGGATGTGCTCACTGCGAAACATCAGGTCGCTGGAGTACTCCGCCTGACGGATGCTCCAGTGCCAGTCGTCCTGGGCAAATACGTCGGCCACCGGGCACAGCCAGTGCGCATAGCGTGTCAGGCACCGGTGCAGTTGTTCGGGGTTGAAGGCGTCGGCCAGGGCCTGAGCACGCTGCAGGTCGGCCACGCGCAAGAAGGCGTTGTCTTCCTGCACAAACTCGATGCCTTCGCGTCTGAGCGAGCATGCCAGTGCGCTGTGGCCGTTGCAGTAGAACTGCAACGTGAACGGCGCCCAGGTGGGCACGCGCAGGTAGCACAGGCCGAACTCCTGGTCGATGAAGTAGAAGTAGTAGTGCAGGCACTTGCCCATGTCAGGGCGCAGGTAAATATGCCCGTTGCTCTTGTCCAGCCAAGGCTTGTAGCTGGGGCACGATTCCATGGCCGAGATCACGTGCACCAGCCCCGGCGCGTCGCCCCGCTCGGCCAGCACGCGCGCCACCAGCTCTTCCTTGCGGATGTGGGCCTTGTTGACGTGTTCGATGTGCACGCCAGCGGCTTGGCACACCTGCTGCGCACGCTCGCGGATGCGCTCGCGCAACGGCTCGGCAAAGCGCGGGTAGTCGAAGATGCGGATGCCGCGCGAGTACAGAAAGCTGGTCATCCCGCCCGCGTAGCACGCCCCGGGCAGGGTGCCGGTCACGATGATCCTGTCGTAGCACGACAGTACGCCATGAAGGTTCGCCGCATATCGATCCGTCAGTGCCGTCGTTGCCATGGTCGTTCACCTCGCCAGCGGGTTCGCCAGCCATCGTGTTGCTTGTTTGGTTCCGGCTTCGCCGGCTTAGGTTGAAGCCACTATTTGCAGTTAGACGCGATGATCTGCTGCACGCGCTGGCGCTCCGCGGCGCGTTGCGCGTCGTCCAGGATCTCGCGCTCGCCCTGGCTGTTGGTGCGGGCGATGCGCACGCCCGAATCCAGGCCGGCCTTGGCGCTCTGAGCGCGCTTGCAGTTGTCGGCGCGAGCGGTGGCGAGCTTGGTTTCCTCGGCCTTCTTCCGGGCTGCTTCGGCGGCGTCGGCCTGTTTCTTCTTCTCTTCCAGCGCCTTGTCCACGCCGGCGGGGTACTGGGCGGGCGCCGGTGCCGCGCGCGCCGCCACGGTGCTGGCGCCGCGCGGCTGGGACAGGACGTTCCTGGCCGGCACCTCGGCGGGCGGCGGGCGGTCGCTGAACACCCGGCGGCCGTCGGGGTCGATCCATTGGTACTGCGCCGTGACGGCCGTGCTGGCGGCCAGGGTCCATCCGATGAGCAAGGCGCGGGCGGGTTTCATGGGGTCGGCAGTGTAGCCCTGCCCTTGTGGCCGGCGGGCGCCGTCGCGCCGTGCGGCGGAGGGGCCGATGCACGGCGGCGCGGGCAGGAAAAGCCAGGCGCTTCAGTACAATCCGCTTTTTGGAGCCAAGCATGCGCCTTCTCGGCAAAGCGCTGACCTTCGACGACGTGTTGTTGGTGCCAGCGTTCTCCCAGGTCCTGCCCAAGGACACGTCTCTTTCCACCCAGTTCACCCGCCGCATCCGCCTGAACCTGCCCCTGGTGTCGGCCGCCATGGACACGGTCACCGAGGCGCGCCTGGCCATCGCCATGGCGCAGGAGGGCGGCATCGGCATCGTGCACAAGAACCTGACCGCGCAGGAGCAGGCCGCGCAGGTGGCCAAGGTCAAGCGCTACGAGAGCGGCGTGCTGCGCGACCCGGTGGTCATCACGCCGGAGCACACGGTGCTGCAGGTGATGCAGTTGTCCGACGATCTCGACATCAGCGGCTTTCCGGTCATCGACCAGGGCCGGGTGGTGGGCATCGTCACCGGACGCGACCTGCGCTTCGAGACCCGCTACGACGTGCCGGTGCGCGAGATCATGACGCCGCGTGAGCGCCTGATCACCGTGAAGGAGGGCGCCGGCCACGAGGAGGCCAAGCGCCTCCTGAACAAGCACAAGCTGGAGCGCCTGCTCATCATCGACGACCAGGACCGCCTGAAGGGGCTGATCACCGTCAAGGACATCACCAAGCAGACCAGCTTCCCGAATGCCGCGCGCGACGACAACGGCCGCCTGTGCGTGGGCGCGGCCGTGGGCGTGGGCGAGGGCACCGAGGAGCGCGTGGAGGCGTTGGTCAAGGCCGGCGTCGATGCGCTGGTGGTGGACACCGCGCATGGCCACAGCCAGGGCGTGATCGAGCGCGTGCGCTGGGTCAAGCAGAACTACCCGCAGGTGCAGGTCATCGGCGGCAACATCGCCACCGGCGCCGCGGCGCGCGCGCTGGTGGAGGCGGGGGCCGATGGCGTGAAGGTCGGCATCGGTCCCGGCTCCATCTGCACCACCCGCATCGTGGCGGGCGTCGGTGTGCCGCAAATCACCGCCATCGACAACGTGGCCACCGCGCTGCAAGGCACGGGCGTGCCGCTGATCGCCGACGGCGGCATCCGCTACTCGGGCGACATCGCCAAGGCGATCGCCGCCGGCGCGCACACCGTGATGAT
The DNA here is from genome assembly GCF_016703145.1 of Ottowia sp. GTDB lineage: Bacteria > Pseudomonadota > Gammaproteobacteria > Burkholderiales > Burkholderiaceae_C > Ottowia. The sequence goes on along the minus strand of NZ_JADJCO010000005.1, from coordinate 865,074 downwards.
GGGCGGCATGTTCGCCGGCACCGAAGAGGCGCCGGGCGAGATCGTGCTGTTCCAGGGCCGCAGCTACAAGAGCTACCGCGGCATGGGCAGCATCGGCGCCATGCAGCAGGGCAGCGCCGACCGCTACTTCCAGGAGAGCAGCACCGGCAACCCCAACGCCGACAAGCTGGTGCCCGAGGGCATCGAAGGCCGCGTGCCGTACAAGGGCAGCGTCGTCGCCATCATCTACCAGATGGCCGGCGGCCTGCGCGCCAGCATGGGCTACTGCGGCTGCGCGACCGTGGACGACATGCGCCACCAGGCCGAGTTCGTCGAGATCACCGCCGCCGGCATGCGCGAGTCGCACGTGCACGACGTGCAGATCACCAAGGAAGCGCCCAACTACCGGGCGGATTGACGGGGGGCGCACGGCACGCTACCCGATAGCTATCTATATGGTAGCTATCAGTGCAATGAATACGCGGGCTTTCGCGTGATTCTGCTTGAATTCCCGTTCAATCCACCCGTCTGACCGCGAAGACATCCCATGGCCCACGACAAGATCCTCATCCTCGACTTCGGCTCGCAAGTCACCCAGCTCATCGCGCGCCGGGTGCGCGAGGCGCACGTCTACAGCGAAGTGCATCCCTGCGACGTGAGCAGTGACTGGGTGCGCGAGTACGCCGCCGACGGCCACCTCAAGGGCGTGATCCTCTCCGGCAGCCACGCCAGCGTCTACGAGGTGGACGACCGGGCGCCCCAGGCGGTGTTCGAACTGGGCGTGCCGGTGCTGGGCATCTGCTATGGCATGCAGACCATGGCGCAGCAACTGGGTGGCAAGGTCGAGGGCTCGCACCAGCGCGAGTTCGGCTACGCCGAGGTGCGAGCCCATGGCCATACCGAACTGTTCAAGGGCATCCAGGACTTCAGCACCCCCGAAGGCCACGGCATGCTCAAGGTGTGGATGAGCCACGGCGACAAGGTGACTGAGCTGCCGCCCGGCTTCAAGCTGATGGCCAGCACCGACAGTTGCCCCATCGCCGGCATGGCCGACGAGGCACGCCACTTCTACGGCGTGCAGTTCCACCCCGAGGTCACGCACACCGTGCAGGGCCAGGCGATCCTCAACCGCTTCGTGCTCGGCATCTGCGGCGCCAAGCCGGATTGGGTGATGAAGGACCACATCACCGAAGCGGTGGCGCGCATCCGCGATCAGGTGGGTGATGAGGAGGTGATCCTCGGCCTCTCGGGCGGCGTCGATTCCAGCGTGGCTGCCGCGCTGATCCACCGTGCCATCGGCGACCAGCTCACCTGCGTCTTCGTCGACCACGGCCTGCTGCGCCTGAACGAGGGCGACATGGTCATGGCGATGTTCGAAGGGCAGTTGCACACGAAGGTGATCCGTGTCGATGCCAGCGAACTGTTTCTCGGCAAACTGGCCGGCGTGAGCGACCCCGAAGCCAAGCGCAAGATCATCGGCGGCGAATTCGTCACCGTGTTCAAGCAGGAGGCCGCCAGGCTCAAGGCCGGCGGGGCAGGGCACAAGGGCGCCACCTTCCTGGCCCAGGGCACCATCTACCCCGACGTGATCGAGAGCGGCGGCGCCAAGAGCAAGAAGGCCGTGACCATCAAGAGCCACCACAACGTCGGCGGCCTGCCTGAGCAGTTGGGCCTGAAGCTGCTGGAGCCGCTGCGCGACCTGTTCAAGGACGAGGTGCGCGAGCTCGGCGTGGCGCTGGGCCTGCCGCCCGAGATGGTCTACCGCCACCCCTTCCCCGGCCCCGGCCTGGGCGTGCGCATCCTGGGCGAGGTGAAGAAGGACTACGCCGACCTGCTGCGCCGCGCCGACGCCATCTTCATCGAGGAACTGCGCAACTTCCGCGACGAGGCCACCGGCAAGACCTGGTACGACCTGACCAGCCAGGCCTTCACCGTCTTCCTGCCCGTCAAAAGCGTGGGCGTGATGGGCGACGGCCGCACCTACGACTACGTCGTTGCCCTGCGCGCCGTGCAGACCAGCGACTTCATGACGGCGGATTGGGCCGAGCTGCCCTATGCGCTGCTCAAGAAGGTGTCTTCGAGGGTCATCAACGAAGTCCGCGGGATCAACCGGGTCACCTACGACGTGAGCAGCAAGCCACCGGCGACGATCGAGTGGGAATGAATCTGGAAGCGGAACCAACAGGAACCAACGAGAAGTAAACCCCACCTAAGCCCGCGTCACTGCGGGCTTTTTTGCGCTTGCTTGCGGAACTGACAGGAACTATCGAGAACGACCAAGAACCCGATTTTGAATGGCATTTGCGCTGGCATATTCCATATGCGATACCATCAGAGCCGTCGATACCATCACCCATGCGCGCTGATGTTGATGGCATCGAAGAATTGTAACTTGTTGATTTAAAACGTGATACCGCGCATTCTGAGGGGCATTCTGGAGTGATGGTATTGCGACAGGGTTCAGGAGGACTCGATGCTGACCGATACCAAGCTGCGCGCGCTCAAGCCGACCGGCAAGCTGTTCAAGGTGCCTGACCGGGACGGCCTTTACGTGGCGGTGACGCCAGCGGGGGCGGTGTCCTTCCGCTACAACTACCGGATCAACGGGCGTCAGGAGACGTTGACGCTGGGGCGCTACGGCGCGGATGGCCTGACGCTGGGCGAGGCCAGGGACAAGCTGAACGAAGCCAAGAAGATGATTGCGGCTGGCAAGTCGCCATCGCGGGAGAAGTCGAGGGAGAAGGCCCGGATCAACGCCGGAGAGACGTTCGGCGCGTGGGCGGAGAAGTGGCTGGAACTGCACCAGATGGCAGACAGCACGAGGGACATGCGGCGTTCCGTTTATGTGAGGGACGTGAAGCCGAAGTTTGGGAATGTGAAGCTGACGGAGATCACGCACGAGGATGTGCGGATGATGGCTGGCGGCATCGTGGCGCGCGGCGCGCCAGCCACGGCGGTGCATGCGCGCGAGATTGTCATGCTGGTGTTCAAGTTCGCCATCATGAAGGGTCAGCAGGTACCCAACCCGGCTGACCTGGTGTCGCCAACCAGCATCGCCCGGTTCGAGCCGAAAGACCGTGCCTTGTCGCCAGAGGAAATCCGGCTGTTCTACCGGTTCATGGATCGCATCGGCACGTCGCCCAGCATTCGCGCGTCGGCCAAGCTGCTGCTGCTGACGATGCTGCGCAAGGGGGAGATGACCAAGGGCGAGTGGGCTGAGGTGAATTTCTCCGAAGGCACATGGGTCATCCCGAAGGAGCGGATGAAGCGGCGCAACCCGCATGTGGTCTATCTGTCGCGGCAGGCGCTGGACATCCTGGTGGCGCTCAAGACGATGGCCGGTGGCTCGCGCTTCATCCTGCCCTCGCGCTACGACATCGACCACCACATGAGCAGCGCCACACTGAACCAGGTCATGACCCTGACCTACAAGCTGGCGCAGAAGGAGGGGCACAAGCTGGAGAAGTTTGGCCCCCACGATCTGCGCCGCACGGCCAGCACGCAGTTGCACGAAGCGGGCTTCAACACCGACTGGATAGAGAAGTGCCTTGCCCATGAGCAGAAGGGCGTGCGCGCGGTTTACAACAAGGCCGAGTACCGCGAGCAGCGCTCGGCCATGATGCAGGACTGGGCGGACATGATTGACCGCTGGGTGGCGGCTCAAGACTGATCCACCGCAGGGAAGGGGGCGGCGGCAGCGCCTTGCTGGCGCGCCTTCAGCCAGGCATCCACCTCCGATTCAACCCAGGCCACGCAGCGGGCACCCAACTGGCGGCGCTTCGGGAACTGGCCCTTCTTCTCCAAGTTCAGGATGTGCCGGGCGGTGAAAGGGACGCGCTGAAGGAGGGTGCTGGTGCGGATCAGCGTCACGGGTTTTTCTTGGGTCATGTGTCGCTCCATGAAAAAGCCGCCTCGGTGGGCGGCTGGTGTTGGTTGGCTCAGTCTTTGTAGAGCAGGTTGATGGCCTTGAACGACCAGGACGAATCCATAGCCCGGATGACGATGCCCTCGCCGGGCTTTCCGTTGCCCACGTCCAAGGATGTGGCGCGCGTGCTGTTCCATGAATCGCTTGGCCACTACGGCTTGCGGGGTGTTTTCGGGAAGGAGCTGGGCACCATCCTGGACAAGATCGCCGTGGTTCGCCGGGGCGAGGTGCGCAAGAAGGCGGAGCAATACGGGCTGGACTTCGACAATCCGGCGCAGCGCCAGCAGGCCGCCGAGGAGGTGTTGGCCGAGTGGGCGCAGAACACGCCGGAGCTGGGCTGGGTGAAGCAGGCGGTGGCGGCGATCCGCACCTGGCTGCGCGAGAACGTGCCGGGCTTCGAGCAGATGGCGGTGACGGACGCGGAGATCGTGCGCAGCTTCATCTTGCCGGCGCGGCGGTTTGTGGAGCGGGGCGCTTCTGCGGCAAATTCCGAGTCGGCGGCGTTCGCGCGAGCCCCTGGGTTCAACCAGGCCGTGGACGACGTGGTGAGTGCTGCCATGAAGGGTGATCCGCTGCCTCGCGCGCATGTGTCGGTGGGAACCACATCGCCCACTTTGCAGGCAGCAGGGATTCCTGCTGGCAATTTGCGGACTTCGGCGCGCGTGTTGTCGAAAGTGGTTTTTGACCACGGGGTGACCAAATCCGTGCTGAAGAAGTTGCCGGATCTGCTCGACGCCCCGGTGATGGTGTTCGAGTCGGACACCGTGCCAGGGAGCTATGTGGCCGTGACTTCGGAGATGGTGCGCGGGCTGCCGCTGATCGTCGCCATCAGTCCGGAGCAGGTGACGGGCGGCGCATCCTTTAACTTCGTGCCCAGCCTGTACCCGAAGGATGACCTGAACGCCATTCAACGCTGGCTGAAGGCGGGGCATCTGCGATACATCGACAAAAAGCAAAGCCCTGGGTGGTTTGGCTCAACCAGGCTCCAATTGCCTGGGGAATTCCAAACCGCCAAGGGCTTGCAGGCACGCAATGTAGCGACGGAGGCCGATGTTGTCAATCGGGATGTGAGTTTCAGCCGCGCCAAGCCCGCCCGCGCCGACGCCGCCGACTGGCAGACCCCATCGGCTTCGACATGGGATGACCTGACCTACAAGCTCCAGGACAAGCACGTCGACACCAAGCGGGTGCTCGAAAGCGTGCGCGCCACGGGCAAGGCGATTGGCGACGACCTGGACGTGTACCTGCAAGAGGAGCTGTACCACGGTCGCGCGGCCAAGCGCACCGAGGACTTCGTGACGCAGGAGATTGAGCCGCTGATGCAGTACATGGCATCCGCCGCTTTAAAAATGCCGGACGTGGAGGAATACCTGCACGCGCGCCATGCCAGGGAGGCCAACCGGGTGATTGCCGAGCGCAACCCCGATTTGCCCGATGGCGGCTCGGGCATGACGAATGCCGAGGCGGATGCGGTGCTGAAGGCGCTGGCGCCCGCACAGCGCGCGAAGCTGGAGCGTGCGGCGACGATGGTGGACAAGATCATCGCGGGCACGCGCCAAGCCTTTGTGGACTATGGGCTGGAGAGCCAGGCGACGGTGGATGGCTGGGCCAAGACCTTCGCCAACTATGTGCCGCTGATGCGCGAGCGCGAAGGCGACGGCATGGCGGGCCTGGGCACGGGGCAGGGCTTCTCGATCAAGGGGCGCGAGGCGAAGGGCCGCACCGGTTCGACGCGCAAGGTGGTGGACATCATGGCCAACATCGCCCAGCAGCGCGAGCGCGCCATCGTGCGCGGCGAGAAGAACCGCGTGGCGGCGGCGCTGGTGGGGCTGGCCAAGGACAACCCGTCCGACCTGTGGAAGGTGGACGTGGTGCCCACGCGCCAGGTGCTGGGCAAGAACGGCAAGGTGGAAACCCAGCACGACCCGCTGTACAAGAGCCGCGAGAACGTGGTGGTGGCCAAGATCCCCGGCAAGAACGGCGTGGTGGCCGAGCATGCGGTGATCTTCAACGAGGACGACGCGCGTGCGCTGCGCATGGCGCAGGCGCTGAAGAACCTGGACGCGGCGCAACTGGAAGGGGCGCTGGGCGCAACGGCGAAGGTGACGCGCTTCTTGGCGGCGATCAACACGCAGTACAACCCGATTTTCGGCATCACGAACTTGGCGCGCGACGTGCAGGGGGCGGCGCTGAACCTGGCTTCGACCGAGCTGGCGGGCAAGCAGCGCGAGGTGCTGGGGCAGGCGCTTTCGGCGCTGCGTGGCATTTTTGCGGTGGAGGGCAAGGGGCGGAAGTGGGCGATCAAGGAGTCGCAGGCATGGAGCGTGCTGTGGGAGGAATTCCAGCAGGTGGGTGGCCAGACGGGCTACCGCGACCAGTTCCGCACCAACGCAGACCGTGGGCAGGCGCTGGCGCAAGCCCTTGACCCGAGCGCCTGGTCTGAGACGGGTTGGGGCCGGTTCTTCTCGGCGGGTGGTCGGCTGAAGGTGCCGATGGAGATGGTGCGCAAAGTCATGTCGCCCGTGCTGGCCTTGCTGGACGACTACAACACGGCGATGGAGAACGGCGTGCGCCTGGCGGCCTACAAGACGGCGCTGGACGCGGGCATGAGCAAGGAGCGCGCTGCGAGCCTGGCCAAGAACCTGACGACGAACTTCAACCGCAAGGGGCAGTCGGCGCAGCAGGTGGGCGCGCTGTATGCGTTCTTCAACGCCAGCGTGCAGGGCACGGCGCGCATTGGCCAGACGCTGTTCGACATGGAGCCGGGCAAGCCCAAGACGCTGCGTCTGTCGGCCGTGGGCCAGAAGATCGTGGCCGGCGGCGTGCTGCTGGGCGGCGCGCAGGCGCTGATGCTGGCGGCGGCCGGGTTTGACGATGAGGAGCCGCCGGACTTTATCCGCGAGCGCAACCTGGTGATCCCGACCGGGGGCAAGAAGTACATCACCATTCCGATGCCGCTGGGCTTTCATGTGCTGCCGAACCTGGGGCGCATTCCGGTGGAGTTCGCGCTGGGCGGTTTCGACAAGCCGGCCGAGCATGTGGTGAAGCTGCTGAGCCTGTTCAGCGACACGTTCAACCCGATGGGCAACGCGGGGCTGAGCATGCAGTCGCTGGCGCCCACGGTGCTGGACCCGTTCGCGGCGCTGGCCGAGAACAAGGACTTTGCCGGCCGGGCCATCGCCAAGGAGTCGTTCAACAAGCTGACGCCGGGGCATGCGCTGGCGCGCGACACGGCATCGCTGCCGGCGCTGTGGATGTCGGAGGCCATCAACTACCTGAGCGGCGGCACGCGGCACGTGCGCGGGGCGTTCTCGCCCACGCCGGACCAGATCGACTACCTGGTGGGCCAGGTGACGGGCGGGGTGGGGCGCGAGGCGTCGAAGCTGCAGCAAACGGTGGTGGGCGTGGCGCAGGGCAAAGATGTGCCGGCGCACAAAATACCGGTGCTGGGGCGCTTCCATGGCAATGCGGACAGCCCGAGCGCCAGGCAGTCGGCGTTCTACCGCCGCCTGGACGAGGTGGCGCGCCATGCCGAGCAGGCCAAGGGTCTGCGGCTGGAGGGCAAGGCGGCCGAGGCCAACGACTACACCCGCGAGCACCCCCAGGCCCGGCTGGCCCTTGTCGCGCGCGCGGCGCAGAAACAGGTGAAGGATATGCGCGAACGCATCCGTGAGCTGGAGCAGGAGGGGGCGCCCAAGGGCGTCATCCACGCCACGGAGCTGCGGATGATGCGGCGGATGGAGCAGTTCAATGAGCTGGCGGCGCGAGTGGGGTGAGCGGGGTTGACAGGGGCCAACGTCGGAATACGTTCCGGCGCTTCAACCCGAGCCAGCCGGATGCTGGAACACCTGAAGGAAACCCATGACCGACACCATTGCGCTCCCCGTCATCGACCCCGGCCCCGACTCCCTGGAGCGCGAGATCGCGGCCAAGTCCACCGCGCCGCGCGTGACGCTTGCGAACGTGGAGGCGGAGATCGTGGCGGAGCACTACTTCACAGCCGCCGACGGTCGCAATGGTGCCATTGAAGCCGGAACCTATGAAGGCCGTGAAAAGCCGCTTGTTGCCGATGCCGACCTCAAATCGTTGGGCCTTCTGACATTCTGCGTGCTGCGCCTGAAGAACGGCTTCACCGTGACCGGCGAGAGCGCCTGCGCCAGCCCGGAGAACTTCAACGCCGAGATTGGCCGCAAGATCGCGCGCGAGAACGCGGTGAACAAGGTGTGGAGCCATCTTGGCTTCCGCCTGCGTGACAAGCTGGCGGCGTCTAAGCCTGTGATGGCATGAATGCTGGCATCAAAACCAGCGAGGCCGTGAAACCCGCATGAATACTGGCCTTTTCGGCCTTATCAACAATTGAGTGGGTGAGGGGTTTGGAGATTGTTTATTTAAATCAATAATTTAGAGGCAGCCACCGACCATGGCGAGTACCACGTCAACCAGTGCGCACATACCGACGAGGCGCGAGATGGATGCACGCCAACAGGGTGTGTACGCGATGGTCATGATGGCGACGAGAGTTGCCGCGGATCAAGTGCCGTCTCAGCCTGACTTGAAAAAGGTGACTGCGGAGTTGAGAATAGGCAGCGCGAGACGACAACCGTCTCCATTGATTCATCTCCATTGATGGGCGACGAGGCACTGCAAGACAGGAAAACGTGGTCGATCAGGAACGCAAGTTGTTTTGAAGCGAAGTATTTCGCGCCTATCTGAGGTTCGTTCGGCATGTAGAGCAAGAGTGCGTCATATGTGTGTGCGCTTGACCGGCGAGGGGGCTTGGCAATGGTCAGTTCAACGCCGTCCATGGATTCAACTGAAGTGGCGACAAGGGGTAGTGCGCCGGTTTCCCGCGCGCACTCACTTTCGGCGCGCGCCGAAGACCCTCTTCAGCAACAAGTGGACCGTGACGCCCCCGCCTTCTTCCGCGGAGATCGGGACTCGCGCAACGGCTCAAGGATCGTCGCCTGTGATGTCTGTGGGGGTGCCCGATGAGACCCGAAGACGGACAACGCTCGCTGGCCGACCAGGGCCAGCAATCACCCTCCAAATCTGCATCCTCCGCCCCAGCGATCCAATTGCCCAAAGGCGGCGGCGCCATCCGCGGCATTGGCGAGAAGTTCGCCGCCAACCCCGTCACCGGCACCGGCTCGATGTCGGTGCCCATTGCCACGAGCCCGGGCCGCTCGGGCTTCGGCCCGCAGCTCTCGCTGTCCTACGACTCGGGCGCCGGCAACGGCCCGTTCGGCTTCGGGTGGTCGCTCTCCGCTCCGTCCATCACCCGCAAGACCGATAAGGGCCTGCCGCAGTACAACGACGCAGCGGAATCCGACGTCTTCGTCCTGTCCGGTGCGGAAGACCTGGTGCCGCTGCTCGGACTGGACGGCAAGCGGCATGAGGATCGCGACACCGTTGCCGGCTACACCATCCACCGCTACCGGCCGCGCGTCGAGGGCCTGTTCGCCCGCATCGAGCGCTGGACCCGCCAAAACGACGGCGATGTCCACTGGCGCTCGATCTCGAAGGACAACATCCTCACCCTCTACGGCGGCGACGAGAACTCCCGCATCGCCGATCTCGTCCCGGCGAACCCGCCCGCGCCGCTGCCGCTGCGCAGCGATCCGCACCGGGTCTTCAGCTGGCTGATCTGCGAGACGCGCGACGACAAGGGCAATGCCGTCGTCTACGGCTACCGCAAGGAGGACGCCACCGGCGTCGACACGGCACAGGCGCACGAACGCAACCGCACGAACCGCGGCACCAACCGCTACCTGAAGCGCATCCGCTACGGCAACCAGGTTCCGCTGCTCGACGACGCAGGCCGCCGGCCGCGGCAGCTCTCCGCAGAGCAGATCGCCGGCGCCCGCTGGATGTTCGAGGCCGTCTTCGACTACGGCGACCACGACGCGGACCGGCCCCAGCCGCGGGACGACGAGGCCACCGAGGCTTCAGGGGCGCCCAGCTACCCCTGGCCGCCGCGCCCCGACGCCTTCTCGAGCTGCCGCGCCGGCTTCGAGCTGCGCACCTACCGCCTGTGCCGGCGTGTCCTGATGTTCCATCACTTCCCCGGCGAAGACGGGGTCGGCGCCGACTGCCTCGTGCGCTCCACCGACTTCACCCATTCCGACGAACTCGATCCCGGCGACGCCCGCAATCCCGTCTACACCTTCCTGAAGAAGGTCACCCAGACTGGCTATCGCCGCAGCGACGACGGCGGCTACCTCAAGCGCAGCCTGCCGCCGGTCGAGTTCGACTACGCCGAGCCCAGCGTGCAAGACGCGGTGGAGGAGGTCGATCCACAGAGCCTGGAGAACCTGCCCATCGGCCTGGACGGCAGCACCTACCGCTGGACCGACCTGCACGGCGAAGGCGTCCCGGGCCTGCTGACCGAGCAGGCCGGCGCCTGGTACTACAAGCGCAACCTGAGCCCGATCCCGGACAAGCGGCCCGACGGCCGCGAAGGTGTGAAGGCCCGGTTCGCCCCGCTGGAAACCGTCACCCTCCGACCCAACGCCGCGCTCGGCAGCGGCGCGGAGTTCATGGACCTGGCCGGCGACGGCCAGCCCGACGTGGTGGTCATGGACGGCCCCATGCCGGGCCTGTACGAACACGACGACGCCGACGGTTGGCAGCCTTTCCGCCCCTTCACCTCGCGCCTGAATCGGGACTTCCGCGACCCGAACCTCAAGCTCGTCGACCTGGACGGCGACGGCCATGCCGACGTGCTGATCACCGAGGACGACGCCTTCGTCTGGCACGCCTCGCTGGCCGAGGAAGGCTTCGGCCCCGCCCGCCGGGTCGCGCAGGCGCTGGACGAGGAGAAAGGCCCGCGCATCGTCTTCGCCGACGGCACGCAGTCCATCCACCTTGCCGACCTGTCCGGCGACGGCCTGACCGACATCGTGCGCATCCGCAACGGCGAAGTCTGCTACTGGCCCAACCTGGGCTACGGCCGCTTCGGCGCCAAGGTGACGATGGACCACGCGCCCTGGTTCGACCATCCGGACCAGTTCGACCCCAAGCGCATCCGCCTGGCCGACATCGACGGCAGCGGCACCACCGACATCATCTATCTGCACCGCGACGGCGTGCGCCTGTACTTCAACCAGTCGGGCAACGGCTGGAGCGAGCCGCATCAATTGAAGGTGTTCCCTCGCGTCGATGACGTTGTCAGCATCGTGCCCGTCGATCTGCTGGGCAACGGCACCGCCTGCCTGGTCTGGTCGTCGCCCCTGCCGGGCGACGCCAGGCGGCCGATGCGCTACGTCAACCTGATGGGCGAACGAAAGCCGCATCTGCTGGTCGCGGCGAAGAACAACCTGGGCGCCGAGACCCGCATCGAGTACGCGCCTTCGACCCGCTTCTACCTGCAGGACAAGCGCGACGGCAAACCCTGGATCACGCGCCTGCCGTTCCCGGTGCACGTGGTCGAGCGCGTCGAGACCTGGGACCGCGTCAGCCGCAACCGCTTCGTCACCCGCTACACCTACCACCATGGCCACTTCGACGGCGAGGAGCGCGAGTTCCGCGGCTTCGGCAGGGTCGAGCAGTGGGACACGGAAGAGATCGGCAAGATCCCGGACGATGCCGGGTCAGCCACGGCGACCAACCTCGACGCAGCCTCCTACGTGCCGCCGGTGCACACCAGGACCTGGTTCCACACCGGCGCCTGTCTGGGCCGGCAGCGCATCTCGCGGTGTTTCGAGGGCGAATACTTCCGCGACCCGGGCCTGGGCGGCGAATGGCTGGACGACACCGTCCTGCCGCCGGACCTGAGCCTGGAAGACGAGCGCGAAGCCTGCCGCGCGCTCAAGGGCGCGATGCTGCGCCAGGAGGTCTATGCGCTCGACGGCTCGGACAAGGAATCGTACCCCTACACCATCACGGAGCAGAACTTCGAGGTCCGCCGACTGCAACCCAGGGGCGCCAACCGCCATGCAGTCTTCTTCACCCACCCACGCGAGGCTCTCAACTGCCACTACGAACGCAATCCTGCTGACCCGCGCATCCAGCATGCGCTGACGCTGGAGGTGGACGAGTACGGCAACGTGCTGAAAGAGGCCGCCGTCGGCTACGGACGCCGGACCGATGCCGACGGCGACGCACTGCAGGCGGAAGACCGGGCGAAGCAGAGGCTGATCCACATCACCTGCACCGAGAACGGCTTCACCCATCCCGTCCTCGACAAGAACGACGACTACCGCGCGCCCCTGCCCGCCGAGTCACGCACCTACGAAGTCCGCAAGGCCGACCAGGAGCGGAGCGACGACGGTCCGACGGTCTTGTTCGACCTCGACGCACTGCGTGGCCACATCGATCGGGCAGGGGACGGCGAGCACGAAGTGCCCTGCGAGGACCTCGCCTTCGACAAGGCCCGGCAGCAGATCGAGGCCGGGCCGGAGGAGCGGAAGAGCGACCACTTCCGCCGCCTCATCGAACACGTCCGCACCGTCTACCGCAAGGACGACCTCAGCGACCTGCTGCCGCTCGGCCACCTCGAACCGCTGGCCCTGCCGGGCGAAAGCTACAAGCTCGCCTTCACCGCCGGCCTGCTCACCAGGGTCTTCGACGACCGTGTCAGTGATTCAATGCTCCAGAACGAGGGCGGCTACGTGCAAAGCCGGGCGCTCAAGGCGAATGGCCGCTTTCCCGCCAGCGATGCCGACGACTGCTGGTGGATTCCGTCGGGTCTGTCGTTCTTCAGCAGGAATCCCGCAGACAGCGCCGCCACCGAGTTGGCGCAAGCGCAACAACACCTCTTCCTGCCGCGTCGCTACCGCGATCCCTTTGGCCAGGACGCCTTCGTTGATTTCGATGCCAACGACCTGCTGCCGGTCCGCACCGAAGACGCGGTCGGCAACACCGTCGCGGCGCGCAACGACTACCGCGTGCTGCAGCCGGTGGAGGCCACCGACCCCAACGGCAACCGCTCGCAGCTGCGCTTCGATGCACTGGGCATGGTGGTCGGCACCGCGGTGATGGGCAAGGCCGGCGTGCCGGTGGAAAGCAGGGAAGGCGACACGTTCGACGACTTCAACGCCGATCTGGCGCCGGACGAGATCAAGGCCTGGTTCGACGCCGACGATCCACGCCTGCTGGCCCATGCGCATCTCGGCACCGCCACCACCCGCATCCTCTACGACCTGCACCGCGTACCGGCCTGCGCGGCCACCATCGTGCGCGAGACCCACGTCAGCGACCTGCACGGCGCCGAAACCAAGCTTCAACTGAGCTTCAGCTATTCCGACGGCTTCGGCCGCGAAGTGCAGAAGAAGATCCAGGCCGAACCCGGCCCCGCGCCGCTGCGCGACGCGGACGGCAGCATCGTCACCGGCGCCGACGACCTGCCGCTGATGACCGACCAAGACGTAGATCCACGCTGGGTCGGCAGCGGCTGGACGGTCTTCAACAACAAGGGCAAGCCGGTCCGCCAGTTCGAGCCCTTCTTCAGCGACACACACATGCTCGACGCCGACGCACGCATCGGCGTCAGCCCCTGGCTGTTCCACGACCCGGTCGGCCGCGTGGTCGCCACGCTGCACCCCAACCACACCTGGGAGAAGGTGGTTTTCGACCCGTGGCAGCAGACCACCTGGGACGTCAACGACACGGCGCTGAAATCCGTGCGCGCCGACGACCCGGAGCGCGACCCGGACGTGGCCGGCTTCTTCGGCCGGCTGCCGGAAGCGGACTACCGGCCCACCTGGCATGAGTTGCGAACGGTCGGCGAGCACGCTGCCGCCTTCGCAGCCCGCTACCCCAACCAGAAGGATCGCGAGAACGAGACCGACGCAGCCACGAAAGCGGAAGCCCATGCCGGCACGCCCACCACGGTGCACTTCGATGCGTTGGGCCGGCCCTTCCTGACGCTGGCGGACAACGGCCCCGACCCGGCCCAGCCCGGCGAGCACCTGCGCTTCGCCACCCGCGTCGAGCTCGACATCGAAGGCAACCAGCGCGAAGTGCGCGACGCCATCGAGCAGGCCGGCGATCCACTGGGCCGCATCGTCATGCGCTACGCCTGCGACATGCTGGGCAACCGCATCCACCAGCTCAGCATGGAAGCCGGCGCGCGCTGGATGCTGAACGACGTGGCCGGCCAGCCCCTCCGTGCCTGGGACAGCCGCGGCCACGAGTTCCACACCGAATACGACGCGCTGCGCCGCCCGGTGGCGCAGACCGTGCGCGGCACGACGGCCGATTCCGACCCGCGCACGGTCCGGCCCGACCCGCTGCTGATCGACCGAATCGAGTACGGCGAAAGTGTAGACAACGCCGAAGCGCTGAACCTGCGCACCCGCGTCTTCCGCCACTCCGACGCTGCCGGCATCGCCATCAACGCGCGGCTCGACGCCGACGGCAAGCCGATCGAAGCCTACGACTTCAAGGGCAACCTGCTGCGCAGCACGCGCCGCCTCGCCAGCGACCCCAAGGCGATCCCCGACTGGGCGCAGGGCCCGGCGCTCGACGTCGAAGCCTTCGAAGCCGCCACGCGCTACGACGCGCTGAACCGCGTGATCCAGTCGGTGGCGCCGCACAGCAACCAGCCCGGCACCAAGCTCAACGTCATCCAGCCACGCTACAACGAAGCCAACCTGCTGGAGCGGGTGGACGTGTGGCTGCAACGCGGCGACGAGCCCGCCGCGCTGATCGATCCCGACGCCGATGCGCCTTCACCGGTTGGCGTCGCCGACATCGACCACGACGCCAAGGGCCAGCGGACCCGCATCGACTACAAGACCGACGGCCCCACCGTCATCCGCACGACCTACGCCTACGACCCCCAGACCTTCCGCCTGACGCACCTGTACACGCGGCGCGGCGTGGACCCGCACACGGCCCAGGGCGTGGCCTTCACCGAAGACTGCGACAACCCGGCCCCGCCCCCGCCCGCCACCATCGCCGCGCCGGCGCAGCCGCCCGAAGCCAGGCCCCGCGGCCTGCAGAACCTGCACTACGCCTACGACCCGGCCGGCAACATCACCCACATCCGCGACGACGCGCAGCAGACCCTCTGGTTCAGGAACCACCGCGTCGAGCCGAGCAACGAGTACACCTACGACGCGCTCTACCGCCTGATCCAGGCCACCGGCCGCGAGCACCTGGGCCAGGGCGGTGCGCCCATCCCGCATTCGTACAACGACGCCGGCCGCACCGGCATCCTCAGCGCCAACCCGGCCGGCCGCTTCGCGCCGAACGACGTCAGCGCGATGGGCACCTACACCGAGCGCTACGTCTACGATGCGGTCGGCAATTTCGAGCAGATGAAGCACCAGAGCAGCGACGCCGCGGTGCCGGGCTGGACGCGTAGCTACGCCTACGACGAGGCGAGCCTGATCGAGAACGGCAACGACGGCGCGCCGCTCAAGACCAGCAACCGCCTGGGCCGCACCACCGTCGGCAACGGACCGCCCGAGCAATACGCCTACGACCCGCACGGCAACATGCTGCGCATGCCGCAACTGCAGGCGATGCAGTGGGACTACCGCGACCAGTTGCAGATGAGCCAGCGGCAGAAAGTCAACGATGAGGATGCCGATGGCGCCGAGCGGCACGGCGAGCGCACCTGGTACGTCTATGACGCGGCCGGGCAGCGGGTGCGCAAGGTGACCGAGCTGGCCAATGGCGGCGGGCTGAAGGACGAGCGCATCTACCTGGGCGGCTTCGAGATCCATCGGCGCCATTCGGGCAACCACGTCGGCTTGCTGCGCGAGACGCTGCACCTGATGGATGACAAGCAGCGCATCGCACTGGTGGAGACGCGCAATGAGATCGAGGACGGCAGTTCGAAACAGTTGATCCGCTACCAGTTCGGAAACCACCTGGGCTCGGCCGTGCTGGAATTGGATGAGCAGGCGCAGATCGTTTTCTACGAGGAATACACGCCCTACGGCAGCTCGACCTATCAGGCGGTACGCAGCCAGACCGAGACGGCGAAGCGGTATCGGTATACGGGGAAAGAGCGGGATGAGGAAAGCGGGCTGTACTACCACGGGGCGAGGTACTACGCAGCGTGGCTAGGCAGGTGGACACGCTGCGACCCGGCTGGGATGAGCGATGCCACCAATCTGTATCTTTATCCTCCAAATCCAGTCCGATTTGTCGATCCCGCTGGAACCGACTGGGTGGAGTTGGCCCCGGGCGGACCTCAGCAGGAGCGATCTGGACCGGGCGCTAAAGGCGCTGAACAGCCAGCGGACCCCAACCAGCCCCCACCAACCGTCTATGGCGCCAAGTTCTTCGAGGTGGGATCGGCCCGGAAAGCATTCTTGCATTTCGTTTTCGGAGCACCTTTCCAGGAACCTGATGACCCCTTTGAAAATAAAGAGTGGAAACGAGGGGAGAAGATGGCCGAAATATTCATCCTCGCACAGGAAATTGCCAGTCGGGGCCGGGTGGGGCCGCCGGGGACGGGGCCAAGTCCGGAACTTGTCCCGGCTGGCGGCCCGCGTCTTGGTGCTACGCCAGTTGCTGCACCGCCGATACCTGCTTTTCACCCCTCATCCGGCGGCGGGGTAAAAGGTCAGGAGACGCCATCCAAGCAAACGCCTTCCACTCAGCCAACACAATCTCCATCGCCAGAGCCAACCACGGCACTTTCCGCCGCCGCATCACCGACTTCAAATCCAGCAGCGCCCGCGCCTGCTTCGCCTTCGCCTAAAAGAGGTCCAGGACGTTTAGTGCCTGCGTGGGAAACACTTCCAAGGGAACAAGGAACCAAGTCGGGACGCGGTGTCACGCCAAAGATTCGGGAAAAGCTTCGGGACCGGGCAAAAAAGCATGGCTATCAAGGAGATCCGAAGCTAATTGACGCTGCGCACCAAACACCACATTCCCAATCAAATCCTGGGGATGAACCACGTCTATTTCCACAACACCGATCGACCAATCGCTCGGAGGGGAGAGACATAGCTAGGGCAAACGAATTCAGAAGACGCTGGAATTCGTTGAATCCAAATGGGCCGCAATTGCCAATACGAAAGCGATAGCAAGCGTAGTTGGGGTGACGAAGGAACCACAGCTCGTGCGGCACGGGAAATGACGGAAACATTGGGGTTCGAAAGCTCACCGCAACCCAACCTACATCGGTTTGAACGAGGCTGGATGGGATGGACGACGGGAATGACAAACGATGTGATACCAACGCGCGGATGTGGGCGGATGGGAACGTATTTCTTCCCCATCACCCCACCGACCGCAATCGATGCCTTCTGGGGAAATACGCGCGGTCCTGCGCAAGGTCATTGGCACTGCTCGCTAACAACGAATCAGGAGGAACACATGGCAGACCTCTATGGCGCAATCACTGACGATGCCGTCAACCGCATCATCAACTTCCTGCACGCCCGGGCGCCGTACCTGTTCAACTACGTGGCCCCGTCGATCAGGCTGCAGACCGACGATGCGGGCAACGTCACCGGCTTCGTGGATCACTGGCTGATCTGCTCTGAAGTCGCGCCCGCCCCGCCGCCCGGCGTTCCGCGCTACCGCAGAATTCCACCGCTGCCACTGCCCGGAATCGCGGTGAAGCTACCGTGTTCGATCCAGTTGATCGACCTGAACATCGACTTCCATCCGAGCGACGCCGTCGCACTGCCTGTCGAGCTGGCGCCGCCGCTCGCTGACCAGCGCTTCGCGATCCAGGCCATGGTCCAGTTCGGGCTCGCCTGCGTGCCGGCGAGTGCGATCAAGACACCAGGTATTCGTTTCTATACGCACGACATCCCGGTCACCCGTCTGCCGGTGCTGCCGGTCGAGAGCCTGCATTGTTTTCTCGTTCAGATCTTTGCCGTCGGGCATCTCGTCGTTACCGGTGCGGCGTCCAGCCAGCAGATCAAGCTCGAGGTGGACGGTCTTGAGATCGTCGATATCTCGCCGGGCGGCCTGGAGCAGGCCGTGGAGTGCTACCTCGTCGCGATGCTCAAGGGGGTGCCATCCTGCCGCAGCTGGTGCTGGCCCTGCAGACGATTCCGGTCAAGACGCTGGGCATCCAATCGGTCACGCCGACGCTGACGGGCGGGCTGCCGAACAACCCGGCCATCGAACAGAACGAGTTGCGCGTCTGGCTCGATCTGGCCTTTGCATGAGGTGGCGCCATGAGTGACGTATCGCTCGCTGTCTCCGAAGCCGCCTTCGAAACGGTGTTCAACCGGATCGCGCCGACGCTGGCGCTCCCGTTCGACGGATCCACCTCGCTCGGGCCTATCTGGTTCGGCGTCACGGGGGCGGTTCACGTCGAAGGCGCTGGTGACATCGACTTCGAGGATACCAACACCTTCTGGCTCGGCGAGCTGAGGATCGCCTGGGACAAGCTGATCATCAGGCTTGGCTTCGACATTCCCACGGTCGAACTTGGGCGCTTCTGCATCCTGCGCATTCCCGAGGACATCCCCTTCATCGGCGGCGAGTGCGCCTGGGAGTTTCCGGGCGGAAAGATCTTTGAAGGCGCACCGGAAATCGGGCCGCTCACGATCAACCTGAACGCGATCATTCCCTACGTCGTCACCGAGGTCAGCGGCCGCTTCAAGATCAGCTTGGTCAAGGACGGAGATACCCTGAAGCTCGTCGCGCACAACGAGTCGATCGACGTCGATCCGATCTCGATCAGCGACACCTTCGGCAAGCTGCCGGGCATTCTGCAAGCAGCCATCGCGGGGGCAGCGGCGTCCTACATTGCCGCGAATCCACCAGCCTTCCTGCTGGACGCGGCACTCGGTATTCTCGGCTTCCCGACGCTGACCGAACTGCTGCTCGACCTGCTGGACATCGAAGACGACGTGCAGGAGTGGCTGGCCAAGACGCTCAACATCGACATCGGCATCCAGAACCTGCTCGCTGGCTTGATCGCCGGCGCGGTTCTCGACAAGGAGATGTTCGAGATCCCGGACCCCTACAGGTTCATGCCGACGTTCGACATCGACGTCGTGGACTTCGGCGGGTTCAGCGATCCACAGCCAGCCGGTCCAAAGGTCACGCTGGAAGCGCCGCGCGCCGCCATCCTAAATCCGAGTGCTGGTTTCGATGCAGACATGCTGCACATCAAATTCGACCTTGGTGTCTGACGGAGGCGTCCCATGCTTTCGAACATGCTGATCACGACGAACTTCGACAGTGCGGCCCTGTCCGGCTTGGCCTCCATCACTCATCCACTGCGGGAACCCGGGCACTGGCGGCTGGAGGCTCATGGCCCCAGGCGCGTTCCAATCAGGACCGTGGACATCGTCCTCCGCGATGGCGGTCAGGCACGTGTGGCCGTAGACCTCGGGCATCCGACACAAGACACCGACTGCTGTACAGCGATCGAACAACTGCTGACGCCCGGCGGCATGATCAACCTCCACGACGCGAGCGCACGCGGCGGCGGATTCGCCCTGCTTTTCCGCGGCAGCGAACGCGATCCGTTCTGGGATTCGCGTGTCCTCGAACCGGGCGACCACTTCGCCTGCATGCCGCTGCGGCCTGGGCGGTACCTCCTCACGAACCTGTTGAGCAACGCCCGCTCGTCGCTGCGCGTCAACTACCCCGACCCACGCAATACGGCACAGGGGTTGCGACTCGCTTCCGGACCGCTGCACGCGAAGGTGGGCCGGGCCATCGCTCCGGACGAGTTGCGCATCGACCCCGGGCAAGCGCTCGTCTTTGCGATCGAAGCCGAGTGCCATCTCGCCGCCACGTTGGAAGAACCCGACGACGGACCTCCGGAGCTTGTGGAGTGGCGGGCGCTGCGCAGTCGCCAGGCACTCGAAGCGGCGTTCACTCGGCGGCATGCAAGCTGAAAACAGGAGACCGAAATGACGACCAAACGATTTACCTATCCCGTCAGCGACGAGAAGTTCCGCCAGATCTACGACTCGCCGGCGTCGCTGCCCGGTCGCCACAAGTGGGTCACGCCGGACAGCGACGTGCGCGAGATCGAGAAGCTGCTGGCGATGCCGCCGAACACGATCGGCGCGCCGCTGTGGGTCAGCGGCGACCGCAAGCGCTGCCCCAAGTGCCGGCGCGAAACCAACTGGCTCGACATCGTCGCTTCGGCGCTGGGCGCAGTGCACAGCCGCGAGATGGTCGCGCAGGTGATTCTGGGCAGCCAGAAGTTCGTCAACACCGAGGCGCCGCGTGCCATCGCCGGCTTGCACTGCTTCCGCTGCAAGACGGCCATCGACAACCTGCGCAGCTTCAAGTGCCACAACTGGGCGTATGCCAAGCCGGCGCTGCTGAAGGTGCTCCGGCAGATGGAGGCGAACCCATGAACGCCGGACCTCGGCTCCTTCGCCATCGCCTTTCGTGTGCGGGCGTGTCGTCGGTCACGGCGCTGCTTCTCTGTCTGCTTACGACCGCCGCGACCGCACAGTGCCCGCTGACGCAGGAGTCCACCTTCGCCCACGCCGAGATCGGCCCCGTCAAGGTCTTCCGCGACACGCCGTCGAACGCCATCGCCTTCGCCTCGCAGATGCAGGTCAACACCGACGGCGCGCCGGACTCCTACCACCCGGACGACATCGGCATCACCCACATCTGCAACGGCGTCAGCGTCGGCCCGGCGTGCACCTGGAAGGCCCAGTGCCTGCCCGAGTTCCGGCAAGCCAGAGCCGAGGGCTTCCGCGGCCCGCAGAAGATCTGCTTCTTCGCGATGGCCACCGACGCCGCCGGCGTGCCCATCATCCAGGGCGCCACCGACCCCCGGCCCGGCTACTTCGTCTCGACCACCGCGCTGAAGCAGCCCGGCCAGAACCCGCGCACGCCGCAGGCCCAGCTCGACTCCAACACCGTGCCCTTCGCGGTGATCCCCGGCACCTGGCAATCCAGCGGCAGGCCCGGCCCCAGGCTAGGCGACTTCGGCGTCGCCTGGCGCCGCTCCAACGGCAAGCTCGCCACCTTCGTCGTCGGCGACACCGGCCCGCGCAGCAAGCTCGGCGAAGGCTCGGTCGCGCTGCACCAGGCGCTGGGCAACGATCCCTTCATGGACCGCTTCGGCGTGCGCCGCGCGCGCAAGGGCATCGGCGGGCGGGATGTGGTGTATCTGCTGTTCCCCGGGTCCGCCCGGGCCGGCGAGTCGATCGACGCCGCGGCCATCGAGCGTGCCGCCGCGCCGCTGCTCGAAGGCTTCGGCGGCGTCGAGCGCCTGAAAAGCTGTTCGGCGGTGCTCGGCAACTGAGGGGCAACTGGAGGACTACCGATGCCGAAAGCCCGTCCCGCGCTGCGGATTCCGCGCCGGCCCGAACGCGCAGGGGAAGCAGGAACGCCCGCGACCCTGTCACAGGCTGCCGTGTGCCGCCCAGAACTCGGCCGGGGTGCGGATGGGGTAACGCTCCCGCAGGGCGAGCAGCGCCTTGTCGCCGGTGACGAGGCTTTGCGCCTGGCCGTTGCGCAGGGCGGTGAGCAGCGTGCCCAACACGGGCTGGTCGGCGGCATCGGTCAAGCCGGGTTCGGCGACGGGTTCGGGTTCGACGAGTTCGGCCTGGATGGCGAGGGCATCGATCAGGTCGTCGATCACGTTCGGGCCGAGGCCGTGGCGGTGCGCCAATCGGGGCAGCACGCGCCGCAGTTCATCCAGGATGTCGCTGGAGAGCACCACGTCCAGCGCCCCATGCCGCCAGGCCGCGATGAGTTTTCCGGGCACGCTGCCCGGGTAGGCGATGCCGGGGAGCAGGACGTTGGTGTCCAGCACCGCCGCCAGGGCAGGCACGGCTCAGCGCCCGGCACGGGCTTCGGCCACGGCGGCGTCGATCTCGGCCAGGCCTTCGGCCTCGGGCACCGCAGCGTAGCCGGCTTCGATGCGCTGGCTCAACGCGTCGAAGCGGGCCTGCATGCGCCGGATGCGCTCGAACAGGCGGGCATCGACCAGCGCCGCCACCGGCTTGCCGTCCTTCTTGATGACGATGCTGTCATGCCGGTACTGCACCTGGTTGAGCATCTCGCCCAGGTTCTGCCGGAACGCGACGGCATTGGTTTCACTGATCATGGCCCGCCCCAAAAACACCAATATGCTCGATATGACCATTATGGCGAGCCTGACACCCTGCGCGGCGCCACCCGCCCGATGAACCCGAGGCGCAACAACAACATCTTCCGAGGAGCAGCGTCATGAAGCCGATCGTCACACCCGTCCTCCACAATGACCAAGCAGCGGTCGCCAACCTGCAGGCCGGGCTGATCGCGCTGCTGCGGCGCGGGGTGATCAGCGAGGAACCGGGCCCGCTGGATGAGCGGCTGCGAAAGCTGGACGATGAGCAGCGGGCGCAGGCTTATGGCAGTACCACGAAAAAAACGGTCGAACTGTTTCAGCGGCAGCGCATGCACCACGACGGCGGCGAGGTCGACGAGGAGACCGCAAAGGCGCTGAATGCGGCGTTGGGCGAGATCGGGGCTTTCGATGCGGAGCCCGCTGCGCGCGTGCGCGTCGTCGCCGGCCGCGTGCAGCGCGAGGGCCAGGATGCACCTGCCGAGCCGGGCATTCGCGTGCGCGCCAGCCATGAGTCGGACCGCGCCGCGGTCCGCCTGGGCGAGGACGTCACCGACGGCGATGGCCGCTACACCATCCGCTACGAGCCGCTGCCGGGCGTGGACGCGATTCATCTGCGCGTGGCCGCCATCGGCGCCGACGACAAGCCCATTGCGTCTGCCGAACTGGTTCCGAACGCCGGGCCGATGGAGATCGTCGATCTGCGGCTGCCGGCGCTCGCGCAGCCTCCAGCGCGGCGCAGCCTCGAAGGGACGGTCGTGCTGGAATGCGGGCTGCCGGCCGATGGGCTGAAGCTGCGCCTGTACCGGCGCGAGTTCGGCGGCAAGCTCACGCCGCTCGGCGAGGCTCCCACGGGCGCGGACGGGCGCTACACGCTGAGCTACGACGCGGGCGCGGCGGCGGGCAGCCTGGAAGTGCGCGCAGTGAAGGCAGGCGGCGCCGAAGACACGGAAGTCGTGCTCTCCCGCCCGTTGAACGGGCTCGCGCCGGACGCCAGCCTGAACCTGGTGGCCCCCGACGGCCTGAAGACGCTGGCCGCCGAGTACCAGCGCCTGTCGGCCAGCGTGCTGCCGCACGTAGAGCAACTCGACAGGCTGGCAGGCGCCAAGGAAGACGAGGAGCAGCAGGACCTGAGCGCGCTCAGCCGCGCCACCGGCTGGGACGCACGCCTGCTCGCGCTGGCCGCCCAGGCCGAAGGGCTGGTGGCCGCGGGCGTTCCGTTGCCGGCGCAGGCGTTGTACGGCCTGTTGCGCGCGGGGCTGCCGTCGGACAAGGCGCTGCTCGCGCAGGTGGACCCCGCAGACGTGGCCGAGGCGCTGACGGCGGTACACGATGCCCGCATCGTGGATTTGCCCGTGGCGTCGATTGCAGAACTGACGGAGCGCTTCGCCGGGTTCGCCGCGACGCAGCGGCTGGCCGCCGCCGTGCCCGGATCACGTTCGACCTATGGCGAGCTGATCCAGGCCAGCGGGCTGCCCGAAGCGGCCCAAGACAAGTTCAAGACCGCCTTTCTTGCGCAGCGCGGCGATGGCGACGTGGCGCAGGTCTGGGCCGCCGCGCGCGATGCCGGATTGGGCGACGCAGACATCCGCAAGCTGCGCCTTCAGGGCAAGCTCGCCCTGCTCACCGGCAACAGCGCCGGGATGACGACGCGGTTGCTGCAACTGCGTGCTGCCGACGGCGAGGGTGGGCAACCGATCGACGACCCGGTGCAGTTGCTGGACCACGACTTCGACCGTGCCGAAACCTGGATCGTCGCAGCCCGTCGTCTGGCGGGTGCGGAGCCGGAGGGTGATCTGACCGAAGCGGCCGCGAAGGCGCTGGACGCGCTGGTTCCAACCGCCTACGCCGGCGCGACACCGCAAGCCCGGCTCCAGGCCTACGCCGAGGACAACGCACGCAGGCTGCGCCTGAGCTACCCGACGCAGTTGCTCGGGCGCAAGGTCGAACGCGGGGAGATCAGCTTGCCGGCGGCCACCGACGCCACGGTCAAGGTGTTGCGCCGGGCCGCCGCACAAGGGTTCCGGCTCGGGGCGACATCGGCGAAGCGTTTTCTCGAGGTCCACGGCAACACGCGCGAAGGCGAGGGCGAGGAAGAGAAGGCGGTTCTGTCCGAAGAAGAAAAGGCGGCTCTACCCCAACTGCAGGCGCTGCATCGTTTGGCGCAGATCACGCCGGGCAGCGAAGCGGTGCCGGTGCTGATGGCGATGGGGCTCCATTCAGCCTACGACGTGACGGAGCTCGAAGCCGCCGACTTCATCAGCCGCTACGACACGAAGTACGCGGAAAATCACCAAGGGAAGCAGCCGGCGCCCGACGAAGCCAAGTCGATATTCGACCGCTCGGTGCAGGTGGGCAGCGTGGTCTACAACCTGTTCACGGTCGCCAGGAAGTTCGACGCCGAGCTGCCGGTGATGGGCATGTCGGCTTCGCCCGAAGTGCGTGACAGCGTGCGCAGCGATCTGGTGAAGCAGTTCCCCACGATGGAGTCGCTGTTCGGCTCGATGGACTACTGCGAGTGCGAGCATTGCCGCTCGGTGCTGAGCCCGGCCGCGTATCTGGTGGACCTGCTGCAGTCGCTGGAGGAGTGGGGCCTCAAGCGCAGAAACAAGTGGCAGGGCGGAGCCTTCGCCGCGCCCTACGACGCCTTGATCGGCAAGCGGCCGGACATTCCCTACATCGCGCTGACCTGTGCCAACACGCAGACGGCGATGCCCTACATCGACCTGGTGAACGAGGTCCTCGAATACCACATCGCCAACGATGACTTGGCCGGCGATGCGGCCAGGGACACCGGCGACGCCGGCACGGCCGAGTTGCTGGCCGAGCCGCAGTACGTGATTCGCGAGGCCTACGCCAAGCTGCGGGATCGGCAATACCCGCTGTGCCTGCCCTTCGATCCGTGGATCGAGACCGCGCGCCAGTTCTGCGAGCATTTCGAGACGCCGATGGCCGATGTGCTGGACACGTTGCGCCCGAGCGACGCGCTGTCGGACGACAAGCAGCCATTCGACCTGCAGTGCATCTTCATGGAGCGGCTGGGACTGTCGCCGGCGGAGCTGTCGATCTTCACCGATCAAGAAGCGCTGAAGAACTGGCACGCGCTTTACGGCTACGACACGCCCGAGGAAGCACTGACCGAGGCCATCGACAAGGACAGCGGGCAGCGGACCGACCTGAACTCGGCCAAGGCTTTGTCGCGGCGGCTGGGTGTCACGTACAAGGAACTGGTCGAGATCCTCGGAACGCGGTTCGTCAACCCCGAGTTGGCCGGCCTGGGCTTGCTCTGCAAGCTGGGCGTGTCGATTCGCGATGCGCGCTTCTATCTCGACCACAAGAAGAAGCCCGGTTACGAGCAGGACAAGCTGCTGGACGGCCGGAACCGCAGCGAGCTGTCGCCCGCCGACCAGTTGCGCTTCGATGAACTGGGTGTCGAAGACGAGAAGACGCACCGGACCGGCTGGGAGGACCTGCGCGAGGCACTGGCCTTCGAGCAGCGGCTCAAGACCAAGGCCGAGGAACTTGCCCATGCCGCAGCGGGCCTGACCACGGAAAGCAGAGTCCAACTGGCGCAGAAGATCGAGGCGGAACTGAAGCAGAAGATCGAGGCGATTGCGTTCGACCAGGTGCTGATGCTGGTTGACCCGGACAGCGGCTGCAATTTCGACTTGACCTTCCTGCGCTTCGCCGATGGCACGCCGGCGGATACCGGTGACAGCGCCCAAGACACCGCCCAGCGGATCGAGCGGCTGTCACCGGTCTTGCGGCGCCTGAACCTGCTCGTGCGCCTGTGGCGCAAGCTCGGCTGGACGATCGAGGAAACCGGCCGGGCATTGGGCGCGTTCATGCCACCGGACGTTCTGCAGCAGGCAGATCAGGCGAAGTTCGCCGCATCGATGGAAACTGCGCTCCTTCGCCTGTCGCACCTGAAGACGCTGGACGAGCGGTTGAAGCCCGGCAAGCAAGGCCGCATCAAGCTGCTGGCGCTGTGGTCCGACATCGCCGCCGACGGCGACAAGCCGCTGTACGCGCAGCTGTTCCTGACGCCTGGCGTGCTGAAGAGCGACGTCGCCTTCGACCACCCTTACGGCGACTATCTGACAGTCCCGTGGCTGGAGGACTTGAAGCAATCGATGGTCCATGAAGTCCAGCGCGAGGACGTGAAGGACGCGGACAAGATCGACCCGGCGGCCTTCCTCGGGACGCCATTGCAAGTGCCCTACGACTCCCTGCGCGGCATCCAGCGCCTGTCGTTCCCGGGTCTGCTCAGCAAGCCGATGAAGGATGCCTTGAAAGCTCGGCTGCCCGGCCACCCGCTGCTGGCCGCACTGCTCGACGCGGTGCAGGAGAAGGCCGAGGCCTTTTCACTGATCAGCAGCCACATGCTGGCGCTGCAAGGTGCGCTTGGCCTGACGGCCGGCGAGATCCGCCAGGTCATCGACGGTGGGAAGTTCGACACCGCGCCGTACCTGTCGCTGGCGAGCGTCTCGCTGCTGTATCGCCACAAGCTGCTGGCGAAGGCGTTGTCGTTGTCGATCGCCGAGTTGCTTGCGCTCAAGGACTTGTCCGGCTGCGACCCATTCATGCTGGTGCATCTGCACAACGACCCGCTCCAAACCCTCGAAGCGCAGGACCAGCCGCTGTCCGAGACCCTGCGCTTCATCGACATCGTCGACGCCGTGAAGGCCAGCGGCCTGAAGACCGACGACCTGGAGTTCCTCTTCCGTCACCGCTTCGACGCCGTCGGGCGCTACCGGCCCGACAGGCCGGCAAGGCTGGGGCTGCTGAAGTCGCTGGCCGACGGCGTGCGCGCCATCCGGCTGGAGCATGCCGTGCCACCGGCCGGCGAGACGCCCACCGACGAACTGCTGCGGCAGAAGCTGAGCCTGGCGCTGGCACCCGAGGCGGTTGCGCGCCTGCTGGACATCGTCAACGGAACCGCCGAGTTCACGGTTTCCAAGGTACTGGAGGACGGCGAAGCGCCGCTCGATGCGAAGGCATTGGAGTCCGAGCCCGCCGTGCGCGAACCCCGCTATGACGACGTCCGCAAGCTGCAAAAGCTCACGGTGCGATTGTTCGACCCGAAACGCAAGGGGCTGGAGGACCGGCACGCCGGGGCGCTGCTGGCGACGCTGTTCGAGATGGCGCAGAAGCAGGCCGACGAGTTCTTCGACCAGTACCTGCTCGAGCAGGCCGGCTTGCTCGGTGGCGACGGCGGCCTTGGGTTTCTCACAGCGCAGGAAGACAAACCCGAACTGTTCCGCCCGCTCCTGGGCGCGGGGGCACTCGGCCCGGATGGCAACGCGCTCGACGAAGAGACCATCGGCGAGACGAATCGGAAGACGCTGGCCAAGCGTCGCATGCGCATCGCGGCCGCCTTCCTGCCCTTCCTGCAACGGGGGCTGGTGCGCCAGTTCATCGTGCAGACGCTCTCCGTGCAGACGGGCAGTGACCCGAAGCTGGTGGAAAGCCTTCTCGCCGACAAGCGGATGCTGGGCCGCGCGGCGCCGCTGCTGGACGAACTCGTCGCCATCGGCAAATCGGGCGTGACGGTGACCTTCCATCCGAACGAGGACTTCGGCGGTGAGGCATTGACCGTGCGCGCGGTCGCCGACGTCGACACTGCGTTGAAGCAGGCAGACGCGGGCGGGGAGCCGATCAAGCCCGGCAATGCCGACAGCGCCGTCTTTGCGGGTTACCTCGCCGTGCCGGCGACGGGCGCCTATCGTTTCCTCGTCGAACTGGAGAAGAAGGGCGCCAAGGCCAGTCTCCGCTTCGACCATCTGGCGCGGCCGGTGTTCCTGGAAGGATCGGCAACCGGCGAACCCCAGGTATTGGACGAAGCGCTGGAACTGCAGGCCGGCGTGCTCTACGGCTTCAGGCTCGAGATCGGCAAATTGGCCGGCGGCGACGTCCGCCTGCGTGTGCAAGGCGATTCCTTGCCGAAAAGTCCGGTGTCCAACCTGACGCTGTACCCGGCGGATGAAGCCGATGCCGCGGACCGTGCGATCACGCTGCTCGTCAAGGTGCTGCAACTGGCGCAGAGCCTGGACCTTGGCGTGCGCGAAATCAGGCATGTGCAGACGCATGCCGAGGTCTTCGGCGGACTGGTGCTTGGGGGCCTGCCGGTGCAAGAGCCTGGGCCGTCAGAGGACGCCAAGGCGCATTTCAAAGGCTTCTTGCGCCTGGCCGCCTATGTGAGGCTGCGGAGCGCGCTGTCCGCGACCGGCGACGAGCTGATCGATCTCTTCGAGATCGACGAAGCCGCCCCACCCGCAACGCGCCGCGACGACGTGTTCGCCCGCTTCGCGACATTGACGCGGCGTGAACCGACCACGGTCAGGGCGGCGGCGAGGGCTTTGTTCCGGACCGATTCGGCATTTGCGGATGAGGAGAAATCGTTCTTCAAGAACGAACAACCCTTGTCGCGCTTGTGGCAGGCGCTGCAGGTGGTCGAGCGCTTCGGCGTGCCGCTGGAGGCGCTGCTCGACCTGTCGGGCCTGGTGCGCCTGCAGGGCGGCAGCGACATCGGGTTCGAGGCTGCCCGCGGCCTGAAGGCGGCGGTCAAGGCCCGCTACGAGCCGCAGGCCTGGCAAGCCGTGGCGCAGCCGATCTTCGACCGGTTGCGGCGGCGCCAGCGCGACGCGCTCAGCGCCTACTTCATGCACGTGCATCACCTCGACAGGATCGAACAGGTGTACGAACACCTGCTGATCGACCCCGGCATGGAGCCAGTGGTGCAGACCTCGCGCATCCGCCTGGCCATCGCATCGGTGCAGCTCTTCATCCAGCGCTGCCTGCTGAACCTGGAGCCGAAGGTGCATCCATCGGCCATCGACGCCAAGCAGTGGGAATGGATGAAGCGCTATCGGGTCTGGGAAGCCAACCGCAAGATCTTCCTGTTCCCGGAGAACTGGCTCGAGCCGGAGTTCCGCGACGACAAGACCCATCTGTTCTCCGAGCTCGAAGGCGCCTTGCTGCAAGGCGATGTCTCCAGCGACCTGGTCGAGGACGCCTTCCTGAACTACCTGAAGAAGCTCGACGAACTGGCCCGGCTGGACATCGTTGCGATGCACTTCGACGACGGGCAGCGTGTGCTGCACGTCTTCGGGCGTACCTTCAGCCAGCCGTACAAGTATTTCTACCGACGTTATGCGCGTCAGATGTGGACGCCGTGGGAACCGGTGAGCGCCGAGATCTCGGGTGACCACCTGGCGCCGGTGGTGTGGCGAGATCGGCTGTACCTGTTCTGGGTGACGTTTCTCGAGAAGCCTGAGATGCCGCGAGCACAACAAATGAAGATTTTGCCGGCGGCTCTCAAGATCTATCCAGCTCACAAGTCACCGAGTCCACCACCGTCTCCACCGCCTACACCGCCTGACGCCATCGCCAACTTGACCGTGGCCGATCTGAAGGACAAGGCGATCGCAACCTCGGATAACAAGCTCACCGTCGAGGCCCAACTTCACTGGAGCGAGTACCTGAACGGCGAATGGAGCACGCGCGAATCCGGTGCCTACGGCACGCCCGAGGTGATGGAGGCCGCGGGGTTGCCGAAATTCCAGAGCGACACGGTTCGTGTACACGTCTCGAAGGAGCAGCGCGGCAAGGACGGCGAGGAACTCGGCGTCTACATCCATCTCGGTAAGCCGTTCGAGAAGGCATTCTATTTGGCCGGACGGAACAGCCCCCCGCAGAAAGCACAGGCCTATAGAGTGAATGGAATCATGGGCAAGGTGCCGGCCAATCCTTTCTTGGTTTCCGCAAGCCAGATCAGCAACAACCGCTATACAGGCACGATCCGCCTCGAGGTGAGATACCGCAAGCAGATCACGACCGACCCGCTGGCCAAGCCCATCGATCCGAAAGTCGATGCTCTTCTCGGCGACACAGGTTCGTACACGCTGCTGCTGTGCAACAACAACTTGAACCTGCCGACCGTGCAGGCGTCCGACCCAGCAGTCCAGGGCGCGACGGATCCGGCGGAGGTCGCCGCAGCAATCAATGGGGGGCTCGAGGAGATGGCATCGCTGACGAAGCCCTTCTTCTACCAGAACGACCGGCGTCGCCATACCTTGTTCGCCGAGCCCAGCGTGATCGAGACGACGGTGGAGAACTGGAAGGGCTGGGTTCCTGCGCCGGCGCCACCGGGATCGCCGCCGCTGAAGGTGCGTCCGTTCACGCCGTTCGTGCCCTGGCTCGTGCCCGAGTTGGACCAGGTGTTCCACCCGCCGCCGATCGACCAGCACTCGATCCTGGGCCTGTCGCAGCGCAACGACTGGCTCGTGAATGGGGTGACCAGCCTGAACTTCGACAACCGGGTGATCGGGCCGCAAGGCTGGACGGGCCTGGAGTTCAAGAGCCTGGCCGGACTGCAGGACGTGCAAGCCCTACAGGACACGTCCTTGGCCGTGGCCCCCGAAGCAGGCGCCGAACTCGGTCTGGCCCGCACCTGGGCAGCCAGCGCGGAGGCCACGCAGGCGGCCGCGGCCATCAGCGTCGTCGGCAGCGCCGGCTTCAGCGCGGCCCATGCGGCGCGGCTTACGAATCTGTCCGGCCTCCAGGCACTGCCCGGCCTGACCGCAAGCACCCGGTTCAACCGATAGGAGGCCGCCAGCATGAACCCGTCCAACTTCGCCAAGGCGGACATCACGCCATTTCACGGCAGCCTCGATCGTGCCGCCGCTCTGCTGCGTCTTGGCGCCTTGGTCGCCGACCCTACGGTTTCCAAGGTCACCCGCTACTTCGTCACCCAGCAGCGGGAGCTGAGCTACCGCTTCTACCTTCACCAGCACCCCTTCGTCGGGCAACTGACGCGGCGCTTGATCCGTGGCGGAACCAGCGCGCTGCAGGCAGCCGATACCGACTACGCCGCCGGCGACGTTTCCCTGCCCTATGGGGTGGACGTGGAACTGCAGGAGAAATACGAATCGCCGCTGGCGAAAGATGCCAAGATTTTCCTGCTGCAGGACGTTCAAGCGGCTGGAGCCGATGGCGGCATGGTCACGCTGAATGCGAAGGAGGCGTTCGAACTTGCCGAGCCGGCCACTGCGGAAATCCTCGCCGGAACGCGCGTCGTGCTCGTCGATGCACTGCACGACACGCCCCATCCCGGGCTGAAGCTCGTCCTCGGTGCGAAGCGCCGGGCTGCGTTCGCCGCGGACACGCAGATCAAGCTGCTCGGGGTCACGAAGTTGAACCAGCCAGCGGGCGATCCGGTCGCCATTCCTGCGGCAATGGTCGCGCTGGCCGGCGGCGAACTCGTGGATCTGGCGGCCGGTGCGAAGTTGAAGCTGCTTCGCCGGCGCATGCAACCGGCTGCGGAGTTGTATGCCGAGTTCTTCAAGAACTATCAGCCCAACGACAAGCTGGTGCGACAGCCCTATCCGGTCAACGACCTCGACTTCAGCGCCGGCGGTGCCTATGCGGTCTACAACTGGGAGCTGTTTTTCCACATCCCGCTGACAGTGGCCATGCACCTGAGCAAGAACCAGTGCTTTGCCGAAGCCCAGCGCTGGTTCCACTACCTGTTCGACCCCACCGACGACAGCGACGGCCCGTCGCCCGAGCGCTTCTGGAAGGTGCGGCCTTTCCAGTCCACCGACGTGAAGAAGGCCGAGGAGATCCTGGTCAACCTCGCCACCGGCGCCGACGCCGAGGTGCGCAACGACACCTTGAACAGCATCGCGGCCTGGGAGGAGGCGCCTTTCCGCCCGCACGTGATCGCGCGCTACCGCCAGCAGGCCTACATGCTGAAGACGGTGATGGCCTACCTGGACAACCTGATCGACTGGGGCGATTCGCTGTTCCGCCAGGACACCGGGGAAGCCATCGACGAGGCGATGCAGTTGTACGTGCTGGCGACCAACATCCTGGGCCCCCGGCCGCTGCCCGTGCCCAAGAAGGGGTCAGTGCGCACCCAGAACTACGCGAACCTGAAGAAGGACATGCAGAAGTTTGGCGTCGTGCTGCGCGACATGGAAGCCGATCTGCTGTTCGACCTGACGCCGGCACCGTCGGGCTCGGGCGATGGCGAGCGTTTGAATGCGGTGCGCAGCATGGGCAAGGCACTGTACTTCTGCGTGCCGCGCAACGACAAGCTGCTGGGCTACTGGGACACGGTGGCCGACCGGTTGTTCAAGATCCGCAACAGCCTGAATCTGCAGGGCGTGTTCCGGCAACTGGCGCTGTTCGAACCGCCGATCGACCCGGCGCTGCTCGCGCGCGCCGCCGCCGCAGGCCTGGACGTGGGCGCCGTGGTGAGCGGGCTGAACCAGCCGCTACCGTTGGTGCGCTTCCAGTTCCTGGTGCAGAAGGCCACCGAACTCGCCCAGGAAGTCAAGTCGCTGGGCAACAGCTTGCTGTCGGCGATGGAGAAGGAAGACGGCGAGGCGCTGGCCATCCTGCGCGCGAAGCACGAGCGCGCGATGCTCGAAATGGTCGAGCACGTGAGATATGCGCAATGGCAGGAGGCGATCAAGGCCAAGGAAGGGTTGTTGCAGACGCTGGCGTTGGCGGTGCAGCGCTATACGTACTACGAGAGGCAACTCGGCAAGAAAGCGGATGAGATCGAGAAATCTATTCCGGAACTGGGAAAGTTTGATGGAGACGGTCTCGAGAAGATGAAGTTTGCAATGCAAGAACCGACCGTGGCACCCAGGGAGATCGAGGTTGATATTGCGCAGGATCTGGGGGCCTCAGGGGGCAAGATCATCAGCAGCCATGAACAAGAGGAGTTGATCCATCTGGCCGGGGCACAGGAGCTTCAGCAGGCAGCTAGCAACATCAGCATCGCGGCCAAATACCTCACGTTGTTGCCTGAATTCGGGACCAAAGCGGAGCCGCTCGGCGTTGGTGCAGCTATCGAATTCGGCGGCAGAGCGCTGTCAACTGAGCTTTCGATGGTCGCCGATTCGATCAACGCACAGGCAAACCGCAGTTCCTACGAAGCCAGTAAGGCAGCCCGTATCGGCAACTATGCGCGTCGTGAGCAGGAATGGTCGTTTCAGAGCAATCTTGCAGCCGGCGAGATCACCCAGATCTTCAAGCAACTGCGCGCCGCCCAGATTCGCGAGGCCATTGCCGAGAAGGAATGGGACAATCATCAGAAGCAGATCAAGAATGCCCAAGAGGTTGAGTTCTTTCTCACTGGCGAGAAGAACGCGGCCTGGACCCAGAAGATCGATTCGACCGAGAAAAAAACGACCAACAAGGCGTTCTACGCCTGGATGAAGCGCGAGGTGAAGGGCTTGTACTCGCAGTGCTTCCAGTTCGCCTTCGACATCGCCAAGAAGGCCGAACGCGCACTGCAACACGAACTGGGCAATCCGCAACTCAGCTACCTCCAGTTCGGCTACCTCGCCGGCAAGGAGGGCCTGCTGGCCGGCGAGAAGCTTTATCTCGACATCAAGCGCATGGAGATGGCCTACCACGACCAGAACCAGCGCGAGTACGAGTTGACCAAGCATGTCAGCCTGCTCCAACTGAATCCATTGGCATTGATTCAACTGCGTGCCACGGGCCGCTGCACGATCGAACTGCCCGAAGAACTGTTCGACATGGACGGCCCCGGCCATTACTTCCGGCGCATCAAGACCGTGGCCGTTAGCGTGCCTTGCGTGACCGGGCCCTATGCCAGCGTCAACTGCACGCTGACACTGCTTTCGAGCAGGATCCGCACGACGCCGGTTGTCGGGGATGCGGACGACGACAGCCGCTTCAGCGACTATCTCGGCAGCCTGCAGTCCATCGTCACCAGTTCGGCGCAGAACGACAGCGGCATGTTCGAAACGAACTTCCGCGACGAGCGTTACCTGCCTTTCGAGAACTCCGGCGCGATCGGCAAGTGGCAGCTTCAACTGCCGGCCAACCCCAGCAAGGACGATCCAGCGCAGTTCGACTACGACACGATCAGCGACGTGATTCTGCATATCAGGTACACGGCACGGGAGGGTGGCTCCCTTCTGCGCAGCGAAGCGATCGGGCGCCTGAAGGCGAAGGCGATCGGCTCGGTCCGGCTGTTCTCGCTGCGCAACGAGTTTCCAACCGAATGGGCTCGGTTCCAGAACGATGCGCCGGTGGACGGCTTCCACGCGCTGAAGCTCAGGCTGCGAAAGGAGCATTTTCCCTTCTGGAACCAAGCGCGCCTCAAGAGTAGCGAGCCATCGCGCATCGACTTCCTGGCCCGAAGCAGGGACAGTGTTGAACTGATCGTCCCGGCTGACCCGGAAAACCCGGCTGTCCCGGAAAAGAAGGATGCACTCAACAAGAACATGGCTTTTGGCAACATCCTTGTGGGCGAACTGACAAACATCAAACCGGGGGATGTCCTGAGAAGGCCTCTAGACAAAGCCGACGAGGCTTCGTTCGAGTTGAGTATCTACGTGTCAACGGTGTCCGTCATGGACATCTCCGAGATGTGGATCGCGGTGCATTGGTAGTCCAGGAAGGGCGCACTTCGGGGCAGGCGCAACTGAATGCACTGAAGTGCTCCCACTGGGTCCCCGCCGCGCGGGTCCGATGGTCGTCCAAAGTGAGGATGTCCTGTGGGCGCAAGAGAGCTATCTTCTCTCCTTGGGTGAACGAATCTTTCTCGGGCTCGAATTTCGCTCTCTGACTGGAGGTGATTCACATGGTCAAGCTCTCCCCTGTCCACCGGTACGAAGACGGGCCGACGACATGTCGTCCCGCTGCGGCCGTTCTCAAGGAGATCCAGCGCGCGATCAAGGCGAGCCACGCACTCTCCTCCGCAGATGTCAGGCTCGCCGCGTACATGGGGTTGGTGACGGCCGATGTGCAACGCCCGATCGGCTTCAATGATGGTGTCTTCTACCCGCCCGAGTCCGTGACATTGAGCTCGGCGCCGGAGAAAAGTCCGCTGCGCGCCGCGCGGATGCAGCGCGCCAGCGCGACGAGCACCCGGAAGCTGCACGCCATTGCATTGCTGGTCGACTTCAGCGACAACACAGGCACGCGCCCGGCAGCAGATTTCCAGGCGATGCTTTTTGATCCAAACAACCCGGACTCGATGACCAGCATCTACCGCGAGATGTCGTATGGCATGCTCGAGGTCAGCGGAGAGGTGGTTGGCTACGTCCGCGCGCCGAAGCCGTACTCGTTCTATACCGCCGGAGACAGCGGCACCGGATCCAATTTTCCGCGGAACACGCCTGGCTTGCTGTTCGACGCGCTCACGGAGTTTTGCAAGGCCGACGATCTCAAGCGCTTCGACACCGATGGCGACGGGTTCGTGGACGGGGTTTTTCTCGTTCACGCGGGTGGTGGCGCCGAGGCCTCGCCCGATCCGGTGAAGCGGAAAGACATGATCTGGTCGCACAAATGGACGCTGCCACAAGCCTTCAAGAACAAGGGCGTGAGTGTCTTCGCGTATTCGACTGAACCGGAAGACGGGAAGGTGGGTGCCGTAGCCATCTTCCGCAGGCACGCAGGCACGCAGGCACGCAGGCACGCAGGCACGCAGGCACGCAGGCACGCAGGCACGCAGGCACGCAGGCACGCAGGCACGCAGGCACGCAGCGTTCCGGTGACAACGGTATTGTTGCTGGCGGCTTTCATGATGGCTGCATGTTACGCCCCGGCGGCGGCACCATGGTCGCCGCGGGAACCGCTCGGCGTAGACGTGCAGGGTGTCGAGCGCGACGATGATGGCCGCCGGCGATGGGCGAGGACACCGACGCGGTGCTGGCCGCACTCGGCTACGACGCTACTGAAATAGAAGCGCTGCGCGCAAGCAGCGCGGTGGCTTGAGGCCGATTCGGCTTGAACCGATGGGGTGCAGCCGGCCCCGGATACCTTTCTTGCGGCTAGGGTAATTCCCATGCGCGGCGAGGGTCACTTTCGACAGGAGCGCCGATACAATCATTAACCGACCGATCGGTCAGCTTATGACGTCAGTGGGGACGATCGGTCGTTGTCCATATCCCGCAGTCCTGGTTGGAGAAGGCCCATGAATGTGAAAAAGATCGCGCTCGCGTGCGCCGCTGCTGTCGGTTTCTCGGTGTCGGCCTGGGCCGACGTGAACGTCGGCGTCACCGTGTCGGCCACGGGGCCCGCGGCGTCGCTCGGCATCCCCGAGAAGAACACGTTCGCGCTGATGCCCCAGAGCATCGGCGGGCAGAAGATCAACTACATCATCCTGGACGACGCGTCGGACACCACCGCCGCCGTCACCAACACGCGCAAGCTGATCGCCGAGCGCAAGGTCGACGTCGTGGTCGGCTCGTCCACCACGCCGGCCTCGCTGGCCATGATCGATGCCGCGGCCGAGGCCCGGACGCCGATGATTTCCATGGCCGCGTCGGCGGCCATCGTGGAGCCGGTGGAGGGCAAGAAGCGCTGGGTGTTCAAGACGCCGCAGAATGACATCATGATGGCGCTGGCCATCGCCGAGCACATGGCGGCGGCGGGCATCAAGAGCGTGGCCTTCATCGGCTTCGCCGACGCCTACGGCGAGGGCTGGCACCGCGAGACCGTCAAGGCGCTGGACCTCAAGAAGATCAAGCTGGTGGCCAACGAGCGCTACGCGCGCGCCGACACCGCCGTCACCGGCCAGGTGCTGAAGATGATGGGCGCCAAGCCCGACGCGGTGCTGATCGCCGGCTCGGGCACGCCCGCCGCGCTGCCGCAGAAGACGCTGAAGGAGCGCGGCTACACCGGCCAGATCTACCAGACCCACGGCGTGGCCAACGCCGACTTCCTGCGCGTGGGCGGCAAGGACGTGGAAGGCACGCTGCTGCCGGCCGGCCCGGTGCTGGTGGCCGACCAGTTGCCTGCCAGCAACCCGGTGCGCAAGTCCGCGCAGGCCTACATCCAGGCTTACGAGGGCGTGCACGGCAAGGGCAGCGTGTCCACCTTCGGCGGCCATGCGTGGGACGCCGGCCAGTTGTTGGCCGCGGCCATTCCCGTGGCGCTGAAGAAGGCCCAGCCGGGCACCGAGGAGTTCCGCGCCGCCCTGCGCGACGCGCTGGAAGGCGTGAAGGACGTGCCGGGCGCGCACGGCATCTTCAACATGTCGGCCAGCGACCATCTGGGCCTGGACCAGCGCGCCCGCGTGATGGTCAAGATCGAGAACGGCAAATGGGTGTACCAGCCCACCAAATGACCGGCTGGTGACCGCCGCGGCCGCCCGCATCCTCCACAGGCTGGTCGAGCCGCCCGCGCTCGGCCAGCCTGTTTGACATCCGGATTGCATCCATGGATCTGCAGATCGCCCTGATGCTGGCCCAGGACGGCGTCGTCAACGGCGCCGTCTATGCCCTGATGGCGCTGGCGCTGGTGCTGGTGTTCTCGGTGACGCGCGTCATCTTCATCCCGCAGGGCGAGTTCGTGGCCTATGCCGCCCTGTCGATGGCGGCCATCCAGGCGGGCAAGCTGCCGGCCGTGGTCTGGCTGCTGGCCGCGCTGGCGCTGGCCACCCTGGTGGTGGAGGCGGCGCGCCACGCGCGCGGCTTGCCGGTGGACTGGAAGTCCACGGTGGTCTGGACCCTGGTGCTGCCGCTGGCGGTGGCGGGCGTGGTCCTCGGCGTCCAACCCACGTCGGGCTGGGCGCGGACGCTGACGGTGCTGGCTCTCATCACGCCCATGGGGCCGCTGCTGTACCGGCTGACCTTCCGCCCGCTGGCGCACGCGTCGGTGCTGATCCTGCTCATCGTGTCCGTCGCGCTGCACGGGGTGCTGGTGGGGCTGGGGCTGGTCTTCTTCGGCGCCGAGGGCTCGCGCACCGACTCGATGTGGGACGCGCGCTGGGACCTGGGCGGCATTCCGATCACCGGCCAGTCGCTGGTGGTGGTCGGGGCGGCGGCGGTGCTGCTGGCGGCGATGGCCGTGTTCTTCGAGCGCTCCCTCATCGGCAAGGCCTTGCGCGCCACGGCCATCAACCGCGTGGGCGCGCGGCTGATGGGCATCCCGACCGAGCTGTCGGGCGACGTCTGCTTCGCGCTGGCGGCGCTGATCGGCGCCGTGTGCGGCATCCTGATCGCGCCGATCACCACGGTCTACTACGACACGGGCTTTCTCATCGGCCTCAAGGGCTTCGTGGCGGCCATCGTCGGCGGGCTGGCCAGCTATCCGATGGCGGTGGCTGGCGCGCTGCTGGTGGGCCAACTCGAATCGTTCGCCTCGTTCTGGGCCAGCGCCTTCAAGGAGGTGCTGGTGTTCACCCTCATCATTCCGGTGCTGTGGTGGCGCTCGCTGCACACCCGCCACGTGGAGGACGAAGAGTGACGCCGCGCCGCATCACCCTCCTGGCCATCGCGCTGCTGGCGCTGGCCTGGCCGCTGCTGCCGCCGTTCACGGTCACTCTGCTCGACTACATCGGCCTGTATTCGCTGGTCGCCGTCGGTCTGGTGATGCTGACCGGCGTGGGCGGCATGACCTCGTTCGGCCAGGCGGCCTTCGTCGGCCTGGGGGCCTACGCCACGGCCTGGCTCTGCACCTCGCCCACGGCCGCGCAGGCCCTCGGCATGCTGCCCGTCGGCGCCTTGCCCTGGCTGGGGCTGGTGCTGGGGCTGGCGGTGACGGCGCTCATCGCCTGGGCGCTGGGCGCCGTCACGCTGCGGCTGTCCGGGCACTACCTGCCGCTGGGCACCATCGCCTGGGGCCTGAGCCTGTACTACATCTTCGGCAACCTGGAGGCGCTGGGCGGCTTCACCGGCCTCGCCAGCGTGCCGCCGCTGTCCATCGCCGGCATCGACCTGTCGTCGCCGCGCGCGCTGGGCGTGCTGATCTGGGTGCTGCTGCTGGCCGCCATTGGGTGCCTGCACAACCTGCTGGACTCGCGCGAGGGCCGCGCCATCCGCGCCCTGCGGACCGGCCGCGTGATGGCCGAGTCGATGGGCGTGGACACCGGGCGCCAGCGCATCAAGCTGTTCGTGCTGGCGGCGCTGCTGGCGGCGGTGTCGGGCTGGCTGTACGCGCACCTGCAGCGCTTCGTCAACCCAACGCCGTTCAACCTGAACATCGGCATCGAGTACCTGTTCATGGCCGTGGTGGGCGGCTCCGGCCACCTGTGGGGCGCGGTGCTGGGCGCCACGCTGATCACGCTGCTGAAGGAGCAACTGCAGGACTGGCTGCCGCGCCTGCTGGGCGCCAGCGGCAACTTCGAGGTCATCGTCTTCGGCCTGCTGATGCTGCTGGTGCTGCAGCGCGCGGCCGACGGCCTGTGGCCGCTGATCACCGGCTGGACGCAGCGCTGGCTGAAGCCCGTGCCCCGGCGCGGCGGCAGCGCCGCGCCGGCCGAGCTGCCGCGGC
Source organism: Ottowia sp. (assembly GCF_016703145.1). Taxonomy (GTDB): domain Bacteria; phylum Pseudomonadota; class Gammaproteobacteria; order Burkholderiales; family Burkholderiaceae_C; genus Ottowia. The sequence continues at coordinate 825,946 of NZ_JADJCO010000005.1, read as the reverse complement.
GCGACCTGCCCGTGCCCGGCCAGGTGGTGCTCGACGCCAGCGCCGTCACCAAGCGCTTCAGCGGCCTGGTGGCCAACAACGCCGTCAACCTGGACGTGAAGGCTGGCGAGGTGCACGCCCTGATCGGCCCCAACGGCGCCGGCAAGAGCACCTTCTTCAACATGATCTCCGGGGTGGACGACCCCACTTCCGGCACCGTCAGCCTGATGGGCCAGCCCATGGCCGGCCAGCCCTCGCGCGCGTTCGCCGCGCTGGGCCTGGGCCGCACCTTCCAGCACGTGCGCCTGCTGGGCCAGCGCAGCGTGCTGGAGAACGTGGCGCTGGGCGCGCACCTGCGCGGCCGGCGCGGCTGGCTGTCGGCCATGCTGCGCACCGACCGGCGCGAGGAGACCGCGCTGCTGGCCGAGGCGCGCCGGCAGATCGAGCGCTGCGGGCTGGCCGAGTACGCCGACACGCCCGCCGCCTCGCTGCCGCTGGGCCAGCAGCGCATCGTGGAAATCGCCCGCGCGCTGGCCGGGCAGCCGTCGATCCTGCTGCTGGACGAACCCGCCGCCGGCCTGCGGCACCTGGAGAAGCAGTCGCTGGCCCGGCTGCTGGCGCAGTTGCGCGGCGAGGGGCTGGCGATCCTGGTGGTGGAGCACGACATGGAGTTCGTCATGAACCTGGCCGACCGCGTGACGGTGCTGGAGTTCGGCACCGTCATCGCCATCGGCACCCCGACCGAGGTGCAGGCCGACCCGCGCGTCATGGCCGCCTACCTGGGCGGCGACCTTCCGGGGGCGCACGCATGACCACGCCGCTGCTGCAACTGGAGGGCTTCACCGTCCGCTATGGGCCGGTGGAAGCCGTGCACCAGGTCGCGTTGACGGTGGGGCAGGGCGAGATCGTCACCGTGATCGGCCCCAACGGCGCCGGCAAGTCCACGCTGCTGAACGCCGTCATGGGCCTGCTGCCGTCCAGCGGCACGCTGACGTTGGGCGGCGATGTCCTGGCGCGCCCGTCGGTCGAGGCGATGGTGGCGCGCGGCGTGGGCCTGGTGCCAGAGAAGCGCGAGCTGTTCGGCGAGATGTCGGTCGAGGACAACCTGCTGCTCGGCGGCTTCGCGCGCTGGCGCCGCGGGCAGCGCGACCAGGCCGCGCGCATGGCCGAGGTGTTCGAGCTGTTCCCGCGCCTGCGCGAGCGGCGCGCCCAGCTGGCGGCCACGCTGTCGGGCGGCGAGCGCCAGATGCTGGCCGTCGGCCGCGCGCTCATGGCCCGTCCGCGCCTGCTGATGCTGGACGAACCCTCGCTGGGCCTGGCGCCGCTGATCGTGCGCGAGGTGCTGAACATCGTCGCCTCGCTGCGCGGCATGGGCGTGTCGGTGCTGCTGGTCGAGCAGAACGCGCGCGCCGCGCTGCAGGTGGCCGACCGCGGCTACGTGCTGGAGATGGGCGCCGTGGCGCTGTCCGGCGATGCCGGCGACCTGCTGCACGACCACCGCGTCATCGAGACCTACCTGGGCGTGGGCGGCCACAAGGCCGCCTGAGCCGCCGCGCTGGTTGCTATTAAATAGATAGCTATCAGCGCAATAGGGATGGGGGCTGAAAGCCAAAATGACTTGAATAACCGCCCCGCATGCACGGTGGCGGCTGTTCTCCTGCCCGCGTGCGGCGCGGTGCGCGCCAAATCCCGACTCCGGCGCTGGGGCATTCTTGACTTACTTCAAGGACGCCAAAGCATGCATTTTTTACGCTTGGCTCGTTTTCAATCGGTGAGCGAGGAGCCGCCCCATGAGCCGCAGTGCCGCATGTACCACGACAACATGAGCAGCGGCGGCGCCCCCCTGCCGGAGCGCGCGCCCTTCTACGCCGAGCAGGCCGGCGAATGCCGCCTGTTCGCGCACGCCTTCCACCAGCGCCTGCCGGTGCTGCTGAAGGGGCCCACGGGCTGCGGCAAGACGCGCTTCGTCGAGCACATGGCCGCGCGCCTGGGGCGCCCGCTGATCACCGTGAGCTGCCACGGCGACCTGACCGCGGCCGACCTCATGGGCCGCCACCTCATCGACGGCGGCGACACGGTGTGGCACGACGGCCCGCTGGCGCGCGCCGTGCGCACTGGCGCCATCTGCTGCCTGGACGAGGTGGCCCTGGCGCGCCGGGACACCGCCGTGGTGCTGCACCCGTTGGCCGACGACCGCCGCGTGCTGCCCGTCGAGGGCACCGGCGAGCTGCTGCGGGCGCCGCCGCAGTTCATGCTGGTGGTGTCGTACAGCCCCGGCGACCAGAGCCTACTGAACAACCTCAAGCCCGGCACGCGCCAGCGCTTCGTCGCGATCGGCTTCGACTACCCCGCGCCCGAGGTCGAGCGCCGCATCGTCGAGGCCGAATCCGGCGCCGTCCCCGCGCTGGCCGCCCGCCTGGTCACGCTGGCCCAGGCGTTGCGGCGCCTGACCGGGCAAGACCTGGCAGAAGCCGCCAGCACCCGCCTGCTGGTGAGGGCCGCGCGCCTGATCGTCGCCGGGCTGCCCCAGCCCGAGGCCTGCCGCGCCGCCATCGTCGATGCGCTGACCGACGACGCCGGCACCGCCGCGGCGCTCGATGACGTCGTCGTGGCCGTGCTCGGCACCGGCGCTCCCTGAGCCATGAAGAGAGGGATCGGCGAGCTCTGGCACCGGCGCATCACCCGGACGGCCGGCGCCAATCCCCACGCCGCCGTGCGGCTGGAAGACGTGAGCCGCGCCGTGCAGATGATGTTCCGCGCTGGCGGCGGCGATGCGCGGGTGCGCGTCGTGCCGGCCACTCCCCAGCGCATCGGCGGGCCGCGCGCCAGCCTGGGCGCGCTCGACGGCGAGACGCTGGCGCTGCCGCCCGTGCTGGCGGTGTTCGACCAGCCCGTGCTCAACCGCGACCTGTACCTGTGGCTGGCGGCGCTCGGCGCCTGCCATGACGGCGAGAGCGCCGACTGGATCGGCGCCAACCTGCGCGCCACGCGGCGCGCGTTGGCGCGGTTCCCGGGCCTGCGCGCGCGCTACCGCCGCCTGGCCGAGGCACACCTGGCGCAGCGGCCCGAACCGCGCCGGCTGAAGCCCGCGGCCGCCGCCGCCGAACACGCCATCCGCCAGGCCCTGCGGGCCACGCTGGACGGCGAGGACGGCGACGCCCGGCCCGGCCCCGGCCTTCAGCCCGACGCCGCCGCGCCCGTCTGGCTGTGGCTGGGCCAGGCGCTACCGGAAGGCGCGGGCGATCCCGCCGAGGCGCCGTTCCGCGCCCCCGTCGACCGGCAGGCCCACGCCCTGGCGCGGGTGGTTGCGCGATGGACGGCGGCAGCCCGATAAACTGGTGCCCACCCACCCTTCGATGAGCCGCCGCCGTGACCCTGAGCCTGGACAAATTCAATCTGCCCCGCTACCTGGGCACCTTGCCGCTGTTCTCCAACATGAGCGAGGACGAGCGCCACCGCATGGCGGCCGACTGCAGCCTGCGCCGCATGGAGCGCGGCCGGCTTATCTTCAGCGCTGGCGAGCCCTGCGCCGAGTTCCACGTGGTGGTGGTCGGGCAGGTCAAGCTGTTCGCCGTCTCGCCGGCGGGGGTGGAGAAGGTGATCGAGCTGTGCGGCCCGAGCCACACCTTCGCCGAGGCGATCATGTTCATGGGCATGCCCTACATCGTGTCGTCGCAGGCGCTGACCGACACGCTGCTGCTCACCATCCCCAAGGGCGCGGTGCTGCGCGAGATCGAGCGCAGCCCCAATTTTTCGCTGCGCATGCTGGCGGGGCTGTCGCGCCGCCTGCACGGCTTGATCAAGGACGTGCAGGCCTATGCGCTGCACAGCGGCGTGCAGCGCGTGATCGGCTACCTGCTGGGTGACAAGCTGAGCGAGAGCGAGCCGGCGTCCGAATCGCTGGTGGTGTCGCTGCCGGTGAGCAAGGCGGCCATCGCCTCGCGGCTGTCGCTCACGCCCGAATACTTCTCGCGCGTGCTGAACGAACTGGAGACGGCCGGGCTGATCCACGTGGACAAGCGCGACATCCACATTCCGGACACGGCGCGGCTGGCCAACTACCAAGCGCACTGACCGTTCTTTCCGCCCTATCCCCGTGGGGGGAGAAGATTCTGAATCATTTTTGCCTCCAGCCAGCGCGAGAATTGCGCCGGCAGCTATCAAAAAGCTAGTGCGACGTGCCCTCCGAGCGCGTGATCTTGTTGAACACGTTGTACTTGCCCACGGGCTTTCTCATGGGCAGGCGCCTGACTTCCTTGAAGCTGGCGGCGTCGTAGACGATCAGGGCGCCATCGTCCTCCCACAGGCTGGCCAGCGCGTGGCGGCCGTCCTTGGTGAACTCGATGTGCGCCAGCGTCTTGCCCGGCTCGCGCACCGCCGCCACGGGCTCCAGCGTGCGCTTGTCGATGATGGTGAGCGTGTCCCGGGCCGCCGGGCTCATCATCGAATCGGTCCAGGCGTAGGGCGTGGCCTCGTGGCTGCGCATGAAGAAGCCGGGGCCGGGGGTGGCGATGTCCTTGACCAGCTTCCACGTCTTCATGTCGATCACGCTGATGCGGCCGTCCTTCAGGTTGGGGCTGGCCAGCACGCGCGTGCCCTGCCAGTCGAAGGTGATGCCCGAGCCCAGGTGCGGCATGCCGGCGATGGGCAAGGTGGCCACCTTGCGGCGCGCGTCCAGGTTGACCACCTGGCCCGAGGGCGTGCCGTCGGCGCGCGGGCGCGCGGCGCCCAGCGCATGGGCGTAGTCGGGGCTGAAGAAGAAGTCGTCCAGCGGCTCGTCCAGCGGCGTGCGGCGCACGCCCAGGTAGCCCGGCGCGGCGATGGCCTCGCCCAGCTTGTGGTCGTGCACCAGGCCGTCGTGGATGGGCGGCGCCTTGGGGTCGTAGCTGATCTCCCACAGCTCGGCGATGTCCTTGAGCGCCACCACGAAGCTTTTGCGCGGCGCGGCGTCGTACACGGCCGACACGCGCGAGGACTGGCGTCCGTCCAGCGTGCGGGCGCCGAGGGTCTTGACCAAGTTCAGGTCGGCGTCGAACAGCGCCAGCGTGTGCGGCAGGTAGTTGGCGGCCATCACCCACTGGCCGTCGCCGCTGACGGCGATGTTGCGCATGTTGATGCCGGCGCGCACTTCGACCACGGTCTTCAGGTTCCACAGGTCGAACTTGGTGATCCAGCCGTCGCGCGAGCCGAAGAACACGTACCGCCCGTCGGGCGTGAACTTGGGGCCACCGTGCAGCGCGAAGCGGCTGGCGAAGCGGTGGATGGGCTCGAAGCGGTCGCCATCGACCAGCGACACGTGGTGGTCGCCCGCCTCGACGACGACGAACAGGTTCATCGGGTCGGCGCGCCACTGCGGCCGCGCGGGCCAGCCGCGCCAGCCGGGCGTCTCGACGCGCGAGGTGGCGATGTCGGCGTCGGTCCACGACGGCGCGGGCTGCACGGGGGTGTAGATCCATTCGGCCAGCGCCGCGATCTCGGCCGCCGCCAGCGTGGCGCCGAAGGGCAGCATCCGGGTGGCGGCGCGGCCGTCGCGGATGACCTTCAGCGCCTCGGGCTTCCTGAGCCGCGCCAGGCTTTCGGGCAGCAGGGCCGGACCCATGCCGCCCAGCCGCTGCCCGCCGTGGCAGGCGGCGCAGTGCTGGCGGTAGAGCGCGGCGGTGTCGACGGGGGTGGCGTCGTCGGCCGCGAGGGCGGGTAGGCCGGCCGCCAGCAGGCCGCACGCGGCGGCGAGCAGGCGGCGGAGGCGGGCGTTGGTTGTCATTCTGAAAACTATCAAAAGAAGAGCTGCCGGCGCAGATCTGGTGCCGGCCAGGAGCGGATTTCTTGATGAACTACCACCCCCTGGCCCTGGCGGCGATCCAGGGCGCGAGGGCCGTGACCAGCAGCACCAGCGGCCACAGGTTGCCGCCCTTGAACGTGTAGGCTTCCAGGATGGCCGGCAGCGTCTTGCCTTGCAGGAGGCCAAGGCAGAACTCGAACGCCACGGTCAATGCCAGCCAGCCCGATCCGACGAAGATCAGCTCGGCCGTCGCACGGGCGCCCAGCCACGGCAGCGACAGGCAGGCGACGGCCAGGATGAGCGCACAAAGCAGCAGCCCGCTCAGCACCAGGCCCGCAGGGCTGCCGATCTTCGGGATGAGCAGCGCCTCGCGCAGCGCGCCGTTGGCGATCGCCAGCAGAAGAATGGCGGCCCAGATGGCGACGGCCTTGAACGCCATGGGCACCATGTCCTTCTCCGAGGGCCTCGCCAGCCGCTCAGGCCTGCGCCAGCGGTACCACCTTGCGCCGGCTGCTGAACGCGGTGGTGGCCAGGCGTTCGCCTCCGCTGCTCACGCCGATCTCGGCGTCGTCCAGGTAGCAGCCAGGGTCCTCGGCCCAGGGGTCGCCCGTCACCTGCTGCGCCCGCACGCGGGTGTTGCCGCCGCAGATGGCCCGGTGCGCGCAGGCGCCGCAGCGGCCGGTGACGGGGCGCGGGCGGCTTTTCAGGCCGGCCATCAGCGGGTCGCTGGTGTCCTGCCAGATGTCGGAAAACAGCCGCGCCTTCACGTTGCCCAGCGTGTGGTGCCACCACATGGTGTCGGGGTGCACGTCGCCCACGTTGTCGATGTTGGCCACGTTCACGCCCGACGAGTTGCCGCCCCACTGCACCAGGCGCTGGCGCACGGCCTCCGTCCAGCGCGGCAGGTGCCGCTGCACCCACATCAGCTGGTACACGCCGTCGGCGTCGTTGTTGCCGGTGACGTACTCGTGCGCGCCGCCGGCCTGGGCGTCGCGCCAGGCGGTGTCGTACAGCAGGTCCAGCGCCTGCCGCGTGGCGAGGTGGCGCGCGTCCTGGCCGCGGTGGATGTTGCCGCGACCGGCGTAGTTGAGGTGGCTGAAGTAGAACTTGTCCACGCCCTCGTCCCGCATCAGCGCCAGCAGCGGGGGCAGGTCGTGCGCGTTCAGCTCGGTCATGGTGAAGCGCAGACCCACCTTCACGCCCAGCTTCTGCAGGTGGCGCACGGCGTTCAGGCTGCGGTCGAACGCGCCCTGCAGGCGGCGGAACTTGTCGTGCGTGGCGCCGATGCCGTCCAGGCTGATGCCCACGTAGTCGAAGCCCGTGGCGGCGATGCGCGCGGCCAGCGGCTGGTCGATGAGCGTGCCGTTGGTGGACAGGCCGACGTAGAAGCGCATGGCCTTGGCGCGCTCGGCCACCTCGAAGATGTCCGGCCGCAGCAGCGGCTCGCCGCCGGAGAGGATGAGCGCCGGCACCTTGAACGCCTTCAGGTCGTCCATCACGCCGAACACCTGCGCTCGGCTCAGCTCGCCGGGGTAGTCGTGGTCGGCCGAGAAGGCGTAGCAGTGCTTGCAGGTCAGGTTGCAGCGGCGGATGAGGTTCCAGATGACCACCGGGCCGGGCGGTCCGCCGCGCCGCGCCGGCGCGGGATAGACGCCCGTCGCCTCGGCGCGGGCCAGCTCGTGCATGAAGTGGGAGATGCGGAACACGGTGTGACAGCCATGGAAGGGAATGCGTCCCATGCTAGGCGGCGCACCCCCAGCGGCCCATGATGTGCATCAATTCCGGGCCAGTCCGCCGATGCGCCGTGCTACGCTGGCGCGACCAGCCCATGAAGACCCTGCTCATCGTCTACCACACGCTGACCGGCGGCACGCGCCAGATGGCCGAGGCCGCCGCGCGGGAAGCGCGCGCGCAGGAGGGCGTGGCGGTGCGCCTGCTGCGCGCCGTGGAGGCCGGCCCCGACGACGTGCTGGCCGCCGACGGCTACCTCTTCGCCGCGCCGGAGAACCTGGCGGCCATCGCCGGCCTGATGAAGGACTTCTTCGACCGCTGCTACTACCCCGTGCTGGAGCGCATCAACGGTCGCCCCTACGCCGCTATGATCTGCGCCGGCAGCGATGGCAGCAACGCCCTGCGCCAGCTGGACCGCATCTGCACCGGCTGGCGCCTGAAGTCCGTCGCGCCGGGCCTCATCGTGTGCACCCACGCCCAAACGCCGGAACGCATCCTGGCGCCGAAAGTCATCGGCGCGGAGGATTTGGAGCGCTGTGCCGAGTTGGGTGGGGGGCTGGCGGCGGGGTTGGGGGCGGGGGTGTTTTAGCATGGGCATCCGCATTTCATCGGCCAGGCCCGGGGGCGAAGAGCTTGCCCGGCTTTTCTCGGAAGTGGGTTGGGGCCGTCCCGGCCACGAGGCTCTGGAGCGGTCGGTCGATTCCTACACGGCGACTCGCGCGGATTCTTCGAGGCGATGGGTTTTCGCTGCTCCAGCGTTCCAGTCACCGCGATGTTCAAGCGGCCGGCCAACCCACCCGAGCCGATCAGTTGAGTACCGAGCGCCCCAGCACACGCATCTGTTTCACATTGGATCCGCTGCTTCGAAGGCGCTGGTGATCGATTTGGCCTAAATCGCCATCCGCAGCCTCAACCCCGTCTTCTTGAGGATCGCGCTCGAAAACAGCACGTCCCGCCCTCGGCACGCATCGCCCAGCAACCCAGCGACCTGCTCCGCCTGCGCCAGCACCTCGCCCCGGCTGTGGCCGTGCAGCATGGCGAACAGGTTGTAGCGCCACACGCCGGCCTTGCGCGGGCGGCGGTAGCAGTGGCTGACGCCGGGAAAGCCGCCGATGAGTTCGCCCAGGCGGTCCACCTGGGTGTCGTCCACGTCCCACACGCTCATGCCGTTGGCGACGTAACCGAGGCGGTAGTGGTTGGGCACGGCGCCGATGCGGCGCACCACGCCGGCGCGCCGCAGCGCGGCCAGGCGCTCGCGCACCTGCGCGCCGGTACAGCCCAGCACGGTGGCCACGCTGTCGTAGGGGCGCGGCGCCAGCGGCAGGCCGGCCTGGGTGGCGGCGATCAGCTCGCGGTCGAAGGCGGTCAGTGCCACGGGCGCGCGCGGCGCGGCGGGCGGGGCGGCAGCAGCAATGGGGCCGCGCGCCAGCAGCGGCAGGTACAGGCCGACGAAGTACTCGCGCTCCTTCGGAAAGGCGTGCACGGGCAGGCCGGTCATGGCCTCGACCTGGTCGCAGGCGGCCCAGGCGGATTCGGGCGTTTCGGCGGCGACCACGAACCACATGTTCAGCGCGTGGTCGCGCCGGTAGTTGTGCGCCACCTCGGGCAGGGCGTTGACCTGGGCGGCCACGCGGTCGAAATCGGCCTCGGGCACCTGCAGCGCGGCCAGGATGAAGCGGCCGCCGGCGCGCTCGATGTGGAACAGCGGGCCGAAGCGGGTGAGCACGCCGGCGGCCAGCATCTGGCCCAGGCGCTCGATCAGCGGCGCCTCGGCCATCCGCAGCTCGGCGGCGACGTCGGTGAAGGGGCGCTCGGTCAGCGGCAGGTCGAGCTGCAGGCGGTCGATCAGGCGCGCGTCGTCCAGGTCGATGCCGGGCGGCAGGCGGGGCGGGGATGGGGCGAGTGCGGGCGCGTCAGTCTGCATGGCGAGGCTCGGGCGAGGGGCGGAAGTAGCGCGCCCCGGTCTGCTTGAAGCGCCGGCGGCTGAACAGCACCTGGCGCGGCCAGCCGGCCAGTCCGGCGCCGGCGATGGCGCCGTGCAGCAGGCCCAGCGTTTCGTCGCGGTGGCGGCCGTGCACCATGCAGTACAGGTTGTAGCGCCAACCGGCCGCGCGCTCGCGCTGGTAGCACAGGGTGACGCCGGGCTGCACGGCCAGCCGGGCGCCGCAGGCGTCGGCGGCGCCATCGGGCACGTCGAACACGGTCATGGCGTTGGCGGCGTAGCCGGCTTCGTGGTGGCGCACCACCAAGCCGAAGCGGCGCAGCGTGCCGGCGTCCAGCCAGGACTGGATGCGGCGCGGCACGTCGGCGGCGGGGCAGCGCAGTTCGCCGGCCCAGGCGGCGAAGGGCTCGGGCACCAGGGGCAGGCCGGCTTCGACCAGGGCGGCCAGCGGGCGGTCGGCGTCCCGCACGCGCGGGGCGCGGCGCTGGAGGGCGGCGCCCGCCGTGGCGGGCCGGTGCAGGTCGAAGCCCAGGTCGATGCGGTAGGGGCGCACCATGCGCAGGCGGGTGACAGGCAGGTTTGCTTCGTTTTCGATAGCTGACAGCGCTTTATCCAAGCCGGCTGAAGAGGTATTTGTCATCACGAACCACAAGTTCAGCGCGTGCTCGCGCTCGTAGTTGTGGTTGACGCCGGGGTGGGCCGACACCAGCGCCGCCACGGCCTCCAGGCGCGCCGGCGGCACCGCCATGGCGCACAGCAGCGCCGCGCCGCCCACGCCGGGCGCCCACACGCCGCCGACGCGGCTGATGGCGCCGCGCGCGGCCAGGCCGGCGCAGGCGGCGAGGGTGTCGTCTTCCGTGGCGCCGAAGCGCTGGGCCAGCGCGTGGAATGGGCGGGGCAGCAGCGGAAAGCCGCGCTGGCCCTCGTTCAGCAGGCGCGCGGCCAGGTCCATGTCAAAACCCGCTGCGCGCGGCGCGCGCGCTGAAGAAGATGCCGCTGGGCGATCGGGCCGGCAGTTCGGCCAGGGTCTGGAAGCTGCGGGTGTCGATGACCGACACGCGGTGGTCGTCGCGCGCGCTGATCCACACCGCCTCGCCGCGCGGCGTGAACTCCATGTGCAGCACGGCCTTGCCGGGCTTGAGCGTCTTGACGACGGCGCGCGTCTGCGTGTCGATGACCTGCACCGTGTCGTAGTCGGGCACGGCGAAGTTGACCCACACCTGCCGCCCGTCGGGCCGCGCCATCACGAAGACCGGCTGGCCGGCGACGGGCACGCGCGCCACTTCCTGCCAGGTGGCGGTGTCCACCACCAGCACCTCGCGCCGGCCGATGGCGGGCAGCCAGGCGTGGCGCCCGGCCACGGCCCAGCCGCGCAGGTGCGGCATCTTGAACACGGGCAGCGGCTGCTCGCCGCGCCCGTAGCCGGCCAGGATGCGCTCCACCCTGGGCGGCTCGGCCCACAGGTCGATCTTGGCCAGGCCGTCCTCGCCGAACAGGCCGGCGATGTAGTGGCGGCCATCGGGCGTGACCAGCGCGTCGTAGGGCTGCTTGCCGATGTCCAGGAACCTGGTGAGGGCGGGCCGGGCCGGGTCGGACAGGTCGGCGATCCAGATCTGCCCGGCGTCGAACAGCGAGAACACGAAGCGCTTGCCCGGCAGGTCGGCCAGGCCGACCACGCGCGAGGGCTTGCCGTCCACCACGGCGGGGATGTCGGCCACCAGGGCGAGCGTGCGCGCGTCGAACACCTTGATGCCGCCGGGCTGGTAGTTCTGCGCCACCACCAGCGTGCCGTCCTGCGAGATGGCGCCGCCGATGCTGTTGCCGGCCTGCCGCACGCGGCCCTCGATGCGGCCGGTGAGCAGGTTGACCCTGGTCAGCGCGCCGTCGCGTCCGAAGACGTAGGCGCGCGCGCCGTCGCGCCCGTACACCACCGAGGCGTGCGACAGGTCGCCCAGGCCCTCGATGGTGCCCAGGCGGCGTCTGGCGCTGGTGTCCACCACGCCCAGGCTGCCGCTGGCGCGCTCGATGACCAGGCCCAGGTCGCCGCTGCCGCGATGAGGCGCGACGAAGGTGGCGGGTGGCGCGGCGCAGCCGGCCGCGAAGGTGGCCGCGAGCAGGGCGCTGGCCCAGCGCCAAGGACGGGTGTTCATCGCGCGGCCTCCGATTCGAGCGGAAAGCCGGCCTGCAGCCGGCGCGCGATCCAGCGCGCGTCAGCCTCGCTGACCAGGCTCTTCCAGCCCGGCATGGGCGTGCCAGGGCGGCCGTGGTAGATGGTGGCCGCGAGGCTGTCGAGGGGCAGGGGGGCCATGGTGTCTCGGGTGAGGGCGGGGCCCAGGCCGCCGGTGAGCTGCAGGCCGTGGCACGAGCCGCAGTCCTGCCGCACCATGCGCACCAGCCGGGCCTGCCGCGCGGGGTCGGGTTCGGCGGCGGTCTGCGCCGCCGTGGCCTGGGCCGCGATCAGCGCGGGCAGGGCGATCCAGGCCATGGGGTGCTTCATGGGCGCGGTTTCGGGGAATGGCGGACCGCCGGCCGGCGAACCTCAGGACTTGAGAATGAACTCGACCGCCGACTTGAGGTCGGCGTCGCTGATCTTGTCCGGGCCGTTGGGCGCCATCGGGATGGGGCCGAACACGCCCGAACCGCCCTTGCGCACCTTGTCGATCAGCTTGGCGGTGACGTCGCCCTGGCCCTTGTACTTGGCGGCGATGTCCTTGAAGGACGGGCCGACCAGCTTCTTGTCCTTGGCGTGGCAGGCGACGCAGCCGGCCTTGTTCATGGCGGCCTCGGGATCGGCCAGGGCCGGGGTGGCCGCGAAGGCCAGCGCGGTGGCGAGGAGGGCAAGGCGTTTCATCGTGAGTCTCCGTTTGTTTGAAGGGGTGGACCAAGGTCCTGGTCATGCGTGGCACTCCGCGCCCGAGAGACCGCGAAGCAGGCCATGCCAGCGGACGCCGTGGAAGGACTTGGCCCGCCCACCAGCGTCGTCCCCCTGGGGGGAAGGCGCGAAGCGCCTCAGGGGGATCAATAAACGTCGTGCTGCGTGTTGTGGATGTTGAACTTGCCCGTCGGCGTGACCAGCTTCGGATCCTTGATCGCCGTCTTGCAGGTGCGGGTCTTGTCGTCCACCACCACGATGGCGGACTCCTTGTCCTTGGCGCTCCAGACGGAGAACCACACCTCGTCGCCCTTGCGGTTGTATTCGGGCTGCACCACGCGCTTGGCGCCGTCGTCCTTGAGGTTGGCGCACGCGGCGATGTCGATCACCTGCGGCGGCTTGCTCAGGTCGCGGATGTCGAACACCGCCACGCTCTGGCTGATCTTCGGATCGGGGTTGAGCGTGGTGTCCACCCACAGGTTGTTGGACTTGGGGTGCGTCTTGATGAACAGCGAGCCGCCACCCTGGCCCTTGAGGCTCTGCACCACCTTCCAGGCGCTGGCCTTGTTCTTGACCGGGTCGGTGCCGATGATGGCGATGCTCTCGTCGCCCAGGCCCGAGGTGGCCCAGACGGGGCCGAACTTGGGGTGCTTGAAGTTGGCGCCCCGGCCGGGGTGTGGGGTCTTGCCCACGTCCACCAGCGCGGCCATCTTGCTGGTTTTGGTGTCCACCACGGCGATCTTGTCGGACGCGTTGGCGGCGGTCATGAAGTAGCGGCGCGTGCTGTCGAAGCCGCCGTCGTGCAGGAACTTGGCGGCGCTCAGCTCCGTCATCTTCAGGTTCTCGAGGTCGGTGTAATCGACCATCAGGATCTTGCCGGTCTCCTTGGCGTTGACCAGGAACTCGGGCTTCTGGTGGCTGGAGACGATGGCGGCCACGCGCGGCTCGGGGTGGAACTCGTTGTTGACGTCCATGCCGCGGGTGCCGACGATCTTGCGGGGTTTCAGCGTGTCGCCGTCCATCATCACGAACTGTGGCGGCCAATAGGTGCCGGCGATGGCGATCTTGTCCTCCCAGCCCTTGAACTTGCTGGTCTCCACGCTGCGCGCCTCCAGGCCGACCTTGATCTCGGCCACGTTGTCGGGCTTTTCCATCCACAGGTCGATCAGGTTCAGCCGCGCGTCGCGGCCGATCACGTACAGGTAGCGGCCCGAGGCCGAGGTGCGCGAGATGTGCACCGCGTAGCCGGTCTTGACGATGTTGATGATCTGCTTGGTGTCGCCGTCGATCAGGGCGATCTCGCCGGCGTCGCGCAGGGTGACGGAGAAGATGTTCTCGATGTTGTAGTTGTTCATCTTCTTCTTCGTGCGCTGGGCGACGGGCACGTACTCCTTCAGCGTCTTCTGCATGTCCGCCAGCGAGAACTCGGGCGGCGTGGGCGCGTCGTGCTGGATGTAGCGCGCCATCAGGTCCACCGTGGCCTCGTCGAAGTCGCCCGAGGTCAGCCAGTTGGGCATGCCGGCGGGCGAGCCGTAGCCGATGAAGACCTTCAGGTAGTCGGTGCCCTTGGGCACCGTGAGGTCCGGCGTCAGCGGCTTGCCGGTGGCGCCCTTGCGCAGCACGCCGTGGCAGCCGGCGCAGCGCTCGAAGTAGATCTGGCGGGCGCGGGTGAACTCGGCCTCCGTCATCGGCGGCGCCTTGGGGTTGGCGGACTGGTGCATCGACTCGCTGCCCAGCGGCGACGCGGCGCCCATGTAGTTGCGTTCGACCCTGGAGACGTCGGGCTTGGCGCCATCGGCGGCCGGCTGCTGTGCCACGGCGGCCGTGCCCAGCAGCAGGGCGGTGCTCAGTACGGCGGTCAGCGGAGAGAGTCTGGGCATCCTCATGGTCGTTCTCATCGTGTGTCTCGTGTCACCACAGCGGCCGGGGGCGGTGGGGCCGGGAGATGGCCGCTGGAGATCGGTCCCGGTCAGCGCGATCTTGCGGGCGATGCGCTGGGCCGTCCTTGACTTGGTTCAAGCCGTGCCAAGGCGAGGTTTGATGTCGATCAAAGTGCCGTTCGCTATGTGATTGATAGCTATTGGCGTAATATCCATGCGGGCTGATGCCTGTTTTATCTTGAAATGACGCTGGCCATGCCGGGCGCCGCGACAGGTACCGTTGATGCAGCGCTGGCGCGATGAGGCACGCCGCTTCGTCAGCGGCTACCGCGGCTCGCCGCTGGGCATGGTGGACCAGCAGATCTCTGGAAGGCGGGCCGGCGGTGGGAGGAAGCGGGCCTGACCTTCGTGACCGCCATCAACGAGGAACTGGCCGCCACGCCTACGGCTCGTCGCCGCACGGCGGCGTGCTGGTGGTGGCGGGCGCCCTTGCAGGCATCAGCCTGCGGCGTCCTCGCCCTTGCAGGGCGCAGCCTTGCCTGCCACGCCGATCACGGCACTGGCGGGCGCGTTCAACGGCCGCTTCCAGGTTGAATCGAACGGCGCCGGGCGCTGCCTTATTCGAGCCGGATGTCCGCCGCCTTGGCGGTTGTGGCCATCCACCGCAAGTCGGCGCCGATCAGCTTGGCGAAGTCGGTAGGGCCGTTGCTGATCACGACCGTGGTGGACATGCCGGCAAACTTTTCCTTCACCGCCGGGTCGCTTGCCGTGGCGGTCAATTCGCGCCGCAGACGTTCGACCACCGGCGCGGGCGTTCCCGCCGCTACCGCATAGCCGCTCCAGAACTCCATCGGCGGCACGTTGAACCCCTGCTCCTTGAGCGTGGGGATGTCGGGCGTGCCGGGGTTTCGCTTGTCCGACAACAAGCCCAATGGCCGGATCGCCTTCTTCTCGATGAACGGTGCCGCCGCGGGCAGGACGGCCGGTATGAACTGGATCTCGCCTTGCGCCAGCGCCACCAGTGCGTCGGGCATGCCCTTGAAAGGGACGTGCGTCACCTCGATGCCCGCGGCCTTGCTGAACATCGAAACCCAGAGGTGCTCCAGGCTGCCGATCCCCACGGAGCCAAAGTTCAACTTGCCTGGATTGGCCTTGCCGTAGGCGATCAGCTCCGCCATGGATGTGAATTTCGACTGCGTGGACACCACCAGCAGGCAGGGGGTCAGGCCGATTTGCGTGATGGGCGTCAGCGACTTCAGCAGGTCGTAGCGCTTCATGGTGGCCTGCGCGGCCGCCATGCCGGTGTTGACGGCGATCAGCGTGTAGCCATCGGCCGGCGCGCTCACGGTGGCCTGCACGCCGATGACGTAGCTGCCGCCCGGCTTGTTGTCGATGACCACGGGCTGCTTCAGTAGCGTCTGCAGGTGGGCGGAGACGATCCGCGCGCCCGCATCCGCGGCACCCCCCGCCGGCAGCGGCACGATGATCTTGACGGGCTTGTTGGGATAGCCTGCTTGCGCAAGCGAAAAACCTGGCGCGGCGGCCGCGGCAACGGCCGTGGCGGTGGCCATGAATTGGCGGCGATGGATGCGGGTCATGGTGAGTCTCCGGGGGTGTCGTGATGAATCGGTGGGTGTCGGTCATGAAAGGCGAATGCCCCGGATCAGGTCGGCCGCTTTCTCGCCGATCATGATGGAGCCCGCATTGGTGTTGGACGACGGCATGGTGGGCATGACGGACGAGTCGATGACGCGCAGGCGCTGCACGCCGCGCACGCGCAATCGCGGATCGACGACGGACGCCGCGTCGCTGCCCATGCGGCAGGTGCCGATGGGATGCCACGAGGTCTGCCCGCATTCCTTGATGTAGTGCAGCAGGCCGGCGTCGTCCTGCACGTCGATGCCGGGGCGGGTCTCGCGCTTCGTCAGGGGCCGCAGCGCCGGCTGGCCCACCACCTTGCGCGCCAGCTTCAGCGCATCGAGCATGGCCGTGATGTCGCGCTCGTGCGTCAGGTAGTTGGCTTCGATGACCGGGTCCACCATCGCATCGGTGCCAGCGGTGTGGATCCAGCCCTTGGACTCCGGCCGCAGCTGGAAGAAACCGATGGTGAAGCCCGGAAACGGATCGAGCCCCATGCCCTTGCCGGTCGAATAGCGGTCGGCGGCGCTCAGGTAGTGCATCTGGATCTTGACCTCCGGGCGGGTGTGTTCCGGGCGCGTGCGGGCCTGGGCGTGCGCCGAGGTCGATGGCGTGGACATGAACCCCCTGCGGTTCAGCAGGTAGCCGGCGCCCATCGCCAGCGTCCTGAACCGGCTGTTGAGCACGTCGTTGAGCGTGACCGGCCGCGTGCACTCGAAGGTGATGCGCGCCTGCAGGTGGTCGCGCAGGTTCTCGCCGACCTCGGGTGCGTCGTGGACCACCGCGATGCCGAGCGACTTCAGGCGCTCGGCCTGCCCGATGCCCGACAGCTCCAGCAGTTGCGGCGACTTGATGGGGCCGGCCGACAGGATCACCTCGCGCCGGGCGCGCGCCACCTTCAGCTGCCCGCCCTGGCGGTATTCGACGCCGACGGCGGCCGTGCCCTCGAACACCACGCGCGTGGCGTGCGCCTGGAGCTGCAGGTTCAGGTTCTGGCGGCCTTCGGCGCTGGCCAGGTGGCCGATGGCCGTGCTGCAGCGCTGGCCGTTGCGGGTGGACAGCTGCAGGTAGTTGACGCCTTCGTACTGGCGGCCGTTGTAGTCGTCGGTCAGCGGAATGCCGGCTTGCTGGCAGGCCGACACGAAGGCGTCGGAGAGCGGGTCGCGCTGCCGGTCGCCCAGCGGGGTCACGCTGATCGGGCCCGAGCGGCCGCGCAACTGGTCGTCGCCCGCCGTCGTGGACTCGAAACGCTTGAAGTACGGCAGGCAGTCCTTGTGCGACCAGCCTTCGCAGCCGTGCAGGTCTTGCCAGTTGTCGTACTCCCGCGGGTCGCCGCGCACGAAGATCATGCCGTTGACCGAACTGGACCCGCCGGGCATCTTGCCGTGCGGCCAATAGATCTCCTGGCCCACCAGGCTCTTCTGCGGCGTGGTCTTCGACTGCCACACGTAGCGCGGGTCCTGCAGGATCTTGGCCACGCCCACCGGCGTGCGCACCCAGAAGTCCTTGTGGTTGGCCGCGCCGGCCTCCAGCAGCAGCACCGTGGTGCCCGGGTCCTCGCTCAGGCGGGTGGCGAGCGCGGCGCCGGCCGAGCCCGCGCCGACGATGACGTAGTCGTATTCGGTGTGTGTCATGACGTTCCTTGCAGGAAGGCTTGCAATGCGCGGGCTTCCTGGCCCATGCGCTCGAACTGCACGTCCGGCATCTCGCTCTGCTCGAAGCCGGGTCCGGTCTGTTGGGGCATCGGGGCCACCATCAGGTCGACCAGCACGGGGCCATCCTGGGCGAGCAGGGCACTGAAGCGCGCGGGCCAGGCGGCCGGGTCGTCCACCGTCTCGGCGTGCCGGTAGCCAGCATTGCGCGCGGCTTGCGTGAAGCTGAAGCTGGCGTGCGGCGACCGGCTGTTGGCCAGCCCCGAGAACTGCGCGCCGTTGTGGATCACGACGTGCAGCAGGTTCGCGGGCGCCTGCACCGCGACGGTGTTCAGGCTGCCCAGTTCCATCAGCAGGCTGGCATCGCCATCCACCACGATCACGCGGCGCTGGGGCTGCGCCAGCGCCAGGCCCAGGCCGATGCCGGCCGACCCGCCCATCAGCGGCACGGCGTTGATGCGGTTGGCGGGCTTGGGCAGGCCCAGTTCGGCCTCGATGCGGTCGAGCGCGAACATGGCGCCCATGGTCGCCACCAGCAGTGAATCGGCGGGGCGCCGCTGCGCGATGGGCGCGCAGGCTTGAATCATGTTCATCATGGTTTAGCTCCAGGCCAGCGGTGCGGACACCAGGACGACGACGGCATTGCCGGTGTCCGCGGCTTGCGCGTACGCCTTTTCAATGCAGGGCAGGTCGGCCGTGGCATCGAGCCGGTGAAAGGCGATGCCCAGGGTGTCCAGCAGCGGCTCCATCAGGCGCACCATGGTGCGGCGCGACGCCGTGGCCGGTTGGCCGAGGTTGTCGAACTCGCGGCCGAACTGGCCCACCATCAGGACCAGCGGAATGCGCGCATCGAGGCACACCGCGCGCAGCGTGTTGACGCAGTTGTAGAAGCCCTGGTTCTGCATCACCAGCACCGGGCGCTGGCCGCCCAGCGTGAGGCCGGCCGCGACGGTGACGGCCTGGTTCTCGTTGCAGGTGTTGATGAGCGCGAGGCCGTCCTCGCCCGCTTCGAGCCGCGCATGCAGGGCCAGTTGCACCCAGTCGGGCACGGTGACGACGTGGCCGACGCCGCATTGCCGCAGCGCCGCCACGTACCGCGATGCGGGCACACTGTGGTCTTTCAAATGTTTGTCGGTCATGGTCCTGGCGTCCTTCGATGGAGCGCGAGTGTGTGGGTCGAGGCCCGTGGGCGTCTGTCCAAAATCCGACAAATCTTCTAGTGAAAAACCATGACTTCCCAACTTCAGGCGGCGATGGAGGCCATCGGGCAGACGGCGTGGTTTTCGGGCCTGGAGTCGGTGGTTCTGGAGCGGCTCGCCGAGCGCTGCCTGCCCTGCCATCTGCAGCCCCGTGAGGCGCTGACGCGCCGCGGGCAGCCCCAGACGCAGATGTATTTCGTGCGCTCGGGCAGCCTGGAACTCAGCATCCACGGGCGCGACGGCAAGCGGCACGTCACGCGCTATCTGCAACCTGGCGAGGTGTATGGCCTGATCCCGGTGATAGACGGCAAGGGCGCCATCCACGACGCGGACGCCCACGGGCCGACGGAACTGCTGCAACTCTCGCGGGACGTGCTGCTGTCGGAGCTGCGGACGCAGCCGTCGTTGGCGTTGCGCCTGCTGCAACTGCTGTGCGGGCGCTCGCGCCAGCAGTACGAGCTGTTCGCGTTCCAGCAGCTGCTGTCCATCCAGGCCCGCCTGGTGCATCTGCTCATGATCGTCGCCAACATCGAAACACAGCCGGGCGCGCTGCCCCAGCGGGAGATCGAGATCCTCATGACGCAGAGCGAATTGAGCGACATGCTCGGCGTCAGCCGGCAGAGCCTGAGCGTCGAACTCAAGAAGCTCGAACACCAGGCCCTGATCCGGATCGCGCACGCGAAGGTGGTGGTGACCGACCCGTCCGGGCTGGCGCGCCATGCAAGTGCGCTGATTTGATCGGGCGCCATCGGCGGCGGACAGGCATGCCGCCGCATGGGCGGGGTGCGCGGCAGGAGAGGGCGGATGCTTCGTATTTGATAGCTATAAGTGTATTGTTGACGCCGACAAATGCCCTGTTTCATTCATTTTTCTTTCAGCACGGCGGCTCTGGGTACCCGCAGCCGCACCTTGGCAAAAGAGACGTGGGCTGGTTTGACGCGGGCCTCATTTTGTGACCCAATAAAGGGGATCAATTATTGAGGCCGCCATGCAAACCTTCACCATCCGCGAACTGCGCGAGCGCTCAGGTGACCTCAGCCGCGAGGCCGAGGAGGGGCGGCTCGCGCTGGTGACCCGCCACGGGCAACCGTTGTTCGTCAGCGTGCCTTTCACCGACGAACTGCTGGCCGCGGGTGTCCACGCGGCGCTGGCCGTTGGGTTGTTCAAGAGCGGCGAACTCACCTCCGCGCGTGCGGCGAAGCTGGCGCGGATGAGCCTGCCACGGTTTCTGGCGCACCTGAGCGACCAGGGCATCGCGGTGGTTGATCACGACCCGGCCGAGCTGGCGCAGGAACTCGCTGCCTTCGATGCGGCGCAATGAACCGGCCAGCCTCGAAACGACCTGTCGTCGTTTCTGATTCCGGGCCGTTGATCGCGCTGGCCGGTTGTGGCCACCTGGAACTGCTGAGCGCCGTTTTCGACCAGATCCACGTGCCGCGGGTGGTGCTGGATGAAACCACGGCGGATCGCTCGCGCCCGGGCGCCGACGGCATCGCGGCCTTCGTGCAAGCACATGCGCGGGTGCATCCGCGCCGCGATGACGCCCGCTACACGGCCGCCGTCAGCCACCTCGACGAAGGCGAGGCGCAGGCGCTCAGCCTGGCGCACGCGCTGGGGTGCGGGGTGCTGATGGACGAACGCCGCGGCCGTCAGACCGCGATCCGCCAAGGTGTGCCCTTGTTTGGCGTGCTGGGTGTGCTGCTGCAAGCCAAGCGCACGGGCAAGATCGAGCGCATCGCCGGCGCGCTGGACCAGATGCAGGCCAATGGCTACCGCATTTCACGGGCGTTGATCGACGCCGCCTTGAAACTCGCTGGCGAGGCAGGCTGATCCCCTCGGCGCAACCCGTTTGGCCCTCCGGGTCTACAGTGTCCTCATCCGCAACCCGGAGACACGCCATGTCCGATACCCATGCGGCGGACACCGCCATCCGCCGCGCCGACTACCAGCTGGACCACAACCTGTGGGCGCGCGCGGGCCAGGTGTTCATGACCGGCACGCAGGCGCTGGTGCGGCTGCCGCTGATGCAGCGCTGGCGCGACGAGGCGCAGGGCTGGGACACACGCGGCTTCGTCAGCGGCTACCGCGGCTCGCCGCTGGGCATGGTGGATCTGCAGATCTGGAAGGCCGGCCAGCGCTGGGAGGAACAGGGCCTCACTTTCGTACCCGCCATCAACGAGGAACTGGCCGCCACGCAGGTGCTGGGCACGCAGCGGGTGGAGAGCGACCCCGAGCGCACCTGCGCCGGCGTGTTTGCCCTGTGGTACGGCAAGGGGCCGGGCGTGGACCGCGCGGGCGACGCGATCAAGCACGGCAACGCCTACGGCTCGTCGCCGCACGGCGGCGTGCTGGTGGTGGCGGGGGACGACCATGGCTGTGTATCGTCGTCCATGCCGCACCAGAGCGATCAGCTCTTTCAGGCGTACCACATGCCGGTCGTCGCGCCGGCCAATGTGGCCGAGCACC
The DNA here is from genome assembly GCF_016703145.1 of Ottowia sp. Lineage (GTDB taxonomy): Bacteria > Pseudomonadota > Gammaproteobacteria > Burkholderiales > Burkholderiaceae_C > Ottowia. The sequence continues at coordinate 804,808 of NZ_JADJCO010000005.1, read as the reverse complement.
TGGAGTTCGGGCTGTACGGCTGGCAGCTGTCGCGCTTCTCGGGCAACTGGGTGGCGATGACGTCGCTGTCGGAGGTGGTGGAAAGCGGCGCCACGGTGGATTTGGACACCGTGAACGCCCGCGCGGCGGCATGGAAGACGGCCGACGAGGTGTGCGCCACCACCGGCTACGCCGCCCCGCCCAGTGGCCTGCACATGCGCTGGCCCGATCTGCCATCGCTACAGATCGAGGAGCGTCTGGCCGCCAAGCTGCAGGCGGTGGCGGCGTTTGCCGCTGTCAACTCGATCGACCGCACGGTGATCGAATCGCCCCGCGCCACGGTCGGCATCGTCACCTGCGGCAAGGCGCACTACGACCTGATGGAAGTGCTGCGCCGGCTGGAGATCACGCCCGCCCTGCTGGCCGAGGCCGGCGTGCGCCTGTACAAGGTGGGGCTGGCGTTCCCCATCGAGACCACGCGCGCGCTGGCGTTCGCGCGCGGCCTGGACGAGATCCTGGTCGTCGAGGAAAAAGGCCCGGTGGTGGAGACGCAGCTGCGCGACCTGTTCTATCACGCGCCGCACGGCCTGCGCCCGGCCATCCTGGGCAAGCGCGACGCGCACGGGGCGCCGCTGGTGAGCAGCCTGGGCGAGCTGCGCCCCTCGCGCCTGATCGAGCTGATGGCCGACTGGCTGATCCGCCATTTTCCGCAGCGCTTCGGCGACCGGCGCGCGCACGTGCGCGACTTCACGCTGCCCGAGCTGCTGTCCAACGGCGCGGACAGCGTCAAGCGCCTGCCCTACTTCTGCGCCGGCTGCCCGCACAACACATCGACCAAGGTGCCCGAGGGATCGACCGCGCGCGCCGGCATCGGCTGCCACTTCATGGCCAACTGGATGGAGCGCGACACCGCCGGGCTGATCCAGATGGGCGGCGAGGGCGTGGACTGGGTGTCGCACGCGCGCTTCACGCGCACGCCGCACGTGTTCCAGAACCTGGGCGACGGCACCTACTACCACTCGGGCTACCTGGCCATCCGGCAGGCGGTGGCGGCGCGGGCGCGCATCACCTACAAGATCCTGTTCAACGACGCCGTGGCCATGACCGGCGGCCAGCCGGTGGACGGCATCATCAGCGTGGACGCCATCGCGCGCCAGGTGGAGAGCGAGGGCGTGAAGCAGGTGGTGGTGGTGTCGGACGACATCGCCAAGTACGGCGCCATCAAAAGCCGCTTTCCGGCCGGCACCGAATTCCACGACCGCGACGAACTGGACGCCGTGCAGCGCCGCCTGCGCGAGGTGGAGGGCGTCACCGTGCTGATCTATGAGCAGACCTGCGCCGCCGAGAAGCGCCGCCGCCGCAAGAAGGGCGCACTGGCCGACCCGGACCGGCGCCTGTTCATCAACGAGGCCGTGTGCGAGGGCTGCGGCGACTGCGGCGTGCAGAGCAACTGCGTGGCCGTGCTGCCGCACGAGACGCCGCTGGGCCGCAAGCGCCGCATCGACCAGACCGCGTGCAACAAGGACTATTCCTGCGCCAAGGGCTTCTGCCCCAGCTTCGTCGGCGTGAGCGGCGGCCGGCTGCGCAAGAAGGCCGGCGCGCTGGCCGGCGGGGTGGACGGCGCCGACGACGCCTTCCACCGCCTGGTGCGCGGCCTGCCTCCGCCCGCGCCGCACGCGTGGACAGGCCCGTACGACCTGCTGGTGACCGGCGTCGGCGGCACCGGCGTGGTGACCGTGGGCGCCGTCGTCGCCATGGCCGCGCACCTGGAGGGCAAGAGCGCCAGCGTGCTCGACTTCATGGGCTTCGCGCAGAAGGGCGGCGCGGTGCTGTCCTTCGTGCGGCTGGCCGATGTTCCTGAGCGCCTGAACCAGGTGCGCATCGACACCCAGCAGGCCGACGCCATCCTGGCCTGCGACACCGTGGTCGCCGCCCAGCCCGAGGCCCTGGGCACCGTGCGCCACGGCCGCACGCGCGTGCTGGCCAACGTGCACGAGACGCCGGTGGCCGAATCGCTGAAGAACCCCGACGCCAGCCTGAAGATCGCGCTGCTGCTGGCCAAGCTGCGCTTCGCCGCCGGCGACGAGCGCGTGGACACCTTCGACGCACAGGCGCTGGCCGAGGACTTCCTGGGCGACACGGTGACGGCCAACATCGTGGCGCTGGGCCAGGCCTGGCAGCGGGGGCTGGTGCCGGTGAGGCTGGCGGCGCTGGAGCGCGCGATCGAGCTGAACGGCGTGGCCGTGGAGGCCAACCGCCTGGCGTTCTCGCTCGGCCGCCTGGCCGCCTTCGATCCCGGCGCCTGCGAGGCGCTGCTGGGCCCGTCCGCCGATGCGGCGCCCGCGCACGAGTCGCTGGACGAGCTGGTCGCCCACGGCATGAGCCACCTCACCGCCTACCAGAACGCCGCGTGGGCCGAGCGCTACGCCGCCCTGGTGCGCGAAGCCCACGCGCGCGAGCAGGCCGTCGCGCCCGGCAGCGAGCGCCTGGCCCGTGCCGTGGCCCGGTCGCTGCGCAAGCTGATGGCCTACAAGGATGAGTACGAGGTCGCGCGCCTGTACACCGACGGCGGCTTCCAGGCCGCGCTGGCGCACCAGTTCGAGGGTGAGCTGAAGCTCGAATTTCACATGGCCCCGCCGCTGTGGCGCCGGCCCCGGGGTGGCGAGCCGCCGCGCAAGGTGCGCCTGGGCGGTTGGCTGCTGCCCGCCATGCGCCTGCTGGCCAAGGGCAAGGCGCTGCGCGGCGGCCCGCTGGACCTGTTCGGCCGCACCGCCGAGCGCCGCCTGGAGCGTGAGCTGATCGCGCGCCACGAAGCCCGCGTGCGCGAGCTGCTGCCGCAGATCGACGCCGCCCGCTTGCCGCTGGCCGCCGAGATCGCCGCCGTGCCGTTGTCGATGCGCGGCTTCGGCCACGTCAAGCACGCCAACGTGCTGCTGGCCCGCGTGCGCGAGGCCGAGCTGCTGCACCGCTTCGACCCGGCGCGCTACCCGGCGCCGCCCGCGCGGCCAGGGGCGGGGCAGTTGCGCGGGATTCCGGTGGTGGCGTCGACGTGACGCCCCGGTTGCTATTGTTGATGTAGCTGACGGCGCAACAGGGGCGCTGGCCAGAGGCCGATCTGGCTTGAAACCTGCTCAGGCCGCGCTGGTCAGCTTCAGCCCCAGGATGCCGGCCACGATCAGCGCCACGCAGATCAGGCGCGGCGCGTTGGCGGGGTCGTTGAACAGCACGATGCCCAGGATCACCGTGCCCACGGCGCCGATGCCCGTCCACACCGCGTAGGCCGTGCCCACCGGCAGCCCGCGCATGCCCAGGCCCAGCAGCGCCACGCTGATCGCCATGGCCAGCACGGTGCCCACGCTGGGCCATAGCCGCGTGAAGCCGTGCGTGTACTTCAGGCCCACGGCCCAGGCGACCTCGAACAGGCCGGCGATGCAGATGAGGATCCAGGACACGGGCGTGACTCCTTGACGAAGGTGGGATCGTTCTCAGGGATGCTATTAAATATAGAGCTGTTGGCGAAGCATCCATGCGGCCTTAAGCCATATTTGGCTAATAATTCTCGGATTCTAGCCGCCGCGGGTCGTCCTCGGCGCGCCAACCACCCATGAGCGCTGCGCTCGGCCGCCCGAAGCAAGCTCGCACCGCAGCCAAAGGCGAAGCAACTTCAGTGATCCCGAGGGTCAACCGATCTCCGGCCAGCGCTTGCGCAGCCAGACCCAGGCCACCAGCCCCACGGCCATGAAGGCGGAGGACATCAGCGCCAGCCCCAGGGCCGAGTGCATCACCAGCGGCGCCACGACGCCGGCGACCACGCCGTTGGACGCGGAGCCCACCACCGCCTGCAGCGACGAGGCCATGCCGCGCCGCTCGGGGTGCAGGTCGAGCACCAGCAGCGTCACCACCGGCACCATCAGCGCCCAGCCGAAGGCGAGGAAGGTAACCGGCCACATCGACCACCACGCGCTGGGCGCCAGCACGGCGTTGGCCGCGATGTTGATCAGCGAGACCACCAGCATGATGCGGAAGCCCTGCATGATCTGGTTCTTGGGCCGCACCTTGCCGGCCATGCGGCCCGACAGCCACGAGCCAGCCATGATGCCGGAGATGCTGAGGATGAAGAACCAGAAGAACTGCGTCGGCTTGAGCTGCAGGATGTCGCCCAGAAAGGCCGGGGCCGACAGGATGTACAGGAACAGCCCGTTGAAGGGCACGCCCGAGGCCAGCGCCAGCAGCATGAAGCGCGGGTCGGACAGCAGTGCCCAGTACCCGCGCATCAGGTGGCGGACCTGGAACGGCTGGCGGTCCTGGGCGTGCAGGGTCTCGGGCAGGAGCTTCAGGTTGGCCACCGTCAGCACCACGCCCACGCCCACCAGGAACCAGAACACGGCGTGCCAGCCCAGGTACTCGGACAGCACGCCGCCCACCACCGGCGCCACCGCCGGGGCGATGCCGAAGAAGATGGTCACCTGGCTCATCACGCGCTGCGCCTCCGAGGGCGGGAACATGTCGCGGATGACCGCGCGCGAGACCACCACCCCCGCGCCCGTGGACAGGCCCTGCAGCGCGCGGAAGAACACGAGCTGGCCCACCGTCTGCGACAGCGCGCAACCCACCGAGGCCAGGGTGAACAGCAGCAGCCCGCCCAGGATCACCGGCCGGCGGCCGAAGCTGTCGGACAGCGCGCCGTGGAACAGGTTCATGAAGGCGAAGCCGAACAGGTAGGCCGACAGCGTCTGTTGCATCTGCACCGGCGTGGCGTTCAGCGACTGGGCGATGGCCGAGAACGCGGGGATGTAGGTGTCGATGGAAAACGGCCCCAGCATCCCCAGCACGGCCAGCAGGATGGCCAGGGTCCAGCGTGGGGCCGTCCACAGTCGGGCGGCGTCAGGATTCATGGATTGCTACAAATAAAACAGCGTCTGGCGCTTGTCGGACAAGCGCCAGACGCCGGCGGAGGTGATGAAGATTACTGGGTATCGATGAAGCTGCGCAGCTTGTCCGAGCGGCTCGGGTGCTTGAGCTTGCGCAGCGCCTTGGCCTCGATCTGGCGGATGCGCTCGCGCGTCACGTCGAACTGCTTGCCGACTTCTTCCAGGGTGTGGTCGGTCGACATCTCGATGCCGAAGCGCATGCGCAGCACCTTGGCTTCGCGCGGGGTCAGCGAATCGAGAATGTCCTTGACCACGTCGCGCAGGCCGGCCTGCATCGCGGCCTCGATCGGGGCCGTGTTGCTGCTGTCCTCGATGAAATCGCCCAGGTGCGAATCGTCGTCGTCGCCGATGGGGGTTTCCATCGAGATCGGCTCCTTCGCGATCTTCATGATCTTGCGGATCTTGTCTTCCGGGATCTCCATCTTCGCGGCCAGGATGCCGGCGTCGGGCTCGAAGCCGAACTCCTGCAGATGCTGGCGCGAGATGCGGTTCATCTTGTTGATGGTCTCGATCATGTGCACCGGGATGCGGATGGTGCGCGCCTGGTCGGCGATCGAGCGGGTGATGGCCTGGCGGATCCACCACGTGGCGTAGGTCGAAAACTTGTAGCCGCGGCGGTATTCGAACTTGTCCACCGCCTTCATCAGGCCGATGTTGCCTTCCTGGATCAGGTCGAGGAACTGCAGGCCGCGGTTGGTGTACTTCTTGGCGATGGAGATCACCAGGCGCAGGTTGGCCTCGATCATCTCCTTCTTGGCGTCGCGCGAGGCGGCCTCGCCCTCGTTCATGCGCTTGTTGATGTCCTTGAGCTCGTCCAGCGGCACCACCACGCGCGACTGCAGGTCGATCAGCTTCTGCTGCAGGTCCTGGATCGGCGGGATGTTGCGCTCCATGATGGTGCTCCAGGGCTTGCCGGCAGTGGCCTGCTTCTCGACCCACTTCAGGTCCAGCAGGTGCGAGGGCGCCTTCTGGCCGGCCCGGTCGCGGCCGGAGAACTCGGCGATGAACAGCTCCTGCGGGTAGCCGCACTTGTCCACCACGATGCGGCGCAGCTCGCGCTCGTACTTGCGCACGTCGTCCACCTGGCTGCGCAGCATGTCGCACAGCTTCTCGATGGTCTTGGCGGTGAAGCGGATGCTCATCAGCCGGCTCGACAGCGCGTGCTGCGACCGGGCGTAGTTGGGCGTGCCCCAGCCTTCCTTGTCGTAGGCGCGGTGCACCTTCTCGAACAGCGAGGCGATTTCGTCGAAGCGCTCCAGCGCCTGTGTCTTGAGCGCTTCCAGCAGCTTGGTCATGGCCTTGGAGCCGCCCTTGCCGTCGTCGTCGTCCTCTTCGTCGTACTCGTCGAAGTCTTCCTCGGCCACGTAGTCGTCGTTCTCGCCGGCGTCGGAGAAGCCGTCCACCACCTGGTTGATGACGACCTTGCCTTCGCGGATGTCCTGCCCCAGGCGCAGGATTTCGGCGATGGTGGCCGGGCTGGCGCTGATGGCTTCCATCATCGTCATCAGGCCGCCTTCGATGCGCTTGGCGATCTCGATCTCGCCCTCGCGCGTGAGCAGCTCCACCGTGCCCATCTCGCGCATGTACATGCGCACCGGGTCGGTCGTGCGGCCGAACTCGGAATCGACGGTGGAGAGGGCGGCCTCGGCTTCCTCCTCGGCTTCCTCCTCGGTCGCGGTGCTGGTGCCGGTGTTGGTCAGCAGCAGGGTCTCGGCGTCGGGCGTCTGCTCGTAGACGGCCACGCCCAGGTCGTTGAGCATGGAGACCACGGCCTCCAGCGTCTCGGCATCGACCAGCTTGTCGGGCAGGTGGTCGTTGATCTCGCCGTGCGTCAGGTAGCCGCGCGTCTTGCCCAGCTTGAGCAGTGCCTTCAGGTTGGCGCGGCGGGTGTTCATCTCCTCCTCGGAGAGCACGTTCTCGTCGAGGCCGAACTCCTTCATCAAGGCCCGCTCCTTGGCCTTGCTGATCTTCATGCGCAGGGGCTTGACCTTCTCCACCACGTCCGGCACGGGGGCGGCTTCGGGCTCGCCCTCCAGGTCGGCCTCGATCTCGGCCAGATCGGCGTCGTCCGCCCCCTTGGCACCGGGCTTGTCGGCGCGTCCGCGCTTGGGCGGCGCCGATTTCTCGGCCGCGGCCGCGCCCTTGGCGGGCCGGCCCGTCTTCTTGGCCGGGGCGGCGGCGGCCTTGGTTTTCTGGGCGAGCTCGTCGGCCGCCGGCTTGGTGGCGGTTTTGGCGGCGGGCTTGGCGGACTTCTGGCTGGTGGGCATGGATCGACCTCAGGGCGGATGGGCGCTGTGCCGCGGCGCGCATGGGCGCGCCGCGGCGTCAGCTCGAATCCGGATCAATGAAAAAAAAGCGGCAACCCCGGTGCCGGCGGACCCGCCCGAAAACGGACGCGAAGCCGGCAGACCGTCAGGGGCAAGATGGTCGGGCGAACATTTGGGGTGCAGTCCTTGCGGTATGTTGGCCGCCCCTGGGCGAGGGGTGCGTCGCGTGTGCGTGCTGGCCGGGCCGGAGGTGCTGCTGTCGCTCTTGCCGGTGACAAGCCTTCAATTATAGCTTTTCAGGCCGATTTCAAGCGGTGGGCGACCCATCGGCCTCGGCCAGCTCGCGCAGCAGGCCCCGGTAGCGTGGCAGGTCGTGGGCGGCCAGCGCCTCGTCCATGCGGCGCTTGAGTTGCTCGCGCTGTTCGGCGCGCAGGATGCCGCGCAGCTCGGCCGGCTCGGCCACGATGTCATGGTGCAGCTTGGCCATCTCGTCCACGGCCACGGCCTCGTGCGGGTGGCCGCGCAGCGCCTCGCGCAGGGCGCTCCAGGGCTGCGGTCCGTGGTCCTGGCCCTGGCCGTCCAGCCAGGTGAACAGCGGGCCCCAGGGTGTGGGCAGCTCGCACAGCAACTGGTGGTCGGCGCCGCTCAGGGCCTCCCAGGCATGCGGGTCGGCCAGCACGATCTGCAGCGCGCGACCAGCCCGGCCGACGGGCTGGCGGCGCAGGCGGCCGGACGTGGGGGCGAAGGCGCCGGTTTGAGGCGTTTTTCGCGTTTTGCCTGCGTCGGTATTGCGCCAGGCGCTCTTTTTTTCATAGTGATCGGGGGGCGCGCGACGGATGCCCCAGAGCTGCTCCAGCTCGTGCGTGCCGATCTGCACCTGCGCCGCGACGTCGCCCAGCAGTTGCTGCGCGAGCGCGCCGCCGGGCAGCAATTGCCACAGCGGGCGGGCGTTGGCGGCGAAGTGCGAGCGGCCCTCGGCGCTGCCCATGTCGCAGTCCTGCCCGGCGGCGTCGAGCAGGAAGCGCGACAGCGGCACGGCGTCCGCCACCGCCTGGGCGAAGGCGTCCGGGCCCTCGGCGCGGATGAAGCTGTCGGGGTCGTGCTCGGCCGGCAGGAACAGGAACTTGACGCTGCGCACGTCGGTGGCGAAGGGCAGGGCGGCTTCCAGCGCCTTGCGCGCCGCGCGTCGCCCGGCGGCGTCGCCGTCGAAGCTGAACACCACTTGCTCGGTGAAGCGGAAGAGCTTGTGCACGTGCTCGGGCGTGCAGGCCGTGCCCAGGGTGGCGACGGCGTTGGCGAAGCCCGACTGGGCCAGCGCCACCACGTCCATGTAGCCCTCGGTGACCAGGGCGTAGCCGTGCTCGCGCAGCGCGGCGCGGGCCTCGAACAGGCCGTACAGCTCGTGGCCCTTGTGGAACACCGGGGTCTCGGGCGAGTTGAGGTACTTGGGCTTTTCGTCGCCCAGCACACGCCCGCCGAAGCCGATGATCTCGCCCTTGACGCTGCGGATGGGGAACATGATGCGCTCGCGAAAGCGGTCGTAGCGCTTGCCCTCGTCGTCCTCGCCGACGATGACCAGGCCCGACTCCTGCAGCAGCGCGTCGTCGTAGGCGGGGAACACGCTGGCCAGCGCGCGCCAGCCCTCGGGCGCCCAGCCCAGGCCGAAGTCGCGCGCGACCGGGCCGGACAGGCCGCGCGCCTTCAGGTAGCCGATGGCGCGGGGCGAGGCTTTCAGGTGCTTGCGGTAGGCGTCGGCCGCCTTGGCCAGCACGTCGGTCAGCGTGGCGCGTTTCTCGGTTTCCTGCGCGGCGCGGGCGCGCTCGGCCGGGCTGCGTTCGTCCTCGGGCACGGGCAGGCCGTACTGCTGCGCCAGGTCGTGCACCACCTCGACGAAGCCGGCGCCGGTGTGGTCCATCAGAAAGCCGATGGCGTTGCCGTTCTTGCCGCAGCCGAAGCAGTGGTAGAACTGCTTGGAGGCGCTGACGGTGAAGGAGGGCGATTTCTCCGCGTGGAAGGGGCACAGCCCCGAGAAGTTGGCCCCGGTCTTCTTCAGTTGCACGTGGCGGCCGATGATCTCCACCACGTCGGCGCGCGCGAGAAGCTCCTGGATGAAGTGCTGCGGAATGGCCACGCGGCGATTGTCGCGCATGGGCCTCGCGGGCCCCGCCGCCCGGCCTCACGCCTTGGGCGTGACCTCGGGCGCGGCGCTGCCGAACATCTCGCCGAACATGAAGTTGGCCCAGCGGAAGTCTTCCCGGTACAGGGCCGGCGTGCGCTCGTTGAAGTCGAGCTGCTTCTGCGCGATGCGGCCCTGCTCGTCGAAGCCGTAGTCGAACTGCACGTTCAACGCCTCGCGCGGCGTGCCGTTGACGACCATGTAGCACAGGTTGTCGGGCAGGCGCCGCTCGGGCGCGCGGCCCGCCAGGTGCTCGGCGATCTGGTAGGCGACGATGCGGCCCAGCCGGTTGGCGATGTGCGCGCTCTTGGGGTAGTAGCGGAAAGGCAGAGGCGAGACGGCCGCGATCGCGTCGCCGATGACGAAGCTGCGCGCGTCGCCCTTGACCTGCATCGTCACCGGGTCCACGTCGGCCCAGCCGCTGGTGTCCTGGCCCACGGTGCCGGCCAGCCAGGCCAGGTCGCCGGCCTGGTGCGGGGCCATCAGGATGGCGTGGTCGAAGGCGTGGTCGCCCGCCGCCGTGCGGACGCGCCGGTTGAACGGGTCGACCTCCCGCACGTGGGCGTTGGGCACGTAGGTGACGTAGTCCTTGTACAGCTCCTCGAACGCCAGCTTGTAGCCCAGGCCGATGGGGGCGATGGCGGGCTTGTGGTCGAGGATGGTGATGTGGCCCTTGATCTTGTGCGTCTTGAAATGCCAGGCGATCAGGCAGGCGCGCTCGTACGGGCTGGGCGGGCAGCGCTGCGGCGGGGGCGGCAGGTTCATGACCCACTCGCCGCCCTTGAAGGCGTGCAGCGCGCGCTTGATCGCCAGGTGCTCGGCGTTGCTGGCGTAGGCGCTGGGGAAGCGGGTGCGCGCGGCGTCGGCGGCCTGGCGGTCGTTGCCGAACCAAGCCTCGTAGTTGTAGCGGATGCCCGGCGCCAGGACGAGCCAGTCGTAGTCCAGCGTGCCCAGGCTGGTGACCACCTGGCGCCGATCGCGGTCGATCTGCCGCACCTCGGCCTGGAAGAAGCGCCAGCCCAGCTTGTCCGCCGCGCGCAGGTAGTCGTGCGTCAGGTGCTCGCCGTCCACCATGTCCACCAGCCACATGTTGGACAGCGGGCTGGAGAAGAAGACCGGGTTGCGGTCGATCACCACCACCTCGGCCCGCGGCGCCAGCTGGCGCAGGTTCGCCGCCGCCGTCAGGCCGCCCCAGCCGCCGCCGCAGACCACCACGCGCGGCGCCTTGCCGCGCGCCAGCAGCACCTGCCGGGCCTTGCCGATCAGCAGCGGGTGCGCCATGCCGCCCGCCCCCGGCGCGGTGGCGGCGCAGCCGGGCAACGCCGCGACCGCGGCCGTGGCGGACAGAGTGCCGATGAAGTGGCGTCGGTCGAGGGTCATGGCAAGTTCCTTGGAAGCGAGGGGCGATTAAAAAAGCGGCATTGTGCATGCCGCTTTGGTCATGGATCAGGGGAAAACCGGTCAGTCACCCATCACCACGCCTTCGCGCCGCGGGTCGGCGCCGCCCAGCCGCATGGGCTTGCCGTGGATCTGGGCGCGGGTGATGGCCTGCAGGCCGCTGGTCATGGCCATCTCGCGCACTTCGGCGCCGCGCGCTCGCAGGGCCTCCACGGTGGCGGGCGGGAACTTCTTCTCCTCCAGGATGCTGGGGCCGTTCAGGCTGGCGAAGTTAGGTAGGTCGATGGCCTGCTGCGGCGTCAGGCCCCAGCCCAGCACGCCGTGCAGCGTCTTGGCCGTGAAGTGGATGATGAGAGCGCCGCCGGGGCTGCCGCCGCTCATCACCATCGGGCCGCGGCTGCCGTCCGCGTTCTTCTCGAACACCAGCGTGGGCGACATCGACGAGCGCGGGCGCTTGCCGGGCTGCACGCGGTTGGCGATGGGCTGGCCCTGCGCATCGGCGGGGGCGAAGCTGAAGTCGGTCAGCTCGTTGTTCAGCAGGAAGCCCTTGACCATCTGGCGCGCGCCGAACTGGTCCTCGATGGTGGTGGTCATGGCCAGCGCGTTGCCCCGGCCGTCCACGATGCTGATGTGGCTGGTGCCGTACTCGGGCTGCGGCGCCATCGGCGCGAAGCTGGTCCTGGCGCCGCCGGGGTTGCCGGGCTGGGCGACCTTGAGGCTCTGCGCGCCGATCAGCTTGGCGCGCTCGGCCAGGTAGGCGGGCGCCAGCAGGCTCGTCCAGCTGCCGGCGGGCGGCTGCACGAAGTCGGGGTCGGCCACGTACAGCGCCCGGTCGGCGAAGGCCAGGCGCGAGGCCTCCAGGTAGTGGTGCAGCCAGTCGGCCGTGGGCAGGCCGTCCGCACCCAGCGGCGCGCCGGCGGCGGGCGTCCGCGCCAGGATGCCCAGGATCTGGCCGATGGCGATGGCGCCGGAGCTGGGCGGCGGAAAGCCGCAGACCTCGTACGCCGGGCCGGCCGGCGCCACGCGCAGGTCGTGGCACAGCGGCGCGCGGCGCTGGGGCGCGTAGCCGGCCAGGTCGGCCAGCGACAGCTTGCCGGGGTTGGTGGGGTGCTTCTGCACCTTGTCGACGATGGCCTGCGCCACCGGGCCTTCCAGCAGCGCGGCCGAGCCGCGCGCGGCGATGCCCTTGAGCACCTGGGCCAGCTCCGGGTTCTTCAGCACGTGGCCGACGGGCCAGGGGTTGCCGCCGGCGTCGTGGAAGTAGGCGGCGGCCACCGGGTCCTTCTTCAGGTGCGGCTCGTTCTTCAGCAGCGTGTTCAGGCGCGGGCTGACCTGGAAGCCCTGCTCGGCGAGCCGGATGGCCGGCTGGAAGAGCTGCGCCCAGGGCAGCCTGCCGTGCGCCCGGTGCGCCTGCTCCAGCATGCGCACGGTGCCGGGCACGCCGACCGAGCGGCCGCCGACCACGCCGTCGTGGAAGGCCATGGGCTTACCCTCGGGCGTGAGGAAGAGCTTCTCGTCGGCGGCGGCGGGCGCGGTCTCGCGGCCGTCCCAGGCCGTCACGTCGGTGCCGGCGGCGTGCAGCAGGAAGGCGCCGCCGCCGATGCCGCTGGACTGCGGCTCGACCAGGGTCAGCACCATCTGCACCGCGATGGCCGCATCGACCGCGCTGCCGCCGGCCTTGAGCACCTGGTAGCCGGCGTCGGTGGCCAGCGGGTTGGCGGCGGCGACGGCGAACTTCTCGGTCGCCCAGCCGGGCTTGTCGGTCCAGCCGGAGGCGCCCTCGGGCGCCAGGGGCGCGGCGGCCGGTGGCGTGTAGCGCAAGCCGCTGGCGCAGCCGGCGAGCAGGGCGGCGGCGGCCAGGGCGCTCAGGGTGGACGGGCGGGTGGCTTTCATGGGGCGGCCTTTCGTCTCGGGCTGGGAAAAGGCCATGGTAGCGCAGAGCGCTGCCAGCGGCGATGTGATCTTTTCTTGAACGAAATTGCCCACCAGCCCGCATCCACATTGCGGTATAAGCTATGAAAAACGTAGTTTTCCGCAGGCGCTCAACGCGTGGATCGGCGGGTGCGAGGGCGTGGCGCCGGCAGGGCTTGCGCGGTGGCCAGCAGCAGCGCGCGCAAGGCGTCGGCGTCCTCCCAGGCGTCGGCGGTCAGCAGGAAGTAGGGCTTGGCGCCGGGGTAAGGCTGGCCATGCGCGGGCGCGTTCAGCAGCGCGCGGCCGGCGTCGGTGGTCTTGACGTAGAGCTGGTCGTCGCAGACGAAGGCGGCGGGCTTCTCATGAAGGTACACGCAGTATTCGCCGAACATGCGGCGCGTGCGCAGGCCGGGCAGCGCGCCGAGCTGGTCGAGCAGGAAGGCCAGCGTTTCGGGGCGCGTGGCCATTTACTTCGGCGCCAGGCGGATCGCGCCGTCGAGGCGGATCACCTCGCCGTTGAGCATGTCGTTCTCGATGATGTGCCTGACCAGCCGGGCGTAGTCCGCCGGGGTGCCCAGGCGGCTGGGGAAGGGCACGCCGGCGGCCAGCGCGTCCTGCACGTCCCGCGGCATGCCGAAGAGCATGGGCGTGCCGAAGATGCCCGGCGCGATGGTCATGTTGCGGATGCCGCTCTTCGCCAGATCGCGCGCGATCGGCAGCGTCATGCCCACCACGCCGCCCTTGCTGGCGGCGTACGCCGCCTGGCCGATCTGCCCTTCGTAGGCGGCGATGCTGGCGGTGGAGACCAGCACGCCGCGCTCGCCGGTGGACTCGGGCTCGTTGCGGCTCATGGCGTCGGCCGCCAGGCGGATCATGTTGAAGGTGCCCACCAGGTTGACCACGACCACCCTGGCGTACAGGTCCAGCCGGTGCGGGCCGCTCTTGCCCACCGTCTTCTCGGCCGGGGCGATGCCGGCGCAGTTGACCAGGCCCATCAGCTTGCCCATCGACGCGGCCTTGGCCACGGCCGCCTGCCCGTCGGCCTCGCTGCTCACGTCGCACTTCACGAAGGCGCCGCCGATGTCCTTGGCCACGGCCTCGCCCTTGTCGGCCTGCATGTCGGCGATGACCACCTGGCCGCCTTCGGCCGCCAGCATGCGCGCCGTGCCTTCGCCCAGGCCCGACGCGCCGCCGGTGACGATGAACATCTTGCCCTCGATCTGCATGTTCTGCTCCCGTGCCGTTGCGTGATGGCGGCATTATCGGCAGAGGCCCGGCGGCAAGGAACCGTCGATCAGGCCACCCAGCGTGCGCGGGCGTCCGCGGCCACCGCCCGGCTTCCCTGCACGCGCAGGGGATTGATGTCCAGTTCCGCCAGGCGCGGCCCCAGCGTCGCGGCGAGGACCGAGACCTGGTGCACGATGCGGGCGATGGCCGGGATGTCGGCCTTCTCGCGCCCCCGGTAGCCGTCCAGCAGCGGGAAGAAGCGCAGGCCGCGCAGCGCCTGCTCGATGGCGCGCGGGCTGGCTGGCGCGGGCAGCAATTGCGTGTCCTTCAGCAGCTCCACCAGCGTGCCTCCGGTGCCGACCAGGACGAAGGGGCCGAACTGCTCGTCGTGCACGGTGCCGACCATCAGCTCCACGTCGCCCTGGATCATGGGCTGCACCAGGCAGCCCTCGAAGCGCGCCCCGGGCACGCGGGCGGCCGCGGCCTCGATCCGCGCGAAGGCCTCGCGCACGGCGGCGGCATCGGCCAGGTCGAGCTTGACGCCGCCCATGTCGCTCTTGTGCGTGATGCCGTCCGCCACGACCTTCATGACGACCGGGTAGCCCATGGCCTGCGCGATACGCGCCGCCTGCTCGGCATCGGCGGCCAGTTCGCCTTGCGCCACGGGAATGCCGGCCGCCGCCAGCAGGCGCTTGGCGTCTTCCTCCGACAGCATGCCCTGGGGCAGGCTCGCGGCCACCGCCTCGACGCCGGCCGGTAGGGGCGGCAGGACCGCGTCCTGCGGCGCCTGGTAATGCGCGGCGCGCAGCAGGTCCTTCACGGTGACCAGCGCTTCCTGCACGCTCGGGAAGAAGGGCACGCCCAGCTCGATCAGCCGCAGGCGCATCGCCTCGGTGATGCCGCTGGCGCTGTTGACCACCAGGCACGGCTTGCCATGGCGCCGCCCCAGTTCGGTGAACAGCTGCGCGATCCCGGACATGTGGCCCTGCGGCGTCATGATGTACAGGCACATGCCCACGGCCGGATCGCGCACGACGGGTTCCAGCGACGCCTCGATGACGTCGGCGCGGCCCTTGCCGGGCCCGGCCATGACGGCGCCCATGTCGTAGGGCAGTTGCTGGTTGGCCTCGGTCACGAAGGCGGCGAGCGCCTGGCGCGTGTCGGCGCCCAGCTCGGGCATGGTCAGGCCGTGGTCGGCCAGCGCGTCCGTGCCCAGCGCGCCCGCGCCGCCGGAGCCGCTGAACAGCGCCACGCCATCCACGCGCGGCAGCGGGTAGGACTGCAGTGCCTGCGCCGTGAGCAGCATCTGCAGCGCATCGGTCTGCACCAGGATGCCGGCTTCGCGGCAGCGCGCCACGAAGGCGTCGTAGGAGCCCGCCAGGCTGGCGGTGTGCGAGGCCACCGCGCGCTCGCCCTGCGGCGTGCGGCCGGCCTTGGTGATCAGCACCGGCTTGCCCGCCGCACGGGCGCGGCGCGCGATGCTGAACAGGCGGTCGATGGACTCGGCCCCTTCCATGTAGAGGCAGATCACGTCGGTGGCCGGGTCGTCCACCAGGTAGTCGAAGAAGTCGCAGATCTGGAGGGCCGCCTGGTTGCCCAGGGTGGCGCAACTGCTGAAGCCCGCGCCGATGTGGCCGGCGCGCGCGATCATGGCGCCCACGATGGCGCCGCTCTGGCTGGCCACGCCGATGCGCCCGCGCGGGATGGTGTCGAAGTACTCCAGCAGCGCGGTGGAGTTGAGCAGCGCGAGGTTCTCGTTGGCGTTGAGCACGCCCATGCAGTTGGGGCCGATCATCGCGATGCCGGTCTCTTCGGCGACGGCCACCACGCGCGCCTGCTTGGCCGCGCCCTCGGCCCCGGTCTCGGCGAACTGCGCGGTCACGATCATGGCGGCGCGCACGCCGGCCGCCGCGCAGTCGCGCAGGGCCTGCTCCACGCCATCGACCGTGATGCTGATGACGGCCAGGTCCACCGGGCCGGGCACGTCGCGGATGTTGGCGTAGGCCGTCAGGCCCTGGATGGTGCTGGCCTTGGGGTTGACCGGATAGACCGCGCCCGCGTACTTGAACCTGGCCAGCAGGAACTGCAGCAGGCCGCCCCATTTGGCGCGGTCCTCGGAGGCGCCGATGAAAGCCACCGAGCGCGGCGAGAGGATGGCGCGGATGCCGTCGTGGGTGTTGCGGGGTGTCATGGCGTGCTGCTCACTTACTTCTTGCCGTAGCTGATGGACATGCCGGCGCGCACGTCGTTCTGCACGCCGTAGGGCGGAATGGGGTAGCGCAGCCCGTTGCCCGCCAGGTGCTTGAGGCCGTCGATGGCCTTGGCCAATTGCTCGGGCTTGAGGCCCATCAGCAGCTCGTCGTCGGGCACGCCGCCGTAGCGCCGCTCGGGAAAGCAGGGCAGCGCCAGGCTGGGCTCGCCCGTCACCAGCGCGCGGCCCCACGAGTCGGCGCAGGCCGATTCGCCCACCGCGCCCCATTCCAGCTTCTTGTAGCCCGCCCACTGCAGGCCGTTGATCAGCAAAATCATCTGCGCCGGGTTGGCATAGACGAGGCAGATGTCCGGGTCCGCCAGGCGCCCCGAGGCCAGGGGCGACACCGCCATGGCGCGGTAGCGGCCGTGGGGCACGCAGTGCATTTCCTTCTGGTGCGCGGCCGCGTCGGCCTCGGTGGCGAACCACACGCCGGCGAAGGGCTTGCCGGCCAGCCACTCTTCGTTCTGCGGCATGAGGCCCAGCACCACGCCGCACTGCGGGCCCACCAGGTCTTCCGCCGTGATGCCCACGGTGAAGCCCAGCCGCGCGGCCTGGCCGACGATCTGGTCGGTGGTGTGCACCGCGTTCGGGCGGCGGATCTTGGGCACGGCCTGCATGTCCTCGACACGCTCGTAGAGCTTCATGCAGATGGGGTTGGTCTTCAGGCGCAGCAGGCGGAACAGGTCTTCCGTCATGGTTTGGCCATCGAAGGCGTAGGAGGTGGTCATCGTGGGGCTTTCTTTCTTCAGGATCGGGTTCAGGCGTGCCGGACTTCGGCCAGGAACGCGCGGGCGCGGGCGCTGCGCGTGGCGGTGAAGAACTGCTCGGGCGAGGCGTCTTCGATGATCTCGCCGTCGGCCATGAAGACTATGCGATCGGCCACCTCGCGCGCGAAGCCCATCTCGTGCGTCACGCACAGCATCGTCATGCCCTCGCCGGCCAGTTGGCGGATCACGGCCAGCACCTCGCCCACCATCTCGGGGTCGAGTGCGCTGGTGGGCTCGTCGAACAGGATGATGGGCGGCTGCATGGCCAGCGTGCGGGCGATGGCCACGCGCTGCTGCTGGCCGCCCGAGAGCTGGCTGGGCGAGGCGTCGGCCTTGGACGCCAGCCCCACACGGGTGAGCAGGGCCATGGCGCGCTCCCGGGCCTCCGTGTCGGACAGCTTGAGCAGCTGGCGCGGCGCCAGGCAGATGTTGTCCATCACCGACAGGTGCGGAAACAGGTTGAAGCTCTGGAACACGAAGCCCACGCGCTGGCGCATCGCGTTCACGTCCTGGGCCGAGTGGCCGGGCTCGCGGCCCTCGATGAGGATGCGGCCGGAATCGATGGTCTCCAACCGCGTGATGGTGCGCAGCAGCGTCGATTTGCCCGAGCCCGAGGGGCCGCAGATCACCACCACGTCGCCCTGGTGGAAATCGATGGAGATGTTCTTCAGGACCGGGTTGTCGCCAAAGCGCTTGCTCACGTCCTGGAACTCGATGGATTTGGGTTTTTCTGACATCGTCGGTTCCATCAAAAAGTCAAGCCTGGCCCGCGGAGGCTTCGGCGGTGGTGGCACGGGCGCTGCGTGCCGGGGCGGCGAAGCGGCGCTCCACGTAGCGGCCCAGCAGGGTGAGCGGGTAGCACAGCGCGAAGTAGGCGATGCCCAGCAGCGTGAAGATTGGGATGGCCTTGTCGCCCAGCGTGTCGTTCAGGCCCATGAACTCCAGCGTCATCTCGTGCAGGCCGATGACCGATCCCAGCGCCGTTTCCTTGATCAGCAGCACGAACTGGCTGACGATGCTCGGCAGCATGTTGCGCAGCGCCTGCGGCAGGATCACGTGCCGCAGCGCCCGGCCGTGCGACAGGCCCAGCGAGCGCGCCGCCTCGTACTGCCCCTTGGGCAAGGCTTCGATGCCGGCGCGGATGGTCTGCGACATGTAGGCGCCGTTGAACAGCGTGATCACCACCAGCACCACCAGCCACAGCGGCGCGCCCTTGATCACCAGGGGCAGCAGGAAGTAGATCCACAGCAGGTGCACGATCAGCGGCACGCTGCGCATGTAGAACACGAACAGCTCTACCGCCCGCGCCAGCGGCCGCCAGGGGCTGATGAGGCCCAGGCACACCGTCAGCCCCGCCGGCAGTGCCAGCACCAGGCCCACGGAGGCCAGGATCAGCGTCATCGCCAGCCCGCCCAGCGGGCCATCGGGGTAGTAGCCGATGAGCAGCTGCACCCAATAGGTTTCCAGGATTTCCCACATGGCTTCCTACCTCGCTGGATAACGGCGCTGATACCACTGGCCCAGCGCGGTCAGCACGATGGCGATCAGCAGGAAGAAGACCGTGGTGAAGGCATAGACGCCCACGCTCAGGAACGAGGCGTCGTTGACCGCGCGGGTGACGAAGGCCAGCTCGCCCACGCCCACCATCAGCGCCACCGTGGTGTTCTTGGTGATGTTCATGGCCTGCCCCAGCAGGGGCGGCACCGTGGTGCGCAGCGCCTGCGGCAGGATGACCAGGCGGAAGGTGTCGAAGAAGCCGAAACCGAGCGAGTGCGCTGCCTCGGCCTGTCCGGGCGCGATGCCGCGAATGCCGCTGCGGATGTCCTCGGAGATGAAGGCCGCCGCGTACAGGATCAGCGCCACCAGCGAGGTGTAGAAGCCCACGTCGTGCCTGTAGAGCACGCGCTTGACGTCGTCGGGCAGCATCTCAGGCACGGCGAAGTACCAGAACATCACGTGCACCAACAGTGGAATGGTGCGCACCAGTTCCACGTAGGCGGTGGCCGGCAGCCGGATCCAGCGCGAGGACGCCAGCCGGCCGAAGGCCACCACCATGCCCAGCAGCAGCCCGCCCACGATGGCCCCGGCCGTGAGGGCCAGCGTGTTCCGGATGCCCTGGAGCAGCATCACCCGGTATTCGGGGCGGAACATCACGCCCCAGTCGATGGAGGCCAAGGCGTCCATGGGCTCGGCGCCGGCTCAGGGCTGCTTGTAGGGCGCGAAGACGAAGCTGCGCGTCATCTTCAGTTCGGAGTCCTTGCCGAACCACTGGTCGAAGATCCGCGCCGCCTTGCCGGATTTCTCCAGCTCGGTGAGAGCATCGTTCACGGCGGCCAGCACGCGCGCCTCGCCCTTGCGCACGCCGATGCCGATCTGCTGCGTGTCCACCGGCTGGTCCAGGATGCGCCACTTGTCGCGCTTGCCACCGATCAAGCCGATGAGCGTGGTCTCGTCGCCCGCCATCGACTCGACCTTGCCCTGCTCCAGCGCCAGGTAGGCGTTGGCCGGCGAGGGGAAGACCTTGAGGTCCACGCTGGTGATGACCTTGGGCACCTTCACCTCGTGCTGCGAACCGCTGATGCCCGCCATGCGCTTGCCGGTCAGGTCGGCGAAGCTCTTGATGGACGAGGAGGCCGGCACCATGATCTTCACGTCGGTGGCGAAGTAGTTGTTGCTGAAATCAACGAGCTGCGCGCGCTCGGGCGTGTGGGTCAGGTTGGCCAGTGCCAGGTCGGTGCGGCTCGACTGCAGGTCGGTGACGCGGGTGGCGCCGGTGATGAACACCAGCTCCGGCTTCACGCCGATCCGGGTGGCGACGGCCTCGCAGATGTCCACGTCATAGCCCACGAACTTGCGGGTCTTCGGGTCCGCGACGAACGAGAAGGGCTTGTACTGCGAGCCCACGCCGCATTTCAGGACGCCCGCCGCCTTGATGGTGTCGAGCTGGTCGGCGTGCGCCGCCGTGCCGAGGGCGCCGAGCGCCGTGAAGCCCGCGCAGGCCAGGAGGGAGTGGAGTGTCAGTTTCATGCTTCGTCTCTCTTTGGTTGAAGGTTCAAGGTCGTGGCGCGGGTGATCAGGCCGCATGGGTTGCCAACCGGCTCAGGCCGGCATCCAGATCGGCGATCAGATCCTGCGGGTGCTCCAGCCCCACGTGCACCCGCAGGCAGACATCCCCCTCGGCAACCGGCGTGCTGATGCGGTAGCTGGCGGGCTTGACGTGCAGGATCAGGCTTTCGAAACCGCCCCAACTGAACCCCATCCCGAAATGGCGCATGCCGTCGAGCATGGCCGCGACGGCCGCATCCGACGCCGGCTTCAGGACCAGCCCGAACAGGCCGGAGGCACCCTTGAAGTCGCGCTTCCACAGGTCGTGGCCGGGCGCGCCGGGCAGGGCGGGGTACAGCACCTCGCGCACCAGCGGGTGCTCGCGCAGCCACTGCGCCACGGCCAGGGCGCCTTCCTGGTGCTGGCGCAGGCGCACGGACAGGGTGCGCAGGCCGCGCAGGCCCAGGAAGGCGTCGTCCGGGCTGACCGTGATGCCCATGGCGCCGTGAAAGCCTCGCACCTGGCGATAGACGTCCCGGTCGCGGGCCACGATCACGCCGAGCAGGGCGTCGGAGTGGCCCACCACGTACTTCGTCAGCGAATGGATCGACAGGTCCACGCCGTGGCGCAGGGCCGGGAAGTTCAGCGCCGTGCCCCAGGTGTTGTCCATCAGCACGCGCGCGCCCGCCGCATGCGCCGCGGCGCAGATGGCCGGGATGTCCTGCACCTCGAAGGTGCCCGAGCCGGGCGACTCGGTGAACACCACCGAGGTGTTGGGCTGCAGCAAATCCTGGATGCCCGCGCCGATCAGCGGCGGGTAGTACGTGGTCGTGACGCCCAAGGCCTTGAGCACCGTCTCGCAGAACGAGCGGGTCGGCGGATAGACGCTGTCGGTGACCAGGATGTGGTCGCCCGGCTTGACGCTGGCCAGCAGGGCGATGGTGATGGCCGACAGCCCCGAGGGCGTGAGCATGGCGTTGGCGCCGTCCTCCAGGTCGGCCAGCGCGGCCTCCAGGGCGCGGTTGGTGGGCGTGCCCCAGCGGCCATAGGCGCGGTGACCGCTGGCCTTCTGCAGGTCGGCCACCGTGTTGAAGAGCACGGTGGAGCCCCGGTAGGGCGGAATGCTCACCAACCCCTGGGACAGGGCCTCGTCCCGGCCCACCCGGGTCACGCGCGTCTCGAACTGCGCCTTGGAGTCCGTCGGATCTTCGCTCATGGAAACCTCATCCTTGTGTGAAATGGCCGCTGGTTTTTGGCGGAAACCGCCTCTTTCGGGCACGCAGCGAGGTCCAGTATATTGACGCGATTTATGTTGGCAATAGTATAAAAATCAAAACATCATTTCCTATACGCAACAATCAAACCATGGAACCCGACCACCTCTCCCTGATCGCCGTGTTCGTCCGCGTCGCCCGGTGCTCCAGTTTCTCGGGCGCCGCGGCGGAGCTGGGCATCTCGACGGGCACCGTGAGCCGGCAGATCGCGAAGCTGGAGCGCCAGATGGGCGTGCAACTGCTCGAGCGCAGCACCCGCAACGTGGGGCTGACGGAGATTGGCAAGGCGTTCTACGAGCGCAGCAGCCACATCCTCCTGCTGGCCGAAGAATCGATGTCCACGATCCAGGAGCTGAACGTGGAGCCGCGCGGGACGCTGCGCCTCACGGCGCCCATGCTGTTCAGCATCCAGCACCTGGGGCCGGTGATTTCGCGCTTCACCGAGCGCTACCCGCGCGTGGAGGTGCAGCTCAAGATATCGGACCATCTGGAGAGCCTGAGCGGCGGCGATTTCGACATCGCCATCCGCATCACCAACCACCTGGACGACACCGTCATCGCGCGGCGGCTCGCGCCCATCCATTGGGTCGTGTGCGCCAGCCCCGCCTACCTGGCCCTGCATGGTGCGCCCGCCGCGCCGGCCGACCTGAAGGAGCACGAGTGCTACCACTACCCCAGCGTCATCAAGCAGGGGCGGTGGAGTTTCACCAAGGGGGACGTGGAGCACACCGTGCCGATCAGCGGCCGCCTGCGCGTCAACAGCAGCCAGATCATCGCGGACCACGCCCTGGCGGGCATGGGCATCGCACTGCTGCCGACCTACCTCGTCGGCGATCACCTCAGGTCGGGCCACCTGGTGCCGCTGCTGACGGGCTACCAGCCGACCGTCAACAGTGCGCTGTACGCCCTGTACCTGCCCAATCGGTACATGACGGCCAAGGTCCACTGCTTTCTCGATCTGCTGCGGGAATCGTTCTCGGAACTTCCCTATTGGGACGCCCGGTGAAGGGACGCTCGGCAGACAGCAGGGTTGTTGTTTGCAAATGAGAATTGTTCTCATATACTGGCCTCATCGACCATCCCGATCACTGGAAAAGAGGTGTCCATGTCCCGTTCTTCCCCTGGCAGCGACTTCGCCACCGAGGAATACGCCTTGCCCTGCGTCGAGGCCGTGCTGGCGGGCACGCTGGCGCTGATGACCGGGGTGGCGCAGGCCGCGCCGGGCTGTCCGCACGTCGGCTCCATGGCCGCCAAGATCGTCTGCAACCTCGGCGTGCTGGCCGACCACCCCCAGTTGAGCGAACCCATGCGCCAGATGCTGGCGCGCCTCATCGCGCGCTGGGAGCCGGTCGCGCGGTCCGCTCTGGCGGGCGAGTTGGCCCTGCCCGAGAAGGCACTATGGCTGCGCAGCCCTGCCACCGTGCAGTGACTCAGGGCGTGGCGGCGCCCCAGGTGGTGGTCGAGCACGCCGCGCTGCTGCGCCACTGGGCCGGCCTGCAGGAGCGCGTGAGCCGGCAGGCTCAGGAGCAAGCCCGCCGCTGCGCCGCGCTGGAGGCCGAACTGATGCACTGCCGCGCGCGCTGGGTGCTGGCGACCACGCAAATGCTGTGGGGCCTGGGCTGGCCCGGCGCCGCGCCGCCCCGGCCGACAGCGGTGGCGCCGGCCGGCGGGCCGTGGCGCGACGCCCGGCAGGTGATCTGCCAGACCGGCTGCGCCGGCCATGCCCACCCGTGGCGCGGCGACGAGGGCCAGTGCCGCCTCACCGGCGGCGACTGCGACCGCGTGCCGCCCTCGGGCGCGCAGGCCCGCGAGGCCCTGTCGGAGGCGGGCGCCGGCCGCTGAGAAAATTCATATAAAAAAGTGGCACTGGCCGGCATGGTTATTTCGCCAATAGCTATATAAAACATAGCGAAAAGACGGCTGATCCGCCCCGGCGAGCCACGCCGGACGACGCTCTCCCCGGGCCATGCCGCATGATGCGGCTCCATCGCACCCGAACAGGAGACGCCGTGACCCCTTCCCCGTTCCGCCCCGTGGCCGCCGGTTTCAGCTTTCTCGAAGGCCCCCGCTGGCACGACGGCCGTCTGTGGCTGTCGGACTTTTACACGCACCAGGTGTTCACCGTCGGTGACGACGGCAGGACGCAGGTGATCGCCACGGTGCCGCAGCAGCCGTCCGGCCTGGGCTGGCTGCCGGATGGCCGGCTGCTGATCTGCTCGATGCGCGACCGCCGCGTCATGCGGCTGGAGCCCGATGGCCGGCTGGTGGTGCACGCCGATCTCTCGCACATCGCCGGCGGCCACGTCAACGACATGGTCGTCGATGCGCAGGGACGCGCCTACGTCGGCAACTTCGGCCTCGACATGCGGAGCGACGCGCCCATGACCCTGGCGCGGCTGGCCCTGGTGCAGCCCGACGGCCAGGCCAGCGTGGCCGCCGAGGGCCTGTACTTTCCCAACGGGTCCATGGTCACCCCCGATGGCCGGACCTTGATCGTGTGCGAGACCTTCGGCAACCGCATCTCCGCCTTCGACATCCAGCCTGGCGGCGGGCTCGGGCCGCGGCGCGACTGGGCCGTGTTCGGCCCCGTGCCCCAGGCCGCGGACGTGCGCGGCGCCACGGCCGCGCTGGTGGTGGCGCCCGACGGCGCGGTGCTGGACGCCGAAGGCGCGGTGTGGTTCGCGGACGCCCTCGGCCGCCGCGTCGTCCGCGTGGCCGAAGGCGGGCGCATCCTGCAGGAGCTGCCGACCGGGCCGATGGGTGCCTTCGCCTGCACGCTGGGCGGTCCCGGGCGCCGGACGCTCTACGTCTGCGTGGCGCCCGATTCCATGGAACACAAGCGCACGCCGGCGCGCGAAGCCGTCCTTTGGGCGACCGACGTGGCCGTGCCGGGCGCTGGCTGCCCGTGACGGTCGGCGGCCGGTGCGCGATCAGGCCAGCGTGTAGGCTGTCTTGACGGTGGTGAAGAACTCCTGGGCATAGCGTCCCTGCTCGCGCGGCCCGTAGCTGGAGCCCTTGCGCCCCCCAAAAGGCACGTGGTAGTCCACCCCCGCCGTCGGCAGGTTCACCATCACCATGCCCGCCTGCGCATGGCGCTTGAAGTGCGTGGCGTACTTCAGGCTCGTCGTGGCAATGCCCGCGGAGAGGCCGAACTCCGTGTCATTGGCCACGTGCAGCGCCTCCTCGTAGTCCTTCACGCGGATCACGCTGGCCACCGGCCCGAAGATCTCCTCGCGGTTGATGCGCATGGCCGGCACGGTATCGGCAAACAGCGCCGGCGCCATGAAGTAACCCTCATGGCCGCTGCCCGTGTGGCAGGCGATGCGGCTGCCGCCGCTGACCAGGTTGCCACCCTCGGCCTTGCCGATCTCCACATAAGAGAGGTCTTGCTCCAGTTGCCCCTGGCTGACCACCGGCCCCATGTCCGTGCCAGCGGCCAGCGCCGCCCCGACCTTGATGGCCTCGATGCGAACCTTCAGCGCTTCGACGAATGCGGGATAGATCTTGTCGGTGACGATGATGCGGCTCGACGCCGTGCAGCGCTGGCCCGTGGAATAGAAGCAGCTTTGCGCGCTCAGTTCCACGGCCTGCTTCAAATCGGCATCGTCCAGCACCACCTGCGGGTTCTTGCCGCCCATCTCCAACTGCACCTTCTTGCCCGATGCCACGCAGGCCGCAGCAATCTCCGGCCCACACCCACCGAGCCGGTGAAGCTGATCGCCGCCACGCCGGGGGTGGTTGACCAGCGCTTCGCCGATCACACGCCCCCGGCCCATGACCAGGTTGAACACGCCGGCAGGGATCCCGCTGCGGTGGATGATGTCCGCCAGCGCCCAGGCGCTGCCCGGCACCAGGTCGGCCGGCTTGATGACCACGCAGTTGCCGAAGGCCAGCGCCGGGGCGATCTTCCAGGCTGGAATGGCGATGGGAAGTTCCAGGGCGTGATCAGGCCCACCACGCCGATGGGCTCGCGCGTGACCTCCACGCCGATGCCGGGGCGTACCGACGGAACCGTCTCGCCCGCCAGGCGCAGGCATTCGCCGGCGAAGAACTTGAAGATCTGCCCGGCGCGCATGACTTCGCCAATGGCCTCGGCGCGCACCTTGCCTTCTTCACGCGCCAGCAGCTCCCCGAGTTCCTCCCTGCGAGCCAGGATTTCGGTGCCGATCTTGTCCAGCGCATCGGCGCGCGCCTGGATGCCGGAGGTGCTCCACGCAGGGAAAGCGGCCTTCGCGGCGGCCACGGCGGCATCCACGTCGGCAGCATCGCCCTGGACGTATTCGCCCACGACATCGGACAGGTCGCTGGGGTTGAGGTTGGGGGCGGTGTGGCCGGTGGACACCCACTCGCCGTTGATGAGCAGGGAGTGGACTTGGGAGGCGGACATGGGCGGGTCTCGGGTTCGGGTCGTTGCGAAGAAGGGCGCCGCGCACGGCGCCGTTGGGGGGCGGAGGGCGCGGGAGCGCGCTAGTCCGCCGAGGCGCCGGATTTCTTCACCAGCGCGGCCCAGCGCGGGATCTCGCGGGCCATGTGCTCGCGCAGTTCCTCGGGCGTGCTGCCCACGATCTCCATGCCGAGCTGGTCGGTGAGCTTGGCCTTCACGTCGGGCTGCTGGAGCGCCTTCACGATCTCGGCGTTCAGCCGCTGCACGATGGGCTTGGGCGTGCCCTTGGGGGCGTAGATGGCTTGCCAGGACGACATCTCGAAGCCCGGAATGCCCGACTCGATCATCGTCGGCAGTTCGGGCGCGAGCGCGATGCGCTGGCCCGTGGTGACGGCCAGCAGCTTGAGCCGGCCAGACTTCACCAGCGGCAGCGCGGCGGTGAGCTGGTCGAACATGAAGGGCACCAGGCCGGCGGCCACGTCGGTCATGGCCGGGGGCGTACCCTTGTAGGGCACGTGCGTCAGCTTCACGCCGATCAGGTCGGACAGCATCTCGCCCGCCAGGTGCGTGGAGGTGCCGGCGCCGGAGGAGGCGAAGGTGCGCTTGTCGGGGTCCTTCTTGATGAGCGCGATGAGTTCCTGCACCGAGTTCACGCCAAGCTGGGCGTTGACGATGAGCACGTTGGGCAGGCGCGCCACCAGGGTGATGGGCTCGAAGTCCTTCATCGGGTCGTAGGTCAGCTTCTTGTAGAGGCTGGCATTGATGGCGTGTGTGCTGATGGTGCCGCCGAACAGCGTGTAGCCGTCGGGCGTGGCCTTGGCCACGTAGGCGGCGCCGATACCGCCGGCCTGGCCGGGCTTGTTCTCCACCACCACGGATTGCTTGAGGCTCTCCTGCAGCTTATGGGCGATGGTGCGGCCCACGATGTCGGTGGAGCCGCCGGCAGTGAAGGGCACCACGTAGGTGATGGGCTTGGCGGTGGGCCATTCCTGGGCCTGGGCGCTGCCGATCAGCGGCAGCAGGGCGGCCAGCAGGGTGGCGGCGCGGCGGGTCAGTGGCATGGTGGTCTCCTTATATCTTTCAAATAATTCAAACTTCAGTGGTCGAAGTGCAGGCAAGCACGTCGATCAGTGAACGGGTTGACTCGCCATTGCGCAGCCTGGGTCTCCTGCGAGCCCGAGCTCGAACCACAGCACAGGGCGCGCGGTGGTGGTCTTTTGTTCTGCTGCATCCCGAATGGTTGATCGAACACATTTCGTATTCATAAGGCTGGGAGCCGGAGAACTGCTATGAGTGCACCTGTCTACGTGGGTATCGATGTCGCCAAGGCCAGCTTCGAGGTGGCTGCCAGCGGCGAGGCGCAAACCTTGAGTCTGGGCAACGACGAGGCGGGCCACGCCGAGTTGTGCCAGGTGCTGGTACCGCTGGCACCGCGCCTGATCCTGCTGGAGGCCACGGGCGGCCATGAGCGACTGCTGGCGCTTGCGCTGGCTGCGGCGGGCCTGCGCGTTTCGGTCATCAACCCGCGCCAGGCACGCGACTTCGCCCGCTGCACGGGCAAGCTGGCCAAGACCGATCGCATCGACGCGCAGGTGTTGCGCGGCTTCGCCGCCTTGCTGGACGCGCAGGGTCATGAGCCGCGTGCGCTGCTCGATGCGCAGCAGCGCGAACTCACCGCGCTGGTGACGCGCCGACGTCAGTTGGTCGCCATGCTGGTGGCCGAGCGCCAGCGCCTGGCGCTGGCCCATCCGAAGGCCAAGGCCAGCATCCTGGCGATCATGGATGCGATCGCCGCCCAGCTCCACGACGTGGACGGGCAGCTGCGCGAACACGTGCGGGCTCACCACGCTGACCTGGCCAAACTGCTGACCTCCGTCAAAGGCGTTGGCCCCACGACAGCCAGCACGCTCCTGGCGCAGCTGCCTGAACTCGGTCACCTCAACCGCAGGCAGATCACCTCGCTGGTGGGCTGGCCCCGATGAACCGCGACTCGGGCACCTTGCGCGGGCAGCGTCATATCTTCGGCGGGCGCTCCGACGTGCGTCGCGTGCTCTACGTGGCCGCGCTCGTCGGTACACGCTTCAATCCAGTGCTCAAAGCCTTCTACGCAAAGCTGCTGGTGGCGGGCAAACCCAAGAAGGTCGCCCTCGTGGCCTGCATGCACAAACTGCTGATCATCCTGAACGCCATCGCTCGCACCAAGTCGCCTTGGCGCAACGAGATCGCAGGGATAGCTTGAGTTAGTCATTCAAGATGGTTGCTGGGGTCTTGGGTGGGTGAATCGAGGCGGGTCAGCGTCCGCGGGCCTGGCGCCAGGCGGCGAAATCGGTGCGGCTTTGTTCGTCGGTGGGCGGGTACAGGCCCAGGACGGAGCGGCCTTCCATCACCTTTTCCTGCACGAAGTCTTCGAACACGGTCATCTCGGTGGCCTCGGCCGCGATCTCGTCGGCCAGGTGCGCGGGGATCACGATCACGCCCTCGGCATCGCCGACGACCACGTCGCCCGGGAACACGGGCGCGTCGCCGCAGCCGATGGGGCCGTTGATCTCGATGGCCTCGTGCAGCGTCAGGTTGGTGGGCGCGCTGGGGCGGCTGTGGTACGCGGGCATGGCGTATTTGGCGATGTCGGGGCTGTCGCGAAAGCCTCCGTCCGTCACCACGCCGGCCGCGCCGCGCTGCATCAGCCGCGCCACCAGGATGCCGCCGGCCGAGGCGGCGCGCGCGTCCTTGCGGCTGTCGATCACCATCACGGCGCCGGGCGGGCACCGCTCCACCGCCACGCGCTGCGGGTGGTCGCGGTTCTGGAACACGGCGATGCCGTTGCGGTCCTCGCGCGCCGGCATGTAGCGCAGCGTGAAGGCCTCGCCCACCATGTTGGGCAGGCCGGGGTTGAGCGGGCGCACGTCCTGAATCATTTGGCCGCGCAGGCCGCGCTTGAACAGCGCGGTGGCGAGCGTGGCGGTGCTGACCTTCATCAGCTGGTCGCGGGTGGTCGGGTTCATGGGGTCTCCTGTCAAAAAATGTCGGGCTCGGGCACGGGCGGGCCGAAGGTGGTTTCAAGAAAGTCGAAGTCGCAGCCCTCGTCGGCCTGCTTGATGTGGCGGCCGAACATCCAGCCGTAGCCGCGCTCGTAGCGCGCGGGCGGCGGCGTCCAGGCCTGGCGACGGGCGGCGAGTTCCTCGTCGCTCACTTCCAGATGGATCGTGCGCGCGGGCACATCCACGGTGATGCGGTCGCCGGTTTTGACCAGCGCCAGCGGGCCGCCGATGGCCGCTTCAGGCGAGCAATGCAGCAGGCAGCCGCCGTAGCTGGTGCCGCTCATGCGCGCGTCCGACAGGCGCAGCATGTCCTTGACGCCCAGCTTGAGCAGCTTGGTGGGGATCGGCAGCATGCCCCACTCGGGCATGCCGGCGCCCTTGGGGCCGGCGTTGCGCAGCACCAGGATGTCGTCGCCCGTCACATCCAGGTCGGGATCGTCCACCGCCTTCTTCAGGCTAGGGTAGTCGTCGTATACCAGCGCGCGGCCGGTGTGCCGCAGCAGATGCGGCGCGCAGGCGCTGGGCTTGATGACCACGCCGTCGGGCGCCAGGTTGCCCCGGAGCACGGCGAGGGCGCCTTCGGCGTAGATGGGGTTGTCCAGCGGACGGATCACGTCGTCGTGGTAGACCTCGGCGTCCGCGATGTTCTCGCCAATCGTCTTGCCGTTGACGGTCAGCGCCTCGGTCTTCAGGTGGCCACGGATACGCTCCAGCAGGGCGCGCAGGCCGCCAGCGTAGAAGAAATCCTCCATCAGGTAGGCGTCGCCGCTCGGCCGGATGTTGGCGATCACCGGCACGCGGCGGCTGAAGGCGTCGAAATCCTCCAGGCTCACCGGATGCCCGGCGCGGCGCGACATGGCGATCAGATGGATGATGGCGTTGGTCGAGCAGCCCATCGCCATGGCGCAGGCGATGCCGTTCTCGAAGTTGGCGCGCGTGAGCATGCGTGCGGGCGTGAGGTCTTCCCACACCATCTCGACGATGCGGCGACCGCACTCGGCGCTCATGCGGATGTGGTTGGCGTCGGCGGCGGGAATCGACGACGCGCCTGGCAGCGCCAGGCCCACGGCCTCGGCGATGCCCATCATGGTGGCGGCCGTGCCCATGGTCATGCAGGTGCCGTGGCTGCGGGCGATGCCGGCTTCCATCTCGCTCCAGGCCTGGTCGCTCAGGCGCCCGGCGCGCCGTTCGTCCCAGTACTTGAAGGCGTCCGAGCCCGAGCCCAGGACCTGGCCACGCCAGTTGCCGCGCAGCATGGGGCCGGCGGGCAGGTAGATGAAGGGCAGGCCCATGGATAGCGCGCCCATGGTCAGGCCGGGTGTGGTCTTGTCGCAGCCGCCCATCAGCACCGCGCCGTCCACCGGGTGGCTGCGCAGCAGCTCCTCCGTCTCCATCGCCAGGAAGTTGCGGTAGAGCATGGTGGTCGGCTTGACCATGCTCTCGCTCAAGGAGATGGCTGGCAGCTCCAGTGGGAAGCCGCCGGCCTGCAGGATGCCGCGTTTGACGTCTTCGACCCGGTGCTTGAAGTGCGCGTGGCACTGGTTGGCATCGCTCCAGGTGTTGACGATGGCGATCACGGGCTTGCCCATCCAGTCGTCATGGCCATAGCCCATCTGCAGCACGCGCGAGCGGTGGCCGAAGGAGCGGAAGTCGTCAGGGGCAAACCAGCGTGCGCTGCGCAGGGAGTCGGGAGTTCGTCGTATCATGTAAAATATTAAAACACTAATACATTAGTGCGTCAATGGGAAAATGCCGTGTGCTCGAAAAAATCCGCCTCGATCGTCTGCGGCATGCCGCTCCCCAAGTCTTCGACAGGCTGCGCGATGCCATCGTGTCGCTGGAACTGGCGCCCGGTACGGTGCTCGCGCGCCATGTGCTGGCCGAGCAGTTCGGCATCAGCCAGACGCCCATCCGGGACGCGCTCATGCGGCTGGGCGAGGAGGGGCTGGTGGACATCTTTCCCCAGCACGCCACCGTCGTGAGCCGCATCGACGTGCCGGCGGCGCGCGAGGCGCATTTCCTGCGCCGTTCGATCGAACTGGAAATCGTGCGGGGGCTGGCGCGGCAGGTGCCCGAAGGGCTGATTGCCCGGCTGCAGGCGCAGATCGTGCTGCAAACCACGCTGGCCGAAGCGCAGAACTACCGCGACTTCGTGGCGGCCGACCAGGAATTCCACCGCCTCATGTACGAGGCGGCCGGTGTGCTGGGCCTGTGGAACCTGGTGTGGCGCATGTCGGGCCACGTCGACCGCCTGCGCCGGTTGCATCTGCCCACGGCCGGCAAGGCCGAAGCCGTCCTGCGCGGCCACCAGGCCATCGTGGAGGCCATCGCGCGCCAGGACTCGGAAGGCGCGCAGGCGACGCTGCGCGCGCACCTGTCGGGCACGCTGAGTGCGCTCGACGAGATCTGCGCGCGCTATCCCGAATACGTGACCACCTAAGGCCAGCCGCCGCGGCAGCCTTCTGGCCGATCGATCGGCGACAGGTGCCGATTAGCTCCTGAATAGATAGCTGCCTGCGCAGTATCCACACGGGATACAGGCCAATTTGGCTTGATTTTCTGGTGCGGATCAGTGCTCGTCCGGCGGTGGCGGCGCCACGCCCAACACCTTGTGCAGTTGCGTGCTGCTGGTGGTGTACTGGAAGAACACGTCCTTGCCCGGAAAGATGTGCGGCAGGGCGCCGTAGGCGGCCAGCGTGGCTTCGTGAAAGCCGCACAGGATGAGCTTCTTCTTGCCGGGGTAGGTGTTGATGTCGCCCACGGCGAAGATGCCCGGCTCGCTGGTGGCAAAGCGCTCGGTGTCCACCACGAGCTGCTTGCGCTCGATGGCGAGCTGCCAGTGGGCGATGGGGCCGAGCTTGGGGCTCATGCCGAAGAAGGCGAGCAGGGCATCCAACGCGACGCGGCGCGTGACGCCGTCGGGGCCGGTGACCAGGGCCGCCGTCATGCGGCCGGCTGCTTCCTCGAAGCCGGTGACCTGGCCCACCATGAACTGCATCTGCTGCGCCTCGCACAGCGCGCGCATGCGCGCCACCACCGCCGGCGCTGCCTGGAAGCCGTCGCGTCGGTGCAGCAGTACCACGCTGGCGGCGCGGTGCTCGGGGTGGGTGGCGAAGTGGATGGCCCAGTCCAGCGCCGAATCGCCGCCGCCGGCGACCAGCAGGTGCCGGCCGACCAGCCGCGCCGGGTCGTGCACGCGGTAGAAAAGCTGCGTGTCCTCGAACGCCTCGATGCCCGGCACCTTCAGCGGCCGGGGCTGGAAGGCGCCCACGCCGGCGGCGATGAACACCGCCTTGGCCAGCAGGCGCAGGCCGCGCGCGGTTTCGACGAGAAAGCGCCCATCGTCCTGGCGCTGCACCACGCTGACCTCGTGTCCCAGGTGGAAGGTGGGCGCGAAGGGGGCGATCTGCTTCATCAGCGCATCGACCAGCTCCTGCCCGCTGCACACGGGGATGGCGGGGATATCGTAGATGGGCTTGCCCGGGTACAGCTCGGCCGGCTGGCCGCCGACGTGGGGCAGGGCGTCGATGACGTGCGCCCGGACTTCGAGCAGGCCCAGCTCGAACACCTGGAACAGGCCCACCGGCCCGGCGCCGATGATGGCGGCGTCGGCTTCGATGGGCGGGGTGGCCGTCAACGCTTGAGTTCCGCCAGCTTGTCGGTGCGGTCCTTCCACTCGTCGGCGTCGGGCAGTGGGTCCTTGCGCTTGGTGATGGTCTTGTAGTTGGGCGAGCGGGCCAGCTCGGCGTTGATTTCCGTCATGTGCTGCTGGTCCCTGGGCACGTCTTCCTCGGCGTAGATGGCGTTGACGGGGCACTCGGGGATGCAGACGGCGCAGTCGATGCATTCATCGGGGTCGATGGTGAGGAAGTTGGGGCCTTCCTTGAAGCAGTCGACGGGGCAAACGTCCACGCAATCGGTGTATTTGCAGCGGATGCAGGCTTCGGTGACGACGTGGGTCATGTTGTGGGGTGCGGATTCGGGTGAGGGTGCGGCGTGGCGCCAGGGCGGCCCGCTCTCAGGGAAAGCCCGTAATTTTAGGGCTTGCGCGCCGCCCCCGCGGCCATCGCCTTGCTCGGCGTGCGGGGATCGGGGCGGACTTGATGCGCGTCAACGCACCAGCGCCGCTCCCGAGGTCTTGTGGCTGGCGGTGTCCACCAGGATCAGCGATCCCAGCACGCGGCTGCGTGTGAACGGGGCGGCCGGGATGGCCTCCTGCAGCAGCAGCTCGACGTGGCCGATGGCGTTGGGCTCCAGCTGCGTGGCTTCCTCGCTCGCCAGGGTGTGGATGTCCAGGCGCTCGACCACGCGGCGCACCTTGGCCTTGATCCAGCGGTGGCCGTGCAGCGCCCAGTACACGCGGCCGGCGACGAGGGGTTCGTCGTCCATCCAGGCGATGGTGGCCGACAGCTCGCGCGTGGTGGGCCAGGCAGGCGTGGCGGCGGGGGTGTCGAAGTCGTCCTCGGCCGCCGCGGACGGCGCGGGCGCGGCCACGATCCAGTCGCCGCGCGAGATGTCCACCTCGCGGTCCAGCACGATGCCGGCGCTGTGGCCGGCGGCGATGCCGCGCGGCACCCGCGCGTGGTCCAGCACCTGGGCCACCACGGCCTGCTGGCCGCCGGGCAGCACCTGCACCGGAGTGCCGGGCGCCACCTCACCGGCGGCCACGCGGCCCCAGAACACGCGGCGGCCCTGGCTGGTGTCGGATGACGATGAAAACTTCTCGACCCACTGCACCGGGAAGGCCAGCGGCAGCGCGCGCTCCGGCGGCGTGGCGGGCAGGGTCTCCAGCAATTGCAGCAGGCTCGGGCCGCTGTAGCCGGCCCAGTCGGGCTGCGCATCCACCACGTTCCAGCCCTTGAGGGCGGACACGGGAATCGTCGCCTCCACCACGATGCCGGCGGCGTGCGCGAAGGCGGCGAGCTGCTGGCGGATGTGGGCGAAGGCGAGCCGCGGGTCGTCCACCGCGTCGAGCTTGTTGACGGCGAACACCAGCGAGGGCACGCGCAGCAGGTGCGCCAGCAGGCTGTGGCGGCGCGTCTGCGGCAGCAGCTTGAGCCGCGCATCGCGCCAGTCGAGCTTGGTGGCGTCGACCAGCACCACGGCCACGTCGGCTTGCGAGGCGGCGGTGACCATGTTGCGCGTGTACTGCTCGTGGCCCGGCGCGTCGCCGATGATGAACTTGCGCGTCTCGGTGCTGAAGTAGCGGTAGGCCACGTCGATGGTGATGCCCTGCTCGCGCTCGGCCTGCAGGCCGTCGGTGAGCAGGGCCAGGTCGGCCTCGCCACCGCGCGTGACGCCGGCCAGGTGGTCGCGCAGCACGGCCTGGCTGTCCACCAGCAGGCGGCCGATCAGCGTGCTCTTGCCATCGTCCACGCTGCCGCAGGTGATGAAGCGCAGGGCGGTGCGGGTGTCGCCCGGGGCACCGGTTTCAGTGCCAAAAGTGCCTTCAGCCCGCGTGCCTTCTGCGGTAGAAGCTATTGAATTGATAGTTTCCATGATCAGAAGTACCCGTCTTTCTTGCGCTTTTCCATCGACGCTTCGCTGGTCTTGTCGTCCATGCGGGTGGCGCCGCGCTCGCTCACCTCGGCGGCCAGGGTTTCGATCACGATCTCGGCCGGCGTGGCGGCGGGGCTTTCCACCGGGCAGGTGCAGGTGATGTCGCCAACAGTGCGAAAGCGCACGGTGCGCGTCTCGGCGGCCTCGCCCTCGCGCACGGGCGTGAGCGGGGTGACGGGCACCAGCAGGCCGCGGCGCTCGACCACCTCGCGCGGGTGGGCGTAGTAGAGGCTGGGCAGCTCGATGCGCTCGCGCTCGATGTACTGCCACACGTCCAGCTCGGTCCAGTTGCTGATGGGGAACACGCGGAAGTGTTCGCCGGGCGCCAGTCGCGTGTTGAACAGTGTCCACAGCTCGGGCCGCTGCGCCTTGGGCTGCCATTGGCCGAAGCTGTCGCGGTGGCTGAAGATGCGCTCCTTGGCGCGGGCCTTCTCCTCGTCGCGGCGGGCGCCGCCGATCAGCGCGTCGAAGCGGAACTCGTCGATGGCTTCCAGCAGCGTCACCGACTGGTGCACATTGCGCGACTCGCCGGGATGGGCCAGGCGCACGGTGCCGCGCGCCATCGAATCCTCGACGCTGCGCACGATGAGCTGGGCGCCCAGCTCCTGGGCGCGGAAGTCGCGGAAGTCGGTCACCTCGGGGAAGTTGTGGCCGGTGTCGATCATCAGCAGCGGGTACGGGATGCGCCCGCGGCCGAAGGCCTTCTCGGCGCAGCGCAGCATGACCAGCGAATCCTTGCCGCCCGAGAACAGCAGGGCGGGGCGCTCGAAGGCGGCGGCCACCTCGCGCAGGACGAAGATGGTTTCTTCTTCCAGCGCGTCGAGGTGGGCGTTGCTCAGGCGGGGAGCGTCGGCGGGCGCGGCCGATGCCAGCAGGGCGGGTTCGGTGAGCGCGTTCATGCGGCGATTCCTTCAGGGGTTTTCACGTGCAGGCCGCATTCCTTGGCCTGTTCATCCTCCCACCACCAGCGGCCGGCGCGGAAGTCCTCGCCGAGCGTGATGGCGCGGGTGCAGGGCGCGCAGCCGATGCTGGGGTAGAACTGGTCGTGCAGCGGGTTGTAGGGCACCTTGTGCCGGCCGATGTAGTGCCACACGTCGCCCCAGGTCCAATCGGCCAGGGGGTTGTACTTGAGGAGCCGCTTGCTCTCTTCCTCGGCGCGGTCGATCAGCGGCACCTCGGCGCGCGCGCCGGACTGCTCGCGCCGCAGGCCGGTGACCCAGCCGGCCTGGCCGTGCAGGGCACGCGCCAGCGGCTCCATCTTGCGCACGCCGCAGCAGGCCTTGCGCAGGTCGATGCTCTTGTACATGGCATCGCGGCCTTCGCGGGCGACGAACTGCACCACCGATTCCCGCACCGGCCGGTACACGGTCAGCGGCGCGTGTGGGTGGCGTGCCTGCTGCGCGGCGAGCTGGTCGAGCAGGGCCAGCGTCTCGGCGTGCAGCGCGCCGGTGTCGAGCACGAAGACGGGGACGGGCAGCGCGTGCTGGTTGATGAGGTGGGTGATGACCATGTCCTCGGCACCCAGGCTACTGGCCTGCGTCACCGGGCCAGTGGCGGCGGCCTTGAGCAGGGTCACCACGGTCTCGTGGAGCTTGGCCTCGAAGTTGGCGGAGGCGCGGGCGTGCAGATCGACGGCCGAGGCGGTGGGTACATCGGCGCCGGGAAGCATGCTGACGGCCGCGTTCAAGTCGTCCCCACGCTGCTCCCCCGCTGCGCGTGGTCCGCTGCCCCCCAGGGGGGCCTTCGCGCCTTCGGACGGTCGGGCGGCGCTCATGCCGCCTCCCGCACCGGCCCACGCGCGAAGTGCGGGCGCGGCTCCAGCACGTCGCCCTGGTAGAAGGCGGCGTAGCGGTCGAACTGGCGCTGGGCCGCGTCGGCGTTCACGCCCTCGGCCAGCACGGCGCTGGTGAAGCCGCTGCGCTGCATGTGCACCAGCAGGTCGATCAGCACGTCGCCGGTGGCCCGGATGTCGCCCTTGAAGCCGTGGCGGCGGCGCAGCAGCACGGCCTGGCTGTAGGCGCGGCCGTCGGTGAACTTGGGAAAGGCGAGTTCGATGCGATCGACGTCCTGCAACGCGCCGCCCGCCGCCAGGGCGGCCAGGTCGGCGTCGTTGTCGATTTTCAAGACTTTTTGGCTGTCAGTCGGCACCGGTTCTGAGCCATTAGCTATTATTTTCATAGTAATCTGATCTCTGGACGTCTTCAGGCCGCGGCTTCCGCGGCCGCGCGCGAGGCGCGGTGGCCGGGGTCGTGGCGCGCCGCGTTGGCCGCTTGCTTGAAGGGCTCGTGGCCGACGCGCCGCAACGTGTCGATGAAGTGTTCGGCGGCGCTCGTGCGCAGGTCGCGGTAGGTGGTCAGCACCGCTTCGACCACGTCCGGCACCTCGGCGGCCGAGAACGAGGGGCCGACCACCTTGCCGCCGATGGCTGGGCCCGACAGGTGGGTGCCGTCGGAGCCGCCCAGCGTGACCTGGTACCACTCCTTGCCGTCCTTGTCGACGCCCAGGATGCCGATGTGGCCGCTGTGGTGGTGGCCGCAGGAGTTGATGCAGCCGCTCATGTGCAGGTCGATGGGGCCGAGGTCGGTGATCTCGTCGATGTCCTGGAACAGCTCGGTCAGCGCGGCGGCGATGGGCAGCGAACGCGCGTTGGCCAGCGAGCAGAAGTCGCCGCCGGGGCACACGATCATGTCGCTGATCAGGCCGATGTTGGGCTGGGCCAGGCCCAGGACGCGCGCTGCCTCGTACAGGGCGGGCAGGTCGCTCTCGAACACCCAGGGCAGCATCAGGTTCTGCTCGTGCGTCAGGCGCGCCTCGCCGGCGGAGAACTGGTCGGCCAGACGGGCCAGCGCGTCCAGGGTGTCTGCGTCGGCGTCGCCGGGCGCGAAGCCCACGCGCTTGAACGACAGGGTGACGGCGCGCAGATGCGGCTGGCGGTGGCCGCGCACGTTCTGTCGCAGCCAGCGCTGGTACATCTGGCCCTCGGTCTTGACGGTGGAGGGCAGGTTGGCGGCTTTCAGCTCGGGCACCACGAAGTTGGCGGTGACGCGGTTCAGCTCGGCCTGGGTGATGGTGTGCGGGGCGCCGTCCTGCTCGACGATGGCCTTGTATTAGGCCTCCACCGCGTCGATGAACTTCTGGCCCTCGGCCTTGACGAGGATCTTGATGCGCGCCTTCCACTTGTTGTCGCGCCGGCCGTAGCCGTTGTAGACGCGGATCACGGCCTCGATGTAGTTCAGCAGCTGGTCCCACGGCAGGAATTCGCGCACCACGCTGCCGATGACCGGCGTGCGGCCCATGCCACCGCCGACCTTGACGGTGAAGCCCACGGCGCCGTCGTCGGCGCGGCGCGCCTGCACGCCGATGTCGTACCAGCCGGTGGCGGCGCGGTCTTCTTCCGAGCCGTTGAAGGCGATCTTGAACTTGCGCGGCAGGAAGGTGAATTCGGGGTGCAGCGAGCTCCACTGGCGCGCGATCTCGGCGAACGGGCGCGTGTCGACGATCTCGTCCTGCGCAATGCCCTCGTAGGCCTCGCAGGTGATGTTGCGGATGTCGTTGCCGCTGGTCTGGATGCCGTGCATGTGCACGCTGGCCAGCAGGTCCATCACGTCGGCGGCCTGGGTGATGGGAATCCAGTTGAACTGGACGTTGGTGCGCGTGGTGAAGTGGCCGTAGCCGTACTTGAGCGGCGCCGCGGCCAGGGTCAGGCCCGGCTGGGCGGCCTGCAGCTCGTCCTGCGTGGCCTGCGCGTGGGCCAGCAGCTCGGGCGCCGGCTTGTCGTGGTCGCGGGCGATGCGCGCCAGCATGCGCAGCTGGGCGCTGCTGATCTCGCCATAGGGCACGGCGATGCGGGCCATGGGCGCGTAGCGCTGGATGTACCAGCCGTTCTGCAGGCGCAGGGGAAGAAGCTGCTCGTCGGTCAGCTCGCCGCGCTGCCAGCGCTCGAGCTGGTCGCGGAACTGCTGGGCGCGCAACTGGACGAATTGGCGGTCGAAGTCGGTGTATTGGTACATCGCGGCGTGAGAAGAAGTCCACGAAGCGGCCACGGGGCCACCTCAGATGGGCGCCAATGTACCGGCGTCTTATGTGGAATCAAACGAATACTTTGTTGTTGATATATGCCGATCCCGCATAAGCGGGTCGGCCGTGCGGCTGACGGGCTGAGC
The DNA here is from genome assembly GCF_016703145.1 of Ottowia sp. Taxonomy (GTDB): domain Bacteria; phylum Pseudomonadota; class Gammaproteobacteria; order Burkholderiales; family Burkholderiaceae_C; genus Ottowia. Next base: position 766,435 of record NZ_JADJCO010000005.1, on the reverse strand, counting down.
AGGCCGCGTCCCACAGGCGGGCGGTGACCTGCCGATTAAGGTGAAGCGTCGTCAACCCCATGAAATTCCCTCAGGAGAAAACCCATGAGCGTCGCCAAAGTCATCGAAATCAGCGCTTCCAGCACCGAGAGCTTCGAGGATGCCATCCTCGCCGGCGTGGGCCGCGCCACCGACACCATCGACAACGTGCGCGGCGCGTGGATCAAGGAGCAGAAGGTCGTCATCGAAGGCGGCCGGATCAAGGTGTACCGCGTGAACATGAGCGTGACCTTCGTGGTCGGCGAGGTGGACGAGTAAGGCTGGGCGCCGGACCGCCAAGAAGAAACCGGCCAGAAGGCCGGTTTCTCGTTGAGGCAACGGCGCGAGGGCTACAGCACCTCGCTGGCGAAATCCGCCAGCCGCGAGCGCTCGCCGCGCGCCAGGGTGATGTGCCCGCCGTGCGGCCAGCCCTTGAAGCGGTCCACCGCGAAGGTCAGGCCCGAGGAGCCCTCGGTGAGGTAGGGCGTGTCGATCTGCGCCAGGTTGCCCATGCAGATGATCTTGGTGCCCGGGCCGGCGCGGGTGATCAGGGTCTTCATCTGCTTGGGCGTGAGGTTCTGCGCCTCGTCGATGATGATCCACTTGTTCATGAAGGTGCGCCCGCGCATGAAGTTCATGCTTTTGATCTTGATGCGGCTGCGGATCAGCTCGTTGGTGGCCGCGCGTCCCCATTCGCCGGCATTGCCGCCGTCGCCCTTGGCCAGGAATTCGAGGTTGTCGTCCAGCGCGCCCATCCAGGGGCCCATCTTCTCCTCCTCGGTGCCGGGCAGGAAGCCGATGTCCTCGCCCACGCTGACGGTGGCGCGGGTCATGATGATCTCGGTGTAGCGGCGCTCGTCCAGCACCTGCGTCAGGCCCGAGGCCAGCGCCAGCAGCGTCTTGCCGGTGCCGGCCGTGCCGGCCAGGGTGACGAAGTCGATCTCCGGGTCCATCAGCAGGTTGAGGGCGAAGTTCTGCTCGCGGTTGCGCGCCGTCACGCCCCACACGCCGTTCTTCAGGTGCGTGTAGTCCTTCAGCGTGCGCAGCACCGCCGTCTTGTCGCGGATCTCGGTGACGCGGGCGTACAGGCTGGGCTCGCCGGGCGATTCGAAGTAGACGAACTGGTTGATCTGCAGGCCGGCCACCACCGGGCCGCCGATGCGGTAGTAGGTGGCGCTGCCGCTCTGCCAGCTCTCGATGGTCTTGCTCTGCCGGGTCCAGAAGTCGGGGGGCAGTTGCAGGCTGCCGGCGTACAGCAGGTCGCCGTCCTCCAGCGTCTTGTCGTTCTCGTAGTCCTCGGCGGCCAGGCCCAGCGCGCGTGCCTTGACGCGCATGTTGATGTCCTTGGACACCAGGATGACCTCGCGCGGGGCGTACTGCTTCTCCAGCGCGGCGACGACGCCGAGGATCTGGTTGTCGGCCTTGCCCTGGGGCAGGGCGGCGGGCATGGTGGCTTCGAGCGGCGTGGTCTGGAAGTACAGCTTGCCGTTGGCGTCCACGTGGCCGGCGGAGTCGAGCCTCAGGCCGTGCGCCATGTCGGCGCCCTTCACGCCGGCCAGCGCGTCCAGCAGGCGGCTGGTCTGGCGGGCGTTGCGGGCCACTTCGGTCATGCCCTTCTTGTGCCCGTCCAGCTCTTCGAGCGTGATCATGGGCAGGTAAATGTCGTGCTCGTCGAAACGGAACAGCGCCATCGGGTCGTGCAGCAGCACGTTGGTGTCGAGCACGAACAGGCGCGTGGGGCCTTCGGACCTGGCCTTGCGCCGGGGGGCCGGGCGTTCGGACGGCGGGGCCCTGCGCGCTGGAGGTGTCAGGACGGGCGCTGGCGGCGTGGGCTCCGGCGCGCGCGCCAGCAGTCGCGCGGGCGCGCGGGCAGCGGGCGGGGTGGGGGCGTCGCCTTGGGGCGCCGGCGTCGCCTCGGGCTGGGCGGCGCGCGCGGGACGGACCTTGGCGCGGCGGGCGGACAGGTCGATGACCTCGGTGGACAACTGGGCGCCGCGCTTGGCGGGCGGGGGAGGCAAGGGCATGGGCGTGCGCGGGAAGGGTCAGTGAGAGCCCAAAGAAAAAGCCGCTCGGTCAGCCCGGGCGGCTCTTTCATGAGAGGGAAGTCGAAACGGCTGCAACCACATCGCGGCCCATTATGCATGAGCCCGGATGAGCGCCCAGCCCGGGCTCACGCGGCTTTCTTGAGGATCTTCACGGCCTTCAGGACTTCTTCCACGTGGCCGGGAACCTTCAGGCCGCGCCACTCTTGCACGAGGATGCCCTCGGGGTTGAGCAGGAAGGTGCTGCGCTCGATGCCCTTGACCTTCTTGCCGTACATGATCTTGTTCTTGACCACGCCGAACATGTGGCACATCTTCTCCTCGGTGTCGGCGATCAGCTCGAAGGGCAGTTCCAGCTTGGACTTGAAGTCCTCGTGCGACTTCATGTTGTCGCGGCTGACGCCGAACACCACGGCGCCGGCCTTGACGAAATCCCTGTATTTGTCGCGGAACTGCATGGCCTCGGTGGTGCAGCCGGGCGTGTTGTCCTTGGGGTAGAAGTACAGGATCAGGGCTTGGCCGACGTGCGTGGTGTTGGTGACTTTGACGCCGCCGGTGGCCATCGCTTCGAATTCGGGAAGGGGTTTGTTGACAACGATCGCCATATGAACTTCAATCTCCGGACGTTTTGGGATGGGCAGCGGGGGCACGCAGGCTGCGCCGCCGCATCTTCGGGCCGCAGCGTCGATCCGCCACGATCTCGGATGCCACGGACAACAGTTGCCAGCCCGTTATTTTAACCCATCCGCCCGCGGCGCGCCGGACTCTAGCAGCAGCGCGGCGACCACGCGCCGGCCTTCGCTGGCCAGGATGTTGTAGGTGCGGCAGGCCGCCGCCGTGTCCATGGTTTCGATGCCGATGCCGGCCTCGACGAGCGGCCGGATCCACGCCGGGCGCGGAAAGCGCAGCCGCTCGCCGCTGCCGAACACCACCAGCTCCGGCCGGCTGGCCGCCAGCGGGGCGAAGTGCTCGGCCGTCAGCTCGTCGAATCGGGCGCACGGCCACGGGGCACGCTCGCCGGTGCTGTGCAGCAGCAGGCTGCGTTCGATGCGCTCGCTGCCGACGGCGACCCAGCCGGGTCCGTAGGCGGTGATGGCGGCGCCGAACTGGTCGGACTGGAACTTCATGCGGGGAGATGTCCTGGTGCGGCGGATGTGTTCCAATTCTATGTTTCCCTGCGGGGCAAGCCGTCCAAGAGGTTTTGCATCATGAAGACGATCTCCAAATCAGCCAAGCTGGCCAACGTGCTGTACGACGTGCGCGGACCGATCGTGGACGCAGCCCGGCAGATGGAGGACGAGGGCCAGAAGATCATCAAGCTGAACATTGGCAACATGGCCCCGTTCGGCTTCGATCCGCCCGAGGAGGTCATGCAGGACATGATCCGCAACCTGCCGGATTCGGCCGGCTACTCGGACAGCAAGGGCATCTTCGCGGCGCGCAAGGCCGTGATGCACTACACGCAGCAGCAGGGCATCGCCGGCGTGACGCTGGACGACATCTACCTGGGCAATGGCGCCAGCGAGCTGATCGTGATGGCCACCAACGCGTTGCTGAACGACGGCGACGAGCTGCTGCTGCCCTCGCCCGACTATCCGCTGTGGACGGCCGCGACCAGCCTCTCGGGCGGCGTGCCGGTGCACTACGTGTGCGACGAGGCCAACGGCTGGATGCCCGACCTGGCCGACATGCGCGCCAAGATCACGCCGCGCACGCGCGCCATCGCGGTGATCAACCCCAACAACCCCACCGGCGCGCTCTACAGCGACGAGTTCTTGCGCGGCATCGTGCAACTGGCGCGCGAGCATGACCTGGTGCTGCTGGTGGACGAGGTGTACGACAAGGTGCTGTACGAAGGGGTGCGGCACACCGCGATGGCGTCGCTGTCCACCGACGTGCTCACGCTCACCTTCAACTCGCTGTCCAAGGCCTACCGTTCCTGCGGCTACCGCGCCGGCTGGATGGTGATTTCGGGTCCGAAAGAGATAGCCAAGGACTTCATCGAAGGCCTGAACATGCTGGCCAACCTCAAGCTCGGCTCCAACGTGCCGGGCCAGTGGGCGATCCAGACGGCGCTGGGCGGCTACCAGAGCATCAACGACCTGATCCGCGAGGGCGGCCGCCTGCGCCGCCAGCGCGACCTGGCCTACGAGCTGATCACCGCCATCCCCGGCGTCAGCTGCGTCAAGCCGCAGGCGGCGCTGTACATGTTCCCGCGCCTCGATCCCCGGGTCTACCCGATCGCGGACGACCGCCAGTTCTTCATGGAGGTGCTGCGCGCCACGCGCGTGATGCTGGTGCAGGGCTCGGGCTTCAACTACCCGGACAACCAGCACTTCCGCATCGTGTTCCTGCCGCACGAGGACGACCTGCGCGAGGCCATCGGGCGCCTGGCGAAGTTCCTCGAGCAGTACCGCCAACGCCACGCCAAAGGGGCGCCGGTGGTCGAGATTGCTACCAAAAAAGGAGCTGCTCGCGCATGAATGGTGAGGGCATCCACGGTTTTTCTTCAGAATTTGACATGAAAGCTATCCAAGTAGGCCTGCTGGGCATCGGCACCGTCGGCAGCGGCACTTTCGGCGTGCTGCGGCGCAACCAGGAAGAAATCCTCCGCCGCGCCGGCCGCGGCATCGAGATCACCATGGTGGCCGACCTCGACACCGCGCGCGCCAAAGCCCTCGTGGGCGACCAGGTGCAGGTGGTGGGCGACGCCCGCGCCGTCATCGCCAACCCCGACATCGACGTGGTGGTCGAGCTGATCGGCGGCTACGGCATCGCCCGGCAACTGGTGCTGGAGGCCATCGCCGCCGGCAAGCATGTGGTCACCGCCAACAAGGCGTTGCTGGCCGTGCACGGCACCGAGATCTTCAAGGCCGCCGCCGACAAGGGCGTGATGGTGGCCTTCGAGGCCGCCGTGGCCGGCGGCATCCCCATCATCAAGGCGCTGCGCGAGGGCCTCACGGCCAACCGCATCCAGTGGATCGCCGGCATCATCAACGGCACCACCAACTTCATCTTGTCGGAGATGCGCGACAAGGGGCTGGACTTCGACGCCGTGCTCAAGGAAGCCCAGCGCCTGGGCTACGCCGAGGCCGACCCCACCTTCGACATCGAGGGCGTGGACGCCGCGCACAAGGCCGCCATCATGAGCGCCATCGCCTTCGGCATCCCGGTGCAGTTCGACAAGGCCTACGTCGAAGGCATCACCCGGCTGGCCGCCACCGACATCCGCTACGCCGAGCAGCTGGGCTACCGCATCAAGCTGCTGGGCATCACCAAGCGGCGCGAGGGTGAGGGCATCGAGCTGCGCGTGCACCCCACGCTGGTGCCGGCCAAGCGGCTGATCGCCAACGTCGAGGGCGCGATGAACGCCGTCGTGGTCCACGGCGACGCGGTCGGCACCACGCTGTACTACGGCAAGGGCGCCGGCGCCGAGCCCACCGCCAGCGCCGTGATCGCCGACCTGGTGGACGTGACGCGCCTGGCGACCAGCGACCCGCGGCACCGCGTGCCGCACCTGGCCTTCCATCCCGGCGCCATGAGCGCCGTGGACGTGCTGCCGATGGAGCGCGTCGTCACCAGCTACTACCTGCGCCTGCGCGTGGCCGACCAGGCCGGCGTGCTGGCGCGCGTGGCCGCCATCCTGGCCGACGCCGGCATCAGCATCGACGCCCTGCTGCAGCGCGAGGCCGACGAAGTGGGCGGCGAGGGCAGCACCCAGACCGACCTGATCATCCTGACGCACGAGGCCCGCGAGGGTGCCATGAACGCGGCGCTGGCCCAGTTGCAGGGCCTGCCCAGCGTGCTGGCGCCCATCGTGCGCATCCGCAAGGAAGAGCTGAGCTGAACGTGGCTTGAACGCGCGGCTTGGCATGCAGCACATCCTGGTCTATGGCGACTCGTTGTCCTGGGGCATCGTGCCGGGCACGCGCCAGCGGCTGGCGTTCGATGCGCGCTGGCCCGGCGTGATGGAAGGCGCGCTCGCCGCGCAGGGCCGGCGCGTGCGCGTGATCGAGGACTGCCTCAACGGCCGCCGCACCGTGTGGGACGACCCCTTCAAGCCGGGCCGCAACGGGCTGCAAGGGCTGGCGCAGCGCATCGAGGCCCAGTCGCCGCTGGCGCTGGTGGTGCTGATGCTGGGCACCAACGACTTCCAGGTCATGCACGCCAACAACACCTGGGGCAGCGCCCAGGGCACCGCCGCGCTGATCCACGCCATCCGCACCGCGCCCATCGAGCCCAGCATGCCCGTGCCGCCCATCCTGGTGGTCGCCCCGCCTCCCGCCCAGGTGGCACGCGGGCCCATTGCTCCTAAATTCGAGGGTGCCGAAGCCAGGTGCGCCGGTCTGGCCGATGCCTTGCGCGCCCTGTGCGAAGCCGAAGGCTGCGCCTTCTTCGACGCCGGGAGCGTCACGCCCACCAGCGCGGTGGACGGCGTGCATCTGGATGCGCCGCAGCATGCCGTGCTGGGGCGAGCGATGGCGACCGCCGCCATCCCGTTGCTTGCGCTCTCGAGCTGAAGAAAGAATGAACTACCTCTCCACCCGTGGCGACGCCACCCCCCGCAAGTTCTGCGACATCCTGCTGGAGGGCCTGGCGCCCGACGGCGGCCTGTACCTGCCCGACCACTACCCGCGCATCGACGCCGCCCGCCTGGCCGAGTTGCGCCGCGTGCACGCCGGCCAGGGCTACGCCGCGCTGGCGTTCGAGATCCTCTCGCTCTACATCGACGACATCCCCGCCGCCGACTTGAAGACGATCTGCGACAAGACCTACACGGCCGAGGTGTTCGGCACGCGCGAGATCGTGCCGCTCAAAAAACTGGAGGACGGGCTGTACCTGGAGGCCCTGTCCAACGGCCCCACGCTGGCCTTCAAGGACATGGCCATGCAACTGCTGGGCCACCTGTTCGAGTACGAGCTGGCCCGGCGCGGCGAGCAGCTCAACATCCTCGGCGCCACCAGCGGCGACACCGGCAGCGCGGCCGAATACGCCATGCGCGGCAAGCGCGGCATCCGCGTGTTCATGCTCAGCCCCCATGGGCGCATGAGCCCATTCCAGCAGGCGCAGATGTTCAGCCTGCAAGACCCCAACATCCACAACATCGCCGTCGAAGGCGTGTTCGACGACTGCCAGGACATCGTCAAGGCCGTCAGCAACGACCTCGCCTTCAAGGCCCGCTACAAGATCGGCACCGTCAACTCCATCAACTGGGCGCGCCTGCTGGCTCAGGTGGTGTACTACTTCGCCGGCTACTTCCAGGCCACCCAGTCCGACGGCGAGCGCGTGAGCTTTGCCGTCCCCAGCGGCAACTTCGGCAATGTCTGCGCCGGCCACGTGGCGCGCATGATGGGCCTGCCCATCGACCGGCTGGTGGTGGCCACCAACGAGAACGACGTGCTCGACGAGTTCTTCCGCACCGGCGTCTACCGCGTGCGCGGCGCGGCCGACACGCATGAGACCTCCAGTCCCAGCATGGACATCAGCAAGGCCAGCAACTTCGAGCGCTTCGTGTTCGACCTGCTGGGCCGCGACGGGGCCGCCACGCGCGCGATGTTCCACGACGCGCTGGGCACGGACGGCCGGTTCGACCTGGGTAGCGACGCCCGCTTCGCCGACGCCGCCGGCCGCTACGGCTTCATCAGTGGCAAGAGCACCCACGCCGACCGCCTGGCCACCATCCGCGAGGTGGACCAGCGGCACGGCGTCGTCATCGACACCCACACCGCCGACGGCGTGAAAGTGGCACGCCAGCACCTGCGCCCCGGCGTGCCCATGATCGTGCTGGAGACGGCGCTGCCCATCAAGTTCGCCGCCACCATCGAGGAGGCGCTGGGCCGCGCGCCCGACCGTCCGGCCCGCTTCGAGGGCATCGAGGCCCTGCCGCGCCGCGTGCGCGTGCTGCCGGCCGACGCCGCCGGCGTCAAGGCGCTGGTGGCCAGAGAATGTGAATGAAATTGGCTTCTAACCCGCATGTATATTACGCCTGCAGCTACCATTTTCATAGTATCCTGAGGGTGGCGCGGTGAAGGTCGTCGGTTTCGCCGGCTTTTCCGGCGCCGGCAAGACGCAGCTCATCGAGCGCGTGATCCCGGCGCTCAAGCGGCGCGGCCAGCGCGTGTCGGTGGTCAAGCACGCGCACCACCGCTTCGACATCGACCACCCCGGCAAGGACAGCTTTCGCCACCGCGAGGCCGGCGCCTTCGAAGTGGTGATCGCTTCCAGCCGACGCCTGGCGCTGATGCGCGAGTTCGAGCGCGAGGCCGACCTGAGCGTGCACCACCTGATCGCCGAGCTGCACGACGGCGTGGACTGGGTGCTGGTGGAGGGCTTCAGGCACTGCGACCTGCCCAAGATCGAGGTCTGGCGCGCCGCCGCCGCCCAGCCCGTGTGCTACCCCGACGACGGCTTCATCGCCGCCATCGCCACCGATTCCCCCGCCCGGCTGCCCGCGCCGACCCTGCGCCCGGTGCTCGATCTGAACGACGCCGAGGCCGTGGCGCGGTGGCTGATGGACCACGCCAGCCGCTTCGAGTACGACGCCGGCCGCCACGCCGCGTGAGAAGGCCCCCACGCTCCGCTGCTTCGCATGCTGCGCTGCCCCCCGAGGGGGCTTTTTCATCTTTGGGGCGGCCCGGCGATGAAAAGTGGCGGGTTTTCCGGTAGCCTGCCGCTGGCCCGGCTCGCTTATGATTGCCGCGCAGGCCGCGCCAGCCGCCGGCACTCACAACCCCAGAGAGGCAGATCCCATGGCTCAGACCCAACCCATTCCGCAACCCAAGACCGACCCCTTCATCGGCAACCTGCGCTCGGTCGACGGCGACGCGCCCATCCAGGGCTTCATGCGCCTGGCGCAGCTCTACGGCCCGATCTACCAGCTCGACTTCTTCGGCGCCCCGGTGGTCATCGTCAGCTCGCAGGAGCTGGTCAACGAGGTTTGCGACGAAACGCGCTTCGACAAGCGCGTGTCCGGCGCGCTCAAGAACATCCGCGACTTCGCGGGCGACGGCCTGTTCACAGCCAAGACCGACGAGCCCAACTGGGCCGTGGCACACCGCCTGCTGATGCCGGCCTTCGGCCCGCTGGGCATTCGCGGCATGTTCGACCGCATGCTCGAAATCGCCGACCAGATGCTGCTGCGCTGGGAGCGCTTCGGCCCGTCCAACGTCATCGAGGTGACCGAGGACATGACGCGCATGACGCTGGACACCATCGCCCTGTGCGCGTTCGACTACCGCTTCAACAGCTTCTACCAGCGCGAGATGCACCCCTTCGTCGGCGCCATGGTCGATGCGCTGGCCGAGTCCGGCGCCCGCACGCGCCGCCCCGAGATCGCCAGCAAGCTGATGGTGGGCAAGCGCCGCGCCTACGAGCACGACCTGGAGCTGATGCGCAAGGTGGCCGGCGAGCTGGTCGCCGAGCGCAAGCGCGACCCCGATGGCGCCAGCAAGAAGGACCTGCTGGGCATCATGCTGCAAGGGCGTGATCCGGTGACGGGCGAGGGCCTGTCGGACGAAAACATCCGCCACCAGCTCATCACCTTCCTCATCGCCGGGCACGAGACGACCAGTGGCATGCTGTCGTTCGCCACTTACTTCCTCATGAAGAACCCCGAGGTGATGGCCAAGGCCCGCGCCGAAGTCGATGCCGTGATGGGCGACGAGATGCCGCGCGTCGAGCACATCGGCAAGCTGAAATACGTCGAGCAGGTGCTGCTGGAGACGCTGCGCATCTGGCCCACGGCGCCGGCCTTCGCGCTCAAGCCGCTGGGCGAGACGGTGATCGGCGGCAAGTACGCCCTCACCAAGCGCGACACGGTGATGGTGCTCATTCCCACGCTGCACCGCGACACCCAGGTCTGGGGCGACGACGTGGAGAGCTTCCGCCCCGAGCGCTTCACGCCCGAAAACATGGAAAAGCTGCCGCCCAACGCCTGGAAGCCCTTCGGCAACGGCCAGCGCGCCTGCATCGGCCGGCCGTTCGCCATGCAGGAGGCCATCCTGCTCGTGGCCATGATCCTGCAGCGCTTCGATCTGATCGAGGAAGACCCCGGCTACCAGCTCAAGGTGGCCGAGACGCTGACGCTCAAGCCCGAGGGCTTGCGCATCCGCGTCAAGCGGCGCGGCACCACTTCCTTCAAGCCGCGCAGCGTGCTGGCGCCGGCGGCGCCCGCGTCCAAGCGGGCCGACGCGCCCGCCGCCCGCATGGCGCCCGACGGCCCCACCACGCCGCTGCTGGTGCTCTACGGCTCCAACACCGGCTCGGCCGAAGCCTTTGCCGAACGCATCGCCAACGAGGCCGGCGCCCAGGGCTATGGCGCGCGGATGGCGTCGCTGGACGAGTACACCGGCAGGCTGCCCACCGACGGCCCGGTGATCCTCGTCACCGCCTCCTACGAAGGCCAGCCGCCCGACAACGCGCGCCAGTTCGCCGCTTGGCTCGACGGCCTGAAACCGGACGAGCTGACAGGCGTGCGCTACGCCGTGTTCGGCTGCGGCAACCGCCAGTGGGCGCGCACCTACCAGGCCGTGCCCAAGCGCTTCGACGCCGCGCTCGAAGCGGCCGGCGCCACGCGCCTGCGCGGGCGTGGCGAGACCGACGCCGGCGGCGACTTCTTCGGTGCCTTCGACGACTGGTACGCCGGCCTGTGGTCCGACTTCGGCCAGGCGCTGGGCAAGCAGGTGCAGGCCGCCCCCAGCGGCGCGCAGTTGCAGGTCGAGGTGGTCAAGGACGCGCGGGCCTCGCTGCTGCGCCTGGCCGACCTGCAGTACGGCGAAGTGCTGGAAAACCGCGAACTGGTGGACTTGACCTCGCCCCTGGGCCGCTCCAAGCGCCACATCGACATCAAGCTGCCCGAGGGCATGGGCTACCGCGCCGGCGACTACCTGGCCGTGCTGCCGCACAACCCCATCGGCGTGACCATGCGCGCGCTCAAGCGCTTCAACCTCGCCTCCGACAGCCAGATCGTGATCCGCAAGCCCGAGGGCAGCGTCACCTCGCTGCCGGTGGACTTGCCGGTGAACGCCAGCGAGGTGCTGTTCCACTACGTCGAGCTGGCCCAGCCCGTCACGCGCGGGCAGGTGGCGCAGTTGGCCGCCATGACCGAAGGCCCGCAGCAGGGCGAACTGGCCGCGCTGGCCGACGAGACAACCTACCAGCGCGACCTGCTCGACAAGCGCGTCAGCCTGCTCGAACTGCTGGAGCGCTACCCCGCCTGCCGCTTGAGCTTCGCCGCCTTCCTGGAGATGCTGCCGCCAGCGCGCGCGCGGCAGTACTCCATCTCGTCCTCGCCGCTGTGGAACGCCGAGCGCTGCACGCTGACCGTGGCGGTGGTCGATGCGCCCGCGCTGTCCGGCCAGGGGCGTTTTCAGGGCATGGCCTCCACCTTCCTGGCCAACGCCGCGCCCGGCACGCGCGTGGCGTTGGCGGTGCGGCCGTCCAACGACCTGTTCCACCCGCCTGGCAACCCCGAAACGCCCATGATCATGGTCTGCGCCGGCACCGGCCTGGCCCCGTTCCACGGCTTCTTGCAGGAGCGCGCACGGCAGGCGCAAAGCGGGCGCAGCGTGGGCAAGTCGCTGCTGTTCTTCGGCTGCGACCACCCCGACGTGGATTACATCTACAAGGACGAACTCGATGCGTGGGCGGCGGCGGGCGTCGTCAGCGTGCGCCCCGCCTTCTTCAAGCAGCCGCAAGGCGACGTGGCCTTCGTGCAGCACCGCCTGTGGCAGGACCGCGCCGACGTGGCCGAGTTGTTCCGCCAGGGTGCCACGGTCTATGTGTGCGGCGACGGCCGCCGCATGGCCCCCGCCGTGCGCGAGACCTTCATGCGCATCTACCAGGAGGCGATGAACAAGAGCGCCGAGGAGGCCGAAGCCTGGGCCGAGCGCGTGGAGCGCGAGACCGGGCGCTACGTGTCCGACGTGTTTGCATGACGGGCGCGGATGTGGCACCGCCGCCTGGCCGTCCGCCCTTGATGCCGCTGGACGAAGCGCTCGAACGCCTGCTCGCCCAGGCTGCGCCCACGCTGGGCGCGGAGACCGTGCCCACCTTCGATGCCGACGGCCGCGTGCTGGCGCGGGACGTGGTGTCCGGGCTTGCCGTGCCGCCTTGCGACAACAGCGCGATGGATGGCTACGCGGTGCGCGCGGCCGACTGCGCGGCGCCGGGGACGGTGCTGGACGTCACGCAGCGCATCGCCGCCGGCGGCATCGGCGCGCCGCTGGCGCCGGGCAGCGCGGCGCGCATCTTCACCGGCGCGCCGATGCCGGCGGGCGCCAATGCCGTCGTCATGCAGGAAGACACCCAGGCCCTCGACGGCGGCGCGCGCGTGCGCATCGACGCCCCGCCGGCGTCGGGGCGGTCGGTCCGCCTGGCCGGAGAGGATGTCGCCCTGGGCGCCGTGGTGCTTCAAAAAGGGGAGCGGCTATCGCCCGCCAGCATTGGGCTGGTCGCCGGAATCGGCCTGAACGATCTGACCGTGTCGCGCCGCCCCCGGGTGGCCCTGATGGCCACCGGCGACGAACTGGCCACCCCCGGCGCCGTGGCGCCCGAGGACCTGCCGCCGGGGGCCATCTACAACTCCAACCGCTATTTCCTGAACGCGCTGCTGCGCCGCGCGGGCTGCGTGGTGACGGACCTGGGCGTGGTGCCCGATCGCGCCGACGCCACGCGGCAGGCGCTGCAGGCCGCCGCGCGCGAGCACGACCTGGTGCTGACCAGCGGCGGCGTGTCGGTCGGCGAGGAAGACCACGTCAAACCCGCCGTCGAGAGCCTCGGCACGCTCGACCTCTGGCAGGTCGCCATGAAGCCCGGCAAGCCGTTCGCCTACGGCCGGCTGCGGCGCGCCGAGGGCGGGCAGGCGCACTTCATCGGACTGCCCGGCAACCCCGTGTCGAGCTTCGTCACCTTCCTGATGCTGGTGCGGCCGTTCCTGCTCAGGCTGCAGGGCGCTGTCGATGTTGCTATGCCATCGATAGCTGCCCGCGCGGATTTCACGCTGGCCAAGGCCGATAAACGCCGTGAATTCCTGCGCGCGCGGCGCAATGCCTCCGGCGGGCTGGACCTGTTTCCCAACCAAGGCTCGGGCGTGCTCACCTCGGTGCACTGGGCCGACGGACTGATCGACCACCCGGCGGGCGCGACCATCGCCCAGGGCGACACCGTGCGCTTCATTCCCTTTTCCGAGCTGCTCGCATGAAGCAGGTCACGGTGCGCTACTTCGCCTCGATCCGCGAGGCGCTGGACGCCGGCAGCGAGCGCGTGGCCACCGCCGCGCCCACCCTGGCGGCGCTGCGCGACGAGTTGATCGCTCGCGGCGGCGCGCACGCCCAGGCGCTGGCGCGCGGGCGGGCGGTGCGCGTGGCGCTCGACCAGGTGATGAGCGACGAGTCGGCGCCGCTGGCCGACGGCGCCGAAGTCGCGTTCTTCCCGCCGGTCACAGGCGGCTGAGCAGGTCGCCCGCGCGGCGGCGCCGCCGCCCGCGGCACGGTCGGACGAACCGGGTCGTCGGGGGGTACAGTTGGCGGGGTCGCCCAGCGCCAGAACCCATGCCCTTGCCATGAGCCCCCGTGTTTCCATCCAGACCCAGGATTTCGACGTCTCGGCCGAACTGGCCGCCTTGCGCGCGCGAGACGGGCGCGTGGGCGCGGTATGCGCCTTCGTCGGCACCATGAGGGACCGCAACGGCGCCGAGCCGGTGAGCGCGATGGAACTGGAGCACTACCCCGGCATGACCGAGAAGGCCGTCGAGGCCATGATCGACGAGGCGCTGCGCCGCTTCGACCTGCTGGGCGTGCGGGTGGTCCACCGCGTGGGGCTGCTGTCGCCGCAGGACCAGATCGTGCTGGTGGCGGTGGCCTCGGCGCACCGGGGCGAGAGCTTCCAGGCCTGCGAGTTCCTGATGGATTACCTCAAGACCCAGGCGCCGTTCTGGAAAAAGGAACGCACGCCGGATGGCGTGCGCTGGGTGGATGCCCGCGTGCAGGATGACGCGGCGCTGGCGCGCTGGGGCATCGCGGCCGCCAACGCGCCGGGCTGAAGGCGATATCAGGGCGCGAGCTGGGTCGAGAGGCCCAGGGCGGCGGCCTCGGCGGCGCAGGTGGGGCCCGGCGGCACCCAGCCGGCGGCGCGGGCCTTGGCGACTTCCTTCTTGGCCTCGGCCAGTTGCGCCTGGAAGACGGCGTTGGATTGCAGCCGGGCCACGGCGGCCGAGCCGACGAAGCGGCCGGCCTCGATGTCGCTCTTCCAGTGCACGCCGCACACGCCCCGGCTCTGCGCGTAGGCGCGGCCGCGCTGCGCCAGCGCGTCGGTGCGCTCGGGCGCGACCTGCGTCAGCACCAGCGCCCAGGCCCAGCCCAGTGCCGAGTGGCCGGAGGGGTAGGAGCCATCCTTTCTGAGGTGGGCTTCCTCCCCGGGCGTGCAGGTGGGCTCGTTGAACACCATGAAGGGGCGGGCGCGCTGGTATTTGTCCTTGGCTTTGTAGGTGGCGCCGCCGGCATCGGCCAGGGTGCGGCGCAGCAGCATGTTCAGGTGCGGCGTGTTCTGCTCGGAAATCTGCACGCCCAGCGCGCAGGCGAAGTGGTCGGCGGCGGCGGGGAACTTGAGTACGGCGTCCTTGGCGGCCTGGGCGCCGCGCGGTCCGTTGCGCAGGGCGGTCAGGGCGCGGTAGGCTTCGACATCGTCGGCCAGCCTCGCCGACTTTTCGGCGGGCGGCGGGGGCACCAGGGCCAGGCTGTCGGCCATGTCGGCGCGCGTGAGGTAGCCGTTGACGTAGCCCGAGCCGGCGCGGAGTTCGCCGACTTCCGCCATCGTGGTGGGAGGCTTGGGCGCGGTGGTGCAGGCGCTGGCCAGCAGGGCGGCGGCGAGGACGCCGGCCGTGGAAAAGGATACTGAACGCATGAAGGTATGTCTCCTGATTGATTTCTGGAAGCTTTTGCTTCCGGAATTTAGTATAGGTGCGTATAGGTGCGTATGGGTGCGTGCCCAGCCGGAATCTGTCCACTGCATGACTGAGGCGGGCCGGGGAGTTGAATCACTCAGGGTGAACCCCATATCCGCACCAGTTTCAGGAGATATTCACCACCATGCGCCTCGACAAACTCACCACCAAATTCCAGGAAGCCCTGGGCGACGCCCAATCGCTCGCGCTGGGCAACGACCACGCCTACATCGAGCCCGTGCACCTGCTGGCTGCCCTGCTGCGCCAGGAGGACGGCCCGCGCGCGCTGCTGGCGCGTGCCGGCGTCAACGTGGCCAAGCTGGCCCAGGACGCCGAGGCCGCCGTCAAGCGCCTGCCCACCGTGCAGGGCCAGGAGCAGGTGCAGCCCGGCCCCGACCTCATCCGGCTGCTGCAGGCCACCGAGAAGGAGAGCATCAAGCGCGGCGACCAGTTCGTGCCCGGCGAGATGTTCCTGCTGGCCCTCGGCGACGCCAAGGGCGAGGCCGGCCGCATCGCCAAGGAGAACGGCCTGTCCCGCAAGAGCCTGGAGGCCGCCATCGACGCCGTGCGCGGCGGCCAGACCATGGACTCGGCCGAGGGCGAGAGCCAGCGCGAGGCGCTGAAGAAGTACACGCTCGATCTGACCGAGCGCGCCCGCCTGGGCAAGCTCGATCCGGTGATCGGCCGCGACGACGAGATCCGCCGTGCCATCCAGGTGCTGCAGCGGCGCAGCAAGAACAACCCGGTGCTGATCGGCGAGCCCGGCGTGGGCAAGACCGCCATCGTCGAGGGGCTGGCCCAGCGCATCGTGGCCGGCGAGGTGCCCGACACCCTGCGCGACAAGCGCGTGCTGGTGCTGGACATGGCGGGCCTCCTGGCCGGCGCCAAGTACCGCGGCGAGTTCGAGGAACGCCTGAAGTCGGTGCTGAAGGAAGTGGCGGCCGAGGAAGGCCGCATCATCCTCTTCATCGACGAGATCCACACCATGGTCGGCGCCGGCAAGGCTGAAGGAGCGATCGATGCCGGCAACATGCTCAAGCCCGCCCTCGCGCGCGGCGAGCTGCACTGCATCGGCGCCACAACGCTGGACGAGTACCGCAAGTACATCGAGAAGGACGCCGCGCTGGAGCGGCGCTTCCAGAAGGTGCTGGTCGACGAGCCCAGCGTGGAGGACACCATCGCCATCCTGCGCGGCCTGCAGGAGAAGTACGAGGTGCACCACGGCGTGGACATCACCGACCCGGCCATCGTGGCCGCCGCCGAGTTGAGCCACCGCTACATCACCGACCGTTTCCTGCCCGACAAGGCCATCGACCTGATCGACGAGGCGGCGGCCAAGATCAAGATCGAGATCGACTCCAAGCCCGAGGTCATGGACAAGCTGGAGCGCCGCATGATCCAGCTCAAGATCGAGCGCGAGGCCATGAAGAAGGAGAAGGACGAGGCCTCGCAGAAGCGCCTGGCGCTGATCGAGGACGACCTGGCCAAGCTGGAGAAGGAGTACGCCGACCTCGACGAGGTGTGGCGGGCCGAGAAGGCCAGCGCCCAGGGCAGCGAGCAGATCCGCAAGGAGATGGACCAGATCAAGTTCCAGATCGAGGAATCCACCCGCAAGGGCGACTTCAACAAGGTCGCCGAGCTGCAGTACGGCCGCCTGCCGGCGCTGGAGAAGCAGCTCAAGGAGGCGCAGGCCCAGGAGGCCGGCGCCGAGGCCAAGTCCGGCCACAAGCTGCTGCGCACCCAGGTCGGCGCCGAGGAGATCGCCGAAGTGGTGAGCCGCGCCACCGGCATCCCCGTCAGCAAGATGATGCAGGGCGAGCGCGAGAAGCTGCTGCAGATGGAAGACGCCCTGCACCAGCGCGTGGTGGGGCAGGACGAGGCTATTGTTGCCGTGGCCAACGCCATCCGCCGCTCGCGCTCGGGCCTGTCGGACCCGAACCGGCCGCTGGGCTCGTTCCTGTTCCTCGGCCCCACCGGCGTGGGCAAGACCGAGCTGACCAAGGCGCTGGCGACCTTTCTGTTCGACAGCCCCGAGCACATGATCCGCATCGATATGAGCGAGTTCATGGAGAAGCATTCGGTGGCCCGCCTGATCGGCGCGCCGCCCGGCTACGTGGGCTACGACGAGGGCGGCTACCTGACCGAGGCGGTGCGCCGCAAGCCCTACAGCGTGATCCTGTTCGACGAGATCGAGAAGGCCCATCCCGACGTGTTCAACGTGTTGCTGCAGGTGCTGGACGATGGCCGCCTGACCGACGGCCAGGGCCGCACCGTGGACTTCAAGAACACGGTGATCATCATGACCAGCAACATCGGCTCGCCGCTGATCCAGGCGATGGCCGGCAAGCCGTACGAGGACGTCAAGGACGCCGTGTTCGGCGAGCTGAAGAACCACTTCCGCCCCGAGTTCTTGAACCGGATCGACGAGATCGTGGTGTTCCACGGCCTGGACGCGAGCCAGATCGGCGAGATCGCCAAGATCCAGCTCAAGGTGCTCGCCGAGCGGCTGGCCAAGATGGAGTTGCACCTGAAGGTGTCGGACCAGGCGCTGGCCGAGCTGTCCAAGGTCGGGTTCGACCCGGTGTTCGGCGCGCGGCCGCTCAAGCGCGCCATCCAGCAGCGCATCGAGAACCCGCTGTCCAGGGATCTGCTGGGGGGCAAGTTCCCGCCCAAGACCGAGATCGACGTCAGCGTCGATCCGATCAAGGAGCCGGGGGTGTTCCGGTTCGTCGGCAAGCCCGCGGCCTGAGCGCGCGCTGGCGTCCCGTTCATGAAAAAGCCCGTGTCGCCACGGGCTTTTCGTCGATGGCGCGGCCAGCCGCTATCCGGCAAAGCCGCCCTGGTCCAGAAACGCCTGTTCCTCGGCGGTGGTCGTTCGCCGCTGGATGGCGTTGCGGTGCGGAAAGCGCCCGAAGCGGCGGATGATGCGGCGGTGCCCCTCGGCGTGGGATTGCCACGCGGCGCCCAACTGGGCGTTCAGTTGCACCGACAAATCCTGGTCGGCCAGCTCTTCGGAGTGGGCGAAGGGCAGGCAGAAGAACAGGCGCAACGGCGCTGCCACGGCCTGCATGTGCTGGCGTGCCAGGGCATGGCGGGCCACCTGGCGCGCTTGCGCGTCCGTGGCGTACATCCGCGGCGTGCCGCGAAAGGCGTTGCGCGGGTATTGGTCCAGCAGGATGAGCAGGGCGAGGGCGCCGATGGGCGTGTCCTGCCAGGCGTGCAGGCCGCCGCGCGCGGCCGCCTCGTGCAGCGGCAGAAACCGCTCGCGAAAGCGCCGGTCGAAGGCCGGGCTCTTGTTGAACCAGTGGGCGCTGTTGGCGTGCCAGTAGTCCACCACCGCCTGGGCTTGCGCGGGCGTGTCGGCGGCGCCGCGGCACGCGCGCGGGGCGCTGGCTTGGACCATCGGGCTCAGGCGCGCGAGAGCCACCACACCGTGACCGCGGCCACGGCGGCCGGCACGGCGAACACGACGATCAGGATGGGCAGTTCCTCGCGCACGCTGTAGCCCGCGTGCGCCACGCCTACCCACAGATTGGCGGTGGCCACCAGCAGCCACACCGGAATGAACGCCTTGGCGGCCAGCGCCATGCCGGCGGTGCTGGCGCCCCAGAGCCAGCCGAACAGGACGAACAGCGCCAGCAGCCCGGCGCCGCCAACGATGACCAGAAGCATGTGCATGGGTTCGGGCTTTCGATAGAGGGCGTGTCACTTGGTGGTGTAGCCACCGTTGATCAGGATGGTCTGGCCGGTGATCCACCAGCCGTCGCTGACCAAGTGGCGGATGAAAGGTACCACGTCCTCGATGTCCGTCAGGCCGGTCTTGCTGAAGGGCGAGAGGGCGGCGGCGCTCTGGTGGTACGCCTGCGCGTCGGCGCCTTCCTGGCCGTAGAAGAAGGGCGTGTCCATCGGCCCCGGGCCGACGGCGGTCACCGAGATGCCGCGCGCGCCGAACTCCTTGGCCGCCGCGCGCGTGTAGTGCTCCACCGGCGCCTTGGTGCCGGCATACGACGCGTAGAAGGGCGTGAAGGCGCCCAGCAGCGAGGTCACCAGCGTGACGATCTTGCCGTGGTCGTTGACGTGCCTGCCGGCTTCCTTGAGGAACAGGAAGGCCGACTTGTTGTTGATCGCGTCCATGTCGTCGAACTCGGCCTCGGTGATCTCGGCGAACGGCTTCTTCAGCACCTTGCCCACCGTGTTGATCGCGATGTCGGGCCGGCCGATGGCGGCGCTGGCGTCGGCGAACAGCTTTTCCATCGCGGCGCCGGTGGTCAGGTTGCCTTGCAGGGCCACGGCCTTGGCGCCGAGCGCCCGCACGGTCGCCGCCGTCTGCTCGGCCTCGGCCTGGGTGGCCGCGCCGTGGTAGTGGATGGCGACGGCCTTGGCGCCGTGCCGGGCCAGGTCGGCGGCCAGCAGGCCGCCCAGGTTCTTGGCGCCGCCGGCGACCAGAACGACTTTGTCTTGAATGCTGTGCTTGGACATGCAGGGTTCCCGGGTCAGTGAATGAACGGTGCCGACTTTATTCGTCTTGTTATATTGGTTAAACTCAAAATAAATGGATTGACTATCCAGTAATCATTACCAATAAAGGCGATGGATCTCATCGATCAACTGCGCGTGTTCCTCCGCGTGGCCGACAGCGGGGGCTTCACGTCGGCGGCCGATCAACTGGACTTGCCGCGGCCCACGGTGTCGCTGGCGGTGCAGCAACTGGAAGAGCGCCTGGGTGCGCGCCTGCTGCACCGCACGACGCGGCGGGTCAGCCTGACGGCGGACGGCCAGGCGCTGCACGAGCGCGCCCGCGTGCTGGTGGCCGACGCCGAGGAGCTGGTGCAGCAGTTCCGCCCGCCGGGCGAGGCGCTGAGCGGGCGGCTGCGGGTGGATCTGCCCAGCCGCATCGCGCGCCGGCTGGTGGCGCCGGCCCTGCCGGGGTTCTTCGAGCGCCACCCCGCCGTCGAGCTGGAGCTGGGCTCCAGCGACCGCGCGGTCGATCTGGTGCACGAGGGCATCGACGGTGCCCTGCGCGTGGGCGAGATGCCGGCCAGCAGCCTGGTGGCGCGGCCGCTCGGCCTGCTGAAGCTGATCAACTGCGCCAGCCCGGCCTACCTGGCGCGCCACGGCACGCCCGCCGTGCCGGCCGACTTGGCGCGGCACCGCGCGGTGAACTACGCCTCCCCCGGCAGCGGCCACGTCGCGGCGTGGGAATGGACCGAGGACGGCCAGTTGCGCGCGCTGCCGATGCCGGGCGCCGTGACCGTGAACAATGCCGAGGCGTACGTCGCCTGCTGCCTGGCCGGGCTCGGGCTGATCCAGATCCCGGCGTTCGACGTGCGCGAGCACCTGGCCGCCGGCGAACTGGTGGTGGTGCTGCCGGCCTGGCCGCCGCCCGCCATGCCGGTGCAATGGGTCTATCCGCACCGGCGCCATCTGTCTCGGCGCGTGCAGGCTTTCGGCGACTGGCTGGCGCAGCTGCTGGCGCCGCACCTGGGCAGCTTGACGCATCGGCCAGGAACTATCAAGTTAACAGCTGCAACACCAACAGGGACGCCGGCATGAACGCCAATCTTCATCAAAACCTGCCCGTGGCGGCGGCACCGGCGCTGACGCAGCTGTTCGCCGCGCAGCACCAGTTGTCGCGGCGCGAGGTGGACGTGCCGCTGGCCCTGCGCCAGGACCGCCTGCGGCGCGTGGCCCGGCTCTGGCAAGACCACCAAGCGCGGCTGGCCGAAGCCGTCAACGCCGACTTCGGCCTGCGCGGCGAGCGGCTGACGCAGGTGGCCGACGGCCTGGTGCTGGCCGGCCTGCTGGCCGACCTGCGGCGCCACCTGCCGCGCTGGAGCCGCCCGCGGCGCGTGCGCACCCCGCTGCACCTGCAGCCCGCGCACGCCTTCATCGCGCGCCAGCCGCTGGGCGTGGTGGGCGTCATCGGGCCCTGGAACTACCCGCTGCAGCTCACGCTGGGGCCGGCCGCCACCGCGCTGGCGGCGGGCAACCGGGTGCTGCTCAAGCCCAGCGAGCACACGCCGCGCACGTCGGCGCTGCTGGCCGAATTGGTGGCTCGGCATTTCGCGCCCGATGAATTCGCGGTGGTCACCGGCGGCGTGGACGTGGCGGTGGCCTTTGCCGACCTGCCGTTCGACCACCTGTTCTTCACCGGCTCCACGGCGGTGGGCCGGCAGGTGGCCGCGGCGGCGGCGCGCCACCTCACGCCCGTCACGCTGGAGCTGGGCGGCAAGTCGCCCTGCATCGTCGATGCCTCGTGCGCCGACCTGGCTGGCGCGGCGCTGAAGATCGCGCACGGCAAGCTGCTCAACGGTGGCCAGACCTGCATCGCACCCGACTACCTGCTGCTGCCGCGCGGACGCGAGGCGGCTTTCGCCGACGCCTACCGGCGCGCGGTGGCACGGCTGTTTCCGCACCTGGCGGGCAACCCGGACTACGCGGCCATCGTCAACGCGCGGCAGCACGAGCGCCTGCGGGTGCTGGTGGCCGAGGCGCGGGCGCTGGGCGCGCGCGTGGAGGACGCCAGCCCATCGGATTGGGTGGCGCCCGCATCTGGCCCGGCCGCGCGCCAGATGGCGCCGCTGCTGGTGTGGGATGCGCCGCCGGCCGCGCGCCTGATGCAGGACGAAATCTTCGGCCCCGTCCTGCCCGTGCTGGCCTACGACCGGCTGGAGGACGCCATCGCCCACATCAACGCCCGGCCGCGCCCGCTGGCGCTGTACTGGTTCGGCGACGACGCCGCCGCCCGGCAGCGCGTGCTGCAGGGCACCGTGAGCGGCGGCGTGACGGTGAACGACACATTGATGCACATCGCCCACGACGGCCTGCCGTTCGGCGGCGTGGGCGACAGCGGCCTGGGCGCCTACCATGGCGAGACGGGCTTTTTGCGCTTCACGCACCAGAAGAGCGTGTTCGTGCAGTCGCGCTGGGGCATGGGGCACCTGCTGTACCCGCCCTACGGCGCGCGCTTCGAGCGGGTGATGGGGCTGATCCGGCGGCTGCTGTAGCCTCGGAATGCTCTTTTATCAGTAGCTGTCCGCGCTTGCTGCATGCGGGCTGCGGCCTGAATTCATTGAAATCTCAAGCCCTGAAGCTGCTCGGCGGCTGCCCCAGCGCGGCGCGGAACATGGCGCTGAAGGCGCTCTCGCTGGCGTAGCCGCAGGCGGTGGCCACCTGGCCGATGGGCTGGCCGCTGGCCAGCAGGGGCAGGGCGTGCGCCAGCACCACCTGCTGGCGCCACTGCTGGTAGGTGGTGCCCAGCTCGCCCTGGAACAGGCGCGCGGCGGTGCGCTCGCTGGCGCCGGCGTCGGCGGCGCGCTCGGCCAGCGTGGCGACGCGCGCCGGCTCGCGCAGCACCGCCTGGCACAGCGCGCGCAGGCGCTTGTCGCCCTGCTGCGGGTGCGGCAGCGGCACGCCCAGGCTCTGGGTGGGCGCGCGCACGATCTCGTCGATGGCCAGCCCGCCCAGCAAGCGTTCGCGCTCGCCGGGCGGGGCGTCCTCCAGCGCCAGGAACAGCTCGCGCAGCAGCGGTGAGACGGCGATGACGCGGCTGCCGCCGTCCCAGCCGGCGGGCATGGCGCTGGGTTCGACGTAGAGCGTGTGCAGCTCGGCCGTCTGCTGCACCGTCACGGCGTGCGGCGAGCCGGCGGCGATCCACACCGCGCGCGAGGGCGGCACGATGTAGCTCACCTCGGGGCCGGCGCCGTCGGTGTGCGCCGGCTCGCCGCCGCCGCGCGGCCGCTGCTGCACGCTGACCTGGATCACCCCGCTGGCGCAGTAGGCGATCTGCGCCCAGGCGTGGGCGTGCGGCTCGAAATGCGTGTCCGGCCCCATCTCGTGCGAGCGCTTGCCGCGCACCGGCCGCCCGGGCGAGGGCCGGTACGACAGGGGGTCGCCCGTGGACGTGGTCGGCACGGGGCGCAGCGGGGCGCGGGGCAGGGCGATGGAGGGCATGAATGAGGGTAAACGCTGGTTTGGCTTGTTTGCGATGATTGTTGTCAAACAATCGCATTTCTGCAACTGGCAGCGTTCGGTGGGCGCGCCTACCATCCGGGGTCCCCCCCTCCAACCCTCGCTTCGCATGAACACCGCCACATCCACCGCGCTGCCCTCGGGCGGGCTGTCCGCCGCGCCGGCCGCGCCCCTCCGGCAGGACGCCACGGTCATCGGCCTGGTGGGCCTGGCGCACGCCAGCTCGCATTTCTCGCACCTGCTGCTGGCGCCGCTGTTCCCCATCTTCATGAAGGAGTTCGGCCTCAGCTTCGCGCAGATGGGTTTCCTGACCACGGTGTTCTTCGCCATCTCCGGCATCGGGCAGGCCTGCGCCGGCTTCGTGGTGGACCGGGTGGGTGCGCGGCCGGTGCTGTTCGGCTCCATCGTGTGCTTCATGCTGGCGGCGCTGTCGGGCTTTTTCGCGCACGGCTACGCGGGGCTGATGCTGGTGGCGGTGTTCGCGGGCGTGGGCAACGCGCCCTTCCATCCGGTGGACTTCACCATCCTCAACCAGCGCGTCTCGGCGCCGCGCCTGGGCTACGCCTTCAGCGTGCACGGGCTGACGGGCAACCTGGGCTGGGCGCTGGCGCCGGTGTTCCTGATGGGCTTCGGCAGCGCCTTCGGTCACTGGCGCCATGGCTACCTGGCCGCCGCCGTGCTGTACGTGCTGGTCCTGGCGGTGCTGGTGCTCAACCGCGCCCAGTTGCGCAGCGAGGTCGTTGTCCGCGCGCCCGACGCCACGCGCGGCAACGACCTGGCTTTCATGAAGCTGCCGGTGGTGTGGTGGTGCTTCGGCTTCTTCTTCCTCTCGACCATGACGCTGGCGGTGGTGCAGAACTTCTCGGCCTCCATCCTGCAGGCGGTGCACGGGGCGAGTTTCGAGGCCGCCACCGCCACGCTGACGGCCTACATGGTGGCCGGCGCGGTGGGCATGTTCATCGGCGGCGTGGTGGCCACGCGCACGCCCATGCACAGCGACCGCGTGGTGGCCTGGTGCATGACGGCCGGCGCGGCGCTGATGGCGCTGGCGGCCACCGGCTGGCTGGGCGGCGCGGGCACCATGGCGGTGCTGGCGGTCACCGGCTTCGCCGTCGGCGTGGGCGGCCCGAGCCGCGACATGATGATCAAGAAGGCCACGCCCAAGGGCGCCACCGGGCGCGTGTACGGCACGGTGTACTCGGGGCTGGACCTGGGCTTCGCGGTCTCGCCGCTGATCTTCGGCGTCTTCATGGACCGGGGCTGGTACTCGGCCACGCTGCTGGCGGCGGCTCTGGTGCTGCTGCTGTCGGTGGGCGCGGCGCTGGGTGTGGGGCGACGCACGGCTCGGCCTTGAGGTTGATCGATCCTGAATTGACAGCTGATGGCGCAATACCCACGCGGGCTTGCGTCGTATTCCATTCGAAGAATAAAAAGCCGGCTCGTCGAGCCGGCTTTGGCCTGAGGGCGGCGCACGCCGCCGCGATCAGGACAGGTGCGCGTTGACCAGCTTGGTCATCTCGAACATCGTCACCTGGGGCTTCTGGAAGATCTCCTTCAGCTTGGCGTCGGCGTTGATGTTGCGCTTGTTCACGCTGTCCTGCAGCTTGTTGGCCTTGATGTAGTCCCACACCTTCTTGGTGACTTCGAAGCGGGGCAGGGGCGTGGCGCCGATCACGGCGGCCAGCGCGGGGCTGGGCGTCATGGGTTTGGCGAAGGCGGCATTGGGCGCGCGCTTCTTGGCCGGAGCTGCCTTCTTGGCCGGCGCTGCCTTCGCAGGTGCTTTTTTTGCAGTTGCCATGGTTGGAGATCCTCGTTGTGGATTGGGGGAAACTTTGCCAGCGTAGATGCCCGCATCCTCCTGGCTGGTCAGGATGCTACTGGATAAGGAGCACGTTTCCAAGCGGAATGTGGGTTGCGGCCCCTTGGGGTGTTGCTTTTTTTGCCGCGGGGCGCTCAGGCCCGCAGCCAGTCCAGCCCGTGGCGGCTGGTCACCAGCACGTCGCCGCTGGCGCAGCCCAGGGCGTCGGCGAAAGCGTCGCGCACGAGCTGGGGCAGGTTGTTGCGCTCGCTGAGGTGGGCGGCCACCACGGTGCCCAGGCGGTCGTGGCGCAGGGCGCGCAGGGCGTGCGCGGCCTGCGCGTTGCTCAGGTGGCCGTGCGGGCCGCCGACGCGGCGCTTGAGGAAGTCGGGGTAGCGCGAGCGCGCCAGCATGTCCGGGTCGTGGTTGCTCTCCAGCATCAGCGCGTGGCAGCCGGCCAGACGGCCCAGCACGTGCGGCGTGACGTGGCCCAGGTCGGTCAGCACGCCGAGCGTGCGGTCGCCATCCGTGCAGGTGAGCTGCAGCGGCTCGCGCGCGTCGTGCGGCACGGTGAAGGGGCGGATCTGCAGGGCGCCGATGGCCACCGTCTCACCGTCGGCCGTCAGCGCGATAGGCAACTCGCAGCCGGCCTGGCGCAGGGCCTGGCGGGTGCCCGCGCTGGCCCACAGCGGCACGCCGTGGCGCGCGGCCACCAGCGGCGCGCAGCCGACGTGGTCGCCGTGCTCGTGGGTGATGAAGATGGCGTCCAGCTCGTCCACGGACAGGCCGGCGCCGGCCAGGCTGGCGGCGAGCTGACGCCAGCCCAGTCCGCAGTCGATGAGCACGCGCGTGCGCTGCGTGCCGTCGGTGGCCTCGACCAGCGTGGCGTTGCCCGCGCTGCCGCTGGCCAGGCTGCGCAGCCGCAGCATCGAACCTACCTATGCGTCGCGCTGCGCACTGTCCGCATCGCATGAAACCCGACGGCCCCAGTGGCGGTGCCACCGCAAGGGGGAGCCTGGAGGTGGCTCATTTCAGCTCGTCGACCAGCACTTGCACGATGCGCTGCGCGTCCTTGGCGGGCGCAGGCGCGCCGCTGCCGTCCTGCACCGAAACCAGGCTGGTCTGCCCCTGCGAGCGCACCGTGACCTGGTACTTGCTGGTGGGGAGCTGGGCACTGCCGCGCCCGAACATCTTGCCGAAGAAGCCGGGCTCCTGCTTTTCCAGCGTGGGGTCGACGTAGCGCACGAAGTACACGCCCTTGCTGCGGTCGCGGTCCTCGACGGTGAAGCCGGTGCGGTCCAGCGCCAGGCCGACGCGGCGCCAGGCGCGGTCGAAGTCGTCGCCCATCTGCACGGCGGGCGCGCCGCCCTCGGTGACCGCGCGCGCGTTGGGCGCGGCCGCCGGGCCAGCGGCGGAGGCGCTGGCCATCACGGCCCGCGACTGCTCTTGCGAGATGCCGAGCTTGACCATCAAGCGGCGCAGGAACTCGGCCTCCAGCTCGGGGTCGCGCGCGCGCGGCTGCCAGGTGGTGTTGTCGCGCTGCGTGGAGGAGTAGACCTCTTCCATGCCGCGGTGGGTGACGAAGATGTCGGTGCCGCCGGCGGCGTTGCGCTCGAACCGGGTGCGGAACTTGTCGCGCTCGCCGGTGGAGTAGAGCGAGTCGAACACCTTGCCGATGGTGCTGCGGATGAAGTCCTGCGGGATCTTGGCGCGGTTCTCGGCCCAGTCGGTCTCCATCAGCCCCAGGTTGGCCTGGTCGATGGCCAGCAGGAAGCCGCTGTCCAGCCAGAACTCGCGCACCGGCCCCCACAGCTTGTCGGCGGGGCGGTCCACGCGCAGCCAGCGCTCGCCGCCCTCGCGCAGGAACCGCACGTCGGCCATGGCGTTGGAGGCGGTGGGCGACGCGGCGCCGGCGGCCGCGGCCTGGCCGGCCTGGTAGCCGCTGGCGGTGACGGCGCCGCCAGCAGCGCTGTAGCGCGACTGGCCGGGCAGTTGGGTCAGGTCGGGCGGCACTTCGAGGGAGGTGCCGCGGCCGGCGCTCTTGTAGTCGATCTTGTCGGCTTCGAGCACGGAGCAGCCGCCCGCGGCCAGCAGCAGCGTGGCGCCGAGCAGCGCGAGGCGGGGACGTTGGGCGGACTTCACGTTCGGCGTTCCTTTGAATGAAATGGGGCTTTTGTCCAGATGCAGCATACGCCGGCAGCTATGAAAACAGAAGTAAGTCAGAGCAGGCCGGCGCTTTGCAGGGCACGCTCCACCACGGCTTCGTGGGCGCTGTCCAGCGGCGTCATGGGCAGGCGCAGCGTGGGGCCGCACAGGCCCAGGCGGGCCATGGCCCACTTCACGGGGATGGGGTTGGCCTCGACGAACAGATGCTTGTGCAGGGGCATGAGCCTGAACTGGATCTCCATCGCCTTGTGGCGGTCGCCGGCGATGGCGGCCACGCACAACTCGTGCATCAGGCGCGGCGCGACGTTGGCGGTGACGCTGATGTTGCCCTGGCCGCCGCACAGCATCAGCGCCACGGCGGTGGGGTCGTCGCCCGAGTAGATGGCGAAGCCGGGGGACACGTCGCGGATCAGCCACTGCGCGCGCTCGAGGTTGCCGGTGGCTTCCTTGATGCCGACGATGCCAGGCACCTGGGCCAGGCGCAGCACGGTGTCGTGCTGCATGTCGGCCACCGTGCGGCCGGGCACGTTGTACAGCACCATGGGCAGGTCGCCCACGGCCTCGGCGATTGATCTGAAGTGCCGGTACTGGCCCTCTTGCGTGGGCTTGTTGTAATAGGGCACGACCTGAAGCTGGCAGTCGGCGCCGACCTGCTGGGCGTAGCGCGCCAGCTCGATCGCCTCGGCGGTGGAGTTGGCGCCGCAGCCGGCCATGATGGGCACGCGGCCGGCGGCCTGCTCGACGGCGACGCGGATGATCTCCTCGTGCTCCTCGACGTCCACGGTGGGCGATTCGCCCGTGGTGCCGACCACCCCGATGCAGTCCGTGCCCTCGGCGATGTGCCAGTCGATCAGCTTGCGCAGGGCCGGGTAGTCGACGCTGCCGTCCTCGTGCATCGGCGTGACGATGGCGACGATGCTGCCTGTGATGGGTGTCATGAAGTCCGTGTGGTCTCGACGGGAAAAGCGCATTCTAGTGCCGGCGGTCGGCATCAAGGCGCTGGTTGGAGCCCCTGCAGCGGATAACGTTCCGGCGCCTGCGCCCCTGGCGCGCGCGGGCCGGCGCGCACCGCCGCGATGCGCTGGATGAAGCGGTCCGGCCGAGGCAGGAAGCCGTCCTCGAAGGCCACCACGCGCCAGCCGGGGCCGCCGCACAGGCGCAGCAGCTCGGCCGGCCGCAGCAGGAAGTCGGCGCGCGACGGCTTGCCCACCGTCTCGTTGCCGGCGGCGAAGGTCTCGTAGATCAGCACGCCGCCGTCGGCCACGCTGTCCAGCAGGGTGGGCAGCAGCGGCCGCCACAGGTAGTGGGTGACGACCACCGCGCCGAAGCGCCGGCCCGCCAGCGGCCACGGCCCGCCTTCGATGTCGGCCTGCACGGCCTCGCCCAGCGTTTGCGCGGCGGCGATGGCGGCGGCGTCGCGGTCCACGCCGGTGACCGGGTGGCCGCGCCCGGCGAACCAGCGCAGGTGCCGCCCCTGGCCGCAGGCCACGTCCAGCACCGGCGCGCAGGCGGCCACCAGCGGCGTGAAGCGCACCACCCAGGGCGAGGGCAGAGGTGATGCAAGAGGGTTGGTGCAGGTCATGGCACGGTAATTTTTTTGCTATCGAGTGTATAGCTGATGGCGCAATGCAGATGCGGGCAAAAGGCTGATTTGGCCTGAACCCTGTCTCAGGAGAGCAGTCGTTTAGGCGCGCCGGGCACCAGGCTGAACGGCGATTGTCGGTGCTTTGGCCAGCGTATGCCGGCCGCCCGCGAGGCCACACAATGCCGTCCGTGGAACTGCGTCAGCTTCGCTACTTCGTGCGCATCGTCGAGGCCGGCTCGATGAGCCGCGCCGCGCTGGAACTGGACATGGTGCAGTCGGCCCTGAGTCAGCAGATCGGCCGGCTGGAGGGTGAGTTGGCGACCCGCCTGTTGCAGCGCACGCCGCAAGGCGTGACGTGGCCGATTTGCGGCAGCCCGCTGCCGGCGCTGGCCGGGGCTGGCAGGTGCGGCCGCTGATGGAAGAGGAGCTTTTCCTCATCCGCGGCGCCGGGGCCGCGCCGCTGCCGGCCACGCAGGGCGTCGAGGCCCTGGCCAACGAACCGTTGATCTTGCCCACCGGCCCGCATGGGCTGCGCTGGACGCTGGATGCTGTCTTTGCCCGCGCCCGCTTCACGCCTCGCGTGGTGCTGGAGGTCGATTCGCTGGCCATGGTGATGGCCGCCGTCGATGCGGGGCTGGGAGGCACGCTGCAGCCCTGGGCGGCGCTGGGCCGTTACCCGGACGCGGCGTCGCGCTTTCGCTGGGCACGGCTGGAGGCGCCCGACGCTCCCGCGCCGGTCCCGCAAAAAAAAGAGGCAAATTCCCGATGAACCCCGACGTGCTCGTCATTGGCGGCGGCAACGCCGCGCTGTGCGCCGCGCTCATGGCGCGCGAGGCCGGCGCCAGCGTGCTGCTGCTCGAAGCCGCGCCGCGCGATTGGCGCGGCGGCAATTCCAGCCACACCCGCAACCTGCGCTGCATGCATGACGCGCCGCAGGACGTGCTGGTCGAGGCCTATCCCGAGGAGGAGTTCTGGCAGGACTTGCTCAAGGTGACCGGCGGCCTCACCGACGAGCCGCTGGCGCGGCTGGTGATCCGCCATTCCGCGGCGTGCCGGCCCTGGATGCGCCGCCATGGCGTGCACTTCCAGCCGCCGCTGTCGGGCGCGCTGCACGTGGCGCGCACCAACGCCTTCTTCATGGGCGGTGGCAAGGCGCTGGTCAATGCCTACTACCGCAGCGCCGAGGCGATGGGCGTGCAGGTGCGCTACGAATCGCCCGTGGATCGGCTGGAAATAGGCGACGGCGAATTCAAGGCCGCCTGGGTGAAGGGCGAGCGCATCGCCGCCAGGAGCTGCGTGCTGGCCGCCGGCGGTTTCGAGTCCAACCGCGACTGGCTGCGCGAGGCCTGGGGCCGCAACGCACGCGGCGAATGGCCGTCGGACAACTTCCTGATCCGCGGCACGGCCTACAACCAGGGCGTTCTGCTGCGCCACCTGCTCGATGAGCACGGCGCCGAGCGCATTGGCGACCCCACGCAGGCGCACATGGTGGCCATCGACGCGCGCGCGCCGCTGTACGACGGCGGCATCTGCACGCGCATCGACTGTGTGTCGCTGGGCGTGGTCGTGAACCGCGAGGGCGCGCGCTTCCACGACGAGGGCGAGGATTTCTGGCCCAAGCGTTATGCGATCTGGGGCCGGCTGGTGGCACAGCAGCCGGGGCAGGTCGGCTATTGCGTCATCGACAGCCAGGCCATCGGGCGCTTCATGCCGACCGTGTTCCCGGGGGGCAAGGCCGACAGTCTGCCCGCGCTGGCGGGCAGACTCGGCCTGCCCGTGGACGCCTTCATGCGCACGCTGGACGCCTACAACGCGGCCTGCCGCGCGGGCACCTTCGACCACACGGCACTGGACGACTGCCATACCGAGGGCCTGGCCCCGCCCAAGACGCACTGGGCCCGGCCCATCGTCATCGCACCCTTCCATGGCTATGCGCTCAAGCCCGGCGTCACCTTCACCTACCTGGGGCTGAAGACCGACGACACGGCCGCCGTGCGATTCGGCGGCGCGGCGAGCCCCAACCTCTTCGTCGCGGGCGAGATGATGGCCGGCAACGTGCTGGGCCAGGGCTACACGGCGGGCGTGGGCATGAGCATCGGCACCGCCTTCGGCCGCATCGCGGGCGTGAATGCGGCGCACGCGGCGGCGCAGCGGCCGCCCCAGGCGCTGGCGGCGCTGATCGGCGCCGAGCTGGCCAAGGCGCAAGCGCCGGGAGAACGCCATGCAGTCGCTTGACGCCCTGGTGCGCGATGCCCACGCGCTGGCGATGGGGGAGGTGGTGCCGATGTCCGCGCCGACGGACATCGAGGCCGAGGCGGCGCGGCAATTGCGGATCTGCAATGCCTGCCGCTACTGCGAAGGCTTCTGCGCCGTGTTCCCGGCCATGACGCGGCGGCTCGAATTTCCGTCCGCGGACGTGCATTTCCTGGCCAACCTGTGCCACAACTGCGGCGCCTGCCTGCATGCCTGCCAGTACGCGCCGCCGCATGAATTCGCCGTCAACATCCCACAGGCCATGGCGCGCGTGCGTGGCCAGACGTATCACGACTACGCCTGGCCGCCCACCCTGGGGCGGCTGTACGAGCGCAACGGCCTGACGCTGTCGCTCGCGCTGGCCGCGGGGCTGGCGTTGTTCCTGCTGCTGGCGGTGCTGCTCAAGGGCGGGCCGGACGGACTGTGGTCGGCCACTCCCGCGGGCGGCAGCTTCTACGACCTGTTCCCGCACAACCTCATGGTGGGGCTGTTCGCGCCCGTGTTCCTGTTCGCGGTGCTGGCCCTGGCGCTGGGTGTGCGCCGCTTCTGGCGCGAGATCACGCCCGTGACCAGCGGCGCCCCGCCTGAGCGCGCCGGCCACGTTCGAAGCCACGCACGACGTGCTGCGCCTGAAGTACCTGGACGGCGGCCATGGCGAGGGCTGCCACAACGACGACGACGCCTACACCCTCTCGCGCCGGCGCTTCCACCACCTGACCTTCTACGGCTTTCTGCTGTGCTTCGCCGCCACCTCGGTGGCCACGCTCTACCACTACCTGCTGGGCCAGCCCGCGCCCTACGAGCTGCCCAGCCTGCCCAAGCTGCTGGGCGCGGTGGGGGGCGTGATGCTGGTGGCGGGCACGGCAGGCCTGGGCTGGCTCAACCTGCACCGCCATCCGCTGCACGGCGACGCGGCGCAGAAACCCATGGACCTGGGCTTCATCGCGTTGCTGTTCCTGGTCAGCGCCAGCGGCCTGGGCCTGTGGGTCGCGCGCGGCACGCCGGCCATGGCGCTGCTGCTGTGCCTGCACCTGGGTGCGGTGATGGCGCTGTTCGCCACGCTGCCCTACGGCAAGTTCGCCCACGGCATCTTCCGCGCCGCCGCGCTGCTGCGGCATGCGGTGGAAAAGCGCCGGCCCAGCCCCATCGGGCTGGACGCGGATTGATCAGGGCCGCGTGATCGCCTTCCCACCTGATCTATCACACACAAGGAGATCCACGATGAAATTCCAGCGACGCCTTCTGGCGGCGGGCGCGGCTTGCGCCGCGCTTCTCGCGGCGATGCCGGCGCCAGCCGGTGCTCAGGCGCTCGACTTCCCGCCGAAGAAACCCGTGGCGGCGCCGCTCAAGCGGCGGCAGGCGGATCGATGTCGGCGAACAGGTCGGCGGCCGGGATTCGCAACTCGACGCTGGCCAGTTCCACCGTCTCGCCCATGGCGAAGGGGTGCAGCACCCATAGGCCATCGGCGCCCTTGCGGTAGACGTCGGCGCTGCGCGGATCGCTGTCCACCAGCGCGCACTTGCGCGGGCTGGCGATGCGGCGGTAGTGCGCGAACTTCACGCCCCGGTCATGGCTGCCGGTGCTGGGCGGAGAGCACTTCGGCGATCAGCGCCGGCTGCGATTTGGACTGGCGCGAGGCATGGTCCTGCGCATGGCAGGTCACCATCAGGTCGGGATAGAAATAGGCGTTCGATTCCGCCACGTGCAGCCTCAGGTCGCTGATGAAGGTGTGGCAGGGCGTGCCGCGCAAGTGCTGGCGCAGGGCCACGAACAGGTTGCCGGCCACCGTCACGTGCCGGTCCTCTGCCCCGGCCATCGCGTGCCTCGCGCAGGACAGAGTGAAGGAGCGGCCATTATCCCGCCGACCGCAGCCATGCGTCCTCGTGGGCTGGGGTGAAATATGGATTTATATACAGTCTTGCGGGGCGGCTGACTACAATCCATCGCCATGGCAACTTCCCCCACGACTGTCCCGGCCTACTCGGAAGGTTCGATCCGCGTCCTCAAGGGCCTGGAGCCCGTCAAGCAGCGGCCGGGCATGTACACCCGCACCGACAACCCGCTGCACGTCATCCAGGAGGTGATCGACAACGCCGCCGACGAGGCGCTGGCCGGCTTCGGCAAGAAGATCAAGGTCGCGCTGCACGCTGACGGCTCGGTCGGCGTCGAAGACGACGGCCGCGGCATTCCCTACGGCCTGCACCCCGAGGAGCAGGCGCCGGTGCTGGAACTGGTCTTCACCCGCCTGCACGCCGGCGGCAAGTTCGACAAGGGCAAGGGCGGCGCCTACAGCTTCTCCGGCGGGCTGCACGGCGTGGGCGTGTCGGTCACCAACGCGCTGGGCAAGCGCATGGAGGTGGCCAGCCATCGCGAGGGCATGGTCGCCACCCTGGCCTTCGAGGGCGGCGATGTGGTCGAGAAGCTGCACCTGCGCAAGCAGGCCGAGGGCGACCGCAAGCAAGGCACCACGGTGCGCGTGTGGCCCGACCCGAAATACTTCGAATCGCCCCACCTGCCCCTGGCCGAGCTGACGCACCTGCTGCGCAGCAAGGCGGTGCTGATGCCCGGCGTGACGGTGCAGCTCATCGACGAGAAGAAGAAGGACACGCGGAGCTGGCAGTACAAGGGCGGCCTGCGCGACTACCTGGAGCAGACGCTGCCGGCCGAGCCCGTGATCCCCGTCTTCGAGGGCGAGGGCTGGGCCGGCAAGGACGCCGAGAGCTTCGCCGAGGGCGAGGGCGCGCAGTGGGCCGTGGCCTTCACCGAGGACGGCGCGCCGGTGCGTGAGAGCTACGTCAACCTGATCCCCACCACGGCGGGCGGCACGCACGACAGCGGGCTGCGCGACGGGCTGTTCCAGGCCGTCAAGGGCTTCATCGAGCTGCACGCGCTGCTGCCGAAGGGCGTCAAGCTGATGCCCGAGGACGTGTTCGCGCGCGCCAGCTACGTGCTGTCGGCCAAGGTGCTCGACCCGCAGTTCCAGGGCCAGATCAAGGAGCGCCTGAACTCGCGCGACGCGGTGCGGCTGGTGTCGGGCTACGTCCGGCCCGCGCTGGAGTTGTGGCTGAACCAGCACGTGGAGCACGGCAAGCGCCTGGCCGAGCTGGCCATCAAGGCCGCGCAGAGCCGCCAGCGCGCCGGCCAGAAGGTCGAGAAGCGCAAGGGCAGCGGCGTGGCCGTGTTGCCCGGCAAGCTGACGGATTGCGAAAGCCGCGACCTCGCGCTGAACGAGGTCTTCCTGGTCGAGGGCGACTCGGCCGGCGGCAGCGCCAAGATGGGCCGC
The DNA here is from genome assembly GCF_016703145.1 of Ottowia sp. Taxonomy (GTDB): domain Bacteria; phylum Pseudomonadota; class Gammaproteobacteria; order Burkholderiales; family Burkholderiaceae_C; genus Ottowia. The sequence continues at coordinate 732,378 of NZ_JADJCO010000005.1, read as the reverse complement.
GACAAGGAGACGCAGGCGGTGCTGCCGCTGCGCGGCAAGGTGCTGAACACCTGGGAGGTCGAGCGCGACCGGCTGTTCGCCAACACCGAGATCCACGACATCTCGGTGGCCATCGGCGTCGACCCGCACGGGCCGCAGGACGAGCCCGATCTGTCGGCGCTGCGCTACGGCAAAATCTGCATCCTGTCGGACGCCGACGTGGACGGCGCGCACATCCAGGTGCTGCTGCTGACGCTGTTCTTCCGCCACTTCCCGCGCCTGATCGATACCGGGCACGTGTTCGTGGCGCGCCCGCCGCTGTTCCGCGTCGATGCGCCGGCGCGCGGCAGGAAGCCGGCCGCCAAGCTGTACGCGCTGGACGAGGGCGAGCTGACCGCCATCCTGGACAAGCTGCGCAAGGATGGCGTGCCTGAAGGAAAATGGACCATCAGCCGCTTCAAGGGCCTGGGCGAGATGAACGCGGAACAGTTGTGGGAAACCACGCTCAACCCCGACACCCGCCGCTTGCTGCCGGTGCGGCTGGGGGCATTCGACGCCAGCCGCACGGCGGCGGAGATGACCAAGCTCATGGGCAAGGGCGAGGCCGCCGCGCGCCGCGAGCTGATGGAACTGCACGGCGACGCCGTGGACATTGACATTTGACCTTCATGCACCCCCATTTCTTGAGTGTTTTCAGGCGCTGGCCAGCACTGGCATTGTCTGTCGCGCTATTGTTTTTGAGTGTTCCGGCGCGCGCCGGCCTGTGGGCCTTGGTGGACGCGCAGGGCGTGACGCACTTCGCCGCTGAACAGGTCGATGCGCGCTACACGCTGTTCTTCAAGGGCAACGACCTGACCCGGCTCGACCTGGGCGCGCGGCCGGCGGCGCCCGCCCGCGCGCCGTCGCAGGCGGTGCCGCGGCGCTTTGCCGGCCTGGACGAGTCGCGGGGCTACAAGGCGGTGCGAGAGCACATCCAGGCGGCGGCCCGGACGCACGCGGTGGACTACGGACTGATCAAAGCCGTGATCGCCGCCGAATCGGGGTTCGATCCCGCGGCCATTTCGCCCAAAGGGGCCGTCGGGCTGATGCAGTTGCTGCCCACCACGGCGGCGCAGTACGGCGTCGCCGCCGACCCGCCCGGGCGCCCGGGGGCCGGGCGGTCGGTGGTGCAGAAGCTGACCGACCCCCGCACCAACATCCTCGCCGGCACCCGCTACCTGGCGTACCTGCTGAAACTTTTCCAGGGTGACACCGAGCTGGCCGTGGCCGCGTACAACGCGGGCGAGGGCGCGGTGCAGCGCGCCGGCCGTCAGGTGCCCAACTACAAGGAGACGCGGGGCTACGTGCGGACGGTGATGGGCCTGTACGCCGCCTTCAAGCCGGCGCCGGCCCCCGCCGGCACGCCGCCGGTGGCCTCCATCGTCTCTCGCGTCAAGGGCCGCGTGCGGGTGGAGCTGGGCGGCGCGCCCGCGCCCGGGCCGGCGCCCGAGGCGGCCAGCCCGCTGGTGCCCGTGCGCTACACCCTGCCCGCGGCCGAGTGACTCCTTTTTTCCACTTCCTCTTTCCATGAACGATCAAGCGGTCCTCGACCTGACCGGGGCCGGCGACGGGTCGGACAGCGACCTGGCGCTGGCCACCTACGCCCAGCGGGCCTACCTCGAATACGCGCTGTCCGTCGTCAAGGGCCGCGCGCTGCCCGACGTGGCCGACGGCCAGAAGCCGGTGCAGCGCCGCATCCTGTACGCCATGGAGCGCATGGGCCTCGGCTACAGCGGCCCCAATGGCGCCACGCCGGCCAAGCCGGTCAAGAGCGCCCGCGTGGTGGGCGACGTGCTGGGGCGCTTCCACCCGCACGGCGACACCGCCGCTTACGACGCGCTGGTGCGCATGGCGCAGGACTTCAGCCAGCGCTACCCGCTGATCGACGGCCAGGGCAACTTCGGCAGCCGCGATGGCGACGGCGCCGCCGCCATGCGCTACACCGAGGCGCGGCTGGCGCGCATCACGCAGCTGCTGCTGGGCGAGATCGACGAGGGCACGGTCGACTTCGTGCCCAACTACGACGGCAGCACCGAGGAGCCGCGTCAGTTGCCCGCGCGCCTGCCCTTCGCCTTGCTCAACGGCGCCAGCGGCATCGCCGTGGGCCTGGCCACCGAGATCCCCAGCCACAACCTGCGCGAGGTGGCCGACGCCTGCGTGGCGCTGGTCAGGAACGCGCAACTGAGCGACGACGAGCTGTTCGGCCTGCTGCCCGGCCCCGACTACCCCGGCGGCGGCCAGATCATCAGCAGCGCCGCCGACATCCAGGACGCCTACCGCTCGGGCCGCGGCAGCCTGAAGGTGCGCGCGCTGGAAGATCGAGGACCTGGCACGCGGCCAGTGGCAGCTGGTCGTCACCGAATTGCCGCCCGGCACCTCGGCGCAGAAGGTGCTGGAGGAGATCGAGGAGATCACCAACCCCAAGGTCAAGGCCGGCAAGAAGGCCGTCACGCAAGAGCAGAACCAGCTCAAGGCCACGGTGCTGGCCGTGCTGGACGGCGTGCGCGACGAGTCCAGCCGCGAGGCGCCGGTGCGCCTGGTGTTCGAGCCCAAGAGCCGCACCGTGGGCCAGGACGAGCTGGCGCGCGCGCTGCTGGCGCACACCAGCCTGGAATCGTCCAGCTCCATCAACCTGACCAGCGTCGGCCTCGACGGCAGGCCGGTGCAGAAGCCTCTGCGCCGCATGCTGGAGGAATGGATCGCCTTCCGCCAGCAGACCATCACCCGCCGCAGCCGGCACCGGCTCCAGAAGGTGCTGGACCGCATCCACATCCTCGAAGGCCGGCAGCTCGTGCTGCTGAACATCGACGAGGTCATCGCCATCATCCGCGCCAGCGACGAGCCCAAGGCGGCGCTGATCGCGCGCTTCGCGCTGACGGAGCGGCAGGCCGACGACATCCTCGACATCCGCCTGCGCCAGCTCGCCCGGCTGGAGGCCATCAAGATCGAGCAGGAGCTGAAGGCGCTGCGCGAGCAACAGGGCGGCCTGGAGGACATCCTCGGCAGCCCCGCCGCGCTGCGCCGCCTGATGATCAAGGAGATCGAGGCCGACGCCAAGCAGTTCGCCGACCCGCGCCGCACCCTGATCCAGGCCGAGAAGAAGGCGGTGGCCGAGGTCCGGGTGCTGGACGAGCCGGTGACGGTGGTCGTCAGCGACAAGGGCTGGGTGCGCGCCCGCCAGGGCCACGGCCACGACGCGGCGGCCTTCGCCTTCAAGGCTGGCGACAGCCTGTACGGCACCTTCGAGTGCCGCACGGTGGACCCGCTGCTGGTGTTCGGCAGCAACGGGCGCGTCTACACCGTGCCCGTGGCCAGCCTGCCCGGCGCGCGCGGCGACGGCCAGCCCATCACCACCCAGATCGACCTGGAGGCCGGCACGCAGCCGCTGCACTATTTCGCCGGGCCGGAAGAGGCGACACTGCTGCTGTCCGGCTCGGGCGGCTACGGCTTCCTGGCGCGGGTGGAGCACATGCTCTCGCGCCAGCGCGGCGGCAAATCCTTCATCACGGTGGGCGATGGCGAGCAGATTTGCCGCCCTTCGCTCGCGGCCAAAGATTTTGAAGTAAAACCGCCCTCAGCCAGCACCAATGCTGCGCCGATAGCTATCCAAATGGTAGCGGCCACGCACGTGGCCTGCGCCTCCACCGGCGGGCGCATCCTGACTTTCGAGATTGGCGAGCTGAAAATCATGGAGAAGGGTGGGCGCGGCCTCAAGCTGATCGACCTGGAGGCCAAGGACAGCCTGGCCGGCGCGGCGGCCTACACGCGCAGCGTGCGCATCCACGGCGTCGGCGCGGCGGCAAGCCGCGCGAGGAGCAACTGGAGATCCGCAGCCTGAACAACGCCCGCGCCGCCCGCGCGCGCAAGGGCAGGGCGGCGGACCTGGGCTTCAAGCCCAGCGGCATCGCGAGGGTCGAATGATCCTAGAAACGGCAGTTGACCGCTCGTCATCTTCAGGAAGGCCGCATGACCATTGATTTTGGCTGCTTCGCCGACGCTCACCGGAGAGGGAGCAGCGCTACGCGCCCGCCAGCACCGCGCTCGCCGCGCCATGCGGCGTTGCTCGTCCTTGCAGGCATCAGCCTGCCGCGTCCTCCCGCCTTGCCTGCCACGCCGATCACGGCACTGGCGGGCGCGTTCAACTGCCGTTTCTAGGATGAACCTCGACCTGTCCACCGTCGGCCTGCTGGTGGCGATCGTCACCGGGCTGTGCAGCGCCTGGCTCGGCCGGCGCCTGTCGAACGGCTGGCGCGCCAAGCGCCGCGCCAAGCAGGAGGCCGCCGCGCGCGCCCAGGAAAGCCGCCAGGCCCGGCGCGCGCGGGAGCGGCGGCAGCGGCGCTGAAGCAGCGCGCCGTGGCCGCGGGCTCACTCGTTGACCAGCACCAGCTTGCCCCGCACCTCGCGCGAGCCCATGCGGGCGTAGGCGGCCTTCAGCTCGCTCATCGGCATCTGGCGGTCGATCTGCGGCTTGATCCTGCCTTGCGCGTACCAGGTGGCCAGTTCCTCCATCATGGCCGCGTTGGCCCGCGGCTCGCGGCGCGCGAACTCGCCCCAGAACACGCCCACCAAGCTGGCGCCCTTGATCAGCGGCAGGTTGATCTTGAGCGCCGGAATGTCCCCGGCGGCGAAGCCGATGATCAGGTGCCGCCCGCGCCAGGCAATCGAGCGGAAGGCCGGCTCGGTGAAGTCGCCGCCGACCGGGTCGTAGATCAAGTCGGGGCCCTTGCCGCCGGTCAGCTCCTTCAGGCGCTCGCGCAGGTCCTGCGTGGTGTAGTTGATGGTTTCGTCGGCGCCCAGCGACTTGCAGAACGCGCATTTCTCGTCGGTGGAGGCGGCGGCGATCACCTTGGCGCCGGCGATCTTGGCGATCTGGATCGCCGACATGCCGACGCCGCCGGCCGCGCCCAGCACCAGCACGGTCTCGCCGGCCTTGAGCTGGCCGCGATCGATCAGCGCGTGGTGGCTGGTGGCGTAGATCATGATGAAGGCCGCCGCGTCCACCGGCGGAAAGCCCGGCGGCAGCGGCATGCACAGATTGGCCGGCGCCAGCGTGTGGGTGCCGAAGCCGCCCGTGCCCGACAGGCAGGCCACGGTCTGGCCGACCTTCAGGTTGGTCACGTTTTCGCCCACGGCCTCGATCACGCCGGCGTACTCGGAGCCGGGCACGAAGGGCAGCTCGGGCTTCGTCTGGTACTTGTTCTGCACGATCAGCAGGTCGGGGAAGTTCAGGCTGGCCGCCTGGATGCGAATCAGCACCTGGCCCTTGCCGGGCTTCGGCGTGGGCAGCTCCTTCCAGGTCAGGGCGTCGACGCCGACGGGGTTTTCGCAGAGCCATGCGTGCATGCGGGAATCTCCTTGGGGGTTGTCCGGTGGGGGTGTCCGCGCCGATCATAGAGGCTTGTCATTCCCTCCGAACCCTTCCGAGCGTCACGCGAGCGACGGTGGCCGACGCCCCGGGATGCCCCCCTACAATCGGTTGCATGTCAGCCGCCCAACGATGAAGATTCTTCTCTGCAACGACGATGGCTTCCAGGCCCAGGGCATCGTGGCTCTGCACGATGCGCTGCGGACCTTCGCCGAGGTCGAGGTCGTCGCGCCCGAGCACAACAACAGCGCCAAGTCCAATGCGCTCACGCTGCACTCGCCGCTGTACGTGCACCGCGCGGCCAATGGCTTTCGCTACGTCAACGGCACCCCGGCCGACTGCGTGCACATCGCGCTCACCGGCCTGCTGGATTACCGGCCCGACCTGGTGGTCTCCGGCATCAACAACGGCGCCAACATGGGCGACGACACCATCTACTCGGGCACCGTGGGCGCGGCGATGGAAGGCTACCTGTTCGGCATCCCGGCGATCGCGTTCTCGCAGATCGACAAGGGCTGGGCCCACATCGACGCCTGCGCCGCCGTCGCGGCCGACCTGGTGCGGCGCATCGGCGCCCACCAGCTCGAAGGCGGCAGGCCGTGGCTGCTGAACGTGAACATCCCGAACCTGCCGGTCGATCAGGTCAAGCCGCCCAAGGTCTGCCGCTTGGGCCGCCGCCACGCGGCCGAGAAGGTGATCACCATGCCCAGCCCGCGCGGCGACACGATGTACTGGATCGGCGGCGCCGGCGCGGCGCTGGACGCCAGCGAGGGCACGGACTTCCACGCCACCGCGCAGGGACACGTGGCCATCACGCCGCTCAAGGTGGACTTGACCGACCACGACGCGCTGGCCTACTGGGCGCAGGGCCTGAACCACATGCTGGCCGGAGGGCAGGGCTGATGGCCGCGCCGCCGCCGCGCCCGGGCTTCCGGCCCGCATCGACCTGGGATCGGGCGCCAAGCCGCCCGTCGGCGCCGCTGTCCGTCCGCCGCCACCGCCCGCGTCCGCATCCGGCCCGGGCGCCGCCGCGCCGCTGCCCTCGCAGTCGCGCGACCCCATCCCGGCGCGCGCGCGCATGGTGCAGCTGCTGGCGGCCGAGGGCATCCGCGATGCGCAGGTGCTGGGCGCCATGGGCGCGGTGGACCGGCACCACTTCGTCGACGGCGCGCTGGTGCCGCAGGCCTACGAAGACACCGCGCTGCCGATCGGCCTGGGCCAGACCATCTCCAAGCCCAGCGTGGTGGCACGCATGGCCGAGCTGCTGATGCAGGGCGGCTTGCGCGGCGAAGGTGGCCGGCTGGGCCGCGTGCTCGACATCGGCACCGGCTGCGGCTACCAGGCGCTGGTGCTGGGCCAGCTCGCCAGCGAGGTCTACAGCATCGAGCGCCTGCGCGAGCTGCACGAGAAGGCCCGCGCCAACCTGCGCCCGCTGCGCGTGGCCAACGTGCACCTGATCCTGGGCGACGGCATGGCCGGCTTCGCCAAAGGCGCGCCCTACGCCGGCATCATCGCCGCCGCGGGCGGGGAGGCCGTGCCCGAGGCATGGATCGAGCAACTGGCCTACGGCGGACGCATCGTGGCGCCCATCGTCCACGGGCCGTCGCAGCAGGCGCTGGTGGTGGTGGACAAGTCGCGCCAGGGGATTCAGCAGACCATTCTGGAGACCGTCAACTTCGTGCCACTAAAATCCGGTATTGCCTAGGGCAAAAGGAAGGTATCTATGCAGTTGTCAGGTCGCAAGACTTGGATTTCGATGACCCTGGCGGCCGCCGTGCTGGCTGGGTGTTCCTCCACGTCCGTCACGCGCGCGCCGGTCGAGGACCGAGGCCTGGGCACCCCCGCCATCGTCGGCACCGTGGACCCTGCCACGCTGCCCGGCGCCGAGAACGCGGGCAAGCCGGGCTACTACACCGTCCGGGCGGGCGACACGATCATGAAGATCGCCACCGAGGTGAACCAGCCTTGGCGCGAGATCGTGCGCTGGAACACCCTGGACAACCCCAACGTGATCGAGGTGGGCCAGGTGCTGCGCGTGGTGCCGCCGACGGGCGCCGTGGCCGCGGCGCCGGCCATCATTACCGACGGGCGCGCTCCTGGCACGCCGGCGGCTCCCGCGCCCGGCAACAAGCCGCCCGTGCCCGTGGCCACGCAGACCACGCCGGGGGGCGCTGCCTCGCCGGCGCCGGCGCCATTGCCGGCTTCGCCACCGCCGCCGCCTACGGCTGGCGCCGACGACGTCGATTTCATCTGGCCCGCCAGCGGCGCGCTGATCGCCGGCTTCGACGAGGCCAAGAACAAGGGCCTGGGCATCGCCGGCAAGGCGGGCGACCCGGTGCTGGCCGCCGCCGACGGCCGCGTGGTCTATGCCGGCGCGGGCCTGCGCGGCTACGGCAACCTGGTCATCCTGAAGCACAACAACACCTTCCTGACGGCCTACGCGCACAACCGCACGCTGCTGGTCAAGGAAGACCAGAACGTCAAGAAGGGCCAGAAGATCGCCGAGATGGGCTCCACCGACGCCGACCGCGTCAAGCTGCATTTCGAGATCCGCCGCTCCGGCAAGCCGGTCGATCCGGCGCGCTACCTGCCGTCGCGCTGACGGCGGCGCCGCACGGGCCGGCAACGGGCGCTCTCGCAGCGCCCGTTGTGCTTTCGGCGCTGGGGAGAGCGGGGCGATGACTACTGTTTTGACAGCTGGCAGCGAAGATGGGACGCCAGCATTTGCCTGTTTTGACCATGAATGACGACCTTGCAGACCCGACGATGCCCGCCGCGCCGCTGCCCGACGGCTGGCTGCACGTCGATGCGCTCGACATCGATGCGCAGGGCATCGCCCGCCGGCCCGACGGCAAGGTGGTGTTCATCGACGGCGCGCTGCCCGGCGAACTGGTCAGCGCCAGCGTCCACCGCCGCAAGAACAACTGGGAAGCCGCCACGCTGACCGAGGTGCACCGCCCCTCCAGCCTGCGCGTGCGCCCGCGCTGCCCGCACTTCGGCCTGCACGCCGGCGCCTGCGGCGGCTGCAAGATGCAGCACCTGGACCCCGCCGCCCAGGTCGCCGTGAAGCAGCGCGCGCTGGAGGACGGCCTATGGCACCTGGCCAAGGTCAGGCCCGACATCGTCCTGCGCCCCATCGAAGGCCCCGCTTGGGGCTACCGCTACCGCGCGCGCCTGTCGGTGCGCCACGTGCACAAGAAGGGGGAGGTGCTCATCGGCTTTCACGAGCGCAAGAGCCGCTACGTCGCCGACATGCGCGAATGCACCGTGCTGCCGCCGCACGTCAGCCGCCTGCTGCTGCCGCTGCGCGCGCTGGTCTTCGGCCTGCAGGCGCGCGAGACCTGCCCGCAGATCGAGCTGGCCTGCGGCGACGACGTGACCGCCCTGGTGCTGCGCCACCTGGAGCCGCTGTCGGGCGGCGACCAGCAGAAGCTGCGCGACTTCGCCGCCGCGCACGGCGTGCAGTGGTGGCTGCAGCCCAAGGGCCCCGACACCGTGCACCGGCTGGACGAGGGCGGGCCGGAGCTGGCCTACGCGCTGCCCGAGTTCGGCATCACCATGCCCTTCCGGCCGACCGACTTCACCCAGGTCAACCCGCACATCAACCGCGTCCTCGTCACGCGCGCGCTGCGCCTGCTGCAGGCCCGGCCGCACGAGCGCGTCATCGACTGGTTCTGCGGCCTGGGCAACTTCACCCTGCCCATCGCCACCCAGGCCGGGCAGGTGCTGGGCGTGGAAGGCAGCGCGGCCCTGGTCGCGCGCGCGCGCCAGAATTTTGAACGAAATCAGGCTTCAGCTCGCGCCGGACAAGCGCTGGCAGCTACTGAATTCGCAGCAAGAAACCTATTCGACATGAGCGCCGCGCAACTGGTGGCCGACGGCAGCGCCGACTGCTGGCTGGTCGATCCGCCGCGCGAGGGCGCCTTCGCCCTGGTCAAGGCCCTGGCCGCCATCCACCAGACCCGCATCGGCGCCGAGGGTGCCGAAGCGTTGCCCGCCGGCAGCGACGGCTGGCGCCCGCCACGCCGCATCGTCTACGTCAGCTGCAACCCCGCCACCCTGGCCCGCGACGCCGGGCTGCTGGTGCACCAGGCCGGCTACCGTTGCACGGCGGCCGGCGTGGTCAACATGTTCCCGCACACGGCGCACGTGGAAAGCCTGGCGGTGTTCGACCTGGAGGCCTGACGAGCGCCGCAGCAGCAGCGGCACGAAAAAGCCCTGCACATCTCGCGATGTGCAGGGCTTTCGATTTTGGCTCCCCGACCTGGGCTCGAACCAGGGACCTACGGATTAACAGTCCCTGGGGATGGGATTTCCTGGGATCTCCTGATACAAGTCGCCTTCCGAATACCCTTTACAGATCAACAGCTTACGTCCATAGTCGTTTCAGGTCGTCTCGGACCATTCCCGCCAAGACTGGCACCAGACTGGCACCAGATCAGCTACGGACTATGGCAAGAGATCAAGTTTCAGCGGCCACCGCGGCCATCCGAACGCTCGACAGCGGCGCATTCGTGACGCTGCACAGTCGACTCGATCGAGGTGGTGCACTGCAGGCTCGCAAGCTCGCGAATGGCGCGGTCCAGCTCTACTGGCGCTATTCGCTCGGCGGCAAGACGAGCCGCGAGCCGATCGGCGTCTACGACCCTTCGGCCCCACCGAAGAAGCTGCAGCCGACGCCTCGCGGCTATGGCCTTGCTGCTGCGCTCGAGAGGTGTCGTGAACTCGCCGACGTGCATGCAGAGCGTGCGCAGACGGGCGGGCTTCGGGAGGCGAATGCCGAGAAGCGCAAGACCTTCATCGCGCAGAAGGTGGCCGAGGCTGCGAAGTCTGAGCGCACGCTGCAAAAGCTTCTTGATGCCTACGTGGCGCACCTGAAGACGCAGGAACGCCGCAGCCACGTCGATGCCGACCAGATCTTCAAGCGCCACATCACTGAAGCCTGGCCGACCGTTGCGGCGGCACCCGCGGTTGACCTCACGCCCGACCAGGTGCTTGACATGCTGCGCAGGCTGATCGAGGCCGGCAAAGGGCGTACTGCCAACAAGCTGCGGTCCTACCTGCGTGCGGCCTACCAGTGCGCGCTTGACGTGCGGACCACTGCTTCCATCCCGGTGGTCTTCAAGTCCTTCGAGGTGGTCTTCAACCCGGCGGCGCAAACCCGTCGCTCCCCGCAGTTCGATCGGGCCGACAAGCGGCCGTTCTCCAAGGCCGAACTGCAGGCCTATTGGAAGCTGCTTGCCGATCGGCCAGGTCCCGAGGCGGCGACCCTGCGGCTGCACCTTCTGACGGGTGGTCAGCGCATCGAGCAGTTCGTTCGCTTGAAGTGGTCAGACGTGAGCGACGACGCGGCGACGATCTTCGATGCCAAGGGAAGACCGAGCCAAGGGCCTCGGCCGCATCAGATTCCCTTGGTGACGCTGGCCCGCGCGGACCTCGCGCAGCTCAAGCGACAGGGCGAGTTCGCGGTTTCGACGACCGGCGGCAAGAAGCACATCAGCGTGCGGACACTTGCGGGTTGGGCCCGTGATGTTGTCGGCGACAAGATCGATGGTTTCCAGCTGAAGCGTATTCGGTCGGGCATCGAGACTCTACTCGCAGCGCACGGCGTCAGCCGAGAGGTGCGAGGGCATCTCCAGTCACACGGTCTGACCGGTGTTCAGGCTCGACACTATGATGGGCATGACTACATGCATGAGAAGCGCAGGGCTCTCGAGATCCTCATTGGGGGAGTTTGCCGCGACGACTCTACTTTGCCTTGAGCGGGGTCACCAGTCGTCCCCGTCGAAGCCACGCCTACACCACCTTGACATGGTGGGGTCGGAGGGTCAAGCCCTCTCTCGCCCACCAAACACGGTGGAAGAGTCATGGGCTAGGTGATGTCGCCAAGTCCATTCGTTCTGGTGGTGCGCGGACAAGGCACTGAAGCGTAGGCTGTCCGCGGTCGCAGTATGCGAGGCGACTCGGAACCAAGTTGGACGGCATAACGGCACTGTGGCGATCGTGCCAGTCGACAACCCGAGAACTGCTCGGGTTGAGTCGCCCTTATTTACCTACGGCACCGCAACGCTGGACTTCCGCGCGACAGGCTGCAATCTGTGCACGCAGATCTTGCTGGTCTACTCCTCGGACGATCCATGGGGCCGACCTGCGGCAGGCGAGTTCTGTCAACGCGGGACGCCCGGCACCGAGCAATTCCTCATCTTCAGTTTCGACCAAGTTGAAGATGAGCGTCCCAAACAGCCCCGGGACTGGCCTCTGTAGGCTGGCAGTGATCGCAGCCCCCACGCAGTCCGCCACCGACTCGGATGTCGTGGGCAGTCGTCGGTGCGCCACTTCGTGTGCAAGGAGGAAGGTCAGTTGCTCTGCTACGCAGAGCAGAGCTGATTCGTACAGGGAAACGCCAAGCGCCACTTGCTTGCGCACATCACTAGGTGTCAAGTAGCGACGCTTTAGATCCCGGTGCATCTCCTTGAGTCGAAGTGCATACGAAGGCGTGATCGAGATGCGCTTCGCGCACGTTACAACGGCCGCTCGGGCAATCGTCGGTGATACATAGATTTCGGACTCAGAAGCAACAGCGTTAAACCACCCACGCCGATCCGAATTCAAACTCGACCCAACGCTGGTCTTAACGCGGTCAAACACGATGGTTGACGGCCCCCTGGGGAGTTCGGCTCTGTCAAAGGCAGCATTAACCTGACCGAAGGCTTGTTCAACCGCGCGTTGGAGGAATGTGCCAAGTGGGACCCTGCCGTCCTCTGTTTGGTCAAAGTAGTACGCTTGCCCCAGCAGCACGGCGGGGACGTCGGAGAGCCCCAATGTTAGCGGCTCGTCGAGCGATTGCAGTGCGCGCAGATCCGTTTCGGCCTTCATCGCGACCGAGTCGGTACGAGATGGTTGGTTTGCCGCGGGACTGTTGATTTGAATGCCCTTTGGTGGACAACGTGCGATCTTGACTCGTAGCACCGCATCGAGACGGCGCGCTGTACGTTCACGCAATGGCGATGGCTCAAGTTGTATTGACGGGTGAGAGTCCGAGAACGCATCTTCGACGCAGTCAAGACTACTTAGCGTTCCTGTCGCCTCTCGCGCGGCGGCTCGATCAAGCAGGGACGCAAAGGCCCTGCTCTCCCGAGCGGGGCCCGTACCCGCCAATTTGGCGTAGAGCTCGGACGGTCGGACTGGCTTGGACGCACTCATTCCCCAGTCGGGTGTGCCTTGAACTTGAATGACGTGGGTGCGCCGGACGAGAACTGCATTCAGGGTGCCGGCTAAGCGCTCCACCTTGTCAAGCATCGCCTCGAAGTCCGCGACTGCGGCGTCGTACGCTTCACCGTCGGATGGCTTAGTCCTCTCGGAAGCACAAGCCCCGAGGGCAAGTGTCATCACCAGAGGCCATATCCATCGCAGGCGATCACATGCCACGCGACGCGATGTCGCAGGCTTCAAGCTTCCGTCATCAGTGATCAGCGCGCGCAATTCCACGATGCTGAGGAATGGTTGACCCAGCGCGGAGGAGCGCCAGGCGAAGAGCCTCTTAGGCGAGGTGGGGATAGTGACTGGCAACGCTCATGTCGCGTTGAAGTTCTTGCAGTCTTGTCGCGGTTTGCTCGCTCCTTTGCGTCCATCCGGGGGGGGGCTGCACTTGGAGCGCGCTGCCTCTCGGGCACCGCAACTAGCTTGGCCCCGGTCGGCGAGGTCTTCGCGCCAACACCGCTTGGAGGAGCGCGCCTGGAGCCGCCGGTTGAGCCCCATCTTCGCGGTTTCTGCAGCCGTTGTCGGAGATGGTGCACTCGTCGCCTCGTCGAATCTTGCCATAGTGACCTCGTCAAACTGAGGCTAGGATGGCCATGCCGGGGGCGGGGCAATGCTCGACTACTCTGGCCGAGCGGTAGAAGTCCGTCGTGAAGTTTCGTCAATCTCCTTTCCACGACTGTTCGCCCCACTTCAGCTGAGTGCTTGCATTCAGGCCTTCCCCGAACCCACTACGTCAAGAGCCAATGAAGCATTGCAGTGCCTCAATCAGCTTGGCAATCCTTTTGTGCGCTTGCTCCACTACCGAGCAGATTCCTTGGCGACAGAACGAAAAAATCATACTTGAAACTGATTTCGAATCTCAGGCAGTAAAGATTCGAGAAGACTATCTCGGGACGTTTGGTAGAACCTACGAGATTATTTCACCGTTTCGACCAGATACGAAGTCACTGGATTCTCGTACCGAAGTATTAAATCTACAGCAGATCGCGGCGCTCAGTGAGGCTACTGATCTACCGGAGAATGAGCGCGACGACTTGAAATCTCTCATTCGCGAAATCATCACAGAAGGGGAGCTTGGCCTTTTTGATCTTAACTCAAGGCAGTTGACGCAGCTTTATGATTTTCCTGCCGAAACAAGAGCTGCGATCTCCAGTTCCCTCGAGGATTCATCGCACAAACCTGCATTTCCAAGACTCAATTCTGCCGAGACACTTCAACTACTAGATTATGTCTCACGAAGAATGCGGCTAAGTTCCGACGGCGCGACGAACGTCCTAGCGTGGCAGCCACTTATGCATCGAGTTCACGTCCGGTTTCCGGAACCGTACTAGAAAGGAAGCGATGCGATGCGCCGAGATCCGAAAAAGGTGGACTGACGACCTCCTCGCTGGTGAAGACGTTCTTGAGAGCCGACGTTTGGCTGAATATCAGGCATGCAGGCAGCCAGAACCCTTTGACGTAGAAGACTCTTCGTTCAGAAGAGAACTTGGTAACTTGGCTGAGGGCAAGGTTGAGGCACAACTTCAGTCGGTATTCTTCTCGGCCATTGATCCTTCTCCAACTCAGATTGAAAGGCTCAACAGGGTCCACGAGTTGCTCGTTTCTCGACTGCCTGCCAAGTACAGAAATCTTGCGATGCGTACCACCATTTCGGTAGGAGACCCGTCTCTGCTGGAGGGTGGAAGGTCAGCTCATCGAATCATGATGGCGACCAACGATGCAGGTCATATCATCGTTAGTCCAATGGTTTTGCGCGCCGGGTACTCCTACTGTTCGTCTCTTGCGGCTCAGATCTCGAGTATGAGCGAAACCCTCCTCGCCACTTCTGGCGATGAGCGCGTAGCAAGTACTAGGGTCGCAGACACCCTCCGACGCAACCACGAGCTGGTGGTGCGGGCTGAACGGATCGCAAGAGTTCGGGCTTGGTCTACGAGCTTCGAGCCGACCATGACAAAGGAATATGTCAAGAAGAATCTTCGCGACGCTATCGCTGCGTACGATGAGTGTGTCGTGATGGTTTTTGCCATGCCGATGGCGCACGAACTGGCGCACGTCTACTTGGGCCGCCAGTCCGATGACCGAATCCAACTCTACTTGGATGAGCGAGGCTGCGACTGTGCCGCGGCAGCGCACGTGGAAACCATTCGCGTAGGGCGTGTGGGCTGGAGAGCTAATGACTACTACAAGCTCTTCGCAAAGACATTCGCCGACGCTGTTGTCTTCTTCCCAGAGAAGATCCTTCCTGAAGGATCTCAGACATCCAAGTTGCTTCTGGCGCGGTTCACCGCACTTGGAACCATCGATCAGTGTTCTAAGTACGAAGACTTGATGAATGCGTTTGGACTCGTGCTTTGGCCCGGCCGCCAAGTGCCATAGATGACACGACCGGCCATGCATTTTCGACCTTGAGTGAATCAGAGCGGTCTGGCATCAAGTTCAAGAAACCAAGTCCTTCTCCGCCGCCCTCTGTGTTCGGCGAAAGGCCAACAGAGAACCTTCTGCGGCAGTGCCTGAGAACGGTCCGCCAGCACGCTACTTCACCGGCAAGATAGGCCCGATTGGGTCCCTAAACCCAAAAGTTTGCTGCCCAGTGGCGCCGGCGCCGGTGACGACAATCTCACGCGGCTTGATGCACACGTTAACGAACGTTGGAAGTTTGGCCTTGAGGAGATAGCTGTCCTTGTTTGAACCGTCGAATATGTTGAACTTGCCTTCTACAGCCTTGACGACGGCGTCTCCTCCAAGCTTCGCAAGGTCGTCTCGCTTCACCTCAAAGATGACTTCCTTGGCTTGGTAGGCCTCTCGCACCAAGAAATACTTGAACCCATCCTCAACTCGAAAGCCCGATGTCTTGAACCAAACTTGAGCCGCGTCTTCTGGCTGGCCAACAGTTATGGCCATGCGCGTTTCACCACCATAGGATGTGCCGATCGTCACCACGGACTTGAGGTTGGCCCCGACGTTCCCAGACCAGCCCTTTCGCTCTGTGAAGTCTTCTAGGGTCTTGAGCACAAAGCCAGCCTCGACCTTCGAGTCCTTGGTGTATGCCCCGATCACCCCCGCCCCGTACTGCGGGACAACGTTGGGAACAGCCCCAAGTTGGAATGGCGTTCCATTTCGATCGATGCCAAACACGCTGCCTGCGGCGTTCCATTCGGAGGGGGTTGGCAAGCACTGAAAACCAGCAATCGGTGGGGGCGCTGGGGGAGACGGCTGAAGCCACGAACAGCCAGACATGAGAGTCAACACTGCGACGGCCCATACGCTCCTTCGGGGGCAGAACCTCCAACGAACTAGGCCAAGGCTCGGTAGTGTCATCGTCTGCCCCGTCAAATCAAGTGGTGTCATAGTCTGGACCTCTTGCTTTCGATGTTACTGGCTAGCACGGACCGCGAGAATCCCTTGGTCCACAAAGTTGATGTACTGGTTTTCCCCGGTCGGTGAGTTGGGGATTGAAATGCCGAAACAGCCGTACCGATTCCGCACACCTCCTACGCGAGGACAACGCCAGGCGGGCCAGACCGGCCCGAAGTTCTTGCACCCAGGACTCCATCTCTAGACGTGCGTCGGCCGATCGACGCCGTGGGAGTTGATGGTGGCTGTCCCACCGAAGCGTTTCGGAGCAGTCCCCGATATGCGAGCGCAAGTGTTGGCGGAATGCGTCGGGCGAGTCAAAAGCCAAGCTACCAGTTTCGCACGGGCTTCGCACCAACGCGATGCACCGCTTTCGGCCACTTGCGCATGAAGCCTCGAAGCACGGCTCGCGACATCCCGCCGGAGGACAGCAGGCTTTCGTCAAGGATCCCGTCAACAACCACCGTTCTTGACAACGTCGATTCGGCGTCGGAAGTCGCTCGCGTTGAAGTCGCTACGTAGATAGTCTCGATGTCCCTGCTCGATCGCAGCCGCCAACGTACCTTCAAAGAGTGTGTCGTTGAGAGGGTTCAGTCCGAACGATGCTAAGTGTCTATACGCCGCGCAATCGCACGCAAGCTCGTCCAAGAACAGCGTTGCATAGCTGCCCTGATCTTGGCCCTTGTACATGTGCGCGAGTTCATGAGCCAGCCCAAATGCAAAGGTGTTCTCAATGCACTTCGAGTAGTCGTGGATGAAGCTCTGTAGCTCGTCTAGCTGAACGTTCCTTGCATTGGGGGTGATCAAGGGCGGTCTGCTCGCGAGGACCGTGGGAGCGGGGGCGGCCGAACGTTGGGATTCCTTTGCCTGGCGGGCTTGAGTGTCGAAGCCTTCGAAAGGGTCTGAACCCCGATTCCTACCTTCGAGTGAAGCATGCATCATTGATACAAGGTACGCCAGATTGGCGCAACTCGCGAACCCCGCCCGAACGAGAGTTGCAGAAACTTGAATCGTCCAATCATTCATTGTCACCATTCCAAGCGTTCTCGGAGTGTTGACAGTGATTTTTGGATCGAAAGCATCTGCCGCAATTACCAGCTTCGCTTTTGCAACCTTCGCTTGTTCGTGTGCTGGAAGCGTTTTGATCAGGCGTTGCAGAAGATCGGCGAGGCGGTCGGCTTCGTCTCTTGCAACGTCAGTTGGACTCAAACGACGAGATTCGGCTTTGTACAGCGCGGAATCAACTCGAGCCACAACATCCGGGCCGCTCATTAGTTCTATTTGATTTCGACCGAACGTCATCTCGCGAGCGCCTACCATTGCCGAGTGATCGAAACACTTCGTTCGCCACTCCAGTTCAACTTTGGTTCCCGGACGTAAATGCGAGGGTACGCGACTTACCGGTCCAAGTCCGAGGGCTTCGCAGAACCTTGCTTGCGGGAGTGTAAGGACTGGGACTTTAAGAGCAACGGCCTTGTCGAGATCACCCAAGCGCTTCTTCAACTCGTTAAGCGAAGGTAGCCCTCTTTGCTTGGCAAGTGACTGGGCCCTGGCGTAAGTAGCAAGCTTGTCCCACCTAATGCGCGTTGAGATCTCCCAGGGATCGGGTGTGGTGTTCCGGTTCATTCGAACCAACCTTTCCTCGGTTTCGCCAGGAAATAGGTAGAGTTGTAGCAGTTCGAAGCGCTGGAGTTCATATAGGCCGGCGTCCAATTCCAGGAGAGAATTCTGCAGAAAGAGTTCAATTTCGCGTTTCTCGTCGGGTGATGTTTGGGACGACTGCGCGATTGCCAGTACTCTGCTTGCGGTCACGTATTGCACATTGGAGTCTGCTTCCGCCTGCGGGCGGAATGGCAACTCGACTTCGATCCATTCCCGTAGATTCGATTCGAGCCCCGCGCGGATGAACTGTGCAGCTCGGAGAATAGACTCCTTGTCTTCGCGGCGCGATTGCACTGGAGTTCCGATGTCTGCGCAGCCTACACACACCGACACGATAGCCAGCAGCCGTAGCCCAAAGAACAATGTGCCTGTCACAGATGCCTCCCAATCCCCATTGGACGAGTCGTGATAATGCTTCAGCATATGCAAGCGGTGAGCGGCGACCTCCGTCACGAAAGGTAGGCGTGGACTAGCCGGGGCCGCCGCTAGAGCCTTCAAGGCGACTGTATGAGTGATTGTGGTGCACTACGATGAAGGTCAACTCTCGGGAGCCTCAGTGGCCGGCCTCTTGCCCGTTGCAAGCGCTTCAAGAACCCGCGGAGTGCCCCGAAGGCGTTTACCCCAGTCTTTCCACAGCTTCAGTGAGTGCTGCCCTTGCTGCGTCGAGCTTGTTTGGGTCAGTCTTGACGGACAGCTCAGAGCGCCGCTTCTGGCCGAGAAAGTACTTGATGCGCTCGGCATTCGCGCCACTGGGATGCGGCAGCCCCTCAAGAACCCGACCTTGGTCGACAGCCCCTTGGGTAGACAACCACGCCAAGACCTTTGAGGGAACGGGTCCGAGCGGAACGAAGGCAGCATCTTGAACTTGCGCGCACGTCTTTCCGAAGTGCTCAAGAACCATGTCCCGAAGCAATGGGTGCTTCGTCGGTTCAGGTGTCCCGTTGTAGTTTTCGCCGTTCACGAAGACCGGGAACTGTAGGACGGAGGCCGTCTGAAGTAGTGCCGACGCGCTACCGAAGAGCTCGCCGCAAGACGCAAGCCCAAGCCACTTCTGAAGTCCCACCGCATCGAGCAGAGAGACCAAGTTCGGGCGCATGGCGCCGGAGAAAGCGCCAGTCGCCTTCGCTCGCCTGAGCACCTCCGAGTCCGCAGCGCCATCGAGCATGGCGCGCTTCGCCTCGCCGAGTGCGTTCGCCGCCTGGGTTCTCCCTGGTGTGATGCCGACCAGAACGACCCGAGCTTGCGGGTTGACCCATTCGAAGGGCGCGTAGTAGACCGACACGGTGCCGTCCTTGGCCATCAGGAGGTCTGTCGCGCAGGGGTCCCCCGCATACGACTTGATGGCGGACTGGTACTTGGTGAAGGTTGAACTCGTCAAAGAGGCACTCCTGGAGCGTTTGGTTGGACACCGCCGCGCGTTTTCGAATGCTGCGGTTGGGGGGCTTGCGCGTCTATAAACTATTCTAGTAAACTTTCTGTACGCATGAAATCGAGACCAAGCCCATGACCCGCGACTCCCTCAAGCCAACGGCCAGCGAGCGCCGTCGCGGTTCTGGTCCGTGGGGTCCAGAGCGCCGATTGGAGTTCATAGATTTCCGGCTCCAGTGGGACGGTCGGCTGAACCGGTCAGACTTGATGGAGCACTTCGGCATCTCGGTGCCCCAAGCGTCAGCGGACATAGCTGCCTATGCCGAACTGGCACCTGACAACCTGGTCTATGACCGCAGCGCCCGCGTGTACGTGGCCTCGTCGGGCTTCGCGGCCGTGTTCCCCACAACCACTGCGGAGCACTATCTCAACGACCTGCTGGCCCTGAACGCCAAGGTTCTGCCACCGGAGGAGCTTCGTTGGTTGGGCGCCGTCGGTCGCGATGGCGGTGTCTCCTGCGAGGTCCGTTCCTCCTTCAATCCTGGTGAGCGTCGTGCGGGCGATACGTGGGCGCAGTGCGGTTCAGCTCCTCTACCAGTCCATGTCGAGACCGGAGTCATCGTGGCGAGAGGTTTCGCCGCACGCTTTGGGTCATGACGGCTTCCGCTGGCACGTTCGAGCGTTCTGCCACGCGCGAGGCGCCTTTCGTGACTTCGTCTTCGCTAGGGCCTTGGAGGTGCGCGAGGCAGGTCCAACGACTGTTCAATCCGAGAACGACGTGGCGTGGCACACCCCGGTCGAATTGATTCTGGAGCCCAACACCGGCTTGAGCGCGTCGAAGAGAAAGGTCGTTGAGCTGGATTACGCCATGACCAACGGTCAGGTCACTCTTGAGACTAGGCAAGCAATGCTTTACTACGTGCTGCAGCGTCTAGGCCTTAGCCGGGACGGCGAAGTCCGCCCAGAGGCGCAGCAAATCCAGCTCAAGAACGCATCCGAGGTCAAAGCAATCTTGGAGGGGCTGGCTAAGAGCTATGACTAAAAGAGAAGAACAAGATGAAGCAGGGAGACCCATGTTCGAAGCACACGAAGAGCGCCTGCAGGCGCGAGTGAAGCGCGCCGAGACGCCTGTGCTCGGCCTTCTCGGAACTCTGCTGCCGGCGGACGCGCGAGAGGCCATTCGCATGGACTTGGCCGTCATGCCCAGTGCCAAGGCATATTCCCAGCGGCTTGAGAAGTACCCCGCATTGTTCGGGGTTTGGCTCGCCGAGCACGTCATGCTGGGTCTCGGTCAAGACGGGCACTTCAGCCTGTACCCGCATCTTCTAAAGGCCATCGGCGTATCGACTGAGCTGACACCGGGGGAGAAGGAACTCCTTTGGAGGGCGTTCCGCCGCGCGATGTTCAAGCTTGGCATCCAGCCGCTATCCCGGGTCTCCGGCTCTCACTTCATGGCGGACGAGTACGTCCGGCAAGCTGGCGTGCCAATTGCCTTCGCCGACGACCTTGCGCTACGAATGCTCCAGGCGGCCAAGCGGGTTGGTCTACCTGATGAGGACGACCAGGAGGGGTTGCTCACATGGCAGTCCACCCTCCTGAACAAGCTCGTACCGCCGTTCAGCGTGACGGCACGCAAAGCGGTGGAGCGCGACTCCCTCGGCTACTACACGCGCGCCTTTGTGCGCGTTCATCTGAATGGAGGTCAGGCTGCTGGCAAGGACCCGCTAGAGCAGGCTCTCGCAAAGGCGTTCGCAGCTGGTGGCTCGTCACATCTCCGGAGGGCTGCGATACCGCAGCTGCTCTACCGCGATGGCGCGCTTGGGGTTCTCTTCCCGCCCGCCGATAGAGCGATCGGCTACAAGGTTGAGTGTGGAGGGCATGTTGCGTCACTGCGCCTCGATGCAGCGGGGGGCTTCCGGCCCCTGCCTGGCGGTCTTCATCGTGAGCTTGTAGTCCAACGTGATGACGGGGAGCGAGTTCTCTCTGTGCGTCTTTGGCCTGACTCGCTGTCCAACAGACTGTTGATCTTCAACGCTGAAGGGCGTCTACGAGCGTCTGCGCAGCTAGCGCAGGAGGACCCGGTCGAGCTCGCCCCCGGCCGATACCTTGCGCTCTGTCGATTCGAGCCGAGCAATCTCGAAGACTGGTATGAGGTCAATGAGTCGCCTCTGCTGGTAGAGGTGCCACTGGAGATCAGGCCAGGCGCCGAGGTGCTCATCAAGAATGGGCCGGCAGCCGTTGCCTTGGTAGGACAGAACCAACCATCACTGTCGCTCATTGGGCCTTCCAAGGGCAGTCTCGAGGGACTGGAGTTCTGGTACGGCGACGTTGAGGCCCACATCGAGGTGCCAGCCGACTGGCTCCAGAACACCACGGGCCAGTTTGAGGTTCGGGTGGTTCACGGTGACCGAAGAGCCGCGCTCTCAGTGAATCTTGACGAGAACCGTCGCGCGGTTCAGATGCTCTCGGAAGCTATCGCACACCTCGGCCTGGGGAGCGGGCTCTGGCGGTTGGTTCTGGAACTCGGACGCGCCGGCGACGCTCGGGCAGCACAGCGGCAATCCGTTCTTTACTGGAGCGGACTGAAGAGTGTTTCCTATGGGCTCAAGTTCTCGTACGACAGCCCACCTAAGAACCTGATTGCATCATCCTGCGCGGGCCTCAAGTTGGGTGCGATCCAGATGGACCCGACAGATGATCACAGCCGTCTCATCCGGATGGCCTTTGACGTGGGTGGCGGTAGGCTCGTCCACTTCAGCTGGCATAGGCCCGGAGTGTTTGTCGAGGTCCAAGTGCCAGGAGCCGACGGCTCGACTGCCTCCATCGCTCGCCCACTGGGTGTAGCCGAGACGGTGTCGCTGACCAGCCCAAAGACGATTGTGGTCAGCGCATCCGAGCCCGGGTACATCTCCTTGGGGAGCATGCGGACCTTCGTCGACTTCTCACAGAAGGCCAGCAAGGCGTTCCCAGCGAGCTTCTTGGCAAGCCGCCTCGAGCCCGGGGCGCGAACTCTGAAGTACGAGACGGCCTCTGGCAAAGCCGCCGTCGACCTGCTGGTTCTCTCTCAGCCCCATGTGGCAACTCAGGTCAAGACAGAACGGCTGGCAAACCTGTTCGAGGTTCGGGTGGTGGTCAGTGGCGAACCGACTGAAGTCGCTGTGACAGGACGTGAGCTGTCATCGGGCCGCGAGGCGCGTGCTGAACATGAACTGATGGCCGGGACTTGGCACACCAACGATCTTGCGCGTATGCAGGTCTACGCTGCCCCTGCAGGCAACAGCCATGTGGTTCATGTCCTCATTGACGTCGAGACACTGAAGCCGGGCACATGGCTTCTCGGATTCGGTGCGCGCATTGGGGGCGTGTGGGGCCGCCTGCAGGACGGAGACGAAGGACGCATCGCAGTTGCGTTTGCAGTCGACGTCTTGGGCAAGGAGATTCCCGGGAAAGAGGTCGTCGCTGCGACTGACGCACTACCGCTACCCGAAGTCGCCGCGCAGCTGGTTCGACTGAACGAGCACTTCCGTCAATGCTGGTCGCCTGTCTGTTGGGAGCAGCAGCAGTGGCTGACGCCCTACTTTTCAGCGCTGGTTGACAGGCTCAGGGACAAGGAAACTGACTACGTGACCGAGCTCGTCGATATGGCCATGTGCCGGCCGCCGGAAGATGGGCGGCCTGGCTACCTGTCGATGCAGTTCGCACCTGCCTGGCTCAATCACGCCTTCAGTCAACAGCGGTCGACCTACAAGCGGGTCAACGTCAAGCCACATCCCTTGTCGATTGCCCTTCGGGCAACGGTCGAGCTGAAGGGCGCGGTTTCCCCTGCATTTGGGACCGTCCTGCATCCGAGTGCTGCGATGCCATTCGCGAACATTGCGGAGGTCATGCAGGGCCGACGCCCCAAAGGCTTCAACCTTGCTACTTATCGGGCGGCACTGCAGCAAACCAAGCTTGAAGGGGCGTATCAGCTTGAGGACGAACTGTTCCTGCCGAAAGAGGGCGAGCTACTCGGGCCGCTGCACCTGGCGCACTGCTGGAGAGACCTTGAGCGTGGTTTTGTATCCAGCCAACTCATGCCGAACAACCGCAAGAGCGCTGCCTTGGCGCTTGCCAAGAAGCTTGCACTCCATCGAAGTGATTTTGACCAAACCGCCTTCAACGGCTTGAGGGGCCAGCCCCTGCTTCTACGGCTCGGGAAGCCTATTGACGACCAGCTGGACGATAGCGAGCAGCTCAAGTGGGAGCACATGGAGCACGTCGCGCTCGCGAGTGCCTGGCTTGCCTGGTTCTGTCGCCTTGAGCATCGTCAGCCCGGGGTACTGAGTGGCTTCCACGGTCTGCTCGGGAATTTGCGCAAGCAGGTTGAAGTCCCTGGAGGAACCATCGCCGACTGCATCGCCTACTACCTCCAGGTGGCCCCCGCGATGTTTGCCTTCTACCTGCTCCTGTGGGAGTTGGTACAGACCGTAGAACTTGACCCGGTGGTCCAGCATGCCTGACACGAACCCGATTTCCTTCTCACAGGACCTTAAGGCGGTCCTCGCCAGGTATATCGCGACTACGCTGCCCATCTCGCGTCGGTACTCCAAGCTTGGTCGTGAGTTCCGTCTCCTTCTGGAGCAGGAGCAGTTGGTCCAGGGACCCTATGTCGAGGCGCTTCCCGACTTCGAGAAGGGCAAGCCCCTCGCTCAACTGCTCAAGAAGGCTGGTGGCTTTCTGCACGACGGACTCGGCTTGCTGCCGACTGCCAATCGGCCGTTGCACCTTCATCAAGAGATGGCGCTTCGTCATGCCATCGTCGACCAAGAGAGCTTTCTGACCGCGACGGGCACCGGCAGCGGCAAGACCGAGACTTTCCTGTTCCCTATCGCTCACGACCTTCTGTCCGATCCTGACCCCAAGCGACCAGGCGTTCGAGCGCTGCTGGTGTACCCAATGAACGCGCTGGCCAATGACCAGCTCTACTACCGAGTGGCGCCGCTGTTTGCTCGCTACCTGAAGGACTACGGCATCACCTTTGGGCGATACACCGGACAGGTGAAGTCCACAGCCAAGCGAGACGAAGAAGAAGCTCGCATCTGGAACAACCCCAAGTTGATGGAGGCTCTGGGGAACCCTTCAAGCATCCCGAAGAACTGGCTGCTCACGCGCGATGAGATGCTGGCTGACCCGCCGAAGGTACTCATCACCAACTACGCCATGCTGGAGCACATGCTCCTGCTACCGCGCAACGCCGGCTTGTTTGCCACCAACTCTTTGCGCTTCATCGTCCTCGATGAGATCCATACGTATCACGGTGCCCAAGCCACCGAGGTTGCATTCCTCCTTCGCAAGCTGAAGACTCGCCTTGGTGTCGAAAGTGGACTCCGAGTCTTTGGGACGAGCGCGAGCCTATCGGACTCCGAGACGGCCGACGATGAGCTCAAGAAGTTCGCCACCGACCTCTTGGGTGAGCCCGTAAACCGAGTCATCCGAGGCAAGCGAATTCCCCACGGGGCATTGTCGCGACCGGTCAGCAAGACCTTCTCCATGAATCCAGGCCAGTGGGTCACTCTCGGGGGAATGCTCCGTGAACTCCTCCAGCTTGACCGTGACGAGCAGACGGTTGACTGCTGGAATCGCTTCGTGCAGTCCCAGGACGGCCTGCACCCAGAGCTCGTCCTCCAGGGCAAGCCGGATAGCCCGGCGAGCGAGGCCTTGGTCGAAACCTTTGCTCGCAGCACCCAGGTGCGCCGAGTCGCCGAGGCGCTCGAGGGGGGGCGTGTGGTGGGATACGCTCAGCTGGCGCAACAGGTCTTCGAAACCTACGAGCTTGCGCCGGTGGAGGCGCTGGGCGCCTTGAGCACTGTGATTCAGTGTGGGATGGTGGCCCGTCGAGGGCACGGTGACTTCCCACTGTTGCCAGGTCGGTACCACCTTGCTGTGAACAGCATCGAAGGCGTTGTTGTCCGGCCAGATACCAGCGACGAGGGTTGGGCGAGGGTCAAAGTCGGTCGCAGCTTTAAGGATGACGCCGGCCACTACTACCCCTTGCTGACGTGCCGTAAGTGCGGTCAGCCCTTCCTGGAGGGATGGAAGGACCAGTCGCATGTACATCCGCACCGCCCTGATACTGGTGAGAACGGGGCTGAGCGAGTCGTGTTTTGGCTCGGGACTCCATTTGTTGGAACCGAGGACGAAGAGGACGAGGGTGGCGACGGCGATGCGGGGCAGTCCGCGCACGAACGCATCTTTGTCCAGCTAAAGACTGGCGAGATCGTTGCCTCCGAGGATGCCGTTCCGCTGTATCCAGTTCACACAGAGCAGGACGACGTGGAGAGGGCTCGCTATGTCAAGCGCTGTCCGGCGTGCGGTGGCCGGTCGACTGGTGCCGACGCTGAAGTTGTGACCCGCATGCACCCCGGCAACGAGGCGCTCGGCGCCGTCGTTGCTCAGCGGGTCCTGGAGGCACTGCCCCCAGGTGTCATTGACCACTCTGACCCGCGGCCATCTTATGGTCGCAATCTGCTGACCTTTTCCGACAACCGACAAGACGCCGCATTCTTCGCCCCGTACTTCGAGCGCACTTCCGCGAACGTTGCCCTACGAGCGGCTGTTCGCGCTGTACTGGTTGAGTCCTCGGCGCCGATGGGTATGACCCAACTCGCCGAGCGCGTCTTCGAGCACTGGCGACGAAATGGAGGTCAGCCGCTGCTCCTCAACGAGGCTGGTGAGATTCGGACCGACAAGCAGGATGTGTCTCAGCTGCTCCTTGGTGCCCTGGGCTATGAGTTCTGTACTCCGGGAGGTCGCCGAAACTCTCTGGAGAGTCTGGGTGTAGCCCTGGTCACCTATGACGAGGCCAAGCTCAGGGCGCTGCACCAGCAGGTCAAGAACTTCTGGCCTCCGCAGTTGCCGAACGAACCGGCGGCGGTTGAGGCGCTTTGCCACATCCTTCTGGAGACAGTGCGCCGAGAGCGTGCGCTGGAGAGCTTGTCCGGTCTCGCGATGAACGATCAGGCGGTCTGGGGCGACTACAACCAGCATCGGACCTTCGACATCGAAACCGGCGATACCGGCGTTCGCTTTAAGTGGCTGCCCAGCCAGCAGGTCAACCGCCACAACCGCCGGTCTTGGTACCTCGTAGAGCGGCTCGGTCTCAGCAAGGGCGAGGCGGCTGACTTCCTGCGCAACTTCTGGGGCGCGATGACGAAGCCGCCTTCGACCATCCTAAAGAAGTTTCCACCTGGCTTCGCTATGGATGGCGGTCTCATCCGTGTCCGCAGTGGACTGAATGTAACTCTGTACCAATGCAAGAGCTGTGGCCTCCTGCAGAGGCACGTCGTCGCCGACAAGTGCACCGCTTTCGGATGCCGGGGCGACGTCTTAATGCTGGATGGCGACCAGCGCGCGAGGCTTCAACGCGAGAACCACGACCTAGCTTCCTACGAGGAGACCAACCACTTGACGCTGCGTGCGAGAGAGCACACAGCTTCCCTGTCGACCGAGCTCCGCGAAGAAATTGAGCGTGAGTTTGCAGAGCGACGCATCAACCTGCTGAGTTGCACCACCACCATGGAGATGGGGGTCGACCTTGGAGACCTTGAGGCGGTTGTGAACCTGAACGTCCCGCCCGGCATCGCCAACTACCAGCAGCGAACCGGCCGCGCCGGACGCCGGGCTCAGGCTGCACCGTTCTGTGTCACTGTCGCTAGGAACACGAACTACGACCAGATTGTCTTCCGAGAGCTGAAGGAGTACCTGACTTCTTCGCCTACGACGCCATTCATCAACCTTGGCAATGCGGAGTTGTTCCTTCGGCATCAAATGTCCGTCGTCCTGTCTTCATTCTTGCGGCATGCCCTTAGCAAGACTGATGTGAATGCCCCGTCGCTGAAACACCTCTTCGGCGAAGTGTTGCATGACAAAGCCAAGGAGGAGTTCTACGACAAGCTGAACGCATGGGTCGAGGGAGAGTCTGGCTCGAAGGCGTTCGCAGAGGCAGAGGCGCTGGGAGACACGCTGCCGGCCGACTTCCGCTCGATCGTTTGTCGCGGGCCCTACCTGAGGAGTTCGATCGTCGGCCGGCTGAAGGAGTTCGCTGAGGACGTCAGTGAGCGTTGCAAGTCCTACGTCGCCAAGAAGACTTCAGCTGCGGAAAGCGATGAGCTGAAGAAGGCTCTCTACTGGAAGGAACAGCTTGAGAAGTACATGGACCAGTTCCTGGTCAACGAGCTCTCTCGACGCGGCCTCATCCCGACATACAGTTTTCCGGTGCACTCCTTAACGCTGGAAGTGCAAGACGGCAGCACGTTCAACCGCTTCCAGAACCAAGCAGAAGTCTCGTTGAACCGAGACGCGAGCCTTGGCATCAGCGAGTACGCGCCTGGCGCAGAAGTGGTGGCCAACGGCCGAATCTGGGAGAGTGCTGGGTTGGCCAGCTACCCCAAGGCCTTTATGCCAACTCGCTGGTATGCCGCATGCCCGGAGTGCTTCCACGTTGACGTCGCCGATGCCCATCAGGATCTCCCGGACGGCTGCAGCAACTGTGGCTACGCTGAGCCGACACGGCGAAAGCGCATGTTCTTGGAGCCAAAGGGATTCGTCACCAGCGTCGCGGATAGCAAGGGCAAGGACCCCGGGACGTCGCGTCGCCGGGTGAAGCCTGCCGACGAAGCGAGGCTGATTGCAGCTCCCAGGCCGGAGAGCTTCCAAGAGACAGATCTTCCGTTCTTGAGCACGGCCCTTTTGTTGGCTCGCGGCTCGGAAGACAACGACCTCCGGGGCAGCCTGTTTGTGACCAACCGCGGAACCTACGGGGAGGGGTACTACAGATGCCTCTTTTGCAACTACTGCCAGCCGGCATCCAAGCCGAAGAAGACCAAGGACGCGGCAAAGAAAGGCCCCAAGTCTGGCGATGCTGCGACCCGGAAGTTTGTTCACAAAGATCCGAGCACCGGATCGACATGTAAGTCCGAAGTCATGCCAAAGATGGGCGTCGACTTTGCGCACATGTTCAACACCGACGTACGGCTCCTGCGGTTCCTCGCGCCGCTGCCTGAGGCTTCGGAGGACGTTTCCGGCGAGCGGCGCTTTCAAGAGCATGTAGCCCGAACGGTTGCCGAGGCATGCCGCCTGGCGGCTTCGGACATGCTCCATCTCTACGCCGGAGAGCTGCGCTCGACCTATCGCTTGTACGCCAACGCAGGCTGTATCGCGGAGGTCGTCCTCTATGACGGCGTTCCTGGGGGGGCTGGATACAGCGCCCGATTGGGTACGCCTCAGTTCAGCTTCCGAGAGCTCATGGCGGGCGCGTTGCGCCGACTAGATTGCCCCCAAGACTGCGAGTCTGCATGCAGAGCATGCCTCTGCGACTACGGCAACCAGCGGCACTGGGACAGCTTTCGCCGGAAGGAGACCCTGACCTGGTTAAAGGCGCTGCTCGATGGACGTCCGACCGCCGATGGACCGGGAAACTACGTGCCTTGGCCCAAGCCGAGCTTGAGTGGACTTTCTGAGCGCCTCGCGCCATCGTCGTCAATCTCCATCATCGCTACCTCGCTCTCCGGGGCCGCTGGTTACCGTGAGACGGAGCTCAATCAGCTGCTGACGTGGTTGCAGTCCGGGAAAGAGATGGAGCTGTACATCGTCAACAAGCTCATCCGGCATCCCTCGGACTACCAGACCTTGATGCTCTATCGGCACCTGTATCCCTGGATGCAGGCCGGCAAGCTGCGCATCCATGAGCTGGCAGAGCTTGATGGCCGTATCGCAGGTCAGATTCCGCGGGTGTTTGCCGGGATTGAAGACGGCTCGTTGCTGGTGAGGCAAGCCTTCCCCGTGCAAGCACTGCTCGACGGGCTGGTCAGTTCGCCTGCCGAGCTTGGAGCCATGGATGCCGGTACGCGCGAGCTGCTGAAGACTTCGCTTGCCTCGGCAGTCCCCTATGCCCCCGAGCATTTCGCTGAGGGGCAGAAGATGGGTATGTGGGAGTTTGCCGTGGGTGCGCCACGCCCCTTGGATGATGTCTTTGCGGCCATCAAGGGACTGCATGTCAAGAGTCTGGTCGTTCGGGACCCCTACTGCGGCACTGAGCGAAATCGCCAACGTCTCAAGCAACTGCTGACGTTCCTCAAGGGTCACCTGTCAGAGATGGAGCGCGCCGACGTTTATTGCTCGGAGGTCAAGGAGCGGCAGCGCGACGGCACAGACTACGTGGCGAATCGCCTGGAGGTCGCATACCAAATCGAGCGAGTCTTAGACGAATCAGGAGTCCTCAAGGGGGAGGCGTTCGTCAAGGAGCTGGGTCGCAACCGCACATTCCATGACCGCGAGCTCACATTTGACGCTGTTGACCAGAGCGGGTGCGGGACAACGCACCGCTACTTCCTGACAGGAGGCATCGACTATCTGCTTGATGAGCGCAGCGATACGCGCGTCTTCCATGCCGTCGTCACGAACTGAGCCGCGAATGAGGTACAGGCTCTGTGCTGGAGGGATCGTGAACTCAAGTGGCGGCTTAAGGGTGACCAAAAGTTTGGAGGTCATGGTCTGCACCGATGCCAAGAAGCTTCGCATCCCGACCGAATGCAGCTCGAACTCAAGGGCGGTAGACGAATGAGTGCGAGCGTCTTCTTTGAAGGCGACCGCAGTCGGTTCTTTCGGCCACTGAACGGCACGCGTCGTGAGCTGGTGGTCGCGTGCCTGCGCGCGCTCTATGAGCGACTGCATGGGCCGACCGCCGATTACTCGCACAACATGACCCGCGATGCGTTGCGGGAGCTTCTGTTCCCGGTCGTGCGCGACTACCTCGACCGCGCTGCTCCGGAGGCCGAACAGGACGAGTTCAACGAGCCTGAAGCCAACGACCCGCAGCAACTCACGTCGCTGCTCATGCGCACGCTGCTGGCCGATGGCTGGCTGGAGCAGTTCGCTGACCGTCACGGCCTTGTCACCGCCTTCCGGTTCTCGCGCCCGGGAAAGCTGTTTTCAGAAGCTCTGTGGGCTCTGGACCGCCCTAGCCGGAGCCGTCAGCGAAACATGCGCGGCTGCCGCAACGCCTTGGATGCGGCGCTCTCGGCGCGTGGCGACGCGCACGACCTGATGGACGCCTATGAGTACGCCGAAAAGGTCATCGAGGACCTGACAGAAGGCATCGACTACTTCCAGCAGCTAGTGCGCCACCTCATGCAGAACGCGTCAGTGCACACGCAGTGGAGCGAGTTCGTCGAATTCCTGGATCGCTTTCAACGCGAGTACTCCAAGCAGCTCACGGCGGACGACGCCAACCTGAACCGGCAGGCCATCCGGCAGAACCTCGAGAAGTTGCGCGCCGTCACCGAGCAGAAGTTCAAGCGGATCGACGAGCAGCTTCACGATGTCGCCCATTGGGCCGTCAAGGAGTTCACCGGTCCGTCGGTCTATGACTGGCTGCTCGGGCGCATCGAAGACATCGTCGACGCGGCATGCGAGTCCAAGCAGCCCGGTTTCTTGAAGGCGATGGAGAGCTACCTCAAGCGCCTCACAGGCCTGGCGCTGCAATCGATGATGCTGCGTTCCGGCCAGACGCGGCACTCGTACCTCGCGGCCATCCAGAAGCTGGCCGAGTCGTCCGATACGGAACAGGAAGCGCTGCTGGCGCGAATCGGGGAACAGCTGGCCACTTCCGAAGTTCGTGTCCTCGATCCGTCGAGTTTCAAGCTGCGCTCCGCCACACAACGTCGCAAGGCGGTGACGGTGACCATTCGGCCACGGGCAACTCGTGAAGAGCGCCTGGCAGCGGCGATGGCGCGCGCCGAATCCGAAGTGTTCTCTATTCCAAACGAGATGGTCGCTGAGAAGCTGCGATCCGACCTGCGGCTCTTCCGTCATCCCATCCGCCTTTCAGCGCTGCCCGCTGAAAGTGCGCGGGATGTCCTGCGTGCAATGCAAGCCGTCGAAGCTGCGCGTGGCGCCGCCGGCAGCGATCTCACAGTCCGCAAGTTGACCACTCGCATGGACAACATGGTCTACAGCGGAAACGACTACGAAATCGACCTCAAAAAATGAGCATCTCTGCTGCAGTGCGCGACCAGCTTGCCGTCGCCAACATTAAGACCGACCGCTTCCGAGAAGTCGTCGTCCGGCTGCTTTCATACGGGGTCATCGTGCGGGACGAAGACCGCACGGAACAGCTTCTATACGACGACGCCCGGCGTGTCGAAGCCCTCCTGGAGGACTACTTCGAAGTCGCAGGCTTTCTGCTGCACCACGACTCGACGAACCAGTTCTACCGGCTCTACGCGCCGGGTGCGGCGGTCGACGGTCTTCCGCAAGACACCCTGGAGCCCGTGCCGTCCCTGCGCGCTCGTGTCTCGCCCGACTTCGTGGCGACCGCGCTGGCGTTGCGATTTCTGTACCAGAACAAGCTCAACAATGGTGACATTCAGTCGCAGGGCGAGGCGCTCATCAGCTTCGAGGAACTTGCAGCGACCATGCAGACCCAGCTCAAGCGCTCGTTGCCCGTCGGCTCCACCGACAAGATGGCACTCCTGGCTGAGCTCAAGCGCCACCGTCTGCTGCGCTACGCCGCAGGCTTCACGATCGCAGATGAGGATGCCCTGCTCGCCATCCGGCCGACCATCCTGGGCATCGTGAGCAATGATGCTCTGGCTGCTGCGCTCGACGCGGACGGTGTCATCGAGCAAGAAGCCACGGTTGGGGCCGACCAATGAAGCTGGACAAGCTTGTGCTTGCGAACTGGGGGCAGTTGCCCCCAGGTGACTACGAATTCAGCAACATGACCGTGCTGACCGGCCCGACGGGCGCCGGTAAGTCCACGATGCTTGACGGTCTTCAGACGATCATGACGGCGGCCTACCAAGGTATCGTTGCCTACAACCCTGGCCAGGAAGAAGTGCAGGCCGGCCAGCGGCGCGGCAAGTCCAAACGAACACTCGAGTCGTTTGTCTGCGGCGCCGAGTACGCCATGTTCTCGCGCCCTGACGGTGCTCATGGCTACGTGGCCGCGGTGTTCCGACCGGGTCCCAATGAGGGCCCGGCAAAACCATTCACTGCTGTGGTCGCCGCCGCAGCCCGCGTGGACGGCTCCGGCGAACGGCGCATGGCCAAGCTGGAACGTCTAGAGCTCATCATCGTCGATGAGGATGCGCTGACTCTCGGTGACTTCCTCAAGGACGCGGCCAACAGCGAGTGGGTCGCCGTCGAGGACATTGTCAAACGCCTGAAGGCGAAGTACCGCAAGGTCACCAGCTATGAGAGCCACAAGAAGGACTACCTGTGCGCCCTGTACGGTCGGTTTCGTGGCCGAACGAGTGTGAATTGGGATGAGACCCAGAACGCCGCCAAGGCGTGGAGCCAGTCGATCGCCTACAAGCCCATCGGCTCCGTTAACGACCTGGTGCGCGACGACATTCTGGAGTTTGACGGCAAGCAACTGCAAGAGAGCATCACGCGCATCAGCGACCTGATGCGGCAAGTGACCAATCTGCGCGAGGAAGGTGCCCGAATCGCCGCCACCGTGGAGCGGCTGCGCACCTTGAAGTCGGCGATCACGGACACGACCACGGCATTCGAGGAACAGGTGCAGTACGACTTGCTGGCAGCGCGAATGCACCTGCGCGATGACGCTGCCAGGATTGCCGGCGAGCGTCAGAAGATTGCCGACGACACCGACATCGTCGAGCGCAACACCGCGCTGCGCAACACCGAGAAGGCCCTGCGGGAGGGGGTTGATCGCAGCCGAATTGAGCTGGCCGCCAAGCTGAGTGGTATCGAAGCCCACGGCGTGAAGGAGCGTCTGGAGGACAAGCTCAGGTCGGCGACTTCCACTGCCAAAGGAACTTTGGAAGCGCTCCTCCTCGGGCTGCTGGCTGCAGGCCGGCTGGAGAACGCTGCGCGGACTTTCATCGGGAAGCCGGTTCCTGAGCAGTTTCCGCGTCTGAAGAAGTCGGTGCAGATGCTTGCTCAGGCTCTCACAGCCACGGAGCTTGAGCGACTTGGACGGCTTCACACCGCAGTGGTTGACGCCTCAAGCGGCCACGAATTGGTACCTACCAAGCTGTTGCAGCTGGTGCCGGCGTTCGAGGGCGCCCATATCGGGTTGGCCGAGCTGCATGCCGCACTCATAGGCCCCACAGACAGCGTCTCGATGGCCATCGCCGCTGAGCAATCTACGCTGGACGACCGACTGCTGGCCGAGCAGCGAGCAGTCAGCGAGCTGGCCGAACGGAAGCGACGCCTGGCAGCTGGCGGTGGCAACTACAGCCGCGACACGGCCCTTGCCGTCGATCGCATCCGGGAGGAACTGCCCGAAGCCAACGTCCAGGTATTGTGTGACCTGGTCGAACCTCGCTCGGAGGAATGGCAGCAGGCCATTGAGGGCTACCTCGACAACGCCCGCTTCAATCTCATCGTGAAGCCGGAGTGGGAGGCTGCCACCATCGATCTTCTTCACCGCGCGAGCTCGCGGGCCAAGGTCATCCAGGGGAAGCAGTGCCTGGATCGAGCCGACGCGAGTCGTGTGCCGCGTGAATCCATCATTCATGAACTGCATACCGACCACCCGATTGCCAAGGCCTACCTTATCGAGCAGTACGGCACCGTGATCAAGGTGGAGAACTCGCAGCAGCTCCGAACGACCGCCCGGGGACTGACCAAGGATGGCAAGGGCAGTGGCTCGCGGACGATGTTCGTCGGCGAGAAGCGTGAGCTCGTGTTCGGTCGCGCGGCCCGAGAAAGGGCGCTGAGGGAGGTGACGGCGCAGCTCGAAGCTGCGGAAGCTTCGTTCGGCCGCTTGCGCGAGCTGAAGAAGGCGCTGGAGACCCTGCGTGGCGGCTTGACGCAGTTGCACGAACCGAGCTTCAACGCTCAGCCGCTGCAAGCCGCCGCGACTGATATTGACCACGCGCGTCGTTCGTTGGACCAACTTGATCTGACAGAGGTCCGTGCGCTCGAGGCGCGGCTCGAGCAACTCAAGAAACAGCTGGTCGAGCATGACGCCAACATCGAGTCGGCTGCCAAGGCCATCGCGCTTGCGGACAAACGCACGGAGGAATCCGAGAAAGTCATCAAGGGCGTCGAGGCCAAGCGCGGGGACCGTCTACTTGAGCTTGAGTCGCAGATTCAGCGCTTGAAAAGGCTGTGCGAGGTGAACGCTGAGCGCACGTACACGGTGATGTCCGAGCAGGTCGACGACTTGCTGGGTTCCGGCACGCTGACGGCAACCGACGTCGCGAGCCGCCGTGACAAGCTGAAGACCTTGCCGGCAAACCGCTTAGGCGCGGTACGTGAGCTGCTGGCCGACTACAACTCGAAGGCGAAGCCCGAGGAACGCTTCCAGTCAGCGTTGCCGCACCTATACGATGACCAAGCCTTCGACGCCTGCTACGGCCCCCTGGTCTTGCTAGGCCGGTTCGTCAGTACGCTGCATGCCGACTTCGAGGGCATCGGCCTCTACAACAACCGCAACGAGGTCGAGAAGGCAGAGCGTTCGTTCCATGACGTGTTCACCAAACAGTTCTGCGTCGAAATCAAGACCAAGGTCGATGACGGTGTTCGCACGCTGCGCCAGCTCAACGGCGAGCTGCAGAACCTGAAGTTCGGCACGGACCGCTTTTCCATTGACTGGTCGAAGTGGGAGCCGGAGTTTGAGGAGTACTACGGGTTCTTCAGGGCCGTCGCAGAGATGGCGGACTCTCCGGAAACTGTGGATCTGTTTGGTGAGACCGAGCTGTCGACGAAGCACGTCCAAGTGCGCGACCGGCTGGCAGCGCTGCTGCTGGACAAGGACCAGGAGCGTGCGGGTCGCGATCTCTTGCGCATCGCCGACTATCGCAACTACCGCCGGTACGAAATCTGGAACGAATCGGACAGTGGCGGCCGCATCGCGCTGTCGACGTGGGGCACCGGCTCCGGTGGCCAGCTCGAGACACCGGCCTACATCGTCCGCGCCGCAGTCGTGACCAACCGGATGAAGTTGTTCGACAAGGGAGCGAGCCTTCGGCTGCTGATGAGCGACGAGTCGTTCTCAAAGATGGACGAGACCCGCGCTCGTGCCGTGCTGCGCTATTTGCGCGACAACCTGGACCTGCAGTTGGTCAGCGCGATGCCCACCCGCAACGCCGGCGCACTTCGGCCTGAATTCGACCGCGAGTACAGCTTCAGCCGTGTGGGCGTCGACGGCAACGGCGAGCTGGACTTCATTCTCGAACCCGACGACCGCATCTTCCGCAAGGACAAGATGCGTGACCTCTGGGAGGCCGAGCGGGCCCTGGCACGCGAGCAGGCACGCCTCGAATTCGAGGCACGCGAGCCTCCGGAAGAGCCCACCCATGTCGTTGAGGTCAAGCAGTGACAGCGAGACCGCTGTGGCTCGAGTCACCTGAGGTTCTGCAGTTGCTGGGACTATTGGTCGACCGGCTGGACGCCGCCGACCTGCGCGGCACCAGGCCTCAGTCGGTCGCACTCACCGAGAAGACCTGGCCGGCGCTCTACACGGCAGCCTTCGAGTCCCGCAAGGAAGCGCTGTGGGAGCAACTCGGCGAGATGTGCCGCTTGGGCCGGATTCAGATCAGGCCTGACGGAGCGGCCCGGGCACGCTCCGGCTACGACCAGTCGCCGCGGGTCACGGTTGTCGACGAGGCTGCGCTTCGGGCGGCTGCGGGCCGTCCCGAGCGGGTGAAGAGCTCGGTCGAACGCTGGCGCGAGGCGGTGGCCCAGGGTCTGACGGCCTCCGATGAGGTCAAACGGGCTGTAGGTGACTACTGCATCGACACGCCGGATCACACGATGGCTGAGGTCGTCGAGCAGCTCAATTTGCTGCCTTCGCTGGCAAGCAAGCCCATGCTGCTGCGCGAGGTGTCGGCGCAGCTCTTCTGGGGCATGTCGAAGGTTTTGGACAAGCGCCAAGGACTGGTCGCGGCCATCTTGGGTCTGGACGAGTGCCCATTCCTCGAGTCGCCGATTCAGCTGCAGGTACACCTGCCGCCAGCAGGCTACCGCGAGGTGCTGTTCATCGAAAACCTAATGAGCTTTGAGCGGGCGCTGCGCTCAACCAGCGGCGCCTTCGACGGCTTGGCTCTCGTATACGCGTCAGGATTCAAAGGTAGTGCTCAGCGGCTTCGTAGTCCTGAGGGGTGCTCGCTCTTCTACGGCAGTACGGGCGCCCTCGGTGGCGGCATCAAAGATGCCTTCGAGGCGTGGTTGTTCGGCCGTGGTGTCGCACCTGTGTATTTCTGGGGCGACTTGGACTACGCGGGCATGCGGATCCTTGCCGCCTTGCGATCCAACTTCCCCAGCTTGGCAGCGTGGGAGCCGGGTTACGCCCCGATGCTTTCGGTGCTGCTTGCCGGCCAAGGGCACTCGCCGGAAGCCGCGGACAAGCAAGGGCAGCGCCCGCTCGCCGCGACGGGTTGCGCCTTCGCAGATGCCCATCTCATCCCGGCTCTGGCGATGACAGGGCGGTACGTTGACCAGGAGCTGTTCGCGCTCTAGTCGGCGTCAACTCGCCGCATGTCAACAGTGGGCGTTGCGGAGTGCGGGGGGCTTGCGGTGTCGACCCACGCTACCACGCCGTTCTCGCTGTCAAGGTCTGCGCGCTCGCGGGGCGAGCGCTTGCGGCCTGCGGCCGTCTGCGAACCCTGACAGCTGCGCTGCGCCGTGGTGCTCCGGTCTCGGGCAATCCCGCCCGATTCAGACTGGAGTTCGCCATGTCGCTGTCTTCCACTTCTTCCGCTGTCGATGCGCTGCTGGTGCGCGATGTCGATGGGCAGTACCGTCCGGCGCGTGCCGAGGAGGTGCTGTCGCAGGCGCGGCGCGTGCTGTCGCAGCAAGTGCGACGCGGTGCCACGATGTCGTCGCCGCAGGCGGTGAAGGACTACCTGCTACTGGAGATCGGTGTGCTGGAGCACGAGGTGTTCTGCGTGCTGTTCCTGGATGCGCAGCACCGGATCATCGAGCTGAAGCAGATGTTCCGCGGTACGGTGACGCAGACCTCGGTGTATCCGCGTGAGGTGGTCAAGGCCGCGCTGGCCTGCAATTCGGCCGCTGTCGTACTGGCTCACAACCACCCCTCCGGTTCGGTCGAACCGAGCCGTGCGGACGAGTTCCTGACGCAGACGCTGAAGACAGCGCTGGCGTTGGTCGATGTCCGGGTCCTCGACCATCTTGTGGTGGCCGGCGCCGACGTGTGCTCGTTTGCGGAGCGCGGGCTTGTGTAGCTCCGGCACGGAGCGCCGCCCTGCGGCGCTACTTTCCGGTCACACCAGACCGATCCGCCGGACCTCGAGCGCGAAGGCGCCGGCCTGGCGTTCGGCGATCATGAGGCCGACCTGGCGGATGCGTGCAGGGTCGAGTGCTGGCGCGCCGGTGACCTCACGGCCGCGGAATGTGGCACGGAAAGTGGCCAGGGGGATGTGCAGCGTCTGCCAGGTGGGTTCGGGGGCGAAGCTGGCCTGGTAGTTAATGCTGTCGAAGGCGTCGTCGGTCAAGAGGTTCAGCTTGAAGCGCCTACCCGTGGCGCGCGCCTCGATGAAGCAGGTCTGCGCGCCAGGTTTGCCTCGGTCGGCGGGCCTTGATCGGATCGACGCGAAGCCGCCGTTGCGTTCGAGCGAGACGCTGCCTTCGAAGACCGCGTGGCCGGTCGGGTCGTGCCGCAGCCGGCTGCCCGAGACGCCGCCCATGACGCGGTCGTCGATCGCATTCCATTCGGTGACCGCTGCCGGGTCACCGAAGTCGAACAGGAGCCATGTCGTGTCCGGGTCGCTCATGGCGCGATTATGCGGCGTGGGGGGCCGCCGCCGCGGGTGGCAAGATGCGTTCAAAGAAGGGAGGCAGGGATGAACCTTGGTGAATTACAGGCTGAGTTGCGGCACTTCGCGGCGGAACGCGATTGGCAGCCGTTTCATACGCCCAAGAACCTGACCACGGCCCTCATGGTCGAGGCGGGCGAGCTGGCGAAAATCTTCCAGTGGCAGACGCCCGAGGATTCTCGGCATGCGCATGGGGATGCCACAGTCAAACAACGCATCGGCGAGGAAGTGGCTGATGTGCTGCTCTACCTGCTACAGGTGGCGGACCACTGCCAGGTCGATGTCTCTCAGGCAGTCCGGGACAAGCTGGTGAAGAACGCGTTCAAGTACCCGGCGAAGCGCGCGATCCCGCGGATGTCGCCGACTCGTGCGTCAGTGCCGGGTACGCATGTGCTGCTGGACTACGAGAACGTTCAGCCGAGCGATGCCGAGCTGCGGGCTTTGGTACCCGACGTGGGCCAGGTGTGGGTGTTCCATGGGCCGCACCAACGGGAGGTCGAGAAGCGCTTCGCGTCGTTCGGTACGGGTGCCACCGCCGTGCCGATCAGCAAGAGCGGCAAGAACGCGCTCGACTTCCATCTCTCCTTCTACATGGGCTACATCGCGTCGCGCAACCCCGACTCGAAGATGGTCGTGGTCGCTAACGACAAGGGCTACGAGCCCATGCTGGAGCATGCGAAGGCGATGGGCTTCGTGGTACGCCGGCAGTCGCATGGCGAGGTGAAGCCGCCGGCAAAGAAGGCCGCGGCGAAGCAGGTGGCCGCGAAGAAGGAGCCAGCGAAGAAGGTCGCCGCGAAGAAGTCGGTGGCGAAACCCGCGGCGGCCAAGCAACCGGCCGCTAAGAAGGTGGCCGCGAAGGCCGCGTCTGCCAAGAAGGCGATCCCAGTCAAGACGCCCGCGCCGGCGAAGAAGGTTGCTGCCAAGGTTCCTGTGCCCGCTGTCAAGGCGGCGGTGGCTGCGCCGCCTCCTGTTATGAGTGGGGCGGCAGCCAGGCCTGCGGTGCTGGTGCCGGACTCTGCCGCCACCCTCAAGAAGCTGACGGACAGCCTGCGGAAGATGGCCGACAAGCGGCCGACGAAACCGGCGTCGCTGTGGCGGTCCCTGAAGTCGTTCCTGGGGGTCGGTGCAACCGAGGAGGCGGCGGAGGTGGCGTTGGCCCGGCTTATCGAGGCAGGCGTGGTGAAGGTGGATTCGGTGAAGGGCGCGTCGTATCCGATGTTTGATGCTGCGACCGGGTCCACTGTTTCCAAGGTTTGAATCGTTGGTGCAGTTGATGCTGCGGGCTGTGGTGATGCGTGCAGTGGCGCCGTTGATGCCAGGTCTCTGTGGGCCTGGGCGTCTCCCCGCTGCGCGTGGCCGGGCTGTCGCGCTGCGCGTCGAGCCACCGGAGTACCGGCGTCTCGCCCCTTGTACGGGCTTCCATCCCTGACGCAACACGGTCAGGCCGGCGGAGCCGGCTGAGACACGCGGCGGCCCTTTCCCGTGCCCGGGGATCGCGGGCTTCATCGTCCGTCCTGCTGCGCAGGACCGACGCCCGCTTGGCGATCGGGCCGGCTCGCAGTTCGCTGCGCCGCGCTCCGCTCGGTGCTCGCGCGTCCCGAACGCCATCCCGGTCACCCGCCAGGCCCGGAGCCGGGCCGCTGAAGACCTCGCGATGGAACAGGCCCAACGCCAACTCGTTGAGAATCGATAGATGGTGAAGAAGAAGCTCGAGGAGGACGATTGAAGAAGCGAATCCAGATGTCGGTCGACATGAGCCATGGGACTGTGGGACTTCTTCCGGGTCTCCCGGCAGCAGCTCAGTGGGACTGCGACGTGCTTCAAGCACTCTTGGTGGTCGGCTACCTGACGACCCCACCTCGTTATCGTGGCATCAGTCTCTCAACATACTGGGCTTGGCTGCGCTATGGCGCGGCAATCTCCACGAGACGTTCGTCACTGAGGCTGCGGCCCATTTGGAATGAGCTCGATCCGCATCAGAAGACGATCCTTTCCGACGACTTCGGATTAGGGTTCCCATGCCACTACCTAGTGGAACAGCACGGATTCGAGGACTTTGCGGACACGGCCTATCTCCTCGACTCCTTGCTGGCAGGCGTTGTATCGCATGCGTCGCGATCGAAGCGCGGGCCGTCGAAGACCCCGGATCTCATCGGCGTGGACTCGCTGGGACGACTCCACGTCCTCGAGTGCAAGGGAAGCCAGACATCCAGGGCAGCGCTTGATGATGCACTCGGCAGGGGCATTGCTCAAAAGAGCAACCTCAGCAATGGCTCCATCTTTGCCTCTTGCATGGTCGGTGGGATATTTGTGCCCCAAGACCGCAGCGCCGAGGAAGCACAGCTTGTTTTCATTGATCCCGATCCGGATCCAGCGCTCAAACGTCTTCAAGCCCTGGACCCGAAGGTCATTGAACGCGCAGTAAGGCGGCAGTCCTTTGCCAAGGCGCTCGGTACGGCGGGCCTGTGGGCTGCGGCAGGCGGCGTAGCGTCAGGCCGCGTTGGTCCGGCTGAGGCAGACTTTGTGCGCGATCTCGAATCGGGTGAACTTCGATTCAACAACTTCGACAAGACGGAAGAAGAGACGTGGCGCAAGACCATCGAGTATCGGTCCCTCGAAACCGATCTCAAGGATGAGGCCGATCGAGTGGCCTACGTTACGCGCCTCGTGATCGACATTCCCGATGATGTTGTCCGCCGAGTGGGAAGCCTTGTAGGGCAAACAGGTGCGGTGGGCTTCGAAGATCTAGATGCGTGGCTCGCCGAAAGACTCGTCCGGGAGCGCACCGTCAACATCCGCACTCTCGCTTCCCGGACGACGGCGGATGGAAAGCTCATCGCCAGGCGGCGTTCCGTGACCAGCGCGTGGACCATGTCGTCGGCCGAAGGCGAGTTCGAGACAGCTAGCATT
Source organism: Ottowia sp. (assembly GCF_016703145.1). Taxonomy (GTDB): domain Bacteria; phylum Pseudomonadota; class Gammaproteobacteria; order Burkholderiales; family Burkholderiaceae_C; genus Ottowia. Next base: position 691,653 of record NZ_JADJCO010000005.1, on the reverse strand, counting down.
TCCGTTTCATCCGGCATCCGGTTTCGGATAGAGCGACAGCGCTTCGCTTAGGCGACCCTCGCGGTGCAACTGCCGGCGATCCCGGAAATCTGATCGATCGCCACGGCTCGGCCGTCGCGCCAGTCGTCCGCTGCGCTCCCTTGGTGGCACGCCCGCCGCAGAGACGCCGTTGGCTCAGGTCCATCGGCCCGCTGCGCTGCAACCGCTGCGCCAGGCAAGCTGGCACATCGGCCGCGACGCTGCGCCGCCCGTGAGGAGGGGGCAGCCCGTGCGCCAGTCGTCCCACCGCGCTCCCCCCACGCGCCCCCGTCGAATTGCGAGGGGGACTTGTGGGGGGATCTTCAAGCGGTGGGCCGGGAAACCGGCTCACTGCTTCGGCTGCTGATGACACCACCCATCCCCAACCCCTTCCCGTGAGGGAAGGGGCTATGCCCACCCCCCGCCCGCCCGTGGGCGGGAGCAAGGGAGTCCGAGCGAGAGGATCAGTTTTCAGGGAACCCGGACCCGGGACCCGGCTGGTTGCTCTCGATTGGAGATCTTCATGGCAAACGTTTCTGTCATCCAGCGCCACGCGCACCTGGCCGGGGCCGTCAAGCTCGAGTTCGTCAACGGCCGCGAAGGCAAGATCGCAAAGGCCGTGCTGACCGCGATCAGCAACACGCGGCGCGGTTCGGGTGAAGCCCGCGAGGAGGAGTCCACCGCGATTCAGTGGACGCTGTGGGGAAAGCAGGCCGAGAACGCGGCCGAGTACTTGGGCAAGGGCTCGCACGTCAACATCGTCGGCCGCCTGCGCAACAACAACTACGAGAAGGACGGCGAGACCGTCTACGGCATGGCGTTCACGGCCGAGGAGATCGACTACCTCGACAGCCGCGCCGAGAGCGAAGCCCGCCGCAACGGTGGCCCCGGTGTCGATAGCGGCACCAGCAGCGCCGAGCGCCCGGCACCGGCCGCCAGCACCCGCAAGCCCCGCAACGCGCGCCAGCCGGCGCACGCCGACGCCTGAACCCTCATCGGGTGGGCGTGAAGCCATCGAGCCGCGCCCGCCCTTCGACCTACACCCAACGATCGAAGGAAACCATCATGTACTCGACCCCGACCCTGGCGACCCGCTTTGCCCGCAACACCCGCGTGATGCGCGGCGATCAACCCCTGAGCGAAGACCAGATGCGCGCCGCGGCGCCGTCCATCTTCGCCGAGGGCAAGCACGCGAGCCGCTCCGAGCGCTACACCTACATCCCCACCATCGATGTCCTGCGCGGCCTGCGCAAGGAGGGCTTCGAGCCCTTCATGGTCGCCCAGGGCGCCAGCCGCGTCGAAGGCAAGGCGGAGTTCACCAAGCACATGATCCGCATGCGCCACGCCGGCCAGGTGCAGACCCGGCCTGAAGCCAACGAGATCATCCTGATCAACAGCCACGACGGCGCGAGCTCGTACCAGATGCTGGCCGGTATGTTCCGCTTCGTCTGCTGCAACGGCCTGGTGGTGGGCGAGGTCGTGGAGGACATCCGCATCCCGCACAAGGGCAACATCCAGGGTGAGGTGATCGAAGGCGCGTTCCGCGTGCTCGACGAGTTCGAGGCCGTGAACGAACACACCGAGGCGATGAAGGCGCTGCAGCTCCAGCCGCCCGAGGAGATCGCCTTTGCGACGGCCGCCCTGGCGCTGCGCTTCGGTGAGCGTGGCGTGGAGGAGACCGGAGGCCACAAGCCCGCGCCGGTTACGGCCGAGCAGCTGATCGAAGCGCGCCGGCCCGAGGACATCGGGCACAGCCTGTGGACCACTTTCCAGCGCGTGCAGGAGAACGTGATTCGTGGTGGCCAGCCCGGCCGCAGCGCCCAGGGGCGCCGGCTGCAGACCCGGCCGGTGGGCAGCATCGACCGCGGCGTGAGCCTTAACCGTGCGCTGTGGATGCTGGCCGAGGAGATGCGCAAGCTGAAGGGCTGACCGGCGGGTGATGACTTTTGCTTGAAAGTCATCGCCTCCGGCGCCGTCGGCCGGCCCGACGATCGGGCCGGCTGTCCCACACGCACCCGAGGAGCCTCACATGGGCCACGACACCATCGATGCCGAGATTGCCGCGTGCGATGCGCTGTCGCGTCAAGCGACGCAGGCAGGTGCCCAGGCATTCGCGCGCCTGCTGATGCTGGCCGAGGAGCGTGACTCCGGCCAGATCCCGCGCATCGCGCGCTTCCTGGCCGCGACGTACAACGGCCAGGCCTTCCAATTCGACCTCTTCGAACTGCGCGCCGTCGACATCTCCATCAGCAACGACATGCTGTGCTGCCTCGACGCGCTGCGCTGGGGCCGTGCCGACCTGCACACGCTGATCCAGGACGGTGACTCCCGCGTGCGCGCCGTCATCGACCGCTGGGGCCTGCACTGGCCTGAAGGCGAATGATCCAGCGCCGCTCGAGATCGATGATTCTTCGCTGAGATTCATCGCTGCTGCAGCCCTGCAGTGGCCCGACCATGGGCCTGGCGCGTTCGCGTCGGTGCGTGTCTGCAACAAGCCGCGCGCTCGCCGGCCTCCACTTCGTTTCGGCCGGCTCGCGCGGCCCGGCGGCGGCCCATCGAGGGCCGGCAGCCGGGCTGACCTGGCACCACCTACTGCCAAGGCGCGCCCACCTGGCGGGCCGGTGCCCTGTGCCCGCATTCCCAAACGCATGGGCAGGAGGTATCCCGATGAAGACACTGGTGCTGTGCAATCAGAAGGGCGGTGTCGGCAAGAGCGCCGTCGCCACGCTGCTCGCCCACCACCTGGCACACCGTGGTCAGCGGGTGTTGGCCATCGACCTGGACCACCAGGGCAACTTCACCAAGCCGCTGCGCCTGTCCGGCCGCGCTGCGCCTGCGGCCTTCGGCGCCGATGCGCTGATGACCGGAACCGCGCCGGCAGTGCCGGCCCAGCCCTTCGTGCTGGTGCCAGGCGACCGGGCGCTGCTCGGGCTGGAGCGGCAGCCCGCCCAGCACACGCCGTTCGCTCGAAACTTCCGCAGTTTTCTCGCGGCTGTGGACGGCGCGTTCGACGTGTGCGTGGTCGACACCAACCCAAACCCCGACATCCGCGTGATCGCGGCGCTGGCCTCGGCTGACTTCGTACTCTCGCCGATCCAGCTGAACCAGGAGGCGATGGACGGCGTCAGCGGACTGCTCAACCACGAGCGGGTCGGCCTTCGCAAGATCAAGGCGGTTCTGAACTCGAAGCTCGTGCTGATCGGCTTGTTGCCGACGCTGGTCGAGCCGACACCGTTCCAGAAGGCGAACTTCCTGCAGGTCGTCCAGCAGTACCACCCGCTGATGATCCGCATTGGCGACGGGCCGGGCGACTTCGCCTCGATGCCGCGCCGTTCGTGCATCGCCGAGGCTCAGGCCGAGGGTGCCGTGCTGTGGGAGATGAAGAAGACGGCGGCACGTGATGCCTGGCGTGAGATCGAGCCGAGCCTGCAGCGTATTGGCGACATCGTGATGGCGCCCGCAAAGACCGCGGAGGCGAACCATGCCGCTGCAGCTTGACGACCTGGCGGCGCTCGACGCGCCGACCCTGGAGAACACAGGCCAGCCGCTGATGTTGCCCGTGGCATCGATCGACGAGGACCCGGAGCAACCGCGCCGTGAGTTCGAGGACAACCGTCTCGAAGACCTGGCCGAGACCATCCGAGCCCGAGGTGTGCGTCAGCCGATCTCAGTGCGGCCGAGCCTGCAGGCGCCGGGGCGCTGGATGCTCAACTTCGGCGCCCGCCGACTGCGCGCGTCGAAGATGGCTGGCATGGCAGAGATCCCGGCCTTCATCGACACCACGGCCGACAGCTACGACCAGGTGATCGAGAACGAGCAGCGCGAAGGCCTAAGGCCGCTCGAGCTGGCGCTCTTCGTCCAGAAGCGGATCGCGCTGGGCGACAACCAGGCCGAGATCGCCAAGCGGCTCGGCAAGAGCCGGCAGTGGGTAACCCTTGCCACGGCACTGATCGAGCCGCCGGACTGGCTGCTCCAGGCCTACCGAGAGGGCCGGTGCCGAGGAACCAACGAGCTCTACGACCTTCGGCGCCTGCATGGCGAGCATGGCGATGCGGTGGAGGCCTGGGCAGCTCAGCAACCCACGATCACCCGAGACCGGCTGGCAGAGTTTCGTACAACGCTGGAACGCCGCACGGCACTCGTGCCTGCGCCTGCGGGCACCGCCGCGCAGCCGACCGGCGCGGCCGACGACGCTCCAGGGGCAGATGCAGCCACGCAGGCGCCGCCGAGGGGCCATGCATCACCGGCTGACCCTCGCGGCGTCTCTACCCGCCCGGTATCCCCCGATGCTCCCATCAGGTCCGATCAACGCGTCCACGTGGAGTTCGAGGGTCATGACTACCAGCTGGTGGTGTCGGTGGTCCCCGACCACGCAGGCTGCATGTACGTGCGCCCGTTGACGGGCGGCCCCCGACGGCTAGCTCCCGTGGCCTCGCTGAAGCTGCTGGGGTTCGTCGGTGGGTGACGCGTGGGCGCCGATCTTGTCAATCGGATTGACAAGATCGGCATGGTCCGCCGTGTCGTTTCCTGGCTAGACCGTGTGGCGTAGCTGCGATACCTTGTAGCCATGAAGAGCGCCAGCATCCCATCCTTTCCTGTCGAACCGAGTTCTTGGCCGAGGTCGAATCGGTGCTCGGCGACGGCGAGAGCCTGTCGGAGTTCGTCGAGGCTGCGGTGCGCGCCGCCGTCGAGCGTCGGCGAGTGCAGGCCGACTTCATTGCCCGTGGCCTGCGCTCGCGAGACGAGGCCAAGCGCAGGGGTGACTACGTCGATGCCGATGTGGTCGTCGCCGGTCTGCAGAGCAAGCTGGACGACGCGCGATCCCGCCTGTCGAAGCCGCTCAAAACGCGCGAGTGACCCTCGGCCGGCATTGATGCGGCAGCCTGGCCCGCGCCGAGTTGTCAATCCGATTGACAACGTCGACCGGGCGCCCGCCGCCTGTCTTCATCCCCGGGTCTCGCGGCCGGCTCGAATGCCTGGTCTCGCTTCGCCTTTCGACTTGTCAATCCGATTGACACGGGGCCCTCGCTTCGCCCGGCCCGCGATGATTCTGGCTTCGGAATCATCGGCACTGAAGCCTCTATCCGAGCCAATACTGAATGCGTAGGTGAGTGCAGAGATAGGCGCGGTGGCGCCGTTGTCTGACACGCACGGCATGTCAGGAGGCTCGGGTATGGCACCCTCGTCACGTGATCGACTCAGCGTCGATCTGCATGGTCTGAAAGCCGCGCTGTTCGAGCGCGCCCGGCTGGCTGGTACGTCGCCCTCGGGTTGGGTCCGGGCGACGCTTGCAGTGGCTCTGGGGGGCCCTGCTGGGCCGATCGACGGCGCACCTCCTCCGCAGCTCGAAGCCCGCGCTGCGGGCCGCGTGCGGCTCACGCTGCGGATGGCCCGCGACGATGCTTCAGCGGTGTTGGCTGCAGCTCGTTTGGCAGGCCAAGCTCCGGGCGACTTCGTCGCCGACCTGTTGACCGGGCAGCCCGCTCCCATGCCGGCCAGCGACCGCGCCGAAGCTGTCAGAGCGCTGATCGCGTCCTGTGCCGAGCTGGCCACCTTCAGCCGCAACCTGAGCCACCTGGTCTTGCTGCTTCGGCAAGGTGCCTTCAGGCCGGCCGAGGAGTACAGGCCGATGCTGGCCACGCTGGGCACGGACGTGCGCGAGCACCTGGACTACTTCACTCGGGCGATGGCGGAACTGCAGCCACGTCGGGGAAGTGGCATGCATCAGCACCGCACCGGCACCACGCGCACGGGAGCACTGCCATGACGCAGGGTCAGAACATCGACGGTGTCCTGCTGCAGTGGGGAGACAGGCTCTTCTATCCGGGCAACCGGATCGTGCACACCCGCCCGCAACCCAAGCTCAGCGCGCTCGCCGCGAGGCAGCGGGCCGCCGCTTTGCGCGAGCGCATCGAGGCGACCGTGGTGCGCCGGGCGCCCCAGGTGATGGTGAAGGTCACGGGCGGTGGGCGCGGCATGAAGGCCATCGCCGCGCACTTCCGCTACATCAGCAAGAACGGCCGCCTGGACATCGAAGACGACCGCGGCGATACCTCGCGCGGCAAGGCAGTACTTCAGGGACTGGCTGACGACTGGCGCTATGGAGGCACCTTCATCAACGACATTGGCGACCGGCGCGAGGCCTACAACATCATGCTGTCCATGCCGAGGGGTACCGATCCCCTGGCGGTACAGCGTGCGGCGCGCGAGTTCGCCATGGTCGAGCTGGCGGATCACAAGTACGTGATGGTGCTGCACGACCACCAGGCCAACCCGCACGTGCACATCAGCGTGCGGGCCGAATCACGGCACGGCAAGCGCCTCAATCCGCGCAAGGCGGACCTGCACCGGTGGCGCGAGACCTTCGCCGAGAAGCTGCGCGATCAGGGCATCGAAGCCGAAGCGACTCGTCAGGCGACGCGCGGGCGCGATAGGAACTACGACACCCTGTGGCGGCTGAAGGCTCGGCAGGATGGCCGCCTGAGAGCCACGCGCCCGGGGTCCAAGGCAAGTGCGGCGGCGCAGGCGACGCGAGCCCAGGCCGTCGAAGCCTGGATGCATGTGGGCAGGGCGCTGGCTACGTCCGGGGATCCGGCGGACCGAATATTGGCTGGCGCCATCGCGGCGTTCATCAAGGAGATGCCGATCAGTCAGGCAGCTGCTCCGCAACGGGTTGCGCCTGAACGGGCGTCAACACCCAAGCCGATCGACATCGGCCCCCAACGGTGAGATACCGACAGCACAAACTCACGCACCCTTCCTGCGAACATGCCACAGTGGCGATCGGATGCCACCGCAGACTCAGCATCACGCAGGGCCTCAGCTGGGCTAAGGATGTCCGGTCACGCGGCCTTCGCGTCAGTGAAGTGGGCGGCTTCACGGGCGGAGCCCGATGCTGCTGCCGACCACAGGGGAACGAGCTTTATGGTGATCGCGACGGTTCCCAGCGGACCTGCAGCCTGGAGCTTGAACACGGGAGGTTGCGTGAAGTCGTCGGTGCCGACCGGCTGCGGGTAAGCCAGCTCAAGCGAAGTGCACCCGTAGCGCGCCGCGTAGGCCAGCAGTTGGTAAACATCAGCTTCATCCACGCCGAAATCCGAAGCGTGAGGGTCCAACCGTTTCCACTTCGCATCGACTACACGGTCTATGTCGGCGGCAGCGCCGTCGAGGCCGACGTGCCAGACCGTGATGTCTGGCTTCAACAGGAACGCATCGGCCTGGTCGTGAGTTGCCAGGTGCAGGGGCGGCCCCTGGGTATGCACGATGCGGTCGATCCCCGCACTGGCTTCCTCCAGCCTGGCAGCGTGGGCCTCGAAGAGCTTGTTCATGTCGAACAGCAACCCTGGCGCCTGCGATGCCCCGGCGCTCAATGCCGGGCTGGCCATGGCCAGCAGCCACTCGCACCAAGTCAGCAAGGGGCCGTAGCGGTGTGTCGTGCGGTCGCGCGGTAAGCGTGCCACATCGGCCGCCGACATTCTCAAGGCCGAAATGCTGGCGTACCGGGCATGGGTCTCGAACCACATGCGCTGGGTGCTGGCTCTGCTGACCCACGTGCGGCACGCTTCCAGCGTGGCACGGACGGCGCGGTTGTAGGCGTTGTCGGCAGTGAACTCGTCGTATTCGCAGTGCAGAAGGTGCGGTCGAGCGAGGTTGCACCGGACGTGTCCGTGGGCCTGGAAGCGCCCCTTGATGACGGGAAGGTCGTCCGCATGGGTCACATAGCGGCTCAGCAGCCCGTGCCTGGCTTGGTCGCGCGCGCAATGCAGGAAGGCCTCGATGAAGATGTCCAGCAGAGGCGCGTGCACGGCCTGCTGCGGTACCGAGCCGATCTTGGTGATGGCGACCTGCCGGGCACTGTGCAGCATGGCCAGTAGGGCACCGCGCGAGCGTTCCAGTTCATCGGGCGTTCGAGCGTCCGCCATGCCGACTTTGGGCAGCACCTCAACCACGCAGGTCGGCAAGCGAACAATGCCGCAGTGTTGCGCGAGCTTGATGCCGCCCGACAGCCGTTGGCAAAAACCCCTGCGTAGGTCGTTCAGTCGGAGAAGCGCCTGCGCTTCGGATTCCGAAAGCCACGGGTCGGCGTCCGCCACCATGCCCGGCGCCTGGTCACCATCGATGATGGGGATGACTTCATGCTCAAGGACGGTGACGGTGCGCAGGCCGCCCATCAAATCACCCGGCGTTCTGCATGGTGCCGGCACCTTCTGCTGGGGTATCGCCGGCGGAATCTGGCGGCGGCGCAACGATCGGCACCGCGCCGTACAGGCCCATGATGTCGGCCTCGCTCCAGGTGCTGGGCTCTCCTACCGAGAAGGTCGGCCGCGCCTCGGTCCCTACCGCCTGTTTTGCACCAGGAAACAGCTCTGATGGCGAGAGCGACCGGGATTTGAAGAACACGCTTTCCTTGCCGTTGCCAGTCAAGACGAGGCGCACCCTTTCCATGTCCTCGAAGAAGTATTCCTGGAGCAAAGGGATCACGCGCTGCGCAAGCACCTGTTGCAACTCGGCCAGCGACGTGATGCCCATGAAAACGGCATGGCCGATGGCGTGGTCGCGATCCAGCAGGTACTCAAGCCGGTCGTTCATACGCTGGAGCAACGCAGGTAGGTCGATGGTCCCCACCATCGCTGGCTCGATGTGCTTCGGCTCGGGTGGGCATTCCTGGAAGCGGAAGCGCCGCCGAAGAGCGATGTCCATCATCGCAATGGATCGGTCGGCCGTATTCATCGTGGCCACCAGGTTCAGATTGTCGGGCACGCCAAAGCGTGCCGACAGGCCTGGCAGCGTGACCCAGGCACCTGCGTCGTTGGCCTTGCTTCCGGCAATCACACGCTTGGTGGGCTCGATCAGCGTGATCAGCTCGCCAAAGACCTTGGCCACGTTGGCGCGGTTGATCTCGTCTATGAACAGGGTGAACTGCTGTGTCGGGTTGGCATGGGCCCTTTCACAGAGTGTGAGGAACGGACCCTTCTGAAAGACAACCGCCACGCCCGAGCCATCCTTGCCGGCCACCGGCCGCAGGCCGCCGATAAAGTCCTCGTAGGCGTAGCTGGGATGGAACGCCACGAACTCGAAATCCTCGCCCCTGTCGAAGGCCGCCTTCATGCGGGCCTGCATCTCATAGGTCTTGCCGGTGCCGGGCGGACCGTACAGGATCAGGTTGTCGGCCAGGCGCAGCGTCGGCTTGGCGTTGGTTGCGGCTTCAACGTCGTACTCCGGGTCTGGCTCGTGCGCGGACAGCGGGGCAGCACTGGTCGACTCGCCATCGCCACCGGCAGCTTTGTCCCAGACTTTGCCCGGGTGGATGCCCTGTTGCTTGATGAGCGTGCCGACTGGCAACTCGTAGTAGTCCACCGAACCGGGGTGCTGTACCTCCAGGCGCCTGCGCAGGTCTAGCAGGACGGTGTCCATGGCCGGGCGACTTTCGCCCAGCGCTGGAGTCCAAATCTTGTGCGCCCGCGCCACCTGGTACTTGTTGCCCTGGCTGAAGATGCGTTCAAAAGCATCGGGGAACAGCACATGGCAAAGCGTGTGGTAAAGCTGCCGCCCCTTGCCCGCGGGGACGCTGTCCAGCCACAAGGCGAAGCCCTGAGCGTCGTTCAACAATGCCTCGCGCTCGCTGCGTGGCTTGGCAACGAAGGCGGCGAACGCCTCCACGGCGAAGACGATTTCCATCCACAAGTACTGGTTGTAGCCGGGGCCAGCACTGCCCAAGCCCGACAACACCGGCGTTGCCAAGAACGGCGAGGTTGAAGGAAACGGCGCTGCCGGCTTCATGTTCCAGATCCGTTCCAGGGTCTTCGCCTTCGTCGGCGCACGCAGGTTGGTGGGGCCAAGCTGCACGATCCAGAACACCTCTGCCATCAGCGCCACGTCCAGCGCCTGGCAGGTGGCCAACTGGCTGGCCAGCTTGTCGTAGAAACCACCGTCGCCAACGTCAGGCTGCTTGACGTAGTTGTCGATCAGGGCCTGAAAGTGCTCGGCCGTCCACAGGGTCTGGCCGTCCAGGAATAGCGACTCTTGGCTCAGCAGGCAGCGTTGCTTGAACTTGTCGGCCGCGTCGAAGACCTGAGCGGAGTTAGGGAAGTGCGGGTTGAATCGGCTCATGTCGGCTTCCGTGGAGAAAGTTCAGGTGTCCTTGACCTACCGCTGCTGGCGCGTTGGGGCCTAGGTGGCCAAGGGGACGATCATTTCCTTGCTGATGGGAAGGCGGCAGACGGAACGAGCCAGGCTGACCATCGTGACAAATCAAGTGAACGAAGCGGCTGGTCAGCGGGTGCATAGCGTCGCTGATGCTGCGGCGGGCGATTTCGGCGATCTATCCCCCCGAGGCTTGGCCGTAGTTCAGACGTATGGCGCGGGGTCTGCTTCCTTCGCCACGACCGTGTCGTAGAGCCCGTAGTGCGTCAGACCAACATGACTCTCAATCCCCGTGTACCGCAGCGATGCATCCTCATAGCGCCTGAAGGCGAATACAGCCTGGTTCATTTGCTCGGTGTTGAACACCTTAAGTCGAACCAGCAGATGAAAGTCCTGCACTGTCAGGCCGGTCACCGTCAGGAACAGATCCGATTCCAGCTTCGTGATGACGTCCTGCAGTGTGTTCTCGCGGAAGTCCGTGAGGTACATAAAGGCAGGGATTCGTGTCGCAAACTTGATCAGCTTCTCTTGTATCAGCTTGCGCTTTGACTTGTATTCCTTCTCCGCGTCTGAAAGCTGCTTCTTCTCCTTGGCCGTCAGGTTCTTCTCCTTGGCCTTGTTCTTGAGTTCCTTGACCTTTTCGCTCTTGTTGATGACGGTTTCGATGACGTTGTCCCCCAAGGTGCGCCAGCCTTCGATCTGCTCTATGGCGGCCATGGCCTCGGGGTTGTTGAGAATGCGTTGGAGGGTTCCGTTGTCCACGTTCACCAAGAGGGCGCTCTCCCACTTGCGTGCTAAGAGCGTCGCCGAAGTGCCCGCCATGGCGATGTCCAGAATGCCGCCCGCGTCCACCTGCGTCATGTTCGCGCCGTCGTAAGCGAGGACTGGCAAGAATGCGACCAGATCCTTGACTGCGGCTTCCGGATTAGCTTCGTTCGGGGACAACCCAATGCCGTATTCGCAAAGCTGGCGTAGTGCCCGTGTGGGTGCGAAGTCAAACACAAAGCACACAGGCTTGAGGATCTCCTCCTCGTTCGGGTTGTCGCCGTTGGGGTTCTTGATAGACCAAGGTGATTGCACTCGGAACGCCGCCTGGAAGTAGGTCTCTGGCGATTTCAAGTTGCGCAGCATCAGGATCGACGACCATTGCGCGACAGTGATACCTGTCGTCAGCTTGCCGCACGACAGTGTGATGGTCTGGCTATCAAACCCACTGCCAATGGCCTTGCGCACAGGCGGCAGCGCTGCCAGCCCAAGGCCTGCAGCGGTGCCGGCAGCCACGAGGACCTTGTAGCCGTGCCAGAACGTGTTTTGCTTCTCGGACAGCAGATTGGCCATCGCGTAACACGCAGCCACGCTGGGCAAGAACCAGAACGAATGTTGCAGGTACGGCAACAGGCGTACATCCGAATACGGGAAGGGCGGCCGTGTGCCAGCCTTCAGCAACTCAGCGGACTGCGCTGTGTGCCCGCCGCGGATGATGTCCAACCATTTCTGCACGTCATTCTTGTGCTTGAAAGTTGCGCCGGCACCAGACCCTGCGGCTTCGAAGAATGCATTGAGATCGAACTCATCGAACTCGCCGCCGCTGGCCACTGCCAGAAGTTCATCAGGCATCTGGTAGGTCAACAGCCGCATCTGTGGCAATGCGCCGTAGGGGTTGCGCTCACCCGGGTGATCAGCGGGGTACGCAGCCTTGGCCCGCTGCTCATCCGTGTAGGTCCAGTTGAAGATCTGCTCTTCAATGAACTCACCTGTCGCGAGAGCTTTGAATGGCGTACCAGAGAGGTACAAGTATGCCCGCGTCGTGATGGGCAAGAACTCTGTTTCCTTGACGGCCAGCATCGTCAGGTCTTCGTTGATTCCGTCCAAATCGCCGGCGTATTCGAGCTTGGTCTCCTTCTTGGCTACCGCGTCGTCTTCACCCTCGAACAGCTCTTTGGCGGTGTCGCGCCAGGCGCCGAAGTGGTATTCGTCGAACACTACCAAGTCCCAGTTCACCGTGTGCAGCCAAGTATTGCGGGGCTTGATATTGCCCATGGCGTCGCGGCCCAGCAAGTCTTGAAATGACCCGAAGTAGACGACGGGCTTGTCCTTGTCGATCTGCGTGGGGTCGCTGCCCGAGGATCTCGACAGGTACTGCCAGCCATCAAAGTCAACATGGCTCTCTAGATCGGTCTGCCAGGCGTCTTCAACAGCTGGCTTGAACGTCAACACCAGCACCCGCTTGGCCTGCAGCTTCTTGGCCAATTGGTAGGCGGTGAAGGTCTTTCCGAACCGCATCTTGGCGTTCCACAAGAATCGCGGTGCGGCATTGGCATCTTCGGCCCAAATTGACTGGTAATAGTCAAACGTCTTGCTCACCGCATCGGCCTGCTCTGCTCGCATGCCAAAGGTTTCGTTGTGCGTACCGCTGAAACGCTGACCCGTGCGAAGCTCGGCAAGCACGGTTCTGACGTCCTCGGTCGTACACCGCACCCACTCCAGTTCATGCTTTTCCAGCCCCTTCCTGATCAACGCCGCACGGACCTCGTGGTCGGAGAAGATCGAGCCATCTTCGCGCTCGGCCAACTCGTCGAGCACGATGGTGTAGTTCTTAATGGCCGCGGTCCTTAACTGCTCCGCGACCCGCTGAGCGACAACGCGCGTGGACTGACCAATCTTCAGCAAGCCTTGGTGCGCGGCGTCTGAAATGGCATAGGCGTAGATGCGGGGGCGGGCGACGGGTTTGGGAGCGAGGATGTCCTCGACACTTGGCTTAGTCATCTTCAGCTTCGTCCAGCACGCCGTCGTCGAAGAGCGTGGCCTCATGGTCAGCGACTTGCGACTCGATGAACGCGATTTCGTCCTTGGTTAGGCCATAGCGCCGGTACAGCTTCGCATCGGTCCATTCCCGATCGAGTGGCAGTTCCGGGATGAAACCGTAGACCCCTCGCGCAGCATCCTGGGTTGGCTTGCGGAGCGACACTAGAAACCGGGCGAAGCGGGTGCGCAGGCAACTGGCCAAGCTCTGCGCCTCAGCTTCTGAATCGAAGCCGCCCGCGACGATATAGCTTTCAGTGCAGGCAGTTCCTGGTTCAGCAATGATCGGTTTGCTGAGAAATTTCGTTTCGACTGCTGCGCTCGTTCCCTGAACTCGTGTCATCAAGACTTTCCATTTGTCAATCCATGGGGCGTTCGTTGGAACATCTGATCGCTCAATCCAAGTAACCTTCTGCGATCCGAACAGTTTGATCGGGTCCTTCAGGCCTTTAGGGCTTGGCCTACCGTGGAAGAACGTTCGCAGGCCGAAGGGTTTTTGGCTGGATACCCGGCCGCTCAGCGTCGGCTCGCTCTTTGCGCGTACCTTTTCCAGAATCGGGACCGCTTCATTGCGGCGGATCAGAACGTCGTAGCTGTCAAGATGTCGCGCCACCGCAGGCCCTGTGGGCTGGCCGTCCCAGATCGTCTGGACCGAGCAAGGTCCGTTGTGCTCTCGGTCCCACATGAAGTACGAAATGCCGCCCCGAATCTTCACGCCAGGGAAGCCCTCGTATAGCTTCGGGTAGTCAACGATGTTTCGCATTCGCTTGTCCGCTAGCATGCGCGCCCTATAGGCATCAAGACCTTTGCCCCCAGCCATCCAGCGCGAAGGCGTGACGAAGACGGCGTAGCGCGGCTCCAGGTTGAGTGCGTTTTCTACGAACAGCTGATAGATTGGCGCTGCACTCGCACCATGGCCACCATCGCTCAGCTGGTACGGCGGGTTGCCGATGATCACGTCGAACTGCATATCGTCTCCAAACAACTCGGCGATGCGAGTTTTGATGTTGTCCGTGTGAATGAAGGCGTAGGCATGAGTTTCCATGCCGGCGCCGCGGTCCAGCGTTGCCCGACTGGCACCGCAAAACGAGCACTTGTCTTGGACCCAGGAGTGCTCAGTGCGCTCAAACCAGACGTTTCCAGTTTCATTGGTGAATCGCTTCGCTACCGAGTGCGGTCCGTTGGCTCGCTTGGAGCAGTACAAGCTTCGCCGGGCCAGGAGGCTCGTTAGACGGGTAATCCCGATACCGAAGACTTGTTCCATCAAGACGTGATCCACTCGCTCTTGCAGATCCGGAATTTGCCCAGCCAATCCTTGGACGAGGCGACTGGTGATTTCGCGAAGAAAGACGCCCGACTTGGTGAACGGGTCGAGAAACTTCACGGATCGGTCTGACCAGAGATTGGCCCCACCGTGGTCGTCCGCCCATGCCTTCGCCAGCATGTCAAGCATGCGGTTGGCAAGTTCGGGCGGGGTGAATACCTCATCGTTCGACAGGTTCGCAATGCAGGTCAGAACATCGGGATTGCGCCCGCGGAGGGTGAAACTAACTTGCTCGCTCACGAAACCTCCATAGGGGTCTTGCCGTTTCCGTTGGCCGCGAGTTCGCGCACCGTCATGGGCGGGTAGGTCCTGATGGGTGTGAAGATCTCATGCTTGCCAAACAGTGAGCCCTCTGCGCTGAAGTTGGAGGACCCAGTGAGTACATCGAGGCGGAAGTCGCGACGCTGGTACTTGCCCTTTCCCAAATAGCCCCATTCGGCGAAGGCGATGGGCTCGCCAGCGCGCGAGCGCATGGTCAGCGCATCGCCGTGGAGAATGTTGCTGATCAGAACATTCGAGGCCGCCCGGTACAGATCGTCGCCCTCTCCAACACTCGTGTACTCGACAAAGATGTCCAAGGCATTTGCCCGACACTCCGCGACGTTGTCAGCCAACAGTTCGATGCCATAAATGCACATCAGACCGAGTAGTGCGTAGTGCTGTCGCTCGAATTCAGATCGACCGTATTTGAGTTCTACGGCTGCAAGCTTGCGCTGCAGGATGCGGCTGATGAAATTGCCACTGCCGCAGGCGGGCTCAAGAAACCGCGCATCAATGCGCTCAGTTTCGTCCTTCACAAGGTCCAGCATGGCTTCAACCATCCATGCGGGAGTGAAGACCTCGCCATGGTCGGCGACACGTTGTTTTGACTTGACGAGGTTCATTGTTTCGTTGCTGGCCAAAGGCGAGCGAAGTCGAACGAGAGTTGGCGGTGATGCCGAATGGACAGCAAGTACATGGAGGACTTGGCCTCTGTGGAAGCATCCACCACCGTGTAAAGCATCAAGTAGTCGCCATGCAGGTATTCACGAAGCGCATCCGGTGCGCCGGCCGGCAGCACAGCTAGTTGCGCCAGTGCCTCGGCCGACTGAGGCGGATTGGCGAGGTAGCGCCGACCGATGCGCGGGAAGCGCCGCAGGTTAGGGATGACAGCGGCGCGCAGCTCTGCCAGCAGGTCATCAAATGCAAGACCGGCGTCCGCCTCTACCAAGAACGCCTCGACGGCGTCCAGGCGCTCCAGGAAACTTGCGGTCAGCTCGACCCGGTATGACGTGTCAGCCACGCTTCTTGCTCGCAGGCTTGCCCTGGCCCGCCGTGCTGGCCGCCTTGGCGGCAGCCTTGCGGCGCTGCTGTAGCTGGCCGATGGCTTCGTCCGCCTCAAATGTGCGGCCGGCTGCGATGTCGGCGAGGCCGCGCTTGGCATCGTCGATAAGCAGCAGGTGGATGCGTTCCCGCTCCAGCCGGTGGTAGTAGTCCAGCCGTTCTGCGTCAATCAGTGCGACGTAGCTCTCACCGTTCTTGGTGATGATCTTTTCGGCGCCGGCCTTTGCTTGATCGGCCAGCTCGGACAGGTTCGCGCGTGCCTGGGTGAAGGGCACCACATCACTGGCTGAAAAGCCCATGGCCGGCTCCTAAAGGGGGTAGATGACAGAATCCTGTGCAGTCTACGCCATTGGGCGGATTTAGGAACTCTAGGTGGCCTGATGGCGAGGGGCGCGCGCAGGTAGGAAACCGCTCTGCCGCTGCTGACCGCTACATGCTGCGGGAGGTTCAATGTAGGGCTGCAGGTACCGGCTGCACCAAACCCGCAACGACACCCAAGGACGCCGGAGTCGGCTACTCCTAGAAAGCTAGTCGTTCCCGCAATCTATTGCGTGGCTAGTCACCTACTCCCACTCGCTCGCCGCAGGGTTCCACTTCGACTGGAAGCCACTGTTGAGGGTGCACGCGGCGATCGCCGGATTGAGGAACGCGGCGAGCGCGTCAACCAACTCCTCCAGGCTGGTCCGCTGCAGACCCGCCTTCGTCACGAATGCCCGCCACTGCTGGGCTTTGAGCGGGTTCGACGAGAACTCGGTGGTCAGCGCAGTGGGAGTTGACGTCGGCAGCGATGTGTTCCGCCTCGCAAACGTCGCGCGGATGGCGTCCACCAGCGTGCGACCTTCGAGTTCCGTTGTCCTGGCGATCACCGCGAGGTCGAAGAAGTCCTTCATGCGACTATTGTTCATCCCCAGCACGACCATCGCGTGCAGCTTCTCCGCGATGACCGTGTAGACGGGATACGCCCTCAGCGAAGGCGCTGCCAGGTCGTCGAGCAACGTGGGGTAGGTGACCGTCTCTGGCGCGGGCGTGATCGCGTCGCCAAATCCGATGTCCACCTGCACCGGCAGGCGCGCGCTGCCGATGAACGCCGGAATCGTCAGGCGCAGTCCGCCGTAGACGTTGTCTTCGCGGATCGGCGCGATCCGCATGCCCGCAGTTTCGTATCGGACGCCGTCGTCGGCGTCGATCGCGCAGATCGCGGTGAATGTGCTGCGCAGTGTGTCCGCGTCATCCGCGCCGAAGCCCAGCAGGTCGGCGTCTTTCGTTGGACGGTGCGGCGAGTCGAACCACAGTGCAAACAGCAGCGCGCCCTTCAGCACGAAGGTGCCGGCATGTGGGGACACTGAGAGCCGGTACAGCAGCCGCTCGATCGCGAAGCGCGAGAGCAGGAGGTTGTAGTTCTCGCCGGTGCTGCGCGATCGATTCAGAAGGCGTGCGAGCACCGAAGCCGACCGGTCTGCGCTCATCCGGTCATTGCCTCGAGGTACGGGCGCATCACGTTGGTCATCCGGTTGACCTTGGCGTAGCGCCACAGGTCGTCTATCGTCACCTTGCGCTGTCGCCACGCCTCGCGAAGGGCTTCGAGCGCCACGTCGAGGCCCACCTTGCTGCGCAGCTTGAAGCAGTCGGTGATGGTCTTGGCCAGGCTGTAGACGCGGACCGGTGCGCCGTCGAGCACGACGGTTTCGATGCCCTCGGTGAAAGCCTCGCCAGACAGGCGGGTGACGCGCAGGGCAACTTGGGCGCCTTTCGGTGCGTGCGTACCAGCCGGCAGCGCGATCCAGACCTCGAATGGAGCCTGCACACCGATGCCGTGGATCTCCAGGGCAGAGAGAAGGCACACCACGGCCTTGGGAGCCTGCCGTGTCACCTCGATCGCCGACTGGTGCGCGCTCGGTGATCCCTCGGCGCCGGTGTACAGCCCGCGGCCGACGCGGTGGACTTGGCCACGCGCAGCCATGCGCGAGACCGTGCGCGCAGGAATACCGTGCGCGGACAGCTCGCGCGCGGACACGGCGGGCTGCTTCGCGGCAAGGCGCAGCAGCTTGTCGGCATGGCTTTGGGCAGGCATGCCAGCATGGTAGCAAAGTGCACTACTTATTTGCAAGTAATGCATTCTATGGACGTTCAGCATGGGCCGGCTGGGGCGGGCGCTGTGCATGCGCGGGCCCCGTCGGCCTGGGCGATTGGGTGCACCTCTGCGGGAAGGGAGGTATCGGCTCACCGGTTCGACGCCACATCCACACCGCCGGGCCTGGGTCGCCAGTCGTGCGACCCGGAGTCGCTTCGTCGAGGCCTGCGGGAACGATGAACAGCATCGGCGCCAACCCTTCGCAGTCGGTGAGCACGGCGCTGGCGATCCCGTTATCCCGCCCGAGGTTGTAGTGCAGGCCTTTCACGAACGCGCGGTTCTCGCCGACGAGCCGGTCCAGGAGCTGCTTTTCGAACCCGTCCTCGACCGGCAGCCATTGCCGCGTCACCGGCATCAGGCTCAGCTCGTGGATCGCCGGAACGCCGGCACTGCTCACGCCGAAGGTGGCGATCATCACCATGTGGATGTCGTCGCTGGCACCCCACAGCGCCAGTTCGGGTTCGAAGCGACGGCCGAGCCGCCGGTAGAGCTGCTCGTCGATCGCGAAGGCCTGGTCGGGCATGTGCTTCACGATTGCCTTGAAGCCGTAGCGTGCCGGCACGATCTCCTTGACCTCGCCAATCAGCAGCATCAGGTGCTGCGCCTTCCCAGGAGCGGCCACTGCGTGCTGCCACTGAGCAAGCCGCCGGACGTTGATCGCGTCGCGCTCGTCGATGGAGAAGGGCTCCGGCACGTAGAGCCGGGCGCGCAGCGAGTCGCCGCGCGCGAGCTTGTGCTCCGCGGCTTGGAGTAGATGCCTTCGCACCGTAGCCCAGGTCCGCTTGCCCGCGAATCCCGGATGCCAGCGTGTCAGCTCGGCCTGGTCCCACAGGTAGTGCAGCAGGCCGCGCAACGAGAGCTTCGTGCCCGAGGAGGAGACGCTGTCACTCTCGCCGCCGGCCGGTGGCATCGTCGATCGTCCCGGCATCTTGGCCAGCGGGAAGTCCAGCTTCAGCGTCGTCTCGCCGGTGGCCGGGTCTTCGGTGATCGCGCTGCCCAGCACCTGCCCCAGGCCGGAGAACTCGGCTGGCGGTTCGTAGGACGGGCAGTCGGGCGCGTGATGGCTGCCCGTGTCGGGCATGCGCTTGACGATGTAGCCCCGATCCGAACCCGCGAGGCGGGCGACGTACATCTCCACGCCATCCACCAGGCACATGCAGCGAGGGCGCTGGTGCGAGGCATGGGCTTCGGCAATGGCATCTGCATACCCACGCGATCCGATCTCGAAACGCCGGCCGGCAATCTTGTAGATCGCGGATGGCGCCGTGATGCTATGGGTCGACGTGTCCACCGGCGTGGCCTCACCGCACGGGCGCCGGCGCGGCGCGTTCGCGCGAGCGCTGCATCTCGGGCGTGGGGACGACGACCGGGCGCTGCGACGGCGCCGCCTTGTCGTAGACCTTCACCTTGGGCACCTGGCCGTCGCGGATGCGCTGGGCCAGCTTCTCGGTCGCGGCGGCCATCACGGCCGCGCGCTGCTTCTCGGGCACCTTCTTGGCGACCAGCACCGCCTCGATGGCGGCCAGCACGGCCTTGCGGCCACCGCCGCCGCGGGCCGATGCCTTCTCGGCCGGCGCTGCAACTGCGCTGTTGCTCGCGTCCCGGGCCGGCTCGATGCGGTTGACCAGGCGCGCCTCGCGTTCGCGCTTCAGCACTTCCAGGTCGCCGGGGTTCGGCTCGTAGCCCAGGGTCTTCACGCCGCGCACCGAGGCTTCGAGCCAGACCATGCGCTTGAAGTCTTCGTTGCCCGACACGCGCAGCGCCTTCCAGTTGCGCGCTTCGGCCACGTCGACCATCGAGCGGGCGACCGACGGGCTGTTGGTGTCGGTGGCCAGGCGGAAGGTCGACTCGGTGAACGCCACCCGCGAGGTGTCGCCGCGGAAGCGGTACTCGGTGCGGCCGATGGTCACGTCACCCATCGTCACCGGAGCCCGCTTGATGATGTTGCGGTCCATCAGCGCGGCTTCGAGGCGTGCGACGAGCGCGGCGCGCTCGGCCTGGGCATCGATTTTCGCGATGGCCTGGGCATCAACTTGCTCTGGCTGCGCGGGCGTCGTGGCGGCCCCTGGCATCGGTACCACATTCGTGGCCTCGGGCACCTCGTCGCGCGCCGGCCCCGCGTCCAGGGGCCGCTCGGGCGCAGCCGGACGCTGTTGCCCGCGTTGCCATTCGCCATCGACCTTCTGGATCGACGTGCGCTTGCCGTCTTCGGCCACCGCGACGAAGCGCGTGCTGCCGAGTTGATCGGCCTTGGCCACCATCTCCGGGAGGGTGTTCGCGCGGTACGTGACCTCCGCGAAAGGATCGCGCATCTCGTAGCGCTCGCCGGTGCTGTCACTGGGCGTCTGGAATCGCTCGATGGCCACCGGGGCGCGATTGGCGGGCTCGACGGTGCCGCCCTGGGCTGGTGCTGCCTGGCGGACGGGGGAGTTGTCTGCATCCATGGCGACCTCGCGATGATGGGTGGGTGGAAGCTCAGGGCTGGGCGACGGCGGTGGCGCTCAGTGCGACGGGCAGCGCGCGGTACAGCTCGATCTCGACGCGGCGGTTCAGGCCGCGCCCGCCGGCGCTGGCGTTGTCAGCCACGTGGTCGCCGGCCGGCTGGTAGGTGGCGCGGATGCGCGCCGGGTCCACGCCCGCCGCCACCAGGTAGTCACGCACAGCAGCCGCCCGTTCCCGCGCAATGCGGCTCTCGGCCGGCGCGTCGCTGGTCCCATCGGTACGCCCGCGCAGCAGCACCAGCGGCGACGCCTTGGCCTCTTCCACCAGGGCAGCGGCGATGTCCGGCGGGATGGCGACGCGCGTGCTGCCGAGGTCGAACCGCACGGTGAAGACGCTGTTGGCCTTGACCTGCTGGGCGGTCGGCGCCTGCATGGCGGCCAGAAGCTGCTGGCGCGCCGCCAGGTTCGCCAGCGTGGCCGCGGTGGTCTCCGCGATGCGGCTGGACTCGGTGGCCAGGATGCGCGTGTTCTGGAGGTCGTTCTTGCAGACCTGCAGTTCGACGGCCATCTGGGAGTTGACGGGCCGCTTCTGCGACTCGTCCACTGTCGGTGGTTTCGGGGGCGAGCTGCAGGAAGCAAGGACGAGCAGCCAGGGGACGAATGGGGTGGCGTTGCGCACAGCAGTTCTCCCGTGTTCTCAAGGATTGATCTGGGCCTCTGACACGCTGGGTTCACCGCCTGGCGGCGCGTCGATGTCGGCGTCGAGTGCGGCCACGTCTAGCGTCATCACCGTCGCGTCGCTATCGGCGAGCAGGACGCCGTCCTCGTCGGCAACGGGCTCGATCGATCCGCCGATGCCCGGGATACCCGGCGCGCCCTTGTCGAAGAAGGTCAGCAATTCGTCGGCGACTTTGTCCGGTGGACCCTCGAACGAGTCCGGCAACAGCGTGTGGTCGTGGGCCAGCGCCTCCAGGCTCAAGGTCTGCCCGGCCGGCAGTTCGTCGTCGGCATAGCGCCAGCGTTGCTGGACCCGCGCCAGGTGGAGGTCCATGTCCATGAGCGGCACGTCCGGCGCTCTCAGCAGGCGCGAGGTGAAGGCCTTGTCGCGGTAGTAGCGGATCTTCTCGCCGAGGATCGGCTTGCAGTTCTCGAAGATCACCACCAGGCGCTCACTGCCCAGTTCCTTGAACTCCTGCGGCAGCAGCAGCGCGCGGCGCTGCTCGCTCTCGTTGCGGCTGACGGTGCTGTGCCCGTGGCCGCTGAAGGACCGGCTGCGCCCGCGCGACGTGGCGCGCTCGGTGAAGTGGCCGAGCATGGCGCTGTACTCGTCGGCGTCGCGCTGTTCGCGCGGCGCGTAGAGGATCTGCAGCCCGTGGTTGGTGGCGAAGGTGCGGGCTTCCTTGTCGCCATAGACGGCATCGAGCTGCGACATCGCCTGCACCACGGTCAGCAGGCGCAGGTTGTAGCCGGCCAGGAAGGCGGCAGCGTTGGTGATGACGCCGACACGGCCCATGGCCGTGAACTCGTCATTGACCAGCAGGCACTGCACCTTCAGCGTCGGTTCCTGCTCGGGCAGGGCCTGCGTGTTGAGGCTGACGAGCTGCGAGAAGAACAGGTTCAGCAGCGGGCGGGCGTTGGCCAGCCGGTTCGGCGGGATGCGCACATAGACCGACATGCGGCGGCGACGCACGTCGTCGAGCTTGAAGTCGTCGGCGCTGGTTGCCGCATCGACCACCGCGTCCGCAAAGATCGTCAGCGGCGCGTTGAAGGTGGCGACCACGCTGGACAGCGTGTTCTCCGAGTTCGACAGCAGGCGCTGCAGGGCGTCGGTGCACTCGTCCGACAGCGGGTTTGGATGAAGCTTCCTCGCGGCGCTGGGTGATCAGGCCGCTCAGGTGGTCCTTGAGCGACCGGCCCTTGCCCGAGGACTGGCGCAGCATCTCGCCGATGGTGCGGGGGAGTGAGGGGGTTTCGAGGAGGACGAGGCCCAGGCCCAGGAACAGGTTGCGCGCCTGGTCGTTGAAGAAGGCTTCCGACGAGGTGCCGCCGCCGTCGTTGGGGAAGAAGACCTGGCCGATGGTGAGCAGGTCGCCCACGCGGTGCAGCGGGCTGGAGCGCACGGCGGTCAGCGGGTTCCAGCGATGGCTGCGCGCGTCCTCGTCGAAGGGCGAGAAGGCATAGACCGCCTGGCCGTGCGCAGCGCGGTAGCCGGCCGTGATGTCGTAGTTCTCGCCCTTGATGTCGAGCACCACGACCGAGTCGGGCCAGTTCAGCAGGTTGGGGATGACGACACCCACGCCCTTGCCGCTGCGAGTCGGCGCGGACAGCATCACCGAGAGCTGACCCGGCAGCGACAGGAACTTGCCCCGGTGGCGGCCGATGAGGATGCCCGGCTGCCCGTCGCCGCCCGTGAGGCCCGCGCGATCAACCTCGGCCGGGCTGGCGAACCTGGCATCGCCATGCAGCGCCCGCCGCGGCCTTGCAGCAGCCACAAGGCCGGCCGGCAGCAGGATCAGCAGGCCGATCCCCGAGACGCCGATCGCGAGCTGCAGCTTCTTGCGCAGCCGGGCATCGCCGGCGTAGAGGCCCCAGTAGTGGACGATGCTGGCGAACTGCGCCTGCTTCGGGTTCGCCTTGTTCAGCACCAGGAACAGCACACCGGCCAGGTAGACCGCGGCACAGGCCAGCGCGGCGTAGCCGATGACGGCGAAGGCGCCCGCCGCGACCTTGCGACCCGTGGGCCAAGCGGCGAACGGCAGGGCTGCGACGCTGCTCACGCTGCCGCCGCCTGCTGATCCCAGCGCCCGAGCCGCTGGCGCCGGGGCTCGTAGAGGATCTCGGAGATGAAGCGCCCGCGCTCGTCGCGATCGAACTGCACGATCACGTCGACGACGACGCTCAGCAGCCACTTGATCTCGTCCATGCGCAGGCCGCCGCCGGCGCCGGTCTCGCGGATCATCAGCGACATCTGCTCGAAGGCGAGCGCGCAGCTGCCGGCATGGACGCTGGTGATGCTGCCCGGGTGGCCCGAGGCCGCGAGGCGCACGAAGTAGAAGCACTCGTCGCCGCGCACCTCGGCCAGGAAGATGCGGTCGGGCTTCATGCGCAGGCAGGCTTCGAGCAGCGACTTGGCCGTCACGCGGGCCGTGCCCTGCGCGTCCTTGCTGTAGAACAGGTGCACCACGTTCGGGTGGTTCGGCAGCGTCAGCTCGGCCGTGTCCTGGATCGTGATCAGCCGCTCGTGCTTCGGCACTTCCTCGACCAGGCCCTTCATGAAGGTGGTCTTGCCTGAGCCGGTCTTGCCGCTGACGACGATGGTCTGGTGCTTGCGCACCGCCAGGCGCAGGAACTCGGCATAGCGGCCGGCGTCCTTCAGCTCGACCAGTTCGCGCTCGAAGGGCAGCAGTTCCGCGTTCGGTGTGCGCGTCACCGTGGCCGTGCGCTCGAACAGGCCTTCGCGTTCGAAGTCGTCGAGCCGCTTGATCAGGTGCGACGGCTTGCGCACCGTGATCGACACCGTGCCGCGCGGCACGGCCGGCGGGATGACGAACTGGATGCGCTCGCCGCTGGGCAGCGTGGCCGACAGCAGCGGGCGCTCCTGGTTGACCTGCTGGTCGCAGAAGGTGGCCACGGCGGTGGCCAGCGACAGGCAGCGCTCCTGCGTCATCTCGGGCGCCGGTACGGTCTGCCAGCCGCGCACCGTCTCGACGAGCAGCTCGCCGGGCCGGTTGACGCAGACTTCCAGCACGCCGGGCGCATCGAGTTGGTCGCGCAGCGGGCGCAGGAACTCGACGACCGACGTGGCGTCGCCGCACCAGCCATCGCCCAGGTCCTCGTGTTCGCAGGCGTGCTGGTTCATGGCGTGCCCTCGCGAGCGGGCGCGACGGCCGTGGGCTTCAGTTCGTACACCGACGAGAAGTCCACGTCGCGCGCGACGTAGATGCCGACGATGCCGCCCTGGTTCTGGTAGATCAGCGGCGGGATGTTGATCGTGCTGTCCAGCACCTTCTCGGCCAGCTTGCTGGTGTTGGCCGTGGTGGATGGCAGCACGATGGTGTCGGCCTGCCGGTCGCTGGCCTGGTTCTGGATGACCAGCTTCACCGAGTCGTCGATCAGCGACAGCAGCATGGCCGCGCCGATGCGCTCGCCCCAGCGGTTGTCGACATAGCCGTCGATGCCGGATTCGCCGAGCTGGCCGGTGCCGGGCGAGTCGATGTCCACCGTGACGCCCAGCGGCGTGCGGATGCGGGTCCAGAGGACCGGGATACGCACGGTGCCTGGGCGTACGGAAGCGATGCGGTACTCGCCGTCCAGGTGCGAGCCACGCTCGATCAGCAGCACGCGGCCGTCGTCGCTGAAGACGTTGCGCTGCACCTGGCAGCCGACGAGGCCCGAGGTGGCGCTGATCACCTTGGTCTTGAGCGCACAGGTGAAGGCCGTGCCCTTGGGGAGCGTCAGGCTGCGGTTGCCTAGCATCGAGGCAGCCACCTTCGGTGTGGCGGAACCCTGGAGCTGGCCTCCGAACAGGCCACCTGCGGCAGCGGGCGCTGCCGCGGGAAGGGTGCCTGCCATCGGGGGCACACCAAGGAGGGCCCCCGATGGCATGGTTCCCGTCGCTTGGCCGGTGGCCATCGCGGCGGTCTTGGTTAGGCTCTCCAGCATGCCTTGCAACTGCCGCTGGTAGCCCTGCAGGTTGCGCGACGTTGCCGCGACCGGATCGTTGGGCTCGGCGGTTTCGGAGGCCGGCAATCCTTCGGCGGAAGGTGCTCCGGCATCCGCCCTTCTGGTAGAGGCACCCGGCGGCGGGAGGGCCCCTGGCCGGGTGGTGACCAGCAGGACGGGGGCATCCTCGGGTGGGACCACTTTCGGGCCACCCGATGCGGGTGCCCCCGATCCGGTGCGCCGCACCCCGATGGGCTCGGCCAGCTCGTCGGCGGTGGGCGTCAGGGCTGGGATGCGCGGTGCAGTCGCCACGGCGGCACTGGCAGTCGGCGGTGGCGGCATCTCCAGCCGGCGCGGTTCTGACGTGGCCGCGGTGGGCTTGTCCTTCACCAGCTTGGACTCCGCCTCGTCGGCCTTCTTGCCGCTCGCCGAGACGCGCTGGACCGTGTACGCGGCGACGGCCACCATGGAGCCGATCAGCAGGGCCACGGCCAGCAGCCCCTTCTTCGACATCGAGACGCGCTGCCGTGCTGCGACGTTGGGGATGCCGGGCTCGCCGGGTAGGGGCGAGATCGAGTTGCCATCTGCTGCTGCGTCCACGCCCAGACTGGGTTCGTGGTCACGAGGGTCCTGCGTCATGGTGTTGCTCCCTTGCGGACGCCGGGCTGCGCGTTGCCGCCTGCGGCATCGGCCTTGAGCACGCGCTGCACGCCGGGCACCGTGGTGCCGTCGCCGGGTGGCCGCCCGTCCAGGTCGAAGGCCTCGTTCCAGAGGCCGACGACGGCCGAGCCGGCGCGCAGCATCAACTTGCGGCTGACACGATCGACCACCAGCAGGTCGTCTTCCATGCGGGCGTTGACGAGCGTCTCGCTGCCGTCGCCCAGCACATGGAACACGGCCGGAACCTCGCGATTGCCGGGGAAGCGTAGATAGGTGAAGCGACCGTCGTCGTAGACCAGCGTCGGCACGATGTCCTGCGAGCCGGTGCCCTCGGCGATCGAGTACTGCGTGTTCATCACCTGGGGCTTGGCCTGCAGGCGCTCCGCGACGACCTGCTGCGGCGGCGGAGGCGGCGGCACCGCCGGCAGGGCGACGAGCGGCACGTCTTCGCGCATGGCGAGGCGCGGGTGCGCCGGGCGCGGAGGAGCCTTGACCACGAGCCGGTACACCGGTTGCTTCGGATCGCCATCGGCCAGGACCACGAAGCGGAAGGTGTGCGTGCGACGGTCGGTGACCACCGCCAGGTTGTTCGCGGCGCTGGCCGAGCTCTTGGCCTTGACGAAGAGGTTGCGCCCACCGGGCTGCGCGGCCACGCACCAGGCAGCGTCGGCTTTAGTGCAGTCGCCACCCAGGCCCGCCGCGACTTCGGTGATCGACTCGTCGGGGTCGAGCACCACGAGCGTCACGACGCCGCGCTTGACCGGCACGGTGACCACCGCGCGCGGGTCGTAGACCACCTCGCGCAAGCGCGGGTCGGCGGCATCGGGTGCGGCGGTCGCGATGCCGCACAGCGCCGTGCAAGCGAAGGCAGCCAGCCAGGCCAGCGGCTTCACGGCTTGGCTCCTGGGCCGGTGGTGTTGATCTCGGGATCGGATCGGTAGGCCGTCACGACGAAACCGAACGGGTTCTCGAGCCGGTCACGCTCCTTGGCCAGCACCTTGGGCTGGTACTGGAAGACGACGCTGGCGACGTGCCGCGTGGTGACCTCGGGCAGGTTGCGGTCCGTCAGCCGCACCACCTTGTCGTAGGTGACCGTGGCCTCGCCCTTGTTGCCGGCGCGCCCGGACGCGGCCAGCCGCACGCCGATGACGTTGATGCGCCAGTCCTCGGCGGCGCCGATCTTCTTCTGCAGGGCGCCGTCGCCTTCGAACTGGCGGTTGTAGTCGGCGAAGACCGCCGGCACCGCCATGCGCGCCACCTGGTCGAAGTCGCGCTGCAGGAACATCCAGCTGTAGCCCTCGCGGGCGCGCACGAAGTTGGCGAGGTTGTGCTTGTCGAGCGCCTCCATCGGCGGGATCGTCTCGACGGCCAGGCGCTGCTGGATGGTCGCCTCGCCGGTGACGCGGTCGACCACGATGGGGATCTCAACCACGCGGCGCAGCGGACCCTGCACGAACACCGCCGCGATGCCGATCAGGCCCAGCACCATGCCGGCGATAGCAACCCACCAGGCCCGGCGCTCCGAGCGTTCCAGCATCAGCGCACGGTCGACTTCCCACGCACGATTGGCGTCGATCGCGGTCGTCTCGGCTGCGGCCTTGCGGGGCTCGCGCGAGCGATCCGGCAATGCAGCGGCTCTTCCTGGCGTCAGGACGGCATTCATGGGGGACCTCCGTGGGGCCGCGCCGCGATTCCGGCGCAGCAGTTCAGGGATCGAGGATCAGGGCAGGTAGTCGGCCACCTTGCCCGTGCGCACGAGCATCTGGTACTGCCGCTCCCGCTCACGTGACCGCGCGATGCGCTCCTCGCTGTCGGCCATGCCCTGCAGCATCTGCACCTGCGACATCTCGTGCGCCAGCAGCGCGTTCTCGGCGCCGATGCGGGCCTGGATCTCCTGCACCGCCTTCTGGTCGGACGTGGCGTTGATCTGGCCCATCAGCGACTGGATCTGCGACAGGCGACCGGCCGCCGACTTCATCGCGTCCTGCAGCAGGCCCTTCTGCTGGTACGGCTGCGCCAGCGTGGCCTGGCAGCTGGTGCGGGCATCGCCGCTCAGGTCCATGCAGTTGTAGAGCATGCCGGCGTCGCGGAGTGCCTTCGCCGTGCCGTTCAGGCCCGAGTACCCCGACGTGTTGATCGCGTTGAGGTAGGTGTAGGCCTCGGCCGGCACGTAATTCTTCAGCATCGGGTTGTTGAACACGTTGCCGAGGTTGCGGATGCCGTTGATGCTGTTGAGCTGGTCCTGCAGCTGGGTGATCTGCTGGACCTGGTTGCTGATCTCGGTGACATCGTTCAGGACCTGCAGGATGGTCTGGATCAGGTTGGCGATGTCGATGACGGGGATGCCCTGCGCACGCGCACTCCCAGCACCAAGGCTGCCGGCAACGAGGACAGCGGCGGCAGCGGCCTTCAGACGAGTCTTCATCTCACGCTCCTTCAACTGGTTGATGACTACGCTCGGCCGCGGAGTGCGGCGAGCTTGTAGGCAGCGGTCTTCACCGCGCCGTATCCCTGGCGGACTACAGTGCCCGCACCGGCGGCCATGGCACCGGCTGCGCGCCCAGTGGCAGTGGCTGCCGCGCCCGTGGCGTGGCCTGCGGCGTAGGGAATGCCTGCGCCGGCCCGGACCACACCACCGGTTGCACCCGCCGCACCGGCGCCTCTGGCGGCGGAAGACGAGCGCAAGCCCGAGACCATCATGGCGTTCTGAATCATCTGGATGCCCTGCTGGACTGCGGCACCGCCGGTCAGGGCGGAGGCGAGGCTCGGGGCCTGGAAGCAGATGATGGCCATGAGGATCATCAGAACGCAGTAGCGCGTGGCCTCGCCCAGGACGTTGAACGTAGCTCCCAGGAAGCCGCCGCCGCTTTGGATGGCAACGAATATCTGGTTGCCCATGAACGCACTCAGACCCAGAGCGAAGAACGCGAACCAGGTCAGCACGACCGCGTTGAGGACCATGGACAGCCAGCTGTCGAAGAACCGCGCCGTCGGCCTGAAGGCAAGACAAAGGATGAACAGTGGTCCGACGGCGATCACGAACGTCAGGAAGAGCTTCGAGAGCGTGACGACAAAGAGCGCGATGCACAGGAAGATCACCGAGCCGATGGAGAAGACAACGGCGGCAAGCACGAGGTCCAGCCGGAACATGCTGGCCTCCTTCATGATGTCCGCGACCTGCGAACTGGCGTCGTCGTTGAACTTGTCCAGCAGGGCATACGGCGTAGCAACCGTAGCCGGATCGACTGCCGACGGAAGGAACGTGGACGCCACTCCCATCGCAAGAGAGTTCGCAGTGTCGGACACGTTGCTGATGTAGAAACCGGACTGCAGCGCGAAGGCCAAGACCAGGCCGATCTTGAAGACCTTCCACATGAAGGTGGGCAGCGTCTCAGAAACTTCATTTCGAAGAACTGCCCATCCGTACAGCGCGATCCAGATCGTCATCGCGCTCAAGGCAATCGGCGCGATCGCAGTCATGAGCGTGGACACGACGCTCAACACGTAGGTGCTGAGCACGGCGTCAAACTGCGAACCGACCCAATTGAACATGGGAGCCTCCTGCGTCTACTGCACTGCCGATACCGGCAGGTTCAGTGGGGGGCGTGCGTGCATGTCCACGCACTTCCCGGCCATGTCGGGGTACTGGCACCAGAGCCAGGCCGAGCCCTTCTTTGCGATCCAAAGGCGCGAGAGCTTCTGCGTCCCATATGTCGATTCACGACAGGTCGTGGGTCGCGCGAACGGCTCTGTGCATTCGCGTAGACCGGCCGAGGTTTCAACCATGTGCCATGGTCCCGGATGACATCCGGCATCCGCAGCGCAAGGCTTCGCCTTGCTTGCCGGTCCGGTGGCCGGCACCGGCGGCGTCTCCACCTTCTTCGTCCCATCGGGCATCACCTTCACGGCCTCGTTGCCCTTGACGAACTGCGCGCTGGCGGTGGTGGCGGCGAGTGCCAGCGCGACCAGCGCGAGGAGATGACGAACAGCTTTCATGCGGCTCTCCTGGAGGTACGAAACCTGCGATCGTGAACCTCACGAAGGAGAACCGGAAGCCATTGAAACGGATCGTTGCCATGCCGTTCGCGCACGGCATCGAGCAGGGCCACGTTGTCGGTGGTGGCCGAGAGCACGGTGATGAAGTCCTCGAGCCCGGCGAGGTCAAGCTCGCAGATCGCGCTGGCGTGCCCCTGCTTGACCAGGAAGCGCCGCCCGCCCTGCGCGCCGAGGCTGCGAACGATGTCGAACTCGGCCTGCGTCAGGCCGAAGCCGTCGACGTATTCCTCGCGCACCGCCTCCGGATTGGCAAGGAAGATCTTGGTCACGCTCTGCTCGATCATCGTGCGGCCGATGGGGTGGCGCAGCACGTCGGACGGGCTCTGGGTGTCGAAGATGCCCAGGCCGTTCTGCTTGCGGATCGTCTTCTGCTTCTGCTTGGCGAAGTCGCTGAAGATCTCGTGGTCCAGCGCCTTCCAGAACTCGGAGATCACGTAGATCAGCCGCTCGCCGTTGACGAGTTCTTCCATCACCTGCAGCAGGTACATCATCACCGGCGTGCGGACCTCGGGCAGGTCGAGGAACTCGGTGGTGTCGAAGCCGATGACGTTGGCGGCGTGCAGGTCGAGCAGGCGGTCGTCGGCCTGGTCGAACACCCATCCGAGCGCGCCGCCCTGGCACCAGCGTCCCAGCCGCTCGAAGAGGCTGTTCTCGCCCGCCTTGGGCAGGTTCTGTCGGACGGTCGAGAAGCGGCGCAGCGGCGCCGGCATCATTGCCACGGCCTTCACCGCATCGGCGATGGCACGCTCGTCCGCCGGCAGCAGCGGCAGGGCCGGTGTCGCGATGCAGGTGCGGATCAGCTGCTCCCAGAACTGGACACGCGCCGGCGTCGGGTCGCGCTGCAGCGGGTTGCAGCCTGTGGGCTTGCCGGCTTCGAGCGTGAAGTAGCGACCGCCCAGGGCCCGGATCGCGATCTCGCAGCCGCGGTCCAGGTCGAAGAGCACCAGGCGCGGTGCCGGGTCCCACTTGCGCGTGAGCGTCAGCAGGAACATCTCCAGCGTCGTCTTGCCGACGCCGGTCGAGCCGATGATCAGCGTGTTGCCCGGCAGCTTCTTGTCGGCCGAGTCCTCGCCCTCGGGGCTGCTGTGCAGGTTCAGGTAGAAGGGCTGGCCCGAGGGCGTGCGCAGCAGGGCCAGCGCCTCGCCCCAGGGGTTGCCGTCACGCTTGCCGCGGGCGAAGTTGTGGCCGCTGGACAGCGCCGCGAAAGCGCGCGACGACAGCTTCGCATCCCGGGGCCGCCATTGCCAGTTGCCCGGCATCTGCGCGAACCAGGCGGCATCGGCCACGAGGTCCACTGGGGACATCTGGAGGCTGGAGGCTTCGCCGACGGCGCCGATGGCCTGCGCAGCGCGGCGGCCGGCATCGGCCACGTCCTCGCCGAAGACGACCAGGCTGTAGTGGTACTCGCCCATGCAGAACTGGCCGTCGCCGAGTTCGTTCAGCGCCACGTCCATCTCGGCGACCTGGCTGGCCACCACGTCGTCGCTGGCGATCAGCTGGTCGCGTTGCAGTTCGAGCGCGCGCATGGCCTCACGGCGCGGCAGGATCGAGAAGCTCTGCGTCTCGATGAACTCGCTGGCCTCGTAGAGCAGCGCGTTGAGGATGCCGGGCTCCACCGCGTCGGCGTACTCCTTGATGTCCACCAGGGCCGCGTAGCGGCGTTGGTCGCCCTGGCGCAGCTCGAGCTTGTCGCCGCCGAAGGACAGGCGGGCGATCGGCAGCGTCCGGTACAGCGGGCCGGCGGTCATCGGAATCGGCCGCCAGCAGCCGTTGACCAGGTAGCCGAGGAACTCGGCCAACTCGGAGTAGGTCCGGCCGCGCCGCTCGCGTGTGCCGAGCAGTTCGGGTCCGAAGCCGCGCAGCACCCGGCCGACCAGGGCTGTGCGCTCTTCCATCACGCGCAGGGCCTCGGCCTGGGCTTCCGCGATCGCGGCGCGGGTGCGCTGCGTCGATTGCAGGGCGCGGCTCACGCGCGAGACGTTGGGCCGGTAGACCAGCGTCAGGTAGAGCTCGTTGCTCATCATCCGGCGCTCGCCGAGCTTGGCCTGGTAGGCCTGGGACAGGTCGCGCGCGAAGCCGGGCTGCGCCGGGTCCTGCAGGCTGTCGCTGACGACGCGGTGCAGGCGGTGGGTCCACACCGCCCACTGGCCGCCGGCCAGGTTGCGCAGCAGGCTGCACAGCGCCTCGTGCCGCTCGCCGATCTGGTGCTCGTCGGCGCACTCGAAGGCCACGCCGTCGAGCCGCCAGACGCGCAGGTAGTCGCCGCCGCGCGTGATCACGTCGTGCGGGCTGACCAGCGACGAGAACGGGACGAAACGGGCCAGCGGGTTCTCCGCCTGGGCCTGCGTCCAGTGCCGGGGCCTGAAGCTGCTGCGGCCCGGCCGTGTGTCGGCGCCGTTGGGCTTAGACATGCCAAGCATCGCGGGCTCCCCGGTAGAGGGTGGGCGCGTAGCTGCGCGCATGCCAGAAGCGGCGGTTGCGGTCGTGCAGGCGCAGCTTCATGGCGACGAACATCTGGCGGAAGCGCTGGTCGTCCTTGGAGGTGACGAAGCGCATCCACAGCAGCGCGGGAACGAAGGCCACGACCACGCCGAGGGCGATCCACCAGCTCACCAGGGTGCCGCCCCACATGATCAGCAGCATGCCGGTGCCGAACAGCACCACCAGCGGCACGAGCGGGATGCCCAGCTTCATCGCCGGGCGCGTGGCGCCCTTGTAGATGGCTTCGCCTTGCATGGTCGCGCTCGCCGGTCAGGTGACGATGTAGCTGGCGAAGGCGGCGGCGCCGCCCACCAGGGTGCCGCCGATGAGCACGTTGGCGACATCGGCCAGGCGGGCACCTTGGAAGATCATCTTGAAGCCGGCCCAGATGATCGCGATGGTCACCACCGCGATCGAGATCGTCACCAGGATGGTGTTGACGTTCGTGACCGTGGTGTTGATCTTGTCGAAGCCCTGGGCGAGGGCCGCTTGCGACAGCAGGACCGGCACGATGGCGGCCAGGGCCGGCGCGGCGCGCCGGATCGATGCGAGGGGTCTCATACCTTCTCCTTCGGTTGGGCGGTGGGAACGGCGCGTGCGGCGACCACGACCTTGCGCACGTAGCCGTGGCGGAAGCCGGTGGCGAAGTTGCCGCTGTAGTAGCAGGACAGGGCCTGGCGCAGGGCCACCTGATCCACCGCCTTCGACGCGGATCCGCTCGCGCGGTCGAAGCACTCGGCGAGCACGGTCTGCATGGCGGCCAGGTTGGCGCAGGGCTCGAAGGCGGATTCCACCGTCAGGCCGAGCCGCTCGAAGTTGGCGACGTTGATCTGCCCGAGGCCGACGCTGAAGTTCCAGCCGGCATCCCCCAGGGCCTTGGCCGTGGCCAGAGCCTCGGCGCGGCTCCGTGGCTGACGCACGAGCGCACCACCCACCACGCCGATCGCCCACGGGTTGAAGGCGCTCTCGACGCTGACCAGGGCCCGCGCCGTGTCGGCGTGCACCTGCGGTGCACAGGCCAGCGCCAGCGCGAGGAAGACGGAGGCATCCATGGCGGATGCCTCAGTAGCCGGACTCGGCGACCGGAGCCGGCGGCGGCAGCGCGGCGAACCACGCGGCGTAGTCGTCGTCGAACTTGGTGTCCCAGGTGCCGAGCTGGGCCTTGGCGGCCGGGGTGTACTCGGTCACCGTGTCGCCGCCCATGTTCCACCAGGTGCGAGTGAACGGTGCGCCGTTGATGTTTACCGTGACGGCACCGGCGTAGTCGCAGGAGTAGATCGGCCCGCTCTCGCCGTCGAACACGCGGGTGTACTGCGGCGGGCAGTAGCCGGGCGCGCTGGCCCAGGTGTTGTTCGCCGAGTTGCCGGCGCCGGCCATCGAGCAGACCGGGAAGGGCTTGCCGCGCGCCAGGTCGCGGTGCAACTGGTTAATCGTCGGCACGCACTCGGGGATCGAGCGCCAGCTCGGGGCGGCCAGGCACAGCAGCACCTTGCAGCCGTCCACGGCGCGGGCCTGTGTGCTCGCGCCGAACAGCGCGGCGAACGCCAGAAGTACTACGCCGAACCGCGCCAGGAACCCCCACTTGGCAGCGCGGCGGGGCCGGTCTAGAGTGCTGTTTGCTTCCATGGCGGGTCCTTGGGTAGAGGAGACCGAGGGGCTTCGTGTCAGGGGGCACCACCGCGCCCCGTTCGCAAACTCTAGGTTCCCCACCCACCACTTCACGCGATGACTTCGGGTCAAGAATCATCGGATCGAGCGCGCAAGCCGAACAAGCCGCCGGAGATCGAATCCCTTGCGGGTGCCTTCCATCCCCATGCGATCGAGGTGCAGGACTTCTCGCACTACGCACTCGTCATCGATGTGCGAACACGAGAGGAATACGAGGACGATCACATCCCCGGTGCGGTGCAGTTCTCGCCCGCCGTGGTCAGCCAGAGGCCCCTGGTGACGGGGCAGTCCGACGCTCAAAACCGAGCATTGGCGGCGCAGGACAGTGCAGCTGATGCCGAGTTGCCGGCTTCGCTCGCCGCGCTCGTTGCGCCCTTGAAGTTGGACCAGGCCATCCTCGTGTACTGCGGACGAGGCGGACTCGACAGCCTGCCTGTCGCGCGCGCGCTTCGGTGGCGTGGCTGGAGCGTCGACGTGCTCCCTGGAGGGTGGATCAACTACCGCCGCTGGGTGCAGGCCGGCCTGGAGGTTCTGCCCAGGATGGCGACGTTCCGTGTGGTCGCCACGTCGCTGGGGTGCGAAGCCGACCGCGTCTTGAACGCGCTGGCCACCGTTGGCCACCAGGTGCTCAACGTTGAAGCGCTGATGGTGCGGCGGCGTGGATCGATCTCGTTCTGTGATGCGAAGCAGCCCTCGCAGGCCTGGTTCGAGAGTCAGTTGCTGCAACGACTACGTTCTGTTGATCCGCGGAGGCCCGTCTGGATTGGCGATGTCGAGGCTCAAGTCGGTGAGCTGCAGTTGCCAGGATCGATGGCCGATGCACTCGGCGCAGCGCCAGCGGCTCCGCTAGAGGCGCCAATCCAAGAGCGCGTCAACCGGTGGATCGAAGACGAGCCGGCCTGGGCTTCTCCATCGGATGCAGTCGATGCGATCGCCTCGTGGAGCCCACCGCCGGAAGGCCGCTTGATCGAGCGATGGAGGGAATTGTCCTTGCGTGAGCTGGCTGGCCTGGTCGCCAGCGTGCTGACTGACTACCTCGATCGACGGCAAGCCGCCCGACTCTCGCTACGGACGGCCAAGTCGAATGGCATCGCGCCGCTGGTGGTCGACTCGCTGAATCAGGACCAACTGGCGCGTGTCGGTGCGGGCGTGGCAACCGACGCCTGAAGCCGCCGCGACTTAGCCGATCAGCAGGCCGCACTCGACGGCAAGGCGCGCGGCCAGCCGGCGGTTCGGCACCCCCAGCTTCATGTTCATGCGCTGGAAGCGGGAGTTGATCGAGCTCTTGCTGACGTGCAGTTCGGCCGCGATGCGCTTGCTGCTGTGGCCCTGATGCTCGTGCCGGAGCAACTCAAGGTCAGCCTGCGTGATGCGGGCCTTGACGATCAGCTCGCGCCGGATTCGGGCCAGCCACCAGTCGTGCAACTCGGCAGCGAGCAGGCGGGCTCCGAGGCGGAAGCGGCCAAACCCTTCGCCGTCGAAGAAGTGTGGCTGGGTCGATCCAAGACACAGCAGGCTGATCCGCGAGTGGCCGGCGCCGGAGTGGGCCGGCACGAGGGCAGCAGATGCAAAGCCATTCTGCTGAGCCAGCGCGATCACTCGCTGGCCCTCGGCGTCCAGCACTGGCAGTGAACTGGCCGGGATCGGCTCCGAATGGTGCGCCGCGTAGGCCAGCCACGGGTCGTGGGCGAAGCAGCCGGCTTCAAGGTATCGCTGGCACCAGTCAGGCTCGCACACCAGCATGAAGCGGCAGGCGGACAGATCTGCGTTGTCGCGGATGAAGCTCACGAAGACCGCGTGCTCGGCGCCGAGCGCATGGACGCCTTCGGCGAGCAGCGCGTGAACCATGGCCTGGTCCCTGGCTTCGCCGATGCGTTCGGCGATGGCTGCCACGTGCTCGGTGTAGTTGGCAGCCGCGACGATCCGCGCCAGCGCCGATTTCTCAGGGTTCGCCGGCGTCGATGCTTCGCCAGAGTTCGTCGGCGTCTCGCTTGAGGCTGACGTGGAGTAGCGGGTGCTCGAAGCGGATGGGGTCGTTGTCGCACCATCGCCTGAAGTGCTCCGCGTCCGCGAACTGGACGGACTGCTGCGTTCGCAGCCCACGCCGGGGGATTTCTTCTCGCTCGACATAGAGACCTCCTGCAACGCGTTGTAGGAAGAACCGGACTTCCCCCCTCCGGCCTTCGGCGCTTAGGGTCCGAGCGCCCTTGGACGCTGCCCCGTTGGTCGCCGTCCCCATGGCTTCTACCGGCACGACACGCCGTGGCAGGCCAGGGCGTGTCACGCGGTCCACCGAATGCCCCTCGCTTGGATTGGCCCGGGCACGCGTCGAGACGTCGTCGCCATGCGACATTCATCGAACAACTGTGGCGCATTCAATGCCGCAACGGCTGCGGCTGGCGCCTCGGGGAACCGGCGCATACCTGCTCCAAGCAATGAAAGGGACTACACGATCCGCTCGGACAGGCGGCTTGTGGTGGCCCGCATAGGACGGGCTTCTACACAGGTTGTAGAAGACTCCAAGAGATGTCGCGCTGTCCACCTCTACGTTGAAGTTTTTGGTAAGCGATCGTATGTGGGACGATGGGCTAATACGCGACTAGCACGCAACCTCTTGAGCGCCAATCTCGGCGTCGGCGGTGATGTTGAGTGCCCCTGCGTTCATCGGCCGCCCGATGTGCGAACCGTAGCGTCGCGCGCGCCGTCGCAAGGGCCTTTCGCGGCATAGGCCGGTGCCCTCCCGCCTGCGGCGGTCCCCTCCCAGCTATTCCACGGTGCCCTTGCGTCCGCGCTTGTTCGCGGCGCTGTCGGTGTCGCACGGCGACCGACGAATGCGGGGCAGCAGTCCGCTCAACCCAACGCCCGGGGATCAACAGCCAATCCGGCTCCCTCGGAAAACAGGGCAGGCGGTTTTTGGGAACCGGAAGGCAGAGGAGGTATTGATGCAAGTTGATCTTGAAGGCAGCGATGGGGCACGGCGCCGTTTACGGGAAGTTGCCGTGCCGTTCAAAACCTGGGCGTTTTCCTGGCCAGGGGTGCCGCCGTGATGCGTTGTCGAGGGACGGTCGCGAAGTGTCATCAACCAATGGAGTTCATCATCATGGAACCCACGAAGGAGTTGCTCTCGGTGCGGCTGGCCAGCCTGGTGCCGTCGCGATTCAACGTTCGACGCCACTCGGTCGGTCAGGTCGAGGAACTGGCGGCGCTGATCGAGGCGCAGGCTGACCGGATCGCGCGGGCGGGTTGAACCCGCCCGCGCGATCCGGGTCGGAGGATTCATGTGGCTGCTGGTTGCTCGCGAACCCCGGCCGGACGCGCCTGACTGGCCCGGCCGGCGCGTGCTTGCGGCCCTCGATGCGGTCGCCTGGCCGCTGATGTGGGTGCTGTTTATCCGGCAAGTGCCTGGGCCCGCAGGCCTGGTCGGTCCGTTCGTCACGGCGTTGGCCGTCCTGCTCGGGCTCGGTCGACTGCACCGCGCGCTGTGGGTCAACCACCGCTACTGGTTCACGACCTGGCGCTGGGGCAAGGTGCTTGCCGCAATGTTGCTGATCGGCGCCGTGATGAAGCTGTCGATGTCGGCGTAGGTCGGAACGCTTGCGAGGGGTTCTCTCGCGGCGAGGGTGTTAGTGCGACACGGTCGGCCGGCCGGCGCTCCACTGCTCAAGGTCAATGCGGCGCCACGCCACGGCGCGCTTGGCCAGTCGCACCGGCGACGGGAACTTGTCCTCGGCCATCAGCCGGTAGATCGTCGACCGGCCGAGTCCGGTCATGCGCACGACGGCAGCCATGCGGACGAACACGGCGGGCTGCACCTCGGCGGCAGGCGGTATCGGCTGGGTCTGCGTCTGGCTCATCAGGCGGCTCCTGGGCTGCGTCTGAGGAGAACTCTAGGCGCTGCAGGTGCGCCCGGGAACGATGACTTTGGCCCCAAAAGTGTCGGCCAGATGGTTTGTCGTCGTACTGCCTTCGCCATGCGCAGCTTGCCCGAGATCGGGTTGCACCTCACTATGCGCAGGCTAGTGTCGTCAACCCGCGCTGTGCGGTACCGGAGCGATAGCACGCTTTGGCACGAGCGGGTACCAGGGGCTGACCAGTCCTAACTAGCTGGCTTACGCCGCCGGCTGTCGCCTTCGGCTTCACTGGTCCTGCGCCCAGCAGACCCGCGAGAAGACTCCCTGAGAGAATTCAAGGCGCAAAGAATGCGAAACAGGCCGCGTCAGCTCTGCGCTTAGCAATTTTGGAGGTAGCTCGTGATTCCAGTCGGAGACATTTACAACAAGGGCGTGAACTTCTTGATCGGGTCCGGCGCGTCAAGTGGGCTCTTTCCGACCTTGGAACTCGAGTTGGTCAAGGAAGATGGTACGCGGTGGTCAGTGGAGGAACTGGGCGCCCACATGACGAACACGAGCGACAAGCGCTACACACCACTGTTCATGCACTACTACCTCGAGTGCATCCTGCCGGCTCAGAGATTCGCCGTTGCGAATGTGACCGATGAGGCAGGCAAGGCTGTCCTCGCGAACTATCGAACCTTTTTGCAGACGCTGCTGACGATGGTTCAAAGACGGCCGGCTCAGGATCGGCGATGTAATGTCTTCACCACCAACTACGACGGCTGTGTCCCCCTTGTCGCCGATGAGATGCTTCAGGAGGGCACACGTGACTTTGTCTTGAACGATGGTACCCGTGGCTTTCGCACGAAGCTGTTGGAAGCGCGGAACTTCAACAACTTCCTGTGCAATAGCGGTGTGTTCGATCGACACGTCACTAGCGTGCCGCAGATCAATCTCATCCACCTGCATGGCTCGGTCTACTGGAGGGAGACCGCTCGCGGTATAGCAGTTGACTACAACCAAAACCTCAAAGGGTTGCTCGACGATGCTGCTCAGGCCAAGCTGGCTACATTTTCGGTTGCACTGCGAGCAAAGGAAGGCAAGCTCTCAGACGTTCCGACGCCAGACTTCACTGACGATGAACTGCAAGCCTTTCGAGCCGCTTATGAGCAAGTGCCGATCGTCAACCCAACGAAGTGGAAGTTCCATCAGACGGTCTACGAGGAGCACTACTACCAGATGCTCCGGCTCCTAAGCTACGAGCTGGAGCGACCAAATGCCGTGCTGGTGACGTTCGGCTTTTCATTCGCCGATGAGCACATCCTAAATCTGGTGAAGCGGTCGCTGTCGAATCCGAGCCTGCAAGTTTTTGTCTGCTGCTACAGCCAACGGTCGTACCAGAAGCTGACTTCACACTTCGGGCAGTACGCCAACGTCAAATGCTTGGTCCTTGACGGTGATACGCCGATGACTTTCACCGAGTTCAATACCCGGGTTCTTAGCCTGCGGAGCACGGTAGCGGGCGATAGCAGTGCGAAGGGCCAGAACGGCGAAGGCCAAGGACAAGCTGCGGCGGCGTCAGAGGCTCTCAAATGACCATCCGCGTCGGGGAAGTCATCGCCGTTCAGGGAATCAGGATCACGCTTCGGATTGACGACGAATCGAACCAAGAGACGCTGTTCTACAAGGGCGAGAAGTTCAAGGGCGTGTCCATTCGGGAGTATCTGTCGATTCAGCGGGGCTTCCGCGAGATCGTGTGTATCGTCGAAGGTGAGTACCTTGACGAAAGCCGCGTGGAAGCGACGGATGGCAAGGTCCGTTACGTTCGCAAGGTTGAGGCGCGACCGATCGGGTTCTTCGATGTTGATGGCTTCAAGCAGGGCATCAAGTACATGCCGATGATCCACGACCCGGCTATCCTCATCCAAGAGGAGCGGATAGCGTCGATCTTCGATCGGCAAGGCACCGGCGGTGACTTCCGCATAGGGACGATGCTCAAAGAGGAGATCGCCGTCAACCTGCCATGGAAGCGGCTCTTCAACAGTCACATTGGCATCTTCGGCAACACGGGGAGCGGGAAGTCGAACACGCTGGCAAAGCTCTACACGGTCCTTTTCGAGCAGAAGCTTGACGCGATTCAAGGGAAGAGCCGATTCGTTCTCCTCGACTTCAATGGTGAGTACACGGGACAGCAGCTGGCGCCTGCAAACACTAAGATGGTGTACGCGCTATCGACGCGAGCCCCTAAGGAGGGCGAGCAACCTGTAGCCCGATTCCCGCTCGAAGCTAACGAGTTCTGGGACTTGGAAACTCTGTCGCTCCTCTTCCAAGCAACGACGAACACGCAACGACCGTTCCTTAATCGTGTGATCGAAGGACGCCGCCGATATGAGGCGAACCCTGGCTCACTGACGGCGTACACCAAAAAGAAGTTCCGGGACGCTTTCTGCGCAGGTCAGCCGAAGGCTGCGACTCTCGACCTGATGAGGTCGGTTGCGAGGACTGTTCAGAACAAGGCGTTGGAAGACTTGCTAAAGGGGGTTAACTGGCATTCCCAACAGAACAAGTTCGTCAGCGGTAACTGGTGGTTCGACCAAGATGGCACGAGCTATGACGCGGCAATTGCCCCTACCGTTGAGACAGTTGACGCGGGAAATCTCGACGCGTTCGACCAACTTGTCCTGCGAGCGAATCTTCAGTTGATCAGTGACTTGATCAACGGCTACGTCCAGTTCGACCACATTCAGCCTCTTCTGAAGCGAGTCGAGTCGTCGCTCGTGAGCCTTCGACGGGTGCTCACCGTCGGACTAGGTGCGCCGATTGACAGTCTGGTTACGGTGATTTCGATGCGGCGCTGCAACAACGAGACAAAGAAGGTGTTGCCGTTGTTGTTCGCGAAGCACTACTACAACACGCACCGCGAGACAGTAGGTACGCCGCCGGACAAGACGATGCACCTAATCATCGACGAGGCTCACAACATCCTGTCGCAGCAGTCGAATCGGGAGAGTGAAAGCTGGAAGGACTACAGGCTCGAACAGTTCGAGGAGATCATCAAGGAGGGCCGGAAGTTCGGCGTCTTCATCACGGTGGCCAGCCAGCGTCCAGCGGACATCTCGCCGACGATCGTGTCGCAAATCCACAATTTCTTCATTCACCGTCTAGTAAACGAGCGCGACCTCTTCCTGATCGACAACACGATCACGACGCTCGACAGCCTGTCGCGCAGCTTGATCCCTGGCTTGTCGCAGGGATGCTGCGTTGTGACCGGGACAGCCTTCGATCTGCCGATGCTCCTGCAGGTAGAGCGGCTGCAGAAGGCGAAGCAACCGGACAGTGAGGACGTTGATCTTGAGAAGCTGTGGGGCTGAGCGTCGCGCTGTCGTCCTGCCTGACATACGGTCTGCCACAACGGCAGAGAAGCGCAACAAGCGGTCCGGCGCCGTAGATTGGTCGGATAGAAGAGTCGACTTCGGTGAGTCAGGCTGCGGCGCCGGTACGTTCCTGATGCGGCGCCAGTGCAACGGTCGGTCTGGGGTGCAGTGGTGGAAGACCATCGCCCTTAAAACTGGCACCAGACTGGCACCAGCCACCAAGCCCAGAAAGCAAAAAAGTCAGCAGGCGCTAACCTGCTGACCCTTGCATTTCTTGGCTCCCCGACCTGGGCTCGAACCAGGGACCTACGGATTAACAGTCCGGCGCTCTACCGACTGAGCTATCGGGGAACAAGCCTTGCATTATATGCTGAAATTTACCGTCTTCGACGAAGCGATGCGCGCGGCGTCATCGCGCTATCATGCGGGCCACTCCGGGGTGCCCGCGCCAAGCGTGCTGAGATGGCTGAACGTCAGCCGAACCCGTCAACTTGATCCGGTTAGCACCGGCGTAAGGAAGAGCAGGACTGCAAGGCGACGCGCACCGCAAACCCCGGTGCCGACGCGGCGAAGGCGGCCCCCGGAGTCTGTTGACCAGCCCACCAGGAGACCCGCCGATGAACGCCCCCGACAAGCTCGCCCACCTGCTCGCCCTCACGCGCGAGCCCCTTCCCGCCTCCACCAAGGGCGCCATCGCCGGCAGCCGGCCGGACCTGCGCGTGCCGGTGCGCGACGTGCGCCTGACCAACGGGCGCGAGGTGTCCTTCTACGACACGTCGGGCCCGTACACCGACCCGGCGGCTGCGATCGACGTGCGGCAGGGCCTGGGGCTCGTGCGCGGCGCCTGGATCGTCGAGCGCGGCGACACCGAAAGCTACGAGGGCCGCCTGGCCCACATCCTGGACGACGGCGGCAAGCTGGAGGCGCGCGACGCCGAGCGCATCGATCAATTGCGCCGGCAGGCCGCCGCGCTGCAGCGCCAGCCGCGCCGCGCCCGGGCCGGCGCCAACGTCACGCAGATGCACTACGCGCGGCGCGGCATTGTCACGCCGGAGATGGAGTACATCGCCCTGCGCGAGAACGGCCGCACGGAGTGGACGAGGGAATTCGTGGGCGACGCGAAGCGCGAGGCGCGCCGGCGCGGCAACCCCATGGGCGCCACGATTCCGCAAATCATCACGCCTGAGTTCGTGCGCGACGAGGTGGCGCGCGGCCGCGCCATCATCCCGGCCAACATCAACCACCCGGAAGTCGAGCCGATGATCATCGGCCGCAACTTCCGCGTGAAGATCAACGCCAACATCGGCAACAGCGCCGTCACCTCCAGCATCGAGGAAGAAGTGGAAAAGCTGGTCTGGGCCATCCGCTGGGGCGCCGACAACGTGATGGACCTTTCCACGGGCCGCAACATCCACACCACGCGCGACTGGATCATCCGCAATTCGCCCGTGCCCATCGGCACCGTGCCGATCTACCAGGCGCTCGAAAAAGTGGGCGGCATCGCCGAAGACCTGACGTGGGAGATCTTCCGCGACACGCTGATCGAGCAGGCCGAGCAGGGCGTGGACTACTTCACCATCCACGCCGGCGTGCGCCTGCCCTTCATCCACCTCACGGCCGACCGCGTGACGGGCATCGTCAGCCGGGGCGGCTCCATCATGGCCAAGTGGTGCATTGCGCACCACCAGGAGAGCTTCCTCTACACGCACTTCGAGGACATCTGCGACATCATGAAGGCGTATGACGTGTCCTTCAGCCTGGGCGACGGCCTGCGCCCCGGCTGCGCGTCCGACGCCAACGACGAGGCGCAGTTCGCCGAGCTGCGCACGTTGGGCGAGCTGACCCAGGTGGCCTGGAAGCACGACGTGCAGACCATGATCGAAGGCCCCGGCCACGTGCCCATGCACCTGATCCAGGCCAACATGACCGAGCAGCTCAAGCACTGCCACGAGGCGCCGTTCTACACCCTGGGCCCGCTCACCATCGACATCGCGCCCGGCTACGACCACATCGCCAGCGCCATTGGCGCCGCCATGATCGGCTGGATGGGCACCGCCAT
The DNA here is from genome assembly GCF_016703145.1 of Ottowia sp. Classification (GTDB taxonomy): domain Bacteria; phylum Pseudomonadota; class Gammaproteobacteria; order Burkholderiales; family Burkholderiaceae_C; genus Ottowia. The sequence goes on along the minus strand of NZ_JADJCO010000005.1, from coordinate 648,678 downwards.
GCTGTGCTACGTCACACCCAAGGAACACCTGGGCCTGCCCGACCGCGACGACGTGAAGCAGGGCATCATCGCCTACAAGATCGCCGCCCACGCGGCCGACGTCGCCAAGGGCCACCCGGCGGCGCGTGCGAGGGACGACGCGATCAGCCACGCGCGCTTCGAGTTCCGCTGGGAAGACCAGTTCAACCTGGGTCTGGACCCCGACACCGCGCGTGAATTCCACGACGAGACCCTGCCCAAGGACGCCGCCAAGACCGCGCACTTCTGCAGCATGTGCGGCCCCAAGTTCTGCTCGATGAAGATCACGCAGGAGGTGCGCGACTTCGCCGCCGCCAAGGGCTTGAGCGAGCAGGACGCGCTGGCCGCCGGCATGGCGCAGAAGTCCGACGAGTTCAAGGCCGCGGGCGGCGAGTTCTACGTGCCCATTCAGCCGGTTTGAAGGAAAATAGGCCTCCAGCCCGCGCGGATGTTGCGGGTATAGCTATGAGAATGATGGCACTCCATGTCTGAGTCCCTGCACGTCGGCATCGCCGGCGCCGGCCTGCTGGGCCGCCTGGCGGCGTGGCAACTGGCGCGGCAGGGGCACGCCGTCGAGGTGTTCGACCCCGCCCCGGATGCCGGGCCGCGCTTTCGCGACGGCTTCGCCAGCGCCGCGCAGGCCGATGCCCAGGCGCAGGCGGCGGGTTTCACCGCCGCCGGCATGCTCAGCCCCATCGCCGAGTTGGACAACGCCGAGCCGGCCCTGGCCGCGCGCGGCTGGCGCTCCATCGCGCTGTGGCGGGACATCGCCGCCGCGCTGCCCGGCCAGCCGTTCTTTTCCGCGCAAGGCAGCCTGATGCTGGCGCACCGCGCCGACCTGGGCAGCGCGCAGCGCGTGCTGGACCGCCTGCGTGCCGCCTGCGCGTCGCCCGCGTGGACGGCGGCGAGCCCCCCGGAGGGCGCGCGGGCGCTGGCACCGGCCGAGCTGCGCGCGCTGGAGCCCGCCGTCAGCGGCCCCGCCCACGCCTGGCTGCTGCCCGGCGAGGCGCAGATCGACGCCGTGCAGGCGCTGCTGGCCTTGCATGCCGCCGCCAGCGGCAGCGACCGCGCGCGCTGGCACTGGGGCCGGCGCGTGGAAATCGCGGAAGAGGGCGGCGCGCTGCGCCTGGCCGATGGCGAAGCGCGGCATTTCGACTGGGTGCTCGACGCGCGCGGCCTCGGCGCGCGCCCCGGCCTGCCCGTGCGCGGCGTGCGCGGCGAGCTGGTCTGGCTGCACGCCCCCGGCCACGGCGTGCGGCGCCCGCTGCGCCTGCTGCACCCGCGCCACCGCGTCTACATCGTGCCCCGGCCGGGCGACGTGGTGCTGGTCGGCGCCAGCGAGATCGAGAGCGAGGACCGCTCCCCCGTCTCGCTGCGCACGGCGGTCGAGCTGATGGCCGCCGCGCACAGCGTGGTGCCCGTGCTGGCCGAGGCGCGCATCTTGCACCTGGACGTGAACCTGCGCCCGGCCTTGCCCGACAATGGCGCCCTGGTCCGGCGCGACGGGCGCTGCCTGCGCATCAACGGCCTGTTCCGCCACGGCTGGTTGCTGGCGCCGGCGCTGCTGGAAGAAGGCCTGGCGCTGATGGCGCACGCCGCCGCGCCGCCGCAAGAGGAACGCACCGCATGACTTCAACCCTCGCCGCCCCCACCATCCGCATCCGCCTGGAAGACCGTGGCCTGGACTTGGCCGCCGGCACCACGCTGGCACAACTGGTCGATCAACTGGGCCACGCCCCCGACGCCGTGAGCACCGCGGTGGACGGCCAGTTCGTCGCCCGCGCCCAGCGCGCCCAGCGCGTGCTGCAGAGCGGCGAAACGGTGCTGTTCTTCAGGCCCATCGTGGGCGGCTGACGCGCGGCCATGAACCCGTGCATCCGATTCGCCCACGGCGGCGGCCTCGCGGGCGTCCAGCGGCTGTACCGCGCACTGCGCCCCCACGATCCCGAGCTGGCTCCCGACCTCGCGGCCGCGCGGTGGAACGAGCTGACCGGCCATCCGCACATCCGCGTCGTCGCCGACGCGGGCGGCCACCTGCATGATCGCCACCCTCCCCAACCTGGCGTCGGGCGGACGTTCCGTCGGGCTCATCGAACACGTCGTCACGCTGCCCGAATTCCGCGGCCAGGGGCTGGCGCGCCAGGTCATGGCCCAGGCGCTGGACTTCGCCTGGTCGCGCGACTGCTGCAAGGTGATGCTGCTGTCCGGCGCGCGCCGCGCCGAGGCGCACAAGCTGTATGCCGCGCTCGGCTTCGACGGCGACGTCGAGCGCGGCTTCGTGATCAAACCATGACTTCTCCAGTACCTCCCGAACCCACCCCGCCCGCCGACCCCTGGCAGGTCGGCGACGTCGTCCTGCGCAGCCGCTTCCTGCTGGGCACCGCCGGCTACCCCTCGCCCCAGGCGCTGGCCGAGGCCATCGCCGCGTCGGGCACGCAGATCGTCACCGTGGGGCTCAAGCGCCAGCTCAGCGCGGCGGGCGACAACGGCTTCATCGAGATCATCCGCGCCGCCCTGCGCACCCAGGGCGCGCGCCTGCTGCCCAACACCGCCGGCTGCCGCACCGCGCGCGAGGCGGTGCAACTGGCCCACATGGCGCGCGAGCTGTACGGCACCGACTGGCTCAAGCTGGAGGTGGTGGGCGACGAGCACACGCTGCAGCCCGATCCCTTCGAGCTGGTCGCCGCCGCGCGCGAGCTCGGCAAGGAGGGCTTCACCGTCTTCCCCTACTGCACCGACGACCTGGTGACCTGCCAGCGCCTGCTCGACGTCGGCTGCCCGCTGCTCATGCCCTGGGGCGCGCCCATCGGCTCCGGCCAGGGCCTCATCAACCCCTTCGCGCTGCGCACGCTGCGCGAGCGGCTGCCCGGCGTGACGCTGATCGTCGACGCCGGCATCGGCGCGCCCAGCCACGCCGCGCAGGCGCTGGAGATGGGCATCGATGCCGTGCTGCTGAACAGCGCCGTCAGCCAGGCCGCCGACCCGGTGCGCATGGCCGGGGCGTTCCGCCAGGCCATCGAGGCGGGGCGCGCCGCGCGGCTGGCCGGCGTGATGGCGCGGCAGGACTTCGCCGTCGCCACCACGCCCGTCACCGGCCAGCCATTTCTGATCGGAAATGCCCCGTGACCGGCGTGGATAAAGCGCAGACAGCTCCTGAATCAGGAGCGCGCCCGGTCGTCTGGAGCATCGCCGGCACCGACTCCGGCGGCGGCGCCGGGCTGTCGGCCGACCAGCGCGCGGCCGACGCCTTCGGCGTGCACGTGTGCCCGGTGGTGGCGGCGGTGACGGCGCAGAACTCGCGCGCCGTCACGCAGGTGCAGCCGGTGTCGCCCGAACTGCTCGACGCCCAGTTGGCCGCGCTGGCCGACGACCTGCCGCCCGCCACCGTCAAGACCGGCCTGCTGGGCGGCGCGCCCCACATCGCCGTGGTGGCGCGCTGGATCGACCGGCTGCGCGAGCGCGGCCCGGTCGCGCTGGTGGTGGACCCGGTGCTGGGCGCCAGCACCGGCGCCGCCTTCGCCGACGCCGCCGCGCTGGCCGCCTACCGCGACCTGCTGCTGCCGCGCGCGACCCTCGTCACGCCGAACGAGAACGAGGCGCGGCGGCTGGCGGGCGCGGCGGAAGGGGGTGCTCCCACGCTCGCCCGGCACCTGCGCGCCCTCGGCGCCGCCGCCGTGGCCGTCACCGGCGGCGACAGCATGGGCCACCCCGGCTGGGCGCTCGACTGGATCGACACCCCGCACGCCCACGGCTGGCTGGCCCTGCCGCGCCTGCACGCGCCGCACACCCACGGCACCGGCTGCACCTTCGCCACCAGCGCCGCCGCCGCGCTGGCGCTGGGCTTCGCGGCGGCCAACGCGCTGGTGCTGGCCAAGATGGCGACCACGCACGCGCTCGGCCACGGCTACGCGGCGGGGCAGGGCGCCGGGCCGGTGGCGGCGCGGGCTGGCTTTGGCGCGCAGGCCGGTCTGCTGCCCTTCATGTCGTGGGGCGATCACTTCGATTTCGATAGCTGCTCACACAGCGTGGATGCGGGCCAGAGTCCGATTCCGCTTGAAACCATCGGCCTCTACGCCATCGTCGACAGTGCCGAGCGCGTGCGCCAGGTGGTGGCCGCAGGCGTGCGCACGGTGCAACTGCGCATCAAGACCCCCGACGCGCCCGACGCTGCGTGGCACGCCGCGCTGCGCGTGTCCCTCCAGCAGGCGGCCGGCATCTGCCGCGCCGCCGGCGCCACCCTGGTCGTCAACGACCACTGGCGCCTGGCGGCCGAGCTGGGCGCCCCCGCCGTCCACCTGGGCCAGGAAGACCTGCTGGCCCTGGGCGACGCCGGCCGCGCCGGGCTGGCCGCCAGCGGCCTCGCGCTGGGCATCAGCAGCCACAGCCTCTGGGAGCTGTGCCGCGCCCGCGCGCTGCGGCCCTGGTACGCCGCCTGCGGCCCGGTCTGGCCCACGCTGACCAAGGCCATGCCCTGGCGTCCGCAGGGGCTGGACAACCTGGCCTGGTGGGTGCGCATGGCCGGCCTGCCGGTGGTGGCCATCGGTGGCATCCTGGCGCCGGCGCAAGCCACGCTGGCCGCGCGGAGCGGCGCCAGCGGCGTGTGCGTGGTGCGCGGGCTGGGCGACGAGCCGGCGCGCACGCTGCCCGCATGGCAGGCCGCGATGCAGGCGGGCCGCGCCGCGCCGCCGCTGCCCGTGCCGGCGCTGCCGCATCCCTCGATTTGATATCGATTTGATAGCTGCGGGCGAAGTACCCGCGCTGGCTGAAAGCCAAAACACCATGAAACCCACCGACCCGTCCGCCGAATACGTCCGCGTGCTCACCATCGCCGGTTCCGACTCGGGCGGCGGCGCCGGCATCCAGGCCGACCTGAAGACCTTTGCCGCGCTGGGCTGCTTCGGCATGAGCGCCCTCACCGCGCTGACGGCGCAGAACACCGTGGGCGTGGCGGCCATCCACGCCGTCCCGCCGGACTTCCTGGCCGCGCAGATCGACGCCGTGGTGGGCGACATCGGCGCGCACGCGGTCAAGGTCGGCATGCTGCACGCGCCCGACATCGTGCGCACGGTGGCCCGGGCCATCGACCGGCACGCGCTGCCGCACGTGGTGCTCGACCCGGTGATGGTCTCGGCCAGCGGCGCCACGCTGATCGAGCCGCCGGCGGTGGCCGCCGTGGTGGCCGAGCTGTTCCCGCGCGCCGCGCTGGTGACGCCCAACCTGGACGAGGCCGCGCTGCTGCTGGGCCGCCCCATCGCCCGCGCCGCCGACATGGCGCCCGCCGCCCAGGCCCTGCTGGCGCAGGGCGCGCGCGCCGTGCTGCTGAAGGGCGGCCACCTGCCGGGCGACGAGGTGCTCGACGTGCTGGCCATCGCCGGCCAGCCGCCGCGGCTGCTCGCGGGCGCGCGCATCGCCACGCGCAACCTGCACGGCGCCGGCTGCACGCTGTCGTCGGCCATCGCCGCGCACCTGGCGCTGGGACAGCCGCTTGGTGATGCCGTCGAGGCCGGGCGTGGCTACGCGCGCCAGGCGCTGGCGGCCGGCGCGGCCGTGCGCACCGGGCAGGGCGTCGGCCCGCTGGACCATGGCTTCGCGCCGCGGCGCAGATCCGCCGGCCGCTGCCGTGCGGCTGAGGCGCGCCGGGTTCAGGGCTGCGGCGCGCCGGGCGGCCCGGCCAGTTCCGCCAGCACCCGCTGCGCATCCCCGCGCACGTCGCCGGCCAGGCCGGTGGCCAGCCGCAGGCGGCGCAGCAGCCAGGGGCTGGCGTCCTGCACGAAGGGGTCGGGCAGGGCTTCGGGCACGGCGGGCAGGGCCGGCTCGGCGCCGCCGGCGGCCGGGATGTCCGGGTGGCCGCTCCAGGGCTGGGCCAGGTCCAGCGCGGCCTCGATCCACGCCCCCGCGTCGTGGATCGGCTGCGCCACGTCCGTCGGCCGCAGGTGCTCGCGCCGCAGCAGCAGGATCGACTGCACGGCGCTGAGCTGGCCCAGCAACTGGTAGCCGTGGCCCTGCAATTGCTCCAGCAGCGCCAGCGGCGGACGCACGGCCCGGGGCTCGACCAGGGCGCGGCCGGTGGCCTGCACCAGGGCCGACAGCGCGTCGTAGGCTTCGCGCCGCGCCAGGCGCCAGGCCAGTTCGGGCTGGGCCGCGATGTCGCCCAGCGTGGCCATGGCCAGCGAATGGCGCGCGTGCAGCGCCAGCGCCCGGCAGACGCGGCGCACCAGGCCGGCGAGCTGGTCGCGCTCCCACGAGGGCAGCACGTAGGAGAAGGCCCAGGCGATGCCGGCGCCCAGCAGCGTGTCGCCCACGCGCTCGATCAGGGCGAAGGTGGGGCTGCCGACCGCGTACAGCAGGTGCGCCTGCACCAGCCCCATCACCGACGCGGCCACCGCCGTGGTCATGTAGTGCCGCACGGCGAAGGCGTGGGCCACGCCCTGTCCCACGGTGACGGCCAGCAGCAGCACCAGCGCCGGCGGGTGCAGCGCCAGCAGGCCGGTGGCCAGCAGGCTGCCCACCAGGGTGCCGACGACGCGGGCGTTGCGCCGCTCCAGCGTCTGGGCCAGGTTGCCGCGCAGCACCACGACGATGGTGAGCAGGATCCAGTAGTCGTGCGAGCCCCAGGGCAGCAGCATGGCGACGGCGTAGCCGGTGCCGACGGCCAGCGCGGCGCGCAGGGCGTGGCGCAGCGCCGGCTGCCGCCAGTGCCACACGGTCAGCAGCGGCTGCAGCGACCAGTAGGCCGGGCTGACGAACAGTTGCCAGCTGGTGCGCACGGCCGCCAGGTCGGGCGCGGCGTCGCCGCGCGCCAGCGCCGTCAACTGGCGCACGGCGTCGTCCTGGTGGCCGATGCGGAAGCTGACGCTGTGCAGCAGCGCAACCTGGGCCAGCACCTGCGCGTCTTGCGGGGCGTCCAGCGCCTCGGCCTCGGCGCGCTCCCGCAGCGCCGCCAGGTTGTCCTGGTGGTCGTGCGCGGGCGGCGGCCGGCGGCCCAGCAGCAGGGCGTCGGCCACGGCGTCCACCTCGACGGCCATGGCGCGGTAGATGCGGGCGATGCGCTCCAGCGCGGGCGCGTGGGCGCGGTCGGCGCGGTCCAGGTCCAGCTCGGCGGCGATCAGGTGGTCGCGCATCTCCAGCACCACCATCAGCATGCCGGCCAGCCGCTGGCGGCGTGGCGTGCGCGGGGATTCGAGCACCATGTCGCGCGTGGCCTGGAGCTGGTCGGCCAGCGCGGCCTGGCGCGTGAGCAGCTCGTCCACCTGGCCGGCGCGGGCATCGCCCGGCTCGGGCGCCGCCAGCTGCGACACGCGGTCGGCGTGGGTGCGCAGCAGGGCCGCCATGGTCAGCAGCAGGTCGGCCAGCAACTGGGCGCGGTAGCGCCCGTTCAGCGCCAGGTTGGCCGCCACGGCGTAGACGACGTACAGCGCCGCGCCGAGGGCGCAGTACAGCGTGCGCGCCAGGGCCTCCGGCGGCCCGCTGGGCGGGTGCGGCGACAGCGCGAACAGCATGGCCATCATCACGGCGACCGCCACCGGCATGCCGCGCTTGCCCCAGGCCATGCCGAGGAAAGCGACGAAGGTGGCGGGCACCAGCAGCAGGCCCAGCTCGATGGGGTGCCCGCGCAGCAACTGCACGGCCCCGAACAGGGGCACGCCGACCAGCGGCGCGGCCAGGAGGTGCGCCAGCTTGCCGCGGCGTGGGCGCACCACGTCGGTCACCAGCGCCGTGATGACGCCGACCGTGGCGTTGGCCGCCGCCTCGGCGCCCCAGCCGGCGTGCACCAGCGTGGTGACCAGGAACATGCCGACCGCGACCGAGGCGCCGTTGAGCACGTGGGCGCTGAGCAGCGCGCGCAGCAGCGCGCGGCGGCGCGCGCCGCTCCACCAGGGGGGTGCCGCGGGGGTGATCATCCGGCCGGCTCCGCCACCGCTGGATTCTTTAACATAACCAGGCTGTAACCCGCATGCCATCTGCGCGGTGAGCTATTGAAAGAGTAGCTTATAGCGACCCTCGAAGCGCTGATCAAGGCGACTGCGGTGGACATGGGAGGGCATTGTCACACGGCTATCATGGCCGCCATGAGCAAGGCGTTCACCCGCGAAACCGACGGCGACGACGATGACGACGTGGCGCTGCCGCCGCTGCCGGCCGGCGGCCGGAACTACATCACGCCCCAGGGCTGGGCGCGGCTGCGCGGCGAACTGCTGTCGCTGATCGACGAGGAGCGGCCGAAGGTGGTGGAGGCGGTGCACTGGGCGGCCAAGAACGGCGATCGCTCGGAAAACGGCGACTACCTGTACGGCAAGAAGCGCCTGCGCGAGATCGACCGGCGCATCCGCTTCCTGACGAAGCGGTTGGACATCGCCGAGGTCGCCGACCCCAGCGTTCACCATGGCAGCGATCAGGTCTTCTTCGGCGCCACGGTGACCTATGCCGACGAGGAGGGCGCCGAACGCACCATCACCATCAAGGGCATCGACGAGGCCGAGAGCGGCCGCGGCGAGGTGAGCTGGATCAGCCCCATCGCCCGCACCCTGCTGCGCGCGCGCGTGGGCGACGTGCTGCAGTTGCCAACGCCAGCGGGCGCGCGCGAGATCGAGGTGCTGAGGGTGGCGTACCCGGCGCCAGAAGCGCACTGAAAACTATTGAATTTATAGCTGCCGGCGAAATTCTGGTAAGGGATGGAGGCCAATTTGGCTTGAGAACAAGCTTCAGCCCACCGGCATCGTCCGCATCGCCCGCAGCACCGATTGGGTGCGGCGCAGGGTGCGCAGCACGTGGTCGAGGTGGGCGCGGTCGCGCACGGCGATGACGAAGCGCAGGTCCAGCGCCTCTTGCGCGGCCTCGTCGGTCATGCCCAGGTGCACGATGTCGGCCTCGGCCGAGGCCAGGGCTGCGGCCACGCGGGCCAGCACGCCCTTGCCGTTGACGACGGTGACGACGATGCCGACCTCGAAGGCGCGCACGGGCTCGTCGGCCCAGGCGACGGTGATGAAGCGCTCGGCGTCCTTGTGCTGCAGGCGGCGGGCGACGGCGCAGTCGTCGGTGTGCACCACCAGGCCCTCGCCGCGCCCCAGGTAGCCCAGCAGGCCGTCGCCGGGGATGGGACGGCAGCAGGTGGCGTACTTGACGGAGACGTTCTCCGCGCCGTCCAGGATCACGGCGCCCTGCGACAGGTTCTCGTGCGCGGTGTAGCGCGCCTGCGTGAGCAGCAGCGCGTCGGGCTTGACGCCTTGCGCGGCCAGCAGCGTGACCAGGCGCTTGGCGACCATGCTGGCGCTGCGCTTGCCCAGGCCGATGTCGGTCAGCAGCTCGCCCTGCGAGCGGTTGCCGGTGAAGCGCAGCAGCTTGTCCCAGATGGGCTTGTCCTTGGGGTCCTGGCCGGGCGGCTGGCTCAGGCCCTCGGCGCGCAGGGCCTGCGCCAGCAGCTTGTCGCCCAGCTCGCGCGATTCATCCTGCGCCAGGCTCTTGAGGTGGCTGCGGATCTTGGACCGTGCGCGGCCGGTGCGCACGAAGCCCAGCCACGCCGGGTTGGGGCTGGAGACCGGGGCGGTGATGATCTCGACCACGTCGCCGTTGGCCAGCTCGCTGCGCAGGGGCACCTGCTCGCCGTTGACCTTGGCGGCGACGGTGTGGTCGCCCACGTTGCTGTGGATTGCGTAGGCGAAGTCGACCACGGTGGCGCCCTGCGGCAGCGCCAGGATTTGGCCCTTGGGCGTGAAGACGTAGACCGCGTCGGGGAACAGGTCCACCTTGATGTGGTCCCAGAACTCGGCGGCGTCGTGCGTCTCGCTCTGGATGTCCAGCAGCGACTGCAGCCACTGCGTGCCCAGTTGCTCGCCGGGGTGCTCGCCCTGCTGGCCGACCTTGTAGAGCCAGTGCGCGGCCACGCCGGCCTCGGCCACCAGGTCCATCGGCTCGGTGCGGATCTGGAACTCGATGTTGATGCTGGCCGGCCCCACCAGGGTGGTGTGCAGCGACTGGTAGCCGTTGACCTTGGGGATGGCGATGTAGTCCTTGAAGCGGCCCGGCACCGGCTTGTAGAGCTGGTGCAGCAGGCCCAGCGCGGTGTAGCAGGCGATGGTGCCGGGCAGCACCACGCGCACGCCGTACAGGTCGTTGACCTGGGCGAAGGACAGGCGTTTGTCGTCCATCTTGCGGTAGATGGAGTAGAGCGTCTTCTCGCGCCCGATGATGCGCGCTGCCAGGCCGGCGTCGAGCAGCGCCGTCTCCACGCTCTGCTGAACCTGCCGGATCAGGTCGCGCCGGCGCTGGCGCGCGCGCGCCACGGCCTTGGACAGCACGCTGTAGCGCCAGGGCTTCAGGTGGCGGAAGGCCAGGTCCTGCAACTCGCGGAAGGTCTGGTTCAGGCCCAGGCGGTGGGCGATGGGGGCGTAGATTTCCAGCGTCTCGGTCGAGATGCGGCCCCACTTGCCGCGCGGCATGTCGCCGAGCGTGCGCATGTTGTGGGTGCGGTCGGCCAGCTTGATGAGGATGACGCGGACATCGCGCGCCATCGCCAGCAGCATCTTGCGGAAGGATTCGGCCTGGCCTTCCTCGCGGGTGTCGAACTGCAGCTTGTCCAGCTTGGTCAGGCCGTCCACCAGCTCGGCCACCGGCGCGCCGAAGCGTTCCACCAGGTCGGCCTTGGTGACGCCGCAGTCCTCCATCGCGTCGTGCAGCAGCGCGGCCATCAGGGCGTGGGCGTCGAGCTTCCACTCGGCCACCTGGGCGGCGACGGCGATGGGATGGGTGATGTAGGGCTCGCCGCTGTGGCGCATCTGCCCCAGGTGCGCGGCGTCCGCGAAACGGTAGGCCTGGCGCACCAGCTCGACGTCGGCGGGCTCCAGGTAGTCGAGTCGGGCTTCCAGCGCGGCGAAGCTCGCGGCGGCGGCATTGGCCGCAGCCAGCGGGCGGTCGAGGGGCGGGAGCACCGAACTCATTCCCCGAATTTAACCGCGCGCGCGCTTTCGCGCGTCCGAGGAATGAAAAGTAGCCCTCATGCCGCGCTGCCCCGAGGGGCTATCACGCCGTCACGATCCTCGGGTCTCCGGTCTTCAATCCAGCACGTATTGCCCCGGCGCCGCGCACACCGGCTTGTATTTGGCGGAGCCCAGTTTCTCGGGCGCGGGCACCAGCTCGCCCGAGCGCGCCTGCATCCATTCGCGCCACAGCGGCCACCAACTGCCTTCGCGCCGGTCGCCTTCCATCTTCTTCGCCCACGCCAGCGGGTCGGCTTCCGACGCGGGGCCGGTGAAGTAGAACGACTTGGATCCCCCCGGCGGGTTGATCAGGCTTTGCAGGTGGCCCGCGTTGGCCAGCACGAAGGTGCTGCCCGGGCCGAACATGCGCGCCGTGCCATAGCAGCCGCGCCACGGCGTGATGTGGTCGGTGATGCCGGCCGTGACGAAGGCGTCGATCTCGACTCGCGAGAGGTCGATGGGCACGCCGTCGATCACCAGGGAGCCGGGATTCATGTAGGGGTTCTTGGCGCACATGTCCAGCAGGTCGCTGTGGTATTGCGCGGACAGCCGCGTGGTGTCGGCGTTCCAGGCCAGGACGTCGTAGGCCGGGGGCTTGTTGCCCAGCAGGTAGTTGTTGACCCAGTAGTTCCAGATCAGGTCGTTGGGACGCAGCCAGGCGAACATGGCGGCCATCTCGTCGCCCTCGATCACGCCTTTCTTGCGCGAGTGGGCGCGGGCGGCCTCGATGGTGCTGGGCGAGTTGAACAGGCCCAGGGTGGAGTCGCCCATCGCCGCCTCGGAATCCAGGATGCACACCGACCAGGTGGCGTTGACGATTTTCTGCCGGCCCTTGCCCACGGCCCAGCCCAGGTAAGCGGCGGCGGACATGCCGCCCGAGCAACTGCCGTACAGGCTCGCATCCGGGCTGCTGGTGATGGCGCAGGCCGCATCGATGGCGGTGTCGATGGCCTTCACGTACTGCTCCAGGCCCCAGTCGCGGTGCTCTGCCGTGGGGTTGCGCCAACTGATGACGAACAACTGCAGGCCGCTGTCCAACATCCATTTCACGAAGCTCTTGCCCTCGCCCAGATCCATGGCGTAGAACTTGTTGACCTGCGGCGGCGAGACGATCAAGGGGCGCGTGTGCACCTGGGGCGTGGTCGGCGTGTACTGGATCAGTTCGAACATCTCGTGGCGCAGCACCACCTGGCCGGGCGTGTTGGCCATGTTTTCGCCCACCTTGAAGGGCGTGGTGTCCACCTGCGAGGGCAGACCGCGGTTGTGCTGCAGGTCGTGCAGCAGGTTCTTGGCGCCGTCGATCAGGTGCGCGCCGCCCGTGTCGATGATCTTGCGCACCGCCGTCGGGTTGCCCAGCAGCCAGTTGGACGGGGCCAGCGCGTCCGTCACCAGCGAGGAGATGAAATGGGCCTGGCCCTTCTGGCGCTCGGTCGCCTGCGCGCCCTCGATGAAGCCATCGACCTGTTTCACGGCTGCAAGGTGGCCTTGCATCAGGCTTTTGTAGAGGCGGTTGCTCTTCCAGGCACCGTCGGCGAAGCGTCGGTCCTTGGGCTCGGGGGCCAGTTCGGATTTGCCCTGAAGGATGCGGCCCCATTCCTGGAGGTAGCCGGCGTAGCTGGCCACGGCGCGCTGCGGCGATGCGGCGGTGATCTGCCAGAAGGTCTTGGCGGCCTGTGCCAGGTCTTCGCGCCGAATGCCCAGCAGCGGGTTCAGGGCCGTGGTGTTGTCGGCGGCGCTGGACACGATGTCCGTCGGCTGCGCAAGAGGGCGGGCGGCGGGCTCGGCGGCGGTCTGGGTGGGTGCCTTGGCCTTGGTTTTGGCTTTTGGGGTGCGGGTTGCCATGCGGTTTGTCTCCGGTTTCGGTTATTTGTCCATCACATCACATCAGGCAGGCCGGCGCAACGGCCAAGGGGTGGCCCGGGTGTCAGGGTCGGTCGAGGAACTCGCGGATCGCGGCGACCGACGCATCCCGCCGCGTGAGCAAGAACATGTGGCCGCAATCGAAGACCTGCAGTTCGCTGTTCGGAATCAGGCTGCGCATCAGGCGCGCGTTGATCAGCGGGATCAGGGGGTCGTCATCGCCCGCCATGATCAGCGTCGGCTGCTTCAGGAAGGGCAGCCAGTGGATGCTCGTCCAGCCCGCGCCCGCGAGCAGTTGCAGGTAGTAGCCCTGGCGTGAGTTGAACTTCTTCGCCTGCTCGAAGTGCCCGGCCAGCACCTGGGGGCCTTCGCGGCAGTCGCCGCCATAGATGTCGCCCGAGACGGTACGGGCGTAATCGCGGTCGATGTAGCGGCGCGGGGTCGCCATCTTCCACAGCACGTCGAGCTTGGCGGGCACCATGACCGAGCCCGTGGCCGTCGCGCACAGGATGAGCTTGCGGCAGTGGCTGGAGGCCGTGCAGGCAAACTGCTGCGCCATCGCACCGCCCCAGGACACGCCCAGCACGTCGGCCTGGTCATGCCTGAAGTGGTCGAGCAGACCCTGGGCCAGGCGCGCGATGTGCCGGGGCCGGTAGGGCAGGGAGGGCAGCGGCGAGCCGCCCACGCCGGGGACGTCGAAGGTGATCACCTCGCGCTCCGGCAGGGCCTGCGCCAGCGGCTCCAGCAGTTCGATGTTGGCGCCGATGCCGTTGAACATCAGCAGCGGTGGGTGATCGCCGCTGCCCGCGCTGCGGCCCACGCGCAACTCCTGGCCGCCGATGCGGATCGGTTCGATGTGGAAGGTCTGGGTTTCAGTCAACATGGCGTGATTCTCGTCGCAAATCTTGCCCTCGGTGCTTCGCAAGCCGCGCAGTCCTCCGAGGGAATGTTTTATATCTTGGGGGGAGGCCCGGTGATGAAAAAAAGCGCCGGACAGGCGCTTTTCTGGATGAACCGGCGGGAAGGCCGCGCGGCTTCAAACCACCTTCTTGAGCATCTCCACCCCGACCTTGCCGGCGGCGATCTCGCGCAAGGCGGTCACGCCGGGCTTGTTGCGTGCCTCGACCTTGGGCGTGTGGCCCTGGCTCAGCATGCGGGCCCGGTAGGTGGCGGCCAGCACGAGCTGGAAGCGGTTGGGGATCCGGGCGAGGCAGTCTTCGACGGTGATGCGGGCCATGGTGGTAGACAGCGTGAGCTGGGTCAGTCGATGTTGAGGGCCTTGAACGTGTCGGCGCGGGCGCGCTTCTGGGCGCTGTACTTCAGGCGCTGCGCGTGGACGATGGCTTTCAAGTCGAAAAGCGCGCGTTCAAATATCTCGTTGATTATAAGGTAGTCGAAGTGCCGGGCCTGGGCCAACTCCTCGCGCGCGTTGGCCAGGCGCAGCTCGATGACCTCGGGCGTGTCCTCGCCACGGCCGATCAGGCGGGCGCGCAACTCGTCCCAGCTTGGCGGCAGCACGAAGACCAGGATGGCGTTGGCGAACAGCGTCCTGATCTGCAGCGCGCCCTGCCAGTCGATCTCCAGCACCACGTCGCCGCCGGCCTGCATGCGCGCCTCGATGGCCTGGCGCGAGGTGCCGTAGCGGTTGCCGTGCACGTGCGCCCATTCAAGGAAGTCGCCCGCGCGGGCCATGGCGTCGAACTCGTCCTGCCCGACGAAGAAGTACTCGCGGCCGTGTTTTTCCTGCCCGCGCGGCGCGCGCGTGGTGTGCGAGATGGAGGGCGCCACGCCCGCGTCCACCTCCAGCAGGGCGTTGACCAGGGTCGATTTGCCCGATCCGCTGGGGGCGGCGACGACGAAGAGATTTCCGGGGTAGTCCATGCGGGCGCTGCGCGTTCAGCTATGGGATTGGTAGCGTGCGGGCGGACATTCTAGCGATCCCGCGCGAACACCAGCAGCAGGTTGTTGGCCGGCAGGGCGTGGCGTTCGCGCAGGCGCAGGCCGGCGGCCAGGGCGTGCCGCCCCACGTCCTCGCGGCGGCGCAGGCCCCCGCGGGTGGCGGCGGCGCAGGTCCTGGTCGAAGGCGAGGTTGCCGGGGGCGGTGGGCACGCCGTCTTCGAGATAGGGGCCGTAGGTGACGAGCAGGCCACCTGGCGCCAGGTGCCGAGCGGCGCCTTGCATCAGCGCCGGGCCGCATTCGGGCGGGCTGATGTGCAGCAGGTTGGCGCTGTAGATCAGGTCGAACGGTTCGGAGAAGGGCGCGCCTTCCGACGGCCACGGCGCGTCGCGCACGTCCAGCCGGCGCGGCGGGGCGACATTGGCGGCGCCGGCCCGCGCGGCCCAGCCGGTGATGGCGCCGAAGCATTCGGCGGCGACGTCGGTGGGCTGCCACCGCCAGCCGGGCAGGGCGGCGGCGAAGTGCGCGGCGTGCTGGCCGGTGCCGCTGGCGATCTCCAGCGCCCGGCCGCCCGGCGCCAGCAGCGCGCGCAGCACGGCCAGGATGGGCGCGCGGTTGCGCTCGGCTGCGGGGCTGTGGGGCAGGGCGGCGGGATCGGGCGGTTTCAAGTGTTTTTGGCCTATAGCCCATGTGGATATTGCGCTGACAGCTATCAAAAAAGAAGTAATCTACTGATTGACCGGCGCGTCGGGCGTCTCGGGCCGGATGCGTTCGCGGATGACGATGCCGCTGCCGTCGTCCGGCGGCGGATCGGACGACATCGCGTCGATGCCCGCGCCGATCGCCTTGCCGGTGAGGCTGACGCCGGTGGACACCACGGCGCCGGCGACGGAGATGGCCGCGCCCGCCGTCGCGCTGGCCACGGCGCAGCCCGCCAGCGGCGCGGCGGCGGCCAGCAGCAGTGCCAGCAGCCTCATGCCGGCGCCACCGGCCGCGCGCCGCCGTTGCGCGCGTCCATGGCGATGTCGAGCGAGCGCAGGCGCAGCGCGGGGTCGTACAGGTCGCACACCAGCATCATCTCGTCGCAGCCGGTCCGCGCGGCCAGCGCCTGCAGGCCGGCGCGCACGGTGTGTGGGCCGCCGATCACGGCGCAGGCCAGGAAGTCGGCGATGGCGGCCCGCTCCTGCGGGTCCAGGCGCTCGAAGTAGCCTGGTTGCGGCGGCTGCAGCAGCCCGCGCGCGCCGCGCAGGATGCCCAGCACGCGCTGGAACACGCTGCCGGCCAGGTAGGTGGCCTCCTCGTCGGTGGGCGCGGCCACCAGCGGTACGCCGATCATCACGTGGGGCCGCTCGCACTGCGCCGAGGGCTTGAAGTGGCGCCGGTACAGCTCCACCGCCTGCAGCAGCATGGCCGGCGCGAAGTGCGAGGCGAAGGCGTAGGGCAGCCCCCGTTCGGCCGCCAACTGGGCCGAGAACAGGCTGGAGCCCAGCAGCCAGATGGGCACCCGCGTGCCCGCGCCGGGGTTGGCGATCAGCTTCTGGCCCGGCCTGGGCTCGTCCAGCAGGTGCTGCAGCTCGGCCACCTCGCGCGGGAAGTCGTCGGCCGTCTCCACGCGGTCGCGGCGCAGGGCGCGCATGGTCATCGGGTCGGTGCCGGGGGCGCGGCCCAGGCCCAGGTCGATGCGGCCGGGGTACAGCTCGGCCAGGGTGCCGAAGCTCTCGGCCACCACCAGCGGCGCGTGGTTGGGCAGCATGACGCCGCCCGAGCCGACGCGGATGCGGCTGGTGCCGCCGGCGATGTGCCCCACCAGCACGGCGGTGGCCGAGCTGGCGATGCCCATCATGTTGTGGTGCTCGGCCAGCCAATAGCGCGTGAAGCCCAGGCGCTCGGCGTGCTGCGCGGTGCGCAGCGCCACCGCCAGCGCGTCAGCCACCGAGCGGCCCTCGCGCACGGCGACCAGATCGAGCATGGAGAAGGCGATGTCTTGCAGGGGCTGGGTCATGGGGCTATTGTGGCCCCGGCGCGGGCGCCGCGCCCGCTCCTGACGGCGGCCGGCGCTGCGTGACAATCCCATGCACGCCCCCAAGAAGAGATCAGGAGACCGAAATGCCTGATTTCATCCACAGAACCTGCGCCACATCCATGCCTCAACCTCTGCACACCCTCGACATCGAAACCGCGCCCGACCCGCGCGCCGCCATCATCGTCATGCACGGCCTGGGCGCCGACGCCACCGATTTCGAGCCCTTCGCGCGCGAGATCGACCTGGCCGCCGTCGGCCCCGTGCGCTGGGTGTTCCCCAACGCGCCCAGCATCCCGGTGACGATCAACGGCGGCTACGTCATGCCGGCGTGGTACGACATCCGGCCCGACCGCGCCGACGAGGACGAAGCGGGCCTGCGCCGCTCGCAGGCCGCCATCGAGGCCGTGCTGGCGCGCGAGCAGGCGCGCGGCATCCCGGCGCGCCACACCGTGCTGGCGGGCTTCTCGCAGGGCTGCGCGATGGCGCTGCTCACCGGCCTGCGCCACGCCGAGCGGCTGGCCGGCATCGCCGGGCTGTCCGGCTACCTGCCGCTGGCCGGCCGTCTGGCGGCCGAGCGCAGCGCCGCCAATGCCGGCGCGCTCATCTTCCTGGCCCACGGCCGGCACGACGACATGGTGCCCCCGGCGCGCGCCGACGCCACGCGCGACGCGCTGCGCGCGCTGGGCTACGCCGTGCAGTGGCACGACTACCCGATGGGCCACTCGGTCTGCCTGGAGGAGGTGCGGGATCTGCGTCGCTGGCTGCTGGACGTGCTGGCCGGCGAGTGAGTCGGTTATCTAGAGAAAATCGGCTCAAGACCGTGCCAATCAATAGCCAAAAGCTATCTTATGAATAGCAATCTTGTGTCCACGAGGGCGAGCGCGGAGACGCCCGCTCAGGTGCGCCCTTGGGGCGCTTCGCGCACCAGCCTGAAGCCGACCAGCACGTAGCGCGTCTGCGGCGTGTTCCAGTTGCGGAAGGCCACGCGCGAGTACAGCGGCCAAGTGTGCCAGGAGCCGCCGCGCCGCGCGCGGGCGTTGCCGGTGGCGGGGCCGGGCGGGTCGTCCACCGGCGAGCGGGCGTAGTAGTCCTCGCCGTACCAGTCGGCGCACCACTCCCAGGCGTTGCCGATCATGTCGTACAGGCCGAAAGCGTTGGGGGCGTAGCTGCCCACCGGCGCGGTGAAGGGGTGGCCGTCGCTGCCGGGGCCGGTCTGCTGGCGCCAGCGGGGCCAGCGCAGGGAGGCCTCGCGGTCGAAGGTGTTGGCGCTGGCCAGCAGCACGTCTGGTGCGTCGCCGGCGGGGTAGCGCGTGCGCGTGCCGGCGCGGGCGGCGTATTCCCACTCGGCCTCGGTGGGCAGTCGGTAGGTGGCGCCTTCGCGCCGCGACAGCCAGCGCGCCATGGCCATGGCGTCGTTCCAGGTCACGTTGACGACCGGGTGGTCGTCGCTCTGGGCGAAGCCCGTGTGCTGCCACGAATAGCGCGGGCTGCGCCCTTCGAAGGCGTCCTCGCGCTCGCTCTGCCGGGCGCTGTACGAAGGGCTGAAGCCGTAGGCGCCGGTGCCGTCGGCCACCGATTCGGGCACGTAGCCAGAAGCTTCGACGAAGCGGCGGAACTGGCCCACGGTGACCTCGTGCGCGCCCATCCAGAAGGCGCGCGTGATGCGCACGCGGTGCACCGGGCCTTCGTCGGCGAGCTGGGCCAGCCGCCGGGCGTCGGCGTGGGGAAAGGCGCGCGCCAGCTCGCGCGGCGACTCGGCGCTGCCCATCATGAATTCGCCGGCCGGGATGGACACGAAGCGGATGCCCAGGCTGTCGGTGAAAGCGGCGGCCTGGGCCGTCGGGGGCGTGCGGCCGGCGCTGCTGGCGGAAGCGGGCGCGGCCGGGCCGGCGGGCGGCGCGCCGCAGCCGGCCAGCACGGCCGCCAGAGCCAGCGGCGCCAAGCGTGAGACGAGGGGAGACCGGCGGGGCGACATCTGTTTCTGCATGGTGGTGGGCGATGCTGGCAGGCGGGCAGGGCGCTGTCAACGCGGGCAAATGCCGGGGACACGGCGCATGCAAAAAAGCGACAGCCGGTCAGTCACCAAGGAAAAGAGCCGGATCGACCGAGGCGCGGTTGAGCGCCACCGTCCAGTGCAAGTGCGGACCGGTGACGCGACCCGTGGCGCCCACGGCGCCCAGGCGCTCGCCCACGGCCAGGCGGTCGCCGGGCTGCACGTCGATGCGGCTCAGGTGGCACATCATCGACAGCAGGCCGCCGCCGTGGTCGAGCCACGCCGTCTGACCGTTGAAGAAGTAGTCGCCGGTGTCGATCACGGTGGCGGGCAGCGGCGCGGTGACGGGCGTGCCGGTGGGCGCGGCGATGTCCATGCCGCTGTGCGGGCTGCGCGGCTGGCCGTTGAAGAAGCGCCGCAGCCCGAACGAGCTGGAGCGCGGCCCCGGCGTGGGCTGGCGCATGCGCAGGCCGGCGGCGGGCGGCGCGCTGAAGGTGGCGATGACGCGCTGCTGGTGCGCGCGCTCGCGCTCATGGCGCGCCAGGTCCTCGGGCGACAGGTCGACGGTGCGGGGCGACACCTTCAGGCGCTGCTCGGTGTAGCGCTTGTCGGCGATGTCGTAGGCCAGCTCGCGCTCGCCGCCCACCGTTCGCACGCGGATGCGCGCGGTGCCGGGCCGCGCCGACAGCGGGATGCCGACCAGGGCGGTCCACACGATGGCATCACCGACGACCAGCAGCGGCACGTCGCCGGCGAAGGCTTGCGGGCGCTCGGGCGCGGGGCCGAGGTCCAGGCGCGCCACGCCGCCGGGCACGGCCGCGTGGCGTGGCCAGGGGCCGAATTCGCCGGCGCGTGCGGGCTGGGCCCAGGCGCCCAGCGCGGCGGCCAGCAGGGCGCGCCGCGTGGGGGCCGGGCGCGGAAGCGGTGTTTTGAGAGAAATCATGGCCTGGTCGGTATGCAGCTTGCGCCGGTAGCTATCAACAGTATAGCGGCGGGTGCCGTCCTGGGCGTGGACGGGTGGCTTAACTCGCCGCTTCCAGCCCACCGTGGAAGTGCACGCGCATGCAGGCGGCGGCGCGTTCGGCGTCGCGCGCGGCCAGTGCGGCCAGCAGGGCGCGGTGCTCGGCCAGCGACTCCTGCAGGCGACCGGTCTTTTGCAGCGAATGTTGGCGGTGCAGCTTCATGACCTTGCGCAGGTCCTGCACCATCTGCAGGCGCCAGCGGTTGTCGGCCAGTTCCAGCAGGCGCAGGTGGAAGGCTTCGTTGAGCGCGAAGAAGCGCGCCGCATCGTCCGCGGCGGCCTCCAGGTCGGCGTGCAGCTCAGCCAGCTCGGCCAGCGCGCCGTCGCTGGCACCGCGCGCGACGACCTGGGCGGCGTCGGTCTCCAGCAGCGACAAAAGGTGGTACACGTCGGCGAGGTCCTTGGACGAGGCCTCGGTGACGTAGGCGCCGCGCCGCACCTTCATGGTCACCAGCCCCTCGGCGGCCAGCACCTTCAGCGCCTCGCGCAGGGGGGTGCGGCTGATGCCCAGCTCCTCGGCGATCTTCAGCTCGTCGATCCAGTCGCCGGGCGCCAGATCGCGCGCGAAGATGCGCTGGCGCAGGCACTCGGCCACCTTTTCATAGAGAGCTCGGGGGGCAAGGGCGGCGGGGGCGGTGACCATGGAGGAAAAAAATCTGTTGGATTGTAAGTGTCCAACGGGTTTTGAATTAATAATTATGGACTTCCAGATCCGTGATTGCCCTTGTAGCCATGAGCACCAACGCCGCCCCCTTCAAACCCTCCACCCTGGCCGACTGGCACAAGGCCGCCGCCAAGTCTGCTCCCGGCGGCGACGTGGTGGCGCTGAACTGGGTCACGCCCGACGGCATCGCCGTCAAGCCGCTGTACACGGCCGAGGACGTGAAGGACCTGCCCCACGCGAACACGTTGCCGGGCTTCGAGCCCTTCCTGCGCGGCCCGCAGGCGACGATGTACGCAGTGCGGCCGTGGACGATCCGCCAGTACGCGGGCTTCTCCACGGCGGAGGAGTCCAACGCCTTCTACCGCAAGGCGCTGGCGGCGGGTGGGCAGGGCGTGTCGGTCGCGTTCGACCTGGCCACGCACCGCGGCTACGACAGCGACCACCCGCGCGTGACGGGCGACGTGGGCAAGGCGGGCGTGGCCATCGACAGCGTGGAGGACATGAAGATCCTGTTCGGCGGCATCCCGCTGGACAAGGTGAGCGTCAGCATGACGATGAACGGCGCCGTGCTGCCCATCCTGGCCGGCTACATCGTCGCGGCCGAGGAGCAGGGCGTGCGTCAGGACCAGTTGGCCGGGACCATCCAGAACGACATCCTCAAGGAGTTCATGGTCCGCAACACCTACATCTACCCGCCCGCGCCGAGCATGCGCATCATCGGCGACATCATCGAGTACACGGCGCAGCACATGCCCAAGTTCAACTCGATCTCCATCAGCGGCTACCACATGCAGGAGGCGGGCGCCAACCAGGCGCTGGAGATGGCCTTCACGCTGGCCGACGGCAAGGAATACGTGAAGACGGCCATCGCCAAGGGCATGGACGTGGACGCCTTCGCCGGGCGCCTGTCCTTCTTCTGGGCGGTGGGCATGAACTTCTACCTCGAGATCGCCAAGATGCGCGCCGCGCGCCTGCTCTGGTGCCGCATCATGAAGGGCTTCGAGCCGAAGAACCCCAAGAGCCTGATGCTGCGCACGCACAGCCAGACCAGCGGCTGGAGCCTGACCGAGCAGGACCCCTACAACAACGTCGTGCGCACCACCATCGAGGCCATGGCGGCGGTGTTCGGCGGCACGCAGAGCCTGCACACCAACGCGCTGGACGAGGCCATCGCGCTGCCCACCGAGTTCAGCGCCCGCATCGCGCGCAACACGCAGCTCATCATCCAGGAGGAGACGCACATCACCAGCGTGGTCGATCCCTGGGCCGGCAGCTACATGATGGAGACGCTGACGCAGGACATGGCGGACGCCGCCTGGGCCATCATCGAGGAGGTCGAGGCGATGGGCGGCATGACCAAGGCGGTGGATTCGGGCTGGGCCAAGCTCAAGATCGAGGCCGCCGCCGCCGAGAAGCAGGCGCGCATCGACTCGGGGCGCGACGTGATCGTGGGCGTCAACAAGTACCGGCTGAAGAACGAAGATGCGGTCGAAATCCTTGAAGTGGACAACGTCAAGGTGCGCGAGGCGCAACTGGCCCGCCTGGCCGATTTGAAGCAAAAACGCGATCCAGACCGCGTCCAGTCTGCGCTGGAAGCTATTACATCGATAGCGAAAGGCGGCCATGGCAACCTGCTCGCCGCCGCCGTCGAGGCCATCCGTGCCCGCGCCACCGTGGGCGAAGTGAGTGACGCCATGGAAAAGGTCTTCGGGCGCCACCGCGCCGACACGCAGAAAGTCACCGGCGTCTACGCCGCCGCCTACGACAGCGCCGAAGGCTGGGACAAGCTCAAGGAAGAGATCGCCGGTTTCGCGGAGGGCCAGGGCCGCCGCCCGCGCGTGATGATCGCCAAGCTGGGCCAGGACGGCCACGACCGCGGCGCCAAGGTGGTGGCCACCGCCTTCGCCGACCTGGGGTTCGACGTGGACATCGGCAGCCTGTTCCAGACGCCCGAGGAATGCGCGCGCCAGGCGATCGAGAACGACGTGCACGCTGTCGGTGTCTCGACGCTGGCCGCCGGCCACAAGACGCTGGTGCCGGCCATCATCGGCGAACTGCGCAAGCAGGGCGCGGACGACATCATCGTCTTCGTCGGCGGCGTGATCCCGCGCCAGGACTACGACTTTCTGTACGAAGCGGGCGTCAAGGGCATCTACGGGCCCGGCACGCCGATTCCGGCGAGCGCGAAGGACGTGCTGGAGCAAATCAAGAAGTCCATTCCCTGAAATTGAGATACAGTAATACCGTATCTCGACAGGAGCGCATCATGGCCGTATCGGTACGCATGGATCCCTTGATGGAAAAAGAGCTGGAACTGGCCGCCCGGCGCCAGGGCATCACCAAGTCGCAGTTCATCATCGCGGCGGTCGAGCGGGCGCTGGGGCGCAAGGATCCGACAACGCTGTATCACCAAGTCATGGAAAAGGCCGCGCACTATGAGATGAGCAGTGGTACCCCTGACGAGGATCTGCCGCCCCACAAGGCCGCCCTGCGCCAGCGCCTGCGCGAAAGCTACGCGCGCCAGCAGGAAGACTACGCCGCCTACTTGGCTGAGCGCGCGTCGGGCCAGGGGGGCCGGGATTGAGGGTCTGCCTGCTCGATGCCGGCCCGCTGGTGGCGCTGTTCCATCCGGGCGACCGGTTTCACGACCGCTTTCGGCAATGCATCGTCGAGCCCGACGCGCCGGTGCAACTGCACACCACCTGGCCGTGCGTGACCGAGGCCAGCCATTTTTTGGAGCCGCGCTACCGGCTGGCGCTGCTCCAGTGGATCGGCGCCGGCGCGGTGCAGGTCTACCCCTTCGATGCCACCGATCTGCTCGACATGTGCGGCTGGATGGCGCAATACACCCAGCAACCGCGCACCGAGATGGATCTGGCCGACGCATCGCTGTACTGGCTGGCCTGCGAGTCGGGTGTGACCCGCATCTTCACGGTCGACGTGCGCGACTTCTCCCGCTACCGTCTGCCCGACGGCCGCGCCTTCGAGATTCTGTGACCCGGCCCATGTCCCCCTCCGTCCAGGCCATCACGCAGAGCACCGGCTTCGCCCAGCGCCGCGCCATCGCCAAGGCCATCACCCTGCTCGAATCCACCCGCGCCGACCACCGCGCGCAGGGCGACGAGCTGCTGACCGCGCTGCTGCCGCACACCGGCAAGGCGCTGCGCTTAGGCATCAGCGGCGTGCCCGGCGTGGGCAAGAGCACCTTCATCGAGACGCTGGGCCTTCATCTCATCGAGCGCGGCCACCGCGTGGCCGTGCTGACGATCGACCCTTCGTCCAGCGTCTCGGGCGGTTCCATTCTGGGCGACAAGACGCGCATGGAGCGGCTGTCGCTGCACGAGTGCGCCTACATCCGCCCCAGCCCCAGCAGCGGCACGCTGGGCGGCGTGGCCGAGAAGACGCGCGAGGCCATGCTGGTGTGCGAGGCGGCCGGCTACGACGTGGTGCTGGTCGAGACCGTCGGCGTCGGCCAGAGCGAGACGGCCGTGAGCGGCATGACCGACATGTTCGTGCTGCTGCAACTGCCCAACGCCGGCGACGACCTGCAGGCCATCAAGAAGGGCGTGATGGAGCTGGCCGACCTGGTGGTCATCAACAAGGCCGACATCGACCCCGCCGCCGCCACGCGCGCACGGGCGCAGATCCAGTCGGCGCTGCGCCTGCTGGGCCTGCATGGCCACGCGGCCGGCGGGGCCGAGCGCTGGCAGCCGCAGGTGATCCAGATCAGCGGGCTGAAGGGCGAGGGGCTCGACACGTTCTGGGCCGCCGTCACGCGCTTTCGCGAGGTGCAGGCCGCCAACGGGCTGCTGGCCGAGCGCCGGCAGAAGCAATCGCTGGCATGGATGTGGGAGCGCATCGAGGCCGGCCTCAAGAGCGCCTTCCGCCAGCACCCCGGCGTGCGCGGCGCGCTGGCCGAAGCCGCGCAGGCCGTCGCCGCCGGTTCGTTGCCGCCCTCGACCGCCGCGCGTCGGCTGCTGGGACTGGCGGGGATGGAGACCACGGCATGACCGCCGCGGCTCTCGCGCCCCAGGACGTGCAGCGCATCGCCCAGTCCGCTGGCTGGCGTGCGCGGCGCGTGGAAGTGCTGGACGCCGGCGCCGCCGGCCCGGTGATCGTCAAGGGCCAGCGTCCCACCCGCCGCCCGGCGCGCTACCGTGCGCTGAACGTGCTGGCATGGCTGCTCGGCGTGCCCTTCCTCAAGGCCGTGCCCATGCACGGCGGCGCGCGGGCGCAGCAGATCGAGATCGCCCGCCTGCGCGCGCTGCACGCCGCTGGCGCGCCCGTGCCCGAAGTGCTGCATGTGGCGCCCGACCATTTCGTCATGCGCTGGCTGGGCGGCGCCAACCTGAGCGAGCTGCTGCACGCCGGCCATCCGCACGCCGCGCGCCTGTGGGACGAGGGCGCGCAGGTGCTGCTGCGGGTGCACGCCGCCGGCCAGTACCTCAGCCAGGGCTTCGCCCGCAACATGGTCGTGCAAGACCGCGCCGCGCCGCCGCGCCTGGCCGGTCTGATCGACTTCGAGGACGATCCGCTCGAAGTCATGACCTTGCCCGAGGCGCAGGTGCGCGACTGGCTGCTGTACCTGCACAGCACGCTGTTCGCCGTGCCGCTGCCCGCCGCCGAACTGGACGCGCGCCTGGACCAGTGGATGGCCGCCGAGCGCCCCGAAGTGCAAGACCTGTTCCTGCGCGCCTGCCGCAAGCTGGGCGCGCTGCGCGTGCTGCCGCGCGGCCGGCGCTGGGGGCGCGACACCGTGGCGCTGCAAGCCGCCGCCGCCGCCGCGCACCGCCATGCCCGGCGTACTTCACCGATCAACCCCTGAAAGCAAAGACCCCGCCATGAAGCAAATCCTCGAACAACTCGAACACAAGCGCGCCGCGGCCCGGATGGGCGGCGGCCAGAAGCGCATCGATGCGCAGCACGCCAAGGGCAAGCTCAGCGCGCGCGAGCGCATCGAGGTGCTGCTCGACGTCGGCAGCTTCGAGGAGTGGGACATGTTCGTCGAGCACCGCTGCGCCGACTTCGGCATGGACCAGACGCACATCCCGGGCGACGGTGTGGTCACCGGCTACGGCACCATCAACGGCCGGCTGGTGTTCGTCTTCAGCCAGGACTTCACCGTCTTCGGCGGTGCGCTGTCCGAGGCGCACGCCGAGAAGATCTGCAAGGTGATGGACCAGGCCATGAAGGTCGGCGCGCCGGTGATCGGCCTCAACGACTCGGGCGGCGCGCGTATCCAGGAGGGTGTGGCCTCGCTGGGCGGCTACGCCGAGGTGTTCCAGCGCAACGTCATGGCCTCGGGCGTGATCCCGCAGATCAGCATGATCATGGGGCCGTGCGCTGGCGGCGCGGTGTACTCGCCGGCCATGACCGACTTCATCTTCATGGTGAAGGACAGCAGCTACATGTTCGTCACCGGCCCCGAGGTGGTGAAGACGGTGACGCACGAGGACGTGACCGCCGAGGAGCTGGGCGGCGCGCTCACCCACACCGGCCGCAGCGGCGTGGCCGACCTGGCGTTCGAGAACGACGTCGAGGCACTGCTGATGCTGCGGCGCTTCTTCAACTACATCCCCGCCAGCAACCGCGAGAAGGCGCCGCAGCGCCCCACGCGGGACCGCGCCGACCGCGCCGACCTGAGCCTGGACACCCTGGTGCCCGACAACCCCAACCTGCCCTACGACATCAAGGAGGCGATCACCAAGATCGTCGACGACGCCGAGTTCTTCGAACTGCAACCCGACTACGCCGCCAACATCGTCATCGGCATGGCGCGCATGGACGGGCAGGTGGTGGGCATCGTCGCCAACCAGCCCCTGGTGCTGGCCGGCTGCCTGGACATCAGGAGCAGCATCAAGGCCGCGCGCTTCGTGCGCTTCTGCGATGCGTTCCAGATCCCGGTGGTCACCTTCGTCGACGTGCCCGGCTTCATGCCCGGCACCAGCCAGGAGTACGGCGGCATCATCAAGCACGGCGCCAAGCTGCTCTACGCCTACGCCGAGGCCACCGTGCCCAAGATCACCGTCATCACCCGCAAGGCCTACGGCGGTGCCTATGACGTGATGGCCTCCAAGCACCTGCGCGGCGACGTCAACCTGGCTTGGCCCAACGCCGAGATCGCCGTGATGGGCGCCAAGGGCGCGGTGGAGATCATCTTCCGCGAGGAGAAGAAGGACGCGGCCAAGCTGGCCGCGCGCGAGGCCGAGTACAAAGCCCGCTTCGCCAACCCCTTCGTCGCTGGCAGTCGCGGTTTCATCGATGACGTGGTCCTGCCGCACGAGACGCGCCAGCGCATCTGCCGCAGCCTGGCGATGCTCAAGGACAAGAAGCTGGACAACACGTGGCGCAAGCATGGCAACATACCGCTCTGATTTATATAGCTGCTGGCGCAATACCCATGCGGGCTAGAGCCGTAGAATACTTGAAATTCGGCCATGTCTGAAGCGGCGGACACCTTTCCCTCCAAGGTCGATGCCTGGCTGGCGGCGCTGCTGCTGGCCAGCGCGCTGCTGGTGCTGGCGGCGGTGGTCGGCACGTGGCCGCGCCAGGCCGGGCTCGCCCACGCCGCGCTGCTGGTTGCGATGCTGGCCGTGGGTGCCGGGCTACCGCTGTGGGTGCTGGCGGCCACCGGCTACCGGGTGGACCAGGATGCGCTGGCCATCCGAGGCGGCCCGTTCCGCTGGCGCATCCCGCTGCGGGACATCCGCGTGGTCGAGCCGTCTCGAAGCTGGCTGTCGTCGCCCGCGCTGTCGCTCGATAGGCTGCGCATCCGCCACGGCCGCGCCGGGCAGGTGCTGGTGTCGCCGAGGGATCGGCAGGCCTTCGTGCAGGCGCTGCGGCGGCGCAACCCCTGCGTTCAGGTCGAAGGTTTCTGACCATGCTTCGCCTTCATGCGCCGGCCCGGCGCTGTTTCATGACGCCGATACCCGATCTGTCCGTCGCCGCCGACCTGCTGTGCGCGGTGGCCGACCGTGTGGTGGCGGAACGCATGGCCGAGACGCGCCAACTTGTCGCGCAAGCCGACCTGCCGCTGATTGCCGAGTACACGGCGCTCATCACCGGCGCGGTCAACCCAGGGGTTCATTGGCAGAGTTCCATGCCCTCCACTGTCGCGGCGATGCCGCGCGGCCTGCGGCGCATGCCTCCGGCGAGCCGGGAGCGCGCGATCCACGTCAGGGATGGCTGGCGCTGCCGCTATCGCGGCACGCGCGCGCGGGCTCAAGGCTCTGCACGCTTCTTCTGGAACCGCTTCAGGACCAGTTCAGGCGCCTTCATGCGCGGTCCAGGTACAGAAGCCGCCAGGTCAACGCCGCGGGCGTGGGCAAGCACCAGTGCGCGGCGAACAACGATGGATTCCACACCTGGGACTACCCCAGTGATCGGCATGGCCGTGATGCGACGGCTTGCATCACCGTGCCTGCCGCATCCCGTGCGATTCTTTCGGGCCAGGTTTCCTACGAGGCGCTGGCGTGGTGGGTTCATGGTCGCTTGCCTCGGTGGAGCCATGTGGAATTCTTCGCCACACCCGAACATTCGGACGAGGTCTGCTTCAACATCGACTGGCACGAGCAGCCCATGAAAACCATGACCCCCTGGCGTGGTGGCCCCTGTTCGCTGCTTGCGCGAATGCCCCCAGCGGTGGAGAGATCGGCATTGGCTCAGTCTTTAGTTAATTGTTCTTTATTGAACGATAAAATATGATTTTTATGTTTAATCGCTCTTTTTGGAGCACTTGATTGTTCGAACTTCATCCCCCCGAGGCGATCTGCCGCACGCTGGGCGAGCGCGTGCGCACGCTGCGGCTGGCGCGCAATCTGTCGCAGCAGGATCTGGCGAGCATGAGCGGCGTCTCGCTGTCCACCGTGCGCCGGCTGGAGGCGGGCGGGCAGGGCGGCATTCAGGCGCTGGTGCAGGTGGCGCTGGCGCTGGGGGCCGCCGAGGGGCTGCAGGGGCTGTTCGCCCTGCCCACGCGCAGCATCGCCGAGGCGCAGAGCGCCGCGCAGGCCGCAACCCGCCAGCGCGCGCGCCAGGCGCGCCGCGCGCCAGGCCGGAAGGAATGAAACGCATGGCCGCGCCCGCACGGCTTGCACGTCTGAACGTGGCCTACCTTGGCTGGGGCGACTCGTGGCCGCTGGGCACGCTGGCGCAGATCGATGGCCGCATGCTGTTCGAGTATTCGGCGCAGGCCATCGAACGCGGCTTGCAGTTCTCTCCGCTGCGCGTGCCGTTGCCACGTCCTGGGGCTGCGCCATCGGCCTACAGCGGGCCGCGCCACTTCCATGGCCTGCCCGGCTTCATCGCCGACAGCCTGCCCGACGGCTGGGGCATGCTGCTGATGGACCGCGCGCTGCGCAAGGCGGGGCGCGACCCGCACGGCGTCTCGATGCTGGAGCGGCTGGCCATCGTGGGCCACTCGGCCATGGGCGCCCTGGGCTTCGAGCCGGCCGATCCCCTGGCGGCCGAGCAGCCGGGCGCGCTGAACGTCCAGGCGCTGGCGCGCGAGATCCAGGCCGTCGCCAGCGACACGCAAGAGCGCAGCAGTGCCGAGCAATTGCGCCATCTGCTGATGCTGGGCGGCTCGCCGCAGGGCGCGCGGCCCAAGGCGCTGCTGCGCTGGCAGCGGGCGAACGACGTGTTCCGCGCCGACGATGCAGGCCCGGGCGCTGGCGAGCCGTGGCTGCTGAAGTTCCCCGCGCAAGGCGAGCATGCCGATGTCTGCGCGCTGGAGACCTTCTATGCCCGGCTGGCGCGCGCGGGCGGCATCGACATGCCCGAGGCGGCGCATTTCGCGCTCGGCGCGGGCCATGCCGCCTTTGGCGTGCGCCGCTTCGACCGGGTGGCCATGGATGCCGGGGAAGTGCGCGTTCCCATGCTCAGTCTGGCCGCGTTGCTGGATGCCGACTACCGGCTGCCCGCGCTCGACTACGAAACCGTGCTGCTCGCCACGGCGCGCGTCACGGGCGACTACCGCGAAACGCTCAAGGCTTTCGAGCGCTGCGTGTTCAACGTGCTCACGCACAACCGCGACGACCACGCCAAGAATTTCGCCTTCCTGATGGACGCGCAGGGCCGCTGGCGCCTGTCCCCGGCCTTCGACCTGAGCTTCAGCCAAGGCCCCGGCGGCCAGCACAGCACCAGCGTGGCGGGCGAGGGCGCCCGGCCCGGCCGGGCCGAGCTGATGCAGGTGGCGCGCAACGGCGGCGTCAAGGAAAAGGATGCGCAGGGTCGCATCGACCACTGGCTGCACGCCCTGCGCCAGCCGCAGCCGCAACTGCTGCAAGACCTGCCCATCCGCCAGTCCACGCTGCTGGCGGTGCGCAAGACGCTCGCGGAGGTATGGCGGACCTTTTGAGATTCCCATTTCAGCATGCCGACGCATGTCGTCGGTGCATGCGCGATCGATACACCAACCAGTAGAGGAACTCCATGTTCAAGAAAATCCTGATCGCCAACCGCGGCGAAATCGCCTGCCGCGTCATCGCCACCGCGCGCAAGATGGGCATCGCCACCGTGGCGGTGTATTCCGACGCCGACAAGGACGCGCGCTTCGTCCAGATGGCCGACGAGGCCGTGCGCCTGGGGCCGCCGCCCTCGCGCGAGAGCTACCTGCTGGGCGACAAGATCATCGAGGCGGCCCAGCAGACCGGCGCCCAGGCCATCCACCCCGGCTACGGCTTCCTGAGCGAGAACGAAGCCTTCGCCAAGCGCTGCGAGGATGAAGGCATTGCCTTCATCGGCCCCAAGGCGCATTCGATCGCGGCGATGGGCGACAAGATCGCGTCCAAGAAGCTGGCGAACTCGGCACTAGTCAACACCATCCCGGGCTACAACGACCCGATTGAATCGGCCGAAAAAGCGGTGGAGATCGCCAAGGGCATCGGCTACCCGGTGATGATCAAGGCATCGGCCGGCGGCGGCGGCAAGGGGTTGCGCGTGGCCTTCAACGACAAGGAGGCGCTGGAAGGCTTCACCGTCTGCCAGAACGAGGCGCGCAACAGCTTCGGCGACGACCGCATCTTCATGGAGAAGTTCGTCGAGCAGCCGCGCCACATCGAGATCCAGGTGCTGGGCGACAGCTTCGGCAACGTGGTCTACCTGAACGAACGCGAATGCTCCATCCAGCGCCGCCACCAGAAGGTGATCGAGGAGGCGCCGTCGCCCTTCATCAGCGACGCCACGCGCAAGGCGATGGGCGAGCAGGCGGTGGCGCTGGCCAAGGCGGTGAAGTACCAGTCGGCCGGCACGGTGGAGTTCGTGGTCGGCAAGGACCAGGACTTCTACTTCCTGGAGATGAACACCCGCCTGCAGGTGGAGCACCCGGTGACCGAGTGCATCACCGGCCTGGACTTGGTGGAGCAGATGATCCGCGTGGCGGCGGGCGAGAAGCTGGCCTTCACGCAGGCCGACGTCAGGCGCGACGGCTGGGCCGTCGAATGCCGCATCAACGCCGAGGACCCGTTCCGCAACTTCCTGCCCTCCACCGGGCGGCTGGTGCGCTTCGCGCCGCCCGAGCAGACCATGTGGCAGGGCGACACGCAGCACCTGCACGGCGTGCGCGTCGATACCGGCGTCATCGACGGCGGCGAGATCCCGATGTACTACGACTCGATGATCGCCAAGCTCATCGTGCACGGCAAGGACCGCGGCGAGGCCATCGCCAAGATGCGCGAGGCGCTCAACGGTTTCGTCATCCGCGGCGTGCAGAGCAACATCCCGTTCCAGGCCGCGCTGCTGGCGCACCCGAAGTTCGTGGCTGGCGACTTCAACACCGGCTTCATCGCCGAGCACTACGCCCAGGGCTTCCGCGCCGAGGACGTGCCGCACGACGACCCCGGCTTCCTGCAGGCGCTGGCCGCGCACCTGCACATGGCCTACCGCGACCGCGCCACCGGCCTGCAAGGCCAATTCTGGGAAGGCAACCCGCAGCCCGTGCGGCGCGACTTCACCGTCTGCGTGCTGGGCGAGGGCGGCCGCCACGCCTACACCGACTGCACCGTGGGCGAGTGCGCCCCCGGCGGGCCGACCACGGTCACTCTGCGCCTGCCCGGCGGCGAACGGACTTACGAACTGCGCGTGGACAAGGCGCTGGGCGACGTGCGCATCACCGGCACCGTCAACGGCCGGCCGTTCACCGCGCAGATGGGGCGCGGCCTGGCGCGCAACCCGCTGGCCATTCGCGTCATCCACGACGGCACGCAGATGGACGCCCTCGTCATGCACCCGCGCACCGCCGAGCTGCACCGTCTGATGCCCTACAAGGCGCCGCCCGACATGAGCCGCTTCGTGCTCTCGCCCATGCCTGGCCTGCTGGTGCAGGTGGCCGTGCAGCCGGGCCAGAAGGTGCAGGCCGGCGAGCGCGTGGCCGTCATCGAGGCCATGAAGATGGAGAACGTGCTGTTCGCCGCCGCCGACGGCGTGGTCAAGGAGGTCAAGGCCCGGCAGGGTGAGAGCCTGACGGTGGACCAGGCGATCGTGGAGTTCGAGTAGCGCGCGCAGGCCGCGGCTGCTGCAGCACCGGCGCCGTGCTGGCGCCCCGCCTGCGCGCGGCCGGCCGTCAGTACAATTTCCCCTCCGCTCACGCTGCCGGGTCCCGGCGCATCTCGCTGCCGGTAGCCTGCCGAGCGCCTTGCGCTCGCCCTGCGGGACAACCACGAGAACCGCTCCCATGCCTTCGAACACTTCCTTCAGCCGCCGCGCGCTGGTGGCCTCGGCCGCCGTCCTGGCGGCTCCGTTCATCATGCCCCGCCCGGCCCGCGCCTCCACCGAGCTGGCGCTGGGCTATCCGCTGCCGCTCAATTCGCAGTTCGGCGCCGCGGCCACGGCCTTCGCGGACGAGCTGGCGCGCCTGACGCAGGGCCGCTTCACCGTCAAGCAGTTTCCGGCCAGCAGCCTGGGCGGCGAGCGCGAGATGATCGAGGGCGTGCAACTGGGCACCCAGCCGCTGGCGCTGGTCTCGACCGGCGCGCTGCCCAACTTCGTGCCCCAGGTGGCGGTGCTGGATTTGCCCTTCCTGTTTCGCAACTACGCCCACGCCCACGCGGTGCTGGACGGCGCGATCGGCCAGGAGCTGCTGGGGCGCTTTCCGGCGCGCGGCCTGGTGGCGCTGGCCTGGGGCGAGGGCGGCTTTCGCCACATCACCAACAACAAGCGGCCCGTCGCGGCCCCCGGCGATCTGCGCGGCCTCAAGATCCGCACGCAGGAAAACACCATGCACATCGCCGCGTTCAAGGGCATGGGCGCCATTCCCACCCCCATCAACTGGCCGGAGACCTTCGTCGCCCTGCAGCAGGGCACGGTGGACGGCCAGGACAACCCCATCTCGGTGATCGAGGCGGCCAAGCTCTACGAGGTGCAGAAGCACCTGTCGCTGACCGAGCACCTGTATTCGCCCGCGCTGTTCCTGGCCTCGCCGGCCGTGCTGGCCAAACTGCCCCAGGCCGACCAGGACGCCCTGCGCGCCGCCGCCCGCGTGGGCGCCGCCGCCATGCGCCGGCGCGTGGCGCGGGACGAGCGCACCGGCGTCGCCAACCTGCGCCAGCGTGGCATGGCGGTGGTCGAATCCATCGACAAGGCGCCTTTCATCGCCGCGCTGCAGCCCAGCTACCAGGACTTCAACCAGCGCTTCGGCGCCGCCACCATCGATCGCATCCGCCAGGCGGGATAACACACCATGCGCTACTCCATCTTCTCCGTCCAGGACCACCACCCCGCGCTGCACCGCTCGGTCGCGCAGCTCTATGAACAGGTGATCCAGGAGGCCCGGTTGGCCGAGTCGCTCGGCTACGACACCTTCTTCGTCGCCGAGCACCACTTCCACGAATGCGGCTCGGTGCCCAACCCGGCGGTGTTCCTGGCCGCGCTGGCGCGCGAGACGCGGCGCATCCGCCTGGGCGTGGCGGTGGCCAACATCACCATCCACAACCCGCTCACCGTGGCCGAGGACTACGCCATGGTGGACATGCTCTCGGGCGGCCGCCTCACGCTCGGCGTGGGATCGGGCTACCTGCGCCACGAGTTCGAGGGCCACCGCGTCAGCCCCGAGGAAAAGCGCGGGCGCTTCGACGAGAACCTGCAGGTGCTGCTGCGCGCGCTGACGGGCGAGCCGGTCACCTTCCACGGCAAGTACAACGACCTGCCCGGCGTGGCACTCAACGTGCAGCCGCCGCAGGGCGCGCGGCTGCCCGTGCATGTGGCCATCCAGCGCCGCGAGGCCGCCTACCACGTGGGCCGCCAGGGCCGGCGCATCTTCTCGCTGCCGTATTCGTGCCTGACCTCGTTCGAGGACATCCGCGGCCTGGTCGAGGACTACCGCCAGGGCTACCAGGAAAGCGGCGCGCCCGGCCAGGGCGAGGTGGTGCTGGCCTTCCACTGCCACGTGGCCGAGACCGACGCGCAGGCCAAGGTCAATGCCGAGGACGCGTTCAACCTGTACCTCGACACGCGCCTGTTTTACGACACGCGGCGAACCTACGACACCGTGGTCGGCGCCGGCCTGGGCATGTTCGGCTCGCCCGCGACGGTGGCCGACCAGCTGGTGGCGCTGCACGCGATGGGCATCGACCACGTGATGTTCCTGCAGAACTTCGGCGTGCTCGCATCGCCCCTCGTCCACGACTCCATGCACCGCATCGCGCGCGAAGTGATGCCCGAGGTGCGCCGGCGCATCGGGCAGCCGGCGACAGCCTGACCAGCCCGCGCCGCGTGCCGCACCTGCTCAAGCTCACCATCCACGCCACCCCCGGCGCCAAACGCACCGAGGCGGCGGGCGACTACGCCGGCGCGCTGCGCGTGCGGCTGGGCGCGCCGCCGGTGGACGGCAAGGCCAACGCCGCGCTGATCGACTGGGCCGCGCAGGCGTTCGGCGTGCCCAGGATCAAGGTCACGCTGCTGCACGGCGCCGCCGGCCGGCAAAAGACGCTGGGCATTGAATTGGGAAGCAGCGCCGCGCTGGCCGAGGCGCGGGCGCAGGTCGCGCGGTGGATGGCGGGGCCGGAGACCTGATGCTATGAATAAAATAGCTTATAGTGCAGTATCCACGCTGGATTCAGGCCAATTTCATTCATATTCTGGCGTTGAAGGCCAAGCCCTGCCGACGCGCCGCGCCCTCAGCCTGGGCCTGCCCGCCGCCGCGTTGGGCGCTGCCCTGGTGCCGCGCGCCTGGGCGCGGAAGGCGCCGCCGCCCGCGCTGGACTGGCCGCCGGCCCCCGCCCCCCTGGCCGCGCGGCACGCGCGCGCCTTCGCCGGCTGGGGCGCGCGCATTGAAACGCAGTTGACCGACGTGCAAAGCCTGGTCGTGCTGCACCGGGGCCACCTGGCCTTCGAGCACTACCGCGCCGGCCTGACGGCGGCCAGCCTGCAGGACACGCAGTCCGTCACCAAGAGCGTGCTGGCCCTGCTGGCCGGCCAGGCCCTGGCGGCGGGGCGCCTGCGCGGCGTCGACGAGCTGGTGGCCAACCGTCTGCCCGAGATGCTGCGGATGGGCGCCGACGAGCGCGTGCGGCGCCTGCGCCTGGCGCACCTGCTGGGCATGACGGCCGGCTGGCCGCCCGATCAGACCGCACGGCGCGACCGCGACGACGACCTGCGCGCCCTGGTGCGCCGTCCCTTCCAGGCCGAGCCCGGCACGCGCTTCGCCTACGACAACGGCGCCGCCAACCTGCTGGCGCTGGCCCTGGCCCGCGCGCTAGGCCGGCCGCTGCACGAGCACGCGCGCGACCACCTGTTCGCCCCGCTGGGCATCCAGCGCTTCGCGTGGCGCCAGGGTGCCCACGGCCACGCGCTGGGCGCGCTCGGCCTGTCGCTGCCCGCGCGCGCCATGGCGCGGCTGGGCGAGCTGGCGCTGGCGCAAGGGCAGTGGCGCGGCCGCGCGCTGCTGCCCGCCGGCTTCGTGCGGCAGGCCACGTCGCGCCAGAACGCGGGCGGCCCGCCGCTCGATCTGCCCTACGGCTACCTGTGGTGGGTGGCGCGCCCGGTGCGCGGCGCCGCGTCCGCCCGGCCCGTCGTCATGGCCAGCGGCTACGGCGGCCAGTGGATCTGGATCGACGCCGCGCGCGAGCTGGTCGTGGCCGCCACCTCGCGCCGCACGCCCGAGAGCATGGCCCGAGCCCAGGCCGCCACCCTGATCCGGCGCGACCTCGCGGCGGCGCTGGATCGCTATGGATAAGATAGCCGTTGCCGAAATACCGGCGCGGGCTGCGGCCCGAAATGTCTTGAGTACTCTGTTGAACGCAGCAACCCACCCACCAGGAGCCTCGCCATGACCCGTCCCTTCAAAGTCCTCGGCATCCAGCAGATCGCCATCGGCGGCCCCGACAAGCTGCGCCTGCAAAAGCTGTGGGTGGACATGCTGGGCCTGACGGTGACCGGCACCTTCCGCAGCGAGCGCGAGAACGTGGACGAGGACATCTGCGCCATCGGCAGCGGCCCGTTCAAGGTCGAGGTCGACCTGATGCAGCCGCTCGACCCCGACAAGAAGCCGGCCGTGCACGCCACGCCGCTCAACCACGTCGGCCTGTGGATCGACGACCTGCCCAAGGCGGTGGCGTGGCTCACCGCGCAGGGCGTGCGTTTCGCGCCCGGCGGCATCCGCCAGGGCGCGGCGGGGTATGACATCACCTTCCTGCACCCCCGGAGCAACGATGAATTTCCCATCGCGGGCGAGGGCGTGCTGGTCGAACTGGTGCAGGCGCCGCCCGAGGTGATCGCGGCGCTGGGTTGAAGACGGGCAAGGCGGCGCAGGCACCGCCCCAAGACCCCAGTCCGATCAGTGCCATGGCATCCATTGCTTTGACAATGTTTGCCTCGGCAAATAAATTCGCGTGCCCCAGTCCTCGCCGACCGAGCCGGGCGCCCGCATGACCAACGCCGCCAAACCTCCGCGCCACCGCGCCGCCCGCTCGCCCGACGAGACGGCGGCGCCGTTCTTCTCCCCCGACACCTTCCACGCCGACAGCGGCGTGCTCTACCAGTTGCGCCTCGCCCAGGTGGCGCTGGGCCAACTCGTCAACGACGAGATGGCGCTGGAGGGCTCCACGCTGCCGCAGTGGGTGCCGCTCTACCGCATTCACCGGGGCGACGCCAACACCGTCGCCGACCTGGCGCGCAAGTGCACGGTGGACGCCGGCGCGATGACGCGCCTGCTCGACCGCCTGGAGCGCAAGGGCCTGTGCCGCCGCGTGCGCTGCGACGACGACCGCCGCGTGGTGCGCATCGAGCTGACGCCCGACGGCGTGGCCCTGGCCGAGCGCGGTGCCGCAGGCGCTGTGCCGCGTGTACAACGCCGCGCTGGACGGCTTCACGCCCGCCGAATGGGCGCAGTTGCAGAGGCTGCTGGCGCGACTGACCGCCAACGCCGAGCGCCTGGCCGGCGACAAGGCGAGGGCGGCATGAAGCCCGCCTTCGTCCTGCCCGCCGCCGCCGCGCTGGCCGCTGCCCTGCTGGCCGGCTGCGCCGACATGCGCGGCATCCAGCCCACGGCCGAATTGCGCGACGCCGCCGCGCTGGGCCTGCCCGCCGGCGCGCCGTCCCTCGGACCGGCGCCCGACTGGTGGACGGCGCTGGGCGATCCGCAGCTCGACGGCCTGGTCGCGCAGGCCCTGGCCGGCAACCCCAACCTGCGCGTGGCCGCCGCGCGCGTGGCCAAGGCGCGCGGCGCGCTGGAGGTGGCCGAATCGGCCACCCAGCCACAGGTGAACGGCGCGCTGGACCTGACCCGCCAGCGCTTTTCCGCCAACCACATCTACCCGCCGCCGCTGGGCGGCTCCACCCGCAACCTGGGCACGCTGCAGCTCAGCGGCGGCTGGGAGCTGGACTTCTTCGGCAAGCACCAGGGCGCGCTGGACGCCGCCATCGGCCAGATCCGCGCCGCCGAGGCCGAGGCCGACGCCGCCCGCGTGCTGCTGGCCGGCAACGTGGCCCGCGCCTACGTGCAGTGGGCGCGCCTGGAGGACCAGCGCGACGTGGCCGCGCGCACCCTGGCGCAGCGCCAGCAGATGCTCGCGCTGGTGCAGGAGCGCGTGAAGGCTGGCCTCGACAACCAGCTCGAAGTGCGCCAAAACGAGACCGGCCGCGCCGACACGCGCGCCAGCCTGGCCGCGCTGGACCAGCAGATCGACGCCAGCCGCAACGCCCTGGCCGCGCTGCTGGGCCAGCCGCGCCTGCCCGAGGGGCTGCAGGCGCCGCGCCTGGCCGGGCTGCGCGCGCTCGACGTGCCGGCCGAACTGAGCGCCGACTGGCTGGCGCGCCGCGCCGACATCACCGCCGCGCGCTGGCGCGTGGAGGCCGCGCGCGGCGAGGTGCAGGTGGCGCGGGCGCAGTTCTATCCCAACGTCAACCTCGCGGCCTTCGCCGGCTTCCAGGCCATGGGCTTCGGCAAGCTGCTGGACGGCGACAGCGTCCAGTGGGGCGTGGGGCCGGCGGTCCGCCTGCCCATCTTCGAGGCCGGGCGGCTGCGCGCCCAGCTCCGGGGCAGGAGCGCCGACGTGGACGCCGCCATCGAGAGCTACCACGCCGCCGTCATCGACGCCATGCGCGAGGTGGCCGACCAGTCGCAGGGCCTGCGGGCCACCGCGCGCCAGCAGCGCGAGCAGGCCCAGGCCCTGCGCGCCGCCGAGGGCGCCCACGACATCGCCCAGCGCCGCTACCGCGCCGGCCTGGGCACCTACCTGCACGTGCTGGCGGCCGAGACCGCCGTGCTGGCGCAGCGGCGCCAGCAGGTCGACCTGGCGGCGCAGGCGCTGTCGGGCCAGATCGCCCTGGCCCAGGCCATGGGCGGCGGCTGGCGGCCCACGGCCGAGGCCGCCGCCCATTGATTCCCGCGCCCCCCTGCATCACCGCCGCATCATGGACAAAAACAACGATCAGGCCCGCGCCAATACTGTGCCGGCAGCTATTGAAAACGAAGCAACGGCCCGCACCGACCCGCGCCGTAGGCGCGGCCTGGCCGTGCTGGGTGGCCTGCTGATGGTGGCCGCCATCGGCTGGGGCCTGTACGAGTGGCTGGTGCTCAGCCACTACGAGGACACCGACAACGCCTA
The DNA here is from genome assembly GCF_016703145.1 of Ottowia sp. Lineage (GTDB taxonomy): Bacteria > Pseudomonadota > Gammaproteobacteria > Burkholderiales > Burkholderiaceae_C > Ottowia. Next base: position 610,191 of record NZ_JADJCO010000005.1, on the reverse strand, counting down.
CGTGCAGGGCAACGTGGTGCAGATCACGCCGCAGCAGGGCGGCACCGTGACGGCCATCTACGCCGACGAGACCGAGCACGTGCGGGCCGGCCAGCCGCTCATCCGCCTGGACGCCGCCGACGCCAACGTCGCCCTGGCGCAGGCCGAGGCCGCGCTGGGGCAGGCGGTGCGGCAGGCGCGCACGCTGTACGCCAACAACGGCGCGCTGGCGGCGCAGGTGCGGCTGCGCGAGGCCGACGCGGCCAAGGCGCGCAGCCAGCTCGCCACCGCGCAGCAGGACCTGGCGCGCCGCCAGGGGCTGGTCGAGGGCGGGGCGGTGTCGGGCGAGGAACTGGCGCACGCCCGCGCCCAGGTGACGGCGGCGCAGAGCGCGCTGGACGCGGCCCAGGCCGCCACCGCGGCGGCGCGCGACCAACTGGCCAGCAACCAGGCGCTGACCGACGGCACCTCCATCGAGCAGCACCCCAGCGTGCAGGTGGCCGCCGCGCGCCTGCGCGAGGCCTGGATCGCCGCGCAGCGCGTGACGCTGCCCGCGCCCGTGTCGGGCTACGTCGGCAAGCGCAGCGTGCAGCTCGGCCAGCGCGTGGCGCCCGGCGCGCCGCTGATGACGGTGGTGCCGCTGGACCAGTTGTGGGTCGATGCCAACTTCAAGGAGAACCAGTTGCGCCACATTCGCATCGGCCAGCCGGTGAGCCTGAAAGCGGACCTGTACGGCGGCCAGGTCGAATACACCGGCCGCGTCGTCGGCCTGGGACTGGCCACCGGCGCCGCCACGGCGCTGCTGCCGGCGCAGAACGCCACCGGCAACTGGATCAAGGTGGTGCAGCGCGTGCCGGTGCGCATCGCGCTGGAGCCGGCGCAACTCCAGGCGCACCCGCTGCGCGTGGGCCTGTCGATGCTGGCCCGGGTGGACGTGACGGACCAGGGCGGCGCCAGCCTGTCCGACGCGCCGCGCAGCGCGCCGCTGGCGCGGACGCAGGTGTTCGACGCGCTCGACGGCGAGGCCCAGGCGCTGGTGCGCCAGGTCATCGCGCGCAACCTGCCACGCACCTGAGTTTTTTGAATAATTTTGGCCTTTAGCCCGCGTGGATATTGCGCCAGAAGCTATTGAAAAGAGAGCATAAGGCGGCACCGCCAGCCTCGACCCCATGAGCCCTCCGCAAGCGCCGCTGGCGCACCCTCCGCTCACCGGCAGCGCGCGCCTGCTGGGCACGCTGGCGCTGTCGGCGGCCACATTCATGAACGTGCTCGACAGCTCCATCGCCAACGTGTCGCTGCCGGCCATCGCTGGCGACCTGGGCGTGAGCCCGGTGCAGGGCACCTGGGTCATCACCAGCTTCGCCGTGGCCAACGCCATCGCCGTGCCGCTGACCGGCTGGCTGACGCAGCGCATCGGCCAGGTGCGCCTGTTCGTGGCCAGCGTGCTGCTGTTCGTGCTGATGTCCTGGCTGTGCGGCCTGGCGCCCAACATGACGCTGCTGATCGCGGCCCGCACGCTGCAGGGCTTCGTGGCCGGGCCGATGATCCCGCTGTCGCAGACGCTGCTGCTGTCCAGCTACCCGCCGGCCAAGGCCGGGCTGGCCATGGCCATGTGGTCGATGACGACGCTGGTGGCGCCCATCATGGGCCCGCTGCTGGGCGGCTGGATCACCGACAACGTGAGCTGGCCGTGGATCTTCTACATCAACGTGCCGGTGGGCCTGCTGGCCGCCGCCTGCACCTGGGGCATCTACCGCGAGCGCGAGAGCGCCACGCGCAAAGTGCCCATCGACGCCATCGGGCTGGCGCTGCTGGTGGTGTGGGTGGGCGCGCTGCAACTGATGCTGGACATGGGCAAGGAGCACGACTGGTTCCACTCGCCCCTGATCGTGGGCTTTGCCGTGACGGCGGTGGTCGGCCTGGCCTTCTTCCTGGTGTGGGAGCTGACGGACGAGCACCCGGTGGTCGATCTGTCGCTGTTCAAGCGGCGCAACTTCTGGGCCGGCGCGCTGGCCACGGCGGTGGGCTACGGCGTGTTCTTCGGCAACGTGGTGCTGCTGCCGCTGTGGCTGCAGCAGTTCATGGGCTACACCGCCACGCAGGCCGGCATGGTGCTGGCGCCGGTGGGGTTGCTGGCCATCGTGCTCTCGCCCATCGTCGGGCTGACGGTCAACCGGTTCGACCCGCGCCTGTACGCCAGCTTCGCCTTCGTGGTGTTCGCCGTGGTGCTGGGGATGCGCGCGCTGTTCACCACGCAGGCCGACTTCACCACCATCATGATCCCGACCGTGGTGCAGGGCGTGGCGATGGCGTTCTTCTTCGTCCCGCTGGTGACGATCACGCTGTCGGGGCTGCACCCTTCGCGCATCCCGGCGGCCTCGGGGCTGTCCAACTTCACCCGCATCACGGCCGGCGCCATGGGCACCTCGATCGCCACCACGCTGTGGGAAGACCGCAGCGCCATGCACCATGCGCACCTGGCCGAATCCATGCAGCACGGCAACGCCGCGCTCACGCGGACGCTGGGGACGCTGGAGGCGGGCGGGCTGTCGCACCAGCAGGCGCTGGGCGTGGTCAACAACCAGCTGACGCAGCAGGCCTTCATGCTGTCCACGCAGGAGCTGTTCTACGGCTCGGCGCTGCTGTTCCTGGCGCTGGTCGGGCTGGTGTGGCTGGCCAGGCGCCCGTCCACCGGCGGCGCGGGCGCCGACGCGGCGGCCGGCGCGCATTGAGGCAGGTCAGCCGCGCCGTGCCCTGGCGCGCGCCAGGGCGGCCTCGATGACGGCGCGCTTGCGCTCCAGCTCGGCGCCGCTGGCGCCCTGCGTCAGCTCGGGCAGGTGGGCGAGCTTGTGCGCGGCTTTTTCTTCGAGCCTTTGGGCGTGTTCACCCGCGTCCCGCTTGCGCCGGGCGCTCGTGGATTCATAGCGCTGGCGCGCCGCTGCGGCGTCGCCGGGCGACCACGCGCCCCAGCCGGTGCGCTCGCCGGTGACGTTGTCCAGGTGGATGCAGTCGACCGGGCAGGCCGGAATGCACAGCTCGCAGCCGGTGCACTGCGGCTCGATCACGGTGTGCATCAGCTTGTGGGTGCCCACGATGCAGTCCACCGGGCAGGCCTTGATGCACAGGGTGCAGCCGATGCACCAGTCCTCGTCGATCCAGGCCACGGCGCGCGGGCCCTCGGCGCCGTGCGCGGGGTCAAGCGGCAACGCCGGCCGGCCGGTGATCGCGGCCAGCCGCCGGATGCCCTCGGCGCCGCCGGGCGGGCACTGGTTGATGCCGGCCTCGCCCGCGGCCATGGCCTCGGCATAGGCGCGGCAATCCGGATAGCCGCAGCGCGTGCACTGCGTCTGCGGCAGCGCGTCGAGCAGGCGGCGGGCGAGGTCGGCGGGAGCGTGCCGGGTCACGGGCGGGGCGCCAGGACGGCGGCGCGCGCGGCGCCGGGTGTCAGAGCGTATTTCCGATCCCGGCGCGGGCGTGCGGGCGCGGGCTTGGGCGGTCCGCGGCGTTGCAACCCTTGCCAGTGGCACAAGCCACTGGCCGCGACTCGCGCCTTGCAGCCCATCCCAATCCGCATCCCGCGCACCTCACGCCGGGATCGCAAACACGCTCTCAGGAGGTTTCTTGCGCTTCGGCCGCGAGGGCCGGGCGGGCGGCTGCCGCGCGGGCGGGCGCGTGCTCGAGGATGAAGTCCTTCACGCGCGGGTAGACCTGCTGGCGCCAGCGGCGGCCGCTGAAGATGCCGTAGTGGCCCGCGCCGGGCACATCGAAGTGGCGCTGCTCCTTGCGCACGATGCCGGTGCACAGGTCGTGCGCGGCCTCGGTCTGGCCGGCGCCGGAGATGTCGTCCAGTTCGCCCTCGACGGTCAGCAGCGCGGTGGTGGTGATGTCCTGCGGGCGCACGCGCTCCAGCTCGCCGCCGGGCGAGCGCACGTCCCAGGTGCCGTGGACTAGATTGAAGTCCTGGAACACGGTCTTGATGGTTTCCAGGTAGTAGTCGGCGTCCATGTCGAGCACGGCGTTGTACTCGTCGTAGAACTTGCGGTGCGCCTCGGTGCTGGCGTCGTCGCCCTTGACGAGGTCGCGGAAGTAGTCCCAGTGGCTGGTGGCGTGGCGGTCGGGGTTCATGGCTACGAAGCCGGTGTGCTGCAGGAAGCCGGGGTAGACGCGCCGGCCGGCGCCCGGAAACTTGGGCGGCACACGGTAGATCACGTTGTTCTCGAACCAATCGAAGCTGCGCGTCGTGGCCAGGTTGTTCACCGACGTGGGCGACTTGCGGGCGTCGATGGGGCCGCCCATCATGGTCATGGTCAGGGGCGTGGTCTCGCCGCGGGAGGCCATCAGCGACACGGCGGCCAGCACCGGCACGGTGGGCTGGCACACGCTGACCACGTGGCAGTTGCCGTACACGCCCTGCAGGTAGCGGATGAACTCCTGCACGTAGTTGATGTAGTCGTCCAGGTGGAACTCACCCTCGGATAGCGGCACCAGGCGCGCGTTCTTCCAGTCGGTGATGTAGACCTTGTGGCCCTCCAGCATGGTGCGCACGGTGTCGCGCAGCAGGGTGGCGTAGTGGCCGGACAGCGGCGCGACGATCAGCACGGGCGGCTGGACCTTGAGCTTTTCCAGCGTGGCGGGGTCGTCGGAGAAACGCTTGAAGCGGCGCAGTTGGCAGAAGGGCTTGTCCACTTCCACGCGTTCGTCGATGGCCACGTGCACGCCTTCGACGTCGACGCCGCGGATGCCGAACTCGGGCTTCTCGTAGTCCTTGCCCAGGCGGTGGAACAGCGCGAACGACGCCGCCATGCGCTGCGCCATGGGCATCATCCCCATCGGAGTGTGGGGGTTGCCGTACAGCTTGGCGGCCGCGTCGGCCATGTCGGCGAAGGGTTCGATGAGGGAACGCTGGGCTTCGTAGATTTGATAAAGCATGGGGTCACCAGGGCGAAAAAGTTGCGGCCCAATATAGCGCAGCAACGGGCGCGCTGCAGTGGGTGCCCGCCTCTAAAAATTGCCTTGACGGGAACTAGTCGCGGCCAGCGCCGCGGCGGCGCCACACTCCACGCGTGTCCACGCCGCGCTGCGCAGGCAAGGATGCTTCTAATTCAATAGCTGCCGGCGCAATGTGGGCGCTGGAATTTGTCAGATTAGAGCCTCAACCGAGGCCTTGATGGAGGCCGCGCGGGTATCATGCCCCTCATGACTCCCGGGGTTTCGTTGCATGGCTGGCTGCTGGACGCGGGACGTGGCGCGCTGCGCTGGTTCGCTGGCTGGTGGATGGTGCTGTTCATCGGCGCGCAGCTGGCGGTGCTGGCCTTTTCGCCGTCCAGCTACCGGCGCTATTCGGGCGCCGTGGTGCTGCGCCAGATCTACCAGGCCGCCGGGCCGGGGCTGCCGGGCTTCACCATGCTGATGGCGCTGTTCAACGTGGTGGTGATCCGCATCGTGGTGGTGACGGCCTTCGCCTACGGGCTGACGCAGTACGCGCTGGACGCCGTGGTGCGCGTGCTGGTGCTGGAGCTGATCCCGCTGGCGGCGGCGCTGTTCGTGGCGGTCGAATACAGCATTCCGGGCGGCTCGGAGCTGTACAAGCTGCGCCGCGCCGGCGACTTCGAGGCGATGCGCCGGCAGGGCATCGACCCGCTGGGGCGCGAGGTGTTGCCGCGCGTGCTGGGCGGCGTCTTCGCCGTGTTGCTGCTGGCGGCGGTGAGCTGCGTGACCTCGCTGCTGCTGGCCTACGTCGCCGTGCACGGCTTCACCCTGGCGGGCGTGCCGTCGTACAACCGGGCCGTGGGCCACATCTTCAACCCCGTGGTGTCGCTGATCTTCACGATGAAGACGCTGCTGTTCGCCGTCGCCGTGGCCCTGCTGCCGGTGGCCAACGCGCTGCGCGACATTCCGCGCCGGCCCTCGCGCACCAGCGTGGAGCTGCAGGGCCTGGTGCAGATGTTCGTGCTGATGCTGGCCATCGAGATCGCGTCGCTGGTGGGCAACTACTATTGAGATCGATGGACGACAGGACTCCCGCCGACCCCCCCGAGCCGCTGGCCCCGCGCCGCTCGCTGCGCAGCCTGGAGCTGCGCGCGGCACTGCTGCTGGTCTTCATGGCCGCGCTGCTGACCGGCGCGGCGCTCTACCTGATGTGGGCGCGCGGCGCGTTCGAGGCCACGCAGCCGCTGTACCTGACCACCGACGACTCCGAGGGCGTGGTCGTCGGCATGGACATGACCTTCTCCGGCTTTCCCATCGGCCGCGTGCGGCGCATCGAGCTGGCCACCGGCGGCACGGTGCGCATCCACGTCGACGTGCCGGTGAAGGACGCGCACTGGCTGCGCAGCTCCAGCGTCTTCACACTGGAGAAGGGCCTGGTCGGCGCCGCCCGGCTGCGCGCCTTCACCGGCGTGCTGGACGACCCGCCGCTGCCCACCGACGCCGAGCGCATGGTGCTGCGCGGCGACGTGTCGGCCGAGATCCCCAAGATGGTGGCCGACGCGCGCGACGTGCTGCAGAACGTCGACCGCCTCACCGCCGCCGAATCGGCGCTGAGCGAGACCCTGGGCGAACTGCGCGCCTTCACCGGCCGCCTGAACAGCAGCCAGGGCGGCCTGATGGCCGCCGTGACCGGCAACGACCAGGACGCGCGGCGCGTGGGCGAGTTGCTCGAACGCGCCAGCCAGCTCGTCAAGACCCTGGACGGCGTGGTCCAGAAGGCCGACCGGCAGGTGCTGGGCGACAAGGGCCTGGTCACCGACGCCCAGGCCACCGTGCGCCAGTTGAACGCGCTGCTGCAGGACGTGCGCCAGAGCATGCTGAGGGTCGATGCCGTGCTGAAGGACGCGCAGGGCGTGGCCGGCAATGCGCGCGAGGCCACGGCCGACCTGGGCGACCTGCGCGCCGACGTGGAAGGCAGTCTGCGCAAGATCGACGCGCTGGTCACCGAGATCAACCGCAAGTGGCCTTTCGCGCCGAAGGAAAAAGAGGTGCGTCTGCCATGAACCTCTGCCGTGCGGCTTTTGTTTTGACAGCTGCAGGCGCTTTGTCCGCCTGCGCTGGCGGCCCGAAAGTGCCCGACTGGAGCATCAACGCCGTCGGCCACGTCGAACGCTTCACCGAAGCGCACCTGAAGGGCGACGCGCGCGTCGCGGCGCGCGAGTTCGAGCTGGCCCGCGCCGAGACGGCCCGCACCGGCCAGCCCGTGCTGGTGGCGCGCGTCGAGCTGAACCGCTGCGCCGCCCAGGTCGCCAGTCTCGATTTCGGGCCCTGCGCCGGCTTCGAGCCGCTGCGGGCCGACGCCGGGGCGGCCGAGGTCGCCTACGCCCGCTACCTGGCCGGCGAAGCCAGCGCCCAGGACGCGGCGGTGCTGCCCGCGCAGCACCGCGCCATCGCCGCCGGCGGCGCCGACGTGGCCGGCATCGCCGATCCCTTCGCCCGGCTGGTTGCCGCTGGCGTGCTGCTGCGGCAGGCGCGCGCCACGCCGGACGCCGTGGCGCAGGCCGTGGACACCGCCTCGCGCCAGGGCTGGCGCCGGCCGCTGCTGGCCTGGCTGGGCGTTCAGGCGCGGCTGGCCGAGGAGCGCGGCGACGCCATGGAGGCGGCGCGCATCCGCCGCAGGATGGACCTGGTGCAGCCGCTGAAGGACGCGCGCGATCAGGCCGGATCGGCCGCCGCCAGCGCCATGCCCGGCTTCTCGAAGCGGTAGAACAGGTTCGGCTCCGAGACGATGTAGAGCTCGCCCCGGGCGCCCACGGCCACGCCCTCCGGCTGCGGCACCTTGTGCCGCAGGCCGTGCATGCCGCGCCACAGCGGCAGCAGGCTCACCAGCGTGCCGTCGGGCGCGTACTCCGTCAGCAGTGCCGATTCCTCGCTCAGCAGCAGCAGGTGGCCGCTGGGGTCGTGCACGGTCAGCGACGACAGGTCGCCGAGCGGCAGGGCGCCGAAGCCCGCGGGGTGCCATTCGCGCACCCGCGGGCGCGCCGGCGTGTCGTCCATGCCGTCGAGCACCAGCACGCGCCGCGGCCACTTCTCCTGCGCGACGAACAGCCGGCGCGTGGCTTCGTCCCAGGACACGCCTTCGAGACCGTGGTTGAGCAAGGTATCCGCCCCCAGGCCGAGGCTGGGCGCATGCGCCACCGACACCTCGGTCTGGCCGGGCCCGATCCGCACCCAGTGCAGGCGGCCTTCGCGCTCGCCGGCGATCACGTACAGGTCGTTGCGCACGTGGGCGATGCCCTCCGGGTCGGGCACGCCGGCCAGCGGCATGCGCCGCAGCAGGCGGCCGTCGGTCGTCAGTTCGGCCACCTGCGCCGGCCGGTTGATGACGGTGAACAGCGTGCCGGTGGCGGCGTTGTAGGTCAGGCCGGAGAGGTTGTCGGCCAGCCCCTCGATGGGGCGCGCCTCGATGCCGACGCGGTAGTGGGGCAGCCACAGCGAGCGGTGCTGCCACTGGGCCGCGCGGCCCTGCATGCCCGCCCAGTGCCACGCCAGCGGCAGCAGCTGGAAGTGCCAGGCCAGCAGCATCGCCACCGGGACCAGGATCAGCGCGGCCCGGCGCGGCGCCGCCGTCACCGGGAACCGCCCTGGCGGTCCGTGGCGCGCCGCCGCGGCATCAGTCGAACGCGACCGTCGCGGCCGCCAGCGCTCTGCCGTCGCCGGCGTTCAGGTCGTCCTCCAACTCGACCTCGCGTGCCCGCGGCACGCCCTCGACCTTGGCCAGGCTGCCCACGCCCAGGCCGAACGGCAGGCGCGGAACGGCGGAGGCGTCGATGCTGACCACGTGGGAGGCGGCAGGGCGGGGAACGGTGCAAAGAGGATTCATGGGACTCCGAGGAAAGAGCAATGGGAAATGGCCGCCGGATCGACCGGCCGCCAGTGCCCCGCGCGTCTGTGGCCCCCTCCCGAACATGGGATGAATGGCGCATTCACACGGCGTCTGGGCCGCGTTCAGGCGCCGCCTTGCTTCAACTCGTGGAACAGGTCGCTGTATATTTTGTAGCGGTTGGTGCTTATTTCATGCGGGCTAGAGCCATTTTCGACTGCTGGAATTACCCCGCAGCCCGGCTCGTGCAAGTGCGTGCAGTTATAGAACTTGCACCCGGCCACGTGCGGCCTGATGTCGGGCATGTAGGCGGCCAGTTGCGCGGGGTCGATGTGGCGCAGGCCGAATTCCTGGAAGCCGGGCGAGTCGATCAGGCTGCTTTGGCGCGCCGCGTCCATCCAGTACCAGCGCGTGGCGGTGGTGGTGTGGCGGCCGCTGCCCAGCGCCTGCGAGATCTCGCCCGTCAGCGCGCTGGCGCCGGGCACGAGGCGGTTGATGAGCGTGCTCTTGCCCGCGCCCGAGGGGCCCAGCACCAGGGTGGCGCGGTCGCGCAGGCGGGCGTCCAGCGCGTCCAGCGCGCCGTCGTGGGCGGCGTCCGGCGCGCGCGGCTTGGCGGCCAGCGGCAGCACCGCGTAGCCCATGGCGCGGTAGGGCGCCAGGCGCTGCCAGGCGCGCGCGAAGGGCTCGGCCAGGTCGGCCTTGTTGAGGACGATGAGCGGCTCGATGTGCTCGGCCTCGCAGGCGATGAGAGCGCGGGCGAGCTGGTGCTCGGAGAACTCGGGCTCGGCCGCCACCAGGATCAGTACCTGGTCCAGGTTGGCGGCGAAGGACTTGGTGCGCACCTCGTCCTGGCGGTGCAGCAGGTTGCGACGCGGCAGGATCTGCTCGATCACGCCCTCGTCCTGGCTGGGCAGCCAGCGCACGCGGTCGCCGGCGATCACGCCCAGCTTCTTGCCGCGCGGGTGGCAGAGGACGTGCGTGCCGTCTTCTGCTTCAACAAGGCAGTGGCGGCCGTGGCTGGCGAGGACGAGCCCCTCGCGCAGATGGTCGCGGCCCCCACGCTCCCCCGCTGCGCGTGGTTCGCTGCCCTCCGTGGGGCCGCTCGCCGCCTCGTGGCGGCCCGGCGGCGGCTCGGCGGCGGGCGGGGCAGCGTGGCGCGGGCGGCTCACGCGGAGGGCCAGGTGGCCGGCAGCGCATCGACCTCGCGCGCGGCGCGCACGTCGCGCGCCGTCAGGCCGCCGGCGTCGTGGCTGGTCCAGAGCACGGCGCAGCGGCCCCAGCCGACCTGCAGGTCGGGGTGGTGGTCCAGCCGCTCGGCCAGCTCGGCCACGGCGTTGGCGAAGGCCATGGCGCGCCGGAAGTCGGCGAAGCGCCAGGTCTTCTCGATCGCGTCGCGGCCGTCTTGGCGCACGCGCGACCAGCCTTGCAGCCGCGCCAGGTCTGCTTCCAAATCAATAGCTTCTGGCGCAGATGGAGTGGGGGCTGGAGCCATTTTTTGCTTGAAATCTAGGCCGGCAGCACGCGCGCGCCCATGCGCGCGATGCGTTCGCTGGCCGGCGGGTGGGAGTAATAGAAGCGCACGTACAGGGGGTCGGGCGTGAGCGTGCTGGCGTTGTCCTTGTACAGCTTGACCAGCGCGTTCGACAGGTCCTGCGCGCTGGCCTGGGCGGCGGCGTAGGCGTCGGCCTCGAACTCGTGCTTGCGCGAAAGCTGCGCCATCAGCGGCGACAGGAAGAAGCTGAACACCGGCACCGCCAGCATGAACAGCAGCAGCGCCAGCGCGTGGTTGGGCACGGCGCCGCCCAAGGCGGCGGGCAGGTTGGGCGTGACGCCCAGCCCGGCGTAGAACCACGTCTGGCCCGACAGCCAGCCCAGCAGGGCCAGGCCCGCCAGGCTGAAGGCGAACATCCCGGCGATGCGCTGCACGATGTGCCGGTGCTTGAAGTGACCCAGCTCGTGCGCCAGCACGGCCTCGACCTCGGGCGGGGAGAGCTGCAGCAGCAGCGTGTCGAAGAACACCACGCGCTTGGCCGCGCCGAAGCCGGTGAAGTAGGCGTTGGCGTGCCCGCTGCGGCGGCTGCCGTCCATGACGAACAGGCCCTTGGCGGCAAAGCCGCAGCGGGCCATGAGCCGAGTCACGCGCTCGGTCAGCGACGCGTCCTGCAGCGGCTGGAATTTGTTGAACAGCGGCGCGATGACGGTGGGGTAGATCACCAGCATCAGCAGGCTAAAGGCCATCCACGCGCCCCAGGTCCACAGCCACCAGAGGCTGCCCGTGGCCTGCATCAGCCACAGCACCAGCGCGGCCAGCGGCAGGCCGATCACGAGGCTGACCACGGTGGACTTGGCCAGGTCGGCCAGCCACAGCCGCCACGTCATGCGGTTGAAGCCGAAGCGTTCCTCGATCACGAAGGTCTGGTAGAGCGCCACCGGCAGGTCGATCAGGCCGTTGACGAGGGCGAAGGCCGCCAGCAGCGCCAGCGGCTGCAGCAGCGGGCGGGGGCCGAGGGCGTCCAGCAGCGCGGCGTTGAGCGCCTCCAGCCCGCCCAGCAGTGTCCAGCCCAGCAGCACGGCGGCCGACAGCAGCAGCTCCAGCAGGCCGAAGCGCAGCCGGGCCACGGTGTAGTCGGCGGCGCGCTGGTGCGCGGACAGCGCGATGGTTTGGGCGAACTCGGCCGGCACGGCGGCGCGGTGCCCGGCGACGGCGCGGATCTGCCGCGAGGCCAGCCAGAACTTGACCGCCGCGTTGGCAAGCAGCGCGGCGCTGAAGAGGAGGGCGGCGAGCAGGGCAGGAGACAGGGCGTCGGTCAAGATGGTCGGCGGTGGCGCGGGGATGAAGCCGGAAGTTTAGGGCGAACGGCGCGCGCGCAAGGCCGGCCCGTGCGCCGGTGTGGACAATCGGCCCCATGACCGAGACCCTTGCCACCCCCGAGGCCGCTGCCGTGCTGGCCAAATCCGACCAGAACCTGGTCTGGCTCGACTGCGAGATGACCGGGCTCGACCCCGAGAAGGAGCGCATCATCGAGATCGCCGTCGTCGTCACCGGCCCGCGGCTCGAGCCGCGCGTCGAGGGGCCGGTGCTGGTGATCCACCAGCCCGACGACGTGCTGGACGCCATGGACGCCTGGAACAAGGGCACGCACGGGCGCAGCGGCCTGATCGAGAAAGTCAAGGCCTCCACGCTGGCCGAGGCCGAGGCCGAGGAGCGGATCATCGCCTTCCTGTCGCGCTACGTCGGCAAGGGCGTTTCGCCCCTGTGCGGCAACACCATCGGGCAGGACCGGCGCTTCCTGGTCAAGTACATGCCTCGGCTGGAGGCGTTCTTCCACTACCGCAGCATCGACGTCAGCACCCTGAAGGAGTTGGCGCGCCGCTGGCGGCCGGCGGTGGCGGAGGGCTTCAAGAAGCAGCAGTCGCACACCGCGCTGGCCGACGTGCACGAGTCCATCGACGAACTCGCCCACTACCGCGAGCATTTCATCCGGCTGGCGGATTGAGGTCAGCTCAGCGGCGCGCGGCTGCCATGGCTTGACCAAGGCGTGGTGCCTCGGAAGACGGCCAGCACCCCTGGCGATCCCGACAGTGCATTCATTTCGATTTCCCTGAGCGTATTTTTGTATAGGGGTGCGGAGGCGACTTTAGTCTTGCTGCGCGCCAAAAACCAGGGAAAGATCAGTCGTTGATGAAGAAATCGGCGGCCGGTGTACACAAAATCACGCTTGGCAAATCTGTGGCCCGCACGCTGCTCCACACCCGCCAAAATGTGAATTCCTCCGTATTTTCTTGAACCCATGCGTTTGGACGATGTGCTGTTTTCCCAGGGGTTCGGCACCCGGCGCCTGTGCGCCGGGCTGATCGAGCAGGGCTACGTGGCCGTGGCGGGCCAGCCGTGCACCGACCCGGCGGCGGAGGTCGATGCGCTGGACGCCGCCTTCGCCTTCAGCGTGCAGGGCGAGCGCTGGCCCTACCGCGCCCGCGCCTACCTGATGCTACACAAGCCCACCGGCCACGAGTGCTCGCACCGGCCAGGCGCCTGGCCCAGCGTCTACACTCTGCTGCCGCCGCCGCTGCGCCAGCGCCCGGCGCCGGGCAAGGTGGCGGGCGTGCAGGCCGTCGGCCGGCTGGACCAGGACACCACGGGGCTGCTGCTGCTGAGCGACGACGGCACCTTCATCCACCGCATGAACTCGCCCCGGCGCCACGTGCCCAAGGTGTACGAGGTGACCACCCGCCACCCGCTGGACGACCGCCAACTGGCCCGGCTGCGCGAGGGCGTGGTGCTGGACGACGACCCGAAGCCCGTGCGCGCCGCCGCCTGCGAGGCGCCGGCCGAGCGCCATTTGGTGCTGACGCTGACCGAGGGCAAGTACCACCAGGTCAAGCGCATGGTCGCCGCCGTGGGCAACCGGGTCGAAGCGCTGCACCGCTCGCGCATCGGTGGCCTGTATCTCCCGGCGGACCTGGCGTCGGGGCAGTGGCGCTGGCTGGAGGCGGCGGACCTGGCGCTGCTGGCGCCCTGAAGGCGGAATTTGCATGAAAAGTGGCTGAAATCGGTATGGGTATTGCATCAGAAGCTATTTATTTAATAGCATCCGGCCAATCGACCGGCATCAACCTGAAGTCGGCCATGCGCGCTAACCGGATAAATGTGCGGCCGCTGTCCACCGTTCAAGGGGCTGGGGGGTTAAGTCTTGGCATCCGCGGCGCCCGCGCGCCGCATTCCATTGACGCCCGCGACTTCCAGGTCTTTCCGTGATCCCCAACTCCTCGCGCCAGCCGGCGCTTTTTTCACGCCGGCAACTGCTGGCCCTGGGTGCGGCCGCGCTGCCGGTACAGGCGCAGCCGGCGCACCCGCGCGCGCCGGTGCTGGTTCTCAACTCGCTGGACGGCACGGTGAGCGTGATCAACGCCACGAGCTGGACCGAAACCCGCCGCATCGCCACCGGCAAGGAGCCGCACCACCTGTACCTGACGCCGGACGAAAAGTCGGTGATCGTGGCCAACGCCGGCGGCGACTCGCTCACCTTCATCGACCCGCGCACGGCCGAGGTGCAGCGCACGCTGCGCGGCATCCTCGACCCTTACCACTTGCGTTTCTCGCCCGACATGAAGTGGTTCGTCACCGCGGCCAACCGGCTGAACCACGTCGACCTCTACCACTGGGACGGCCGCGACCCCGAGCTGGCCAAACGCATCCCCACCGGCCGCACGCCCAGCCACCTGTGGATCGACACCCGCAGCACCACCGTGTGGGCCAGCATGCAGGACAGCGACGAGCTGGTGGCGATCGACCTGGCCACGCAGCAGCTCGCGCACCGCGTCAAGACCGGACCGATGCCGGCCGACGTGTTCGTCACGCCCGACGACCGGCACTTGCTGCTGGGCCTGACCGGCGGCGACGGCGTGGAGGTGTACGACGTGGCCGGCGGCCAGGCGCCCGCGCTGCTGCGCCGCATCCCCACCGGCAAGGGCGCGCACGCCTTCCGCGCGCTGGGCGACCGGCGGCACGTGCTGGTCAGCAACCGCGTGGCCAACACCATCAGCCAGATCGACTACGTCGACCTCAAGGTGGTGGATGGCTTCCCCGCGCCGTCCGGGCCGGATTGCATGGACGTGTCGGCCGACGGCTCGCTCATCATGGTCGGCTCGCGCTGGGCCGGTAAGCTGACCCTGATCGACGTGGCCCGCCGCCGGGTGGTGCACCAGGTCAAGGTGGGCAAGTCGCCGCACGGCGTGTGGACGCTGGACCACGCCGGACGGCAGTGACGCGGGGTCCATCATGTGGCGTGGATTCACTATTTTTTTGATAGCTTCCGGCGCATGTTGGACACCGGCTCATGCCCAAAAAGACCCTGAAACCTGCGCCGCGCCGCTGTACCTGACCTTCGACACCGGCCACATGGGCGTGGCGCCGCTGGTGGCCGAGGTGCTGCGGCGCCAGCGGGTGCGCGCGACCTTCTTCGCCGCCGACGAGCGCACGCAGGAGGGCGACGGCAGCCTGGGCGCGCACTGGGCGCCGTGGTGGAAGGCGCGCGCGGCCGAGGGGCATGAGTTCGCCTCGCACACCTGGCACCACGCCTATTGGCGCGGCGACGCGCCGGCGGCGGACGGCCAGGCGCGCTTTCGCATCCAGCCCTCCGCCGGGCCGCAGGCCGGCCAGCGCCTGCTGTGGACCGAGGCGCGCTACTGCGGCGAGATCCGGCAGGCCGCCGACCGCCTGGCCGCCGTCACCGGCCACAAGCCGCTGCCCCTGTTCCGCGCGCCGGGCGGCAAGACCTCGCCCCGGCTGCTGGCCGCCGCCGAGCGCTGCGGCTACGCGCACGTCGGCTGGTCGCCGGCGGGCTTCCTGGGCGACGAGCTGCCCAGCGCCGCGTACCCCAACGATGCGCTGCTGAAGAAGGCGCTGGCGGACATCCGCGCCGGCGACATCCTGCTGGCCCACCTGGGCATCTGGTCGCGCCAGGATCCCTGGGCGCCGGCCGTGCTGGAGCCGCTGATCGCCGGGCTGAAGACGCGCGGCTTCTGCTTCAAGACGCTGCGCGAGCACCCCCAATACCAGGGCTGGATCGCCCGGCACGGGGGCTGACGCTCCATGGAAGGCCTGACGGCGGCTTTCTCCGGCGCCTTCGACGCCGCGCAGCAGTGGCTGTTCGAGGCCGTGATCGGCCCGGCCGCCTTCGCCCTGGGCGCCGGCCATCTGCTGGAAGACGGCTACGCCGCCGCCGGCTGGGTGGTGGCGGGGCTGCTGCAGATCGCGGTGATGCTGCTGCTGATCGGCCCCGCGCAGCGCCTGTGGCCGGCCGAGCCCGTGACCGACCGCGCCGCCATCCGCGTGGACGTGCTCTACACGCTGCTGCACCGGCTGGGCCTGTTCAAGCTGCTGATGTTCTTCACTTTCGAGGAAGGGCTGACCCAGGCGCTGGGCGCGCTGCGCGCGCGCGGCATGCCCACGCTGCACCTGGACCAACTCTGGCCCGGCGTGACCGACGGGCCGCTGGCCAGCTTCGTGCTGTACCTGCTGGTGTTCGACCTGGTGGGCTACCTGATCCACCGCGCCCAGCACCAGTGGGACCGGTGGTGGAGCCTGCACGCCGTGCACCATTCGCAGCGCCAGATGACGATGTGGTCGGACAACCGCAACCACCTGCTCGACAGCGTCATCACCGACGTGGCGCAGGTGCTGGTGGCCATCCTGATCGGCGTGGCGCCGTCGCAGTTCGTGATGCTGGTGGCCGCCACCCAGTTGATCGAAAGCCTGCAGCACGCCAACCTGCGCTGGTCCTTCGGCCGCTTGGGCGAGCGGCTGCTGATCAGCCCGCGCTTTCACCGCCGTCACCATGCCATCGGCATCGGCCACGAGATGGGCGCGCGCGGCGCGCTCAAGGGCGTCAACTTCGGCGTCCTGTTTCCGTGGTGGGACATGCTGCTGGGCTCGGCCGACTTCGGCGGCCGCTGCGAGCCGACTGGCATCCGCGACCAGGTGGAGCAGGGGCGCGACTACGGGCGCGGCTTCTGGGCGCAGCAGTGGCTGGGGCTCAAGCGCCTGATGGGCGGCCACTGAGCGCGTATCCTCGCCCCATGGGTCTCCTGCTCGATTCCTTCTGGCGCGCGGTCGCCTACTGCCTGCACCCCCGGGTGATCCTGCTGTCGCTGCTGCCGCTGCTGGTCATGGTGGCGCTCAGCTTCGGCGTGGGCTATTTCTACTGGGACGCCGCGCTGGCCGCCGTGCGCGACTGGCTCCAGGCGTCGGCGCTGTTCTCGACGCTGTGGGGCTGGCTGGCGCACGTCGGCGCCGGCGAGCTGAGCCAGGCGCTGCCGCCGCTGGTGCTGGTGCTGGTGCTGGTGCTGGTGCTGACGCCGGTCATCGTCGTGCTGTCGCTGCTGCTGGTGGCGCTGATGATGGCGCCGGCCGTGCTGCGGCTGGTGGCATCGCGGCGCTTTCCCGACCTGGAGCGGCGCGGCCGCGGCTCGCTGCTGGGCTCGGCCGTCTGGTCGCTCGGCCACACCCTGCTGGCGCTGGTGGCGCTGGCGTTGTCGGTGCCGCTGTGGTTCGTGCCGCCGCTGATCCTGGTGCTGCCGCCGCTGATCTGGGGCTGGCTGACCTACCGCGTGATGAGCTACGACGCGCTGGACGTCCACGCCAGCGCCGAGGAGCGCCGCGACCTGCTCAAGCGCCACCGCACGCCGCTGCTGGTCATGGGCGTGCTGTGCGGCTACCTGGGGGCGGCGCCCGGCCTGGTGTGGGCCTCGTTCGCGCTGTTCGCCATCGCCTTCGCGGTGCTGGTGCCGGTGGCGATCTGGATCTACACGCTGGTGTTCGCCTTCTCGGCGCTGTGGTTCACGCATTACTGCCTGGCGGCGCTGCAGGCCCAGCGCCAGCAAGCGCTGGCTGCTACTGAATTCGAAGTGCTCGACGCCGTGCCGCAGGCGCCCCGAGCGCCGATCGCCTTGCCCCATGAACCCTGAGCCCACCCCGCCGGCCTTCGGCCTGATCGTCGTCGGCGACGAAATCCTCTCCGGCCGGCGCGCCGACAAGCACCTGGCCCAGGTCATCGAACTGCTGGCCGCGCGCGGCCTGGCGCTGGCCTGGGCTGAATACGTGGGCGACGAGCCGGCGCGCATCACGGCCACGCTGGCGCGGGCCTTCGCCTCGGGCGACACGGTGTTCTCCACCGGCGGCATCGGCGCCACGCCCGACGACCACACGCGCCAGTGCGCCGCCGCCGCGCTGGGCATGCCGCTGGCGCTGCACCCCGAGGCCAGGCGGCTGATCCTGCGGCGCCTGGAGTCGATCGCGCGCCGGGAAGGCGTGCCCTGGGAGCCCGAGCGCGCCGACAACCGGCACCGGCTGAACATGGGCGTGTTCCCCGAGGGGGCGCAGATCATCCCCAATCCCTACAACCAGATCCCGGGCTTCTCCTGCGCCGGGCCGGGCGGCGGTGCGATTCATTTCGTGCCGGGCTTTCCGGTCATGGCCTGGCCGATGATCGAGTGGGTGCTGGACCAGCGCTACGCGCACTGCTTCCGCCAGGCGGCGTGGCAGGAGCGCTCGATCATCATCTTCGGCGCCATGGAGGCCACGCTGACGCCGGTGATGGAGCAGGTCGAGGCAGCGCATCCGCGGGTCAAGGTCTTCAGCCTGCCCAGCGTCGACCACCCCACGTTCGGCCGTCACATCGACCTGGGCGTGAAAGGCCCGCCCGACGCCGTGGCGCCAGCCTATGCCGACCTGCTGCGCGGGCTCACGCCGTTCGGCCTGCGCTATGGCCCCGAAATAGTGCGCCCCTAGACGGCACCATTCCGGTGCATCGGCGCAAGAGAACCAATATGGTGCGTTCCGAAGGGGCAAATCCCGCGAGATTGCGGGCACAATCCGCCGTGGCGAGCCGGGCTTCGCCGTGGTGCGCGGGTGGCCGGCTGGCATGGAAGCTGCATTCCTTGAGCGCACCCTTGTTAAATAACCCATTCCGATAGGAGAAACTGATGGCAAAGTCCGTCGCCGACGTCATGAAACTGGTGAAGGAAAACGAATGCAAGTTCGTCGACTTCCGCTTCACCGATACCCGCGGCAAGGAGCAGCACGTCACCGTGCCCGTGTCCGCCTTCGATGAAGACAAGTTCAGCGACGGCCACGCCTTCGATGGCTCCTCCATCGCCGGCTGGAAGGGCATCGAGGCCTCCGACATGCTGCTGATGCCCGACGCCGCCACCGCGCACATCGACCCCTTCTACGAGGAATCGACCCTGGTGTTGACCTGCGACGTGCTGGAGCCCGGCGACGGCAAGGCCTACGACCGCGATCCGCGCTCCATCGCCCGCCGCGCCGAGGCCTACCTGAAGGCCAGCGGCGTGGGCGACACCGCCTACTTCGGCCCCGAGCCCGAGTTCTTCGTCTTCGACGGCGTGCGCTGGAGCACCGAGCCTGGCCACAGCTTCTACAAGATCGACGAGTACGAGGCGCCCTGGAACAGCGGCGCCAAGCTCGAAGGCGGCAACCGCGGCCACCGTCCCACCACCAAGGGCGGCTACTTCCCCGTGCCGCCGGTGGACAGCACGCACGACATGCGCGCCGAGATGGTGCTGATCCTCGAAGCCATGGGCATCCCGGTCGAGGTGTTCCACCACGAGGTGGCGGGCGCCGGCCAGATGGAGATCGGCACCAAGTTCAGCACCCTGGTCGAGCGCGCCGACTGGACGCAGCGCATGAAGTACGTGGTGTGGAACGTGGCCGACAGCTACGGCAAGACAGCGACCTTCATGCCCAAGCCCTACCACGGCGACAACGGCAGCGGCATGCACGTGCACCAATCGATCTGGAAGGGCGGCAAGAACCTGTTCGCGGGCAAGGGCTACGCCGGCCTGTCGGACACCGCGCTGCACTACATCGGCGGCATCATCAAGCACGCCCGCGCGCTGAACGCCATCACCAACCCTACCACCAACAGTTACAAGCGCCTGGTGCCGCACTTCGAGGCGCCAGTCAAGCTGGCCTACTCCAGCCGCAATCGCTCGGCCTCCATCCGCATCCCGCACGTGATGAGTGACAAGGCGCGCCGCATCGAGGCGCGCTTCCCCGATCCCATGGCCAACCCGTACCTGTGCTTCGCCGCGCTGATGATGGCGGGCCTGGACGGCATCGAGAACAAGATCCACCCCGGCGAGGCCGCCACCAAGGACCTCTACCACCTGCCGCCCGAGGAGGACAAGCTGGTGCCCACCGTCTGCCACAGCCTCGACCAGGCGCTGGACGAACTGGACAAGGACCGCGCCTTCCTGACCAAGGGCGGCGTGTTCACCGACGCCATGCTGGACGCCTACATCGAGTTGAAGATGACCGAGGTCAACCGCATCCGCGTGCAGGTCAACCCGGCCGAGTACGACATGTACTATTCGCTGTAAGCGGCGCCCGGGGCGCCAAGAAGGGCGGTTTCGGGCCGCCCTTTTTGCTGCCTGGAGGGAACGGGGCTGCGAGCGCGGGGTCTATTGACCCATACTTGACTTTTCGTCCGCATCCCGCCCCAAAGACCTGCATGAAAAAGTTCGCTCCGCTGATGGCTTTCCTGATGACCGCCGCCGGCTTGCTGGCGGCCGTGCCCGTGGCCGCGCAGGACCGCATCTACCGCTGCGGCAACGAGTACACCAACCGCGTCGGCACCCGCAAGGACTGCAAGGTGGTCGAAGGCGGCAACGTGACCGTGGTGCGCGGCACCACGCCGGCCGCGGCGGCGCCCGCCGCTGGCGGCGGCTCGTCCGGCCAGCGCGTGGTGAGCGCGCCGGCGACGGCGCCGCGCGTCGATTCGCCCGAGCAGCGCGCGCGCGACGCCGATGCCAAGGCCATCCTGGAGCAGGAACTGCGGCGCGCCGAGTCGCACCACGCCGAGCTGCTGAAGGAATACAACAACGGCGAGCCCGACAAGATCGGCGGCGAGGCGCGCAACTACCAGAAGTACCTGGACCGCGTGGCTCAGCTGAAGGCCTCGATTGCGCGCAACCAGAGCGACATCGACGGCATCCGGCGCGAACTGGCCCGCTTCAAATGACCCCCCTGAGCGCCGCAGCGGGCAGGTGAGCACCGTGGAGAGCCGAATCCTGGGTGCTTCCCGACCCCATCCCCCGCGCTTCGCGGCTTTCGACCTGCTGGCCACCCTGGTGGCCGTCGTCAATGGCGAGGGCGTGGTGCTGTTCGCCAACGCCGCGCTGGAAGATGCCGTCGGCCTGTCCTGGCGCAGCATCGAGGGCACCTCGCTGCTGCAGTATTTCTCGCAGCCCGGCACGCTGCGGCATGCCCTGAAAGGCGCGCGGGGCAATGCCTTCGCGGCGCTGCGCTACGACGCGCAGTTGCGGCGCCACGGCGGCGAATTGCTGCCGGTTCACGTGATCGTGGCGCAGACCGAGCACGCGGACGAGGCCGTGGTCGAGCTGCTGCCGCTGGCGCAGCAGGCGCGCCAGCAGCGCGAGGAGCGCCTGGCTCACCAGTCGCGGGCCAACAAGGAGCTGTTCCGCAACCTGGCGCACGAGATCAAGAACCCGCTGGGCGGTATCCGCGGCGCGGCGCAGTTGCTGGAGATGGAGATCGAGGGCCGCGAGCTGCGCGAGTACACCCAGGTCATCATCCACGAGGCCGACCGCCTGCAGGCGCTGGTGGACCGCCTGCTGGCGCCGCACCGCCGCCCGCCGATGGTGAGCGACGTGAACATCCACGAGGTGTGCGAGCGGGTGCGCGCGCTGATCCTGGCCGAGTTCCCCAACGGGCTGAAGGTGGTGCGCGACTACGACATCTCCATCCCCGACTTCCGGGGCGACCGCGAGCAGCTCATCCAGGCCGTGCTCAACATCGCGCACAACGCCGCGCAGGCGCTGACCGAGCGCATCGCCCGGAAGGACGCCGAGATCATCCTGCGCACGCGCGTGCTGCGGCAGGTGACTTTCGGCCTGCAGCGCTATCGTCTGGCACTGGAATTGCATGTGATCGACAACGGGCCCGGCGTGCCGGATTCGATCAAGGATCGCGTGTTCTTCCCGCTGGTGTCGGGACGCGACGGTGGCAGCGGCCTGGGCCTGACCCTGGCGCAGACCTTCGTGCAGCAGCATCACGGACTGATCGAGCTGGACAGCCGGCCCGGGCGGACGGATTTCCGGATCCTGATTCCGCTGCCCTGAATGGCCTGACATCACCTACACAAGGAGCACCCCCGACATGAAGCCGATCTGGATCGTGGACGATGACCAATCCATCCGCTTCGTGCTCGAGAAGGCCTTGTCACGCGAGGGTCTGCCTACCCGATCGTTCACCCAGCCACGCGAGGTGCTGGCCGCGCTGGACGAGCCCGACGGCGCCGGCCCGCAGGTGCTGGTCAGCGACATCCGCATGCCCGGCGGCTCGGGGCTGGACCTGCTGGACCAGGTCAAGGAGCGCCTGTCCGGCGTGCCCGTGATCATCATGACCGCCTTCTCCGACCTGGACAGCGCCGTGTCGGCCTTCCAGGGCGGCGCGTTCGAGTACTTGCCCAAGCCGTTCGACATCCCCGCCGCGGTCGAGTTGATACGCCGCGCCGTGCAGGAAAGCCAGCGCGAGGAAGTGGCCGAGCAGCAGCAGGCCGCCGCGCCCGAGATGC
The DNA here is from genome assembly GCF_016703145.1 of Ottowia sp. Lineage (GTDB taxonomy): Bacteria > Pseudomonadota > Gammaproteobacteria > Burkholderiales > Burkholderiaceae_C > Ottowia. The sequence goes on along the minus strand of NZ_JADJCO010000005.1, from coordinate 588,285 downwards.
TGGGCCAGGCGCCCGCGATGCAGGACGTGTTCCGCGCCATCGGCCGGCTGTCGCAAAGCAACGTCACCGTGCTCATCACCGGCGAGTCCGGCAGCGGCAAGGAACTGGTGGCGCGCGCGCTGCACCGCCATTCGCCGCGCGGCGACGCCGGCAGCAACGGCCCCTTCGTGGCCATCAACACCGCCGCCATTCCCAAGGACCTGCTGGAGAGCGAGCTGTTCGGCCACGAGCGCGGCGCCTTCACCGGCGCGCAGACCATGCGGCGCGGGCGCTTCGAGCAGGCCGACGGCGGCACGCTGTTTCTCGACGAGATCGGCGACATGCCGTTCGATCTGCAGACGCGCCTGCTGCGCGTGCTCTCCGATGGGCAGTTCTACCGCGTCGGCGGCCACAGCGCCGTCAAGGCCAACGTGCGCGTCATCGCCGCCACGCACCAGGACCTGGAGCGGCGCGTGAAGGAAGGCGCGTTCCGCGAAGACCTGTTCCACCGCCTGAACGTCATCCGCCTGCGCCTGCCGCCGCTGCGCGAGCGGCGCGAAGACATCCCCGCGCTGGCGCGCCACTTCCTGGCGCAGAGCGCGCGCCAGCTCGGCGTCGAGCCCAAGCGCCTGGCGGACGCGGCGCTGGCGCGGCTGGCCGGCTTCGCCTTTCCGGGCAATGTGCGCCAGCTGGAGAACATCTGCCATTGGCTGACGGTGATGGCGCCGGCCCAGGTGATCGAGGTCAAGGATCTGCCGCCCGAGGTGCTGGCGACGCCCGCAGTGGCATCCGCCGCGCCGGAAATTGCTCCTGAAAAAGGAGCTGACAGCTTAGACCAGGAGCTGGTCAAAGGCCGATTCGATGCTGAAGCCGAGCCGCTGGACGCAGTGATCGCGCCGCCCACGGCCGTGGCCCTGGCCGACTGGGAGCGCGGCCTCGAAGCCGAAGCCGCCCACCTGCTGGCCAGCGGCCAGCCCGAGGTGTGGGACCAGTTGATCCTGCGCGCCGAGTCGCGCCTGATCTTGGCCGCCCTGGCCAGCACGCGCGGGCGCCGCATCGAGGCAGCGCACCGGCTCGGCATCGGCCGCAACACCATCACGCGCAAGATCCAGGAGCTGGGGCTGGGGTGAGGCGTGCCGGGCGCAGCCGCCCGGGTTTTTAGCGTTTTTAATCGATAGCCCGCATGGAATATGCGCCAACAGCTATTTAAACGATAGCAATCTGGCGAATCAGCCGCCGTCGCCCAGGATCATCGTCACCGGCGCGTGGTCGCTGGGCTTGGGCCACTTGCGCGGCGCGCGGTCGATGGCGCAGGCCGTCACCTGCGGCCGCAGCGCGTGGCTCACCAGGATGTGGTCGATGCGCAGGCCGCGGTTCTTCTGATAGCCCAGTTGCCGGTAATCCCACCACGAATAGCTTTTCTCCGGCTGCTCGAACAACCGGAACGCATCGGTCAGCCCCAGGCCCAGCAGCGCCTTGAAGTGGTCGCGCTCGGCCGTGGTGTGGTGGATGGTCTCGGCCAGGCCCACGGGGTCGTGGCTGTCGCGGTCTTCCGGCGCGATGTTGAAGTCGCCCAGCAGCACCAGGCGCGGGTGCGCGGCCAGTTCATCGCGCAGCCAGTCGCGCAGGCCCCGCAGCCAGCTCATCTTGTAGTCGAACTTGTCGGTGGCCGGCGCCTGGCCGTTGACGAAGTAGCCGTTGATCACGCGCAGCGGCCCGCCCGGCGCGGGCACGGTGCCCGCGATCACGCGCGCGCTCTCGTCCGCGAAGCCGGCGATGTTGCGCGCCACGTCCGCCACCGGCGCGCGAGAGAGGAGGGCGACGCCGTTGTACGTCTTCTGGCCGAACACGGCGGCGTCGTAGCCGGCCTCGCGCAGCGCGTCGAAGGGGAACTTGTCGTCCCCCATCTTCAACTCCTGCAGCGCCAGCACATCGACCGGGTTGGCCGCCAGCCAGTCCAGCACGTGCTGCAGACGGGCGGTGAGGGAGTTGACGTTCCAGGTGGTGATTTTCATATTGATGAAAACTCAATTAAATCAAGATCTTATGTGTAGTTTTTAGCCTATTCGAGGTACCTGGCTATTCACCTTGCTACCCGGATGGGCGGCAATGGCATTTTCGCCACTGTTGGCGGGGTGTCCGTTGCCTGCTGGCGCGTCCGAGCCTGTCCAGCCTGCCGGCTCTGGAGCCGACATCAGCTGCGGTGCGCTACAAGCCTCCCGCCTGCCGTCGCGGTGGGAACAACTTATTTCAACTCAATGCCTGAGGTGTGTTGACGGGCACTCGGGAACGGTGCCGCGCCCTATCGTCCCACCCGTGACAGCGGCCATCCCACGCGCCGCGCAAACTCACTAAACTCGTCCGGTTCCATGGCGGCGCCCCGGATCATGAGCCGGGGGCGCCCCTGTTGATCGAGTTGCTTTCTTCCCCGTACAAAGGAGCCCGCATGACCGCTGAATACAAGGTTCAAGGCGACATCGCCATCATTTCCCTGAGCAATCCGCCGGTCAACGGCCTGGGCCATTCGACGCGAGTGGGAATCACGCAGGGGCTGGACAAGGCCAATGCCGATCCGGCCGTCAAGGCCATCGTGCTGACGGGGGACGGCAAGGCCTTTTCGGGTGGAGCGGACATCCGCGAGTTCGGCACGCCGAAGGCGACGCAGGAACCCAACCTGAACTCGGTGATCCGTGCGCTGGAGTATTCAGCCAAGCCCGTGGTGGCGGCCGTGCACAGCGTGGCCATGGGTGGCGGCCTGGAGCTGGCGCTGGGCTGCCACTACCGCGTCGCGGCACCCGGCGCCAAGATCGCGCTGCCCGAAGTGAAGCTGGGCATCCTGCCCGGCGCCGGCGGCACGCAGCGCTTGCCGCGCGTGCTGGGCGTGGAGACGGCGTTGAACATGATCGTCAGCGGCGACGCGGTGAACAGCGAGGTGCTGGCCAGCCTGCCGGGCCAGAAGCTGTTCGACCAGCTCTCCGCCACGCCCGAATCCCTGATCGACGAGGCCATCGCGCTGGCCCGAAAGGTGGCCGCCGAGGGCGCGCCGCTGCCGCTGGTGCGCAACCTGCCGTGCAGCCATCCGCAGGGCGACGCCTACTTCCAGTTCGCGCGCAACATGGTCAAGGGCATGGCCAAGAACTTCCCGGCGCCCGCCAAGTGCGTGGACGCGGTCGAGGCGGCCACCAAGCGCAAGTTCGACGACGGCATGGCCTTCGAGCGCGACATCTTCATGAACCTGATGCTCACGCCCGAGAGCCGCGCCCTGCGCCACGTGTTCCAGGCCGAGCGCGCGGCCGCCAAGATTCCCGACGTGGGCGACGACGTCAAGCCGCGCGCCGTGAACAAGGTGGCCATCATCGGCGCCGGCACCATGGGCGGCGGCATCGCGATGAACTTCCTCAACGCCGGCATTCCCGTCGTCATGCTCGAGATGAAGCAGGACGCGCTGGACCGCGGCGTCGGCATCCTGCGCAAGAACTACGAAGCCCAGGTCAAGCGCGGCAAGCTCAAGGCCGACAAGCTCGAGCAGCGCATGGCGCTGCTCAGCACCACGCTGAGCTACGACGACCTCAAGGACGTCGACATGGTGATCGAGGCCGTGTTCGAGGATCTCGGCGTCAAGGAAGCCGTGTTCACCAAGCTGGACGCGGTGATGAAACCCGGCGCCGTCCTGGCCTCCAACACCTCCACGCTCGACGTGAACAAGATCGCCAACTTCACCCAGCGCCCGCAGGACGTGGTGGGCCTGCACTTCTTCAGCCCCGCCAACGTGATGAAGCTGCTCGAAGTGGTGCGCGGCGCCAAGACCGCCAAGGATGTGATGGCCACCGTGATGGCCGTGGCCAAGAAGATCAAGAAGACGGCGGTGGTGTCCGGCGTGTGCGACGGCTTCATCGGCAACCGCATGATCGAGGAATACTCGCGCCAGGCCGGTTTCCTCGTGGACGAGGGCGCCACGCCGCAGCAGGTCGACAGGGCGATCGAGAAGTTCGGCTTCGCCATGGGCCCGTTCCGCATGGGCGACCTGGCCGGCAACGACATCGGCTGGGCCATCCGCAAGCGCCGCTACGTCGAGCGCCCGGACATGAAGTACAGCAAGGCGGCCGACCTGCTGTGCGAAATGGGCCGATACGGCCAGAAAACCGGCGCCGGCTGGTACGACTACCAGCCCGGCAAGCGCGACGCCCTGCCCAGCCCCGTGGTGGACAAGCTGATCGACGAGCACCGCAAGGCGCTGGGCATCACCCCGCGCAAGATCAGCGACCAGGAAATCGTCGAACGCCTGGTGTTCGCGCTGGTGAACGAAGGTGCGCGCATCCTCGAAGAAGGCATCGCCAGCAAGGCCAGCGACATCGACATGGTGTACCTCACCGGCTACGGCTTCCCGCTGTGGCGCGGCGGCCCCATGCTGTACGCCGACACCGTGGGCCTGTTCAACGTGGTGCAGAGCATGAAGCGCTTTGCCCGCAACCCGCATGACGACGCCAAGTTCTGGCAGCCCGCGCCGCTGCTGCGGAAGCTGGCCGACGAAGGCAAGACCTTCAACTGAAACGAGCGCGCCGGCCAGGCGCGCTCCCTTCGCTAGTCCACTGATCCAGGAGTTCACCCCATGACCTCGGCCCTCATCGTTTCCACCGCCCGCACGCCACTCGCCAAGAGCTGGAAAGGCGCCTTCAACATGACCCACGGCGCCACCCTGGGCGGCCACGCGGTTCAGCACGCCATCGCCCGCGCCGGCATCGACGCCGGCGAAGTGGACGACGTGATCATGGGCTGCGCCAACCCCGAGGGCGCCACCGGTGCCAACATCGGCCGCCAGATCGCGCTGATGGCCGGCTGCCCGGTCACCACCTCCGGCATGACCGTCAACCGCTTCTGCTCCTCCGGCCTGCAGACCATCGCGCTGGCGGCGCAGCGCATCATCGCCGGCGAGGCCAACGTGTTCGTGGCCGGCGGCGTGGAGAGCATCTCCTGCGTGCAGCAGGAAATGAACCAGCACATGCTGGCCGACCCGGCCCTGGCGGCCAAGGTGCCCGCCATCTACTGGAGCATGCTGCAGACCGCCGAGCTGGTGGCCAAGCGCTACAACATCGGCCGCGACGCCATGGACGAGTACGGCGCCGCCAGCCAGCAGAAGGCCAGCGCGGCGCAGGCCGCCGGGCTGTTCGACGCCGAGATCGCCCCCATCACCGTCACCGCCGGCGTGGCCGACCCGGTGCTGGGCCTGCGCACCAAACAGGTCACCTGCGGCAAGGACGAGGGCATCCGCGAAGGCACCACCAAGGAAGGCATCAGCGGCATCAAGCCCGCGCTGCCGGGCGGCCTGATCTCGGCCGGCAACGCCAGCCAGTTTTCCGACGGCGCCGGCGCCTGCGTGGTCATGCACGAGGATGAAGTCGCCCGCAAGGGCCTCAAGCCCCTGGGCCGCTTCCTGGGCTTCGCCGTGGCCGGCTGCGAGCCGGACGAGATGGGCATCGGCCCCGTGTTCGCCGTGCCCAAGGTGCTGAACAAGCTCGGCCTGAAGGTCAGCGACATCGACCTGTGGGAGCTGAACGAAGCCTTCGCCGTGCAGGTGATCTACTGCCGCGACAAGCTGGGCATCCCCGCCGACCGCCTGAACGTCAACGGCGGCGCCATCGCCGTGGGCCACCCCTACGGCGTGAGCGGCCAGCGCCTGACCGGCCACGCCCTGATCGAAGGCAAGCGGCGTGGCGCCAAGCGCGTGGCGGTGACCATGTGCATCGGCGGCGGCATGGGCGCCGCGGGCATCTTCGAAGTGCTGTGACATGCCGCGGCGCGAGGAGGGTGGCGCGCCGCCGGTAGCGGTGTCGCCGCAGGCGTTCCTGCGGATGGGCCGCGAGGTGTTGGCCCAGCAACCCTTCAGCGTGCTGATCGGCGCCGAGCTGGCGGCGCTGTCGTCTGGCGCCTGCGAACTGCACGTGCCGGTCACCGACCACGTCAAGCAGCAGCATGGCTTCGTGCATGGCGGCGTGGTCTGCTACGCCGCCGACAATGCCCTGACCTACGCTGGCGGCACCGCGCTGCGCGTGCCGGTGGTGACGTCCGAGTTCAAAATCAACTACGTGCGCCCGGCCATCGGCGAACGCTTGATCGCCCGCGCGCGGGCCGAGCACGTGGGCCGCACGCAGGCGGTGTGCCGCTGTGACGTGTTCGTGGTCGATGGCGGTGCCGAGAAGCTGTGCGCCGTCGCCCAGGGCACCATCACGGCGTTGCCTGCCAAAGCGCCTTAGCGCTACTTTATTCATAGCTATCGGCGTATATTCCACGCGGGAATCTGGCCATTTTTTCTTCATAAACATCATGGGTTTGCGCTCTACCCTCGACTTTCTTCTCTACGACTGGCTGGACGCCGAATCGCTCACCCAGCGCCCGCGTTTCGCCGAGCACTCGCGCGAGACCTTCGACGCGGTGATGGACACCTGCGAGCGCATCGCGCGCGAGAAGTACGCGCCCTTCAATCGCCTGGTCGATACCCAGGAGCCGCGCACCGAGCAGGCGCCCGACGGCAGCCTGCGCGTGGTGCTGCCGCGGGCCACGCACGACGCCCGCCAGGCCTACGCCGACTCCGGCATGCTGTCCGCCGCGCAGGACCACGCGCACGGCGGCATGCAGCTGCCCTACCTGGCCGAGGCGGCGGCCAACGCCTTCTTCGGCAAGGCGTCCATCAGCATCAGCTCCAACCTGCTCACCGTGGGCAACGCCAACCTGCTGATGGCGCACGGCACCGCGCTGCAGAAAGCCGTCTTCGCCGCCAACGAGTTCAACGGCCGCTGGGCCGGCACCATGTGCCTGAGCGAGCCGCAGGCCGGCTCCAGCTTGAGCGACGTGGCCACCCGCGCCGTGCTGGAGGACGAGGGCGACCCGCTGGGCCCCCGCTACCGCCTCAAGGGCAACAAGATGTGGATCTCCTCCGGCGAGCACGAGCTGACCGAGAACATCGTCCACCTCGTCCTGGCCAAGATTCCCGGCGCCGACGGCAAGCTGCCGCCGGGCGTCAAGGGCATTTCGCTGTTCATCGTGCCCAAGAAGCTGGTCGATGCCGAGGGCAACCTCACCGGCGTGCGCAACGACGTGGCGCTGGCGGGCCTGAACCACAAGCTCGGCTGGCGCGGCACCACCAATACGCTACTCAACTTTGGTGAAGGCCAGTTCAAGGTGGACGGGCAGCCGGGCGCCATCGGCTACCTCGTGGGCAAGCCGGGCGAGGGCCTCCGGTGCATGTTCCACATGATGAACGAGGCCCGCATCGCCATCGGCATGGCCGCCACCATGCTGGGCCTGGCCGGCTACGAGGCCTCGCTCGACTACGCCAAGACGCGTCCACAGGGCCGCCCCATCGGCCCCGCCGGCAAGGACCCGGCCCAGCCGCAGGTGCGCCTGATCGAACACGCCGACATCCGGCGCATGCTGCTGGCTCAGAAAAGCTATTGCGAAGGCGCGCTGGCGCTGCTCATGTACTGCGCGCGGCTGGTGGACGAGCAGCACACCGGCTCGCCCGAGCAGTCCGACGAGGCGCGCCTGCTGCTGGAGGTGCTCACCCCCATCGCCAAGAGCTGGCCGAGCGAGAACTGCCTGGAAGCCAACAGCCTGGCGATCCAGATCCACGGCGGCTACGGCTACACGCGCGACTTCCCCGTGGAACAGTACTGGCGCGACAACCGCCTGAACATGATCCACGAAGGCACGCACGGCATCCAGGGCATGGACCTGCTGGGCCGCAAGGTGCTGATGGAAGGCGGCCGCGGCCTCACGCTGCTGGCTGGGCGCATCAACGCCACCATCGAGCGCGCGCTGCGGCAGCCGGCCCTGGCCGGCCACGCCAACGCCCTGGCGGCCGCGCTGGCGCGCGTGGGCAGCGCCACCCAGGCGGCCTGGGCCAGCAGCAACCCCGCCGAGGCGCTGGCCAACGCCGTGCCCTACATGCAGGCGTTCGGCCACGTCGTCATCGCCTGGGTCTGGCTGGACCTGGCGCTGATCGACGCTGCTTCCAAAAATGAAGCGTTCAGCGCAGGCGTGGCGGGGGCCACGGCCTATTTCTTCCGCTACGAACTGCCCAAGATCGACGCCTGGCTGCGCGTGGTCGAGTCGCGCGACATGACCTGCGCCCAACTGCCCGAAGAAGCGTTCTGACAAAGGATCAACCCGCCATGACCCGTACCGTTCAACAACTGTTCGACCTGAGCGGCAAGACCGCCCTCATCACCGGCGGCTCGCGCGGCCTGGGCCTGCAAATGGCCCATGCGCTGGGCGAGGCCGGCGCGCGCGTCATGCTCAGCTCGCGCAAGGCCGAAGATCTGGAGCAGGCCGCCGCCGAGTTGCAGGCCGCCGGCATCGACGCGCGCTGGATCGCCGCCGACTGCGCCAACGAGGCCGATACCCGCCGCCTGGCCGACGAGACGCTGGAGCGCATGGGCGCGGTGGACATCCTGGTCAACAACGCCGGCGCGAGCTGGGGCGCCCCGGCCGAGGAGCATCCCGTGGCCGCCTGGGACAAGGTGATGAACCTCAATGTGCGCGGCTACTTCATCCTCAGCCAGCAGGTCGCCAGGGGCTACATGATCCCGAAGAAGACCGGGCGCATCATCAACGTCGCCTCCATCGCCGGCCTGAACGGCAACCCGGTGGACATGAAGACGCTGGCCTACAACACCTCCAAGACCGCAGTCATCGGCTTCACCCGCACGCTGGCGGCCGAGTGGGGCCATTACGGCATCACCGTCAACGCCATCTGCCCGGGCTTCTTCCGCACCAAGATGGCCTCCGGCCTGATCGACATCCTGGGCGAGGACAAGATGAAGGCCGGCGCCCCGCTGGGGCGACTGGGCGACGACGAGGACCTGAAGGGCCTAGCGCTGCTGTACGCCAGCGACGCGGGCAAGCACATCACCGGCCAGTGGCTCGCGGTGGACGGCGGCACCAGCGTGGTGCTGGGCGCGGCCTGAGCCGGCAGGGGCCCTGCATCATGAGCCTCGAGTTCGGCGCCGCCATCCCGTTCGTCCACCACCTCGGCTTCACGCTGGAGCGCTTCGAGGACGGCGAATCGACGCTGCACTTCGCGCCGCGGCCCGAGCACCGCAACTCGTTCCACGTCACGCACGGCGGCGCGGTGATGACCTTTCTCGACGTCGTCATGGCCACCGCCGCGCGCAGCGTGCAACAGGACTCGGGCGTGGTCACCATCGAGATGAAGACCAGCTTCATGCGCCCCGCGCCAGCGCTGCCGAGCGCAGCCCTCGTCGGGCGTGGCCGGCTGCTGCACCGCACGCGTACCATGGCCTTCGTCGAAGGTTCGCTGTTCGACCCCGAGGGCCGGTTGTGCGCGCAGTCCACCGGCACCTTCAAGTACGTGCCGCGCGCGCAGCAGTCCGTGCCGACGGATTGAATGAATTTGAAGGAAAAATGGCGAAAGCCCGCATGGGTGCTGCGCCAACAGCTATTGATTTCGTAGTCCACAGGAGAACCTCATGCCCACCAATCGCCAGATCCTTCTCGACAACCGCCCCGTGGGCGAAGCCACCGCGGCCAACTTCAAGTTGGTCAGCAACGACACGCCCGCGCTGGCCGACGGCCAGGTGCTGGTGCGCCACCACTACCTGAGCCTGGACCCGTACATGCGCGGCCGCATGAACGACTCCAAGAGCTACGCCGCCAGCCAGCCGGTGGGCGAGGTGTTCCAGGGCGGCACGGTGGGCGAGGTGGTCGAGAGCCGCCATCCCAAGTACGCCGCGGGCGACAAGGTGGCGGGCTTCGGCGGCTGGCAGGAATACAGCGTGGTCGATGCCGGCCAGCCCGGCATGCTCAAGAAGGTGGACACCACCCACGTGCCGCTGTCGCACTACCTCGGCGCCGTCGGCATGCCGGGCGTCACGGCCTGGTACGGGCTGGTCAAGATCATCGCGCCCAAGGAAGGCGAGACGGTCGTCATCACCGCGGCCTCGGGCGCGGTGGGCAGCGCCTTCGGTGCGCTGGCCAAGGCGCGCGGCTGCCGGGCCATCGGCATCGCCGGCGGCGCCGACAAGTGCAAGTACGTGACGGAGGAGCTGGGCTTCGACGCCTGCATCGACTACCGCCAACACCCCGACGTGAAAAGCATGAGCAAGGCGCTCAAGGAAGCCTGCCCCAAGGGCATCGACGGCTACTTCGAGAACGTCGGCGGCTACATCCTCGACGCCGTGCTGCTGCGCTTGAACGCCTTCGCCCGCATCGCGCTGTGCGGCATGATCGCCGGCTACGACGGCCAGCCGCTGCCGCTGGCCAACCCGGCGCTGCTGCTGGTCAACCGCGTCAAGCTCGAAGGCTTCATCGTCAGCGAGCACATGGAAGTGTGGCCCGAGGCGCTGAAGGAGCTGGGCGCGCTGGTGGGCAGCGGCAAGCTGCGTCCGCGCGAATCCATCGCGCAGGGCATCGAGTCGGCGCCCGAGGCCTTCCTGGGCCTGCTCAAGGGCAGGAACTTCGGCAAGCAGCTCGTCAAGCTGGTCTGAGCCCGCCCCCGCGACCGCGGGCCACGCCAGCGGCTTCGGCCATGCTGGTCCCTGCGGTGTTTCCGGAGCATCGATTGGAGGCCGCGCCCATGAACAGCGTCACAACCCATGAAGTCTTCAACCAGCCCGCGCCGCTGGTGGACTACAACTTGTTCGAGACGAACCGCGCGCTGCGCGATGCGGTGAAGCTCAATGCGCCTTCGCTGCAGACGGCCGCATTGCACGATCTCGGCGACATCCTCGGCACCGCCGGGATGCAGGCGCACGCGCGGCTCGCCAACGTGCACGCGCCCCAACTGCACACGCACGACCGCTTCGGCCGGCGCATCGACACGGTGGAGTTCCACCCCAGCTACCACGCGCTGATGCAGGCCGCCATCGGCGCCGGCCTGCACGGCACGCCTTGGACGGGTGAGGGCGCCTCGCCCCACGTGCTGCGCGCGGCCGGCTTCATGCTCTTCACCGAGCTGGAGCCCTCGATGCTGTGCCCGATCTCGATGACCTACGCCGTCACGCCCGGCCTGCGCGGCAACGCGGCCATTTACGGCGAATGGGCGCCGCTGCTGCAAAGCCGGGCCTACGACCCGCAGCTCAAGCTCTACCGCGACAAGCCCGGTGTGACGATGGGCATGGGCATGACCGAGAAGCAGGGCGGCTCCGACGTGCGGGCCAACACCACGCGGGCCGTGCGCACCGGCAGCGACGCCTGGGGCGAGCGCTACGAGATCACCGGCCACAAGTGGTTCTTCTCGGCGCCCATGTGCGACGCCTTCCTGGTGCTGGCGCAGGCGCCGGCCGGCCTCACGTGCTTCTTCCTGCCGCGCGTGTTGCCCGATGGCAGCCTGAACGCCATCCGCATCCAGCGGTTGAAGGACAAGCTGGGCAACAAGGCCAACGCGAGTTCCGAGGTCGAATTCCACGGCGCCAGCGCCTGGCTGGTGGGCGACGAAGGGCGCGGCGTGCCGCAGATCCTCGAGATGGGCACCATGACCCGGCTGGACTGCGCGCTGGGCACCAGCGGCCTGATGCGCCAGGCCGTGGCGCTGGCGCTGAACCACACGTCGCAGCGCAGCGCCTTCGGCAAGCCGCTCATCGAGCAGCCGCTCATGAAGAACGTGCTGGCCGACATCGCCCTCGAAAGCGAGGCGGCCACGGCGCTGGCCATCCGCCTCGCGCGCGCCTTCGACCATCAGGACGACGAGCACGAGCGCCTGATGGCCCGCCTGCTCACGCCGGTCGCCAAGTTCTGGATCTGCAAGCGCGGCAGCCACCTGGCGCAGGAGGCGATGGAATGCCTGGGCGGCAACGGCTACGTGGAGGAGGGCGGCGAAGGCGTGATGGCGCGCGTCTACCGCGAGATGCCGCTCAACTCCATCTGGGAAGGCGCCGGCAACATCATGGCGCTGGACCTGCTGCGCGGCCTGCGCAAGGGCGACGCCGCGGCCGCGCTGGCGAAAGAGCTGGCCCCCGCGCGCGGCCAGCACGCCGCGCTCGACCGGCTGGCCGACGCGCTGCCCGCGCGAGTCGACGCCATGGCCACCGAAATGGAGGCGCGCCGCCTCGCGCGGGATGTGGCCCTGGCCGTGCAGGCCGCCCTGCTGACGCAGGGCGCGCCAGCCGCGGTGCACGATGCCTTCTGCGCCTCGCGCCTGGGCGGCGACTGGGGCCACGCCTTCGGCACGCTGGGCGCCGGCGTCGATGCCGACGCCATCATCGCGCGGGCCATGCCCCGCTGACATCCTGAACCAAGGAGCCGCCATGGCCGACCTGATCCTGCACCACTACCCCACCTCGCCCTTCGCCGAGAAGATCCGCACCGTCCTGGGCTACAAGAAGCTGCCCTGGCGCTCGGTCATCATCCCGCAGGTGATGCCCAAGCCCGACCTGACGGCGCTCACCGGCGGCTACCGCAAGACGCCCGTGCTGCAGGTCGGTGCCGACCTCTATTGCGACACGCTGCTCATCTGCGACGTGCTGGAGCACCTGCAGCCCGCGCCCGCGCTGTACCCCGAACCGGGCAAGGGCCTGGCGCGCACCGTGGCGCAGTGGGCCGACGGCACGCTGTTCTGGGCGGCCATGGCGTACAGCTTCTCGCCCAGGGGCCTGGGCGACCTTTTTGGCCAGGCGCCGCCCCAACTGGCCAAGTCCTTCGCCGACGACCGCCGCGCCATGAGCACGAACATGGTGCGCCTGCGCCCCGGCGATGCCGCGGGCGCCTACCGCTCCTACCTGCGCCGCCTGTCCGACATGTTGGACGGCCAGTGCTACCTGCTGGGCGATGCGCCCTGCGTGGCCGACTTCGCCTGCTACCACCCACTGTGGTTCACCCGCACGCGCACGCCGTCGATGGCCGGCATCCTGGAGCAGACGCCGGCCGTGGCGGCCTGGCTGGAGCGCATGGCCGCCATCGGCCACGGCAACCCGGCCGAAACCGATTCGGCCACCGCCATCGCCATCGCCGCGCAATCCACGCCCCACACGCTGCTCACCGACAGCACCTTCCAGGACGACCACGGCATCCCGCTGGGCACTCCGGTCACCGTGGCCGGCGAGAGCTTCGGCCCCGAAGCCACCGAAGGCACCCTGGTCGCCGCCACCCGCACGCACTACACGCTGGAGCGCACCGACCCGCGCGCCGGCACGGTGCACGTGCACTTCCCGCGCATCGGCTACGTGCTGCGCCGGGCCGACGCCTGAACCTTCCCACCGACATTCGACAAACCACAAAAGGAACGCCAACCATGATCCAGGACTTCCAAGGCAAGACCGCCGTGCTCACCGGCGCAGGCTCCGGCTTCGGCCTCGAGTGCGCGCGCATTGGGGCCGCGCTGGGCATGAACCTGGTGCTGGTGGACGTGCAGCAAGACGCGCTCGACCAGGCCGAGGCCGAGATGAAGGCCACCGGCGCCGAGGTGATGGCGCGCCGCGTGGACGTCTCCAGCGCCGAGCAGATGGAGCAGCTCGCCGCCGCCGTCAAGGAACGCTTCGGCGCGCCGCATTTCGTCTTCAACAACGCCGGCGTGGGCCACGGCGGGCTGGTGTGGGAAAACACCGTCGCCGACTGGGATTGGGTGCTGGGCGTGGACCTGTGGGGCGTGATCCACGGCGTGCGCCTGTTCGTGCCCATGATGCTGGAAGCCGCCGCCCAGGACCCGTCGTACCGCGGTCACGTCACCAACACCGCCAGCATGGCCGGCCTGCTGACGCCGCCCAACATGGGCATCTACAACGCCGCCAAGGCGGCCGTGGTGAGCCTGACGGAGACGATGTACCAGGACCTGAACCTGGTCACCGATCAGGTCGGCGCCAGCCTGCTGTGCCCGTACTTCGTGCCCACTGGCATCACCCACAGCGAGCGCAACCGTCCCAACGCGCTGCGGCAGGGCGAACTCACCAAGAGCCAGCTCATCGGCCAGGCCATGACCGAGAAGGCCGTCACCAGCGGCAAGGTCACCGCGGCCGAGGTGGCGCACAAGGTCTTCAAGGCCATCAGCGACAACCAGTTCTACGTCTTCAGCCACGAAAGCCCCAGGGCGCTGGGCAACATCACCAGCCGCATGCAGAACATCGTCGCCATCCAGAACCCGGCCGATCCCTTCCTGGAGGCCCCGGAAGTGGGCGCCAAGCTGCGCGCGCAACTGCGCGGGGCCTGAGAAGCTTGTTTGCTTCATTGGTGATAGCTTTCAGCATGGATCCAGCGCGGGCACGCGCCTGAAAACACCTGAAATCCAGCGCGTGATCCGCTGATCACTCTGGCGTCGCCTGTTGTTGCGTGCTGTTGCTGGTACCGCTGGCGCGCCTGCAGGCCGCGCGCTGGGAGGGCGGGACGTTGGCCGCGTAGCGCCCCGCTCGGCGCCGGGCGTGTGGCACACTCGCCCGTTTTTTCGATGGGCGCCGGCTGACTTTTGGAGGCGGCGAGCGCCATGACCCCATGCAGCACATCACGTCCCAGATCGCGTCCGAGCTGAAAGTCCGCGCAGCGCAGGTGCAGGCTGCCATCGACCTGCTGGACGGCGGCGCCACCGTGCCCTTCATCGCCCGCTACCGCAAGGAGGCCACCGGCGGCCTGGACGACGTGCGGATGCGCGAGCTGGAGGCGCGCCTGGGCTACCTGCGCGAACTGCACGATCGCCGCGCCGCCGTGCTGAAAAGCATTGACGAACAGGGCAAGCTCACGCCAGAGCTGCGCGCCGCGATTGAAGCCGCGCCGACCAAGCAGGAGCTGGAAGACCTGTACCTGCCCTACAAGCCCAGGCGCCGCACCAAGGGCCAGATCGCGCGCGAGTTCGGCATTGAACCGCTGGCCGACCTGCTGTGGATCGACCCCGCGCGCGACCCGCGGGCCGAAGCGCAAGTCTTCGTCAAAAACGAGAAAGGGGAGGGCGGCGAGGACTTCACCACCGTGCCCGCCGTGCTGGATGGCGTGCGCGACATCCTGAGCGAGCGCTGGGCCGAGGACGCCGCGCTGGTGCAGTCGCTGCGCGAATGGCTGTGGGCCGAGGGCCTGCTGCAAAGCAAACTGGCCGCCGGCAAGAACGAGAACGACCCCGAGGTCGCCAAGTTCCGCGACTACTTCGACTACGACGAGCCCATCGGCCGCGTGCCCTCGCACCGCGCGCTGGCGGTATTCCGCGGCCGGCAACTGGAGATTCTGGAGGCAAAACTGGCTCTACCCAGCGTGGATAGTGTGCCGGAAGCTATTCAACCAGGAGCGGCGCCCAGCCTCGCCGAAGGCCGCGTCGCCCTGCACCTGGGCTGGTCGCACCAAGGCCGCCCGGCCGACGACCTGCTGCGCAAGTGCGTGGCCTGGACCTGGCGCGTCAAGCTCAGCCTCTCGACCGAGCGTGATTTATTCGCCCGCCTGCGCGAGGCCGCCGAGGCCGTGGCCATCAAGGTCTTCGCCGACAACCTGCGCGACCTGCTGCTGGCAGCGCCGGCCGGCCAGAAGGTGGTGATGGGGCTCGACCCCGGCATCCGCACCGGCGTGAAGGTGGCCGTCTGCGATGCCACGGGCAAGCTGGTCGAGACGGCCACCGTCTACCCGCACGAGCCGCGCAAGGACTGGGACGGCAGCCTGCACACGCTGGCCAAGCTCGTCGACAAGCACGGCGTGCGGCTCATCGCCATCGGCAATGGCACCGCCAGCCGCGAAACCGACAAACTGGCGGCCGATTTGATCAAATTGGTGCAAAAAGCGGCTCTGGCTGGCGTGGATAAAGTGCCAGCAGCTATCGAAAAGATAGTTATCAGCGAAGCCGGCGCCTCCGTCTACTCAGCCAGCGAATACGCCAGCCAGGAACTGCCCGACGTGGACGTGAGCCTGCGCGGCGCCGCCAGCATCGCGCGCCGCCTGCAGGACCCGCTGGCCGAGCTGGTCAAGATCGACCCCAAGAGCATCGGCGTCGGCCAGTACCAGCACGACGTGAACCAGAGCGAGCTGGCGCGCACGCTGGGCGCCGTGGTGGAGGACTGCGTCAACGGCGTCGGCGTGGACCTGAACACCGCCAGCGCGCCGCTGCTGGCGCGCGTGTCGGGACTGTCGGGCACGGTGGCCAGGGCGGTGGTGCGCTGGCGCGAGCAGCACGGCGCCTTCCGCGATCGCCAGCAGTTGCTCGAAGTCAGCGGCCTGGGGCCCAAGACCTTCGAGCAGAGCGCGGGCTTCTTGCGCATTCGCGGCGGCGACAACCCGCTGGATGTGACCGGCGTGCACCCCGAGACCTACCCGGTGGTCGAGCAGATCATCGTCAAGACCGGCCAGCCCATCGGCCAGATCATGGGCCGGGGCGAGCTGCTGAAAGGGCTCAAGCCCGAGCAGTTCGCCACGCCCCAGTTCGGCGCCGTCACCGTCAAGGACATCCTGGCCGAGCTGGAAAAGCCCGGCCGCGACCCGCGCCCCGACTTCAAGGTGGCGCGCTTCAACGACGGCGTGGAAGACATCAAGGATCTGCAGGAAGGCATGGTGCTCGAAGGCACCGTCAGCAACGTCGCGCAGTTCGGCGCCTTCGTGGACCTGGGCGTGCACCAGGACGGGCTGGTGCACGTCAGCCAGTTGGCCCACCGCTTCGTCGGCGACGCGCGCGAGGTGGTCAAGACCGGCCACATCGTCAAGGTCAAGGTGCTGGAGGTCGACGCCGCGCGCAAGCGCATCAGCCTGACCATGAAGCTGGACACCGCCGCCCCGCGCCCGGGCGAGCCGCGCGAGAACCGCTTCGAGTCCGCGCCGCGCGGGCGCAAGGGCCCCGCGGGTGGGGCAGGGCGCGGTGGCCACCAGCCCACCGCCACCGCCATGGCCTCGGCGTTCGAGAAGCTCAAGGGCCCGTCCTCCCGGTAGCCAGCGATGACGGCCCCGCCGCGCGCCGCCACGTCGAGCGGCTGCAGCGGCCCCACGCGGCGCGCCTGCTGCCGCTGTAGCGGCGGAAATCCCGCCTAAGATTCAGGCTCTTCCCACACCCGACCCTCATACCGCCATGCCTGACTTGCCCCTGGGCCGCCGCGCCTTTCTTCCTGCGTTCTCCGTCCGCTTGCGCCCAGCCGGCCTGGTGGCCCTGGCCTGGCTGACGCTGGCCACCGGCGCATTCGCCCAGGGCGCCGCCGACTGGCCCGCGCGCGCGGTGCGGGTGATCGTGCCGTTCCCGCCCAGCGGCGCGACCGACCTGGTCTCGCGCGTCATCGCGCAGCGCGTGTCGCAGGAGCTGGGCCAGCAGCTCGTCATCGACAACAAACCCGGCGCCGGCGGCACCATCGGCGCGGCCGAGGCCGCCAAGGCCGCGCCCGACGGCTACACGCTGCTGTTCACCACCAGCAGCACGCACGCCATCTCGCCGCACCTGATGCCGCGCCTGCCCTACAACGCGGACAAGGACTTCACCCCCATCGCCCACGTGGCCGACGCGGCCAGCATCCTGCTGGTCACGCCGGCGCTGCCGGCCAGGAACGTGCAGGAGCTGATCGCCCACGCCAAAGCCCACCCCGGCCAGCTCAACTACGCCACCAGCGGCAACGGCACCATCGTGCACCTCAACTCGGCCGCCTTCGCCGCGCGGGCCGGCGTGCAGCTCACCCACGTGCCGTACAAGGGCACGGCCCAGTCCATCACCGACCTGGCCGCCGGCCAGGTGCACCTGCTGTTCGACTCCATCCCCACCGGCCTGCCGCACGTGGCCAGCGGCCGCCTGCGCGCGCTGGCCGTGACGGGCGACAAGCGCAGCGCACTCGCGCCCGAACTGCCCACGGTGGCCGAATCCGGCCTGCCGGGCTATTCGTCGGTCACCTGGTTCGGCGTGTACGGGCCGGCGGGGATGAAGCCGGAGCTCGCCGCCAAGATCAACCAGGCCTTCAACAAGGCCATCCAGAACCCCGAGGTGGCCTCCAACCTGGCTCGGCAGGGCGTGGAGCCGGCCCGGCCGCAGACGCCGGCGCGGTTCGCCGCCATGGTGCGGGCCGACAGCGCGCGCTGGGCCCAGGTCATCAAGGATAACCGCATCACACTGGAGTAACCCGCCATGGCAAGCATTCAGGACTGGACTTTCCCCTACGCCTCGCGCCGTTCGCCGGTGCTGGGGCGCAACGCGGTCAGCACCTCGCAGCCACTGGCCGCGCAAGCCGGCCTGCGCATGCTGCTGGCCGGCGGCAACGCGGTGGACGCGGCGCTGGCCGCCGCGATGACGCTGACGGTGGTGGAGCCTTCGGGCTGCGGCATCGGCAGCGACGGCTTCGCCATCGTCTGGGACGGGCAACAGTTGCACGGCCTCAACGCCTCGGGCCGCTCGCCCGCGGCATGGACGCCCGACTACTTCGCCCGGCTCGGCGGCATTCCCGAGAAAGGCTGGAACGCCGTCACCGTGCCCGGCGCCGTGTCGGCGTGGGTGGCGCTGTCCCGGCGCTTCGGCAAGCTGCCTTTCGAGCAGGTGGCGCAGCCCGCCATCGACTGTGCGCGCGATGGCTTCCCGGTGTCGCCCGTCATCGCCACGCTGTGGGACCTGGGCGGCAAGAAGCTGGGCGGGCAGCCCGGCTTCGCCGATTGCTTTCTGCCCGGCGGCCGGGCACCCAGGGCAGGCGAGGTGTTCCGCAGCGAGGGCCATGCCCGCACGCTCGAAGAGATCGCCGCGACGATGGGCGAGTCGTTCTACCGCGGCGCGCTGGCACAGAAGATCGCCGCGCACGCCCGCGCCTGCGGTGGCGTGATGACCGAGGACGACCTGGCCGCGCACCAGGCCGACTGGGTGGGCACCGTGTCGCAGCCCTTCGGCGACTCGGTGGTCCACGAGATCCCGCCCAACGGCCAGGGCATCGCCGCGCTGATGGCGCTGGGCATGCTCGACGCGCTGGGCGTCGGCGACCAGCCGCTGGATGGCGTGGACAGCGTGCACCTGCAGATCGAGGCCATGAAGCTGGCCTTCGCCGATCTGCACCAGTACAACGCCGACATCGACCACATGCGCGTCACCCCCGCGCAGTTGCTGGACCGAGCCTACCTGCGGGAGCGCGCCCGGTTGATCGACCGCGAGAGAGCCAGCCTGCCCACCTACGGCGCGCCGCAACCCGGCGGCACGGTGTACCTGGCCGCGGCGGATGCCAGCGGCATGATGGTGTCGTTCATCCAGTCCAACTACATGGGCTTCGGCTCGGGCGTGGTGGTGCCGGACACCGGCATCAGCCTGCAGAATCGGGGCGCCGGCTTCACCACGCAGGCCGGCCATGCCAACGAAGTGGGGCCGCGCAAGCGCCCCTCGCACACCATCATCCCGGCCTTCGCGATGAACGCCGACGGCACGCCGCAAATGGCCTTCGGCGTGATGGGCGGCCCGATGCAGAGCCAGGGCCACCTGCAGATGGCCCTGCGCGTGCTGCGCCACGGCCAGAACCCGCAGGCCGCCGCCGACGCGCCGCGCTGGCGCGTGACCGGCGGCAAGGGCGTGGCGGTGGAGCCCGCCTTCGACGCCGCCGTGGTGGCGGCCCTGCGCGCGCGCGGGCACGACATCACGGTGGAGGACGGCCATGGCGTGTTCGCCTTCGGCGGCGCGCAGTTGGTGCTGCGCGATGGCGACCACTACATCGCCGGCTCCGACCCGCGCAAGGACGGCTGCGCGGTGGCGTTCTAGCCTCTCGCCGTGTAGCATGGCCGCGGATCAATCATCGAGGAGATCACCACCATGCCACGCCTGTCCACCATTGCACTCCTGAGCACCGCCACCGCGCTGGCGCCGCTGCTGGCCCAGGCCCAGCTGGGCTATGACGACCCGCCGGGCCAGGGCCGGGCGGTGGTCTGCGAAAGCCGGGAAGGCGATTACCGGGAATGCGCCACCGGCTTTCGCGGCCCGGCGGTGCTGAGGGCGAACCTGTCCGAGACCCGCTGCGTCGAAGGCCGCAACTGGGGCAGCACGGGGCGCGGCTCGGTCTGGGTGCGCGACGGCTGCCGCGGCAGCTTCGCCGAAGGCTATGGCGGCGGCCCCATCGGGGGCGGCCAGGGCTACCACGGGCAGACGGTGCGCTGCGAGAGCGACGACAACCGCTACCGCGAGTGCAGCATGCCGTCGCGCGGCGACGCGCAACTGGTGCGCCAGCTCTCGGAGACGGCGTGCGTGCAGGGCCGCAACTGGGGCCAGCGCTCGGGCCGGGTCTGGGTGAGCGGCGGCTGCCGGGGCGAGTTCGCCTCGACGTCCGGCTGGGGCGGCGGGTCGGGCGGCGGCTGGAATGGCGGGTCGGGCGACTGGCAAGGCGGCGGCTATACCGTCACCTGCAACAGCGAGGGCCAGCGCACCGTCACCTGCCCCTGGGACGCGCGCCAGGGCCGCGCCCGCCTGGTGCAGCAGTTGTCCGAAAGCCCGTGCCGCGAAGGCTATTCGTGGGGCACCGATGGCCGCAGCCGGCTTTGGGTCAGCCGGGGGTGCCGCGGGCGCTTCGCGGGGCGTTGAGCCGTTGGCCGCACAGGCGCCGCTCCAGCACTGGTTGCTTCTGTTTTAATAGCTTATGGCGCATGATCCATGCGGGTTTCAGGCCAATTTTTCTTGATTCCTGGCCCTGACGCAAAAGAACCGCCCGGAGGCGGCTCTTTCGTTTTGCAAGCGGAGCACCGTTCCTACATCGACTCGGCCAGCATGCGCCGGTAGTCCTCGGCCGAGGCCAGGCGCGGGTTGGTCTTGTGGCAGTGGTCGAGCAGGGCGTGTTCGATGATGGCATCCCATTGCGCCTCGCCCACGCCCATCGCCGCCAGGCCGGTGGGCAGGCCCAGGCGGGCGGTCATGTCCTTCACGGCTTCGGCCACGTCGGCGCCGGCCTCCAGGCCCATGGCCTGGGCCATGCGGGCCAGGCGATGCTCGCCGCGCACGCTTTCGGCGTCGGCGTTGAAGCGGATCACGGCGGGCAGGAAGACGGCGTTCAGCGTGCCGTGGTGCAGGCGCGGGTCGATGCCGCCCAGGCTGTGGCTCAAGCTGTGCACGCAGCCCAGCCCCTTCTGGAAGGCCATGGCGCCGTGCATGCTGGCGGCCATCATGTTCAGGCGCGCGTCGCGGTCGGCGCCGTCCCGCGTGGCGCGCTCGATGTGCGTCCAGCCGCGCCGCAGCCCCTCCAGCGCGATGCCGTCGGCGGGCGGGTTGAAGGCCGGGGCCATGAAGGTTTCCATGCAGTGCGCGATGGCGTCCATGCCGGTGGCGGCGGTGAGTTTGGGCGGCAGGCCGAGCGTGAGCGCCGGGTCGCAGATGGCGGCGCGCGGCATCAGGTGCCAGTTGTGGAAGCCCAGCTTGCGCCCGTCGTCCACGATGACGATGGCACCGCGCGCCACCTCGCTGCCGGTGCCGGCGGTGGTGGGCACGGCGATCAGCGGCGCCACGGCCTCGGTGATCTTTGGCGAGCCGCCCTCGATGGTGGCGTAGGTCTTGAGCGGCCCCTCGTGCGTGGCGGCGATGGCCACGCCCTTGGCGCAGTCGATGGCGCTGCCGCCGCCGACGGCGATGAGACCGTCGCAGCCCTCCTGCCGATACAGCGCGGCGGCGGCGCGCACGGCGGCCTCGGTCGGGTTGGAGGGCGTGGCGTCGAACACGGCGTGCGGCCGGTCGCCCAGCGCCGCCAGCACGGGGTCGAGCACGCCGGCGGCGCGCACCCCGGCGTCGGTGACGATGAGCGGGCGGGAGATGCCCACACGCTGGCAGTGGGCCGGCAGTTGGGCGAGGGCGTCGTAGTCGAATTCGATCTGGGTCAGGTACAGAATGAGGGCCATGGCGGAAGGAGCTTTGCAGTTACGATCAGTTCACGATCCTAACCATAACTTCCCGCAGGAGAGCCCGATGCGCCCATCTCCGCCGGGCCTGCCTTCCGATTGCTATTTCGTTGATAGCGGCCAATGTATATTTGGTAACGGCCGTAGCTTGTTTTGACCATGAACCACGGCCCCGAGATCCACGCCCGCCTGACGCCCGCCATGCGCCAACTGATCGAGCGCATGGCCCGGGCGCCGTACCCGCCCATGCACACGCTGAGCGCGCAGGCCGCCAAGCAGGCCTACGCCCAGGCGGCCGGCGTGCTCGACGTGCCCAAGCCCGCGCTGCCGCGGGTGCGCGACCTGCGCGTCCCCGCGCGCGACGGCCACCCGTTGCCCGCGCGCCTGTACGAGCCCACCGCGGAGGGCGGCCTGCCGGTGCTGCTGTACCTGCACGGCGGCGGCTTCACCATCGGCAGCGTCGAGTCGCACGACACGCTGTGCCGCGTGCTGGCGCTGCACAGCGGCGCGGCCGTGCTGTCGCTGGACTACCGACTGGCGCCGGAGCACCGCTTTCCCACCGCCGTGCACGACGCCTGGGACGCGCTGCGCTGGCTGGCGGGCGAGGGCGGCGCGCTGGGGCTGGACACGGCGCGCATCGCCGTCGGCGGCGACTCGGCCGGCGGCACGCTGGCGGCCGTCAGCGCGCTGCACGCCCGCGACGAGGGGTTGGCGCTGGCGCTGCAGCTGCTGATCTACCCCGGCACCACCGCCCACCAGGACACGCCCTCGCACGCCGCCTTCGCCCACGGCCCGGTGCTGGACAAGGTGCTGATCGACTGGTTCTTCGGCCACTACATCGACGCGGCCGACCGCGGCGACTGGCGCTTTGCCCCGCTGCTGGCCGACGACGTGGACGGCGCGGCCCCGGCCTGGTTCGGCCTGGCCGAATGCGACCCGCTGGTGGACGAGGGCGTGCTGTACGCCGACAAGCTGCGCGCGGCCGGCGTGCCGGTCGACCTGGAGATCTACCGCGGCGTGGTGCACGGTTTCATCGCCATGGGCCGCGCCATCCCGGAGGCGCGCCAGCTGCACCTGGATGCGGCGGCGGCGCTGCGGCGGGCCTTCGAGGCCTAGCGACATACTCACTTTTTCATAGCTTCCAGCGAAGCATTCATGCTGGCTGGAGGCCAATTTCATTCATAAACCTTCATCCACGACATGAAACGCCAGGACTTCCGTTTCTTCGACCACCTGCGCGTGCGCTGGGCCGAGGTGGACATGCAGAAGATCGTCTTCAACGGCCACTACCTGATGTACTTCGACACCGCCGTCACCGGCTACTGGCGCGCCCTGGCGCTGCCTTACGCCGAGGCCTTGGCGCGGATGCAGGGCGACTTGTACGTGCGCAAGGCGGGCATCGAGTACCACGCCTCGGCCCGCATGGACGACCGGCTCGACATCGGCATGCGCTGCGACCGCATCGGCACCTCGTCCATGACCATCGCCGGCGCCATCTTCCGGGGCGAGCAGTTGCTGATCACCGGCGAACTGGTCTACGTTTTCGCCGACCCGGCCACGCAGACCTCGCGCCCCATCCCGCCCGCGCTGCGCGCGCTGCTGGAGGGCTTCGAGGCCGGCGAGCCCACGCTGGAGTTGTGCACCGGCCCCTGGGACGCGCTGGGCACCGATGCGACGCAGGTGCGCAGCGCCGTCTTCATCGACGAGCAGGGCATCGCGCGCGAGGACGAATGGGACGAGGCCGACCGCACCGCCCTGCACGCCGTGGCCTACAACCGGCTGGGCCAGCCCGTGGGCACCGGGCGCCTGCTGCAGGACGCCCCCGGCGTCGCCCGCATCGGCCGCATGGCGGTGCTGCACCAGTTGCGCGGCGCCGGCATCGGACGGGCGCTGCTGAACGGCCTGCAGGACGCGGCCCGCGCGCGCGGCGACCGCGAGGCCGTCCTGAGCGCGCAGGCCAGCGCCGAGGGCTTCTACCGCCGGCTGGGCTACCAGCCGCG
This sequence comes from Ottowia sp., assembly GCF_016703145.1. Classification (GTDB taxonomy): domain Bacteria; phylum Pseudomonadota; class Gammaproteobacteria; order Burkholderiales; family Burkholderiaceae_C; genus Ottowia. Next base: position 564,589 of record NZ_JADJCO010000005.1, on the reverse strand, counting down.
CGGCGAGCCCTACCAGGACGTGGGCATCGCGCACATCGGCATGGCGCGAAACTTGCTGTGACTGCCGGCGCGCAGCATGGCCGCATCGGGCGGCCGCACAATCCCCCATTCGGAAGAGGAGTCCCGCATGAAGAATTTGATGAAAACGTCTTATCGTCCCCGCGCCGCGGCCCCGCTTCGGGTCGCGCTGGCCCTGTCGGCGCTGGCCTGTGCACCATCCTGGGCGCAGAGTTCGGTGCAGTTGTCGGGCCTGGCCGACGCCTACGTGGGCTCCATGCGCATGGCCGGCGACGGCGCGCGCAAGAACACGCTGGGCAGCGGCGGCATGACCACCTCGTGGTGGGGCCTGTCGGGCTCCGAGGATCTGGGCGGCGGCGCTCGGGCCATCTTCGCCATCACCTCGTTCATGCGCCTGGGCGACGGCTCGCTGGGGCGCTTCGGGGGCGACACCCCGTTCTCGCGCGACGCCTACGTCGGCCTCGGCGGCGGCTTCGGCACGCTGCGGCTGGGCCGCTGGATGGCGCCCAACTTCCTGCCGACCATCCTGTTCAACCCCTTTGGCGACTCCTTCGCGTTCTCGCCGCTGGTGCTGCACGCCAACGTGCCGCTCTTCAACGGCAGCGGCTGGACCGGCACCACGCCGGCCGACACCGGCTGGTCCAGCCAGCTCGCCTACACCACGCCCGACTTCGGCGGGCTGACGGCCACGCTGCAGTACCAGTTCGGCGACGGCGCAATCGGCAACGGCAAGCGCAACCTGGGCGCCAACCTGGTCTACATGAGCGGGCCGCTGGGCCTGACCGCCTTCTACGAGCGCGCCCAGCTCACCAATCCGGTGGCCGCGCCGTTCGCCGACGGCTCGCGGCGCACCAACTGGATGGTGGGCGGCTTCTACGACTTCGCCGTGGTCAAGCTCTTCGCCACCTATGGCCAGGCCAAGAACAACGTGACCGACGCCAAGGCCAAGACCGCGTCGCTGGGCGCCTCGGTGCCGCTTGGCGCCGGCAAGCTGCTGGCGGCCTACGCGCGCACCCGCAACACCGCGCTGGATGCCACGCGCCAGACCCTCACCGTGGGCTACGACCACAGCCTGTCCAAGCGCACCGACCTGTACGCCAACGTGATGCACGACCGCATCACCGGCACCAGCAGCGGCACCAGCCTGGGGCTGGGCGTGCGCCACCGGTTCTGACGGCCCGGCGCGCCGGGTGACTCAGATGTCGTCCAGCAGCCGGTAGGGCAGGCGCGGCGCCGACAGCGCCGGCCCGTCCGGCGCGCCCAGCGTGAACACGCCGCCGTCCGCCACCGCCGCCACCTGCAGCGACGCGATCACCTCGCTGCCGCCGCCCGGCGCCGGCGCGGCCTGCGCGACCAGGCCCGCCGGCTGGGCCGGCTCGCCCGACCAGAACACCTCCTGGCCCGCCTGCGCCTGGCCCTCCACGTGCGCCACGTAGGCGCGCCGCTTGATGACGCCGCGGAACTGGCTGCGCGCCACCACCTCCTGGCCGGGGTAGCAGCCCTTCTTGAAGTTCACGCCACCGGCCGATTCGTAGTTGAGCATCTGCGGCACGAAGGCCTCGGCCACCGGCGCGCTGAGGGTGGCGACGCCGCTGCGCACGGCGGCGAAGTCCCACAGCGCGGCGGTCACCAGTCCGCCCGCGGGCGCGGGCGTGCCGGCGGGCGCCAGCCACAGCGCGCGGGCCGCGCCGTCGGCGGGGGGAAGGACGGCGACGAATGGAGTATCAAACTGGCTCTCAGCCCCCGCCGAATCTGCGCTGTCAGCTATCGAACTTGCAGCACTCCCTATCAGGCCATGCACCGCCACGGCCTCCGTCGCGTCGCTCAGCTTGACCTTGGCGCGCAGCACGAACATCGACAGCCGCTTGAGCATGGCCGGCAGCAGATCGCGGCTGCACACCAGCAGGAAGTCGTCCGGCGTGCGCCGGCAGGCGACGAAGCTGGCCAGCATGCGCCCCTTGGCGTTGCAGAACGCCGCCAGCCGCGCCTGGCCGGGCGCCATCAGCGCCATGTCCTGCGTGAGCTGGCCCTGTAAAAAGGTCGCCGCCTGCTCGCCCGTGGCGCGGATCACGCCCAGGTGGGGCAGGGCGGCCACGCCGTTCAGCGCGGCGGCGGTGTCGGGGACGAGGGATGCGGTGGTCATGCCCTGAATTATCATGGCCGCCCCATTCACACCATGACGACAAGGGCTGTGCGCCGAATCCTGGCTTTGCTGCTGATCCTGGCCTGCGCCACCGCCGGCGGTGCCTGGTGGTGGACGACGCAACCGCTGGCGCTGGCCGCCGACAAGGTGGAGGTCAGCGTGCCCAACGGCGCCTCATTGCGCACCGCCGCCAACAAGGCCGTGGAGGGCGGCGTGCGCGCCCCGGCCGGCCTGCTGTACGCCTACTTCCGCCTCGCCGCGCGCCAGCAAACCATCAAGCCGGGCGAGTACGAGGTCACGCGCGGCATGACGCCGGGCGACCTGCTCGGCAAGCTGATCCGCGGCGACCGCATCGTGCTGGCCGTGACCTTGGTGGAAGGCTGGACCTTCCGGCAGGTGCGCCAGGCGCTGGCGCGCGCCGAGCACCTGAAGCCCGAGACCGCCGGCCTGTCGCCCGAGGACATCATGAAGGCGCTGGGCCAGCCCGGCGTGGCGCCGGAGGGGCGCTTCTTCCCCGACACCTACCACTACGCCAAGGATTCGGGCGACCTGGCCGTGCTGCGCCAGTCGATGCAACTGATGCAGCGGCGCCTGGCGGCGGCGTGGGAGGCGCGCGCGCCCGACCTGCCCCTCAAGTCCGCCGACGAGGCGCTGATCCTGGCCAGCATCGTCGAGAAGGAAACCGGCCAGCGTGCCGACCGGCCCGAGATCGCCGGCGTGTTCATCAACCGCCTGCGCATCGGCATGCCGCTGCAGACCGACCCGACCGTGATCTACGGCCTGGGCGAGGCCTTCGACGGCGATCTGAAGCGCAGCCACCTGATCTCGGACACGCCTTTCAACACCTACACCCGGCGCGGCCTGCCGCCTACCCCCATCGCCATGCCCGGCAAGGCCGCGCTGATGGCCGCCGTGCAGCCGGCGCGCACCCAGGCGCTGTACTTCGTCGCGCGCGGCGACGGCAGCAGCCACTTCAGCAGTTCGCTGGCCGAGCACAACCGGGCGGTCGACAAGTACCAGCGCGGGGGCGTCCAGCAATGAGCGTTGCCCAGCCGCCCGAGCCGACGCCGGGCCGCCCCAAGGCGGCGAGCGCCCCCTCGGGGGGCAGCGAACCACGCGCAGCGGGGAGCGTGGGGGCGTTGTTCATCAGCTTCGAGGGCATCGACGGCGCCGGCAAGTCCAGCCACATCGACGCCCTGGCCGACGCCTTCGCCGCCACCGGCCGCCAGGTCACCCGCACGCGCGAGCCCGGCGGCACGCCGTTGGCCGAGAAGATCCGCGCCCTGGCCCTGCACGAGCCCATGGACGCGCTGACCGAGGCGCTGCTGATGTTCGCCGCGCGGCGCGACCACATCCGCCAGGTCATCGCCCCAGCGCTGGCGCGCGGCGACGTACTGCTGTGCGACCGCTTCACTGACGCCACCTTCGCCTACCAGGGCGGCGGGCGTGGCTTCGATTGGGATTCGCTATTAAAACTGGAGCTTATGGCGCAGGATACGCGCGGGCTGGAGGTCGATTTGACTCATGAATCGCTGTTGCAGCCCGACCTGACGCTGTGGTTCGACTTGCCGCCGGGCGTCGCCGCCGAGCGCCTGGCCGGCGCGCGCGTGCCCGACCGCTTCGAGTCGCAGCCCGCCGCCTTCTTCGAGGCCGTGCGCGCCGGCTACGCGCGCCGGCAGGCGGGTGACGCGGCGCGCTTCGTCCGCATCGATGCCGACCAGCCGCGGGGCGCCGTCTCGCGCGCCGTCCACGCGGCGGTGCAGGGCAGGGGATGGCTGTGACCGACGCGCCGCCCGCGCCCTGGATCGCTCGCCAGCTGCAGGCCCTGCTGGCCCAGCGCGGCCACGCCTGGTTGCTGCAAGGGCCGTCCGGCCTGGGCCAGTTCGAGTTGGGCCTGGCCCTGGTGCGCGCCTGGCTGTGTGATGCCTGCACGCCGCAAGGCGCCTGCGGCCACTGCGCCAGTTGCCACGCCATCGACGTGCACACGCACGCCGACCTGGCCGTGCTGATGCCCGAGACCGAGACGCTCGCGCGCGGCTGGCCGCTGCCCGAGAAGGCGCAGGCCGACATCGACGACAAGAAGCGCAAGCCCAGCCGCGACATCCGCGTCGACGCCATGCGCGACGCGATCGAGTTCGCCCAGCGCACCAGCGGGCGCGGGCGCGGCAAGGCCGTGCTGGTCTACCCGGCCGAACGCATGAACCCGGTGACCGCCAACGCGCTGCTCAAGACGCTGGAAGAGCCGCCCGGCGACGTGCGCTTCGTGCTGGCCACCGACGCCGCGCACCTGCTGCTGCCCACCATCCGCAGCCGCTGCCTGGTCCACACGCTGGCCTGGCCCGAGGCCGGCGAGGCGCTGGCCTGGCTGGCCGGGCAGGGCGTGGCGGCGGAGCAGGGCGCCGCCCTGTTGCGCGCCGCCGGCGGGCGCCCCGCCGCCGCGCTGGCGCTGGGCACGGGCAAGGACAGCGCGCGCCAGTGGGCGCTGCTGCCGCGCGCGCTCGGCCGGGGCGACGCCGCCGCGCTGGCCGGCGTGCCGCTGCCCGAGGCCGTGGCGCGGCTGCAAAAGCTCTGCCACGACCTGCTGGCGCGGCAGGTGGGGGCGCCGCCGCGCTTCTTCGACGCCGCCGACCTGCCGCCGCAGCCGCTGTCCCTGCTGGCGCTGACGCGCTGGTGGAACCAATTGGCGCAGTCCGCGCGCACGGCCGAACACCCCTTGAACCCCGGATTGGCGACGGAATTCCTGGTCAGCGCGGCCCGTCAAGCCCTAAACTCAAGAGCCTGACGCCCCCCACGCCCGTCGTCCATGTCCACCAGCCAGCACGCCGCCCTCCACGCGCCGCGTTCCAGCGTCATCCAACTCGCCATCAAGGAGAAGGCCGCGCTGTACGCCGCCTACATCCCGATGTTCGCCGAAGGGGGCATCTTCATCCCCAGCACGCGCGACCACAGCCTGGGCGACGACATCTACGTGCTGCTGACCCTGCCCGACGACCCGCAGCGCTACCCCGTGTCCGGCAAGGTGGCCTGGATCACGCCCGCGCGCGCCCTGGGCAACCGCACCCAGGGCGTGGGCATCCGCTTCCCGAAGGACGAGAAATCCGAGCAGCTCAAGGTCAAGATCGAGCAGATCCTGGGCGCCTCGCTCGGCTCCGACCGGCCGACGCAGACGATATGACGCCGGGGTCGCCCGGCGACCATCTGTTTCCGCATGTTCACCGATTCCCACTGCCACCTCACCTTTCCTGAACTCGCGGCCGACCTAGTGACCATCCGCGCCGCCATGGCCGAGGCGCGGGTCACGCGGGCGCTGTGCATCAGCACCACGATGGAAGAGTTTCCCCAGGTCCAGGCCCTGGCCGAGCGCTACGACAACTTCTGGGCCACGGCCGGCGTGCACCCCGACAGCGAGGATGTGCACGAGCCGACCGAGGACGAACTGGTGCGCGCCGCCGCCCAGCCCAAGGTGGTCGCCATCGGCGAGACCGGGCTGGACTACTACCAGATGGAGGCGCGCAAGGGCGGCCGCGGCATCGCCGATCTCGAGTGGCAGCGCGCGCGCTTCCGCACCCACATCCGCGCCGCGCGGCGCGCCGGCGTGCCGCTGGTCATCCACACCCGCGCGGCCTCCGCCGACACGCTGGCCATCCTGGGAGAGGAGGGCGAGGACGGTGGTCCGGGCAGCGCGGGCGGCGTGTTCCACTGCTTCACCGAGACGCGCGAGGTGGCGCGCGCGGCGCTGGACAAGGGCTTCTACATCTCGCTCTCGGGCATCGTCACCTTCAAGAACGCGCGCGAGCTGCACGAGGTGGCCACGCTGGTCCCGGACGACCGGCTGCTGATCGAGACCGATTCGCCGTACCTGGCACCAGTGCCGTTTCGCGGCAAGACCAACACGCCCGCCTACGTGCCCTACGTGGCGGCGCGCCTGGCCGAACTGCGCGGCGCCAGCGTGGCGCACATCGCGGCGCAGACCAGCGCCAACTTCACCCGTCTGTTCACGAGGGTTTCGCCATGAAGCAGTCCATCCTCTCCAAACGCCTCGCCGCCCTGTGCCTCGCCGCCGGCCTGGCGCCGCTGGCGCTCGCCGCCGATGCCGGCGACTTCTTTCGCGCCATCAAGCAGGACAACGACCGGGCCATGCGCAGCCTGCTGGCCGAGGGCCTGGACCCCAACCTCCGCGACGACAGGGGCGCGCCCGGCCTCTACGTCGCGTTGCAGGACGGCGCATTGAAGGTGGCCAGCGTGCTGATCGACTCGCCGCGCCTGAAGCCCGAGCAGCGCAACGCCACCGACGAGAGCCCGCTCATGATGGCCGCCCTCAAGGGCCAGCTCGACATCGCCAAGCGCCTGATCGCCAAGGGCGCCGACGTCAACAAGCCGGGCTGGGCGCCGCTGCACTACGCCGCTACCCATGGCCATCTGCAGGTGATGGACCTGCTGCTGGAAGAGCACGCCTTCATCGACGCCCAGTCGCCCAACGGCACCACGCCGCTGATGATGGCCGCGTCCTACGGCTCGCCCGAAGCCGTCAAGCTGCTGATCGAAGCCGGCGCCGACATCCACATGCGCAACCAGAAAGGCCTGACCGCCCTGGACTTCGCCCAGGGCGCCGAACGCCGCGATGCCGTCGAACTCATCACCACGGCGCTGCGCGCCAGTCCGCGCAGCCAGCGCGGGAAGTGGTGATGGAAGAAATTTCCGGGAGCTGACGGGGCCGTACGCAAATCTGGCTACGCGCCGGGCATTGGTTTTACTTCATACGATGTTTATTATGTCAATATACCATGGCGTTATCACATGCTCGCTTGCACAATGACCGTGGCTGAACTCATCGGCGCGGCTGCATCGCCACCAGCCTGGACACCTCATCCGCTGCCTTCAGCACATGCGGCAGCATCTGCTCGCGCATGACCTCGGGGTTGGTCCGGTTGGCCTGGCCGCTGAGGTTGAGCGCGGCGACGGTGGCGCCCCGGCCATCGCGGATGGGCGCGGCGATGGAAATCAGGCCCTCTTCCAGCTCCTGGTTGAGCAGGCACCAGCCCTGCTGGCGCACCGTGGCAATCGCGCCTCGCAAGGCCTCGTCGTCCTGCAGGGTGTGACGGGTGAAGGCCTGGCGCGGCCGCTCCGCCAGCACCGACGACAGTTGATCCTGCGGCAGCGCCGCCAGCAGCACGCGGCCCAGCGACGTCCAGCATGCCGGCAGACGCGATCCGATGCCGAGATTGGTGCTCATGATCTTGTGCGTGTGCACGCGCATCACGTAGACCACGTCCTGCCCGTCCAGCACGGCAATGGAACACGATTCGCGAACCTGCTCCACCAGCGCGTCCATCACCGGCTGCGCCAGGTTCCAGATTGGCATGGACGAGAGATACGCGAATCCCAAGTCCAGGATGCGGGGCGTGAGCTCGAAATACTTGCCATCGCTGCGCACGTAGCCCAGCGCCTGCAGCGTGAGCAGGATGCGCCGCGCGCCGGCGCGCGTCATGCCCGTGGCCGCGGCCACCTCGCTCAGCGTCTGGCTCGGCGCCTGGCCGCTGAAGCTGCGGATGGCCTGCAGTCCTCGGGCAAAGGACTGCACATAGCTGTCGCTAGGACGCGGAGCGTTGTCTTTTCCCGTTCGATCCATCATTGATACCTTGCCAAAACCCACCACAACTGCATTGACAGCCTGGATCGCAACCACCATAATTATTCTATTAACGAACTTTTGTTCGACATTAGAACAAACCCTGAAGAGACACATCCATGATCGACAAGATCACCGAATCGGTGGCCGAAGCGCTGAGCGGCATCCAGGATGGTGCCACGGTGCTGATCGGCGGCTTCGGCACCTCGGGCAACCCCAACGAACTCATCTACGGCCTGATCGCCCAGGGCGCGCGCGACCTGACGGTGGTGAACAACAACGCGGGCAACGGCTACGAAGGGCTGGCCGCCCTCCTCCACAGCGGCCAGGTGCGCAAGATCATCTGCAGCTTTCCGCGCCAGGTGGACAGCTGGGTGTTTGACGACCTCTACCGCGGCGGCAAGATCGAACTCGAACTCGTGCCCCAGGGCAACCTGGCCGAGCGCATGCGCGCGGCCGGCGCGGGCATCGGCGCCTTCTTCTGTCCCACGGCCTACGGCACCGAACTCGCCAGCGGCAAGGAAACGCGCGAGATCAACGGCCGCCAGTACGTTCTGGAGTACCCCATCCACGGCGACGTGGCCCTCATCAAGGCCGAAAAGGGCGACCGCTGGGGCAACCTCACCTACCGCATGTCGGCGCGCAACTTCGGCCCCGTGATGGCCACCGCCGCCAAGTTCACCGTGGCCACCGTGCACGAGATCGTGGAACTCGGCCAGCTCGACCCGGAAGCCATCGTCACCCCCGGCATCTACGTCAGCAAGGTGGTGAAGATCGACCGCGTGGCCACCAAGGCCGGCGGGTTCAAGAATGCGGCCTGATCGCCCTCTAGCCCAGGAGCCACAAGCGTGACCAGCTATCACAAAAGAAGCAAGACGGAACTCGCCCAACGCGTGGCGCAGGACATCTTCGACGGGGCCTACGTCAACCTGGGCATCGGCATGCCAACCCAGGTGGCCAACCACATCCCCGCCGGCCGCGAAGTCATCCTGCAAAGCGAGAACGGCATCCTGGGCATGGGCCCGGCGCCCGCCGAAGGCCAGGAGGACTACGACCTCACCAACGCCGGCAAGCAGCCCGTGACGCTGCTGCCCGGCGGCTGCTACTTCCACCATGCCGACAGCTTCGCCATGATGCGCGGCGGCCACCTGGACATCTCGGTGCTCGGCGGCTTCCAGGTGTCCGCCACCGGCGATCTGGCCAACTGGAGCACCGGCGAGCCCGGCGCCATTCCCGCCGTGGGCGGCGCCATGGACCTGGCCGTGGGCGCCAGGCAGACCTGGGTGATGATGGACCTGATGACCAAGACCGGCGAATGCAAGGTGGTCCAGTCCTGCACCTATCCCCTCACGGGCCTGGCCTGCGTCAAACGCATCTACACCGATCTGTGCACGCTGGAATGTTCGCCCGGCGGCCTGCGCCTGATCGATACTGTGCCCGGGCTGTCGCACGCCGAACTGCAGCGCATCATCGGCCTGCTGATCGCGCAATAAGCATCGAATCGGCCATCAGCCCGTACCCATAAAGCGCTGATAGCTCACGTTTTCATAGCAACCTTCAGGAGACTCCATGACCCGAGAAGCCTTCATCTGCGACGCCGTGCGCACCCCCATCGGCCGCTACGGCGGCGCATTGTCCGGCGTGCGCACCGACGACCTGGCCGCCCTGCCCATCAAGGCCCTGATGGAGCGCAACCCGGGTGTCGACTGGCAGGCCGTGGACGACGTGCTCTACGGCTGCGCCAACCAGGCCGGCGAGGACAACCGCAACGTGGCGCGCATGGCCGCGCTGCTGGCGGGCCTGCCACCCGAGGTGCCGGGCGCCACCCTCAACCGCTTGTGCGGTTCGGGCCTGGACGCCTTGGGCACGGCCGCGCGCGCCATCAAGGCCGGCGAAGCCACGCTGATGATCGCCGGCGGCGTCGAAAGCATGAGCCGCGCGCCCTTCGTCATGCCCAAGGCCGAAAGCGCCTTCAGCCGCCACAACGCGGTTTACGACACCACCATCGGCTGGCGCTTCGTCAACAAGCTGATGAAGGCGCGGTACGGCGTCGATTCCATGCCCGAGACGGCCGAAAACGTGGCCGACGACTTCAAGATCGAGCGCGCCGCGCAGGACCGCATGGCGCTGGCCAGCCAGCAGAAGGCCGCCGCCGCGATCGCCGCTGGCTACCTGGCCCAGGAGATCGTGCCCGTCTCCATCGCACAGAAAAAGGGCGACCCCATTGTCGTCAGCCAGGACGAGCACCCGCGTGGCACCACGCTGGAGGCGCTGACCAAGCTCAAGGGCGTGGTGCGGCCGGACGGCACGGTGACCGCCGGCAACGCCAGCGGCGTGAACGACGGCGCCTGCGCGCTGCTGCTGGCCAATGAAGAAGCCGCCAAACAATACGGCCTGACGCCCCGCGCCCGCGTGGTCGGCATGGCCACGGCCGGCGTGGCGCCGCGCATCATGGGCTTCGGCCCCGCGCCCGCCGTGCGCAAGGTGCTGGCCCAGACCGGCCTGACGGTGGCCGACATGGACGTGATCGAGCTCAACGAAGCCTTCGCCGCCCAGGGCCTGGCCGTGCTGCGCGACCTGGGCATCGCCGACGACGACCAGCGCGTGAACCAATGGGGCGGCGCCATCGCGCTGGGCCACCCGTTGGGCGCCTCGGGCGCTCGCCTGGCGACCACGGCGGTGAACCAGTTGCACACGCTGGGCGGCCGCTACGCGCTGTGCACCATGTGCATCGGCGTGGGCCAGGGCATCGCCGTGGTGCTCGAAAAAGTCTGAAGGCCTCGACCAAGCACAGGCCGCCACCCATCCATCCGCTCCCGGGCCCCTCGCCCATTTCATGGAAACCCTTATGACTGAATTTTTCCGCACCCTCTCCCGCCGCGCCGGCCTGAAGACCCTGGCGGCGGCGGCCCTGGCCGCGGCGGCCGCCACCCCGGCCCTGGCCCAGGACCGCTTTCCCAGCAAGCCCCTCACCATCGTCGTGCCCTTCGTGGCGGGCGGCACCACCGACATCCTGGCCCGCGTCGTCGGCCAGGCCATGAGCGAGGACCTGGGCCAGCCGGTCATCATCGACAACCGCGCCGGCGCCGGCGGCAACATCGGCGGCCAGCACGCGGCCCGCGCCCCGGCCGACGGCTACACCCTCTTCATGGGCACCGTGGGCACGCATTCCATCAACGAATGGCTCTACGCCAAGATGCCCTTCAACCCCAACCAGGACTTCGCGCCGCTGACCCGCGTGGCCAACGTGCCCAACCTGCTGGTGTCCCATCCGCAGCAGCCCTTCAAGACCGTGAAGGAACTGATCGCCCACGCCAAGGCCAACCCGGGCAAGGTCAATTTCGGCTCGCCGGGCAACGGCTCGTCGCCGCACCTGTCGGGCGCGCTGTTCGAGACCATGACCGGCGTGAAGCTGACGCACGTGCCCTACAAGGGCAGCGCGCCGGCCATCACCGACCTGCTGGGCAACCAGATCGCCATCATGTTTGACAACATGCCCTCGGCCATTCAGCACGTGCGCTCCGGCAAGCTGCGTCCCATCGCCGTGACCACGTCCAAGCGCTCGCCCGAGCTGCCTGACGTGCCCACGGTGGCCGAAGCCGGCGTGCCCGGCTACCAGGCCATGTCGTGGTTCGGCCTGTTCGTGCCCGTCAAGACCCCGGCCGCCGTGCAGGCCAAGCTTCATGAGTCCATCATCAAGGCGCTCAAGAACCCCGCCGTGGTCAAGAAGATCCAGGAGCAGGGCGGCGAGATCGTCGCCGAATCGCCGGCCGAATTCACCGCCTTCATCAAGGCCGAGAACGAGAAGTGGAAGAAGGTGGTGAAGGAGTCCGGCGCCACCGCCGGCTGACACCGGCCTTTCAGTGCTGGTGGCCCCACAGCAGCAGGGCCTCGCGTCCTTCCACCAGCAGGTCGATCTTCGCTCCCACGGGCAGCAGCACCTTGGTCGGCACGTGGCCGAACGGCAGGCCGGTGAGCACCGGCACCTTGAGCTGGCCGCGCAGCCCGTCGACGACCTTGGCCATCGAATAGCCGCGGTCGTGCGGCGCCAGCCGGTAGCCTGTGAACTGGCCCAGCACGACGGCCTTCTGCCGCGCCAGCACCCCGGCATGCAGCAGCTGGGCCAGCATGCGCTCGACGCGGTAGGGGTGCTCGCCCACGTCCTCCAGGAACAGCACGCCGCCCTGCACGTCGGGCCACCACGGCGTGCCGAGCAGCGACACCACCATGGCCAGGTTGCCGCCCCACAGCGGCGCGTGGTGCGCCAGCAGGCCCTGCCGGCCGGCCAGCGCCGCCACGTCCGGCAGGGGCAGGCGCCAGCCCGTGCCTTCGCTGCTGCCGCTGACCAGGTCGTCGAAGCAGGCCAGCATGATCTCGTCCGGGCCGGCGGGCACGGGCGCGCCGCCATGGCCGTCGGCGGTGTCGCCCGCGTCGGCCGCGCCGAAGTCCGCGCACAGCGCCGGGCCGGCCCAGGTCGTGGCCCCGGTCGTCGCCAGCAGCCCCAGTTGCAGCGCGGTGAAGTCGCTGAAGCCGACGAACTGCGTGCCCCGCTCGATGGCGCGGGCGATCTGCCGCCAGGGCAGTTGCGGCAGCAGGCGGGTCAGCCCGTAGCCGCCGCGCGTGGTCAGCGCCACGTCGGCGCCGCTGGCGGCGGCGCGGCCGATGGCGGCCAGGCGCGTGGCGTCGTCGCCGGCAAAGCGCTGCCAGCGGGTCAGGGCGTCGGGGTCCACCTCGACCTCGTGGCCCAGGGCCTGCAGGCACTTCAGGCCGCGGCGGAAGGCGGCGCGGTCGCCCACGGCACCGGAGGGAGAGTAGACGTAAATGCGGGCCATGGCAGATCGGGGATTTTTGAATGAAATCGGGCGTCAGCCGGGATGCAGACTGCACCTCAAGCTATCAAAATTATAGATTCGGCGCGGCGGCCGGACGCGGCCGGTCAGGGGGCGAAGTGTGCCACCGCCCGCTCGGCGATTTCGCGCCCGTGCTCGGGCACGAAGTGGCCGGCCTGCGGCAACACCCACGGCGGCGGGCAGCCCTGGATGTCGGCCTGCAGCGCGCGCATCGCCGGCTCGCCCAGCACCGGGTCGCGCGCGCCGGCCACCACCAGGCCGCAGCCCTGCCAGCGCTGGCGCCAGAAGTCGCGCGCGGCGCGTGAGACGGCGGCGCCGTCGTCGCCGGAGTGCTCGGGCAACAGGCGCGGGAAGGCGCGCGTGGCGGCGCGGTGGCCGGCGTCGGGAAACGGCGCCCCGTAGGCGGCGCACTCGGCCGCGCCCAGGTGCGGGTTGCCGCGCGCCAGCAGCCGCGCGATGTCGAAGGCCGGGTTCCGGGCGCACATCTCGCGCCAGGCGGCGAAGCCCGGCGGCAGCGGCGTGTCGCCGGTGGCCAGCATCGTGTTCATCGCCAGCAGGCCGTGGTAGCGGCCGGGCGCGGCCAGCGGCAGCGTCAGGCCCAGCAGGCCGCCCCAGTCTTGCACCACGAGCACCACGCGCCGCAGGTCGAGCCGCTCCACCAGCTCCAGCAGTACCTGCCGGTGGAAGGCGAAGCCGTGGGCGTCCTCCTTCTTGGGCTTGTCGCTCTTGCCGAAGCCGATCAGGTCGGGCGCCACCACGCGGTGGCCGGCGGCGGTGAAGACCGGGACCATGCGGCGGTACAGGTAGCTCCAGCTCGGATTGCCGTGCAGGCACAGCCAAGTGAGCGGCGCGTCCGGGGGGCCTTCGTCGAGGTGGTGCAGGCGCCAGCCGCCCAGCGCGGGCAGATCGCTGACGTAACGCGGCGGCCAGGGGTAGTCCGGCAGGTGCTCGAAGGCCGCGTCGGGCGTGCGCAGCGCGTCGTCGCGCAAGGGGCTGGGGTTGACGCGCCGCAGCTTGAAGAAGCCGCGCAGCAGCGCGCCGCAGTCGTCGGCCAGCACGCCGCCGTGCACCTGCGTGCGGTGGTTCAAGCGGGGTTCGCCGAACAGGTCGAGCACCGAGCCGGCGGCGCCGGTGCGCGGGTCCGGCGCGCCGAACACCACGCGGTCCAGACGCGCGTGCAGCATGGCGCCGACGCACATGGCGCAGGGCTCCAGCGTGACGTAGAGCGTGCAGCCGTCCAGGCGGTAGTTGCCCAGTTGCCCCGCCGCGGCGCGCAGCGCCACCAACTCGGCGTGCGCCGTGGGGTCGTGCGCGCCGATGGGGGCGTTGCGGCCGGCGGCGATGACGCGGCCGTCCCGCACCACCACGGCGCCCACCGGCACCTCGCCCGCGTCGGCGGCGGCGCGGGCCTGGGTCAGGGCGTGGCGCATCCAGTGGGTGTCGTCAGCGGCAGGCATGCTCACGGTTTACTCTTATTTCAAGAGCTTGTGGCGCAGTATGGAAGCGGGCTGAAGGCCATTTTGACCATGAACATCAATCGGCGTCCGCCGCGCCCGCCGGCAGCAGGCCCAACCGTTCCATCCAGCGCGCCAGCGCCCGCTCGTCGGGTGTGCCGGCGGCGTAGCGGGCCTGCATGGCAGCGTGCGCCTCGGGCCGGTGCTGGTTCAGCTTGAGGGCGCACTGCCACTCGTCCACCTGCAGCTCGAACGCGGCGATGCCGGCCAGCATGCGCCGCTGGAACGCCTCGTCCCGCGCCCGCCACTGGTCGGCGTAGGCGGGTTCGTGATCGTCGATCAGGGCCTTGAGCAGCCGGTCCTTGGCGGCCGCGTCGTCATGGCCGATCAACCGCGCCGTCACCCGGCAATGCACGGCCACGTAGTGCCAGGTGGGCACGCGCGCCGTGTCGGGGTACACCTGCGGCGACTGGTAGGCGTGCGGGCCGAGGAAGGTGGCCAGCGCCTGCGGCCGCGCCTGCAAGTGGCGCCACTGCGGGTTGGCGCGCGCCATGTGGCCCCACAGCGTCCAGCGCCCGTCGTCCGTGATCGACAGGTGCATCGGCAGGTGGCTGGCCTCGGGCATTCCGTCGTCATCCGTGGTGACCAGGCTCGCCAGCGGGTGGGCGCGCACGATGCCGGCGGCCAGCGCGGCATCGCGGCAGGTGAACGGAGGGGGCAGATACATGGCGGAGGATGGTAGCGCAGCCCCGCCCAGACAGCCGCGCGCCCGCTGCGCTATCATCATCATAGCTACCGGCGCAGACGGAGAAAGCGCTGGCACAGGATTCGATCCCCATCATGGCCACCACCCCGCCCCACCTTCCCCAAGGCACGCTGTTCGAGGCCGGGCCGGACCCCTCCGCGCAGGACGGGGCCGTCCAGGAGACCGCCGCGGCGGCTTCCCGGCGCCGCGCCGCCGCCGAGGTGCTGCCCGTGGCGCCGGACCCGTCCTGGCAGGCGCTCGGCCAGGCGCTGCCGCCGCGCCTGTACCTGGGCACCTCGTCCTGGCACTTCCCGGGCTGGCGCGGGCTGGTCTGGGACGGCGACTACGCCGAAAACCGGCTCTCCCGCGACGGACTGGCGGCCTACGCGCGGCACCCGCTGCTGCGCACCGTCAGCCTGGACCGCGCCTTCTACCGCCCGCTCAGCGCCAGCGAATACGCGCGCTGCGCGGCCCAGGTGCCGCCGCGCTTCCGCTTCGTCGTCAAGGCACCGAGCCTGGTGACCGACGCCCTGGTGCGCGCCGCGGACGGCCGGGGCAAGGCGCCGAACCCGGCGTTTCTCGATCCTGAACTGGCCCTGCGCCAGTTCGTCGAGCCGGCGCTGCAGGGCCTGGGCGAGCGCGTGGGCGCGCTGGTGTTCCAGATCAGCCCCCTGCCCAGCCCGTGGCTGGCGCGCCTGCCCGAACTGATCGCGCGCCTCGGGTCGCTGCTGGCCGCCCTGCCCCCGCTCGCCCCGACAGCACCCGATGGCGTGCTGGCGGTGGAGGTGCGCGACGCCGCCTTCCTGAGCGCCGAGCACGCGCCCCTGCTGGCGGCCGCCTTGCGGGGCGCCCGTGCGCGCAACGCGGTCACCTACGGCCTGGGCCTGCACGCCAAGATGCCGCCCATCGAGGACCAGCTGCCCCTGCTGCGCGCCCTGTGGCCCGGGCCGCTGGTCTGCCGCTGGAACCTGCACCGCCGCCACGGCGCCCACGGCTACGACGCCGCCCGGCAACTGTACGAGCCCTTCGATGCGCTGGTCGATCCCGATCCGGACACCCGCGCGACCCTGGCGCGCGTCATCGCCGGCACCACCGCGGCGGGGCAGCCGGCCTACGTCACCATCAACAACAAGGCCGAGGGCTCGGCGCCGCTGTCGGTGCTGGCCCTGGCCGAAGCGCTGGCGCCGCGGCCTTGAGGCGGCGCCGTCACCCCATCGTCACCGCCGTGCCCGACACCGACACCAGCATCATCCCGTTGGTCTCGCCCAGCACCTCGTAGTCGAAGTCGATGCCGACGATGCCGTTGGCGCCCAGTGCGCGGGCGGCGGCCTTCATGTCGTCCAGCGCCGCCTCGCGCGCGCCGGCCAACGCGCGCTCGTAGCCGCCGGCGCGCCCGCCCACCACGTCGCGCACGCTGGAGAACACGTCGCGGAAGATGTTGGCGCCGATCACGGCCTCACCGTTGACCAGGCCCAGGAACTGCGCCACCTGCGCCCCGCCCTGCCCCTGCGGCACCACGGTGGAGAGGAAGAAGTCGCCCGAGGATTTGGAGAACCAGCCCATGCGCATGCTCCCGGCTCAGACCGCCGCCAGCGCCTGGTCCAGGTCGGCCAGCAGGTCGTCGATGTGCTCGATGCCCACGCACAGGCGCACGGTCTCCTCCTTCACGCCGGTCTTGGCCAGTTCCTCGGGCGAGAGCTGGCGGTGCGTGGTGCTGGCCGGGTGCGTGGCCAGCGACTTGGTGTCGCCGATGTTGACCAGGCGCGTGAAGAGCTGCAGCGCGTCCAGGAAGCGCGCGCCGGCCTCGCGCCCGCCCTGTGCCGCCTTGACGCCGAAGGTGAACAGGCCCGAGGCGCGGCCCTGCATGTAGTGCTGCGCCAGCGCGTGGTCCTCGTGGTCCGGCAGCCCGGCGAAGCTGACCCAGGCGACCTTGGGGTGCTTCTGCAGGAACTGCGCCGCCTTCAGCGTGTTGTCGCAGATGCGATCCATGCGCAGCGCCAGCGTCTCGATGCCCTGCAGGATCTGCCAGGCATTGAAGGGCGACAGCGCCGCGCCGGTGTTGCGCAGCGGCACCACGCGCGCGCGGCCGATGTAGGCCGCCGGGCCCAGCGCCTCGGTGTAGACCACGCCGTGGTAGCTGACGTCGGGCTCGTTCAGGCGCTTGAAGCGCGCCTTGTGCTCGGCCCACGGAAACTTGCCGCTGTCCACGATGACGCCGCCCAGCGTGGTGCCGTGGCCGCCCATGTACTTGGTGAGCGAGTGGACGACGATGTCGGCGCCGTGCTCGAAGGGCCGCAGCAGGTAGGGCGTGGCCACCGTGTTGTCCACGATCAGCGGCACGCCGTGACGGTGCGCGATGGCGGCCACGCTGGCGATGTCGGTCACGTTGCCGGCGGGGTTGCCGATGGTCTCGACGAACACGGCCTTGGTGCGCTCATCGATCAGGCGGTCGAAGCTGGCCGGGTCGCGGTGGTCGGCGAAGCGCGTGGTGATGCCGAGCTGCGGCAGCGTGTGCGCGAACAGGTTGTAGGTGCCGCCGTACAGCGCGGTGCTGCTGACGATGTTGTCGCCCGCCTCGGCGATGGTCTGCAGGGCGTACATGATCGCCGCCTGGCCGCTGGCCACCGCCAGCGCGCCGATGCCGCCCTCCAGCGCCGCCACGCGCTTTTCCAGCACGTCGCAAGTGGGGTTCATGATGCGGCTGTAGATGTTGCCCGCCACCTTCAGGTCGAACAGGTCGGCGCCGTGCTGCGCGCTGTCAAAGGCGTAGGCCACGGTCTGGTAGATAGGCACGGCGACCGCCTTGGTGGTCGGGTCGGGCGTGTAGCCGGCGTGAACGGATTGGGTCTCGAATTTCCAGTGGGCGGACATGGGCTTCTCCTGTCGTTGACTTCAAAAACAATAGCTTGTAGCGCAGTATCCATGCGGTCTGACGGCCAATTTCATTCAAATTCCGCCAGGGTGCGGCGCCACATCGCCGGCAGGGCCGCAGTATCGGCCAAGTCGGCGCCCGCCCCGCCCCCCAAGGCCCCGCGTCCGGGTGGCGCGCCAAGCTCGGCTACAGTCCCGCCATTCGGCCGGCCGCGACGCGCGCCGCCGGCAGACGAAAAACGAAAGGAACCCCGATGGCACGCATGGTCCACTGCATCAAGCTCGGCAAGGAAGCCGAAGGACTGGACTTCCCCCCCTACCCCGGCGAGCTGGGCAAGCGCCTGTGGGAAAACGTCAGCAAGCAGGCCTGGGCCGACTGGCTCAAGCACCAGACCATGCTGGTCAACGAGAACCGCCTGAACCTGGCCGACCAGCGCGCGCGCGAGTACCTCAAGCGCCAGATGGAAAACCACTTCTTCGGCGCCGGCGCCGACCAGGCCGTCGGCTACGTGCCGCCCAGCGCCTGATCTCCGCGCCGCCCGGCGCTGGCCGGCATATTTTGGCCCAAATTGGCCACAAGCCGGCGTGGATACTGCGCCAAAAGCTATTAAAACTGAAGCAATCGGCATGTCCGACCCCACCGTCCACTGGCGCGGCGACGGCACGCCCACCAGCCCGCGTTTCGGCGACATCTACCGCGGCGCCGGCGGGCTGGCGCAGGCGCGGCACGTGTTCCTGCGCGGCTGCGGCCTGCTGCCCGAGGGCGATGCGCCCGCCGCCTGGGCCGACGCCGCGCGCTGGGCGGTGCTGGAGACCGGCTTCGGCCTGGGCCTGAACTTCCTGGCGACCTGGCGGGCGTGGCGGCAGGACCCGGCGCGGCCCGCGCACCTGTTCTACAGCGCGGTCGAGGCCTTTCCGCCCGAGCCGAGCGACCTCGTGCGCAGCGCCGCGTCCTTCCCCGAGCTGGCGCCGCTGGCGGCCGAGCTGGCCGCCCAGTGGCACGGCCTGCTGCCCGGCGTGCACCGGCTGCGCTTCGACAGCGAGCGCGTGCAGCTCACCCTGGCCATCGGCGACGCGCAGCCCATGCTGGCCGAGCTGGGCGGCACGCACGACGCCATCTACCTCGACGGCTTCAGCCCCGCGCGCAACCCCGCCATGTGGAGCCTGCACACCCTCCAGGCCGTGGCGCGGCTGGCGCGGCGCGGCGCCCGCGCGGCGAGCTGGTGCGTGGCTGGCGAGGTGCGCGATCGCCTCGTCACCTGCGGCTTCGAGGTCGAGCGCGCGCCCGGCCTGCCGCCCAAGCGCCATACCCTGCGCGCCCGCTTCGCGCCGCGCTGGCAGCCCCGGCGCCGCGCCGGCGACGTGCCCGCGCCCACCGTCGCGCAGCCCGGCCGCTGCGCCGTCGTCGGCGGCGGGCTGGCCGGCGCCTCGGTGGCCTGGAGCCTGGCGCGGCGCGGCTGGCAGGTGACGGTGCTGGACCGCGCGCCCGAACCCGCCGCCGGCGCCAGCGGCCTGCCCGCCGGCGTGGTGGCGCCGCACGTCTCGCCCGACGACCGGCCCGTCTCGCGCCTGACCCGCGCCGGCGCGCGGGCCACGCTGGCGCGCGCGCGGGGGCTGCTGCAAGGCGGCATCGACTTTGCCGCCACCGGCGTGCTGGAGCGCCACGCGCCCGGCGAGCGGCGCCTGCCCGAGAGCTGGCTGGAGGCCACGGCATCGGACGCCGCCCGCGCCGAGAGCTTCGGCGCCGACAGCCCCGTCACCGTGGCGCGCGCGCAGGCCGCCGGCGTGCCGCTGGACGCCGGACACCGCGCCCTCTGGCACGCCCGCGCCGGCTGGGTGCGCCCGGCGGCGCTGGTGCGCGCCCTGCTGCGGGCGCCCGGCATCGACTGGCGCGGCGGCGCGGTGGTGGCCCTCATCGGGCCGGCCGAGGCCGAGTGGCGTGTGCGCGATGAGGCTGGCGCGGTGCTGGCCGAGGCCGATCTGGTCGTCATCGCCGCTGGCTTCGGCTCGCTGGCCCTGCTGGACGGCCCCTTGCCGCTGCACGCCCTGCGCGGCCAGGTCGCTCACGGCCCCATGCCCGGCGGCGCGGCGGACGCGGCGCTGCCACCCTTTCCCGTCAACGGCCACGGCAGCCTGATCGCGCACCTGCCGGGCGAAGGCGGCCCGGCATGGGTCACCGGCGCCACCTTCGAGCGCGCCAACCCCCGGCCCGATCTCACCGCGCCCGACCACGCCGCCAACCGCCAGCGCCTGGCCGAACTGCTGCCGGACGCCGCCGCCGCGCTGGACCGGCAATGGGCGGACGGCCGCGCGCAAGCCTGGGCCGGCGTGCGCGCCACCCTGCCCGACCGCCTGCCGGCCGTCGGCGCGTGGCAGGTTTTTGAACAAAACAGGCCTCTAGCCCGCACCGATATTGCGTCAACAGCTATCGAACCAGGAGTATCCGGCGCCTTGCTGCCGCCGCACCTGTGCACCGGCCTGGGCGCGCGCGGCCTGACGCTGGCCGTGCTGTGCGGCGAGGTGCTGGCCGCCACCCTGCACGGCGAGCCGCTGCCCGTGGCGCGCTCGCTGGCCGCGCGCCTGCGCGCCAGCCGCTTCGCATGACCGCCGCCCCGCCCGCCCTGACCGGGCGCCACCTGCTGCTGGCGCTGGCGGTGGTGGCCGTCTGGGGCACCAACTTCGTCGTCATCAAGCTGGCGCTGGCGCACCTGCCGCCGCTGCTGTTCGCCGCGCTGCGCTTCGCCCTGGCGGCCGTGCCGCTGGTGCTGTTCGTGCGGCGCCCGGCGGTGCCGTGGCGCAACCTGGCGTTCTACGGCCTGACCATCGGCGTCGGCCAGTTCGGGCTGCTGTTCTTCGTCATGACGCGCTACATCTCGCCCGGCCTGGCCTCGCTGGTGATCCAGGCCCAGGTGTTCTTCACCGTCGGCCTGGCGATGGCCCTCGCCGGCGAGCGGCTGCGGCCCTTCCAGGGGGTGGCCGCGCTGGTCGCCGCCGCCGGCATCGCCGTCATCGCCAGCCACACCGACGGGCACACCACCGCGCTGGGCCTGGTGCTGACGCTGGCCGCCGCGCTGTCGTGGGCGCTGGGCAACATGGCCAGCCGCGCCGCCGGGCCGGTGGACGTGCTGGCCTACGTGGCGTGGTCGAGCCTGTTCGCCGTGCCGCCGCTGGCGCTGCTGAGCCTGGCGCTGGAAGGCTGGCCGCGCATCGCCGCCGGGCTGGCGCAGGCCGACGCCGCCACCTGGGCGGCGGTGCTGTGGCAGTCGCTGGGCAACACCATCTTCGGCTACGGCGCCTGGGCCTGGCTGCTGGCGCGCTACCCGGCGGCCACGGTGACGCCCTTCGCCCTGCTGGTGCCGGTGTTCGGCATGGGCGCCGCCGCCCTGGCCCTGGGCGAGCCGCTGCCGCCCTGGAAGCTGCTGGCCGCCGGCCTGGTGATGGGCGGCCTGGCGCTGAACCTGCTGTGGCCGCGCATCGCGACGCGGTGGCGGCGCGGCTAGCGCAAACGCCATCCCCGCTGCAGCATGCAGGAGGAAAGCTGGGAGCGATGGTTCTCCACCAGCCGCGCGCACCAGCGGTGGTCGCGCTCCGACACCTGACGGTCGCGGTTACCCAACGCATCCACCCAGTCCAGCCGGCCAACATCCGCGGGCGCCGTCGCGCAAGCCGCCGATACGACGGAAGCAACCAGGATCAGCCATGGGTATGAGCGCATGCCTTCATCCCCCTTCTTTCTCGGTCCGTGATGCCTGCGGCACAGGCGAGAAAAAGGCCACCCCATGGGGTGGCCTGAAGTCCGTCATGGCTGGAAATCACTCGATCGGCGTCTTCTTGCCGTCTTCGTACTTGTAGAGCGTGATGGCGGCGTTCTTCATCTCGCCGTTGGGCTCGAACTGGATGTTGGCCGTCACGCCCTTGTAGTCGGATTCCGCCAGCTTGGGGAGGTAGACCTTCGGGTCGGCTGAGTCGGCGCGCTTCATCGCGTCGGCCAGCAGCATGGTCGCGTCGTAGGTGTACGGGCTGTACACCTGGAACTGGCCCGGGTACTTGGCGTCGTAGCGCGCCTTCCAGTCGGGGCCGCCCGGCATCTTCTGGATGGACGAGCCGCCTTCGGCGCAGACCACGTTGCCCAGCGTCTTCGCGCCGGCCGCCAGCTTGGCGATCTCCGCCGTGCAGATGCCGTCGCCGCCGAAATACTTGACGTTGCTCAGGCCGAGCTGCTCCATCTGGCGCAGCATCGGGCCGGCCTGCGGGTCCATGCCGCCGTAGAAGACGGCGTCGGGCCCCTTGGCCTTGATGGCCGTGAGGATGGCCATGAAGTCCGTGGCCTTGTCGGTGGTGAACTGCTCGTCGACCACCTGCATGCCCTTGGCGAGAGCGGTCTTCTTGAACACGTCGGCCACGCCTTGGCCGTAGGCGGTGCGGTCGTCGACGACCGCGACCTTCTTCAGCTTCAGGGTGTCGGCCGCGTAGTTGGCCAGGCCCGCGCCCAGCGCCAGGTCGTTGGCGATGATGCGGAAGGTGGTCTTGTAGCCCGGCTTGGTCAGGTCGGGGTTGGTGGCGGCGCCGGTGACGTGCGGAATGCCGCAGTCGTTGTACACCTTGGAGGCGGGGATGGTGGTGCCCGAGTTCAGGTGGCCCACCACGCCATTGACCTTGGCGTCGCACAGCTTCTGCGCCGCCGCCGCGCCCTGCTTGGGATCGGCCGCGTCGTCCTCGGCCTGGATCTCGAAGCGGACCTTCTTGCCGCCGATGACGATGTTCTGGGTGTTCAGATCCTCGATCGCCATCCGCGAGCCGTTTTCATTGTCCTTGCCGTAGTGCGCCTGCGGCCCCGAAACCGGTGCGACGTGGCCGATGCGGACCACCATCTCCTCGCCACCCGCGGCCGGGGCCGACTGGGCGGGCGCCTGAGCCCCGGGAGCCGGCGCGGCCTCCTCCTTCTTGCCGCAGCCCACGGCGATCGTGCCGCCAACCAGGACCAGGGCCAAAGTACGTGTGTTCAGCACAGTTACACCTCCATAGTTAAAGCCGTAATGCTATACGGTATCCGGGGTCGCGGCCGCATCGTCATGAAGCCGCATGCCCAACGTGTGGCGGCGGCGACTCACGGGTTTTCACCGACCGCCCGTCGATGCGCCTCGCGCGCCAGCGCGTCGCGCACCACCTCGGCCACCGTGTGCTGCACGCGGGCCCGCAGGCCCTGCATCTGCTCGTGCAGCGCACGCGCGATGGCATCGGCGATGAGCTGGTCGAAGTCGGCGCCCAGCAGCGCCAGCAGTTGCTGCGCCGTCGGCGCCGCCACGGGCGCGGCCGGCATCGCAGGCACCGCCGGCGGGAGCGGTGCCGCCGGCTCGCCCGCGACGGTCACGATCTCGGTCAGGGTGGGCACGTTGCGCGGGACGGGACGCGGCGGCGGGGTGTCGTCGATGGACATGGCTACTGCCGGGCGGCAACGTCGTGGGACTGGATGGCATAGCCGCGATCGGCGTAGTGCCGCCAGCGCTGGCGCGCATCGTCGCGGTCGGCGGCGTCGCTGCCGACCACCTCGATCAGGCGCTCGAAGCGCTCGAACCCCGCCGGCACCGACGCGCCCAGGTGCACCAGCACGCCGCCGTGGGTCAGCGCGCCGCAGTCGGCGGCCAGCACGATGGGCGACGCGGCCAGCATGGGCGCCGGCGCATTCGCGGCGCAATGGGCGATGAAGTCGAGCGGGGAAAAGCTCCACAGCGCCGTGTCCAGCGCGCGCAGCGTGTCCGGCGGCGCCACCACGCCCACCGGGCCGCCGGCCGCATACGCCTTGCGCAGCAGCCGGCAGGCATAGCCCAGCTTGTCGGGCACGTTGAAGTGGAAGGTCACCTCGGTCATGACGGCGAGCCCGGCTCCGGTGCGAGTCGAACTCAGGCGCGGGCGCGCTTGGCCCCGCCCTTGCCGGCGGGCTTGGCGGCGCCTTTGCGCGCGGCCGCGGTGCGCCCGCCGGCCTGGCCGAGCAGGTACTGCACCAGCAGCCCGACCGGGCGGCCCGTGGCGCCCTTGGCGGCGCCGCTCTTCCAGGCCGTGCCGGCGATGTCCAGGTGGGCCCAGTCGAATGCGCCGGCGAAGCGCTGCAGGAACTTGGCCGCCGTCACCGAGCCGGCCAGGCGCCCGGCGACGTTGGCCACGTCGGCGAAGTGGGTCTTCAGGCCTTCGGCGTACTCGTCGTCGAGCGGCAGGCGCCAGCACGGGTCGAGCGCGCGCTCGCCCGCCGCCAGCAGCGCCTCGGCCAGCGCGTCGCCGGGGGCGAACAGGCCACTGCGCACCCCGCCCAGCGCGACGACGCAGGCGCCGGTGAGGGTGGCGATGTCGATCACGGTGCGCGGCTTCAGGCGCTCGGCGTAGGTGAGCGCGTCGCACAGCACCAGGCGCCCCTCGGCATCGGTGTTGAGAACCTCGATGGTCTGCCCGCTCAGGCTGGTCACCACGTCGCCGGGCTTGAGGGCGCGGCCGTCGGGCATGTTCTCGCACGCGGGGATCAGGCCGACCACGTTGATCGCCGGCTTCAGCTCGGCCAACGCGCGGAACACGCCCAGCACGCTGGCGGCGCCGCCCATGTCGAACTTCATCTCGTCCATCTCGGGGGCGGGCTTGATCGAGATGCCGCCGGTGTCGAAGGTGATGCCCTTGCCCACCAGCACCACGGGCGCCTCGCCCTTGGCCGCGCCGGCGTAGCGCAGCACGATGAAGCGCAGTTCCTGCGCGGAGCCCTGCGCCACGGCCTGGAACGCGCCCATGCCCAGCTTGGCGACTTCCTTGGGGCCCAGCACCTCGCAGCCGATGCGCGGCAGCCTGGCCAGCGCCTGCGCCGCCTCGGCCAGCATCGTCGGCGTGGCGTGGTTGGCGGGGCGGTTGGCCCATTCGCGCGCCAACTCGACACCGCGCGCCGTGCCCAGCGCCTGCTGGAAATCGCCGCGCACCGCGTCGGCATCGGGCACGCCGAGGGTGGCGCGCGCCAGCTTGGGCGCGTCCTTCTTGCCGTCCTTGCCCTTGGTGGCGGTGTAGACGTAGCACGCATCGGCCACCGCCAGGGTGGCCGCGTACACGGCGGCGCCGTCGGGAACCTGGGCAAAGCACAGGGTCACGGCCTGGGCCGGCCCGCCGCGCAGCGCGCCGATGGCGGCCGCCACCGCCTTGCGCACGCGCGCCGGACTGCCGTCGCCGACGCCGGCCAGCACCACCCGCTCGGCGGCCACGCCCTCGGCCCCGTAGGTGGCCAGCAGGCCGCCGGCCTCGGTCTTGAAGTCGCCGCTGCCGGTGGCGCGCCGGACCAGTGCCGACAGCGCATCGCCCTCGGGCTGGAATCCGTCGGCCACCAGCACCACCAGGGCAGGTGTCTTGCGGGCGGCGGCCTCGTCCAGGCGCAGGGAAGTGAGCTCGAAGTCCATAATCGCGGCGTTTTCCTTTCGACCGATGTTATTCGATTCCTCCCTACGCAAAGAGCTTGGCCGGAGCTTTGGCGCGACCCTGGTGGTGCTGGTCACCATCGTCATGACGGTGATGCTGATCCGCACGCTGGGCCAGGCCTCGATCGGCCGCGTCAACCCGTCCGAGGTGCTGCTGGTGATGGGCTTCACCGTGCTCGGCCACCTGCCCACCATCCTGACGCTGAGCCTGTTCGTGGCCATCACCGCCACCCTGACACGCATGTACGCCAGCAGCGAGATGGTGGTGTGGTTCTCGTGCGGCCAGAGCCTGACGTCCTTCCTGCGGCCGCTGCTGCGCTTCGCCTGGCCGGTGCTGCTGGCGGTGGCGGTGCTGGCGCTGCTGGTGTGGCCCTGGTCCAACCTGCAGATCCGCGAGCTGCGCGACCGCTACCAGGGCCGCGACGACATCGAGCGCGTGGCGCCGGGGCGCTTCATCGAATCGGCGGGCGGCCAGCGCGTGTTCTTCATCGACAAGGACTCGGCCGACGCGCAGACCGGCAGCAACATCTTCATCGCCGCCAGCGAGCGCGGCAAGGAAGCGGTGATCTCCGCCCAGAGCGGCCGCATCGAGGCGGCGGGCGAGGAGCGCTGGCTGGTGCTCGACAACGGCCACCGCCTGGAGACCGAGACCGCCACCGGCGCGATGCGGGTGAGCGAGTTCGCCGAGTACGGCAACCGCATCAACGCCCGCATCATCGGCCCCACCACCAACGACTCGCCGCGCCTCAAGTCCACCGCCGCCCTGCTGCGCGAGCCGACGCCGCGCCACATGGCCGAGCTGTCGTGGCGGCTGGGCCTGGCGCTGGCGGCGATCAACTGCGTGCTGATCGCGCTGGCCGCCACGCGGGTGAACCCGCGCGTGGGGCGCAGCGCCGGACTGATCTTCGCGCTGTTCGCCTTCGCCAGCTACTACAACCTGATGAGCGCCGGCCAGAGCTGGATCGGCAACGGGCGCATCGGCCTGCCGCTGTTCATGGTGCTGCTGCACGGCGGCATCCTGCTGGCCGCCCTGGGCTGGCTGGCGCTGCGCCAGCGCGACTGGCGGGGCCGCGAACGCCCGCGAACGCCCAGGGAGGCCGGCGCATGAGGACCATCCGCCACCTGATCTACAGCGAAGTGCTGCGCGCGGTGGGCTTCGTGGCCGTGGCGTTCCTGCTGCTGTTCTTCTTCTTCGACCTCGTGGACCAGCTCGGCGACGTCAGCGAGCACGGCGCGCGCGGCTACACGCTGGGCTACGCCCTGCTCTACGTGGCGCTGCAGATGCCCAGCCACCTGTACGAGCTGCTGCCGATCGCCGTGCTGATCGGCACCATCTACGTCATGGCGCGGCTGGCCGAGAGCTCCGAATACACCATCCTGCGCACCAGCGGCCTGGGGCCGCTGCGGGCGCTGGGCACGCTGCTGGCGCTGGGGGTCGGCTTCGTCGTGCTGACCTTCGTCTTCGGTGACTACGTGGCGCCCGCCGCCAGCCGGACGGCGCAGACGATGCAGGCGCGCTTCGTGGGCGACATCACCGTCGGCCGCACCGGCGCCTGGATGAAGGACCGCCAGGACGCGCGCAACTACTCGGTCAACGTGGGCGCGCTGGCTTCCGACGGCACCATGAGCCAGATCCGCATCTTCGAGTTCGACAACGCGCACGGGCGCCTGCTGTCCACCACCAAGGCGGCCCGGGGCGTGTTCGTGGCGGACGGCTGGGCGCTGCGCGACGTGGAGCGGCGCGACTTCGAGCAGGCCGGCACGCCGCGGCCCGAGGTGCGGATCGAGAAGCTCGCCGACTGGCGCTGGCCCACCAGCATCTCGCTGGACATGGTGGCCGCCGCGCTGCTCAGCCCCGACCGCATGCAGACGGTGGACCTGTTCCACTACATCAGCCACCTGCAGGACAACGGCCAGAGCGCGCAGCGCTACGAGATCGAGTTCTGGCGCAAGGTGTTCTACCCCCTGAGCTGCCTGGTGATGATGGTGCTGGCCCTGCCCTTCGCCTACCTGCACTTCCGCTCCGGCAACATCGCGGGCTACGTGTTCCTGGGCGTGCTGGTGGGCATCAGCTTCTTCCTGCTCAACAACGTGTTCGGCTTCATCGGCAACCTGCGCAACTGGGAGCCCTGGATCGCCGCCGGCGCGCCCGGCCTGCTGTACTCGCTGCTGTCGCTGGCGGCCTTCGGCTGGCTGGTGCTGAGGCAATGACCCCGGCCACGGCCCGCCCCGCCGGCATCGTGCTGTTCGCGCACGGTTCGCGCGACCCCGCGTGGCGCGCGCCGATCGAGGCCGTGGCGCGCCGCGTGCGCGAACTCGAGCCCGGCGTCCGCGTAGCCTGCGCCTACCTGGAGCTGACCGAGCCCGACCTGGCCACGGCCGTGGCCGCGCTGCTGGCAGAGGGCGTGCGGGCCGTCGCCGTGTGGCCGATGTTCCTGGGTGCCGGCCGCCACGCGCGCGAGGATTTGCCGCGCCTGGTCGAGGCGCTGCGCGCGCGCCATCCGGCCATCGCCTTCAGCCTGGGTCCGGCCATCGGCGAACACCCAGGCGTGGTGGACGCCATGGCGCGGGCGGCGCTGGAGCGGCCTTCGGTTTAGATCAAATCCGCCATAATGACGGGGTTTCATATACCGAATCCCATGAATCTCCACCAATTCCGCTTCGTTCAGGAGGCGGCGCGCCGCAACCTGAACCTGACCGAGGCGGCCAAGGCGCTGCACACCTCGCAGCCGGGCGTGTCCAAGGCCATCATCGAGCTGGAGGAAGAGCTCGGCATCGAGATCTTCACCCGCCACGGCAAACGCCTGAAGCGCATCACCGAACCCGGCCAGCACGTGCTGGAAAGCATCGCCGTCATCCTGCGCGAGGTGGGCAACCTACGGCGCATCGGCGAGCAGTACAGCGCGCAGGACACCGGCACGCTGTCGATCGCCACCACGCACACGCAGGCGCGCTACGTGCTGCCGGTGCCGGTGGCCCGCCTGCGCGAGAGCTACCCCAAGGTCAACATCAGCCTGCACCAGGGCGCGCCGGACCAGGTGGCGCGCATGGTCATCGACGAGACGGCCGACATCGGCATCGCCACCGAATCGCTGTCCAGCTACCCCGAGCTGGTCACCCTGCCCTGCTACGAATGGCAGCACATGCTGGTGCTGCCGGCCGGCCACCGGCTGGCGCGCAAGGAGCGCCTGACGCTGGAAGACATCGCCGCCGAGCCGCTGGTGACCTACCACCCCTCCTTCACCGGCCGCACGCGCGTGGACACCGCCTTCGCCCAGCGCCATCTCGCCCCGCGCATCGTGCTGGAGGCCATCGACTCCGACGTCATCAAGACCTACGTGCGCCTGGGCCTGGGCATCGGCATCGTGGCCGAGATGGCCGTGCAGGGCGATGCTGGCGGCGACCTGGTGGCGCGCCCGCTGGGCCAGCTGCTGGGCCACAACGTGGCGCGCATCGCGCTCAAGCGCAGCGCTTACCTGCGCGATTTCGTCTACCACTTCGCCAGCCTGCTGTCGGACCGCCTCGACAAGGCGCTGATCCTCAAGGCCATGAGCGGCCAGCCCCACGACTATGAGCTCTGAGCGCACCCCCGCCTTCCCCTCCCGCCTGCCCAGCGTCGGCACCACCATCTTCACCGTCATGTCGGCGCTGGCCGCGCGCCACCAGGCGGTCAATCTGGGCCAGGGCTTCCCCGACTTCGACTGCGACCCGGCGCTGGTCGATGCCGTCACCGCCGCCATGCGGCAGGGGCTGAACCAGTACCCGCCCATGCCCGGCGCGGCCCCGCTGCGCGAGGCCATCGCCGCCAAGATCGAGGCGCTGTACGGCCGTCGCTGCGACGCGGACGCCGAGGTCACCGTCACCGCTGGCGCCACGCAGGCCATCCTGACGGCCATCTTGTGCTGCGCCGGCCCGGGCGACGAAGTGATCGTGCTGGAGCCCTGCTACGACAGCTACGTCCCCAACATCGAGCTGACCGGCGCCGCCGTGGTGCGCGTGCCGCTCACGCCCGGCACCTTCCGGCCCGACTTCGGCAAGATCGGCGCCGCGCTGTCGCCCCGCACGCGCGCCATCGTCATCAACAGCCCGCACAACCCCAGCGGCACCGTGTGGTCGGCCGCCGACATGCGCCGGCTGGAAGAACTGCTGGCGCCCACCAACGTGCTGGTCATCAGCGACGAGGTTTACGAGCACATGGTGTACGCCCCGCTGCGCCACGAAAGCGTGGCGCGCTACCCGGGCCTGGCCGAACGCGCCTTCATCGTCAGCAGCTTCGGCAAGACCTACCACGTCACCGGCTGGAAGGTGGGCTACGTGGTCGCGCCGGCGGCGCTGACGGCCGAGTTGCGCAAGGTGCACCAGTTCAACGTGTTCACCGTCAACACGCCCATGCAGCATGCGCTGGCCGCGTACATGCAAGACCCCGCGCCCTACCTGCAGTTGCCCGCGTTCTACGGCGCCAAGCGCGACCTGTTCCGCGCCGGCCTGGCCGCCACCCAGTTCCGCCTGCTGCCCTGCGAGGGCACCTACTTCCAGACCGTCTCCATCGCCGACCTCGCCGTGCCCGAACGCGACCTGCCCGAAGGCGAGTTCTGCCAATGGCTCACGCGCGAGATCGGCGTGGCCGCCATCCCGCTGTCGGCCTTTTATGGCGACGGGTTCGACCAGAAGGTGATCCGCTTCTGCTTTGCCAAGCGGGACGACACGCTCCGCGCGGCGCTGGAGCGCCTGGCGCGGCTGTGAAGCGCGCCACCGGCCGGCAGGCAACGGCGCTGCCCGGATGAAACTTCGCGCCGAAAATCGCCGGCGATGTGCGCGGAACGCCGATCCATGGGCTTCATCGCGCCACAGAAAACCGCTTGCTGTTGCCGGCAAGCTTGCGACGGATTTTCGGCCGGAAATCCTGTGCTCTACTGCTTCGCTCTGGCGCATGAGGCGCCGAGCGTCCAGCGAAAAAATTAGTTCAACACCGCCAATTCCAGCGACTGCCGACGGCTGCCATGCACATCCGGAACCTACACCTGACTTTCCTCTCGCCGGCTTTTCTCGGCAACGCAACGCAAACATCCCAATGGCGCACGCCGCCCATCAAGGCACTGCTGCGGCAGTGGTGGCGGGTGGCGGTGGCGCATGAGCTTTCGTTCAACGTGGAGCGGCTGCGCCAGCGCGAAGGCGAGTTGTTCGGTGTGGCGGCGGATGGGGCGGGTTCCCGACAAAGCCAGATTCGCATCCGGCTCGGTCATTGGAACCCAGGCACGCTCAAGGATTGGACCCGCCTGGGAACGGTCAAGCACCCCGATGTGACCAGCCCCGTGGGCAGTGACCTGTACCTTGGCTATGGACCGCTCATTTATGAAAAAAGCAAGGGTACAGCGCTCAAGAACAACGCCGCCATCCAGGCTGGCGAGAACGCCGCACTCCGCCTGGCTTTCCCCGAAGAATTCGCGTCAGAAATTGCCACGGCCCTGTGGCTCATGGATCGCTACGGCAGCCTGGGCGGGCGCAGCCGCAACGGCTGGGGCTCCGTTTCGCTGGAGGCGCAGGGCGACACACCGGCACTTACCGGCACCCTCGACGACCGCCTCACCCTGCCTTGGCAGGATGCGCTGAGACGTGACTGGCCGCACGGCCTGGGCACCGACGGCAAGGGCACGCTGATCTGGGCGACACCGGCATTCGACGACTGGACGAAGCTGATGCGGGAATTGGCGAGCCTCAAGATCGGCTTGCGAACCCAATTCAAGTTTCCTCACCAACGCGCCGATGGACACATCCATCCACGCCATTGGCTGAGCTATCCCGTGACCAATCACAAGGTCGATGCCTGGGGCAACAACGCCCGCCTGCCCAACAGTCTGCGCTTCAAGGTGCGGCCCGCACCCAGCAACCCCAAGCAATGCGTGGGCGTGATCTTTCATGTTCCCTGCCTGCCGCCGCCCGCCTTCCGGCCGGATCTGCATGCCATCACGGATGTCTGGCAGGACGTCCACAAATTCCTGGATCAGTCCCTGTCTCGCGTTTCCGCCTGAGCCCCGCCCATGACCATCGACAACACCCTCTGGCAAACCAAAGTCGCCGCGCGCCTGCACGACCCCGCTGAAAAGGCCCTGGTACTGCTGCGCGACCCTGAAGGTCATGAAAAAGGCACCAGCCGCGCGCTCACCCGGCTGCTGGGCTATACAGACATCGCGTCAGGCGACGTGGACGCCGACAACGACGAAGCGCTGGCCCGCACCGTGTTCAAGAAAGGCATTCCTCGTGCCATGTACCGCGACGTGCAGCGCGCCGACTGGTGGGCGGCGGCGGCCGATCGACCGCAGTGGCCGATGGAAGAACTCACCGTGGGCGAGCGAACGTTCAAGGTCGCCTCTTGGGCGCAGGTGCACTGGGCGGGAAAGCCCGTGCTGATCCACCCGCTCACCGGCGCACAGTTCGACTTGGGCGCACACGGCGGTCTGGCGGACACCGACTTCCACGACATCAAGTCGCGCAGCTTCGATCACATCTCCCACTTGCTGGTCGCCCTTGAGCGCCAGGCCCCGGGCGCGCAAGACTGGAAAAAACAGTTGCTCACCCTCTGGCGCTTCGCCCCCGAGCTGCGCGAAACCGATGACAACGGCCGACTGGGCGCGTTGTGGAAGATGCTGCCCGCTGACACGCGCATCCCCGACCATTCGATCTGGGATCACCTGGACCTGACCAGCGCCTTTGCGGGCGCCTTTGCTGGCGATCCCCAGGGCGAGGTCGCGCTGCTCACGTTGGCCATCGGGCCCGTCCAGTCCTTCATTGCCGCCGCCCGCAAGATGGACGATCTCTGGGCCGGTTCGCACCTGCTGGCACGCCTGTCGTGGGAAGCCATGCGCGTGGTGTGCGAGCAGTTGGGGCCTGACGCCATCCTGTTCCCGCGCCTGCGCGGCGTGCCGCAAGTGGATTTGTGGCTCAAGGACGCCTGCGGACTGCCGGCCGAACTGTTCGACGAGTGCGACTGGCAAAACGGCAACACCGACAGCAACCCCTTGTTTTCGGCCGCCCTGCCCAACCGCTTCGTGGCCGTCGTGCCGGCCAGCCAGGCCCAAACGCTGGCTCAGGAAGTGCAAAAACAAGTACGCGAATGGCTGCAACAGCTCGGGCAAGAGGTGCTGGCCCGCCTGCTGGACGAGGCAACCCTGGTATCTCTCGCACCACGCTGGCTGACGAGTACCTTGCTGCCGCACGCATGTGCGAACAGGGGCTCAGCCAATGGGAAGCCCTGGCGTTGATACGGCAATCGTTCGTCCATGCCTTCCTGCCCAGCGCTGAGCGGGAAGCACTGCTCAAATCAGCCGATCAAGCCACCTTCCGCCTGTTAAGTCACGCCAGCACGCCGCCGTTGTCGGTGCACGATCACCAACCCTGAACGTCTACCTGCTGCACCTGGGTGGCTACCGATGAAGCGCCGAGTAAGCGGCGCGCCAGCAGGGCCTGCATGTCTCGGCGCCCGTCGGCAATCAGGTAGATGACGACCTGGCCGTCCACCACGCGGTAGATCAAGGATGCACCCCCCGCGCAGCCCCTCGCGCAACAACTCAAGCTGCGCCACTACTTGCGCAGCTATGGCTTTGAATTGACTCAAAAGCCCGCTCGCCCCCAGGCCACGGCTGCGCAGCAAACCCTTACGCAAAACCTGACGCAACAGGTGGACAGCCTGAAAGATGCGCTCGCTGACCTCAACTGGCTGGCGCAAAACGCCGAAGAGCACCGAAACCTCAGCGTGCAACTCGACGCCAGACAGCTCGACAGCCGCAGCCTGGATGTCTTGCTGCGCGACTTCGAACGCGCTCAGGCGCTGACCTTGAAGGGCGACCGCATCCAATTTGCCAGCGAAGCCATGCGCGACTTCGTCAAAGGCGGCTGGCTCGAGTTGCACGTCATCCAGGCCGTGCATGAGGTGACCGGCTCGCTGAACATCCGCGACAAAGCCATGGGGTTGGAAGTGCAAGACCAAGCCACCCAGACCCGCAACGAACTCGACATCGCCTTCATGGCACGCAATCGCCTGTTCGTCATCGAGTGCAAGACGGCCCGCATCGACAAGCCCCAGGGCAACAGCGACCGGGCCGCGCCGCCCAAAGCCAATGACACCCTGTTCAAGTTGGCGGAAAACTGCCGCCGCATCGGTGGTTACGGCACCAGCCCAGTTTCGGCCGCGAATCGCTGGCCTGCGATCTGCTCGAAACCGTGCGCCCCCTGGCCGACGGCCTGTGCCTGCAACTCGTGCGCCAGCAAACCCTCACCAAAGACCACTTCAGCCAGTCCAGCACCGGCTGCCTGCTGGGCAAGGCCGGGCGCCAACGCTACTACGCCGCCTACGAAGAAAGCGTCACCACAGACCTGTCAATCCTCCATCAGGAGTTCGGCCGGGGTTCGCACGGCCAGATTCGGAAAACGCAGCTCGGCACGGCGGAAATCACGGGTGTTGTGCGTCACGATGGCTTGGGCGGATGCAGCCACCGCCAGTTCCAGAACGTGGTTGTCGGCCTCGTCGGAGCCCTTCCATTCGGGTTTCGAGGCAAGGACAAGAGATCAATTGCCGAAGTCAGGTTGAACTGTCCACGGGTCGATCAACCGCAACCTCTCGATGAAGTCGAAATCCGCCGTGTTGCGGGTGGCCACGCGCATGCCGCGCGCCAATGCAATGGCGGCGATCTGCGCGTCTTCCACGCTGATGGGCCTGCCGATGCGGGTGCGGGCGGCAACGATGCGGGCGTAGTGCGTGGCGGCCACCTCGTCGAAAGGCAGGCAGCGGCCGGCAAAGTCTTCCTCGAACATCCCGTTGGCCGCCGACGCCAGCGCCGACTGGCGCTTGCCTGCGGGCATCAGGGCCAGGCCCAGCTCGATTTCAGCGCGGCTCACCGCGCTCACGTGCAGCGCATGCGCTGCCTGCCCATCCAGCCAGGCGACCACTTGGGGCGCGGGCTGGGGGCGCATGAATTCCGACAGCACGTTGGTGTCGAGCAAGATCATGGGCCGTCATCCCATGCGGGCGGCGGGCGCGGCGCCTGCCGCCCAGGCGGCGTGAAGTCCTCGCGGGCCAGGCCGCTGAAGCGGTTCAGCAAACGCTGGCCCAACGGCGCCTGCGCGTCCGCGGGGGCCAGCACGTCGCGCAAGATGCGCCGCGCCTCCTCCTCCATCGACACGCCCCGCCGCGCGGCACGCACGCGCAAGGACGTCTTGATCTCTTCATCCACATTGCGAATGGTCAGTACCGCCATGATTGCAGCTCCGAGCCTGGAATGACTTCATTGTCGTCATTGCCATCACTGCTGTCAATGGCGCCGCGGCAGAGCCTGGTTGCGCGGACCCTGGCCGTTGCCTGTGAAAGGGGCCTGCAGCGAGCCCGCCGGGACACCCGTCACGGCTGGCCGCTACGCCCCTTGCCGATACACCGCCACCTTCAACCCCCTCTGCTCATCCACATCCGCGAACACCGCCGGGTTCGCCACACGCCGCACGAACGCCAGTTCCGGCGCCTGCTCGCTCACCTGCTGCCGCAGGAAGTCCAGGCCCAGCTCCGGCGCATTCAGGCACAGCAGCGCGTGGCCACCGGACGCCAGCAAGGCGGGCAGGCGGCGCAGGATGCGGGCGTAGTCCTTGGTGGCGACGAAGCTGCCTTTCTGGTAGCTGGGCGGGTCGGCGATGACCAGGTCGTAGGGGCCGCCGCGCGTGATCTTGCCCCAGGATGAAAAGATGTCGTGCGCCAGAAAGACGGCGCCGGTGGCCAGGCCGTTGAGGTGGTGGTTCTGCTGGCCCAGCGCGAGGGCGCCGCGGG
Source organism: Ottowia sp. (assembly GCF_016703145.1). GTDB lineage: Bacteria > Pseudomonadota > Gammaproteobacteria > Burkholderiales > Burkholderiaceae_C > Ottowia. Next base: position 529,632 of record NZ_JADJCO010000005.1, on the reverse strand, counting down.
CCATGTCCACGTTGACCACCCGAGCCGCCCCGCCCTGCAGCGCGGCGACCGAGAAGGCGCAGGTGTAGGCGAACAGGTTGAGCACGCGGGCACCGCGCCCTTCGCGCGCCAGATAAGCCGCCGCGAATTCGCGCACCCAGCGGCGGCCTTCGGCCATGTCCAGGAACAGGCCGTGATTCTGGCCGCGCAGCACATGCACGCGAAAGCGCGCGCCGGCCTCGGTGACGAGGTGCGGGTCGGGCACGCTGCCGGCCATCAGGCGGGTGTCGCTGCGGCCCTGCAGGCGCTGGGCCTCGCCGCGCTGCTGGAACATCCAGTCGAGCGGCCGACCTGGCGCCAGGTCGGCCCAGCGCGCCTGAAGCGCGGCGCCGACGGCGGCCAGTTGCGCGTCGCTGGCGGGCGCGAAGCTGGTCAGGACGAAGACGGGCGGGTAGGCGTCCAGCGTCCACACCTCGCAGCCCGGGTGCAGGCCGCCCCGGCCATGGAAGATGCGGCAGGCGTCCGTGGGCAGCGGCATCGCGGCGATGGCGTCGAGCAAGGCTTGCAAGGGATTTTTCAAGTGTTTTCGGGCGCTGGCCAGCGTGTATCAAGCGCAGGCAGCTATCAATTAAGTAGTATCCGTGACAGCGACGCAGCACGCCCGGGACGGCGATCTTGCCATCCGGGCGGGCTGCGCGGGCATGCACGGCCGTCTATCATGGCCCGTCGATCACTCCCGCGGCGGCCCGCCCGCCCGAGCCTGCCATGCGCAACATGCTGGACTTCAGCTCCTGGCCCGCCTTGCTCTCCACCGTGCTGGGGCTGCTGCTGGCGTCGCTGGTCATGGTGGGCATCCGGCTGGTCTTCATGCAGACCATGCAGCGCCGCCGCGAGCGGGAGAACCGCCAGATCAACGAGCGCCTGAAGACGCTGATCGCCGCCTACAAGACGCTGGGCGGCTCGTTCACCGGGCAGTTGCAGGTCAGCCCGATCCACATGCGCGACCTGCACCCGCCGGCCGGCGACGCGGCCGATGCGGATGAGGCGGACGACGCCCGCCCGCCCTCGTCCGCCAGCACCGAGCGCCAGCGCCGCATCCGCGACGCGGTGGAGGCCGCGCTGTCCGACGTGATCCTGCTCGGCACCGAGGAGCAGGTGCGGCTGGCCACCCAGACCGCGCAGGACATGGTGGCGGGCCGCAGCATCGAGACGGCGGCGCTGGTGGTGTCGCTGCGCCAGTTCATCCGCGCCGCGCTGGACCTGGAGCCCATCCCGGCCACGCTGCCCGTTCCCCACCAGGGGCCGCTGCGGCCCGGTGGCGGCGCCGCCGCGAACAGGCGCGGCAATGCTGACCGCGCCGGCGGAGGCCGCGCGGGTGGTGGTGGTGGTGGCGCGGGCGGTGGTGGGGGTGCGATGGCCATGGGCGCGGGAGTGCACGGCCTCGCCGGCGACGCGCAGGACAACGGCGCGTCCTGAACCATCCGCTATCAATAGCGCCCCTGCGCCGCGATCCAGTCTCTCCACTGGCCGGGCCGCAGGCGGTAGCGGGCCAGCACGCCTTCGTGCAGGCGGCGCAGTTCGTCGAGGATGACGGCCCGCACCGCCGCGCGCTCGGGCTCGGGCACGTGGGCGGCGACGGCTTGCTCCACCAGGCCCACCGCATCCACGCCGGGCTGGGTGACGACGGCGTGCACCGTGTCCTTGATGAGCTGGCGCCACGCCAGCCGCAGCGGGTCGGGCTCGGCCAGGGTCTGGCGGATGGCAACGTACTCCGCCGTGCTGCGCTCGTAGGCCCAGACCAACAGGTCGCGCAGCAGCTCCACGCGGCCCATTTCATACACGCCGAGCATGGCGCGCGCATAGGCCTCGGGCGGCACGTCCACGAAGGTCAGCGGGCAGAGGTTGGCGCGGAACAGCGGCAGGTTGGCCGCGAGGCGCGAGGTGCGCTTGTTGATGTCGGCGAAGGGCTGCAGGTAGGGCACGTGCACCATCATGAAGAAGGCCTGCTCGAACGGGTCGGCGATGGCGTTGGCCTTTTCGATCAGCACATCGACCAGTTCATCGAGCACCTGTGGCGCATCGAGCGGACGGAATACGCTCTGGCCGATGTCCACCGCGTGTTGGCGCACCCTGCCCTCGTCGGCGGGGTTGGGCAGCAGGTTCTCGGCCAGGGTGGCGTGCAGGTTCATCAGAAGATAACGGCTGAAGGGGCTGAAGGGCGGGCCGGGCTGGGCTGACGCATCCACCAGCAGTTCGATGGCGGCCTTGTGGTTCAGGATCATCTGCGTCTCGACACGCCCCTTGCCCTCGGCCGCCGTGCCATGGCGGATCAGCTCGCGCGTGTCCAGGCGCGAATAGGTGTTGCCCTCCAGGTGGCTCGACGCCCAGGAGAGGTCGATCAGCAGCCGGTCGAGGATCGCGCGGCTGTACGTGCCCGCCGGCGCCTGCTCGTCGGGCGTGCGGCCCATGGCGTGCAACTGGCGGCGCACGGGTTCGGGCAGGTAGAAGCTGCGGCCGGGCACGTAGCCGTCGATCCAGTCGCGCTGGTAGCCCACGGGCGTGCGGGCGGTGACGGGCTGGCTCACGTAGGCCCAGATCTCGCGGCCCTCGGGTGAGAGGGCCAGGCCGCTGGGCAGGTCGTCGAGGCTCCACAGGGGCGGCGGGCTGGGTTCGCTGACCCGATGTACGGCGGCAGGTAACGGCGGCGCATGCCACCGCGGCGCCACGGCCACGTATCGCCGCCCCCGCCCTTCTCCCACGGCCCGCGCCTGCCCGGCCTGCACGCACTGCGCCAGCCAGCGCTGCGCCGTGCGGCGGGGAATGCCGGGCAATTGCGCCAACAATTGCGCCACGGCAGCACCTTGCATTCCATGGCTTTGAAGCGCTCGCAGCAGAATATCAGCGTCTTTTGGCGCAATCATGGGCGCCATAAGTGGCGCTATTGAAGAATTCATTGCGCCATTATGGCGCAATGAATAAAAAGCGCCATTGAAAAAGCCCGGACCGTTGCCGGTCCGGGCTTGGAGGGGAGAACAACGCTGCAGGTCAGTTCACCGGCTGCGCTTCAGGAAACTTCCAGGCGCCGCTGACGATTTCCGCCCGCGGCTGGTACAGGCGCACGGTGTAGTTCCAGCCCGGCGCGACCGGCAGGCAGTTGGCGACCTTGCCGCCGTCGCAACCACCGAACTGGATGGTGATGGCGCCATCGCTGGCGCGTTTGGCGGTTGCGTTGTTCAGCGTGTAGGCGTTCTCGGCGTTCTTGTCGAAAAAGCCCTGGACGTTATAGACGCTGACCGACCAGAAGCCGTCCACCGGCACGTCCTTGAGGGTCAGGCGGTACACGGTTTTTCCGTCGGCGTTGGCCGGGTAGAAACTCTCGTACATCGTCTCCTTCTCGGGCAGCCCGGCCCAGCCAGACGCGGTCCCGATCAGGTGCCGCACCGGGTCCACCTCGGCCTTGGGGCCGAACGTCCTTTTCGCATCCGGCACGGTGGAGGGCAGCACGAGCAGCGCATCGCGCACCTTCTTGCGGCCGGCCGCATCCCACTGCGGCACCTCGAATTTGCCGGGCTCCTTCTGGCTGACCTGGATGGCGTCCTGGAGCGCGCGAACCTGTTTGAGGTCGTCCGCGCTGCTGGGATCCACGAAGGTCCGGACGAGCACGTAGGCGTAGCGCGTGCCGACGTTCTGCCGGGTCAGCGTGTGCGCGCCGGTGCCGTGGAAGACGTGCGTGGTGTAGTGGTCCTGGCTGATGATCTGCATCGACATGTAGCGCTTGCCAGCCTCGGGCAGCGTGATGGTCACGGGGGCGGCGTCGAGGTCGAACACCCCGGAGGAATAGAGCGTGTCCCGGTTGATGCGGACGACGACCTGATTGTCGATCGAGGCGAGATCGCGGCGGTGCCCGAGCTTTCCGATGCCGACAGGTTTCACGCGTTCGCCAAAGTAGTAGTCGGTCTCCGCGCGGGCGAAGTTGTCAACGCTCACGGGCATGGCGGGTGGCGTGGCGGTCTGCGCGTGGGCTGGGGATACGATGGCGCAGGCGCCCACGCTCAGCGCGGCGACCGTGAGAACCACAGAGCGAGCTTTCATTTTTGATGTCTCCTTGAAATAAGCATGAAAGCCGAGCCTGTCCTGAATTTTGTGTTCGAGGCATAGCATGACGACCAGGAACATGTATGCCGACGAGCAAGACGAAGATGAAGAACGCGGCGATCGCCGCCAAGATGGCGGCGCTGCCGTCGATCCCGAAGGAGCTGATTGACCAGTTCGTCTCGGGGCCCATGACCGGCGATGCCGTGAACGCGGCGACGGTGGCATTCAAGAAGGCGTTGATCGAGCGCGCCCTGGGTGCCGAGATGTCGCACCATTTGGGCTACCCGAATGGCGCGAGCAAGCCCGAGGCCGGCACTGCCAACCAGCGCAACGGCCGCAGCGCCAAGACCGTGCTGACCGACGATGGGCCGCTGCGCATCGAAGTCCCGCGCGACCGCGCCGGCTCCTTCGAGCCGGTGCTCATCCCCAAGCACGAACGCCGCTTCACCGGCTTCGACGACAAGATCGTGGCCATGTACGCGCGCGGCCTGACCATGCGCGAGATCCAGGGCTTCCTGCTGGAGAGCTACGGCGTGGAGGTGTCGCCCGAGTTCATCAGTTCGGTCACCGACGCCGTCATGGCCGAGGTCACCGCCTGGCAGGCGCGCCCGCTGGAGCCGATGTACCCGGTGGTCTTCTTCGACGCCTTGCGCGTGAAGATCAAGGAAGACGCGGTGGTGCGCAACAAGGCCATCTACCTGGCCCTGGGCGTGCTGCCCGATGGCAGCCGCGACATCCTGGGCTTAGGGATCGAGGGCACCGAAGGCGCCAAGTTCTGGATGAAGGTGTTCAACGACTTGAAGACCCGCGGCGTCAATGACATCCTCATTGCCGTCACCGACGGCTTGAAGGGCATGCCCGAAGCGCTGGCGGCGGTGTACTCCGGCCACCACGCTGCAGACGTGCATCGTGCACCTGATTCGCAACTCCCTGGACTACGCCAGTTGGAAGGATCGCAAGCTGCTGGCGGCGGCCATCAGGCCGATCTACACGGCCGCCAGCGCAGAGGCGGCCGAGGCCGAACTCGACGCCTTCGCTCAAGGCCCGTGGGGCGTCAAGTTCCCCACCGTGGTGGCGGCCTGGCGTCGGGCGTGGGACCGGGTGATTCCGTTCTTTGCATTTCCACCGTCCATCCGCCGGGTGATCTACACGACCAACGCCATCGAGAGCATCAACGCGCGACTGCGCAAGATCATCAAGACACGGGGACACTTCCCCAGTGACGATGCGGCCTCCAAGCTGATCTGGCTGGCGCTGCGCAACATAACGGCCGACTGGGGACGGGCAGCCAAGGATTGGAAGGAGGCGATGAACCAGTTCGCGATACTCCACGAAGATCGCTTCACGCAGCCGACCCATGGCGCCAGCAAGCAAGGAGGTTGAACCATGAATACATGGCTCAACCGGGGCGCCTCCGGCGGCCTGGCAGGGGCCTGAAGACAGAAGAGAAATCAATCGAGAGCAGATCAACCAACCGCCTCGAACACAAAAATTCAGACAGGCCCTGAAAGCCTTGGACTCTAGGTCGAAGCTGCGGCGCAATCTGTAAACCAGGCAACCAATTTCCCACAACATCACCATGGAAAACCCTCAGCAAAGGCTGCGGAGCAGGCAGGAAGAAATCGCGCGCCGGCTGCGCACATGCCCGCTGTTTCTGGACTGGCCGGCGGATCGCCTGCGGGAACTGGCCGGCCAGGCACGCATGCGGCGCCATCCACGCGGCATGGCATTGGCGACGCGCGAAAGCCAGCGCCGGGAAACTCTCGTGGTCGTGTCGGGCTCGGTCGAAATCTCGGCAACGAACCCCGGCGGAGACAAGTACACGTTGGCGGTGCTGGGCCCCGGTCAGATCACGGGGCTGGTGTTCCTGCTGGACGACATACCGGCGCGCTTCACCCGGCATGCCCGCGAGGACTCACAGATCATCCACATCCCCTGTGCCGCCCTGCGGCAGGTATTGGATGCGGAACCGATTCTGTGGCGCGGCGTCGCTCAGCTCACGCTGCGAAGACACTTCCTCGACATCGAAGGTCTTGAAGGCCAGGTGCTGGGTCCCCTGCGCCGCCGCATCGCGGTCATCCTGCTCAACCTGGCGCACAGCTATGGCGAGCGGCACGCCGAGATCGCCCCGCGCCACACCGAACTGCGCGTCTCGCAGGCGGATCTGTCGAACATGCTCGGCGTGTCCAGGCAGACCATCAGCAAGGAACTGGCGGCGCTGCGGGATGAAGGCATCCTCGGCGACAGCGACGGCTATCGCCAGATCACCTTGCTGGACATGCCGGGACTGCTGCGCATCGCAGGCGAAAACTGACGCGCGCGCAGCCGGCGCTGGCGGCAGTCAAGAAGAATAAGCAAAGGCAGCCGAAGCTGCCTTTGCGGTTGACGGCGCAGTGCGCTTTTCGCGCTACTTCTTCTGCGGCGGCACGTCCGTGCAACTGCCGTGCGCGATCTCGGCCGCCATGCCGATGCTCTCGCCCAGCGTGGGGTGCGGGTGGATGGTCTTGCCGATGTCCACCGCATCCGCCCCCATCTCGATGGCCAGGGCCACCTCGCCGATCATGTCGCCGGCGTGGGTGCCCACCATGCCGCCGCCCAGGATCTTGCCGTGGCCGTGGGCCTCGGGCGAGTCGTCGAACAGCAGCTTGGTATAGCCCTCGTCGCGGCCGTTGGCGATGGCGCGGCCCGAGGCCGTCCAGGGGAACAGGCCCTTCTTGACCTTGATGCCCTGGGCCTTGGCCTCGTCTTCGGTGACGCCGACCCAGGCGACCTCCGGGTCGGTGTAGGCCACGCTGGGGATCACGCGGGCGTTGAAGGCGGCGCTGGCCAGTTCCTTGTTGCCCTGCAGTTCGCCGGCGATGACTTCCGCCGCCACGTGCGCCTCGTGCACTGCCTTGTGCGCCAGCATGGGCTGGCCCACGATGTCGCCGATGGCGAAGATGTGCGGCACGTTGGTGCGCATCTGGATATCGACGTTGATGAAGCCGCGGTCCGTGACGGCCACGCCGGCCTTGTCGGCGCCGATCTTCTTGCCGTTGGGTGTGCGGCCCACGGCCTGCAGCACGAGGTCATAGACCTGCGGCTCGGGGGCGGTGCCGCCCTCTTCCGCCGGGGCGAACGTGACCTTGATGCCTTCGGGCGTGGCCTCGGCGCCCACCGTCTTGGTCTTCAACATGATGTTGTCGAAACGCTTGGCGTTCATCTTCTGCCAGACCTTGACGAGATCGCGGTCGGCGCCCTGCATCAGGCCGTCGAGCATCTCGACCACGTCCAGGCGCGCGCCCAGGGTGGAATAGACGGTGCCCATTTCCAGGCCGATGATGCCGCCGCCCAGGATGAGCATGCGTTTGGGGACTTCCTTGAGCGCCAGGGCGCCGGTGGAGTCCACCACGCGCGGGTCGTCGGGCATGAAAGGCAGGCGCACGGCCTGCGAGCCGGCGGCGATGATGGCGTTCTTGAAGGCCACGACCTTCTTGGTGCCCGTCTTCTCCTGGCCGGTGGCGCCCGTGGTTTCCTCCACCTCCAGGTGGTTGGCGCCCACGAAGCTGCCCACGCCGCGCACGGTGGTCACCTTGCGCATCTTGGCCATGGCGGCCAGGCCGCCGGTGAGCTTGCCGATGACCTTTTCCTTGTGGCCGCGCAGCTTGTCGATGTTGACCTCGGGCTCGCCAAAGCTCACGCCCAGGCTGGCCATGTGGCTGACTTCGTCCATCACGGCCGCTACGTGCAGCAGCGCCTTGGAGGGGATGCAGCCCACGTTCAGGCACACGCCGCCCAGCGTGGCGTAGCGCTCGACGATGACGACCTTCAGGCCCAGGTCGGCGGCGCGGAAGGCGGCCGAGTAGCCGCCGGGGCCGCCGCCCAGAACGAGCACGTCGCACTCTAGGTCGGCGCTGCCGCCGAAGCTGCTTGCTACAGGAACAGGAGCTGCCGGCGCTTGACTGGCGGGCGCTGGAGCCTGTTTTGGCTCAGAAGGCGCAGGCGCCGGTGCCGCACCTGCGGCCTCCAGCGTCAGCACCACCGAGCCTTCGGCCACCTTGTCGCCGAGCTTGACCTTCACTTCCTTCACCACGCCGGCGTGGCTGGAGGGGATTTCCATGGAGGCCTTGTCGGACTCCACGGTGATCAGGCTCTGCTCGGCCTTGATGGTGTCGCCGGGCTTCACCAGCACTTCGATCACACCCACTTCGGCGAAGTCGCCGATGTCGGGCACCTTGATGTCGATCACTGCCATGTCAGTCGTCCTTTCACAGCAGCACACGGCGGAAATCGCCCAGGATCTGGCCCAGGTAGGCGTTGAAGCGCGCGGCAGCGGCCCCGTCGATCACCCGGTGGTCCCAGGTCAATGACAGGGGCAGCATCAGACGCGGCACAAACTGCTTGCCGTCCCACACGGGCTCCATCTGGCTCTTGCACACGCCGAGGATGGCCACCTCGGGCGCGTTGATGATGGGCGTGAAGTAGCGCCCGCCAATGCCGCCCAGCGACGAGATCGTGAAAGTGGCGCCGCTCATGTCGGCCGGGCCCAGCTTACCGTCGCGCGCCTTTTTGGCGAGTTCGCCCATTTCCTGGCTGATCTGCAGCACGCCCTTCTTGTCGGCGTCCTTGATGACGGGCACGACGAGGCCGTTGGGCGTGTCAGCGGCAAAACCGATGTGGTAGTACTGCTTGTAGATCAGCGCGTCGCCGTCAATGCTGCTGTTGAACTCGGGGAACTTCTTCAGCGCGGCCACGCTGGCCTTGATGAGGAAGGCGAGCATGGTGACCTTGACGCCGCTCTTCTCGTTCTCTTTGTTGGTGGAGACGCGGAAGGCTTCGAGGTCGGTGATGTCCGCATCGTCATGGTTGGTGACGGCGGGAATCACGATCGCGTTGCGCAGCAGGTTGGCGCCGCTGATCTTCTTGATGCGCGACATCTCCTTGCGTTCGACGGGGCCGAACTTGGCGAAGTCCACCTTGGGCCAGGGCAGCAGGTCCAGGCCGACGCCGGAGCCGCCACCCTTGGGTGCATTCGCGGCCTGCGCCTTGGTCTGCACGCTGCCAGCCATCACCTGCTTGGTGAACGCGGCGACGTCTTCCTGCGTGATGCGGCCCTTGGGGCCGGTGCCCTTGACTTCGTCGAGCGGCACGCCGAGTTCGCGCGCGAACTTGCGCACCGAGGGCGATGCGTGTGGCAAGCCCGGCGCGGGGGTGCCGGGCTGGTGCGCGGGAACCGAGGCCGTGGCGGCGGCAGGTGCTGCCGCTGCTGCGGCGGGTGCCGGTGCGGGCGACGATGCTGCGGGTGCCGGTGCGGCGGCAGCGGGCGCGCTGCCCGCCGCGCCTTCGAGCACCGCGACGAGGTCGCCGATGTTGACCTTGTCGCCGATCTTGATCTTGAGTTCCTTCACCACGCCGGCGGCGGGCGACGGGATCTCCATCGAGGCCTTGTCGGATTCGACGGTGAACAGCGACTGCTCGGGCTTCACCGTGTCGCCGGGCTTGACCAGCAGCTCGATGACGGCCACGTCCTTGAAGTCGCCGATGTCGGGCACGCGCACGTCGAGCGGGCCTGCGGCCGCGGTGGCAGCGGGGGGCGGAGGCGCTACGGTTTGCGTAGCTGCTGGCGCAGGCGTGGCGGGAGCTGGAGCCGATTTTGGCTCGGAACCGCCAGCCGCCTCCAGCATCAGCACCAAGGTGCCTTCGTTCACCGTGTCGCCCAGGCTGACCTTCAGCTCCTTCACCACGCCGGCGTGGCTGGAGGGGATCTCCATCGACGCCTTGTCGCTTTCGACGGTGATGAGCGACTGCTCCGCCTTGACGGTGTCGCCGGGCTTGACCAGCACCTCGATCACCGCCACATCCTTGAAGTCGCCGATGTCCGGGACTTTCACTTCGACCAATGCCATGACTTTGTCTCCCTCAGGCGTACAGCGGGTTGATCTTGTCGGTCTTGATGCCGTACTGCTGGATGGCATCGGCGACGCGGCTCAGGGGCAGCTTGCCGTCGTCGGCCAGCGAGCGCAGCGCGGCCACCACGATGTAGTGCCGGTTGACCTCGAAGTGCTCGCGCAGCCGGGTGCGGAAATCGCTGCGGCCAAAGCCGTCGGTGCCCAGCACGCGGTAGGTGCGCTCCTTCGGCAGGAACGGACGGATCTGCTCGGCGTAGGCCTTCATGTAGTCGGTCGAGGCGACCACCGGACCCGGATGGTCGGCCAATTGCTGCGACACGAAGGACACGCGCTGCGGCTCGGTCGGATGCAGCAGGTTCCAGCGGTCCACGTCCTGGCCTTCACGCGCCAGTTCGTTGAAGCTGGGGCAGCTCCACACGTCGGCGGCCACGCCCCAGTCCTTGGCCAACAGTTCCTGCGCGGCGAGGGACTCGCGCAGGATCACGCCCGAGCCCAGCAGTTGCACGCGCAGCGCATCGCCCTTGCCCTTCGGCGCGCTGCCGGGCTTGCACAGGTACATGCCCTTGATGATCTGCTCCTCGGTGCCGGGGGTGAGGCCGGGCATCGCGTAGTTCTCGTTCAATAGGGTCAGGTAGTAGAAGACGTTGTCCTGCTTCTCCACCATGCGCTTGAGGCCATGGTGCAGGATCACGCCCACCTCGTGCGCGAAGGTGGGGTCGTAGGTGACGCAGTTGGGAATGGTGCCGGCCAGGATGTGGCTGTGGCCGTCCTCGTGCTGCAGGCCCTCGCCGTTGAGCGTGGTGCGCCCCGAGGTGCCGCCCAGCAGGAAGCCGCGCGCCTGCAGGTCGCCCGCGGCCCAGGCCAGGTCGCCCACGCGCTGGAAGCCGAACATCGAGTAGTACACGTAGAACGGCACCATGACGCGGTTGCTGGTGCTGTAGCTGGTGGCGGCGGCGATCCAGCTGGCCATGCCGCCGGCCTCGTTGATGCCTTCCTGCAGGATCTGGCCCTTGGCGTCTTCCTTGTAGTACATCACCTGGTCCTTGTCGACCGGGGTGTAGAGCTGGCCCAGCGGGTTGTAGATGCCGATCTGCCGGAACAGCCCCTCCATGCCGAAGGTGCGCGCCTCGTCCACCAGGATGGGCACCACGCGCGGGCCCAGCGCCTGGTCGCGCAGCAGTTGCGTCAGGAAGCGCACGAAGGCTTGCGTGGTGCTGATCTCACGCCCTTCGGCGGTGGGCTCCAGCACGGCCTTGAAGGTCTCCAGCGACGGCACGGTGAAGCTCTCGTCGGCCTTGGTGCGGCGCTGCGGCAGGTAGCCGCCCAGGGCCTTGCGGCGCTCGTGCAGGTACTTCATCTCCGGCGTGTCGTCGGCCGGCCTGTAGAACGGGATCCTGGCCAGCTCGCTGTCGGGAATGGGGATGTTGAAGCGGTCGCGGAACTCGCGGATGTCTTCGTCGGTGAGCTTCTTCAACTGGTGCACGGCCATCTTGCCCTGCCCGGCCTTGCCCATGCCGAAGCCCTTGATGGTCTTCATCAGCAACACGGTGGGCTGACCCTTGTGGTTGGCCGCCGCGTGGAAGGCGGCGTACACCTTCTCCGGATCGTGCCCGCCTCGGCGCAGCCCCCAGATGTCGTCGTCGCTCATCTTGGCCACCATCTCCAGCGTGCGCGGGTCGCGGCCGAAGAAGTGCTGGCGCACGTAGGCGCCGTCATTGGCCTTGAAGGACTGGTAGTCGCCGTCCAGCGTGTCCATCATCAGCTTCTTCAGGGCGCCGTCCTTGTCGCGCGCCAGCAGCGGGTCCCAGTTGCTGCCCCACAGGCACTTGATGACGTTCCAGCCGGCGCCGCGGAACTCGCCCTCCAGCTCCTGGATGATCTTGCCATTTCCCCTAACCGGCCCATCCAGCCGCTGCAGGTTGCAGTTGATGACGAAGATCAGGTTGTCGAGCTTCTCGCGCGCCGCCAGGCCGATGGCGCCCAGCGATTCGGGCTCGTCCATCTCGCCGTCGCCCAGGAACACCCAGACCTTGCGGTTGGCGGTGTCGGCGATGCCGCGCGCGTGCAGGTACTTCAGGAAGCGCGCCTGGTAGATCGCCATCAGCGGCCCCAGGCCCATCGACACGGTGGGGAACTGCCAGAACTCGGGCATCAGCTTGGGGTGCGGGTAGCTCGAAATGCCCTTGCCATCCACCTCCTGGCGGAAATTGAGCAACTGCTCCTCGGTCAGCCGGCCCTCCAGGAAGGCGCGGGCGTAGACGCCGGGCGCGCTGTGGCCCTGGATGAAGAGGCAGTCGCCGCCGTGGTTCTCGGTCTCGGCGTGCCAGAAATGGTTGAAGCCGGCGCCGAACATCTGCGCCACCGAGGCGAACGAGCCGATGTGGCCGCCCAGGTCACCGCCGTCCTCCGGGTGCAAGCGGTTGGCCTTGACCACCATCGCCATGGCGTTCCAGCGCATGTAGGAGCGCAGGCGCTCCTCGATCTCGATGTTGCCGGGGCTGCGCTCTTCCTGGCCGGGCTCCAGGGTGTTGACGTAGCCCGTGGTGGCCGAAAAGGGCATGTCGATGGAATGCTGGCGCGCATGCTCCAGCAACTGCTCCAGCAGAAAGTGGGCGCGCTCCGGGCCGGATTGGTCGATCACGGCGGACAGCGCATCCATCCATTCGCGGGTTTCCTGGGTGTCGGCGTCTGCGGCCGCGTTGGACGGCGCGTTGGGCACTGCGGACATCTGGTCGTCTCCTCTTGTTGATAGTGAAGGGCATTGTGTACGAAAACCGGGGCCGATCTTCGCACACCGGGGTATTATTTTCAAATGGTGATCTGAGTTTTTTGAATATGAAATATAGAGCGACCAAACTGACAGCTCTCCTGTACCTCGCCGAGGGGCCTCGCCTACACTGAACCCATGCAGCAAATCCTCTCCTCCAGCAGCGCCGACGGCCAGGCCCGCCCGCCGCGGCGCTGGTGGCGCCCGCTGCCTTCGGGCGGGGATGAGCGCTGGACCCACCTGGCCCCCCTGGCGGCTGTCCTGCTGTTCCTGGCGGTCATCCTGACGGCCTTCTGGTATCTGCGGCTGGAAGAGGTCCGGCGCGAGCAGGAAGCGGTCAAGCGCGATGTCGAGTACGGCCAGCAACGCCTGCGCCTGCGGCTGCTGGAACGCCAGGAGCAATTGATGCGGCTGGCGCGCGACATCTCCAACCGCGAGGCCGATGTGTTGCAGTTCGAGAGCCGCGCCGAATCCCTGGTCGCCCAATACCCCGAGCTGTTGTCGATCGGTTGGATCGACGCGCGCCGGCAGGTGATCGCCATCGAAACCACCCCCAGCGTGCTGCCGCGGCGGGGCTGGATGGAGGACGGCCAGCTCAAGGCCGGCGAGGCCGAGAGTGGCTTCGGGCTGGCGCGCGACCTGCGTCAGCCGGTGTACGCGCAGCCCACGGCGATCATCGATACCGAGCCGATCCTGCAACTGCACGTGCCGATCACGCCGCGCGGCCAGTTCGCCGGTGAGCTGCTGGTGGAGTACGCGGTCGATGGCCTGCTGCGCTACGCCGTGCCGGGCGAGCTGCTGGCCAAGTACGCCGTGGCCATGCTCGACGCCAAGGGCCAGATCCTGGCGGGGCAGAGCATCCCGGAGCGGCCCGGCCTGTCGGAGCGCCTGCCCTGGACCGGCAAGGTCAACGAATTCGAGATCCCCGTCTCGCCGGTCGGCAACGGCCTGGTGCTGCGCGCCCAGGCCTGGCGCACGTCGCAGGGCCTGGTGGGCGGCGCGCTGTTCTGGCTGGTGGCGGGCCTCGCGGCCATGACGACCTGGATGCTGATCGCCAACTGGCGCCAGTCGCGCCGCCGCCAGCAGGCGCAGCACGCGCTGCAGGCGGAAACGAGCTTTCGCCGCGCGATGGAGAACTCGATGCTCACCGGCATGCGCGCGCTCGACCTGCAAGGCCGCATCACCTACGTCAACCCCGCTTTCTGCCAGATGACCGGCTGGAGCGAGGCCGAGTTGCTGGGCCAGTCCGAGCCCTTCAGCTACTGGCCGCTCGAGGACCGCGAGATGCTGGCCGCGCGCCTGACCGAGGAACTGGGGGGCGCGGCCGACCCGTCGGGCTTCCAGATGCGGGTCAAGCGCAAGGACGGCTCGGTGTTCGACGCGCGCCTGTACGTCTCGCCCCTGATCGACGCCACCGGCAAGCAAACCGGCTGGATGGCGTCGATGACCGACATCACCGAGCCCAACCGCGTGCGGCGCCAGTTGTCGGCCTCGTACGAGCGCTTCACCACCGTGCTGGAGGCGCTGGACGCCTCGGTCTCGGTGGCGCCGCTGGGCAGCGAGGAGCTGCTGTTCGCCAACAAGCTCTACCGCCACTGGTTCGGCGGCACCACCGAGGGCCACCTGAAGCTGGTGCTGCGCGGCGGCACGCCCGAGACGCAGATGTCGGACGAGAGCCTGGACACGGTGGACTCCTTCGCCGGGCTGCCGCTGGACAGCCTGGCCACCTCCCCCTTGGCCGAGCACGCCGAGATCTACCTGGAGCGCCTGGGCAAGTGGCTGGAGGTCCGCTCGCGCTACCTCAACTGGGTGGACGGCCGGCTGGCGCAGATGGTGATCGCCACCGACATCACGGCGCGCCGGCAGGCCGAGGAGCAGGCCGCGGCGCAGGCCGAGCGCGCGCAAACCGCCAGCCGCCTCATCACCATGGGCGAGATGGCCTCCAGCGTCGCGCATGAGCTGAACCAGCCGCTCACCGCCATCAGCAACTACTGCACCGGCATGATCTCGCGCATCAGGGGCGGGCAGATCAACCCCGAGGACCTGCTGGGCGCGCTCGACAAGACCGCGCGCCAGGCGCAGCGCGCCGGGCAGGTGGTGCAGCACATCCGCAGCTTCGTCAAGCGCAGCGAGCCGCGCCGCCAACTGGCCGAGGTGCCGCCGATGGTCGAGCAGGTGGTCGAGCTGGCCGAGATCGACCTGCGCCGCCGCCAGGTGCGGCTGATCCACCAGCTCGCGCCCCACCTGCCGGCCATGCACGTGGACCCGATCCTGATCGAGCAGGTGCTGCTCAACCTGATCAAGAACGGCGCCGAGTCCGTGGACGCCGCGCACCGCGCGCCCGTCAACCGCGTGGTCGAGCTGCGCGCCGTGCCGCGCGACATCGACGGCCTGCAGGTGGTGCAGTTCAGCGTCACCGACTCGGGCCAGGGCCTGTCGCGCGAGGCGCTCGACCGGTTGTACGAGGCGTTCTTTTCCACCAAGAGCGAAGGCATGGGCATCGGGCTGAACCTGTGCCGATCGATCGTCGAGTCGCACCAGGGACGGATCAGCGCCGAGAACCTCTACAATGCCGGCCGAGTCGTGGGCTGCCGCTTCACTTTTTGGATCCCGGTCAGCCCGATCCAGGGAGCCCATACCACGGGCGGTACGGGCAACAGCCCCGAGGTCATTGCATGAGTCTGATTCCGAAGCGGGGAACGGTGTATGTCGTCGACGACGACGAGGCGGTACGGGACTCCGTGCAGTGGTTGCTGGAAGGCCAGGACTTCAGGGTGCGCTGCTTCGAATCGGCCGAGGCCTTCCTGGCCCGCTACGACCCGCGCGAGGTGGCCTGCCTGATCGTCGACATCCGCATGGACGGCATGAGCGGGCTTGACCTGCAGGACCGCCTGACCGAGCGCAACTCGCCCCTCCCCATCGCCTTCGTCACCGGCCACGGCGACGTGCCCATGGCCGTGGACAGCATGAAGAAGGGCGCGATGGACTTCATCCAGAAACCCTTCAAGGAAGACGATCTCGTGCCCCTGGTCGAGCACATGCTGGATCAGGCCCGCGCCACCTTCACCGAGCACCAGCAGGCCGCCAGCCGGGACGCGCTGCTGGCCAAGCTCACCGGGCGCGAGGCGCAGGTGCTCGAACGCATCGTCGCCGGCCGCCTGAACAAGCAGATCGCCGACGACCTGGGCATCAGCATCAAGACCGTGGAGGCGCACCGCGCCAACATCATGGAGAAGCTGGGCGCCAACACCGTGGCCGATCTGCTCAAGATCGCCCTCGGGCAGGGCGCCGCCAAGCCCTGAATTTGCTATTCTTCTGATAGCTTTCAGCGCAATACCGGTGCGGGCTAAAGTCCATTTTCATTTGAAATCTTCCCCATGACCGCCCAACTCATCGACGGCAACGCCCTCTCCCGCCAACTGCGTGCCGAGGTCAAGGCCCGGGCCGCCAGGCTGCGGGCCGCCGGCACCACGCCGGGCTTGGCCGTGGTCCTGGTGGGCGACAACCCGGCCAGCCAGGTCTACGTGCGCAACAAGGTCAAGGCCTGCGAGGATGCCGGCCTGCACTCGGTGCTGGAGAAATACGACGCCGCGCTGACCGAGGCCGAGCTGCTGGCCCGCATCGACACGCTCAACCGCGACCCGGCCATCCACGGCATCCTGGTGCAACTGCCCTTGCCGCCGCACATCGACGACCACAAGGTCATCGAGGCCATCTCGCCCGCCAAGGACGTGGACGGCTTCCACGTCGCCAGCGCCGGCGCGCTGCTGGTGGGCCAGCCCGGCTTCAAGCCCTGCACGCCCTACGGCTGCATGAAGATGCTCGAATCCATCGGCATGGTCGACCTGCGGGGCAAGCACGCCGTCGTCATCGGCCGCAGCAACATCGTCGGCAAGCCCATGGCGCTGATGCTGCTGGCCGCCAACGCCACCGTCACCGTCTGCCACAGCGGCACGGCCGACCTGGCGCACTTCACGCGCGATGCCGACGTCGTGGTCGCCGCCGTCGGCAAGCGCAACGTACTGACCGCCGGCATGGTCAAGCCCGGCGCGGTGGTGATCGACGTGGGCATGAACCGCGACGACGGCGGCAAGCTGTGCGGCGACGTGGACTTCGCCGGCGTGCGCGAGGTGGCCAGCCACATCACCCCCGTGCCCGGCGGCGTGGGGCCGATGACCATCACCATGCTGCTGGTCAACACGCTGGAAGCGGCCGAGCGCGCGGCTGCTTGATATAGGCGCCCGGCGCCACCACCTGCCCACCCATGAACAACGCCAACCCCCTGCTGGATTTCTCCGACCTGCCGCTGTTCGACCGCATCCGGCCCGAGCACGTGGCGCCTGCCATCGCCACCCTGCTGGCCGAGGCCGAGGCCGCGCTGGACACGGTGACGCAGCCCGGCTTTCCCGCCGAGTGGTCGGCCATGTCCCGCACGCTGGACGTGGCCACCGAGCGCCTGGGCCGCGCCTGGGGCGTGGTCTCGCACCTCAACGGCGTGGCCGACACGCCCGAGCTGCGGGCCGCCTACAACGCCGCCCTGCCCCAAGTCACCGAGTTCTACACCCGCCTGGGCGCCGACGAGCGCCTGTACGCCAAGTACAAGTCCATGGACCCGGCCGCGTTGAACGCCGAGCAGCGCCAGGCGCACCGCAACGCGCTGCGCGGCTTCGTGCTGGGCGGCGCCGAGCTGCGCGGCGCGGCCAAGGAGCGCTTCGCCGCCATCCAGGAGCGGCTGGCCGCGCTGGGCCAGAAGTTCAGCGAGAACGCGCTCGACGCCACCGACGCCTTCGCCTACTACGCCACGGCGGACGAAGTGGCCGGCGTGCCCGAGGACGTGCTGGCCGCCGCGCGCGCCGCCGCCCAGGCCGACGGCCGGGATGGCTACAAGCTCACCCTCAAGCTGCCCAGCTACCTGCCCGTGATGCAGTACGCCGCCAGCAGCGCGCTGCGCCAGCGCCTGTACCGCGCCTACGTCACCCGCGCCAGCGACCAGGCCGAAGGCGATGCCAGCCAGTACGACAACACGGCCACCATGCGGGACATCCTGCAACTGCGGCGCGACGAGGCGCAACTGTTGGGCTACGCCAACTTCGGCGAAGTCTCGCTGGTGCCCAAGATGGCCCAGTCGCCCGTCGAGGTCATCGACTTCCTGCGCACGCTGGCGCGCAAGGCCCGGCCCTTCGCCGAGCGCGACCTGGCCGACCTGCGCCAGTTCGCCGCGCAGGATCTGAAGCTGGCCGACCCGCAGGCCTGGGACTGGCCCTACGCGGGCGAGAAGCTCAAGGAAGCGCGCTACGCCTTCAGCGAGCAGGAGGTCAAGTCCTACTTCCCCCTGCCCAAGGTGCTGGCCGGGCTGTTCAAGATCGTGGAGACGCTGTTCGAGGTCGGCATCCGTCGCGACAGCGCTCCCGTGTGGCATCCCGGCGTCGAGTTCTACCGCATCGAGCGGGGCGGCCAGCTGGTGGGCCAGTTCTACCTCGATCCCGGCGCGCGGCCCGGCAAGCGCGGCGGCGCCTGGATGGACGATGCGCGTTCGCGCTGGCTGCGGCCCGACACCGGCCGGCTGCAGACGCCCGTGGCCTACCTGGTGTGCAACTTCGCCGAGGGCGTGGGTGGCCAGCCGCCGCTGCTGACGCACGACGACGCCATCACCCTGTTCCACGAGTTCGGCCACGGCCTGCACCACATGCTGACGCAGGTGAACGAGCACGACGTCTCCGGCATCAGCGGTGTCGAGTGGGATGCCGTGGAACTGCCCAGCCAGTTCATGGAGAACTTCTGCTGGGAATGGAGCGTGCTGCGCCACATGACGGCGCACGTCGACACCGGCGAGCCGCTGCCGCGCCCGCTCTACGACAAAATGGTGGCGGCCCGCAACTACCAGAGCGGCATGCAGACGCTGCGTCAGATCGAGTTCGCGCTGTTCGACATGCTGCTGCACACCAGCTTCGACCCGGCGCAGGACATCCCGCCGCTGCTGGAAGCGGTGCGCGGCGAGGTCGCCGTCCTCCATCCGCCCGCGTACAGCCGCACGGCGCACACCTTCAGCCACATCTTCGCCGGCGGCTACGCGGCCGGCTACTACAGCTACAAGTGGGCCGAGGTGCTGTCGGCCGACGCCTACGCCGCGTTCGAGGAAACCGCGTCGGTCGACGGCGCGCCCAGCGTCGAGACCGGCCGCCGCTACCGCCAGGCCATCCTCGAAGCCGGCGGCAGCCGCCCGGCCATGGAATCGTTCAAGGCCTTCCGCGGCCGCGAGCCGAGCATCGACGCCCTGCTACGCCACCAGGGCATGGCCTGACGCCTGCCACGCTCATCCGGCTTCACCGACCGGGAGCAACGCCGCCATGCGACCATCCCTCGTCCCGCCCCTGACCGTCGGCGCCAGCGCGCTGATGCTGGCCGCCGCCGCGCAGGCCCAGGTCTACCGCGCGGTCGGGCCCGACGGCCGCGTCACCTATTCCGACACGCCGCCCGCCGCCCAGGCGCCGGCGCCCGCGCAGGACGCCGCCGCGCCGCGCGGCGGCTCGCCCGGCCTGCCCTACCAGCTCGGCCAGACCGCGCAGCGCTACCCGGTCACCCTGTACACCGCCAGCCAGTGCGCGCCCTGCACCAGCGGCCGCAACCTGCTGGTCAACCGCGGCGTGCCCTTCGCCGAGAAGACGATCGAGTCCGGCGGCGACGTTGCCGCCCTGCAGCGCCTGGTCGGCGGCGGCGACCTGCCGCTGCTGACCATCGGCGCGCAGCATCTCAAGGGCTTCTCCGACGCGGAGTGGTCGCAGTACCTCGACGCCGCGGGCTACCCCAGGACCTCGCAACTGCCCAGCACCTGGCGCCGCGCCCCCGCCAGCCCGCTGGTGCCGGCACGCGCCACCCCGGCCGCTGCCGCCTCGGTACCCGCCCCGGCCGCGCCCGAGGCCCCCAGCGCGGAGCTGCCGCATACCCCCACCAATCCGGCTGGCATTCGCTTCTAATTTAATAGCTTCTCGCGCAATATTGGCGCGGGCTAGAGCCTGATTTGACTCAGAAAGCAGCGTCCTGGGGCGCCGCTGCGCCAAAATGGGGCGCCACGCCCCTCGGAGCACCTGCGTCGCCCCGCGCGCGACCACACGAAAACTCCCGCGCCCGCTGCCCCGCCATGGCGGTTTCCGCATCTGGCACGCCATTTGCTTGACTTCTGGCGTCCGGCCCGCGTGGCCGCCGTTTCTGGTTTCCCGACCGCAGGAGTCTCCCCATGACCTTCGCCCACGCCCGGCGCCGCACTTTCACCCGCGCCTTGCTGGCTACCGGCGCCCTGGCCGCGGCCATGCTCTGCTCCACCGCGCACGCCGATGCGTTGGCCAGCATCCAGAAAGCCGGCGTGGTGCAGGTGGCCATCCCGCAGGATTTTCCCCCTTTCGGCTCGCTGGGCACCGACCTGACGCTGCAGGGCTACGACATCGACATGGCCCGCCTCGTGGCCCAGGAATTGGGCGTGAAAGTCGAGTTGGTGGCCGTCACCAGCACCAACCGCGTGCCCTTCCTCACCACTGGCAAGGCCCACCTCGTGATCTCCAGCCTGGGCAAGAACGCCGAGCGCGCCAAGGTGATCGACTTCACGCAGGCCTACGCGCCCTTCCCGAAAAGCGTCTACGGCCCCAAGGAGATGGCCATCAAGGCGCCCGCCGACCTGGCCGGCAAGACGATCGGCGTGACGCGCGGCTCCACCGAGGATCTGGCGCTGACCAAGGTGGCGCCCGCTTCCGCGACCATCAAGCGCTACGAGGACAACAACGCCACCGCCCAGAGCTACCTGACCGGCCAGGTTCAACTGGTGACGCTGGGCAACATCGTGGCCAACGCCGTCAACGAGCGCACCAAACTGCGGCAGATGGATGCCAAGTTCGCGGTGGAGGACACGCCCTGCTACATCGGCGTGGCCAAGGGCGAGGCGGCGCTGCTGCAGAAGCTGGACGCCATCATCGCCAAGGCCAAGGCCGACGGCCGCCTCAACGCCATGTCCCAACGCTGGATGAAGATGCCTTTGCCCGCCAGCCTGTGAGACCGCTCGCCCATGGCCTATGAGTTCCAATTCGGCCCCGTTTTCGAGTACGGCGACCTGCTGCTGCGCGGCGCCGGCTTCACGCTGGGACTGACGGCGGCGGGCGCCCTGCTGGGCGGGGCGATCGGCGTGGCCGGCGGCGTGTGCCGCGCCTGGCGCATCGCGCCGCTGCACTGGCTGTTCAAGGTGTACGTCGAGGTGATCCGCAGCACGCCGTTCCTCGTGCAGCTGATGTTCGTGTTCTTCGGCCTGCCCTCGCTGGGTCTGCACATCAACGAATGGCAGGCCAGCCTGCTGACCACCGTCGTCAACCTGGGCGCCTACACCACCGAGATCGTGCGCGCCGGCATCCAGGAGACGCCCAAGGGCCAGCTGGAAGCCTCCCAGGCGCTCGGCATGGGCCGCTGGGCCATGTTCCGCCACGTGGTGCTGCGCCCGGCGCTGCGGAAGGTGTGGCCGGCGCTCAGCAGCCAGATCGTCATCGTGATGCTGGGCACCTCGGTGGTGTCGCAGATCGCGGCGGAAGACCTGACGTTCGCCGCCAACTTCATTCAGTCGCGCAACTTCCGCGCGTTCGAGACCTATCTGGTGGTCACCGCCATGTACTTCGCCCTGGCGCTGCTGCTGCGCCACGTGCTGAACTGGATCGGGCGCCGCTGGGTCGTGGCCCGCCGCGCGCCGCCAGCCACCGCCCCAAGGCCCGCCATGGAGGGCGCCGCGTGATCGCCGACATCCCGCTGCTGCCCATCCTCGGCAAGCTCGGCTCGGGCATGCTCGCCACGCTGCTGCTGTCGCTCATCGCCTTCGCGCTGGGCGGCGTGGCCGGGCTGCTGGTGCTGTTCGCGCGCGTGGGGCGCGTCCAGGGGCTGCGCCGCGCGGCCGGGGCCTACATCCAGGTGTTCCAGAACACCCCGCTGCTGATGCAGATGTTCCTGGTGTTCTTCGGCGCCTCGATGGCGGGCTTCGACGTCTCGCCCTGGATGGCCGCTTCCATCGGCCTCACGCTGTACACCAGCGCCTACCTGGCCGAGGTGTGGCGCGGCTGCGTCGAGGCCATCCCGCGCGGCCAGTGGGAGGCGTCCAGCAGCCTGGCCATGGGCTACCTGCAGCAGATGCGCCACGTGGTGCTGCCGCAGGCGGTGCGGCTGTCGATCGCGCCCACCGTGGGCTTCTCGGTGCAGATCGTCAAGGGCACGGCGGTGGCCTCCATCATCGGCTTCAACGAACTCACCAAGCTGGGCTCCATGCTGGCCAACGCCACCTTCCAGCCCTTCCTGATCTATGGCCTGGTGGCCGCCGCCTACTTCGCGCTGTGCTGGCCGCTGTCGCTCTACGCCGCCCATCTGGAGAAAAAGCTCTATGCCCCTCGTTGACGTCCGCGCCGTGCACAAGCATTTCGGCGCCAACCACGTGCTCAAGGGCGTGGACCTGCAGGTCGAGAGCGGCGAGGTGGTCGCCATCATCGGCCGCAGCGGCTCGGGCAAGAGCACGCTGCTGCGCTCCATCAACGGGCTGGAATCCATCGACGATGGCCAGATCGTGGTGGACGACGCGGTGCTCAAGGCCGAAAGCGCCACCCCCGCGCAACTGCGCGCGCTGCGCCTGAACGTGGGCATGGTGTTCCAGCAGTTCAACCTGTTCCCGCACCTCACGGCGGGCCAGAACGTGGCGCTGTCGCCGGTCGTGGTCAAGGGCGTCAGGAAGAGCGAGGCCGCCGGCATCGCCCGCCAGATGCTGGCCAAGGTGGGGCTGGGCGACAAGCACGACGCCTACCCCGACCAGCTCAGCGGCGGCCAGCAGCAGCGCGTGGCGATCGCCCGCGCGCTGGCCATGCAACCCAAGGTGCTGCTGTGCGACGAGATCACCTCGGCCCTCGACCCGGAACTGGTCAACGAGGTGCTGGCCGTGGTCAAGCAGCTGGCCGCCGAGGGCATGACGCTCATCATGGTGACGCACGAGATGCGCTTCGCCCGCGACGTGGGCGACCAGCTGGTGTTCATGCACCAGGGGCGCATCCATGAAAGCGGGCCGGCCCACGCGCTGTTCGCCGATCCGCGGACGCCGGAGCTGGCAGGCTTCATCGGCGCGGTGAACTAGCCCCTGGGTTGGCGGCCCGCCCGGGCCTCAAGGTGCCCGGGCTTCATCGGCGCGGAATGCGGTCGAATCCACTTTAAGCAAAATTTGTACCAACCTCATCCCCAGGGCGTGCCAGCCCAGGGAAAATCCGGATTTTGTAGCACGGAACCCACGGCCCGCCGCCGCCGGGAGCTATGAAACTGGTAGCGCCCGCCGAAATTGCGCTATAGTCAATCACAGCCTACCGGGCCCATTGATGAGGAGAAGCCTGACATGAGTTCCAAAGAAAACGCCGCCACGGGCCAGCTGCTCGCCCTGCTCGAATCGCGCTACGCCATCCGCGTGCTGTGGGCGCTGCGCGACGGCCACCCGCAGACCTTCCGCCTGCTGCAGGACAGCGTGGGCGGCATCACCCCCAACACGCTCAACACCCGTCTGAAAGAACTGCGCGCCGCCAACCTGGTCACGCACGGGTCCGATGGCTACAGCCTGACCATGACCGGCGCCGACCTGGTCAAGCGCCTGTCGGACCTGCAGGCCTTCGCCACCAAGTGGGTGGCGGCGCAGACCAAGAAGAAGTAAGGCCAGGCCGCGCACGCGCGGCACCGGGCCCCAAGCGCCGGCGGAAAGCTTGCCGCCGCGGCGTTGAATTTCAAGTCAAAACAGGCTGTAGCCCGCAACCATATTGCGCTATCAGCTATTAAAAGAGTAGCTTATAACCATGACCTCCCCCACTTCCAGCGGCCTCCAGATCATCGACACGGCGGCCGGCACCGGCGCCGAGGCCCGCGCGGGCCAACTGGTTACCGTCCACTACACCGGCTGGCTCTACACGGGCGGGCAGCAAGGCGCCAAGTTCGACTCCAGCCGCGACCGCAACGACCCGTTCCAGTTCCCGCTGGGCGCGGGCCATGTGATCCGGGGCTGGGACGAGGGCGTGGCCGGCATGAAGGTAGGCGGCCAGCGCACCCTCATCATCCCGCCCGAGATGGGCTACGGCCCGCGCGGCGCCGGCGGCGTCATTCCGCCCAACGCCACGCTGAAGTTCGACGTCGAGCTGCTCGGCGTCTCCGGCTGAAGCACAGGCCTGCGCCCTCCCGCGCCTTCAAGCCGCCCACGCCAGGGCGGCTTGCGTCTTTCCGGGAGGACAATCCGGGGCTGCTCCCGCACTTGAAAAGCGGCCGAGGGCGGCCATCTGGAGGGACACAGGCCCTTCTTTTTCAGATTCTTCATCGTCTTTCGCAGAGCATGTCCGACCCCATTCCCAGCCATCCCCCCGCACAGACCCCGCCCGACGCCTTCGATCCGCCGATGAGTCCCGAGGAGATCGAGGCCGCCGCGGCGGCGAACGAGGCCGATGCCGCCGCGCAACTGGACAGCGCCCTGGCCGAGGTCCAGGCCCTGAAGGCCAAGCTCGCCGAACTGACCGACCAGTCATTGCGCGCCCAGGCCGAGGCCCACAACGCCCGCCGCCGCGCCGACGAGGAGGTCGCCAAGGTGCGCAAGTTCGCCGTCGAATCCTTCGCCGAAAGCATGCTGCCCGCCATCGACAGCCTGGAAGCCGGCCTGAAGGTCGAGAACGCCACCGCCGCCCAGCTGCGCGAGGGCACCGAGGCCACGCTGCGCCAGCTGCTGTCGGCGCTGGAGCGCAACAAGGTGGTCGAGGTGAACCCGCCCGCCGGCACCAAGTTCGACCCCGCCACCCAGCAGGCCATCAGCGTGGTGCCGGCCGACCAGGACGCGGGCACCGTCGTCGGCGTGCTGCAAAAGGGCTACCTCATCGCCGACCGGGTGCTGCGCCCCGCCCTCGTCACCGTCGCCGCACCGAAATAAGGCCTCAACGGGCGTCCGCGCGCTTGAAAGCCGCGCGCCCAGCCGCAATTTCAGGACATCCAACCACATTTCAGCATTCACGGAGAACACGACATGGGAAAAATCATCGGCATCGACCTGGGCACCACCAACAGTTGCGTGGCCATCATGGAAGGCAACACCACCCGGGTGATCGAGAACGCTGAAGGCGCGCGGACCACGCCGTCCATCGTCGCCTACCAGGAAGACGGCGAGATTCTCGTCGGCGCGCCGGCCAAGCGCCAGGCCGTCACCAACCCCCGCAACACCATCTACGCCGTCAAGCGCCTGATCGGCCGCCGCTTCGAAGAAAAGGAAGTGCAGAAGGACATCGGCCTGATGCCCTACCAGATCGTCAAGGCCGACAACGGCGACGCCTGGGTCGAGGTGCGCGGCCAGAAGCTGGCGCCGCAGCAGGTCAGCGCCGAGATCCTGCGCAAGATGAAGAAAACCGCCGAGGACTACCTGGGCGAGCCCGTGACCGAAGCCGTGATCACCGTGCCGGCCTATTTCAACGACAGCCAGCGCCAGGCCACCAAGGACGCCGGCCGCATCGCCGGCCTGGACGTCAAGCGCATCATCAACGAGCCCACCGCCGCGGCGCTGGCCTTCGGCCTGGACAAGCAGGACAAGGGCGACCGCAAGATCGCCGTCTATGACCTGGGCGGCGGCACCTTCGACATCTCCATCATCGAAATCGCCGACGTGGACGGCGAGAAGCAGTTCGAGGTGCTGTCCACCAACGGCGACACCTTCCTGGGCGGCGAGGACTTCGACCAGCGCATCATCGACTACGTGATCAGCGAGTTCAAGAAGGACCAGGGCGTCGACCTGTCCAAGGACGTGCTGGCCCTGCAGCGCCTGAAGGAGGCGGCCGAGAAGGCCAAGATCGAGCTGTCCTCCAGCGCCGCCACCGACATCAACCTGCCCTACATCACGGCCGACGCCTCGGGCCCGAAGCACCTGAACATCAAGCTGACCCGCGCCAAGCTGGAAGCGCTGGTGGAGGAGCTGATCGAGCGCTCGATCGAGCCCTGCCGCACCGCCATCAAGGATGCCGGCGTGTCGGCCAGCCAGATCGACGACGTGATCCTGGTCGGCGGCATGACGCGCATGCCCAAGGTGCAGGAGAAGGTCAAGGAGTTCTTCGGCAAGGAGCCGCGCAAGGACGTCAACCCCGACGAGGCCGTGGCCGTCGGCGCCGCCATCCAGGGCCAGGTGCTCTCGGGCGACCGCAAGGACGTGCTGCTGCTGGACGTCACCCCGCTGTCGCTGGGCATCGAGACCCTGGGCGGCGTGATGACCAAGATGATCACCAAGAACACCACCATCCCGACCAAGTTCGCGCAGACCTACTCCACCGCCGACGACAACCAGCCGGCCGTGACCATCAAGGTCTTCCAGGGCGAGCGCGAGATGGCCAGCGGCAACAAGCTGCTGGGCGAGTTCAACCTGGAAGGCATCGCGCCGGCGCCGCGTGGCATGCCGCAGATCGAGGTGACCTTCGACATCGACGCCAACGGCATCCTGCACGTCAGCGCCAAGGACAAGGGCACCGGCAAGGAGAACAAGATCACCATCAAGGCCAACTCGGGCCTGTCCGAGGCCGAGATCCAGCAGATGGTCAAGGACGCCGAGCTGAACGCCGCCGAGGACCACAAGAAGCTGGAACTGGTGCAGGCGCGCAACCAGGGCGATGCCATGGTGCACAGCGTGCGCAAGTCGCTCGCCGAGCACGGCGACAAGTTAGACGCCAGCGAAAAGGAGCAGATCGAGGCCGCCATCAAGGCCGTGGAAGACGCCCTCAAGGGCGACGACAAGGCCGCCATCGAGTCGAAGACCGAGGCGCTGATGACCGCCAGCCAGAAGCTGGGCGAGAAGATGTACGCCGATGCGGCCGCCGCCGCCCAGGCCGCTGGCGCGGGCGCCGCGCCGGGGGCCAATGCGGGCGCGGGCGGCTCCGCCGGCCCTGCCGACGACAACGTCGTGGACGCCGAGGTCAAGGAAGTCAAGAAGGGCTGAAGCCCTGCGATGCGCGGGCCCGCCGGTAGGCCCGCGCCGTGTCGCCGCGCAGAAGATGTTCCGCAAGGACATTCGGCTGCGCGGCGTTCCTGCTAGGACGATTTGAGAACGCAGATGGCCAAACGCGACTATTACGAAGTCCTGGGCGTGCCCAAGAACGCCGCGGACGACGAGATCAAGAAGGCTTATCGCAAGCTGGCGATGAAGTACCACCCGGACCGCAACCAGGGCGATCCGCAGGGGGCCGAGCTGAAGTTCAAGGAGGTCAAGGAAGCCTACGAGATGCTGTCCGACCCCCAGAAGAAAGCCGCCTACGACCAGTTCGGCCACGCGGGCGTCGACCCCAGCATGCGCGGCGGGCCGGAAGGCTTTGGCGGCTTCGCCGAGGCCTTTGGCGACATCTTCGGCGACATCTTCGGCGCTGGCGGCCAGCGCGGCGGCGGGCGCGGTGGACGGCAGGTGTACCGCGGCGCCGACCTGAGCTACGCGATGGAGATCACCCTGGAAGAAGCCGCCGCCGGCAAGGACGCGCAGATCCGCATCCCCAGCTGGGACGAGTGCGGCACCTGCCAAGGCAGCGGCGCCAAGCCCGGCACCAGCGCCAAGACCTGCGCCACCTGCCACGGCCAGGGCGTGGTGCAGATGCGCCAGGGCTTCTTCAGCGTGCAGCAGACCTGCCCGCACTGCCGCGGGACCGGGCGCATCATCCCCGAGCCCTGCACCGCCTGCCACGGCCAGGGCAAGGTCAAGCGCCAGAAGACCCTTGAGGTGAAGATCCCCGCCGGCATCGACGACGGCATGCGCATCCGCTCCACCGGCAACGGCGAGCCGGGCACCAACGGCGGGCCGCCGGGCGACCTGTTCATCGAGATCCGGCTCAAGAAGCACGACATCTTCGAGCGCGACGGCGACGACCTGCACTGCGTGGTGCCCATCAGCTTCGCCGCCGCCGCGCTGGGCGGCGAGATCGAGGTGCCCACGCTGAACGGCAAGGCCGCCATCGACATCCCCGACGGCACCCAGGCCGGCAAGCAGTTCCGCCTGCGCGGCAAGGGCATCAAGGGCGTGCGCGCCAGCTACCCCGGCGACCTGTACTGCCACATCAGCGTCGAGACGCCGGTCAAGCTCACCGAACACCAGCGCAAGCTGCTCAAGGAGTTCGATGAATCCTTGCGCAAGGGCGGCGCCAAGCACTCGCCCGGCACCGAGAGCTGGACCGACCGGGTGAAGAGCTTCTTCGGCGCCTGAGGGCTGCGCCTGCGAATACTACAAATACGATAGCTATCAGCGCAATACGGAAGCGGGCTAGAGCCGATATTTAATCAAAAAGCTCGCCCTGCCCCTCCCCGGCGGGCGGCCGGAACCGGCCCAGATCGAGCGGCGTGCGGTCGCGGTCGAAGCCCAGCCGCTGGCAGGCGGCGTGGAAGCGCTGGCGCAGCAGCGCGGCCCACACGCCCTGGCCGTGCATGCGCTGGCCCCAGGCGGCGTCGTAGTCGCGGCCGCCGCGCATCTCGCGCACGCGCGCCATCACGCGCGCGGCCCGGTCCGGGAAATGCGCCTGCAGCCAGTCCTGGAACAGGCCCGACAGCTCCCACGGCAAGCGCAGCACGGTGTAGAAGGCGCGCGCGGCGCCGGCCTCGCGCGCGGCCTGCAGCACGCGTTCCATGTCCTCGGTGATGAAGGGGATCTGCGGCGCCACGCTCACGCCCACCGGCACACCGGCCTGCGCCAGCGCGCGGATGGTGCGCAGCCGACGCCGGGGCGAGGCGGCGCGCGGCTCCAGGATGCGGGCCAGCCGGTCGTCCAGCGTGGTGACGGTGACGTAGGCCGCCGCCAGCCGCCGAGCGGCCAGGGGCGCGATCAGGTCGAGGTCGCGTTCCACGCCGCTGGACTTGGTGATGAGCGAGAACGGGTGGCGCGCCGCGCCCAGCACCTCGATGACGGCGCGCGTCAGCTTCAGCTCGCGCTCGACGGGTTGGTAGCAGTCGGTGGCCGGGCCGATGTTGATGACGGAGGGCCGGTACGCGGGGCGGGCGATCTCGCGCGCCAGCACGGCGGCGATGTTGCGCTTGGCGACGATCTTGGTCTCGAAGTCCAGCCCCGGCGAGAAGCCCAGGTAGCTGTGCGTGGGCCGCGCGAAGCAGTAGATGCAGCCGTGCTCGCAGCCCCGGTAGGGGTTGACGGAATAGTCGAAGGGGATGTCGATGGAGTCGTTGGCGCTGATGGCGCTGCGGGCGTCCTCGAACAGCACTTCGGTGGCGGGCGGCAAGGCGGCGCCGTCCTCGCCGGGCGGCCAGCCGTCGTCGAAGCCGCCGCGCCGCTCGGCCATGAAGCGGTGCGCCGGCTGCGAGACGGCGCCGCGCCCCTTGCGCGGGTGCAGGAGGATGGGTTGCAGGTCGGGCGGGTGGAGATCGAAGTCGGGCATGGCTATCGCATTAAATACTGATTGTTTATACAGTTATTTGATGAGGACTGCCAGGCCCTGTGGCAAGATGGAATCAGGATCAGCTTTCTCTCGGCAGCGGATCTCGTGGAGAAGAGGAGCCTTCGATGCGTGTATTTCTGGCTGGCGGAACAGGTGCGATCGGACGTCACCTCGTTCCCTTGCTCGTGGCCGCAGGGCACAGGGTCGTCGTGCTGACCCGCTCATCGGACAGCGCGGCGGCGCTCGCCAGCGTGGGCGCCGCGCCGGTGATGGGCGACGTATACGACCAGGCACGACTCGCCCGGCTGGTGGCCGAGTCGGAGGCAGAGGTCGTGATCCAGCAACTCACGGCCTTCGGCACGAAAACCGGCGACCCCTACGCGGAAACGATGCGGGTGCGCGTCGATGGGACGCGCCATCTGGTCGCGGCGGCGCGCGCTGCCGGGGTGCGCCGCTTCATCGCGCAGAGCATTTCTTTCGTGTGCTCACCGCTCGGCACCGGATTGACCGACGAGGAGACTCCGCTCTATCTGGATGGACCCGCGAGCGTTCGCGCCTTCGTGGAATCCGTGGCTTCGCTCGAACGGCAAGCGCTGCACGCAAAGGGTATGTCCGGCACCGTCCTTCGGTACGGGTGGTTCTATGGCCCCGGCACCAGTTGGGACGCGAATGGCTTCATTCCATGCGCGATTCGAGACGGGACGTATCCCCTCGTCGGCTCCGGCGCCGGCACGTATTCATTCATTGATCTGCGCGACGCCGCAGCAGCCACCATCCAGGCTCTCGCGCATGACACGCCCGGTATCTACAACATCGTTGACGATTCACCTGTCCCCCTGAACGAATGGCTGCCGTTCGCCGCAAGGCTTCTTGGCGCGCCGCCGCCGAACCGCGAGGATGCCGCCGCTGCCCGCGAGCGGATCGGCGACATACGGGTCTACTACATGAACGAGCAGCGCGGTGCATCCAACGCAAAAGCCAAGCGCGCCCTCGACTGGAAGCCAGCGCATCCTTCCTGGCGAGCCGGTTTCGAGGCGCTCTATCTGAACCGCCTGTCGCCATCGCCGCCTGCGCCCAGGCGATGAGTTCTTGCGGCTCGTCGTACAGCCGTTCCGGCGGAAATAGAGGGTGTTCCCAGCATGACGCCCTCACGGGACACCCCGGTCTTGCCGAACATGAGCCGCAGGGTGACCGGGCCGAGCGGGGCCAGTTGTTCTTTCAGGAACTCGGCAAAGGCAGCGCTCGCGACCATCCTTGATCCCCCTTTTGGCGCGCATCGACGAAATCCTTGCGGCAGGCTGGCGATGCCTTTTTGCTCTCATATCAAGAGCAGCTTGCGCAATACTGGCGCTGGCTGAAGGCCAATTTTGCTTGTAGATTCCGCATTCAGGCGATGCGCGCCGCGCCGGCGGCGCCCGCTCAAAGGAAGCGGTCCAGCAGCCTGCGGCTGGCGCGGTCCATCGAATTCAGGTCGCGGATCAGGTATTGCACGCCGTGCGCGTCGTTGACGATCAGCAGGCCGGGGCCCAGGCGGCGGATGTCTTCCTCGCCCTTGAGGACGAAGCGGGTGTCGCCGCAGTCGGTCTCCACGTCCCAGGTGCTGGGGGTGCCGAAGCTGCTGACGGACCTGAGGCGCTTGAGCACGGGCATGAACTCGCGCTGCTCCAGCGCCTCGGCCAGCAGGGTGCGCTGGGGCTCGGGCAGCTCGGCCAGGCGCGGCACCCAGGCCAGCTCGTGGCCGCCTTCGTCGAGCACGCTCACGCCCTCGTCGGGCGCGGCGATGGGAAAGGCGCGCACGGCGACCACGCCGGCGTGCTCATGGCCCTGAGCATCGGTCAGCACCAGGCGGCCGAAGGCGTCGCGGCGCAGGTCGGGAAAGCCGGTGCTCATGGGTGCGGCTCCTTCGACGCGATCGCCAGGTCGTCCTCGTCGATGGCCAGCATGCGCTCGCGCTCGGCCTTCTCCTGCCGCGCCTGGGCGTCGTACAGGCGCCAGTAGGCGCCGCGCCGGGCGATGAGCTGCTCGTGCGTGCCTTCCTCGACCTTGCGGCCCTTGTCCATCACCACCAGGCGGTCGGCCTTGCGCAGGGTGGACAGGCGGTGGGCGATGGCGATGGTGGTGCGCCCGCGCACCAGGTTGTCCAGGGCCTTCTGGATCTCGCGCTCGGTCTCGGTGTCCACCGACGCGGTGGCCTCGTCGAGGATGAGGATGCGCGGGTCGATCAGCAGGGCGCTGGCAATGCTGATGCGCTGGCGCTCGCCGCCCGACAGGCCCTGGCCGCGCTCGCCCACCAGCGAGTCGTAGCCGTGCGGCAGGCGCAGGATGAACTCGTGCGCGTGCGCGGCGCGGGCGGCGGCGACGATGTCCTCGCGCGTGGCGTCGGGCTTGCCGTAGGCGATGTTGTCGGCGATGGTGCCGAAAAAGAGGAAGGGCTCCTGCAGCACCAGCCCGATGTGGCGCCGCCAGTCGGTCAACCCCACCTGGCGGATGTCGATGCCGTCGATGGCGATGGCGCCGTCGCTGACGTCGTAGAAGCGGCAGATCAAGTTGACCATGGTGCTCTTGCCCGAACCGCTGTGGCCGACCAGGCCGACCATCTCGCCGGGGGCGATGTCCAGGTCGAGGTGGCGTATGACGCTGCGGTTGCCGTAGCGGAAGCTGGCGTCGCGCACGGTGATGCGGCCCTGCACCCGGCCCAGCGGCACGGGGTTGGAGGCCTCGGGCACGCTGGAGACGTGGTCGAGGATCTCGAAGATGCGCTTGGTGCCCGAAGCCGCCTTCTGCGTCACCGAGACGATGCGGCTCATCGAGTCCAGCCGCGCGTAGAAGCGCCCGATGTAGGCCAGGAAGGCCGTCAGCACGCCGACGGTGATCTGCTGGCGGCTGACCAGCCAGATGCCGAAGGCCCACACCACCAGCAGGCCGATCTCGGTCAGCAGCGTGACGGTGGGCGAGAACAGCGACCACAGCTTGTTCAGCTTGTCGTTGACGGCCAGATTGTGGTGATTGGCACTTTTGAAGCGCTGGGCCTCGCGGTCTTCCTGCGCGAAGGCCTTGACGACGCGGATGCCGGGGATGGTGTCGGCCAGCACGTTGGTGACCTCGGACCACACGCGGTCGATCTTCTCGAAGCCGGTGCGCAGCCGGTCGCGCACGACGTGGATCATCCAGCCGATGAAGGGCAGCGGCACCAGCGTCACCAGCGCCAGCGTGGGGTCGATGGAGAACAGGATCGCCGCCGTCATCAGGATCATCAGCACGTCGGTGGCGAAATCCAGCAGGTGCAGCGACAGGAAGACGTTGATGCGATCGGTCTCCGAGCCGATGCGCGCCATCAGGTCGCCGGTGCGCCGGCCGCCGAAGTACTCAAGTGAAAGCTTGAGCAAATGTTCGTAGGTGGTGGTGCGCAGGTCGGCACCCATGCGCTCGGACACCAGCGCCAGGATATAGGTGCGTGCCCAGCCCAGCACCCAGGCCACCAGGGCCGAGCCCAGCAGGCCCAGCAACAGCCAGGCGACCAGGTCGGTATCGATCTGCTGCCCGCTCTGGAAGGGGATCAACACCTTGTCCATCAGCGGGATGGTCAGGTACGGCGGCACCAGGGTGGCCGCGGTGCTGGCGAGCGTCAGCAGAAAGGCCGCCAGCAAGGGCCAGCGGTAGGGATGGGCGAAGCGCCACAGGCGCAGCAGCGTCCAGGTGGACGGCGGCTTGTCGTCGGCGGGGGCATCGGCGTCGCCCTCCTCCTCGGCGGCCGGTTCGTCCGGGTCGTCGGCAGGCGGCGCCTCGGCGCGGCCGGCGGCGCGCGTGGCCAGCTCGGCCATGGCCTGCTCGAACTGGCCCAGCAGCCTCAGCGCGGCGGGGTTGTGCCCGAGGGTGTAGCGCCAGGCGGCCAGCAGGCCCGTGCCGTCGCGCAGTTCCAGCGTGCCGACGCCGGCGTGGTCGTGGTGGCCCAGGGCCAGACCGGGGTTCAATTCCCAGGCGTGCCACCCGGTTTCATCCGGAAACCGCGCGATAAGCCGTTGATCTGTAATCAGGATCAGCCCGTCGCCGAAGCGCAGGCGCGCATCCAGGTCAACTTCCAGCGTGCCCCGTACGTTCTCTGAGGGTCGCAGCGGCACCCCCGCCTGCTCGGACGCCGGGACCAAGCCTCCGGCCGGACTGGACGCTGGGGTGATTTGAAGCGGCATGGGTTCGAGAAAAGCGGGCCGGCAACGTCAGGCAGCGGCCCTTCCAAAGAGAAATTCAAGGAAAGCGAGCGCACTCCATCATGAGGCGAATCGACCAAGGCGAGCACGGCTCGCCCAGCGGGGGCGGATTGTATCCCCGCACTTGCGAGGCCCTGGCCGAGACGGCCGCCGCATCGGCCGCGGCGCAGCCGCCCCGCGGCTTCGCCGACATCGTGATCCGCCGCATGGCCTATCTGCGCGGCCCCAACGTCTGGACCTACCGCCCGGTGATCGAGGCCATCGTCGACATCGGCGCGCTGGAAGACTTCCCCTCCAACACCCTGCCCGGCTTCTACGACCGCCTGGCCGCCTGGCTGCCGGGCCTGATCGAACACCGCTGCAGCGTCGGCCGGCGCGGCGGCTTCCTGATGCGCCTGCGCGACGGCACCTGGCCGGGTCACATCCTGGAGCACGTGGCGCTGGAGCTGCAGACCCAGGCCGGCATGAAGACCGGCTTCGGCAAGGCGCGCATGACGCACGAGCGTGGCGTGTACAAGGTGGTGATCCGCACCCGTGACGAGGCCATCGGCAAACGGGCGCTGGAATCGGCGCGCGACCTGGTCATGGCGGCCATCAACGACCGCCCGTACGACGTCACCGCCGCCATCGCCACGCTGACCGACCTGGTGGACCGGCGCTGCCTGGGCCCCAGCACGGCCTGCATCGTCGAGGCCGCCGCCGAGCGCGACATCCCAGCCATCCGCCTGAACGAAGGCAATCTCGTGCAACTCGGCTACGGCGCCGCGCAGCGCCGCATCTGGACCGCCGAGACCGACCGCACCAGCGCCATCGCCGAAGGCATCTCGCGCGACAAGGACCTGACCAAGCAGCTGCTGTCCGCCGCCGGCGTGCCGGTACCCGAGGGCCGCACCGTGGCCTCCGCCGCCGAGGCGTGGGACACGGCCGAAGGCATCGGCCTGCCCGTGGTCATCAAGCCCTCGGACGGCAACCACGCGCGCGGCGTGTCGCTCAACCTGCACACGCACCAGGAAATCGAGGACGCCTTCGCCGCCGCCGAGAAGGAAGGCTCCGAGGTGATCGTCGAGCGCTTCATCCCCGGCCAGGAGCACCGCCTGCTGGTGGTGGGCGGCAAGGTGGTGGCGGCCACGCGCGGCGAGATCACGCGCGTCAGCGGCGACGGCCGCTCGGCCATCGCGCAACTGATCGACACCCAGGTCAACTCCGACCCCCGGCGCGGCGCGGAGGAGCAGTTCCCGCTCGACGTCATCCTGGTGCACGAGAACCCCGTCACCCAGCTCGAACTGCAGCGCCAGGGCCTGACGGCCGACAGCGTGCTGCGGCGCGGCCAGACGGCGGTGGTGGAACGCACCGGCAACATGGCCAACGACGTGACCGGCCTGGTCCATCCCGACATCGCCGAGCAGATGGGCCTGGCCGCGCGCGTGGTGGGCCTGGACATCGCCGGCATCGACCTGGTGGTGGAGGACATCGGCCAGCCACTGGCGCCGCAGGGCGGCGCGATCGTCGAGGTCAACGCCGGTCCCGGCTTGCTGATGCACCTGAAGCCCGCCGTAGGCCGCGCGCAGCCGGTCGGCGATGCCATCGTGAGCCATCTGTTTCCCGGCGGCGACACCGGCCGCGTGCCCATCGTCGGCCTCATCGGCGACGGCCAGAGCTCGCTCGCCGCGCGGCTGGCGGCGTCGCTGCTGCAGCTTCATGGCTGGCAGACCGCCCTGGCCTGCCGCGACGGCCTGTTCCTGGGCCGGCGGCAACTGTCGCCGCACGGCGCGCTGGGCTTCGAGCCCGGCGAGTGCATGTTGATCAACCGCACGGTGAAGGCCGCCGTGCTGGAAACCTCGCCGCGCCACATCCTGACCGAGGGCCTGCCCTACGACCGCTGCCAGGTCGGCGTGGTGATGGCCATGCCGGGTCCGCAGGGCTTGAGCGACCTCTACGTCACCGAGGCTGACCAAATGCCAGGCATCGTCCGCACCCAGATAGATGTGGTGCTGCCTCAGGGCGCTGCCGTGCTGAACGCCGACGACGCCGAGGTACTGGCCCTGGCCGACTACTCCGATGGCGAAGTGCTGCTCTACAGCCTGGACCCGGACAGCGCCGCCCTGGCCGCGCACCGCGCCCGCAAGGGCCGGGCCGTGTTCGCGCGCGAATCGAGCGTGGTGCTGGCCCACGGCGCCACCGAGGTGCCGCTGGTCAACCTGTCGGCCCCCGTCTTCGCGGCCATCACCGCCGAGGGGCCGCAGGACGCCCGCCCGCATGTGCTGGCCGCCGTGGCGGCGGCGTGGGCGCTGGGCTTGCCCACCGACCTGATCCGTGCCGGCTTGTTGCATTTCGGCGAACCACGTCACACCAGCGCTGTGCACTGAATGGCCAGCTCGGCCGTTTCAACCATCAGCTCCCCAACAGGTCAGGACCTTTCATGGAAGTCACCCGCATTCGCGCGCTGCGCGGCCCCAACCTCTGGAGCCGTCATACGGCCATCGAGGC
Source organism: Ottowia sp. (assembly GCF_016703145.1). Lineage (GTDB taxonomy): Bacteria > Pseudomonadota > Gammaproteobacteria > Burkholderiales > Burkholderiaceae_C > Ottowia. Next base: position 493,796 of record NZ_JADJCO010000005.1, on the reverse strand, counting down.
CGTGGTCACCTGCGACGCAGCCGAGCGCGACCTGCGCGCCACGCCGGCGTTCGAACAACGCCTGCGCGAACTCTTCCCCTCCGTCGGCGCGCTGCACGCCAACAAACCCAGCGTGCCGATCTCCCTGGCGCACGCGCTGGAGCTGACCGCCCTGGCGCTGCAGGCCGAGGCCGGTTGCCCGGTCACCTTCAGCCGCACCACGCCGACCGAGGTCGCGGGCACCTTCCAGGTCGCCGTGCAGTACACCGAGGAAACCGTCGGCCGGCTGGCCTTCGACAAGGCGCAGGCCCTGTGCCGCGCGGCGGCCGAGGGCGGCGCCTTCGACACCGCCGCCGCGCTGGCCGAGCTGCGCGAGCTGGACGAGGACGAGCGCCTGGGCCCCTCCACCGGCGCCATCGTCGATGCCGCCATCGCGCGCGGCATCCCCATCAAGCGCCTGACCAGCGGCAGCCTGGTGCAACTGGGCTGGGGCAGCAGGCAGCGCCGCATCCAGGCCGCCGAGGTCGATGGCACCAGCGCCATCGCTGAATCCATCGCCCAGGACAAGGACCTGACCAAGAAGCTGCTGCACTCGGCCGGCGTGCCGGTGCCGATGGGCCGGCCGGCGGCCGACCTGGAAGACGCCTGGGCGGCGGCGCTGGACATCGGTTTTCCGGTCGTGCTCAAGCCGCAGGACGGCAACCAGGGCAAGGGCGTCACGGTGGGCATCACCGAGCGCGCGCAACTCGACGCCGCCTACCAGGCCGCGGCCCGGTACGGCGGCGTGATGGTCGAGAAATACCTGCCCGGCCATGACTTCCGCCTGCTGGTGGTGGGCGACAAGCTGGTGGCCGCCGCCCGCCGCGATCCGCCGCTGGTGATCGGCGACGGCGTCCATACCGTGCGCGAGCTGGTGGCCAAGGTCAACAAGGACCCGCGCCGCGGCGAGGGTCACGGCACCTCACTGACGAAGATTCGCATCGACGCCATCGCCGAGGCGCGCCTGGCCGTCCAGGATCTGACGCCCGAATCGGTGCCCGTCAGGGGCCAGCGCGTGGTGCTGCGCAACAACGCCAACCTGTCCACCGGCGGCACCGCCACCGACGTGACCGACAGCGTCCACCCCGAGGTTGCCGCGCGCGCCGTCGAGGCGGCGCAGATGGTGGGCCTGGACATCTGCGGCGTGGACGTGGTGTGCGAGACCGTCATCCGGCCGCTGGAAGAGCAGAGCGGCGGCATCGTCGAGGTCAACGCCGCGCCCGGCCTGCGCATGCACATCAGCCCCTCGTTCGGCAAGGGCCGCGGCGTCGGCGAGGCGGTGATCGCGCACATGTACCCCCACGGCGACGACGGCCGCATCCCGGTGATCGCCGTCACCGGCACCAACGGCAAGACCACCACCGTGCGCCTGACCGCGCACCTGCTCAAGGCGCAGGGCCTGCGCGTGGGCATGACCAACACCGACGGCGTGTACGTGAACGGGCGCCAGATCGACTCGGGCGACTGCTCCGGCCCGCGCAGCGCGCGCAACGTGCTCGCCCACCCGGACGTGGACGCCGCCGTGCTGGAGACGGCGCGCGGCGGCCTGCTGCGCGAGGGCCTGGCCTTCGACCGCTGCCAAGTGGCCATCGTCACCAACATGGGCGCCGGCGACCACCTGGGCCTGAACTACATCACCACGCTGGAAGACCTGTCGGTGCTCAAGCGCGTGATCGTGCTGAACGTGGCGCCCACCGGCACCGCCGTGCTCAACGCCGCCGACCCGGCCGTGGCCGCCATGGCGCCGCACTGCCCGGGCAGCGTGACCTTCTTCGCCCAGGACGGCCACCACCCGGTCATCGAGACGCACCGCGCCCAGGGCCAGCGCGTGGTGTTCATCGACCAGGGCAACCTCGTGTGCGCCGAAGGCCGCTTCGAGAAACGCCTGCCCCTGGCGCGCGTGCCGCTCACGCGCAAGGGCCAGATCGGCTTCCAGGTCGAGAACGTGATGGCCTCGGTGGCAGCGGCCTGGGCCGTGAACGTGCCCTGGGAAGCCGTGCAGAAGGGCCTGGCCTCCTTCATCAGCGACCTGCACGGCGTGCCGGGCCGCTTCAACGTGTTCGACCACCAGGGCGCCACGGTGATCGCCGACTACGGGCACAACCCGGACGCCATCGCGGCGCTGGTGAACGGCGTGGACAACATGCCGGCGCGCCGCCGCTCGGTCGTCATCAGCGGCGCCGGCGACCGGCGCGACGAGGACATCCGCGCGCAGACCCGCATCCTGGGCGCGGCGTTCGACGAGGTGTTCCTGTACCAGGACGCCTGCCAGCGCGGCCGCGCCGACGGCGAGGTGTTGGGGCTGCTGCGCCAGGGTCTGGAGGGTGCGGCGCGCACGCGGCTCGTCGAGGAAGTCATCGGCGAGTTCGACGCCATCGACCACGCCATGGACCGCCTGCAGCCGGGCGATCTGTGCCTGATCCTGATCGACCAGGTCGAGGAAGCGCTGGCGCACATCCAGCGCCGCGTGGCCGCCGCGCGCCCGCCGCTGCCCGCCAAGGGCCGGGCCGGCACCGCCAGGCGGACCGCCAAGGCCAAGCCCAGCGCCCTGCCCGCGGCCGCCGGACTGGGCCTGCGGGCCTGAGCACGCGCATCAGGCTGCCTCAAAGGAAAAAACCTGCGTGCCGCAAGGCACGCAGGTTTTTTCATGCAACACCCGTGCTGATCAAAGCGCCAAGCGCCGGCGCGCCTGCTCGTACTCGCGCTTCAGCCGCGCGATCAAGTCGGCCGCCGGTTCCACGGCCTTGATGGCGCTGATGCCCTGGCCGCTGCCCCAGATGTCCTTCCACGCCTTCTTGGCGCCGCCGCCGAAGTTCATCTTGCTGGGGTCGCTCTCCGGCAGGTTGTCGGGGTCCAGCCCGGCGGAGCGGATCGACGGCGCCAGGTAGTTGCCGTGCACGCCGGTGAACAGGTTGCTGTAGACGATGTCGTCGGAGGTGCCCTCCACGATGGCCTGCTTGTATGCGTCCAGCGCCCGCGCCTCCTGCGTGGCGATGAAGGCGGTGCCGATGTAGCCGAAGTCGGCCCCCATGGCCTGCGCCGCCAGCACGGCGCCGCCGTTGGCGATGGCGCCGGACAGCGCGATCGGGCCGTCGAACCATTCGCGGATTTCCTGCACCAGCGCGAACGGGCTCTTGGTGCCGGCATGGCCGCCGGCGCCAGCCGCCACGGCGATCAGGCCGTCGGCGCCCTTCTCGATGGCCTTGCGCGCGAAGCGGTTGTTGATGATGTCGTGCATCACCACGCCGCCCCAGCCGTGCACGGCCTGGTTCACGTCCTCGCGCGCGCCCAGGCTGGTGATCACGACCGGCACCTTGTACTTGGCGCACAGCGCCATGTCGTGATCCAGACGGTCGTTGCTCTTGTGCACGATCTGGTTGATGGCGAACGGCGCGGCGGGCTCGTCGGGGTGAGCTCGGTCCCAGACGGCCAGGGCCTCGGTGATCTCGGCCAGCCATTCGTCCAGCAGCTCGGCAGGCCGGGCGTTGAGCGCCGGCATGGCGCCGATGACGCCCGACGTGCACTGGGCGATGACGAGCTGCGGGTTGCTGATGATGAACAGCGGCGAGCCGATGACGGGAAATTTCAGGTCTCGCAGGACGGGAGGAAGTGTGGACATGGTCGGCTCCTGAAGAATGGATTTCTAGTGTTCTAGGGGATTGCTAAATAGGTATTGATATCTCAACATCCCAGAGCCGCCGGCATGTGATCTCGCCGGCCTGGGGCGCCAGCGCGTGGCCGAACTTGCGCTGCCACACAAACAGCAGCGAGTCGCGCAGGTTGAGCGCGCTCTTGGAGTAGCAGTGCGTCTTGCGGCGCAGCCGCGCCAGATAGCAGCGCAGCTTGTTGTTCATGCTCTCGATGATGTGCGTGTGCGCCTTGCCTTGGGTGTGCTGCCCGGCGGGGAAGATGGCTGCGTAGCAGCGCCAGTGGTCGGTGCAGTACTGGATGTGAGGGCCTTGAGGAATCTGCGCGCCCAGCGCTCGGGCTGCTCGGGTGTCACGATCGCCCAGCGCCCAGCCGAGAATTCGGCAGGAAGTGCGATCAATAGCCCACCACAGCCAAATTGGTCTTTTTGAACCCACGTAGCTCCACAGCTCATCGGCCTCGACGTACTGCACCTGCGCCGCATCCAGGCGCGCCAGCGCCTGACCAGCAACCTCCTGGCGCACCCAGCCGATGATGGTGTTGTGACTGGGCCCCACCAGCCGCTCGGTGGCCCGCAGGCCCACGCCTTCGGCGTAATGGCGCAAAGCGCTGCTTGATCGCCGGGTCAATGAGCCGGTGATCGCGCTCGCCGAAGGTCAGCGCGCAGCCCTTGCAGCGCCAGCGCTGGTGGCCGTGGCGGCTGCGGCCATTCTTGACCACCTGATCGGTCAAGGTGCAACGTGGGCAAGCGAGGTTCATCCGGCAATCTTGAGGGAAAAATGCAAGTGTATCAATACCTGTTTAGCAATCCCTGTTTTTGGCCAACAGCCCACATGGACACTGCGCAATTAGCTATGTTTTTTATAGCAACCGCATCAAAACGCTTCCAGCGGCAGCGCCGTGACGCTGTCCGCGCCCTGGGTGATGGCGTCGCGCAGGCCCGGCGCGCGCGTGAGGATGTGGTCGGCGTAGAAGCGCGCGGTGACGATCTTGGCCTGCATGAAGGCCGCATCCCGGCCCTGAGCCAGCGCGGCCTCGGCGGCCAGCAGCGCGCGGCCCAGTTGCCAGCCGGCCATCAGGTTGCCGGCCAGCATCAGGTAGGGCACGCTGCCGGCGTAGGCGGCGTTGGGGTCGGCCTTGGCTTGCGCGGCGATGAAGTCCACGGCATCCAAGAAAGCCTGGCGGGCGGCGGCCAAGCGCCGCGCCACGGCCTGGGCGTCGCTGCCGCCGGCGGCGAGCTGCCTTTCGGTCGCCTCGACCTGCGCGGCGATGGCCCTGGCGGCCTGGCCGCCGTCGCGCGCGGTCTTGCGGCCCACCAGGTCGTTGGCCTGGATGGCGGTGGTGCCCTCGTAGATGGTCAGGATCTTGGCGTCGCGGTAGTGCTGCGCGGCGCCCGTCTCCTCGATGAAGCCCATACCGCCATGCACCTGCACGCCCAGGCTGGTGGCCTCCAGGCTCATCTCGGTGCTGTAGCCCTTGACCAGCGGCACCATGAATTCGTAGAAGGTCTGGTTGACCTTGCGGGTTTCCGCGTCCGGGTGGTGGTGGGCCGCGTCGTAGGCCGCGGCGGCGGCGCTGGCCATGGCGCGGCAGCCCTCGATCAAGGCGCGCATGGTCATCAGCATGCGGCGCACGTCGGGGTGGTGGATGATGGTGGCCGCACCCTTGACGCTGCCGTCCACCGGACGGCTCTGCACGCGCTCGCGTGCGTAGGCGGCGGCCTGCTGGTAGGCGCGCTCGGCCACCGCGATGCCCTGCACGCCGACGGCGTAGCGGGCGGCGTTCATCATGATGAACATGTACTCCAGGCCGCGGTTTTCCTCGCCGACCAGGTAGCCCACGGCGCCGCCGTGGTCGCCGAACTGCAGCACGGCGGTCGGGCTGGCCTTGATGCCCATCTTGTGCTCGATGCCGACGCAGTACACGTCGTTGCGTTCGCCCGGAACACCGTCCTCGCCCACCAGGAACTTGGGCACGACGAACAGGCTGATGCCCTTGACGCCCTCGGGCGCGCCGGCCACGCGCGCCAGCACCAGGTGCACGATGTTCCCCGCCATGTCGTGTTCGCCGTAGGTGATGAAGATCTTGGTACCGAAGATTCTGTAGGTACCGTCGCCCTGCGGCTCGGCGCGCGTGCGCACGGCGGCCAGGTCGCTGCCGGCCTGCGGCTCGGTCAGGTTCATGGTGCCGGTCCATTCGCCGGCAACGAGCTTGTGCAGGTAGGTGGCCTTCAGCTCGTCGCTGCCCGCCGTCAGCAGCGCCTCGATGGCGCCATCGGTCAGCATGGGGCACAGCGCAAAGCTGAGGCTGGCCGCGTTGACCATCTCCCCGCACGCGGCACCCATGGTCTTGGGCAGACCCTGGCCGCCAAAATCAGCGGGGTGCTGCAGGCCTTGCCAGCCGCCTTCGGCGAACTGCCGATAAGCATCCTTGAAGCCCGCACTGGTCGTGACCGACGTGCCCGAATGGCTGGACGGCGCCTCGTCGGACGCGTGATTGAGCGGCGCCACCACCTGCTCGTTGAAGCGGGCGCACTCCTCCAGCACGGCCTTGGCGGTTTCCAGGCCAGCGTCCTCGAAGCCGGGCAGTCGGGCGATCTCGTCGATGCGCGCCAGATGTTCGATGTTGAACAGCATGTCCTTGACGGGCGCCGTGTAGCTCATGCGGGTCTCCTCAATGGCAGGATGGATGGCGAAGAAAAGGGCATCGCGCGCGATGCCCTTGTGACGGATTCGGGAACAGCGCGCCTGCGTCAAAGCGCCTTGACCAGTTCCGGCACGGCCGTGAACAGGTCGGCTTCCAGGCCGTAGTCGGCCACGCTGAAGATCGGCGCCTCGGGATCCTTGTTGATCGCCACGATCACCTTGGAGTCCTTCATGCCGGCCAGATGCTGGATGGCGCCCGAGATGCCGGCGGCCACGTAGAGCTGCGGCGCCACGATCTTGCCGGTCTGGCCGACCTGGAGGTCGTTGGGCGCGTAGCCGGCGTCCACCGCCGCGCGGCTGGCGCCGATGGCCGCGCCCAGCTTGTCGGCCAACGGGGTCATCACTTCCTGGAACTTCTCGGCGCTGCCCAAGGCCCGGCCACCGGAGACGACGATCTTGGCCGCGGTCAGCTCGGGCCGGTCGTTCTTGGCGATCTCGGCGCCGATGAAGCTGCTCTGGGCGCTGGCGGCCTGGGCGGGCACGGTCTCGACCGCCGCGCCGCCGCCGCTGGCCGCCGCCGCGTCGAAGCCGGTGGTGCGCACGGTGATGACCTTGGTGGCATCGCCGGACTGCACGGTGGCGATGGCGTTGCCGGCGTAGATCGGGCGCTCGAAGGTGTCGGGGCTGACCACCTTGGTGATGTCGCTGATCTGCGCCACGTCGAGCTTGGCGGCCACGCGCGGGGCGACGTTCTTGCCGCCGGCGGTGGCCGGGAACAGGATGTGGCTGTAGTTGCCGGCAAGGGCCAGCACCTGGGCGGTGACGTTCTCGGCCAAGCCGTGGGCCAGGCCCTCGGCGTCGGCGTGCAGCACCTTGGCGACGCCGGCGATCTGGGCGGCGGCCTGAGCGGCTCCGCCGGCGTTGTGGCCAGCCACCAGCACGTGGACGTCGCCGCCACAGGCGGCCGCGGCGGTGACGGTGTTGAGCGTGGCGCCTTTGATGCTGGCGTTGTCGTGTTCGGCAATGACGAGTGCGGTCATGTTGTAGTTCCTCAGATCACTTTGGCTTCATTCTTGAGCTTGTCGACCAGGGCAGCCACGTCGGCCACCTTGATGCCGGCGCCGCGCTTGGCCGGCTCGGACACTTTCAGGGTCTTCAGGCGCGGCGCCGCGTCCACGCCCAGATCGGCGGGCTTGACGACGTCGAGCTGCTTCTTCTTGGCCTTCATGATGTTGGGCAGCGTGACGTAGCGCGGCTCGTTCAGGCGCAGGTCGGTGGTGATCACCGCCGGCAGCGTGATCTCCAGCGTCTCCAGGCCGCCGTCCACCTCGCGCGTGACCCGGGCCTTGCCGCCGTCGATCTCGACCTTGCTGGCGAAGGTGGCCTGCGGCAGATCGGCCAGCGCGGCCAGCATCTGGCCGGTCTGGTTGGCATCGTCGTCGATGGCCTGTTTGCCCAGGATGACGAGCTGAGGCTGTTCCTTGTCCACCAGGGCCTTCAGCAGCTTGGCCACGGCCAGGGGCTGCAGTTCATCGGTGGTTTCGACCAGAATGCCGCGGTCGGCGCCGATGGCCATGGCGGTGCGCAGGGTTTCCTGGCACTGGGTCGGGCCGCAGGACACGGCGATCACCTCGGTGACCACGCCCTTCTCCCTCAGGCGCACCGCCTCTTCGACGGCGATCTCGTCGAAGGGATTCATGCTCATCTTCACGTTGGCGATGTCCACGCCGCTGCCGTCGCTCTTGACGCGCACCTTGACGTTGTAGTCCACCACGCGCTTCACAGCGACGAGTGCTTTCATGCTGGATCTCCTGTTGTCTGGTTTGAGTTGGAAGCCGCGCGATCTGAGGCGACGCGCGTCGTGTCCGCGAGCATTCTAGTGGACGTGAACGCCCTCTCCGGCCTCCCGCGCGGATGAGTGATGGTGTTTTTTCATTCTTGGGGCGCCACGCCCGGCGGCGGCGCGTAATGGACCATGCGCTGCGAGAACGGGATGTGGATGCCGTTGGCGCTCAGGGCCGCGAGGATGGCGACGTTGATCTCCGAGCGCAGGCCGAGCCGTCGCGCCTCGGGCTCGTTCGTCCAGTAGCCGACGGTGAACTCCAGCCCGTCGGCGCCGAAGGCCGACAGCGACGTCGACGGCGCCGGCTCGCGCAGCACGCGCGGGTTGTCCTGCGCGGCCTGGCGCAGCAGCCGAGCCACCAGGTCGGCATCAGCGCCGTAGTCCACGGACACGACGGTGGACTGCGCCACGCGCCGGTCGGCCAGCGACAGGTTTTCCACCCGCTGCGTGACCATCATCTCGTTGGGCACGATGGAGCGGCGCCCCGTGGCGGCGCGGATCACGGTGTAGCGCGCGCGGATGTCGGTGATCTCGCCCTCGAAGCCGTCCACCCGCACGGCGTCGCCGATGCGCAGGGCGCGCTCGGCCAGCACCACGAAGCCGGACACGTAGTTGGCCGCCAGCTTCTGCAGCCCCAGGCCGATGCCGACGCCGATGGCGCCGCTCATCACCGACAGCGCCGTCAGGTCGATCCCCACCGCCGTCAGCGCCACCAGCACCGCCACCAGGATCAGCAGCGCGCGCAGCGCGTTGGCGACGACCTTGCGCAGCGACAGGTTGGCGCCCCCCGCGTCGCGCAGCAGCCGCGCCTCGATGACCGAGGACAACCACAGCGCCAGCAGCAGCGCCAGGGCGACGTTGACCGCGCCCTCGATCAGGCTGCGCAGCGTGACGGAGGCGCCGCCCACCTTCCAGGACACCGTCTCGGCTTCCTCCAGCAGCACCGGTAGCAGGCCGCTGAGCCACAGCACCAGGCCCGCCCACACCAGCCACGAGATGGTGCGCTCCAGCACGCGCACCGCCTGCGCGTCGGGGAAGGCCGCTTGCAGCACCTTCACGCCGACGCGGATCACCGCCAGCGCCATCAGGGCCGGCAGCGCCACGCGCATCAGCGGCGCGGCCACGTCCAGGCGCAGCAGGGCCAGCCGTGCCAGCCATGCCAGGCCCAGCCACATCAGGGGAAACAGCGCGCCGTCGATGCCGCGGCCACCCAGCAGGATGCGCGACTGCCCGCCCGCCCGCGTCCAGGCGCGGTGCAGCAGCGCGGCCAGCCCCCAGGCCAGCAGGCCGCAGGCGGCGATGAGGGCGATCTCGCCCAGCGCGCCGGGCCGCGTCACGGCGTTCCACCAGGCACCCCAGTCGTCGATGCGCAGGCCGGCGCTGCGCGTCAGCCCGCTCAGCCCGCTCAGCCCGCCGTCGTCCGCCATGCAGGCTCCCGTGGGTCGATGAAAGGGGCAAGGATGTCCATGGGCTTCGCTTTCCCGGTGCGTCCGCGGCCCCCCGGGAATACTATTTTTTCAATAGCTGTCCGCGCAATGTGGATGCGGGCTCAAGGCCGATTCGATCAAGAAACGGCTCACACGTCCGCCAGCACCCGCACGTGCGCCTCGACGCTGCGCGCCAGTGCGTCGAGGTTGTAGCCGCCTTCCAGACAGCTCACGATGCGGCCCTGAGCATGGCGCTGGGCCACGCCCTTGATGCGCTCGGTGATCCAGGCGTAGTCGCGTTCGTTCAGGCCGAGCTGGCCCATGTCGTCGTCGCGGTGCGCGTCGAAGCCGGCGCTGAACAGGATCAGCTCGGGCCGGTGCTGCTCCAGGCGCGGGATCCACATCAGCTCGACCAGTTCGCGGATGTCCATGCCCTTGGTGTAGGCCGGCACGGGGCAGTTGACCAGGTTGGAGTCGGTCCGCCGGGCACCGCCCTCGGGGTAGAACGGGTGCTGGTAGAAGCTCACCATCAGGATGCGCTCGTCACCGGCCACGATGTCCTCGGTGCCGTTGCCGTGGTGCACGTCGAAGTCGATGATGGCCACGCGCTTGAGGCCGTGGCGCTCGCAGGCGACCTTGGCGGCGATGGCGACGTTGCTGAAGAAGCAAAAGCCCATCGCCTGGTCGCGCGTGGCGTGGTGGCCGGGCGGGCGGGTGGCGCAGAAGGCGTTCTCCAGCTCGCCCGTCAGCACGGCATCGACCGCGTTGACGGCGGCGCCGGCCGACAGCAACGCGGCACGGTAGGTGCCGCAGTTCATCGAGGTGTCCGGGTCCAGCGCGTAGTGGTCCGGCCCGCCGGCCTTGACCTCTTCGCCCAGCATGGCGCTGAGGCCGCGCAGCGCGGCCACGTGGCGCCGGCCGTGCGCCAGCAGCAACTCGCCCATGGTGGCGGGCGTGGCCTCGCGCCGGTCGAGCGCGTCGGCAACGCCGGTCATCAGCAGGCGGTCCTCGATGGCATCCAGCCGCGCCGGGCATTCGGGATGGCCGGCGCCCATGTCATGGCGGCGGCAATCGGGATGGAAGAAGTACCCGGTTCGTCCCAATCTTGTCTCCTCAACTCACGAGTGGCCCTGAAAATTCCATTACCTTCGGTGCATGGATGTGACACGGAAAATCAAGGCGGTTCTGGATCAGCTTAACACGGTGATGGCCGGCAAGCCGGGCCAGGTGCAGACCGGCGTGGCCTGCCTGCTGGCGGGCGGCCACCTGCTGATCGAGGACGTGCCCGGCGTCGGCAAGACCACGCTGGCGCACGCGCTGGCGCGCACCTTCGGGCTGCAGTTCTCGCGCGTGCAGTTCACCGCCGACCTGATGCCCAGCGACCTGTCGGGCGTGTCGGTGTACGACCGCGGCCAGGAGGCGTTCGTCTTCCACCCCGGTCCGGTGTTCGCCCAGGTGCTGCTGGCCGACGAGATCAACCGCGCCAGCCCCAAGACGCAGAGCGCGCTGCTGGAGGCGATGGAGGAGAGGCAGGTCACCGTCGAGGGCCAGACGCGCGCCCTGCCCCGCCCCTTCTTCGTCATCGCCACGCAGAACCCGCACGACCAGCTCGGCACCTACGCGCTGCCGGAGTCGCAGCTCGACCGCTTCCTGATGCGCATCTCGCTGGGCTATCCCGAGCGCGGCGCCGAGCGCGCGCTGCTGGCGGGCAACGGCCGGCGCGACCTGGTGGACGCGCTGCCCGCCGTGCTTTCGCCGCCGGACCTGGCCGCGCTGCAGCAGGCCGTGGGCGCGGTGCACGTGGCCGGGCCGCTGCTGGACTACGTGCAGGACGTGATCGCCGCCACGCGCTCGGGCCGCTGGTTCCTGCAGGGGCTGTCGCCGCGCGCCGGCATCGCGCTACTGCGCGCGGCGCGGGCGCAGGCGCTGATCGCCGGGCGCGGCTACGTGGCGCCGGACGACGTGCAGGCCGTGCTGCCACCGTGCGTGGCGCACCGGCTGGTGCCGGTGGGCGACGCCGGGCGCGGCGCGGTGGAGCAGGTGCGCGCCATGATCGATGCGGTGCCGCTGCCATGAACTACGTTTTTGATAGCTTACGGCGCAATACCCATGCCGGCTGAAGGCATTTTTCTCTTGGAAAACAGCGCCACCCCGCCCTGGTGGGCCTGGCACGCGCGGCTGCGCGCCTGGTGGCTGGCCCGCGTGCCGCTGGCCGACACGCTGGCGCTGACGCAGGGCAACGTCTACATCCTGCCCACGCGCGCCGGCTGGATGCTGGCCGCCACCCTGGCGGTGCTGCTGGTGGCCTCGATCAACTACCAGCTCAACCTGGGCTACCTGCTCACCTTTTTGCTGGCCGGCTGCGCCGCCGCCGGCATGGTCGTGGGCCACGGCACGCTGCGCGGGCTGACGCTGCACCTGCCGCCGCCGCAACCGCTGTTCGCCGGCGGGCTGGCGGTGCTCGACGTCAAGCTCGCCAATGCCCGCCGCACGCCGCGCCATGCCATCGGCGTGGCGCTGCGGGACACGCGCCACTGGGCCTGGGCCGACGTGCCGGCGGGGGGCGAAGCCACGGTGCAGGTCAGCTTCCAGCCCGCGCGGCGCGGGCTGCACCGCGTGCCGGCGCTGACGGTGGAAACGCGCTTTCCGCTCGGCACGTTCCGCGTCTGGACGGTGTGGCACCCGGCCGCGCAGGTGCTGGTCTACCCTGCGCCCGAGCCGCTGCCGCCCGCCCTGCCCCTGGGCGAGCCGCGCGCCGGCAGCGGGCTGGCCGGCGGCGCGCGCGCCACGGGCGAGTTCGACGGCGTGCGCGGCTACCAGCGCGGCGACCCGATGAAGCTGATCGTCTGGAAGAAGTTCGCCAAGTCAGGCGAGTTGGTCGCGCGCGACACGCTGCACATGCAGCGGCAGGCGCTGTGGCTGGACTTCGCGCGCGCCGGCGCCCTGGGCACCGAGGGCCGCCTGTCGCGCCTGGCGGCCTGGGTGCTGGCCGCCGACGCGCAGGGCCTGGACTACGGCCTGCGCCTGCCCGGCATCCAGATCGCGCCGGCCGGCGGCGCCGCGCAGCGCCTGCGCTGCCTGCAGGCGCTGGCCACATGCTGAGCCTGCCGTCCGCCCGCGGCCGCCTCGCGCACCTGCCGCGCGAGGCGCGCGACACGCTGTTCCTGCTGGCCGTCATCGGCTGGGTGCTGCTGCCGCAGGTGGCGCACCTGCCGGCGTGGTGCTCGCTGCTGGCCTTCGGCGTGCTGTTCTGGCGCGGCGTGCTGGCCGTGCGCGGACGGCCGCTGCCGGGCCGCTGGTGGTTGGTGGCGCTGTTGCTGGCGGCGCTGGCGGCCACCTGGGCCAGCCACCGCACGCTGCTGGGACGCGAGGCGGGCGTGACCCTGGTGGTGATCCTGCTGGCGCTGAAGACGCTGGAGCTGCGCGCGCGGCGCGACGCGCTGGTGGTCTTCTTCCTCGGCTTCTTCACCATGCTGACCAGCTTCTTCCATTCCCAGTCGCTCGCCACGGCGGCGGCCATGCTGGTCGGCCTGCTGGGCCTGCTGACCGCGCTGGTCAACGCCCACCGGCCGGTGGGCCAGCCCAGCCTGCGCGAATCGGCGTGGCTGGCCGGCCGGATGGCGCTGGCCGGCGCGCCGGTGATGGTGGCGCTGTTCGTCTTCTTCCCGCGCTTCGCGCCGCTGTGGGGCATGCCCAGCGACGCCTTCACGGGCCGCAGCGGCCTGTCGTCCACCCTGCGCGTGGGCAGCGTGGCCGAGCTGGCGCTGGACGAGGGCATCGCGCTGCGCGTGCGCTTCGACGGCACGCCGCCGCCGCGGAGCCAGCTCTATTTCCGCGGCCCGGTGCTGAGCCGCTTCGACGGGCGCGAATGGACGGCGCGCGGCGGCGACGGTTTCGAGGCCATGGCCGGCCCGCCGCCCGGCGACCTGCGGGTCGCCGGCGAGCCGCTGCGCTACGAGGTCACGCTGGAGCCCAGCGGCCGCCCCTGGCTGCTGGCCATCGATGCCGCGCCCCGGCCGCCCGAGTTGCCCGAGCGCTGGCGCGCCCGGCTGACGGGCGACCTGCAGTGGGTCAGCGCCCACCCCGTCACCGAGCTGCTGCGCTACCGCGCCGAAAGCTACCCCGCCTTCAGCTACGGCCAGGCCGGCCGGGACGGCCGCCCGCGCCGCGACCTGGGCGCCTGGCTGCAGTTGCCGCCCGACTTCAACCCGCGCACGCAGGCGCTGGCGCGGCAACTGCGCGCGCAAGCGCCCGACGAGGACCCCGAGGCCATCGTCCAGGCCGCCCTGCGGCGCCTGGCGCAAGGCGGCTACGCCTACACGCTGGAGCCGGGCGTGGCCGGCCGGCACACGGCCGACGAATTCTGGCTCGACGCCAAGGCCGGCTTCTGCGAGCACATCGCCTCCGCCTTCGTGGTGCTGATGCGCGGCGCTGGCGTGCCCGCGCGCATCGTCACGGGCTTCCAGGGCGGCGAGATGAACGGCGTGGACGGTTACTGGACCGTGCGCAACGCCGACGCCGACGCCCACGCCTGGGCCGAGGTCTGGCTGGCCGGCCGCGGCTGGGTGCGCGTGGACCCGACGGGCGCCGTCATGCCCGGCCGCATCGGCCAGTTCCAGCGCCTGCGCGCGCCGCCCGGGCTGGTGGCTGGCGCCCTCGGCACCTTCAGCCCCACCCTGCTGGCGCGGCTGCGCGCCACCTGGGAGGCCGCCAACAACGGCTGGAACCAGTGGGTGCTCAACTACACCCAGAGCCGCCAGTTCGACCTGCTGCGCGGCCTGGGCTTCGCCCAGCCGAGTTGGGAAGACCTGGGAAAGGTGCTGGCCGGCCTGCTGGCGGCGGCCGCCCTGGGTGGCGCGGCCTGGGCACGCTGGGACAGCGCCCGGCACGACCCCTGGCTGCGCCTGCTGCAGCGCGCGCGCCAGCGCCTGCGCCAGGCCGGCATCGACGCGCCGCCCCACGCCCCGCCGCGCGAACTGATGCGGCGCGTGGCCGCCAGCGGCATGCCCGCCGCGCTGCGCCAGCCGCTGGCCGACTGGCTGCTGGCGCTGGAGCGCCAGCGCTACGCGCCCCCCGCCGCCGGCGGCGCGGCCACGCTGGCTACACTCAGGCGCGACTTCCACCAACTTCAGTGGCCGCGCGCGGCCTGACCCCATCCATGCCCCTTCCACGGCGGCCGGCGGCGCTGGCCAGATTGCTTTTTACTATTCTTTTAATAGCTGTTGGCGCAATATCCACGCCGGCTACAGCCCAAAAACGTTCAAAAACCACCGCGCCGGCCACCGAACGCCCCTACGCCCAGCGCGCCGACGCCATGCGCCTGGCCGACGAGATCGCCGAGCGCCGCGACCTCGACCGAGACTGGGTGCGCGCCGCCGTCGGCCAGGCCGTGCTACTGCGCCAGGTGCCACGCCTGATGCTGCCGCCCGCGCGCGGCACGGCCAAGAATTGGCGCGTCTACCGCGGCCGCTTCATCGACCCGGTGCGCGTGCGCGCCGGCGTGCGCTTCTGGGAGCGCAACCGCCTGCACCTGGCGCGCGCGCAGGCCGAGTTCGGCGTGCCGCCCGAGATCATCGCCGGCATCGTCGGCGTCGAGACCATCTACGGGCGGGACATGGGGAGCTTTCGCGTCATCGACGCGCTGGCCACGCTGACCTTCGACTTCCCCGCCGCCCACCCGCGCGCCGAGGCGCGGCAGGCCTTCTTCGCCGGCGAGCTGGAGCAGTTCCTGTCGCTCGCCAGCCGCACCGGCATGGACCCGCTGGCTCCCCTGGGCAGCTACGCCGGCGCCATGGGCATGCCGCAGTTCATGCCGTCGAGTTGGGCCCGCCACGCCATCGACTTCGACGGCGACGGCCGCGTCGACCTGTGGCACAGCGAGGCCGACGTGATCGGCTCCGTCGCCAACTACTTCAAGGCCCACGGCTGGCAACCTGGCCAGCCCACGCACTACGCCGTGCGGCTGTCGCCCGAGGCCGACATGGACGCCCTGCTCGCCCCCGACATCCTGCCCTCTTTCACCCCCGCCAGCTTCGGCGCCAAGGGCGCCCTGCTGGGCGCCGACGCGCAAGCCCACGCCGGCCCGCTGGCGCTGATCGAGCTGCAGAACGGCGACCCCGCCCTGCCCGGCAACGAACCCACCTACGTCGCCGGCACCGAGAACTTCTACGTCATCACCCGCTACAACTGGAGCAGCTACTACGCCATGGCGGTGATCGAGCTGGGGCAGGACGTGGCGGCGGCGCTGGGGCAGTGACCCCGCACGACGGCGTCGGCCAGACACGGCCGACGGCGCGCTCGAACACCGCTTACGCGGCGTTACCCCGGGCGAAGGCGGCGTCCGCACAGTCCGGCGCACGATTCACCATGGACCGATCCGTCGGCCCCCGGTCATGGCGCCCGCCACCTCGCGGCCCTGCTGGTCTGGGGCGCCCGGCGCCAGGCACCACTCCCCTCGGCCTGGCGCCCTCCGCCGCGACCGAATCCGCCGCCGGCCCGGCGCCGCGCCTTGCCTTCGCGGAGGACGGCCCCATGGTGCGCGCGCCCGTGGTCACCGTCCCACCCAGCGCGGCACCAACGACAGGCGAGACGCGCCAGCCGAAGGCCCTGGCCGGCGCTCAGCGCGCCGGCGGAGCGCTCGGCCGTGGCGGTGTGCGGCACCTGCGGCGTCGTGGAATCGGTGACACCGGTGCACCAGTCGGCCCCGCCCACGGGCGTGGGCGCGGTGGCCGGGGGCGTGCTGGGCAACCAGGTCGGCGGCGGCTCCGGCCGCGCGCTGGCCACGGTGGCCGGCGCGGTCGGCGGCGGCTATGTCGGCCACCAGGTGGAAAGGAACGTGCGCACCACCGGCTGCGCATGGCCGGCGGGGACGCCCACGGGCCTTGATCCGACCGTCCAACCTCATGCGTAGACCGCCTGGCCCGCAGCCTGCCGCGCGCGCAGTTGGGCCAGCATCTGGCTTTCCGTGAGATCGATCGCCCACACGGGCCGCAACTGGTAGTGCGGCTGATCGACGATGGTCTTCCAGTTGCCACCCCATTCCAGGCCCAGGTCCATGCCCAGCACGCCCGCGGCCTTGTATTTGGGGGACTCGGGCAGGTAGCGGTTGCCCTCGAACACGCCCACGTCGAAGGCGATGCCGAAGTTGTGGTTGGAGTAGCCCCCGCGGGCGTTGGTAACCTTGGGGCCGGGGGCGGTGCGGCCCTGCGCGTACAGCGCCTCCTGCTCGGCATAAGTCCTCAGGCCGCTGATGATCTTGAGGCCGATGCCCGCGGCCGCGGCCTTTTGCACCAAAGCCCGGGCCATCGGGCGCACCTCCGGCAGCAGTGTGGCGATCACCTTCTCGCTGCGGCTGTCCACCTCGCCAATGGCCTCCGAGGGTTTGCGGCCCTCGATCCTCTTGCTGACCAAGCGCGCGTAGATCGCGCCCCACGTCTGCGGCCCCGCCTTGCCGTCCACGTCGATGCCCAGCGCCTCCTGGACTTCGGCGATCATTTCCTCGATGCGCATGGTGATCTCCTTTGGTTTGGGGGTTCCATCGAACTCATCGCCGGATTCGTGCGCCTCGCGGCCGGCGGCCCGGTCAGGGGTGCCGGTCCAGCGCGCGGCGAACCAGCCTCGGCAGGTCGCTGCCGCCCGCGCAGAAGTTCTCCCGCTCGCCCGAGGACGACTGCGACGACACCACCGCCACCACATAGGGGCCGTTGCTCCAGAACGCCGCCATCGGCCCGCCCGACTGCCCGAAGAACGTGTCCGCGTCCGTCTCCATGGCGCGTCCGCTGCCGAAGTCCCAGGCATCCTCGTCGAGCCAGCGCCGATCCTGGTAGATGGGAAAGCTGCCGCCGGCCACGTCGCCCGGATACCCGATGTTGAACCAGTAGCGGTCGCCGTCCCAACTGCTGTTGTAGGTGCGCGTGCCGAACCAGCCGAAGATGTCCCCGATGCGCGCGGCGGTGACCAGCACCGCGTAGTCCTCGTCCATCTCCGTCCAGCCGATGCTGCCCGTGACGCGGGTGAAGGCGTGGACGTTGGTGATCGCCGTCGTCATCGACACCGCGCCGCCCGCGCGGTGCACGTCCACCGAGCCGTTGACGCCGTTGCTGGCGGCCCAGTTGACGACGTGGCTGGCGGTCAGCACGTGGCGCGGCCCCACGATGACCCCCGAGCCCGAACCCGCGCTGGTGTTGACCTTGCACACGCAACCCCAGGGGTAGCGGGTGTCCGAATAGGTGCGCCGGCCATCGGCGCCCAGCACCCAGAGCGGCTGCATGTCGTTGCCGCAGTAGCGCACGCCGTTCTTGAAGCGGCCCGCGAGCATGGCCTTCCGCGGCTTGGCCGATCCGCCGAACCACTTGCTGCGAACCGGGTCCAGCGGATCGCCCGAATAGCGGCGCAACGCCTTGTGATTGACCATTTCCACCTTGAACGGATCGAGCTGGTGCAGCAGCAGCGCGGCCTGAACGTCCTTGGGCAGTTTCTCGGCGTGTTCGAAGCTGTTGCCGTCGGCGGCCAGCTCGTCGGATGTCAGAGGGCGGGCGTTCCCGGTGTCTGGGGGCTTCCTGGTGGCCACGGTGCTTCTCCTTGCGTTGGGCTGAAGGGGTGGGTCCGCCCGATGCCGGACGAATCCACGCGGTAGCACTTCGCGTTGGTCCGTCGAAATGCCAGCCCAGCGTAGTAGCCCAGCGCAGGAACGTCATCCCCTTTTTGAATGAGCCGAGCAGGTCCGAGGAGCCCTTCGCTCCATCAGACAAATCAGAGTGTTTCCTGGCCGCAGCCGGCTCTGATATTTCTTATTAAGCTATTTAAAGCATAGCAAATGAAGAAATCAGCCCCCAAACGGCGGCGCCGATGGCGCGGCTTCATCCGCCGTGCTGGCGCGTCGCCGCGCGCAGCGCACCTACTCGGCGCGCAGGCCCGGCCACTGCCGGGCCATGCGTCCGCCCGCGGCGAGCAACGCCGCCAGCCCGCTGGCGTGGCTGGGCGGTGGTTCATGCATCGGCGCGGCGGCGGCCATGGGCATCGGCTCCTGGGCCGATTGTCGGCCCGGGCCGCGCCCCGCCGCAACGCAGCAGGTGACAAAGCGCAAGAACCGGCCCTCCCGCGCCGTGCGCGCCGGGGACATGGCCGGCGTGCTGGCCGCCCACACGCCGGACGTGCGGCTGTTCGATGTGCCGCCGCCGACCGAGCAGCGCGGCCTGGACGGCTACCGGCGGTCCTGGGAGCTGTTCTTCGGCTGGGCCCGCGAGGCCGGGCGCTTCGAGCTGCGCGACCTGGAGATCCTGGCCGGCGCGGACGTGGCGTTCAGCCATGCCCTCATCGATTGCGCCGGCACCGAGAGCGATGGCCGGCGCACCGCCTTCACCGTGCGCCTGACCACCGGCTGGCGCAAGGATGGCACCGAATGGCGCATCGTCCACGAGCACCATTCGGTGCCGGCCGGCGACGCCGCGGTGGATTGACGGGGCCGAGAATGCGCAAGCTCATCGCGGCGCTGCAGGTGCCCCTCGACGGCATGATCGAAGGGCCGCGGGGAGAACTCGATCGGGTTGCCCACTGGGGCGACCCGTTCGGCCTGACGTCCGAAGCCGATGTCTGTCTTCTTGGCGGCGGCATGCACGGCGGCTACGAGCGGTACTGGACGTCCGTTCTCGCGAACCCCGCGGGCACACTGGAATTCACCGGACGGCCGCCCACCGCCGAGGAAATCAGCTACGCCGACCAGACGCCGCACTACGTCCTGTCCACCACCTTGCAACGCACCCACTGGCACGTGGCGACCCTCGTGCGCGACCTGCAGGCCGTGCGCGCGCTGAAGCAGCAGCGCGGCCGCGCCATCCATGCCGTCGGCGGCGCCGGCCTGGTGTCGAGCCTGATGAACGAGGGCCTGGTCGATGAACTGCGCTTCATCATCAACCCCATCGTCCTGGGGCGCGGCAAACGGCTGTTTCAGCACGTCCTCGGCCCGCACGCCCTGGTTCTTCTGGGCGCCGAGCGGCTCGGGTCGGGCCAGATCAAGGCGTTCCACGCGGCGCGCGCGCCATGAACTCGATCCACCGGGGAGCGCTGCCGCGCGCGCCCGGAATATGAACGTTTCAAGGCTTCAGCCCTCGTGGATATTGCGCCAATTGCTATCAAAATAGTATTGAATGGCGACCTGCACTCCCGCCGCGCGCCGTCAAGCGTCCGTGGTCACCAGAAAGTCGCGGCTGATGTGCGCGCCGAGCTGGTTGACGCGGTCGAGGAACTGGGTCAGGAAGGCGTGCAGGCCGGTGGCCAGGATTTCCTCGATACGGCCGTAATGCAGGTCGGCGCGCAGCCGGCCGGCCTGGCGCTGGGTCTCGCCCTGCGGGTTGGCGCCGACCACGCGCAGGATGTTCTCGACCTCCGCCATGCAGTGATGCAGCGAGCGCGGCATGTCCTGGCGCAGCATGAGCAGCTCGGCCACGCGCTCGGGCGTGATGACGTCGCGGTAGACCTTGCGGTAGACCTCGAAGCCGCTGACGCTGCGCAGGATGGCGGCCCAGTGGTAGAAGTCGTACTCTTGGTCCTTCTCGCTGGCGGTGCCGAAGAAGTCGCTCTGCACGGCGTGGAACTTGACGTCCAGCAGCCGCGCGGTGTTGTCGGCGCGCTCCAGAAAGGTGCCCAGGCGCAGGAACTGGAAGGACTCGTCCTGCAGCATGGTGCCCAGGGTGACGCCGCGCGAGAGATGCGAGCGGAACTTGACCCACTCGAAGAACTCGCCGGGATCGCGCTCGAACGCGCCGCTGCGCCGCAGGCGGCTGATCTCCAGCCAAGTCTGGTTGAGCGTTTCCCACACCTCGGTGGTGAGGGTGCCACGCACGGCGCGGGCGTTCTCGCGCGCGGCGCGCAGGCAGGCGACGATGGACGAGGGGTTTTCGTCATCCAGCACCATGAACTCCATCACGCCCTGGGGTGTGATCTCGCCATGGCGCTGGGCGTAGGCGGGCAACAGCTCGCTGAGCGAGAGCACGCCCATCCAGCCGTGCCGCGAGACGGCGGCCGACTGCGGCAGCAGCGCGGTCTCGTGGTGGACGTTGAGCATGCGGGCGGTGTTCTCGGCGCGCTCGGTGTAGCGGGACATCCAGAACAGGTGGTCGGCGGTACGCGACAGCATTTTTTCGTGTCCTTCTCTTGCTCAGACTTCCAGGATCCAGGTGTCCTTGGTGCCGCCGCCCTGCGACGAGTTGACGACCAGGGAGCCTTCCTTCAGCGCCACGCGGGTCAGCCCGCCGGGCACCATCTGCACCTGCTTGCCCGACAGCACGAAGGGCCGCAGGTCGATGTGGCGCGGGGCGATGCCGCTGTCGACGTAGGTGGGGCAGCTCGACAAGCTGAGCGTGGGCTGGGCGATGTAGCCCTCGGGCTTGGCCAGCACGGCGCGGCGGAAGTCCTCGATCTCGGCGGCGGTGGACGCGGGGCCGACCAGCATGCCGTAGCCGCCGGCGCCGTGCACCTCCTTGACCACCAGGTCCTTCAGGTGGGCCATGACGTAGGCCAGGTCCTTCGGGTCGCGGCACATGTAGGTGGGCACGTTGTTCAGGATGGGTTTCTCGCCCAGGTAGAACTCGATCATCTTGGGCACGTAGGGGTAGATGGACTTGTCGTCGGCCACGCCGGTGCCCACGGCGTTGCAGATGGCCACGTGGCCGGCGCGGTAGGCGTCCATCAGGCCGGCGCAGCCCAGCGACGAATCGGGGCGGAACACCTTCGGATCGAGGAAATCGTCGTCCAGGCGGCGGTAGATCACGTCCACGCGCTGGGGGCCGCGCGTGGTGCGCATGAAGACGAAGCCGTCCTTGACGAACAGGTCCTGCCCCTCGACCAGCTCGACGCCCATCTGCTGCGCCAGGAAGGCGTGTTCGAAGTAGGCGCTGTTGTACATGCCGGGCGTCAGCACCACCACCGTGGGGTTGGCGGTGCCGCCGGGGCTGCTGGCGCGCAGGGTCTCCAGCAGCAGGTCGGGGTAGTGGGCGACGGGCGCCACGCGGTGGCGGTTGAACAGGTTGGGGAACAACCGCATCATCATCTTGCGGTCTTCCAGCATGTACGACACGCCGCTGGGCACGCGCAGGTTGTCCTCCAGCACGTAGTACTCCCCGCTGCCGTCGGCCGCGCCGGCGCGCACGATGTCCACGCCGGAGATGTGCGAGTAGATCTGGTTGGGCACCGCCACGCCCTGCATGACGGGGCGGTACTGCGCGTTGTTCAGCACCTGCTCGGCGGGGATCACGCCGGCCTTCAGGATCTCTTGCCCGTGGTAGACGTCGTGGATGAAGCGGTTGAGCGCCGTCACCCGCTGCGCCAGCCCGCGCTCGAGCATGCGCCATTCGGCGGCCGGGATGATGCGCGGGATCAGATCGAACGGGATCAGCCGCTCGGTGCCAGCGCCGTCCTCGTCCTTGGCGCCGTACACCGCGAAGGTGATGCCGACGCGGCGGAAGATCATCTCGGCCTCCTCGCGGCGCGAACGCATCAGCTCGGCGTCCTGCGCGGCCAGCCATTGGGCGTAGGCCTGGTAGTGCGCACGCACCGGGTGGCCGGGCGCGTAGCCACGCGCATCCACGGGGGTCGTGGCCAGGGCCTCGTACATTTCATCGAACGCGTGCATGGCCTGGGTTCTCCTGTCTGTTTGTCAGCCGTGGACTACAGCATAGCAAGTTGCAGGCCAGCGGCCCGGCAGGCTGGCGGCGATCACGGCGGTGCGTGGCGCCAATACCGTGCGGCGACTTCGCGCTCGCAGCGCACCGAATCGGGGCGCGCACTGCTCCAGTGCATCGCGCCGCAGCGGGGCGAGTCGGCCACCCGCACGCCGCGCGCATGCAAGCGCGCCAGCACGTCCGGCGCCGGGTGACCGAAGCGGTTGCGGTAGCCGGCCTGGATGAGCGCCAGGCGCGGCCGCACCGCGTCCAGGAACGGCGCCGACGACGAGGTGCGGCTGCCGTGGTGCGGCACCAGCAGCACATCGCTGCGCAGGTTGGCGCGGGCGGCGGCCAGGGCGCGCTCCTGCGCGGCCTCGATGTCGCCCGCCAGCAGCACCGAGGCCCGCGCGGTGCCCACGCGCAGCACGCAGCTCAGCGCGTTCGGCGAGCGCGCCGCGTCGGCGTCCGACTCGCCCGGATGCAGCACTTCGAAGGCCACGCCGTCCCATTGCCAGCGCTGGCCGGCCCGGCAGCGCGCGGCGGGGCCGACGCCGGGCGGCTCCTGTCCCGCCTCGATCGACGACAGCAGCGCCGCGCCCGGCTGCATGGCCCGCACGGCGCGCGCGCCGCCGGTGTGGTCGCTGTCGCGGTGACTCAGCACCAGCAGGTCCACGCGCTCGCCCAGCGCGCGCAGCAGCGGCACCAGCACGCGGTGGCCGGCGTCGCTCTCCAGCGAATAGCGCGGCCCGGCGTCGTACAGCAGCGTGCGGCCGGCGGTGCGCACCAGCACGGCGCTGCCCTGCCCCACGTCGGCGGCCAGCAGGTCGAACTCGCCCGGCGCCGGGCGCGCCGGCTGCCACAGCAGCAGCGGCAGCACCAGCGGCACGCCCGCCAGGCGCAGCGGCCAGGGCCAGCGCAGCGCCAGCAGCACGCCGCCGGCCACCGCCGCCGCGCCCAGCGGCCAGGGTGCCGCGGCCATCGACACCTGGGCCCAGGGCCAGGCGGCCAGCCACTGCAGCAGCGCCGCCAGCGGCTGCAACGCGGCGGCGGCCGCGCTCCACAGCGGGGCCCACAGCACGCCCGCCAGCGCCAGCGGCGTCACCACCAGCGTCACCCACGGGATCGCCACCAGGTTGGCCAGCAATCCCACCACCGATGCTTGGCCGAACAGCATCAGCGACAGCGGGGTCAGCGCCAGCGTGACCACGGCCTGCTCACGCAATAATCGATGAAATCGGCCTATAGCTGCCTTTGGCATTACGTCGTAAGCTCCTGAATCAGTAGCAAACAACACCCCCACGGCGACGAAGCTGAGCCAGAAGCCCGCCTGCAGCAGCGCCCACGGGTCCAGCGCCAGCACCGCCGCGCAGGCCCACAGCCAGCTCATCCACCACGGCCAGCGCAGCCCGGCCAGCCGCAGCAGCGCCACGCTGGCCAGCATGACGACGGTGCGCTGCGCCGGCACGCCCCAGCCGCTGAACACGGCGTAAGCCGCCGCCAGCAGCACGCCCCCGGCCAGCGCCGCCCAGGGCGCCGGCACCCGCAGGCAGGGGTTGAATCGCGGCGGCCAGCCCCAGCGCGCCGCGCGCCGCCACAGCGCACCCACCACGCCGGCGGCGAGCCACGCGAACATGGTGATGTGCAGGCCGGAGATGCTCATCAGGTGCGCCACGCCGGTGGCGCGGAACACGTCCCAGTCGGCGCGCTCGATCACGGCCTGGTCGCCCGTCACCAGCGCGGCGACGATGCCGGCCAGGCGCCGCGCGCTGGCGTCGTCCACCAGCGGGGCGGTGGTCAGGATGCGGTCGCGCACCGCCTGCCGGGCGCGCTCGACGGGGTGTGCCACGCCCTCCTCCAGGCGGCGCGGCGGGGCGTCGCGCGGGCCGGTGCGCACGTAGCCGGTGGCGCGCACGCGCTGTTCCCACAGCCACAGTTCGTAGTCGAAGCCGTGCGGGTTGAGGGTGCCGTGCGGCGCCTTCAGCCGCGCGGTGAGCTGCCAGCGGTCGCCCGCGCGGGGCGCCGCCGCCGCCCCGTACCAAGCCAGTTGCACGCGCGGCGGCAGGGCCACCGGAGCGCCGTCCAGCCGCGCCTGCTCGACGTCGAAACGAAAGCGCCAGCCCGCCTCGCCGCGCTGCGGCATCCGGCTGACGACGCCCGTCAGCACCAGGTCGCGCCCTTCCAGGGCGGATGCCAGCGCTTGCGCCTGCAGTGCCGTCGCCCGCAGCCCCGCGCCACCCCAGGCCGCCAGGGCGCCGGCCAGCAGCCAGCCCGCCACCGCGGCCCATCCCGGCCCGCGGCCTGCCCGCCGCCGCGCCAGTGCCGCGCAGGCGGCCAGCGCCGCGGCCGCCGCCAGGGCCGCGCCATAGCCCGCCACCGGCCCCAGCGCCCGCTGCTGCACCTGCGAGGCGGTGCCCAGTAGCCAGCCCACGGGCAGCGCGATCAGTGCCACGGCCATCGTCTGCACAGGAGCTGACCCGCCGGTCCGGCCAGGGTGGCCGGCCGGCGAGGCGATGCCTGGCCCGGTGTCTGCTGTCATGGCGGCGGGCGCCCCAGCGGCGCCGTGGTCTCCCGTGGCGGGGCAGCATACACGTCCGCCCGTTCGCCCCGCCGGGGTTGGCGCGTCTCTTGCTAGCATGGGGTTCTACTTCTCCACAGCCCGCCATGCCCATCCACGCCGCGCTCCATCACGTCACCCATTACCGCTACGACCGCCCGGTGCAGTTGGGGCCACAGGTCGTCCGCCTGCGGCCAGCGCCGCACTGCCGCAGCAAGATCATCTCGTACTCGCTCACCGTCGAGCCGGCGCTGCACTTCACCAACTGGCAGCAGGACCCGTTCGCCAACTGGCAGGCGCGGCTGGTGTTCCCCGAAAAGACCACCGAGTTCAAGGTGACGGTGGACCTGGTGGCCGAGATGGCGGTCTACAACCCGTTCGACTTCTTCCTGGAGCCGGCGGCCGAGCAGTTCCCGTTCGACTATGCGCCGCGCCTGAAGGAGGAGCTGGCGCCCTACCTGGCCTGCGAGCCGGCCACGCCCCTGCTGGCGCGCTACCTGGCCGGCATCGACCTCAAGCCGCAGACCACCATCGACTTCCTGGTCGGCCTCAACCAGCGCCTGCAGCAGGACATCCGCTACCTGATCCGCATGGAGCCCGGCGTGCAGACGCCCGAGCAGACGCTGGACCAGCGGCAGCGGCTCCTGCCGCGACTCCGGCTGGCTGCTGGTGCAACTGCTGCGCAACGTCGGGCTGGCGGCGCGCTTCGTCTCCGGCTACCTGATCCAGCTCAAGGCCGACCAGAAAGCGCTGGACGGCCCCAGCGGCACCGAGGTCGATTTCACCGACCTGCACGCCTGGTGCGAGGTGTACCTGCCCGGCGCCGGCTGGATCGGCCTAGACCCCACCTCCGGCCTGCTGGCCGGCGAAGGCCACATCCCGCTGGCCTGCACGCCCCAGCCCTCCGCCGCCGCGCCCATCGAAGGCGTGGTGGAGGCGGCCGAGGTGCGGTTCGGCCACGACATGCGCGTCACGCGCCTCCTCGAATCGCCGCGCGTCACCCTGCCCTACGGCGACGCGCAGTGGCACGCCATTCTGCGGCTGGGCGACCAGGTGGACGCCGAGCTGCAGGCCGGCGACGTGCGCCTGACCATGGGCGGCGAGCCCACCTTCGTCGGCCTCGACGACCGCGACGGCGCCGAATGGAACACCGCCGCGCTGGGGCCCACCAAGCGGCGCTTCGCGCTCGATTTGCTGCAGCGCCTGCAGGACCGCTACGCGCCGCGCGGCTTCGTGCACCTGGGCCAGGGCAAGTGGTACCCGGGCGAACAACTGCCGCGCTGGGCGCTCAGCCTGTTCTGGCGCACCGACGGCCAGCCGGTGTGGCACAACCCCGCGCTGCTGGCCGACGAGCGCCAGCCCCACCACGCCAAGCCCGAAGACGCCGAGCGCTTTCTGCAGGCGCTGGCGCGGCGCCTGGGCGTGGGCACGCAGACCATCCGCGCCGGCTACGAAGACCCGTGGATCTACATCCAGGCCGAACGCCGCCTGCCCGTCAACGTCGATCCGTTCGACAGCCAGTTGGCCGACGAGCAGGCGCGCGCGCGCCTGCGCCAGGTCTTCACGCAAGGCCTGACGCAGCCGGTCGGCTGGCTGCTGCCGCTGCGCGCCACGTCCGAAGCCGCCGGCACCGCGCCCCAGGTCCTGCCGCCGCGCCTGCGCGCGCTGCCCGCGGCCGAGCGCCCGCGCTGGCTCAGCGGCAAATGGTGGTTCCGCGACGACCGCCTGTACCTGGTGCCGGGCGATTCGCCCATGGGCTGGCGCCTGCCGCTCAACTCGCTGCCGTGGGTGGCCGACAAGGACCACCCGCAACTGCACGAAACCGATCCTTTTGCGGAAAACAAGCCGCTGCCCAGCGTGGACACTTCGCTGCCCACTATCAATATGGGAGCAGACGATGCCCACGACCGCCTGCCGCTACGGCACGAATCCGGCCCTTGGGTGCCGCGCACCGCGCTGTGCGTGCAGGTGCGCGACCCCGCGCGCGGCCAGATGCCCGAGACCGATCTGCCCGAGATCGTCGGCGACGACGAAGAGGCCGAGGCGCGCCGCGCCGCGCAACTGCGCCACCGCGCCGCGCTGGCCCGCTACGCCACCAAGCCCGGCGAGAGCAGCGTGCTGTACGTGTTCATGCCCCCGCTCGACCGGCTGGAGGACTACCTCGCGCTGGTCGCCGCCGTCGAGGCCACCGCCGCCGAGCTGAACCTGCCAGTGGTCATGGAAGGCTACCCGCCGCCGCGCGACGCGCGCCTGTCGATGCTGCAGGTCACGCCCGACCCGGGCGTCATCGAGGCCAACATCCAGCCCGTGCGCACCTGGCGCGACCTGGTCGCCAACACCGAGTTCGTCTACCACGCCGCGTTCGAGAGCCGCCTGTCGGCCGAGAAGTTCATGACCGACGGCCGCCACACCGGCACCGGCGGCGGCAACCACTTCGTGCTGGGCGGCGCCACGCCGGCCGACAGCCCGCTCCTGCGCCGACCCGAGCTGCTGGCCAGCCTGCTTCTGTACTGGCACAACCACCCGTCGCTGTCGTACCTGTTCAGCGGCATGTTCATCGGCCCCACCAGCCAGGCCCCGCGCGTGGACGAGGCGCGCAACGACCAGTTGTACGAGCTTGAAATCGCCCTGCAGCAAATCCACGCCGCGCGCGCACTGCACGGCGACGCCATGCCGCCCTGGCTGGTCGACCGCACCTTGCGCAACATCCTGATCGACGTCACCGGCAACACCCACCGCAGCGAGTTCTGCATCGACAAGCTGTACTCGCCCGACTCGGCCAACGGCCGCCTGGGCCTGCTGGAGCTGCGCGCTTTCGAGATGCCGCCGCATGCGCGCATGTCCATCGTGCAGCAGTTGCTGCTGCGCGCGCTGGTGGCACGCTTCTGGCGCCAACCCTACACCCGCCCGGCCATCCGCTGGGGCACCCGCCTGCACGACCGCTTCATGCTGCCCGCCTTCGTGCGCGCCGACTTCGAGGACGTGATGGAAGACCTGCGCCAGGCCGGCCATGCCTTCGACGGCACCTGGTTCGCGCCGCACTTCGAGTTCCGCTTCCCCATCGTCGGCGAGGTGGACGTGCTGGGCATGCGCCTCACGCTGCGCAACGCGCTGGAGCCCTGGCACGTGATGGGCGAGGAAAACACCGGCGGCGGCACCGCGCGCTACGTCGACTCGTCGCTGGAGCGGCTGGAAGTGCGCGTCACCGGCTTCGACCCCAGCCGCTACGCCATCACCTGCAACGGCCAGCCCGTGCCCCTGCAGCCGCTGGGCGTGGAAGGCGAGTTCGCCGCTGGCGTGCGCTTCAAGGCGTGGAACCCGTGGTCGTCCCTGCACCCGGCCATCGCGCCGCACGCCCCGCTGGTGTTCGACGTCATCGACACCTGGAGCGGCCGCGCCGTGGGCGGCTGCCGCTACCACGTCGCGCACCCCGGCGGGCGCAACTACAGCACCTTCCCCATCAACGCCATGGAAGCCGAAAGCCGCCGCCTGGCGCGCTTCTTCGCCAGCGGCCACACGCCCGGACCGCTGCCCGTGCCGCCGGCCACGCTGCACCTGCCGGGGAGCCGGGAGTTTCCGTGCACGCTGGATCTGCGCAGAGGAGCCGCCTTGCGGCCGCTGGATGGATGAAGGCGTCTCCACCGGCAAGCATTTCTCAATGAATCCGGCCGACGGGACGCCGAAGGGCAAGCCCCGTCGCTTGCTATTAATTATATAGCTACTTGCGCAATATCCACGCGGGCAAACCCGCGAAAACATCCAGGATATCCACGTTCGCCCACCTCGCCACGCCATGCGCCACAATACCGGCGCCATGACTTCCCCGACCGAACGCCCGCCACTGCCGCCGCGATCGCCCGCGCTGGCGCTGCCGCGCGCTGACGGCGGGCACTACGACGAGCTGCACGGCCTGGGCGGCGACGCGCCGGCGCAGGCGCGCGGCCTGGGGCCGGCATGGTCCCGGTTCTTCGAGCAGATGGGCCCGGCGAGCGCGGGCGAGCTGAACCGCCGCGCCGAGCGCATGGCCCGCCAGTTGCGCGACGACGGCGTGAGCTACAACGTCTACGCCGACGAACACGGCCAACAGCGGCCCTGGGCGCTGGACCTCTTCCCGCTGCTGGTCACCTCGGACGACTGGGCACGCATCGAGACCGGCATCCTGCAGCGCGTGCGCGTGCTCGAAGCCGTGGCGGCCGACGTGTACGGCCCGTGCCGCCTGGTGCGCGAGGGCCTGCTGCCGCCCGCGCTGGTGCAGGGCCACCCCGACTACGTGCCGGCCATGCACGGCGTGCGGCCGGCCGGCGGCCAGCACCTGCACATCGTCGCGTTCGACCTGGCGCGCGGCCCCGGCGGCCACTGGTGGGTGGTGGGGCAGCGCACGCAGGCGCCCTCGGGCCTGGGCTACCTGCTGGAGAACCGGTTCGCGGTCACGACGCAGTTCCCGCAGGCCTTCGAGGCCCTGCACACGCGGCGGCTGGCCGACAGCTACCGCGCCCTGCTGGCCAGCCTGAAGCACCTGGCGCCCGGCGGCGAGGAGCCGCACCTGGCGCTGCTCACGCCCGGCCCCTACAACGAGACCTATTTCGAGCAGTCGTATCTGGCCCGCTACCTGGGCGTGACGCTGGTTGAAGGCAGCGACCTCACGGTGCGCGGCGAGCGCCTGTACCTCAAGACCCTGCACGGCCTCAAGCCCGTGCACGGCCTCATCAAGCGCGTGGACGACACCTGGCTGGACCCGCTGGAGATGCGTGCCGACTCGCGCCTGGGCGTGCCGGGGTTGATGCAGGCGGTGCGCGCCGGCAACGTGCTGATGGCCAACGCCATCGGCTCGGGCTTCCTGGAGTCCAGCGCGATGCTGGGCTTCCTGCCGGCGCTGGGGCGGCACTTGCTGGACGAGGAGCTGGCGCTGCCCGCCTTGCACACCTGGTGGTGCGGCGAGCCGGCCGCCATGGGCGAGATCCTGCCGCACCTGGCCCACAGCGTCATCAAGCCCACCTACCCTTGGTCCCTGGAGCGCGGCACCTTCGACGTCGGTGTGGGCCCGCTGCTGAACGCGGAGCGGCTGGGCGAATGGCAGGCGCGCATCCGGCGCGCGCCCGACGAGCACACCGTCCAAGCCTACCTGCCCACCTCGCAGATGCCCACTTGGCGGCCGACGGGCGCCAGCGACGAACGCGGCATCGTGCCCAGCTCGGTCATCCTGCGTGTGTTCGCCCTGTCCGACGCGGCCGGCGCCGGCCCTGGCACCTGGCGCGTGCTGCCGGGCGGCATGGCGCGGCTGGTGGGCGTGGACGCCGGCATCGCCAGCATGCAGCGCGGCGGCTCCAGCGCCGACGCCTGGGTGGTGGACGAGCACGCCGGCCCCGGCGAGGGGCTGGAATCGGGCCTTGGCAGCTTCATCCCGCCGGTGGCCGTGGCGCCGACCAGCCGGCCCGAGCGCCTGGTCACCAGCCGCGCGGCCGAGAACCTGTTCTGGCTCGGCCGCTACACCGAGCGCGCCGAGAACGCCGCCCGCCTGGCACGCATCATCCTGGAAGCGCTGCACGGCGAGGAAGAACCCTCCCACGCCATGCTGATGTGGCTGGGGCAGATGGCCGAATCCACCGGCCTGGTGAGCACGGCCGACCCGTCGCCGCTGCAATGGCGCGAGCGCTTCGAGCGCGCCCTGGTGCAGCACCTGGGCAACCCCGAGGGCGACGACACCTACAGCGTGGCCTACTCCCTGCACTGGCTGCGCGGCGCCGGCGCGGCGCTGCGCGAGCGGCTGTCCACCGAGCACTGGAACTTCATCAAGCAGGCGGAGGAGCAGTTTCTGGCCGACTGGGCCGAGATCCAGCGCTTCGACCCGCCCTCGGCCGCCGACACGCTGGCCGCGCTGGCGCGGCTGTCGAAGAACCTGGCCGCCATCACCGGCGCGCAAAACGACCGCATGTGGCGCGACGACGGCTGGCGACTGCTGTCCATCGGCCGCCAGCTGGAGCGGCTGACCTTCCTGGCCGAGGCGCTCTCGCGCGGCTTCTACACCAACGCGGTGCACGACGCCGCCGGCTTCGGGGTGGTGCTGCAACTGTTCGACTCCACCATCTCCTTCCACGCCCGCTACCAGCGCAGCCGCGACATCGCCGCGCTGATCGAGCACGTGGTGCTGAACCTGCAGAACACGCGCTCGATCGACTGGGTGGTGCAGACCGCCAGCGGCCGCCTGGCGCGCCTGCACGAGCGCGAGGCGGCCGGCGTGGAAGACCTGTCGCGCCGCCTGCCCATGCCCGACATCGACCAACTGGCCCCCCTGTGCGTGGCCAACGAGATCGGCGACTTCACCCACCTGCAGGACCTGCTCGCCGAGTGGGACGCGCAGGCCCAGCGCCTGTCGGACGACATCGCGCTGCGCTACTTCAGCCACACCGACGACGCGCGGCGCAGCGTCGGAGCTTGAAATGACCCACCCCCGTGGCTCCACTCGCCGCGCGATGTTGCGCCTCCCCCCGCGAGGGGGCGACGCCGCTGACCGGCCAAGGCCCGGCCAGGGCGTCCGCTGGCGTGGCCTGCTCCGCGGCCTTCGGATTCTTTGGGTTTCGACTGCGCGCGGCCGCGGCGCCATGGACAACTGATCGCGAGTACGCCATGCGCCTGCGCATCACCCACGACACTTGCTACGACTACCACCCGCCGGTGGACGGCGCGCTGCACATGGCGCACCTGCGCATGCCCGACGCCACCTGCCAGCAAGTGCTGGACCACCGCCTGCGCATCGCGCCCCGGCCCGCCACCCTGCGCCAGACCCGCGACGTGCGTGGCAACTGGCGCCATTTCATCGAGCTGGCCACGCCCCACTCACGCCTGGCCGTGCGCGCCACGCACCTGGTGCAGACCGTGGCGCCCGCGCCGCGCGCGTCGGCGCTGCCGTGGGAGGCCGCGCGCGAGGCGTTCGTGTACCGGGCCGGCCACCCCGGGCCGGCCGCCGCGCAGTACGTGTTTCCCTCCGTCCACGTGCATTGCGGGCCCGCCTTCGTCGACTACGCGCGCCCCAGCTTTCCCCCCGGCCGGCCGCTGCAGGAGGCCGCGCGCGAGCTGATGCTGCGCATCCATGCCGACTTCCGCTACACCCCCAACAGCACTGGCATCCACACCCCGGCCGCCGACGCGCTGCAGCAACGCGAGGGCGTGTGCCAGGACTTCAGCCACGTCATGCTGGCCTGCCTGCGCTCGCTGGGGCTGGCCGCGCGCTACGTCAGCGGCTACTTGCTCACCCAGCCGCCACCGGGCCAGCCGCGCCTGATCGGCAGCGACGCCTCGCACGCCTGGGTGTCCATGTACGTGCCCGACACGCTGGTGCACGAAGCGGTGGAGGAAGAGCAGCACTGGTACGACCTGTGCCCCACCAACGCGCGCGAGGGCTGGGGCACGCCGGGCGAGGACTACGTGCGCCTGGCGGTTGGGCGCGACTTCGCCGACGTCTCGCCGCTGCGCGGCGTCATCCAGGGCAGCCAGAGCCAGGCGCTGCACGTGGGGGTCACGGTCGAACCCTGCGAGGCCCTGCTGCTGACGGGCCTGCCCGAGCTGCCGGAATTCGCCCCGCCGCCGCCACCACCACCACCGTAGCGGCGTGCCCTCGCCTTCCCACCTCATTTTTTTCAGGAGCACCATGAGCATCGCCCAACGCCTGCAAGACCTCGGCATCGAACTGCCGACCGTCGCCACGCCCGCCGCCGCCTACGTTCCCTTCGTGCGCAGCGGCGACCTGGTGTTCCTCTCCGGCCACATCGCCCGCAAGGACGGCAAGCCCTGGGTCGGCCAACTGGGCGCCGGCATGGCGACCGCCGAAGGGGCCCTGGCCGCCCGCGCCGTGGCCGTCGACCTGATGGGCACCCTGCAGGCCGCCACGGGAGGCGACCTGGAGCGCGTGCGGCGCATCGTCAAGGTCATGAGCCTGGTCAACTCCGCGCCCGGCTACACCGAGCACCACCTGGTCACCAACGGCTGTTCCGAGCTGCTGGGCCAAGTCTTCGGCGACAAGGGCAAACATGCCCGCAGCGCCTTCGGCGTGGCGCAGCTTCCGCTGGGTGCGTGCGTGGAGATCGAGCTGATCGCCGAAGTGGATTGATACGTTTTTTATAGCTGAAAGCGCATATTCCACGCGGGCTCAAGGCCTATTTTTCCCTTAATCCGGCGCCTGCGGCACCTCGCGCAGTCCCGGCACGGCGCGCGAGCCCACGGCCAGCAGGCTGGCCACCAGCCAGAACAGCCCGGCAGCCCCGGTCACCGCGCCGATGGAACCGAACAGCATCGGCATCGCGAAGCTCGACAGGTTGATCGTCATCACCCGCAGCGCCATCGCCTCGCCCTGGCGCGCGGGCGGCGCGATCTGGTGCAGCACGCTCAGCACCATGGGCTGCACCGCCCCCAGCGCCACCCCCAGCACCACCGAGCACGCCCCCATGGCCAGCGGCCCCGGCATCAGCGGGTAGGCCAGCAGCGCGCAGGCCGCCAGCAGGGTCGAAACATGGATCACCCACCACTCCGGCAGCTTGGCCGTCAGGGCCGGCAGCGCCATGCGGATCAGCGCGGCGGCGGCGGCGAAGGCGCCCAGCAGCGCGCCGATGACCGAGGCCGACAGGCCCCGCTCATGCCCCAGCAGCGGCAGCACGAACGAGTGCACGTCCCACGCCGACGACTGCAGCCAGTTGACGAACAGCAGGCGCCGCATGCGCGGCTCGGCCAGCAGGTCCCACACCGAGTCCGCGCCCGGCGCCGCCCCGACGGGCGCGACGGGCGCCTCGGGCGCGCCGCGCAGCAGCCACCAGCCCACGAACGGCAGCAGCGCCATCAGCCCGAACGCGGCGCGAAACCCGGTGACGTGGCCCGGCTGCGGGCCGGCGTGGTCGATCAGCAGGCCGGTGACCAGCGGACCGACGAAGTTCGACAGCGCCGGCGCGATGGCGATCCAGCTGAAGGCCGCCCTGAGCTGGCCGGAGTCGACCACCGAGCGGCCCACGTGGCGCTGCAGCGCGATCTGCGCCGTGCCCGCCGCCGCGCCGGTCAGCAGGGCCGACACGCAAAGCACCACGAAGACGGGCCAGGCCGCCGCCAGCGCCGCGCCGGCCACGGCGCCGCCGACCGCCAGGGCGAGCGGCAGGTGCAGCCCGTGCCGGTCGGCCAGCCGGCCCGCGGGCAAGGCCAGACACACCGGCGACAGCGCGAACAGCGCCAGCAGCACGCCCACGGCGGCGGCGCTGTAGCCCAATTGCAGCGCCAGCAGCGGCGCCGCCAGCCGCGTGCCGGTCATGGCGCTGTGCACGCAGACCTGGGCGGCCATCAGGCGCAGCAGTTCGCGCCCGGTCATCCTTCGAACCGTGTCGCGATGAACATCGGGGCGGGCCGCATCAGCGCGCCGCGCCTTCGCCCTCGTCCGCCCCGCGCGGCAACAGGGACTGCGCCGCGCCGTCGGGCAGGGCCTCCACCTGCCGCAGGGCGCGGTTCATCACGTTGGTGCGCGTCTGCGCCTGGTCCAGCGTGTTCAGCACCGTCTGGGTCTGGGTCTTCACCTTGGCCAGCACGTCGCCGAACTTGCCGAACTCGGTTTTCACCGCGCCCAGCACCTGCCAGACCTCGCTGCTGCGCTTTTCCAGCGCCAGCGTGCGGAAGCCCATCTGCAGCGAGTTGAGCATGGCCAGCAGCGTGGTCGGCCCGGCCAGGGTGATGCGGTGCTCGCGCTGCAGCGCCTCCATCAGCCCCGGGCGGCGCAGCACCTCGGCGTACAGGCCCTCGGTGGGCAGGAAGAGGATGGCGAAGTCGGTGGTGTGCGGCGGCTCGACGTACTTGTCGGCGATGCCGCGCGCCTCCAGGCGGATGCGCGCCTCCAGCGCCTTGGCGGCGGCCTCGGCGGCCACCGCGTCGGCGCGCTGCTGGGCGTCCAGCAGGCGCTCGTAGTCCTCGTTGGGAAACTTGGCGTCTATCGGCAGCCAGACCGGCTGGCCATCGTCGGCGCGCCCCGGCAAGCGGATGGCGAAGTCCACCGCGTTGCGCGTGCCCGGCCGGGTGACGACCTGCGCCCCGTACTGCTCGGGCGCGAACACCTGCTCCAGCAGCGCGGCCAGTTGCGCCTCGCCGAACATGCCGCGCGTCTTGACGTTGGTCAGCAGGTGCTTGAGGTCGCCCACGCCCTGCGCCAGGGTCTGCATCTCGCCCAGGCCCTTGTGCACCTGCTCCAGCCGCTCCGCCACCTGCTTGAAGCTCTCGCCCAGGCGCTGCTCCAGCGTGGCGTGCAGCTTCTCGTCCACCGTCTGGCGCATCTCGTCCAGCTTGGCGGTGTTGCTGGCCTGCAGCTGGGCCAGTTGCTGCTCCAGCGTGGCGCGCACCTCGGCGATGCGGCGGGCGTTGGTGTCGCTCAGGCTGGTGAGCTGCTGCGTCAGTGTCTCGGCCAGGGTGCCGCGCAAGTGCGCGAGCTGCTGCGCGAAGGCGTCGATCTGTGCGTTCTGGGTGCGCGTGGCCTCTGCGCCCTGGCGCATCACGGCGTCCTGGAAGCCGGCCAGCGACTGCGTCAGCTCCTGCCGGCTGCCGCGCGCGTTCTCGCCGATCTCGTGGCGCAGCCCGCGCTCCAGCCGCTCGCCGTGCTGGCCCACCACCTGGCCCATCATCTGCTGCACCTCGCCGCGCGAGGCCACGTCCCCGGGCCGGCGCGGGCGGCGCAGCAGCAGCACGAGCAAAAGCACCACGCTCAGCACCGCGCCAGCGAGCGCTGCCCAGAGCAGCGCGTCAGCGCCGGGCGAAGTCATGAATACTCCTGAATCGATAGCTGTTAGTGATTGACAGACGGTCGTTAGGGGCCGATTTGATATGGGATGGCTGCCCTGGCAGGCAACAGGCGGTTGTCATGGGCTGCATTGTAGGAACACCGCCTCAACACGCCACGACCATGGCCTGTGCCAGCCGGTGCGCGTTGGCCTGGGCCTGCGCCCGCATGGCGTCGCCGACGCGGCCATCGCCCGCCAGCGCCTGCCAGAAGGCCAGCGCGGCAGCGGCCGCCGGGCGCCACTGCGCGCGTTCGCCGGGCAGCGGCAGCGGCGGCGCCAGCAGCGTGAGCGGCGCCAGCTCGCCGCCGCCCAGCGGCGCGTAGCACATGGGCAGCATGTCGTAGGCGGGTGCCAGCGCCAGCCGGCCCGCGTGCGGGCGAAAGCTCAGGTTGCCCAGGTGCATGTCGGTGTTGCCGATCAGGCGGCCGAACCACCACAGCACGCCCACGGCCGCCAGGGCGCCGTCGGCCAGCCAGCCGCCACGCGCCAGCGGCGCGGCCAGCTCGGGCCACGGCAGGTGCGGCAGGCCCAGGAAGGCGGCGTTCACGGCCTCCAGGCTGACCAGCGGGCTGCGGCCCCAGCGGCCGTGGCGATCGAACCGCTCCACTTCCAGGAAGGCGCGGCCGCCCGCTTGCAGCCAGCGCGTGCGCGCGGCCTGCACGCCCTGCCCCGCCAGATGCGCGGCGCAGGCTTGCAGCGCCAGGTGTTCGGCCAGCAGCAGGTCGGCCCAGCGCCGCTCGGCGGGCGTACCGCCCGCGCCGGAAAACTTGACCAGCACGTGCTGCGCGCGCGGGGTGCCTTCCGCGGCCTGATCGGGCGCGCGCAGCGCCGCGAACTTGGGAAACTCGCCCGCCGCGCTGGAGCCCGCCCCGCCGCCCGCCACCGCCTGCGCGGCCAGGGCGAGGTAGGCCGCGGGCAACTCGCTTTCCGCCAAGGGCGCGGGCGCGTCCAGCCGACCGGCCTGCCAACGGCGCAGCGCCTCGTCGCCCACGATCAAGTCGCCCACCGTGTCGCCGCCGGCACGCGACAGGGCCGCCAGCACGTCGTCGTCGCTCCAGGCGCGCGGGTCGGGCGGCAGTTGCAGGCCCTCGTGCACGGCGCGAGCGAACTGGCGGCCCATGTAGCCCTGCGGGCGCATGTCCTGCAACAGATACGGCAAACCGGGCCACCAGCCGTCGCGCTCGTCCGGCGGCACCGGCCAGCCCGCCCCTTCCAGTGTCATGGCGCAGCCTTGCGGCTCGACCAGGGCCAGCGCCGCCCAGGCGTGGGGCATGCCCTGCGCATCCACGCGGTACACGGCCAAGTCGCCCGCCTGCCCGCGCAGCGCCCGCCGCCAGGCGTGCCGCGTGCGGCGCGCGCGGCCCAGGCTGACCACCTGCGCCGGCGCCGCGCGCAGCAGGCGGTGCACCGTGGGCAGGCTCACGCCCAGCCGCGCGGCCAGATCCTGGGCGCTGGCCGCAGGCTGGCGGGCCAGCGCGGCAGCGAGCTGGTCACGCGATGACCGGGGCGGGGCTTGCATCAAGGTTGATTCGATTCATGATTGGATTTTATGGTTAAAATCTTATGTAAATCAATATTTTATACACTATAAAATCCGATTGATGACGCGATTGTCAAGGACATCAATCGACCCAGAACACCTCGATCAACTCCCCCTGCGCGTCCAGCAGCCACCACTCGATCACCACGCCGCGCTGGCCAAAACCGAAGGCGCTGAACAGCCCGCGCGGCGCCGAGCGGCGGGGCAGCGCCATGGCACGTCGCCCGGCTGCATCATCGCCAGCATCTCCTGCCGGATGCTTTCGGACCCTGCGCCGTGGCGCGTTGCAGGTTCAGCGCCAGCAGGCGGCGCAGGATTTCGTCGTCGGGCATCTCGGCGGTGTGGTCGGTCCAGCCGTAGGCGGCGCCAGTTCTGGCGCAATGCGTCCAGCCGG
Organism: Ottowia sp.; assembly: GCF_016703145.1. Taxonomy (GTDB): domain Bacteria; phylum Pseudomonadota; class Gammaproteobacteria; order Burkholderiales; family Burkholderiaceae_C; genus Ottowia. The sequence goes on along the minus strand of NZ_JADJCO010000005.1, from coordinate 456,275 downwards.
TGCGCGGCCTCGGCAAGGCGCTGGCGTGCGCGCGGCTTGCTTTGAATTCGATAGCTTCTGGCGCTTGGTTGATGGGCGCTGGAGGCTGATTTGGCGTTGAATCCGGCGCGGCCGATTCAGCCGGCATTGGGCTTTGATGATCTGCCGTGCCGGCAGCACATCAAGCCCTACCCATCACCTCTGGATTCAGTGGCGTCAGCGGTTGGCCGTGCACCAGGTAGCCGATCAGGTTGTCGGCCGCCAGATGCGCCATCGCCTTGCGCGTGGGCACGGTGGCGCTGCCGATGTGGGGCGTCAGCACGACGTTGGCGCAAGCCAGCAGGTCGGGGTGCACCTGGGGCTCGCCCTCGAACACGTCCAGCCCGGCGGCGGCGATGCGTCCGGCGCGCAGGGCGGCGGCCAGCGCCGCGTCATCGACGATGCCGCCGCGCGCGATGTTGACCAGGGTGGCGGTGGGCTTCATCAGCGCCAGCTCGGCGGCGCCGATGGCGTGGTGCGAGGCGGGCGAATACGGCACCACCAGCACCACGTGGTCGGCCGTCCTGAGCAGCTCGTCCTTGCCCACGTAGCGCGCGCTGACCTCGGCCTCCGCCTCGGCGGGCAAGCGCGAGCGGTTGTGGTAGATCACCTTCATGCCGAAGCCGAGGGCGCCGCGCCGGGCAATGGCCTGGCCGATGCGCCCCATGCCGAGGATGCCCAGCGTGCTGCCATGCACGTCCTGGCCGACCAGAATGTCGTAGGCCCAGCGGTCCCAGCGGCCGGCGCGCAGGTAGTGCTCGCCCTCGGCCACCCGGCGCGCGGCGGCCATCAGCAGGGCGAAGCCCAGGTCGGCCGTGGTCTCGGTCAGCACGCCGGGCGCGTTGGTGCCCAGCACGCCGGCGGCCGTCATGGCGGGCAGGTCGAAGTTGTTGTAGCCCACCGCCATGTTGGCGCAGATGCGCAGGCCGGGGCACTGGGCCAGCAGCGCGGCGTCGATGCGCTCGCCGCCGGTGGTGAACACGCCCTGCTTGCCCTGCAGGCGGCGCGCCAGCTCCGCGCGCGGCCACAGCGCGTCGGCCGGGTTGGCCTCGACCTCGAAGTGCCGGGCCAGCTTGTCCATCACCTCCGGGAAGATGGCGCGGGCGATCAGGATGGCGGGCTTGGACGGGCGGGACGCGGGCATCCGGGTAGTTTAGGGCGTGTCATGAAACTTAGAGCAGCTGTGCGACGCCAGAGGCGGGTGCGCAGCTTGCCGAAGGCAGCCAACCGCCAAGTTTCATCGGGGTCACGCCCTATCACACCTCCGGCCCTTCCCCTGCTGTACCTATCGGCCACCCTGCAGGTACGGTGCCTGCACAAGAATTTGTTGCCGCATTCCACTAATTCGGCTTGATGTTGAAGGCCTTCACGATCACGGCATTGCGCTCGTACTCCTCGCGCACTTCTTTGGCGGCCTGCGCCAGCGACTGGTCCGCGACCGGCTCGAAGCCGGCGTCGATCAGGCGCTTGCGCACGGCCGGGTTGGCCGCCACTTTCTGCAGCGCGGCATGGATTTTCTCCATCACCTCCGCAGGCACCTTGGACGACGCGACCACGCCGCTCCAGTTGCTGAAGTTCATGTCCGGATAGCCGATTTCCGCCATCGTGGGCACGTTGGGGTAGTCGGGCATGCGGCTTTTGTAGGCGACGGCCAGCAGCTTGACCTTGCCCGCGGCGATGAGGGGCTTGGAGGTGACGGAACCGTCGAACATGAGCGGAATCTGTCCGCCCATCACCTGCACCAGCGCGGGCGCCGAGCCCGGAAAGGGCACGTGCTGCATGTCCAGCCCGGCGGCCTTGTTCAGCATGGCGCCGGCATAGTGCGCCGCCGTGCCGGCGCTGTACGAGGCGTAGGAAACCTGCCCCGGATGGGCCTTCACGTAGGCGATGGCCTCTTTCGCGTCCTTGGCCGGGAACTGCGGCGCGGCGATGAAGAACAGGGTCGAGCGCGCGATCACCCCCACCGGCTTGATGTCATGCAGCGGATCGAAGCCGACGTTGAGCACGTGCGGAACCTCCGTCAGCACGACGGCTGGCGATCATCAGCAGCGTCTGCCCGTCGGCGGGCTGGGACAGCATGTACTTGGCCGCGATGGCGCCGCCGACGCCCGGCTTGTTTTCGACCACCACCGGCTGGCCGATGTCGCGCGACAACTGGTCGCCCACGACGCGGGCGATCATGTCGATGGTGCCGCCCGCCGGCGCTGGCACGATCAGCTTGACCGGCTTGTCGCTGAAGGCCAGGGCGGCTGGCGCATGCAGCACGGCGGCGGCGGTGATCGCGGTGATCGCCAGGCAAGCGAGGCGCGAGGCGGAGGGGAAGGGATGGAATGACACAGTCTTGTCTCCTAATATCTTTCGATTGCTTGTTTTCTTGAATTCACGGGCGGCGCCCGATCAGGTGATCGCCGAACTGCTCCCGCAGACGGTTCTTTTGAATTTTTCCGGTCGCGCCCAGCGGAATCGCGTCGACGAAGATCACGTCATCCGGCGTCCACCACTTCGCGATCTTTCCTTCATAGAAGGCGAGCAGTTCGTCCCGCTCCAGTTGCGCTTGCGGCTTCCGGACGACGATCAACAAGGGACGCTCGTCCCACTTCGCGTGCTTCGCGGCAATGCAGGCGGCCTGCGAGACGGCCGGATGTGCCATCGCGATGTTCTCCAGGTCGATGGAGCCGATCCATTCGCCGCCCGACTTGATCACGTCCTTGCTGCGGTCGGTGATCTGCATGAAGCCATCGGCATCGATGGTCGCGACATCGCCGGTCGGAAACCATCCCTGCGCTGCGTGATCGCGCTGCAGCGGGTCGCCCCCCGCGCTCTTGAAGTATTCGCGCACCACCCAGGGGCCGCGCACCAGCAGGTCGCCCGATGTCGCGCCGTCCCAGGACAGTTCGTTGCCGTCGGGGCCGACGATCTTCATGTCGATGCCGAACAGCGCGCGGCCTTGCTTGGATTGCACGGCGCGACGCTCATCCGCGCTCATCGCCAGATGCTTGGTTTTCAGGGCGCCGACGGTCCCCATGGGGCTCAGTTCGGTCATGCCCCAGGCGTGCAGTACCGCGACGCCGTAGGCTTCCTGGAACTTGCGCAACATGGCGGGGGGGCAGGTCGCGCCACCAATGATGGTTCGCTTCATGCTCGAGAACTGCTGGCCCTTTTCCTCCAGATAGCCCAGCAGGCCTTGCCATACCGTGGGCACGCCGGCGGAGAGCGTCACCTGTTCGGCTTCGAGCAGTTCATACAGCGATTTGCCGTCCAGCGCCGGCCCGGGAAAGACCAGCTTCGCGCCGACCATGCACGCGATGTACGGCAGCCCCCAGGCATTGACGTGGAACATCGGCACCACGGGCAGGATGGTGTCGCGCGCCGAACAGTTCAGCGCATCGGGCAGCGCGGCCGCATAGGTGTGCAGCAGCGACGAGCGATGGCTGTACAGCACCCCTTTGGGGTCGCCCGTGGTGCCGGAGGTGTAGCACAGCGTGCTGGCGGCCTCCTCGTCGAGCGCCTGCCAGGTGTAGTCGGGCAAGCCCTGCGCGATCAGGTCCTCGTAGCACAGCAGCTTGTCGATGCCGGCGTTCTTCGGCATGTGGGCCTGGTCGGTCATGGCGATGAAGGCCTTGACCGTCTTGCAGTGGCCGGCGACGGCCTGGATCAAAGGCAGGAAGCTCAGGTCGAAGAAGATGTACTGGTCTTCGGCATGGTTCGCGATGTAGGCGACCTGGTCTTCATGCAGGCGCGGGTTGATGGTGTGCAGGATGGCGCCCATGCCGGAGACGCCGTAGTACAGCTCCAGGTGCCGATAGCCGTTCCATGCCAGCGTGCCGATCCGGTCGGAGAGCTGGACGCCCAGGCGGCTCAGCGCACCGGCCATCTGGCGCGCGCGGCGGTGGCAGTCGCGGAAGGTGTAGCGATGGATGTCGCCCTCCACCCGCCGGGACACGATCTCCGTGTCGCCATGGTGGCGGTCGGCATGCACGATGAGTGAGGAGATCAGCAACTGCTTTTGCATCATCAAGCCATTCATGGCATCGCTCCGTTCGTAATGTCGGTGTTGCATCGCCTGCGGGCGACGCGACGGGTGGCATGGGGAACCGGACGGATGCCCGGGTCCCCTGGCCATCCCGGTCAGTTGAACGCCGTGAGGTCCTTCGGCTCGATGCCGTGCTGCTTGCAATAGGCCAGGTAGCGCTCCATGCTGGTCTTCCAGTTCTCGATCGCGACGATGTTTTCCTTGTCATCGAGGAAGAGCAGATCGCCGTTCACCACGACCAGCGAGACCACGTAGCCGTCCGAGCTGCCCGTGCTGACGACTTCGGGCGTGTGGGTCGATGCAGCGGTTTCGTACACGATGCTGCCGGGGGTGGCGATCCAGTCGTGCTCCTTGTACTTCCAGGAGCCTTCGATCGTGTAGACGATGACCGTGCCGGTGTGGTGGTGCTTGGGCAGCTGCATGTTGATCGGCGACTTCATCAGGACGATCCACTCGCCGCGGATCGGGTCCAGCTTGAAGTACTTCAGCAGGACGTTGTCCGCATAGGGCGCGAAGGGCACCCAGGGCAGGGATTCGCCATCGATGACCGAGGTTTCGACGTTTTGGTAGAGCATGTCTGTCTCCATTTCGGGGGGGTTGAGGGAAAAAAGCAAAGGTGTGGACGTGCCAGGGCCGGCCGCCTCGTGGGCGGGTGCGCTGGGGTTCGACGGAAGGAGCCGGTGGGGCTCAGTTCAGCGGGGTGCCCGTGAGGGTGGCGCGCAGCATCTTTCGCGGCTCGTTGCCGTAGTCGGCCACGGCGTAGTGCTGAGCCTGCAGGTTGTCCCACATGGCGACCGTGTTGGGTCGCCACTTCAGGCGCACCTGGTATTCCGGGATCGCGGCCTGGGAGGTCAGGTAGTTCAGCAGATGATGGGCCTCGGGCATGAGGTCCTGGCCGTATCGGATGTCCTCGAAGTTGAAGAAATTCGAGAAATGGGTCGTGAACGCCGAGTTGACGTACAACAGCTTCTCGCCCGTCTCCGGATGGGTGAGCACCACCGGGTGCTCGGCGCCGGGGTTCTTCGCGGCCATCGCGTGACGTTCCTCGATCGGCATCTGGGCAAGAAAGATCTGCTCGATGCTGTGCTTTGCGTACAGGCCATCGATCCGCTGCTTGATGGCGCCGGGCAACTTCTCGTAGGCCATCACCATGTTGGACCACATGGTGTCGCCACCGGTGTCCGGACCCAACTCGAAGCGCAACACCGCGCCGCGGGGTGGCGCCTTCTTGTAGGTGACGTCGGCATGCCAGATGTTTTCGCGGCTGGTCTTTTCGACGAAGTTGGGCTTGCTCGGGTCGAGATTGCGGTACAGCGTCAGCAGCTTGGTCGCCTCCGGATGGCTAGGCGCCAGGGGATGGGCTTCCAGTTCGCCGAATTGCGCGGCGAAGTTCTGCTGCTCCATCGGCGTGATGTCCTGGTCGCGGAAGAACAGCACCTTGTGCTTGAGCCACAGCGCCCGGATCTCGGCAATGGCGTCGGAGTCCTGGGCGGCATCGGCCAGGCTGACGTTGCTGAGTTCGGCGCCGATGGCGGGCGTGCTGAACTCCACCTTGATCGAATGCCGGCGCACCGATGGCCGGATGATGGCCGGTGCCGCAGGCGTGGTTTGCGCCGTGGTGTCCTGGGTTGCTGTCATTGATGTCTCCAATCTGTGCTGGTGCGGCGGTGTGTGTCCGGTAGCTGCCGCTTGTCACTACCGGCGGGGCGGCACCGTTTCATCAGTGCACGGGATGAATGGTAGGCAGCGAGGCCGTAGTATCCTATGCATAGGGAGACAAGTTCTATGCATATTGGGACTCACAATCACAGCCCATGTCCGGGGCCGATTGCGCCAACGAGCGACAACGCCCTGGCGCGATACAGGGTGCGGCGGCTTCAGGCCGCGCGGCTGTCCTGCAGGACGAAAGCACGCATCAGACGCCCCTCGCGCCCACCTTTCACCTGTGTGGGATGGGTCCCGCTGCCTTGCCTGCCCGGTAGTGGGTGACCCAAGCCGAGGGAGTCTTGCCAAACTGACCGCGGAACCAGCGGGAGAAGTCACTGGCCGTGGAAAAGCCGAGGAGTTCAGCGACTTCGTACAGCTTGCGTTTGCTGTTGGCCAGGTATTCCTCGGCGAGTTCGGCACGCACGGCATCGATGATCGTCGTGACACTCTCGCCCTCGGCCGCCAAGTGGCGGTTGAGGGTGCGCCGATGCATGCCCAGGTGCTGGGCCACCCGGTCCACCGAGCACAGTCCGCTGGGCAGCAGCATCCTGACGATCTGGCGCGCCTGCTGCGCCGGCTCGTCCCGGAGATTGGCCAGTTGCGTGTCCAGCCATCGCCTCACCTCGCGATTCAGCGTCGCATCCGCCGCCGGAATGGGCATGTCCAGGTCGCGGCCGCGGCAAGCGATGGCATTGTGTTCCTGCGAAAACCCGATGGCTGTTCCGAGCACGCGGCGGTGCACTTCCATCCTGGCGGGCGGCTCGTGCGTGAAGCTGATCCTGACCGGCCGGAAGGCATTGCCGCTCAGCACCTTCAGCATGCGCAGTGCGATGCCGGTCGATTGTTCGATGGTCTGGCGCCAGACACCGTGGCGCTGCATATTCACACCCACATGCAGCAGCACGACGACGCCGGCGTCATCGATCCGGAACTGCACGCCGGCGTTGTGCAGCCGCATGTAGCGCACGGAGGACTGCATGGCGGCGCGAAGCGTCGGCTCTTCCCGCATCACCAGCGCCAGCATGCCCAGGTTGGCCAGGCTTCTGGTTTCCGCAAGGAGCAGCCCGAAGGCTTCCTGGCCGGACAGGCGGGCCGACTCCTCCAGCAACCACCCGACCGAATCGGCGCTGATCATCAGGTTCGGATCGTCAAGCACCCGAGCCGGCAGCTTGGCCATCCGCAACATGCGAAACGGATCGAGCCCCACCGAGCGGGCCACGTGTTCGTAATCGGTCAGGCTGGCACTGCGCGTCAAGGATTCCATGAACCGTCACCTGTCCCAAATTCAAAAGAATATGTCCTGCAAAGCATAGCTCCCGCGCGGGGCCGAGGCTATCTTTTGGGGCCAGGAAAATTCAAAAACGGAGTAGACAATGGAAACGAGCGTTGCAACGCAAACCGGCCGGCCGCGCGCCGCGTGGGGGCAGATGGATGCCGACGATGCCGCCGCATTCAATCACTGCTTCGCCGAGGTCAACGGCATTCGCATCCACTACGTGGACGAGGGGCAGGGCCCGTTGGTCATCCTGGTGCATGGTTTTCCCTACCTCTGGTACATGTGGCGGCGCCAGATCTTGGCCTTGGCCGAGGCGGGCTATCGTGTCGTCGTTCCCGATCAGCGCGGATTCGGCCAGACGGACCGGCCGGAGGCCATCGAGGCCTACGACGTCAGTCGGTTGGTTGGAGACATGGTGGGCTTGATGGAAGCCCTGGGCGAAACTTCCGCCACGATCGTCGGGCACGACGTGGGCGCACCTGTGGCGCAAGCGGCGGCCATGCTGCGGCCGGATCTGTTCCACAGCCTCGTGATGCTCAGCACGCCTTTGCCCCCGCGCGGAAGAATCCGCCCGACCGTCGCCTTGCGCGCCATGGCGAAGGGCAAGATGTCCCACCACCTGTACTTCCAGCAGATCGGCAAGCCGGACCGGGAGCTGGCCAGCGACACGCGCAAGACCTTGCGCAGCAGCTACTACTCGGTCTCCGGCAGTGCCGTCGGCGCCGATCGCTGGCGCTTGTTCGTCGAGCCCGATGAGCCGATCCTCAACGCCTTCACCGATCCGAAGGATTTCCCGCCCTGGCTCAGTGCGCGGGCGCTTGACTACTACGTGGCTGAATACACGCGCACCGGATTCACCGGCGCCCTGAACCACTATCGCTGCCGCGACCGGAACTGGGAGATCACGTCGTTCCTGGACGGCGCGGTGATCCGCCAGCCGAGCATGTTCGTCGGTGGCGCGGCCGACCCATCACTCGAGCCGCCCAATGTCCGCCATGTATACGACCAACTCGACGGCTATCTGCCCGGACTGCGCAAGAAGGTGCTGCTGCCCGGCGTGGGCCACGGCGCGGCGGAAGAAAGCGCGGATCAGGTCAATGCGTTGCTGCTCGAATTCCTCGGGCAGCTTCCCTCTCGCTGACCGGCGAGGCTGACGTGGCGGCCAATGCCCAGCTGGACGATTCGGATGGCACGCATCACAACGCTTGAAGCAACCCGTGGACCGGGCGCGGTGCTGGCCGTCATCGTGGTCAGCAACCTGATGATCGTGATCGACGTCTCGATCGCCATCACCGGTCTGCCGAAGATGCGCGAGAGCCTGGACATCTCGGCCGCGCACCTTTCCTGGGTGCACAACGCCTACGCCCTCGCATTCGGCGGCCTGCTGCTGCTCGGCGCGCGTGCCGGCGACATCCTCGGCCGCCGCCGCATGTTCATCGTTGGGCTGGCCCTTTTCACGATGGCGTCGCTGGTGATCGGGCTGGCGCCCTCGGCCGCCTGGCTGCTGGCCGCGCGCGCCGTGCAGGGCGCTGGCGCTGCCGTGCTGGCGCCGTCCACGCTGGCACTGCTGTCGACGAACTTCGCGCCCGGTCCGGCGCGCACCCGTGCCCTGTCGTACTACACGTCAGCGATCGGCGTGGGCGCGACGGCGGGCCTGGTGCTCGGGGGCTTGTTCGCCGATCTGGTGTCCTGGCGGGCAGGCTTTTTCATCAACCTGCCGATCGGCGTGGCCCTCTTCGTGGCGGCCCGCCGCTACCTGGCTGAAACGCCCAAGGCTGCCGGCAAGCTCGACGTCGTCGGCGCGTTCACCTCGACGCTCGGCATGGGTTCACTGGTGTACGGCATCGTGCGCACGGCGGAAGCCGGATGGAGCGACACGATCACGGTCGCTTCCCTGGCGCGGCGGCCATCCTGATCACCGGTTTCATCGTCAACGAGACGCGGGCCGCGCAGCCGATCCTGCCGCTGCGCCTGCTCATGAACCGCCAACGCAGCGGGGCTTACGCAGCGCGCATGCTTTTCCTTGGCGGCATGGCCGGTTTCTGGTTTTTCACGACCCAGTTTTTGCAGGGTGTGCTGGGCTATCGCCCGCTCACCGCTGGCCTGGCCTGGCCTTCCTTCCAGCCACCGTGTTCAATTTTGCCGCCGCGCTACTGGTGCCGAGGCTGACGCGCCGGCTCGGCAATGCGCGCCTGGTGTTCCTCGGCCTCATGCTGGGTATCCTGGGCCTGGCGTGGCTTGGGCAGGCGGGACGGGATGCTCCGTACTGGACTGCCGTGGCGCTGCCGATGGTTCTGATCGGCGTGGCGCAGGGGTTCGTGCTGGCACCGCTGACGGCCGCGGCCGTGGCGGACGTGACCAGCGAAGACGCCGGCGCCGCGTCCGGCCTGGTCAACGTCGCGCATCAACTGGGCGGGTCGCTGGGGCTGGCCGTTCTGGTCCTTGTGTTTGCAGCCGCCGAACCCGCCGGGCTGGCGGGCCCCGAGGCGCTGGCCTACCGTGTTGACGCCGCCATCGGCACCAGCGCGCTGATGCTCCTGGCGGCGCTGGGCGTCTCTTTGGCCACCCTCCATCAGCGGGCCGCGGCTTGCGTGCAGGCCGTGCCTTCGGCGGAGTCCTAACCCGCGGCAGCAGCCAAAGCAGGCCCCCGCGAGAGACAGGCCAAGGCCGGACACAATGCCGAGTCACCTTGCAGCCACGACCGCACCCCGTCGCTCAAGAGGCGCTCGGGCAGCGACGGGATCACCGTGTGCCGTCGTATGCCCAGTGCCCAACGGGCACCCCGAACTCGTCGCGGAACCAGCGCGTGAAGGACTGCGGTGCACTGAAACCCAGCAGCATCGCCAGTTCGTTGCGCGAGCGCGGCGGCCCGGCCAGATAGCGCGGAGCGAGTTCACGCCGGACCTCGCGCATCAGGGCGTTGAACGACGTGGCCTCGTGATCCAGGTGCCGGCGGACCGTCCTCACGTCCATGCCCATCTGCATGGCGATGGTGCCCAGGGAACAGTGCCCGGTTCCCAGCGCCGCCAGGATCAGGCGGCGCACCTGAGCCGTGGTCGACCGGGGAGCTCCGTCGCTCAGCGCCTGCACATAGTCATGCGCATAGCGTCCAAGCTGGGCGCTGGTGGAGAGTGGCCGCTCCAGGTCCGCGCGCTTGAGGACGATGCCGTTGATCGCTTCCTTGAAGCTCGCCCTGTTCGAGAACACGCGCCGGACGGCCCGCAGATCGCGCGGCGCCTCGTGCATGAAGCAGACGCGAACGGGTTCCCAGCCCTCGGGCAGCGCCTGCTTGAGAAAGCGGTACACCACGGTGATCGACAGGCCGAGCGACTGGCGCGTGGGCGAACTGCGCCCCACGTATTCAAAGCACAGGCGGGCCTGCTGCGCGTCCTCTTCCAGCCAGAGCTGGAGGGATTCGTTGTGCAGGTGCATATAGCTGGAGAGCATCTGCAATGACGCGCGCACGTTGCTCTGTTCGCGCACCAGAAAGGCCAGCGGGCCCAGCACGAGGAACGACCTGGACTCGGCCAGCCGCACGCCGAAATCCTCCCAGCCCGAGCGCTCGGCCGAGTTCTCCAGCAGTTGGCCGATGGCCTCGGAAGGCACCTTGAAGTCCGGGTCCTTCAAGCAGGCGGTATCGATCCCGATTTCGCTCAGCATCGCCAGCGGATCGAGCCCGGCGGCTTGCGCCATGGCGGCGTAGTTGGTCAAGGAGGCACTGCGTGAGAGGGGTTTCATGGTTTACCCGAGATGACCGAATATGTTCAGTATATGTCCGTTTATGTTCATTGCGCGATGGCGCAATCCCTATGCTTGAACCCGTTCACAAGCAAACCAGGAGACACCATGACCTTCAGTGATCGCCCCTACGAACATGCCAGCGCCTGGCGAGGCGACACCATGAGCCAGTCCAGCGAATGGATCGTGAGGCTGGACTCGCAGGACAACGAAGCGCTGCATCGCGCGGTATGCGGTGCACGATCGGCCGGCCTCGGCATTCCGGGGCTGCGCCGTTCGAACGTGGACCTCGGGCCGCTGGGCGCCAAGCTGCAGGCCGCGAAACAGGAGATCCTGCAGGGGCGCGGCTTCGTCCTGCTGCGCGGCTTCGACATCGACCGCTATGCGCTGGAGGACGCGGCGCTGGCCTATTGGTGCATCGGCGCCTACCTAGGGCAAGGCGCTGCGCAGAACGCACAGGGCGATGTGCTGGGCCATGTCACGAACCTGGGCGCGGACTATCGGACCGATCCGCGCGCGCGCGGCTATCAGACTCGCCAGAGTCTGCCTTACCACAACGACCTCATGGACATCGTCGGCCTGTTGTGCATTCGTCCGGCCCGGGCAGGTGGCACGTCCCGCATCGTCAGTTCCACGGCGATCCACAACGAGTTGCTCAAGCAGCGCCCGGATCTGCTGCGCCTGGCCTACGAGGACTTCTTCATTGACCGCCGCGGCGAGGCGCCCGACGGCAAGGCACCCTACTATCCCGGTCCGCTGTTTGCCCGCGCCGGCGGCCATCTGTTCGGTCGCTACAACCGGGCCTACATCGAGTCGTCGCAGCGTTTTGCCGAGGTGCCGCGACTGAGTGGCGCGCAGGTCGAGTTGCTCGATTGGATGGATCGCCTGTGCAACGACGAGGCGATGCACCTGTCGATGGAGTTGGCGCGCGGCGACATGCAGTTCATCAGCAACTACACCACGCTGCATTCGCGCACCGACTACGAAGACGACCCGGCTCCCCACCTGCGGCGCCATCTTCTGCGCTTGTGGCTGAACACTGGATTCTTCAAACAACTGCCGCCGTCATACATGCACCGCTACGAAGACACGGTCGCCTGGCAGAAGAATCCACGGCCGCCGATCTTCGACGTTTCGGCGGTGCAGGCGGAGCTGGCTCACTAGCCTTTTCATCCGAAGCCATGAGTCGGAAAGCCATGGGCGCCGTCCCTCGCGCCGTGGCATTGCCGATGGCAACTTGATTGGAGAACGGAAGACCATGCCGAAACTTGAACTCGAATCCCATGCCACCGGAGCAGGCACGGATCTCTCGCGCCGCAAGGTGCTGGCGGCCGGTGCCGCCGCGATGGCGTTGACCGCTTCGCGCGCTTGGTCCGCGGATGCAGCGCCCTGGCCCTCGAAGACCGTGCGGTTGATCGTGCCAGCACCAGCCGGCGGCGTCTCCGACGGGATCGCCCGTCTTCTGGCGGAGCCGATGAGCGCCAACCTGAAGCAGCCCGTGATCGTGGAGAACATGCCCGGAGGAAGCGGCGTCATTGGCTGTCGCGCCGTACTGTCGGCGCCTGCCGACGGACACACGATGCTGGTCATCACGAGCTCCATCCTCGTGGAGGTGCCGCATGTGGTGAAGCTGCCCTACGACCCTATGAAAGATTTCGTGCAGGTGGCCGACATGGTTCGCATGCCGCTGGTGCTGGTCGGCAACGCGGCCTTCCCGGCCAGGAGCTACGATGAACTGGTCGGTGTGCTGAAGGCTCATCCGGGGAAGTACAGCGTGGCGTCGTACAGCACGGGCACGCGCGCGCACTACGCTGCCGTCGCCTTCAATCAGCGCGCGGGGGTGGACCTCCAGCATGTGCCCTACAAGGGATCGGCCCCAGCCGTGGCCGATCTGCTGGCCGGACACGTGCCCCTCGCATTCGAGGCGCTGCCCAATGTTGTCCGTCACATCCAGAGCGGCAAGCTCCGCGCGTACGCCGTTCTGGGGCCGGCGTTGCCCGATCTCCTGCCCGGCGTGCCCAGCCTCGCTGAGAAAGGCTTGCCCGAATTGGCGCTGCCTGGCTGGCAAGGGCTATGGATCTCGTCGGCAACACCCGCGCCGTTGACGCAGCGTATCCATGAGGAGGTCGTCAAGGCCTTCGCGTCCTCGCGCGCGCGCCAACAACTGGCAGGCCAAGGCTATGAGTTTTCGGCGCCCGCCAATCTGGCCGAACAGAAGCAGGCCTTCACCGAGGCCTTCGAGCGCAACGCCAAGATCGTCCAGAAGTTTTCCATCCGAGCCGATTGATGGACGGTGAAGCGCTGAAGTTCCAACTGCACATGAAGGAAAAGTATGGCTACCTCCACCGCACGCGCGGGTCTTCAATTGCGCTCACTGGTCCACCCGCGCAGCAAGCTGGAGCTTTTCACTGTTGAGCCTCGCGACCCCGGTCCCAGCGCCTGATGTGATGGCTGCCTATGCCAAGCGTGCTGCTGGCGAGAAACACCTGATCAATCCGAACATGGACGTGGCCTTGCAAGGTACGTGACAACATGATGGCCACCCCTGGAACAACCGCCTCTGGTTCGTCTACGCGACCCTACCTGCACCCTTCCGCCTGGAAAGGCGAGGATCTCTCCGATCGCGGCGACTGGGTCATTCATCTCGATGCGGACGACATTGCCGAGCTCGAATCGGCCCTCGCGTTCGTCAAGTCGCGGGCCCTCGGCATTCCCGGGCTTTCCAGGAATGACTTCGTCATGCCCGGCCTTGCCAGGAAGATGAGTGCCGTCCTGCATCAACTGGAAGACGGGCGCGGGTTCGTCCTGCTTCGCGGCCTGCCCGTCGGCCGCTATTCGAAGGCGGACGCTGCAACCATCTACTGGGGTATCGGAGCGCATCTCGGCCAGGCCTTTGCGCAGAATGCCCAGGGCGACATGCTCGGCCACGTGCGGGATCTGGGCGCGAACCTGAAAACCGAGATGCGCGCGCGTGGGTACCACACGAGACTGCATCTTCCCTTCCACAACGACTCCACCGACGTCGTCGGCTTGTTGTGCCTGCGGAAAGCGAAGTCGGGCGGCGCCTCCCGCATCGTCAGTTCCGCCGCGATCCACAACGAGTTCTTGATCCGGCGTCCCGACCTGTGGGCGGTGATGTGTGAACCCTTTTGTGTGGACCGCCGCGGTGAGGAAAACCCCGGCCAGAAGCCGTATTACGTGACGCCATGCTTCAACCATCTGGATGGTCGGTTGTTCATTCGCTACAACCGCACGTACATCGAATCCGCACAACGTTTCGCGGAGGTGCCACGCCTGAGCCCGGCGCAGGTGGAGGCGCTCGATCTGATGGACTCGCTGTGCAACGATCCGGCGTTTTATATGGACATGTCCTTCGAGCCCGGCGACATGCAGTTCCTGAACAACTACGTGGTGCTGCATTCACGCGGCGACTATGAGGACTGGCCCGAGGTCGAGCGCAAGCGGCATCTGCTGCGACTGTGGTTGCGGACGCCGGGCTTTAGCCGCTTGCCGGCGCCCTTCGCAGATCGCAACGCCGACATGACGGCCTGGCAGCGGCACCCGCGTCCCCCGGTGTTCGACACGTCTGAAATCAAGGCCGAGCTCGCGCATTGAGCTTTGCTCTCCACGAGAAGGATCCGCCAGCCGAGCATGTTCATCGGCGGTGCTGCCGACCCTTCGCTCGAACCGATCGAATTCCGAGGTCGCTACGACCAGCTTGACAGCTATCTGCCCGGACTGCGGAACAAGGTGCTGCTGCCCGGCGTGGGCCACAGCGCGGCGGAAGAGAGCGTGGATCAGGTCAACGCATTGCTTCTGGGATTCCTCAGGCACCGAGAACTCCAAGGCCTGCTCATCAAATGAGCCATGCGACAGCAGCAGCCAGATGCATGGAAGGAGCGCAGCGGCTGCCTTGTCGTTGCGTGTGTCCCTGGCGGGGGGCACCGACGTGTTCGGCCCTGCCGGGCAACAGGTCTTGGACTTGTGCCCATTGGCTTATCTGTCAAGGCGTATCTGCGACTGGTGCTCCTGATCACGAAGCAGCATCCGAATTTGACGGCACGTGTACGCCGGCACGGAGATATCGAAACATGAAACCGCGTCTTTGCGCCCAGGGCGGCGTTGCAAATCCTCGCGATACCGCCCGGTATCGCCGCGGTTCGTGCCTTGCCCTGAACGCAAATCCATCGGTTTCATTGTGTTCCGATATCTCCGTGCCGGCGTACTAGGCGCGGTACAGCCAAGGCACGTCCAGCACCTTGTCGCCCAGCAGCCGGATCGACATGTCGCGCCCCAGGCGCACCAGCCCGATGGCGTGGAAGACCCGCCCGTTGCGCACCGAGCGCGCCTGCACGCGCGCGCAGCGCTGCCAGCGCGCCAGGGCGTAGCGCTGCAGGCGCGTGGGCACGTCCACGGCGTCCATGGCCAGCGCGTGGGCCAGCGCGGCGGCATCCTCGATCGCCATGCCGGCGCCCTGGGCCAGGTACGGCCGCATGGGGTGCGCGGCGTCGCCCGCCAGCGCCACCAGGCCGCGCGCCATCTGGTGGGGGCCGCTGACGGCGGGGCGGTCGGCCAGCGCCCACAGGCGCCAGGCGTGCGCGTTCAGCGTGGCCCGGGGCGCGGCATCGACCAGCTCGCGCAGCGGCGCGCAGACGGCGCCCAGGGCGTGCCGCAGCCCGGCGGCGTGGGCTTCGTGGTCCCAGTCCTGCGCCTCGCCGGCCACCGCGCCGTGCACGATGGCGACCACGTTCATGGCCTCGCCGCGCCGCACCGGGTACTGCACCACGTGCAGGCGCGGGCCGAGCCACGCGGTGACCTGTGGGCCGCGCAGGGCCGGCGGCAGCGCCGCCGTCCGCAGCATGGCGCGGTAGGCCAGGTGGCCGGTGGCGCGCGGCGGGCCGTCGCTCAGCAGTTGCTGGCGCACGCGGCTCCACAGGCCGTCGGCGCCCAGCAGCGCGTCGCCCTCCACCTCCAGGCCACGCGCGGTCTTCAGGCGCACCGCTTGGCCGTCGTCGGCGAAGGCGTCCAGGCCCTGGTCCAGCCCGATGTGCACGCCGGCCTGCTCCTCGGCGGCGCGGCGCAGCAGCGCGTGCAGGTCGGCGCGGTGGACGGTGGCGTACGGCGCGCCGTAGCGCTGCAGCGCGCGCGCGCCCAGCGGCAGCACGCCCAGTTCAGCGCCGCTGAGGGCGCAGCGCACCTGCAGCCGGTCAGGGAACGCGGCCACGGCGCGCAGGCCGTCCTCCAACCCCCAGCCGTGCAGGATGCGGGTGGCGTTGGGGCCGAGCTGGATGCCGGCGCCGACCTCGGTGAACGCGGGCGCGCGCTCGTACAGGCGCACCGCCCAGCCAGCGCGCGCGACGGCGAGCGCCGCCGCCAGGCCGCCCATGCCGCCGCCGGCGATCAATAACTGTGGGGTCACCATGGCCGGCATTGTGCCGTCGCGCCGAGGCCCGCCCATATGCGCCGGCCCCACATGCGCGTTTTCAAGCCAAATACGGCATTGGCCCGCGTGGTTTCTGTATCAGCAGCTATCAAATTAGAAGCTGACCGGCGCCTGCCGCGCCACGCGGCCGGGACGTCAGGCCAGCTTGAACGGCAGTTCGCGCGGCACCTTGCCGGTCAGGCGCGCCACCGCGTTGGCGAAGGCGGGCGCCAGCGGCGGCACGCCGGGCTCGCCCATGCCGGTGGGCGCCTCGGCACTGGGAACGATGTGCACCGCGATGGCGGGCATGTCGGTGAGGCGGGCCACCGTGTAGTCGTTGAAGTTGCCCTGCTCGACCACGCCGTCCTTCAGGGTGATGGCAGCGCCGGGCAGGCACATGCCCAGGCCCATCAGCGCCCCGCCCTCCACCTGCGCCTGCACGCTGCGCGGGTTGACGGCGAGGTTGCAGTGCACGCCCGCGGTGACGGCGTGCAGCTTGGGAACCCCATCGGTCACGGAAGCCTCGACCACGTAGGCCACCACCGAGCTGAAGGACTCGTGCACCGCCACGCCCCAGGCGCGGCCGGCCGGCAGCTGGCGCTTGCCGTAGCCTGACTTCTCGACCGCGAGCTGCAGCACGGCCTTGTGGCGCGGGTGCTTGTCGCCGATCAGGCGCAGGCGGTATTCGACCGGGTCCTGCTTCGTGGCGCGGGCGATCTCGTCGATCAGCGTCTCCATCACATACGCGGTGTGGGTGGAGCCCACGCTGCGCCACCACAGCACCGGCACGTTGTCTTCGGGGTGGTGCACCGACAGGCGCATGGGCAGCGGGTACGGTTCCTTCATGCCCTCGACCGCAGTGGCATCGACGCCGTTCTTGATCATAAAGCGCTCGAACGGCGATCCCTTGGTGATGGACTGGCCGACGATGACGTGGTCCCAGGCCAGCACCTTGCCCTGGTCGTCGAAGCCGATTTCGGCGCGGTGCAGGTGCATGGGGCGGTAGTAGCCACCCTTGACGTCGTCCTCGCGGCTCCACACCATGCGCACCGGCGCGTCGATGCCGGCCGCGCGCGCGGCCTTGGCGATGCCGCAGGCCTCGACCACGTAGTCGCTGGTGGGAATGGCGCGGCGCCCGAAACCGCCGCCGGCCATCTGCACGTGGATGGCGATGTTCTGCGGCGGCAGCCCCAGCACGCGCGCGGCGGCCATCGTGTCCAGGCCGGGGGCCTGGGAGCCCAGCCACAGCTCGGCCCGGGCGGCCGCGCCCTCGCCCGTCAGGCGGACGGTGCAGTTGAGCGGCTCCATCGGCGTGTGCGCCAGGTAGGGGAAAAGGTATTCGGCGCTGATCTTGCGGGGCGCGGCGGCCAGCCCGGAGACGTCGGCGTCGTACTTGAGGGCACCGGGCTTGCGCGCCAGCTCGCGGTACTGGGCGAGCTGCGCGGCGGTGTCCACCTTGCCGACGGCGGACGTGTCCCACGCGACCTTCAGCGCGTCGCGGCCCTGCTTGGCGGGCCAGTAGCCGTCGGCCACCACGACGACGGCCTCGCCCCCGCGGTCGATTGGCACGCGCAGCACGGCGCGTACGCCCCGGATGGCCTTGGCCGCGCTGTCGTCCACCGACTGCACCTTGCCGCCGAAGACGGGCGGGCGGGCCGCGACGGCGGTGAGCATGCCGGGCAGCCGGGTGTCGATGCCGTAGGACTGCCCGCCGCTGGACTTGGCGCGCGCGTCCAGGCGCCCGGTCGCGTGGCCGATCAGGCGGAACTGCCTGGGGTCCTTCAGGGCGACGGTCTGCGGCACCGGCAGCTTCATGGCCGCCTCGGCCAGCTCGCCATAGCCCAGCTTGCGGCCGCCCGGGCCGACGACCTGCCCGGCCTCGGTGCGCAGCGCGTCGGCGCCCACCCCCCACTGCTGGGCGGCGGCGGCCACCAGCATGGCGCGGGTGCGCGCGCCCAGTTCGCGGTACTGCGTGTAGGAGTTCTTGATGGCGGTCGAACCGCCGGTGAGATGCAAGCCCATCACCGGATCGACGTAGGCCGGGTTGGCATTGCCGTGGACGCTGCGTACCTTGGCCCAGTCGGCGTCCAGCTCTTCGGCCAGCGCCATCGGCAGGCCGGTCTGCACGCCCTGGCCCATGTCCAGCCGGTTGACGGTGACGGTGACGGTGCCGTCACGGTCGATCCTGACGAAGGCGGCGGGCTGCTGCGTGGGCTTGAGGCCGTCGGCGGGCTGGGCGGCGGCTTGCGCCAGCGCGCCCGCCGGGAAAGCGCCCAGCGCGAAGCCCGAGGCCGTCGCCACCTTGAGGAAGGTGCGGCGGCCCACGCCGGCGCCCGGCTCGGTGGAGGCCGGCGGCGGCGGGTTGGCGTTCTCGATCAGTGTCTGCAGGCCCTGCGGCAGGTGGCGGAGCGTATCGGCGTCGATGTGCATGGTGGTGTCTCCTGGCGCCGGATCAGGATGCGAGCGACCTGGCCGCGTCGTGGATGGCCGTGCGGATGCGCGCGTAGGTGCCGCAGCGGCAGATGTTGCCGGCCATGGCGCCGTCGATGTCCGCGTCGGTCGGGGTCCGGTTGGACTTGAGCAGCGCGGCGGCGCTCATGATCTGGCCGCTCTGGCAGTAGCCGCACTGGGCCACGTCGTGGCGCACCCAGGCGTCTTCCACCGCCTTGCCCACCCGGTCGGTGGCCTGCGCCTCGATGGTGCTGATCTGCTGCCCCTCGGCGGCCGAGATCGGCGTGACGCACGAGCGGATGGCCTGCCCGTTCAGGTACACCGTGCAGGCGCCGCACAGGGCCATGCCGCAGCCGAACTTGGTGCCGGTCAGGCCCAGCGTGTCGCGCAGGGTCCAGAGGATGGGGGTGGAGGGATCGACATCGGCCGATGCCGGCTTGCCATTGAGGGTGAAGTTGACGGCCATGGATGAGGGCTCTTGGAAGTTGTCGTGGGAGGGAAGTGATCGGTCACGCCAGCAACTGGCGCAGCACGTAGGGAAGGATACCGCCGCTGGTGAAGTAATCCACCTCGATCGGCGTGTCGATGCGCAGCGTGAGGGTCACCTCCTGCCGCGAACCGTCGGCGCGGGTGACGACCAGCCGGGCCTCGCTCTGCGGCGCCAGGTCGGCTGCCGGGATGACGTCGATCAACTCCTCGCCGCGCAGGCCCAGGCTCTCCCACGAGTCGCCGGGCTTGAACTGCAGCGGCAGCACGCCCATGCCGACCAGGTTGCTGCGGTGGATGCGCTCGAAGCTCTTGGCCACCACGGCCTTGATGCCCAGCAACTGCGTGCCCTTGGCCGCCCAGTCGCGGCTGGAGCCGGTGCCGTACTCCTCGCCAGCGAAGATCACCGTGGGCACGCTGGCGGCGATGTAGTCCATGGCGGCGTCGTAGATGAACTTCTTCTCGCCCGAGGGCTGGGCCAGCGTCACGCCACCCTCCTCGCGGCTGCCGCCGGGCTGCGGCGGGATCATCAGGTTCTTGATGCGCACGTTGGCGAAGGTGCCGCGCATCATCACCTCGTGGTTGCCGCGGCGCGAGCCGTAGCTGTTGAAGTCGGCTTTCGTGACGCCGTGCGCCAGCAGCCACTGGCCGGCGGGGGAGCTGTCCTTGATGCTGCCGGCGGGCGAGATGTGGTCGGTGGTGATCGAGTCGCCGAACAGCGCCATGATGCGCGCGCCGCGCACAGAGTATGGGTCATTCTGGGCCTCATCCCGCGCGTATCCTGCGCTGGAAGCTACTGAATCGATAGTGAACTGCTCGAAGAAAGGCGGCTCGGCGATGTAGGTGCTGAGAGGCCAGTTGTAGACCTGGCCGGTCACGCCCTCGATGCGCTCCCACAACTCGCCGGGCTCGGTGCGCACCTTGGCGTAGTTGGCGCGGAAGGCCTTGCCCTTCATGGCGTACTTCAGCAGCTTCTGGATCTCGTCGCTGGTGGGCCAGATTTCGCCCAGGTACACGTCGCTCCCGCCCTTGCCCTGGCCGACGGGCTGGGTCATCAGGTCGACCATGACGTTGCCGGCGATGGCGTAGGCCACCACCAGCGGCGGGCTGGCGAGGAAGTTGGCCTTCAGGTTGGGGTGGATGCGCGCCTCGAAGTTGCGGTTGCCCGACAGCACGGCGGCGCACACGAGGTCGTTCTCGGTGATGGCCTCGTTGATCTCGGGCGCCAGGTCGCCCGCGTTGCCGATGCAGGTGGTGCAGCCGTAGCCGGCGACGGCGAAGCCGAGCTGCTCCAGGTAGGGCAGCAGGCCAGTCTCGGTGAGGTATTCGGTGACGATGCGCGAGCCCGGCGCCAGCGAGGTCTTGATGTGCGGCTTGACCTTCAGCCCCGCATCCACCGCCTTCCTGGCCAGCAGGCCGGCGGCCAGCAGCACACTGGGGTTGCTGGTGTTGGTGCAACTGGTGATGGCGGCGATCAGCACGTCGCCGTTGCCCAGCGAATAGCCCGTGGGCGAGATGGGCGGCACCACGGCGGCCTCGGCCCGCGCGGAGGCCAGGGTGGGCTTGTTGGCCTCCATCTCCACCACGTCGCGCGGCGCGCCAGCGGGCGTGGGGCACATCGCGGGCGCCTCCTCGGACGGATCGGGCTCGTTGTCGCGCGCGACGTTCACGCGCAGGTGCAGGGCCTCGGCCGGGCGGTTGAAGCCGTTTTCCTCCATGGGCTTCGAGAACAGCGCCTTGAACTGCTCGGCGACACGGCCGATCTCGATGCGGTCCTGCGGGCGCTTGGGGCCGGCCAGGCTGGGGGTGACCTGGCCGAGGTCGAGCCTGACGACCTGCGAGTAGTCGATCTCGCCGGCGCGCGGCACGCCGAACAGGCCCTGGGCGCGGAAGTAGGCTTCGAACGCCTCGATCTCACCCTTGGTGCGGCCGGTGCCCTCGAAGTATTCGATGGTGCGCTCATCGACCGGGAAGAAGCCCATGGTGGCGCCGTATTCGGGCGCCATGTTGCCGATGGTGGCGCGGTCGGGCAGGCTGAGCGTGCGCGTGCCCTCGCCGAAGAATTCGACGAACTTGCCCACCACCTTCTCCTTGCGCAGCAGCTCGGTCACGGTCAGCACCAGGTCGGTGGCGGTGCAGCCCTCGCGCAGGCGGCCCGTCAGCTCGAAGCCCACCACGTCGGGCGTGAGGAAGTACACCGGCTGGCCCAGCATGGCGGCCTCGGCCTCGATGCCGCCCACGCCCCAGCCGACCACGCCGATGCCGTTGATCATGGTGGTGTGGCTGTCGGTGCCCACCAGCGTGTCGGGGTAAACCACGCCGTCGGCTCGCCGGTGCACGCCGCGCGCCAGGTATTCGAGGTTGACCTGGTGCACGATGCCAAAGCCCGGCGGCACGACGCCGAAGGTGTCGAACGCCTGCATGCCCCACTTCATGAATTCGTAGCGCTCGCGGTTGCGCTGGAACTCCAGCTTCATGTTCAGGTCGAGCGCGTTCTTGCGGCCGTAGTAGTCGACCATGATCGAATGGTCCACCACCAGGTCGACGGGCACCAGCGGCTCGATCTTCTTCGGATCCTGGCCCAGGCGCTGGGCGGTGGAGCGCATGGCCGCCAGGTCGGCCAGCAGCGGCACGCCGGTGAAGTCCTGCAGCACCACGCGGGCGACGGTGAAGGGAATTTCGTCGGTGCGCGGCGCGTTGGGCTGCCAGTTGGCCAGTTGCGCGACGTGCTCGGCCGTCACCTTGCGGCCGTCGCAGTGGCGCAGCACCGATTCCAGCACGATGCGGATCGACACCGGCAGGCGCTTGATGCCGGGGAACCGCCGGGCCAGCGCGGGCAGCGAGAACAGTTGGCCCGTTTTGCCGGACGCGGTCTCGAAGGACTTAAGGGTGGCGGCGAAGGCGTGGGGGTGGCGGGAAGCGGCCATGGCGTTCTCCTTCTGGATCAAGCCATTGTGGCAGGCCCACCGCCAGCCCGCCACCGTTTCCGCCGACAACCCTGATTTTGAATAGAATTGGTACGCAACCCTTCTCAGTATTATGTCATACGCTATTGATAAAGTAGCAAATGGTGACTGAGAAAGTCGATATTCCCCACTCGGCGGACGCTATTTCTTCGTTCCGGGCTTGGCCGGCGCCTCGCCCCCGGATTGGTTCAGCGGCAGCACCTGCCCGCAGTCACTGCGCAGGAACTTCATCCGCGTCTCCACCACCATATTTTGCCGTGCGCCAGCCGCGTTGGTGCCGACGGTTTCCATCTTCGTGGTGACCTGATCCCCCGCGAACACAACCTCTCCCTTGCCGGTCAGATCGCGGCCGTCCTGCTTGCAGACCATCTCGAAATTGATGTGGTTGCCACTGCGGGTCAGCTTGGGAGACTCGCACTCGGCGCGCGGAGGCCGCGGAATCATGACGTGGTCGCGCGCGGCCATGTCGGCGCTGATGCACATGGGCCTTGTCAACGGATCCCCGCTCCCCTGGGTCAGCAAGGCTTCCATCTTCTTGCGCTGCTCGGGCGGTATGCTGGTCTGGGATTTCTTGAGCCGCTCCCATGCGGCGATCGTCTGGGGCACCATGTCCTCGCCATTCACCAGCATGCGGACGATGCGCGTCTCCCACAGGCCGGGCTTGATGCCGCCCTGCGCATGGACAGCGCCGGCGGTGAACAGGGCCAGTAGAACGGCCAGGGTTCTGATCTTCATGGTCTTTCCTTCAAAAGCAATACAGACGATGCCGATGGTATGCGCTCCGCAGCAAGGACAATACGCTCCATGAAAACCCCCGAACTGCTGCTGCCCGCCGGCAGCCTCGACAAGATGCGCGCCGCCTACGACTTCGGCGCCGACGCGGTGTACGCCGGCCAGCCGCGCTACAGCCTGCGCGCGCGCAACAACGACTTCCGGCTGGAGCAGATCGCCCAAGGCATCGCCGAGGCGCACGCCCGCGGCAAGAGGTTCTTCGTCACCAGCAACCTGATCGCCCACAACGACAAGCTGCGCACCTACCTGCGCGACCTGGAGCCGGTGGTGCAGCTCAAGCCCGACGCGCTGATCATGGCCGACGCCGGCCTGATCATGCTGGTGCGCGAGAAGTGGCCGCACATCCCCGTGCACCTGAGCGTGCAGGCCAACACCACCAACTGGGCGGCGGTCAAGTTCTGGCAGCGCATGGGCGTGGCGCGCATCATCCTGTCGCGCGAGCTGAGCCTGGCCGAGGTCGAGCAGATCCGCCAGGAATGCCCGGACATGGAACTGGAGGTGTTCGTGCACGGCGCGCTGTGCATCGCCTATTCGGGCCGCTGCCTGCTGTCCGGCTACTTCAACCGCCGCGACCCCAACCAGGGCACCTGCACCAACGCCTGCCGCTGGAACTACAAGACGCTGGGCGCCGACGTCGATCCCAACACCGGCGAGGCGCTGGCCCAGGGCGGCCGGCTCGACGGCTTCGACTTCGCCGCCGCCGAGGAGGACGCGGCCCGCGAGCCCTCCACCTGCGGCGGCGGCCAGCGCCACCCGGCGGCCGACAAGGTCTACCTGATCGAGGAAGCCGGCCGCCCCGGCCAGCTCATGCCCCTCATGGAGGACGAGCACGGCACCTACATCATGAACAGCAAGGACCTGCGCGCCGTCGAGCAGGTCGAGAAGCTGGCGAGGATCGGCGTCGATTCGCTCAAGATCGAGGGCCGCACCAAGAGCCTGTACTACGTCGCCCGCACCGCGCAGACCTACCGCCGCGCCATCGACGACGCCGTGGCCGGGCGCCCGTTCAACCCGCGGCTCATCACCGAGCTGGAGGGCCTGGCCAACCGCGGCTACACCAGCGGCTTCCTGGAGCGCCGCCCAGCGCAGGACTACCAGAACTACGAGACGGGCCATTCGGTGGCCACGCGCAGCCAGTTCGTCGGCGAAGTAAAGGCGGTGCGGGACGGCTGGGCCGAGGTCGAGACCAAGAATCGCTTCGCCGTCGGCGACTGGATCGAGATCATCCACCCGCAGGGCAACCGCACCGTGCGGCTGGAGACGATGAAGAACGCCGAGGGCGAGCCCGTGCAGGTGGCGGCCGGCAACCCGCTGCGGGTGTGGATCCCCATCGACGGGCCGGCCGAGCACGCCCTCATCGCGCGCCTGGCGGCGGCGCCGGCGGGCTGAGCGATGTCAAGCCTTTTTGCCTTGAAACCCGCACGGGTATTGTGCCAACAGCTATGTTTCATATAGCTCGCTCACGCTGATCTATCGCCATCCGGGGCAGGACCCGAGCGGCATATTGCGTTCGCGCGGAACGCGAAAAGCGCTGCGGAAAGAGGCCGCACGGGGTTGGGGGTCAGGCGGCCCGCCGCGCAAGATCGTCCCGGCGCCTTCTGGATGGCGCTAGAACACCAGCGTCCTCACCCCCGCCGGCGTGCCCAGCAGGCACACCTGCGCCTTCTGGTGCGCGAACACGCCGACGGTGACCACGCCGGGCCACTGGTTCACCTCGCTCTCGAACGCCAGCGGGTCGGCGATCGCCAGGCCGCGCACGTCCAGGATGTGCTGGCCGTTGTCGGTGACCAGGGGCCGGCCGTCCTTGAGCCGCAAGGTGGCCTCGCCGCCCAGGGCGGCGAACTGGCGCGCGATGCGCCGCGCCGCCATCGGGACCACCTCCACCGGCAGCGGGAAGGCGCCCAGCCGCCCGACCAGCTTGGACTCGTCGGCGATGCAGACGAAGCGCCGCGACTGCGCCGCGACGATCTTCTCGCGCGTGAGCGCGGCGCCGCCGCCCTTGATCATGTGGCCCTGGCCGTCGATCTCGTCCGCGCCGTCGATGTAGACGGCGATCTCGTCCACCTCGTTGCAGTCGAACACGCGGATGCCCAGGCCCTTGAGCCGCGCGGTCGAGGCCTCGGACGAGGACACGGCGCCCGCGATGCGGTCCTGGATGCCCGCCAGCGCGTCGATGAACTTGTTCACCGTCGAGCCCGTGCCCACCCCCACGATCGCCCCCGCCACCACGTGGTCGAGCGCGGCCCGGCCAACCATGGCCTTCAGTTCGTCCTGCGTCATTTGCGACAATTTCCCGTTGTTCCAATCGATGAAAAGAATTATCCGATGAGCCTCCTCCCTTACGGCCTGGCGCGGCCGCTGCTCTTCAGCCTCGATGCCGAGGCCGCGCACGAACTCACCATCGACATGTTGTCGCGCGCCCAGGGCACGCCGCTGGAATGGGCCTGGTGCAGCCCGCGCGTGCGCGACCCGGTCACGCTGGCGGGCCTGGTGTTTCCCAACCGGGTGGGGATGGCCGCCGGGCTGGACAAGAACGCCCGCGCCATCGACGGCCTGGGCGCCATGGGCTTCGGCTTCGTCGAGGTGGGCACCGTCACGCCCAAGCCGCAGCCGGGCAACCCAAAGCCGCGCATGTTCCGCCTGCCGCGCGCCGACGCACTGATCAACCGCATGGGCTTCAACAACGAGGGCTCGACGCCTTCGTGCGCCACGTCAGAAACTCTCGTTTTCACAGCGCACAGCGCAATTCAGATGCGGGCCAGCGCATGATTCTGGGCCTGAACATCGGCAAGAACGCCAGCACCCCCATCGAGCGCGCGACCGACGACTACCTGGCCTGCCTGGCCGGCGTGTACCCGTATGCCGATTACGTGACGGTCAACATCTCCAGCCCCAACACCCAGAACCTGCGCGACCTGCAGGGCGACGCCGCGCTGGACGCCCTGCTCTCGGCCCTGAAGTCGCGCCAGGGCGAGCTGGCGCAGGAGCACGGCCGCCGCGTGCCGCTGTTTCTGAAGATCGCGCCTGACCTGGACGAGCCGCAGGTGCAGGCCATCGCCGACGCCCTGCGCCGCCACGGCATGGACGGCGTGATCGCCACCAACACCACGCTCTCGCGCGAGGCGGTGCAGGGCCTGCCGCACGCCGGCGAGGCCGGCGGCCTGTCGGGCGCGCCGGTGCGCGAGGCCAGCAACCGCGTGATCCGCCAGTTGCGGGCGGCGCTGGGGGCGGGCTTTCCCATCATCGGCGTGGGCGGCGTGATGAGCGGGCGCGACGCCGTGGCCAAGATCGAGGCCGGCGCCGACGCGGTGCAGATCTACACCGGGCTGATCTACCGCGGCCCCAACCTGGTGCCGGAAGCGGCGCACGCCCTGCGGCGCCTGCGCGCCGGATGAGCGAAGCCGTTCCCCAGGCCGCCGGCGGGCCCGCCGATGGCCTGCCGCTGCGCGAGCGGCGGCTGGCCATGGCCACCATCCTGCTGGGCATCGGCCTGGCCGTGCTGGACGGCACCCTCGTCACGCTGGCGCTGCCCGCCATCGCGCGGGAGTTTCAGCAAGCGCCCGCCACCGCGATCTGGATCGTCAATGCCTACCAGCTCGCCGTGCTGGTGATGATGCTGCCCTGCGCCGCGCTGGGCGACCGCTTCGGCTACCGGCGCGTGTACCTGTGGGGCGTGGCCGTGTTGCTGGCGGGCAGCCTGGGCTGCGCGCTGTCGCGCGGCCTGCCGGCGCTGATCGCCTGGCGCGCGCTGCAGGGCATGGGCGCGGCCGGCATCATGGGCGTGAACGCCGCGCTGGTGCGCCTGACCTACCCGCACGCCTTGCTGGGGCGCGGCATGGCGCTCAATTCCATCACCGTGGCCGTCACCTCGGTGGCCGGCCCCACGCTGGCCGCGGCGGTGCTGTCGCACGCCAGCTGGCCCTGGCTGTTCGCCATCAACCTGCCGCTGGGCCTGGGCCTGCTGTGGCTGGGCCGCCGCGCGCTGCCGCACCTGCGCAGCGCCACGCCAGTCAGCCTGCGGCCGCTGGACGTGCTGCAGAACGCGGCCATGTTCACGCTGATCTTCCTGGGCGTGGACCTGCTGGGCACGCGCGTGGGCGCCGGCGTCGCCGGGGCGCGGGACGCCGCGCTGGCCGCCGCGCTGCTGCTGGGCGGGGTGGCCGTGGGCGCGGTGTTCGTGCGCGGCCAATTGCGGCAGGACGTGCCGCTGCTGCCGGTGGACCTGCTGCGCATCCCGGTGTTCGCGCTGTCCATGTGCACCTCGGTCACCGCCTTCGCGGCGCAGACGCTGGGCCAGATCGCCCTGCCCTTTCTGCTGCTGGTGGGCCTGGGGCGGTCGCCGGCGCAGACCGGGGCGCTGATGGCCGCGTGGCCGCTGGGCTCGATCGCCATGGCGCCGGTCGCGGGCCGCCTGATCGGGCGCTGCAACGCCGGCGTGCTGAGCGCCATCGGCCTGTGGCTGATGGCCGCCGGGCTGGCGCTGCTGGCCCTGCTGCCCGCGGCGCCGGACAACGCCGGCATCGCCTGGCGCATGGCGCTGTGCGGCGTCGGCTTCGCGCTGTTCCAGTCACCCAACAACTACACCATCGTCACCTCGGCCCCGGTCCACCGCGCGGGCGGCGCGGGCGGCATGCTGGGCACGGCGCGGCTCACGGGGCAGAGCGCGGGCGCGGTGCTGCTGGCCATCGTGTTCAGCGCCGCGCCGCCGCCGTCCGGCCCGCCCGTCGCGCTGGCGCTGGGCGCGGCCTGCGCGGCGGTGGCGGGGCTCTTCAGCCTGTCGCGGCGGCGCGGGTTGATGCCGGCGGCCGGGGCGTAGCAGGCCGTTCAGGCCAGCATGGCCGCCACGGCCGCGCCGATCGCCAAGCAGCTCGTCAGGCCGGGCGATTCGATGCCGAACAGGTTGACCAGCCCCGGCACGCCGTGCTCGCGCGGGCCCTGGATGGCGAAGTCCGCCGCCGGCTCGCCGGGGCCGCTGATCTTGGGGCGGATGCCGGCGTAGCCCGGTTGCAGCGCACCGTCCGGCAGGCCGGGCCAGTAGCGGCGCACCTCGGCGTAGAAGGCGTCGCCGCGCTTCGGATCGACCTGCAGGTCGGCGGACGAATCCACCCACTGCACGTCGGGGCCGAACTTGGCCTGCCCGCCCAGGTCCAGCGTCAGGTGCACGCCCAGGCCGCCCGGCTCGGGCACGGGGTAGATCAGCCGCGTGAACGGCGCGCGGCCGCCGAGCGTGAAGTAGCTGCCCTTGGCGAAGTACGCGCGTGGCACGCAGCGCGCCGGCAGCCTCCGCGTCAGCCTCGCCAGCATCGGGGCGTGCAGGCCGGCGGCGTTGACCACCTGGCGCGCAACCAGCACGGTGCCGTCTTTTACTGTGATTTCGATAGCGCCTGGCACAGATTCCATGCCGGCTGCGAGCCCAATAACCTCTGAATGGCAGGCCAGCAGGCCGCCCGCGTGCTCCAGGTCGCCCAGCAGCGCCAGCATGAGGCCGTGGCTGTCCACGATGCCGGTGGACGGCGACAGCAGCGCCGCGTGGCAGGCCAGTTGCGGCTCCAGCGCCTGGGCCTCCTCGCGCGTGAGCAGCCGCAGGTCCTCCACCGCATTGGCGGCGGCGCCGGCCTGGATGGCGCGCAGCTCATCGACCTGCGCCGCGCTGGTGGCCACGATCAGCTTGCCGCAGCGCCGGTGGCCGATGCCGCTCTCGGCGCAGTAGTCGTACAGCATCTGCCTGCCCTGCACACACAGCCGCGCCTTGAGCGAGCCGGCCGGGTAGTAGATGCCCGCGTGAATGACCTCGCTGTTGCGCGCGCTGGTGCCGGTGCCGAAGCTCTCGGCCGCCTCCAGCAACATCACCTCGCGCCCCGCCAGCGCCAACGCGCGCGCCGCCGCCAGCCCGACCACGCCGGCGCCAATGACGACGGTATCGACTTGTTCCGTGATGCTCATGACGCCAGCCTTTCTTCGTCTTCAGGTGTCTTGCATTCAGATCCGCGACCGCTCCGGCCACCGGCGTCGCGCAGGGTCGCGCCGGTAACAAGCGTGAGCAAGATTCGCCCGTGCCCATGGTAAGGCGGCGCGAACCGTGGAGCATCCCGATACGCTCGCCGCAGTCGCTTACTCGTGCGCGGCTGGCGCCGGCCTAGATTGAACCCGTGTCGGCGGACGTCCCGCCGTCAAAAGGAGTTCTCACCATGAAACCAGCACTGTCCCTCCTTACCCTTCTGGCCGCCGGCCTGTTCGCCGGCAGCAGCATGGCCATGACCGACCAGGAATACAAGGCCGAGCGGGACCGCATCGCGGCCGACTACAAGGCCGCCAAGGCCCAGTGCGACGCGCTGAAGGGCAACGCCGAGGACGTGTGCGAGGAACAGGCCAAGGGCGCCGAGAAAGTCGCCGGGGCCGAACTGGAGGCCAAGCGCAATCCGTCGGACGGGACGCAGCGCAATGTGGAGTTGGCCAAGGCCAATGCCGAGTACGGAGTGGCCAAGGAGAAGTGCGACGACCTGAGCGGCGAGGCCAAGATCACCTGCCGCAAGGACGCCTCGGCGGCGCACAAGGCCGCGCGCGACCGTATGACTGCGTCGACGCCGCTGCCCAGCAGGTAATCCGCGGAGCCGGAGGAGCTATCCGAAAACTACGGAATCGATAGCTGCCAGCTCAGTATCCACGCCGGCTGATGGCCTATTTGGCTTGAAACCGAAATCCGGTCAG
Source organism: Ottowia sp. (assembly GCF_016703145.1). Taxonomy (GTDB): domain Bacteria; phylum Pseudomonadota; class Gammaproteobacteria; order Burkholderiales; family Burkholderiaceae_C; genus Ottowia. Next base: position 426,678 of record NZ_JADJCO010000005.1, on the reverse strand, counting down.
ACCGCCAGCGGCACCAGCCGCCAACCGCGCGCCGGGGTGGCGGGATTCAGCAGCAGGTCGATGTTGGGGTGCGCGCCGGGCCGGTCGCGGGCGTCGGCCACGTGCTCGGCGAACCACGCCAGCCCTTGCGCCACGGCTTCGGCGTCCAGCCGGCCGCCGAAGCGGTCGGCCAGCGCGTGGTAGACGCGCAGCGAACCCATCTTGCCCGGCGCGGCGGGAATGTGGCGCACCACGGCGCCCGCGCCATCGACGACGTCGAGGCCGCGCAGGTGGTCGGCGGTGGGCAAGGTGGCGAGGGTCTGCTGGAAGTCCATGGGTGAGAGCTCGTTGATCGCGTGATTCAGTCCGCCCACACCACCAGCCCCGTCCACCACGTCGCCAGCACCACGGCGCCGAAGCCGATGCGGTACCAGGCGAAGGGCACGAAGCTGTGGCTGGCGATGTAGCGCAGCAGCCAGCGCACGCAGATCCAGGCGCTGGCGAAGGAGAACAGCAGGCCGGTGGCGAACATCGGCGCGTCGGCCCACGACAGCAGCGCGCGCTGCTTGTAGAGCGAGTACGCGCCGGCGCCGACCAGCGTGGGAATGGCCAGGAAGAACGAGAAGTCCGTGGCCGCCTTGCGCGACAGCCCCAGCAGCATGCCGCCGATGATGGTGGCGCCCGAGCGGCTGGTGCCCGGCACCATGGCCAGGCACTGCGCCAGGCCGACCTTGAGGGCGTCGAGCGCGCCCATCTCGTCCACGCTCTGGATGCGCGCGGCGCTCTGCGGGCGCCGCTCGGCCCAGAGGATGACGAAGGCGCCCAGGATGAAGGTGGTGGCCACCACCTGCGGGGTGAACAAGTGCGCCTGGATGGCCTTGCCCGCCAGCAGCCCCAGCGCCACGGCGGGCGCGAAGCCTATGGCGACGTTCAGCACGAGCCGCCGCGCCTGCCCGCCGTGGGGCAGCGCGCGCAGCGTGTCGCGGATCTTCTGCCAGTAGACGATGATCACCGCGACGATGGCGCCGGTCTGGATGGCGATGTCGAAGACCTTGGCCTTGGCGTCGGAGAACCCCAGCAGGCTGCCGGCCAGGATCAGGTGGCCGGTGCTCGAAATGGGCAGGAACTCGGTCAGGCCCTCCACCACGCCCATCAGGGCGGCCTTGGCCAGCAATGCGAAATCCACGGAAAACACCTTTCAATAAGCTACATGTTTCATAGCTTCGGGCGTAGATTCTACCGGGGCTTCAGGCACTTTTCTCCAGCGGAGGCGCGCAGAGGGGGTGTCACTTGCCGCCCGCGGCGCGCAGCAGGTCGGCCACGCGCCGCTGGCCCCGGCGCTCGGCGTGCCGCAGGGGCGTGACGCCCTGGCGGTCGGCCAGGTTCACCTGCGCGCCGCGCGCCAGCAGCAGGCGCGCGATCTGCACGTAGGTGGCGCTGCCGTCGCCCAGGACCACCGTCTCCAGCAGCGCCGTCCAGCCCAGGTCGTTGACGTGGTTCACGTCGATGGGCGTGCTGAGCAGCAGGCGCACCGTCTCCAGGTGGCCGCGCTCGCAAGCCGGGATCAGGCCGGTGCCGCCGTAGCGGTTGGTGCTGGCCACGTCGGCCCCGGCGCCGAGCGTGGCGCGCACGATCTCGGTCAGGCCCTGCGCCGACGCCAGCAGGAAGGCGCTGTCGCGTTGGCGGTCCTGCGCGTTGACGTTGGCGCCGCGGTCGATCAGCAGCCGCACCGTGGGCACGTGGCGCGCCAGGGTGGCCAGCAGCACGGGCGTGCGCCCGTCGGCGTCGCGCGCCTCGATGGCCGCGCCCGCGTCCAGCGCGCGGCGCACCGCCGCCGCGTCGCCGGCGCGGGCAGCGGCCAGCAACTGCTGGTCCTGCGGCGACAGGGGCACGGGCGGCGGTGGCTTGGCGGCGGCCGGCGCCTTGGCCGGGGCCTTGGCCCAGGCCGCGCGCGGCGCCGCCAACCCCAGGCCGATGGCCCCGCACATCAAGGCGCGGCGCGGCAACCGGGGCGCAAGGAGGTCGAAAGGCGGCATGGGCCCGATTATGGGCGCGCCGCTGGCGCGCCACCCGTGCATCTGGCACCGCGCCGGGCGCGTTTCGTCGCAAGCCGCTGGCCCGGCGCGCGGGCGGCCGGCACAGTGGCGCCATCCACACCGCCTACCCGAGAGCCGCGCCATGACACTCACTCCCCTCGTCGCCATCCACATGAGCGCCGCGCTCGGCGCGCTGGCGTTGGGCCCCGTTGCCCTGTGGGCGCGCCAGGGGCGCGTGCAGCGGCCCCGGCTGCACCGCGCCTTCGGCTATGCCTGGGTCACGCTGATGCTCGCCACGGCGCTCAGCGCCATCTTCATCCGCGATTTCAGTCTGCCCAACTGGGGCGGCTACACGCCCATCCACCTGCTGGTGCCGGTCACCCTGCTCGGCCTGCTGGGCGCCTTCGTCAATCTGGCGCGGCACGACGTCGCCGGGCACGCCGCGCTGATGCGCCGGCTCTACTTCCTCGCCTGCGTCGGCGCCGGCGTGTTCACCCTGCTGCCCGGGCGCTACCTGGGCGGCCTGCTCTGGGGCGGCGCCGCTGCCGCCCTGTCCTCGTCACACCCCGACCTGTCCGGAGATGTCCCCATGCTGCTGCAACTCGTCACCCACCACCCCGGCGCCATCGCCGGCATCCTGAAGAACACGCCCCTCTACGTCTGGGGCATCCTCGCTGGCCTGCTGGTGCTGGGCGCCACCCAGGTGCGCGACCGCTCGGCCAGCCTGCTGCGCGTGTCGGCCATGCCGCTGGCCATGACCGCCTTCTCGGCCTGGGGCCTGGCGTCGGCCTTCGGCGGCTCGCCGCTGTGGGCGCCGGTGCTCGCGCTCTGGCTGGGCACCGCCGCCGCCGTGCTGGCCGCGACCGCCTGGGGCCGCGCCAACGCCACCTACGACGCCGCCGCGCGCCGCTACGCGCTGCCCGGCAGCTGGGCGCCGCTGGCGCTGATCGTGGGCATCTTCCTGACCAAGTACGCCGTGGGCGTGGAACTGGCGCTGCAGCCCGGCCAGATCGCCCAGCCCGGCTTCGCCCTGCCGGTGGCCGCGCTGTACGGCGTGTTCAGCGGCCTGTTCGTCGGCCGCGCCGCGCGCCTGTGGCGGCTGGCCTGGCGCCCCGCCGCGCGGCCCCTTCCCCGCGCCGCCTGAAACCCTGCCGCCCGCCCACCAAGGAAACGCCATGAACACGCCCGATCCCCGCCCCGACCTCGAACGCATCGCGCGCCGCCGCGCGGGCCTCAAGCTCGGCTTGTACCTCCACGCCGCCGTGTACGTGGCGGTCAACCTGGTGCTGATGGCGCTGGCCTTCTCGACGGGCCGCCATTGGGCGCTCTACCCGCTGCTCGGGTGGGGCCTGGGACTGGCGATCCACGGCGCCGTGGTGCTCGCGCTGGCGAGCGGCCTGCACGAGCGGCTGGTGCGGGCCGAGCGCGAGCGGCTGGCCCGGCGCGGATGATTCCAGAAAAAATCAGCCCCATGCTGGCATCCCGTCTTGGCGGCCAGCTATCACGACAGTAGCATTCGATGATGAAGATCGACTGGCGCGACGCCCTCCGCCACCTGCTGCAGGTGCTGGCCTTCTGCAGCGTGGTGGCGGTGTTCACCACCATGATCTGGGCCGGCAGCGGCTACCCGCACCAACTGGTGTATTCGCTGTGCATCGGGTTGACGACCTGGGGCGTGATCGAGTTCGGCCGCTACCTCGTCGATCCGCGCCACTGCCACCGCGCCGCCGGCGCCGCCAGCCAGGGCTGGCCCAAGGGCTGGCGCGGCGTGGCGCTGACGCTGGCCGGTATCGTGTCGGGCTACTTCGGCGGCTCCAGCGCCGCGCGCCTGCTGCTGGGCGAGGAGATGATGCATCCCCAGCGCGACCTGCCGCTGGGCCTGCTGGTCACCGTGGCGGCGGGCGTGGTCGCCAGCTTCTACTTCCATGCGCGGGGCCGGGCCGCCGCGCTGCAGGCCGAGATCGCCGCCGCCCAGCGCGATGCCAGCGAGGCCCGGTTGAAGCTGCTGGAAACCCAGCTCGAGCCGCACATGCTGTTCAACACCCTGGCCAACCTGCGCGCCCTCATCACCATCGACCCGCCCCGCGCCCTGGTCATGCTGGACCACCTCGACCGCTACCTGCGCGTCACGCTCGCCGGCTCGCGCGCGCTGTCGCACCCGCTGGCCGCCGAGTTCGCGCGGCTGGCGGACTACCTGGCGCTGATGGCCATCCGCATGGGCCCGCGCCTGGCCTACCGGCTGGCGCTGCCCGAGGCGCTGCGCGATCTGCCCGTGCCGCCGCTGCTGCTGCAGCCGCTGGTCGAGAACGCCATCCGCCACGGGCTGGAGCCGCGCGTGGCAGGCGGCCGCATCGACATCAGCGCCGCGCTGCAGGACGATGGGCTGCGGCTGGAGGTGGCGGACACCGGTGTCGGCTTCGACCCGCAGGGCGCGCCGCGCGCCGACTGCTTCGGCCTGGCGCAGGTTCGCGAGCGCGTGGTCTCCGCCCATGGTGGGCGCGGACGTGTGGAGGTCCGGTCCAATCCCGGTCAGGGGACCACGGTGCGCGTCACGCTGCCGCTGGATACCATCGCGTGAGCCCGCCCATGCCCACCGCCCTGATCGCCGAAGACGAACCGCTGCTGGCTGCCGCGCTGAAGGCCGAGCTGGCGCGCGCCTGGCCCGAGCTGCGCGTCGTCGCCACCGTGGGCGACGGCGCCAGCGCGGTCGAGCAGGCGCTGGCGCTGCGCCCCGATGTGCTGTTCTTCGACATCCGCATGCCGGGCCTGAGCGGCCTGGACGCAGCCGCCGAGCTGGCCGACCGCTGGGACGAGCGCCACGGCCCGTTCCCGGCGCTGGCCTTCGTCACCGCCTACGACCAGTACGCCGTGAAGGCCTTCGAAACCCAGGCGCTGGACTATGTGCTCAAGCCGGTGCAGCCCGAGCGGCTGGCAAAAACAGTGCAAAAACTGCGCTCAGTCCGCACTGCCATTTGGTCAAAAGCTATTAAAACGGGAGCAAACAGTCCGGCCGATTCGAGCTTGCAAGCCACGGCCGAGCGGCTGGGCCAGCTGCTGGCCGCGCTGCAGCCCGCCGCCCCGGCCGCCGCGCCGCTGCGCCAGTTGCAGGTCAGCCCCGCGGGATCGGGCGGCGCCACCATCCGCATGGTGCCGATGGACGAAGTGGTGTACCTGCAGGCCGCCGACAAGTACGTGCGCGTGGTCACGGCCCGCGGCGAGCACCTGCTGCGCACCCCCCTGAAAGAACTGCTGCCGCAGCTCGACCCGCAACGGTTCTGGCAGATCCACCGCTCCGCCGTGGTGCGCGCCGACGCCATCGACACCGTGGAGCGCGACGAGGCGGGCCGGCTCCACCTGGCCCTGCGCGGCTGCCCCGACCGGCTGGCCGTGAGCCGGCTCTACGCGCACCTGTTCAAGGCCATGTAGCCAGCCCCGATCACGCGAGAGCAAGCGCATCGGCACCCGCCGGAAACCGGAGGATCCCGGATTCGTCATGCGCAGCCCGCCACACCGCCTCGGCCACGTCGGATTCGCTCGTCACGGCCGAAGGCTGTGCCAGGGCGGCGAAGCAGGCCTGCGCGAAGGACTGGTATGGCTCGGAAACCAATCCCCGCATGCGCTGCTGCCCGTTGTCGGCGAAGCGCGTGGACGGCCCATAGCCAGGTTCGACCAGCTTGACCCGCACGTTGAACGCCTCCAGTTCGAGGGCGAGCGAACCCGTGAAGCCCTCGATGGCCGTCTTGCTGGCGGTGTACGCCGCCACGAGGGGAAACGGTGCCAGCGCCGCACTCGACGTCACGTTGACGATCACCCCCGACTGGCGGGCGCGGAAACGGGGCAGAACGGCTTGCACCATCGCCATCACGCCGAACGTGTTGGTCTCGAACACGTCGCGCACGGTGGCTATCGGGGTCATCTCGAAAGCGCCGAAGAGCCCGACACATTTCATTGGCGAAAGTCCAGTCATGGTCGATCCGCTCTCGGAAGTCATCGCTTTGCTCCGGCCCCGCGCCGTCTTCAGCAAGCTCATCAGCGGCGCGGGACGATGGGGCGTTCGCTACGCTGCCTTCGAGCAGCCCAGCTTCTGCGCCGTCCTCGAGGGCCGTTGCCTCCTGGCGGTGGAGGGGCAAGAGGCCGTCACCCTGGAGGCGGGCGATTTCGTGCTCATGCCCGCGACGCCCGGCTTCACCCTGTCGGGTTTCGAGCCCGTGGCGCCGCGGCACCTCGACCCGAGGACGTCGCCCTCCCCCACGGGCGAGGTTCGCCACGGAAGACGCGGGGGCAGGCCGGACGTCCGCAGGCTGGGCGGGCACTTTCTCCTGGATTCGCCTGACGCGGCCCTGCTGGTAACGCTGCTGCCCGTGCTGCTGCACGTGCGCGGCGTGGAAAGGCTGGCCGTGCTGGTGCGGCTGGTCCGGGACGAATCCATGACGCAGCGTCCTGGCCGCGAGCATGTGCTCGCCAGGCTGGTCGAAGTGCTGCTGATCGAAGCCCTGCGCTCGATGCCGGGCGAAGCCGCATCGCCGGGATTCCTGCGCGGGCTGTCCGATGCGCGCCTGGCGGCCGCGATGCGGCTCATGCACGGCGATCCGGCCCGCTCCTGGACGGTCGAGCAGCTCACGAGAAAGGCCGCGCTCTCACGGTCCGCGTTCTTCGAGCGGTTCACCCGCGCCCTGGGGCTGCCGCCGATGGAATATCTGCTGGCGTGGCGCATGGCCCTCGCGAAGGATCTGCTCCGGCGCCACGGCGTGGCCGTCGCGGCGGTCGCCGAACGGGTCGGCCATGGGTCCGCCAGCACCTTCAGCACCGCGTTCAGCCGGCACGTCGGCCAGCCCCCGGGCCGCCACGCGCGCATGCATCGAGAAAACCGGCCACTGAGCTGAGCGGCTTTTCGCCCTGCCCAGCCATGAAAAGCCCGCTCACGCGGAGCGGGTCAAGAGGGTCACCTTGGAAAAACCGGCCCGGGCATCGCCCACGCACGGGCCCGGTGGGAGAACACGGGGGGCTCAATCGTCCCAGTGACGATGGCGGTGGCGCGACTTCTTGTAGTGCTTGTGGTGGCCGGGCGGGCCGTAGTAGTAGCGCGCCGGGCGGTAGCCGCGCGGCGGCCCGTAGTACGCGGGCGGTTGCATGTACACGGGATGCGGTTGCACGTACACCGGGCGCGGCTGCACGTACACCGGCGCCGGCTGCATATAGACCGGCGGCGCGTAGTAAGCCGGTGGCGCGTTGCCGACGCCGATGGCGACGCCCGGCGAGCCCACGCCCACCGACCAGTACACGTCGCGCGCCTGCGCCACCCCGGCGGACCCCAGCGCGCCCAGGGCCAGCGCCCCGGCGGCCAGCATGCGTTGCATCGATTTCATGGCTTTCTCCTTGTGTGAGCGGTGCGCCGTGGAGCCCACGAACGCGACCAGTACGCTGATTAAACGGGGCAAAGCGCGATACAGACCACGGCCGCTGCGTGAAACCCGTATCGGCGCGTAACCAGAGTTCGCATCAGCCCGACATCTGGTCTCCGGGCAAGGTAGCTGGGCGCTATCGCACGCGGGCGCCCCCCTAGAATCCGCCCATGTCCTCCCCCGATTCCCACGCCGCCGCGCCAGACGGCGCCAAGCCCGGCCACTTCATCCGCCACGCCATCGAAGAAGACCTGCACAAAGGCACCTACGCCGCGCGCCGCTGGGGCGGCAGCCCTGGCGACGGCCCGCACCACCAGGCCGGCATGGCCGATCCGGCCCGCATCCGCACCCGCTTTCCGCCCGAGCCCAATGGCTACCTGCACATCGGCCACGCCAAGAGCATCTGGCTGAACTTCGAGCTGGCCAAGGCCTACGGCGGCGTCTGCCACCTGCGCTTCGACGACACCAACCCCGAGAAGGAAGAACAGGAATACGTCGATTCCATCCGCGACATGGTGGCCTGGCTGGGCTATGAGACCCTGCTGGCCGACGACCCCCATCACCCCGGCGCGGCGCGGCCGCACGAGTATTTCGCCAGCGATTACTTCGACTTCATGTACCGCGCGGCCGAGCACCTGATCGAGGCCGGCCACGCTTACGTGGACGAGCAGACGCCCGAGCAGATGCGCGCCACGCGCGGCGACTTCGGCACGCCCGGCACCAACAGCCCGTTCCGCGACCGCGCGCCGGCCGAGAACCTGGCGCGCTGGCGCGAGATGGCCGCCGGCCGGCACGCGGACGGCGCCATGGTGCTGCGCGCCCGGATCGACATGGCCTCGCCCAACATCAACCTGCGCGACCCCACGCTCTACCGCATTCGCCGCGCCACGCACCACAACACCGGCGACAAGTGGTGCATCTACCCGATGTACACCTTCGCGCACCCGATCGAGGACGCGCTGGAGCAGATCACGCACAGCATCTGCACGCTGGAGTTCGAGGACCAGCGGCCCTTCTACGACTGGCTGCTGGAGCGCCTGATCGAAGGTGGCCTGCTCGTCGCGCCGCCCCCGCGGCAGTACGAGTTCGCGCGCCTGAACGTGGGCCACGTCGTCACCAGCAAGCGCAAGCTGCGCCAGCTGGTGGAAGAAGGCCACGTCACCGGCTGGGACGACCCCCGCATGCCCACGCTGGCCGGCCTGCGCCGGCGCGGCTACACGCCCGAGAGCCTGCGCCTGTTCGCCGAGCGCAGCGGCGTCACCAAGACCAGCAACGCCTGGACCGACTACGCCGCCCTGGACGCCGCCCTGCGCGAAACGCTGGACCCCATCGCCCCGCGCGCCATGGCCGTGCTGGAGCCGCTCAAGCTCGTCATCGAGAACTGGGCCGAGGTGTTCGGCAGCGACACCCACCTGGAGCCGTGCAGCGCCCCCGCGCACCCGCACCACCCCGAGATGGGCGAGCGCCGCTTCGTGCTGGGCAAGGAAGTGTGGATCGAGCGCACCGACTACGAGGAAACCCCGCCCAAGGGCTTCTTCCGCCTGTTCCCCGGCAACAAGGTGCGGCTGAAATACGGCTACGTCATCGAATGCCTGGGCGCTATTAAAGATGAAGCATGCGGCTTAAGCGTGGTGCGGGCCAACCTGCTGAAAGACACCAAATCCGGCTCCCCCGGCGCCGACAGCGTCAAGGTCAAGGGCGTCATCACCTGGGTGGCTGCCCACGACGGCCTGCCCGCCGAGGTGCGCCTGTACGACCGCCTGTTCACCGAGGAGCAGCCCGACGCAGGCGGGCGCGACTTCCTGAGCGTGCTGAACCCGGACAGCCTGAAGATTGCGCAGGCCATCGTGGAGCCGAGCCTGGGACAGGCGCGGCCTGAAGAGCGCTTCCAGTTCGAGCGGCATGGCTTCTTCGTCGCCGACCGACGTGAACACGGGCCGGGTGCTCGGTTGATGTTCAACCGGGTCACCGGGCTGCGGGATTCCTGGGGGAAATAGGTCCGCGCGCGCACCTCGACCCAGGCCATCCGACCCGACCCCTCACCACGCTTCTCCACCCGGCCATGCTTGCCAACCTCGCCCCTTTTCTCCTCCACTGGGCCATCACCGCGTTCGGCCTGTGGGTGGCCAGCCACGTGTTCAAGGGCCTGCGCTTCGACGGCACCAGCGCGTTGGTGGTGGCGGCCCTGCTGCTGGGGCTGGCCAATGCGGTCGTGCGGCCGCTGCTGGTGGTGCTGACGCTGCCGCTCACCCTGGTCACGTTCGGCCTGTTCCTGCTGGTGATCAATGCGCTGGTGCTGATGCTGGTGGCCCGGCTGGTGCGGGGCTTCCACCTGGACGGCTTCTGGATCGCCTTCTGGGCCGGCATCTTCATGTCGCTGCTCAGCCTGGTGCTGGGCGCCTTCATCCTGGGCGGCACGCCCGAGTTCACCATCCAGACCAGCCCATCGCCCGGGTCGGATTGGCTGTGACGCCGCTGGCCGGCAGCGCCCCGCGGGGCGCCGCGGGCGCACTCATTTCCTCAACGGAATCGGCGTCGCGCGGTCAATGGGCACGGCCGTCAGGCTGTTCCGCGGAGAGCCTTCGATGAGCTTGTCGGCGTAGGTGAGGTAGATCAGCGTGTTGCGCCCGCCATCCACCATGCGCACCACGCGCAGGCGTTTGAAGAGCACGGACATGCGCTCGCTGAACACCTCGTCCTCCCTCGGCAGCGGTTCCTTGAAGTGCACCGGGCCGACCTGGCGGCAGGCGATGGAGGCTTCTGCACGGTCCTCGGCCAGGCCCAGCCCGCCCTTGATGCCGCCGGTGCGGGCGCGCGCGACGTAGCAGGTCACGCCCTGGACCAGCGGATCGTCGTAGGCCTCGACGACGATCTTGTGGTTGGGCCCGACCCACTGGAAGGCCGTGCTGACGTCACCGATCTTCTGCGCGTGGACGGTGGCGGCCAGCGCGCACAGCAGTGGCGCGAGCGTGGTGCGGGGCAGGCTGTTCATCGTCGTTCCTCGGCCACTCGTCCTGGACAGTCCTTCAGGGCCGGAATTCACCCATTCACATCCACCACCACCCGCCCGCGCACCTGACCGGCCAGCAGCTGGGCCGCCACGGCGGGGGCGTCGGCCAGCCCGATGGTCCGGGTGTTGCGCGCCAGCACGTCGGCGGGCAGTTCGGCCGCCAGCCGTGACCACGCCTGCACGCGGCGCGCGTACGGGGCCATCACGCTGTCCACGCCGGCCAGGGTGACGCCGCGCAGAATGAAGGGCGCCATCGTGGCCGGGAAGTCCATGCCCTGCGCCAGACCGCAGGCCGCCACCACGCCACCGTAGCGCAGGCTGGCGCACACGTTGCCCAGGGTACGGCTGCCCACGCTGTCCACCGCGGCGGCCCAGCGCTCCTTCTGCAGCGGCTTGCCCGGGGCGTTGAGCACCGCGCGATCAACCAGCTCGGCCGCGCCCAGCGCCCTCAGGTGATCGGCCTCGTTCATCCGCCCGGTGGATGCGTGCACGGTGAAGCCCAGCCGCGACAGCAGCGCGATGGCGATGGAGCCCACGCCGCCGTTGCCGCCCGTCACCAGCACCGGGCCGCGCTCGGGCGTCACGCCCTGGCCCCGCAGCGCCATCACGCACAGCATGGCGGTGTAGCCGGCGGTGCCGAGGGCCATGGTCTGTTGCAGCGTCAGGCCGGCGGGCAGCGGCACCAGCCAGTCGGCCTTGACGCGCGCCCGCTGCGCCAGGCCGCCCCAGTGGCCTTCGCCCACGCCCCAACCGTTCAGCAGCACGGCGTCGCCCCGCTGGTAGCGCGCGTCGCTGCTCTCCAGCACGGTGCCGGCGAAGTCGATGCCGGGCACCATCGGGTAGCTGCGCACCACCGGCGCGTGGCCGGTGATGGCCAGGCCGTCCTTGTAGTTCAGCGTGGAGTACGCCACCTGCACCAGCACCTCGCCGGCGGGCAGTTGGGATTCGTCCAGATCGGTCACGGCGCACGACAGCTTGCCGTCGTCGCTCTTGGTCAGAAGCAGGGCCTTGAACACCGGGGGTCTCCTCATGAAATGGCGTGTCGGACAATCTTAGCCGCGCCCAACCGCATACCCTCCCGCATCGCCATGCCCCGCTCCCTGACCGCCGATGATTTCGCCGCCGACGCGCCCCACGTGGCCCGCGCGCTGATCGGCGCCACGCTGCTGGTCGATGGCGTGGGCGGCGTCATCGTCGAGACCGAGGCCTACGACCGGGGCGAGCCCGCCTCGCACACCCATGCCGGCCCCACGCCGCGCAACCGGGCGATGTTCGGCGCGCCGGGGCACGCCTACGTGTACCGGAGCTACGGCATCCACTGGTGCCTCAACTTCGTCTGCCGCGAGGCGGGCCACGGCGCCGGGGTGCTGATCCGAGCGATCGAGCCCACGCAGGGGCTGGACCTCATGCGCGCGCGGCGCGGGCTGGAGAACGCGCGCCTGCTGTGCGCCGGTCCCGGCCGCGTGGGCCAGGCGCTGGGCATCGCGCTCCAGCACTACGGCCTGCCGCTCGACCAGGCGCCTTTCGCGCTGCTGGCCGCGGGCGGCGGCGCACGCGCGGAGGTGGTGGCCGGCCCGCGCATCGGCATCAGCAAGGCGGTCGATCTGCCCTGGCGCTTCGGCCTGGCGGGCTCGCGCTACCTGAGCCGGCGCTTTTGAGCGCCGCGTGAAGGACGGGTCCGACAAGCACGCGCGCGCCGGGCCGACACGCCAGCCGTGCGTTTCGGGCCACCATACGGGCAAGCCATGAACGGCGCCTTGCATGCGGCGCCGGCTTGTGAGATCCGCCGCAGCCGCTCCTCCTCTTCCCTTCCTCATCGGCTGCGGTTTTCAAGCGATGCACCGCTTCGGCGGGCATCGCTTTTTTCTGCACGGTGCGCGCCGGCTTTTATTTGAAGAAATTGGGCACCAGCCGGTACCAGTATTACGCCAACAGCTATCAAATAAGAAGCATCTCCAAACGCATTTTCCGCCCTGCGGCGCCGTTCGCCCCCTGCGGGCACAATGCTGCGCCCACCAAGCGTCACGAGGCCCCGCCTTGCTCGGTTACTTCGAAAAACTCCTTCCGCCCTACCCCGACCCGGAGCCCGGCTTGCCGCCGAAGGGCTTTTTCGCCTTCGTGTGGAACGCCACGGCCGGCCTGCGCGGCTACGTGCTGTCGCTGACGCTGCTGTCGGCCGCCACCTCGGCCTACGACGCGCTGCTGTTCGCCATGCTGGGCCGGGTGGTCGATTGGCTGGCCGCGACCTCGCCGGGGCGGCTGTGGGCCGAGCACGGCGCCATGCTGGCGGTGCTGGCCGCGGTGCTGCTGGCCTCGATCGCGCTGGTGGCGCTGCAGACCATCGTCAAGCACCAGACGCTGGCCATCAACTTCCCGCTGCGGCTGCGCTGGAACTTCCACCGCCTGATGCTGGGCCAGAGCATGGCCTTCTACGCCGACGAGTTCGCCGGCCGCATCACCACCAAGATCATGCAGACCGCGCTGGCCGTGCGCGACATGATCTTCACCGCCACCGACGTGGTGGTGGGCATGGGCGTGTACATGGTGGCCATGCTGGCGCTGGCGGCGGGCTTCGACGCCTGGCTGATGCTGCCCTTCCTGCTGTGGGCGCTGACCTATGCGCTGGCGGGCCTGTACTTCGTGCCGCGCCTGGGCCAGGTCAGCCGCGCGCAGGCCGACGCGCGCAGCGTGATGACCGGGCGCATCACCGACGCCTACACCAACATCGCCACCGTCAAGCTGTTCTCGCACACCCACCGCGAGGCGGCCTTCGCCCGCGCGGCGATGGAGGACTTCCGGCGCACCGGCTACGCGCAGATGCGGCTGGTGAGCCAGTTCGAGGTGGTCAACCACGTGCTGATCGTGGCGCTGATCCTGGGCGCCTGCGGCAGCGCGCTGTGGCTGTGGTCGCTGGGCCAGGTCGGCGTGGGCGCGGTGGCGGCCGTCACCGCCATGGCGCTGCGCCTGTCGGGCATGAGCCACTGGGTGATGTGGGAGATGACCAGCCTGTTCGAGAGCGTGGGCACCATCCAGGACGGCATCAACACCCTGTCGCGCCCGCGCACGGTGGTGGACGCGCGCGATGCCCGGCCGCTGGTGGTGGCATGCGGCGAGGTGCGCTTCGACGACGTGTCCTTCAGCTACCACGACGGCGGCGCGCCGGTCATCGACCACCTGCGCCTGACCATCCGCCCCGGCGAGAAGATCGGCCTGATCGGCCGCTCGGGCGCCGGCAAGTCCACGCTGGTGAACCTGCTGCTGCGCTTCCACGACGTGCAGGGCGGGCGCATCCTGATCGACGGGCAGGACATCGCCCACGTCACGCAGGACAGCCTGCGCCAGCACATCGGCATGGTGACGCAGGACACCTCGCTGCTGCACCGCGCCATGCGCGACAACATCCTCTACGGCCGCCCCGACGCCACCGAGGCCGAACTGCACGCCGCCGCCCACCGCGCCCAGGCGCACGACTTCATCGGGCACCTCACCGACCTGCAGGGCCGCACCGGCTACGAGGCGCACGTGGGCGAGCGCGGCGTCAAGCTCTCCGGCGGCCAGCGCCAGCGCGTGGCCATCGCCCGCGTGATGCTCAAGGACGCGCCCATCCTGCTGCTGGACGAGGCCACCAGCGCGCTCGACTCCGAGGTCGAGGCGGCGATCCAGGAAAGCCTGGAGGAGCTGATGAAGGGCAAGACCGTGATCGCCATCGCGCACCGCCTGTCCACCATCGCCGCGCTGGACCGGCTGATCGTGCTGGACCAGGGGCGCATCGCCGAGCAGGGCACGCACGCCGAACTGCTGGCGCAGGGCGGGTTGTACGCGCGCCTGTGGGCGCGGCAGAGCGGCGGCTTCCTGGGCGAGCAGGCCGAGGAGGCCGAACTGGCCGCGCCGGCATGAGGCCCGCTCGCTCGCCAAATTTCGAATGAAATCGGCCCCTAGCCCGCGCGGGTATTTCGCCAAAAGCTATATATTAAATAGCATTCAGGCGGACACGGGAAGCGCGCCGGGCGCCCGGCGCCCTTCCCACCACGACACCAGCGCGATCACCGCGAACCCCGCCGGCACGCCGAAGAAGCCCGCCGACACGGGGTGGATGCCCCACCACAGCCCGCCCGGCGCCAGGCCCCACCAGGCGCGCACCGACGGGCTGGCCAGCAGCATGTAGGCCACGGTGACGCCGGCGCCCGCCAGCATGCCGGCCACCGCCGCGCGCCCGCTGGCGCGGCGCCAGAACAGCCCCGCCACCAGCGCCGGGAAGAACGTGGACGCCGCCAGCGAGAACGAGGCCGCCACCAGCGACAGGATCTCCGCCGGCTTCAGCGCCGCCACCGAGGCCGCCAGCATGGCCGCCGCCAGCAGGGCGAACTTGGACAGGATCACGCGGTTCTCCGACACCTGCACCACGCCGCCCTTGACCGGCGCCGTGTCGTGCACCAGCGCGTTGCTGATGGTCAGCAGCAGCCCGTCGGCGGTGGACAGCGCCGCCGCCAGCCCGCCCGCGGCCACCAGCCCCGACACGGCGTAGGGCAGCCCGCCCAGCTCGGGCGTGGCCAGCATGATCATGTCGGCGCCCAGGCGGATCTCGCCGAACTGCAGGATGCGGTCGCCGTTGATGTCCTGCACCGAGATCAGCGCCGGGTCCACGCGCGCCCACTGCGCGATCCAGTGCGGCAATTCGTCGAAGCTGCTGCCCACCAGGTGCTGCATCACCTCGTACTTGACCAACACCGCCAGCGCCGGCGTGCCCAGGTACAGCAGCGCGATGAACACCAGCGACCACGCCACCGAGCGGCGCGTCTCGGCCACGCTGGAGGTGGTGTAGAAGCGCGTCAGCAGGTGCGGCAGGCTGGCCGTGCCCACCATCAGGCAGAACATCAGCGCCACGAAGTTCAGGCGCGAGGTGCTGAACTCGGCCTGTTCGTCCGGCGTACCGCGCGGGTCGCCAGCGAAGGCCTGGCCGTGGCGCGGCAGGCCGCCCAGCGGCTTGGCGCGCTCCTCGGCCTCCTGCATGGCGCGGCCCCACAGCTCGCGCGCGCTGGCGGCGTCGCGCGGCAGGGCCGACAGCTCGCGCCGTGCCTGCATCACCAGCGAGAAGTCGGCGCCCTGGGCCTTGAGCTGACGGAGGCGATCCTCCAACCGGTCGCGCTCGCGCGCCAGCGCGGCGGCCGGATCCTGCAGGCGCTCGGCGTAGTCGCGCGCGCGCTCCAGGTAGGCGGCGCGCACCTCCTGCTCGGCCGGCGAGGCGATCAGCACCTGCTCCAGCCGCTCGATCTTGAGCAGTTGCGCGCCATAGGCCAGTGGTGCCAGCGGCGTGCCGAGCTGCTTGTACGCCAGCCACGACACCGGGATCATGAACGCCAGCAGCAGCACCACGTACTGCACCGTCTGCGTCCAGGTGATGGCGCGCATGCCGCCCAGGAACGAGCACAGCAGCACGCCGCCCAGCCCCAGCAGGATGCCGATCTCGAACTGCACGCCCGTCAGGCGCGAGGCGATCAGGCCGATGCCGTAGATCTGCGCCACCACGTACATGAACGAGCACGCCACCGCGCCCAGCGCCGCCAGCAGGCGGGGCCAGCGCCCGCCGAAACGGATGACGAAGAAGTCGGGCACCGTGTACAGCTCCATCGCGCGCAAGCGCGGCGCGATCAACAGCCCCACCAGGCAGAAGCCTCCGGTCCAGCCCAGCACGTAGGCCAGCCCACCCGGCTGCGCCGCCGTGCCCGAGAAACCCTGCAGGTACAACGCGCCGGCCAGGCTGATGAACGAGGCCGCGCTCATCCAGTCCGCCGCCGTGGCCATGCCGTTGTACATGGCGGGGATGCGGCGGCCGGCGACGTAGAAGTCGTCCGGGTCGGTGGTGCGCGCGTAGATGCCGATGCAGGCGTACACCATGACCGACAGGAACAGGAAGATCGGCCCGATCCAGCCGCGCGACAGGCCCGCGTGCTCGGCCCAGGCCATCAGCGCCAGGAAGGCAATGAAGCCGGTGACGAACAGCGCCATCGCGCGGTGCACGCGCCAAACGTCGCCGCGCCCGGCGCGGCTACCGGGGGACGCCATCGCCGCCCTCGCCGGCCGCTTCACCGCCGGCGGGCGGCAAGCCCGCCTCGGCGCGGTTCATGTACCACGCGTACGCCATCACGATGCCGATGAACACCAGCACCCCGCCCTGCGCCGCCAGCCAGAAGTTGAGCGGCCAGCCAGCCACCACCTGGTCGAGGTCGCGCGCGAAGAAGCACACGCCGAACGAGGCGGTTGCCCAAAGAAAAAGCAGCCAAGCCCGTACCCGCATTGCGCCAACAGCTTCCTTTTTCATAGCGTCCGGCTCGGGCTGGCAAGGCGGCGCTACTGGGCCAGCAGGGTCCAGGTGGCGATCACGCTGTCGGGGTTGAGCGAGATCGAGGCGATGCCCTCGTCGGCCAGCCAGCGCGCGAAGTCGGGGTGGTCGCTGGGCCCCTGACCGCAGATGCCGACGTACTTGCCTTGGCGCTGGCAGGCCGCGATGGCGCGCGACAGCAAGGCCTTGACAGCGGGGTCGCGCTCGTCGAAGTCGGCCGCCAGCAGCGCCATGCCCGAGTCGCGGTCGAGGCCCAGGGTGAGCTGGGTCAGGTCGTTGGAGCCGATGGAGAAGCCGTCGAAGAACTTCAGGAAGTCATCGGCCAGGATGGCGTTGCTGGGCACTTCGCACATCATCACCACCTTCAGGCCGTTCTGGCCGCGCGCCAGGCCACGCTCGGCCAGCAGGCCCGTCACGCGCTCGGCCTGGCCCAGCGTGCGCACGAAGGGCACCATGACCTGCACGTTGGTCAGGCCCATGTCGTCGCGCACGCGCTTGAGCGCCTCGCACTCCATCGCGAAAGCCTCACCGAAGGCCTCGCTGACGTAGCGCGACGCGCCGCGGAAGCCCAGCATCGGGTTCTCTTCCTCGGGCTCGTAGCGGCTGCCGCCGATCAGCTTGCGGTACTCGTTGCTCTTGAAGTCCGACAGGCGCACGATCACCGGCTTGGGCCAGAAGGCCGCGGCGATGGTGGCCACACCCTCGGCCACCTTGTCGACGTAGAAGGCGCGCGGGCTGGCGTGGCCGCGGGCCACCGACTCGACCGCCTTCTTCAGGTCGGCATCCACCTGCGGGTAGTCCAGGATGGCCTTGGGGTGCACGCCGATGTTGTTGTTGATGATGAACTCCAGCCGCGCCAGGCCCACGCCTTCGTTGGGCAGCTGCGCGAAGTCGAAGGCGAGCTGCGGGTTGCCCACGTTCATCATGATCTTGGTGGCGATGGGCGGCATCTCGCCGCGCTGCACCTCGGTCACCTCGGTTTCCAGCAGGCCGTCGTAGATGTGGCCGGTGTCGCCCTCGGCGCAGCTCACCGTCACCAGGGTGCCGTCCTTCAGCCGCTCGGTGGCGTCGCCGCAGCCGACCACGGCCGGGATGCCGAGTTCGCGCGCGATGATGGCGGCGTGGCAAGTGCGCCCGCCGCGGTTGGTGACGATGGCGGCGGCGCGCTTCATCACCGGCTCCCAGTTGGGGTCGGTCATGTCGGTGACCAGCACGTCGCCGGGCTGCACCTTGTCCATCTCGGCGATGCGCCCACCAGCCGCACCGGGCCGGTGCCGATCTTCTGGCCGATGGCGCGGCCCTCGGCCAGCACGGTGCCAGTGCTCTTGAGCTTGTAGCGCAGCTCGGTCTTGCCCTGCTGCTGGCTCTTCACCGTCTCGGGGCGCGCCTGCAGGATGTAGAGCTGGCCGTCGGTGCCGTCCTTGCCCCATTCGATGTCCATCGGGCGGCCGTAGTGCTGCTCGATCACCAGCGCGTAGCGCGCCAGCTGCTCGACGTCGGCGTCGGTGAGCGAATAGCGGTTGCGCTGCTCGGCAGGCACGTCGATCGTCTTCACCAGTTTGCCGCTGGCGGCTTTCTCCGCCGGCGTGGCGAACACCATCTGGATCAGCTTGGATCCCAGGTTGCGGCGGATCAGCGCCTTCTTGCCGGCCTGCAGCATGGGCTTGTGCACGTAAAACTCGTCAGGGTTGACGGCGCCCTGCACCACCGTCTCGCCCAGGCCGTAGCTGCTGGTGATGAAGACCACCTGGTCGAAGCCCGACTCGGTGTCGATGGTGAACATGACGCCCGCCGCCCCCAGGTCGGAGCGCACCATGCGCTGCACGCCGGCCGACAGGGCCACCACGTCGTGCGCGAAGCCCTTGTGCACGCGGTAGCTGATGGCGCGGTCGTTGTAGAGGCTGGCGAACACCTCCTTCATCTTGTGCAGCACGTCCTCGATGCCCACCACGTTGAGGAAGGTCTCCTGCTGGCCGGCGAACGAGGCGTCGGGCAAGTCCTCGGCCGTGGCCGACGAGCGCACGGCGAAGCTGGCCTCGGCGTTGCCCTCGGACAGCGTGGCGAAGGCGCCGCGGATGGCCTGCGCCAGGTCGGCGGGAAAGGGCTGGGCCTCGACCCAGCCGCGGATCTCGGCGCCGGCCTCGGCCAGCGCGCGCACGTCGTCGGTGTTCAGCGTCGCCAGACGCCGGCTGATGCGCTCGGCCAAGCCGTCATGGGCCAGGAATTGGCGGAACGCGTGCGCCGTGGTGGCGAAGCCCGTGGGCACGCGCACGCCCTGCGGCAGTTGCGAGATCATCTCGCCGAGGCTGGCGTTCTTGCCGCCGACCGCCTCGACATCGGTCATCCTGAGTTGTTCGAAGGGCACGACCAGGGCGGTCGGCTCGAAACGCTGGGACATGGGAAAGCTCCGGAGTTTGAAAACCTGTGGGCGCGGCGGCGCAGGCGTGGCCGCGGCGCGAAGGCGCTGCACGCGGCTGGCCGGCCGGGCTGGATCAGCCGGCGCCATCCGGCGGGGTGCGGCGCGCGAATTCGCATAATGGGCGTGATTGTAGGGATGCCGCCACCATCGCGCCGGCCCCGCAGAAGCCCACCGCCACCATGCCCGATCGCACCGTTTTCTTCGTCTCCGACGGCACCGGCATCACCGCCGAGACCTTCGGCAACTCCATCCTGGCGCAGTTCGACTTTCAGCCGCGCCACGTGCGCCTGCCCTTCGTCGACACGCCTGACAAGGCGCACCAGGCGGTGCGCCAGATTAACCACGTGGGCGAGGTGGAGGGCAAGCGCCCCATCGTCTTCACCACGCTGGTGGACATGGCGGTGCTGGACATCATCCGCGCCGGCTGCAAGGGCATGCTGATGGACATGTTCGGCATGTTCGTGCAGCCGCTGGAGCACGAGCTGGGCATCAAGAGCCTGCACCGCGTGGGGCGCTTCTCGGACGCGAGCAAGAGCAAGGCCTACAACGATCGCATCGAGGCCATCAACTTCAGCCTGGCGCACGACGACGGCCAGAGCAACCGCGATCTGCAGGGCGCCGACGTCATCCTGGTGGGCGTCAGCCGCAGCGGCAAGACCCCGACCAGCCTTTACCTGGCCATGCAGTACGGCCTGAAGGCGGCCAACTACCCGCTGATCCCCGAGGACTTCGAGCGCCGCCAGTTGCCGCCCGCGCTGGCGCCGCACCGCAACAAGATCTTCGGCCTGACCATCGCGCCCGAGCGCCTGGCCGAGATCCGCGCCGAGCGGCGGCCCAACTCGCGCTACGCCGCGCTGGACAACTGCCGCATGGAAGTGGCCGAGGCCGAGGCCATGATGCGCCGCGCCGGCATCCGCTGGCTGTCCACCACCACCAAGTCGATCGAAGAGATCGCCACCACCATCCTGCAGGAGCTGCGGCCCGAGCGGCTGAGCTACTGAGGGCGCGATCCGGGCCGTCTTTTGCTACGTTAACAATAGCTTTTGGCGAAATACCGGCGCCGGCTGGAGGCCGATTTCAGGGATTGCTAAATAGGTATTGATATCTCAACATCCCAGAGCCGCCGGCATGTGATCTCGCCGGCCTGGGGCGCCAGCGCGTGGCCGAACTTGCGCTGCCACACAAACAGCAGCGAGTCGCGCAGGTTGAGCGCGCTCTTGGAGTAGCAGTGCGTCTTGCGGCGCAGCCGCGCCAGATAGCAGCGCAGCTTGTTGTTCATGCTCTCGATGATGTGCGTGTGCGCCTTGCCTTGGGTGTGCTGCCCGGCGGGGAAGATGGCTGCGTAGCAGCGCCAGTGGTCGGTGCAGTACTGGATGTGAGGGCCTTGAGGAATCTGCGCGCCCAGCGCTCGGGCTGCTCGGGTGTCACGATCGCCCAGCGCCCAGCCGAGAATTCGGCAGGAAGTGCGATCAATAGCCCACCACAGCCAAATTGGTCTTTTTTTGAACCCACGTAGCTCCACAGCTCATCGGCCTCGACGTACTGCACCTGCGCCGCATCCAGGCGCGCCAGCGCCTGACCAGCAACCTCCTGGCGCACCCAGCCGATGATGGTGTTGTGACTGGGCCCCACCAGCCGCTCGGTGGCCCGCAGGCCCACGCCTTCGGCGTAATGGCGCAAAGCGCTTTGCTTGATCGCCGGGTCAATGAGCCGGTGATCGCGCTCGCCGAAGGTCAGCGCGCAGCCCTTGCAGCGCCAGCGCTGGTGGCCGTGGCGGCTGCGGCCATTCTTGACCACCTGATCGGTCAAGGTGCAACGTGGGCAAGCGAGGTTCATCCGGCAATCTTGAGGGAAAAATGCAAGTGTATCAATACCTGTTTAGCAATCCCCGATTTCATTCAAAATATCACAGGCCCAGCGCCGCGATGCCGGCGCGCGCAACCTGCGCGTCCTCGTGCGCCTTCACGCCGCTGACGCCCACGGCGCCCAAGCACTGGCCGTCCTTCACGATCGGCACGCCGCCTTCCAGCAGGCCAACGATCGCCGGCGCCGACAGGAAGGCGGTGCGGCCGCCGTTGATCATGTCCTCATAGCCCTTGCTGTCGCGCCGCCCCAGCGCCGCCGTGTGCGCCTTGGCCGGCGCGATGTGGGCGCTGACCGGCGCCGCGCCGTCCAGCCGCTGCAGATGCAGCAGATGGCCGCCGTCGTCGACGATGGCGATCGTCACCGGCCACGCCTGCTTCAGCGCCTCGGCCTCCGCGGCGGCGGCGATGGCCTTGACGTCGGCGGCTTCGAGACAGGATTTGGTTTTCATGCTGGATTCCTTTGTAGGGGTTGAAGCACCCGAGAATATCCGCCCGCGCCGGCCTGCATCGCGAAATCGCCGTTCACATCGCATCCTTTTGATTCTGAAGGGAATTTTCGGGTGCGAAACGGACTCTACGTACAATCAAACCGACAGGACGCCATGGTGGCGGCCGCAGGTTGACAGCAAGGAGATATCAACCCATGAACGACCGCTCGCAAACCCTCGCCTACGCCGACCCCGCCCTGGGTGGCGTGGCCGTACAGGCGCAGCGCCACAAGGTGCTGCGCAACACCTACTGGTTGCTGGCCCTGAGCCTGTTGCCCACGGTGCTGGGCGCCTGGATCGGCGTGAGCACCGGCATCACGCGCTCGCTGTCCGGCGGCCTGGGCCTGATGGTCTTCCTGGGCGGCGCCTTCGGCTTCATGTACGCCATCGAGAAAACCAAGAACTCCGCCGCAGGCGTGCCCGTGTTGCTGGCCTTCACGTTCTTCATGGGCCTGATGCTGTCGCGCATGATCGCGATGGTGCTGGGCTTCAAGAACGGCTCCGATCTGGTCATGACCGCCATGGGCGGCACCGCCGGGGTGTTCTTCGTCATGGCCAGCCTGGCCAGCGTTATCAAACGCGACATCTCCGGCCTGGGCAAATGGCTGTTCATCGGCGCGCTGGTGGTGTTCGCCGGTGCCATCGTCAACGTCTTCGTCGGCTCCACGGCCGGCATGATGGCCATCAGCACCCTGTGCATCGGCGTGTTCAGCCTGTTCATGCTGTACGACCTGAAGCGCATCATCGACGGCGGCGAGACCAACTACATCAGCGCCACCCTGGCGCTGTACCTGGACCTGTTCAACGTGTTCCAGGGCCTGCTGGCGCTGCTGGGCCTGGGCGGCGGCAGCAACGACTGACATCGCCGGCGCAACGCCAACGGCGCAAGGGGCCCTGCGGGGCCAATGCCGTTCAGTTAAGTCTGAGCGGCATTTCTCTTGATGGGGTAGTGAGTCTTGGTCATGCGCACGACGCGCGGGTATCGTCGTTCGGAATGACGAGGTGGAAGGATGAAGCGGCGGATGTTCTGGCGCATGGCCCCCGCAGCTTGGCCGGGATCACGCCGGGCGTGGTGCTGCTTGCACTCCACAGCCACTCGTCAATGATGTAGCGCAGGGCTGTGATGAAGCTGATGCGTCAAGGCTCAACCTTGGCTTCGTGTGCAATGCGCGTGATTTCCAGGCGGATCAAGTTGTACATCAGCAAGGTGGCCCACAACTCTTGCTCAACCCCAGCGGGATGCTGGCTGCGCAGGGTCATGGCCTGGCGCAGCATGTCGGTCTTGATCTCTGCGTGCGCGAGTTCGATCTCCCAGCGCTCGTGGTACAGCGCAAACACCTCGTCGGCGGCCCAGCGCTTGGGATCGGCCAGCGAAGTGAACAGCGTGCGTGACTTGCCGTCGATCTCGCTGGGCCCCTTTTCTTTTGGCTATATCCCCAATTGAGCGTGGAAAAGCGCCAATAGCCGAATGCAGTTCAGGGCTTCGTGAATTCACCGAAGTCCGACTTGCGGATCTTGGAGTGGATGCCCTTGGTGCGGTCCACCACCTGCGACACCTCGAAATCGGTGGCCGCGCTCAGGTAGGCGTAGGCCAGTTCCTCGGAGATGCCGTATTCGGCCACCAGGAAGCGAATGGCTTCGCGCGTGGCCTTCTTCATGGCCTCGTCCAGGTCGGGGTCCAGGCCCAGCGTGATCCAGTGGGCATCGGTTTCGCCCATGGGTTGCGTCAGCTTCTTGCCGGGCACGCCGTCGCGGCCGGATTTGAGCAGGCTGAGGCGGAACGTCGCGCGAGCCGATCCCTCCAGCGCCGTCAGCGCGACCTCGCCATCGCCCTGCACGAAGTGGCTGTCGCCCGTATAGAACAGCGCGCCCGGCACCTGCACCGGGTAATAGGCCGTGGTGCCCGCGCCCAGGTCGTTCACGTCCACATTGCCGCCATGCGCGGCTGGCGGCACCGAATGCACGGGCTGATCGGTGTTGGCCGCGACGCCCATGATGCCCATGAAGGGGTTCAGCGGAAAACGGATCTTCTTGCCGCCCGGCGTGGCGATGATGCCTTCGTAGCCGTTCTTGCCGGGCTCGATGGGCGTGAAGACGGAGACGTTGCCGTAGCGTTCGGGATGGGCGGCGCTGGGGTTGGCCTGCGCCGGCTTGCGCGGGAACTCGCCCACCAGCGCGCCCTTGCCATGGCGGTTGGAGATCACGCCATAGGGCACGCGCGGCTCCACCTTCAGGATCTCCACCTTCAGCACGTCGCCGGGCATGGCGCCTTCGATGGCGATGGGGCCGGTGACGATGTGCGGGCCGTCCTTGTCGAAGTCATGCGCCAGCTTGGACGCCGTGATCGCCTGCGCCTCGTCGAGCACCTGCGCACGCGGCACGCCCTTGGTGCCGAAGTAGGCAGCCGCGTCGCGGCCCTGGTCCTCCAGCAGGCCTTCGTGCGACACCGTGTCGAAGACCACGGTGGCGCCCGAGGGAATCGTCAGCACCGGTTTGGCGGTGCGGTTGGGCAGATAGCCCCAGGAGATGGTTTGCAGCGTCGAGGGCACGTAGAAGCTGCCTGAGTAGGAGCCGGTGGCCAGCCGCGTGGGTTCGGCGTGCAGCTGCCGCAGCATCTGGAAAGACGGGGGAGATTGCGGCGTGGTCGACGTGGACGTTGCGCAGGCGGCCAGCGCCAGTGGCAATGCCGCCAGGGTCAGGCGAGAGAAATGGGTGTTCAGCTTCATGGGAATCCTTTTGATGACCCCACCAATTTGCAAGATGCATGCCATGGCGCCATGCACTGCGCCTGTGCATGGCGCGCGCACAGCACATTCATCGCTCCTCTTCTTGCCCGGCTTTCACCGAGACGTCACGGCACGAGGAAAACGGCCCTGGCGCTGGCCACGCAGGCCCCATCGACGGCGATCCGCGCATTCGCGAAGGCCAGGCGGCTGCCCGCCTTGACGACATCGACATGCGACTCGACCCACTCGCCTACCTGAGCCGTGCCGACGAAGTCGATGCCCAGACTGGCGGTGATCATGCGCAGCGCCGGCGTCTTCGAGGCCGCGGCGACATAGCCCATCGACACGTCGGCCAGGGTCGCCACGAGGCCGCCATGCACCGTGCCCGAGGCGTTCGTGTGCTTGTCCAGCACCCGCAGCCCGACGATGAATCCGGATTCTTCCGGCTTGTAGAAGAACGGCCCGCTTGCGTCCAGAAACGGGCTGGTGCGAAAGAGCGGCTTGAAGCCCGGCGGGCACGGGCCCGGGTCGTCAAGAGGTGGCATCTCGGCTTCGGCCTCCTCTTCAGTGGGCGGGGGGAAGATTGCGCGCCGTCGCCAGCAAAGTGGCGCAGAGCACCTCCTCGCCGTCCCGGCAGGCATGGACGCGGGCCTCCGCCACCGTCAGCAACCGGGCGGCGCGGATCACGCGCCCCCGCGCCACCAGCGACGTGCCGTTGGCCGGCCCGACGATCTTGAGCGTGCAATCGATGGTGGCGTTGGCCCAGCCCGCAGGCAGGAGCGTGCCGGCCGCCGACACCGCGGCGAAATCCGCCGCCGCAAAGATCGGCGTGGCCTGCAACTGGCCGGGACGAAAGCTCATGCCGTCCTGGTAGGGCAGCGTCAGGTCCACCTCGCCGAGCGCGATCCGGTCGAATCGCAAACCCAGCGTGCGGGCCGCCGGCATGGACAGCACCAGGGCCTCCACGTCGTGCGCGAAACGGGGGTTCTGTGGCGTCATCACGTCTTCTTTCCGCCGGCCTGGCCGGCATTTCGGGTTGTGGAACCGTGCGAGGGCGCACGCGGGAATCGGGGCTTCGAACTGGCGCGCTCCTGCCGCTCTTGAAACCAGGCGATGTGTTCAACCAAGTGCTTGCGCAGGGCCCGCCGCTTGGCGACCTCGGCATCGATCTCGGCGATGCGGTGCTCCAGCATCGCGATCATCTGCGCCGCCGTCAGCACGCGCCGGCGGTACGCCGGTAGCACCTCGGCCACCTGCTTCAGGGAGAAGCCGCATTGCCGCGACATGACGATGAAGCGCAACTCGCGAATCACCGCATCGTCGAATTCGCGGTAGCCGGAAGGCGTGCGCCGGGCGGCGATCAGCCCCAGGCTTTCGTAGTGGCGAATGGCATGCGTGGACACGTCTGTCCGGCGCGACAGTTCGGAGATCTGCATGCGTCAAGGCTAGCAAGCCTGGGGCTGCGCGAAGGTTGGCCGGCGGCAGATTTTTTGTCCGCCGGAGCGCCCGCGAGACGCCATCCCCCGGCCATGGAGCACGGCTCGACACGACCCTGGTCATGCAATATCTGGGTGTGATGGACCAATCGGTTGTTTGCCGACAGGGTCTGGACAGCCAGGCGCGCCAGCACGGGAGCTCCAACTCAGCAAACTGAAGACACATCCGTGGGATACCGCTTGCCTCTGGTCAAATCTAACGCGGACGCTATGAATTCCATAACACGCGCCAACAGATGTCTCAGCTTGTCAGTCCAATTCGTTGATGGTAATGTTGATCGTCAAGCTCGTACTGGCAGGGTTCCATCTGCCATCGTCACCTATGCAGAACAAGACCGCCCTGATCCCGCAGGGATCCATTCAACCTGGGGGTGTTCCCCGCCCATCATGGAAGCAGGCCGCGCTGGCATCGGCCGCCGCGCTGGCGATGATGGGTGTCAGTCTGGACGCGCAGGCACTGGCCCTGGGTGCCATCACCGTACGCTCTGCGTTGGGGGAACCGCTGCGCGCCGAGATCGAGGTGCCGCAGATCTCGTCCGAGGAAGCCACCTCCTTCCAGGCCAGCCTGGGATCGCAGCAGGCGTTCCGCGCCGCGGGCGTCGACTACAGTCCGGCGCTCGCGGGCGCCCGCGTCACCCTGCACCGCCGCGCCAACGGAGAAGCCTATCTGCGCCTGGTCGGCAACCGCCCGGTCAACGAGCCTTTCGTCGGTGTGGTGATCGAGGCCAACTGGGCCAACGGCCGCATCGTGCGCGACTACACCATGCTGGTGGATCCCCCCGGCCGCGGCGCGCCGCGGCCGGTCACCGTCACGCAGTCCCAGGTATCGCCATCCGTGGCCACCCCATTGCCGGCGCCCCCCGCTCAACGCCGCGCCGCGCCCGCCTCCACGCCTGCGCTTGCGCCGGCCGGTGGCGGCAGCGAACAGGTCACCGTGCAGCGCGGGGATACGGCCTCGCGTCTGGCATCGGCCTACGCCGTGGAGGGCGTGTCGCTGGATCAGATGCTGGTGGCCATGCTGCGTGCCAACCCGAACGCTTTCATCCGGGGCAACGTCAACTTGCTGAAGGCAAGAGCCGTCCTCCAGGTGCCGACAGCCGAGGAAGCCCAGGCCGTCTCCCCGCCGGCGGCCCACCGCGCCGTGCTCGCCCAGAGCCGCGACTTCCAGGCTTACCGCGGCGGCCTCGCCCAGAGGGTGCGCGCCGCCGAGGTGGCCTCGGCGGGCCGCAGCGCATCGGGCAGCGTGCAGCCCCAGGTTCAGGACGGTCGCGCCCCGACGCCCAGCCAGGATCGCCTGACCCTCTCCAGGGACGGCAGCGCCCCCAGCGACACCGAGTCCACGCTGGCGCGGAGCCGCCAGGCCCAGGAACAGGCTGAGCGGGTGGCGGAGCTGAACAAGAACATCAGCGAACTCTCGCGCCTGCAGTCGGCGCCGGCCGCGGCCACCGCCTCCGGTGCCGGACCATCGATCAACGCGTCGGTCGCCGCGGTGACGACGACCCCGACCGTCCCCGCGCCGGCCGCCTCCGAGGCAGCAGGGCCCACGCCCGAAGTCGCGAGCACGGCGTCGGAGGCTGCGTCGGACGCGGCGCCTGGTCTGATGGCCGCCTCCGCGCCCGCGGCGGCCGATTCCGCCGCCGAGGCCGCGGCCCCAGTGGCCTCGGTTCCCGGGCGGCCGCAAGTGGCCGCGCCAGCGCCGGCCCCCATGGCCGAGTCGTCGTTCCTCGACAGCCTGATGGAAAACCCGCTGGTGCCCGTCGCCGGCGTGGGCCTGCTGGCACTGCTGGCCGGCTACGGTGTCTATCGCTCGCGCCAAAAGAAGAAGGAAGCCGCGCCGCTGGACAGCAGCTTCCTCGAAAGCCAGCTGCGGCCCGATTCGTTCTTCGACGCCAGTGGTGGTCAGCGCGTGAACACCAAGGACGGCGGGGGCACGGTGGGCGGTTCCTCGTCCATGACGTACTCCCCCAGCCAGCTTGACACCGCCGGCGACGTGGATCCCGTGGCCGAGGCGGACGTCTACCTCGCCTACGGCCGCGACATGCAGGCCGAGGAAATCCTCAAGGAAGCTTTGCGCGTCCATCCGGGCCGCACCTCCATCCACCGCAAGCTGACCGAAATCTACGCCAAGCGCCGCGACGCGCGCGCGCTGGAGGCGATCGCGACCGAGGCCCATGGCGTGACCCAGGGCAACGGCCCCGACTGGCAGGCCATTGCCAGCCTGGGCAGTGAACTCGAGCCCGATAACCCCCTCTACAAGCGGGGCCGCATGCCCGTCCCCAAAGCCGCACCGACCTCAGGGGCACAACCCACCTTCGGCGCCGATACCGAGTCGGAGACCGCGCAACTGGCGGAAAAGCTCCGCGCCCGCAGCCATGAACTGCCGGACCTCGACCTCGACAACGCGCCGCTGCGCGCCACCCCCGCCGCACCCGGTCCATCCCAGCCCCTCGGCGCGGCGCTGGCGGCGGCCGTGGCGGCCAGGACGGCAGACACCTCCGCTCCCGTCAAGCCGCCGGCACCCGACCTCGACCTGGATCTGGACTTCGCGCCGCCCTCTGAACTAAGCGCCACGCCAACGCCCGCCAGCGACTGGAACATGATCGAGTTCGACATGGACGCGCTATCGCTGGATCTGGATTTACCTTCCGGCGGCGACCTCGAAACCGAGCTGCCCGACGACGCGAACAGCGACCCGCTGGCCACCAAGCTGTCGCTGGCCAAAGATCTCCGTGCCATCGGCGACACCGAGGGCGCATCTACCCTGGTCAAGGAAGTGATCGCCGAGGCATCCGGTGCGCTCAAGGCGCGCGCCGAGCGCTTCCTGGCTGAACTTTGATCCGTAGCGGCGCCGGATGTCGACAGGCGGCCTGATCGCATCGGCGGCACAATACCCGCCATCGTGAGAATCGCCCTCGGCCTCAGCTACCAGGGATCGGCCTACCAGGGCTGGCAGAGCCAGCCCTCGGGCCAGACCGTCCAGGACCGGCTGGAAAAGGCGCTGCGGCAGTTCACCACCGCGCCTGTGTCCACGCTGTGCGCCGGCCGCACCGACGCCGGCGTGCACGGGCTGATGCAGGTGGTGCATTTCGACACTGGGCTGCAGCGTGAGCCCTTCTCGTGGGTGCGCGGCACCAACCGCTTCCTGCCGCCTGACATCGCGGTGCAATGGGCGCGCGAGGTGCCGCCCGGGTTCCACGCGCGGGCCAGCGCCCTCGCCCGCCGCTATGCCTACGTCTTGCTCGAATCGCCCGTGCGCCCCAGTGTGGAAGCGGGCCGCGTCGGCTGGACCTTCCGGCCGCTCGACGAGGGTGCCCTGCGGCAGGCGGCCGCGCACCTCGCTGGCGAGCACGACTTCAGCTCGTTCCGGGCCAGCGCCTGCCAAGCGCTGTCGCCCGTCAAGCGGCTGGCGCCCATCGGCATCCGGCGCCGCGGCGCGTACTGGCGCTTCGACTTCGAGGCCAGCGCCTTCCTGCACCACATGATCCGCAACATCATGGGCTGCCTGGTCCTGGTCGGTCAAGGCCTGCAGCCGCCAGACTGGATGCGCGAGGTGCTGGCCGCGCGCGACCGCGACGCGGCGGCCCCCACCTTCTCGCCCGACGGGCTCTACTTCCTGGGCCCCGTGTACGACGCCCATTGGGGCCTGCCCGAGCGCACGGCCGCCTATGATGGGCTGCCCTGATCCCCTACCACTCATGAACGCCCCTGCCCAGACCCGCACCCGCATCAAGATCTGTGGCCTCACCCGCGAGCAGGACGTGGACGCCGCCGTCGCCGCCGGCGTGGATGCCATCGGCTTCATCCTCTACCCCAAGAGCGCCCGCTACGTGACGCCCGCGCGCGCGGGCGAACTGGCCCGGCGCTTGCCGCCCCTGGTCACGCCCGTGCTGGTGTTCGCCAATGCCGATGCTACTGAAATAGAAGCGGCCACCGCAAGCGTGGCGCCGGCCATCCTGCAATTTCATGGTGATGAATCGGCCGCCGACTGCGCCGCCGCCGCCCGGCGCCTGGAGCGCCCTTTCTGGCGCGCGGCGCGCATCCCGCCGGGGCCGGATGCCGGCTTCGACTTGCTAGAATTTGCCGCTGAACACAGCGCCGCCCAGGCCCTCCTGCTCGACACGCAGGTCGATGGCTACGGCGGCGGCGGAAAGACATTCGATTGGTCACGCCTGCCTCCAAACGTTCCCGCTCACCTCGTCTTGTCTGGTGGGCTCACACCTGCAAACGTGGGCGATGGGCTGCGCGCCTTGCGCGGACGCGGCCTTTCGCTGGCCGTTGACGTTTCCTCCGGCGTCGAAGCCGAAGGCCCGGGCGGCCAGCCGCTGAAGGGCATCAAGGACGCCGACAAGATCACCCGCTTCGTGGCCGCCGTGCGCGCGGCCGACGACGCCTTTGCAGGATTGCTTTCACCATGACCGACTACCACCAGCCCGACGCCAGCGGGCACTTTGGCCGCTACGGCGGCAGCTTCGTCAGCGAGACGCTGACCTATGCCATCAATGAACTGAACGACGCCTACGCCAGGTACCAGCACGACCCGGAATTCCTGGCCGAATTCCGCTACGAGCTGGCGCACTACGTGGGCCGCCCCTCGCCCGTCTACCACGCCGCGCGCACCAGCCGCGAGCTGAAAGGCGCGCAGATCTACCTCAAGCGCGAGGACCTCAACCACACCGGCGCGCACAAGATCAACAACGTCATCGGCCAGGCCATGCTGGCCCGGCGCATGGGCAAGCCGCGCATCATCGCCGAGACCGGCGCCGGCCAGCACGGCGTGGCCACCGCCACCATCTGCGCGCGCTACGGCCTGGAGTGCGTGGTCTACATGGGCAGCGAGGACGTCAAGCGCCAGAGCCCCAACGTCTACCGCATGAAGCTGCTGGGCGCCAGCGTGGTGCCGGTCGAATCGGGCAGCAAGACGCTGAAGGACGCGCTGAACGAAGCCATGCGCGACTGGGTCGCCAACGTGGACAACACCTTCTACATCATTGGCACCGTCGCCGGCCCGCACCCCTATCCGATGATGGTGCGCGACTTCCAGAGCGTGATCGGCAACGAGTGCCTGACGCAGATGCCCGAGATGCTGGCCTCGCAGGGCATCGCCGCCACGCAACCCGATGCGGTGGTCGCCTGCGTGGGCGGTGGCAGCAACGCCATGGGCATCTTCTACCCCTACATCCCGCACGAGAAGACCCGCCTGATCGGCGTCGAAGCCGCCGGCCAGGGCCTGGACAGCGGCAAGCACTCCGCCAGCCTGCAGCGCGGCAGCAGCGGCGTGCTGCACGGCAACCGCACCTACGTGCTGCAGGACGGCAACGGCCAGATCACCGAGACGCACAGCATCTCCGCCGGCCTGGACTACCCCGGCGTCGGCCCCGAGCACGCGTGGCTCAAGGACACCGGCCGCGCCGAGTACGTGGGCGCCACCGACGCCGAGGCGCTGGCCGCCTTTCACCACTTGTGCCGCACCGAAGGCATCATCCCCGCGCTCGAATCCAGCCACGCCATGGCGTATGCGATGAAGCTGGCGCCCACCATGCGGCCCGACCAGTCCATCCTGGTCTGCCTGTCGGGCCGGGGCGACAAGGACATCGGCACCGTGGCCGACCTGGATGGGGCTCAAGTCTTCGACCGGCCTTCGATGCAGGGCCACGTGGTCAAGGGCGCCAAGGCGCCGGGGAGCCAGGCATGAGCCGCATCGCCGCCACCCTCGACGCCCTCAAAGGCCAGGGCCGCAAGGCGCTGATTCCCTACGTCACCGCCGGCTTCCCCTATGCCGACATCACGCCCGCGCTGATGCACGGCATGGCGGCGGCGGGCGCCGACATCATCGAGCTGGGCGTCCCCTTCTCCGACCCCAGCGCCGACGGCCCCGTGATCCAGAAGGCGGGCGACCGCGCGCTGGCGCTGGGCATTGGCCTGGCGCAGGTGCTGGCGATGGTGCGCGCCTTCCGCCATCAGGACGACAGGACCCCGGTCGTCCTGATGGGCTACGCCAACCCCGTCGAGCGCTACGACCAGCAGCACGGGCCGGACGCCTTCGTGCGCGACGCCGCCGCCGCCGGCGTCGATGGCGTGCTGATCGTGGACTACCCGCCCGAGGAATGCCGCGAGTTCGCGGAAAAGCTGCGCACCAACGGCATGGACCTGATCTTCCTGCTGGCGCCCACCAGCACCGACGAGCGCATGCAGCAGGTGGCCCAGGTCGCCAGCGGCTACGTTTACTACGTCTCTCTCAAGGGCGTGACCGGCTCGGGCGCGCTCGACACCGCCGCGGTCGAGGCCATGCTGCCGCGCATCCGCCGGCACGTGCACGTCCCCGTCGGCGTCGGCTTCGGCATCCGCGACGCCGAGACGGCGCGCGCCATCGGCAAGGTGGCCGACGCCGTGGTCATCGGCAGCCGCCTGATCCAGCTCATCGAGGACCAGCCGCACGAGAAGGTCGTGGCCGCCGCCATGGACTTCCTGCGTCCCATCCGCGCGGCGCTGGACGCCTGATTCCCGCTATCACCCAAGGAGCAAATGCATGAGCTGGCTTGAAAAACTGCTGCCGCCCAAGATCCAGAAATCCGAGGCCAGCGAGCGCCGCCAGATGCCCGAGGGCCTGTGGATCAAGTGCCCCGAGTGCGACACGGTGCTGTACAAGACCGACCTGGAGCAGAACCAATGCGTCTGCCCGCACTGCAGCCACCACCACCGCATGGGCGCGCGCGACCGGCTCAACGTGTTCCTCGACCACGAGGGCCGCTACGAGATCGGGCAGGAAGTGCTGCCGGTGGATGCGCTCAAGTTCAAGGACAGCCGCAAGTACCCCGAGCGCCTGAAGGAAGCCCTGGAAGACACCGGCGAGACCGACGCGCTGGTGGTCATGGGCGGCGCCGTGCACTCGATCAGCGTGGTGGTGGCGGCGTTCGAGTTCGACTTCATGGGTGGCTCCATGGGCTCGGTCGTCGGCGAGCGCTTCGTGCGCGGCGTGGAAACCGCCATCGAGCAGAAGGTGCCCTTCATCTGCTTCACCGCCACCGGCGGCGCGCGCATGCAGGAGGGCCTGCTGTCGCTGATGCAGATGGCCAAGACCAACGCCGCCCTCACCCGTCTGGCCAAGAAGGGGCTGCCCTACGTCAGCGTGCTGACCGATCCCACCATGGGCGGCGTGTCGGCTGGCTTCGCTTTCGTGGGCGACGTGGTGATCGCCGAGCCCAAGGCGCTGATCGGCTTTGCCGGCCCGCGCGTGATCGAGAGCACCGTGCGCGTGAAACTGCCCGAGGGCTTCCAGCGCGCCGAGTTCCTGCAGGACAAGGGCGCGGTGGACTTCATCTGCGACCGGCGCGAGCTGCGCGCCAAGGTCGCCGGCGTGCTGGCCATGCTGCAGCGCCAGCCGGCCGACGCCGTCGAATAGGGCGGACGGCGGCGCCCCCGGTCAGCCGGCGCCGATCACCACCGCGCTGCCCAGCAGGCCGGCCTGCAGCGAGCCGAGCACGATGCTCAGCACCTGCAGCGCCACCACCGCCAGCAGCGGCGACAGGTCCACCCCGCCGACCAGCGGCACCGCGCGGCGCAGCGGCGCCAGCAGAGGCTCGCACAGGCGGTCGAACACGTCGGCCACCAGCGTGCGGTTGCCCGTCCACGACAGCACCGCCGCGATGATGATGACCGCCGTGGCCACCGACACCGCCAGCTTGGCCACGCCCAGCAAGGCCAGCAACGGCAGCACGGTCCAGCGCTGGGCGCCGATCAGCACCATCAGCAGGATGTACTGCAGCAGCTTGAGCAGCCAGGCCCCCAGCAGGCTCGCCGCGTCCAGCTTGTCGCGCGGCGGCAGCAGGCGCTGCAGCGGCAGCACCAGCCAGTCCGACAGCGCCTGCACGAAGCGCCCCACCGGGTGGCCGAAGGAGATGCGGCGCCAGCGCATGTACAGGCGCAGCAGGCAGGCCCCCCCGATCAGGGTGACGGCGACTTCCAGCAGGAAGGTCAGGATCTGGTACAGCATGAGGCGAGTGGGCGGCGCTCGCGCGGTGCGCCCGGGCGACGTCCGCCGAGAGTGGACATGCGTGCGATGATAGCCACGCCATGGCCCCGCTCACCCTCAGCTCCCTGCCGCTGTTCCCGCTGGGCACGGTGCTGTTCCCGGGGGGCGTGCTGCCGCTGCGCGTGTTCGAGGTGCGCTACCTGGACATGGTGGGCAAGTGCCACCGTGCGGGCGCACCCTTCGGCGTGGTGGCACTGGCGCAGGGTAGTGAAGTGCGCGTGGCCAGCGCCCCGGAGGAACAGTTGGAGCCCGTGGGCACACTGGCCCACGTCACGCAGCTCGAGCAGCCCCAGCCAGGCCTGCTGCTGATGCAGTGCCAGGGTGAGCAGCGCTTTCGCATCGACCATGCCAGCCGGCTGAAGAACGGCCTGTGGGTGGCCGACATCACGCTGCTGGCGCGCGACGCCGCGGTCGCCGTGCCCCAAGACCTGCGCCACATCGCGCAGGCGCTGCGGCAGGTGCACGAGAACCTGCACCGCCGCTCGCCCACGGCCCCCATTCCGTCCGAGGCCGACACGCAGTACGACGACTGCGGCTGGGTCGCCAACCGCTGGTGCGAGCTGCTGCCCCTCCTCGGGCCGCTGAAGCAGCGCCTGATGAGCCTGGACAACCCGCTGCTGCGGCTGGAGCTGGTGGCCGATCTGCTGGCCAAGACCGGCATCGACGCGGGCGATGCCTGAAAGCTACTTTTTTAATAGCTATTGGCGATTGTCTGGCGCGGGCTGAAGGCCATTTTTCCTTGAATCTCCAGGTTCACTGCGGCGTGATGTTGA
This sequence comes from Ottowia sp., assembly GCF_016703145.1. Taxonomy (GTDB): domain Bacteria; phylum Pseudomonadota; class Gammaproteobacteria; order Burkholderiales; family Burkholderiaceae_C; genus Ottowia. The sequence goes on along the minus strand of NZ_JADJCO010000005.1, from coordinate 392,115 downwards.
AGTCCTTGACGAACTTCGCATAGTCGCCCGACTCCTTGCGCGCGAAGCTGACGAAGTCGGCCGCCGAGCCGCCCACCACTTCGAGGCTGAGTTCCGTGAGCTGTTTCTGCGTGTCGGGGCTCTTGAGCAGCGCCTGCACCTGTTCGTTGAGCTTGGCGATGATGGGCGCCGGCGTTCCCGCCGGGGCCACCAGGCCGATCCAACCCATGAAGCGGTAGCCCGGCACGCCCGATTCGGCCACGGTGGGCACGTCGGGCAGCGCGGGGATGCGCTTGTCGCCGGTCACCGCCAGCGCCCGCAGCTTGCCGCTCTTGGCATAGGGCGTGGCCGTGGGAGAGGTCTCGAACATCATGTCGATCTGCCCGCCGACCAGATCGGACAATGCCGGCGCGCCGCCTTTGTAGGCCACATTGAGCAGGTCGGTGCCGGTCATGCTCATGAAGCGGCGCGCCGCCACGTCCTGAGGGCCGCCGACGCCCGAGGTGCCGACGCTCAGCTTGCCGGGATTGGCCTTGGCGTAGGCCACCAGTTCGGCCACGTTCTTGAACGACCACTTGGGGTTCATGATGAGCACGTTGGGCTGGTCGGCCACGCGGATCACCGGCGCCAGGTCCTTGAGCGGGTCGAAGGCCAGCTTGGCGAACATGTGGGCGTTGGAGGCCAGCCCGGTGTGCACCATCAGCAGCGTGTAGCCGTCCTTGGGCGCCTTGGCGACGAAGTCCATGCCGATGTTGCCGCTCGCGCCGGGGCGGTTGTCCACCAGCACGGGCTGGCCCAGGCTGGTCGAGAGCTTCTGGCCCACCAGGCGCGCGGTCATGTCGATGCTGCCGCCCGGCGGGAAGGGCACGACCATGCGGATCGGCTTGGAGGGATAGGCGTCCTGCGCACCGGCCATGGTGCAGACGCAGCCCAGGCCGGCGACGGCCAGCGGGAGCAAGGAGCGAAAGAGCTTGTTCATGGGAAACCTCGGGTTGATGGTGGGAGGGGAGAGTCAGGAGAGTTCGGCACTCAATGCACGTTCGATGCCAGCGGCCCAGCCCAGCACGGCGGCGTCGCGCATCGGCAGGCCCGCCAGGCTCAGGCCCACGGGCGCCTCGCCGGGCGCATGGCAGGGCAGCGAGATGGCGCAGCCGTCCATGAAGTTGCCGATGGAGGGGTTGCGCAGCATGGCGGCGTTGACCGAGAAGTACAGCGACTCATCCCCTTCCAGCGCGTCGATGCGCGGCGCCACCAGCGGCACGGTGGGCATGAGCCAGCCGTCGAATTCGCCCAGGCGCGCCGCCACGCGGCGCTGCCAGTCGGCGCGCTGCGCCTGCAGCGCCAGGTAGTCGCGCGCCGTGAAGTCGCGCCCGCGCAGGATGCGGCTCAGCACGCGCGGGTCGTAGCCACTGGCGCTGCGCTCGACCAGCCCGGCGTGCCAGGCCCACGACTCGGCCGCGCTGAAGCCGCCGGCCGCGTTGATCGCCGCCAGTTCGCCGAACTCGGGCACATCCAGCTCCACCAGTTGCGCGCCGGCGGCGGAAAGCCGCTGCAGTGCGCGGCCGAAGGCGGCGGCGACCGGCGCGTCCATGCCGTCGTGCACCAGCGTGGCGGGCACGGCGAAGCGCGCCTGCCGCAGGTGCCACGGCCGTGCGGTGTCGTGCACCTCGGTTGCGCCTGACAGCACGGCATCCATCGCCGCGCAGCCGGCCACGTCGGCCGCCATCACGCCCACGGCGTCGAGGGTGGGCGACAGCGGCACCATCCCGCCGCCGGGCATGCGGCGCGCGGTGGGCTTGAAGCCGGTGATGCCGCACAGCGCGGCCGGGATGCGCGCCGAGCCGCCCGTGTCGCTGCCCACGCTGGCCAGGCACATGCCGTCGGCCACGGCCACGGCCGCGCCTGAAGACGATCCGCCGGGGATGCGCCGCTCGTCCCGGCGCCACGGGTTGGCCGGCGTGCCGTAGTGCGGGTTGAGGCCGAGGCCGGAGTACGCGAACTCGGTCATGTTGGTCTTGCCGACCAGCACCGCGCCCGCCGCCAGCAGGCGCTGTACGGCGCCCGCGTCCTGCGTGGCGGGCGGCGCATCGCGCAGCACGGTGGAGCCGGCCGTGGTGGCCTCGCCGGCCACGTCGAACAGGTCTTTCACCGACACCGGCAGGCCCTCGATGGGCGAGCGCGCCAGGCCGGCCGCGCGCAGGCCGTCGGAGGCGTGCGCCAGGCGCTGGGCCCGCTCCGCCAGCACGCGGGTGAAGGTGCGCGCGCCCTCGCCGGCCGGGTCGGCGATGCGCCGCAAGGCCTCGGCGGTCAGCGCGGCGGAGGTGGCGCGGCCCGCCGCCAGGTCGGCGCCCACCGTGGCAAGGGTGGCGAGGGTGGCGGCGTTCGTGGAGGATGTGCTCATGCGCGTCACCCTCGCCTCAGGCAACGACAGGCAGCACGGCGGTGCGGTACTCGTGCGCGATGCGGCGCCCGGTGTGCTCGTCGGCCAGTTCCATGCGAAAGCGCGCGCTGGGGCGGATGCCGCCGATGGCGCCGACGGTTCCGCAGGTCATGGCAAAGCCCTCGGCCGGCTCGCCGCCCGCCGCCGCGCAGCGCGCCAGCAGATCGGCCGGCGGGCGCAGCGCCGCCAGCGTGCCCTCCTGGTACAGGCGCCATTCGCCGCCCTCCTCGATCCAGGAGCGCAGCACCAGCGCGTCCCAGCGGTCCTGCACGTCGGCCAGGCGCCAGGCGCTGCGCGCCACGGGCTTGGCGCATATCTGCTTGGACAGCGCCACGCTGTGCGCCTCCAGGGCGCGGTCGGTGTGGTCCGAGCCGATCGAGACGTACCACTCGCCGCCGTGCAGGAACAGCAGGGGCTCGACCTCGCCCGAGGTGTCCTCGCCCACCACCTGCACCACGTCGCCCTGGCTCAACTGGTTGATGGCCACCCGGTAGAACAGCGGCACCGCGCTGGGCGCGGGAACGCCGAGCGCGGCCAGCTCCTCGATGTGGTGCGCGATGGCGGCGGCGTCGCGCCCGGTCCAGCCGGCGATCACGAGGCGCCGGGCCTCGAAGTCCAGCGTGCGCGGGGAGCCCCCATCCGCGAGTTCGAAAGACAGTTTCATGAGCATCCTTTGAAGTAATAGTGAAATTTCACAGCAATATTACTATGTCTTCACTAGAACTTCAAGTGCCGTTTCACGGCTAACATCGGATCTGGTCCTTGAGCCCCGAGAGCCCATGAAAACAGCCACCACCCGCCACGCCCCTGCCCGGCCGCCCGAGCCCGACCTCTCCCTCAACGAGACGGCCTATCTGCGCCTCAAGGAGGCATTGGTCACCCTGGCCTACAAGCCCGGCGAGTACTTCAACGCCGCGCAGGTGATGGAGCGTTTCGGCGTGGGGCGCACGCCGGTCAACCAGGCGCTGCACCGGCTGTCCGCCGAGGGCCTGGTGCAGATCATTCCGCGCAAGGGCGCGATGGCGTCACCGCTGTCCATCAACGACGCGCTCGACCTCATCGACGTGCGGCTGGTCAACGAAATGCTGTGCCTGCGCCTGGCCGCTGGCGCCATCACCGATGCCGACCTCGCCGAGCTGCAGGTCATCGCCGACCAGTTCGAGGATGCGGCGCGGCAGCGCGATGCGGTGTCGGTCATGAACCTGGACCGGCGCTTTCACGAAAAGATCGCGCTCGTGGCACGCAACCCGATACTGCAGGACATCCTGAACGTCCTGCACGCGCGCTCGCAGCGCTTCTGGGCCATTTCGCTCGCGTCGGAGAGGCACTTGCAGGAGGTCATCGACGAGCACCGCGCCATCGTCGCCGCGCTGCGCGGCCGCGACGCCGACGCCGCGGCCGATGCGGCCAGGACGCACGTGCTGTCGTTCAAGGCGTCGATGCTGGGCAACCAGCGCTGACGGGCGTTCGTACACGCCGGACGCTACTATTTCAATAGCTATCCGTGTAATACCGGCGCCGACTCATGGCTTATTTCATTCAAAACCGCACTGGCTCCGCCCGGTATTCCGGCACGCGCCCCCGCAGCCACTCGCGCAGCGCGGGCGCGGCCGGCTCCGCCCCGGCCTGGGCGATCCAGGCCTCGATACCCTGCGCCGCGTCAGCCGCCACCGGCGCCACCTTGGCCACGCGCAGCTTGGGGTGCGGCGTGGGCTCGGTGGTCTCGTCGTCGGCCAGCAGTTCCTCGTACAGCTTCTCGCCGGGGCGCAGGCCGGTGAAGGCGATGGGCACCTCGGCCTCGCCGCGACCGGACAGGCGGATCAGCATGCGCGCCAGGTCGACGATCTTCACCGGCTCGCCCATGTCGAGCACGAAGATCTGCCCCGACTGGCCCATCAGCCCCGCCTGCAGCACCAGTTGCGCGGCCTCGGGGATGGTCATGAAGTAGCGCACGATGTCCGGGTGCGTTACCGTCACCGGTCCGCCGCGCGCGATCTGGGCCGAAAACAGCGGCACCACCGAGCCGCTGGAGCCCAGCACGTTGCCGAAGCGAACCGACACGAAGCGGGTGGCCGCGTACCGTGCCGCCACCGCCTGCACCACCTGCTCGGCCAGGCGCTTGCTGGCGCCCATCACGCTGGTGGGGTTGACGGCCTTGTCGGTGGACACCAGCACGAAGCGCGCCGCGCCCACCTCGCCCGCCACGCGCGCCGCGTTCAGCGTGCCCAGCACGTTGGTGCGCAGGGCCTCGATCTCGTTGCGCGTCTCCATCAGCGGCACGTGCTTGTAGGCGGCGGCGTGCAGCACCACGCCGGGGCGGTGCGCGCGGGCGATGGCGGCCAGGCGGTCGGGCTCGCGCACGCTGGCGGTGTAGTAGCAGCCTTCCATCGCCGGATGGCTGCGGCGCAGTTCCTGCTCCAGCTGGTAGATGGCGACCTCGGACTGGTCCACGCACACCAGCCGCGCCGTGCCCAGGCGCGCCGCCTGGCGGCACAGCTCGGCGCCGATGGAGCCGCCGGCGCCCGTCACCAGCACCGTCTGGCCGCTGAACAGGCCAGCCAGCCCCTGTGCGTCCAGCTCGACGGGCGTGCGGCCCAGCAGGTCCTCCAGCTGCACCTTGCGCGGGTTGGGCACGGCGCCGGGGCCCAGCAGCTCGTCGGCGCTGGGCCAGGTGAGCAGGGACAGGCCCGAGCCGGACCAGCGCATCAGCACCTCGCGCCGCAGCGGCGCGCCGGGCGGGCTGGCCAGCAGCACGGTGCCGGCGCGCTGCGCGGCGGCGATATCGGCCAGCGACTGCACGTCGCCCAGCACGCGCACGCCGTGCAGCGTGCGGCCGGCGTCCTGCGCGTCGGGCGACACCACGCCGGCCACGTGCCAGCCGGCCACGCCCTTGAGCATGCGCAGCGCCTGGTCGGCCTCCTCCAGCGTGCCGACGACCAGCAGCGGCTGCTGCGCCTGGCCAGGCTGGCCGTGGGCGCGCGCGCGCTCGACCAGCGTGCGCCTGGCCGCGCGCGCGCCGGCCAGCAGCACCAGGGTGAGCAAGGCGCTGATGGGGAACACCGAGCGCGGAAAGCCCTCCACGCGCAACCCCATCACCGCCGCCGTGGTCAGCACCGCGCCCAACGCCACGCCGCCGGCCAGGTGACGCAAGTCGGCCAGGCTGACGTAGCGCCACGACTGGCGCGGCACGCGCGCCAGCAGCAGGCCCAGCGCCATGCACGCCAGCGCGATGGGCGTGGTGACCAGCGCGTCGGTGACGTAGGGCGACGGCAGCCCCAGATTGAAGCGCAGCCAGAACGCCGCCCACCAGGCCAGCGCGATCAGCGCCAGGTCGGGCAGCCAGCTCTTGCTGGTGAGTGCGCGGCGCAGCCTGGAAACTATATTTTTCATAGCATCAGAGTTAATGTCCACGCCGACAATAGGCACTTTTTTTCATATTTCTTATTTCAGCACCGCACGCAGCGTGTCGAACAGGATGCACACATCGCCCGCCATGCTGTGGCTGGCCACGTAGTCCAGGTAGTAGCGCTGCTTGACCGGCATGATGCGCTCGACGTACGTGGTCTCGGGGTCACCGCTGTCGGCCAGCAAGCGCTCCTCGTCGCGGAACTCGATCGCCGCGCGGTCGGTGATGCCGGGCCGCACCGACAGGATGAGGCGCCGCGCCTCATCGGGGTACAGCGCCATGTAGCGCGGCACCTCGGGGCGCGGGCCGACCAGGCTCATGTCGCCCGCCAGCACGTCGATCAGCTGCGGCAGTTCGTCCAGCTTGGTGCGCCGCAGCCAGCGCCCGGCGCGGGTGATGCGCGCGTCACCCGCCGCGGTGACCTGCGGCCCGCCGCCTTGAGCCCGCATGGTGCGGAACTTGTGGATGCGAAACAGCCGCCCGCCCCGCCCCACGCGCGGCTGACGGAACAGCGCCGGGCCGGACGAATCCAGCCGCACCCACAGCGCGATGGCGGCCATGAGTGGCAGCACCAGTGGCAGCGCGGCCAGGGTGAGTCCGAGGTCCATCGCGCGCTTGGCGGCGCGCGCCATCACGCTGCCCATGCGCTCACCGCACGATGTCCTTCAGCGCCGCGATGACGCGCGCCTGCTCGCCGTCGCTCATGGCCGTGAAGAGCGGGACGCTGAACATGCGCTGGTAGGCGGCTTCGGCCACCGGGAACTGCTCCGGTGTGAGGCCGTAGCGGTCGCGCCAATACGGCTGGCGGTGCAGCGGCACGTAGTGCACGCTGGTGGCGATGCCGGCATCCGACAGCGCCTGGATCACCTCGTCGCGCGTCACCGTGGCGTCATCCGACAGCCGCAAAACAAACAAATGCCAGGCGTGCGTGTCGCCGGCCGGCGCGTCGGCGGGCAGGATGAGCGGCAGGTCTTTCAACGCGTGCAGGTAGCGCGCGGCCAGTTGCCGGCGCCGCTGCACGAAGGCCGGCAGGCGCTGCAGCTGCACGCGACCCAGCGCCGCGGCCAAGTCGGTCAGGTTGTACTTGAAGCCGGGCGCGACGATCTCGTAGTACCACGCCGGGGTCTTGCTGGTGAAGCGGTCGAAGGCGTCGCGGCTGATGCCGTGCAGGCGCATCACCCGCATGCGCGCGGCGAGCTGCTCGTCTTGGGTCACCACCATGCCGCCCTCGCCCGTGGTCATGGTCTTGTTGGCGTAGAAGCTGAATACCGCTGCAGCGCTTGCCAGTTGCCCGACCGTTGCGCCTTGAAAGGTAGCAGGCAGCGCGTGCGCCGCGTCTTCCACCACCCGCAGGCCGTGCCGGCGGGCGATGTCGAAAATGGCGGCCATGTCGCACGCCAGGCCACCGTAGTGCACGGGCAGGATGGCGCGCGTAGCGGGGGTGATGGCAGCCTCGATCCGCGCCGGGTCGATGTTGAGCGTGACCGGATCGACGTCCACCAGCTTCGCATCCGCGCCCAGGTAGCGCGCCACCTCCACCGTGGCGGTGAAGGTGAGCGTGGGCGCGATCACCTCATCGCCGGGGCCGATGCCGATGGCCTCCAGCGCCAGGTGCAGGCCTGCGGTGGCCGAGTTGACGGCGACGGCCTGCACGCCGCTACCGAGGTAGGCGGCGAACTCCTGCTCGAAAGCGCGCGTCTCCGGCCCGGTGGTGACCCAACCAGAGCGCAGGGCGCGCGCCACGGCGTCGATCTCGGCCTCGCCGATGTCGGGGCGGGCGAAGGGGACGAAGGGCATTTCTTGCACCGTGTTTCCTACTCGTCTGTCTTCTTCAGTGACCTTTGCTTCGCCGCTTCAAGCCGCTGAATGCTCTGCTCCGGCGGCGGCAGATTCTCCGGCATGGTGCCGCCCAAGTCCTTGATGGTCTGGCGCACTTTTGTGCCGACCTCATGATGCGTCCGGTTGGCCTGCACCTTGCCACGGACGCCGTCGCGGCGCAGTTTTTCTTCGGCTTGCGTGGCGCGAAACAGGTTGGCAGCCAGTTCCGTGCTGCCCATGTGATCAAGGATCTTCTGGCTCTTCTTCAGACCCTTGCGCGCATGAATGTCCTTGGCGCCCAAGCCGCCGTACAGACCCTTGTAGCCGTGGTCCTGGAAGACGGCGTAGTCCAACGGCGTCTCCACGCCCGCATCCTTGGCCGCGGCGGCCAGATGTTTGTTGTGGGTCGCCAGTTCGTTGCGGATGGCCAGGCGCTTTTCGTCTTCGGACAATTGCGCGAACTGCGCCTGGTCGGCCAATTCCTGCCGCCGGGTCTGCAAGGCGAAGTAGGTCTGGCCGTTGGCGATCACCGGCTTGGACGGGTCGCCGTTCTGCACGACCAGGTAGCAGGCATAGCGGGACAGGCGCACGTCATCGACTTCGCGCCGCGCGCCGGAGCCAATGGTGACCATTTTGGTGACGTCACCGAAATGGTCCTCGGGGCGTCTGCCCGATTGCGCGCAGGCGACGCGTGCCTTGTCCACCACTTGCATGAAGTTGCGCCAATCCTGGTACTCCAGGACGGGCGCCAGGTCACGGGCAGACCAAAACTCATGGCCGCTCGGATCGGTCTGGCGGATGGCCTCGAACGTGGCGCGATGCTGCTTGCTGATCTGCTTTGCGGTCATGGTGAATCTCCCTGAGTGTCGAGCGCCTGCGCCCGCAGCGGGCATGGCAGGCGCTTGATCTCGGCCGGCTGCAGACGAATTGTCACCGCGTGAGCCGCGTCTGCGCCGCGCTGGCCTGGCGCCCGCGCGCCAGGTCCCACAGCCCCTGCCAGGTGCCCAGGCCGTAGCCGACGTGGTAGGCCGCCACCACGGCCGGCAGGCGCGGCAACAGGCGCCAGGCACGCGCCTGCCGCGCGGCCTGGCACGACGCGGCGGCCACGTACAGCCCGTAGGCGGACGCTAAAACCGCCAGTGGAGCATGAAACCAGGGCCAGGCCAGCGTGAACATTAGCAATACAGCTACAAAAATCATAGGAACCAGCTGCCGCGGCGAGCCCGGCTGCCCGTGCTTGCGCATGACGAACGGGCGCCAGTAGCCGTACTGCCGCTGCTGCGCGAACAGCGCCACCAGTGAATCGCGCGGCTGGTAGGCCGAGCGGATGCGTCCGCTCTGCCAGATGCGCCCGCCATGGCGCCGGATGCGCAGGTTGTGCTCGTCGTCCTGGTTGCGCGCCAGCTGCTCGTCGAAGCCGCCGAAGCGATCGAACGTGGCGCGTGGCCAGCAGCCCAGATACACCGTATCGGCTTCGCCCTCGTAGGTCACGTCGCGCGAGCGCGCGCCGCCCACCACCCAGCGGCTCTGGAAGGCCGCCGCGATGGCGCGGCTCATCGGCCCCGCGCCGCGCGCCACCCACGGGCCGCCCACGTTGTCGGCGCCGGTGCGTGCCAGCGCGGCCATGCACTCGGCGATGTAGTCGGGCGCGAAGGCGGTGTGGATGTCGAAGCGCACCACCACCGCGCCACGCGCCTGAGCCAACGCCGCGTTGAGGCCGGTGGAAACGATGCGCCCGGGGTTGTCGATGAGCGTCAGCCGTGCGTCGCGCCCGGCCCATTCATTCAGCCGCTCACGCGTGCCGTCGTCGCTGCGGCCGTCGGCCACCAGCAGCTCCAGCCGCCAGCCGGGCGGCAGTTGCTGCGCCAGCGCGCAGGCGCAGAAGGCATCGATGGCGGCGCGCTCGTTGCGGCACGGGGCGATCACGCTGACGAGATCGGCCTCGCCTGGCGCGGCCAGCTCGGGCAGGAGCGGGTTCGCCGCGCCGGTCATCGGCGGGCCTGCGCCAGCAGACGGCGACAGGCGGCGTCCATGGCGTCCATCTGCACGCGCCGGTCGCCGTCTTGCACGAAGCGCTCGGCGTTGCGCGCGCCCAGCACGGCGGCGCGCGCGTCGTCTTGCAGCAACGCCAGCCAGCACGCGGCCAGGGCGTCGGAATCGCCCGCCGGCACCAACGCATCCGGCGCCAGCCAGTCGCGGTTGGCCGGCAGGTCGCTGGCGATCACGGTCAGCCCGCAGGCCATGCTCTCCAGCACCGAGACGGAGGTGGCGTCGCTCTCGGGCACGCTGATCGACAGCTTGGCTGCCGCCAGCACGGCGGCCATGCCGGCGTCATCCAGCCGGCCGTGGAATTGCACCGAATCCTGTAGCGCCAGCTCGGCCACCAGCTTGCGCAGCAGCCCCTCCTGGCTGCCGCCGCCCAGCAGGTGCAGGCGCGCGTCGGGCCGCCGGGCCCGCACCTGGGCGAAGGCGCGCACGATGGCGTCGATGCGGTAATTGGCTTCCCCAGCTGCGCAGGCTCACCGCCTCGGCGGCGGGCTTGCCCTGCCACGGCACGGGCGCGAAGCGGCTGCGCTCCACGCCCCAATGCACCAGCAACGTCGGCACGCCGGGCGCCAGTTGACGCGACACGGCCAGCAGGTCGGGCGAATCGCCCGTCACCAGCGCCGCGCGGCGCAGGCTCCAGGCCGTGAGCCAGCGCAGCGGCGCGCTGCGTCGGGGCGTGACCAGCAGGTCGCTGCCCCAGGCCGTCATCACCAGCGGCTGCCGCCCGGCACGTGCGGCGAGGTAGCCGTAGGAGGTGACGTAGTGCGCGTGCACCAAGTCGGGCGCCAGCCGCTCCAGCGCGCGCCGCGCCTCGCCCGCGCGGGCCAGCCAGTCGCGCGAGCGGTGCACCGGGCGCAGCACGACCTGCTCCACGCCCTCGATGGGCTCGGGCCGCGCCGTGACCAGCGACACGCGCCAGCCGCGCGCCCGCATCTCGCGCGCCCAGCGCTGCACGTGCACGCTGTTGGCGTCGCCGAGCAAGCACAGGTGGGGCATGGTCACGAACTCAATCCTTGGCGCCAGCGCTGATAAGCCGCTTGCAGATCAGGGTGCTCCGCCAGCCAGCGCTCGTCCGCCTCGCGCGTGTCGCCGACGACCCGTGCCGGGCTGCCGGCCAGCACGGCGAAGTCGGGGAAGGCGCCGCGCACGCGGCTGTGCGCGGCCACCAGCGTGCCGTGGCCCAGCGTGCTGCCGGCCTCGATGGTGCTGTGCGGGCCGATGAAGCAGCGCTCGCCGATGGCGATGGGCGCGCGCACCACGGCCTGCGCCAGCCCGGCGCCGGACAGCCCGGCGGCCACGCGCACGGCGCGGTGGGTGCTGTGGCTGACGATGCTGACGAAGTTGGTTACCTGCGTGCCGCGCCCGATGCGCACGCCAGCGCCGGCCTCAATGAAGTTGAAGTGGCCGATGAACACGTCGTCGCCCAGGTCCAGCGCGCCCTCGTGCTCGATGCAGGTGGACGGCGAGATGCGCGTGCCCGCCAGCAGTCGGCCCCCGCCGCGCTCGCCGAACAGCACGCGGAAGAACAGCAGCCGCCACACCCGACGGCGCAGGCGGTTGACCCAGGCGCGCAACGCCGTCACGGCGCCTCCTTGCCCGGCGGCGCGAGCGGCTCGGGAATGCACGGCCAGCGCGCCAGCCGCCAGAAGTACCAGCCGAAGTACGGCACCATCACCGCCGACACGGCCCAGGCGCCGCCCAGCAGCCCGCCCCGGTGCAGGCCGGCGGCCAGCGCGGCGACGAACGCCACCTGCCCCAGCAGCGCCAGCCGGAAGGCCCAGCCCTGCGCGCGCCACGCCATGGTCACCACCGCCAGCGGCGCGGCGACGAAGTGCGCGGCGATGTAGGGCGCCAGCGCGCGCGCCAGCTCGCCCGCCTCGCGCCAGGGCGGGCCGAACACGCGCTCGAACAGCCACGGCCCGGCCGCCAGCAGCACCCCCATCAGCACCAGCGCCGGCACGGCCAGCAGCGCCATCACCTGCCGCACCAGCCGCCGCGCCTCGGCCGGGCCGGCGGCGGCCAGGCGCGGGTACAGCGCCTGCGACACGGCGCTGCCCACCAGCGTGGCCGGCGCCTTCAGGTAGCGCAGCGCCAGCCCCCAGAAGCCCGCCGCCGCCTCGCCCGACCAGGCGACGAGCAGGGCCACGGCCAGCGCGTCCTGCAGCGTGCCCAGGAAGGCGTGCGGGGTGTTGATGAACGCGAAGTCCCGGTGCCGGCGCGCCACCGCCCGCAGCGCGCCGCGCGGCACGCCGGCCAGCGCGCGCCAGCCGCCCGCGGGCGCGGGCCGCAGCAGCCAGGCGCAGGCCAGCGCCTGCGCCGCCAGCGGCGCCAGCGCCAGCGCCCAGGCGCCTTCGCGCCCCGCCGCCGCGCCGCGCCACAGCGCCCAGCCCAAGGCCAGTTGCAGCACCGCCGCGCCGCCGTACTGCACCACGCGGCTGGCGGCCAGCGCGCCGAAGCGCTGGGCGCGGTTGGCCCACAGCATCAACGCCTGCAGCACGCCCGCCGTCACCATGGCCAGCGGCAGCAGCGCCGGCAGCGGCAACCAGCCGGCGGCGTGCAGCGCCCAGGCCAGCGGCACGCTCAAGGCCGCCGCCGCCGCGGCCAGCCGCAGCGCCAGCGCCAGCAGCGCGCGCGCCTCGTCCTCGCCTTGCGCCAGCGGCAGCGCCTGTTCGTAGCGCAGGCTGGCGGCCACGCCGAGGGCGGCGGCGATGGTGGCGAACTGGGTGAACACGCCCATGGCCTCGGGCGTGAACAAGCGCGCGATCGCCGGCCCCAGCAGCAGCGGCACGAGCTGCGCCAGCGCGCCGCCGGCCAGCAGCGTCAAGGTGGCGCGGGCCAGGCTCAACGGCGGCCTCCGCGGGCACGCGGGCGGGACGGGAACAGAGGGGGGGCGCAAGGGCACGAGCAGATCATCGCCAGACACGCGGCGCCTAAAATGGCGCGTTTTGCCTTTCGTTCCCCATCGATCTGGGGCGACGAGGAATTATCCCCCGCCCTCCGCCCCGCTCTTTCGCGCCTCCCGACGCCCGCGACACCATGACCCAACCCGCCGCCCCCGAACAAGACGAGAACAAGCTGATCGCCGAACGGCGCGAGAAGCTCAAGAGCCTGCGCGAGGCCCAGGCCGCCAGCGGCGCCATCGCCTTCCCCAACGATTTCAAGCCAAATCACCGTGCAGCCCGCGTCCATCAAGAGCATGGCGCTATTGAAAGAGAAGCATTCGAGGCCGCCATCGCCGCCGGCGAGAAGATCGATGTCAGCGTCGCCGGCCGCATGATGCTCAAGCGCGTGATGGGCAAGGCCAGCTTCGCCACGCTGCAGGACGCCACCGGCCGCATCCAGGTCTACGTGGTACGCGACGACGTGGGCGAGGCCGACTACGCAGCCTTCAAGCACTGGGATTTGGGCGACATCGTGGGCGCCGAGGGCCTGCTCATCAAGACCAAGACCGGCGAGCTGTCGATCCACGCCACGCGCATCCGCCTGCTGACCAAGAGCCTGCGCCCGCTGCCCGACAAGTTCCACGGCATGCAAGACCAGGAGTTGAAGTACCGCCAGCGCTACGTCGACCTGATCATGGACGAGAGCGCCCGCGCGCGCTTTGCCGCCCGCAGCGCCACGCTGGCCGCCCTGCGCGCCTTCATGGCCGGCCACGGCTTCATGGAAGTGGAGACGCCCATGCTCCACCCCATTCCCGGCGGCGCCAACGCCAAGCCCTTCGTCACGCACCACAACGCGCTGGAGCAGCAGATGTTCCTGCGCATCGCGCCCGAGCTGTACCTGAAGCGCCTGATCGTCGGCGGCTTCGAGCGCGTGTTCGAGATCAACCGGAGCTTTCGCAACGAAGGCATCAGCGTGCGGCACAACCCCGAGTTCACCATGATGGAGTTCTACGCCGCGTACTGGAACTACCAGGACCTGATGGACTTCACCGAGCAGCTGCTGCGCGACACGGCGCAGCGCGCCGCCGGCACGCTGCAGCTCAGCTACCAGGGCAAGCCGGTGGACCTGTCGCAGCCCTTCCAACGCCTGACCATCCGCGAGGCGATCGCGGCGCACACCGACATCGGCGCCGGCGTGGACGACGCGGCGCGGTTGACCGCGCGCCTGAAGAAACTGGGCCTGAGCGAAGACAAGGACCGCCTGAGCCAGCGCAGCCTGGCCAGCCTGCAGGTGATGTACTTCGAGGAAGAAGTGGAGCAGCACCTGTGGCAGCCCACCTTCATCATGGAGCACCCGACCGAGATCAGCCCGCTGGCGCGCGCCAACGACGCGCGGCCCGAGGTGACCGAGCGCTTCGAGCTCTACATCACCGGCCGTGAGATGGCCAACGGCTTCAGCGAACTGAACGACGCCGAGGACCAGGCCGCGCGCTTCCAGTCCCAGGTCAGCGCCAAGGACGCCGGCGACGACGAGGCGATGTTCTACGACGCTGATTTCGTGCGCGCGCTCGAATACGGCATGCCCCCCACCGGCGGCTGCGGCGTCGGCATCGACCGGCTGATGATGCTGCTGACCGACAGCCCCAGCATCCGCGACGTGATCCTGTTCCCGGCGCTGCGGCGTGAGGCAGTTTGAGGGTGTTTTGAGGCGTTGGCCCGCGATCAGGCTACACAAGCAGCTACGAATAACTGAGCAGAAAAACCGCGACACAAGCGTTCGGCCCCGGCCCGCCATCATTCACCCGGCCCGGCCAAGGCGCGGCGGTGCCAATCGGAGGGCGACAGGCCGAAGCGCGCCTTGAACAGCTTGCTGAAGCTCGACTGGTCCACGAAGCCGCAGCACCACGCCAGCGCGCCCACGTGCAGCCGGCGGTTCTGCTCGATCAGGCCCCTGGCGCGCTGCAGGCGGATCTCGCGCAGCGCGCCCATCACCGTCGCGCCCTGGGCCGCGAACGCCTCGTACAGCCGCGTGCGCGAACAGCCCGCGCCGCGCGCGATGGCGGCCACGTCCAGGTCACGGCGGTGAGCCTCGCGCGCCATGAAGCGCAGCGCCGCCGCGTGGCGGCCCGCCTCCAGCCCGGGCAGGTCGTCACGCCCGCCCTGGTGCCCGACGTGGCGCAACACCAGCAGCGCCAGCGCATGGGTGCCAGCCAGCAGGCTGGCGCGCTCCACTTCGTCCAGCACCGGCGTCCTGCGCGCCAGCAGCGCGAGATGGTTCAACTGGCTGGCCAGCGCCGGGGCCATCGCGCAGCGCTCCAGCGCCACCGCCAGGCCGCGCGGTTCGCGCCCCAGTGCCGCCAGCGCCTCCTGGCGCGGCAAGGCCAGGAACACTTCGCGCGAGCCCGCGCTCCACTGGTAGCGGGCAGCCCGCGCCGGGTCGTACAGGCCCAGGCCACCGGGCGCGATGCGCCGGGGCGCGCCCGGCTCCGCGTCCACCAGCACCTCGCCGGCCTGCATCAGCGTCACCACCATCATGTCTCGCGCGTGCGCCAGCCGGCGCGGCTCGGCGCGCGTGGCGTAGGCCGACGAGCGCAAGGCGCCGAACGCGCAGGCGCTGCTGCGCAGGGTGAACAGCTCGGCATCCAGATCGGCGCCGCGCGGCAGCGGCTGCAGCTCGACCAGGCGATGAGCGCGCTCGCGCCAGGCATCGAAGCGCAGCGCCGGCGCCACGTCGTGGGTGGACAGGCGCTCCAACGTGCAGGCAGGCGGCGGAGCAGAGGACATGCGGGTGGGCATCATCGGGTCGCGGTGACAAAGGCCACACCCACATTCTAGAAACAAGCTGTTTCACTCGCGAGCGGGACGCCCAGCCTCAACCTGGGACGGCTCGCCACAAGCCCGAGCATGGCGCGCGTGCGCCCGGCTCCTAGACTCGTTCAGGGCCGTGTCCACACGCTTGGCCTGAAGCGTCGAGGAGGCCCATCCCGTCGGCCACCGAGACAAAAGCCACCAGCGAGTTCCACCCATGCCGTGCTCCTTGCCGATCACTCCCCGCAGGCTTGCCGCCGCGCTTCTCACCCTGCCGGTGGGGCTGGGCGCCGTCCTGGCGTCGGCCCAGACCGCCCCGCTCAACGACACCGGCCAGGCGCAGTGCTACAACGCCGCCAACGCCGCCGCGCCCTGCGACGAAGCCACCACCGGCAACGGCGCCACCCACCCTGGCCAGGACGGGCGCTTCGGGCGCGATGCTGCCCAGGCCGCCGGGGCGCTGCCCGCCAAGACCGGCGGCGGCGCGGCGGGCTTCGACTTCACCGCGCTAGACGCAGGCGGCAATGACACCGCCACCGGCTCTCACGCCTGCGTCAAGGACAACGTCACCGGCCTGACGTGGGAGGTCAAGCAGGCCGGGGCCAATACCGACTTGCGCTACACGGGCCACGCCTACGCCTGGTACGACAGCAGCCACCCGTCCAATCCCGGCAGCCAGGGCGCCAACACCTGCAACGGCACGCTGCCCGGCAGCCTGTGCAACACCCAGGCCTACGCGGCCGCCGTCAACGCCGCCGGGCTGTGCGGCCAGACCGGCTGGCGCCTGCCCACGCGGCGCGAGCTGCTGTCCATCGCTCACAACGGCGCTGCCAGCGCGCCCAGCATCGACACGACGTATTTCCCCGATTCCCAGTCGAACTGGGCATGGTGGACGTCGGATACCTATGAGCCCGTTCCAGCCGGCGCGTGGATCGTCTACTTCTACGGCGGCGACTCCAACGCCTTCAGCAAGGCCCTTACCTACTCGGTTCGCCTGGTGCGAAGCGGACAGTGACTTTTTCACTTTTGAGACGAGTGCCCTGGCCCATCCGACGAATTCGCTGTGAAAGCACCCCCATGCAAACCGCCGCACCCCGCACCCAAGGCCACCGCCCCGGCCTACCCTCCCTCCCATGGCCCTGGCCCGCAGGCGTAAGACGCACCCTGGCCCTGGCCGTCGCGCTGTGCGCGCCCAGCGCGTGGGCCGCCTTCATGGACAACGGCGATGGCACCGTGACCGACGACGCCACCGGCCTGGTGTGGGACCGATGCACCTATGGGCTCACCGGCGACACCTGCAGCGCGGGCGCGGCCTTTTCCGGCTCCTGGACCGCCGCGCTGGCACAAGCCAGGCAGGCCAACGTCGACGCCTACAAGAGGTTCAGCGACTGGCGCGTGCCCAACGTGAAGGAGCTGGAATCGCTGGTGAAGATCAACGCCCACAGCCCTGCCCTGGATACGGCGGCGTTTCCACCAGGGACGCAGCAAAGTGAAATTTTCTGGTCATCCACCACTGCTGCGCGCGGCCCCGGCGGCGTGTTGGGTGTCAACTTCTTCGACGGCAGCATCTTCACCTACGGCAAGACCTTCAACAACCACGTCCGTCTCGTGCGAGGCGGATGGCCCCTGGCCTCCTTTGATGGCCTGGGCGGCAACCCCAACACCATCACCTTCGCCGACCCCGGCGCGCAGGACTTCGGCACCACGCTCGCGTTGGCGGCCACAGCATCGTCCGGCCTGCCAGTGAGCTACGCCGCCACCGGCGTGTGCACGTTGAGCGGAGGCGTGGCCAGCTACACCGCTGCGGGCGACTGCGCCATCGAGGCCACGCAGGCGGGCGACGCCAACTGGGTGGCAGCCATCCCGGTGAGCCACACCTTCGCCGTCCATGCCGTGGCGCCGCGGGCGCCCGTGGGCGTGACGGTCACCCTCAGCGGCCCCGGCCAAGCCACGGTGAGCTGGACGGCGCCCGCCGACACCGGCGGCAGCGCCATCACGGGCTACGCCGTGCAGGCCGTGGAAGACGGCAGCCAGACTTGCACCCCCGTGCCGGCCACCGCGACCACCTGCGACGTCACCGGACTGACCAACGGCGAGACGTACACCTTCACCGTGGTGGCGGCCACCAGTGCGGGCGATGGACCGGCCTCCACCTCGTCCCACGCCGTCACGCCCACTTGGCGCAGCTTCACCGGCAACGCACCCACCGGCACGGGCGCGGTCACCGCCAGCTTCACCGGCGGCGGCGACGCCTGCACCTTCCAGCAGGTGCAACTGACTCAGCCCGCCGCCAGCGGCCCCACGGCGCCACCACCGGGCCTGAGCTTCCCGCACGGCCTGCTGGGCTTCGAACTCAGCCATTGCGACCAGAGCCCGGTGACGATGACCGTGGCCTACCCCGACGTGCCCGCCAGCGCCCAATACTGGAAGCTGCAGGATGGCGCCTGGACTGCTTACACGGCCACGGTCGGCGGCATCACGGTGGAGTTCACCTTGCAGGACGGCGGCGCCGGCGATGAAGACAACATGGTCAACGGTCGCATCGTGGACCCGGGCGGCTTGGGCATCCGGACATTGACGGCCGGCCCCGTGACGCCCGTGCCGACGCTGGGCACGTGGGCGATGGTGCTGCTGTCCGCGCTGCTGGCGGGCGTGGCGCCGCGGCGGCGCGGCAGGCCTGAGGCTTGAGCGTTTCAGGACGCTGGTCTGCGCCCATCAAGCGCTGTCAGCTATCAAATAGATAGCTTACGCCACAATATCCACGCGGGCCACAGACCAATTCGGCTTGAAAATCAAGCCGCCGCCCGCCGCCACGCCTCCCCCGCCGCCGCTTCGTCGCCACGCTGCTCGGCCAGCCCGGCCAGGGCGCGCCAGGCGTTGCGGCGCAGGCCATCGTCCTCCAGCGCGCGCGCGGCCTGGCCCAGCAGCAGTTGCGCGCGACCCCACAGGCCGCGGCGCAGGCAGGCCATGCCGGCCAGATACTGCAGCGTGGCGTCGCCCGGGTGGGCCTGCTGGGCGGCCTCGATGCGCGCCAGCCATTCCTGGTCCGACGGGTCGCCCGTGGCGGCCATGACGACCTCCAGCACGCGCACCAGGCGCGCGCGGTGCGTGTCCAGGAAGGATTCGGGCAGCGCCAGCATCTCGTCCCACACCGGCAGCAGCCACTGGCGCACCAGCGCGGCGTCGCCGCCCAGGGCCAGCAAGCGCTGCGCGGCGCGCAGGGCCAGTTCGGGCATGGCGCGCTCGCGGGGGTCGAGCTCGGCCCACGCCTGCCGCAGTTGCACCGCGTCGTGGGCGCCGGCGATCTGGTCGGCCGCCAGGCCGCGGATCAGGCTGCGCGCGGCCTGCGGCGAGAACGCGCGGTGCTTGGCCAGCAGGCGCGCGGTGTCCATGGCCTCGGCGATGCGGCCGGACTGGCGCGCGGCCTTGAGCTTGAGCCGCAGCGCGGCGGTGCGGCGGTTGGCGCCGGTGGGCAATTCGTCCAGACGGGCCAGCGCGGCGGCGGGGTCGCGCTCGTTCAGCGCCCAGCGCGCGGCGCGCAGCAGCGCGCCTTCGCGCAGCTCGGCGGGGGCGCCGGCGAGGGCGGCGGCGTCGAGCGCATGCGCCAGGTGCGCGTCGCGCGTGGCCTGGTCCTGCAGCGCGTGGGCGCTCTCGGCCACGGTGAGGTGGGCCAGCGCGCGCAGCGCGACGGTGTGCGGCGGTGCCTCGCCGCTCTCGGCCAGGACCTGCTCGCGCGCCACCGCGCTCTCGGCCGCCTTGCGAGCGCGCAGGTAGCGGCCGGCCATGAACTGGGCGAGCGCGTCCAGCAGCAGCGCGTGGGTGGCGCGCTCGCGCTGCTGGGCGCGCCAGCGGCGGGCCTGGCGCGGCAGCTCGAACAGGGCCGCCAGCGTGCGCAGCGTCGCGTACAGCAGCGCGAACAGGCCAGCCAGCAGCAGCAAGACCAGGTTGACGGACAGATCGACGCGGTGCGGCGGCCAGAAGACGGTGACGGTGCCGTCGTTGTCGCCGGTGAACAGGGCCAGCGCCACCGCGCCGGCGAACAAGCCCATCAGCCAGAGTGCGGCGCGCATGGCGGCTTACTTGCTTGCGGGCGCGCGCTGGCTGGCGGCCACGGCGCTGCCCAGCGCGACGAGGGTCTCGTCCACGCGCGGCAGATCGGCCGAGCGGGTGACGCCCTGGATCTGCTGCAGCAGCGTGGCGGCGGCCTGGGTGCGGCGCGAAGTGGGGTCGAACCAGGCGCCCAGCGCGGCGGCGCTGGCCGCCAGGTCGGCGCGCGCCGCTTCGTACTGGCGCGCCAGCAGCCCCAGGCGCGCGCCCTGCAGCCGCAGCTTGAGGTTCTCGCGCACGAAGAACGCCTGGTCGGGGCTGAGCAGGGTGGCCTCGGGCCGCTCGACGCGGCTGACGCGCAGCAGGCTGCGCGCCTCCTCGGCGAAGACGTGGCCGACGCGCTCCCACCAAGTGGCGGGCGCCTCCTGCGCGGGCGCGCCGCGCGGCGCGGCGTCGGCGCTGCCCACGTCGTTGGCCACGGGCAGGTCGTCCACCTGGCGCAGCAACTGGTCGATGCGGGCCAGCAGGCCGGCGGTGTCGGGGATGGCGGCGGTCTTCACGCGCTCCAGGTCGCGCGCCACGGCGCGGGCGACGGGCGCCAGGCGCGGGTCGCTGGCGCGCGCCAGGCGGCGCTCCGCGGTGCGCAGCGCGGCCAGCAGCGGCTCGACGCTGCCGGTGAGCTGGGCCTGGTCGCGCGCCACACGCAGCGCCGCTTCCAGCTCGACCGCCAGGTTCTCGTCGCGCGTGCGGGCCACGCTCTGCACCAGGTCTTCGAGCTGCGCGCGGTAGGCCGCCAGGTCGCTGACGCGGCCTTCCAGCGCGGCCACCTTGCCGACGGTGTCGCGCACCTCGGCCTCGGCCTGTCGCGCGAGGGTGCGCGCCTCGACCGAGCGGCTGCCGGCGTCGGCGCTCTGGCGCGCCAGTTGCTCCTGCATGCCGGAAACCTTCTGCCACAGCAGCACGCTGGTGGTGAGCGCGACGGCGGCCAGGATCCAGGCCAGCACCAGCCCCGGGCCGGCGCCGGCGCGCGGCGCGGCGTGGAGCGGCGTCGGCGCCATGGCGGCGGGCGGCGTTGCGGACGGCTGGTCGACGCTCATGTGAACGATTCTATCGACGCCACCACGTCGGCTGGCGCCGGCCGCGTCTCGCGCACGGCGCCGAAGCCGGCCGCGCGCGCGGCCTCGGCGATGCGCGGGTGCGTGGCCAGCGCGCGCGCGCCGGACCAGTCCTGCCGGGGCAGCGCGGCGCGCAGGTGGGCGATGGCCTCGGAGCTGCTGAACAGCCACAGGCTGCCGTCGCGCGCGGCGGCCTCGGCCAGGGCGCGCTGCGCGGCTTCGAGCACGGGCGCGGCGCGCCGGTAGGCGACGACCTGGTCCACCGCGCCGCCCGCCGCCGCGATCCGCCCCGCCAGCCAGTCGCGGCCGGCGGCGCGGCCCTGGGCATCGCCTCCGCGCACGATCAGCACGCGCGCGCCGGGCGTGATCTGCGGCGCTACCTGGGCCCACAGCGACTCGGAGTCGAACTGCGGCGCGCCGGGCGCCGGGGCGTCGATACGGCCGGCTGGCCAGCCGGCCTGCAGCAGCGCCGCGGTGGTGCCGGGGCCGGGCGACCATGCTCTTGTATTAATAGCTGACAGCGTAATATCCACGCTGGCTTGAGTCTGATTCGACTCAAGAAGACCTTCCACGGCGTTGCCGCTGACGAACATCGCGGCGTGCCAGTCCGCCAAGCGCGCGCGCGCCTCCAGCAGGGCGCCGCGCCGAGGCTCGGGCACGATGTCGATCAGCGGCAGCGCGAGGGCGTCGAGGCCTCGCGCTGCCAACACGCCGACCCAGCGCGCCGCCTCGCGCGCGGGGCGGGTGACGATGACGCGCGGCGGGGGCATCAGGTCAATGCGCGCCGCGTGCCCGCAGCTCGGCCGCCACCTGCTCGCCCAGGGCAGTGGCGGCGGCCTCGTCGGCCACGTCGGCCGCCGCCTCGGCGGTGACCAGCGGGGCCTGGCCCTCGGGCTCGCCCCAGGCGGCGCGCAGGCGCAGGCGCCCGGCCTGCAGCGTGGCGTGCGCCGCCAGCGGCATGGAGCAACTGCCGCCCAGCGCGCGGCTGACGGCGCGCTCGGCGGCCACGGCCAGGCTGGTGGCTGCGTCGGCCAGCGGGGCCAGCGCCTGCGCCAGGTCGGCGCGGTCGGCCCGGATCTCGATGCCCAGCGCGCCCTGCCCCGCCGCAGGGAGCATCTCGTCGGTGTCGAAGACGTGGCGGATGCGCCCGGCCAGGCCCAGGCGCTTGAGGCCCGCCGCCGCCAGCACGAGGCCGGCGTACTGCCCTTCGTCGAGCTTGCGCAGGCGCGTGTCGAGGTTGCCGCGCAGCGGCTCGATGCGCACATCCGGCCGCAGCGCGCGCAGCAGCACCGCGCGCCGCAGGCTGGAGGTGCCGACGACGGCGCCGGGCGGCAGATCGGCCAGGCTGGCATGGGCGGACGACACCCAGGCGTCGCGCGGGTCCTCGCGCGCCATCACGCAGGCCAGGGCGAAGCCGGGCGGCAGCTCCATCGGCACGTCCTTCAGCGAATGCACGGCGATGTCGGCACGGCCTTCTTCCAGCGCCGTTTCCAACTCCTTCACGAACAGGCCCTTGCCGCCGACCTTGCTGAGGCTGCGGTCCAGGATCTGGTCGCCGCGCGTGGTCATGCCCAGCAGCGCGACGGCGTGGCCGCGCGCGCGCAGCAGGGCCTGCACGTGCTCGGCCTGCCACAGGGCCAGGCGGCTTTCGCGGGTGGCGATGGTGATGGGGAAAGACATGGGCGGGGATGGTAACCGCCGGGCGCCCGTCAGAACCCGACTTCCTTCTGATGCCGCACGGCGAGGATCGTGACCGCATCCGGATCGATGTGGTAGCGGGCCACGTAGCCGCTGTCCCCGAAGTCGATGATCCACTCCCGGAACTCGTCGGGCATGTCGTCGATGGGCCGCCCGACGCCAGGTTGGAGGCCGAGCACCCTCACCCCGTGGCGCATGGCTTTCACCGCGCGCCTGGCGGCATCGGGATTCCTGGACACCAGAAAACGATAGAGGCGCTGCACGTCGAGCAGCGCCGGTCGCGACCAGATCAGGCGTGGCATTCAGGCGGCTCGACGTCGCTGCCTTGTTCGAGCTGTTCCAGCCAGGCATCGGCTTCCTCGGCGGTCACGTGCAATCCAGTGGCGCGGAACTCTTCCCACGCCTTGAGCGTGTCCTGGCGAAACGTTTCGCGTTTTTCCTCGCGCTCGACGTATTGGGTGATCGCCTCGCGCATCAGCCAGTGGGCAGTGCGGTGGCGCGCTTCGGCCAGCCGCTTCACGCGGGCCTTGATGTCCTCGTCGATCTTGATGGCTACGGGACGAACGACGGCAGCGGTCATGATGGCCTCCATGAAGGTATCTTGAGGTATTACCTTAGCATACCTGCGTGCTTTGCTTGCGCGCCACCCCGCCGCCCTACTCTCCCAGCGCCTCGCGCACCGCCGTCGTCTGCCGGCGCGACACGGCCAGCACCTCGTCCACGCCGGCCACCCGCACGGCCCAACCCTCGCCCTCCTCGGCGTCGTGGTGGCGCACCAGGGCGCGGATGGCGTGGCGCGCCACCAGCGCGTTGCGGTGGATGCGCAAGAAGCGCGCGGCGTGCTTCTCTTCGAGTTGGCTCAGGCTGCCGTCCAGCAGGTGGCTGGCGCCGGCCGTGCGCACGGTGACGTACTTCAGCTCGGCCTTCAGGTACAGCACCTCGGCCAGCGGCACGCGCAGGGTTCGGCCGCGCTCGGCGATCACCAGCCATTCCTGGGCCAAATCGGCCTCGGGCCCACGTGCCACCTGAGCCATGCGCTCTGCCTTTTGAAGCGCGGCCTGCAGGCGTTCGAGCCGCACCGGCTTGGTCAGGTAGTCCACCGCCTCGACCTCGAAGGCCTGCACGGCGTGCTCGGCGTGGGCGGTGACGAACACCACCAGCGGCGGCGGCGCGCCGGCCTGGCGCAGCGCGGCGGCCAGTTGCAAGCCGTCGGCGCCGGGCATGTGGATGTCCAGCAGCGCCACGTCGAAGCGCTGGTGCCGCGCCAGCGCCATGGCTTGGGCGGCGTTGCCGGCCTCGCCAGCGGCGATGGCGGCGGGCGCGCGGCAGTCGCCCAGCAGGGTGCGCAGGCGCGTGCGCGCCAGCGGCTCGTCGTCCACGATCAGCACGCGCAGCGTCATGTTTCGTCCCCCTGGGACAGCGGCACCTCGATGCGGGCCTGGTACACGTCCTCGACCAGCGCGGTGCGAAAGCCGCCCTGCAGGTCGTGCAGCAGGCGCAGGCGGCCCTGCACGTTGTCCAGCGCGATGCCGTGGCCGGGGTCGCCCTGGCCGGCGGGCACGGTGTTGGTGACCTTGACCAGCGCCATCCGCCCACGCACCTGGGTCGAGATGCGCAACCGCGCGCCGCGCGCGCTGGGCTCGACGCCGTGCTTGACGGCATTTTCCACCAGCGGCTGCAGGATCAGCGACGGCAGGCGCGCGGCGTCGGCGCGCTCGTCCAGCACCCATTCCACCCGCAGGCGCGGGCCGAAGCGCACCTGCTCGATGGCCAGGTAGCGGCGCGCCAGGGCGATCTCCTGGCCCACGGTGGAGCTGTCCTGCCGCTCGGCCAGAGCCTGGCGGAACAGGTCGGACAGGTCCTCCAGCACCGCCTCGGCCCGGGCCGGCTCCTCGCGCACCAGGGCGATGGCGGAGTTCAGCGTGTTGAACAGGAAGTGCGGGCGGATGCGCGCCTGCAGCTCGGCCAGCCGCGCCGCCGTGGCCGCGGGCAGGCGCCCGCGCACGCGCCACATCAGCCCCGCCACCAGCCCGGAGGCCAGCAGCGCGCCGGTGCAGGCGCTGGCCAGCCAGGGCGGCGACTCGGCCAGTTCCACCAGCGTCAGCGTGCCGCAGGCGTACAGCCCGGCCAGCGCCCCCAGGCCGATGCCGACCGCTCCCTGCGCCGGCCGCCGCAGGCGCGCGATGGGGCGCTTCAGCGCGCAGCCGGCCACCAGCCACAGCAGCGTGGCCGGCAGCGCGCCGCCGGTGATCAGCGCCACGCGCGCCAGCCACTCAGCCGGGCCGGCGGCCGTGTACATCAGCGCCACCGCGACCACGGCCTCGACGTACAGCACGGCGCGCAGGATCACGCCCACCTGGCAGGCGTCGAACACCAGCACCGGCGCGGCCTGCGGTGGCACCGGGGGCCGCGCCTGCTCGGCCAGGGTCGATAGAATTTGCGAATCCTCCATGTGCCCGCCGAGTGTAGGTCGGCCACCGGCGCGCTCATCCGCTCCGCCGCGCCGCCCGTCGCCTTCGGCGCCACCCCCACCGTCCCCTCTCTTCCATGTCCTCCAACCAACTCGACAAGAAATCCCAGGCCTGGTCGGCGCTGTTCTCCGAACCCATGAGCGAGCTGGTGCAGCGCTACACCGCCAGCGTGTTCTTCGACAAGCGCCTGGCCGCGGCCGACATCGAAGGCAGTCTGGCGCACGCCGAGATGCTGGCGGCGCAGGGCATCATTTCGCAAGACGATCACGCCGCCATCCAGCGCGGAATGAGCGCCATCAGCTCCGAAATAGAGAGCGGCGCTTTCGACTGGAAGCTGGCGCTGGAGGACGTGCACCTGAACATCGAGGCACGCCTGACGCAGCTCGTCGGCGACGCCGGCAAGCGCCTGCACACCGGCCGCAGCCGCAACGACCAGGTGGCCACCGACATCCGCCTGTGGCTGCGCGGCGAGATCGACCTGATCGGCGGCCTGCTGCGCGAACTGCAGGGCGCCCTGGTCGAAGTGGCCGAGCAAAACGTCGAGGTGATCCTGCCCGGCTTCACGCACCTGCAGGTGGCGCAGCCCGTCAGCTTCGCGCACCACCTGCTGGCCTACGTCGAAATGTTCGCGCGCGACGAGCAGCGCATGCAGGACGTGCGCCGCCGCGTCAACCAGTTGCCGCTGGGCAGCGCGGCGCTGGCCGGCACCAGCTACCCGCTGGACCGCGAGCGCGTGGCGCGCACGCTGGGCATGGAAGGTGTCTGCCAGAACAGCCTGGACGCGGTGAGCGACCGCGACTTCGCCATTGAGTTCACTGCCGCCGCATCGCTGTGCATGGTCCACATCAGCCGCCTGAGTGAGGAGCTGATTTTGTGGATGAGCCAGAACTTCGCCTTCATCCGCATCGCCGACCGCTTCACCACCGGCTCGTCGATCATGCCGCAGAAGAAGAACCCCGACGTGCCCGAGCTGGCGCGCGGCAAGACCGGCCGCGTCGTCGGCCACCTGGTGGGCCTGATCACCCTGATGAAGGGCCAGCCCCTGGCCTACAACAAGGACAACCAGGAAGACAAGGAGCCCCTGTTCGACACCGTGGACACGCTGCGCGACACGCTGCGCATCTTTGTCGAAATGATCGGTGGTCAGGTGGACCCGGCCACGGGCGCCAAGCAGGGCGGCATCACCGTCAACGCCCCCGCCATGGAAGCCGCCGCGCTAAAAGGCTACGCCACCGCCACCGACCTGGCCGACTACCTGGTGAAGAAGGGCCTGCCCTTCCGCGACGCGCACGAAACCGTGGCGCACGCCGTCAAGGCCGCCACCGAGCACGCCTGCGACCTGTCCGAGCTGCCGCTGGCGGTGCTGCAGGGCTTTCACCCCGCCATCGAGAAGGACGTGTACGACGTGCTCAGCCTGCGCGGCAGCCTGAACGCGCGCGACACCCTGGGCGGCACGGCGCCAGCGCAGGTGCGCGCGCAAATCGCGCGGCACCGGGCGCGGCTGGCCACGGCCTGATGCCGTGAAATTGCTACGTTAGTCATAGCTGAAGGCGCTGAATCCGCGCTGGCTACGCCTCAATCCTGCGCAAACCGCTGCACCACCAGATCGCGCAGCGCCTGCGCGGCCGGCGACAGCGTGCCGGCGCGCTGCACCAGCACGATGGGCCGCACCAGGCCCGGCAGGGGCAGCGGGCGCGCCACCAGGCCCTCGCCACGGAACTGGTACAGCGTGAGCGTGGGCACCACGCTGATGCCCAGGCCCGCCTCCACCATGCCGCGCACGGTGGCGAGCTGCTCCACCTCCAGCAGCGTGTCCAGCACCAGGGGGTGCAGCGCCGCCTCCAGTGCCTGCCGGACGCTGGTGGCGCGCGCCATCTGGATGAAGGGATAGCCCGCCAGCGCCTTGGGCGTGAGCCGCGCGCGCTGCGCCAGCGGGTGGCCGGCCGGGCACACCAGGTGAAAGCCATCGGTGCGCAGCACGCGCACCTGCAGGCCCTCGGCACGCGCGCCGCCCAGCGCGCCCGACGCCAGCGCGAAGTCGGCCTGGCCGCCGCGCACCAGCTCGACGCAGGGGTCGGACAGCACGTCGGACAGTTGCAGCGCGATCCCCGGGTAGCGCACGCGAAATTCGGACAGCAGCGCCGGCAGCCAGCCCGCCGCCAGCGAGGGCAGCGCCGCCACGTGCACGCGGCCCTTGCGCCGCTGCACGTGGTCGGCCAAGTCGCCCAGCGCGTCGCGCGCGTCGTGCAGCAGGCGCCGCGCGGCGGGCTCGAAGCGCTCGCCCAGGGCCGTCAGGCGCACGCTGCGGGTGTCGCGGTCGAACAGGCGGCCGCCCACGCCGTCCTCCAGCGCGCGGATCAGGGTGCTGAAGGCCGGCTGCGACAGATGGCAGGCCTCGGCCGCCCGCGTGAAGCTGCGCTGGGTGGCCAGTTGCATAAAGGCGCGCAACTGGCGCGTGGACAGATCGGGCTGGCGCATTGATTCGATAACCAGATGAATTGATTCTGACTTTCGATTTTACGAATGCAAGTCCAGCGTCTACATTGGGGCCATGCCTACCCACCCCCCACCTCTATTGATCGGCTGCGCCGCCGGCTTCTCCGGCGACCGCACCGACGCCGCCGGCCCCGTGGTCGACACCTTGATCGCGCGCCTGTCCGCCGGCCCGGCCGGCCAGCAGGCGTTCCTGATCTTCGAAACCCTGGCCGAGCGCACCCTGGCGCTGGCCCAGTTGCGCCGCCGCGCCGACCCCGACGCCGGCTACGAGCCGCTGCTGGACGACATGCTGCGCCCGGTGCTGGCGCGCGCCCTGGTCGCGGGGATCCGCATCGTCAGCAACTTCGGCGCCGCCAACCCGCGGGCCGCCGCCGACCACATCGCCCGCATGGCGCGCGAGCTGGGGGTGCCGGTGCCGCGCATCGCGACGGTGAGCGGCGACGACGTGTCCGGCCCCGCGCAGCGCGACCTGCTGCGCGAACGCCTGGGCGCGCAGATGCCCTTGCCCGAAGTGGACGCGCTGCGCGTGGTCAGCGCCAACGCCTACATCGGTGCCGAACCCATCGCCGCCGCGCTGCGCGACGGCGCGCAGGTGGTGGTGTGCGGACGCGTGTCCGACCCCTCGCTGGCGGTGGGCCCCGCCATGGCGTATTTCGGCTGGGCGGCCGATGACTGGGACCGCCTGGCCCGCGCCACCATGGCGGGCCACCTGCTGGAATGCGGCGCCCAGGTTTGCGGCGGCTACTTCGCCGACCCCGGCTACAAGGAGGTGCCGGCGCCGGAGTCCATCGGCTTTCCCATCGCCGAGATCGACCACGAGGGCCATTGCACTGTCACCAAGGCCGACACCCCCGGCGGCCTGGTCAGCTTGCAGACCGTCAAGGAGCAACTGCTCTACGAGGTGCACGACCCCGCCGCCTACCTGACGCCCGACGTGATGGCCGACATCACCGAGGCGCAGGTGGAGCAGTTGGCGCCCAACCGCGTGCGCCTGACGGGCGTGCGCGGCCACCCCCGCCCGGCCGACCTGAAGGTGAACCTGTGCCACGAGGGCGGCTGGCTGGCCGAGGGCGAGATTTCCTACGCCGGCCCTCGTGCCGAGGCCCGCGCCCGCCTGGCCGCCGACACCTTGCGCAAGCGCCTGCCGCGATTGAATCTGCGGGTCGATCTGATCGGCGTGCTCAGCGTCTTCGGCGACGACGCCGGCCGCACGCTGGCCCAACTGCCCCCCGGCGACGCGCGGGACGTGCGCCTGCGCGTGGCCGCCACGCACGCCGAGCGCGCCCAGGCCGACCGCCTGACGCGCGAGGTGATGGCCCTCTACACCTGTGGCCCAGCCGGCGGCGGCGGCGTGCGCAGCGCCATGACGGCGCGGCTGAACACCATCAGTTGCCTGCTGCCGCGCCAAGCCGTGCCGACCCGGCACGAACTTCTGCATGGAGCCACCGCATGAACACCGCCGACACCCTCACCGTCCCCCTGTACCGCGCCGCCCACGGCCGCACCGGCGACAAGGGCAACCGCTCCAACATCAGCGTGATCGCCTGGCACCCCGCGCTGTGGCCGCTGCTGGTGGAGCAGGTCACGCCCGAGGCGGTGGCCGCGCGCTTTGCCCTGCGCCAGCCCAGCCGCGTGCAGCGCCACCTGCTGCCGCGCCTGGCGGCCATGAACTTCGTGCTTGACGAGGTGCTGGACGGCGGCGTCAACGACGCGCTCAACCTCGACGCGCACGGCAAGTCGCTCTCGTACCTGCTGCTGGGCCTGCCGATCCGGGTGCCGGCGGACTTGCAACAGCACCTGGCCGGACCGGCTCAGGACTGACCCTTTCACGCACCACGATTTCACCAAGGAGACTCCCCATGATCCGTCGCCGCACCCTGGCCCTGGCCGCCACCCTCGCCCTCGCCGGCACCGCCGCGCTGGCGCAAGGCTTTCCCACCAAGCCCATCACCTTCGTCGTGCCGTTCGCGGCCGGCAGCGCCACCGACCAACTGGCGCGCGCCCTGGGCGCCGAGGTGACGGCGCACGCCAAGCAGTCGGTGGTGGTGGACAACAAGGCCGGCGCCAGCGGCTTCATCGCCGCGCAGCAGGTGGCGCGCGCCCCAGCCGACGGCCACACCGTGCTGATCACCACCAACACCACGCACGCAGCCAACGAGCACCTGTACAAGAAGCTGCCCTACGACCCGGTGAAGGACTTCGCGCCCCTGACCCTGCTGGGCAAGGGCGGCCAGATCATGGTGGTGCGCGCCGACCACGGCGCCAAAACGGTCGGCGAGTTCATCGCCCTGGCCAAGAAGGAACCGGGCAAGCTCAGCTTCGGCAGCGGCTCGTCCTCCAGCCGCATCGCCGGCGAGCTGCTGCAGCAAATGGCCGACATCAAGCTGCTGCACGCGCCCTACAAGAGCAACCCCAGCGCCCTGACCGACCTGCTGGGCGGCCAGATCGACATGATGATCACCGACATGTCCACCGGCCTGCCCCAGATCAAGGGCGGCAAGCTGCGCGCCCTGGGCGTGTCCAGCGCCAAGCGCTCGCCGCTGGCCCCCGACGTGCCCACCATCGCCGAGGCCGGCGTCAAGGGCTACGAGATGGGCTACTGGTTCGCCGCCTATGCCCCGGCCGGCACGCCGCCCGCCGTGGTCAAGCGCCTGAACGAGTTGCTGGCCGCCGCTGCCAGGAGCGCTGCGGCGGGCAAGGCCTTCTACGAGCCCTCGGGCACCGAGGTGGCCACGTCGTCGCCGGACGAACTGGCCAAGTTCCAGGCCGCCGAGTCGCAGAAGTGGGGCCGCATCATCAAGGCGGCGGGCATCCAGGCCGAATAGGCCGCGTCCGGGTATTCATGACCGGCGCCAGGGGGTGGGCGCCGGCCAGCGTCCACCCCGGTTTTGCTACCCTACCCAGGCCGCCACCCACCTGGGAACCCCAGCATGACCCCGCCCTCCCCCGCGCGCCGCCCCGCCCGTCTCCTCGTCCTGCTGGCGGGCATGCTGGCCGCCAGCGCCCAGGCCCTCACCGTCACGGCGCTCAGCCCGCAAGGCGAGGTGTCGCGCGTGCGGCAGGTGGTCGCCAAGTTCAGCGAGAACGCGGTGAACTTCGGTGACCCGAAAGCGCCCGCGCCGCTCGCCGTGAGCTGCGACGACCCGGCGGCTTCCGGCGGCCAGGGCCGCTGGACCAGCGCACGCGAATGGGTGTTCGATTTCACCAGCGACCTGCCGCCCGGCGTGCGCTGTCGGGTGCAGGCGGTTTCAGGGTTCAAATCGGCCTCGGGCTTAGATCTGGCGGGCGCCACCAGCTATCAATTCAGTACCGGCGGCCCGTTCGTGCAGCGCGTCGTGCCGGGCACGTCGCAGCCGATCGAGGAGGAGCAGATCTTCGTCTTGCGCCTGAACGGCGCGGCCACCGCCGACAGCGTTCGCGCCAACGTCTGGTGCGCGGTGGACGGCCTGGGCGAGCGCGTGCCGGTGCGCCTGGTCGAGGGCGAGCCGCGCGCGGGGCTGCTGAAAGCGCTGGACCTGGAGAGCGAGGCCGCGCGCGCGCCGCTGCGTCTCCACGCCCTGCAATGCGCCCGCCGCTTCACCGCGGCCAGCCGCGTGCAAGTCGTCTACGGCGCCGGCGTGGCCACGCCCAGCGGCGTGGCCAACCGGGTGGAACAACGCTTCGCCTTCCACGTGCGCGAGCCCTTCACCGCCAGCACCAGTTGCGAGCGCGAGAACGCGCAGGCCGCGTGCATGCCGATCCGCCCCATCGAGCTGGCCTTCAACGCCCCGGTGCCGCGCCGGCTGCTGGACGGCATCCGCCTGCGCTCGGACAAGGCCGAGTTCAAGCCGTCGATCGAGGACGGCGCCGACGCCGACGCGCTGGTGGAGCGGCTGCGCTTCGACGGCCCCCTGCCCGAACGCACCGCCTTCACCCTCGGCCTGCCGCCCGACCTGCGCGACGCCAGCGGTCGCCTGCTGGCCAACGCCGCCAGCTTTCCGCTCCAGATCGCCACCGGCCCGATGCCGCCGCTGGCCAAGTTCGCCGCCGCGCCCTTCGGCATCGTCGAGCGCTTCGCCGAAGGGCCCGGCGGCCCAGCGCTGCTGCCCGTCACGCTGCGCACCACCGAGCCGCAGCTCAAGGCGCAGGCGATGCAGGTCAACCAACTGCAGCCGCAAAGCGACGCCGACATCATCGCCTGGTTCACGCGCGTGCAGCGCTACGACGGCTTCTACGTGCCGCGCAAGCAGGCCGCCGCCGACCTGGGCCGCCCGCTGCCCGCGCCGGTCAACGACGAGACCAAGGACAACGTGGAGTCGCGCACGCTGTCGCTGCTGGCCGGCCGGCAGGACGTGAAGACGATCGACCTGCCGCCCCCGCCCGGCGGCGGCGAGCGGCCGTTCGAGGTGGTGGGCATCCCGCTGGCGCCGGGCTTCCACGTGCTGGAACTGGCCTCGCAGCGGCTGGGCCAGTCGCTGCTGGACGGCAAGTACGGCGCCCACCGGACGATGGTGGTGCGCACCTCGGCCCTGGTCACCAACCTGGGCGTTCACTTCAAGCTGGGGCGCGAGGGCGCGCTGGCCTGGGTCACGACGCTGGACAAGGGCCAGCCGGTCGAGGGTGCCACGGTGCGCGTGTCCGACTGCGCCGGCAAGCCCGTGGCCACCGCCACCACCGACGCGCGGGGCATCGCCGCCTTCAAGGGCATTTCGCCGCAGGCGCCCAACTGCGCGGGCGACGATGACTGGCTGGGCGACTTCCAGCAGGCGTACTTCGTCAGCGCTCGCGCGCAGGCCGGCGGCGTGCAGGACATGGCCTTCACCTGGTCGTCGTGGCAGCGCGGCATCGAGCCCTGGCGCTTCAACGCGCCCACCAGCCGCGAGGCCGCGCCGGACGTGCGCGCCCACACGGTGTTCGACCGCACCCTGCTGCGCGCGGGCGAGACGGTGTCGATGAAGCACCTGCTGCGCACCGAGACCGGCGCCGGCTTCGGCCTGCCCAAGGCCAACCCGGCCACGCTGGTCGTCACGCACGTGGGCAGCGGGCAGGAATACACGCAGCCGCTGGTCTGGCGCGCCACCGCCACCGGCGGGCGCAGCGCCGAAAGCGCCTTCGCCATCCCCCAGGCAGCCAAGCTGGGCGTGTACCAGGTCACGCTGCGCGCGACCGGCGGCGAGGACGGGCAGCTGAGCCTGGACAGCGGCCAGTTCCGCGTCGAGGAGTTCCGCCTGCCGGTGCTGCAGGGCCGCGTCGGCCCGCAGGACACCGGCCCGCTGGTGGGCGCCACCCGCGTACCGGTGCAGGTGCAGGTCGGCTACGTCGGCGGCGGGCCGGCGGGCAACCTGCCGGTGCGCGTGTCGGCATTGACGCGCGGCAAGACGCCGGACTACGCCGACCACGGCGAGTTCAGCTTCAGCGCCCCGCGCCCGCGCCCGCGCCAGGACGGCCCCGATACCAGCTATGCGGGCGAGGAAGAAGCCGCCGCGCGGGACGACACGCAAGTGGTCGCCGACAAGCTGCCCGCCACCCTGGGCCGCGACGGGCTGGGCCAGGTGGTCATCGACGCCATCGAACCCTCGCCCCAGCCGCGCGAGCTGGTCATCGAGGCCACCTACGCCGACCCCGGCGGCGAGGTCCAGACCCTGCGCGGAAGCGCCACGCTGTGGCCCGCCGCCGTGGTGGCCGGCATCCGGGCCGAGGGCTGGGTGTCGGCCGGCCAGACGGCACGGCTGCAGGTGCTGGCGCTGGACCTGGCGGGCCAGCCCAGGGCCGGCGTGCCGCTCGACGTGCGGGCCATCGCGCGCACCACCACCACCAGCCGCAAGCGCATGGTGGGCGGCTTCTACGCCTACGACAGCCGCACCGAGACCCAGGACCTGGGCACCGTCTGCACCGGCACGAGCGACGCGCGCGGCCTGCTGGCGTGCGACGCGAAGCTGGCCCAGGCCGGCGAGATCGAGTTGGTCGCCTCCGCGCGCGACGACCAGGGGCGCGCGTCGGTGGCCGCCACCTCGGTGTGGGTCACGCGCCAGGGCGAGCTGTGGTTCGGCGGCGAGAACCACGATCGCATCGACGTGCTGCCCGAGAAGAAGGCCTACCAGGCCGGCGAGACCGCGCGCCTGCAGGTGCGCATGCCCTTCCGCCGCGCCACCGCCCTGGTCGCGGTGGAGCGCGAGGGCATCCTCCACACCGAAGTGGTGCAGCTGCGCGGCGACGACCCCACCGTCAGCCTGAAGATCCAGGAAGGCTGGGGCCCCAACGTCTACGTCAGCGTGCTGGCGCTGCGCGGCCGGCTGTTCGACGTGCCGTGGTACAGCTTCTTCACCTGGGGCTACAAGGCGCCGCGCGAGTGGTGGCAGGCGTTCTGGCACGACAGCAAGGACTACGCCTTGCCCACGCCGCTGGTGGACCTGAGCAAGCCCGCCTTCCGCCTCGGCATGGCCGGGCTGCGCGTGGGCACCGGGGCGCACGAGCTGGCCGTGGAGGTGAAAGCCGACCAGCCGACCTACCCCGTGCGCGGCAAGGCCCGGGTCACCGTCACCGTCAAGCGCCCCGACGGCCAGCCCGCCGCCAACGCCGAGGTCGCGCTGGCCGCCGTGGACCAGGCCCTGCTGGAGCTGATGCCCAACCGCAGCTGGCGCCTGCTGGACGCCATGCTGGCCCGCCGCGCCTGGGGCGTGGAGACGGCCACGGCGCAGATGGAAATCATCGGCCGCCGCCACTACGGCCGCAAGGCGGTGCCCGCCGGCGGCGACGGCGGCGCCAGCCCCACGCGCGAGCTGCTCGACACGCTGCTGCTGTGGCAGCCCCGCGTGCAGCTCGACGCGCGAGGCCAGGCCCGCGTCGAGGTGCCGCTGAACGACGCGCTCACCACCTTCCAGATCGTCGCCGTGGCCGACGCGGGCACCGGCCTGTTCGGCACTGGCCAGACCACCATCCGCGCCACGCAGGACCTGCAGATCATCAGCGGCCTGCCGCCGCTGGTGCGCGAGGGCGACCAGTTCCGCGCCCAGCTCACGCTGCGCAACACCACGGGCAAGGCGATGAAGGTGGAAGTCAAGCCGCGCGCCACGCTGCTGGAGCTGCCGCCGCAGACGGTGGACATCCCCGCCGGCGAGGCGCGCGAGGTGCACTGGGACGTGACCGCGCCGCCGCAACTCGCCGCCACGCGCGCCGAGGCGCTGCTGTGGGAGATCGAGGCGCGCGATGCGGGCGGTGGCGCGCGCGACGCGCTCAAGGTCAGCCAGCGCATCGTACCCGCCGTGCCGCTGACGGTGCAGCAGGCCACCCTGGTGCAGCTCGACGGCTCCTACACGCTGGACGTGGCGCCGCCGGCCGACGCCCTGCCCGGCCGCGGCGGCCTGCGACTGGCCCTGCAGCCGAGGCTGGCTGGGGGCCTGCCCGGCGTGCGCGACTGGTTCGCGCGCTACCCCTACGCCTGCCTGGAGCAGAAGGCCAGCAAGGCCATCGGCCTGCGCGACGAGAAGCTGTGGCAGCAGACCGTGGCGCAACTGCCGGCCTACCTGGACGGCGACGGGCTGGCCAGCTACTTCCCGCCGCGCGCGGGCGACGCCGACCGGGGCAGCGACACCCTCACCGCCTGGCTGCTGGCGGCCACGCACGAAGCCGGCCGCATCAATCCCGTGTACCGCCTGCCGGACGAGCCGCTGCGGCGCATGCTGGCCGGCCTGGCCGCCTTCGTGGACGGCAAGCTGGAGCGCAAGCACTGGTCGCCGCGCGCCGACCTGGACGTGCGCAAGCTCGCCGCCATCGAGGCGCTGTCGCGCCACGGCGCCGCCCAGCCCGGCATGCTGAGCAGCCTGACGGTGGCGCCCAACCAGTGGCCGACCCACGCGCTGATCGACTGGGTGAACGTGCTGCGGCGCGTCAAGGGCATCCCCGACCAGCCGCGCCGGCTGGCCGAGGCCACGCAGATTCTGCGCGCGCGCCTGTCCGCCCAGGGCACGCGCCTGGTCTTCAGCACCGAGCAGGACGACCACTGGTGGTGGCTGATGGCCGGCGGCGACGTCAACGCCGCGCGCCTGCTGCTGGCGGTGATGGACGACGCGGCCTGGAAAGACGACCTGGGCCGGCTGGTGGCCGGCTTCATCGGCCGGCAGAAGGGCGGCGCCTGGAGCACCACCACCGCCAACCTGTGGGGCGGGCTGGCGCTGGAGCAGTTCTCGCGCCAGCACGAGGCCGCGCCCGTGGCCGGCACCACGCGCGCCGCGCTGGGCACCGCCACGGCGCAGGTCGATTGGGCCCAGGTCACGCGGCTGAAGGCCGGCGAGCCCACCGCCGCCGGCCGCTTCTTCGGCGTGCCCGCCGCGCCCGGCCAGCTCACCGGCAACACCATGGCGCTGCCCTGGGGCAGCGCGGTGCCGGGCGCGGTGCTGCCGCTCACCGTCACCCACGCGGGCAGCGGCAAGCCCTGGCTGACGCTGCAGTCGCTGGCGGCGGTGGAGCTGAAGGCGCCGTTTGCCGCCGGCTACCAGATCAGGAAGACCATCACCCCCGTCGAGCAGGCCAACAAGGGCCTGCCCGCCGGCCAGTACACGCGCGGCGACGTGCTGCGCATCACGCTGGAGGTCACCGGCAGCGCCGACATGACCTGGGTCGCCATCACCGACCCCATCCCCGCTGGCGCCACCATCCTGGGCAGCGGTCTGGGGCGCGATTCAGCCATCGCCACCCAGGGCGAGCAGCGCGGCGGCCCTGGCTGGCCGGCGTTCGAGGAGCGCAGCTTCGAGGCCTTCCGCAGCTACCACGAATACGTGCCGAAAGGCACCGTGAAGATGGACTACACCGTGCGCCTGAACAACGCCGGCAGCTTCCAGCTGCCGCCCAGCCGCGTCGAGGCGCTGTACGCGCCGGAGATGTTCGGCGAGGCGCCCAACGCGCGCATC
Source organism: Ottowia sp. (assembly GCF_016703145.1). Taxonomy (GTDB): domain Bacteria; phylum Pseudomonadota; class Gammaproteobacteria; order Burkholderiales; family Burkholderiaceae_C; genus Ottowia. Next base: position 356,024 of record NZ_JADJCO010000005.1, on the reverse strand, counting down.
GGCGTGAAGATGCCCTGAACCTTCGGCGCGCCGCGCGCTCCATCCCCGGGGCGGCTGCGCGCCGCCCGCTCACCTTTTCTTTTTCTGCTTGCAAGGACGACTCCGCCATGACCCTCGCCCGCCTCGCCCCCCTGTTCCTCGCCGTCGCCGCGCTGCCCGCGCTGGCGCAGCACGAGCACCACGGCAGCGCCGCGCCCGCCGCCTCGTCGCCCTCCACCGCCGCCTACGAGGCCGCCAACGCCAGGATGCACCAGGGCATGGCGATCCCCCACAGCGGCGACGCCGACCGCGACTTCCTGGCCGGCATGATCCCGCACCACCAGGGCGCCATCGACATGGCGCGGGTCGCCCTGCAGCACGGCAAGGACCCCAAGGTGCGCCAACTGGCGCAGGACGTCATCGACGCGCAGACCAAGGAGATCGCGCAGATGCGCGAGTGGCTCAGGCAGATGGACGCCAAGCGCTGAAACCTTCCAATAGCTCACTTATCGATAGCTTTCAGCGCATGCTGCATGCGGGCTGAATGCCAATTTCACTTGTAAACCGCCCCTTGCGCCCTGCCACCCGGCTGGCGGTGCTGGTGCTGCTGAGCGCCCTGCTGGCGCACGGCGCGGCGCGCGCCCAGGGCTTCGATGACCTGCGCCGCGAGCACCGCCCGTCCGACATCGTGGTGCTCGACCGCCACGGCGAGCCGCTGCAGCGCCTGCGCACCGACCCCAGCGCGCGGCGCGGCGCCTGGGTGCCGCTGGCCGACGTCTCGCCCGCGCTGCGCCAGGCCCTGGTGCTGTCGGAGGACCGCCGCTTCTACCAGCACGCCGGCGTCGACTGGCGCGCCGTCTCCGCCGCCGCCTGGGCCAACCTGTGGAACACGCGCACGCGCGGCGCCTCCACGCTGACCATGCAGCTCGCCGGCCTGCTCGACGAGGATTTGCGCCTGGGACAAGGCGGGCGCAGCCTGCGCCAGAAAATCGGCCAGGCCGTCATGGCCACGCGGCTCGAAGCCACCTGGCGCAAGGACCAGATCCTGGAGGCCTACCTCAACCTCGTGCCCTTCCGCGGCGAGCTGGTGGGCATCGACGCGCTCTCGCGCACCCTGTTCGGCAAGGCCCCGCACGGCCTGCGCGACACCGAGGCCGCCCTCGCCGCCGCCCTGGTGCGCGCCCCCAACGCCCGCCCCGCCCTGGTCGCCCGGCGCGCCTGCGGCGTGCTGCAGGCGATGCGCGGCCCTTCCGGCGAGGCCGATTGCGACGCGCTGGACATGCTGGCCGAGGCCGCCCTGGCCCGCCGCGCCTGGCCCGCCGCCGAGGGCATCGCCCCGCACCACGCCCGCCGCCTGCTGGCCGCGCGGCCCGCCGGCCAGCCCGCGCCCGCCGTGCTGCGCAGCACGCTCGACGCCCGGCTGCAGCGCCTGGCGCTGCAGACCCTGCAGCAGCAGGTGAAGGAACTCCGCGGGCGCCACGTCGAGGACGGCGCCGTCGTCGTGCTCGACAACGCCAGCGGCGAGGTGCTGGCCTGGGTCGGCTCCACCGGCACCCTGAGCAGCGCCGCCGAGGTCGATGGCGCTGCCGCGCCGCGCCAGCCCGGCAGCACGCTCAAGCCCTTCCTGTACGCGCAGGCCATCGCCCAGCGGCGGCTCACCGCCGCCTCGCTGCTCGACGACTCGCCCGCGCACCTGCAGACCGCCAGCGGCCTCTACATCCCGCAGAACTACGACCGCCACTTCAAGGGCTGGGTGTCGGCCCGCACGGCCCTGGCGGCCTCGCTCAACGTGCCGGCCGTGCGCACCCTGGTCATGGTCTCGCCGCGCGCCTTCCACCGGCAACTGGGTGAGCTGGGCATCGCGCTGCGCGAGAGCGGCGACTACCACGGCTACAGCCTGGCGCTGGGCAGCGCCGAGGTCACGCTGGGGCAACTGGCCAACGCCTACCGCGCGCTGGCCAACGGCGGGCGCCACGGCGCCATCGGCCAGCCGCCCGGCCGCGACGCGCTGGACGCCGGCGCCGCCTTCATCGTCGGCGACATCCTGAGCGACGCCAACGCCCGCGCCCGCACCTTCGGCACCGATTCCATCCTGGCCACGCGCTTCTGGACCGCCGTCAAGACCGGCACCAGCAAGGACATGCGCGACAACTGGGCCGTCGGCTGGTCGGCGCGCTACACCGTCGGCGTGTGGGTCGGCAACGCCAGCGGCGCCGCCATGTGGGACGTGAGCGGCACCAGCGGCGCCGCGCCCGTGTGGGCCGCGCTGATGCGCCACCTGCACGCGGCCACGCCCTCGCCCCCGCCACGCCCGCCCGCCGGGCTGATCCAGGCCGCCGTGCGCTTTGGCGGACAGCTCGAGGCGGCGCGCCAGGAATGGTTCCTGCCCGGCACGGCGCAGGCTGTGTTTGCTATCGATTCAGAAGCTGGCAGCGCAATGTTCACGCCGGCCCAGGCCCAAAATGGCTCGAAACCCGGGCCCAGCGTGCCGGCCCGCATCACCGCGCCCGAGGACGGCACCATCCTGGCGCTCGACCCCGACATCCCGCCCGCGCGCCAGCGCCTGACTCTGCTGGCCGAAGCCGGCACCGCCGCCCCGCGCGCGCTGCGCTGGTGGATCGGCGCGCGCGAGATCGGCCGCGGCCCCAGCGCCCAGTGGCTGCCCTGGCCCGGCCGCCACGTGGTGCAGTTGCGCGACGCGCGCGGCGCGGTGCAGGACGAGCGCCGCATCGAGGTGCGCGGCGCGGTGGCCAAGGCAGGGGTGGCGGCGCGCTGAACGGCACGCGCTGGCCTGGCCGCGTCATTGCGCGGCCGCGCCGCCGTCCTCCAGGTCGGCGAACAGCTCGGCGGCGGGCAGTGTCAGATCGACACTCGCCAGTTCGACGGCCTGGGCGTCGCTGAACGGGTGCAGCACCCACAGGCCATCGGCGCCCTTGCGGTACACGTCGGCGCTGCGCCGGTCGATGTCGATGAGCACGTATTCACGCAAGCTGGCGATGTGGCGGTAGTGGGCGAACTTGACGCCCGTGTCGCAGTGGGCCGTACTGGGCGACAGCACCTCGACCACCAGCACGGAGGCCGATTTGGACAGCCGGCTCGCAGGGTCGCCGCCGTCGCGGGTGACCATCACGTCGGGGTAGAAGTAGGCGTTGGAGGCCGCCACGTGCAGGCGCATGTCACTCACGTAGGTCTTGCATGGCGTGCCGCGCACGTGCCGGTGCAAGGCGGCGGTGAGGTTGACCACCACGGTCACGTGCGCGTCCTCGGCGCCGGCCATGGCGAACACCTCGCCATCGATGTATTCGTGGCGCTCGACCTGGGTTTGCTCCCAGTCCAGATGGTCGGCGGCGGTCAGGTAGGGCTGGGCCGGTGCGCGTGCCATCGCGGTGCTCCAAAAGCGGATGCGGCCATTGTCCGCGCACGCCCGCGCCTACACTTGGCCGCATCTCCGCAACCCACCAGCGACATTCGCCCATGCCCGACTTCGAACTCGACCTCTTCGTCATCGGCGGCGGCTCCGGCGGCGTGCGCGCCGCGCGCATGGCCGCGCAACGCGGCGCGCGCGTGGCGCTGGCCGAAAGCGGCCCCATGGGCGGCACCTGCGTCAACGTGGGCTGCATCCCCAAGAAGCTCTACAGCTACGGCGCCCACTACGCCGAGGCTTTCGCCGAATCGCGCGGCTACGGCTGGCAACTGCCTGCCACGCCCACGCTGGACTGGGCCGTGCTCAAGGCCCGCCGCGCGCAGGAGATCGCGCGCTTGAACGGCATCTACGAAGGGCTGATGACCAGCGCGAAGGTGCGGCGCCTGCACGGCCGCGCGCGCCTGGTCGACGCGCACACCGTCGAGGTCGCGGCGGACGGCGGCGGCCGCGCGCGCCACACCGCCCGCCACGTGCTGATCGCCACCGGCGGCACGCCCGTCGTTCCCCCTGTTCCGGGCAGCGAGCTGGCCGTCACCTCCAACGACATGTTCGACCTGCCCGCCTTCCCGCGCCGGCTGGTGGTGGTCGGCGGCGGCTACATCGGCTGCGAGATGGCCAGCATCTTCCACGGCCTGGGCGCCGAGGTCACCCTGGTCTACCGGGGCGGGCAGATCCTGCGCGGTTTCGACGACGAGGTGCGCGCCTTCGCCGCCGAGGAGATGCGCAAGGCCGGCATCGCCCTGCGCCTGAACACCGACGTGGCCCGCATCGAGGCCGCGGGCCAGGCGCGCCGCGTGCACCTGAAGGACGGCGGCGTGGCCGAGGCCGACGTGGTGCTCTACGCCACCGGCCGCCGCCCCAACACCGACGGCCTGGGCCTGGACACCGTGGGCGTGAAGCAGTCGAAGGACGGCGCCATCGAGGTCAGCGAGCACTTCGCCACCAGCGTGCCGGGCGTGTACGCGCTGGGCGACGTGGTCGGCCGGCTGGAGCTGACCCCCGTGGCGCTGGCCGAGGCGATGGCGCTGGTCGATCACCTCTTCGGTCCCGCGCCCGGCCAGCCGGCGCGCACCATGGACTACGCCGGCATCCCCACCGCCGTGTTCACTCACCCGCCCATCGGCACCGTGGGCCTGAGCGAGGAAGCGGCGCGCGAGCGGTACGGCGCCATCCGCGTCTTCCGCGGCGACTTCAAGCCGCTGAAGCACACGCTGTCGGGCAGCGGCGAGCGCACCCTGGTCAAGCTGGTGGTGGACGCCGCCAGCGACCGCGTGGTCGGCTTGCACATGGTGGGCGCCGACGCGGGCGAGATCGTCCAGGGCTTCGCGGTGGCGCTGAAGTGCGGCGCGACCAAGGCGCAGTTCGACGCCACCGTGGGCATCCACCCGACCAGCGCGGAAGAGTTCGTGACCTTGCGCGAGGTAACGCGGCACTGAACGCAGGTTACAAGCCTGATTGACCTTCAACCCGCGTGGATATTGCGCTGTCAGCTATCAAATTTGATGAACCCGCAGCTGCGGAATCAGTCGCTGCGCGGCCCGCCCTGGGCCGGCACATCGCGCCAGGCCACATCCTGCACGGCGCTGGGCGTTGAAGCGCCGGTGGCCTGCGCGGCGTCGGCGCGCGGGGTGGCGGAGGCGTCGGCGGACGGACGCCGCGGCCAGCGCTGGCGCGCCATCTCGCGGTAGCGGCGCCACAGCAGCGTCACCGCCGCCGGCCGGCCGGTGATCAGGCTGGACACCAGGCTGACCGTCACCATCACCGCCAGCCAAACCAGCAGGCTGGCCACGAAGACCAGCCCCAGCGCCGCCAGCATGGCCCAGACCAGCCAGCCCATCAGGCGGCTGAACAGGCGCTCCAGCGTGCTGCTCGAAGACGTGCGCGGAGGTGGCAGGGAACCGTAGGACATGTCGCTCATGCAGGCTCTGATCGCTCAGGCGGCGGGGAGTTCATTTTTACCTCAGAGGCTGAGAGGGAATTGAGCGTGGTCGAGCAGCCCCCGCAAAGGTCGCCCATCAAGGCGCAAAGCACAGCCGTAGCGCGGGCTACGGCGAGCATTTGCAACGCCGAGTGGCGGCCTTCGCGGGGGATGAGCGGCCATGGGCAATTTGCTCTCAGTCTCTCAGCCCGCTTCCTCGAAGCGGTCCACCCGGCGCAGCGCGGGAAAGGCGCGCGCCCACAGCCCCACCACGCCCAGCGTGCACAGCCCGCCCACGACGGCCGCCGGCACCGCGCCCAGCCAGCCCGCGCTGGTGCCGGCGCGGAACTCGCCCAGTTCGTTGGACGAGCCGATGAACAGCATGTTGACCGCGTTCACGCGCCCGCGCATCTCGTCGGGCGTGGAGAACTGCACCAGCGCGCCGCGGATGTACACGCTCACCATGTCCGACGCGCCGGCCACCATCAGCGCCGCGAACGACAGCCAGAACAGCGTGGACAGCGAGAACACCAGGTTGGCCAGCCCGAACACCGCCACCGCGACGAACATGGTGCGGCCCACGCGGCGGTCGAATGGCCGCAGGCTGAGGTAGAAGCCCGCGCCCACCTCGCCGATGGCCATGGCGCTGCGCAGCGCGCCCAGGCCCTGCGGGCCCACGTGCAGCACCTCGTGCGCGTAGATCGGCAGCAGCGCCACCACGCCGCCCAGCAGCACGGCGAACAGATCGAGCGAGATGGTGCCCAGGATGATGGGCCGCGAGCCGATGAAGCGGATGCCGGCGCCGAAGCGCTGCCGCATCGTGCCCAGCGCCGGCGCCAGCGGCGCCGCGTGCGCCACCGCCACGCGCGCCAGCAGCAGCGCGCCCAGCGCGAAGCAGGCCAGGCACACGGCGTAGGCCAGCGCCGCGCCGCCCAGCGCGTAGAGCACGCCGCCGATGAACGGCCCGCCGATACTGGCGGCGCGCATCAGCATGCTGTTGGCCGCCACGGCCTGCGCCAGTTGCCCGCGCGGCACGATCTGCGGCAGCAGGCTGGAGAGCGTCGGCCCCGAGAACGCGCGCGTGCAGCCGAACAGCACCAGCACCGCGTAGATGCCCGCCACCCCCGCCGCGCCATGCCCGGCCAGCCACCACAGCAGCGCGCTGCACAGCGCGCTCACCGCCCAGCTCGCGGCCAGGATGGGCTTGCGGCTGCGGCGGTCGATCAGGTCGCCCGCCGGCAGCAGCAACAGCAGCATCGGCAAAAACTGCGCCAGCCCCACGTAGGCCAGGGCCAGAGGCTGGCGCGTGAGGTCGTAGACCTGCCAGGCCACCACCACGGCCTGCACCTGGGTGGCGAACACGGCCATCAGGCGCGCGGCGAGAAAGGCCACGAAGCCCGCGTGGCGGTACACGCTGGACAGGGGCAAGGCAGCGGAGGAAGCGGGCGAAGTCACGACGCGGCGCGGGCGTCAGGGCACCCGCGCCAGCGCGTGCCGGTACTCGGGCGCGCGCATCAGTGCGTCCCAGCCGGGCGCGGCGCCGCGCGGCAGCAGCGCCAGGCAGCGCGCCTCGCTGGCCTCGCTGGGCTGCCAGGCGCCCTGTAATCGGGCCTGGGCCAGGCCGTCGAGGGTGTCGTCGATCACCACGCCCTGCCCCAGCGACTGGTTGCACAGCAGCGCCAGGTCGCAGCCCGCGCCCAGGGCGGCGAGCACGGCCTCGGTGGGCGTGACGGTGCGGCCCTCGATCCGGCGCGCGCCGGCCATGCTGAGGTCGTCGCTGACGATGGCACCGCCAAAGCCCAGCCGCTGGCGCAGGATGGCCTGCAGCCAGCGCGCCGAGAAGCCCGCCGGGCGGCGGTCCACCCGGGGGTAGACGACGTGCGCGGGCATCACCGCCGTCAGCGCCGAGCCGAGCCAGCCGTAGGGCGCGGCGTCGTCGCGCAGGATGACCGACAGCGCGCGGCCGTCGCGCGGCACGTCGGTGTGCGAGTCGGCGGCGACGAAGCCGTGGCCGGGAAAGTGCTTGCCGCAGTGCGCCATGCCGGCGCGCAGCAGGCCGTGCGCCAGGCTCTTGGCGAGGATGGTGACGACGCGCGGGTCGGCGTGGAAGGCGCGGTCGCCGATGACGCCCGACGGGCCCCAGTCGAGGTCGAGCACCGGTGCGAAGGAAAAATCGACGCCGCAGGCGCGCAATTCAGCGCCCAGCACGTGGCCGCAGGCGGTGGCCGCGTCCTGCGCGCGCATGGGGTCGCGCATCCACAGCTCGCCCAGGGCGCGCATGGGCGGCAGGTGGGTGAAGCCGTCGGCGCGGAAGCGCTGCACGCGACCGCCTTCGTGGTCGACGCAGATCAGCAGGTCGGGCCGCAGCCGCTTGATGGCTTCGCACAGGGCGGTGAGCTGCGCGCGATCCTGCCAGTTGCGCGCGAACAGGATCAGGCCGCCGACCAGCGGATGCGCCAGGCGCTGGCGGTCCACGGCGGCGAGCGCGGTGCCGGCGATGTCGATGATGAGCGGGGCGTGCATGGGCGTCGAACGTTTGGCGTTGAGCGTGAAGCTATTATTTTAGTAGCTGTTCGTGATTTACGGATGCGGGCTGCGGTGCAAAAAGGCTTGAAAACCTAGCGCTTCTCGACGACGCAGAAGCTGGCGGCGTACTCGCTCTCGTCGGTGACGGTGATGTGGGCGGTCAGGCCCTGGGCCTCGAACCAGTCCTTCAGCCCGCCGTGCAGCACGACGTGCGGCTCGCCGCTGGGCCGGTTGGCGATCTCGCACAGGCGCCAGTGCATGGGCAAGCGCATGCCCAGGCCGATGGCCTTGCTGAACGCCTCCTTGGCCGAGAAGCGCGTGGCCAGGTAGCGCAGCCCGCGCTCGGGCCAGCGCGCACTGCGGCGGCGCCAGGCGGCCAGTTCGGCGTCGGACAGGATCTTGCGGGCGAAGCGCTCGCCGTGGCGCTCGAAGCTGGCGCGGATGCGGCGGATGTCGCAGATATCGGTGCCGATGCCGTGGATCATGGAATTACAAGCCGAATCGGCCTTCAGCCCTTGCCGGTATTGTGCTGGCAGCTATCAAATCAGGACTTTCCGGCATCGGCGATGCAGCCCAGGTACGCCCGCGTGGCGGCGGCGTAGCCCAGCTCCAGCGCGTCGGCGATGAAGGCGTGGCCGATGGAGACTTCGGCCACGCCGGGCACCTCGCGCAGGAAGGGCGCGAGGTTGTAGCGGTTCAGGTCGTGCCCGGCGTTGACCCCCAGGCCCACGGCCTGGGCGGCGCGGGCGGCCTCGGCGTAGCGGGCCAGTTCGGCGGTGCACGCGGCCTCGTCGCCGCCGGCCCAGGCGGCGGCGTAGGGCTCGGTGTACAGCTCGACGCGGTCGGCGCCCAGGTCGCGGGCCAGCGGCATCAGCGCGGGCACGGGGTCCATGAACAGGCTGACGCGCACGTCCAGGCCCCGGCATTCGGCGATGAGGGGGCGCAGGCGTTCGCGGACGGCGGCATCCGCCAGGTCGAAGCCGTGGTCGCTCGTGAACTGGTCCTCGCTGTCGGGCACGAAGGTGGCCTGGTGGGGCCGGACCGCGCGGATGAAGCCCAGCAGGTTCTGCAGCGGGTTGCCCTCGATGTTGTATTCGCGGCCGGGCCAGCGCCGCATCAGCGCGGCCAGCTCGTGCACGTCGGGGGCGCGGACGTGGCGTTCGTCGGGGCGCGGGTGCACGGTGATGCCGTGCGCGCCGGCGCGCAGGCAGGCGTCGGCCGCGCGGGTGACGGCGGGAATGCCCAGGTGGCGCGTGTTGCGCACCAGGGCGACCTTGTTGACGTTGACGGAGAGCTGGGTGTTCATGGCGTCTGGAGACCTTGCAGGTCCATCATGAGCTGGCGCGTGCGCAGCGTGCCGACGCCGCAATGGTAGTGGAGCAGTTCGCGCAGTTGCTGGCGCAGGTGACCGCGTTGCTCGCCGGTCAGGCGCGCGGCGGCTTGCAGCGTGGCGGTGAGCGGCGCGTCGTCCCGCAGCGCCCCGGCCAGCGCGCGCCATTGCGCGCCGGGCAGCCACGCGCCGTCGTCCGCGTGGGCGGCGCGCAGGCCGCCTTCGGCGACCAGGCGGTAGCGGGTGTCGTCCTGCAGCGGCGCGAAGGTCAGCGTCTGCGCGTCCAGCAGCGGCAGGAGGCCGGTCTCGCGCAGCACCAGCAGCTCGAACGCGCGCAGGGCCGAGGCGGCCAGCGCCTCGGCCTCGCCCGTGGCCAGCACGTGCACCAGCGCGCCATAGGCATCGAACAGGCGCGGGTGCGCGTCCTCGCGTGCCAGCAGACGCATCAGCAGCTCGTTGGCGTAGTAGCCCGACAGCAGCGCGTCGCCCGAGGGCATGACCAGGCCGCCGCCCCATTCGGCGCTCTTCAGCGTGCGGATTTCGGCGTCGCCCCCCCAGGCCAGCACCAGCGGCTGCAACGGCAGCAGCACGGAGCGGAAGTTGGACGACGGCCGCTTGGCGCCCTTGGCCACCAGCACCACGCGGCCATGCGCGCGGGTGAAGGCCTCGACGATGACGCTGGACTCGCTCCAGTCGTAGCGGTGGAGAACGAAGCCGGGTTCGTGGACGACCCGCTTCATGCGTCACTCGTAGCCAAACGATCGCACGCGCGCCTCGTCGTCCGCCCAGCCAGAGCGCACCTTGACCCAGAGTTCGAGGAACACCTTGCAGTCCATGAGCTTTTCCAGCTCCTGACGCGCCTCGGTGCCGATGCGCTTGAGCTTCTCGCCCTTCTCACCGATCACCATGGCCTTGTGGCCGTCGCGCTCGACCACGATGGTGGCGGCGATGCGCACCATGCGGCCGTGGGCGCGGCTCTTTTCTTCGTCGAACTTGTCGATCACCACGGTGGAGGTGTAGGGCAGCTCGTCGCCGGTGAGGCGGAACAGCTTCTCGCGCACCACCTCGCTGGCCAGGAACTTCTCGCTGCGGTCGGTCAGCTCGTCCTCGCCGTACCACCAGGGCTGCTCGGGCAGGTAGCGCGCGCAGATGTCCAGCAGGCGCCGCACGTCGCGCGGGTTCTTGGCCGACATGGGCACGAACTCGGCGAAGGGGTGGCGCTCCTGCATGTCGCGCAACCAGGGCGCGACCTCGGTGCGGCGGTGCACGGTGTCGAGCTTGTTGGCCACCAGCAGCGCGAGCGAGCCCGCCTTCAGCAGCGACAGCACCTTGGCGTCGCCCAGGGTGAAGTTGCCGGCCTCGACCACGAACAGCACCAGGTCCACGCCGTCGATGGCGCCCACCACGGTCTTGTTGAGCGACTTGTTGAGTGCCGTGCCGTGGCGCGTCTGGAAACCCGGCGTGTCGACGAAGACGAACTGCGTCTGCCCGTCGGCCAGCGTGCGGATGCCGGTGATGCGGTGGCGCGTGGTCTGCGCCTTGCGCGAGGTGATGCTGATCTTCTGCCCCACCAGCGCGTTGAGCAGGGTGGACTTGCCCACGTTGGGCCGCCCGACGATGGCGATCAGGCCGCAGCGCCGGGCGTCGGCCGGCTTCCGCAGATTTGGCATCAGAACCGGCCTCAGCCGGCATTGGTACAGCGCCGGTAGCTTCTTTATTTGTAGCATTCATGGTGATGTGGATTGCAGCGCCTGCAGCATCGAGGCGGCGGCGGCCTGCTCGGCGGCGCGGCGCGAGGCGCCCTGCCCCGCCCGCGCCAGGCCCCGTTCGACCACGGTGCAGGTCACCTCGAAGGTCTGGCGATGCGCGGCGCCCAGCACGCGCGCCACCTGGTATTGCGGCAGTTGCATCTTGCGGCCCTGCAGCCATTCCTGCAAGGCGGTCTTGGAGTCCTTGGCGGCGGCCGACATGGCGGGGCTGATGTGGATGGTATCGAACAGCCGGCGCACCAGGGCGCTGGCGGCGTCGAAGCCGGCGTCGAGGTAGACGGCGCCGATCACGGCCTCCAGCGCGTCGGCCAGGATCGAGGGGCGGCTCTGGCCGCCAGAGCGCAGCTCGCCCTCACCCAGGCGCAGCAGCGCCGGCAGGCCCAGGTCCAGCGCCAGCCGGTGCAGGCTGTCCTGCCGCACCAGTTGCGCGCGCACGCGCGACAGGTCGCCCTCGGGCAACTGGCCCAGGGCCTCGTACAGCATGTGGGCCACGGCGAGGCCCAGCACCGAGTCGCCCAGGAACTCCAGCCGCTCGTTGTGGTCGGCCGAGAAGCTGCGGTGGGTCAGCGCGCGCGCGAGCAGCGCCGGGTCGGCAAAGCGGTGCCGCAGGCGCGACTGCAGGGCTTGCAAGGGGGGGGGCGTGGCGGCTGGCGCGCCGGCGCGCCCCGGCGGGGCGTGGGTGGCGCTCAGTTGTAGCCGCTCGCGGAAGAGCCGGTGTACTTGATCAGCAGGTAGGCCGGCCCGAACAAGGGAATCTCCTTGTCGTAGGCGAAGTTGACCACGACCTTGTCGTTGACCTTGGTCACCTCGAGGTCCTTGCCGGAGATGGCGGTGATGTAGTCGACCGAAGCCGTGCGGTCGAACGAGGCGCGCACGGCGGGCACGGTGTCGCCGTCGGCGGCGGCCTTCTTGACGGCCTTCTGGATGGCCATGAACTCGGTGGCGGTCGGCACCACCTTGGCGCCGACGATGGCCACGCAGGCCAGCACCACGCCCAGGAACAGCAGCCCGATGAGCGAAATGCCCCGCTGGGACGACGCACGCTGGTGATTCATGTCCTGTCCTGCCCCGTATCCGATCAGTTGAACGCACCGATGCGCTTGAGGTTGCCGAAGTTCATCCAGACGAAGAACGCCCTGCCAACGATGTTGGCGTCGGGCACGAAGCCCCAGTAGCGCGAATCCAGCGAATTGTCGCGGTTGTCGCCCATCATGAAGTAGTAGCCTTCCGGCACCTTGCAGGTGACGCCCTCGACGCTGTAGCGGCACTGGTCCTTGTGCTTGAACTCGTCCGGGCCACCGATGAAGGCCGCGCGGCGGGTATCGACGATGACGCGGTGGCTCCTGGCGCCCAGTTGTTCGTCGAACTGCTTGAAGTACTCCATCACCGACTCGTCGAAGAAGTCCGACACCGGCGTCTGTGCCATGGGCTGACCATTGATGGACAGGCGCTTGTTCAGGTAGGCCACCTCGTCGCCGGGCACGCCGACCACGCGCTTGATGTAGTCCACGCTCGGCTTGGGCGGGTAGCGGAACACCACCACGTCGCCGCGCTGCACCGGGTTGCCCTGGGTGAGGCGGGTGCCCGCCACCGGCAGCTTCAGGCCATAGGTGAATTTGTTGACCAGAATCAGGTCGCCCACCAGCAGCGTGGGAATCATGGAGCCGGACGGGATCTTGAACGGCTCGAACACGAAGGAGCGCAGCAGGAACACGATCAGGATCACCGGGAACAGCCCCGCCGTCCAGTCCAGCCACCAGGGCTGCGCCAGATGGCTCTGGCGAGCCGCGTCCTCGAAGCTGGTGTCGACCTGCTCGATGCCCCGGCGGGACAGTTCCTCGCGCCGCGCGCGCGCTCCGCCGGCCGCCTGTTCGGCGGCGCGGTGGCGCCGGGGCAGGAACACGAACCGCTCCGCCAGCCAGTACATGCCAGTGACCACGGTGGCCAGGAAGAGCAGCAGCGAGAAGTTGCCCTCGATGGCGCCGAAGTACCACGCCGCCCCGTAGCCGACGAACGCCGAAAGAATGATCGCGGTCAGGATCGGCATCATTCCTCCACTTGCAAAATGGCCAGGAACGCTTCTTGCGGCACCTCGACCGAGCCGATCTGCTTCATTCGCTTCTTGCCTGCCTTCTGTTTTTCCAACAACTTGCGCTTTCGAGTGATGTCGCCGCCATAGCATTTTGCCAGCACGTTCTTGCGCAGCGCCTTGATGTTCTCGCGCGCGATGATGTTGACGCCGATGGCCGCCTGGATGGCGACGTCGAACTGCTGGCGGCTGATGATCTCGCGCATCTTGGCCGCCACCGCGCGGCCGCGGTACTGGCTCTGGCTGCGGTGCACGATGATCGACAGGGCATCGACCTTCTCGCCGTTGAGCAGGATGTCCACCTTGACCACATCCGACGGTCGGTATTCCTTGAACTCGTAGTCCATCGACGCGTAGCCGCGCGACACCGACTTGAGCTTGTCGAAGAAGTCCAGCACGATCTCGCCCAGCGGCAGCTCGTAGGTCAGCATCACCTGCCGCCCGTGGTAGGCCATGTTGAGCTGCACGCCGCGCTTCTGGTTGGCCAGCGTCATCACCGGGCCCACGTAGTCCTGCGGCATGTACAGGTGCACGGTGACGATGGGCTCGCGGATCTCCTGGATGCGGCCCTGGTCGGGCATCTTCGACGGGTTCTCCACCTGGATCACCTCGCCGTCGGCCTTCTCGACCTGGTAGACCACGCTGGGCGCGGTGGTGATCAGGTCCTGGTCGAATTCGCGCTCCAGGCGCTCCTGCACGATCTCCATGTGCAGCAGGCCCAGGAAGCCGCAGCGGAAGCCGAAGCCCAGCGCCTGCGATACCTCGGGCTCGAAGTGCAGCGAGGCGTCGTTGAGCTGGAGCTTTTCCAGGCTGTCGCGGAGCTGGTCGTACTGGCTGGCCTCGGTCGGGTACAGGCCGGCGAACACCTGCGGCTGCACTTCCTTGAAGCCGGGCAGCGCCACCTCGGCCGGGCCGAGGTTGTTGGGCAGCTTCTTCTCCAGCGTGATGGTGTCGCCGACCTTGGCGACCTTCAGCTCCTTGATGCCAGCGATGATGTAGCCCACCTCGCCGGCCTTGAGCGCGTCGCGCGGCGCGTTGGCCGGCGTGAACACGCCCAGGCTGTTGGCCTCGTAGGCGGCGCCGGTGGCCATCATCTTGAAGCGCTCGTTCTTCCTCAGCTCGCCATCGACCACGCGCACCAGCATCACCACGCCGACGTAGGCATCGAACCAACTATCGATGATCATGGCGCGCAGCGGGGCAGCGGCTTGGCCGCGCGGCGGCGGCACCTTGGCGACGATCTGCTCCAGCACATCGTCGATGCCCATGCCGGTCTTGGCCGAGATGGCGATGGCCTCGCTGGCGTCGATGCCGATCACGTCCTCGATCTCGGCCTTGGCGTTGTCGGGGTCGGCCTGCGGCAGGTCCATCTTGTTGAGCACCGGCAGCACCTCGACGCCGAGTTCCAGCGCGGTGTAGCAGTTGGCCACCGTCTGCGCCTCCACGCCCTGAGAGGCATCGACGACCAGCAGCGCGCCCTCGCACGCGGAGAGTGAGCGCGAGACCTCGTAGGAGAAATCCACGTGCCCCGGCGTGTCGATCAGGTTGAGGTTGTAGACCTGACCATCGCGCGCCGTGTAGTGCAGCGCGGCGGTCTGCGCCTTGATGGTTATCCCCCGCTCCTTCTCGATGTCCATCGAGTCCAGCACCTGGGCCTCCATCTCGCGCTCGGCCAGGCCGCCGCAACGCTGGATGAAACGGTCGGCCAGCGTCGATTTGCCGTGATCGATGTGCGCGATGATTGAGAAATTTCTGATGTGATCCATCAAGGAGCGAAGACAAGTAATTGAATTTGCGTGGCCCGCGCATGAAAAAAGGGCGCGCCAATGATGTGACGCGCCCTCAACCAACAATCTGTGGCAACTGCGATAGCTGGGACTTCATTGTAGGCACAAAGCCGGAGCGCCTAAGCCCCGAAGTCCGGATTCCATCGCCGTTGTGGCGCTGCAACGAAAAATTATCTACATGTTATGCACAGTTTTTGAAGCCAGGGCGATGAACAAACTGTGGGGCGCCTGTGGACTTCCGGTGGGTTGATCCTTCGTTTCCCGCATCGTGGACTCGAGACCCGATCCATATACACGCCACTTCGCGATCTGGGGCTTGATTCTATCCAAACCAATATGTAGCCCATCCCAGTCATCCACACCCGCAGCGATCCGGCGTCGGCCTCGGCGTCGCAAAAAAGTCCCAAACCCGACGGCGGGCTGGGGCTTTTCAAGGCCGTGGCCCAGCCGTCAGCGACTCGGCCGCACCAGCACGAACTGCACCAGGTCGCCCCGCTGCACCAGCATGTTGACGGGCTTGCTGCGGTCGGCCTTGGCCACGGCGGCCTCGAACTCGCGCACGTTGCCGATCTCGACATTGCCCACGGACAGGATCACGTCGCCCTCGCGCAGGCCCGCGCGGGCGGCCGCCTCGGCGGTGGCTTCGACGCGCACGCCGCGCTTGACCTTCAGTTCCTTGCGCTGCGCCTCGGTCAGGTCCGTCACCGTCACGCCCAGGGCCTGCGCCGACCCTTGCGCCTTGGCCGCTTCGCTGCTGCGCGCGGCGGGCTGGCGGGCCGCCGTCTGCTCGGGCTCCAGTTCGGCGATGGTGATGCTCAGGTCGCGGTTCTGGCCGCGGCGGAACACGGTCAGCGTGCTGCGCGACCCCGGCCTGGTGCCGCCCACGAGGCGCGGCAGGTCGGAGGCCCTGTCGATCGCCTTGCCGTCGAAACGCAGGATGATGTCGCCGGCCTCGACACCGGCCTTCTCGGCCGGCGAGCCGCTCTCGATGCTGCGCACCAGCGCGCCCTGCGGCTTGCCCAGTCCGATGGACTCGGCCACCTCCCGCGTCACCTGGTCGATCTGCACGCCGATGCGCCCGCGCGTGACACGCCCGGAGGCGCGCAACTGATCGCTGACGCGCATGGCCTCGTCGATCGGGATCGCGAACGAGATGCCCATGAAGCCGCCCGAGCGCGAGTAGATCTGGCTGTTGATGCCCACCACCTCGCCGCGCATGTTGATCAGCGGGCCGCCCGAATTGCCCGGGTTGACCGCCACATCGGTCTGAATGAAGGGCAGGTAGTCGCCCGTGTCGCGCTGCTTGGCGCTGACGATGCCGGCGGTGACGGTGTTTTCCAGGCCGAAGGGCGAGCCGATGGCCATGACCCACTCCCCGACCTTGAGCCGGCTCACGTCGCCCAGCCTCACGCTCGGCAGGCCGGCGGCCTCGATCTTGACCACGGCGACGTCGGTCCGCTTGTCCGAGCCGATGAGCTTGGCCTTGAACTCGCGCTTGTCGGTCAGTGTGACCAGCACCTCGTCCGCCCCATCGACCACATGATGGTTGGTCATGATGAAGCCATCGGAGGTCAGGATGAAGCCGGAGCCCACGCCGCGCGGCACCTCCTGCTCGGCCTGCGGCCCGGGCCGGTTCTGGCGCGGACCGGGGCGCGGCATGTTGGGCGCCGGGACGCCGAAGAAGCGACGGAAGAATTCCTGCATCTCCTCGTCCATCTGGCCGCCCGAGCCACCGGCGCGCACGCGCTCCATGGTGCGGATGTTGACCACCGCCGGGCCCACCTGCTCGACCAGGTCGGTGAAGTCGGGCAGGCCCCGCACCGACGGGGCCGGCGCGGACGCCAACTGGGCCGCCGCCTGCGGCAGCGCCAGCGCGCCCGCCGCCGCCATCAGCAGCGGCACCAGCAGCGCGGCCACGCGGGCGCGCTTCGTGTTCGGACATGTCATGTCAGTACGCTCTCTTTCTCTCTGTTGATGCATGCACCCGCTCATCCGGCAGGCGCATCGCGACCATGCCGGCCACCGAGGCTCAGTTCTTGCGCTCCAGGCCGTCCACGAAGGCCCTCAAGGTCCGCGGTGGCACCTCGCCCACCGCGGTGATCCACCAGGCGCCGGCCGGGTCGGTCGGGCGCCGGGTCAGGGTGTGGGTGGCGCCCATGGCCGACACGCCCTCGTGCCCGTGCCGCTGCGCGTCGAACGGCTCCATGAACAGCGACACCGTGGCCAGGCCGTCCGAGAAAATCCACTGCACCATCGAAGCCGATGGCGACACCGGGCGCCGGTAGCAGTTCTGCGGCTGAAAGCCCGCCACCGGCGCCTTCAGCGTCCAGCCCTCGTCGGCGGCGCTGGTCCTGACGCGCTCGGGCTTTTCGACGCGATAGCCGTCGGTGCTGGGCATCGCCAGTTGCGGCTTGGCGGCGCGCACCGGCGCGTCGAGCTGCAACTCGGAGAAGGCGGCCTGCTCCAGCACCCTGCCGGCGGCGTCCAGCGTCTGGGTCTTGACGACCAGGCCGGTGCGCTTTTCACTCCAGATGCGGTAGCCGAAGCGCAGATCGTCGCGCGGGCTCAGCAGCACGACGTCGGCGTCGAAGCCCGCCACCCGGTCCCGGCCCATTTCGCGCGCGCTGTAATGATCGGCGGTCGAGAAATTGCCGCCGGGGGTCAGCAGGTTCGGAAACATCCCGCCCGCCACGCGCCGCTCGGTGCGCACGATGCGCGCCTCGGGCATGAAGGTCACGACCAACTCATTGCGCCGGTACGTCGATCGCGGCGCGCCGGACAGCGCCTCGACGCGCTCCAGTTGCAGGTTGCCCTCGCACACGTGCCAGATGCGCGCGCTGGACATGGCGCCCGAGGACGACGACACCACGAAGGTGCCGACGTAGGACGGGATGCGCGACGCCTGCTGCAGCCGCACCAGCCATTCGGCCACGCTGCGCTCGGGCGGCCCAGCCATGCGGTCCGGCGCCGAACCGCCGCCGAAGGCGCCTACGCCTTGCGCGCCAGCCAGCCCCAGCACGCCGCTGGCGCACCACAGCACGGCGGCACGCCGGAGCACTCCGCGCCAGCCGCCCAGGCAGCGGGCACCCGCCCCGCCGGCACGGGGCGTCGCCGTCCATCGCCGCGCCGTCCCGATCAACGCGCCGGTCCTTCGAACGTGGCGTTGCGCAGGAACCCCGAAGCGCTGCCCAGGGCCGATACGCTGGCCGCCTGGCGATGCGCGGCCAGCAGTTCATCGAGCCGCGGATCGCGCAGCATGACGGACAGCGGCGCCTCGTGCTGCGCGGACGCGGCGACGGCGGGCACCGGGGCCGCGAGTGAAATCACCTGGGCACCGCCGCCAGCCGGCGCGGCGCCCTGCGCCAACTGGGGCCCGGCCGGCTGCGGCCCGATCCCGCCCAGCACGCTCCAGCCCACGGCGGCCACGGCGGCGAACGACGCCAGGCCGGCCACCATCTTCCAGCGGAACACGCCGTCGTTGGCGGCGGGGCGCGCCACGTCGGCCCGCACCGGCTGCGGCAACGGCAGGGGCGCGGGAGTCGCCTCGCTTCGCAGGCGCTGGCTCAGCCGGTCCACGAACGCGGCATCGCGGCCGCATGCCGCCAGTTCGGGCGAGCGCAGGACGTCGCCGATCAACTGGTACACGTGCCAGCATTCGCGCGCCTCGTCCGAGGCCATGCCCTGCAGCGCGGCGCTGAACTCGCGCCCCTGCAGGTGTCCGTCCGCCAGGGCGGAGATCTGCTCACGATCACAGGGAGTGTCGCTATGCGTCTTCATGTTGATCACCGTTTTTTTGTGCCGCACCCGTCCGCCGCTACCAGCGCTTGCCCGTCTGATGGCTCAGCAAGGGCTTGACCTTGGCCGAGATGGCTTCGCGCGCCCGGAAGATCCGGCTTCGCACCGTGCCGATGGGACAGTTCATGGCTTCCGCAATCTCTTCGTAACTCAGGCCCTCGATCTCGCGCAGCGTGATCGCCTGGCGCAAGTCCTCGGGCAGTGCTTCCATCGCGGCGTTCACGGCGGCGGCGATCTCGCGCGCCGCCAGTTCGGACTCCGGCGTGGATTCGGAGATTAGTTCGTTCTGGCGCCGGGAAGTTTCATCGTCGTCGTCGGCCGACTGCAGGGCGGCTTCGGTCACCACCGGATCGCGCTTCAACTCCAGAAGCGTCTTCTTTGCGGTATTGACGGCGATGCGGTAGAGCCAGGTGTAGAACTGGGCGTCGCCCCGGAACTGGTGCAGCGCCCGCCAGGCGCGGATGAAGGTCTCCTGCGCGATGTCCGGCACCAGGTCGACGTCGCGCACCAGGCGGCCGATCAGCCGCTCGATGCGGCGCTGGTACTTGATCACCAGGAGCTCGTACGCCCGGTGGTCGCCCGCGGCGGCGCGCTGCACCAGCAGCACTTCGCTGTCGGCGGCGGCAGGGGGAGCGACGGGCTGGTCGGGCACGGAAGTGGAGGTCGAAACGACAGCGCGCCTGGCTTTCAGGCGCGCTCGGCGCCCGGCAGCGAGGCGGCGCGGGCGATGGAATGACCAGACGAATATAGCGCACAGCGCAGCAGGTGCCAGCGCACCGGGTCGGACGACGCCTGCGCCCACAGCCAGGCGCCGCGCCGCCGCGTGGGGGCGTCCCAGCGCAGCAGCAGCACGCGCTGGCCATCGAAGCCGACCTGTACCCGCGCCGGGCCGCCGCCGTCCTGGCCGCTTGCGGGACCGTCCAGCGCCCAACGCGCGCCGTCCCACACCAGCTGGCGAGGCTGCTGGCTGCGCCAGAACGCGCGCAGTCCCAGCCCGGAGAAGATCAAAGATACTATTGAAATAATAGCTGACGGCGCAGATGGGGTACCGGTTGGAGCCAGAAAAAGCACAAAAACCACGCCGCCCGCCCCGGCCAGCCAGAGCAGCGCCAGCAGCGCGCCGAGCAATGGCGTGCGCCCCACGGGGTACGTGACCGCAGGGGCGTCAGCCATGCGCTGGAGTTGCCATGGAAATGGCCCGAGGGCCAGGCCCGGACGGGGCGGATCTCAGACCCGCTTGAACACCACCGAGCCGTTGGTCCCGCCGAAGCCGAAGTTGTTCTTCAGCGCCACGTCGATCTTCATGTCGCGCGCGATGTTCGCGCAGTAGTCCAGGTCGCACTCGGGATCCTGGTTGAAGATGTTGATGGTGGGCGGGCTCTTCTGGTGGTGCACGGCCAGCACCGTGAACACGCTCTCGATGCCGCCGGCGCCACCCAGCAGGTGGCCGGTCATCGACTTGGTGGAATTGACCACCACCGACTTCGCGGCATCGCCCAGCGCGGCCTTGATGGCGTTGGTCTCGTTCACGTCGCCCAGCGGCGTGGAGGTGCCATGGGCGTTCAGGTAATGCACCTCGTCGGCGTTGACGCCGGCATTGCGCAGGGCATTGACCATGGAGCGGCGCGGGCCGTCGATGTCGGGCGCGGTCATGTGGAAGGCGTCGCCGCTCATGCCGAAGCCGGCGACCTCGGCGTAGATCCGGGCGCCGCGCGCCTTGGCGTGCTCGTACTCTTCGAGCACCAGCACGCCGCTGCCCTCGCCCAGCACGAAGCCGTCGCGGTCTTTGTCCCAAGGGCGCGAGGCGGTCTGGGGATCGTCGTTGCGGGTGGACAGCGCCCGCGCGGCCGCGAAGCCGCCGATGCCCAACGGCGACACCGTGGCCTCGGCGCCGCCGGCGACCATGACGTCGGCGTCGCCATGCTCGATCATGCGCACCGACAGGCCGATGGCGTGCAGGCCGGTGGTGCAGGCCGTCACGACCGCGATGTTGGGGCCCTTGAAGCCGTAGCGGATCGACACGTGGCCCGAGATCATGTTGATGATCGAGGCCGGCACGAAGAACGGGGAGATGCGCCGCGGACCGCGGTTGAGCAGTTCGGTCTGCGTCTGCTCGATCATCGGCAGGCCGCCAATGCCCGAGCCGATGTTGCAACCGATGCGCAGCGCCAGCTCAGGGTCCAGCGCCTCGCCCGTGGGCAGGCCGCTGTCGGCCACCGCCTGGGACGCAGCCGCCAGCCCGAGGTGGATGAAGCGGTCCATGTGGCGCGCTTCCTTCTCGGGAATGTAGTCCCCGATGTCGAAGCCCTTGACCTCGCCCGCGAACCTGCACGCGAACGGGCTGGCGTCGAACCGCGTGATCAGGTCGATGCCCGAACGCCCCGCGAGAAGACTGGCCCAGGATTGCTCGACCGTGTTGCCCACGGGGCTGATGCAACCCAAACCGGTGACGACGACACGGCGCCGGGACATGTCCGCTCAGGCCTTCTTGCTGTTGGCGTAATCGATCGCGGCCTGCACCGTGGTGATCTTCTCGGCGTCCTCGTCCGGGATCTCGATGCCGAACTCGTCCTCCAGCGCCATCACCAGTTCCACCGTGTCGAGCGAGTCGGCACCGAGGTCGGCCACGAAGGCTTTCTCGTTGGTGACCTGGGACTCTTCCACGCCGAGCTGCTCGGCGATGATTTTCTTGACACGTGCTTCGATATCGCTCATGGGTTCCCTCTGAGGGTTATGGAAAATAGGGATTTTACCCGCGCTTACACCCCGTTCCGGGCGCGGCGCGGGAACGAATTGTGACGGCCCGTCAGGCCATGAACATGCCGCCGTTGACGTGCAGCTCCTGCCCGGTGACGTAGCCCGCCTCCGGGCTGGCCAGGTAGGCCACGGCGTGGGCGATGTCGGCCGGCTGGCCCAGCCGGCCCAGCGGGATCTGGCCGGCCAGGGCTTTCTGCTGCTCGTCGGTGAGCGCGGCCGTCATGTCGGTGGCGATGAAGCCCGGCGCCACGCAGTTGACGGTGATGCCCCGGCTGCCGAGCTCGCGCGCCAGCGCGCGCGTCATGCCGGCCACGCCCGCCTTGGCGGCGGCGTAGTTGGCCTGGCCGGGGTTGCCCGAGGCGCCGACCACGCTGGTGATGCTGATGATGCGGCCATGGCGCTGCTTCATCATCGGCCGCATGACGGCGCGCGCGAGGCGGAAGACGGACTTCAGGTTGGTGTCCAGCACCGCGTCCCAGTCCTCGTCCTTCAGGCGCATGGCGAGCATGTCGCGCGTGATGCCGGCATTGTTGACCAGCACGTGCAGCGCCCCGTGCTCCTTGACGATGGCGTCGATCAGCGCCTCGGCCGCCCGCGCGTCGTTCACGTCCAGCGTCGCGCCGCGGCAGCCGGGGTAGGCCGCCAGCGCCGCCGTGATCCGCGCCGCGCCCTCGTCCGTGGTGGCCGTGCCGACGACCTTGAAGCCGCGCGCGGCCAACTCGGCGGCGATCGCCGCGCCGATGCCGCGCGAAGCGCCGGTGACCAGGGCGGTCTGGCTCGCCGATACCGTGTCCGTCATGGTTGGTCCTCCTCGTCGGGTCAGCCCACCAGGGCCTTGGCCTCGGCCAGCGTCGCCGGGTCGTACATCGCCGCGCCAGTCAGCTCGGCGTCGATGCGCTTGGTCATGCCGGCCAGCGCCTTGCCGGGGCCGCACTCGATCACGGTGTGCAGCCCCATGGCCTTGATCTTCTGGATGCATTCGACCCAGCGCACCGGGCCGAAGGCCTGGCGGTACAGCGCGTCGCGGATGCGCCCGGGCTCGCTCTCGATCATCACGTCGATGTTGTTGACCACCGGGATGCGCGGCGGCGCCAGGTCGATGCCGGCCAGCGCGGCCTTCAGCCGCTCGGCGGCCGGCTTCATCAGGCTGGAATGGAACGGCGCCGACACCGGCAGCGGCAGCGCCCGCTTGGCACCTAGGCCCTTGAGCACCTCGCAGGCCTTGTCCACCGCGGCCTTGGTGCCGGCGATCACGGTCTGCACCGGGTCGTTGAAATTGACTGCTTCCACGATTTCAGTGCCGTCCTGGCCCATGGCCCGCGTCGCCTCTGCGCAGCCAGCGATCACTTTCGCGGCATCGAGGCCCAGGATGGCGGCCATGGCGCCGGTGCCCACCGGCACG
Source organism: Ottowia sp. (assembly GCF_016703145.1). Lineage (GTDB taxonomy): Bacteria > Pseudomonadota > Gammaproteobacteria > Burkholderiales > Burkholderiaceae_C > Ottowia. The sequence goes on along the minus strand of NZ_JADJCO010000005.1, from coordinate 333,248 downwards.
GCCTGCTGCATGGCGGCGGCGCGCAGACGCACCAGCGGCACGGCCTGGGCCAGCGTCAGCGCCTCGGCCGCGACCAGGGCGGAATACTCGCCCAGCGAATGGCCGGCCACGGCGGCGGGCAGGTCGCCCCCCTCGGCGCGCCAGGCGCGCCAGCAGGCCACGCCAGCCACCAGCATCACCGGCTGGGTGTTGGTGGTCAGGGCCAGGTCTTCCTTGGGGCCGCCCTGGATCAACGCGCCCAGGTCCTCGCCCAGCGCTTCGGAGGCTTCGCGCAGCGTCTCGCGCACCGCCAGGTGGTCGCCCCAGGCATCCAGCATGCCCACGGACTGCGAGCCCTGGCCCGGAAAGACGAAAGCAACGGGTTTCATGTCTCCTCCTCGGAAATATGAATAAAAAGTGGCGAAATCCGGCGCCCTTGTTGCGCCGACAGCTACATTTTCAGGAGTACCGCACCCCAGGTGAAGCCGCCGCCCACGCCCTCCAGCAGCACCGTCTGGCCGGGCTTGACCTGGCCGGAACGCACGCCGTGGTCCAGCGCCAGCGGGATCGAGGCGGCGGACGTGTTGCCGTGGTCCTGCACGGTGACCACCACCTTCTCCAGCGGCAGGTGCAGCTTCCGGGCCGTGCCCTGCATGATGCGGATGTTGGCCTGGTGCGGGATCAGCCAGTCGATGTCGGCCTCGGTCTTGCCGGCCTTGGCCAGCACGGCGCGCGCGGCCTTGTCGAGCACGCCGACGGCCAACTTGAACACGGCCTGCCCGTCCATCTTGAGCAGCGGCTCGCCCAGCACCTGCCCGCCCGAGACGTGGCCCGGCACGCACAGGATGCCCACGTGCCTGCCGTCGGCGTGCAGGTCGGTGGCCAGGATGCCGGGTGCGTCGCTGGCCTCCAGCACCACGGCGCCGGCGCCGTCGCCGAACAGCACGCAGGTGGTGCGGTCGTTGAAGTCGAGGATGCGGCTGAACACCTCGGCGCCGATCACCAGCGCCCGGCGGGCGGTGCCGTTGGCGATCAACGCGTCGGCCACTGCCAGCGCGTAGACGAAGCCGCTGCACACCGCCTGCACGTCGAAGGCCGGGCAGCCCGCGATGCCCAGCTTGTGCTGGAGGATGGCGGCGGTGGACGGAAACACCATGTCCGGCGTGGACGTGGCGACCACGATCAGGTCGATGTCGGCCGGCTGCACGCCGGCGGCCTGCATCGCGGCCTGCGCCGCCGGCAACGCCAGGTCGCTGGCGGCCACGTCGGGCGCGGCAAAGTGGCGCGCGCGGATGCCGGTGCGCTCGACGATCCACTCATTGGAGGTTTCCACGCCGCGCCCGGCCAGCTCGGCCACCAGGTCGTCGTTGGTCACGCGGCGCGGCGGCAGGTGGCTGCCGGTGCCGGTGATGCGGGAGTAGCGTGGGGTCATGGGAATGCTTTTAGGGTCGGGTCACGGTCCGCGGGACTCATCCGCCACGGCGTTCGCCACGCCCGCCGGCTGCGGAATCAGCAGGGGCGCGGCGTGGGCGATGCGCCCCTGCACGCGCTCGAGCAACTGGTTGCGGGCCGCATCATACGCGCGGTCCAGCGCCTGCTCGAAGGCCAGCGCGTCGGCCGAGCCGTGGCTCTTGAACACCAGTCCGCGCAGCCCCAGCAGCGCGGCGCCGTTGTAGCGTCGGTGGTCGGTGCGCCGCTGCAGCGCCTTGAGCACTGGATAGGAGACGATGGCGGCGAGTTTGGTGAAGATGTTGCGCGAAAACTCCTCTTTGAGGAATCCAGCAATCATCGCCGCCAGTCCCTCGCTGGCTTTCAGCGCGACGTTGCCGACGAAGCCGTCGCACACCACGATGTCGGCCGAGCCTTTGAAGATGTCGTTGCCCTCGACGTTGCCGACGAAGTTGAGGTCGCCCGAGGCCGCCGCCGCGCGCAGCAACTCGCCCGCGCGCTTGATCTCGTCGCTGCCCTTGATCGCCTCCTCGCCGATGTTGAGCAGGCCCACCGTCGGCTGGGAATCGTTCTTCAGCACCGACACCAGGGCCGAGCCCATGACGGCGAACTGCAGCAGGTGCTCGGCCGAGCAATCGACGTTGGCGCCCAGGTCGAGCACCGTCGTGGCGCCGCCCTTGTCGTTGGGCATTTGCGTGGCGATGGCCGGGCGGTCGATGCCCTCCAGCGTCTTGAGCAGGTAGCGCGCGATCGCCATCAGCGCCCCGGTGTTGCCGGCCGACACCGCCACCTGCGCCGCGCCGTCCTTCACCTGCTGGATGGCCACGCGCAGGGACGAATCCTTCTTCCTACGCAGCGCGGTCTCGACCGAATCATCCATGCCGACGACCTCGGTGGCCGGCACCACCTGAGCGCGCTCGTGGCTGAAGAACTTCAGCGCCTCGGGCTGGCCCACCAACAGGAGCCGGGCATCGGGATGATGGTCGAGGAACTGGCGGCAGGCCGGCAGCGTGACCTTGGGGCCGTGGTCACCGCCCATGCAATCGACAGCCAGAACGATCATGCGAGCCCCACGCAGGCGCCCCGCCGGCGCCCGCCTGAATGGAAATGAAGAGATGAAACCACCGCCGCCAGAAACGGCAAGGGCCCGAGGCTACGCTGGCGTAGCGCCGGGCCCGGCAAGTATATGACTGGGGCGCCGCGGGCCGGGCACCCCGCCCGTGGTCAGGCTTCGGCCTTGGACTTGATCACCTGGCGGCCGCGGTAGAAGCCGTTGGGGCTGATGTGGTGGCGCAGGTGCGTCTCGCCGGTGGTCGGCTCCACGGCGATGCCGGGCGCCCCCAGGGCGTTGTGCGAGCGGTGCATGCCGCGCTTGGACGGCGACTTCTTGTTCTGCTGAACGGCCATGATGGCTCCTTCGTGGTCTGGTGGTTCCGCCGGCAAGCCAGCGGGCAAAAAAGGTTGGACTCGTGCACTCGGCCTGCCCCAAGGACAACCCAGGGCCAGCCGCGCGCGGAAAAGCCTGCGATTATAGCCCGAAAATCCGCCGATTCGCCAGTGCTGGCAAGCAGTTAGCGCCTGCCCGCCGCCGGCGTCAGTTCGGCTTGCCGCCCTTGAGCGCCGCCAAGGCGGCGAAGGGGTTGACCTTCTCCTGCAGCGCGTCGTCGAATGCGGCGTCCTGCGCGAACAGCGGCACCGCCTCGGGGCAGGTGTCGTGACGCGCCACCAGCGGCAGCGCCATCAGCAGTTCATCCTCGATCAGGGCCTGCAGATCCAGGTCGGGCGTCAGGGCCAGCACGTCGTCGTCCGACGCGTCGTCCAGCGCGGCGGCCGTGTCCTCGTCGGGCGCGAACACGATGTGGCGGTCCACCGCCACCGGCTCGATCACCTCGCCCATGCAGCGCTGGCAGGTCAGCGGTAGCGCCACGCTGGCGCGCAGGTGCAGCGCCGGGCGCACCGACCCATCGGCGGCCGCGCGATGCTCGCCCTGGGCCTGCCATTCAATGGTCGAATCGGCCTCTGGCCGGCGTAATTCCTGCGCCAGTCGCTCATATTTCTGCAGTGGATCCCGCCCCGAGAGGCTGGCCCCCGCCTGCGCGAAAGCCGCCACGTCGAGCCGGCGGGCATGGAAGGGTTTGTTCATCGGGCCAGTGTAAGAGAATCGCCCGCATGACCGCCCCCCTCCCCCCTCTGGCACGGCCGCTGGTGCTGGGCTCCACCTCGCGCTACCGGCGCGAGCTGCTGTCGCGCCTGGGCCTGCCCTTCGAGGTGGCCGCGCCCCAGGTGGATGAGACCCCCCTGCCCGGCGAGGTCCCGCGCGCGCTGGCCCAGCGCCTGGCACTGGCCAAGGCGCGCGAGGTGGCCGCCCGCCATCCGCAAGCCATCGTCATCGGTTCCGATCAGGTGGCCGACCTGGCCGGCGAGCCCCTCGGCAAGCCGGGCACGCACGAGCGCGCGGTGGCGCAATTGCGGCGCATGAGCGGGCAGACCGTGGTCTTCCAGACCGCGCTGGCCGTGGTGTGCCAGGCCATCGGCTTCGAGCAGAGCGACCTGGCCGCCGTGGAGGTGCGCTTCCGCGACCTGGACGACGGCGAGATCGAGCGTTACCTGCGCGCCGAGCAGCCCTACGACTGCGCCGGCAGCGCCAAGAGCGAGGGCCTGGGCATCGCCCTGCTGGAGGCCATCCACAGCGACGACCCCACTGCCCTGGTGGGCCTGCCGCTGATCCGCACCGCGCGCCTGCTGCGCGCGGCGGGGCTGGTGTTGCCATGACCGGCGCTCTCTATCTGGTGCCCACTCCCCTGGACCACGGCTGCGACACCCTCGCGCCGCTGGACGAGGCGCTGCCGCTGGGCACCGTGAGGATCGCCGCGTCCCTGACGCACTGGATCAGCGAGAACGCCAAGTCCACCCGCGCCTTCCTGAAGCGCGTGGACGCACTGGTGCCGCTGGCCCAGCCGATCCAGGCTCATACCATCACCGATCTGCCGCGCGAAGTCCACAAGAAGGGCGACCACGGCGGCGCGGCCCGCTTGGACGCCCGCCCCCTGCTCGCCGCCGCGCTGCAGGGCCAGGACGTCGGGCTGGTCAGCGAGGCCGGCATGCCTGCCGTCGCCGACCCCGGCAGCTCGGTCGTGCGTGCCGCGCACGATCTGGGCATCGCGGTCGTGCCGCTGCCCGGCCCGGTGTCGATCCTGCTGGCGCTGGCCGCCAGCGGGCTCAACGGCCAGAACTTCGCCTTCGTCGGCTACCTGCCGCAGGACGCCGCCGCGCGCGCGCAGCGCATCCGCGAGTTGGAAGAGCTGGCCCAGCGCACCGGCCAGACGCAGATCTTCATCGAGACGCCCTACCGCAACGCCGCCCTGCTGCAGGCGCTGCTGGGCACCCTGCGCGGCACCACCCGCTTGGCCCTCGCCAGCGGCCTGACCCTGCCGGGCCAGCGCACGCGCTGCGTGCCGGTGCAGCGCTGGAAGCAGGATGCCGCCACCCTGGCCGCCTGGAGCGAGAACCGGCTGCCGACGGTGTTCGCGCTCGGCACCTGATCAGCGCAGCGCCGGCGCCGCCCGCAGCGCGCTGACGGCGCCCTGCCCCACGGCGGCGCCGAAGCGCTTGGCGAAGCGCTCGACGATGTTTTCCTTGTTGGTGTAGTCCACCAGCTTCTCGGCCTTGACGACGTCGCGCGCCACCGAGTCGAGGCTGCCCAAGCCGTCGGCCAGGCCGAGACCGATGGCCTGTTCGCCGGTCCAGAACAAGCCGCTGAAGGTGTCGGGCGTGGCCTTCAGGCGCTCGCCGCGCCCCTGCTTGACGGCGCTGATGAACTGCTGGTGGATCTGGTCCAGCATCACCTGGGCGTGCTTCTTGTGCTCGTCGGACTGGGGACTGAACGGGTCGAGAAAGCCCTTGTTCGCGCCTGCGGTCAGCAGGCGCCGCTCCACGCCCAGCTTGTGCAGCGTGTCGACGAAGCCAAAGCCGTCCATCAGCACGCCGATGCTGCCCACGATGCTGGCCTTGTCGACGTAGATGCGGTCGGCCGCCGCGGCGATGTAGTAGGCGGCCGAGGCGCAGGTCTCCTCGACCACGGCGTAGATCGGCTTGCCGTGCTTGGCGCGCAGGCGGCGGATCTCGTCGTTGATCAGGCCCGCCTGCACCGGGCTGCCGCCGGGCGAGTTGATGAGCAGCACCAGCGCCTGCGCGCCCGGGTCCTCCAGCGCGCTGCGCAGCGCGGGCAGCACGTATTCGGCGCTGGCCTCGCCCTTGTCGGCGATCTCGCCGCGGATGCTGACCAGGGCGGTGTGTGGCGCGCTGGCCGCGCTGCTGGGCAGGCGGTCGGACGCCAGCGCCCAGACCAGGGCGCCGAACAGCAGCATCCAGACCAGGCTCTTGAACATGCGCCAACGGCGTGCGGCGCGGCGCTCGCGCACCTCGGCCAGCAGCAGCTTCTCGATCGCCGCGCGCTCCCAGTGGATGGTCTTGGCGTCCAGGGGCACTTCATTTTCCATAGCGTTCAGCATAGATTCCATCGGGGCAGGGAATCGATATTGTCAACAAAACGGGGCCGCACCGCCGCGCACGGCGGTTTCAGAATGCAAGAGGCTTGAGCAGATAAGTGGGGTGCCAGTGCACCACGCCATCGAACTCGCTCAACTCGATGCGCACCAGTCCGCCCTGGCACGGCCCGCCGGCGCATTCGCCAGTGTCGGGCGCGTAGGCCGCGCCGTGCGTGGCGCACAGCAGCCAGCGGCCGCTGTCGTCGAAGAAGCGGCCCTCCTGGAAGTCCATCTCCATCGCCACGTGGGTGCAGCGGTTGAGGTAGGCGTAGACCTGCCCCTCGAAGCGGATGGCGAAAGCGCGGCAGGTCTGGCCGCCGTACTCGACGTCGAAGGGCACGGCCAGGCCGCCCTCCTGCAGGTCGGCGGCGTTGCACAGGGCGATGGCGGACGAGGCGGCGTCGGGGGTCACGGGCGGGGTCTCCTTCAGGCGTGCTCGGCCAGCCAGCCGCGCAGTTCGGCCACCGAATGCGCGACGAAGCGGGGGCCCAGCGCGCCGAAGCCGCCGGGCGCGTGCGCGCCGTAGCTCACGCCGACGCTGGCGCAGCCGGCGTTCAGCGCCATCTGCAGGTCGTGCGTGGTGTCGCCGATCATCAGCGTGCGCTCGGGCTCGGCGCCGAACTGGCGCATCAGCTCGCGCAGCATGCGCGGATGCGGCTTGCCGGCGGTCTCGTCGGCGGTGCGCGAGGCGTCGAAGATGCCCTGCAACTGGCGCGTGGCGAGCACGTCGTCCAGCCCGCGCCGGCTCTTGCCGGTGGCCACGGCCAGCCAGTGGTGGTGGCGCTTCAGGTCGGCCAGCAGCGGCAGCGCGCCGTCGAACAGGCTGATGTCGTCCTGGTGGGCCAGGTAGTGGTGGCGGTAGCGCGCGCCCAGCTCTGGGTACTTCTCGGGCGGCACGTCGGGCGCGGCCCGGGCCAGCGCGGGCATCAGCGCCATGCCGATGACGTAGGCGGCCGCGTCGTCGCTGGGCCGGGCGCCGCCCACGTCCAGCACCGCCTGCTGGATGCAGCGCGTGATGATGGCGGTGGAATCGAACAGGGTGCCGTCCCAGTCGAAGCAGATCAGGTCGAACTGGCGCGGGCGGTTCATGCGGGCAGGCAGCAAAGCAGGTCGGGCGGCAGGGGGGCCAGCAGCTCGACGCGCTCGCCGCTGGCCGGATGGGTGAACTGTAACCGCCACGCGTGCAGGAACATGCGCCTGAGCCCCTGCTTCTGCCAGGCCTTGTTGCGCTCGAAGTCGCCGTACTTGTCGTCGCCCGCGATGGGGTGGCCCTGCGCCGCCAGGTGCACGCGGATCTGGTGTGTGCGGCCGGTCTTGATGGTCACCTCCAGCAGCGTGCCCTGCGGCAGGCGCTGGCGCACCTTGGCCAGGGTGATGGCGCGCATGCCCTCGGGATCGCCCGCGGCCGCCAGCCGGACGCGGCGCTCGCCATCGGGCAGCAGGTACTTGCGCAGCGGCGTGTCGATCACCTTCAGCCGCGCGGGCCACTCGCCCAGCACCAGCGCCAGGTAGGTCTTGCCCGTCTCGCGGTCGCGGAACTGGTCCTGCAGGGCCTTGAGCGCGCTGCGCTTCTTGGCCACCAGCAGCACGCCACTGGTGTCGCGGTCGAGGCGGTGCACCAGCTCCAGCAGGCGCGCCTGGGGCCGCGCGCAGCGCAGTTGCTCGATGACGCCGAAGCTCACGCCCGAGCCGCCGTGCACGGCCACGCCGGCGGGCTTGTCGATGGCGATGAGGTGGTCGTCCTCGAACAGCACGGGAAACTCGCGCGCCGGGGCGGGCAGGTCGACGGCATCTGGCGCGCGCCGGGCCTGGCGCACGGGCGGCAGCCGCACCGTGTCGCCCGCCGCCACGCGCGTGTCGGCGCTGGCGCGGCCCTTGTTCACCCGCACTTCGCCGGAGCGGATGATGCGGTAGACGTGCGTCTTGGGCACGCCCTTGAGATGGCGGATGAGGAAGTTGTCCAGGCGCTGGCCGGCGCTCTCCTCGTCCACCGCCAGCCACGCGACCTCGGGTTTACCCTCAGACGGTGGGCCGCCGGCTTTGGCCTCTATAATGCGATTCACTGGCAACCGGCCGTAAGTGGTTGAATTTGAAATGGAAGTTGCGCCTCGAAAGTGGCGAGTTTAATTCCACCGGCCACCCGCTCCGGCCCCGCCAGTAAACGTTCGATGCCGTGCCCGCACAAGAAAGCGCCCTGCCCCACACGAGGCAGCCACGCCAGAAAAGCGCGGGCGAGGCCGACGCGATGAAACCCTCAACACGGAATACCCCAGACTGGCAGCGCCCGGATCGTCCGGCGCCGCGAGTCGGATCGAAGCGAGATCACACGGTGCTGATGACCCTGGTCACGATGCTCTGGCGCTGGCTGCGGCCCGCGCTTTTGGAGTCGAAATCGGCATGCGCCCGCGCCCCGTTTACGCCTGCAGCTACGAAATTCGTAGCAACCAGGCGCGCCCGGCCACTCGCCCCATCCACGCCCCCCCGCCCGACAGCGGCTGCCGCAGGCCCCGTGCCTGCAGCAGCCTGAAGACGCTCGTCCCGCGCACCGGCCATTCCCTTCGTTTCAGCGCGCCGTCCCGGCATCGATGGGCTCCCTCGCGGAGCCGTTGACTGCTATTGACGAGAAGGAACACGCATCATGAAACGGATGCTGATCAACGCCACGCAGGCCGAAGAGCGCCGCCTGGCGATCGTGGACGGACAGAAACTGCTCGATTACGAAATCGAGATCGAAGGGCGCGAACAGCGCAAGGGCAACATCTACAAGGCCGTGGTGACGCGCGTGGAGCCGTCGCTGGAAGCCTGCTTTGTCGACTACGGCGAGGAGCGCCACGGCTTCCTGCCGTTCAAGGAAATCTCGCGCCAGTACTTCGCCGAGGGCGTCTCGGTCAGCCAGGCCAGAATCAACGAAGTGATCAAGGAGGGCCAGGAACTGCTGGTCCAGGTCGAAAAGGAAGAGCGCGGCAACAAGGGCGCGGCGCTAACCACCTTCGTCAGCCTGGCCGGCCGCTACGTGGTGCTGATGCCCAACAACCCGCGCGGCGGCGGCGTCAGCCGGCGCATCGAGGGCGACGACCGGGCCGAGCTGAAGGAGGCGATGGACCAGCTCGACTACCCCAAGGGCATGTCCATCATCGCGCGCACCGCCGGCATCGGCCGCACCGCGCCCGAGCTGCAGTGGGACCTGAACTACCTGCTGAAGCTGTGGGACGCCATCGCCACCGCCTCCACGGCCGGCAAGGGCACCTTCCTGATCTACCAGGAAAGCAACCTCGTCATCCGCGCCATCCGCGACTACTTCAACGGCGACACCGGCGACCTCCTGATCGACACCGACGACGTGTACGAGCAGGCGCACCAGTTCATGAGCCACGTGATGCCCGAGCACGCGGGCCGCGTCAAACGCTACCGGGACAACGCCCCGCTGTTCTCGCGCTTCCAGATCGAGCACCAGATCGAGTCGGCCTACAGCCGCACCGTGCAGTTGCCCTCGGGTGGCGCCATCGTCATCGACCACGCCGAGGCACTGGTGGCCATCGACGTCAACTCGGCGCGCGCCATCAAGGGCGGCGACATCGAGGAGACCGCCACCCGCACCAACCTGGAGGCCGCCGACGAGGTAGCGCGCCAGATGCGCCTGCGCGACCTGGGCGGCCTGATCGTGATCGACTTCATCGACATGGAGGAGAGCAAGAACCGCCGCGAGGTCGAGAACCGCCTGCGCGACGCGCTGCGCCAGGACCGCGCGCGCGTGCAGTTCGGCTCCATCAGCAAGTTCGGCCTGCTGGAGATGAGCCGCCAGCGCCTCAAGCCCGCGCTCTCCGAAGGCGCCTCCATCCCCTGCCCGCGCTGCGGCGGCTCGGGCCACGTGCGCGACACCGAGTCCAGCGCGCTGCAGATCCTGCGCATCATTCAAGAAGAGTCGATGAAGGACAACACCGCCGCCGTCAACGTGCAGGTGCCGGTGGAAGTGGCCAGCTTCCTGCTGAACGAGAAACGCCCCGAGATCGCCAAGATCGAGCTCAAGCAGCGCGTCAACGTCACCCTGGTGCCCAACAAGACGCTGGAGACGCCGCACTACAAGCTCGAGCGCCTCAAGCACGACGACCCGCGCCTGGACAGCCTCGACACCAGCTACAAGCTGGCCGAGGAGTTCGAGGACCCCACCACCGTCACCCGCCGCAGCCAGGAGCCCACCAACCGCCAGCAGCCGGTGATCAAGGGCGTGCTGCGCGACACCCCCGCGCCGCAGCCCGAGGCGCGGCCCGCGCCCGCCGCCCCGGCCCCGGCCCCGATGCCTGCGGCGCCCGCCCCGGCACCCGCGGCCTTCACGCCGCCCGCCGCCGCCCCCGCCGGCGGCCTGATGGGCTGGCTCAAGGGCTTGTTCGGCGCCGCGCCACCGCCCCAGCCCGTGGCCACGCCCGCCCCCGCGCCCCAGCCCGCCGCCGAGGACAAGCGCGAGGCACGCGGCGCCCGCGATGGCCAGCAGCGCCGTGGCGGACGCGGCGGCCGTGGCGGACGCGGCGGCGAAGGCCGTGGCGAGAACCACGCCGCCGGCGAGGCCGTCCGCGGCGACAGCCGCGCGGAAGGCGCCGCCGAAAGCCGTGGCCCGCGTGAAGGCGGACGCCGCGGCGGTGAACGCGGCGAGCAGCGCGGCGAGCGCTCCGGCCCGCGCGAGCGGCGCGAGGCGCCCGTGGCGGACCCCGCGCTGAACGGCACGGCGGGCGAGCAGCCCGACACCGCCGCCGCTGCCGAGAACCCGTCGGCCCGCCCACCGCGCGGCGAGCGCGGCGACGGCCGGCGCGGACGCGGCGAGGGTCGACGTGAGCGCGGCGAGCGCACTGAAGGCCGCCCCGACGCCCCGCACCAGGAAGCCGCCCCGGTTCCCGCCGAGGCCGTGAACGACACCACCGCCATCGCCCCGGCCGACGCGCCCGCCGAGGAGCGCCGCGAACGCCGCTCGCGCGACCGCTACGGCCGCGACCGGCGTGAACGCGGCGCCGAGCGGCGCGACGAGCGCGGCGATACGGACAGCCCCGACGCCGCACCGGCCGCCGTCGAGACCGCCGCCACCGCGCAGGACGCGCCCGCGCCGCGCTCCTACTTCGCCCGCAACCCGGGCGCGGAGATGCCCGGACCGGCGGTCGATTCAGTGCAAGAACTGGCTCCAGCCAGCGTCCTGCCTAAGCCAATAGCTACTGAAATCGTAGCAACGGTGGCGCCCGCGCCGGCACCCGTGGCCGCCGCCCCGGCCGGCCTACCCCCGGTGGCGCCGTTCGCCCTGCCCACCGACGCGCTGGCGCAGTTGGCCGACGCCGCTGGGCTACAGTGGGTCAACTCCGACGCCAGCAAGGTCGCCGCCGTGCAGGCCGCCATCGCCGCCGAGCCCCAGCCCATCCGCGTGCCGCGCGGGCGTCCGCCCGTGGTCGAACTGGACGACGGCCCGCTGGTGCTGGTCGAGACGCGCAAGGACCTGCGCACCGTGACGCTGCCGTTCGAGCAACCGCCAGCGCCGCACTGACCGGCCGCCGCGCCGCATGGCCAAGCCGGACGGGTGACCGTCCGGCTTTTTTTCGTCCGGCGGGACGGCTACGACGACAGCGCCTGCGCCAGCACCTCGAACACCCGGTCCTCCGTGCACTGCGCGACGTTGAAGCGCATGAAGTCGCTCGCGCTGCGCGAGGGGCTGAACGCATTGCCCGGCGCCAGCACCACGCCCTCCTTCAGGCCCGCGCGGGCGACGTCCGCGGCGTCATGCCCCTGCGGCAGCCGGCACCACAGGAACATGCCCGCCTGCGGGACCAGCCAGGGCGCGATGCCCAGCGCCTGCAAGCGCCCGAGCGTCCGCGCCCTCGCCCCGGCCAGCCGCGTCCGCACTGCTTCCATGTGCCGGCGATAGCCGCTGTCGGTCAGCACTGCCAGCAGGACCTCGGCGGCCAGCCGCCCGCCGCCGAAGCTGGTGGCAATCTTGAGGTCGGCCAGGCCCTCGATCCAGTCGGCCCGTGCGGCGATGTAGCCGCAGCGCAGCGAGGCCGAGAGCGTCTTGGAGAAACTGCCGGTCTGGATCACGCGCGACAGGCCGTCGAAGGCCGCCAGCCGGGGCGCCGGGCTGGTCTCGAAGTCGGCGAAGATGTCATCCTCGACGATCACCAGGTCCGAGCCCTCGGCCAGCTTCAGCAGCCGGTGCGCCGTGACCGACGACAGCGCCGCCCCCGTGGGGTTGTGGACGCCCGAGTTGGTGATGTACAGCCGGGGCGCGTGCGCCCGCAGCGCGGCGCCGAAGACCTCGACGTCCGGCCCGTGAGCGGTGTACGGCACGCCCACCGCCTGCACGCGGTGCGCCTTCAGCAAGGCGTGGAAATTGAAGTAGCAGGGGTCGTCCACCAGCACGGTGTCGCCCGGCTGCAGCAGAAAACGGCAGATCAGGTCGATGGCCTGGGTGCCCGATTCGGCCAGCATGATCTGCCCGGGCGGCGCCTCCACGTCCAGGGCGGCCATGCGCCGGGCCAGCCACTGGCGCAGCGCCGGCAGGCCCAGCGGGGTGGCGTAGTCGGCCAGCGTGGCGCTGCTCGAACGCGCCGCCGCGCGCAGCGCCCGGCGCATGCCGGCCTCGTGCATCCACGCGGCGGGCAGCCAGCCGCAGCCGGGCTTGAGCACGTCGGCGCCGGCCTCCAGCGATTGGCGCGAGATCCACAGCGGGTCGATGGCCCGGTCCAGTTGCGGGCCGACGCGTGCCAGCGCAAGCGGCGCCACCGGCCCCGCGACGTAGAACCCGGACCCGGGACGCGCGCCGATCACCCCTTCGGCCGCCAGGCGCTCATAGGCTTCCACCACGGTGGACACCGACAGGCCCATGGCCTTGGCCTGGGCGCGCACGGACGGCAGCCGCGTGCCCGGCGGGTCGGTGCGGGCCGCGATCCGGGAGCGGATCGCGGCCATGACCGTGTCGATCCGCGTGGTGCCTCGTTTCATGCCGTCACCTTCAACTGTATTGGATGATTTCAAATAACAGTTTCTTCGAACCGTACTGTATTGTGCCTGGGCAACCCACCCTGGCCGTGCTCCACTGCAAGGTCAGCAACAGCGGGGTGGCCATGGACAAGTCAGCAAGCGGGTGGGTCAACGGTTTCATCGGCGTGGTGATCTTCGCCGGCTCGCTGCCGGCCACCCGCGTGGCGGTCATGGATTTCGACCCCACCTTCCTGACCTGCGCGCGCGCCAGCATCGCCGCGCTGCTGGGTCTGGCGCTGCTGCTGGCGTTGCGGCAGCCGCGTCCGGCGTGGCGGAACGTGCCCGCGCTGGGGGTGGTGGCGCTGGGCGTCGTGGTCGGCTTTCCGCTGCTGACCGCGCTGGCCTTGCGGCACGTGTCGTCCGCGCACTCCATCGTCTTCCTGGGCCTGCTGCCGCTGTGCACGGCGGTCTTCGCCGTGCTGCGCGGCGGCGAGCGCCCGCGACCGACGTTCTGGCTGTTCTCGGTGCTGGGCAGCGCTTTCGTCGCGGGCTACGCGGCGCTGGGGGGCATCGAGGCGTCGCTGCGGGGCGACGTGTTGATGCTGGCCGCCATCGTGGTGTGCGGCCTGGGCTACGCCGAGGGCGCGCGCCTGTCGCGCCGGCTGGGCGGCTGGCAGGTGATCAGCTGGGCGCTGGCGCTGTCGCTGCCCGTCATGCTGCCGGTGGCGCTGTTCACGATGCCGGCGTCGTTCGTCCATGTCGGCGCGCCCGCGTGGCTGGGGCTGGCCTATGTCTCCCTCTTCAGCATGCTGATCGGCTTCGTGTTCTGGTACCGCGGACTGGCGCAAGGGGGCATCGCGGCGGTCGGGCAACTGCAGTTGCTGCAGCCCTTCCTCGGCCTGGGCCTGGCGGCGCTGCTGCTGGGCGAGACGGTGAACTGGGCGATGCTGCTGGTGACGCTGGGCGCCGTGGCCTGCGTCGCCGGAGCCCGGAAATTCGCCACCTGAACGAGGGACGTGGGTGAACCGACGCAAGTCCCCCGTCGCGGACATCCGTGAGGAGGCGCCTCTACGCAGCCGCCGAATTCTTCCTGTCTTGTCTTCTGGCAGAGACCACGCCCAAGGGCTTGCCAAGCACCAGGGCCAGCATGACGCCGGCCGCGAACTGCGGCGGACACCCGTTCGCCATTCCACGCAGCGAGAAGATGGCACCGGCATACGCCGGGCTACATTGCCATGGCCCAGCCCGCCACCCCGGCCAGCACCACCACCAGCGCGGGTGGCACGCGGCCATGCACCAGCAGCATGAACGCGGCGAGCGCCAGCCCGAAATCCCCCCGGCCATGGATGGCGCTGGTCCACACCGGGTCGTACAGGGCCGACAGCAGGATGCCGACCACGCCGGCGTTGATGCCCGCCATCGCGGTCTGGATGCCTGCGCGGTGGCGCAGGCTCTCCCAGAACGGCAGCGCCGCGACGAGCACGAGGCATGCGGGCAAGAAGATCATGCCCAGCAGCGCCAGACCGCCCGCCCAGCCTCGCAGCGGCCCATCGGCAATGGCGCCAAGATACGCCGCGAAGGTGAACAGCGGCCCCGGCACGGCCTGCGCCGCGCCGTAGCCCGCGAGGAAGTCGGCATTGCTCACCGCACCGCCGGGCACCACGCTCGCCTGCAGCAGCGGCAGCACGACGTGCCCGCCACCAAAGACCAGCGCGCCAGAGCGGTACACGCCTTCCAGCAGCGCCACCGTGGCCGATCCGCTGGCCGCCGCCCACAGGGGCAGTCCGATGAGCAGTGCCGCGAACACCAGCAAGGCCGCGATGCCGAGCCCGGGCGAGACGGGATAGGCATGAGCCTGGCCGCCGGCCGGTTGCGCGGTCTGCAATCCCCAGCGGCCGATCAGGCCGGCGGCGACGATGGCCACGATCTGGCCGGCAGCCGAAGGCAGCGCCAAGGTCAGCAGCGCCGCCAGGATCGCCAAGGCGGCGCGCGGCCGGTCCGGGCACAGCGTCCTGGCCATGCCCCACACGGCCTGCGCCACGATGGCCACGGCCACGACCTTGAGCCCATGCACCCCGCCGGAATCGGCCAGGTCCTGGTACTGCGCGATGCCAAAGGCGAACAGGATCAGCGCGATCGCCGACGGCAAGGTAAAGCCCACCCACGCCGCCAACAGCCCCGGCCATCCCGCACGGCCCAGCCCCAGCGCCATGCCGACCTGGCTGCTGGCCGGGCCGGGCAGGAACTGGCACAGGGCAACCAGATCGGAATAGCCGCGATCATCCAGCCAACGGCGGCGTTCAACGAACTCCGTGCGGAAATAGCCCAGGTGGGCGATGGGGCCGCCGAAGGAGGTGAGGCCCAGCTTGAGAAAGGCCATGAAGACCTGCCACGCGCCATCGCTCTGGCCTGCAGGCGACTCCGGCATCAGTTGGCCTCCCGCCTCGCGCGCTTGACCAGTGCCTGGCCTTGATCCGGCGACTGGAACGGCGCGGCGTCGATGTTCGGCAGGTCGAGGCGAGGTTCAGACACGGCGGCCCTGCGCGTCCACCACGGGCTCGCCCTCTTCCTTACTGAATGCCCCGCGCTGCGGCTGGAGCAGGATGTCCAGCACGGCCGCCGAGGGCCGACACAGGCCCGTGCCCAGCGGCGTGACCACGCTGGGCCGGTTGATAAGGATGGGATGCTGGAGCATGAAGTCGATCAACTGCCTATCACTCCACTTCGGGTCATCAAGGCCCAGTTCGGCATAGGGCGCGCCTTTCTCGCGCAGCACCGCACGCACCGGCATGCCCATCGCGGCGATCAGCGCCTTGAGCGTATCGCGGTCGGGCGGCGTTTTCAGGTACTCGATGACGGTGGGCTCTTCGCCGCTGTCGTGGATCAGGCCCAGCACGTTGCTCGATGTGCCGCAAGCAGGGTTGTGATGGATCGTGATATTGCTCATGGTGGAAATGCCTGGGTCATCTGGGGGGCAGGGTTTGGGCCGCGTTCGTACCAGCCGCGCGAGCGGTTGACCACGCGCACGACCAGCAGCATCACCGGCACCTCGATCAGCACGCCGACCACCGTGGCCAGCGCCGCGCCGGACTGGAAGCCGAACAGGCTGATGGCGGCCGCCACGGCCAGCTCGAAGAAGTTGCTCGCGCCGATCAGCGCCGAGGGGCCGGCGATGCTGTGCTTTTCACCGACATGGCGGTTGAACCAGTAGGCCAGGCCGGAGTTGAAGAACACCTGGATCAGGATCGGCACCGCCAGCATGGCGATCACCAGCGGCTGGCGGATGATGGCCTCGCCCTGGAAGGCGAACAGCAGCACCAACGTCAGCAGCAGTGCGGCGATGGACAGCGGGCCGATGCGTTCCAACGCCCGGTCGAAGGCGACCTGACCCCGGCGCAGCAATACGCGGCGCCAGAGCTGCGCGAGGATGACCGGGATGACGATATAGAGCACCACCGATACCAGCAGCGTGTCCCACGGCACCGTGATGGCCGACAGCCCCAGCAGCAGCCCCACGATGGGCGCGAAGGCGAACACCATGATGGTGTCGTTGAGCGCTACCTGCGACAGCGTGAACACCGGGTCGCCGCCGGTCAGCCGGCTCCAGACGAACACCATGGCCGTGCAGGGCGCAGCAGCCAGCAGGATCAGGCCGGCGACGTAGCTGTCGAGTTGATCGGCCGGCAGCCACTGCGCGAAGACTTGGCGAATGAAGATCCACGCCAGCAGCGCCATCGAGAACGGCTTCACGGCCCAATTGATGAACAGCGTCACGCCGATGCCGCGCCAGTGCTGCCCGACCTGACCGAGCGCGCCGAAGTCCACCTTGAGCAGCATCGGGATCACCATGACCCAGATCAGCAAGCCGACCGGCAGATTGACTTGAGCGACCTCCATGCGGCCGATGGCCTGGAACACGCCCGGCGCAAACTGGCCCAGCGCGATGCCGCAGGCGATGCAAAGCAGCACCCACACGGTCAGGTAGCGCTCGAACAAGCTCATGGGCCGCAGCGTTTCACTGGTTGCATTCATCGCGCCTGCCTCACTTCGTACCGATGTTGCGCAGCTCGTGTTGCAGCGACATGGCATCCAGCCGCTGCAGGGGCAGCGACAGGAACAGCTCGATGCGCCGGCGCAGCGTCAACGCTGCATCCGTGAACGCCTTGCGCTGCTGCTCGTCGGTGCCTTCGACGGCGGCGGGATCGGGCACGCCCCAGTGGGCCGATACCGGTTTGCCCGGCCAGAACGGACACGCTTCACCGGCTGCGTTGTCGCAGACGGTGAAGATGAAATCGAACTCCGGTGCGCCGGGCGCCACGAACTCGTCCCAGCTCTTGCTGCGGTAGCCGGCGATCGGCATGTGCAGTCGCTCCAGCGTGGCAAGCGCTTGCGGGTGTACTTCGCCCTTGGGATGACTGCCCGCCGAATAGGCACGAAACTGGCCCTTGCCCAGTTCGTTGAGGATGCCTTCGGCCAGGATGGAACGGGCCGAATTGCCTGTGCAGATGAACAAGGCGTTGTAGATTTTTTCTGTGGTCATGGGTTTCTCGTATCAGCAGCAGGATTTCGCGCGCGGTGTGACCGCGCAGCAGGCTGCGGCGGTGCTCGGGGCAGCGGGCGCCGCTTCGTTGAAGACCGGGATGCTGCCCAGCGTGTGGAAGTGCTCCCAGGCCACGCCCTGCGGATCGGTGATCCAGTGCTTCTCGCTGCGCGCGTAACAGCAGGTGGTGGTGCCTTCGTCCAGCAGCGCGATGTCTGCGGCCTGCGCGCGGGCTTTCAGGGCGGCCATTTCTTCGGCGTCGTCGGTCTGGATGCCCAGGTGGTCGATGCCTGGCTTGCCGCCGCGTGTGGAAATGGCGAAGTTGACCGGCGGGTCTTCGAGCATCCACTTCGCGTAGTCGCCCTCGATGCGCGCAGGCTGCGCGGCGAACAGTTGGGAGTAGAAACCGATGCTGCGGTTCAGGTCATCGACGTGCAGGTGGACGTGGAAGCGCTTCATGGGAAGTTCCTTTCAGCAGGAGGTACAGGCGGAGGAAGATTCGGTGACTTCGCACGCGCCGCCCTGGCAGCAGTGCTCCGTCATGTAGCCGAGCAGGTTGTTCATCTGCGTGAAGTCGGCGCGATAGATCAAGTTGCGGCCCTGCTGCTCGATGGACACCAGGCCGGCATGGGCCAGTTCCTTCAAATGGAAGGACAAGGAGTTGCGGGCCACATCGAGTTGGTCGGCCAGCACGCTGGGCGTCAACCCTTCGGGGCCGGCAACGACCAGGGCGCGAAACACGCGCAGGCGCTGGGTGTGGGCCAGGGCACCGAGGGCGGAAACAGCTTGGACTTCGTCCATTATTCGATAATACAACATCCATTGAATTAATGCGAACTATCCTCAGACAAGCCCATTCGTGAGCATTCCGGCGCGCCGCTGTCGTCGATTGATATACATGCACACATATGCACGTATAATGACCGATACCCGCCCCTATTCTCAGCGGCAGAAGATGAGCGCCCCGACCCAAGACGCCCTGCGAGCCCAAGCCATCAACTCGGCAATGGCCGTGCTGGACGATCCGCTGTTCAAGGCTTTGCAGGAGCCGTCGCGGGTCGCCGTGCTTCGGCAACTCATGCTGCTGGGCCGGGCCGACGTGGGACAGATCGCCGAGAAGTTGCCTCAGGAGCGCTCGGTGATCTCGCGGCACCTGCAACTGCTGCTGGAGGCCGGGATCGTGCGCATGGAGCGCGCCGGACGCCATCGCATCTACGAGGTGGATGGGCCGACGATCCTGCGCAAGTTCGAGGTCATCTTGCGTGAGGTCGGCCAGCTCGCACCCTACTGCTGCCCTGCGAATGGCTCAGAAAACAAATGATCGCCTTCCTCACATTTTTGCCCATTGAATGCATGCATGCGCACACCTGTCCATGAGAGCTCACTCATGAAGACTCTGCAAACCCTCGTCATCGGCGGCGGGCAGGCCGGCCTGGCCATGGGCTGGCACCTCGCGCAGCAGCAAATCAGCTCCCTGATTCTGGAAGCTTCCGACCGCTCTGGCGGCGCATGGCGAAGCTACTACGACAGCCTGGAATTGTTCTCGCCCGCCGGTTATTCCGCATTGCCTGGCATGCCGTTGCGGGCCTTGGCGCCGCTGATGAAATAGACGAACACGTCGCCGGGCGTTCCGGCCGTGCGGTCGGCGATGCAGGGCCCGTCGGGTGATTGGGCGACCACGGTGGCCACGCCGGAGGTGCGCGCCAAGCGCAGGTAGTCGGGGCAGGCACGAAGTCATCGGGCACCTCGGCCGCCCAGCGCACGAAGGTGGCGGGTTTCCGCAGGGCGCAGAACGCGCCTTTGACTTCAAGCGTGGTGAGGTGCGGGCGGCGTGGGCGAATTCGCCTGCAGCGCGCAGGCCCGGCGGGTAGAAGCCGCCGCCGCGCCAGGCGTCGAAAGTTCAGCCGCCGATGCCGGTGCGCACGCGGGGGGCGGCGGTCATGCGGGCGGGTGATGGAATATCAAAATTGACAGCGGCATGCGCAGTATCGGCGCTGGCTGAAGGCCCAAAGACCCCGGATTCAGATCCTGAACCGTCTTCATCCTATCCCACCTGTCTGATGCCATTCAGGGCTTCAACCCGCACCAGTCAATCGCTGGTAGCTATCCTTTTCATACTAAACGAAACGGCGCGGCAAAAGCCGCGCCGTTGCTGCGGGAGGCAGACCAGGCTCGCCTCCTCCGGCCGACTGCCGGCCTGCTTACTGGCCCTTCAGGCGGTAGGCCACCACGTAGTCGCCGCGGTCGGGCGACTGGCGCGAGCCGCCGGCGGTCACCACCACGTACTGCTGCTGCGTCTTGGGCGACACGAAGCTCATGGGCGTGGCCTGCGAGCCGACCGGCAGACGGCCCTTCCACAGCTCCTGGCCGGTCGTCGTGTCGAAGGCGCGCAGGTAGTAGTCCTGCGTGCCGCTGTAGAAGCTCAGGCCGCCGGCGGTGGTCAGCGGACCGCCCAGCGTGGGCATGCCCAGCGGCACGGATGCACCGGCCTTGAAGCCTTTCACGGCAACGTCCTGCACCGTGCCGGCCGGACGCTGCCAGACGATCCGGCGGGTCTTCAGGTCGATGGCGGTGAGCGTGCCCCAGGCCGGCGCGTGGCAGGGTATGCCCAGCGCCGAGTTGAAGCCCTGCTGCGTGATGCCGTAGGGCGTGCCGGCCTGCGGGTGCAGGCCCATGCCGTGGTCCATCGTGACCTTCTTGTCGTCCACGTCGGCGCGCGGCACCAGGCGCACCAGTTGCGGCATGCGGATGTCGTTGACGATCAGGATGCCGTTGTGCTCGTCGATGGCGGCGCTGCCCCAGTTGAAACCACCGTAGTAGCCGGGATAAACCAGGCTGGGCGTGGTGGTGGGCGGCGTGAACTCGCCCTCGTAGCGCAGTTGCTTGAAAGCGATGCGGCAGGCCAGCTGATCGAACCAGGTGGCGCCCCACATGCGTGCCTCCGACAGCGGCTCGGCGCCGATGGCGGGCATGCCGACCGAGTAGGGCTGGGTTTTCGAGGTCCAGTCGCCTTCCTGACCGCCTTGCGGCACGGGCTGCTCCTTGACCTCGGCGATGGGCGTGCCGTCGCGGCGGTCGAGCATGAAGATCTGGCCGCGCTTGGTGAGCTGGATCACCGCGGGCACGGTGCCGCCCTTGCCGTCGGGCACGTCGTACAGGGCCGGCTGCGCGGGCACGTCGTAGTCCCAGATGTCGTGGTGCACGGTCTGGAACTTCCAGCGCTCCTTGCCCGTGGCCACGTCCACCGCCACGATGGACGACGAATACGACTCCGACGCCTTCGAGCGCTGCCCGCCCCAGAAGTCCGGCGGGTTGTTGCCGGTGGGCAGGTAGATCAGGCCCAGCGCGTCGTCGAAGGCAGGCGTGGACCACATGTTGGGCGTGCTGCGCGTGTAGCTCTGGCCCTCGGGTGGCAGCTTGTCGATGGCCGGGTTGCCCAGGTCCCAGGCCCAGACCAGCTCGCCGGTGTCGGCGCTGAAGGCGCGCACCACGCCCGAGGGTTCGTCGATCTCGCGGCCGTCGAACACCCAGCCGCCGACCACCACCAGGTTGCGCACCACGGTGGGCATCGAGGTCTGGAAGTAATACAGCGGCTTGATCTTGCCCATGCCCTGCTTCAGGTCCACCGTACCGCCCTGGCCGAAGCCCTGGCAGGGTTGGCCGGTCTTGGCGTCGATCTGGATCAGGCGTGCGTCCACCGTGGTCAGCACGATGCGCTGCGCGCACGCGCGCCCCTCAACCGGCGCGGGCGCGGGGATGCCGCCCACGCGCCGCGTGACGGCGGCGGGCTCGTAGTAGCCCACGCCGCGGCAGCGGTTCCAGGCCTTGGTGTCGGCCTGCGGATCGAACTTCCACTTCTGCTCGCCCGTGTCGGCGTCGAGCGCGAACACCTGGTTGCGCGGGGTGCAAACGTAGACCGTGTCGCCGATCTGGGTCGGCGTGTTCTGATCTTCCGAGCCGGGGCCAGCCACCATGCCGGTGCGGAAGGTCCAGGCCACTTCGAGCTGCTGGACGTTGTCGCGGTTGATCTGGGTGAAAGGCGCGTAGCGCGTGCCGCTGGGCGTGCGACCGTAGTACTGCCAACGCGACTCGCCGCTGGCGACCGGAATCGGCGACGCCGACGCGGCGGCCTGGCCCTGGATCACGCCATGCGGCTGGAACACAGCCACGCCGCCCGCGACCAGCACCAGCGCGAGCACGGCCGCGCCCAGGCGCGCCAGGCCACGGATGCGGCCGCCCGAAAGGCGCGGCAAGGCGAGCAGGCCCAGCAAGCCCAGCACCAGCACCGGCGCCAGGCGCGGCACCAGCGGCCAGAACTCGGTGCCGACCTCGGCCAGCGCCCAGGCCACGGTGCCGACGAACACCAGTGCCAGCAGCCAGAAGCCGGCCATGCGGCGCAGCGCGTGGCACACGCCGCTGGCGATCAGCAGCACGCCCGTGATCAGGTAGTACCAGGAGCCGCCCAGCGCCGTCAGGCGCGCGCCGTTGACGGCCAGCACCGCGCCGTTGGCGACGAGGACCAGGCCCAGCAGCAGCAGCGGCCATCGCCCGCCGCGGCTCGGTTTCACAAATTCATTCGACATGCTTCTTCCTCATTGTCCAAGAAAACTCAAAAACCCAGGCTCGCCCGCCGCCCGGCGCTCCAGCTTTGGCCCGGCACGCTTTCGCAGAAGCTTCCGTTGCCCTCGTTGACGATTCCCGATCCCGCATGGGGGTGAAATTGGGTCGGATTCAAATCTTGAATTGAACTCTGGTTCATCCTATCCCACCTGCCCCCACACCTTCTCCAGCCGCTTGACGCTCACCGGCTGCGGCGTGCGCAGCTCCTGCGCGAACAGGCTCACGCGCAGTTCCTCCAGCAGCCAACGCAGCTCCTGCAGGCGGGCGTCCTGCACGCCCTTGCGCTCGGCGACCAGGCGCCAGAAGCGCTGGTCCTGCGCGCGCGCCTCGGCCATGCGCTGGGTGTCGCGGGCGGGATCGGCGCGCAGCTTGTCCAGGCGCAGGGTGATGGCCTTGAGGTAGCGCGGAAAGTGCTGCAGCGCGGGCCAGGGCGTGGCGGCCAGGAAGCGCCTGGGCATCAGGCGCTGCAACTGCTCGGCGGCGTCCCGGGTGGCATCGGGCGCGCCCTTGGTGTCCTTGATCTTGCGCGCGGCCACGGCGTACTCGGCCAGGACGGCGCCGGCCAGCCGGGCGACTTCGCCGGCGATCAGGGTCAGGCGCGCGCGGCCCGCCTCCACCCGGCGGTTGAAGCTGGCCTCGCCGGTGGGCAGCGGGTCGATGAGGAAGGCGCGCTCCAGCGCCACGTCGATGATCTGCTGGCGCAGTTCCTCGGCGGTCCCCAGCGGCATGAAGGCGACGGCCATCTTCTGCAGGTCGGGGATGTTCTTCTCCAGGTACTTCAGCGCGTCCTTCACCTGCAGCGCGAACAGGCGGCGCAGGCCGGCGCGGTGGCGGGCGCTGGCCACCTCGGGCTCGTCGAAGACTTCGATGGTGACCGCGTCGCCGGCGTCGATGAGGGCCGGAAAGCCGATCAGCACCTGCCCCTTGCGGCGGACTTCCAGCAGCTCGGGCAGTTCGCCGAAGGTCCAGGCGGTGTGGCGGGCATCGTCGGCCAGCGCATGGTTTGCTTCTTTTTTTATAGCTTTAGGCTCAGTATCCACGCCGGCTTGAGGCATTTTTTCTTCAGAATCGACCGCGGACGCCGGCGGCGGCGCCGGCTTCAGCGCCGCCAGCGCCTGGAAGGCGCCGCGCGCCTCGCCGCCCAGCTCGGCCTTCAGCGCGCCCAGGTTGCGGCCCTGGCCGCGCTGGCGGCCGTGCTCGTCGACGACGCGAAAGTTCATGAACAGGTGCGCGGGCACCATGTCCAGCTTGAAGTCGGTGCGCTTGACATCGAGGCTGGTGGCCTCGCGCACCCGCTTCAGCAGCGCGTCGGTCAGGCTGCCGGCGCCAAAGACGTCGGGCATGCCCAGCAGGTCGGCCAGCCGCGCGGCGCTGTCCGGCAGGGGCACGAAGCGGCTGCGCGGCTTTTGCGGCAGGCTTTTCAGCAGGGCCTGGATCTTGTCCTTCAGCATGCCGGGCACCAGCCATTCGGCGCGCGCCTCGCTCACCTGGTTGAGCACGAACAGCGGCACGGCCACCGTCAGGCCGTCGCGGGGGTCGCCGGGTTCGTGCAGGTAGCTGGCGGCGCAGTCCACGCCCCCCAGGCGCACGACCTTGGGGAAGGCGCTGGTGGTGATACCCGCCGCCTCGTGGCGCATCAGCGCCTCGCGGGTCAGGCGCAGCAACTCGGGCTGGGCGCGGCTGGCCTCGCGCCACCAGCGCTCGAAGTCGCGGCCATTGCTGATGCCCTGGGGCACCTGCTGGTCGTAGAAGGCGTAGATCAGCTCGTCGTCCACCAGCACGTCCTGGCGGCGGCTCTTGTGCTCCAGCTCCTCGACCTTGGCGATGGCCTTCTGGTTGGCGGCCAGGAAGGGCAGGCGGCGCGCCCAGTCCTCGGGCCACTCGCCGCCGGCCAGGGCCTCGCGGATGAAGATCTCGCGCGCGGCGTGCGGGTCCACCAGCCCGAAGCTCTTGCGCCGGCCGGTGTAGACGGGCAGGCCGTACAGCGTGGCGCGCTCGAAGGCGATCACGTCCTGGGCCTTCTTCTCCCAGTGCGGCTCCAGCAGTTGCTTCTTCAGCAGATGGCCGCCCACCTCCTCCAGCCACGCCGGGTCGATGGCGGCGATGCCGCGGCCGAACAGGCGCGTGGTTTCCACCAGCTCGGCGCAGACGATCCAGCGCCCCGGCTTCTTGCGCAGGTGCGCGCCCGGATGGCGGTGGAACTTGATGCCGCGCGCGCCCAGGTACTCGCCACTGGGGGCGTCATCGCCCTCCAGCTTGCAGCCGATATTGCCCAGCAGGCCCGTCAGCAACGACTTGTGCACGGCGTCGTAGCCGGCGGGCTGGGTGTTCTCGACCCATTTGTGCTCGGCCACCACGGTGTGCAGTTGCGTGTGGATGTCGCGCCATTCGCGCACGCGGCGGATGTTGATGTAGTTCTGGCGCAGCAGGCTTTCCCACTGGCGGTTGCTGAGCTTGTGCGCAGGCGCCTCGCCGGAGAGTGCCACGCCTTCGCCCAGCGCCGCGCGGGCGGCCTGCAGGGCCAGGGCGGCGCGCTGCGCGGGGGGCAGCGCGGCCAGCCGGGCGGCGCTGGGCCGGGCGCCCTGCCCCTCCTGCGCCGCCATGCCGCGCCGCGTGGTGGCCACGGCCTGGCCACCGCGCGCGTCGTGCAGCCACTTCCACAGGCGCAGGTAGCCGCTGAACTCGCTCTTCTCGTCGTCGAACTTGGCGTGCGCCTGGTCGGCCTGGGCCTGCGCTTCCATCGGGCGGTCGCGCACGTCCTGCACGCTCAGGGCGGCGGCGATGACCAGCACCTCGCGCAGCGCGCCGCGTTCGCGCGCGGCCAGGATCATGCGGCCCACGCGCGGGTCCAGCGGCAGGCGCGCCAGCTCGCGGCCCAGCCCGGTGAGCTGCAGCGCGTCGTCGACAGCGCCCAGCTCGTTCAGCAGCTGGTAGCCATCGGCGATGGCGCGGCCCGAAGGGCTGTCGAGGAAGGGAAAGTCCTCCACCCGGCCGCTGTCGCCTTCCAGGTGCAGGCTCTTCATGCGCAGGATGACGGCGGCCAGCGAGGAGCGCAGGATTTCCGGGTCGGTGAAGCGCGGGCGGCCGGCGAAGTCCTTCTCGTCGTACAGGCGGATGCAGATGCCGTCGGACACGCGCCCGCAGCGCCCGGCGCGCTGGTTGGCGGCGGCCTGGCTCACGGGCTCGACCAGCAACTGCTCCACCTTGCTGCGATAACTGTAGCGCTTGACGCGCGCCGTGCCTGCGTCGATGACGTACTTGATGCCGGGCACCGTGAGCGAGGTCTCGGCCACGTTGGTGGCCAGCACGATGCGCGGCGCGCCGTGCGGATCGAACACGCGGTCCTGCTCGGCCTGCGACAGGCGCGCGAACAGCGGCAGCACCTCGACGCCGCGCGTCAGCGCGCCGTGCGCCAGGTGCTTGCGCAGGTGGTCGGCGGCCTCGCGGATCTCGCGCTCGCCCGGCAAAAAGACCAGGATGTCCCCGCCCGGCCGGCCGGCCCACAGCTCGTCCACGCCGTCGGCGATGGCGCTGTTCAGGTCGCGGTCGCGGCTTTCCTCGAACGGGCGCCAGCGCTGCGCCACCGGGTAGGTGCGGCCGGACACCATCAGCACCGGCGCCGGACCGGTCCTGCCCTCGAAATGCTTGGCGAAGCGGTCCGCGTCGATGGTGGCCGAGGTGACGATCACCTTCAGGTCGGGCCGCCGGGGCAGGATCTGCTTGAGGTAGCCCAGCAGGAAGTCGATGTTCAGGCTGCGCTCGTGCGCCTCGTCGATGATGAGCGTGTCGTAGGCGTTCAGCAGCGGGTCGGTCTGCGTCTCGGCCAGCAGGATGCCGTCGGTCATCAGCTTGACGCTGGCGCCGGGCGTGAGCCGGTCGTTGAAGCGCACCTTGTAGCCCACTACCTCGCCCAGCGGCGTGTGCAGCTCGTCGGCGATGCGCTTGGCCACGCTGGTGGCGGCGATGCGGCGCGGCTGCGTGTGGCCGATCAGGCGCCCGCGCTCGCCGGGCCTGGCGTTGAGGCGGCCCCGGCCCATGGCCAGCGCGATCTTGGGCAGTTGCGTGGTCTTGCCCGAGCCCGTCTCGCCGCAGACGATGACGACCTGGTGCGCGCCCACCGCCGCCTCGATCTCGGCGCGGCGGGCGGAGACGGGCAGGCTGTCGGGAAACTCGATCTTCAGCGGCGGGCGGGGTTCATTCATGGGGTGCGGGATTATCCCAGCCGTGCCCGGCCGAGCCGCCGCACGGACAGGTCAGGCGCCGCTCACGGGCTGCGCCTCGGGAAACGTCCAGGCCCCGCTGGCGACTTCCGCGCGCGGCTGGTACAGGCGCACGATGTAGTTCCAGCCCGGCATGATCGGCAGGCAGTTGGGCGTCTTGCCGCCGTCGCAGCCGCCGAACTGGACGGTGATCGCGCCGTCGCTGCCGCGCTGGGCCGTCACGTTGTTGACCGTGTAGGCGCCTGCGGCGTTCTTCTCGAAATAGCCCGCGGCGTTGTAGAGGCTGATCGACCAGAAGGCGTCCACGGGCACGTCCTTGACGGTCAGCCGATGGATCGTCTTGCCATCGGCCTTCCCGGGGTAGACGTTGAGGTAGATGGCCTCCTTGTCCGGCAATCCTCCCCAGCCGAAGGCCGCTCCGATGAGATGCCTGACCGGGTCCACCTCGGCTCTGGAGCCGAACATCCCGCGGGCATCCGGCACGGTGGACGCGAGCTCGAGCAGGGTTTCGCGCACCTTCTTGAGGCCGGCCGCATCCCATGACGGCAGCTCCAGCGTGCCGGGGTCTTTCTGGCTGACCCGGATCGCGTCCTGCAGCGCGTGGGCCTGCTGGAGGTCGTCCGCGCTCCCGGGGTCGACGAAGATGCGGATGATCACGTAGGCGTAGCGCGTGCCGACGCCCTCCTTGGCCAGCGTGTGCGGGCCAGCGCCGTGGATGATGTGCGTCGTGTAGTGGTCCTGGTTGATGACGTGCAGCGAGAGGTAGCGCTTGCCGGCATCGGGCAGGGTGATGGTCACTGGCCCGGCATCCAGGTCGAGCACGGCGCTGCAATACAGCGTGTCCCGGTTGGTCCGGATCACCCGCTGGTGGTCGATGGATGCCAGATCGCGTGCGTTGCGCAGCTGGCCCACCCCCGCGAGCTGGGCCAGCCCGGCCAGGTAGGTGTCGGTTTCCGCGCGCACGAAATTGTCGACGCCGACAGGGGCTGGGGGCGGCGCAGCCGTTTGCGCCTGGGCGGGGGGCGCGGCAGTCGAGTCGCCCATAGCCGTTGCGGCGGCGAGATGGGAGGATGGCTTCTGCATGCGGGTCTTCTGGATGAGGGGGCGTGGCTCAGTGTACTGATTGAACGGTGGGGAACTTCGGGCGCCGCGACTGTCCCCGCGCGGAACTCCCGGCGCCGGCGGTGGTCAGTCATCTCCCATGAACGCCAAGACGCCCCTCGGCCGCCGCCAGGCGGGCCCCGCCCTGCCTCCCGCGCCGCGCAACCCCGTGGCGCGGGCCCTGGCCGTGCGCGCCGCGTCGGGCGCGGCCGGTGCGCACCGGCGCGCGGCGGGGGCCAGCGGCGCGCCGACCGCATGGCGCTGCAGCGCAGCCTGCGCGGCGGGGACCAGGTGGCCTGAACCCGCTGCAGCTTCAATTTTGATAGCTTTTAGCTCAATACTGGCGCTGGCTAAAGTCGCTTTTCATTGAAAATCACCTTGTTCCAGCCCAGGCGGCCACTCCAGCCGCACGCGGTGGGTGCGCGCCAGCGCCAGGCGATCGGCCTCGGTGTCGATGTCGAGCGTGTGGCGCTCGCTGGCCACGGGCAGCAGCGCCACCTGATCGGCGTGCTGGCGCCGCCATTCGCGCAGGCCGGTGTGCGCGGGCGCCTGCATGACGGCCTGCCGCACGGCGGCGTCGAAGACCAGCGGGTGGCCCAGTTGCCCCTCGAAGCGGGGCTGGATCAGCGCGATGCCTGGCGCGCGCCCGCGCCAGGCGTCCAGCGCCCAGCGCAGCTCGGCCGCGCCCACCAGGGGCTGATCGGCCAGGGCCACCAGCACGGCATCCAGCCCGGCGGGCAGCAGCGCCAGCGCGCAGCGCAGCGAACCGCCGGGGCCGGCGTCGGGATCGGGGTTGCGGGCCCAGCGCAGGTCGACGGCGGGCGCCAGCGCGGGCTCCAGCGCCGCCAGCACCGGCTCGATGCGGTCGGCATGGTGGCCCAGCGCCACCGCCACGGGCGCCACGCCCGCCTCGGCCAGCGCCCGCAGGTGGCGCTCCACCAGCGGCGCGCCGTCGAGCGTCAGCAGGCACTTGGGACGGTGTCCGATGCGGCTGCCAGCACCGGCGGCCATCAGCACGGCGCCGACGGCGGCGGTCATCCGGTGGAGCAGGCCGCGCCGCTCCGCGCCGCGC
This sequence comes from Ottowia sp., assembly GCF_016703145.1. Taxonomy (GTDB): domain Bacteria; phylum Pseudomonadota; class Gammaproteobacteria; order Burkholderiales; family Burkholderiaceae_C; genus Ottowia. Next base: position 304,769 of record NZ_JADJCO010000005.1, on the reverse strand, counting down.
CCTGCCGGTCCTTCACGTGGGCCACGTCCACGTCGCGCGGCAGCGCCACGCCGTTCTTCACGGCCAGCACCTCGGCCATGATGCTCACGGCGATCTCGGGCGGGGTCTTGCTGCCGATGTAGATGCCGATCGGCCCGCGCAGGCGCGCCAGGCTCTCCCGCGTCTGGCCCAGGTGCTCGATCATGCGTTGATGGCGCGCCTGGTTGTTGCGGCGGCTGCCGATGGCGCCGATGTAGAAAGCCGGCGTGTCCAGCGCCTGCAGCAGCGCCAGGTCGTCCAGCTTGGGATCGTGCGTGAGGGCGACGACGCAGGTGCGCGCGTCGGGGCGTAACTCGGCCACGGTGTCGTCGGGCATGCTGGCCAGCAGTCGCGCGCCGGGCACGCTCCAGGCGCCGCGGTATTCCTCGCGCGGGTCGCACACGGTGACGGCGAAGCCGGAGAACAGCGCCATGGTGGCGAGGTATTCGCTCATCTGCCCGGCGCCGATGATGAGCATGCGGTATTCGGGGCCGAAGGTGTTGACCAGCTCCGCATCGCTCAACGCAAGGTCGGCGGGCGCGTCGGCGGACTCCAGCCGCGCCTGCCCGTCGGCCAGCCGCACGCGCCGGTGCATCAGGCGGCCGGCGTCCAGCGCGCGCACCAGCTCGGCCAGGACGGCGGCGTCGGGGTCGAACTCCAGCAGCAGCTCCAGCGTGCCACCGCAGGGCAGGCCGAAGCGGTGCGCCTCGTCGGCCGTGATGCCGTACTTGGCGAACCGCGGCGGCCCGGCGTGCGGCAGCGCGTCGGCCCCGGCGCCCTGGGCGTAGCGGGCGATCAGGTCGTCCTCGATGCAGCCGCCGGAGACCGAACCCACCACCGCACCGCCCTCGCACAGCGCCATGATCGAGCCCACGGGCCGCGGCGACGAGCCCCAGGTGCGCACCACCGTGGCCAGCACGGCCGGCTTGCCGGCCTGGCGCCAGTCGCGCAGCGCGCGCAGCACCGTGACGTCGAGGTTTTCCATGGCGCTATCTTGCTCCCATCGTCCCCAAATTTCAGCGCAGGGCCCAGGCGATCCCCAGCACCACGATCACGGCGGCCACCACCCACACCCAGGCGGGCAGGCCGGCGCCCGCCGCGGATGCGGGCGCGGGCACAGCGGGCGCGCTCGCCTCGGCGGCGGCCGGGGCCGGATGGCGGCGCTGCATCTCCTCGTCGAAGCGCTTGAAGAAACTCTCGGCCATGGACCTGGCCACGCCGTCGATCAGGCGCTGGCCCACCTGGGCAATCTTGCCGCCGACGGTGGCGTTGACGGCGTAGGCCAGCTCGCAGCCACTGCCCTGCGGCGTGAGGTTGACCCGGGCAGTGCCCTTGCCGAAGCCCGCCGCGCCGCCATTGCCGTCGAAGCTGAGCGTGTAGCTGCTCGGCGCCTGGATGTCGGCCAACTGGATGCTGCCCTTGAACCGGGCGGCCACGGGGCCGACCTTGATGGCGTTGACCAGGGCGTAGGCGTTCTCGCCGGTGGCCTCGATGCTCTCGCAGCCGGGGATGCAGGCCTTGAGCACCTCGGGGTCGTTGAGCGCCTCCCAGGCCTGTTGCTGCGTCACGGTGAGCGGCCGCGTGCCTTGCATGTCCATGTGGATACCTCTTGTCTTGCTATGGCTTGATGAGCGTGGCGATGGCGCCCGCCAGCTCCTGCAGGCGCGTGACGTTGTGCACCGCCAGCATGCCGTCGGCCGCGCGGTGCAGCACCGCCGCGCCGCGCGCGCTGGGCGCGTAGCCGTCGTAGCGCAGCAGCGGGTTGAGCCACAGGATGCGGCGCGCGTGGCGCCCCAGCCAGGCCAGCTCGCGCGCCAGGTCGTCGGGCTCGCCGGTGTCCAGCCCGTCGCTGACGATCAGCACCAGCGTGCGGCGCCCGACCAGCCGGCGCGCGTGCCGCTGGCGCAGCGTGGCCAGCGCGTCGCCCAGGCGCGTGCCGCCGGCGAAGTCCTGGATGGCGCGGCCGGCCTGCACCAGCATGGCGTCGGTGTCGGCCAGGCGGAAGGCGGGCGTCAGGTCCGTCAGGCGTGTGCCGAAGGCGAACACGTCGCGCCGCAGGGACAAGCCCCGCACGCGGGCGGTGGCCGCGTGCAGGAAGGCCAGCAGCAGGCGCGCGTAGCGCTCCATGGAGCCCGACACGTCCACCAGCAGCAACAGCGGCAGCGGCTGGCGGCGGCGCTGCAGGCGGCGCAGCGCCATCACCTCGCCGCCGCTTTGCGCCGCATCGCGCAGGGTGCGGCCCCAGTGCACGCGCGCCCCCCGGCCGCCAGCACGGGTGCGGCGCGCGGGCACGGTGGGCACGGGCAGGCGAAGCTCGCGCACCAGGCGCTCCACCAGGGCGTACTCGCTGGCGCCGAGCTGGTTGAAGTCGGCGTGCTTCAGGCGCGCCAGGTCGCTGGCGGTCATGGCGGCGTCGAAGTCGATGTCCTTGCCGGGTGGCGTGGGCTGCCCGGGCGGGCGCGCGGCGAAGGGCGCCAACGCCTCGCGCACGCGCGGACGCTGGCGCGGCGGCGCGGCCTGGCCTTCAGCCGAGGGCAGCATCTGGGCCAGCAGCTTCTTGGCCAGCTCGGGATCGCGGAAGAAGGCGTCGAACAGCTCGCGGAACACGGCGCGGTCCTGCTCGCGGCTGACCAGCACGGCCTCCAGGGCGGCGCCCATGTCCAGCTTGCGCTCCACCCCCACGAGTTGCACCGCCTGCTGCGCCAGGGCGATGCGCGCGGCATCCACCGGCACGCCGGCGCGGCGCAGCGTGCGGCCGAAGGCGCCGATGTTGCCGGCCAGCTTGCCGCTGCGCGCGTCGCCCAGCAGGGTCGCGGTGGACGGCGCGGGCATCAGGCGTCTTCCTCCGCCGCCAGGGCGTCGGCGATCAGCGCGGGCGTGAGCGCGGCCACGTCCTCGCGCTGCTTGAACAGCACGCCGGCGGTGTCCCGCACCACCTCGGGGTCGAGGTTCAGCGCGTCCAGCGCCACCAGGGCGCGCGCCCATTCGACGCTCTCGGCGATGCCCGGCGAGCGCTGGAAGTGGCCCGCATGCGGCGCGCCGCGCAGGCGATGCACGAAGGCGGCGACCTGGGCTGCCAGCGCCTGCGGCGCCTCGGGCACGCGGGCGCGCACGATGGCCAGCTCGCGCTCGCGCTCGGGGTAGTCCACCCAGTGGTAGAGGCAGCGGCGCTTGACGGCGTCGTGCAGCTCGCGCGTGCGGTTGCTGGTGAGGATGGTGACCGGCGTGGCGGCGGCGCGCACGGTGCCCAGCTCGGGGATGCTGACCTGGTATTCGCCCAGGTATTCGAGCAGGAAGGCCTCGAAGGGCTCGTCGGCGCGGTCCACCTCATCGATGAGCAGCACGGCGCCGGGCGCGGGCGCCTGCAACGCTTGCAGCAGCGGACGGCGCACCAGGTACTGGGGCTGATAGACCTCTTGCTCCAATTCACTGGCGGGCGCCCGCCCTTCAGCGGCGCGCAGGTGCAGCAACTGGGCGGCGTAGTTCCATTCGTACAGGGCCTCGCGCTGCTCCAGGCCGTCGTAGCACTGCAGGCGCAGCAGCTCGCGGCCCAGGGCGACGGCCAGCGCCTTGGCCAGCTCGGTCTTGCCCACGCCGGGCTCGCCTTCCAGCAGCAGCGGGCGCTGCAGCCGGAGCGCCAGGAACACCGCCGTGGCCAGGCGCCGGTCCGCGAAGTAGCCGGCCGCCTGCAGCGCGGCGGCGAGGGCGTCGATGGAGGCGGCGGCTGCAGGCGCCGGAGGTGCGTTCATGAGACCCGATCAGCGGCGCAGTCGTTTACTATCAATAACATAGCTGTACCCGCAATATCCGCGCCGGCTAGAGGCCAAAAATACCTGAAATCCAACGCATCAGCCCCATCAGCCCAGCGCCTTGGCGACGGCGCGCTGCGCCATCACACCCACCAGGTGGGCGCGGTAGGCGCTGCTGCCGTGCAGGTCGCTGGACATCTCCGACTCGCCGGTCCGTACGCTGGCGATCGCCTCCGGCGTGAAGCTGCCGCCCAGCGCCGCCTCCATGCCCGCATGGCGGAACACGCCGTTGCCCCCGCCCGTGACGGCCACGCGCACGCCACGCTCGGTCTGCGCCACGAACACGCCGATCAGCGCGAACAGCGACGCCGGCTGGCGGAATTTGACGTAGGCGGCGCGCCGCGGGATCGGGAAGCTCACGGCGGTGATCAGCTCGCCCTCTTCCAGCGCGGTGGCGAACAGGCCCTGGAAGTAGTCGTCGGCTTCGATCCGGCGCGCCGTGGTGTGCACCGTGGCGCCCAGCCCCAGCAGCGCGGCGGGGTAGTCGGCGGCGGGGTCATTGTTGGCCACCGAGCCGCCAAGGGTGCCGCGCGCGCGCACCTGCTTGTCGCCGATGCCGCCGGCCAGCGCGGCCAGCGCCGGGATGGCGGCGCGCACGTCGGCGCTTTCGGCCACGTCGGCGTGGCGCGTCATGGCGCCGATGACGAGGGCGTCGCCCTCTTTCCGGATGCCGGCCAGTTCCTTGACGGCGCCCAGGTCCACGATCTGCTCGGGCGCGGCCAGGCGCAGCTTCATCGAGGCCAGCAGGGTCTGGCCGCCGGCCAGCGCCTTGCCGCCGGCCTGGATCAGCGCCAGCGCGTCGGCCTGGGAAACGGGACGCTCATAGGTGAATGCGTACATGTGCGTGCTCCTTTCAGGCTTGGGCGCCGCGGATGGCCTGCCACACGCGGTGCGGGGTGGCGGGCATGTCGAGGTCCTTCACGCTCAGCGGGCGCAGGGCGTCGAGCACGGCGTTGATGACCGCCGGCGGCGAGCCGATGGCGCCCGCCTCGCCGCAGCCCTTGGTGCCGAGGGGGTTGTGGGTGCAGGGGGTGCACACGTGGCCCAGCTTGAACTCGGGGAAGTCGGCCGCGCGCGGCATGGTGTAGTCCATGTAGCTGCCGGTGAGCAGCTGGCCCGACTCGGGGTCGTACACGCCGTGCTCCAGCAGCGCCTGGCCGATGCCCTGCACCAGGCCGCCGTGCACCTGGCCTTCGACGATCATGGGGTTGACGATGACGCCGAAGTCGTCCACCGCGGTGAAGCGGTCCACCGTCACGACGCCGGTGGCCGGGTCCACCTCCACCTCGCAGACGTAGCTGCCGGCGGGGTAGGTGAAGTTGGTCGGGTCGTAGAACGCGTTTTCGTTCAGCCCCGGTTCCAGCTTGTCCAGCGGGTAGTTGTGCGGCACGTAGGCGGTGAGGGCCACCTGGGCGAAGGGGATCTTCTTGTCGGTGCCCTTGACGGTGAACTCGCCGCCCGCGAACTCGATGTCGGCGTCGCTGGCCTCCATCAGGTGCGCGGCGATCTTCTTGGCCTTGGCCTCGATCTTGTCGAGCGCGCGCATGATGGCCGCGCCGCCCACGGCCAGCGAGCGCGAGCCGTAGGTGCCCATGCCGAAGGGCACGCGGCCGGTGTCGCCGTGCACGATGTCGACCTTTTCCACCGGGATGCCCAGGCGTGCCGCCACCACCTGCGCGAAGGTCGTCTCGTGGCCCTGGCCGTGGCTGTGCGAGCCGGTGAACACCGTCACGCTGCCGGTGGGGTGCACGCGCACCTCGCCGCACTCGAACAGGCCCGCGCGCGCGCCCAGGGCACCAGCGATGTTGGACGGCGCCAGGCCGCAGGCCTCGATGTAGCTGCTGTAGCCGATGCCGCGCCTGAGGCCCCCGGCCTCGCTGGCCTGGCGGCGCGCGTCGAAGCCCGCCACGTCGGCCAGCTGCTGCGCCTGGGTCATGCAGGCCATGTAGTCGCCCACGTCGTACTGCAGCGCCACCGGCGTCTGGTAGGGGAAGGTGGTGATGAAGTTGCGCTTGCGGATCTCGTCCTGCGGCAGGCTCAGCTCCCACGCGCAGCGGGTGACCAGGCGCTCCACCAGGTAGGTGGCCTCGGGCCGGCCGGCGCCACGGTAGGCGTCCACCGGCGCGGTGCTGGTGAACCAGCCGTCCACCTCGACGTAGATCTGCGGCGTGGTGTACTGCCCCGCCAGCAGCGTGCCGTACAGGATGGTCGGCACGGCCGAGGCGAAGGTGGACAGGTAGGCGCCCAGGTTGGCGTCGGTGTGCACGCGCATGGCCAGGAACCTGCCGTTCTGGTCCATCGCCATCTCGGCGTGGGTGATGTGGTCGCGGCCGTGCGCGTCGCTGACGAAGGATTCGCTGCGCTCGGCCGTCCACTTGACGGCGCAGTTCAATTGCCGGGCGGCCCAGGTGACGGCCACGTCCTCGGCGTACAGGAAGATCTTGGAGCCGAAGCCGCCGCCCACGTCGGGCGCGATGACGCGCACGCGGTGCTCGGGCAGGCCGAGCACGAAAGCGGTCATCAGCAGACGCTCGACGTGCGGGTTCTGGTTGGCCACGTACAGCGTGTACTCGTCGCTGGCGCGGCTGTAGACGCCGATGGCCGCCCGCGGCTCCATGGCGTTGGGAATCAGGCGGTTGTTGACCAGGTCGATCCGGGTCACGTGCGCGGCGGACGCGAACGCGGCGTCCACGGCCGCCTTGTCGCCCAGTGTCCACTTGTAGCAGTGGTTGTCGGGCGCGGCGTCGTGCAGCGCCGGGCCCTGCGCGGCGGTGCGCATGTCGATCACCGCGGGCAGCGCCTCGTAGTCGACCTGCACGGCCTCGGCTGCATTTTTGGCCTGCTCCAGCGTGTCGGCCACCACCAGCGCCACCTGGTCGCCCACGTAGCGCACCTTGCCTTGCGCCAGCACGGGGTGCGGCGGCTCCTTCATGGGGCTGCCGTCGGGGTTGCTGATGAGCCAGCCGCAGGGCAGGCCGTTCATCTTGCCCTCGATGTCCTGGCCGATGTAGATGGCGGCGACGCCGGGCATCCGGGCAGCGTCGGCGGTGTCGATGCCCAGGATGGCGGCGTGCGCGTGCGGCGAGCGCACGAACACGGCGTATTTCTGGTGGGCCTGGTTGATGTCGTCGGTGTACTGGCCCACGCCGGTCAGGAAGCGCAGGTCTTCCTTGCGCAGCAGCGACTCGCCGATGTGCGGCAGCTTGGCGAATTCATTGGCACCCATGGTCTGGTCTCCTTTGTCTGCGCCGTCAGGCGGCCATGGCTTGCTGCGCCGCCTGCACGGCCTTGACGATGTTCTGGTAGCCGGTGCAGCGGCAGAGGTTGCCCTCCAACAGTTCGCGGATCTCCGCCTCGGTCGCGCCAGGGTGGTACTTCAGCAGGTCCACCGTGCTCATCACCATGCCGGGCGTGCAGAAGCCGCACTGCAGGCCGTGGCATTCCTTGAAGGCGGCCTGCACCGGATGCAGTGTGCCGTCGGCCGCGGCCAGGCCCTCGATGGTGGTCACCTCCGCGCCCTGCACCTGCGCGGCCAGCGTGTTGCAGGCCTTGATGGAGCGGCCGTCCACGATCACCGTGCAGGCGCCGCACTGGGCGGTGTCGCAGCCCACGTGCGTGCCGGTCAGGTGCAGGTGCTCGCGCAGCAGCTGGACCAGGAGGGTGTGGGGCGGCACGTCGGCGCTCACCGCCCTGCCATTGACCTTGAGATCGACTTTCATCGCGGGCCTCTCCTTATCGTGGGTTTGGTGTGAGAATCCCCTTCATTCTTGGAACCCGGCCGGATGGCACGGCTAGGTAAAACCCTCGCTTGGAGCCTGGCGCGCTTGAAATTCTCAGTTTGAGACACCGCGCCCACGCGCCGGAGATTGAAGGCACACCGCCATGCGCGACGACCTCAGGCAGCAGCAGATCGCCCAGGCCCGCCAGGCCCTGCTGGCCGGCGGCCTGGAGCTGACGGGCGCGCTGGTGGGCGCCTGGTACGACCGCGCCTGGATCATGCAGAGTTGGCGCCGCTGCCTCGCCCACGGCCAGCAGCCGGACCAGCCGGTGGTGTTCGAGCAGCTCTCGCCCCATGCGCGTGCCCGTGCCGCCGAAGCCCACCACGCGCTGCTGGCCGCCGCCCGGCCCGAGCTGCGGCGCCTGGCCCAGGCGGTGGCGCCGATCCGCTACTTCGCCATCCTCACCGACGCCGCCGGCACCGTGATCGACACGGCCGGCGCCATCGACCACGCCGAGCAGCCGGTGCACGCCATCGCGCGCGTGGGCGTGGACCTGTCGGAGCGCAGCATCGGCACCAGCGCCATCGGCGCCGCCCTGGGCGAGCAGGTGCCCGTGTGGCTGCACCGGGGCGAGCATTTCTTCCGTGACACCAGCGTCTACAGCTGCGCCGGCGCACCGCTCTTCGGCCCCGGCGGGCAGTGCGTGGGCATGCTCGACCTCACCGGCGTGCAGGTGCCCGAGCGGCCGGAGCTGAAGCACCTGGTCGCCCAGTCGGCGCGCGGCATCGAGGAGGCCTTGGCGCTGGCCGTGCCGCACCGGCTGCGCCTGCACCTGGCCTGGCCCGCGGGCTGGCGCCTGAGCGGCGGTGATGGAGACGGCGGGCTGCTGTGCCTGGACGCCGAGGGCGGCGTGGCCAGCGCCAACGGCGCCGCGCGCCAGATGCTGCCGGCGCTGCACGCCCTGCGCCAGGGCACGATGCACGCCAGCGACCTGTTCGCCCTGCCCTGGCCGACGCTGTTCGACCTGGCGCGGCGAGGCGAGGCGAGCCTGGTGCCGCTGTGGTCCGGCCTGCGCCTGCGGGTGCGCGCCGAGTTGGCGGCCCAGGCCGCCCAGCCGGGTGCCCCGCGCGCTGCCGCCGAGGACGGCCCGCCCCCGCGCCCCCTGAGGGCGCTGGAGACCGAGCTGATCCATCAGGCCGTGCGCGAGGCTGGCGGCAACGTGGCCCAGGCCGCCCGCGCGCTGGGCCTGAGCCGCGCCACGGTGTACCGCCGGCTGGCTGCGCCCCATGGGCCTCATTCGCGGGCCGGGCGCGGCGTGACGGACGCGCGTTCGGCCGATTGAGCATTAAATAGCCATCCAGCCCGCTTCCGCATTTCGTCTACAGCTATGTTATAGATAGCAAACAGGCGCCTCCGACAACGCCGTTCAAGCCCAGTCAGGCCATTACACTTGGCGCCGCGGCCCGCCTCCGGGCCACCCGTCTGCTCGCACCGGCATGTCCACCGTCTTCAACTTCACCTTCGTCCCCTGGTTCCGCTCCGTCGCGCCGTACATCCACCTGCATCGCGGCAAGACCTTCGTGGTGGGCGTGGCGGGCGAGGCCATCGCCGCCGGCAAGCTGGCCAGCATCGCCACCGACCTGGCGCTGATCCAGAGCATGGGCGTGAAGATCGTGCTGGTGCACGGCTTTCGCCCGCAGGTCAACGAGCAGTTGCGCACCAAGGGCCACGAGCCGAGGTATTCGCACGGCATGCGCATCACCGACGAGGTGGCGCTGGACTGCGCGCAGGAGGCGGCGGGACAGCTGCGTTTCGAAATCGAGGCCGCCTTCAGCCAGGGCCTGCCCAACACGCCGATGGCCGGCTCGACGGTGCGCGTGATCTCGGGCAACTTCCTGACCGCGCGGCCCATGGGCATCATCGACGGGGTGGACTTCAAGAGCACCGGCGTGGTGCGCAAGGTGGACGTGGCGGGCATCACGCGCTCGCTTGACGCCGGGGCGATGGTGCTGCTGTCGCCCTTCGGCTTCTCGCCCACGGGCGAGGCCTTCAACCTGGCGATGGAGGAAGTGGCCACCTCGGTGGCCACGGCGCTGCAGGCCGACAAGCTGATCTTCCTGACCGAGAAGCCCGGCATCCGCGTGCGGCCGACCGAGCCCGAGGCCGAGGACAACCCGATCGACACCGAGATCCCCCTGGCCGACGCGCGCGCGTTGCTGGCGCGCCTGCCGGCGCCCGAGCGGCCGACGGACGTGAGCTTCTACCTGCGCCACTGCGTCACCGCCTGCGAGCGCGGCGTGGAGCGCAGCCACATCCTGCCCTTCGCGGTGGACGGCGCGCTGCTGCTGGAGGTGTACGTGCACGACGGCATCGGCACCATGGTGGTGGACGAAAAGCTGGAGAGCCTGCGCGAGGCCACGGCCGACGACGTGGGCGGCATCCTGATGCTGATCGAGCCGTTCGAGAAGGACGGCACCCTGGTCAAGCGCAGCCGCACCGAGATCGAGCGCGACGCCGGCAACTACACCATCGTCGAGCACGACGGCGTGATCTTCGCCTGCGCGGCGCTCTACCCTTATCCCGAGGCCCGTACGGGCGAAATGGCCGCGCTCACCGTCTCGCCGCAGAGCCAGAGCCAGGGCGATGGCGAGAAGGTGTTGAAGCGCATCGAGCAGCGCGCCCGCGTCATGGGCCTGGAAAGCATCTTCGTGCTGACCACGCGCACCATGCACTGGTTCATCAAGCGCGGCTTCACCCCGGTGGACCCGGACTGGCTGCCCGAGGCGCGCAAGCGCAAGTACAACTGGGACCGGCGCAGCCAGGTGCTGGTGAAAAAGCTTTAGGCGGGCAGCCTGCCGGCCTCGCGCGGCAATTTCAGCAGCACGGCCAGGATCGCGGCGATGAAGCCCGCGAAGCTCACGAACGACCAGTTGGCGATGGTGCCGCCCAGCAAGGTCCAGTCCACCGCGCTGCAGTCGCCGCTGCCCTTGAAGATCATCGGGATCACGCGCTGCAGCGGGAAGGATTCGATCATGCCGTACAGGTCGCGCCCGCAGGTGGCGAACTCCGGCGGGTTCCACTGCAGCCAGCTCTGGCGCGCCGCCGTGAAGGCGCCGAACGCCGCCGTGCCCACGGCCAGCAGGCCCCACAGGCGCCAGGCGCCCGGCTTGGCCGACAGCGCCGCCAGGGCGCAGAACACGCCCACCACGATGAGCGCGTAGCGCTGCACGATGCACATCGGGCAGGGCTCCAGCCCGACCACGTTCTGCAGGTAGAGGATGCCGAAGGCCAGCATCGCCGCGCAGACGACGGCGATGGCGCCGAACACGCGGCGCGGATGGGCAAGCAGGGAATGGAGCACGGTGCGGGGTTCTTTCGTGAAGCGGCGGCGATCGGCCGGGAACCGTTGCTGGAGTCCGGGCAGGCGCCGCAGGTTCCTGGCCAGGGTCTGGATGACTATTGTTTCGATAGCTTCAGGATCAATATGGACGCCGGCTGAGACCCCATTCTATGCTTAATACTCAACCCGCCTGGCGACGCACCCAGCCGACGAAGGCGTCCACGAACTTCTGCACGAACGCCTGGCTGGCGGCGCCGATGCGGCCGCCTTCGACCAGGCCGTCCTTCCACTGGATGAACATCTCGGGCTGGCCCAGCTGCGGCATCGCCAGGTAGGACAGCACGTTGCGCAGGTGCTGCTGCGCCATCGCCGTGCCGGCGGCGCCCACCGACACGCCCACCACGCCCGCCGGCTTGCCGGCCCACACGCTCTGGCCCCAGGGGCGCGAGGCGTGGTCGATGGCGTTCTTCAGCACGCCGGGCATGGAGCGGTTGTATTCCGGCGTGACAAACAGCACGCCGTCGGCCGCCTTGATCTCCTGGCGCAGGCGCGCCACGGCCGGCGCCGGGGGGTTGGCGTCGTCGTCCTGGCAGTACAGCGGCAGGTCGTCGATGCGGATGAAAGTCGCCGTCACGCCGGCTGGAAACTGCCGGGCCAGCGCCTCGGCGAACTGGCGGTTGTAGGAGTCCTTGCGGATGCTGCCGACCACGACGGCGATGTTGAGCGTGCTCATGGAAAAGGCGTCCTTGGAGTGGGGAGGTTGAAAAGCGGGGGGACGCGCCTCAGGCGAAGCGGCGCACCCAGTCGATGAAGGTGTCCATGAAACGCTGCGCGAACGCGCGCGAGCCCTCGCCGACGCGGCCCTCGGCATCGACCAGGCCGTCCTGCCAGTGAATGTACATCTCGGGCCCGGCCAGGGTGCGCATGTCCATCGCCGCCAGCACGTTGCGCAGGTGCTGCACCGCCATGGAGCCGGCCATGGCCCCCGGCGACACGCCGACGGCGGCGGCCGGCTTGCCCGCCCACCTGGACTGGCCGTAGGGCCGCGCGCCCAGGTCCAGCGCGTTCTTGAGCACGCCGGGAATCGAGCGGCTGTACTCCGGCGTGACGAACAGCACGCCGTCGGCGGCCTCGATCGCGCGCTTCAGGCGCTGGGTCTCGGGCGCGTCGTGGCCGTCGTGGTCCTGGTTGTAGTGCGGCAGGTCGTCGATGCGGATGAAGTCGAATTTGACGTCGTCGGGCGCCAGCCGTGCCAGCGCTTGGGCGAAGCGGCGGCTGTACGAGTCCTGGCGAATGCTGCCGACGACGACGGCGATGCGAAGCGGTTTCATGGGTGGGTGCTCCAGGTCATGGGATCGAGGGAGCGGATGATCGCCGCGGTGCCAATGGGCTTGCACCGGGCGGGTTGGACGAAACCGTGTAGAAGCGCCCCCGCATTTGGACAATGCCCCATGCACGAACCCCGCGCCGCGCCCGAGCCCGAACGCCACGTCCAGCCGAATTCAGCCGACAATCCGCGCAGCCCCCGCCCACCTGCCGGAGACCCGCCATGGCCGAGAAAAAATTCGCTTCCCACGCCGACCTCGAAGAAAAACAGATCAGTTGGGACCGGCTGTCCGCCAACGCCTACGCCTACACCGCCGAGGGCGATCCCAACACCGGCGTCATCATCGGCGACGACGGCGTGATGATCATCGACGCCACCGCCACGCCCGTGGCGGCGCAGGGCGTCATCCGCAAGATCCGCGAGATCACCGACCTGCCCATCAAGTACGTGGTGCTGACGCACTACCACGCCGTGCGCGTGCTGGGCGCCTCGGGCTATCGCGCGGAGGGCCTGCAGCACGTCATCGCCAGCCAGGACACGCGCGACCTCATCGTCGAGCGCGGCCAGCAGGACATGGACTCGGAGATCGGCCGCTTCCCGCGCCTGTTCCAGGCCGTCGAGAGCGTGCCCGGCCTGACCTGGCCGACGCTGACCTTCAGCGGCGAGATGACGCTGTGGCTGGGCCAGCTCGAAGTGCGCATCCAGCAGTTGGGCCGCGCCCACACCAAGGGCGACGCCATCGTCTACCTGCCTTCGCAGAACATCTGCTTCTCCGGCGACCTGGTGGAAGCGGACGCCGCCTGCTACACCGGCGACGCCTACCTGGCCGACTGGCCAGCCACGCTGGACCAGCTGGCCGCCATGAACTTCGACCAGCTGGTGCCCGGCCGCGGCCCCACGCTGACCACGCCCGAAGCAGTGCGCAAGGGGCTGGCCTACACGCGCGACTTCGTCACCACGCTCTACGCCAGCGCCCAGGAGGCCGTGGCGCAAAAGATGGACCTGAAAGCCACCATGGCCCACACGCGCCGGGCGATGGACCCCAAGTTCGCCCAGGTCTTCATCTACGAGCACTGCCTGCCCTTCGACGTGACCCGCGCCCACGACGAAGCCAGCGGCATCCGCGACCCGCGCATCTGGACCGCCGAGCGCGACCAGCAGATGTGGCACGCGCTGCAGCAGCCGTGACCTGTTTACTATCTATTCGATAGCTTCCAGCGCAATATCCACACTGGCTAGCGGCCGATTTGACTTGAAAAGCGGAGGCGCGATGCAAAAGACCTTCAGCTACCCCCGGTTCGACTTCGAGCGCCCGCCCGAGCTGCAATCGGGCCAGCGGGGCCGCTACCCCGTGGTGGTGGTCGGCGCCGGCCCGGTGGGCCTGGCCACCGCCATCGACCTGGCGCAGCAGGGCCAGGACGTGCTGCTGCTGGACGACGACGACACCGTCTCCATCGGCTCGCGCGGCGTGTGCTACGCCAAGCGCACGCTGGAGGTGCTGGACCGCATGGGCTTCGGCGACGAGTTCGTGGGCAAGGGCGTGTCGTGGGACGTGGGCCGCACCTTCCTGCGCGAGGGCGAAGTCTTCAACTTCAACCTGCGCCCGGACAGCGGCCACGGCCGCCCCGGCATGATCAACCTGCAGCAGTACTACCTCGAGGACTACCTGCTGCGGCGCGCCCGCCAGCTGCCCCAGCTGCGGATGCGCTTCAAGAGCAAGGTCGTCGGCATCGAAGCGGGCACGGACCAGGTGACGCTGCACGTCGAGACGCCCGAGGGCGCCTACACCCTCGCCGCCGACTGGCTGGTCGCCGCCGACGGCGCGCGCAGCCCCATCCGCACCCAGCTGGGGCTGGACATCGAAGGCCAGGTGTTCAAGGACCGCTTCCTCATCGCCGACGTGGTGATGACAGCCGACTACCCGGCCGAGCGCTGGTTCTGGTTCGACCCGCCCTTCCACCCGCACCAGTCGGTGCTGCTGCACAAGCAGGCCGACAACGTCTGGCGCATCGACTTCCAGCTGGGCTGGCAGGCCGACCCGGTGGAAGAGAAAAAGCCCGAGCACGTCATCCCCCGCATCCGCGCCATGCTGGGCGAAGGGCGCGCGTTCGAGCTGGAGTGGGTCAGCATCTACACCTTCCAGTGCCGGCGCATGCAGCGCTTCAACCACGGGCGCGTGCTGTTCGCCGGCGACGCGGCGCACCAGGTGTCGCCCTTCGGCGCGCGCGGCGCCAACAGCGGCATCCAGGACGCCGACAACCTGGCCTGGAAGCTCAGGCTGGTCATCGCGGGCCAGGCCCCGCCCGCCCTGCTGGACACCTACAGCGAGGAGCGCGGCGCGGCGGCCGACGAGAACATCCGCAACTCCACCCGCTCGACCGACTTCATCACGCCCAAGAGCGCCGCCAGCCGCACCTTCCGCGACGCCGTGCTGGCGCTGGCCGCCGACCACCCGTTCGCGCGCGCGCTGGTCAACTCCGGCCGCCTGTCGGTGCCCACCTGGCTGGCCGACTCGCGCCTGAACACGCCTGATACCGACATCGCTGCCGACGCCTTCGCCGGCCAGATGATCCCCGGCGCGCCCATGGCCGACGCGCCCGTCGCGGTCGACGGCGCGCACGGCTGGCTGCTGCGCCAGTTGGGCAACCGCTTCCATGCCCTGCACTGCACCGACGACGCCAGCCGGCTCGACGCCACTGCCGTGCAGGCCCTGCGCGGTCTGGCCGGCGGCGCCATCGGCGTGCAGGCCCTCGTCGTCGCCCGGCGCGGCCAGGCCCCGGGCGGCCTGAAGACCGTCATCGACACCCAGGGCCTGGTCGCCGAGCGCTACGACCTGCGGCCCGGCACCACCTACCTGGCGCGGCCCGACCAGCACGTGGCCGCCCGCTGGCGCGCGCTCGATGCCGCCCAGGTGCGGGCCGCCGTGGCCCGCGCCACCTGCAACGCCTGAAAGGCCGCCCACATGCCCCTGAACACCCAGCCCAACTTCGGCGAACCCGGCCAGCGCTACTTCCAGCCCTATTCGCCCGGCGACGACTTCTACGAACTGCTGATCGACATGCACCAGGGCCTGAGCGATGCGCAGAGCGGCACGGCCAACGCGCGCCTGGTCCTGCTGCTGGCCAACCACGTCGGCGACATCGCCGTGCTGCGCGAGGCGATGCGCATCGCCCGCGCAGGTGTTTAATCGCCACGCAAGGAGAAACGCCATGGCCTTCATCGAGAAAATCCACCACGTCGCCTACCGCTGCAAGAACGCCAAGCAGACCGTGGAGTGGTACGGCAAGTACCTGGACATGGACTTCATCCTCGCCATCGCCGAGGACGAGGTGCCCTCCACCCAGGAGCCCGACCCGTACATGCACGTCTTCCTGGACGCCGGCAACGGCAACGTGCTGGCCTTCTTCGAGTTGCCCACCCGCCCCGAGATGGGCCGCGACCCCAACACGCCCACGTGGACGCAGCACCTGGCGCTCAAGGTGGATTCGATGGACACCCTGCTCAAGGCCAAGGCCAGGCTGGAGGCGGGCGGCATCGAGGTCATCGGCCCGACCGACCACACCCTCTTCAAGTCGATCTACTTCTTCGACCCCTCCGGCCACCGCCTGGAGCTGTGCGCCAACACCGCCACGCCCGAGATGAACCGCAAGCTCGACGCCGTGAAGTGGGACATGCTGAACGAATGGGACCGGACCAAGAAGGCCCCGCGGCACGCGCGCTGGATGCACGACGGAAGTGGGAAGGTGGGAGCACATTGAGGCTGCACGCCCGTGGTTCATGCCTTCTCAGCGGGACCGATGACGGGTTTGAATTGCGCTGGCGGTTCGATGTTCGCGGGAAGTCCAACCGTGGACTTCTCCACCCGTGTCCGAATCAGCTTCGCGTCTTGACTCGAGGCAGGCCTGGTTCAGGTCGACGGCGCCACAGCAGGTGAACTGCAAACGCCGAGGTTGCGGCAACGGCGGCCCCTGCAAACACATCCATGGGAAGTGCACGCCCAGGGCGATGCAAGCCGGTATGGCATGGAATCACCCCAGCTCGAATGTCGCAATCCCAAACGTTCGCTGCATGTCGGGCAGCGCGGGCGCGCCCTTGTACATGCGCGCGGTCTCGAACATCGGCGCCATGCCGTGCCCCTCGGCCAGCGCCACGGCGGCGGCGTGGGTTTGCGGCACGTCCAGGAAGACGGCGCTGCCCTCGGGCACCCGGGCCATCAGCGCCCGCAGCAGGGTTTGCGCCTGCGCGGCGTCGTCGGCGATCAGCGGGCCGATCTTGTGGCCTTGCAGGCAGGGCCGGATCACGCCATAGGCCGCCAGCCGACCGCCCTGCGCCAGGCCCAGCGCATGGTGGCCGCTTTGCCGCACCCAGGCGCGCAGAAAGGCCTCGCGCCCGGCGGGAAAGCAGGGGCGGTCGCAGTCCAGCACCTGCTGAAAATCCACCGCGCGCAGATCGAGCACGCCGCCCGCGCCGCCGCCATGCCGCGCCGCGCCCTGGTAGCGGACATTGCGGTGCGCCAGCACGAAGCCCGAGCGGCGGTAGTTGGCCTGCTGCGCCACCACGCCGTCGAGCCCCACCGCGCGCTCGCCCAGGTGCGCCATCCCCGCCTGCCACAGCGCCCAGCCGTGGCCCTGGCCCCGGTGTTCGGGCGCGACGATGTACAGGCCCAGAAACCCGTAGCTGGCCCCGTAGCGCACCACCGAGATGCAGGCGATGGGTTCGTCGCCCCGTAGCCCCACCAGAAAGCCCTGCGGATCGGCCGCGTGAAAGCACGCGGCATCGTGCAGGCCGGGGTTCCAGCCCTCGTGCGCGGCCCATTGCAGCGCGGTGTCCAGCTCGTCGCGGCGCATGGGGCGGATGGAGTAGTTGTCGGTGCTCATGGTCGTATTGTGTTTTTATTTTTGTAGCTGCCAGCGCTTGTCTGGCAAGCGCTGGAGGCCAAAAAAAACCTTCAAACCCTGCGGCGCAGCGCCAGCAGGCCGAGCAGCGCCAGACTCCACGCGCTCAGCGCGGGCACGGGTACGGCGAGTGGGGTGATGGGGATGGTGATGTCGGCGCAGTCCACGCGCACGTCGTTCACATCAGCGGCGACGTCGCGGCCGCTGGCGTTGCCCACCGTGCAGGTCTGGCCCGTGGGCTGCGCATGCACGGTAACGGCGTAGCTGCCGCCATGCGCCACCGGGTGGGCAAAGGTGAAGCCGCCGTTGCCGCTGATGGGTAATTCCTCGCCGCCGTTGCGCGGCACCAGCCCGGTGCCGGTCAGGTTGTCGACGCTGCCGCCGATGGTGTAGGTATCGAGGGCGAACTGCACCGTCACGCTGCGCGCCTGGTCCATGGCCACGGTGCAGGTGCCCGTGCCCGTGCCCGTGCCCGTGCAGGACATGCTGATGCAGAACTATCGGCTGGATGTGGAAGGCATCTACCTCACGCCCTACGTCAACCTGGGCCTGCTCACCGTGTTCCTCTACGCCGCCTTCACGCGCTACACCGAGGCCCTGGCCACCGCTGCCCACGCCCGCGCCACCCTGGCGGAGCGCCTGGCCGCGCAGGAACGCGAGCTGCAAGGTACCCACGAGCGCCTGCGCACCGCTGAGCGCGAGCAAACCCTGCTGCACGAGCGCCAGCGCCTGATGCGCGAGATGCACGCCGGCGTGGGCTCGTAGCTGATGAGCGCGCTGCGCCTGGTGGAGCACGGCCAAGCCAGGAACCAGCCCGCGAACGTAGCCCAGGTGCTCAAGGAGTGCATCGACGACCTGAAAATCGCCATCGACTCGCTCGAATGCGCCGGCGCCGATTTGCTGGCCCTGCTGGGCGCGCTGCGCTACCGGCTGGGGCGGCGGCTGGGCCAGGCGGGCATTGCCTTGCACTGGCGGATGAGCGACGTGCCGCCCCTGCCGTGGCTGGATGCGCAAAGCGCGCTGCACGTGCTGCGCATCTTGCAGGAGGTACTGACCAACATCGCCAAGCACAGCGGCGCCACCGAGATCACCGTCTCCACCGCCGAGGCCGCCCACGGCGGCGCGCCCGGCGTGCAGGTGCGTGTGCACGACGACGGCCGCCCCTGCACGCCCCCTGCCCCCGACGTCCTGTCACCCGGACGTCGGGGCCTGGGCAACGTGCGCAGCCGGGCGCGGGCCTTGGGCGCGCGCTGCGGCTGGGTGCCGGACGGACACGGCACGGTGTTCACCCTGTGGCCGCCGCTGCGCCGCGCGCCGGGCCATGGCACGCCGGCAGCGGCCTGAAGCACTTGTCTCAGGCGACCGAGTGATTGGCGCGAAGCGCTTCTATCTCGCTGGCGCCGTAGCCCAGGGAAACCAGCAGGTCGGCGGTGTCCTGGCCCATCGTCGGCGGCTGCGAGCCGGCACCCAGACGGGCGCCACTCAGGGTAAAGGGCAGCAAGGTGGTTTGCGTGGTCTGGCCTCGGCGCTCGCCGTCGGTGAGCTGGATGTCGGCCAGGCCGCCGGTGGCCTTCAGGTGCGGGTCGTCAAACAGTTCTTCCGGCTTGCGAATGGGTGCGTAGGGCAGGCCCGCACGTTCGAACAACGCCGCCAGCGCCGACGCCTCCCGGCAGGCCAGGCGCTGGCGCAGCAGGGGCAGCAGGCTGGCGCGCAGCCGCACGCGGGCGTTGTTGTCGGCGTACAGCGGGTCGGCCAGCAGGTCGGCGAAGCCGAGCACGTCGCAGAACGTCTTCCACTGCGCGTCGCTCACGGCGGCCAGGAAGATCTGCTCGCCGTCACGGACAGTGAACACGTCGTACACGCCCCAGGCCGAGATGCGATCCGGCATGGGCGCGGCCGGCTGGCCGGTGATGGCGTACTGCAGCATGTGCTGACCGACCAGGAACACGTTGTTCTCGAACAGCGCGGTCTGCACCTCCTGCCCGCGCCCGGTGATGCCGCGCTGCACCAGCGCGCCGAGGACGCCGATGGCGCCGAACATGCCGCCCATGATGTCGTTGACGCTGGTGCCGGCGCGCAGCGGGTCGCCCGGGCGGCCGGTCATGTAGGCCAGGCCCCCCATCATCTGCACCACCTCGTCGAGCGCCGTGCGGTGCTCGTAGGGACCGGGCAGAAAGCCCTTGCAGCTGACGTAGATGAGGCGCGGGTGGGCCGCTGACAGCGCGGCGTGGTCCAGCCCGTACTTGCGCAGGGTGCCGGGCTTGAAGTTCTCGGCCACCACGTCGGCGCTGGCAGCCAGCCGCCGCGCCACCTCCGCGCCCTGGGGCTGGTGCAGGTCGAGGGCGATGCTTTTCTTGCCGCGGTTGAACATGGGGAAGAAGCCCGCGCCCGAACCCAGCAAGTGGCGCGTGCGGTCGCCTTCGATGGGTTCGACCTTGATCACCTCGGCGCCCAGGTCGGCCAGCACCAGGCCGCAGGTGGGACCCATGACCATGTGGGTGAATTCGACCACCCTCAAGCCCGAAAGCGGCAGCGGACGGCCAGGAGTGTCGGGGTGATGGGTCATGGGTCGCGGTCGGTTCAGCGATTCGAATCGCTGCATTTTTGATAGCTAAATGCGCAATAAATACGCCGGCCACAGGCAGATTTCTAGCCCAAGACGTGCGCCAGCGTCAGCAGCACCAGCAGCAGCAGCCACAGCGCCACCATGCGCCACACCAGGCCGACGACCTGGGTGAAGTGCGCGGTGCGCGGCGGCTCGCCCGGCAGGCCCTCGGCCGCCAGGCCGGCGGCACCGGGCATGGGCTGGCCCAGGCCGCCGGGCGCCGCCGGCCGCAGCGCGGCGCCGCCCAGCCGCACGCCGATGGCGCCGGCCGTCGCCGCCAGGATCACGCCGTCGTTGGCGTCGGCGAAGCGCGCGGCGTGCTGACGCCAGGCGTCGATGGCGTCCTCGAAGCTGCCGACGATGGCCAGGCCCAGCGCCGTCATGCGCGCGGGCAGCCAGTCGATCACGCGCCAGGCGGCGTCGCCGGCCTCGCACAGCGCCGGGCTGGAGGGGTGGTCGGCCGCCTGTGTCTTGCGCTGCCAGTAGCGCCGCACGAACTCGGCGTTGCGGTAGAACACCGCTCCGGCCGGCCCCAGCCCGGCCACGGCTAGCACGCAGAACCAGGCCAGCACGCCGAAGACGTGGCGGTGCGCGGCCAGCACGGAGTATTCGATCACCAGGCGCACGATCTCGGTGCGCGGCAGCGCGCCGGCGTCGACCTGCTGCCAGTGCGCCAGCAGTTGGCGGGCGCGCTCCTCGTCACCCGCCTCCAGCGCGTCGCGGATGCCGGTGAAGTGGTGGCTGAACTGGCGAAAGCCCAGCGTGAGGTAGAGCACCAGCACGCTCCACAGCAGCGCCAGCGGCCAGCCGCCCAACCACAGCAGCAGCCCGTGCACCGCCGCCGCCGCCACCGCGGGCAGGGCCACGACCAGCGTCCAGGCCAGCCAGGCGTGGTGCCCGGTGCCGGTGTCCACGTTGTGGGCGACCGCCCGTGCCCAGCGCCGCAGCGCGGCGGCGGCGGGGTTGTGCGGCTCCAGCGGCCGCACCTGCTCCAGCAACAGCGCGATCACGATGACGAACAGGATCATCCGCCGATGATAGTGACGCCGGCGGCGCGGCCACGCACCGGCGTGGTGCGCGGGCTCAGGCGGCGAGGAATCTGTAGAAGTTTCGCAACATGCCCGCCGTGGCACCCCAGATGTAGCGTTCGGCCTCGGGCGGCGATTCGCCGGCCTGGGCGATGGCGCGCGCTGGCTCCAGGTAGGGCATGGAGAACCATTCGCGCATCTGGCCGTCCCACTCGAAGCGGTGGCGCCGGTGGTGCGCCGGGTCCATCAGGAAGGCCAGCGGCACCTCGAACGCGTGCGCCACCTCATCGGCGTTGGGGTGCAGCACAAAGCCCTGGCGCACCAGCGCCACCACCGGGGTGACGATGAACTGGGTGCCGGTGACATACACCGGCAACTGGCCGATGACGTCGACGAAGCCGCGCTCCAGGCCCACCTCCTCGTGCGCCTCGCGCAGGGCGGCGTGGACCACGTCGGCGTCCCCGGCATCGACCTTGCCGCCCGGGAAGGCAACCTGGCCGGAGTGGGTCGAGAGGTGGGCAGTGCGCTCGGTCAGCAGCACCGACAGGCCGTCGGGCCGCTCCACCAGCGGCACCAGCACGGCCGCCGCCGCCGGTGCGCGGTCGGCGAAGCGCGGCTCGCGCCGCACCTCGGGCTGCCAGCGCGGCGGTGCGTGGAAGCGCTGGCGCAGCGCGGCGGGTGTCAGCCGCTCGCCCGGCACGGCGGGCAGGTGCGCGTCCACGCCGGACACGGGCACGCGGCGCGGATCGAACTGGGGCAGCGGAGTCAGGGGTGTGGCCATGGACGGAACGAAAAAACCGCCTGGGCGGGATGCGCTGCAGGCGGCTTCGGCGGACGGCTCGCCTGCGGCGGGCCGGGTGCGATCAGGCGCTGGCGGCCTGCTTGGCCACGCGGCTGGGCAGCTTTTCTTTGATGCGCGCCGACTTGCCGCTGCGCTGGCGCAGGTAGTACAGCTTGGCGCGGCGCACGTCGCCGCGGCGCTTGACCTCGATGCCGGCGATCAGCGGGCTGTAGGTCTGGAAGGTGCGCTCCACGCCTTCGCCGCTGGAGATCTTGCGCACGGTGAAGCCGCTGTTCAGGCCCCGGTTGCGCTTGGCGATGACCACGCCTTCGTAGGCCTGCACGCGCTTGCGGCTGCCTTCGACAACGTTGACGCTGACGATGACGGTGTCGCCGGGAGCGAACTCGGGGATTTTCTTGCCGAGGCGCTCGATTTCCTCTTTTTCGAGGGTCTGGATCAGGTTCATGACGCTTTCCCGTTCTCGATCGTGCACACGCTACGCTAGGGGCGGCAAGCCGGGCGCGCCTGAAGTGGCGGTGCCCAAGCCTTTTCTGTGCCGCGGCCGGCAGAGGATCGAAAAGCTTTTGATTATAGCCCGGCGGCCAGGCGCTCCAGCAGCGCCTCGTCCCGCGCGGCCAGGCGCCCCGCGGCCCGCGCGGCAGCGACCAGCTCGGGCCGATGCCGCGCGGTGAGCTGCAGCCGCTGGTCGCGCCGCCAGCGCTCGATCTGCGCGTGGTGGCCCGACATCAGCTCGGCCGGCACGCGCTGGCCGCGCCAGTCCTCGGGCCGGGTGTAGTGCGGGCAATCCAGCAAGCCATCGACGGCGGGGTTGAAGCTGTCGGCCTGGTGGCTGCCCTCGTCGCCCAGCACGCCCGGCTGCAGGCGCGCCACGGCGTCCAGCAGGGCCAGCGCGGCGATCTCGCCGCCGGAAAGCACGAAGTCGCCCAGGCTGATCTGCACATCGACGTGCGTATCGATGAAGCGCTGGTCGATCCCCTCGTAGCGCCCGCACACCAGGATGGCGCCGGGCCCGGCGGCCCAGCGCGCCACGGCGGCGTGGCGCAGCACCTCGCCGATGGGCGAGAACAACACCACGGGCGCCGGGACTTCTTCCACGCGGTCGGCGCGCACGGCGGCCAGGCAGCGCGCCAGCGGTTCGGCCATCATCACCATGCCGGGACCGCCGCCGAAGGGGCGGTCGTCCACGCGGCGGTAGTTGCCCTCGGCGTGCTCGCGCGGGTTCCAGAGTTTCAGCTCGATCTGGCCGCTGGCGTAGGCGCGGCGCGTGATGCCCGCTTCCAGAAAGGGAGCAAACAGCTCGGGGAACAGCGTGATGACGTCGAACCGCACGGCGCCCCTATTGCACCGCGCCGGGCAGCGGCGGCTGCTGCTCGGGCGGGGTGAACAGGCGCGCCACGTCCACGGCGTCGAAGCGCTCCTGCCGGCCGCAGAAGTCGCAGCTCACCTCGACCTGGCCCTGCTCCCGCACGATGGATTCGGTCTCGTCCTGGCCCAGCCCCTGGAGCATGGCGGCCACGCGCGCGCGGCTGCACGAGCAGGCGAAGCGCGGGCCGGCCAGCCCGGCGAGGGGCTCGAAGCGCATCAGCCGCTCCTCCCAGAACAGCCGGCGCAGGATGGTGTCGGCGTCCAGGCCCAGCAGCTCGTCGCGCCGCAGGCTGCGCGCCAGGATCGACAGCCGCGCGAAATCGTCCTCCACGCCCTCGCCCGGCGCGCCGGCATCGTCCTCGCGCGCCACGTGGCTTTGCGACAGGTTGTGCTGGCCCTGCACCGGCAGGCGCTGCAGCAGCAGGCCGGCGGCGATGGTCTCGTCGGCGGCCAGCACCAGCGTGGCGTCGAGCTGCTCGGACTGGCGCATGTAGTGCTCGATCACGCCGGCCAGGCTGGCCAGGGGCGCGCCGCCCTCGTCCACCAGCGGCACCACGCCCTGGTAGGGCTGCTGGCCTTCCTGGCGCTGGCGCGGGTCGAGCGTGATGGCGCAACGGCCCCGGCCGCCGGCGTTGACCATGGCGGCCAGCGTGGCGCCGGGCGGCACCGCGTCGGCCAGCGTGGCGGTGGCGCGCAGGCGCAGGTCGGCCTGCACCTCGGCCACGGCCAGCTTGACCGGGCCGTCGCCGAAGATCTGCATCACCAGCGCGCCGTCGAACTTGATATTGCCCTGCATCAGCACGCTGGCGGCCGTCATCTCGCCCAGCAGCTCGGCCACGGGCGGTGGGTAGGCGCCGGTCTGGGTGTTGGCGGCGCGGCGGCGCAGCAACTCCTGCCACGCGTCGGTCAGGCGCACCAGTTGGCCGCGCACGGGCAGGCCGTCGAAGATGAACTTGTGGAGCTCGGACATCCGCTGCAGATGAGGCTTCAGGCCAGCTTGTTCAAGGTGGCCTGGAACCGCCGCGCGTTGTCGATGTAGTGCTGCGCGCTGCGGCGCAGGCCCTCGATCTGCTCGGGCGTGAGCTGGCGCACCGCCTTGGCGGGCGAGCCCATGATCATGCTGCCGTCCGGGAACGCCTTGCCCTCGGTCACCAGCGAGCCCGCGCCGACCAGGCAGTTCTTGCCGATGCGGGCGCCGTTGAGCACCACCGCGCCGATGCCGATGAGCGACTCGTCGCCGATGGTGCAGCCGTGCAGCATGACCTGGTGGCCCACCGTCACGTGCCGGCCCAGGGTCAGCGGGAAGCCGATGTCGGCGTGCAGCACGCTGCCGTCCTGCACGTTGGTGCCCTCGCCGATGCGCATGACCTCGGTGTCGCCGCGCAGCACGCAGCCGAACCACACGCTGGCGTCCGGGCCGATCTCGACGTTGCCCATCACCTCGGCCGAACCGGCGATCCACGCGGTGGAATCCACGCGCGGCGCCTTGCCATCGATCTCGTACACGGCCATTGCTGACTCTCTTTGTCCACGCCAAAACTAGAATTGTAGGGATGGAGCCGCGCCCCCTCGCCCTGCAAGCCCTCTGCACCGCCGATATTGAGCAAAAACTGGCTCTAGCCCGCGACCTACATGCGCAATATGCTACTGTTACGATAGCAAACAGAACCCCTCTGCAAGCCTCCACCGCCCTGCCCGGCCGCCCCGCGCGCCCGGCGCTGGTGCCGCCGGCCGACGTGCCTCGGCGCGCCGTGACCACGGCCGAGGGCCGCGCGGTGCTGATCCATGCCATCTGCCACATCGAGTTCAACGCCATCAACCTGGCGCTGGACGCCATCTGGCGCTTCGCCGGCATGCCCGAGCAGTTCTACCTGGACTGGCTGCGCGTGGCCGCCGAGGAGGCGCTGCACTTCAGCCTGCTGCACGCGCACCTGCGTGGTCTGGGCCACGGCTACGGCGACTTCCCCGCGCACGACGGGCTGTGGGCCATGTGCGAGAAGACCGGCGGCGACATCGTCGCCCGCATGGCCCTGGTGCCGCGCACGCTGGAGGCGCGCGGCCTGGACGCCACGCCGCTGATCCAGCGCAAGCTGCGCGCCACGGGCGCGCCCGACGCGCTGGCCGCTTGCGACATCCTCGACATCATCCTGCGCGACGAGATCGGCCACGTGGCCATCGGCAACCACTGGTACCGCTGGCTGTGCGAGCGCGAAGGCCTGGAGCCGGTGGCGCACTACGCCGTGCTGGCCCAGCGGTACGGCGCGCCCCGGCTGAAAGGACCGTTCAACGCCGCCGCGCGGCGGCGGGCGGGTTTCACCGCGGATGAAATGGTCCAGTGGGAAAGCTAGAACGGGAACAGGGACGCCGTGCCCTGGGGACGCGCGCCCTCGATCGCCAGCATGCGCAGCTTGGTCAGCGCCGCGCCATGGGCCGAGAAGCCGCCCGGACGGCCGTCGGCGCCGAGGATGCGGTGACACGGCACCACCGGCGTGAACGGGTTGTGGCCCAGCGCCTGGCCCACCGCACGCGCCAGGCCCTTGTCGCCCAGGTCCAGCGCGAGTTCGCCGTAGCTGCGCGTTCGCCCCGGGGGGATGCGGCGGGCCAAGGCATAGACGCGCCGGTTGAAGTCGGGCACGCCACGAAGGTCCAGCGCAATCTCAAGCAGATCGCGCGGCTCGCCGGCCAGCAGCGCGGTGATGCCGCCGATGGCCTGGGCCGCCGCGGCGGCGAGGTCGGCGGGACCCACCTCGACCAACGCCGGAAAGCGGCGTGCCATCCGCGCCCGCGTACCGGCTTCGTCCGCCTCGGGCAGTTGCGCGCCCAGCAGCCCGGCCTCGCCCCAGGCCAGGCCGACGAAGCCGATGGCGGTCGGGAAAACCGTCCAGGCCATGCCGTTCCGCATCGATCGCTGTCTCATTCGAGGCCGCCCGTGCCCGCGGGCAGCCGCACCTCGGCCGCCAGGAAGTCCAGCACCGCCCGCACCCGCGCCGGCAGCCGCCCCGGCTTGCCCAGATAGACCGCGTGAATGGGCTCCAGCTCGCGCGGGTTGAAGTCCTCCAGCACCGGCACCAGCCGGCCCGCCGCGATGTCCGGCTGCACGTGGTAGACCGACATGCGCGCCAGCCCCACGCCGTGCAGCAGCAGCGTGCGCAGCGCCTCGCCGTCGGAGGCGCGGACGCCGCCGGCGATCGGCACCTCGGCAACGCGCCCGTCCACCTTCAGCGGCCAGTGCGGCACGTTGCGCCGGTAGTTGGTGCCCAGGCGGTCGTGTCGCATCAGGTCATCCGGCGTGCGCGGCGTGCCGCGGCGCGCCAGGTAGGCGGGCGAGCCGACGATCACCTGCTCGGTGTGGCCCAGCAGGCGCGCCACCAGTTCCGAGTCGGCCAGCCGCCCCCAGCGGATGGCGATGTCGGCGCGCTCGTCCATCAGGTCCACGATGCGGTCGGTCAGGTTCAAATCCAGCGTCAGCTCGGGGTGCGCCGCCAGCAGCCGGGGCACCAGCGGCAGCAGCACGTGCTGGCCGAAGGGCACGCTGACGCTGAGGCTGACCCGTCCGCGCGGCGCGGCGCCGGCGGCGCAGCGCTCGGCCTCGTCCATGTCGGCCAGCACGCGCGCGCTGCGCTCGTAGAAATGGCGGCCCTCGGCGGTGAGCTGCAGCTTGCGGGTGGAGCGGTGCACCAGCTGCACGGCCAGGCGCGCCTCCAGCCGGGCGACGAGCTTGCTGACGGCCGAGGGCGTCATGCCCAGCACGCGCGCGGCGGCGGAGAAGCCGCCCCGGTCCACCACCTGGACGAAGGCTTCCATCTCGCCGGAGCGGTTGACTTCGATGCGCGGCATGGCTTGGCTGTGAATTGAATTCACAGGTTCTGGTCGAAGCGGCATTCTATTCATCGGCGCCGCGGGCCTGCACAGTGCGGTCCATCATGCCCATCGCACTTCTTGCCCTCACCGCCGGCGCCTTCGGCATCGGCACCACCGAATTCGTCATCATGGGCCTGCTGCTGCAGGTGTCCAAGGATCTCCACGTCTCCATCCCCACGGCCGGCCTGCTCATCTCCGGCTATGCCCTCGGGGTGGCCGCCGGTGCGCCGCTGCTGACCCTGGCCACGCGCCGGCTGCCGCGCAAGCTGGTGCTGCTGGCGCTGATGGCCGTCTTCACACTCGGCAACCTGGCCTGCGCGCTGGCGCCGGGCTATGGCGCGCTGATGGCCGCCCGCGTGCTCACCTCGCTGGCGCACGGCACCTTCTTCGGCGTCGGCGCGGTGGTGGCCACCGGGCTGGTGCCGCCGGACAAGCGCGCCTCGGCCATCGCCCTCATGTTCACCGGCCTCACGGCGGCCACCCTGCTCGGCGTGCCCGCGGGCGCCTGGATCGGCCTGCACTTCGGCTGGCGCTCGGCCTTCTGGGCGGTGACGGTGACCGGCCTCGTGGCGCTGGCGGTGCTGTGGCGCTTCGTGCCCCAGGGCGCCGGCCGCGTCGAACCCGTGCCACTGCGCGAAGAATTGGCCATGCTGGCCCGCCCGCAGGTCTGGCTGGGGCTGGCGATGACAGTGCTGGGCTTCGCCGGCCTGTTCGCCCTGTACACCTACGTGCAGCCGCTGCTGACCCGCGTGACCGGGCTGTCCGAATCGGCCGTCTCGCCCGTCCTGCTGCTGTTCGGCGGCGGGCTGGCGGCGGGCAACCTGCTGGGCGGCCGGCTGGCCGACAAAGGCGCCATGCGCGCGGCGGTCGGCACCCTGCTCGTGCTGGCACTGGTGCTGGCCGGCGCCCGCTGGGCGATGCCGCACGCGGTGTCGGCCGTGGTCTTCATCGCCCTGCTCGGCGTGGCGGCCTTTGCCACCGTGGCGCCGCTGCAGATGCGCGTGCTGGAGCAGGCCGCGGGCGCCGGACAGAACCTGGCCTCCATCCTGAACATCGCCGCCTTCAACCTCGGCAACGCGCTGGGGGCGGGGGTCGGCGGCGCGGTCATCGAGCACGGACCCGGCCTGCAGGGCCTGGCGAACCTGGGCCCGGCCGCCGCGGCGCTGACGCTGGCCGGCCTGGGGCTGGCCATCGCCAGCCGGGCGCTGGATCGGCGGCGCTCGAGGCTGGCGCCGCTCGGCGCCTGATGCCCCGCTTTCCCTTTTCATCTTTTCAAGGAATCATCACGATGGAACATCGGCTGCTCGGCCGCTCCGGCTTTCGCGTGCCGGTCCTGGGCTTCGGCACCGGCACCTTCGGCGGACGCGGCCCGCTCTTCAGCGCCTGGGGCCGCGCCGGCGTGGAGGAGGCGCGGCGCATGATCGACCTCTGCCTGGCGCACGGCGTGAACCTCTTCGACACCGCCGACGTGTATTCGGACGGCGCGTCCGAGGAGATCCTCGGCGCCGCGCTGGCTGGCCGGCGCCACCGCGCCATCGTGTCCACCAAGCTGACGCTGCGCACGGGCGACGGCCCCAACGACGCGGGCTGGTCGCGCCACCACCTCATCGGGGCCACGGAGGCCGCGCTGCGGCGGCTGAAGACCGACCACATCGACATCCTGCAACTGCACGCCTTCGACGCCGCCACGCCGGTGGAGCAGATGCTGCGCACGCTCGACGACCTGGTGCGCGCCGGCAAGGTGCGGGCCATCGGCACGTCCAACTTCGCGGGCTGGCAGTTGATGAAGGCGCTTGCCGCAGCCGACCGGCTGGGCACCGAGCGCTTCGTCGCCAACCAGACCTACTACTCGCTCATCGGCCGCGACTACGAGTGGGACCTGATGCCGCTGGGCCTGGACCAGGGCCTGGGCGCGCTGGTGTGGAGCCCGCTGGGCTGGGGCCGCCTGACGGGCAGGATCCGGCGCGGCCAGCCATGGCCTGCCGGCAGCCGCCTGCACGAGACGGCCACCTTCGCGCCGCCGGTGACCGACGACCACCTGTACCGTGTGGTCGATGCACTGGTCGAGGTGGCCGGGGAAGCAGGCAAGACGGTGCCGCAGACCGCCATCAACTGGCTGCTGCAACGTCCCACCGTGTCCAGCGTGCTCATCGGCGCGCGCGACGAGGCGCAACTGAAGCAGAACCTCGGCGCCGTGGGCTGGAACCTGACGCCCGCGCAGGTCGCCAGGCTCGACGCCGCCAGCGCCGTGACGCCACCCTACCCCCACAACCCCTACTGGAACGGGCAGTTCACCGAGCTGGCGCCGCCGGCGGTGCCGCCGCCGGGGATCATGGCGGCGGTTTAGGCGGGCGTGGGTACTCCGCCTGGATCCCCGCCTGCCGGATGACGCGCGCGTTGCTGGCCGATTCGCTGGCGATGAGCCGCGCGAAGTCGGCCGCGCTGCCGCCCGTGGGCACGTTGTCGGCGGCCTCGATGCGACGGCGCACGTCAGGGTCCTTCAGCAGCCGGTTGACCTCGGCGTTCAGGCGCTCGACCACGGCGGCCGGCGTGCCGGCCGGAGCGAACAGGCCGAACACCGAGGCCAGGTTGGCCGCCGGCAGGCCCAGCTCGGCCAGCGTGGGCGTGCCGGGCAGCGCGCCCAGCCGCACCGGCGAGCCCACCGCCAGCGGACGCAGCTTGCCGGCCTGGATGTGCCCCATCACGGCCGGACCGGCGTTGACCGACAGCACCTCGAACTGGGCCGACAGGGCGTCGTTGATCTGCTGCCCGCCGCCTTTGTAGGGAATGTGGGTGATGTCCACGCCGGCGCCGACCTTCACCTGTTCCAGCACGATGTGGCCCAGCGACGCCGGCCCCGACGTGGCCCAGAGCAGCGCGCCGGGCCGGGCCTTGGCGGCGGCCAGCAGCGCCTTGAAGTCCGCCGCCGCCAGCGCCGTGGTGCCCAGCAGCAGCACCGGCGAGGCGATGACGCTGGCCACGGGCGCGATGTCCCGGGCCGGGTCGAAGGGCGACTTGCCCAAGTGCGGGTTGAGCACCAGCGGACTGATGGCCGCGAAACCCAGCGCATGGCCGTCGGGCGCCGACTTGGCCACCGCGTCCAGGCCGATGGTGCCGCTGGCGCCGGCCTTGTTGTCCACCACCACGCTCTGGCCCAGCATCGGCGCCAGCTTGTCGGCCAGCAGGCGCGCCATGCCGTCGGCCACGCCGCCGGGCGGGTAGGCGACGGTGATCCTGACGGGTTTGGCGGGCCAGGCCTGCGCGCGCGCCACGGCGGGTGCGAGCGCCAGCGCGGCAAGGCAGCCGACGGCGCGGCGGCGCGGGAAGGAGGTGTCGGGCAGATTCATGGCGCCGATTGTGCGTCAAGCTCCGGCGGCGCGGCCGAGCGCTCGAAAGCTACATTTTTTATAGCTGTCATCGCAATACCGGCGCGGGCTATGGCCTTTATTTTCTTGTAAGCCGCCTCATCCGCGCGGATGGTGCCGGGCGTGCAGGTCCTTCAGCCGCTCACGCGCGACGTGGGTGTAGATGGTGGTGGTGGAGATGTCGGCGTGCCCCAGCAGCATCTGCACCGCGCGCAGGTCGGCGCCGTGGTTGAGCAGGTGGGTGGCGAAGGCGTGGCGCAGCGTGTGCGGCGATAGTGGCGCGGTGACGCCGGCCTGCGCCGCGTAGCGCTTGACCAGCGTCCAGACCATCATGCGCGACATGGCCGTGCCGGGCGTGCGGCCGGCGCTGGTGACGAACAGCGCGTCCGTCTGCCTCGGCCCCAGGATGGCGGGGCGCGCCTCGTGCAAATAGCGCTCCAGCCACTCGCGCGCCAGCTCGCCGAAGGGCACCAGGCGCTCCTTGCCGCCCTTGCCCATGACGCGCAGCACGCCGTCGTTCAGGCTGACGTGGAAGGTCTTGAGCGTGACCAGCTCACTCACGCGCAGGCCGCTGGCGTACATCAGTTCCAGCATGGCGCGGTCGCGCAGGCCCAGCGGCGTGCCGGTGTCCGGCGCGGCCAGCAGCGCCTCGACCTGGGCCTCGCCCAGCGTCTTGGGCACGCGCAGCGGCTGCCTGGCGGCCAGCAGCTTGAGCGTGGGGTCGGCGTCCACCAGCCGCTCGCGCAGCGCCCAGCGGAAGTAGCGCTTGAACACGGTGAGCCGCCGGTTGGCCGAGGTGGCGCGCGTGCCGGCTCGGGCGGCGAAGTAGCCCAGCAGGTGATGCTCCAGCGACTGCGGCAGCCGCGCGCCATGCCCGGCCCGCAGCCAGCGCTCGTAGAGCAGCAGGTCGCGCCGGTACGCGGCCAGGGTGTTGGGCGACAGGCCGTCCTCGAGCCACAGGGCGTCGATGAAAGCGTCGATGGACGCATCGGGCGGTGGCGGCTGCGTATTCATGATGAATAGTGGCTCAAGTCCTTATGGGTATTGCGCCGCAAGCTATTCTATCAATAGCAGAAGAGCATAAAAACGCCGGCGTCAAGCGCCTCCCCTCAGAACACCTGGCTCGCGAAACCCCCCTGTCAAGGAAAAGCGGCTGATAGGGACCAAGCGCCAAGTCACTTGGTGGCGGCAAGCCAACCGTGGGTTGCTCGTCCTATCGTGTGTCCTGCTCCGCTGTTGCCGTGCTTGGCCTGGGCGCGCCCAGCAGTCTTGCCAGCCGGGACGTGGGCCAGACTCCGAGATACATCAGTGTTCCGAAGGCGGCGAGCGCAGTCACGGCGTTGGCGGTTCGCTCATCGATCACAAGCACCAGGGTGGCGAGCGTGAGGTTGCGGATAACCGCTGTTGTCGCCAGCCCCGTGCGCGCATCCAGCAAGGCACCACCCACGCCTTGCGTGGTCACGAGCAGGAAGCACGCCGCGATCAACCAGGGGCGCTCCGGCAGTCGGGGCAACTCGTGCCAGGCCACCAGCAGGATCAGTGCGATGACCGAGAGCGTGGCGGCAGTCCCAAGAACCGCAAGACCGGGCTTCGGGAGCCACGCGTGCCGCAGCAGCAACCGGCCCAGGCGCCACGGCAGCCACAAGACGCCGACGAGTATCGAGGCCGTCACGGCGAAACGGATCAACGCGTGATCTCGATCCGCATAGGCGAGCGAGGCCAGCGGCAAGGCGATCAATGCGACGGTTGCGCCGAGCGCGAGCCTTCGGGTCATTGCGCCAGCGCTGGCACCATCGCGCAGCGCCCAGGGGACGGCCGACGTCCCCACGCCCGAGAGCACGCAGACGGCCAGTCCGAGGCTTTCATGCGAACCGATCACGCCGGCGTGGCCGAGCAGGAAAACGACGGCCAGGGGCGCGCCGTAGTGCGCCAGATAGAAAGCGACACCCGGCCGGGAGGACGGCGCGTCGTGCTGCACATAGGCTTGCGCGCCAAGGTGAAGCATCACGAGCCACGATGAAAGGGGCGCCAGCCAAGTCATCGCATTCATGACGCCAGGGCTCCGAATGTATTGATCTTGCCGGCCTGCTGATCGCGCTCGTGCAAGTGTTCGAGCAGACGCGGCATGATGTGGGCCGCATCCGCGCCCACGCCACGCAGGGTGGCTGAAGCAAAGTTGCGTTGCCTTGGAAACCCCACGAAGTAGAGGCCGGGGATGCCTTGGGCGATGCCATTGCGCTGGGCCAGGCGGTTGTCGGCGTCAATGCCGCCCAGCTCGCGAAGGTAGGAAGCATTCGGACGGAAGCCCGTTGCGAACAGCAGGGCATCCACTTGTTCTTCTGCTCCATCCGGCCAGATCACGCCGTGCGCGGTGATGCGGGTGAACATTTCCCGGCGCGGCAATCGCCCGGTCCTGATCGCGTGGCTGTATTGGCCGCTGTCGAGCACCGAGGTGCTTTGATCGTTCAGCCAGCGTGTTTGCTCCAGGCCTGTCCACTTCACCCAGAAATGGAAATCCAGCCCGAGGAAGCGCTGTGGGACGAAGCGGATCGGTTGCCGGGTGGCCAGCGTCACGCGGGCGATCCCCGCGAGTTCCGTGGCGATCTGCACGGCGGAATTGGCACCGCCGATCACGATGACGCGCTGCCCCAGGAATTCTTTTGGATTGAGGTACTCGGCACTGTGCAGCATGCGCCCGCGGAAGTGCTCTTTCCCCTCGATGGATGGAATATGGGGCATGCCGAACGCGCCAGAGGCCGCGACGACCGTTCTAGCACGATAGCGTTGGCCGCTGGACGTTACGGCTTCGAACCCGTCTTCGGTGCGAGCGACGTCCACCGCCTTTTCCCCGGTGCGGATCGGCAACCGGAATTTCCGCGCGTAGTCGTCCAGGTAGTCCACGACTTCATCGCGGCGTGGATAACGTGCCTGCGGCCCCGGAAATGGCATGCCGGGTAGCGCGGAATAACCGGCGGGCGAGAACAATTCCAGGCTGTCGTAGTAGCTTCGCCATGCGCCGCCAGAGCGGTCGGAAGCTTCCAGAATCAGGGAGCTGATTTGCTGCTGCGCGAGGTGCCAGCCCATGGCCAGGCCGGCCTGGCCGCCGCCGATGACGAGGGTTTGCAGAGTCTTCATGAGTGAGCTCTCATGGACAGGTGTGCGCATGCATGCATTCAATGGGCAAAAATGTGAGGAAGGCGATCATTTGTTTTCTGAGCCATTCGCAGGGCAGCAGTAGGGTGCGAGCTGGCCGACCTCACGCAAGATGACCTCGAACTTGCGCAGGATCGTCGGCCCATCCACCTCGTAGATGCGATGGCGTCCGGCGCGCTCCATGCGCACGATCCCGGCCTCCAGCAGCAGTTGCAGGTGCCGCGAGATCACCGAGCGCTCCTGAGGCAACTTCTCGGCGATCTGTCCCACGTCGGCCCGGCCCAGCAGCATGAGTTGCCGAAGCACGGCGACCCGCGACGGCTCCTGCAAAGCCTTGAACAGCGGATCGTCCAGCACGGCCATTGCCGAGTTGATGGCTTGGGCTCGCAGGGCGTCTTGGGTCGGGGCGCTCATCTTCTGCCGCTGAGAATAGGGGCGGGTATCGGTCATTGTATATGCATATGTGTGCATGTATAGAAATTAAAATACCAGCTGATGGACAGACCGCGCCAGCAGCCGAGTTTCCCGGAGGCATGGCCTGCGCGGACGGTGGCGGCCGGGGACTGGGCAGGACTTACTCCTCCAGGAGTGCGTCCATGCTGGGCGCACACGAGAAAAAGCCGCCGGTGCGCGGCGGCCTATCAGCCTGCGGCAAGTGCCCGGTCAGAGGCTCAGCTTCTGCTTGGCCACCACCTGCTGGTACACGGCGAATTCGTCCTTGATCTGCTGGGCGAACTGCTCGGGCGTGTTGCCGATGATGAGCGAGCCGGTGTCCTCGATACGCTTCTTGACCCCCGGGTCTTCCAGCACCTTTTTGGTGGCGGCGTTCAGCTTGTCGACGATGTCCTTGGGGGTGCCCTTGGGCGCCAGGATGCCGTAGTAGGCCATGCGGTTGACCGGCTCCAGCCCCACTTCCTTGAAGGTGGGCGTGTCGGGCAGGTCCTTCAGGCGCTCGGGCGCGGCCACGACGATGGGCACCAGCTTGCCCGACCTGATGAAGGGCAGCGCCGAGGGCAGGTTGTCGAACATGATCGGCACCTGGCCGGCCACCACGTCGTTCAGCGCCGGGCCGGCGCCGCGGTAGGGGATGTGGGTGATGAACAGGCCAGTCAGGCTCTTGTACAGCTCCATCTGCAGGTGGCCGATGCCGCCGGCGCCCGACGAGGCGAATGAATACTTGCCCGGCTCCTTTTTGATCAGCGTCACGAAGCTCTTGTAGTCCTTGGCCGGCACGGCCGGGTTGACGGCCAGCACGTTGGGCGTGGCGGCGATGTTGATCACCGGCACGAAGTCGTTCACCGGGTCGTAACCGATCTTCTTGTTGATGGCCGGGTTGGCGGCGGTGGTGGACACCGTGGCCACGCTCAGCGTGTAGCCGTCGGGCGCGGCGCGCGAAGCCTCCAGCGCGCCGATGGCGCCGCCCGCGCCGCTCTTGTTGTCCACGATCACGGGGTGGCCCAGCGCGCGGCCCAGCGGTTCGCCGACCACGCGGGCGATGATGTCGGTGGTGCCGCCGGGGGCGAAGGGCACGATCAGGCGGATGGGTTTGGTGGGGTAGGTCTGCGCCACGGCGGTGCCGGTGGCGAAGGTAGCCGCGGCGAGCGCGATCAGGTGACGGCGTTGCATGGATGGGGCCTCCTTGAGTGGTCTGGACTGAACACGGTTTGGAGCGTCGATCCTAACTGCATGTTTCAACGGGTGAGAATGAATTTCCAAGGACAAACCCTCACTGTGCCCCGCTATCCTCGCGCGGTGCACTACGCCCAGCTTCTTTTCCCGGATTTCTCGCTGATCCTGATCGGCTACCTGCTGTGCCGCCACACGGCGCTCGACCGGGCGGTGTGGCAGGCGGTGGAGCCGCTGGTGTATTTTTTTCTGTTTCCGGTGCTGCTGTTCCAGTCGATCGTGCGCACGCCGCTGGACTTGCACGCCGCCTCCGGCCTGATGGCCAGCGGGCTGGCCCTGGGCCTCGCCGGCATCGCCCTGGCCTACGCCCTGCCCCATCTGCCGCTGCTGCGCGGCCGGATCGACGCGCGCGAGCACGCCGCCAGCGCGCAGGTCGCTTTCCGCTTCAACTCCTTCATCGGCCTGGCCCTGGCCGAGCGGCTGGCAGGACCGCAGGGCCTGCAGCTCATCGCGGTGCTGATCGGCGTGTGCGTGCCGCTGTTCAACGTGGCGGCGGTGTGGCCGATGGCGCGGCACGCCGGGCGCGGCTTTGCCGGCGAGCTGGCGCGCAACCCGCTCATCATCGCCACGGCGCTGGGGCTGGCGGCCAACCTGGCCGGCCTGACCGTCCCGACCTGGCTGGCGCCCACGGTGTCGCGCATCGGCGCGGCGTCGATCGCGCTGGGCCTGATGGCCGCTGGCGCCGGCATGCAATGGCAGAGCCTGGCCCAGGGCAAGGCGCTGGGCGCGGCCCTGCTGGCGATCCGGCACCTGCTGCTGCCCGTGGTGGCCTGGCTGCTGGCCCGCGCCCTGGGGCTGGGCGCGGCGGAAACGACGGTGCTGCTCATCTTCTCGGCCCTGCCCACCTCGTCGAGCTGTTACGTGCTGGCCGCGCGCATGGGTTACAACGGCCCCTACGTGGCGGGGCTGGTGACGCTCTCGACCGTGCTCGGCGTGCTCAGCCTGCCGTGGGCGCTGGGCGTGCTGGGCCCCCTGGCGGCGCGCGGTTGACGCCGCCCCGGAATGCTATGAAAATGGCAGCATCCTGCGCAATCCCCGCGCCGACGCCATGCGCAAAAACGCTAGCAATCGCCCCCACTCAACGGCCCAGCGCCCATTGAACATGCTCGCGCACCAAGGCGCTGGGGTGCCCGGCGCGCGCCCGCAGCGCGGCGCGCAGGGGCTCGGCGCGCGCGTCGTGCGCGGGCAGCGCCGCCAGCGCATTGCCCAGGGCCACGGCCACGTTGCGCAGCCAGCGCTCGTGGCCGATGCGGCGAATGGGGCCGCCCTCGGTGCGACGCAGGAACTCGGCCTCCGACCAGCCCAACCAGTCGGCCAGCGCCGCGCCGCTCAGGCCGTCGCGCGCATCGAAGTCCGGCAGGGCACTGCGGCCGGCGTACTTGTTCCACGGGCAGGCCAGTTGGCAGTCATCGCAGCCGTACACCCGGTTGCCCATCAGCGGGCGCAGGGCCTCGTCGATGGGGCCGTCGTGCTCGATCGTCAGGTAGGAGATGCAGCGCCGCGCATCCAACCGGTGGGGCGCCACGATGGCGCGCGTGGGGCAGACGTCGATGCAGGCCTGGCAACTGCCGCAGTGGCTGCTGGCTGGTGGCGTGGCCGGCAGCGCCAGGTCGACGTAGATCTCGCCCAGAAAGAACATCGACCCCGCCTCGCGCGACAGCACCAGCGTGTGCTTGCCGCGCCAGCCCTGGCCGCTGCGCGCGGCCAGCTCGGCCTCCAGCACCGGCGCCGAGTCGGTGAACACGCGGTGGCCGAAGGGGCCGATCTCCCGCGCGATGCGCTCCTGCAGCTTCTGCAGCCGCGCGCGCAGCACCTTGTGGTAGTCGCGGCCGCGGGCGTAGAGCGACACGACGCCCTCCCGCGGGCGCTCCAGGCGCCGCAGCTCGATCGCCTGCCAGCCCTCGGGCGTGGCGCGCGGCAGGTAGTTCATGCGGGCGGTGATCACGCTCACCGTGCCCGGCACCAGCTCCGCCGGCCGCGCGCGCTTCAAGCCGTGCGCGGCCATGTAGCCCATGCCGCCATGGAACCCGGCGGCCAGCCATTGCATCAGACCGGGTTCGGCGCTGGACAGATCCACCCCCGCCACGCCGACCTGCGAAAACCCCAGCGCCCGCGCCCAGTTGCGCACGCCGGCCATCAGCGTTTCAGAATCGATTTGCGCGCCATGTCCAGTCACGCCCGGATTGTAGAAAGCCCCCCCGCCGCCCGCCTGCTGTGGCGCACCGAGGACGACACCGCCGCCTTCGCCCGGCGCCTGGCCGCCCTGCCGGGCCTGCGCAACGCCTTCATCGCCCTGCAAGGCGAGCTGGGCGCCGGGAAGACCACCTTCGTGCGCCACCTGCTGCGCGCCCTGGGCGTACAGGGCCGCATCAAGAGCCCGACCTACGCCGTGGTCGAGCCGCACGAGACGCCCGGCGGCCTGAGCGTGTCGCACTTCGACTTCTACCGCTTCGCCGACCCGCGCGAGTGGGAGGACGCGGGCTTTCGCGACCTGTTCGCCGCGCCCGGCCTGAAGCTGGCCGAATGGCCCGAACACGCCGCCACCGTGCTGCCCCCGGCCGACCTGGTGCTCCGCATCGCGCTGCAGCCCGGCGAGGCGCGCGCCGTGCACCTGGCCGCCCCCACTGGTCTGGGCGCACGCCTGCTGCGGGAGCTGACCGAATGACCCCCCCCCCCCTGCCCCCCTCGCCCGCCGCCTCCCCCCACCGCCGGCAGTTGCTGAAGACCGGTACCGTGGTGCTGCTGCTGGGCCCCCACCACATCGCGCGCGGCGCCGGCATCGTGGCGGTGCGCGTGTGGCCGGCGGAGGACTACTCGCGCGTCACCATCGAGTCCGACGCCGCCCTCAAGGCCACGCACCGCATGGTCGGCTCGCCGCCCCGGCTGGCGGTGGACATCGACGGGCTGGACCTGAACCCGGCCTTGCGCGAACTGGTGGCCAAGGTGCGGCGCGACGACCCGAACATCGCCGGCATCCGCGTCGGCCAGAACGCGCCGGGCGTGGTGCGCCTGGTGGTGGACCTCAAGCAGGACAGCAAGCCGCAGGTCTTCACCCTGGCGCCCGTGGCGGCCTACCAGCACCGGCTGGTGTTCGACCTCTACCCCGCCCACCCGCCCGACCCGCTGGAGGCGCTGATCGCCGAGCGCATGAAGGAGCTGGGCAGTGCCCCGCCCGCCGGCGCGCGCGCCGCGCCGCCGCCGGATGCCCCCGACTCGCTGGGCGAGCTGATCGCCCGCCAGATCGAGCGCGCCAACACCACGGCGCGCCCGGGCAGCACGGCCACCGCCCGCGCGCCGGCCGCGCGCCCGCCCGACGCGGCCGCGCGCACCGACCGCCTGATCATCGTCGCCCTCGACCCCGGCCACGGCGGCGAGGACCCCGGTGCCATCGGCCCCGGCGGCACGCGCGAGAAGGACGTGGTGCTGCAGGTGGCGCTGAAGCTGCGCGATCGCCTCAACAACAGCACCGTGGGCGGCAACCCCATGCGCGCCTTCCTGACGCGCGACGCCGATTTCTTCGTCCCCCTGGCCACGCGCGTGCAGAAGGCGCGGCGCGTCGGCGCCGACCTGTTCATCAGCATTCACGCCGACGCCTTCATGCGGCCCGAGGCCAGCGGCGCCAGCGTATACGCACTGTCCGAGCGCGGCGCCTCCAGCACCGCCGCGCGCTGGCTGGCCAACAAGGAGAACGACGCCGACCGCATCGGCGGCGTCAACGTCGAGGCCAAGGATTCGCTGGTGCAGCGCGCCCTGCTGGACATGAGCACCACCGCGCAGATCCGCGACAGCTTGAAGCTGGGCGACGCCATGCTGGGCCACATCGGCGGCGTCGGCCGGCTGCACAAGCGCAGCGTCGAGCGCGCCAACTTCGCCGTGCTGCGCAACCCCGACGTGCCGAGCGTGCTGGTGGAGACCGCCTTCATCAGCAACCCCGACGAGGAGCGCAAGCTGCGCAGCGAGGCCTACCAGAACGACCTGGCCAACGCGCTCATCAGCGGCATCCAGAAGTACTTCGCCGCCAATCCGCCGCTGGCGCGCAGCCGACAGGTGTAGCGCCGGGCGCGCATGTGCCACCGCGGGCACGGCCGCTGCGCCACACTCGGGCATCGACGCCAACGACAAGGAGACCCTATGGCACAACCGCACCTCGCCTCCGGCCAGCTCGGCAGCGTGCTGCCCCTGGGCGCGCAGCTGGCCAGCACGCCCTCCCACGCGCTGCTCAAGGCCGCGCAGCTCGAAGTCATGCGCGTGGTGCTGCGCGCCGGCAAGGCCATGCCCGAACACCGCGTGGCGGGCGAGATCACCGTGCAATGCCTGGAAGGCGTGGTCGATTTCCGCGCTGGCGCCGACGTGCACCGCCTGCGCGCGGGCGACTTCCTGCACCTGGCCGGCGGCGTGCCGCACGAACTCACCGCGCGCGAGGACGCCTCGCTGCTGGTGACGATCTGCCTGCTGCCGGCGTGACGCTTGTATGTTCAGACCAGACCAGACCAGCACGGTAGAGTTTGGTTGCCGTTGAGGCGGCCAGACCGGTCCGTGCAGCCTGGTATGCGCTGGGGCTTTGAAGCCCGTGTCTGAGTACATCGCGCACGGCCACCGTGCTGGTCTTCCTGAAGCCCGAACGGTTACGCGCGCCGGTTCGCCCGAGAGCGCATTCACAAGCAAGGGATCTGAAGACCATGTCTGTTTCCTCTTATATCTTTCAAATAATTCAAACTTCAGTGGTCGAAGTGCAGGCAAGCACGTCGATCAGTGAACGGGTTGACTCGCCATTGCGCAGCCTGGGTCTCCTGCGAGCCCGAGCTCGAACCACAGCACAGGGCGCGCGGTGGTGGTCTTTTTGTTCTGCTGCATCCCGAATGGTTGATCGAACACATTTCGTATTCATAAGGCTGGGAGCCGGAGAACTGCTATGAGTGAACCTGTCTACGTGGGTATCGATGTCGCCAAGGCCAGCTTCGAGGTGGCTGCCAGCGGCGAGGCGCAAACCTTGAGTCTGGGCAACGACGAGGCGGGCCACGCCGAGTTGTGCCAGGTGCTGGTACCGCTGGCACCGCGCCTGATCCTGCTGGAGGCCACGGGCGGCCATGAGCGACTGCTGGCGCTTGCGCTGGCTGCGGCGGGCCTGCGCGTTTCGGTCATCAACCCGCGCCAGGCACGCGACTTCGCCCGCTGCACGGGCAAGCTGGCCAAGACCGATCGCATCGACGCGCAGGTGTTGCGCGGCTTCGCCGCCTTGCTGGACGCGCAGGGTCATGAGCCGCGTGCGCTGCTCGATGCGCAGCAGCGCGAACTCACCGCGCTGGTGACGCGCCGACGTCAGTTGGTCGCCATGCTGGTGGCCGAGCGCCAGCGCCTGGCGCTGGCCCATCCGAAGGCCAAGGCCAGCATCCTGGCGATCATGGATGCGATCGCCGCCCAGCTCCACGACGTGGACGGGCAGCTGCGCGAACACGTGCGGGCTCACCACGCTGACCTGGCCAAACTGCTGACCTCCGTCAAAGGCGTTGGCCCCACGACAGCCAGCACGCTCCTGGCGCAGCTGCCTGAACTCGGTCACCTCAACCGCAGGCAGATCACCTCGCTGGTGGGCTTGGCCCCGATGAACCGCGACTCGGGCACCTTGCGCGGGCAGCGTCATATCTTCGGCGGGCGCTCCGACGTGCGTCGCGTGCTCTACGTGGCCGCGCTCGTCGGTACACGCTTCAATCCAGTGCTCAAAGCCTTCTACGCAAAGCTGCTGGTGGCGGGCAAACCCAAGAAGGTCGCCCTCGTGGCCTGCATGCACAAACTGCTGATCATCCTGAACGCCATCGCTCGCACCAAGTCGCCTTGGCGCAACGAGATCGCAGGGATAGCTTGAGTTAGTCATTCAAGATGGTTGCTGTGGTGGTGGGCATCGACGTCGCCAAGGCGCACGTGGATGTCTGGGTGCTGGGCACCAAGCTCGATGTCCAGCGTTTCGACAATGAGGCCGAAGCTCATTCGGCGCTGGCGGCGGCGCTGAAGCCACTGGACGTGGCGCTGGTGGTGATGGAGGCCACCGGGGGCTACGAGGCGGCGCTGGCCTGTGCGCTGCAGGCAGCGGGCTTGCCCGTGGCGGTGGTCAATCCGCGCCAGACGCGCGACTTCGCCAAGTCCATGGGACGGCTGGCCAAGACCGACCGCATCGACGCGCGCATGCTGGCCGCGTTTGCCGCTGTATTGGTGCGCCGCGACGACCTGGCCAGCTTCATCCGCCCCCTGGCGGATCAAGAGCAGCAGGCGCTGGCTGCGATGGTCACGCGCAGGCGCCAGCTCGTGACGATGATGCTGTCCGAGCGCCAGCGGCTGCAGTTGGCCATTGCCGTCGTGCGCCCGAGCATCGAGGCCATGATCGAGGCGATCCGCAAGCAGCTCGATGACGTGGAGGCCCAGATGGTCGGCCACGTCCAGGCGCACCACGCCGAGTTGGACAAGCTGCTGCGCTCGGCCAGCGGCATCGGCCCGGTGGCCAGCGCCACCCTGATCGCTGAATTGCCGGAACTGGGCAAGCTCAACCGCCGCGAGATCGCGGCCTTGGTCGGCGTGGCCCCGATGGCCAACGACTCGGCAACTCGAAGGGGCGACGGCGCGTGCAGGGCGGGCGCTTCGAGATACGCCGCGTGCTCTACATGGCCACGCTCACGGCTGCACGCCACAACCCGGC
Organism: Ottowia sp.; assembly: GCF_016703145.1. Classification (GTDB taxonomy): domain Bacteria; phylum Pseudomonadota; class Gammaproteobacteria; order Burkholderiales; family Burkholderiaceae_C; genus Ottowia. The sequence goes on along the minus strand of NZ_JADJCO010000005.1, from coordinate 263,108 downwards.
CATCAAGTGCTTCCATGACCGGCTGCTGGCAGCAGGCAAGCTGCCCAAGGTCGCTCTGGTGGCCTGCATGCGCAAGCTCCTGACCACGCTCAACGTCATGGTCAAAACCAACAAACCTTGGGATAAATCCCTTCACGGCACTTGACTCGAAAGACAGTTACTCAGACCGCCTGCCGTTCCGCCCGCCCGGCCTTCCACCCGCCGTAGAGGGCGATCAGCCCCGGCACCAGGATCAGCGCCCAGATGATCTTGCTCAGGTGGGTCTGCACCCACGGCAGGTTGCCGAACAGGTAGCCCGCCGTGACCAGCCCCAGCACCCAGATCAGCGCGCCCACCACGTTGAACAGCGTGAACTTGCCGCGGCTCATCTCCGCCACGCCCGCCACGAAGGGCACGAAGGTGCGGATGAAGGGCATGAAGCGCGCCAGGATCACCGTCACGCCGCCATGGCGCTCGTAGAACTGGTGCGCGCGGTCGAAGGCCTGGCGGTTAAAGAAGCGCGAGTTCTCCCACTGGAACACCTTCGGCCCGAAGTAGCGCCCGATGCTGTAGTTGCACTGGTCGCCCAGGATCGCCGCCACCAGCAGCACCGCGCACGCCGCCGCATAGTCGAGATGGCCCGCGCCGGCCAGCGCGCCCACCACGAACAGCAGCGAATCGCCGGGCAGGAAGGGCATCACCACCACCCCCGTCTCGACGAACACGATGAGAAACAGCAGCGCGTACACCCACGCGCCGTATTGCGCCACGAACGCGCCCAGGTATCTGTCGACGTGCAGGATGAAGTCGACCAGTTGCATCACGATGTCCATGGGCGGGATTATCCCGGCTGCCTGCCACTGGCTTTCTAGAATCCCGCCATGACCCTCTCCACCCCCCGCCGCCCCATCCGCGAATTGCCCGACGAGCTGATCAGCCAGATCGCCGCCGGCGAGGTGGTCGAGCGCCCGGCCTCGGTGGTGCGCGAGCTGCTGGACAACGCGCTGGACGCCGGCGCCACCCAGGTCACGCTGCGCCTGGCCGCCGGCGGCGTGCGGCTGATCGCGGTGGAGGACGACGGCGCCGGCATCGCGCCCGGCGAGATGGCGACCGCGCTCAGGCGCCACGCCACCAGCAAGATCGCCAGCCTGCGCGACCTGGAAGCCGTGGGCACCATGGGCTTTCGCGGCGAGGCGCTGGCCGCCATCAACTCGATCGCCGAGCTCTCGCTGTTCTCGCGCACCGACGGCCAGCCGGCCGCCCACCTGCTGAACGGCCGCACCGGCGAGCTGGGGCCCGCCGCACGCGCGGTCGGCACCACGGTGGAGGTCAAGGAGCTGTTCTTCAGCGTGCCGGCGCGGCGCAAGTTCCTCAAGACCGACGCCACCGAGCTGGCCCACTGCATCGAGGCCGTGCGCCGCCACGCCCTGGCGCGGCCCGACGTCGCCTTCGCCATCTGGCACGACGGCAGGCTGATCGAGCAATGGCGCCGCCAGCCGGGCGAAGCGGGGCGGGACCAGCGCCTGGCCGACGTGCTGGGCGAGGACTTCCTGACCGAATCGGTGGCCGTGGACCACCACGCCGGCGCGCTGCGCGTCAGCGGCCGCGCCGGCCTGCCCGACCACGCCCGCTCGCGCGCCGACCAGCAGTTCGCCTACGTCAACGGCCGCTTCGTGCGCGACAAGGTCATCACCCACGCCGCGCGCGGCGCTTACGAGGACGTGCTGCACGGCCAGCGCCAGCCGGTGTACGTGCTGTACGTGGACATCGACCCCGCCCGCGTGGACGTCAACGTGCACCCCACCAAGATCGAGGTGCGCTTTCGCGACAGCCGCGAAGTGCACCAGGCCGTGCGCCACGCGGTCGAGAACGCGCTGGCCGCGCCGCGCGCCGCCCTGCTGGCGCGGCAAGCCGACGCCGCGGCCGAGGCAGCCGCTCCCGGCTGGCGCGGTGCCCTGCCCGCCCCGGCGCCGGATTTCAAGCCTTTTCAGCCCCAGGCCCGCATCCCGTTTGCGCCGCAAGCTATTGATTCAGTAGCGTCACACCGGCACGCCGTGGCCGAGCTGCAGGCGCTGTGGCAACCCGCCGCGCCCGCGCCCCCGGCCGCTGAACCGCCCGCCGACTGGCCGCTGGGCCGCGCCCTCGCGCAACTGCACGGCATCTACATCCTGGCCGAGAACCGCCAGGGCCTGGTCATCGTCGACATGCACGCCGCGCACGAGCGCATCGTCTACGAACGGCTCAAGGCCCAATGGGACGGCAACGCGAAGGGGCAAGGGGTGGCCAGCCAGCCCTTGCTGATCCCCGCGCCCTTCGCCGCCACGCCGCAGGAAGCGGCCACCGCCGAGGCCTGCGCCGGCGTGCTGGCCGCGCTGGGGCTGGAGGTCACGCCCTTCTCGCCGCGCACCCTGGCGGTGCGCGCCGTGCCCGCCGCGCTGGCCGATGGCGACCCGGTGGAGCTGGCGCGCGGCGTGCTGGCCGAGCTGGCCCAGCACGAGGCCAGCACCGTGGTGCAGCGCGCCCGGCACGAGCTGCTGGCCACCATGGCCTGCCACGGCGCCGTGCGCGCCAACCGCCGCCTGACGGGCGAGGAGATGAACGCCCTGCTGCGCCAGATGGAAGCCACCGAGCGCTCCGACCAGTGCAACCACGGCCGCCCCACCTGGCGCCAGCTCACGCTGCGCGAGCTGGACGCGCTGTTCCTGCGGGGCCGCTGAAAGCCCGTGCAAAACTACGATATTGATAGCTGTTCACGCAGTATCCACGCTGGCTAGACGCCAATTTCACTTGAAATCAAGCCCGAGGCCCCGGAGCCTCGGGCAGCAGGCAGGCCTCGGCCACCTGCAGGTCGTTGTCGCGGGCGAAGCCCATCACGAAGTCCCAGGCCATGGGCTCGTGGTCCTGTAGCGCGCGGTTCACGACCACGCACTTGACGCCGTTCAGGGACGTGGGCACGCACCAGGGCGAATAGGCGATGTGCCCGCCCGGCCGCCGCGCCCCGCCGCCGGGGCGGAACTGCGCCATCACGCCGGCCAGGCGCTCGGCCCAGTCGCTGGGGCGGAAGGTCCGCCCGTCGCGCGTGACGCCCTGGATGAAAACTTCGCTGCTGGAGGGGGTGGCGGTCATGGGGCGCGGAGGATGTCGCGGGTTCGGGTGGGCCGCTCGGCCTCGCTCGTGGCGTGCTGCGGGGCAGCAAAATTCTATCTGCTGGCGGCCCGGCCAGCGCATCGCTGTCATGCGAAACCTGCAACCGCGGCGGCGCGCAGGGACCCTAGAATGCACTTCAGCGGGCCGCGTCGGCCCGATTCTTTTTTGCCCAGCCCCAGGAGCCGCCCCGTGACCGAGCACATCGAAGCCGCCTCGCCCCACCTGATGAACACCTACGCCCGCCTGCCGGTGGCCATGGCGCGCGGCCAGGGCTCCCGGATCTGGGACGTCAACGGCAAGAGCTACCTGGACGGCCTGGGCGGCATCGCCGTCAACACGCTGGGCCACGCGCATCCCCGGCTGGTGCCGGCGCTGCAGGAGCAGATCGCCACGCTGATCCACTGTTCCAACTACTACCACGTGCCGGGCGCCGAGAAGCTGGCCGCCAAACTGGTGGCGCTGTCGGGCATGACCAACGCGTTCTTCTGCTGCACCGGGCTGGAGGCCAACGAGGCGGCGCTCAAGCTGGCGCGCAAGTTCGGCCACGACAAGGGCATCGACAAGCCGCAGATCGTCGTCTACGAGAAGGCCTTCCACGGCCGCAGCATCGCCACGCTCAGCGCCACGGGCAACCCGAAGGTGCAGGCCGGCTTCGGGCCGCTGGTGGAGGGCTTCATCCGCGTGCCGATGAACGACATCGAGGCCCTGAAGAAAGCCACCGAGGGCAACCCCGACGTGGTGGCCGTGTTCTTCGAGACCATCCAGGGCGAAGGCGGCATCAACCCGATGCGCATCGACTACCTGAAGCAGCTGCGCCAGCTCTGCGACGAGCGCGACTGGCTGATGATGATCGACGAGGTGCAGTGCGGCATGGGCCGCACGGGCAAGTGGTTCGCGCACCAGTGGGCCGGCATCGTGCCCGACGTGATGCCGCTGGCCAAGGGCCTGGGCTCGGGCGTGCCGATCGGTGCCGTGGTGGCCGGCCCCAGGGCGGCGCGGATCTTCCAGCCCGGCAACCACGGCACCACTTTTGGCGGTAACCCGCTGGCCATGCGCGCCGGCCTGGAGACGATCCGCATCATGGAAGAGGACGGCCTGCTGGACAACGCGGTCCAGGTCGGCACGCACCTGAAGGCGTCGCTGGAGAACGCTTTCGCCGGCAACCCCGGCGTGAAGGAGGTGCGCGGCCAGGGCCTGATGCTCGGCATCGAGTTGACCAGGCCCTGCGGCGTGCTGGCGCAGCGCGCGCTGGACGCCGGCCTGCTGCTCAGCGTGACCGCTGACACCGTGGTGCGCCTGGTGCCGCCGCTGATCCTGACGCGGGCCGAGGCCGACGAGATCGTCGCCATCCTGGTGCCGCTGATCGAAGCCTTCCTGACGGAATGAACGGACCCGCCGTGATGACCACCACGCCCCCCCTCCAGCACTACCTGCAGTTCTCCGACCTCACGGCCAGCGACTACGCCTACCTGTTCGAGCGCGCGGCGCTGATCAAGCGCAAGTTCAAGGCCTACGAAAAGCACCACACGCTGTGCGACCGCACCCTGGCCATGATCTTCGAGAAGGCCAGCACGCGCACGCGCGTGAGCTTCGAGGCCGGCATGTACCAGATGGGCGGCAGCGTGGTGCACCTGACCAGCGAAGGCAGCCAGCTCGGCCGCAGCGAGCCGATCGAGGACACGGCGCGCGTCATCAGCCGCATGACCGACATCGTGATGATCCGCACCTTCGAGCAGGCGCGCATCGCGCGCTTCGCCGAGTATTCGCGCGTGCCCGTCATCAACGGCCTGACCAACGAATACCACCCGTGCCAGATCCTGGCCGACCTGTTCACCTTCATCGAGCAGCGCGGCTCCATCCAGGGCAAGACCGTCGCCTGGGTGGGCGACGGCAACAACATGGCCAACACCTGGCTGCAGGCCGCCGACTTGCTGGACTTCACCGTGCACGTCAGCACGCCTGGCGGCTACGAGGTCGATGAGAAGCTGGCCTTTGGCGCCAGACCGCCACGCGCCGGCTGCTACAAGGTATTCGGGAACCCGCTGGACGCCTGCCGCGGCGCCGACCTGGTGACCACCGACGTGTGGACCAGCATGGGCTACGAGGCCGAGAACGAGGCGCGCCGACTGGCCTTTGCCGACTGGTGCGTGGACGCCGAGATGATGGCCGCCGCCAAGCCGGATGCCCTGTTCATGCACTGCCTGCCCGCGCACCGCGGCGAGGAAGTCAGCGCCGAGGTCATCGACGGCCCGCAGTCGGTGGTGTGGGACGAGGCCGAGAACCGCATGCACGTGCAGAAGGCGCTGATGGAGTACCTGCTGCTGGGCCGGCTGGACTGACGCGCAGCGCAGCCCCTCGCCGGCAGCGCGTTCAGCGGCCCGCCGCCGTGCCCTGCGGACAAAGCAGCATCTGCGTACAGCGGAACACGGCGATGGCCTTGCCGGTGGCCGCGTCACGCACCTCGGCGTCCCAGACCTGCGTGCTGCGCCCGGCATGCCACAGGCGCGCCTCGCACTCCACGCGCCCCTGCCGCACCGTTCCGGCGAAGTTGGCCTTCAACTCGATGGTGGTGAAACCGGTTGCGCCCACGGGCAGGGACGCAAGACAGCCGAAACCGCAGGCGCTGTCGGCCAGCGCCACCACGCTTGCCGCGTGCAGGTAGCCGGTGGGCGCCAGGTGGTGCGGCTTCACAACGACATGCCCACGCACCAAACCATGCCGAGCCTCGTCCCACTCGAAGCCCAGCAGGCCCGGCAGCGAGCCGGCCTGCGCCGCGTGAAGTGTGGTGGCGTTCCCGCTCATGCGCGCGCTCCCGCCGGGCTGGACTGGCGCAGCATGACGCCCACCGCCAACACGTTGAGGGCGACGCCCAGCCAGATCGGCCACTGGTAGCTGTGCCGCAGGTCGAAGGCAAAGCCGGCCGCGGTGGGCCCGGCCAGCGTGCCCACCGCCACGCTGGTGTACAGCGCGCCGATGATGCCGCTCACGCTGCGGCCGCCGAAGTGGTCCATCACCACGGCCGGCAACACGGCCACCCAGGCGCCGTACACCGTGCCGTACACCAGCGCGAAGGCGGCCAGCGCCCAGAACCCACTGGCCAGCGCCCACCCGGCCAGCGCCAGCGCCATGCCGGCAAACAGCGCCAGCAGCGCGCGGCCACGGCCGATGCGGTCCAGCAGGCCGCCCAGCAGGAATCGCCCCGCCGTGCTGCCGATGCCGATCAGGCCCAGCAGCAGCACCGCCGACGCCAGCGGCACGCCGTGCGCCTCTGCATAGGGCACCAGATGCACGAAGGGCAGGAACACACTGAACGAGCACAACAGGCAGGCCGCATAAAGGCGCCAGAACGCCGGCGCGCGCAACGCCTCGCACACCGTGGCGCCCTGCGCCGCCCGCGCCGCCGCGCCGGCGTTCGGCGGGTCGCCGTCCGGCCCCAGGCCGTGGCGCCGGGGGTCGTCCTCCACCAGCCACGCCGCCGCCAGGCCCAACACCAGTGCCAGCACGCCCAGGCTCAGGTAAGCACCGCGCCAGCCCAGCCGCTCGACCAGCAGCGCGGCCAGTGGCGGCAGCAGCAGCGTGCCCACCCCGATGCCGCTCACCGCCAGGCCCGACGCCAGCCCGCGCCGCCGCGTGAACCAGCGCTGCACCGCGCCCAGCACCGGCACATAGGCCAGGCCCACACCCAAGCCCACGCCCAGCCCATAGGCCAGATAGACCTGCTCCAGCCGTTGCGCCAGGCCGGCCAACGCCAGGCCCAGCCCCACCAGCAGCATGCCCGCCAGCGCGAGCCGCCGCGCCCCAAAACGGTCGGCCAGCGGCCCACTCAGCACGCCCAGCCCGAAGTAAAGAAAGCCCGCCAGCGAAAACACCAGCGAAGCCGCGCCGCGCGAGGCCCCGAAGGCTTGCTGCAGCGGCGCGACGAACACGCTGAAGGTGTAGGCGCTCCCAAAGCCCACCAGCGTGACCCCGAAAGCGCCCGCCACCACCCGCCAGCCGCGGAACATGCCGGCCTGGGTGGCCAACGGGTTCGCATCAGTGGAGCTGCATTGAATCCGTGTCATGTGGATGGCTTCAAAAAGGGTGTTGATATGGCGTATTCTTCCCTTTGCGGCACCCGTCTTCAAGCGAGAAATCGGCGCCTGCATCGTTGAGAATTTCTAAACCATGAGTGACCCACTACCCCCCTTGAACGCGCTGCGTGCCTTCGAAGCCACGGCGCGCCACCTCTCGGTCAAGAAGGCCGCCGAGGAACTGCACGTCACGCCGGGGGCGGTGAGCCAACTGCTCAAGGGCCTGGAGGCGCGGGTGGGCACCGCGCTGCTGCGGCGCGCCCACCGGGCCGTGTTTCTCACCGACGCCGGTCAGAACTACCTGCCGCCGGTGCGCAGTGCCCTGACGCAGTTGGCCGAAGCCACCCGCCGCATCGCCAGCGCGACCGATGGCGGCACCCTGAGCGTGAGCACCACGCCCTCGTTCGCCGCCACCTGGCTGGTGCCGCGGCTGCCCACGTTCCAGCAGGCGCACCCGGCCATCGACCTGCGTCTGCTGACCGGCAAGGGCCTGGTGGACTTCACACGCGACGACGTGGACGTCGCCATTCGGCACGGGCTGGGTCGCTACCCTGGCCTGCGCAGCGAGCGGCTGTTCGCGGTGGAACTGGTCCCTGTGGCCGCACCCGAATTGACGGAGCGGCAGGGCCGGCCGCGCAGCGCCGATGCGCTGGCGAACTGGCCGCTGCTGCACGATGCCGAGCGCCAGGACTGGCCGCTGTGGCTGCAGGCGCAGGGCGTGCCCGCGGCCCCGCCGCCGCGCGGCCCGGCCTTCGACGACCCTGGGCTGCTGCGTCAGGCCGCCATCGCCGGCCAGGGCGCGGCACTGCTGGCCGCCGCGCTGGTCGAGGCCGACATCGCGCAGGACCGGCTGTCGCGCCTGTGGGACGCGGCGTGGCCCGAAGCCTTTGCCTATTACCTGGTGTACCCGCCGAGCAGCGCGGCACGGCCCAAGGTGGCGGCGTTCCGCGACTGGGCGCTGGCCGCGGCGGCGCCGGGCGACACGCCGGATGCATCGGCACTTGCGCGGGATGCATCGGGCCGGACAGGCTTGATCGCTATCTTTAACGTAGCTGACAGCGCTTGACGGGTACGGGCTGCAAGGCGATTTGGCCAATAAACGCGGCGCGGCCAGGCGGGTATTCAGTCCGGCAGTCGCGTGATCCCCGGTGTCGCCCAGCGACCGTCCACCGCTGGTGCCTGCGGCAGGTACAAGCGCAGGCTCAGGTTGAAGGAGCCCGCCGGGGCCGGCAGCCAGTTGGATTCCTTGTCCTTGCCGGGCGAGGCGTGCTGGATGTGGATGTCCAGCGAGCCGTCGGCGTTGAACACCAGCGGATCGCGGTCGCCGATGGCGTGGCGGCCGAGCGGGTTGGCGACGAAGAACTGGTCGGTGCCGTACATCGTCAGCGACCAGAAGGCGTCCGCCGGCGGCGCCTGGCCCGGCTCGAAGTGCAGCACGTAGCGCGCGGCGCCGGTGAGGAGCTGGCCGTCGCCGTCGACCGCCGCGCCGGGGTAGATGGCCTCCTCCGGTGGCAGCGCGCCCAGCCCGCGGTAGGCGGTGAAGCCGCGCAGCAGATAGTCGTTGCCATAGGTGCCGGTCATGCCGGCGGCGCGGGTCCAGCCGTGGCGCTGCTGGCGCAGCGCGTTGCCGCGGTCGATCATGCGCTGGTAGGCGTCGGGCGCGGCCCGCGCCAGGGCGCGCTGCACGGCGGGATCGGCGCGCGCCAGATCGAACCCCTGGCCCGCGACCAGGCCGAGGCGCTCCATGCGCAGCAGCACGGCATGGTCGGCGGCATGGGGCGGGTGGCGCTTCATCAGTTCAGCGAACAGCGCGAAGAAAGCGCCCGACTCCAGCCGGCTCACCTGCTCGGCGGGCGCGCTCATGTCGATGGCGGCATCGACGCGCCCCGTCGCCCCGGCCTGCGGCTGGCCCCAAGCCGACAGCGGAGCGGCCTTCAGGCCCGCCTGGAGACCGTGCACGTGGCCGTAGTCGGCCGCGCCATTGGTCTGGATGCGCCCGATGATCCAGCCAACCTCGGTCGGGCTGACGATGGCGCGCATGCCCGCCGGCAGGCTGCCCTTCCAGCGCGGGCCGACCAAGGCGAAGAGGCCGCCGCCGTTGCCGGTGGTGCGCGTGCCGAGCGCGGCGAAGACGTCGGTCCACATGTCCATGAAGGGGATCACGTGGTAGCGCCCGCCGGTGTCGGGCAGCGCCAGCACCAGCGGCTCCTGGCCGACGTCGAACCACAGCATCGAGTACAGCGTGTCGGCATTGGGGCGCACCACGTCCTTGAAGTCGGCGTCCGGGTAGGCCGTGGCATGCGCGAACTGGTTCATGGGCGCGCGCAGCAGGGCGCCATCGGGCCGCGCCACGTTGGTGGCCACGCGGCGCGTCAGCTCCATCAGCACCAGCGGGTAGGCGTAGGTGTAGGCCTCGATGCCGATGGCGTGGGCCTCGGCCTCGGTGATCGGGTGGCTCGCATGGTTGCTCATTCAGGGTCTCCTGGGTTGTTGTCTCGGGCCATGGATCGGCGTCCTGACTCGGTAGCCGATGCGTCGTCTCGCGGCGGCGAACGCTAAATTAGTGGCGCAGGCACGGCCGGTCTGTCAATCCACGGACAATCCGCCGCTCGCGGTCAGCGCGCTCCGGGGCATTCTGGCCGAGAATGGCCGGCTTCATGGCGACAACGACCCGATCCCCCGGCGCAGAGGAGCACGAAGCGCTGGATTTCGACCTCCTGGACGACCGCGTGCGGGCGCTGCGGCGCTGCTCGCTGTTCGCCCATTGGCCGCCGGAGCGGCTGACCGAGGCGGCCGTGGCCGTCCAGGTCCGGCGCTACGCGCGCGGCGCGCAGGTGTTCGCGGGCAACCCGCAGCGGCGCGAGGTCTTCGTCGTCGCCTCCGGCCGCATCGAGGTCAGCCGCGGCACGGCCAGCGGCAAGAGGTTCGCGCGCAACATCATCGGCCCGGGCGAGATCCTGGGCTTGATCCGCCTGCTGGCGCGCGTGCCGCTGCACTACGACTACCACGCCTACGACGACAGCGTGCTGCTGCATCTGCCCAGCGACGCGCTGATGGGCAGCCTCGACGCCGAGCCGATCCTGTGGCGCGACCTCGCCCTGCTGCTGTGCGAGCGCCACGGGGAGAACATGCGCTTTCTCAACGACCAGGCGCTGGGCACTCTGGAGCAGCGCATGGCCGCGGCCCTGGTCGAGCTGGCGGGGATGCACGGCCTGATCGAGGATGGCGTCATGGAGCTGGGGCTGCGCCTGCCGCAGGAGCAGTTGGGCGCCATGCTGGGCGTGACGCGCCAGAGCGTGAACCGGGTCCTGCGCGCCCTGGAACATAGGGGCACCATCGGCACGGACTACAACCGCATCATCATCCGCGACTTCTCGGCGCTGTGCGACGTCGCCGCGCGGCGCGGCTGAACGCACCCAGCGCCCCATCGATCACGCGCCATGCACGGGGCGCGGACGGGTGCCGAATCGGTCATTTCAGCCGCGCGACTTCCACGACGGCCGGCGTGGCCGGTTGTTCGGCGCCCGGCGCTTCGCGCCGCACCAGGTAGATGCCGCTGGCGATGATGATGGCCGCGCCCGCCAGCGTCCACGGATCGGGCGCCGCGTGCCAGAACAGCCAGTCGATCAGCACGGCCCAGGCCAGCGCGCTGTATTCGAAGGGCGCCACCGCCGCGGCCTGCCCGTGGCGGAAGGCCTCCGAAATCGCCAGTTGCCCCAGAAAGCCCGAGACGGCCAGCCCGGACAGCAGCAGCGCGTGCTCCGACCGCACGGGGGTCCACTGCGGCAGCGCCAGCACGCCACCGAACACGGCCATGCAGACCGTGGTCCAGAGCACCAGGCTGGAGCTGGGCTCCGTGCGGCTGATGAGCCGGCCCAGGACGTTGAACACGGCATAACAGACGGCCGCCCCCAACGCCGCCAGCGCTCCCGCCGACAGGAAGACCATTTGGCTGGGGCGCAGCGCCACCACCACGCCCACGAAACCCACGGCGATGGCCGCCCAGTGCCGGGGCCTCACGCGCTCGCCCAGCACCGGAACGGCCAGGACCGCGACCAGCAGCGGCGCCACGAAGCTCAGCGTATAGGCCTCGGCCAGGCCCAGCGTGCGCAGCGACGTGGTGAACAGCGCCAGCATGAGCACACCGATGAGGCCGCGCAGCAGATGCAGGCCCCAGCGCAGATGGCGGCCCGTGGCGGCCCTGAACTCGCGCCGCCAGAGGACGTACAGGCCCACCAGTGGCAGCGCGGTCAGCCCGCGCAGGGACGTGACCTGCAGCGGCGGATAGTGGCCGGCCAGCGCTTTCATGAGCGCGTCCATGCAAGCGAACATGGCGCAGGCCGCCAGCATCGCGGCGATGCTGCGCGGGTTTCCGGACAGGGGCATGGGACTGGCCTCGGATACGCCGCCGCTTTAGCGCAGGAACAGGAACGTCATGGCGGCGAACAGCGGCACCAGGATCGCGCCGCTCCAGGCCATGTAGCCGAAGAAGCCGGGCATCCTCACGCCGCGGTCCTCGGCGATGGCCTTGATCATCAAGTTGGGGGCGTTGCCGATGTAGGTGTTGGCGCCCATGAAGACGGCGCCGGCGCTGATGGCCGCCAGGGTGCCGGCCAGCGGCCCCATCAGTTCGGCCGCGTCGCCGCCGGCGGTGTTGAAGAACACCAGGTAGGTCGGCGCGTTGTCGAGGAAGGAACTGAGCAGGCCCGTGGCCCAAAAGTACATGGCCGCGTCGGGCGTGCCGTCGGCGCGGGTGACGGCGCGCACGACGGCGCCGAAGGGACCCTGGGCGCCCGCCTGCAGCATGGCGATGACCGGGATGATGGTCAGGAAGATGCCGGCGAAGAGCTTCGCCACCTCCTGCATCGGCCCCCAGCCGAACTGGTTGGCCTCGTGCACGCGCCGGGGCGTGAGGACCAGCGACGCGGCGGTCACGGCGATGAGCCCTGCGTCGCGCACCAGCCCGGGCAGGCCGACGGGGGTGCCCATCACGTCGAATTCGATGCCGGGCTTCCACAGCCCGCTCATCAGCACCAGGCCGACGACGGCGGCCAGCAGCGCGAAGTTGGCGGCGCCGTCGAAGCCGAAGCGGGGCGTGTCGGGCGTGGGGTCGGGCCGGGCCGCGCCCTGCCGGCGCGCCAGCCAAGTGTCGAGCACGAAGAAGAGGGCCAGCAGCGCCGCCATCATGAACACGGTGTCCGGCAGGATGTGGCGCGCGGTCCAGAAGAAATCGACGCCCTTGAGGAAGCCCAGGAACAGCGGCGGATCGCCCAGCGGCGTGAGCGAGCCGCCGATGTTGCCGACGATGAAGATGAAGAAGACGACGACGTGCGCGCAGCCGGGGCGGTGGTCGTTGGCGCGGATGAGCGGGCGGATGAGGAGCATGGACGCGCCGGTGGTACCCATGACGCTGGCCAGCATGCCGCCCGCCAGCAGGATGCCGGTGTTGAGCAGCGGCGTGCCGTGCAGGTTGCCGCGCACGTGGATGCCGCCGGAGACGGTGAACAGCGCGGTCAGCAGCAGGATGAAGGGCACGTATTCGGCCAGCAGCGCGTGCACCAGCCCGGCGGCGGCCGTGCCCGGGCCGAAGACGAGCGCGAAGGGAACGAAGAACGCCAGCGCCCAGCCCACGGCGATCTTGCCGAAATGGTGGTGCCACATCCGCGGCGCCAGCAGCGGCCAGAGGGCGATGGACAGCAGGATGCCAGCGAAGGGCACGCCCCACAGCACGGACAACTGGCTGCCGTCCAGCCCGGCGGCCTGGGCGGGCGCGGCCAGGGCCAGCAGCGCGGCCAGGCCTGGGATGCGGCGCCAGCGCGGGCGAGGATCGGTCGTCGGCCTGGGATTCATGATGAAAAACAAACCAAAATCGTGTCTAGCCAGCGCCGATATTGAACTGACTGCTATTAAATAAGGAGCATCACATCATCACCGGCGGCGGCCGGATGACGGGGCCGCTGGGCGGCGCGGCCGGCGCGGGCAGGTCGAACACCTGGCGCAGGTAGCTCAGGTAGCCCTCGTCCTCGACCATGGTCTTGCCCGGCGTGTCCGAGATCTTGGCCACGGGCTGGCCGTTGCACTGCACCATCTTCAGCACGATCTGCAGGGCCTCGGGGCCGAGGTCGTTGGTGAGGTTGGTGCCGACGCCGAAGGCGACCTGGATGCGGCCGTGGAAGCGCTCGAACAGCTCGATGCAGCGCGGGATGGTCAGCCCGTCGCTGAAGATGATGGTCTTGGTGCGCGGGTCGCAGCGGTTGGCGGCGTAGTGCTCGATCATGCGTTCGCCCCAGACGAAGGGGTCGCCGGAGTCGTGCCGCGCGCCGTCGAACAGCTTGCAGAAGTACATGTCGAAGTCGCGCAGGAAGGCGTTCATGCCGTACACGTCCGACAGGGCGATGCCGAGGTCGCCCCGGTATTCCTGCGCCCACTTCTCGAAGCCGTAGACCTGGCTGTCGCGCAGGCGCGGGCCGAGCGCCTGGCAGGCCTGCAGGTACTCGTGCGCCATGGTGCCCATGGGGCGCAGGCCCAACTCCTTGGCGAACAGCACGTTGCTGGTGCCGGTGAGCTGCCCGCCTTCGCCCGTGCCAAGGCCGGCCTTCAGGATCTCCAGCACCTCGCGGTGCCATGCGCGCGAGAAGCGCCGGCGCGTGCCGTAGTCGGCAATCTTCAACTCGGGCTGGCGGGGCGCCTGCAACTGGGCGATCTTGGCGTCGAGGCGCCGGCGCCCTTCGTTCAGGTCCAGTCCCGGCTGCGTGTGGCGGTAGAACACCTCGCTGACGATGGCCAGCACCGGGATCTCGAACAGGATGGTGTGCAGCCAGGGGCCGCGCACGCGGATGTCGATCTCGCCGTTGTCCAGCGGGGTGAGGGTGATGTGCTTGTCGCTCAGCCTGAACAGGCCGAGGAAGTCGATGAAATCGCTTTTGATGAAGCGCAGGCTGCCCATGTAGGCCAGCTCGTCCTCGGAAAAGCGCAGGCTGCACAGGTGGCGGATCTCGTCGTGCATCTCGTGGATGTAGGGCGCGAGCTGCGCGCCCGGCGTGCGGCACTTGAACTTGTACTCCACCTGCGCCGCCGGAAACTGGTGCAGCACCGCCTGCATCATGGTGAACTTGTACAGGTCGGTGTCGAGCAGGCTTTCGATGATCATGGCTGGCCCTGGCCGACCCAGTGAGTAAAGGATTCGACCGGCTCGCGCGGCGTGAAGTAAGTATTGACCGGCGCGTCCAGGTCCGGCCAGCCCAGCGACATGCCGCACACCAGCATCTCCTCGGCGCTGGCGCCGATGTGCGGCAGAATGATGGAGCCGAAGTGGTTCCACGCCGCCTGCGGACAGGTGTGCAGGCCGCGCGCCCGGGCGGCGACCATGACGTTCTGCAGGAACATGCCGTAGTCCATCAGGCTGCCCTGCCCCATCACGCGGTCGAGGGTGAACATCAGGCCCACCGGCGCGTCGAAGAAGCGGAAGTTGCGCTGGTGCTGGGCGTGCATCGCGTCCTTGTCGCCCTTGCCGATGCCCAGCAGGCCGTACAGGCTCCAGCCGTTCTGGCGCCGGCGGCCCAGGTAGGGCTCGACCCAGTGGCGCGGGTAGTAGTCGTAGTCCTCGCGGTACTTGGTCTCCAGCTCGGGGTGCTCGCGCAGCGCGTCGTGCGCCTCGCAGACCTTGGCGACCAGCTCGTCCTTGGCCGCGCCCTCCAGCACATACACGCGCCAAGGCTGGCTGTTGGTGCCGGAGGGCGCGCGGCTGGCCACGCGCAGGATGTTCTCCAGCGTCTCGCGCGGCACGGGCCGCGGCAGGAAGGCGCGCGCGCAGAAACGGTTCTCGATGGCCGCGTCCACGCTGGCGGGGTCGTGGATCGGCGCGCTTACTTGGGACATCGAAGCTGCTCCAGGACGGACTTGAGCGCGGCCGGCAGCGGCACCGGCCGCTGCGTGGCGCGATCGACGTAGACGTGCACGAAGTGGCCCTGCGCGGCGGTGGTCTCGGCGCCCTCGGCGAACAGGCCGACCTCGTAGCGCACGCTGGACGAGCCGATGTGCGCCACGCGGATGCCGGCCTCGACGTTCTGCGGGAAGGCCAGCGGGGCGAAGTACTGGCACTGCGTCTCGATCACGAAGCCGATGGTGCCGCCGCTGGCGGTGTCGAGCACGCCCCGCTCGATCAGGAGCGCGTTGACGGCGGTGTCGAACCACGAGTAATAGACGACGTTGTTGACGTGGCCGTACTGGTCGTTGTCCATCCAGCGGGTGGTGATGGTGCGGAAGGCGCGGTAGCTGCCGCGGTGCTCGGGCCGGGGTCGTGCGGACTGGTTCATCGCGCCCCATTCTGCCAGCGGCGCCAGTACTCCAGCGCGACGCCAAAGGTGTTCATCTGCGCCTGCACCGTGGTGGCGATGTCGCGGCCGTAGCCGCCGGCCATGGACAGGGCCAGCGGCAGCCGACGCCGCCAGGCCCAGTCGAACACGCGGCGGTCGCGCGCCTGCAGCCCATCGTGGCTCAGCCGCAGGCGGCCGAGCCGATCGCCCTCGTGCGGGTCGGCGCCGGCCAGGTAGAACACGAGGTCGGCGTCGAAGCGCGCCTCCAGCTCGGCCAGGGCCAGCTCCAGCGCGTGCAGGTATTCGTCGTCGCCCGTGCCGTCGGGCAGGCCCACGTCCAGGTCGCCCGCCACCTTGCGGAACGGGAAGTTCTTCTCGCCGTGCAGCGACAGCGTGAACACCGACGCATCGCCCGCGAAGATGGCCGCCGTGCCGTTGCCCTGGTGCACGTCCAGGTCGATCACGGCCACGCGCGGCGGGCGGGCGCTGGGTTGGCGACGCGTGTGCTCGGCCTGCATCAGGCGCGCGGCCACGGCCACGTCGTTGAACACGCAGTAGCCGCTGCCACCGCCGGCGCCGGCGTGGTGCGTGCCGCCGGCCAGGTTGGCGGCCACGCCCTCGGCCCGCGCCGCGCGGGCGGCGGCGATGGTGGCGCCGACCGAGCGGCGCGAGCGCTCGACCATGGCCTCGCTCCACGGAAAGCCGATCTCGCGCTGCGCGCGCGCATCCAGCGTGCCGCGCGCCACGGCGTCGATGTAGGCCGGCGCGTGCGCCAGCGCCAGCTGGCCGTCCGTGGCGGGCTCGGCGGGCCCGAGGGTGACGGCGGGTAGTTCCGCCGCGACCCGCTCGCGCAGCCGCGCGTACTTACCCATCGGAAAGCGATGACCCGGCGGCAGCGGCAGCACGAAGCGGATGGAATAGAACGCCTTCACCTCACGCCTCCCGATCCCGCCAGACGGCTCGCCGCAGGGGTTAGAACGCCGCGTCTAAAAATGCTGCAATGCACCAAAGCGGCTTGCAAACGCTCCTCCGTCCCCTACAATTCGTGCCATGCTGCACTGCAACAAAAGAAGTGGTTCAGGGCGGCACCCAGAAGCAACCCTTTCCACCATTGTCTAGGAGAACCCTCTCATGCTGACCCCCGAACAACTCGTCGCTTCCCAGAAAGCCAACCTGGAAACCATCTACGGCCTGACCACCAAGGCCTTCGAAGGCGTCGAGAAGCTGGTCGAGCTGAACCTGCAGGCCACCAAGGCCGCGCTGGCCGAGTCCAACAGCCACGCCCAGGCGCTGCTGTCGGTCAAGGACGTGCAGGAGCTGCTGGCCCTGCAAGCCGGCGCGCTGCAGCCCCTGGCCGAGAAGGCCGCCGCCTACAGCCGCCACCTGTATGACATCGCGTCGGGCACCAGCGCCGAGTTCACCAAGACCTTCGAAGCCAAGGTCGCCGAGAGCCAGGCCCAGTTCACCGCCTTGGTGGACAACGCCGCCAAGAACGCGCCCGCCGGCTCCGAAACCGCCGTCGCCATGATGAAGAGCGCCGTGGCCGCCGCCAACAACGCGTTCGAGTCGGTGCAGAAGGCCGTCAAGCAGGCTTCCGACATGGCCGAGTCCAACTTCAACGCCGTGGCCACCAGCGCCACCGAGGCCGCCAAGGGCGCCAAGAAGCGTTGATTCATCGCCTTCGGGCGTTGAACTCGCATCGCGGTTTCGCACTCTACGGAGTGTGAGTCCGCAAGGATGACGAGCCGCGTGCTTCGCCGGCCTGCCCGGCGAAGCTCCAGCAAAAAGGACAAACCGCCCCGCGCCGCGTGTCCTTCTTACTGGGTGCCTCGGCAAGGCGCCAACCCGTTGTCTCCTCGGGTCCTTTCGAAACCTTCCGGGTTCAGGGATCCCTTCAAGGGCTGATCGCAAGATCAGCCCTTTTTTTCGCTTCTCTGGCGCGCGCACGGCGCCTGCCCGCGCCTCCTTTGAGAACAATTCTCGTTTGCGCTATCATCCCGTGGCGTTCGACCCTCTTTTTCCGTCCTCTTCGCCAAGGAATCCATCGCATGAAAAAGCTCGTGGCCCTCGCCGCCGTGCTGGCCGTTCTGGCCGGTGGCGCCGCGCAGGCGCAGGAACAGGCCATCAACCTGTATTCGGCGCGCCATTACTCGACCGACGAGGCGCTGTACGCCGACTTCACCAAGACCACCGGCATCAAGATCAACCGCGTGGACGCGGACGATGCAGGCATCATCGCGCGGCTCAAGGCCGAGGGCAGCGCCTCGCCGGCCGACGTGATCCTGCTGGTGGATGCCGCACGCCTGTGGCGCGGCGAGCAGGACGGGCTGTTCCTGCCGGTCAAGTCCAAGGTGCTGGAAGACGCCATCCCCGCCAACCTGCGCGCCGCGCCGGCGGCCGACGGCGGCATTCCATGGTTCGGCCTGTCCACGCGCGCCCGCGTCGTCGTGTACGACAAGATCAAGGTCCGGCGCGCCGACGTGGACACCTACGAGGAGCTGGGCGACCCCAAGAACAAGGGCAAGCTGTGCATCCGCTCCGGCTCGCACCCCTACAACCTGAGCCTGTTCGGCGCCGTGACCGAGCACCTCGGTGCCGAGAAGGCCGAGGTGTGGCTCAAGGGCATGGTGGACAACATGGCTCGCTCCCCTAAAGGCGGCGACACCGACCAGATCAAGGGGTGGCCTCGGGCGAATGCCAGATCGCCGTGACCAACAGCTACTACCTGGCGCGCCTGATGCGCTCGGGCAAGCCGGAGGACCAGGCCGTGGTCGAGCGCGTGGGCGTGGTCTTCCCCAACCAGGACAGCTGGGGCACGCACGTCAACGTGGCGGGCGGCGCGGTGGCGCGCCATTCCAGGAACACGGCGGGCGCGGTCAAGTTCCTCGAATACCTCGCCAGCCCGGCGGCGCAGAACCACTTCGCCAACGGCAACAACGAGTGGCCGGCGGCCAAGGGCGTGAGCTTCGACAACCCGGCCCTCAAGTCGATGACCGCGGGCGGCAAGTTCAAGTCCGAGACCATTCCCATCAGCGCCGTGGGGGCCAACCAGGTCAAGGTGCAGCAGATGCTGGACCGGGTGGGGTTCAAATAAGGCAGCCCATCGGCACCCCAGGAATGGCGCCCCCGGAGGGCGCCATTTTTATGACAAATCAGCCGCTAGCCAGCGTGGATACTCCACCGGCAGCTATCAATCTGGAAGCAGGCGAATGAGCTGCCCGCGCGCATCGTCGGTCAGCACGTACAGCAGACCGTCGGGCCCCTGGCGCACGTCGCGGATGCGCTGGCCCACGTCCTGCAGCAGCTTGTGCTCGGCCACGACCCGGCCGTCCCTCAGCTCGATGCGGTCCAGGTAGCGGAACTTCAGCGAGCCGACGAACAGATTGCCCTTCCAGGCCGCGCCGTAGCGGTCGCTGGTGAGGAAGGCCATGCCCGATGGCGCGATCGAGGGCGTCCAGCGGTGCAGCGGCGGCGCCATGCCGGGCTGGCTGCTGGCGCCCTCGCCAATCTTGCTGCCGTCGTAGTGGACGCCGAAGCTCACCACCGGCCAGCCGTGGTTGGCGCCGGCCTTGGGCAGGTTGATCTCGTCGCCGCCCTGGGCGCCGTGCTCGTGCATCCACAGGCTGCCGTCCGGCGCCAGCGTGGCGCCCTGCGCGTTGCGGTGACCGATGCTCCAGATCTCGGGCAGCGCGCCGGCCCGGCCGACAAAGGGGTTGTCCGGGGGCACGGTGCCGTCCTTGCCCACGCGCACGATCTTGCCGTGGTGGTTGTCCAGCTTCTGCGCGTCGTCGCGGCGCGAGAAGCGCTCGCCCAGCGTCAGGAACAAGGTGCCGTCGGGCTGGCCGCCGACCCGGCGCTCGGCGATGCGGCAGCCGAAATGCAGGGTACTGCTGGTCTTGGGCTTCTGGCTGAAGATGACCCGCACGTCCTCCAGCCGCGCCAGGTCGCCCGACAGGCGGGCGCGCGCCAGCGCGGTGCTGTTGGTGGTGCCCAGGCCGGGCTCGGAAAAGCAGAAGTAGATCGTGCGGTTGCGGTCGAAGCCCGAGTCCGCCGCCACGTCCAGCAGCCCGCCCTGTCCGCCGGCGGCCACCTCGGGCAGGCCCTGCAGCGGCGGGCGCAGGGTGCCGTCGGCCTCGACCACGCGCAGGCGGCCGGGCCGCTCGGTGACCAGGAAGCGCCCCTGCGGCAGAAAGGCCACCGCCCACGGGTGCTGCAGCCCGCTGGCCACCGGCTGGGCCCGGGGCGCCGCCGCCACCGGCCAGCCGAAGGCCAGCAGCACAGTGCCGATCGCTATCTTATAGATAGCTAACCGCGCAGTGCACGTGAGGGCCGAGGGCATTTTTTGCCCTTAAGACATCAATCCAGCTTGGCGCCCGAAATCTTGACCAGCTCGGCCCACTTGGGCAGTTGCTGCTTGTACTCGGCGGTGAAGGTTTCGGGATTGCTGTTGAGAACGGGGCGGAAACCCATCTCCTCGATCTTGCGCTGCACCTCGGGGTCTTGCATCGCCTTGCGAATCTCGGCGGCCAGCTTGTCCTGGATCTCCTTGGGCACCTTCGCGGGCACGGCCACGGCCAGCCAGCCCTCCATCTGGAACACCGGGTCGGTGATGCCGGACTCCTTCAGCGTGGGCACGTCGGGCAGCGCCTTCATGCGCTCGGTGGCGTTGACGCCGATAGGCTTCATCTTGCCGGCCAGGATGTGCTGCTTGGCCGCCGCCGCGCTGACCCAGGCCATGTCGATCTGTCCGCCCAGGAAGTCCTGGTTCATCGGCGCCTCGCCCTTGTAGGGCACGTGGTTCATTTCGCCGTTGGTGATGTGGTTCAGGTAAGCGCCGAACAGATGCGGCGTCGAGCCCGCGCCGTACGAGCCGTAGGACAGCTTGCCCTTGTTGGCCTTGATGTAGGCCAGCAGCTCGGTACCGTTCTTGACCGGCAGGCTGGGCTTGACCGCCAGGATCTGGGTGCCCGCGGCCAAGCGGTACACCATGGCCAGATCCTTCTGCGCGTCGTACGGCATCTTGGCGTACAGGAACTGGTTGATCAGCAGCGACGTGCTCAGGCCCACGGTGATGGTGTAGCCGTCGGGCGGCGCCTTGGCCACCGCCGTGGTGCCGATCATGCCGCTGGCGCCGACGCGGTTGTCGATGATGAAGGGCTGCTTCAGCGAAGCGGCCAGCTTCAGGCCGACCAGGCGCGCGATCGCGTCGGTGCCGCCGCCGGGCGAGAACGGCACGATGACGGTCACGGCCTTGCTCGGCCAAGCGGCGGCACCGCCCTGCGCCCAGGCCAGCGTCGGCAAAACCAGCATGCTGGCGCTCAATGCGTGGAAGCAGCGACGGGTGAGAGAAGATGAGACGCGGGTCATGGGGTTCCTTAGATCGACAAACGAAAAATGCACGAAAGACGCGAGCAAACCGTACCCGCCGTGCGTGAAGGACCGCCGATGATTGTTCATCCGCCGGCACGCATGAAGAGGGAAAGCCCTTGCAGCCCGAGTCCAAGTCGCCTGCGCGACTCTTTCGCCCCTGTCCGCTTCATCAACCCCAGGAAAACCCTTAATCGAGACACCTGCGGCGATCCCGAGAGCACAGGCGGTTGTCCTACACTGCGCGGGCTACCCTTAGCAAGGGATTGTTACCAAAAAACAACATGCGGCTCTTCCCACGAGCGCCGCCCCAGGATCAGCCCGCCATCGCCGGGCGGCTCCATTTCATCGCCGATCAGGTCATGTCCAGAACGCTTGCCGCACTGATTCTGCTCACCGCCAGCTTCCACGCCGCCCAGGCCGCTCCGGCCCAGGACGAGATGGAAAAACTGCTGGTCCAGAAGGGCCTGATGGCCCGCCTGGGAGACACCATTCACCAGGCCACCGACCGCGCGGCCGACCTCGTGACAGCCGCCATGGACTCGCTGGGCGTGCCCTACCGGCTGGGAGGCACGTCGGCCGAGACCGGCTTCGACTGCAGCGGCTTCGTGCGCGCCACCTACGAACAGGCCATGGGCCTGATCCTGCCGCGCCGCGCCGCCGAACAGGCCGCCGCCACGCAGACGATCAACAAGGCCGACCTGCAGCCGGGCGACCTGGTGTTCTTCAACACCCTGCGCCGCGCCTACAGCCACGTCGGCATCTACCTGGGCGACGGCAAGTTCATCCACGCGCCGCGCACCGGTTCGCAGGTGCGGGTGGAGCGCATGGACATCAGCTACTGGCAGCGCCGCTTCAACGGCGCGCGCCGCGTGCTGGGCACGCCGCCTTCCACCAGCACCTCCATCGTGATCACCCGCGACTCCCCCGCACCACGCGCCGTGCGGCTGGGCGGCACGTTCGGCCAGGCACCCGCCGCCGACAGGCCGGCGGCGCCTGCGGCCGGCGAAAACATCTGAGCCATCGGGCGCACCAGAACGCCCAAGCTGACCGCTTGACCTCATCCAAAGGTACAGAGCCCGAAAAGGCCCCTTTTTTATCAGCAAATGACCCGTCCTGATCTGGGTTGACACCTTTTCCTTCAAGAAAAGGCGAGTCAATGGAAACAGGCGTCAAACGCACCCAGCGGGACTACACGCTGGCTTTTAAGCTGTCGGTGGTCGATCAAGTAGAAAAGGGCGACCTCACCTACAAGCAGGCTCAGGATCGCTACGGCATCCAGGGCAAATCGACGGTGCTTGTGTGGCTGCGCAAGCATGGCCGCCACAGTTGGGGTTCGGCATCATCTCGGCTTCCCATGCCAGTACCGATCAAAAAATCCTCCTCTGCACCTGCATCGCTGACCCCCTGTTCAGACCGAGGACATAGGTAACAGGTGTGCCAGGACATGGGTAACGCTTTGGAGAGTTGCAAGCCCATGCTCGCCGAATTCGCCGGTGTGCTCTACATGACCACGCTCACGGCACAACCCGGCAATCAAGTGCTCCCACGACCGGCTGCTGGCAGCAGTCTGGTGGCCTGCATGCGCAAGCTGCTGACCACGCCCAACGCCATGGTCAAAACCTTGGGACAAATCGCTTCACGGCGCTTTGACTCGAAAGACGGTTACTCAGTCGTCGCTGGCGTCCAGGCCGGGAAACAGCACCTCGGTGAAGCCGAAGCGCGAGAAGTCGCGCACCCGCATCGGGTACAGCTTGCCGATCAGGTGGTCGCACTCGTGCTGCACCACGCGGGCGTGAAAGCCGTCGGCCTCGCGCGCGATCGGGTCGCCGTAGGGGTCGAAACCGGTGTAGCGGATGCGCCTGTGGCGCGGCACCACGCCGCGCAGGCCCGGCACCGACAGGCACCCTTCCCAGCCTTCCTCCTCGTCGTCACCCAATGGGGTGACGACCGGGTTGCACAGCACCGTGCGCGGCACGGGCGGCGCGTCGGGGTAGCGTGGGTTCACGCTGTCGGTGCCGAAGATCACCAGTTGCAGGTCCGCGTCGATCTGCGGCGCCGCCAGGCCGGCGCCATCGGCCGCGCGCATGGTCTCGAACATGTCGCGCACCAGCAGGTGCAGCTCGTCGGTGTCGAAGGCCTGCACGGGCCGGGCGATGCGCAGCAGGCGCGGATCGCCCATCTTCAGAATGGTGTGGATGGCCATGCTCCGATGATGCCGCAGCGCGGCAACCGCCTTCTCAAGGCCGGCGGTTGCCCCTGCCCTGGAAGCCTCCGCGACGCCCGCCCTGACCCCAGTGGCCGCGCTGGCCGCCGTGGTGGCCGCCGTTCCAGTTGCGCCCGCCGCCGAAGCGGCCATGGAAACCCAGCGACACCGCCGGCGGCCCCCAGTAGTACGACGGCGCGCCATAGTAGTACGGCGAGCCGTACACCGGCGCCGCCGGGTAATCCACCGGCGCGCCGACCTCGTAGGGGCCGAGCGGCGCCACCACGCAGCCCGACAGCAGCGCCAGGGCGGCGCCCGCCATACCCAGCGCCACGCGCCGGGCGATGGAAGATGAACATTGAACTGCCATGTCCGTTTCTCCAGAAAAAGAGCTTGCACACCGGCGAACGGCCGCCAAGCGGCATCGCCGCCCCTACTGTAGTCCGGTCATGTAAAGGGTGCATCCGGCGGCGGCGCCAGCCAGGCCGCGCCCCGCACGCCGGACGAGTCGCCGTGCGCCGCCGGCCGCAGCGCGGTGCGCACGCCGTCGCTGAACACGTGCGGTCCCCACAGCCGGGGCACCGCGTCGTACACCTCGACGACGTTGCTCATGCCGCCGCCGAGCACGATCACGTCGGGGTCGAGGAGGTTGATGACCTGGGCCAGCGCGCGCGCCAGCCGCGCGGCATAGCGGCCGAAGCTGGCGCGCGCCGCCGCGTCGCCCGCGCGCAGGGCGCCGACGACAGCTTCGGCGGAAAGCACCTGCCCGGTCTCGTGCACGTGGTCGGCCGCGAACGCGGGGCCGGACAGCCAGGTTTCCAGGCACGCCGGCCGGCCGCACCAGCAGGCGGGGCGCGCCAGCTCGGCGGCCGTGGCCAGCGGCAGCGGGTTGTGGCCCCATTCGCCCGCCACGCCATTGCACCCGCGCAGCACGTGGCCGCGCACGGCCACGCCGGCCCCCACGCCCGTGCCGAGGATGGCGGCGAACACCACCTCCGCCTCCGCGCCGGCGCCATCCGTCGCCTCGGACAACACCAGGCAGTTGGCGTCGTTCTCCAGCCGCAGCGGGCGCCCCAGCAGGCGCTGCAGATCCTCGCGCAACGGCTGGCCGTTGAGGACGGTGGAATTGGCGTTGCGCACGCGGCCCGTCAGCGGCGACAGGCTGCCGGGAATGCCCATGCCCAGCGGCAGGCCGCGCGCGCCCAGGCGCTGCTCGGCCGCCGCCACCAATTGGCGAATCGCGTCCAGGATCGCGCCATAGTCGCCGCGCGGCGTGGCGCAACGCTCGCGCAGCAGGAAGGCACCCTGCGTGTCCAGCGCCGCGATCTCGATCTTGGTGCCGCCGAGGTCGATGCCGAGGCGAACCGCGCCCGTCATGCCGCGCCCGCCAGCAGCGCCCGCAGCTGCGCCTCGTCGATCACCGGCACGCCCAATTCGCGCGCCTTGTCCAGCTTGCTGCCGGCCTCCTCGCCCGCGACGACGTAGTGGGTCTTCCTGCTGACGCTGCCGCTGACCTTGGCGCCGGCGGCTTCGAGCAGGTCCTTGGCCTCGTCGCGGCCGAGCGTCGGCAGCGTGCCGGTGAGCACGAAGGTCTTGCCGGCCAGCGGCAGCAGCGCGGCGGGCGCGGGCGGCCCTTCGGGCCAGTGGATGCCGACGGCGCGCAACTGCTCGACCACCTCGCGGTTGTGCGGCTGCGCGAAGAAAGTGTGGATGCTCTCGGCCACCACCGGCCCCACGTCGGGTACCTGCAGCAGTGGGTCGACGCCGGCCGCCATCACGCCGTCCAGCGTGCCGAAGTGGCGCGCCAGGTCCTTGGCCGTGGTTTCGCCGACGTGGCGGATGCCGAGCGCGTACAGAAAGCGCGCCAGCGTGGTCTGCTTCGATTTTTGCAGCGCGTCCACCAGGTTTCGCGCGGATTTCTCGGCCATCCGGTCCAGGGCGGCAAGGGCGACGAAGCCCAGCCGGTAGACGTCGGGCAGCGCCCGGACGATGCCGCCATCGACCAGTTGCTCGACCAGCTTGTCGCCCAGGCCCTCGATGTCCATGGCGCGGCGCGACGCGAAGTGCAGCAGCGCCTGCTTGCGCTGCGCCGGGCAGAACAGGCCGCCGGTGCAGCGGTGGTCGGCCTCGCCCTCCTCGCGCACGGCGTCGCTGCCGCACACCGGGCAGTGCGCGGGCATGGCGAAAGGCTCGGCGCCGGGCGGGCGGCGCTCGGGCAGAACGCCCACCACCTCGGGGATCACGTCACCGGCGCGGCGCACGATGACGGTATCGCCCACGCGCACGTCCTTGCGCCGCGCCTCCAGCTCGTTGTGCAGCGTGGCGTTGGTGACGGTGACGCCGCCGACGAACACCGGCGCCAGCTTGGCCACGGGCGTGAGCTTGCCGGTGCGGCCAACCTGCACGTCGATGGCCTGCACCGTCGTCAACTGCTCCTGCGCCGGGTACTTGTGCGCCACGGCCCAGCGCGGCTGGCGCGTGGCGAAACCCAGCTCGCGCTGCAGCACCAGGCTGTCCACCTTGTAGACCACGCCGTCGATGTCGAAGGGCAACTGGTCGCGCTGGCCGGCAACGTCCTCGTGAAACGCTATCAACTCTGGAGCACCCAGCGCCCTTCTGGCGAGGGCCGAGACCGGAAATCCCCATGATTTCAGCGCTTGCAGCACGTCCCAGTGGCTGCTCCAGCGCGGGCTGCCCTGGGCCGCCGGCGTGACCTCGCCCAGCCCGTAGGCGAAGAAGCTCAGGCGTCGCTCGCGCGCCGTGACGGGGTCGAGCTGGCGCACGGCGCCGGCGGCGGTGTTGCGCGGGTTGATGAAGGTCTTCTCGTTCTTCGCGCCGGCCGCCGTCTTGGCACGCTGGCGCTCGTTCAGCGCCTCGAAGTCATCGCGGCGCATGTAGACCTCGCCGCGCACTTCCAGCACGGGCGGCGCGTCGCCCGCCAGGCGCAGCGGGATCTGGCCGATGGCGCGGATGTTGTGGGTCACGTCCTCGCCGGTCTCGCCGTCGCCGCGCGTGGCGGCTTGCATCAGCACGCCGTGCTCGTAGCGCAGGTTGATGGCCAAGCCGTCGAACTTGGGCTCGGCGACGTAGGCGATCGGCGCGCCGCCCAGCACCGCCAGCGCCTCTTCGGGCAGCGGCGCGGCGCGGTGGCGCGGATCGCTGGCCTTCAGCTCGGTGCGGCGCTGCTCGCCGGCCAGGAAGTTGCGCACCTGCTCGTCGAACTTGCGCGCGCCCGCGGCCGTGGTGTCGGTCTCGGTGCGGATGCTGAGCATGGGCAGCGCGTGCCGCACCGGCTTCAGGCCGTCCAGCACCACGCCGCCCACGCGCTGGGTGGGCGAGTCGGGCGTGCACAGCCCGGGGTGCGCGGCCTCCAGCGCCTGCAACTCCTGGAACAGCCGGTCGTACTCGGCGTCGGGGATGTCGGGCGCGTCCAGCGTGTAGTACTGGTGCGCGGCACGGTTCAGGACGGCGCGCAGTTCGGCCGCTCGTCGCGTCGCTTTTACTTCATCATTCATAGCGCCTTGCGCATATTCCATGGGGGCTGTAGCCCAAAAAAGGCTTGAAAAAACTAGCTGAACAGCCGCCGTGCCTGGGGCGAGCCGGCCGCCAGGTCGTGCGACTGCAGCGTGTCGTACAGGCGTTCCAGGTCGGCGCCGATGGTGTCGATCATGGCCGGGCGCAGCACCTGCCCGGCGTCGTCGGTGACGAGGCCGTCCATGGCGTCGGCCAGCGCGAAGGCGGCGTCACTCAGGCGCACGAAGGGCTGCTCGTTGCGGTGCACCTGCGGCACGTCGAGGTGGAGGGTGACCTCGTGGATCGCCGCGTGCGCCGGGTCTTCCGACAGCGCGGCCCGCGGGTCGAAGGTCAGGCCCAGGATGGGCGGCAGGCCCACTTCGCTCGAGGGCAGTGCCATGCGCCCAGGCACCACGCCGGCGACGAAGCCCAGCTTGCCCGCCCGCTGGTGCACGAAGCCGGGGCTCCAGGCCGCGCCACGCGCGCGCAGGGTCAGGCTGAGCTGCGCGTCGTGCTGGCTGGCGAACTGGTCCAGCTCGCGCGCGCGGGCGACTTCGTGCAGCATCTCCGGGAACTCGGGCGCGCCGCCCACGGCGTCGGCGTAGCGCTGCGCCTTCATGACGAACTCGGAGTATTCGATCTCGTTGAGCGCGCCGGTGCGGTTGGCCAGTTGCACGCCGGCCTGCAGCGCGGTGTAGCGACGGCCAGCGACGGGAAACTCCCACTCGCCCGACTCCTGGGCCTGCCCCTCGATCGCGAAGGGCTTGCTGCCGACGCGGCGCGTGGCCGGCAGGGCGGCCAGCAGCGCGTCGCCCGAAACCACGCGCCCGTCGAGCGCGATGGGCGCGATGACGTCGATCAGCGCGTCGAGCCGGAGGCGCTTCTCCGGCGTGGGCAGCGGGCCCAGCGGCGCGCGGGGGTCGAGCGTGGGCTCGATGCGCGACGGCGCGGGCGCGTCGGCGGCGGCATCGGGGCCGGGCTCCGCGTGCCCGGGCGGCAGGGGCATCTGCTCGGTGTCGGGCTGCGCCTGGCGCGGCTCGTTGCGGCGCGCGTTCCAGGTGTTGTAGGCGATCACGCCGCCTAGGACCAGGCCACCGGCCACGGCCAGGCCCACTTGCAAGGAACTCATATCGGCTTCGCCCCTTTTCGCCGCTTCAGGCGGCCTCGGCCAGGCCCACGGCGGATTCCATGTCCACCGCCACGATACGCGAGACGCCCTGCTCCTGCATGGTCACGCCGATCAGCTGCTCGGCCATCTCCATGGCAATCTTGTTGTGGCTGATGAAGAGGAACTGCGTGCCCTGCTTGCTCATGCTGGTCACCAGGCGCGAGTAGCGCTCGGTGTTGGCGTCGTCCAGCGGCGCGTCCACCTCGTCCAGCAGGCAGAACGGCGCGGGGTTGAGCTGGAAGATGGCGAACACCAGCGCGATGGCCGTGAGCGCCTTCTCGCCGCCCGACAGCAGGTGGATGGTCTGGTTCTTCTTGCCCGGCGGCTGGGCCATGACCTGCACGCCGGAGTCGAGGATTTCCTCGCCGGTCATCACCAGCCGGGCGTTGCCACCGCCGAACAGCTCGGGGAACATGCGGCCGAAGTGCTCGTTGACGGTGTTGAAGGTGCCACCCAGCAGTTCGCGCGTCTCGCCATCGATCTTGCGGATGGCGTCCTCCAGCGTGGTCATGGCTTCGGTCAGGTCGGCCGACTGCGCATCGAGGAATTGCTTGCGCTCGCGCGCGGCGGTCAGCTCGTCCAGCGCGGCCAGGTTGACCGCGCCCAGCGCCTGGATGTCGCGGTGCAGGCGGTCGATCTCGCCCTGCAAGCCGGCCAGCCGGACGTCGCCGTCCTGGACGGACTGCGCCACGGCGGCCAGGTCGGCCTGCGCGTCGGCCAGCAACTGGCTGTACTGCTCCAGCCCCAGGCGGGCGGCCTGCTCCTTGAGCTGCAGGTCGGTGATGCGCTGGCGCAGCGGGTCCAGCTCGCGCTCCAGCCGCAGGCGGCGCTCGTCGCTGGCGCGCAGCCGGGTGGTCAGGTCGTCGTACTGGCTGCGCTGGGCGCCCAGGGCCTGCTCGCGCTCGATCTTCAGCGCCAGCGCCGTCTGCAGGCCGGCCTGCGCGGCGGCGTCGGTCAGGCGCGCCAGCTCGTCGCCGGCGCGCTGCTGCTCGGCCTCGATGGATGCGCTCTGCTGCGCGGCGGTGTCGATGGTGCGGCTGAGTTCGGCGCGCCGGGCTTGCAGCGTGCGCTGGGCGAACTGCGCCTCCTGCGCCTGCCGCTCCAGCGCGCGCTGCTGCTCGCGCGCCTCGTTCAGGCGGCGCTCGGCCCCGATCACGCGCTCGTCCAGCTGAGCGTGGCGCTCCTGCGCGTCGGCCAACTGCATGTCCAGCTCCTCGAAGCGCGCCTCGGCGGTGACGCGGCGCTCCTGCAACTCGTCCAGCGCGGCATCGACCTCGGCCAGGTCGCCGGCGATCTGCTCGCCGCGCGCCTTGGCCTGCTCGGCCTGCTGGGTCAGGCGCAGGGTCTCGACCTGCAACTGGTGCGCGCCCTGCTGCGCCTCGGCGGCCTCGCGGCGCGTGGCGGTCAGGCGCTGGGCAGCGTCGGTGTAGGCGGCCTCGGCCTTGACCAGGGCGTTGCGCGCCTCCTCGCCGATGAGCTGCTGCGCGCGCAGTTGCTTGTCCAGGTTCTCGATCTCCTGCGCGCGCGCCAGCAGGCCGGCCTGCTCGGAATCGGGCGCGTAGAAGCTGACGCTGTGGCCGCCCACGCCATGCCCGCTCTTCACGTAGATGACCTCGCCGGCCCGCAACTGGCCGCGCTGCGCCAGCGCGTCCTCCAACGAGGCGGCGGTGTAGCAGCCGGCCAGCCAGTCGGCCAGCAGCGCCTTCTGGCCGGCGTCGTGCAGGCGCAGCAGGTCGGCCAGGCGCGGCAGCGCGCCGGCCTCGCCGGGGGCGGGCGCGGCGGGCGGGCTGTAGAAGGCCAGCTTGGCCGGCGGCGCGTCGGCGGCGAAGGCGCGCACCATGTCCAGGCGGCCGACTTCGAGCGCCGCCATGCGCTCGCGCAGCGCGGCTTCGAGCGCGTTCTCCCAGCCGGGCTCGACGTGCAGGCGGCTCCACAGGCCCTGCAGCCCGTCCAGCCCGTGCCGGGCCAGCCAGGGCTGGAGCTTGCCGTCGGTCTTGACCTTGTCCTGCAGCGCCTTCAGCGCCTCCAGCCGCGCCGACAGGTCGGCCTGGCGGGCGGTCTCCTGGTTCACCGCCTGCTGGCGCGCACGGCGGTCCTCGTCGAGCCGGGGCACGCCGTCCTGCAGTTCGTGCAGGCGCGCGTCGACGACCTGCGCGGCCTCTTGCGCGGCGGCGAGCTGCGACTGCAGGTGCAGCAGGCGCTGCTCGTCGGGCGCGGCCAGGGCGTTGCGGTCGGCGCCCAGCCGGTCGCGGCGGGCGTTCAACTGGCGGCTCTGGTCCTCGATGCCGCGCTGCTCGGCCGCCAGCACCTGGATTTGCTGCTGCACCTGCGCCACGGCGCCGCGCTGCTCGCCGACCTGGGCCTGGGCGCGGCGCAGCGCCTCGTCCAGCTCGGGCAGGGCCTGCTGCTGCTCCTCCAGCTGCGCGGCCAGGGTGAGGTGCCGGTCCTCGGCCTCGGCGCCCTGCCCGGCCAGGGTCTCGATCTCGGCCTCGGCGTCGCCGCGGCGCGCGGCCCACTGCGCCAGCTGCTCCTGGAGCTGCGCCAGCCGGGCCTCGGCGCGCTGGCGGCCTTCGACGACGAAGCGGATCTCGGCCTCCAGCCGGCCGACCTCGGCGCTGGCCTCGTACAGCAGGCCCTGGGCCTGGTTGACCTGGTCGCCGGCGGCGTAGTGGGCCTGGCGGATGGTTTCCAGCTCGGCCTCGACGTGGCGCAGGTCGGCCACGCGCGACTCCAGCTCGCTGGCGGCCTTCTCGGCCTCGGCCTTCAGCCGCGCCTGCCCTTCCTCGGCCTCGGCGCGCTTGAGGAACCAGAGCTGGTTCTGCCTGAGCGAGGCGGCCGACTGCAGGCCCTGGTACTGCTGGGCGACCTCGGCCTGCTTCTCCAGCTTGTCGAGGTTGGCGTTCAGCTCGCGCAGGATGTCTTCCACCCGCGTCAGGTTCTCGCGCGTGTCGGTCAGGCGGTTCTCGGTCTCGCGGCGGCGCTCCTTGTACTTGCTGACGCCGGCCGCCTCTTCCAGGAACAGGCGCAGCTCCTCGGGCCGCGACTCGATGATGCGGCTGATGGTGCCCTGGCCGATGATGGCGTAGGCGCGCGGGCCCAGGCCGGTGCCCAGGAACACATCCTGCACGTCGCGGCGGCGCACCGGCTGGTTGTTGATGTAGTAGCTGCTGGTGCCGTCGCGCGTGAGCACGCGCTTGACCGAGATCTCGGCGAACTGGCTCCACTGCCCGCCAGCGCGGTGGTCGGCGTTGTCGAACACCAGCTCCACCGACGAGCGCGAGGCGGCCTTGCGCGTGGTGGTGCCGTTGAAGATCACATCCTGCATCGACTCGCCGCGCAGCTCGCTGGCCTTGGATTCGCCCAGTACCCAGCGCACCGCGTCCATGATGTTGGACTTGCCGCAACCGTTGGGCCCCACCACCCCGACCAGCTGGCCGGGCAGCATGAAATTGGTGGGATCGGCGAAGGACTTGAAGCCCGAGAGCTTGATGGAGTTGAGACGCACTGGCGCGGGAGGAGACGGACGAGGACGAAGCGGCAATGATAGCGTGCGCGCCCGCCGCTCCGACCGCCGCGGTCACTATGCTATTGATAGCTTACGGCGCAATATCCACGCCGGCTTGATGCCGATTTAATTCGATAACCGGCACCCGCGGCACGGCGGCATGGCGGCTCCCGGATAATCCGGCGCCATGAACCCCTTGCTGTCCCGCCTGCAGCCCTATCCGTTCGCGCGGCTGCGCCAGCTCATGGCCGACGTCACCCCCTCGCCGGCCCACCGCCCCATCAGCCTGGGCATCGGCGAGCCCCGGCACGCGACGCCGGCCTTCATCCAGCAGGCGCTGGCGGACGCCCTGCCCACCGGCCTGGCGGGCTACCCCGCCACGGCGGGCGAGCCCGCGCTGCGCGAGGCCTGCGCCGGCTGGATCAGGCGCCGCTACGGCGTGGCGGTGGACGCGGCCACGCAGGTGCTGCCGGTGCTGGGCTCGCGCGAGGCGCTGTTCGCGCTGGCGCAGACCCTCGTCGACCCCGCCCGGCCCGGCGCCACCGTGGTCTGCCCCAACCCGTTCTACCAAATCTACGAAGGCGCGGCCCTGCTGGCCGGCGCCACGCCGCACTACGTGCCCAGCGACCCGGCGCGCAACTTCGCGCCGCGCTGGGACGCGGTGCCCGACGAGGTGTGGGCGCGCACGCAGCTGGTCTACGTCTGCTCGCCCGGCAACCCCACCGGCGCGGTGATGCCGCTGGACGAGTGGCGGCTGCTGTTCGAGCTGAGCGACCGCCACGGCTTCGCCATCGCCTCGGACGAGTGCTACAGCGAGATCTACTTCCGGGACGAGCCGCCCCTGGGCGGCCTGGAGGCGGCGGCCAGGCTGGGGCGCGCGGACCTGCGCAACCTGATCCTGCTGACCAGCCTGTCCAAGCGCAGCAACGTGCCGGGCATGCGCTCGGGCTTCGTGACCGGCGACGCCCGCCTCATCGAGCCCTTCCTGCTCTACCGCACCTACCACGGCAGCGCCATGAGCCCGGTGGTGCAGGCCGCCAGCATCGCCGCCTGGAACGACGAGGCCCACGTGGCCGAGAACCGGCGCCTGTACCGCGAGAAGTTCGCCCAGGTCACGCCGCTGCTGGCCCAGGTGATGGACGTGCGCCTGCCCGACGCCGGCTTCTACCTGTGGGCGGGCGTGCCGCCGGCCTGGCGGGGCAGCGACACCGCCTTCGCCCGCGAGCTGCTGGCTCAATACAATGTGACGGTTCTGCCCGGCAGCTTCCTGGCGCGCGAGAGCGCGGGGCACAACCCCGGCCAGGGCCGCGTGCGCATGGCGCTGGTGGCCGCCACGGCCGAGTGCCTGGAAGCGGCCGAGCGCATCGTCCAGTTCATCCAATCCTCCTCCCCCGAGATCACGACATGAGCACCCAACTGCAGCAGATCATCGACAACGCCTGGGACGCCCGCGCCAGCCTCTCGCCCGACGCCGCGCCCAAGGAAGTGGCCGACGCGGTCGAGCACGTCATCGCCGACCTGAACGCCGGCCGCCTGCGCGTGGCCACGCGCCAGGGCGTGGGCCAGTGGACGGTGCACCAGTGGGTCAAGAAGGCGGTGCTGCTGTCCTTCCGCCTGAAGGACAACGAATTCATCCGCGCCGGCGACCTGGGCTTCTTCGACAAGGTGCCCACCAAGTTCGGCCACCTCGACGACGCCGCCATGCGCGACAGCGGCGTGCGCGTGGTGCCGCCGGCGGTGGCGCGGCGCGGCAGCTTCATCGGCAAGGGCGCGGTGCTGATGCCCAGCTTCGTCAACATCGGCGCCTACGTCGATGAAGGCACCATGGTGGACACCTGGGCCACCGTCGGCAGCTGCGCGCAGGTCGGCAAGAACGTGCACCTGTCGGGCGGCATCGGCCTGGGCGGCGTGCTGGAGCCGCTGCAGGCCAACCCCACCATCATCGAGGACAACTGCTTCATCGGCGCGCGCTCCGAGGTGGTCGAGGGCGTGATCGTGGAAGAGAACTCGGTGCTCGGCATGGGCGTGTACATCGGCCAGAGCACCCCCCTCTTCAACCGCGAGACGGGCGAGGTCAGCTACGGCCGCGTGCCCAGCGGCAGCGTGGTGGTGAGCGGCAACCTGCCCAAGCAGACCAAGGACGGCCAGCCCTACAGCATGTACGCCGCCATCATCGTCAAGACGGTGGACGCGCAGACCCGCTCCAAGACCAGCATCAACGACCTGCTGCGTCCCTGAGAAGGCGCTGCGAGCCGCCCGTGCCCGCAGCTTCACCGGGCGGCGCCTGATTCGTTGAGCGTTTGGCGTTTCGCGTCGAGCGAAAACCCTCCGCGACGCCCATCCGCACCCACGCCCCACACCCAACGCACAACCTCCCCATGACCCGCCGCCTGGCCGAAGCCCTCATCGCCCGCCCGTCCGTCACCCCGCGGGACGCCGGCTGCATCGACCTGATCCGCGAACGCCTGGACGCGCTGGGCTTCGCCAGCGAAATCATCGACAGCGGCCCGGACAGCTTCCGCGTGCGCAATTTGTGGTCAAAAAGGACCACATCCCGCACCGATACTGCGCCGGAAGCTATTAAAACCATAGTATTCGCCGGCCACACCGACGTCGTGCCCACCGGACCGCTGGCGCAGTGGACGAGCGACCCGTTCCTCCCGACCGAGCGGGACGGCAAGCTCTACGGCCGCGGCGCCGCCAGCGACATGAAGACCTCGATCGCCGCCTTCGTGGTCGCGGCCGAGCAGTTCCTCGCCGCGCGGCCCGACGCACCGCTGAACATCGCCCTGCTGCTGACCAGCGACGAGGAAGGCCCGGCGCTGGACGGCACCGTGGTCGTCTGCGAGGCGCTGAAGGCGCGCGGCGAGACGCTCGACTACTGCATCGTCGGCGAGCCCACCTCGGTGCAGCGCACCGGCGACATGATCAAGAACGGCCGCCGCGGCACGCTCTCCGGCCGGCTCGCGGTGCGCGGCATCCAGGGCCACATCGCCTACCCGCACCTGGCGCGCAACCCCGTCCACGAGCTGGCGCCCGCGCTGGCCGAACTGGTGGCCATCGAGTGGGACCGCGGCAACGCCTTCTTTCCGCCCACCAGCTGGCAGGTCAGCAACATCCACGGCGGCACCGGCGCCAGCAACATCATTCCCGGCGAGGTGGTGGTGGACTTCAACTTCCGCTTCTGCACCGAGTCCACGCCCGAATCGCTGCGGCAGCGCGTCGAAGCGGTGCTGCAAAAACATGGCCTCGACCACGAGTTGGCCTGGACCCTGGGCGGCCGGCCCTTCCTCACCCCGCCCGGCACGCTGGTCGAGGCCGTGCGGGCCGCCATCCGCGCCGAGACCGGGCTGGAGACCGAGCTGTCCACCACCGGCGGCACCAGCGACGGCCGCTTCATCGCGCAGCTGTGCCCGCAGGTGGTCGAGCTGGGCCCGCCCAACGCCAGCATCCACAAGATCGACGAGCACATCGCGCTGGCCGACATCGAGCCGCTGACCCGCATCTACCGCCGCGTGCTCGAGAACCTGTGCCCGGCATGACGCTCGCCGACCTGCTGGCCGACGCCGAACGCCAGCTCGTCGAAGCCGGCGTCGGCTTCGGCCATGGCACCACCAACGCCCACGACGAGGCCGCCTGGTTGGTGCTGCACGCCCTGGGCCTGCCGCTGGACACCGACGCGCACGCCTTTTCAGAACAGAATGGCCCCTTGGCCGGCGCCAGTATTTCGCAGGCAGCTACTCTTTTAAGAGCACGCATCGACACCCGCCGCCCCGCCGCCTACCTGACGCGCGAGGCCTGGCTGCAGGGCGTGCCCTTCTACGTGGACGAGCGCGCCATCGTCCCGCGCAGCCTGATCGCCGAAGCCATCGCCGACGGCGCCATCGATCCCTGGCTGGGCGAGCAGACCCGTACCGTGCTGGACCTGTGCACCGGCAACGGCAGCCTCGCCGTGCTGGCCGCCCTGGCTTGGCCCGAGGTCGCCGTCGATGCCGCCGACCTGAGCGCGGACGCCCTGGCCGTGGCCCGCATCAACGTCGACCGGCACGGGCTGCGGGGCCGCATCACGCTGATCGAGTCCGACGGCCTGGCCCGCTGCCCCGGCCCCTACGACCTGATCCTGTGCAACCCGCCCTACGTCAACAGCGCCAGCATGGCCGCGCTGCCGCCCGAATACCGCGCCGAGCCCGCCCTGGCCCTGGCCGGCGGCGCCGACGGCATGGACTTCATCCGCCCCCTGCTGGCCCAGGCCCCCGCGCACTTGGGTGAACACGGCGTGCTGGTGCTGGAAGTCGGCCACGGGCGCGCGCATTTCGAAGCCGCGTTTCCCGGCCTGAACCCGGTCTGGCTGGACACCAGCGCCGGCGGCGACCAGGTGCTGCTGCTCACGCGCGAGGCGCTCACCGCATGATCCAGCTCCAAAACGTCACCTTGCGCCGCGGCGCCAAGGTGCTGCTCGACGGCGCCTCCATCACCCTGCATCCCGGCGAGAAGGTCGGCCTGATCGGGCGCAACGGCGCCGGCAAGTCCACGCTGTTCGCGCTGCTGAACGGCACGCTGCACGAGGACGGTGGCGACTTCTCCCTGCCCGCCGGCTGGCGGCTGGCGCAGGTGGCGCAGCACATGCCCGAGACCGACGAGTCCGCCACCGACTTCGTCCTGGCGG
The DNA here is from genome assembly GCF_016703145.1 of Ottowia sp. Lineage (GTDB taxonomy): Bacteria > Pseudomonadota > Gammaproteobacteria > Burkholderiales > Burkholderiaceae_C > Ottowia. Next base: position 227,172 of record NZ_JADJCO010000005.1, on the reverse strand, counting down.
GCGACGAGCGGCTGGCCCGGCTGAACGCGCAGCTCGCGGCGGCCGAGCAGTCCGGCGACGAGAATCCCGACGATGCCGCGAGCGGCATGGCCATCGCCCACGCGCACAGCGACCTGCAGGATGCCGGCGCGCACGACGCGCGCCCGCGCGCCGAGGCGCTGATCCTGGGGCTGGGCTTCAAGCCCGACCAGTTGGACCGACCGGTGGACAGCTTCTCGGGCGGCTGGCGCATGCGCCTGCAACTGGCGCGCGCGCTGATGGCGCCCAGCGACCTGCTGCTGCTGGACGAGCCCACCAACCACCTCGACCTGGACGCGCTGGTGTGGCTGGAGAGCTGGCTCACGCGCTACCCCGGCACACTGATCGTCATCAGCCACGACCGCGACTTCCTCGACGCCGTCACGCGCGTCACGCTGCACATCGAGGGCGGGCGCCTCGCCCGCTACGGCGGCAACTACAGCGCCTTCGAGGAACTGCGCGCGCAGCAGCTCATGCTGCAGCAGGCGGCCTATTCCCGGCAGCAGGACAAGATCGCCCACCTGCAGAAGTTCATCGACCGCTTCAAGGCCAAGGCCAGCAAGGCCAAGCAGGCGCAAAGCCGCGTCAAGGCGCTGGAGCGCATGGAGCGCGTCGCGCCGGTGCTGGCCGAGGCCGACTTCACCTTCACCTTCAAGGAGCCGGCCAACCTGCCCAACCCGATGCTGGCCATCGGCCAGGCGCGCTTCGGCTACCGCGCGGACGACGGTGCCGAGACCCCCATCCTCGCCGGCGTCAACCGCACCGTGCTGGCCGGCCAGCGCATCGGCATCCTGGGCGCCAACGGCCAGGGCAAGTCCACCTTCGTCAAGACCGTGGCCCGCACGCTGCCGCTGCTGGACGGGCAGCTCACCGAAGGCAAGGGCCTGACCATCGGCTACTTCGCGCAGCAGGAGCTGGACGTGCTGCGCCCGCAGGACACGCCGCTGGAACACCTGGTGCGCCTGGCGCGCGAGACCGGCCAGCACGGCACCGAGGCCGCGCGCGAGCAGCAATTGCGCAACTTCCTGGGCACCTTCAACTTCCCCGGCGAGATGGTGATGCAGCCCGTGGGCCAGTTCAGCGGCGGAGAAAAGGCGCGCCTGGTGCTGGCGATGATCGTCTGGCAGCGCCCCAACCTGCTGCTGCTGGACGAGCCCACCAACCACCTCGACCTGGCCACGCGCGAGGCCCTGGCGGTGGCGCTGAACGAGTTCGAGGGCACGCTGATGCTGGTCAGCCACGACCGCGCCCTGCTGCGCAGCGTGTGCGACGAATTCTGGCTGGTGGCGCGCGGCGGCGTGCAGCCCTTCGACGGTGACCTGGAGGACTACCAGCGCTACCTGCTGGACGAGAGCCGGCGCGTGCGCGAGTCGCCCGCCCCGCCGTTTGCTACCGATTCAATAGCTGTCACCATAGAACCGGCGCGGGCCAGTGGCCAAAAACCTTCTCAACCCGCCCTCAACCCCACCGAGCAGCGCCGCCTGGAGGCGCAGCGCCGCCAGCAACTGGCCGAGCACATGCGCCCCCACCGGCGCGCGCTCGACCAGGCCGAGAAGCGCATGCAGGCCCTGGGCGGCGAGCGCGCCGAGCTGGAGCAGCGCCTGAGCGCCCCGCTCGCCCCCGCCGACATCGCCGAGGCGGGGCGCCGGCTGAAAGCGGTGCAAGACGAGCTGGCGCGTCTGGAGGATGACTGGCTGCAGCACTCCAGCGCCATCGAGGCACTGGAAAACAACGCCGGGCTGGAATAGTTGTCCACCCGCCTGTAGGCCGAGGCCGCGATTTGCCGCGCCCGGTCCGCCAAGCGGTCCCACGGCGTTACAGTGCCCGACTTCATCCACCACCGCGACACGCGGAAAGGACACGTCACATGGGCATCATCACCACCATCATCGTCGGCTTTATCGTGGGCCTGCTGGCCCGCGCCGTCATGCCGGGCAACCAGGCCATGGGCCTGATCATGACCACGCTGCTGGGCATCGCCGGCTCGCTGCTCGCCAGCTATGGCGGCGCGGCGCTGGGCCTGTACCCGGCCGGCTCGCCGGTGGGCTGGATCGCCTCGATCATCGGCGCCATCGTCGTGCTGTTCGTCTACGGCCTGGTCACCAAGAAGCGCTGAGCGGGCCCAGCCCTCGCAGCGCGGACACGACGCCATGGCCTCCGACGCCCAGGCCGACCCGTTGGCCCTGGCCCGCGGCCATCCGCGGCTGGAGCGGGCCGTGCAGCGCAGCCGCCAGATGCTGCGGCGGCGCGCGCTGGTCGCGGGCGTGGCCGGCGCGGTGCCGCTGCCCGGCCTGGACTGGGCGGTGGACGCGGCCATGCTGGCGCGCCTGCTGCCCCGCATCAACGAGGAATTCGGCCTGGCGCCGCACCAGATCGCGCGGATGGACGCGCGCGAGAAGGAGCGCGTGCACAAGGCCATCGGCGTGATCGGCCCGGTGCTGGTCGGCCGCGTGGTCACCCAGGGGCTGGTGCTGCGCTTCGCCAAGATGCTGGGCATGCGCCTGACCACCGCCCAGGTGGCCCGGTACATACCGCTGGCCGGGCAACTGGTGTCGGGCGCCCTGGGCTACGCCGCGCTGCGCTACTTGGGCGAGCAGCACATCCGCGATTGCGTGCGCGTGGCGCTGGCCGCGCCGCTGGCGCTGCCAGCGCCGGCCGAGACGCCCGCCGCCCCCTGACCGGGCTTATTTGCCCTGCCCCTCGAACCAGCGCGCCACCATGGCCCGCTCGTCGTCGGTCATCCGCGTGGCGTTGGACAGCGGCATGATCCTCGTCACCACCACCTGCTGGTAGATCTGCTGGGCGTGCGCCGCCACCTGCCCGGGCGAATCCAGGCGCAGGTTCTTCATCCGCACCGCTTCGCCGTGGCACGCGTAGCAGCGCTGCTCCAGCACCAGCTTGAGCTGGGCGTAGCCCACCGCCGCCGGCGCGGCGGCCGAGGGCGCGGAGGGCGCCGGCCTGAGCCACGCGATCACGCCCAGGATCACCGCCACCCCCACCGCCGCATGCGGCCACGGGTTGCGGGCGCGCCCCAGGTGCCAGCCGTGGCGCTGCACGAAGAACTGGCGGATCAGCGCGCCGGCCAGCATCAGCAGCACCAGCACCAGCCAGCGCCGCGGGTGGCTGTAGAGGAAGCTGTAGTGGTTGCTCAGCATGGCCAGCAGCACCGGCAGCGTGAAGTAGGTGTTGTGCACGCTGCGCTGCTTGCCGCGCTTGCCATGGATCGCCAGCGCGTCGGCGTCGCGGGGCTGGCCGCCGGTCATGGCCGCCACCACCTTGCGCTGGCCGGGGATGATCCAGAAGAACACGTTGGCGCTCATGGCCGTGGCCAGCATGGCGCCGACGATCAGGAAGGCGGCGCGGCCCGAGAACAGCTGGCACGCCAGCCACGCCGCGAAGGCCACCACCACGATCAGCAGCGCCGCCACCGTGCGTTCGCCGTTGGCGCGGAAGCCGAACACGCGGCAGATGCCGTCGTAGACGATCCAGAACACCACCAGGAAGCCCAGCGCCGCCGCCCCCGCCGCCACCGGCGACCAGTCCAGCACCTGCCGGTCGACCAGGAACGCGCTGGCGTTCCACAGGTACAGCACGGCGAACAGCGCGAAGCCCGACAGCCAGGTGCTGTAGCTCTCCCAGTAGAACCAATGCAGCTTGCTGTCGATGATGCCGCCCTGCGGCGCCACCATGTACTTCTGCGGGTTGTAGAAGCCGCCGCCATGCACCGCCCACATGGCGCCGTCCACGCCCTTCTTCTTCAGGTCGTCGGCGGTGGGCGCGAGCAGGTTGTTGTCGAGAAAGACGAAGTAGAACGACGAGCCGATCCAGGCGATCGCCACGATCACGTGCAGCCAGCGCAGCAGCAGGTTGGCCCAGTCGAGTAGATATGCTTCCATGAACGAACGTCCCTCCATCCGGCTCGCCACCGCGGGCGCTGCAAGCCGGCTCCAGGCGATCGCGCATCGGGCGTCACGCGCTGGGAAGGCGGACGAATCCCGGGCACCGCTGCGATCGACCTAAATTGTATACAGAATGGTGTGCAAACGCCAGCGGAACGGCGATCGGCGCGCGACTCGTGGCCCGCCGGTCGCGGGCGCCGCCAAATCAGTGAAAATAGCGGGTTTTTCCGCCAACACACCGTTCACAAAGGATCACACCATGGGCAACAAGATCGTCACCGAGGCCATGCGCAAGGCCACCCCCCCGCTGCCGGGCGCCACCGTCGCCAAGCAGGGCGTCGGCCAGCGCAAGAGCCTGGAGCGCGGCTCGCACACGCGCAGCAAGAAGAATCCGGGCAAGCGCCCGCATCAGGGTTGAGATCGCTACATTTTTAGTAGCTATCAACGCAACAATGGCGCCGACTGGGCGCCATTGTTGTTTCAATTTTCCGAAAGACCCGCCAGCAGTTGCGCCGCCACCGACACGGCCACCACCGCCGGCTGCTTGCCCTCGATGCCCGGCAGGCCGATGGGGCAGGCCACCGCCGACAGTTCGTCCGCGCCGAACCCGCGCGCCCGCAGCCGGTGGCCGAACACCGCCCACTTGGTGTGGCTGCCGATCAGGCCGACGTACGGCAGATCGTCCCGCTGCCTGCGCCGCGCCAGGCAGGCGGCCACGATCTCCAGGTCCTCGGCGTGGCTGAAGCTCATGATGACGACGCGGCTGCCGGGCGCCAGGTCGACCACCGCCGTCTGCACGGGGTCGGAATGCTCGCAACGCACGTTGGGCGGCACTTCGGGCGGAAAGACCTCGTCGCGGCTGTCGATCCAGGTCACGTCGAACGGCAGCTCGCCCAGCAACCGGACCAAGGCCGTGCCGACGTGCCCGCCGCCAAACAGCGCCAGCGGCGCGCCCGCCACGCCCAGACGGGCGCCCAGCGCCGGTGCCATCGACGCCTCCACCCGCTCGAAGCGCAGGTGCACCACCCCGCCGCAGCATTGCCCCAGGCCGGGGCCCAGCGGGTAGCGCCGCAGCGTCGCGGCGGCCGATGGCCGCGCCAGGCACCCGCGCGCCTGGGCAATGGCCTCGAACTCCAGGTGACCGCCGCCGATGGTGCCCATCACCGCGTCGCCGAACACCGCCATCCACGCCCCCGCCTCGCGCGGCGCCGAGCCCTCGGTGCGCGCCACCGTCACCAGCACGGCGGGCGCGCACCGCAGCCGGTGCAGGAAGTCGCGCAACTCGCGCATGGCCGGAGCGCCGCTTTCAGGAGCCTCGATAGGTCGAGTGGCTCCAGGGGCTGACCAGCAGCGGCACGTGGTAGTGCTGGTCCGTGTGCGCGATGCCGAAGTCCAGGTGCACCACGTCCAGGAAGGGCGGCTCGGGCAGTTGCACGCCCCGGCCGCGGAAGTAGTCGGCCACCTCGAAGCTCAGGCGGTAGGTGCCTGCCCGCAGACTGGCGTTGTCATACAGCGGGCCGTCGGGGTTGCGGCCGTCCGCGTTCAGGCGGAAGCGCTTGACCAGCGTGGCGCCGCCGCCCCTCGTCTCGTACAGCGTGACCTGCATGCCCGCCGCCGGCGTGCCGTGCATGGTGTCCAGCACGTGCGTGCTCAGTCCCATCGCGTCGCTCCTTCTTCAAGATTGTCCACTGAAGTGTATACAATTTCGGGGAACCGCACTATCATCCCGTCCCATGGAAGCCTCCAGCACCGGCCTGATCGTCCAGGCGCTCACCCACGCCATCGTGGACCATCGCCTGCAGCCGGGCGCCAAGCTGGTGGAGCAGACGCTGGCCGACCATTTTGGCGTCTCGCGCACGCTGGTGCGGCAAGCGCTGTTCCTGCTGTCGCAAAAGCGCCTGGTGACGATGGAGCCGGCACGCGGCGCCTTCGTCGCCAGCCCCTCGGTGAGCGAGGCGCGGCAGGTGTTCGCCGTGCGCCGCATGCTGGAGCTGGAGCTGACGCGCGCCTTCGTGCGCGCCGCCACGCCCGAGCACATCCACGCCCTGCGCGAGCACGTGGCGCAGGAGCAGGCGGCCGTGGCGCGCCAGGACGTGGCCGACCGCACCGAGCTGCTGGGTGACTTCCACGTGCGCATGGCCGAGCTGCTGGACAACGACGTGCTGGCACAAGTGCTGCGCGACCTGCTGGCGCGCTGCGCCGTCGCCACGCTGAGGTACCAGAGCGCCAGCGCCGCGCACGACTCGGCGGCCGAGCACGCCGAGCTGGTGGAGTGCTTCGCCGCCGGCAACGTCGCCCAGGCCGTCAAGCTGATGCGTGCGCACCTGGACCACGTGGAAGCCGGCCTGAACCTCGGCCGCCCCGCCCCCACCCATGACCTGAAACAGGCGCTGGTCCGCAACCTGTCTACGTTGGCAGCTCCTCTTTGAACAGCATGACATCCCCCATCTACGACAGCACCGCCCCCTACCCGCGCGACTTGGCCGGCTACGGCCCCGACGTGCCACATGCCCGCTGGCCGGGCGGCGCGCGCATCGCCGTGCAGTTCGTGCTGAATTACGAGGAAGGCGGCGAGAACAGCGTGCTGCACGGCGACGCGGGCAGCGAGCAGTTCCTCTCCGAGCTGTCCAACCCGGCCGCCTACCCCGACCGCCACCTGTCGATGGAAGGCATCTACGAATACGGCTCGCGCGCCGGCCTGTGGCGCATCCTGCGCGAGTTCGACGCGCGCGGCTGGCCGCTCACCGTCTTCGGCGTCGCCAGCGCGCTGGCGCGCCACCCCAAGGCGGTGCGGGCGTTCATGCGGCGCGGCGACGAGATCGCCTGCCACGGCCTGAAGTGGATCCACTACCAGAACATGGACGAAGCCACCGAGCGGGCGCACATGGCCGAGGCGCTGGACATCATCGAGCGGCTCACCGGCGAGCGCCCGCTGGGCTGGTACACCGGCCGCGACAGCCCCCACACGCGCCGCCTGGTGGTGGACGACGGCCGGCTGCTGTACGACAGCGACTACTACGGCGACGACCTGCCCTTCTGGATGAAGGTGCGCCGCAGCAACGGCAGCGACGCGCGCCACCTGGTGGTGCCCTACACGCTGGACTGCAACGACATGCGCTTCGCCCTGCCCCAGGGCTACAGCCACGCCGAGCCGTTCTTCCAGTACATGAAGGACAGCTTCGACGCGCTCTACGCCGAGGGCGACCCCGCCGGGCTGGACCGGCCCAAGATGCTCAGCATCGGCATGCACTGCCGCCTGCTGGGCCGGCCCGGGCGCATCGGGGCGCTGCAGCGCTTCCTGGACCACGTCGCCGCGCACCCCGATGTGTGGGTGTGCCGCCGCATCGACATCGCGCGGCACTGGATCGCCACGCACCCAAACCTAAAAACGGCAGTTGACCGCTTGTCACCGTCAGGAGAGCCGCATGAACGTTGACTTTCGCAGCTTCGATGACGCTCACCTGCGGGGTGAGCGCGCTACTGCCGTTTCTAGGTTCAAGGACTGACCCCCATGGCTTTCACGCTCGACCAGCTCAACACCGCCGCCCTGCCGGACGCCGGGCGCATGCTCGACGGCATCTACGAGCACACACCCTGGATCGCCGCCGAGGCGCTGAAGGCGCGCCCGTTCAAGTCCCTGGCCCACCTCAAGCACGCCCTGGTCGCCGCGCTCGACCAGGGCGGCGTGGACGCGCACCTGGCCCTGATCCGCGCCCACCCCGAGCTGGCTGGCAAGGCCATGGTCGCGAAGACGCTGACGGCCGAATCGACCCACGAGCAAGGCCGGGCCGGCCTGACCGAGTGCACGCCCGAGGAATTCGCGCGCATCCAGCAGCTCAACGCCGGCTACAACGCCAAGTTCGGCTTCCCGTTCATCCTGGCCGTGCGCGGGCCGCGCGGCACCGGGCTGGGCAAGGCGCGGATCATCGACACCTTCGCCCGCCGCCTGGGCCACCACCCCGACTTCGAGCGCGCCGAGGCGCTGCGCCAGATCCACCGCATCGCCGAGATCCGCCTGGCCGACCGCTTCGGCGCCGAACCCACGCTGGGCAACGACGTGTGGGACTGGCACGAGAAGCTGGCCCGGCACAGCGACCCCGGCTTTGCCGAGGCGGGCCAGCTCACCGTCACCTACCTCACCGACGCGCACCGCGCCTGTGCCCAGCGCATCGGCCAGACCATGCACGACGCCGGCTTCGACGAGGTGCACGTCGACGCCGTGGGCAACGTGGTCGGCCGCTACAAAGCCGACCCCGCCGTGCCCGACCCCCGGACGCTGATGACCGGCAGCCACTACGACACGGTGCGCAACGGCGGCAAGTACGACGGGCGGCTGGGCATCTTCGTGCCCATCGCCTGCGTGCGCGAGCTGGCGCGCGCCCGGCGGCGCCTGCCCTTCGACTTCGAGGTGATCGGTTTCGCCGAGGAGGAAGGCCAGCGCTACAAGGCCACCTTCCTCGGCTCCGGCGCGCTGATCGGCGACTTCCGTGCCGAATGGCTCGACCAGCAGGACGCGGACGGCATCACCATGCGCCAGGCCATGCGGCACGCCGGCCTGTGCGTGGACGACATTCCCAAGCTGCGGCGCGATCCGGCGCGCTACCTGGGCTTCATCGAGGTCCACATCGAGCAGGGCCCGGTGCTGAACGAGCTGAACCTGCCGCTGGGCGTGGTCACCTCCATCAACGGCAGCGTGCGCTACCTGGGCGAATACGCCGGCCAGGCCAGCCACGCCGGCACCACGCCCATGGACCGCCGGCGCGACGCGGCCTGCGCCGCGGCCGAGCTGGCGCTGGTCCTGGAGCAGCGCGCCGCCCGCGACGGCGACTCGGTCGCCACCATGGGCCTGCTTCAAGTCCCCGGCGGCTCGATCAACGTCGTGCCCGGCCGCTGCGCCTTCAGCCTGGACCTGCGCGCCACCACCGACACGCAGCGCGACGCGCTGGCCGCCGACGTGCTGGCCCGGGCGCGCGAGATCGCCGAGCGCCGCGGCGTGGCCTGCACGCTGGAGGAAACCATGCGCGCCAGCGCCGCCCCCAGCGCCCCCGCCTGGCAACGGCGCTGGGAAGCCGCGGTCGAATCCACCGGCCTGCCCGTCTTCCGCATGCCCAGCGGCGCCGGCCACGACGCCATGAAGCTGCACGAGGTCATGCCCCAGGCCATGCTGTTCGTGCGCGGCGAGAACAGCGGCATCAGCCACAACCCGCTCGAATCGACCACCGCCGAGGACATGCAGCTCGCCGTGCAGGCCCTTCAGCACCTGCTGGAGGGCGTGGCGCGGGACTTGCATCCATTACCATAGCTGCTCGCGCAGTATCCATGCGGTCTACAGCCATTTTTCGTTCAAAAATAACCATGCCGCCTACCCCCGACACCCACGCCCGGCTCGACGCCTGGATCGACCAGCACTTCGACGAGCAGGTGCGCTTCCTGCAGCAACTGGTGCAGGTGCCCACCGACACCCCGCCCGGCGACAACGCGCCGCACGCTGAAGCAACAGCCGAGCTGATCCGCGCCTGGGGTTTCGAGGCCGAGCGGCACCCCGTGCCCGCGCAGGACGTGCGGGACTACGGCATGCAGAGCATCACCAACCTGATCGTGCGCCGCCCCTATGGCGACGGCGGCCCCACCGTGGCGCTGAACGCCCACGGCGACGTGGTGCCCCCCGGCGAGGGCTGGACGCGCGAGCCCTACGGCGCGCAGATCGAGGACGGGCAGCTGTACGGCCGCGCCTCGGCCGTCAGCAAAAGCGACTTCTCCACCTTCACCTTCGCCGTGCGCGCGCTGGAGGCCGTGGCCAAGCCCACCCACGGCGCCGTCGAGCTGCACTTCACCTACGACGAGGAATTCGGCGGCGAGCTGGGCCCCGGCTGGCTGCTGAAGCACGGCCTGACGAAGCCCGACCTGATGATCGCCGCCGGCTTCAGCTACGAGGTGGTCACCGCCCACAACGGCTGCCTGCAGATGGAGGTGACCGTGCACGGCAAGATGGCCCACGCCGCCGTGCCCGACACCGGCGTCGATGCGCTGCAGGCGGCGGTGCACGTCATGAACGCCCTGTACGCCGAGAACACGGCGTACCGGCAGGTCACCTCCGGCGTGCCGGGCATCCGGCACCCCTACCTCAACATCGGCCGCATCGAGGGCGGCACCAACACCAACGTGATCCCCGGCAAGGTGGTGCTCAAGCTCGACCGCCGCATGATCCCCGAGGAGCAGCCCGCCGAGGTCGAGGCCCGCCTCCGCCAGGTCATCGCCGACGCCGCGGCCGGCTTCAACCGGTGGCGCGGCGTGTCGGGCGACGACGCGGTGCGCGTGGACATCCGGCGCCTGCTGCTGGCCCGCGCGATGACGCCGCTGCCCGGCAACGCGCCGCTGGTGGACGCCCTCCAGAAGCACGGCGAGGCCGTGTTCGGCGACAGGCCGCCCGCCGTCGGCACGCCGCTGTACACCGACGTGCGCCTGTACGTGGAGCGCGGCATCCCCGGCGTGATCTACGGCGCCGGCCCGCGCACCGTGCTGGAGAGCCACGCCAAGCGCGCCGACGAGCGCGTGGACCTGCAGGACCTGCGCCGCGCGACCAAGGTGATCGCCCGCACCCTGGCCGACCTGCTGCAGTCTTCATAGCTGGCCGCGCTCGGCCTGCAGCACGTGCTGGTGATGTACGCCGGCGCCGTCGCCGTGCCGTTGATCGTCGGCCGCGCCCTCAAGCTCAGCCCCGACGAAGTGGCCATGCTGATCTCGGCCGACCTGTTCTGCTGCGGCATCGCCACGCTCATCCAATCGCTGGGCATGACGCAGTGGTTCGGCGTGCGCCTGCCGGTGATGATGGGCGTGACCTTCGCCGCCGTCGGCCCCATGGTGGCCATCGCCAACGGCAACCCCGGCACCGACGGGGCGCGCATGCTGTTCGGCGCCATCATCGGCGCCGGCGTCATCTCGATCCTGATCGCGCCGCTGATCAGCCGGATGCTGCGCTTCTTCCCGCCCGTGGTGACGGGCACCATCATCGCCGTGATCGGCATCAACCTGATGCGCGTGGGCATCAACTGGATCTTCGGCAACCCCGTCGGCCCCACGGCGCCGCTGATGGTGCCGCCCGACCACACCGAATGGCTGAGCACCGTGCGCAGCGCGGCGGCGGCCGGCACGCCGGGCTTCCCGCCCGTGCCCCCGGGCGTGGCGCTGGCGCCCACCGTGCCCAACCCGCGCTACGCGGCGCTGCCGGGCGTGGCCGTCTCGGCCGTCGTGCTGGCCTCGATCCTGCTGATCGCCAAGTTCGCCAAGGGCTGCCTGGCCAACATCTCGGTGCTGGTCGGCATCGTGGTGGGCGGCATCGTCGCCACCGCCGCCGGCATGATGACCTTCGACAAGGTCGGCAAGGCGTCCTGGGTGGACGTGGTGCTGCCGTTCCACTTCGGCGCGCCGATCTTCGAGCCGGTCATGGTCCTGACGATGACGCTGATCATGGTGGTGGTGATGATCGAATCGACCGGCATGTTCCTGGCCCTGGGCCAGATGACCGACCGCGCCGTGGACCAACCCATGCTGGCGCGCGGCCTGCGCACCGACGGCCTGGGCACGCTGATCGGCGGCATCTTCAACACCTTCCCCTACACCAGCTTCTCGCAGAACGTGGGCCTGATGGCGGTGACGGGCGTCAAGAGCCGCTTCGTCCGCGTGGCCGGCGGCGTGATCCTGATCGTGTTGGGCCTGCTGCCCAAGATGGCGGCGCTGGTCGAGTCGCTGCCCACCGTGGTGCTGGGCGCCGCCGGGCTGGTGATGTTCGGCATGGTGGCGGCCACCGGCATCCGCATCCTGGGCGGCGTCAACTTCGCCACCAACCGGCACAACGCGCTGATCGTGGCCCTGTCCATCGGCATCGGCATGATCCCGCTGCTGGCGCCCAGCTACTCGCAGTGGATGCCGCACGCCATCCACCCGCTGATCGAATCGGGCATCCTGCTGGCCTCCATCGCCGCCGTGCTGCTGAACCTGCTCTTCAACGGCACACAGGGCGACGCCGAGGGCGCCATCCGCGCGGCGCGGCAGGCCGAGGCGCACTGAAACGTCTGTTGCAATCGTTTTTGGCCTCTAGCCTTTATGGATATTGCGTTTCCAGCTATTTATTAAATAGCATCACGGGGTGCCGCAACCCCGAACCTCGATCTCCTGACAGCACGCTGTCAGGAGGGGGCGCGCAGCATCGGGGCTCTTCAACCCTTCAAGGAGCCCCTCATGCAGAACGCCAACACCTGGTTCGAGATTCCGGTCCGCGACCTGGCCGCCGCCCAGCGCTTTTACGAAACCCTGCTCGGCCGGCCCATGCGCGGTGCCGAGGACCTCGGCGGCGAACACATGGCCGTGTTCGCGCACGACCAGCCTGGCGCCGGCGGCTGCCTGGTGCAGCGCGACGGCCACCGCGCCGTGCACGGCGGCACGCTGGTCTACCTGGACAGCGCGCCCAGCGTGCAGACCGCGCTCGACCGCGCCCAAGCCGCCGGCGGCCGGGTGGCCACGCCGCGCACGCTGATCGCGCCGGGCATCGGCTACTTCGCCCATGTCGAGGACATCGACGGCAACCTGGTCGGCCTGCATGCGCCCGAATGAAGCCTGCGCCGCCATGGACCCGCAAGCCTTCTTCTGGCGCGTGATGGCCGGCGAGCTGCCGCCGCCCCGCGCCGTCCAGACCCTCGGCGGGCGGATCGTGCGCGTGGACGCCGAGGCCGGCATCGTGGAGACGACGTTCCAGGCGCCGGACGCCTTTGCCAACCCGATGGGCCACGTCCAAGGCGGGTTCCTGGCCGCCATGCTCGACGACACCCTGGGGCCTGCGCTGGCCGCGACCCTGGCGCGCGGCCAATTCGCGCCGACGCTGCAATTGACCGTCACCTTCCTGCGCAGCGCGAGGATCGGCCTGCTGCACGGCACCGGGCGCGTGCTGCGGCGCGGCCGGGAGGTCTGCCACCTGGCCGGTGAACTGCGGCAGGACGGCGAAGTGGTGGCGTCGGCCCTGGCCACGGCGCTGGTGCGTCAGGCCGGGCCGCGCCAGGCCGCGTCCTGATCCGGCGCGCACGGGGCGATACATTCACCTCACCGCCGCCCTCGCCTGCTGCCAGCCCACCCGCCATGCGCCGCGCCGACCGCCTGTTCCAGATCGTGCAGCTCATCCGCGGCCGCCGGCTCACCACGGCGGCTTTCCTGGCGCGGCGGCTGGAGGTGTCGGAGCGCACCATCTACCGCGACGTGGCCGACCTGCAGCGCCAGAGCGTGCCGATCGAGGGCGAGGCCGGCATCGGTTACCGGCTGGGCGCCGGCTTCGATCTGCCGCCCATGATGTTCACGCAGGATGAGGCCCGCGCCCTGGCCGCCGCCGCGCGGCTGGCGCAGAGCTGGCTGGACCCCGGCATGGCCGGCGACGTGGAAAGCGCGCTGGGCAAGATTCTGTCGGTGCTGCCACCGTCGGCGCGCGCCGCCGCCGAGGCCCTGGCCCTGTTCGCCCTGCCGGTGTCGCGGGACGCCGCCACGCGCGAGCGCCTGCAAACCCTGCGCGAGGCGGTGCAGTCGCGCCACAAGCTGCGCCTGGACTACCGCGACGTGAACGAAGCAGCCACCCGGCGCACGGTGCGCCCACTGGGCTGCTTCTACTGGGGCAAGGTGTGGACGCTGGCCGCGTGGTGCGAGCTGCGGCAGGACTTTCGCAGCTTCCGGGTCGACCGCATCGACGCGGCGCAGGTGCTGCCGGAGCGCTTCGCCGACGAGCCCGGCAGGACGCTGGCCGACCTGCTGCGCCGCCTGCGGGAGCGCCGGCCGCCGCCCGATCCAGCGCAGGATGCTATTGAATAAATAGCTTCTAACGCTTATCCCATGAGTGCTTCTGGTCGATTTCATCCAGAACAGCAAAACGAAGCGCCGCGCCTTCCGGCCGCGAGGCTTGCAAGGGCAGCGGCGTACGCGGAAGTGGCCGATGGTGGTCAGCAAGACGTGGCTCCAGCGCTCGCCCATCAAGCGCCGGAAGCTAATCTTTTGGAAGCACCAGCGGTTTCGCCCACCGGCCTTCCGGCAGTGAGCGCGCTCCCCATCGATGCCGCCACGATGCACGCGATGGCCAGCCACTGCGCAGGGCTCAGGTGCTCGCCCAGCAAGCCCATGGCCAGCACGGCGGCCACGGCGGGTTCCATGCTGATCATGATGCCGAACGCCTCCTTGGGCAGGCGCTTCAGCGCCATCATCTCCAGCGAAATCGGGATGGCGCTGGAGACGGCCGCCACCAGCAGGCCCGCCAGCAGCACGCTGGGCGACAGCAGCGAGGCGCCCGCGTGGGCCACGCCCACCGGCACCACCACCAGCGCGGCCACCAGCAGGCCCAGCGAGACGGAATGGCCCGCGTGCAGGTGCCCGGCGCGCTTGCCGAACACGATGTACAGCGCCCAGAACACGGCGGCGGCCAGCGCATGGAGCACGCCCACCGGGTCCAGCGTGCTGCCGTTCAGGCCCAGGGGCAGCAGCAGGCCCAGCCCGGCGATGGCCAGCGCCACCCAGGCGAAGTCCACCGCGCGGCGGGACGACCAAATGGCCACCGCCAGCGGCCCGGCGAACTCGATGGCCACGGCCAGGCCGAACGGCAGCGTGCGCAGCGACAGGTAGAACATCAGGTTCATGCCGCCCAGCGCCGCGCCGTAGCAGGCAATGGCGGTGGCGTCCGCGCGCGAGAGCCGCCAGCGCCAGGGGCGCCACAGCAGCAGCAGCAGCACGGCGGACAAGCCCACGCGCACGGCCGTGGTGCCCTGCGCGCCCACCGCCGGAAACAGCAGTTGCTTGGCCCAGGACGTGCCCACGCCCAGCGCCGTGACGGAGCCCAGGACGGCCAGGAAGGGGGTGAATCGTTGGAGACGGGAAGCACTCATGCGCAAAAATGTAGCTGGGCGCCGTGCTGCAGCGCAGGCGTAGTCGATCCTGGTTGCCTCTCCTGCAAGCCATCGGCTGGAGTTGACCTTCAGCGACCACGCACGCGGCATTTTTGACGGCGCCGCCTATCTCTCCAGCCGCCAGGGCCCCCTGCTCGAAGCCCTGCGCACCCCGGCCTACTTCGCCCGTTGCTTCATTGACGCCGGCGCCCCATGCTGGCCCAACGGACTGGCGTTGTCGGCTGCGCCGCTGCACGAGTTGATCGAAGCTGAACAGACCACCTGACTTTGGACAGTGCCAGCTCAACCGCCCAGCGGGCGCAGCAGTTCGGCCACGTCGCCTTCCGTGAACAGCGGCTGCTCGCGCGCGGCGGCGCCCGTCAACAGTCCCTGCGCCAGCGCGGCCTTGCGCTCCTGCAGTGCCAGGATGCGCTCCTCTATCGTGCCCTCGGCCACCAGCTTGTAGGCCATGACCTGGCGCGTCTGCCCCATGCGGTGGGCGCGGCCCGTGGCCTGGGCTTCGACGGCGGGGTTCCACCACGGGTCGTAGTGGATGACGGTGTCGGCCTGGGGCAGGTTCAGCCCGGTGCCGCCCGCCTTCAGGCTGATGAGGAACAGCGGCACCTCGCCGCTGGTGAAGCGCGCGATGGCCTCGTCGCGCTTTTGCGTCTGGCCGGTGAGCTTGGTCCAGGCAAGGCCCGCGGCCTGCAGCTCGGCCTCGATCAGCGTGAGCATGCTGGTGAACTGCGAGAACAGCAGCACGCGCCGCCCTCCGGCCAGCAGTTCGGGCAACAGTTCCATCAGCAGGCCGAGCTTGGCCGATGCAGGGGCCTTGGCGGTGGCCGGCAGGGTCTTGACCAGGCGCGGGTCGCAGCAGACCTGGCGCAGTTTCAGCAGCGCATCGAGCACCTGGATCTGCGAGCGCGCCAGGCCCTTGGCGGCCAGCGCTTCGCGCACGGCTTTTTCGGTGGCCAGGCGGATGGTTTCGTACAGGTCGGCCTGCTTGCTGGCCAGCGTGACGCGGGTGACGCTCTCGATCAGCGGCGGCAGCTCCTGGGCCACCACGTCCTTGGTGCGCCGCAGCATGAAGGGGGTGACGCGCTGGCGCAGCCGGGCCAGGGCGTCGGTGTCGCCCAATTTCTCGATGGGCGTGCGGAACAGTTCGCCAAAGCGCTTGTGGCTGCCCAGAAAGCCGGGCATGAGGAAGTGGTACAGGCTCCACAGCTCGCCCAGGTGGTTTTCGAGCGGGGTGCCGGTCAGCGCCAGGCGCTGGCGTGCGTCGAGCGCGCTGACGACCTGGGCCGCGTGGGTGGTGGCGTTCTTGATGTGCTGGGCTTCGTCCAGCACGACGATGTGCCAGGGCTGCGCCAGCCAGCGCTCCTTGTCGCGCTGCAGCAGGGAGTACGGGGCGATGAGCAGGTCGCAGTCTTCGGCAAACGCCGTGCCGTGGCGGCCCTGGCCGTGCCACACGCGGGTGCGCAGGCTGGGGGCGAAGCGCGCGGCCTCGGCGCGCCAGTTGCCCAGCAGGCTGACGGGGGCGATGACGAGGCAGGGCCGGTCGAGCCGTCCGTCTTCTTGCTCGCGCAGCAGGTGGGCCAGGGTTTGCACGGTTTTGCCCAGGCCCATGTCGTCGGCCAGCACGCCGCCCAGGTGGTGAGCGCGCAGGAACTGCAGCCAGTTCAGGCCCTGGCGCTGGTAGGGGCGCAGCTCGGCTTGCAGGCTGGCGGGCACGGCCACGTCGGGCAGCGCGCCCGCGCCGGTCAATTGGCCCAGCATGTCGCGCAGCTGCGCGGCACCGCTCCAGGCCACGCCATCGCCCAGCGATGCGGCCAGGCGCAGGGCTTCC
Organism: Ottowia sp.; assembly: GCF_016703145.1. GTDB lineage: Bacteria > Pseudomonadota > Gammaproteobacteria > Burkholderiales > Burkholderiaceae_C > Ottowia. Next base: position 210,502 of record NZ_JADJCO010000005.1, on the reverse strand, counting down.
AGGCGCGACAGGCGCAGGCTGTCGCCGTCGGTGGCGTGGTCGCCCACCAGCTCCAGCAGCACGCGCAGCCAGGGCAGCAGCGGGGCCGAGGGCACGCGCAGCCAGCGGCCGTCTTCGCGCTCTTGCCACAGCCACGGGGGCAGTTGCGGGCCGTCGGGCGTCCACTGCACGCGGCCCAGCCAGCCGGGCAACCAGGGCAGGACGTTGAGGCGCTCGCCTGCGATCTCCAGGCCCAGGGACAGGTCGAACCACGAGCGGCCATTGGCATGGTCTTCGGGTTCGGCGACGGACACGTCCAGCGTGTCGGCGGACTGCACCAGCGCGGCGAGTTCGGGGGTCACGTCCAATTCGAAACCCGCGTTGCGCAGCGGCGCCCAGTCCTGCGCGGCCCAGTCCAGCCACCGGGTGGCGTCGGGTTGGTGAAAGCGGCCCAGCGGCCCGCCGCCGCGCAAGCCCAGCGCGTCGAGGCTGGCCAGGGCGGTGTCTTCCAGGGCCAAGTCGCGCAGGAGAAAGACGCGCTGGCCATCGTGTTCGGCCAGCACCAGCGCATCGGGCTGCGGCCACCAGCCCTGCAAACCGCCGTAGTCAAAGCGCAGATCCGCCGTCACCAGGCCCAGCGCGGCGCGGTCATGGCGCGGGGTCAGCGCCAGGGCCAGCCGGCGCATGGGCGTCACCTCGGGCCAGCGCGCGGGGGCCTGCATGCCCGGCGGCAGCGGCACGGCGGCCAGGCGGGTGAGCAGGCGATTCCGTGGATCGGTAAAGGCCGGCGCGGGCAGAGGCGGCGCGGTCAGCAGCAGGGCCAGGTGCGCATCGGCCAGGCCCGGCGCCGTGGCCGGGCCGCAGGTGCGGGTGTGCCTGTCGAGATACAGCGCGGGCGGGCCGGGGTAGATGCGGGCATCGGTGGCCGGCGCCAGCTCCCACAGCGGCGCTTGCCCGGCCAGGGTCGCGTGCTCGCGCCACGACCAATCCACGGTGCGCGGCTCGCCCCAGCGCAGGGCGTCGCCGTCGATGGCGCCCTGGGCATCGGTCAAAAACAGGCGGCCCGTGCGGGCGCACGCCTGCAGCGCCAGCGCGCCCACCGCGCCGCGCACCCAGCACTGCGTATTCGACACATAGCCGTAGCGCAGGTCGACCAAGGCTCGCACCAGCCGAATGGCGTCGCCATCGAGCGGCTGCTCGGCCCAGTGCATGTCCACGCCGTACGCGGGCTGGCGCGGCTTGGACCAACCGCCGCGCTTGAGCCGCCGCGCCGATTGCCACGCCAGTTCCAGCCCTGGCATGCCGCCGGGGCCTTGGGCTTTTTCGCGCAGCAGGTACACCGGCTCATCGCCCTGCCCTGGCGCTGGCGCCGCCGCACCACTCTCGAACCGGGCCAGCCACTGGTCCACGCGGGCCATGGCGGATGAATCCGTAACGGATGGCCCGCGCACGGATGGCGCCTGGCGCTGAGCGGTGCTTTGTAAATATTCACCCAGCTTCAGCGCCAAGGCCACCGAGTGCTTGCAGTCCACTTCCACCGGACAAGTGCAGTCGCCCTCGAACGTCTCCAGTTCGCCCGCTTCGGAAAACTCCACGCGCACCGTCGTGTCGTAAGGCTCCCACTGGCTGCCCTGCACGCTGCCATCGGCCACCCAGGCATCATCGCCGTCTTCGGCCACGATGCATTCCAGCACCTTGCGGCCCCGGAACAGGGCGCGGCCCCGGTCGAGGGTGGTGGAGGACACAAAGCCGCGCAGATCGTCGGCGTCGGAAAGAAAGGGCATCAGCGAAGAGTTTTCGATTGAATTGAACGAATCGAACGATTCGCACACAATATACGCGAAGCCACGTGCGAGGAACCGCCATGCAGACATTCACCGCCAATGAAGCCAAAACCCGGTTTGGCGAACTGATTGACCGGGTGCAGCGCGAACCTGTGCGCGTCACCCGGCGCAACCGCGTCGTCGGGGTCATGGTTTCCGCCGAGGACTATGAAGCCATGCGCGCGTTCTATGCCAACCGGCTGCGGCACCACCTGAAACAAAGCGCCAGCGACGCCGCCGCACAGGGCTTGACAGACGAAACGCTGGAACAGTTGCTGACCGATGAGAGTTGAGCGCGCCGTCATCGACACCAATGTCCTGATCAGCGCCGCACTATCGCCACGCTCCGCGCCCACGCACATCGTCGACGGTTTGCTGGAGCACGCCACGCTGATGTTTTCGCGCGAGACTTTCGAGGCGTTGGAGACCAGGCTCTGGCGCCCCAAATTCGACCGCTATCTGGACATGGAACGCAGGCGTTTGCTGCTGCACGACTTTGCGGCGGCGGCGCTCTGGGTGGAACTGCCTGCGCCCCCCCGAGAACAGTACAGCCGCGATCCCGATGACGATGTGTTCGTCCACACGGCCCTGCATGGCAGTGCCCAATGGCTCATCAGCGGTGACCGGGATTTGCTGGAACTGCCATATGGCCTCGGCGTTGAAATTCTGTCGCCCGCGCAGGCATTGGAGCAGTGGCGGCTGGGGTGAACCCATCCTCCGCGAAACGCACGAGATACAACATGCTCCCTGCCGTGACCGCGCCAAGTCAATCGCTGCTTGAATCGCCGCACGTGCCTGCGGACTGTTCTTCCAGCAAGTGGAGCCACTCACTATCAAAAAAAGAGCATCCTGCGCAGTATCGGCACCGACCTGAGGCCAAAAACACCCCAAAACCTTCGCCAGCCCGCGGCCGAACGTTCATGGGGAAAATTCAGCGGACAGAGACAGGCAAATACAGCGTCAGCGCATCGCTGTCGATATGACGGAATCTATGCGCGGCATAAAACGCGGCAGCCCGCGCATCCTTGACATCGACAATCAAGACCCTGATGCCCAGGGTCTGCCGCAGTGCCACGGCAAGGTTGGCGGCATGGCCAAGCAGCAATTGCCCGTACCCTTTTCCTTTCGCCTGCGCCGACACGGCCAGCCGCCCCAGGCGCATGGCAGGCACCGAATAGGCCGGCAGGCGTTTGCGGTCTTGCCCACTCAACTCGTGCAGGCCAAGCTGGGCGGCGGACAAGGCGCAATAGCCCAGAATCTGGACGGGCCGCGCGTCATCGACCAGCACATGATCGGTCGCAATGCCATCGCGATGGTGCTCCCTGCACGGCTGCGCAGGTAATCGTCCAACACGGCCACGCCGCATGAAAACCCGGCCCGGTCATGCAGCCGGCCATCCAATACGGTAAATGCCAGTGCCATGCGTCAGCGCTGCGCCAGCCTGGCAGCGTCTTCCATCGCCTTCTTGAGACGCTCATTGGGCTGGAACGGCGCATTGAGCGCCGCCAGAAACGCCACGGTCTCCTCGGCGCTCAGGCGAATGAAACGCTCCTGCTCATTCACCCTAAATCCGGCAGTTACCCCGCCCCTACCAGCCCTGTTGGAGGCCTGAACGGGCCGATCACGGGGGCGATGCGGTCACTGACGTAGTGCAGCAGCAGGCTCCAGGGATCGGCTGCCTTGAGCTGCTCCGCAGTTGCCTTGACGTGCTTCAAGGCCGCACGGATGTTGGCGATCAGCGATTTGAGCAGCGTGGCCTTGCCGTGCAGCGGCGTCAGGTACAGCATGGTCTGCCCGCCGCTAGGTGCAGCCCGGCCCACCGCGGCGAGCAACAGCGGGCGACTGGTGATCGCCTCCATGCGCTGCGTTGGGTTGGCTGAGCGGCAGTACCAACTCCACCAGTTGTAGACCAGCGCGCAAGCGCGTGCCGTACTCTGGCAGCGGTTGATGTCCTGCGTGGTGAAGCCCGACAGGCCCCACTGGTTCTTCAACTCGTCGAAGCCGTTTTCGCAGTCAGCCCGGTCGCGATAGAGCTGGCCGATGGCCTCGATTGGATGGGCCACATCGGTGACCAGCACCGCGTACTCCCACAGCCGCTCGCCCTCGCAGACGCTGGCCTGCGGATCCAGACGCAATTGCCCATCCTCCATGCGCCGCTCGCGCGCAACGCCTCCTCGCACACGCTGGCGCACGATAACCATCCGGCGCTTTTTGCTCCAGCCGTGCAGCTGCAGCCAGTCCTCGGTCATCTGGCAGCCGTGGCTGTCGGCGCGGCTCCAGTCCTGGCGCTCGAACTGGCGTGCCACCAGGCGCTGCACGTTGGCCGTCTGGCGCAGGCGCAAGAGGTAGGGTTGATTGCGCTGCTCCAGCTCCAGCAGGATGCCTTCGTTGCCGTAGCCCGAGTCGCCGCGCACCAGCGTCGGGCGTTGCGCCTCCAACTCGTCGAGCAGGCGGCCCAGGGCCGCCTTGGCATGCAAGCTGGTGTGCTGCTTGCCCGCGCTGACCTGCACGTCCAGCACCAGGCGCAGGTTGCCCACCCAGAAGGTGTGCAGCACGTGGCCGGGACGCCCCGGCTTGGCCGGGTTGTCGCCCAGTTGGGCGCCTTCCTGGCGCCCGTACAGGGGCTTGATGCTGGCGTCGATGTCCAGCACCCAGGGCTTGTTCAGCGCCGGGCGCACCGAGTGCATGAGCGCCGCTCGCATCCAGCTCGTACTTGATGGCTCGTCGATGCGCGCGAGCGCCCGGCGCAGGGCATCTTCGCTGACGATTTTGTGCATGCCCAGGGTCTGGGCAGCCAGCGCATCGCCTCTCAGTGCCGTGATGTGCGCGTAGCGCCGGTGGCCGGCCAGCAGCCCGAGCATCAGGGTGCCCAGCACGTCGCGCTTGTGGGGAGCGTTGCCGCTGCGGTATTCCAAAGGGCACGTCGACACCCAGCGATCGAACACACCGGTGGCGGCAAGAAATTCGGCAAAGAACACCAACTGGCCGTGTGGCGTGGCCGCCGCACCTTCTTCCCAGCGCACGTGCATGCGCCCGCCCAGTGTGTCCACCACCTGTGGCTGTGTCATCTGCTCGCCGCCCATCTCGGCCACTCGGGCCTTGTTTGTCGATTCACCCATGGAGTGAGTCTGCCAAATCACCGCAAGACCTCACCAGTGATGGTTCTGCGGGCTATTCGGACGGGGGAACTGCTGGATTTAGGTTCACCCGCTCGGCCTCGCGCAAAGCGGTCTGGACGATGAACTGGTTCAGGGTCGCCCCCGGCAGGCTGGCGGCCAGCTCCAGCGTTTCCTGCACGGCCAGCGGCACCCGGGCCGTGATGCGACCGCGATCAAGCGATGCGGTTGGCCAACGACACATCGGCCAAGGCGCCGCCCAATTCGTCCGACACGCGCAGCGTGCGCGCCTGCGCCAGTTGCCGCACCTGCGGCGCGATCAGGATGCCCGACGCCGTGAACACCGTGCGCCCGCCCTCGCGCAGACGCCGCCAGGGCTGGGCCGGGCGGGCGTGCAGCCAGGCGCCGCCCACGTCCAGCACGATCCGCGCCGGCACGCCCACCGGGTACAGCCGCAGCCGCGCGGCGTTGCCCGCGTGCCACGTCACCTCCAGCCGCACGGCCACGGCCGCCTGCCCATCGGCCAAAGGGGCAGCGTCATCACAACCGTGCGGCTGGCAGACGCAGACCCATTTCAGCCACATAGGCGGCGGTGCGGCGCCGCCCAGCACGCCGGGGGCGCCATCGCCCCCGGCAGGCTGCCGCCGCCGCTGTCGAAGGCAATGACCGGGAACGGCCGCAGCTCTGCGCCCGCGCGCTGGGAGTTTTGGCGGGCAGCTTGCAAAAACGCCTGCAGGCGCTGTGCCGAATCCGGCTGAACGCGCCCTTGTGCAAGCACCTGCGACGCGCAAAAGCTGGCGGAACCGGCGCAAGGCCAGAACACGCGGTAGCGCATGGGGGCATCCTGCGCGGCAGGCGCACAGGCAGGCGCGCATGGAGACTGTGGACAGGAATGGCATGGCCCAACCGCCTACAACGCCATCGGCTTGATTTTGAGTCGCCGCGCATGGCGCGCCATGGCCACGTCCAACGTGGCGATGCTTTTGGTGGCAGCCCGCTCGGCACAGGCCAGGTGCAGCGCATCGCCGGCACGCACGCCACTGGCGGCGTCCATGGTCCATTGCGCGGCGCGATGAAAATCCACAGGCTCGACAGACAGCAGCCGCAGGTCGTTGCTCGCCAAGCGCTCAAACCGCCCCCAGGCCGCGCGCGCCTGCGCCGCATCGATCTGCGCCGTGCGCTGCTTCAGGCCCAGCACGCTGGCGAACTCCGTCACACACCATGCAGCAGACACCAGTTCGCTGCGGGTGGCGGCGTACCAGGCAGCCACCCCTGCACTGCCGGTCTCGTTGACGATCAGCGCCACGATGACGCTGGTATCCACGTAGATCATCTTTCAGTACCGGGCATCGCCGCGCAGTTGTTCGAGCACGGACTGCCCCATCGGCAGCGCTTCGCGCGCGGCGGCCAGTTCGGCGGCGAAGGCGCGACGACTCCATGCAGCCGGGCGAATGGTGAACGCGCCATCCAGCGCCAGCCGCGCATCGACGCTGTCGCCTTCTCGCCATCCGAAGCTGCGCACCACTTCCGCTGGCAGGCGCATCGCCAGGCTGTTGCCCCACTTGGCTATTTGCAGATGCATGGCATTTTCTCCCTATGTATCTACATTATCGTAGACACAGTTAGAAAACAAAACCCCCGCCAGCTTCCGCCAGCGGGGGTTTTGCTCAAGCGTTCAGCCGATCAGGCGGCAACGCCCTTCGCCACGTCCGCGTATTCCTCGATCTGGTCGAAGTTCATGTAGCGGTACACGCTGGCCTTGTCCGCGTCGATGACGCCCATCTCCTTGAGATATTCCTCCTTGGTGGGCAGCCTGCCGAGGCGCGAGGCGATGGCGGCCAGTTCGGCCGAGCCCAGGAACACGTTGGTGTTCTTGCCCAGGCGGTTGGGAAAGTTGCGGGTGCTGGTGCTGATCACCGTCGCTCCCTCGCGCACCTGCGCCTGGTTGCCCATGCACAGCGAGCAGCCGGGCATCTCGGTGCGCGCGCCGGCGGTGCCGAAGGCGGCGTAGTGGCCTTCCTTGATCAGTTCGCTCTCGTCCATCTTGGTCGGCGGCGCAACCCACAGCTTGACGGGGATGTCGCGCTGGCCGCCCAGCAGCTTGGCCGCCGCGCGGAAGTGGCCGATGTTGGTCATGCACGAGCCGATGAAGGCTTCGTCGATCGAGGTGCCAGCCACTTCGGACAGGAACTTGGCGTCGTCCGGGTCGTTAGGGCAGCAGACGATGGGTTCCTTGATGTCGGCCAGGTCGATCTCGATGACGGCGGCGTACTCGGCGTCCTTGTCCGCTTCGAGCAGGCTCGGGTTGGCCAGCCAGGCTTCCACCTTCTCGATGCGGCGTTGCAGGGTCTTGGCGTCGGCGTAACCGTCGGCGATCATGTTCTTCATCAGCACGATGTTGCTGGTGAGGTATTCCTTGATCGGCGCGGGGTTGAGCTTGATGGTGCAGCCGGCGGCGGAGCGCTCGGCCGACGCGTCGGACAGCTCGAACGCCTGCTCCACCTTCAGGTCAGGCAGGCCCTCGATTTCGAGGATCTTGCCAGAGAAGGCGTTGATCTTGCCGGCCTTGGCCACGGTGAGCAGGCCCGCCTTGATGGCGTACAGTGGGATCGCGTGCACCAGGTCGCGCAGGGTCACCCCGGGCTGCATTTCGCCTTTGAAGCGCACCAGGATGGATTCGGGCATATCGAGCGGCATGACGCCGGTGGCGGCGCCGAAGGCCACGAGGCCGGAGCCCGCAGGGAACGAAATGCCGATGGGGAAGCGCGTGTGCGAGTCGCCGCCCGTGCCCACGGTGTCGGGCAGCAGCAGGCGGTTGAGCCACGAGTGGATCACGCCGTCACCGGGGCGCAAGGCCACGCCGCCGCGGTTGCTGATGAAAGCGGGCAACTCGCGGTGGGTTTTCACGTCCACGGGCTTCGGATACGCCGCCGTGTGGCAGAAGGACTGCATCACCATGTCGGCCGAGAAGCCCAGGCAGGCCAGGTCCTTCAGTTCGTCACGCGTCATGGGGCCGGTGGTGTCCTGACTGCCCACGGTGGTCATGCGCGGCTCGCAGTAGGTGCCGGGGCGGATGCCCTGGCCTTCGGGCAGGCCGACGGCGCGGCCGACCATTTTTTGCGCCAGCGTGAAACCGGCCTTGGTTTCGGCGGGCGCCTGCGGCAGGCGGAACGCGGTGGAGGCCGGCAGGCCCAGGAACTCGCGCGCCTTGGCGGTGAGCGAGCGGCCAATGATCAGGTTGATGCGGCCGCCGGCGCGCACTTCGTCGAACAGCACGTCGCTCTTGAGCTGGAACTCGGCCACGGTCTCGCCGTTCTTGACCAGCTTGCCGTCGTAGGGCAGCACGTCGATCACGTCGCCCATTTCGAGCTTGGACACGTCCACCTCGATGGGCAGCGAGCCGGAGTCTTCCTGCGTGTTGAAGAAGATGGGGGCGATCTTGCCGCCCAGCGTGACGCCGCCAAAGCGCTTGTTGGGCACGAAGGGAATGTCCTGGCCCGTGGCCCAGACGATGCTGTTGGTAGCCGACTTGCGCGAAGAACCCGTGCCGACCACGTCGCCCACGTAGGCCACCAGGTGGCCCTTCTTCTTCAGGTCGTCGATGAACTGCATCGGTCCGCGCTTGCCATCTTCCTCGGGCTTGAAGGCCGCGTCGGGGCGGGTGTTCTTCAGCATGGCCAGGTAGTGCAGCGGGATGTCGGGGCGGCTCCAGGCGTCGGGCGCGGGCGAGAGGTCGTCGGTGTTGGTCTCGCCGGGCACCTTGAAGACGGTGACGGTGATCTTCTTGTCGACTTCGGGGCGCGAGGTGAACCACTCGGCATCGGCCCACGACTGCATCACTTCCTGGGCCTTGGCGTTGCCGGCCTTGGCCTTGGCGGCGACGTCGTTGAAGAAGTCGAACATGAGCAGCGTCTTCTTCAGCGCCTCGGCGGCCACGGCGGCCACTTCAGGGTCGTCCAGCAGTTCGATCAGCGGGTGCACGTTGTAGCCGCCCACCATGGTGCCCAGCAGCTCGGTGGCCTTGGCCTTGCTGATGAGGCCGACCTGGATGTCGCCGTGCGCCACGGCGGCCAGGAACGATGCCTTGACCTTGGCCGCATCATCCACGCCCGGCGGCACGCGGTGGGTCAGTAGGTCGAGCAGGAACGCTTCCCCGCCCGCAGGCGGGCTCTTGATCAGCTCGATCAACTCGGCCACCTGCTTGGCGTCGAGTGGCAGCGGGGGAATGCCAAGCGCGGCGCGCTCGGCGACGTGGTCACGGTAGGCTTTCAGCATTTTCATCTCCTGGAAAACAAACTTTTCACTCTTTTGCGCCAGTCGTGGGTCTGGCGGCTTGTCGCGCCGCGCGCCAGGGACAACGTCAATTCTTGACGGTGCCCAGCAGATCGGTCGGCGGCTGCGTCTTCATGCGCGCGGCGAATTCCACCTGCGCCGGTGCCGCGCATTCGTCGGCCACGCGCTGGCCCAGCTTCTGGTTCAACAGCATCGACTTGTTGCCCAGCTGCAGCCACATGGCGCCGGCGCGCGTGTCCTCCATGCGGATCGCGCCGGTGCGGCTTTCGACCGGGTGCATGTAGTAGCTCTGCTTGCCGGTGGTGATGTGGAAGAAGCCAGGGTTCTTCTCGTCCGGCGTCACCGTCACGTTGGCGCCCAGCTCGCACTGAATCCTGCCGGTGTGCACGTTCCCCGCGATGGCCCGCTCCGCATCGGTCAGGCGTTGCGACGGGGTTTGCACTGGGGTCGCGGATTCCACGGCCTTGGCCGTGCGGGAGGGCACGGGCTTCTTGGCCGTGCTGGTGACTTTCTTCACCGGCGCCTTCTTCACGGTCTTGGCCTTGGCGGGCGCGGACGATTGGGCCTGGGCCACGCCCATCAGCAGAGCCAGCGCGGCGGCGGCGGCGACAAGGGCAAGCATTTTCATACAGCGATCATTTTCGTGAAGTATGCGGAAATGGCAATGATGACACGGACGACCCGTCAAAACCATGGGGTCACGTCCGCCGGCAGGGCCCGGCCCGTGGCGTGGGCGCGCTGCAGCACGTGCCAGAAATGGCGGTAGCTGGCGCGGTCGTGCAAGGTGTTCTGGTGGCTGATCGGCGCCCAGTCGGCCCGGGCGGCGGCCAGCAGAATGGCGCTGGCGGTGTCGATCTGCCGCTCGTCGGGCGCGAACGCCTCCAGGATGGGACGGATCTGGCTCGGGTGGATGCTCCACATGCGCGTGTAGCCCAGCTCGCGGGCGGCGCGGCGCGCGGCGTCGCGCACGGCGTCGGCGCGGCTGAACTCGGTCACGACGCAGTGCGAAGGCACCTTGCCGAACGCGTGCGCCGCGGAGGTCAGGTCCAGCTTGGCCCGCAGCACCAGGGGGTGGGTGAACTGGCCCTGCGCCCCCATGCCCTCGGCCGGAATGGCCCCCGCATGGGCCGACACGAAGTCCATCAGCCCGAAGCTGAGCGACTGCACCCGCGGGTGCGCGGCGATGTCGAAGGCACGGTGCACCGCCAGCGGCGATTCGATGAGCACGTGCAGCGGCAGCGCCGCGCCGCCCGCCGCATCGACGGCGGCCACCGCCGCCTGCACGTCGGCCACCGACTCGACCTTGGGAATCATGAGATGGCACAGGCGCCGGCCAGCGCGCCCCACCAGGGTGGCCACGTCGTCCGGAAACGCCGGGTGGTCCACCGGGTGGGCGCGCGCCGCCACGCGCATGCCCGGCGCCGCAGCCAGCGCCAACTCGGCCACCAGGGCGGCGTGCTCGGCCTCGCCGCCCACCGGCGCGCCGTCCTCGCAATCCAGCGTGACGTCAAACACACAGGTGCCGAACTCCTGCGCCATCTCGGCCTGCAGTTGCAGGCTTTTGCGCATGCGAGCCTCGACGCCGCTGTAGTGGTCGCAGACGGGCAGTTGCAGGGCGCAGCCCTGGGCACCGAGCAGCACCTGGGCAGGATGCACGCCAAAGGATGTGGCTGGAGCGGCGGTCATGGCTGGCGCTGGGCAACGATGAAGAGACGCGGAAAGGCCAGCAGCCGCCGGCCGTCGGCGCGCACACCGTAGGCCGCATCCACGCGGCGCTCGTACTCGGCCAGGAAGTCGGCCTGCAGCGCCTCGGGCAGCCCTTCGACGAAGGGCTTGAGGCCGGTGCCGCGCAGCCACTGCACGATGGCGGCCGCCGACTCCATCGGGTGCTGGTAGACGGTGTGCCAGACATCGACCGATGCGGCGCGGGCCCGCGGCGCGGCCAGCAGGTCGTAGTAGCGGCCGATGTTCAGGAGGTCGGTTCGCAGCTTGGCCGCATCGCCGATGTGCGGGGCGAAGGGCGGCAGGCCCGCGACTTCGCGCATCAGGCGGTGCGAGGGCTCCTCGCGGTTGTCGGGCATCTGGATCGCCAGCACGCCCCCAGGAGCCAGTTGGGCGAACAAGCGGGGAATCAGCGTTTCATGCGCCCCCACCCATTGCAGGGCGGCGTTGGCATAGATCAGGTCGGGCGCCGGGTCGCCCGCGGCGGGCGCCCATTCGGCGATGTCGGCCAGCGCGAAGCGGGCCTGCGGCAGTTGCTGGCGCGCGGTGGCCAGCATGGCCTGGGAATTGTCGATGCCGGTGACCTGCGCGCCGGCAAAGCGCTGCACCAGCAGCTCGGTGGAATTGCCCGGCCCGCAGCCCAGATCCACCGCATGGCGGGCATGGGCCAGCGGCACGCGCGCCAGCAACTCGGCTGCGGGGCGCGTACGCTCACTGGCAAAGCGCAGATAGAGCGCGGGATTCCAGTCGAGCATGAAGGGCCCGGAAATTACAGCAGGTGCTTGACGCCGTCTTGTTCGCCCTGCAGCTCGGCGAGGGTCTTGTTGATGCGCTCTCGCGAGAAGGCGTCGATCTCCAGGCCTTCGATGATCTTGTACTTGCCGTTCTCGGTGGTGACCGGGAAGCCGAAGATCACGTCCTTGGGAATGCCGTACTCGCCGTTGGAGGGCACGCCCATCGTGACCCACTTGCCGTTGGTGCCCAGGGCCCAGTCGCGCATGTGGTCGATGGCGGCGTTGGCGGCCGAGGCGGCAGACGACAAGCCGCGCGCTTCGATGATGGCGGCGCCGCGCTTGCCCACGGTGGGCAGGAACACGTCGGCGTTCCAGACCTGGTCGTTGATCATGTCCTTGACCGCCTTGCCGCCGATGGTGGCGAAGCGGTAGTCGGCGTACATGGTGGGCGAGTGGTTGCCCCAGACCGTGAGCTTCTCGATCTCGCCGACCTTGCCGCCGGTCTTGGCGGCGATCTGGCTGGCGGCGCGGTTGTGGTCCAGGCGCAGCATGGCGGTGAAGTTCTCGCGCGGCAGGCTGGGCGCGCTCTTCATGGCGATGTAGGCGTTGGTGTTGGCCGGGTTGCCGACCACCAGCACCTTGACGTCGCGGCTGGCGACGGCGTTCAGGGCCTTGCCCTGGGCGGTGAAGATGGCGCCGTTGATGGCGAGCAGCTCGGCGCGCTCCATGCCGGGGCCGCGGGGACGCGAACCGACCAGCAACGCGTAGTCGGTGTCCTTGAAGGCGGTCATCGGATCGCTGTGGGCGGTCATTTCAACCAGCAGCGGGAAGGCGCAATCGTCCAGCTCCATCATCACGCCCTTGAGCGCCTTCTGGGCCTTCTCATCGGGAATCTCGAGCAACTGAAGAATCACCGGCTGGTCCTTGCCCAGCATCTCGCCGGAAGCGATGCGAAACAGCAGGGCATAGCCGATCTGGCCAGCGGCACCGGTGACAGCGACGCGAACAGGCTTCTTGCTCATGAAATTTTCTCCGGATGGTTGTGATGAAAAGGATGACGGGCGATGGCCCTCGCCGGCCCCACACGGCCGGGCGCCACGGCTGTCGCGATCAACTGTGAAGTGTACCCGCGAAAACCCTCGAAAGGTCAATTTGTCTTGTGTCTTATATAAGATACCATTGCCCTGCCAGCCCACCACCCTTCCTGCCCTTATCGACCCCGACCACCGACATGGTCTCCCCCGGCCGCCCCGCCCCCCCGACCGATGCCGAACCGGCGGGCTTGGCCGCGCCCGCCTTCAGTCCGCTGTACCAGCAGATCAAGGGCCTGATCCTGCAAAGCCTGCAGCAAGGCGAATGGAAGCCGGGTGAAGTCATTCCGAGCGAGTTCGATCTGGCCGCGCGCTACAAGGTCAGCCAGGGCACGGTGCGCAAGGCGGTGGACGAACTGGCGGCGGACCATCTGCTGGTGCGTCGCCAGGGCCGCGGCACTTTCGTCGCCACCCACGCCGAGCAGCATGTGCAATACCGCTTCCTGCGCCTGCACCCGGACAGCGGCACCGTGGACAACGAAGGCCCCGCGCAGCGTGATTTCGTGGACTGCCGCCGCCAGCGGGCCAGCGCCGACGTGGCCCGCGCGCTGGGCTTGCGCGCCGGCGATCCGGTGCTGCAGTCGCGCCGGCTGCTGCGCTTTGCCGGCGTGCCCACCATCCTGGAAGACCTGTGGCTGCCCGGCGGCCCCTTCAAGGGTCTGACCGCGGAACGCCTGATGCAGTACCACGGGCCGATGTACGCGCTGTTCGAATCGGAATTCGGCGTGCGCATGGTGCGCGCCGACGAGAAAATCCGCGCCGTGCTGCCCGATGAAGGGCAGGCGTCCCTGCTCGACGTGACGCTCGGCACCCCTCTGCTCAGCGTCGAGCGCACCGCCTACACCTACAACGACGCGCCGATGGAACTGCGGCGCGGCCTGTACCGAACCGACACGCACCACTACCGCAACCAGCTCGGCTGAGAAGCGGACATGAAACGCCTCGCCAAACCCGACCATGGCCCAATGCATCGGCGCCTGGCGCGCGTCCGAAGCGCGAAAGCGGACGATGCGAGTCGGCTTTTGCGCTCCACTCCCCGGATGGCGTGCTTCATTGCAATAGAATTTGCCGGTTGTCCCGCCAAGAATTACAACGCCGTAACACCTTCCACGAGAGACTGCCCATGAGCGAAGCCGCAAAACCCCGGCCTGAATTCCGCAACATCAACATCTTCAACGACGTCCGCACCTACCGCATGCCGGTGGCGGCCCTGGTGTCGATCCTGCATCGCGTCAGCGGCGCCCTGATGTTCGTGCTGCTGCCCTTCATCATCTGGCTGTTCGACAAGTCCGTGTCGTCGGAAATCTCGTTCGGCCAGTTCACGTCCGCCTTCACCGCCGGCCTGTGGTTCTTCCCCGGCTGGTTCGTCAAACTGGTCGTGCTGGCGCTCATCTGGGCTTATCTGCACCACCTGATCGCCGGCGTGCGCCACCTGTACATGGACGCCACGCACTCGGTCACCAAGGAGTTCGGCAAGTCCTCCGCCGTGGTCACGCTGGTGGTCAGCATCGCCCTGACGGTGATCCTGGGCGCCAAGCTGTTCGGGCTGTACTGAATTTCAGGAGTAGGAGCACAACATGGCTGTGAATTACGGTTCCAAACGCATCGTCGTCGGTGCGCACTACGGCTTGCGCGACTGGCTGGTGCAGCGCTTCACCGGGGGTCTGATGGCGGTCTTCACTTTGGTCGTGCTGGCCCAGGTGCTGTTCGCCAAGGGCCCCATCGGGTACGACACCTGGGCCGGCGTCTTCGCGTCGCAATGGATGAAGGTGCTGACTTTCGCCGTCATCGTGGCGCTGATCTGGCACGCCTGGGTCGGCGTGCGCGACATCTGGATGGACTACGTGCAGCCGGTGGGTACGCGCCTGCTGCTGCAGGTGCTCTCGATCATCTGGCTGGTGGGCTGCGGCGGCTGGGCCCTGCAGGTGCTGTGGCGCCTCTGAGCCGCGCTTTTCAACGTTTAGAACGACTAGAACGAAATCAACCACGACCATGAGCTACACCAAAGATCAAATTGCCGTCCGCAAGTTCGACGTGGTGATCGTCGGCGCGGGCGGCTCCGGCATGCGCGCCTCGCTGCAGTTGGCGCGCGCCGGCCTGAACGTCGCCGTGCTATCCAAGGTCTTTCCGACCCGTTCGCACACCGTGGCCGCCCAGGGCGGCGTTGGCGCCTCGCTGGGCAACATGAGCGAGGACAACTGGCATTACCACTTCTACGACACGATCAAGGGCTCCGACTGGCTGGGTGACCAGGACGCCATCGAGTTCATGTGCCGCGAGGCGCCGCACGTGGTCTACGAGCTCGAGCACATGGGCATGCCCTTCGACCGCAACCCGGACGGCACGATCTACCAGCGCCCCTTCGGCGGGCACACCGCCAACTACGGTGAAAAGCCGGTGCAGCGCGCCTGCGCCGCCGCCGACCGGACGGGCCACGCCATGCTGCACACGCTGTACCAGCAGAACGTCGCCGCCAACACCACCTTCTTCGTCGAGTGGATGGCGCTGGACCTGATTCGCGACGCCGCGGGCGACGTCGTGGGCGTGACGGCGCTGGAGATGGAGACGGGCGACCTGTACGTGCTGCACGCCAAGACCGTGCTGCTGGCCACGGGCGGCGCGGGCCGCATCTTCGCTGCTTCGACCAACGCCTTCATCAACACCGGCGACGGCCTGGGCATGGCGGCGCGCGCCGGCATCCCGCTGCAGGACATGGAGTTCTGGCAGTTCCACCCCACCGGCGTGGCAGGCGCGGGCGTGCTGCTCACCGAGGGCTGCCGCGGCGAAGGCGCCATCCTGCTCAACAGCAACGGCGAGCGCTTCATGGAGCGCTATGCCCCCACGCTGAAGGACCTGGCGCCGCGTGACTTCGTCTCGCGCTCCATGGACCAGGAAATCAAGGAGGGCCGGGGGTGCGGTCCCAACAAGGATTACATCCTGCTCAAGCTCGACCACCTGGGCGCCGAAACCATCCGCAAGCGCCTGCCTTCGGTGGAGGAAATCGGCCACAACTTCGCCAACGTGGACATCACCAAGGAGCCGATTCCCGTGGTGCCCACCATCCACTACCAGATGGGCGGCATCCCCACCAACATCAACGGCCAGGTCGTGGTGCCGGACGGCGCCGAGCACAACAAGGTGGTCAACGGCCTGTACGCCGTGGGCGAGTGCTCCTGCGTCAGCGTTCACGGCGCCAACCGCCTGGGCACCAACTCGCTGCTCGACCTGCTGGTGTTCGGCCGCGCCGCCGGCAACCACATCGTCGACTATCACCGCCAGACCACGCACAAGCCGCTGCCCGCCGACGCCGTCGACACTACCCTCGCCCGCCTGAACCGCCTGGACAACGCCCGGGACGGCGAATACGCGCAGGCCGTCGCCAACGACATCCGCGCCACCATGCAGGCGCACGCCGGCGTGTTCCGCACCCAGGTCAGCATGAACGAGGGCGTGGCCAAGATCGCCGAGCTGCGCGGGCGCGCCAGGAGCGTGGGCCTGACAGACACCTCCAAGGTGTTCAACACCGCCCGCATCGAGGCGCTGGAAGTGGACAACCTGATCGAAGTCGCCCAGGCCACCATGGTCTCCGCCGCCGCCCGCCAGGAATGCCGCGGCGCCCACACGGTGCTCGACTACGAACGCCCCGCCGACGACCCGGTCGCGCCGCTGGGCCGCGACGACGCCAACTGGATGAAGCACACCCTGTGGCACTCGGCCAGCAACAGCCTCACCTACAAGCCGGTGCGCCTGAAGCCGCTGACGGTCGATATGGTGCCGCCGAAGGTGCGCACGTTCTAAGTACAACGGGTCTCGAGGACAACCAACATGCAAAAACGTACTTTCAAGATCTACCGCTACGACCCGGACAAGGACGCCAAGCCCTACATGCAGACCATCGAGCTGGAGCTCGAGGGGCATGAACGCATGCTGCTCGACGCGCTGATCAAGCTCAAGGAAGTGGACCCCACCATCGCCTTCCGCCGCTCCTGCCGCGAAGGCGTGTGCGGCTCCGACGCGATGAACATCAACGGCAAGAACGGCCTGGCCTGCCTGACCAACATGCGCACGCTCAAGGACCCGATCGTGCTCCGGCCCCTGCCCGGCCTGCCGGTAGTGCGCGACCTGATCGTCGACATGACGCAGTTCTTCAAGCAATACAACTCGATCAAGCCCTACCTCGTCAACGACACGCCGCCGCCCGAGACCGAGCGCCTGCAGTCGCCCGAGGAGCGCGAGGAGCTGAACGGCCTGTACGAATGCATCCTGTGCGCCAGCTGCTCCACCAGCTGCCCCAGCTTCTGGTGGAACCCCGACAAGTTCGTCGGCCCGGCCGGGCTGCTGCAGGCCTACCGCTTCATCGCCGACAGCCGCGACACCGCCACGGGCGAGCGGCTCGACAACCTCGAAGACCCGTACCGCCTGTTCCGCTGCCACACCATCATGAACTGCGTGGACGTGTGCCCCAAGGGCCTGAACCCCACCAAGGCCATCGGCAAGATCAAGGAGCTGATGGTGCGCCGCGCTGTCTGACCGAGCCATCCACGGGTTGCGCCGCATGGTGACCGAACGCATCGACGAACGCGCGCTCAGCAAGCTCAAGTGGCGCTGCCGCCGGGGCCTGCTCGAGAACGACCTGTTCATCGAGCGCTTCTTCGCCCGCCATGAAGACCAGCTCACCATCGGCCAGGCCGAGGCGCTGACGCGGCTGATGGACCTCTCGGACAACGACCTGCTCGATCTGCTGCTGCGGCGGAAAGAGCCTGGAGACGATCTCGACTCACCCGACGTGCGCCAGGTGCTCGGCCTGTTGCGGACCCCGCCGCAAGCCAGCCCGTCGCACATTCACTCGCCCGCCAACCTCTAGGAACCTGGACATGAACCTCTCCGACATCAAAGCCACCCTGTCGTTCTCCAATGGCAGCCCCGAAGTCGCGCTGCCGGTGTACAAGGGCTCGATCGGTCCGGACGTCATCGACATCCGCAAGCTTTACGCCCAGACGGGGATGTTCACTTACGACCCAGGCTTCCTGTCGACAGCGTCGTGCGAATCGGCCATCACCTACATCGACGGCGACAAGGGCGAACTGCTTTACCGCGGCTACCCCATCGAGCAGTTGGCGCAAAAGTGCGACTTCCTCGACACCTGCTACCTGCTGCTCAAGGGCGATCTGCCCAGTGGCAACCAGCGCGAGGCCTTCCACAAGCTCGTCATCAACCACACGATGGTCAACGAGCAGATGCAGTTCTTCCTGCGGGGCTTCCGCCGCGACGCGCACCCGATGGCCGTGCTGACGGGCCTGGTCGGCGCGCTGTCGGCCTTCTACCACGACAGCACCGACGTGCACAACGCCGAGCACCGTGACATCGCCGCGATCCGCCTGATCGCCAAGATGCCCACGCTGGTCGCCATGGCCTACAAGTACGGCGTCGGCCAGCCTTTCATGTACCCCCAGAACGACCTCAGCTACGCCGGCAACTTCCTGCGCATGATGTTCGGCACGCCGTGCGAGGACTACGTGGTCAGCCCCGTGCTCGAAAAGGCGATGGACCGCATCTTCATCCTGCACGCCGACCACGAGCAGAACGCCTCCACCTCCACCGTGCGCCTGTGCGGCAGCTCCGGCACCAACCCCTTCGCCGCCATCGCCGCCGGCGTCGCCTGCCTGTGGGGCCCGTCCCACGGCGGCGCCAACGAGGCCTGCCTGAACATGCTGGAAGACATCCAGCGCAACGGCGGCGTGGCCAAGGTCGGCGAGTTCATGGAGAAGGTCAAGGACAAGAACAGCGGCGTCAAGCTCATGGGCTTCGGCCACCGCGTCTACAAGAACTACGACCCGCGCGCCAAGCTCATGCAGGAAACCTGCAACGAAGTGCTGGCCGAGATGGGCCTCGAGAACGACCCGCTGTTCAAGCTGGCCAAGGAGCTCGAAAGGATCGCGCTCGAGGACGACTACTTCGTGCAGCGCAAGCTCTACCCCAACGTGGACTTCTACTCCGGCATCGTGCAGCGCGCCATCGGCATCCCCGTCAAGCTGTTCACCGGCATCTTCGCCCTGGCCCGCACCGTGGGCTGGATCGCTCAGCTCAACGAGATGATCGGCGACCCCGAGTACAAGATCGGCCGCCCCCGCCAGCTCTACACCGGCGCCCCGCGCCGCGACGTGCCCTGATCCGTCGTCCGCGCCAAAAGCAGAAGCCGCCTTCGGGCGGCTTCTGCTGGTGGTTCTCCGCCCGGGACGGGATCTCACAAGAAATCAGCCTCTGGCCCGCTCTGAATATACCTGTATAGCTATCATCTAGATAGCAATTCAGAGGGCATGAGCAGCAGACTGCTGACGTTCAGTGGAGACCGGCGGCGGCTTGATTTTCATGCCGGATTGGGTAGTGGCCTGCATGAATACTGCGCAGGCAGCTATCAAATTTGATGGTTCGCCGCCGCGTCGCCGCGCCAGCCAGCAGCGCGGACAGCAGCCCCGGCGCCCCCTCGCCCAGTGCTGGACAAACGGCAACAGCTCTCATTTTTGTAGTTCTCAGTCAAGAATCACAGCAGAAGGCCCAAGCCGGTCGGATGACAGCAAAGCGCTGACGAACCGCCCGGCCCAGGCTCACCCCCGCCGGCGCCAGCCCAGCAGCCCCAGCCCCAGGCCGAGCACCGCCAAGGCCCACGGCCCCAGCGCGGGCACCGGCGCGGCGGCACTGGCGGCCACCCGGTGCGCCGCGCCCGAGGGATCGACGATGCGGCCGTTCTCCAGGCCGTCGTCGTCGCCCGCGCCGCCGTCGCGCAGCGTGAACATCACCGTGCCCGCCGCCTCGTCCACCTGCGCCGGGTACTGCCCCCAGTCGCCGGCGTGCAGCTTCCAGTACTGCGTGCCCTGCGCCAGCGCCTGCGGGTAGGTCACCGTCATCGTCACATCGCTCTGGTCGCAGCCCGACAGCACGAAGTCCAGCAGACCGCATCGATCTTCACCAGCGATTCGAGCTCGTTCTTGTTGGGCAGGCGCCAGTCGGTATAGCCCTTGTGGGCAGTGGTATTGGCCGTTTGCGCGGCGGTGAGCGCCTGCGCCCAGGTGCTGGCGGCGGGACTGCCGGAGCAACTGGTCCCCGTCTGGCCCCAGGCGCAGCGGTCCCACATCAGGCCGGTGGCCGCGTCGGTCACGGTGCCATTGACGGTATCGACGGTGAAGGGCGCGGCCCAGGCGGCGGGTGCCAGCAGCGCGGCGGCCAGGCTCCAGGAAGCCCCGCAGGCGCGCAGGACGGTGCGAAGGGTGGTCGTGCTGGTCATGGGTGTAGGCGATGAAGGCGTGGGCAGGCGGCACAGCCGCTGCGCAGCGGCGCAGGTCGGTTGCCCAGGGTGTACTTGTGGTGGCGCGGAAAGCGGCGAACGGCCTGCTCCAGGTGCACGGCCAGATCCATGGCGGCCCTCCACAGGGGCAGTTGGCGGGCGTAGGCCATGGCCGTTACGGTAGAGGGACAAAAAAGGGAAAAATCACTGTCCGCTTCGCACCAGGCGAGTCGAGTTGGTGCCGGCCTTGCCGTCGGCGCCGGCGAAGCCGTCGTAGAAGAAGACGCCCCACGCAACGGCTGGATCGGGTGCGTAGGTATCCGACGACCAGTACCAACTGGATGCCGTGCCAGGAAAGTACGTCTGGTCGATGGCGGGGCTGTAGGCGCCGTTGTGGACGATGGACAGCAGCTCGCGCCGCGTGGGCAAGCGCCAGCCGGTGTCGTAGCCGCAGCGCGTCGGGGTGTTGTGGCCAGCATCGGGATAGGTGGATGCCGTGGCCGCGTTCCAGGTGGCGGATTGCGTTTGCAGCGACCAGACCAGGCCGGTGACGTTGTCGCGCGTGCAGGTCCAGTCGGTGGCGGGGGGAGCGCTGACGGTGCCCGTGGTGTTGGCGACCAGAGTGCCGGCGCATTGGGCATGGCCCTGGGGATGGCCGTTCCAGCAGAGGCGGGTGAAGTCAAAGCCCGCTGCGCCGCCGCCGGTCTTGGGCGGCAGCGCCCCGGCGGCCTGGGCGGCATCGCGGCCGAAGCGCCCGTCCTGGCCGGGGTGCGTGGCAGCGTTGCCGGTGTTGCCGGCGGTGCAGGCGACCAGCGCGCTGCCGTCGTAGCACAGGGTTTGGCCCGTGTCGTTGAGCGGGGCGGTTTGCGCGGCGGCCAAGGCCGGCAGCAACAGGGCCAGGGCGACGGCGGCCGCCAGCATGGCGGCGGGGTTGTGTTTATTGAGGTGTTTTCTGGCTCCATCGTTGGCTGGGCGTGTGATGGAAGCTCTCATTTTCATAGCAAATACCGTTGCGTGGCAATAAATGGGGTCGGATGAAATTTCCCGCGCGCCAGCGCGGCGCAGCAAAAAGCGCCTGCCGGGCTTGCCCGGCAGGCGCTTTTTGCTGCGTGATGAGAAAAAGAAGGAAGGGCCGCTACGCTGAACGCAACGTCATCGGCTCGGCTCGGCTCGGCTCGGCTCGGCTCGGCTCGGCTCGGCTCGGCTCGGCTCGGCTCGGCTGCAAGCGTGGCCGTGAGGGTGCGCGTGTCAAGCATTAAGTTGCAGGACGACGTATTTTTTTACGATGCGTATGGCGTCGAAATGTAAAGGCAATGCCTCTGTTTTTTTGTTCGTTTTAACCCTTGGTTTGCGGATGCGGCCTTGGCCGCGATCGGCCCCAAGGCCCCGCCGCCCTGCCCGCGCCGGCTGGCGCCACGGGCAACGCCAGATGCAAGGTGAAATACGGCGCTGTTGCGTGCAGGCCCGCGCCGGACGCACGCTGCCGGTCATCGACGGCCTGCCGGCTGCCACGGCCTTGCAGCACGATCTGACGCTGGTCACGCGCCATACCAAAGACTTCGAAGGTCTTGGGGTGCCTGTCCTCGACCCCTGGGCCGCGTGACCGCCAGCACCTGGCCCTGGTATTCAGGGATACCTTGCCAGCCAGCCTTCCATCCAGGGCCCGAACGCTTGTCCCAGCTTGCCGTAGCCGGCCGGGGTCAGGTGGATTTCATTCACCCAGTCGCCTGAAGCGCCGGTGGCACCGGCGCTGGCGGGCACGATGTCCGGCAGCGCCGCCGAATCGAACACGTGCACGTGCGGCAACGCTTCGGGCTGGCCGCTGTCCTGGTCCAGCGCCAGCAACAGGGCGCGCAGGCGGCCGAACAGCAGGTCGCTCACGGCCTGGGCATCAGCGCCAGCCAGGCCGTAGCCCTGCATGGCCGGATACAGCCACCCCTGCGGCGCGCCCACCGTGCCCGACGGGCGCACCATCGGCATCGCATACGTGTGCACAAAGATCGGCCGCGCCTTGTTGATCCCCCGGTCGCGGTGCGCCACCAGTTCGGCAAAGTTGGCGAGCAGGTACGAGGCCAGGGTGTCCCAGCCCGGCTCGCTGATGAAGCGCGCCGGCCCCATGACAGGCTGGGCGGCGGCTTCATGCGCGGTGAGCAGCAGGCGCTTGTGGGGCGCAACCGGGGCGCCCTGCGCGTCTTGCGGCGGCACCTGCGCCGCGTCGATCAGATCGTTGCCCCCGCCCGAGATCAGGATGCCTTCCCAGTAGCGCTGGAATCTCGGCTGGCACAGCATGCGATCGAAGAACGGATCGTCGAACCACTCCACCACGTGCTGCAAGGTATCGCCGGGATAGGCGCAGTTGACGATGGCCGTCGTCTGGCTCACCTGCATCTTGAACAGCACGTTGGACGCGGCCATCAGATTCAGCGTGCCGATGGTGAACCATGAATCCCCCTCGGCCAGCAGCCGGCGGCCAAAGTCGGACAGCGGTGGCGGGTCGGGGCGGGCAATCCAGTCCGCGGGGTAGACAAGGGGTTTCATGACGTGTCTCCATTCGTGTAACGCGAGGGATTCCAGTGCAGGACCGCAGCGCGGCTGAACTTGGGTTGAGCCGACTGCACCCAGAATGTGGTTCTCGCCATTTCATTGTCGGCACCTGGCGCCGATATTCGCAATGACACGCCCAAAACGCCATCCTGCAAGCGAGGTAAGTAAATACCCTGATTCTCCGCCCGGCCAGGTCAAGGTGGCCGGAGCGCTGGAAATCGACGTCAGCAAGCCCGGCACCACGGATGGCAAGACATTGGCCGAGGCGTTGCAGGCCCTGCATCAATGAAGACCAAGTGGCGTCGGGCACCTGGCCACCGAAGGCGGATGGAGATCGGGGAGAGGGTCGCGCTCAGCGCGCCGTGGCGTACCGGTGCCGATACACCCACGGCGCCACCGGCCTGGGCTGCGACCACAGGCCCAGGCGCTGGGCGCGCGCCTGCCGCTGCAGCGGCGCGAGCCGCGGGTGCCCTTGCGCGTAGGCGGTGTAGACCCAGGCCATGCCGGCGCGGACCTGGCTCTGGCCCGCGTCCTGGCCGCGGCACTGCACGTCGGCCACGGCGCGGCCGTAGGCGTCCTGGCTCAGCGGCTGGATGCGGGCCTGCTGCCTGAAGCACAGTGTTGCCAACTGCTGGCAGGCGCGCTGGCCGAAGGCCTGGCGGCGCTCGGGCGCGTCGATGGCGGCGACGCGCACCTGAAGCTGGTGGTACGCGCCGGGTGGGCCGCAGCGGGCGGTGAGGGTGTCGCCGTCGGCGATGGCGACGACGAGGCAGAGCAGGACAGCGGCTGGCAAGCGGAGAGAATCCGGAAAACAGGAGGACATCGGCCCGTGGCCGGGCGGGCGCACACTATAGCCGCGCCCGCCAGGCGCGGCCCGTGATGCCCTGCCCAAAAAATGGGCATCGGCCGCCCAGCCAGGGCTGGCGCGGCTTGCCGGAGTTGTCCTGGGGATTGTCCACAGGTCAGCCCACAGCGGGCGGGTATAAGTCGGGCCTTATCAACCCCGCGCAAGGAGGATCGCCATGCCCCTGGAACTGGACCACGCCATCGTCCCGTCCCGCGACCGCGCGGCGGCGGCCCGCCTGCTGGCGTCGCTGCTCGACGTGCCCTGGGCGGCGCAAGGCCCCGTCGGGCCGTTCTCGCCGGTGTACGTGACCGACGGGCTGACGCTGGACTTCGACCAGTACGAGCCCGGCGCCGCCCTGCCCCGGCTGCATTTCTGCTTTCGGGTGGACGACGCGCGCTTCGACGCCATTCTCAGCCGCCTGCGCGCGGCTGGCATTGCCTGCCGCGGCACGCCGCACGGGCCGGACGATGGGCAGGTCAACCCGGCCTTCGGTGGCCGCCTGGTGTACTGGGGCGAGCCGGACGGCCACGTGTGGGAGGTCCTCACCCGCAGCTACGAGCGCCGGGAGACCGGCGCGGCGGGCTGACCCGTCACCGGCCCGCGCGGGGGACGGCGCATTCGCTGGCGCCCTGCTCGCCCGACGCCTGGCCGCAGGCCAGCGCGTTGTGGAAGTCGGTGACGCGGCCGCGGGTCACCTCGGCCAGGCAGTTGTTGAGGTTCATGGCGTTGATGCTGCCTCCGGCCGTCCCCACGGTCTGAAAGGCGCATTCGGCATCGCGATAGGCCAGCCATTTGCGCTGGGCATCCACCAGCAGGCCGCTTGCCTTGCGGTCGTCCTTCAGGCGCGCCTGCATCTGCCGATAAAGCGTGTTCAACTCGCCATCGGCGCGCTTCCAGGCGTTGACGGCGCATTCGGTCATCTGGCTCTGGTTCTGGGCTTTCTCGAAGCACATGTCGTCGGCGGCCTGCGCGGGCAGCGACGACATCAGGGCGACGGCGCCCAGAACCAGGGCAGAACGCTTGAGTGGGATCTGCATGATCATCCTTTGCCGAATCCGAATGGGGAAAACCGAAAGACAGTCTACAGGGCCACCTACTGAAGGAGCCGTACCATCGGCGCGCAGCGACACCCGGGCCGCACGGCGGCTGACACTCCCACATGCAAGAACACGCTCTTTCCGCCCACGACATCTTTCCGCACATCCGCGTGGTGATGGGCATGGTCATCGGGCTGGGCGTGACGCGGCTGCTGTCGGGCGTCGCGCGCATCGTGCAACACCCGGCCCAGTACCGGCTCTATCCCGTGCACCTGGCCTGGGCGGCCTCGCTGCTGCTGGCGCTGGTGCATTTCTGGTGGTGGCAGATCGGCCTGTACCAAGTCGAGAACTGGACCTTCGGCACCTACCTCTTCATCATCGGCTACGCGATCGTGCTGTTCCTGCTGTGCGCGCTGCTGTTTCCCGACAGCATGCACGACTACGCGGGCTACGAGGACTACTTCCACGCGCGCCGCGCCTGGTTCTTCGGGCTGCTGGCGGTCACCTACCTGCTCGACGTCGTCGATACGCTGATCAAGGGCGAAGCGCATTTTTCGCGCTTCGCCCAGGAATACCTGATCCGCACGCCCATCCTCGTGGCCCTGTGCGTGGTGGCGGCGCGGACGGCCTCGGTGCGGTTTCACGTCGCCTTCGTCGCGGCGGCGCTGGCCTATCAGTTGTCGTGGATTTTCAGGCTGTTCGATACCCTGAACTGACCTGATTCACCGCATCTCGGTCTGGCCCGGCTCCGGCGGACCGTCCGGGTTGGTGACCAGGCAGCCGCTGCCATGGCAGCCGTCGTAGCCGCCGTCGCTGGACCGGTTGTGCCGATGGCCGCCCGAGGCCGCGCCCTCCAGGATCGCCCCGAGCACCAGCCCGCCGATGACGGCGCCGGCATCGCGGCCCCGATCGTCGTAGTGGCGCGCGCCCGAGTCGTAGGTGTCGCCGCGGCCGTGGTGGTAGCCGCCCACGTCGGCGAAGGTGCCGGCGCACCCTTGCGACACCCAGACGTAGCCGCTGCCGGGGTTGTAGCCCCAACTGCGGTTGAGGATGCAGGCGCTACTGGAAATCTGATGGATCAGCTGCGGGCGCGACAAATCGCCGGCGTAGCACTCGGTGTACTGGTAGTCGCGTGATCGGCATTCGACCGTGGCCTGGGCCGCGGCTTCGGCCACGAAACCGAACGACCCGGCGAGCAGCGCGGCGGCGGTGAGGGAATGGCGCATGGGAAATCCTTTCGTGGGATGGTGAGGAGCCGGTTTCATTCTAGGCAGATGGCAGGTGATTGAACACTATTAAATTAATAGCTTCCCACGCAATACTGGCACCGGCTGGAATCGATTTCGAACCTGAATCCGGTTTCAGCGCTTCCGGCCCGCACCGAGCCATCCCGATGCCGCAGGTCACCCATCTCCATTCACGATGCAAAGCATCTACTTCTGAAGGAAAATATCCATCATCCATCTCCTATCGTGATGGTTCATTCGTCTTCATGAAACCCACCGAACGCAGCTTCGCCCGCCGCATCGACCTGACCTCGCTGCAGCTCTTCGTGGCCGTGGGCGAGGAAGGCAGCATCGGGCGCGCGGCCGAGCGCGAGTTCATCGCCGCCTCGGCCGTCAGCAAGCGCGTGGCGGACCTGGAGAGCACGCTGGGCACGGCCCTGCTCTACCGCCATGCGCGCGGCGTCGAGCTGACCCCCGCCGGGCAGAGCCTGCTGCACCACGCGCGCAGCGTGCTCTATGGGCTGGAGAAGATGCAGGGCGAGCTGAGCGAGTACGCCGACGGCGTGCGCGGCCACGTGCGGGTGCATGCCAGCATGTCGGCGATCGTGCAGTTCCTGCCGGAGGACCTGGGGCGCTTCATCGGGCGGCATCCGCGGGTCAAGATCGACCTGGAGGAGCACCTGTCGTCGGAGGTCGAGCGCGCCGTGGCCGAGGGCGCGGCCGACCTGGGACTGTGCAACGCCAGCGGCGCCGCGCCGCGGTTGCAGGTGCGGCCGTACCGGCACGATCGTTTGGCATTGATCCTGCCCGCAGCCCGCACCGAATCTGCGCTTGCAGCTATCGATTTCATAGATACGCTGGACTTCGACCACGTCGGGCTGCACGCCAACAGCTCGATCTCGCTGGCGCTGCACCAGGCCGCCGCGCGGGCCGGGCGGGCGGTGCGGCTGCGCATCCGCGTCACCGGGCTGGACGCCATGTGCCGCATGATCGACAACGGCCTGGGCGTGGGCGTGATGCCCGAGCGCGCCTTCCGCCTGATGCACGGCACCGGCAACCTGCGCTGCGTGCCGCTGCGCGACGCCTGGGCGGCGCGCCGGATCAGCCTGGTGGCGCGCGACTTCGACACCCTGCCGCCGACCGCGCGTGCTCTGGTTGAGCACCTGGTCGAGTACCCGGCGCCGCAGGCGCCATCGACATAAAATTTGAGACACCACGAGAGAGCTTCACCCGCCATGACCGCACGCACGCTGTACGACAAAATCTGGGACGAGCACGTCGTCCACACCGAGGAGGACGGCACCGCCATCCTCTACATCGACCGCCACCTGGTGCACGAGGTGACCAGCCCGCAGGCCTTCGAGGGCCTGCGCCAAGCCGGCCGCAAGGTCTGGCGCGTCAGCTCGGTCGTCGCCACCGCCGACCACAACACGCCCACCACCGGCTGGGACCGCGGCTACGACGGCATCGACGACCCCATCAGCAAGCTGCAGGTGACCACGCTGGACGCCAACATCCGGGCCAACGGCGCGGCGGCGTTCTTCCCCTTCCTGCACAAGCGCCAGGGCATCGTGCACGTGATCGGCCCCGAGAACGGCGCCACCCTGCCCGGCATGACGGTGGTCTGTGGCGACAGCCACACCAGCACGCACGGCGCCTTCGGCGCGCTGGCGCATGGCATCGGCACCAGCGAGGTCGAGCACGTGCTGGCCACGCAGACCCTGCTGGCCAAGAAGGCCAGGAACATGCTGATCAAGGTGGAGGGCCGCGCCGCCCCCGGCGTGACGGCCAAGGACATCGTGCTGGCCATCATCGGCCGCATCGGCACCGCTGGCGGCACGGGCTACACCATCGAGTTCGCCGGCAGCGCCATCCGCGCGCTCAGCATGGAAGGCCGCATGACCGTGTGCAACATGGCCATCGAGGCCGGCGCGCGCGCCGGGCTGGTGGCGGTGGACGACAAGACCATCGAGTACGTCAAGGGCCGCCTGCTGGCGCCCGGCACCGACGCGGCCAGCGGCCGCTTCGTCGGCGGCCCCGAGTGGGACCAGGCCGCGGCCTACTGGCGCACGCTGCATTCCGACGCGGGCGCGCGCTTCGACACCGTGGTCGAGCTGGACGCCGCCCGGATCGTGCCGCAGGTCACCTGGGGCACCAGCCCCGAGATGGTGCTGGGCATCGACGGCCGCGTGCCCGACCCCGACAAGGAGAAGGACGCCAGCAAGCGCGGCGCCATCGAGCGCGCGCTGATTTACATGGGCCTGCAGCCGGGCAAGGCGATGGACGACATCGCCATCGACAAGGTCTTCATCGGCAGTTGCACCAACAGCCGCATCGAGGACATGCGCGAGGCCGCCGCCGTGGTCAAGCGGTTGGGCCGCAAGGTGGCGCCGGGCGTCAGGCTGGCGCTGGTGGTGCCCGGCTCCGGCCTGGTGAAGCGGCAGGCCGAGGCCGAGGGCCTGGACAAGATCTTCACCGCCGCCGGCTTCGAATGGCGCGAGCCCGGTTGCAGCATGTGCCTGGCCATGAACGCCGACCGGCTGGAGCCCGGCGAGCGCTGCGCCTCCACCAGCAACCGCAACTTCGAGGGCCGCCAGGGCAACGGCGGCCGCACCCACCTGGTCAGCCCCGCCATGGCCGCCGCCGCCGCCGTGCACGGCCACTTCGTGGACATCCGCCAATTCGCCTGAAGGAGCATCACCATGAGCAAGACTTTCGCACTCGTCACCCTCGCGCTGGCCTTCGTGCTGGCCGGCTGCAACACCGTCAAGGGCGTGGGGCAGGACGTGCAGCGGGCCGGCGGCGCCATCGAGCGCGCCGCCAAGTAACCTGAAGACCGCGATGCAGAAATTCACCGTGCACCAGGGCCTCGTCGCCCCGATGGACCGCGAGAACGTCGACACCGACGCGATCATCCCGAAGCAGTTCCTGAAGTCCATTCACCGCTCCGGCTTCGGTCCCAACCTGTTCGACGAGTGGCGCTACCTCGACCACGGCGAGCCGGGCATGGACCCGGCCAGCCGCAGGCCCAACCCGGACTTCGTGCTGAACCAGCCGCGCTACGCCGGCGCCTCCATCCTGCTGACGCGCAAGAACTTCGGCTGCGGATCGAGCCGCGAGCATGCGCCCTGGGCGCTGGACCAGTACGGCTTTCGCGCCATCCTGGCGCCCAGCTTCGCCGACATCTTCTTCAACAACTGCTTCAAGAACGGGCTGCTGCCCATCGTGCTGCCCGAATCGACGATCTCGCGGCTGTTCGACGAGGTGGCGGCCTTTCCCGGCTACCAGCTCACCGTCGATCTGGAGCGGCAGGCCATCGTCCAGCCCGGTGGCGAGGAGATCGCCTTCGACGTGCAGCCGTTCCGCAAGTATTGCCTGCAGGGTGGCTTCGACGACATCGGGCTGACGCTGCGCCAGCAGGACAAGATCAAGGCCTTCGAGGCCGAGCGCCTGGCGGCGAAGCCCTGGCTGGCGCACACCCTGAACGGGTGAGGCCATTTCAAGCAAAAACAGGCTCCAGCCGGCACCCCTGTTGCGCCGGTAGCTATTAATTCAGAAGCAAAAATGAACATCGCAGTCCTGCCCGGCGACGGCATCGGTCCCGAGATCACCGCCGAGGCCGTCAAGGTCCTGAAGGCCCTGGACCTGAAATTCGAGCTGGAAGAAGCGCCCGTCGGCGGCGCCGCCTACGAAGCCTCGGGGCACCCGCTGCCCGAGACCACGCTCAGGCTGGCGCAGTCCGCCGACGCCATCCTCTTCGGCGCCGTCGGCGACTGGAAGTACGACAAGCTCGACCGCCCGCTGCGCCCCGAGCAGGCCATCCTGGGCCTGCGCAAGCACCTGGGCCTGTTCGCCAACTTCCGCCCCGCCATCTGCTACGAGCAGCTCACGCACGCCTCCAGCCTCAAGCCCGAGCTGGTGGCAGGCCTGGACATCCTCATCATCCGCGAGCTGACCGGCGACATCTACTTCGGCCAGCCGCGCGGGCGCCGCACGGCGGTGGACGGGCACTTCCCCGGCGCCGAGGAAGCCTTCGACACCATGCGCTACACCCGCCCCGAGATCGAGCGCATCGCCCACGTCGCCTTCCAGGCGGCGCAAAAGCGAGGCAAGAAGGTCACCAGCGTGGACAAGGCCAACGTGCTGGAAACCTTCCAGTTCTGGAAGGACGTGGTCACCGAGGTCGGCCAGCAGTACCCCGACGTGGCGCTCGACCACATGTACGTGGACAACGCCGCCATGCAGCTCGTCAAGGCGCCCAAGCGCTTCGACGTGGTGGTCACCGGCAACATGTTCGGCGACATCCTGTCGGACGAGGCTTCCATGCTCACCGGCTCCATCGGCATGCTGCCCTCGGCCAGCCTGAACGACAAGAAGCAGGGCCTGTACGAGCCCAGCCACGGCAGCGCGCCCGACATCGCCGGGCAAGGCGTGGCCAACCCGCTGGCCACCATCCTGAGCGCGGCGATGATGTTGCGCTTCTCGCTGAACCAGCCCGAGGCCGCCGACCGCATCGAGGCCGCCGTCAAGGCGGTGCTGGCGCAGGGGCTGCGCACGCCCGACATCCACAGCCCGGGCACCACCCGGGTGGGCACGCGGGAAATGGGCGAGGCGGTGCTGAAGGCGCTGGGCTAAAGTCCGGCGCGCTTGACGAAAAGCGGCGGCGGCGCCGCTTTTTTTCGCCGGCGCGCCGCGGGCAGCGTCCTACACCGCGCGCCCGCTTGCGTGGCGTAAGCTGGCTCCTCCGTCCCGCGGGAGACCCCATGGCCGAAGCCCCTGACCAAGAAGAAGCCGCCGCCCCCGCCCGCGTGGTGTGGAAGGGCGCCATCAGCTTCGGGCTGGTGCACATCCCGGTGGCGCTGTACACGGCCACGCAGGCTTCGGGCGTGGACTTCGACTGGCTGGACCGGCGCAGCATGGAGCCGGTGGGCTACAAGCGCGTCAACAAGAAGACCGGCCAGGAGATCGCCGCGGCCGACATCGTGAAGGGCGTGGAGGTGGAGGACGGCCACTACGTGGTGCTGACCGCCGACGAGATCAAGGCAGCGTTTCCCAAGACCACGCAGACGATCGAGATCGAGAGCTTCATCACGGCCGCGGAGATCCCGTTCGTCTACCTGGAGCGGCCGTACTACCTGGCGCCGATCAACCGGGGCGAGAAGGTGTACGCGCTGCTGCGCGAGGCGCTGCTGGAGACCGGCCGCGTGGGCGTGGCGCGCGTGGTCATCAACACCCGGCAGCACCTGGCGGTGCTGGTGCCCAGCGGGCCGGCGCTGATCCTGAACCTGCTGCGCTGGGGCGGCGACATCAAGTCGTTCGAGGCGCTGAAGCTGCCGCCGGCCGGCGCCAAGGCGGCCGGCCTGAAGGAGGGCGAGCTGAAGATGGCGCGCCAGCTGATCGAGGAAATGTCCTCGCCCTGGGACGCGGACGACTTCCGCGACTCGTTCAAGGACGAGATCATGCGCCTGGTGCGGCAAAAGGCCGACGCCGGCGAGGTGCGGAGCGTGGAGAAGGCCGACGCCCCCAGCGCCCACGCCGACGCCGACGCCGAGGTGATCGACCTGACCGAGCTGCTCAAGCGCAGCCTGCAAGGCGGCGGCAAGGCGCCCGCCAAAGCCAGGCCCGGCCGCCAGCGCGCCTGAGGTGCGCGTGGCCTCCCGTTCAAAGCCAGAACAGGCCGCAACGACCGCCGGCCGTGCACGGTCAGCTATCAAACCAGAAGCAAAGCGCGCCGCCGACGCCCCGCTGGCCCGCTACCGCGCCAAGCGCGACTTCAGCCGGACGCCCGAGCCCGTGGGCGGCGCCCCCGTGGGGCAGGCGGGCTTTCGCTACGTCATCCACAAGCACTGGGCCAGCCGCCTGCACTACGACCTGCGGCTGGAAGTGGCGGGCGCCATGCGCAGCTGGGCCGTGCCCAAGGGCCCCAGCCTGGACCCGCGCGACAAGCGCCTGGCGGTGCAGGTGGAAGACCACCCTATCGACTACAACGACTTCGAGGGCCAGATCCCGGCCGGCCAGTACGGCGGCGGGCGCGTCATCATCTGGGACCGCGGCACCTGGTCGCCCACGCCGGGGCACGACACCGACCAGGGGCTGTCGGCGGGCAACTTCAAGTTCACCCTGCACGGCCTGAAGCTAAACGGCGGCTGGGCGCTGGTGCGGCTGAAGGACGGCGGCCGCAAGAACTGGCTGCTGATCAAGGAAAAGGACGCCGCCGCGCGGCCCGCGTCCGAGTTCGAGGTGACCGAGGCGCTGCCCGATTCGGTCGGCCCCGCCGGCCCGCGCGCCGCGCCTGCGGCGTCGCCGCTGCCCGACACCCTGGCACCGCAACTGGCCACGCTGGCGGACGCCCCGCCCTCGCCCGCCGACGGCTGGATCTGGGAGCTGAAGCTGGACGGCTACCGCCTGCTGGCGCGCCTGGAGGGCGGCCGGGCGCACCTGTTCACGCGCAACGGGCTCGACTGGACCGGGCGTCTGCCGGCGCTGGCGCGCGCGCTGGCCGCGCTGCCAGTGCAAGGCGCCTGGCTGGACGGCGAAGTGGTGATGCCGGGCCCGGACGGCCTGCCCGACTTCGGCGCGCTGCAGGCCGCGTTCGAGGGCGGCGCGGCGACCGCGCCCCTCTACTACCTGTTCGACCTGCTGCATCTGGACAGCCACGACTGGCGCGGCCAGCCCCTGCGGGCGCGCCGCGCGCGCCTGGCCGAACTGCTGCGGGGCGTGGATTCACCGTTGCTGCGCCTGTCCGAGCCGCTGGAGGCCGACCCGACCCGCCTACTGGCCAGCGCCTGCCAGCTGGGCCTGGAGGGCATCATCGGCAAGCGCGCCGACGCCGGCTACCGCAGCGGGCGCTCGGGCGACTGGATCAAGCTCAAGTGCGGGCAGGGCGGCGAATTCATCGTCGCCGGCTACACGGCCGGCCGGGGGGCGCGCGCGGCGACGGCGGACGTCGGCGCGCTGGTGCTGGCCACGCCCGACGCCCAGGGCCGGCTGCGCTGGGCCGGCAACGTGGGCAGCGGCTTCGACGGCGCGACGCTGGCCCGCCTGAAAAAGCGCCTGTCCGCGCTGGCCACGCCGCGCAGCGCGCTGGCCGACGCGGCGCAGGTCCAGGCGCCCGCGCCCGTGGCCTGGGTGCGGCCGGAGCTGGTGGCGCAGGTGACGTACGCAGGCACCACGCGCGAGGGCCGCCTGCGCCACGCGGTGTTTCGCGGCCTGCGCCAGGACAAGACCCCGGACGACCTGCGCGCCGATGCCGGTTCAACGCCAGATCTGGCTGAAGCCCGCGTCCAGCAATCTGTATCCGCTATGAAATCCATGGAAATCAAGGCCCTGGCCGACCAGTCCATCACGCACCCCGGACGCGTCATCGACCCCGGCACCGGCCGCACCAAGCTCGACCTGGCGCGCTACTACGCCACCGTCGCGCCGCTGGTCCTGCCGCATCTGGCGGGGCGCCCCGTGGCCCTGCTGCGCGCGCCGGACGGCATCGCGGGCGAGCAGTTCTTCCAGAAGCACATCGAAGGCCGCCGGATCCCGGGCGTGCGGGTGCTGGACCGGGCGCTGGACCCCGGCCACGCCGGCCTGCTGGAAATCGCCGACGAGGCCGGCCTGCTGGGCGCCGCGCAGATGAACACCGTGGAGCTGCACACCTGGAACGCCCGCACCGACCGCATCGAAAGACCCGACCGCTTCGTGCTCGACCTCGACCCCGGCGAGGGCGTGGCCTGGCCGCAGGTGCGGGAAGCCGCGCTGCTGGCGCGCACCCTGCTGGCCGAGCTGGAGCTGGTGCCCTTCCTCAAGACCAGCGGCGGCAAGGGCCTGCACGTGGTGGTGCCGATCAAGCGGCTGCACGGCTGGGACGCGGTCAAGTCGTTCAGCAAGGCGCTGTGCGAGCACTTGGCGCGCGTGATTCCCGCGCGCTTCGTGGCGGTGAGCGGCCCCAGGAACCGCGTGGGAAAGATCTACGCCGACTACCTGCGCAACGGCCGCGGCGCCACCACCGTGTGCGCCTGGTCGGCGCGCGCCCGGCCGGGCATGGGCGTGTCGGTGCCGCTGGCGTGGGATGAGCTGGGCGACGTCGCCAGCGCCGCGCAGTGGCACCTGGGCAACATCGGCGAACGGCTGCGCGTGGGCAACTCGGTGTGGAAGGACTACGGCGGCGCGGCGCGGTCCATCGGCCCGGCCCTGCGCCAGATCGAACGCGCGAGCGGCTGCGCCTTCCATCCTGTTTTCATAGCGGCTGGCGCAATATCCTCCTTGGCCTGAGTGCTTTTTCTCGTGGAAACGGCGCGCTTGTCCAGTCGGAGGGCAGGGACACGGCATGGCGCACCGCTTGCACGCCCGTGCTGCCTTACAATCGTGCGCACCATGAACACGCCAGATCGCTTCGATCCCTCCACGTCGGCCCCCGCGCCGGGTGCGGGCGCGTTCATCGCCCCCCTCATTACCACGACCACCCAAAAGGGCTGATCCAGCTCGGGTTCGTCGTGCGCGCCTTCCGGAGCCAGACGAGCCCGGCAGGTCAGACAATTCCATTTGTTTGAAAGGCGCGAAAGAAAATGAACATCGGCAACACGGTAGGCCTCGTCGGCTGGCGCGGCATGGTCGGCTCGGTCCTCATGGACCGCATGCAGGCTGAAAACGACTTCGACCTGATCGAGCCCCTCTTCTTCTCCACCAGCAACGCCGGCGGCGCGGCGCCGGCGATGGCCCGGAACGAGACCACGCTCAAGGACGCGCACGACATCGACGCGCTGCGCCAGTGCGACATCATCCTCACCTGCCAGGGCGGCGACTACACCCACGAGGTGTTTCCCAAGCTGCGCGCCGCCGGCTGGAAGGGCCACTGGATCGACGCCGCCTCCGCCCTGCGCATGCAGGACGACGCGGTCATCGTGCTGGACCCGGTGAACATGCCCGTGATCCAGAACGCCCTGGCCCAGGGCGGCAACAACTGGATCGGCGGCAACTGCACCGTCAGTTGCATGCTGATGGGCGTGGGCGCGCTGTACAAGGCCGGCTTGGTGGAATGGATGAGCACCCAGACTTACCAGGCCGCCAGCGGCGGCGGCGCGCAGCACATGCGCGAGTTGCTGACGCAGTACGGCACGCTGCATGCCGAGGTGCGCGAGCTGCTGGCCGATCCCCGGAGCGCGATCCTGGAGATCGACCGCAGGGTGATCGCCCGCCAGCGCGCGCTGGGCGGCGACGAGGTGGCCCACTTCGGCGTGCCGCTGGGCGGCTCGCTCATCCCCTGGATCGACAAGGACCTGGGCGACGGCACCTCGCGCGAGGAATGGAAAGGCATGGCCGAGACCAACAAGATCATGGGCCTGGGCGAGGGTTTCGGCACCCCCGCCGTGCCGGTCGATGGCTTCTGCGTGCGCGTGGGCGCGATGCGCTGCCACAGCCAGGCGCTCACCTTCAAGCTGAAGAAGGACGTGCCCGTGGCCGACATCGAGGCCCTGATCGCCGCCGACAACGAATGGGTCAAGGTGGTGCCCAACACCAGGGACGCGACGGTGCGCGACCTGACCCCCGTGGCCGTGACCGGCACCATGGCCATCCCCGTGGGCCGCATCCGCAAGCTGGCCATGGGGCCGGAATACGTCGGCGCCTTCACGATCGGCGACCAGTTGCTCTGGGGCGCGGCCGAACCGCTGCGCCGCATGCTGCGCATCCTGCTGCAGGCCTGAGGGCCGGCCTTCCCCAGCGGCGGGCGGCGCGAGTGGGGCCGCCCGTGGTCACGGGGCAATAGCCTGACAAGGACCGAACCCGGTGGCAGCCCGGCCAAAAAACCACCCACCACGGCCGGGCACACGCATAGGAGACAATACGGTCCACGCCGCCATCGGGCGCGCCCTGACACCGCGTTCTTCGCACAATCCATGTCGTCCACCCTGCACCCCATGCTCAACGTGGCCATCCGGGCCGCACGCGCCGCTGGCGCCATCATCAACCGCGCCGCGCTCGACGTCGAGGCCGTGCGCATCTCGCAGAAGCAGGTCAACGACTTCGTCACCGAGGTCGACCACGCCAGCGAAGCGGCCATCATCGACACCCTGCTGACCGCCTACCCGCGGCACGGCATCCACGCCGAGGAATCGGGCCGCGCGCACGGCGACCCCCGCTCCGACCACGTCTGGATCATCGACCCGCTGGACGGCACCACCAACTTCATCCACGGCTTTCCGGTCTATTGCGTGAGCATCGCGCTCAGCGTCAAGGGCCGCATCGAGCAGGCCGTCATCTACGACCCCTCGCGCAACGACCTGTTCACCGCCACGCGCGGGCGCGGCGCCTACATGAACGAGCGGCGCATCCGCGTCAGCAAGCGCACGCACCTGCCCGAATGCCTGGTCTCCACCGGCTTCCCGTTCCGCAAGGGCGACGACTTCCCCACCTACCTGAAGATGATGGGCGACGTGATGCAGCGCACCGCCGGCCTGCGCCGCCCCGGCGCCGCCGCGCTGGACCTGGCCTACGTCGCCGCCGGCTTCACCGACGGCTTCTTCGAGACCGGCCTCAAGCCCTGGGACGTGGCCGCCGGCTCGCTGCTGGTGACCGAGGCCGGCGGGCTGATCGGCAACTTCACCGGCGAGGCCGGCCACCTGGAGCAGGCCGAGTGCCTGGCCGCCAACCCACGCATCTACGCGCAGCTGGTGGCGGTGCTGCGCCCCCACTCGCGCTTCGCCACGGCGCCGCTGACGGACACCGCGCCGCGCGAGCCGGGCGAGCGCAAGGGCGCCATGTCGCTGCGCAGGCACGAGGTCGGCGCCGCCTACGCCGCCGACGAAGCGGCCGCCGACGCCGCCAAGGCCGCCGCCCCCGACGACGCCCAGCCATGACCGCCGCCGACCCGCCGCCGGCCACCCCCGCCGGCGTGGCACACCCGCGCGCTATCCGCAGCTTCGTCACCCGCGCCGGCCGCATGACCGCCGGGCAGGCCCGCGCGCTGGCCGACCTGGGCCCCGCCCATCTGCTGCCCTTCGACCCGGATACTCCTGATTTGGTAGCTGCCTGCGCAGATTCGGCGTGGGTCAGAGGCCAAAATTATTCAAAAACCGTGCTGGAGATCGGCTTCGGCATGGGCCAGGCCACGGCGCACATCGCGGGGCTGATGCCCGACACGCTGTTCATCGGCTGCGAGGTGCACGAGCCCGGCGTGGGCGCGCTGCTCAAGCTGGCCGGCGCGCTGGAGCTGCGCAACATCCGCCTCGTGCAGCACGACGCGGTCGAGGTGCTGCGCCACATGATCGCCCCCGCCTCCCTGGACGGCGTGCACGTCTTCTTCCCCGATCCCTGGCACAAGAAGCGCCACCACAAGCGCCGGCTGATCCAGCCCCCTTTCGTGCGCGAGCTGGCCGAACGCCTCAAGCCCGGCGGCTATCTGCACTGCGCCACCGACTGGCAGCCCTACGCCGAGCAGATGCTGGCCGTGCTGGGCGCCGAGCCCCTGCTGGCCAACACCACCGGCGGCTACGCCCCGCGCCCGGCCTACCGCCCGCTCACCAAGTTCGAGCTGCGCGGCCTGCGCCTGGGCCATGGCGTGTGGGACCTGGTCTTCCGGCGCGTCTGATCCCCATGGCCCGGCCGCCACGCGCCATCGCCCTGCCCTTGCGCGACGGCATCGGCGCCAGCGCGGTCGCCGTCCCGGCCGGCCCGTGGCCGACGGTGCTGGACTTCCTGGCCGAGCGCCTGCCGGTGCTCGGCCGCGCCGGCTGGCAGGCCCGCCTGCAGGCCGGCGAGGTGTTCGGCGATGACGCCCGGCCCCTGGCGCCGCACGCGCCCTGCCCGGCCGGCCAGCACCTGCACTACTACCGCTGGCACGCCGACGAACCCGCGCTGCCGCAAGACGAGCACGTGGTCCACCAGGACGAGTGGCTGGTGGTGGCCGACAAGCCGCACTTCATGCCCGTCACGCCCGCCGGCCGCTTCGCGCGGCAGAGCCTGCTGGCGCGGCTGCGGCGCCGGCTGGGGTTGGACGCGCTCAGCCCCGTGCACCGCATCGACCGCGACACCGCCGGGCTGGTCGTCTTCGCCGTGCAGCCGCGCACGCGCGGCGCCTACCAGGCGCTGTTCCGCGACCGCGCCGTGCGCAAGGTCTACGAGGCCGTGGCGGCGCACCGGCCGGCGCTGGACTTTCCACGCCGCCACGCCAGCCGTCTGGAGCCCGACCCCGACCGCTTCTTCGTCAGCCGCGAGGTGCCGGGCGCGCCCAACAGCCTGACCGACCTGAAGCGGCTCGCCGTGCACGGCGAGCACGCGCTGTACCGCCTGCACCCCGTCACCGGCCAGCGCCACCAGCTTCGCCTGCACATGGCGGCGCTGGGCCTGCCGATCCTGGGCGACGCCTTCTACCCCGAGGTGCGCCACGCCGCCGGCACCGACGACTGGCGGCGGCCGCTGCAACTGCTGGCGCGCGGCATCGCCTTCACCGACCCGGTGACCGGGCAGGCGCGCCATTTCGAGTCCACGCGCCGCCTGGCGGCGGCCGAGGGGCGCTGGCCCGCCCCGGACGACGCGGGACTTCAGCCCTCGCCCAGCGGCGACACATCGGTCAGCGGCCATGGGTGAACCCGCGCACCCGCTGCCGGCCGACCTGCGAGTGTTCGACCGCGGCTGGCTCTCGTCCACCAACGTGCTGTGCCTGGGCGAGGCGCCGGCGCTCATCGACACCGGCCACGCCAAGCACGCCGCGCGGACCGTGGCCCTGGTGCGCGAGGCCCTGGGCGGCCAGCCGCTGGCGCGCATCGCCCACACCCATCTGCACAGCGACCACTGCGGCGGCACCCAGGCCCTGCAGGCCGCCTGGCCCGAGACGGCCACCTGGGTGCCCGAGCCCTCGCTGCCGCACGTGCGCGATTGGGACGAGGCGGCGCTGACCTTCGGCGCGTCCGGGCAGCGCTGCGAGCGCTTTGCCGCCGGGCACGCGCTGCGGCCGGGCGAGACGGTGCGCCTGGGCGCGCGCGACTGGCAGGTGCACGCCGCGCCGGGGCACGACGCGCTGGCGGTGCTGCTGTTCGAGCCCGCGCGGCGCATCCTGGTCGCCGGCGACGCCCTGTGGGAACACGGCGTGGGCGTGATCTTTCCGCACATCGACGGCTCGGGCGGCTTCGACGCGTTCGAGCGCACGCTGCAGGCCGTCGAGGCGCTGCGGCCCGACTGGGTGATCCCCGGCCACGGCCCGGCCATCGTCCGCGCCGGCGGTGCGCTGGAGGCCGCGCTGGCGCAGGCGCGCGAGCGCATCCGCCACTTCCAGGCCCACCCGGCGCAGCACGCGCTGTACGCGGCCAAGGTGCTGATCAAGTACCAGATGATGGATTTCGGGCAGTTGCCGCGCGCCGAATTCGACGCCTGGCTGGCTGGCGCGCCCCTGTTGCGCCTGCTGCACCGGCAGCACCGGCCCGACCTGGCGCCCGAGCGCTGGGTGCGCGACGTGGTCCTGGCGCCGATGTTCGACAAGGGCGTGCTGCGGCAGGATGCCACCCACGTCCGCGACGGCCGGTGACGGCGGCCGTCGCCAGCCGAGCCTACAACCCCAGCGCGCCGAGCACTTCGTCGGCCGTCAGCACCGGTGGCGGCGCGGGCCAGCCGCCGTCCAGCAGCTCGACCATCCTGGCGTTGCGCGGCGCCTGCACGCCGTGGCGCCGGGCCAGGCGCACCACCTCGCCGCAGAGCATGTCCACCTCGGTGCGGCGGCCCAGCGCCAGGTCGTCCGCCATGCTGGAGCGTGCCTGGGGGTCGATGCGCAGCAGGGGCGCGCCGACGGTGGCGAACTGCTCGTCGGGCAGGCGCAGCAGCGCCATCAGGCGGCGCTGCGGCAGGGCGCCGAACTGCGCGGGCTGGATGCCGGCGGCCTCCAGCACCTCCAGGCCCTCCTCCATCAGCCCGGCGAAGCAGCGGCGCCAGCCGGCGTGCATGAACTCGCCCTGCAGCGGCAGGCGCGACAGCGCGTTGACCGGGTTGTTGAGGTTGATGAGCAGCTTGCCCCACTGCACGGCCTTGATGTCGGGCACCAGCGCCAGCGGCACGCCGGCCTTGGCGAACACCGGCACCCAGGGCGCCAGCGCGGCGTCCTGCGGCGCGGCCAGCTCGCCGTCGGTGCCGCGGTGCCAGGCGCCGGGGCTCAGCTCGGCCACGTTGTAGGGCACCATGCCCGGCAGCGCGCGCAAGGCCGGCGCGGCCTGGCCGGCCGTGTCGGCGTTGCCCACGCCGTTCTGCAGCGACAGCACCACCATGCCGGCGGGCAGCGCGGCGGCCAGTTGCCGCGCCGCGTCGCCGGT
Organism: Ottowia sp.; assembly: GCF_016703145.1. Classification (GTDB taxonomy): domain Bacteria; phylum Pseudomonadota; class Gammaproteobacteria; order Burkholderiales; family Burkholderiaceae_C; genus Ottowia. Next base: position 170,526 of record NZ_JADJCO010000005.1, on the reverse strand, counting down.
GGCCCCGCCCTTGACGCACAGCAGCACCAGCGCCGGCCGCATGCCGGCGGGCACGGCCTCGGACAACGACAGCTGGGCCGCCGGCACCACGCGCCGCGCGCCGTCGAGGTCGGTGAGGGTCAGGCCGTGCCCGGCCAGCGCCTGCAGCACGCGCGGACGCCCGACGAAGGTCACCGGCACGCCAGCGGCCGCCAGGCAGCCGCCGATGTAGCAGCCCACGGCGCCGGCGCCCATCACCAGCACGGGGCCGGGCACGTCGGATGAATTCAGGGTCATATCAGTCTCCAGCCGGCTCGGAATATGCGCCAGCAGCTATTTTTATAGGAGCAATCCCATTATCCGTAACATCCCACGCCACCCGCAACGCATGAAACACCAATGGCTCGAATGGCTGCGGAGCAAGCCATGCCAGTGGGTGCGCCCCCTTCAAGGGGGGAGGCGAAACATCGCGCAGCGAGTGCAGACACGGGGGTGGCTCATTCCACGCGCTCGGCCACCCAGGCTTGCACGCCCGCCAGCGCCTTGGGCAGGCCGCTGGCATCCGTGCCGCCGGCCATGGCCATGTCGGGCTTGCCGCCGCCCTTGCCGCCCACCTGCTGGGCGACGAAGTTGACCAGCTCGACGGCCTTGATCTTGGCCGTGTGGTCCTTGGTCACGCCGGCGGCGATCTGCACCTTGTCGCCATCGACCGTGGCGAGCACGATGGCGGCGCTCTTGAGCTTGTCCTTGAGCTTGTCCAGGGTGTCGCGCAGGGTCTTGGCGTCGGCGCCGTCGAGCCGGGCGGCCAGCACCTTGATGCCTTTCACATCCACGGCCTGGCTCATCAGCTCGTCGCCCTGCGACGAGGCCAGCCGGCCCTTGAGCGCGCCGATCTCCTTCTCCAGCGCGCGCACCTGGTCGAGCACCTGCGCCAGGCGCGGCTGCAGCTCGGCGGCGGGGCTCTTCAGGGTGGCGGCCACGCCGTGCACGGTGCCTTCCAGGTCCTGCAGGTAGCGCAGCGCATTGGCACCCGTGATGGCCTCGACGCGGCGCACGCCGGCGGCCACGCCGCCCTCGCCCACGATCTTGAACAGACCGATGTCGCCCGTGCGCTGCACGTGGGTGCCGCCGCACAGCTCGCGGCTGCTGCCGATGTCGAGCACGCGCACGCTCTCGCCGTACTTCTCGCCGAACAGCATCATGGCGCCGGTCTTCTGCGCGTCTTCCATGCCCATCACGCGCGCCTGGGTGGGCGTGTTGGCCAGCACCTCGGCGTTGACCAGGCGCTCGATCTCGGCGATCTGCGCCGCCGTGACGGGCGCGTGGTGCGCGAAGTCGAAGCGCGTCTTGTCGGCATCGACCAGCGAGCCTTTTTGCTGCACGTGGCCGCCCAGCACCTCGCGCAGCGCCTTGTGCATCAGGTGCGTGGCGCTGTGGTTGCGCATGGTGGCGGCGCGGCGCGCGCCGTCGACCGCCGCGCGCACGGTGTCGCCCACCTTCAGCGTGCCTTGCGCCAGCGCGCCGTGGTGGCCGAACACGTCGGCCTTGATTTTCTGCGTGTCCTCGACGTTGAACAGCACGCCCTCGGCGCCGAGGGTGCCGGCATCGCCCACCTGGCCGCCGCTTTCGGCGTAGAAAGGCGTCACGCCCAGCACCACCACGCCGCTTTGGCCGGCTTTCAGCTCGCCAGCCAGCGCACCTTCTACATAGATCGCTATGACTTTTGTAGTCTCCGCGAGCTGCTCGTAGCCAGTGAACTGGTTGGCCGCGCCGTCATAGGCCAGCGCCTTGTCCATCTTGAACTTTCCGGCGGCGCGGGCGGTGGCCTTCTGGTGTTCCATGGCGGCGTTGAAGCCGGCCTCGTCGATTTCAACTTCCCACTCTCGACAAACATCAGCTGTTAGGTCGAGAGGAAAGCCATACGTGTCGTGCAATTTGAAAGCCACTGCACCAGATAATTTGTCGATCTTGGCACCGTCCTTTCGATTCCACTCCAATCCATACACCGCTTCTTCCAATATTTCCATGCCATTGGCCAGCGTCTCGAAGAAGCGCTCTTCCTCGGCTTTCAGCACGCTGGTGATGTGCGCCTCTTGTTCGCGCAGCTTGGGGTAGGCGTCGCCCATTTGCGCCACCAGCGTGTGCACCAGTTGATGGAAGAACGGCATCTTCTGGCCCAGCTTGTAGCCGTGGCGGATGGCGCGGCGGATGATGCGGCGCTGCACGTAGCCGCGGCCTTCGTTGGACGGGATCACGCCGTCGCTGACCAGGAACGCTGTGGCGCGGATGTGGTCGGCGATGACCTTGAGCGAGGGGTTGGCCAGGTCGGCGGTGTGCGTGGCGCGCGCGGCGGCCGCGATGAGCGCGTCGAAGATGTCGATCTCGTAGTTGCTGTGCACGTGCTGCAGGATGGCGGCCAGGCGCTCCAGGCCCATGCCGGTGTCCACGCAGGGCGCGGGCAACTTCACCACGCTGCCGTCGGGTTGCATGTCGAACTGCATGAACACGTGGTTCCAGATCTCGATGAAGCGGTCGCCGTCCTCGTCCGGGCTGCCCGGGGGGCCGCCGGGGATGTGCGGGCCGTGGTCGTAGAAGATTTCGCTGCACGGGCCGCAGGGGCCGGTGTCGGCCATCATCCAGAAGTTGTCGCTCTTGTACTTGCCGCCCTTGTTGTCGCCGATGCGGATGACGCGCTCGGGCGGCAGGCCGATCTCCTTCGTCCAGATGTCGTAGGCCTCGTCGTCGTCGATGTAGACGGTGGCCAGCAGCTTGTCGGCCGGCAGCTGGTAGACCTGCGTGAGCAGTTCCCAGCCCCAGGTGATCGACTCGCGCTTGAAGTAGTCGCCGAACGACCAGTTGCCCAGCATCTCGAAGAAGGTGTGGTGGCGCGCGGTGTAGCCCACGTTCTCCAGGTCGTTGTGCTTGCCGCCGGCGCGCAGGCAGGCCTGCACGCTTGTGGCGCGCACGTAGGGGCGCTTGTCGGAGCCCAGGAACACGTCCTTGAACTGCACCATGCCCGAGTTGGTGAACATCAGCGTCGGGTCGTTGCCCGGCACCAGCGGGCTGGAGGCCACCACGGTGTGCCCCTTGGCCTGGAAGAAATCGAGGAAGGTCTTGCGGATGTCGGCGACCGACATGACGGGGGTTTGCGGGGTTTTCATAAGCTTTTTGGCCGTGGGCCGGCGTGGAATCTACGTGGTCAGCTCAACAATTGATAGCGCAGACCGGTGAAGCGGGCGAAGTCGCGGTCGAAGGTGAGCACTTCGGCGTTGTGCTCGATGGCGATGGCGGCCAGGTGTGCGTCGCTGGTCAGGTTGCCTGCCGTGCCGGCGGACAGCAGCAGGCGCGACATGATGTCCATGTGCCGCGCGCCCGGCTGCAGGATGCTCACGCTCGGATGCGCCAGCCAGTCGTGCACCACGTCCAGCGCCGCCTGCACCGCGAGGGGCTCGCGCAGCACCGGCGGGCGCGTGGTCAGCCTCAAGAACGCCAGCAGGCCGATCCACGTCAGGCCCATGCCCTCGGAGGATTGCGCGGCCTCGTTCAGGCACTGCTGCGCCGCGTCCCGACAGGGGCTGTCGGGGTTGATGGCGTACAGCAGGAGGTTGGTGTCAGGAACCCGCATGCCGCTTCAGGTATTCGTCCTCGATGCGGCGCATCTTGGCAATCAGCTCTTCGTCTTCCAGTTCGGCGGCCAGTTGATTGGCCTTGGTCAAATCCACCAGCGGCATGCCCATGTTGAAAGTGCGCTGGATGAACGGCGGGGTATTGCCCGCGGGCGCCGCCGGCCGGGCCGAGAGCGGCACGATCTTGGCCACCGGCTTGTTGTGGCGCGTGATGATCACTTCCTCGCCGCGCTCGGCGCGGGCGACGTATTCGCTGAGGTGGGTCTTGGCCTCGAACAGGCCGACGGCGGTTTCCATGGCGGTTTCCAGACAAGTTGGTTGAATCAACCAGATTTTAGCGCTTTCGCGCTTTCAGGGCGGCGGCTCACGGCGCTGGAAAGCGCCCCAGCCGGTGGTAGCGCGGCGGCTGGGCGTGCAGGTCGGACCAGATCAGGTCGATGGCGCGCACGGTCCAGCCGATGGGCTGGCGCAGGGGCGCCAGTTCGGTGGCCTTGGCGCGGCGCAGGGTGGTGAGGTGCGGCCTGAAACCCTGCGTGGCCGCGGGCAGGCCGGCCTGGCGCGCGAGCTGGGCGGTGACGTGGTGCAACGCGTCCAGCGCCGGGTTGGACGCGGGGCGCAGCACGGCGATCACGCCGCTGGGGGCGTGCCACAGCTCGGCGCGATCCAGCTCGATCTCGAAGGGTTCGAAGCGCAGTCCGCTCAGCAACGCCTGCCACGCCTGGGCGTGCGGCGCGTCCACCTGGCCGAAGAACTGCAGCGTGAGGTGCATGCGCTCGGGCACCGGGTGCAGCCGGCTCGGCAGGCCATTGGCCCCCACGCTCCCCCGCTGCGCGTGGTCCGCTGCCCCCCGAGGGAGCTGGCCTGCCTTGGGGCGGCCCGGCGGCAGGCCGGCCCAGCGCCGGCGCGCGGCATCGACGGCGGCGCAGGCGGCGGCGTCGGGGAACAGCGCTGTGAACAGGCGCCGGGGCGCGGCGGGAAGGGGCAGCTCGCTCATGGGGAACAACGCCGGTGGCGAGGGGGCAGTATCCGCCGGCCGCGCGCGCATCAGTGAAAGTCGCGGCTGGTGATGCTGCCGGCCAGCCGGCCCAGCAGCGGCGTCAGGTCGTGCAGGCGCCGGGCGATCAGGTGGCGCACGTGGCCGCCGCCGTCCTCGGCGCGCTGCCATTCGCCTTCCACGGCCAGCAGCTCGGAGCGCAGCAGCGCGTTGCGCTGGGCCTCGTCCATGCGCACGCTTTTCCAGACGATGACGTTGACGGGGCCGGTCTCGTCCTCCAGCGTGACGAAGATGGTGCCCTTGGCGGTGCCGGGCTGCTGGCGGCCGGTGACCAGGCCGCAGGCGATGGCGGCGCGGCCGTGGGGCAGCGCGGCCAGCTCGGCGCTGCTCTGCACGCCGCGCCGCGCCAGCCGCGCGCGCAGCAGGGCCAGCGGGTGGCGCCGCAGGGTCAGGCCGAGGGCGGCGTAGTCGTGCACGATCTCCTCGCCCTCGGGCGCGGCGGGCAGCGTGAGCGGGGCTTCGTGGATGGGCGCGTCCTGCAGCAGATCGGCCGCCGCCGGGCCGCCCCCGGGGGACAGCGGACCACGCGCCAGCGGAGAGGCGTGGGGGCTCACGGCACGCCACGCTTGCTGGCGGCGGTGGCCGGCCAGGCTGGCGAGGGCGTCGGCGGCGGCCAGCCGGTTCAGATCGCGCGTGTCCAGGCCGGCGCGGCGAGCCAGGTCGTCCACGCTGGCCAGCGGCGCCTGCGCGCGCGCCTGCATGACGCGCTCGGCGGCATCCCGGCCCAGCCCCTTGACCAGGCGCAGGCCCAGGCGGACGGCGGGGCGAGTGTCGTCAACTACTGTTTTGATAGCTTCAGGCGCAATATCCATGCTGGCCAGAGGCTGATTTGATTCAAAAACAGGCCCCGGCATGCCCTCCAGCGTGCAGTCCCAGTCGCTGGCGGCGGCGTCGGGCGGCAGCACGCGCACGCCGTGGCGCTGCGCGTCCTGGATGAGCTGCGCCGGCCCGTAGAAGCCCATGGGCTGCGCGTTGAGCATGGCGGCCAGGTAGGCCTCGGGCTCGTGGCACTTGAGCCAGCTGCTCTCGTAGGCGATCAGGGCGAAGCTGTAGGCGTGGCTTTCGGGAAAGCCGTATTCGCCGAAGCCCAGGATCTGGTTGAAGATGCGGTCGGCGAAGGCTGCGTCGTAGCCGCGCGTGCGCATGCCGCCCTTCAGCAAGGCTTCGAACCGGTGCACGCCGCCGTGGCGCTTCCACGCGGCCATGGAGCGGCGCAGCGCATCGGCCTGCCCGGGCGTGAAACCGGCGGCGATGATGGCGATCTCCATCACCTGCTCCTGGAAGATGGGTACGCCCAGCGTGCGCGCCAGCGCCTTGGCCAGCGCGGGTGACTTGATGTCCGGCGGCTCCAGCGCCGAGCGCTCGCATTCATAGGTTCCGTCCCGCCGCCAGAGCTCGCGCGCCTTGAGGTACGGATGCACCATGCCGCCGCTGATGGGGCCGGGCCGCACGATGGCGACCTGCACCACCAGGTCGTAGAACTCGGCGGGCTTCAGGCGCGGCAGCATCGACATTTGCGCGCGGCTCTCGATCTGGAAGGTGCCGACGGTGTCGGCGCACTGGATCATGCGGTAGGTGGCCGCGTCGTCGCCGGTGATGTCGCCGCGCGCGAAGGGCCGGCCGCGCCGCTGGGCCACCAGATCGACGCAGCGGCGGAGGGCGGTGAGCATGCCCAGGGCCAGCACGTCCACCTTGAGCATGCCCATCGCCTCCAGGTCGTCCTTGTCCCACTGGATGACCTGGCGGCCTTCCATGGCGGCGGGCTCGACCGGCACCAGGCGCGTGAGCGCGGTGTCGGTGAGCACGAAGCCGCCCACGTGCTGGCTCAGGTGGCGCGGCGCGCCGCGCAGTTGGCCGGCCATCTCCAGCCACAGCCGGGCCTGCGGCGCGCCGATGGCGACGCCGGCCTGGCGCGCCAGCGCGTCCAGGCGCTGGGCCAGGCGCGCGCTGTCCAGCCCTTCGTCGAACCACTGGTGGTCCTTGGCGAAGGCGTCGATCAGGCGCTCATCCACGCCCAGCGCGCGGCCCGTGTCGCGCAGGGCGCTGCGGGTGCGGTAGCAGATCACCGTGGCGGCGAGCGCGGCGCGCTCGCGGCCGTACTTGCGGTAGATGTACTGGATGACCTCCTCGCGCCGCTCGTGCTCGAAGTCGACGTCGATGTCGGGCGGCTCGTTCTGGCGCTCGCGGCTGATGAAGCGCTCCAGCAGCGGGCTGGAATGGCGCGGGTCGGCCTCGGTGATCCCCAGGCAATAGCACACCACCGAGTTGGCGGCCGAGCCCCGGCCCTGGCACAGGATGCCCTGGTCGCGGGCGAAGCGCACGATGTCGTGCACGGTGAGGAAGAACATCTCGTAGCGGCAGTCGTCGATCAGCGCCAGCTCCTTGTCGATGAAGCCCTGGATGTGCGGCGGCACGCCCTCCGGGTAGCGCCAGGCCGCGCCGTCGCGGGTGAGCCGCGCCAGGGTCTGGGTGGGCGTGAGGCCGGGCAGCACGGCCTCCTGCGGGTAGTGGTAGCGCACTTCGTCCAGCACGAAGGTGCAGCGCGCGGCCACGGCGAGGGTGGCATCGAGCAGGTCGGGCGGGTGGCTGCGCGCCAGCCGGTGGCGCGGGCGCAGGTGGCGCTCGGCGTTGGCTTGCAGCGCGAAGCCGCATTCGTGCACGGGCCGGCCCACGCGGATGGCGGTCATCACGTCGTGCAGGCGCTTGGCGGCGCGCACGTGCATGCGCACGTCGCCGGCCGCCACCAGCGGGCAACCGGCGGCGGCGGCAGCCTGCCGCATCCACGCCAGCCAGAGGTCGTCGTCGGCCGCGCCGTGCAGCTCCAGCAGCAGGTTGATTTTCAAGCCAATGAGGCCGCTGACCCTCGCCAGCTCTACGCAATCAGCTATCAAATCGGAAGCATCCTGGCTGTCACGCCCTGGCGCCCACAGCAGCTCGCAGCCGGCCAGCGCGCGCAGGGCATCGATGGGCGAGTCGAGGCGGTAGGCGCCCTTGGGCGCGGCGCGGCGGGCTTGGGTGATGAGCTGGCACAGGTGGCCCCAGCCGCCCAGGTCGCGCGCCAGGGCGACCAGCGTGCCCTGCCCGCCGAAGCGGAACTCGCCTCCGAACAGCAGGCGCAACGGCCGCGCGCGCGGCGTGGGCGGGTCGTGCCGGCAGTCGCCCAGCGCCTTCCAGGCCCGCACCGCGCCGGCCACCGAGCATTCGTCGGTGATGGCCAGCGCCTCGTAGCCCAGCACCCAGGCGCGGCGCACCAGGTCCTCGGGACTGGAGGCGCCGCGCTGGAAGCTGAAGTGCGTGAGGCAGTGCAGCTCGGCGTAGGCCGGCGGCGCTGGCGGGCGCGGCGGCAGGGCGTGGACCGAGGCGGCCTCGGAGCGTGTTGGCGATCCCGGCGTGAGGTGCGCGGGATGCGGATTGGGATGGGCTGCAAGGCGCGAGCCGCAGCCAGTGGCTTGTGCCACTGGCAAGGGTTGCAACGCCGCAGACCGCCCAAGCCCGCGCCCGCCCGCCCGCGCCGGGATCGCCAACACGCTCTCAGGCATACAGGCCCTGCAAAAACCAGCGTGGCGCGGCATCGGGCCGACGCGAGGTGGGGCGCTCACGGTACACCCACAGCAGCTCGGCCGCCCCGCCCTGGGCCACGAAGTAATCGCGCGCGGCGCAAGCCCCCTCCTCCGGGACGGCACCGCTCCACCAGCCGGCCTCGACGCGGCGCGGCGAGGTCAGCAGGCGCAGCGCGGTGCCGCGGTGGCAGGGCTGGCCGTCCTGCACGGCCAGGGGCAGCGGCTCGCGCAGCAGCCAGGTGGGGGCCATGGCATCAGGAAGGATCGAGTCCCTACCAGCCTGCGCCGGCTCGGCGGGGCGCCAGGTCTGCATGCACTCGGGCCGGTGGTCGGCGCGCGGCACGGCGCGGCGCACGCTGGCCGGCCCGAGGCGGGCGCTGGCGCGTTCGATGAAGACGTGCAGCGGCTCGCCGCGCCGCTGCTCGCCAGGCAGCAGGCTGGCACTGCCGGGCCGCCACGGCGCGGTCTGCAGCGCGCGCAGGCGCAGGCCCACGGCGGGCGCGGGCAGGCGCGTGTGCGCCAGCCGTTCGGCCAGCAGGCGGCGCAGGTGGGCGGGCGCCTGGGCCGGCTGGGCAGTGCGAATGATGATGCCGCCCCCACGCTCCGTTGCCTCGCGTGGTCCGCCCGCCGCCTGGGGGCGGCCGTCCAGGCGCCGCGCGTCCAGCGTCCACGCCAGCTCGAAGGCCAGCACGCCCTGCTGGCGCGCGGCCAGCCAGTGCTGCAGCGCGGTCAGCAGGCGGCTGGCCGCCCACAGCAGCGCCGGGGCGTCGTCCACGTGCGCGGGCAGCTCCAGCGCCTGGTCGAACCGCTCGGGCAGGGTGAGCCACGGGTAGCACTCGGGCGCCAGTCCCCAGGCCACGTCGAGCGCGGCGCGCAGGCCAGGGCCGAAGCGCCGCGCCATCGGCCCGCGCGGCAGCGCGTGCGCGTCGCCCCAGGTGCGGCAGCCCAGGCGCGCCAGCAGCGGCAGGTGCGCGCGCGCGGCGCCGAGCGTGCGCAGGGGCAGCGCCGCCACGCCGCCGGCGGGCACGGCCAGCCCTTCGCGGCGCAGCCGCAGGCGTGCGATCGCTATGATTCCAATAGCTGATTGCGCAATGTCCATGCGGGCTGGGGCCGGATTTTCTTCAATGATCCGTGCCCGCAGCGTGCTCACCCCGCCCCACAGGCGCAGGGTGGGCGAGACCTCCAGCAGCAGCGCCTCGTCCACCCAGGCCACGCGCGGGGTGAAGCGCAGCGCCCACCAGGCGAGATGTTCGTCCCCACGCTCCCCCGCTTCGCGTGGTCCGCTGCCCCCCGAGGGGGCCCCGGCCGCCTTGGGGCGGCCCGGCGACGGCCGGATCAGACCCCCACGCTCCCCCGCTTCGCGTGGTCCGCTGCCCCCCGAGGGGGCCCCGGCCGCCTTGGGGCGGCCCGGCGACGGCCGGATGGTGCCCTCATGCTCCGCTGCTGCGCAGTCTTCAGGCGGCCACTGCAAGGCGATCCAGTGCATCGTCTCCTCCTGCTGAAACCGAATCGGCGCGCGCCGCGAAGGGCAGCACCACGGCGCCCGGCCGCAGGGCGGGCGCGCTGGCGGCCAGCAGCGCGCGCAGGCGGCCGTGCTGCGCGGGCAGGCGCAGGGGCGCGTCCAGCGGCGGGCCGCGCCGCTTGAGCAGGCGCACGCGCAGGGCGAGCGCGCCCGCCTCCGCATCGACCTGCAGGCGCAGCGGCGCGGGCGAGGCCGCCGCCGCCGCTGGCCGGCCGCAGCGCGAACAGCAGCGGGTCGCCGCGCTGCGCCGCCGCCAGGTGCAGCCGGCGCAGGTCGGCCGCGCGCACGCGCGGCAGCCAGGCGAGCACGGCCGCCACGTCGGCGCAGCGCAGCGCCTGTTCGGCCAGCCACAACTGCGCCGCCGGCGCGTCGGCCGCCAGCCAGAGCACGCCGCCCGCCCGCACGCCCGCCGCCGCCAGCGCGGGCAGGAAGGGCTCGTGCGGAGGGTTCACCAGGGCCACGGCGCCACCACATGCCACGGCGGGCAGCAGCAGCGGCCAGGTGGGCGTGTCGGGCGCGGGCTGCAGCAGCTCGATCAGCCCGCCCAGCGGCCAGCCGCCGCCGGGCAGCTCGGCGTCCAGCGCCGCGTGGCCGGTGGGCACCGTGCGCGGCGGACCGGCGGCCAGTTCGTCGGCCCGCCACAGGTCGGGCGGGCGCTGGAAGGAAAGGGAGGAAACAGGCATGTCGGATCACCAGGAAACTGTTTTTTTATACAGTATCTGGAGACGCTTGTCACCCCCTTCGTCGGCGCTTGTGAATCAGGAGCGGCCAGCCCTTCAGCGGCGCGGGCTGGCGTTGCGCCGCATCGCCATGCCCACCAGCCGCGAGACGACCAGGGCGATGTACATCACACCGCTGAACTGCCCCAGCATGACCAGCGCGCGCGCCATCGGCCGCACCGGCATCACGTCGCCCAGGCCCACGCCAGAGAGCGTGGTGAAGCCGAGGAACAGCAGGTCGAACCAGCTTCGCGGCGCCGCCACCGGCGTGAAGCTGCCCGGCGCCAGCACCTGGCAGGCCATGAACAGGTGGGCGAAAGCCCAGGCCAGCACGGTGAAGGTGGCGCCAGCGGCGACCAGCTCGTCGAGCGTGGCCACGTCGTCCTGCAGCATGTACGCGGTCAGCGCCGCCGCGGCGTAGAAGTAGAAGGCCGACTCCAGCAGCGACGCCGCCAGCAGCAGCCGAGGCGCCGGCGCCAGCGCGTGCCAGACCGACAGCACCACCACGCACAGCGCCAGCCCCAGCGCCCAGCCGACCGCCGCCGGGCTGCGCCGCACCATGCGCAGCGCCAGCCCCAGCACCACCAAGCCGAGGGCGGCCAGCAGCGCCTGGGCGCCGGGCATGTCCTCGGCCAGCGGGTACAGCAGCACCGCCGCCAGCTGCGCGGCCAGCAGCGCCGACGACGGGTGGCGGCGCAGCCGCGCCAGCAGCTTCAGGGGCAGGTTCATGGCGGCGATTGTGCGCCGCGATGGGCCACAATCGCCGCCATGAACCCCGACGCGCCGCGCCCCATCCGCCATCAGTACGAAGACCTCATGCGCCATGTGTCCGAGCACGGCACGCCCAAGGGCGACCGCACGGGCACGGGCACGAAAAGCGTGTTCGGCCACCAGATGCGCTTCGACCTGGCCGTGGGCTTTCCGCTGGTCACCACCAAGAAGGTGCACCTGAAGAGCATCATTTACGAACTGCTGTGGTTTCTGCGCGGCGACGGCAACGCGCGCTGGCTGCAGGAGCGCGGCGTGACCATCTGGGACGAGTGGGCCGACCCCGCCACGGGCGACCTGGGGCCGGTGTATGGCGTGCAGTGGCGGTCCTGGCCGCGCCCCGATGGCGGGCACATCGACCAGATCGCGCAGGTGGTGGACACGCTCAAGGCCAACCCCGATTCGCGCCGCATCATCGTCAGCGCCTGGAACGTGGCCGATCTGGACCGCATGGCGCTGATGCCCTGCCACGCGCTGTTCCAGTTCCACGTCGCCGAAGGCCGCCTGAGCTGCCAGCTGTACCAGCGCAGCGCCGACATCTTTCTGGGCGTGCCGTTCAACATCGCCAGCTATGCGCTGCTGACGCACATGCTGGCGCAGCAGTGCGACCTGGCGCTGGGCGACTTCATCTGGACCGGCGGCGACTGCCACATCTACGACAACCACGCGGCGCAGGTGCGCGAGCAACTGGCGCGCCAGCCCTTCCCCTACCCCACGCTGCGCATCGTGCGCCGCCCGCCCTCGATCTTCGACTACGCCTACGAGGACTTCGAGGTGCTGGACTACCAGCACCACCCGGCCATCAAAGCCCCGGTGGCGGTGTGATTTTTAGTCAAATCGGGCTGTAACCGGCGTCCATAAAGCGCCGACAGCTATTTATTTTGAAGTAACCGGATGACCGACCCGCGCACGCTCTCGAAGACGCCCCGCATCGGCCTGATCTATGCTCGCGCCCGCAACGGCGTGATCGGCCGGGACGGCGCCATGCCCTGGCACCTGCCCGAAGACCTGGCGCACTTCAAGCGCACCACGCTCAGCCACCCGGTCGTCATGGGGCGCAAGACCTGGGACTCGCTGCCCGCGCGCTTCCGCCCCCTGCCCGGCCGCGCCAACGTCGTCGTCACGCGGCAGGTGGATTGGCATGAAAACGGCGCGAAGCCCGCATCAAGCCTGCGCGAGGCGCTACAGATTTGCGAGAACGCGGATCAGGTCTGGATCATCGGCGGCGCGCAGATCTACGCCCAGGCACTGCCGCTAGCCGACGAGGTGGTGGTGACCGAGATCGACGCCGACTTCGACGGTGACGCCTTCGCCCCCACCCTCGGCCCCGAGTGGCGCGAAGCGGCGCGCGAGCGGCACGCCAGCGCGTCGGGGCTGGGCTACAGCATCGTCACCTGGCGGTGCGCGGCCTGACCGGGACACACTCATGCCGGGTACGCCACCGCGCCGTCCGGCTGCACCACGGCGCCCGGTGTCAGGCGGGCCGGCTCGACCTGGCCGCGCCCCAGGATGTGCAGCACCGTCTCGCCCCGGGCGATCAGGTGATCGGCCACGATGCGCCGGTGGCAGCGCCACCACACGGCTTCGGAGCACATCATCGCGCAGCGCTGCCGGCGCCCGCGCTCGATCAGGTGGTCGAGGGCGGCGTGGAAATCCGGGGAGAGCGCGTAGTCGGCGTAGTTGTGAAAGCTGTCGTTGGTCCAGAAGCCGTTGACGCCGGACAGCACGCCCCTGGCCTTGCCGCGCAGGCCGCCGAGTGCCACCATGGCCTCGTATGCCACGCCGCGCGCCCGCAGCGCGTCGGACAGCGGGCCCTGGTTGAACTGGGGGTTGGCCCGCGAGGCCGGCACCTTGCGGATGTCCGCCACGAAGCCCACGTCCACCTGCGCCAGCAGCGCGGTGAAGTCCTCGATGGGCCGGTTGGAGTGGCCGACCGTGAAGAAAGGCAGCGCCACGCCGCGCCCTCAGGGTGCGTGCTCCAGCACGCCGCCCCGGTGCGCGGCGACGTGATCGGTCTTGTCGCTCTTGATCTCGTACTGCGGATCGGCCGGCGAGGCACGGTGTACGTGGCCCTTGTAGAGAAAATCTGCGGTATGGACCGCGATGATCGTCCCCGAGACTCGGCCGGCCTCGGAATTCCACGTCACGTGATCGCCCATCTCGAATGTCCTGGTCATGGGGTGAAATCCTCCTGCGAATCGAAACGCCGCCAGCCATCGCAACGCGCACTGCCTCCTCGGCGCGTTGGCAAGCGACATTCTGAGCCGGGCCTCGCCCTCGTCGCAAGGCCTTCGGGGGCCGCGCGAGAACCAGCGCCTGTTTACAGGCGTCCCGTCAGGAGCATGACGACCAGTACCAGCACGATCAGGCCGACGATGCCGCTCGGGAGATAGCCCCAACTCCGGCTGTGCGGCCAGGTGGGAAACGCGCCGATCAATACCAGGATCAGGACGATCAGCAAAATGGTGCTCAAGCTCATGATCTACTCCTTGTGGTGAGTTGCGTCGTTCGCGAATGGTTCAGGCCGGGCTGACGTCTGGTCCTTGTTTCCATGGGATGAAGCAGCGCCATCCGGTGGGTGCAAGGCCGCCTTCAGGTTCTTGAGGAAGCTGCGGGTGTCCACACGGCCTTCCTCGATTTCGGCCACGGCGCTTTCCAGAAGGTCTCCGCCAGCCACGGCATCGAGTGGCGCCGGGTGCTGGCCCTCGCCCTGCTTGCGGCGGGCATATCGCCACCCTATGTTGGGCAGGGTCGCCATCTGCGAAACGACGGCCGCGCACACGATCAGCGCGATGCCCAGGCCAATGCTGTCGAGAAAGTACACGGTGGCACCGATGGCCGCCAGGGCCAGGGCAGCGAGGATGGTGGCAATGTTCATGGTGACCTCCAGAGGCCGGTGGCGCACCCCTTGTCTGCCTGCATTGGAGCCTGATCGGACCAGCGAGTCTGTGCGCTGACGCACCCTTGTCTTGCAGGACCCTGGAGGCATTGAGAACCCCCAGCTTTGGACCACGGCAGCTCAGGTCGCTACTGCCCAACCGCCCCAAAAGTCCGGCATCTGTCCGGGCATGCCCTCCCTCGGTTGCCACCCTTCAGGAATCGGAGCTGGTGTTGGGGCAGGTAGCTGCTGGAGTCCTTGAAGTGGATCGTGCGGTGCTCGCTGCCCTGTGCGGCACGCAGACCAGCCATGGCGGGCGCGGTCCAGCAGCGGCAGGGCTGGGGCTCCACGATGGCCGCGAAGTGCTTGCCACGGTACGGCGTCAGGCGCTTCTTCAGGCCCTCGGTGATGTTGCGCTGCGCCTTGTCGGCGGTGGGCAGCCAGTATTCGTACACCTGGCGGGCCAGCATCAGGGCGCGGTCGGCCGTCTCCAGCGCGCCGCGTTCCTCGACCTTCTGCAATACGGCCAGCAGCTCCATCGGCTCGATGGCGGCCATGGGCCGGTCGCCCAGCCAGGGGAACAGGTCGCGCTCCAACTGGCGCAGCGTGCGCCGGGCATGCTCGGGGCTCCAGCCTTCCACTTGCTTGGCACGCCACTCCAGGGCCACAGCCTTGAAGGTGCCGCCGCCCTCGCGCTGGCCCTGAGTTTGTCCAGCCTGCGCGCCTGCACCGGGTCAACGCCGACGGCCTTCTGCAACCTGGCCGCGTCACGCGCCTTGCGAGCATCGGCCACGCGCATGGCCGGGTAGCTGCCCAGGGCCAGGCGGCCCTCCTTGCCGTCGGCGTAGGTTTTCCAGAACCAGCGCTTGGAGCCGGCCGGGCTGACTTCGAGGTAAAGGCCAGCCGAGTCGGTGAAGCGGGCACGCTTTCTGTCGGGCGGGCAGGTGGCGTTCTTGCAGTGCAGGTCGGTCA
This sequence comes from Ottowia sp., assembly GCF_016703145.1. Lineage (GTDB taxonomy): Bacteria > Pseudomonadota > Gammaproteobacteria > Burkholderiales > Burkholderiaceae_C > Ottowia. Next base: position 155,448 of record NZ_JADJCO010000005.1, on the reverse strand, counting down.
GCATCGAATGGCCTCCAGGGCGGGGAAACAGGGGAGACCGGGGAACAAAACCCCGATTTGCGGACTGTAGCCCGGCTTGTTCCCCGGTCTGTTCCCCGGTTTTGCTCCGGCTTCAGGCGAACTATCTCGGACGACTGCGGAGGCTAAGTTGCTGACCAGCCAATGAAAAAGGACGTTCACCGGAAGGTGGCGAACGTCCTTGGATGATATGGTGGTGGAGCTGGCGGGATTTGAACCCGCGTCCGCAAATCTTCCACGCCCAGTTCTACATGCTTAGCGGTCTGTTTTGAGTCTCACCGCCCGCGTCGCGCAGTCGCACGCTACGCCGGCAGCCAGTGCCCTTTTGTCTTACCTGCGTCCAAGGCACCCGGACGCAAGCCAGCCAATGTGGATTCCCCCGCAGCCGGGACGGCTTGCGCCGCCCTTGCCCAGCCCATCGGCCTGCTGTTGCGAGGCTCACCGCTGTTTAGGCGGCGAGTGCGAAACGTTCGTCGTTTGCAGTTAGTTTGTTTCAGCTGTTTTACGAGGTGACTGAACCTCGGCATGCCCTGAAGCGCTTCCAACCCACGTCGAAACCAATGCAGCCCCTGGAACATGCATTTTAGGCTGGATTCAACAGATTCAAGAGCTGCAGCGGCTCATCGATGGCGGCATCGGCACGCCAGCGCTCCACGTCGGTGCCCACGCCCAGATAGCCGTAGCGGGCGGCCACGGTGGCCACACCGGCGGCCTTGCCGGCCTGGATGTCGCGCTCATCGTCGCCGACGTAGATGCAATGCGCGGGGGAAACAGCGGCCTGCCGCATGGCCTCGACAAGCGGCGCCGGATGCGGCTTGGCATGCGGTGTGGTATCGCCGCTGACAATGGTGGCAGCGGCGCCAAAAAGAGGCATCGATGCCGTGAGCGGTTCGGTGAAGCGCCGCGACTTGTTGGTGACCACGCCCCACAGCATCCCACGCTCGCGCAGGGCCAGCAGCAAGAATTCGACACCGGTAAAAGTGCGGGTCAGCCGGGTCATGCGGCGCTCGTAGTTGGCGAAGAATTCTTCCCGCAGTTCCGCGAATCCGTGATCCTCTGGCGACAGGCCAAAAGCCACCCTCAGCATGCCACGGGCGCCCGAACCCGCGCTGGCGCGATACGCCTGCACGGGCAACGACGGCAAGCCCCGCGCGGTGCGCATCTCGTCGGCTGACAGGCCAAGGTCGGCGGCGCTGTCGATCAGGGTGCCGTCCAGATCGAACAGCACGCAGCGAATATCCCGGCGCCAAATCATCGCTCTGCCTTGCGGGCCGCGATCATGTAGTTGACGCCGGTATCTGCCGACAGGCGGTAGCGGCGAGACAGCGGGTTGTAGGTCAGCCCCCGGCTGTGCTCGAGGTCCAGGCCGGCGGCGCGGCAGAACTGCGCCAGTTCGCTCGGCCGAATCAGGCGCGCGTATTCATGCGTGCCGCGCGGCACCAGGTTCAGTGCGTACTCGGCCCCGACAATCGCCATCAGAAACGACTTGGGGCTGCGGTTGATGGTGGAGAAAAAAACCCATCCGCCCGGCTTGGCCAAGGTCGCGCACGCCTGGACGATGGACGCCGGGTCGGGCACATGCTCCAGCATTTCCATGCAGGTCACGGCGTCGAACTGGCCCGGCATTTCCTCCGCCAACGCCTCGGCCGCGACGTGGCGGTAGGCCACTCGCGGCGTCTGCGACTCCAGTGCGTGCAACTGAGCCACCCTGAGCGATTTGTCCGCCAGGTCGATGCCCAGCACCTCGGCGCCTTTGCGCGCCATGGCATCGGCGAGGATGCCGCCACCGCAGCCCACGTCCAACACGCGGGTGCCCTCCAGGGGACGGATGCCATCGATCCAGTCCAGGCGCAGCGGGTTGATCTGGTGCAGAGGCGCGAATTCCCCGTCGATGTCCCACCAGCGGTGGGCCAGGGAGGAGAACTTGGCCAACTCGGCCTGATCGACATTGGCGGCATTCATGGGCGGGATTGTCCCATGCGCCGCCCACGCCGGCGCCGCCGTGGAGCGCCCGGCTCAGGGCGCCAGCCGGTGAAAATCGGCGAATCGGACGCGTTCGGCCTGAATTTCCTGCACCGTGATGCAGGCTTTGGGCGGCGCCGTCCCCCGGCTTTGCCAGTAGTCCCTGTATGCACGGCTCTGGTAGGGGTCGGCAACCACGTAGCCCGCCTGCTCGGGGCAGATCTTGGCGTCGGCGCACGTGCGCCAAGTAGCGCCATAGATGACGCGGCCATCCCTGGTCAACCCGGGAAAAGCGCTGGCCAGCACCCGGTGCATGGCATGGTCGAGCCGGAAGGCCTGCTTCAGGCCGCGATCGAAGACATAGACGTGGCCCAGGTCGCTGTAGGTCAACCAGGCCTGCGCGCCCCCCCGCGAAAATCCGAAGACGGCCTTGCTGGGTGAAGAGCCCAGATCCGCCCGCAGATCGCAAGGATGCTCGGTGGCCATGGCCCGAGGCGCCAAACCGTAGACGCGCATGGAAGGCTGGCCAGACCTGGGCGTTTGGGGTATGGCTGAGAACTCCCCGCCATCGACCGAGATCATGGGCAATGCATAGACGCTGCCGTCGATGTGTGTTCGCCCGCCACAGATGAAACGTGGCCTCGTGGTACCGGCCAGACGCGCCGTCCGGCCATCGTCATGCACTTCTATGGTGGCAACCTGCAATGGCCCGACGCCCTGGTTGTCGGAGTTGGCGTCCTGGGGCCAACTGAGCGAACGAATATGGATGGTTTGCGATGATGCTTGCCCGCGGGTCCCATCGGGTAGCAACGCATTGTCCGGTGTGGGTATCTCGGATGCGGCAGCATAGAAACCGGTCATGCCGCCCTTGAACAAAGGCGGGGCGCGCATCTGCTGCCGCAGCACGTCGGTGAAACGATAGTGCTCGCCAGTCACATCGACCAGGTAGCGCCATGTCCCTTGAACCGGAAAGGCTTCGTTGGACAACGGCGTCGAATACGCTTTCACAGGGCCGGCCGCACCGGCCGGCAGTTCCATCAGGCTGACCCTGCCCAGCTGGGCGCCCGAATAGGAGCGGAGGATAAAGCGGCCGTCCGGACTCACGCGCTCATAGGTTCCCAGGGCAGCCACCCCATTGTCGTCACGCCCCACGGCCTGGGCGTCCAGCGCAAGATAGGCCAGGGGTGCGATGCACGCGAAATGGGCCTCTTGAGCCTCTGCGGACACCCTGATGACCATCACGCCAACGATCAACGCTGACCTGATCGTTGGCGGCATCAAGGGCATGCGGCCTCCTTCAACTGCGCCTCTCGCGCGCGAAGCACCGACACCCAGGTCACGTCCGGCATCACCCCGAGGACCGGCCAGGGGTGCCACTGACCGCAGCGGGCCACCAGGCTGGCTGGCGTGTGGTTGAGCGCGCCCAGCTTCACCGCCATGTGTTCGTCCACGGTCTCCATGAATGCCAGTTCCGGCTGTCCTGCAGCGCGAATCCCGGCCCACCACTCAGCCAGCGGCACCCGCGGATCACGAGCGGCCAGAACTCGAAAGCCGGCATCCTGAGCCGCCTGCCGCATGCGCGGCCATTCGCGCAGCGCATAAACCATGCGCGGTGACAGCACCATCAGCACCGTCGTCTGACCATGGCCGCGATCCAGCCAAGCCCCGTCGTCTGCGGCGCGTTCGGAAGAGAGCACAGCCGCAGCAACCATGAGGGATGCCAGTATCAGAACTGCCGCCACGACACTCCAGGGGAGGACGGCGCGTCGAGGTGGCCCAGGCACTTCGGTCACAAGAACAAAAAAGCCCTGGGAGCTTTCACCCCCAAGGCTTTACGAACGTCGTCCGTGAATCGGATTATTTGCTGGGACGAGTACCGACCACTTCAATTTCCACGCGGCGGTTCTTCGCGCGGCCTTCGGCGGTGCGATTGTCAGCCACGGGCTGGGTCTCGCCCTTGCCTTCGGTGTAGATGCGGTTGCGCTCGATGCCCTTGGACACCAGGTAGGCCTTCACGGCTTCGGCGCGACGCACCGACAGGCGCTGGTTGTAGGCGTTGGAGCCCACCGAGTCGGTATGGCCGACAGCGATGATCACTTCCAGGTTGATGCCCTGAATCTTGCTCGTCAGGTCGTCCAGCTTGGCGCGGCCCTCGGGCTTCAGCACGGCCTTGTCGAAGTCGAAGAAAGCATCGGCGGCATACGTCACCTTCTGAGCGGCCACAGGTGCGGGCGCAGGTGCGGGGGCCGGAGCGGGAGGCGCCGCGACAGGTGCGGGCGCAGGCGCGGCCTTGGGCGCCTCGAGCGCGCCATCGCAGCCAGGCGCTGCGGTGGCGGGCGTCCAGAACGCATCGCGCCAGCACAGTTCGTTGGTGCCGTTTTTCCAGATCAGGTTGCCATGGCCACTACGCCAGTTGTCGGAATTGATCGTCGAGCCAGCTGCGAAGGCGGAACCAGCCACGGTTGCGACAGCGAACATGATCGCTACTTTGTTCAGTTTCTTCATGGTTCTCCTCAGGGGAAAAAAGCCGCAGCCGGGCTGCGATAAATCGGACGCTTCAAGTGACCACCACCAAAAACGCTGGATTGATTGTGCCACACGTCCCTGCGGATTCTGCCCAGAACGGGCGCCCCAGCCGTCAGACAACGCCCGAATCGCGATGATATGTTGCTCCGACGCGACAACTCAAAGCACCTAAAATCAACGGTTTTCGCCGCTCAGGGTTGCTTCCATATATATGACCTCATTCGCCAAAGAGACACTCCCGATCAGCCTGGAAGAGGAGATGCGGCGAAGCTACCTCGACTACGCGATGAGCGTGATCGTGGGTCGAGCCCTGCCGGATGCGCGCGACGGCCTCAAGCCGGTTCATCGCCGGGTGCTGTTTTCGATGCACGAGGCGAACAATGTCTGGAACCGCCCTTATGTGAAATGCGCTCGCGTGGTCGGCGACGTACTCGGCCGCTTCCATCCCCACGGCGATTCGGCCACCTACGAGGCGCTGGTGCGCATGGCGCAGGACTTCTCCCTGCGCCACCCGCTGATCGACGGACAGGGCAACTTCGGTTCGGTGGACGGCGACAGCGCGGCCGCGTACCGCTACACGGAATGCCGACTGGAGAAGATCGCCGGCGAGATCCTGGCCGATATCGACAAGCAGACGGTCGACATGGTGCCGAACTACGACGGCAAGGAGCTCGAACCCACCGTCCTGCCGACCCGCCTGCCCAATCTGCTGATCAACGGTTCCGGCGGCATCGCCGTGGGGATGGCCACCAATATCCCTCCGCACAACCTCAACGAGGTGGTCGACGCCTGCCTGCACCTGCTGCATCACCCGCTGGCCTCCATCGACGAGCTGATGGAGATCGTGCCGGCTCCCGACTTTCCCACCGGAGGCATCGTCTACGGCATCCAGGGCGTGCGGGAGGGGTACCGCACGGGTCGGGGCCGGGTGGTGATGCGCGCGAAGTGCCACTTCGAGGACATCGACAAGGGCCAGCGCCAAGCCATCATCGTTGACGAGATCCCCTACCAGGTCAACAAGAAGACGCTGCAGGAGCGCATGGCCGAACTGGTGCACGAGAAGAAGCTCGAAGGCATCAGCCACATCCAGGACGAGTCGGACAAGTCCGGCATGCGCCTGGTGATCGAACTCAAGCGCGGCGAAGTGCCGGAGGTGGTGCTGAACAACCTCTACAAGCAGACGCAGTTGCAGGACACCTTCGGCATCAACATGGTGGCCCTGGTGGATGGACAGCCGAAGCTGTGCAACCTCAAGGACTTGCTGGAGGTCTTCCTCCAACACCGCCGCGAAGTCGTCACCCGGCGCACCGTGTACGACCTGCGCAAGGCGCGCGACCGCGGCCACGTGCTGGAAGGCTTGGCCGTGGCGCTGGCCAACATCGACGAGTTCATCCGCATCATCCGCGAGTCGCCCACACCGCCGGTGGCCAAGGCCGAACTGATGGCGCGGCAATGGGACAGCTCGCTGGTGCGCGAGATGCTGACGCGCACGCGCGAGGACGGCGTGACGATCAGCGCCGACGACTACCGCCCCGAAGACCTGGATCGCGAATTCGGCCTGCAGCCGGGCGGCCTGTACCGCCTGTCCGACACCCAGGCGCAGGAAATCCTGCAGATGCGCCTGCAGCGCCTCACCGGACTGGAGCAGGACAAGATCGTCGCCGAGTACAAGGAGGTGATGGCCGAGATCGAGGATCTGCTCGACATCCTGGCCCGGCCCACGCGCGTCTCGACGATCATCGGCGATGAGCTTGCCGCGCTCAAGAACGAATTCGGCCAGGCCAAAGGGAGCGCCCGCCGCTCCGTCATCGAGCACAACGCGCAGGATCTGGCCACCGAAGACCTGATCACGCCCACCGACATGGTGGTGACGCTCAGCCACGCGGGCTATATCAAGGCCCAGCCGCTGTCGGAATACCGCGCGCAGAAGCGGGGCGGCCGAGGCAAGCAGGCCACCGCGACCAAGGAAGACGACTGGATCGACCAGCTCTTCATCGCCAACACGCACGACTACATCCTGTGCTTCTCCAACCGGGGACGGCTGTACTGGCTCAAGGTGTGGGAAGTACCCGCCGGCTCGCGCGGCTCGCGCGGGCGGCCCATCGTCAACATGTTCCCGCTGGCCGAAGGCGAGAAGATCAACGTGGTGCTGCCGCTCACCGGCGACGCCCGCACCTTCCCGGCCGACCACTACATCTTCATGGCCACCGCGGGCGGCACGGTCAAAAAGACGGCGCTCGACGAATTCAGCAACCCGCGCAAGATCGGCATCATCGCGATCAAGCTCGACGAAGGCGACCAGCTCATCGGCGCCGCCGTGACCGACGGCCGGCACGACGTGATGCTGTTCTCGGACGGCGGTAAGGCGGTGCGGTTCGACGAGAACGACGTGCGCTCGCTCGGCCGCCAGGCGCGCGGTGTGCGCGGCATGTCGCTGGAAGAAGGACAGAGCGTCATCGCCATGCTCGTGGCCGATGGCGAAGCCCACGCCGAGGGCGCGCAACCCCATGTGCGCACCAGCGTCCTGACCGCCACCGAGAAGGGTTACGGAAAGCGCACGAACATTACCGAATACACACGGCACGGCCGGGGCACCAAAGGCATGATCGCCATCCAGCAAAGCGAGCGCAACGGCAAGGTCGTGGCCGCGACGCTCGTCAGCGCGGACGATGAAATCATGCTCATCACCGACAAGGGCGTGCTGGTGCGCACCCGCGTGGCCGAGATCCGCGAGATGGGACGCGCCACCCAGGGCGTCACGCTCATCGCGCTCGACGACGGCGCCCAACTGAGCGGCCTGCAGCGCATCGTGGAAAATGATGCCCAGGACGCGGACGTCGACATCCTTCCGAACGACTCAACGGAGTAATCAAATCTTGAAAGCAGTTCTTTCCAAACTTCCCACGGCTATTGTTTTTGCAGCTGCCTGCGCCCTGTCCACGGGCGCCGTGGCCCAGGACTCCAAACGAGCGCTGGCCGTGAAGCTGGCCCAGATGCAGCAGAAATCCGATGGCGACGCCATGGCTGGCCAGCTGACGGCCAGTGCCGTGCAGCCGCTGCTGGCCAGTTGGTCCCAGCGCCTGGACGAAACCGTTCCGCCGGCGCGCCAGAAGGAAGTGCGCGACAAACTGGATGTCGAGCTGAAGAAGTTCACCGAGAACACGCACAAGACCATCGAAGCCCAGGTCGGCAAGGCGGCCGAGTCGGCCCTGGTGCCCATCTTCATGGAGAAGCTGAGCGAAGATGAAATGAAGACCATCATCGCCTACATGGAATCCCCGGCCAGCGCCAAATTCCAGGCGCTCGGCTCCGACGCCGCCAATGCCTGGGCCAAGAAGGTGATCGACGCGACGCGTTCGACGGTGGAAAGCGGCGTCAAGACCTTCGACACCGCCGCCAACAAGATCGTCGGCGCGCCCGCGTCCTCGGGCGCGGCTTCGGGCGCCAAGAAATAATCACGCCACCCTTCCTCCGGCGCCGGCCCCTCCTGGCCGGCGCCTTTGCTTGATCACGCCGCGCATGAGCTCGCCTCCCATCCAATCCGAAGCCCTGGCCCGGCTGCGCACGCAGATCGACGGCCTGGACGCACAACTGCTCTCGCTGCTCAACGAACGCGCCAGAGTGGCCGAGGAGGTGGGCGAGCTCAAGCGCCACGAGGGCACGCCCTTCTTCCGCCCCGACCGCGTGGCCCAGGTCATCGCCAAGGTCCAGGCCGCCAACCCCGGCCCGCTGCTCAACCAGCACGTGGCCGCCATCTGGCGCGAGATCATGTCGGCCTGCCTCGCGCTCGAAGTGCCCCAGCGCGTGGCGGTGCTGGGCCCCGAGGGCACCTTCACCGAACAGGCGGCGGTCGAGTTCTTCGGCAGCGCCGCCAACCTGATCCATTGCGCCAGCTTCGACGAGGTGTTCCACGCCACCGCCGCCGGCACGGCGCAGTTCGGCGTGGTGGCGGTCGAGAACTCCACCGAAGGCGTGGTGGCGCGCACTTTCGACCTGTTCCGGCATTCACCGGTGCACATCGTGGGCGAAGTCAGCCTGCTGGTGCGCCACAACCTGCTGCGCCAAGTCAATGCGCTGGACGGCATCGAGGTGGTGATGGCGCATCCGCAGGCGCTGATGCAGTGCCAGGGCTGGCTCTCCGCCCATCTGCCGCACGCCGAGCGCCGCGCCGTCTCCAGCAACGCCGAGGGCGCGCGCCTGGCGGCCACCAACCCGGCCTGGGCCGGCCTGGCCAGCGAGCGCGCGGCCGCGCAGTTCGGCCTGCACATCGTGTCCCATGCCATCCAGGACGAGGCCTACAACCGCACGCGCTTCGCCGTCATCTGCCTGCCGCAGACGCTGGCCATGCCGGCGGCCACCGGCAAGGACTGCACCAGCCTCGTCGTGTCGGTGCCCAACAAGCCCGGCTCCGTGCACGACATGCTGACCCCGCTGAAGAAACACGGCGTCAGCATGACGCGCTTCGAGTCGCGTCCAGCCAAGTCGGGGCAGTGGGACTACTACTTCTACATCGACATCGCCGGCCACCCCTCCCAGCCGCACGTGGGCGCGGCCCTGGACGAGTTGCGATCGGTGTGCGCGTTCTACAAGGTGCTGGGCGCCTACCCCCTCGGACACGATGTTTGAACAACTGGGCTTGATCGGCTGCGGCCTGATGGGCGGCTCGTTCGCCCTGGCGCTCAAGCGCGCGGGGCTGGTGCGGCGCGTGGTCGGCTACAGCAAGTCGCCCTCCACCACCGAGCGCGCGCGCCAACTGGGCGTGATCGATATCGAGGCGCCATCGGCGCTGCTGGCGGTGTCGGGCGCCGACCTGGTGCTGCTGGCCGTGCCCGTGGCCGCGACCGAGACCACGCTCAAGGCCATCCGCCACCTGCTGAACCCGGACATGCTGGTCATCGACGTGGGCTCCACCAAGCGCGACGTCGTCGATGCCGCGCGCCGCACGCTCAAGGGCGGCGTGGGCATCTTCGTGCCGTGCCACCCCATCACCGGGCGCGAGGTCGCCGGCGTGGAGCACGCCGACGCCGAACTCTACGCCGGCAAGCAAGTCATCCTGACCCCCATCGAGCGCACGCTGACCGGCAAGATCGACCAAGCCACCGCGCTGTGGCGCGCCCTGGGCTGCCGCGTGGCCAGCATGTCGCCCGAGTCGCACGACGCCGCCTTCGCCGCCGTCAGCCACCTGCCGCACCTGATTGCCTTCGCGCTGATGAACGGCATCACCGGTCAGCCGCAGGGCGACGAATACCTCTCCCTGGCCGGCCCGGGCTTTCGCGACTTCAGCCGCATCGCCGCCAGCGACCCGCAGGTCTGGCGCGACGTGCTCATCGCCAACCGCGAGGAACTGACCCGGCAGACGCGCCTGTTCCAGGACGCGCTGGCCGAGCTGGAGCAACTGATCTCCGCCGGCCAGACCGACGCGCTGGAGCGCCTCATCCACCGCGCCAGCCACGCCCGCGCGCACTGGCGCGTGGCGCCAGGCGCCAAGTAGCACCCCACCCCCTTTCGTCCTCCTTCGCTGGCCGTGTTCGACCTTCCGTTCCTCGACGTTCCGGCGCTGCGCGCCGTCTGCGGCAGCGTGCGACTGCCCGGCTCCAAGAGCATCTCCAACCGCGTGCTGCTGCTCGCCGCGCTGTGCGAAGGCCGCACGGTGGTGCACGACCTGCTGGACTCCGACGACACGCGGGTGATGCTGCAAGCGCTGCGGCAACTGGGCTGCGGCGTGGAGGTCGAAGGCACGCGCGCCGTGATCGAAGGCATCGGCGGCCGCGAGCCCCAGCGCCGGGCGAGCCTGTTCCTGGGCAACGCCGGCACCGCCATGCGCCCGCTCACCGCCGCACTGGCCGTGCTGGGCGGCGACTACGCCCTCAGCGGCGTGCCGCGCATGCACGAACGCCCCATCGGCGACCTGGTCGATGCCCTGCGCGCGCTCGGCTGCCGCATCGACTACACGGGCCAGCCGGGGTTTCCGCCGCTCCTCATCGGCCAGCCGCAACTCAGGCTGGACCAGCCCATCCCCGTGCGCGGCGACGTGTCGAGCCAGTTCCTCACCGCGCTGCTGATGGCGCTGCCGCTGGCGGCCAGCCGCCCCGACGCCGGCGACATCGCGATCGAGGTGGTGGGCGAACTCATCTCGCGCCCCTACATCGACATCACGCTGCAGTTGCTGGCGCGCTTCGGCGTGCAGGTGCGACGCGAGGGCTGGCAGCGCTTCGTCATCCCGCGCGGCAGCCGCTACCGCTCGCCGGGCGAGATCCACGTCGAGGCCGACGCCTCGTCTGCTAGCTATTTCATAGCTTCAGGCGCAATATCCACGCCGGCTAAAGGCCAAAATGGCTTGAAAATCGACGGCATCGGCCTGGATTCCATCCAGGGCGACATCCGCTTCGTCGATGCCGCCCGCCAGATGGGCGCGCACATCGACAGCGGCCCCAATTGGCTGCGCGTGCAGCGCGGCGCCTGGCCGCTCAAGGCCATCGACCTCGACTGCAACCACATCCCCGACGCCGCCATGACGCTGGCCGTCATGGCCTTGTACGCCGACGGTCCCAGCACCTTGCGCAACATCGCCAGTTGGCGCGTGAAGGAAACCGACCGCCTCGCCGCCATGGCCACCGAGCTGCGCAAGCTCGGCGCCACCGTCGAGGAAGGCACCGACTTCCTGCGCGTCTGGCCCCTGGCGCCGGCCCAGTGGCGCGCCGCTGGCCTGCACACCTACGACGACCACCGCATGGCGATGTGCGGCTCGCTGGCGGCCTTCAACCCCGCCGGGCTGCCGGTGCGCATCGAAGACCCGAAGTGCGTTGCCAAGACCTTCCCGGACTACTTCGAGACGCTGCTGGCCATCGCCGAGCCGGCCGCCGCCGTGCCAGTGATCTGCATCGACGGACCCACCGCCTCGGGCAAGGGCACGCTGGCCAGCGCCGTGGCGCGGCGCCTGGGCTGGCACTACCTGGATTCGGGCGCGCTCTACCGCCTGGCGGGCCTGGCCTCACGCCGCCAGGGCCTGGCGCCCGAGGCGGAGCACGCCGACGCCATCGCCGCCATCGCCCGCGCGCTGCCGGTGCGCTTCGACGCCGACCGCGTCTGGCTCGGCAGCGAGGACGTCACCGAGACCATCCGCAGCGAGGCCGCCGGCATGGATGCGTCCCGCGTCTCCGCATTCGCCGGCGTGCGCCAGGCTTTGCTGGACCTGCAGCGCGGCGCGGCGCGCCTGCCCGGCCTGGTGGCCGACGGGCGGGACATGGGCACGGTGATCTTCCCCCATGCACCGCTCAAGGTGTACCTGACCGCCGATGTCGCCCAGCGCGCTGAGCGACGCCATAACCAGTTGATTTCCAAGGGAATTTCAGCTACACTTGAGAGTCTTCGCACTGACTTGGAAGCGCGCGACGCGCGGGATCAGTCCCGCACCGCCGCGCCCTTGAAGCCCGCGCAGGACGCCTTGCTGCTGGACAACTCGCAACTGTCGATCGAGCAATCGGTCGAGCAGGTGCTCCGCTGGTGGCAGGAGAGGCAGCCCTTCTAGCGCCGTCATCGGCGCCCAGGCCGCCCACCCGGACGATGCGCCCCAGTGGCGCACCGTCCGTTTTTTGGTCCACCCGGCTTCCCGCCGCGCATTCCCAGCGCACCGAGCCCGGTGGTTGTTCAATCTGACCCAGCGGCCCCAAGCTGCTAAATACCTTCCGCCGACAGCCTTGGAAACGATCGCAATGGTGCCGTCGTGAACCTGTCCGCGCGGACGAGGAAACCAACATGTCCGAATCTTTTGCCGCCCTGTTCGAGGAATCACTGCAGCGCACTGAAATGCGCCCGGGTGAAGTCATTCCCGCCGAAGTCGTGCGCGTGGAGCACAACTTCGTCGTCGTGAATGCCGGCCTCAAGTCCGAGGCCTACATCCCCATCGACGAATTCAAGAACGACCAGGGCGAGGTCGAGGTCGAGCCCGGCGCGTTCGTGCCGGTGGCCATCGGCTCCATCGAAAACGGCTACGGCGACACCATCCTGAGCCGCGACACCGCCAAGCGCCTGGCCTCCTGGCTGGCGCTGGAAAAGGCCCTGGAATCGGGCGAATTCGTCACCGGCACCACCGCCGGCAAGGTCAAGGGCGGCCTGACCGTGCTGGTCAACGGCATCCGCGCCTTCTTGCCCGGCTCGCTGGTCGACACGCGTCCCACCAAGGATCTGACCCCCTACGAGAACAAGACGCTCGAATTCAAGGTCATCAAGCTCGACCGCAAGCGCAACAACGTGGTGCTGAGCCGCCGCGCGGTGGTCGAGGCCAGCATGGGCGAAGAGCGCGCCAAGCTGATGGAGACGCTGAAGGAAGGCGCCATCGTCAACGGCGTGGTCAAGAACATCACCGAGTACGGCGCCTTCGTGGACCTGGGCGGCATCGATGGCCTGCTGCACATCACCGACATGGCCTGGCGCCGCGTGCGCCACCCGAGCGAAGTGGTGCAGACCGGCCAGGAGATCACGGCCAAGATCCTCAAGTTCGACACCGAGAAGAACCGCGTCAGCCTGGGCCTCAAGCAGATGGGCGACGACCCCTGGCTGGGCGTGTCGCGCCGCTACCCGCAGGGCACGCGCATGTTCGGCAAGGTCACCAACATCGCCGACTACGGCGCCTTCGTCGAGCTGGAGCCCGGCATCGAGGGCCTGGTGCACGTGTCCGAGATGGACTGGACCAACAAGAACGTGGCCCCGTCCAAGATCGTCTCCATGGGCGACGAGGTCGAGGTCATGATCCTCGAGATCGACGAGGACAAGCGCCGCATCAGCCTGGGCATGAAGCAGTGCCGCGCCAACCCGTGGCAGGAATTCGCGCAGAACACCAAGCGCGGCGACCGCGTCAAGGGCCCCATCAAGTCGATCACCGACTTCGGTGTGTTCGTCGGCCTGGCCGCCGGCATCGACGGCTTGGTGCACCTGTCCGACCTGTCCTGGAACGAGCCCGGCGAGGCCGCCGTGCGCAACTACAAGAAGGGCCAGGAAGTCGAGGCCCTGGTGCTGGCCGTGGACGTGGACCGCGAGCGCATCAGCCTGGGCATCAAGCAGCTCGACCAGGACCCGTTCACCACCTTCGTGACGATGAACGACAAGGGCCAGATCGTGACCGGCAAGGTCAAGACCGTGGATGCCCGCGGCGCCGAGATCGACCTGGGCAACGACCTGGTGGGCTACCTGCGCGCCTCCGAGATCAGCCGCGACCGCGTGGAAGACGCGAGCCAGGTGTTGAAGGTGGGCGACGAAGTGACCACCGTGGTCGTCAACGTGGACCGCAAGTCGCGCAACATCCAGCTGTCCGTCAAGGCCAAGGATGCCGCGGACCAGCAGGAAGCCATGGCCAGCCTGAACCAGAGCACCGGCAACGCCGGCACCACCAGCCTGGGCGCCCTGCTGCGCGCCAAGCTGGACCACAGCGACAAGTAAGGAGAGGTTGGGCGTCTTGCGTCAAGCGTCGAGCGTGAAAATCACGCAAAACGCGGAACGCAGGATGCTCAACGCTGCCGATGACCCGTTCCGACCTGGTCGAATTGCTGGCCGAGCGCTTCGGCCAGCTCACGCAGCGCGACGCCGACGCGGCCGTCAAGACCATCCTGGATGCGATGAGCGACGCGCTGGTGCGCGGGCACCGCATCGAGATCCGGGGTTTTGGCAGCTTCTCCGTCAACCGCCGCCCGCCGCGCATGGGCCGCAACCCGCGCACTGGCGAGAGCGTGCACATTCCCGAGCGGCGCGTGCCGCACTTCAAACCAGGCAAGGCCCTGCGCGAAGCCGTGGGGGCGCAGCCGGTCGATGCCGGCGGCAGCGCCGGACCTTGAACCCTCGCTAGAATCGTCCTCGACCCCGACGAGGATTCATGACCAAGCTCACCCGGCTGCTGAAGTGGATACTGAAAGCAGCCATTTTTTTTGCCCTGTTCGCCTTCGCGCTGAACAACCAGCAAGACGCCACCGTGCACCTCCTGTTTGGACATCAGTGGCGCGCGCCCATGATGCTGATCGTGCTGGCGGCCTTCACGCTCGGCCTGGTGGTGGGCGTGCTTGGCATGCTGCCGGGCTGGTGGACCCGCCGTTCGGCCCGCCGCCAGGGCGCCGACTCCGATTCCGGCCACCTGCCGCTGGATGACACGTTGATTCCGCCCGCGCCGCATGGAGTTTGACCTCGGCTGGATCCTGCTCGGCCTGCCGATCGCCTTCGCGCTCGGCTGGGTGGCCTCGCGGCTGGACCTGCGCCAGTTGCGCATCGAGAACCGCCAGGCGCCCAAGGCCTACTTCAAGGGACTGAACTACCTTCTCAACGAGCAGCAAGACCAGGCCATCGACGCCTTCATCGAGGCGGTGCAGAAGGATCCGGACACGTCCGAGCTGCATTTCGCCCTCGGCAACCTGTTCCGTCGCCGCGGCGAGTACGAGCGTGCCGTGCGCGTGCACGAGCACCTGCTGTCGCGCGCCGACCTGAGCAACAGCGACCGCGAGCGCGCCCAGCACGCGCTGTCGCTGGACTTCCTCAAGGCCGGCCTGCTCGACCGCGCCGAGGATGCCCTGCGCAAACTCGAAGGCACGCGCTACCAGGAGCAGGCCTGGCTGACCCTGCTGGCCTTGCACGAGCGCTCGCGCGACTGGCCCCAGGCCGCCGACACGGCGCGGCGGCTGCAGCAAGCCGGCCAAGGCGACTTCACCGGCCGGCTGGCCCACTACCTGTGCGAGCAGGCCGACCATGCCCTGAACAAGAAGAAGGACCCCGTCGCCGCGCGCCAACTCCTCGAGCAAGCCATCGCCGACAACCCCGGCGCCGCCCGGCCGCGCATCCAGCTCGCCGGGCTGATGACCGCGCAAGGCGACATGGCCGGCGCGTTCGAGCAGCTCGCCCGGCTGGAGCCGCACGCCCCGCAAGCCCTGCCCCTGGTGGCCAGCGAACTGGTGCGCATCGGCCAGGACAGCGGCCAGACGGCCCGGGCCACCGACCTGCTGCGGCGCAGCTACGCCGCGACGCCTTCCATCGACGTGGCCGACGCCCTGGTGCAGGCCGAGGTCGTGACCGGCACGCCGATGCAGCAGGCGCGCGAAGGCTACGTGCGCCACATGGCGCAGGAGCCGTCCCTGATCGCCGCCGCGCGCTGGCTCGGCCACGAGCCCTTCGCGCAGGAAGGCGCCCATCCCGTGGTGCAGCGCTCGGTGGACCACGCGGCCCGTCCGCTGGCGCGCTACCGCTGCGCCGCCTGCGGCTTCGAGGCGCAGGGCTACTTCTGGCAATGCCCGGGCTGCCAGGCCTGGGAGAGTTTTCCCCCGCGCCGCATCGAGGAGCTGTGACGGCGCCCGCGCCGCCGGCAAGCCGTTACACTTCGACGCAAGCCTCGCCGGCGGGCTTGCGCCGGCACATCCAAGACCATGAAAGGGAACTGTTCCATGCTCAAGAAACTTCTGACCATCCTGGCCATGCTGTTCTATGCGGCCGCGTCGTTCGCCGCGGTGGAGGTCAACAGCGCCAGCGCCGCCGATCTCGATGGCATCAAGGGCATCGGCCCGAGCCTGTCGGGCAAGATCATCAAGGAGCGCAAGAAGGGCGACTTCAAGGATTGGGGTGACCTGATCAGCCGGGTCAAGGGCATGGGCAACAAGAGTTCCGCGCGGTTCTCGGCCGCGGGCCTGACCGTCAACGGCGCGGCCTACACCGGCGCCCCGGCCACGACGGAGAAAGCGCCCGCCAAGCCCAAGAAGGAGAAAGCGGCGGCCAAGCCGGCCGACAAGGCTTCGGCCGCCGCCAAGTCATAGGCACCCGCGCGGGCCGGGCGGCCTGCCCGCCAAGACAAACGGCACGCCATCGGCGTGCCGTTTGTCTTGGCCCCATCAGTGCGTGGGCATCGCGCCTTCAAGGCATCGCTTCACCGCGTCAGTTGCTCTCTATTTAATAGCTTCTGACGCAATACCCATGCGGGCCAGGACCTATTTTCATTCAAAATCAGTTGACCAAGGCGCTCACACCGACACGCTGCCGGCCATGACCGCGCCGCGCCCCGGGCCCAGCCGCTCGGGCGATGTGTATTCGCGCCGGTAGGTCTCGAACGGCACGCTGTCGTGGGCCTCGATGCGCTTCTGCTCGGCCACCGACTCGGCGGCCAGGGCGTCGAAGCGCGCCTTCAGGTCGGCCGGGTACGGCAGCGCCAGCAGCTCGCGGCGGGTGGCCAGCGAGCGCTCGCGCACGAAGTCGATGAAGCTGCCGCCGTGGTCGTGCTGCACGGCGCGCAGCACGCGCGCCGAAGGCAGGCGCTCGGGGGCGTCGAGCGCGGCCTGGGCGGCGGCCAGGGCTTGCGCGTGTTCACTGCCGCCGTCCACCGCGTCCATGGCGGCGGCGATGGGGCCGAGCTGAGCCACGATCTCGCTCGCCCAGTCGGCCAGCGGCACCTGCCGGCCGTCCCGCTCCAGCCGCAGGCCGTGCTCGCGGCCGCGCGCGGCGGTAAGGTGCTGGTTCTGCTTGAGCGCGGCGATCTCCCGCGGCGTGTCGGGCGGGCTGTCGGCCAGCAGGCAGTGCAGCAGGAACAGGTCGAGAAAGCGCGCCGTTCCGGCGCGGATGCCGAGCGGCTCGAAAGGGTCCAGGTCCATCAGCCGCACCTCGACGTACTCGACGCCACGCTCGCGCAGCGCGTGCAGCGGGCGCTCGCCGGGACGGATCACGCGCTTGGGACGGATGGTGCCGTAGAACTCGTTCTCGATCTGCAGCAGCGTGGTGGCGAGCTGGTTGTAGTCGCCGCCGGGGTTCTGGAGGCCGATGGCTTCGTAGGCGGGGTACGGCTGCGTCAACGCCTCCTCCAGCGAATCGGCGTAGCTCTCCAGGTTGTTGTAGCTGACGGCCAGCGAGGCCTGCGCGTCGCTCTGGTAGCCCAGGCGCCCCATGCGCAGCGACGTGGCCCAGGGCAGGTGCATGGTGTGCTCGCCCAGGGGCTGCAACTCGTGCCGGCGTCCCTCGACGAAGTTGGAGCAGACCGCCGGCGAGGCGCCGAACAGCAGCAGCAGCAAAAAGGCGTGGCGGCGGAAGTTGCGGATCAGGCCGAAGTACGCCTCGCTGCCCACGCCGGGCAGCGACCAGTTGTAGTGGATGCCCGAGATGGTCTGCATGCGCCGGCCGTAGCGATGCCCCAGGCCCATGCGGTAAACGCTCTTGGCGCGCGCCACGTTGGAGGTGCCGTAGAAGCCCAGCGGGATCATCTCGTCCGGCGGCAGCCCGCACGGCATGCTGGACGCCCACATCATCTCGTCGCCGGCCGCGGCCAGTTCGTGGCAAACCACCTGATGGATGCGGCCCAGCTCGGCCAGGCAGGCGCCGACGTCACCGTGCACGCCGGTGACCAGCTCCAGCTGCGATTCGCTGAAGTCGGTGGTGATGTGCGGGTGCGTCAGGGGCGAGCCCAGCGCGGCCGGGTGCGGCGTGAGCGCGAGCCATCCGTCGGGCTGGGCGCGCAGGCTTTCCTTCTCGATGCCGCGGCCGATGCCCCGCAGCCGCTGCGGCGTCAGGGCGGCGAGCCGGTCCGTCAGCGTCTTCATGTCATGTCCTCTGGAGCAGGGGGGACGCGGACGGTATCACAGGCGGAAATCTCTGGTTTGCGCGGGCTCAAAGGTCCGCGGGGGGCGGTCAGCGCCGGGCCGCCAGCGCCTGCCGCACCTCGTTGTCGCCCTGCGCCGCGCCGCTGCCCGGCACGGTCTCGCCGGTACGGTCGGTGACCTGGGACAGCGCCGCCAGCAGGCGCTCGGGCGTGTCGGGCGTCAGGCCCAGGTGCAGGCCGCGCGTAAGGGTGACGTGCGCGGCCTCGTAGGTGCCCGCGCCGGCGCACAGGATGGTGCGGCTGGGCGCCTGCTCGCTGGCCAGCACCAGCATGGCCGGCACCACGGCCTCGGGCTTCAGCGCGGCCAGCACCTCCTCGGGCATCAGGCCCTCGGTCATGCGCGTGGCGGCGGTGGGCGCCAGGGCGTTGGCGTGGATGCCGTGCTTGGCGCCCTCGATGGCCAGCGTCTGCATCAGCCCCACCTGCGCCAGCTTGGCGGCGCCGTAGTTGGCTTGGCCGAAGTTGCCGTACAGGCCGGTGGACGAGGTGGTCATAACGATGCGGCCGTACTTCTGCGCCACCATGTGCGGCCACACGGCCTTGCAGCAGTGGGCCGCGCCCATCAGGTGGACCTGGACGACGAGGTCGAAGTCCGCCATGTCCATCTTGCCGAAGGACTTGTCGCGCAGGATGCCGGCGTTGTTGACCAGCACGTCCACGCGGCCCCAGGCGTCCACTGCCTGCCGCACCATGGCTTGCACGGCGGCGAAGTCGGTCACCGAGGCGCCGTTGGCGATCGCCTCGCCGCCGAGGACCCGGATCTCGTCGGCCACTTTCTGCGCCGCAGTGGCCGAGCCGCCGCTGCCATCCACCGCGCCGCCCAGGTCGTTGACCAGCACCTTGGCGCCGCGCTCGGCCAGCCCCAGGGCGTGCAGCCGGCCCAGGCCGCCGCCGGCGCCGGTGACGATGGCCACGCGGCCGGAAAAATCGATCTTGTCCATGCTTTGCTTCTCTCCTTGTAGTCGGTTCGCGGCCCGCACTTTAATGCAGCCGCTCGCCGGGCCCTGTTGCCGGGCGGACAGGCCACCGCCCCGGCCTGCCCCACAATGGCGGCGATGGAACTCAACCACGACCTCGTCATCGACACCCCGCCGCGCGACGCCGCCAGCGTGGTCATGCTGCGCGATGGCGGCGACGGGCTCGAAGTGCTGCTGATGCGCCGCCACGCCGATTCGGCCGTGCTGGGCGGCGCCTACGTGTTTCCCGGCGGCAAGGTGGATGCGGCCGACGGCGGGGCCGACGTGCTGGCGCGGCTGGACCGCGCCCCGGCCGAGTTGCAGCCGCTGCTGAACGAGCCAGACCTCGCCCTGGAACTGGCCGCCGCCTTCTACGTCGCCGCCGTGCGCGAAGCGTTCGAGGAATCGGGCGTGCTCTACGCGCGCCGCGCGGGCGCCGTGCCACCCCTGGCCTGGAGCGCCGCGGACCGCCGCCAGGCGTTCGGCGAGCTTTTGGCGCGGCACGAGCTGCGGCTGGACACCCAGGATCTCGCGCCCTGGTCGCGCTGGATCACGCCGCGCCGCCCGTCGCTGATGAACCGGCGCTTCGACACGCGCTTCTTCCTGGCCGCCGCGCCGCACGCGCAGGAAGCGCGGCACGACGATGTCGAGGTGACCGAGGCGCGCTGGCTCACCCCGCGGGCCGCGTTGAGGCAGTACCGCCAGCACGAGATCGACCTGGCGCCCCCGCAGATCATCAGCCTGATGCATCTGCTGGCCTACGCCGACGTGGCGCAGGCCATGGCCGACGCGCGCCGCCGCCGGCCGCCGCTGATCCAGCCCGAGTCGATCGAGAACGAGGGCACGCGCACCCTGTGCTACCCCGGCGACCCCGGCCATCCGGTGCGCGAGCGCGCCCTGCCCGACCCGGTGCCCACGCGCGTGGTCTGGCGCAACCAGCGCTTCGAGCCGCCGCAGGGCTTCGACGCCCTGCTGGAAGGCGGGTGAATATACTATCAATTCAATAGCTTCCATCGCTTTTTCCACGCGGGGTAGACCCCGAAAACATCATTAGCTTTTTTGTGCGGCCGCGCGAGGGGCCAGATAGCTGATAGCCTCGCAAAACAAAAGGAGACGACACACATGACCACCAACCCTGCTTCCACCCCGCCGCCCGGCGCGAACGCCGGCCTTCCCCTGCAAGGCGTGCGCGTGCTCGACCTCTCGCGCGTGTTCGCCGGCCCCATGTGCGCCATGGTGCTGGCCGATTTCGGCGCCGAAGTCATCAAGGTGGAGCACCCCGGCCGCGGCGACGACACACGCGACTGGGGCCTGCGCATCGGCAAGACCGAGACCACCTACTACAGCAGCATGAACCGCAACAAGCGGTCCATCACCATCGACCTGCAGAAGCCCGACGGCCTGAAGCTGATCCGCGAGCTGGTGCCGCAGTGCGACGTGGTGGTGCACAACTTCAAGACCGGCGGCGCCGAGAAGCTGGGCGTGGGCTACGAGCAACTGCGCGCGCTCAAGCCCGACCTCATCTACTGCGCCGTCGCCGGCTACAACAGCTCGGGCCCCGAGGCCAAGCGCCCCGGCTACGACCTGGTGATCCAGGCCGAGGCCGGGCTGATGGCCTTGAACGGCGAGGCGAACACGCCGCCGCTGAAGTTCGGCGTGGCGGTGGTGGACCTGATGACCGGCATGTACGCCGCCCAGGCCGTGCTGGCGGCCCTGTTCCAGCCGCGAGCGCACCGGCAAGGGCCGCCTGATCGAGATGGCGCTGTACGACTGCGGCCTGATGATCACCGGCTACTACGGCCTGGACGCCCTGGTGATGGGCGAGGACCCGCCCCGCTTCGGCAATGCCCACCCGTCCATCGTGCCCTACGGCATGTTCGACGCCGCCGACGGCCCGCTCATCATCGCGGTGGGCAACAACAGCCAGTTCGAGAAGTTCTGCCGCGAGGTGATCGAACGCCCTGACATCGTGGAAGACCCGCGCTACGCCACCAACGTCGAGCGAGCCCGCAACCGGCTGGAGGTGGTCCCCATGCTCAAGGCCGCCATCGCCAGCTTGCCGCGCGCGCTGCTGCTCCAGCGCATGACCGCCTGCGGCATCCCCTGCGGCGAGGTGGCGGGCCTGCACGAGGCCCTCACCAGCGAGCGCACCCGCCAGGGCGGGCTGGTGGAGCAGTGGCCGCACCCGGTGGCCGGCAGCACCAACGTGTTCGCGCCGCCCTACCGCCTGGACGGCCAGCGCCTGCCGATCCGCCACGCCCCGCCCACGCTGGGCGAAGGCACGCGCGAGGTGCTGCAGCAGTTGCTCAAGCTGTCCGACGACGAGCTGCAGGCGCTCAAGGCCAATGGCGCGCTCTCCCTGCCGGAACCAGCGCCCATGGCCAGCGCCTTCTGACCACAGCGGGCCACGCAGGCCTGCGCGGATCTCAATGCGCCGCCGGCTTGCCGCGCAGGCGCCTGATCAGCGTCACCACGCCGACGACGACGCCCCCGGCCACGATGCCGGTGGCGGCGTTCGCCAACATCTCCACCGCCGTCCCCGCCAAGCCGCCGCCCGCGGCCGCCGACCCGTCCTGCACCAGGTGATGGAGGGCCGGGACGCCGTGCACGAGGATGCCGCCTCCGACCAGGAACATCGCCGCCGTGCCGGCGATCGACAGCCCCTTCATGAGCCACGGAGCGGCGCGCAGGATGCCGCGGCCGATGGCCGGCGCCAGGCCGCCTGCGCGCCGGCTCAGGTACAGGCCCAGGTCGTCCAGCTTGACGATGCCGCCCACCAGGCCGTACACGCCCACCGTCATGACCAGCGAGATGCCCGACAGCACCGCCAACTGCGTCCAGATGTCCTGACCCGCCACCGCGCCCAGCGTGATGGCGATGATCTCCGCCGACAGGATGAAGTCGGTACGCACCGCGCCCTTGATCTTGTCCTTTTCCAGTGCCGCCAGGTCCAGGTGGGGGTCGGCCAGGGCGGCCTGCAGCTCGCGCTCGTGGGCCGCGTCCTCGTCCTTCGAGTGCAGCAGCTTGTGCGCGACCTTCTCGAAGCCCTCGAAACACAGGAAGGCGCCGCCCACCATCAGCAGCGGCGTCACGGCCCAGGGCGCGAAGGCGCTGATGGCCAGCGCCGCCGGCACCAGGATGGCCTTGTTCAGCAGCGACCCCTTGGCCACCGCCCACACCACCGGCAGCTCGCGGTTGGCTTGAACGCCGGTCACCTGCTGGGCGTTGAGGGCGAGATCGTCGCCCAGCACGCCGGCGGTCTTCTGCGCCGAGACCTTGGTGAGCGTGGCCACGTCGTCGGCCATGGCCGCGCCCTTGCGCGCGGCGACCTTGGTCATGACGGCGATGTCGTCGAGCACGGTGGCGATGTCGTCGAGCAGGGCAAGCAGGCTGGAAGCCATGTGGGTGTTCCTGGGGTCAGTCGATGAGAAGGAGTGCGTCGGCGGGCACGGCGCGCGTCTCGCGCGCCAGCCGCTCCAGCCACGGCGTGATGGCGGCCGGGTCGTGCACGGCGCGCAGTGCGTCGAAGGCCTGCTGCGCCTCGGGGTAGGCCACGCGCAGGTAGTTCAGCCACTGCTTCAGGCGGCCGGCACGGTGGCGCCGCTCGACGCGGCCGCAGACGTCGGCCCAGAAATCGGCCAGCAGCGGCACGACGCCGCGCCATGGCAGGGCGGCGACGGCCGCGGCCGCGCCGCCCGGCGCGCCGGGTCGGGCCGCCGCGATGGCCCGCGCCAGCCCGGGGCTGCGCACCATGCCACGGCCCAGCATCAGCGCGTCGCAGCCGGTCACGGCGCGGCAGCGGCGCGCGTCCTCCACGCTCCAGATGTCGCCGTTGGCGATCACCGGCAGGCGCACGGCGGCGCGCACCCCGGCGATGGATTCCCAGTACGCGGGCGGGCGGTAGCCGTGGGCCTTGGTGCGCGCGTGCACGGCCAACTCGCCGGCGCCGGCGCTCTCGATGGCGCGGGCGCAATCCAGCGTGCGCGCGTCGTCCTCGTAGCCCAGGCGCATCTTGGCCGACACCGCGACGTGCGCCGGCACGGCACGCCGGACGGCGGCGACGATGCGGTGGATCAGCTCCGGCTCGTCCAGCAGCACGGCGCCGCCGCGATGGCGGTTCACCGTCTTGGCCGGGCAGCCGAAGTTGAGGTCGATCCCAGCCGGCCGCAGTTCGGCCAGCTGAGCGGCGTTCTCGGCCAGACAAGCCGGGTCGGACCCCAGCAACTGCGGGCGAACGGGCACGCCGCTGGCGGTGCGGCTGCCGTGGCGCAGCTCGGGCACCACGCGCAGGAAGCTGCGCGCGGGCAGCAACTGGTCGGTGACGCGGATGAACTCCGACACGCAGCGGTCCACGCCGCCCACCCGCGTCAGGATGGCACGCAGGCCGTGGTCGAGCAGCCCTTCCATGGGCGCGAGGATGAGGGTCACGTGAAAATCAGCCGGGGTGCCGCGCGGGCACCGATTGTCGCCGCTCCCCGGTGGTGAGCCGGGGCTGGAGTACCATTCCCCGGTCCACCCCGACAAGAACGACAACGCCCCCGAGAAACCCGGCCGCCGCCGGGCTCGGCTTGCCAAGAGAGGCTGGTCCATGTTCCACAGTATCCCCGTCCTCGCGCGCGCCATCGCCGGCGCCCTGCTTCTCGCCGCCTCGGCCGCCCTGGCCCAGGCGCCGGCCCCGGTGCCCACCGGAGCGTCTTCGGCCGCAGAACCGGCCCCCACGCCTGGCGACGCCCGGGAAGGCACCTTCAAGACCGTGCAAGGCGAAGTCACGCTGGTGCGCGGCGCCACCCGCAGCGCGGCCGTGGTCGGCGATGCGCTGCGGGAAGGCGACCGCGTGCTGACCGGCCCCCGGAGCGCCGCCGCCGTCACGTTGACGGACGGCACCATCCTCTCCATCGGCCCCGACAGCGCGGTGGACCTGGCGCAATTCCGCTTCGAGCCCACCACCCAGGACGGCAACGTGCTGGTGACGCTGCTGCGCGGCAGCCTGCGCATGGTCACGGGCCTGATCGCCAAGCTCAAGCCCGAGCAGGTCAAGGTCACCACGCCGACCACCGTGATCGGCGTGCGCGGCACCGACTTCATCGTGGAGCAAGCCCCATGACGCGCTGGGCACTCGTCGGCGTGCTGGCGCTGCTGGCCGCCGGCTGCGCGCCAGCCACGCGCGTGGTGCTGCTGCCGCAGCCGGGCGGCAAGGCCGGCGCGGTCGAGGTCGGCACCGAATCGGGCCGCGCCGTCCTGTCCCGGCCTTACGAGGACGCCAGCGTGCTCGCGCGCGGCCGCATCGAGACCGGGCAGACGGACGCTTCCAGCGTGCTGGAGCGCCATGGCCAGTTGTTGGCGGCCCAGCCGGCGCCGGAGCGGCGGTTCACGCTGCTCTTCGAGGTTGGTGGCGTGCAGCTCACATCCGAGTCCCTGGCCGATCTGCAAGACGTCCTGGCGCAGGCCGCGGCGCGGCCCGGCGGCGAGATCGTCGTCACCGGCCACACCGACCGCGTCGGCACCGTGGGCGCCAATGACGGCTTGTCGCTGCAGCGCGCCCGCGCCATCCGCGAGATGCTGATCCAGCGCGGCTTCGACCCCCGCCGCGTGCAAGCCGTCGGCCGGGGCGAGCGCGAACCGGTGGTGCCCACCGACGACGAGGTGGCCGAGCCCCGCAACCGGCGCACCGAGATCGTCGTCCGGTAGGGATGGGCTCCCCCCTAAGGCGCTGCGCGCCTTCCCCCCAGGGGGACGACGCCAGTGGGCGGGCCCAGCCCTTCCACGGCGTCCGCTGGCTTGGCCTGCTTCGCGACCCTTGGATCCGGTTCGTTTCATGCATCGCCGGGGGTGTACGGCGCCGTGAATCCCACGCGCCCGAACGCCGATGGCATCCGCTCCACCAGATCGCCCGCGGGCTGCTGCCCCTGGCCTGCGCGCTGGCCGCCGAGGCCGCCCCGCCAGCGTTCGAGGACAGCATCGCCCAGCGCACCCTGGCCTGCACCGCCTGCCACGGCGATCAAGGCCGCGCGGGGCCCGACGGCTACTACCCGCGCCTGGCCGGCAAGCCCGCGGGCTACCTCTACAACCAGTTGCTCAACTTCCGCGACGGCCGGCGCCACTACGGGCTGATGACGCGCATGGTCGATGTGATGAGCGACGCCTACCTGTGGGAGATCGCCCGGCACTTCGCGTCGATGCAGGCGCCCTACCCGCCGCCCGCGCCGCTGGCCAGCCCGCCCTCGGCGCAGGTGCTGCAGCGCGGGCGCGAGCTGGCCCTGCACGGCGACGCCACCCTGCGCCTGCCGGCCTGCGTGCAATGCCACGGCCCCGCGCTGACCGGCGCGCAGCCCCAGGTGCCG
This sequence comes from Ottowia sp., assembly GCF_016703145.1. Classification (GTDB taxonomy): domain Bacteria; phylum Pseudomonadota; class Gammaproteobacteria; order Burkholderiales; family Burkholderiaceae_C; genus Ottowia. Next base: position 130,039 of record NZ_JADJCO010000005.1, on the reverse strand, counting down.
GGGCTGTTGGGCCTGCCGCTGGACTACCTGATGGCCCAACTCGGCGGCTGGAAGACCGGCCAGCGGCGCGCCCACGAGCCCGACTGCATGGCCCGCGTGGTGCAGCGCCTGCCGGACAGCGACGCCTACGCCGTGGTCGCCTGGCTCGCCACCCGGCCGGTGCCCGCCGACGCCCACCCCGCGCCGCGCCGGCCCGACCCAGCGCCCGGCGCGCCGGATCTCTCCTGCGGCACCGCGCCAGCGCCCGGAGAACAGCCGTGACGAAACATTGGCGCCGCGCCCTGGCAGCGCTGGCCGCCCTGGCGCTGCCGCTGGCCGCGTGGCTGTGGCACGTCAACTACAACGACGGCGTGGACATCGGCGGCGCCGCGGCGGCCGTGCCCGCCGACCCCGCCCTGCTGCCGCGCGGCGCCTACCTGGCGCGCACCGGCAACTGCCTGGCCTGCCACACCGCGCGCGGCGGCCCGCTGGCGGCGGGCGGGCGGCCCGTCGCCACGCCCTTCGGCACCGTCTACGCCAGCAACCTCACGCCCGACCTCGACACCGGCCTCGGCCGCTGGAGCGCCGCCGCCTTCTGGCGCGCGCTGCACCACGGCCGCTCGGCCGACGGGCGGCTGCTGGTGCCGGTGTTCCCCTACACCCACACCACGCTGCTGACGCGCGCGGATTCCGACGCGCTGTACGCCTACTTCCAGAGCCTGCCGCCGACCCGCGGCCGGCCGCCCGCGCACGCGCTGCGCTGGCCCTACGGCAGCCAGGCCGCGCTGGCGGTGTGGCGCGCGCTGTACTTCCGTCCCGGCAGCTACCAGCCCGAGCCCGCGCGCGGCGACGCCTGGAACCGGGGCGCCTACCTGGTGCGCGCCGTGGCGCACTGCACGGCCTGCCACGCCACGCGCGACGCCCTGGGCGGCGCCGACTGGCAGAGCCTGGGCGGTGCCCGCCTGCCGGCCCAGGGCTGGTACGCCCCGTCGCTGCTCGACGCGCGCGAGGCCGGCGTGGCCGACTGGCCGGAAGAGGACATCGCGCGCCTGCTCAAGACCGGCGTGGCCGAGCGCGGCAGCGCCAGCGGCCCCATGGCCGAGGTGGTGATGCACGGCACGCAGCATCTGTCCGACGATGACTTGGCCGCCATGGCCACCTACCTGAAGTCGCTGCCGCAGCAGCCCGTGCCCGCCGCCAGCGACACCCCCGGGGCGCCGCGCCACCGGAGTACCGGGGCGGGCGAGAAGCTGTACGAACAGCACTGCGCCAGTTGCCACGGCACGCAGGGCGAAGGCGTGGCCGGCGCCTATCCGCCGTTGGCCGGCAACCGCGCCATCACCCTGCGGCCCATCGACAACCTGCTGCAGGCCGTGCTGTTCGGCGGCTTCAACGCCGCCACGGCCGGCCACCCGCGCCCCTACGGCATGCCGCCCTTCACGCTGACGCTGGGCGACGCCGACATCGCCGCGCTGCTGAGCTACATCCGCACCCGCTGGGGCAACCAGGCGCCGGAGGTCTCGCCGCTCGATGTGCACACCCTGCGCGCAGCAATGTAGGCGCCCGCCGACCGGACGCCAGCAAAAGAAAGCGCGCCATGGGCTTGAGTTGTGCAAGGTGATGTGATTTGCTATTTTTTGCATAGCTTACTGCGCAATGCCCGTGCCGGCTGAAGCCCCATTTCATCCAGAATTGGTGGTCCACGAGGATGCCCACCTGCTGGCCCTCGACAAGCCCGCCGGCCTGCTGGCCGTGCCCGGCCGCGGCGAGGACAAGGCCGACTGCCTGAGCGCGCGCGCCCAGCGGCGCTGGCCCGACGCGCTGGTCGTGCACCGGCTCGACCAGGCCACCAGCGGGCTGATGCTGCTGGCGCGCGGGCCGCAGGCCCAGCGCGCCCTGGGCGCCGCCTTCGCCGGGCGCCGCGTGCACAAGCGCTACGAGGCCCTGGTGCACGGCCGGCCGGCGCCGCCCGCCAGCGCCGACGGCTGGGGCGAGATCGACCTGCCCCTCATCCTCGACTGGCCGAACCGGCCGCTCAGCAAGGTGGACCACGCCCTGGGCAAGCCCAGCCTCACCCGCTGGCGGCCGCTGGGCTGGGACGCCGTCACGGGCACCACGCGCCTGGCGCTGGAGCCCGTCACCGGCCGATCGCACCAGCTGCGCGTGCACCTGCAGGCCATCGGCCACCCCATCGTCGGCGACCTGCTCTACGGGCTGCGGGACGCCGCGCCGCAGCTGATGCTACACGCCTGCGCGCTGCGGCTGGCGCACCCGGTGACGGGGCAGACGCTGGCGCTGGAAAGCCCGGCGCCGTTCTGATGTTTTCAAGACTTTTCGGCCTGCAGCCAGCTCGGATATTGCGCCAGCAGCTATTAAAACAGGAGTCTCCTTCGTCGCTCACCCGCGCGCGCCATCGTCCTACGCGCCCTCCCGCGCAACACGACGTAAAGTAATCGCGCGGCCAGCAGGAACGGCCCTCCGCCAACGACATCCGCCAAGGAGATTCCATGAACACCCCGACCCGACGCACTCCCCTGTCCTCCACCCGCCTGCTGGCCGCCGCGCTGGCCCTGGGCGGTCTGGCCCTGGCCGGCTGCACCACCACGCCGCCCAACGCGCCGCCGCCCGCCTCGTCCAGCGCGAACAGCAGCCAGGCCCGCCTGGACGCGGCGGTCGACGGCACGCTGGCGCGCCTGTACCAGGTGGTGCCCGGCACGCGCGAGATGGTGGCGCGCTCGGCCGGCGTGCTGGTGTTTCCCGAAGTGATCGGCGGCGCGCTGATCGTCGGCGCCGAGCACGGCCGCGGCGCGCTGCGCGTGGGCGGGCGCACGGCCGACTACTACAGCACCACCAGCGCGTCGATCGGCTGGCAGGCCGGCGGGCAGTCGCGTGCGGTGATCTACGTCTTCAACACGCGCGAGGCGCTGCGGCGCTTCCAGGCCAGCCGGGGCTGGACGGCGGGCGCCGACGCCACCGTGGCCGTCGGCAAGGTCGGCGCCACCGGCTCGGTCGATTCGCAGACGCTGCAGCAGCCCGTGGCCGGCTTCGTGATGAACAACGTCGGCCTGGAAGCCGGCGTGGCGCTGACCGGCTCCAAGATCAGCCGCATCACGCCCTGATCCCGTGCCGCGGACAGCCGCCAATCCACTGAGGTAGATTGGCGGCATGACCCCTCCCGCACCTCCCCGCCATCTCTACATCCTCACCGGCGCCTCGCGCGGCATGGGCCTGGCCCTGGCCGGGCAGCTGCTGGCGCCCGGCCATGTGCTGCTGACGCTCTCGCGCGGCACCAGCGACGCGCTGGCGCGGCAGGCGCAGGCCGCCGGCGCCGCGCTGACGCAATGGCCCGCCGACCTGTCGGACGGCGCCGCCGCCAGCGGCCGCCTCGCCGAGTGGCTGGCCGCCTTCGGCCCTGGCGACTTCGCCAGCTCCACACTGATCAACAACGCCGGCACGATCCCCGCCATCGTGCCGCTGCGCGACGCCCAGGCGCCCGACCTGGCCGCAGCCTTGCGCGTGGGACTGGAGGCGCCGATGCAGTTGACGGCCGCCTTCCTGGGCGCCACGCGCGGCTGGCGCGGCGCGCGCCGGGTGCTCAACATCTCTTCCGGGCTGGGCCGCCGGCCGATGGCCTCGCAGTCGGCCTACTGCGCCGCCAAGGCGGGCATGGACCTGTTCACCCGCTGCGTGGCGCTGGACGAGGCCGGCCAGCCCAACGGCGCGCGCGTCTGCGCGCTGGCGCCGGGCGTGATCGACACCGGCATGCAGGCGCAACTGCGCGGCGCCGACGCGGCGGCCTTCCCCGACCGGGGCAATTTCGAGCAGCTCCAGCAGGGCGGCGCGCTCACCACCCCCGAGGAGGCCGCGCGCCGCGTGCTCGCCTACCTGGCGCGCGCCGACTTCGGGCAGCACCCGGTGGCCGATGTGCGGGAAAACGTCGAACGCTGAGCGCGACCGGCCCACGCCGAACGCTAACGCTCAATACACCTGGGGAATCGTCATCGTGTCGGGCGTGGGCTGGCGCATGTAGTCGTCGCGGCGCACGCGCGGCGGCAGCACGACTTCGGGACGCAAGACCTCTTGGTAGGGCATGCAGGCCAGCAGGTGGGCGATGCAGTTGAGCCGCGCAGTCTTCTTGTCGTCGGCGGGCACCACCCACCACGGCGCCTCGGCGATGTGGGTGCGCTCCAACATCTCCTCCTTGGCCTTGGTGTAGTCCTCCCAGCGGCGGCGGCTCTCCAGGTCCATGGGGCTGAGCTTCCACTGCTTCAGCGGGTCGTGGATGCGGCCCAGGAAGCGCAGGTTCTGCTCCTCGTCGGAGATCGAGAACCAGTACTTGATCAGCTGGATGCCCGAGCGCGCCAGCATCTTCTCGAACTCGGGCACGCTGCGGAAGAACTCCTCCAGCTCATCGTCGGAGCAAAAGCCCATCACCCGCTCGACGCCGGCGCGGTTGTACCAGCTGCGGTCGAACAGCACCACCTCGCCGGCCGCCGGCAGGTGCGCCACGTAGCGCTGAAAGTACCACTGCGTCTTCTCGCGGTTGCTGGGCGCGGGCAGCGCCGCCACGCGGCACACGCGCGGGTTCAGCCGCTGGGTGATGCGCTTGATGACCCCGCCCTTGCCGGCCGCGTCGCGCCCCTCGAAGATGATGACCACCTTGTGCCCGGTGTGCACCACCCAGTCCTGCAGCTTGACCAGCTCGCCCTGCAGATGGAACAGCTCGCGGAAGTAGCGGCGGCGCGCGGCGCGCTCGCCGTCGCCGGCGTATTCGCCGGCGGACGGGTCGTCCAGCGCCATCTCCAACTCTTCGTCGTAGCTGTCGAGCAGGTCGCCGCGCAGGCGGCGCATCAGTTCTTCTTCGCTCATGGTTCGTCCCGTCTTGCCGCTAGGCTAACGCCGCCCCGTGACGGCTTGATGACAGTCAAGCGCGCGCCAGCGGATGCCCTCCGATGGGGGCATACTGCGGTGTTTTTCCACATCCATCCAAGGAGATTCGAAGCATGGCCCGTGAAGTCGTCGTCGTCAGCGGTGTGCGCACCGCCATCGGAACCTTTGGCGGCAGCCTCAAGGACATCCCCACCGTGGACCTGAGCGCCGCCGTGGTCAAGGAAGCCGTCGCCCGCGCCGGCATCGAGGGCAAGGACGTGGGCCACGTGGTCTTCGGCCACGTCGTCAACACCGAGCCGCGCGACATGTACCTGTCGCGCATGGCGGCCGTCAACGGCGGCTGCCCCAAGGAAACGCCGGCCATGAACGTCAACCGCCTGTGCGGCTCGGGCCTGCAGGCCATCGTCAGCGCCAGCCAGGGCATCCTGCTGGGCGACTGCGACGTGGCCATCGGCGGCGGCGCCGAGAACATGAGCCGCGCGCCCTACGCCAGCCTGGCCACGCGCTTCGGCGCGCGCATGGGCGACACCAAGCTGATCGACATGATGGTGGGCGCGCTGCACGACCCCTTCCACACCATCCACATGGGCGTGACGGCCGAGAACGTGGCCAAGGAATTCGGCATCAGCCGCGAAGACCAGGACGCGCTGGCCCTGGAGAGCCACCTGCGCGCCGAACGCGCGTGGGCCGAGAACCGCTTCGCCGGCCAGATCCTGCCCATCATGCTCAAGACCCGCAAGGGCGAGGTCGCCTTCGACAAGGACGAGCACTTCCGCACCGGCGCCACGCTGGCGGACTTCCAGAAGATGAAGCCGGTGTTCGTGAAGGAGAACGGCACCGTCACCGCCGCCAACGCCAGCGGCATCAACGACGCCGCCGCCGCCGTGGTGCTGATGGAAGCCGGCGCGGCCCAGGCCCGCGGCGCCAAACCGATGGCGCGCCTGGTCGGCTACGCGCACGCCGGGGTGGACCCGAAGCTCATGGGCATCGGCCCGGTGCCCGCCACCCAGGCGGTGCTGGCCAGGACCGGCCTGAAGCTGGACCAGATCGACGTGATCGAGGCCAACGAGGCCTTCGCCGCGCAGGCCTGCGCCGTCACCAAGGGGCTGGGGGCCGACCCGGCCCGGGTCAACCCCAACGGCTCGGGCATCTCGCTGGGCCACCCCATCGGCGCCACCGGCGCGGTGATCACCGTCAAGGCGCTGTACGAACTGCAGCGCACCAACGGCCGCTACGCGCTGGTGACCATGTGCATCGGCGGCGGCCAGGGCATCGCGGCGATCTTCGAGCGGATGTGAGGCATTGATGCGGCTTGCCTCGGCCATGCAGGCAAGCCCATCGGCTGATTTTTAGGTGGCCTAAACGGCGGTCCAGGCCAACTTGAGAGGGATCATCGCGCATGATCCCGTCTTATGCGACTGATGACATACGCTATGTTGTCGTCTAAGTCTAGTTAGTCCCTTCATATTCCGCTTTATGCAGGCCGCTATTAATTCCAGCGTTTCGCCTTTCTCAAAGGTTTCTCCTTGGGGGTTTTGGCGCTGCGCCGGGCTTCGCCTGCATTCATTGCGCCAGTTTCAAGCCTTTTTGGTCTCTAGCGCTTGTGTAGCAAGCGCTACCAGCTATCATTCTTGCAGCACAGCGCCGCTTCCGTGGCGCTGTGCTTTCTCGTGGGCTGCGCCCATCTTCAAGTCTGGGCGCTCCCTTCCGGCCTTCGGGTCTAACCGTTCGTCGCAGCCGACCGCCTACGGCGGCGGCTGAACTCAGGGCGTTAGACCTCATCCACAGGACTTCGCATGCCGACAATCCCGCCCAAAGTCTTCATCTCCTACTCGCACGACAATCAGGTTCATAAAGATTGGGTACTTGCTCTTGCAACCAGATTAGTCGCGAACGGTGTTGACGTGTTGCTGGACCAATGGGATCTGACACTTGGCAGCGATCTTCCACGCTTCATGGAGACTGGACTTACAGCAGCGCAACGAGTTCTGGCCGTTTGCAGTGATCCTTACGTCGAGAAAGCCAACGTCGGCGTTGGCGGTGTGGGATATGAAAAAATGATTCTTACCGCACAACTCATGAAAAATATATCTGGCGATCGGATAGTACCCATCATTCGCAACAACCTATCCCTGTCTCCGACGCCAACGTTTCTTGGGACGCGCGTGTACGTAGATTTTCGTGACGACCTTGCCTATGAGTCGCGGTACGCAGAGCTACTTCGCGATATCCATGGACAACAAATCAGACCACGCCCACCGCTTGGCGCTAATCCGTTCACAGTCGTTCCTGTAGCGACTGCACCGCTTATTTCGTTTGGGCCGGAGCGTTACGTTTCGCCCGCCCTCTCAGGCTCCGTGACATTTTATTACTCAAATAACAACGGTCGCTATGTTGTAGGGGCGGGTGACATGGCCTTTGAAACAGCGTGGTCCGGTGGTAGTAATCGAGCGATTCACGCCTACAATGATCCGCCAAGTATCCGTTCTGTCGCCTTGGCTGTTGGTGTTACGGAGATCACTGAGATTGCAGATGCGTCAAGCTACGACACTTCATCTCGTGTCCGCTCCCCAAAGCTTGGTGAAATAGTGATCTGGCAGAACACCGCTGGCTACTACTTAGCTACAAAGATCGACAGCCTTCTAAGCCGGGGCCACGGGTCATCCGCTGATGAGATAACGTTCACTTACGCAATTGCCCCAAGCAAGATGGCCAAATTCTCGGCATGAGGTCTAACAATTCATATATGGACTCCCCACCAAAGGCAAGAAACTGATTGATGTTCTGGCTGTTGGGGAAACGCCTGCAGTCGTATATCCGGCATCTGTTGTGGACTCTGTGGTGGTCCGTGCCAGCATGGAATCTGCGGGACCGGCGCGCCAATCAATACAAGCGGCAGGCAAGCTGCCGGAAGAGTTATCGGGGTGAAATGGGGTGAAATGGGGTCAGATGAAAACTATCCTCAGCACCCTGACATGTGACGGTCGGCATTTCCCATATTTTTCAAGCCTTTTTGGCCTTTTGTCGGTGTCAACATTACGCTTTCAGCTATTAATTTCATAGTCATCGCCACCCCATGATGCTCTCGTCCCCGCCCTCCTCCCGCCCGCTGCGCGGCACGCGCATCGTCAGTCTCGCCCTCAATCTGCCCGGCCCGGCCGCGCTGATGCGGCTGCGCGCCCTGGGTGCGCGCTGCCTCAAGGTCGAGCCGCCCGGTCCGGCGCCCGACATCAGCGGCGACCCGATGGGCCGGTACAAACCCGGCGCCTATGCCGAGCTGCACGCCGGCGTCCGCACGGTGGCGCTGGACCTCAAGACCGAGCGCGGCCAGGCGCGGCTGGCGCGCGAGCTGGCTCAGACCGACGTGCTGCTGACGTCGTTCCGCCCCTCCGCGCTGGCCAAGCTGGGCCTGGGCTGGCCGGCATTGCACCGCGCGCACCCTCGGCTGTCGCTGGTCGAGATCGTCGGGGCGCCCGGCGCGCGCGCCGAGGAACCGGGCCACGACCTCACCTACCTGGCCGAGGCCGGCCTCATCACCGGCACCGAGCTGCCGCCCACCCTGCCGGCCGACATGACGGGCGCGCTGATGGCCGTCGAGGCCGTGTTCGCGGCGCTGCTGCTGGCGCGCGGCGGCCGGGGCGTGCGCCGGCAGGTGGCCCTGTCCAGCGCCGCCGAGTGGCTGGCCCTGCCCCGCGCGTGGGGCCTGACCCTGCCCGGCGGCGCCGTCGGCGGCGCGCACGCGGGCTACCGCGTCTACCCCTGCAAGGACGGGCGCGTGGCCGTGGCCGCGCTGGAGCCGCACTTCACCGCCGCGCTGTTCCAGGCCGCCGCCCTGCCACCGCCCGACGCGCGCGCGCCCTTCGCGCCCGCCGCGCACGAGGCCATCGCCGCCTGGGCGCTGGGCAAGTCGCGCCGGCAGCTCGACGCGCTGGGGCGGGCGCGCGACATTCCGCTGTACACGCTGCGCTGAGCACGACCGCGTGGCTATGATGGCCGCGACCTTTTCCACCCGAGGAACCACCGCCATGAACCACACGCTGCACCCGCACCAGAAGTCGGAACTGGCCGAGCTGGCCGTCCTCGCCATGCGCGAGCGTGGGCTGCAGCCGGAGTTCTCCAGCGCCGTGCGCCGGCAGCTCGACGGCATCGACGGCCCCAGTGAGGAAGATGGCGCCGGCATCCTGGACCTCACGGGCCTGCTGTGGTGCTCGATCGACAACGACGACTCGCGCGACCTGGACCAGCTCAGCGTCAGCGAGACGCTGGCCGACGGTTCGGTGCGCATCCTGGTGGCCATCGCCGACGTGGACACGCTGGTGGGCAAGGACACGCCCATCGACCGCCACGCGCAGATCAACACCACCTCGGTCTACACATCGGCGCGCATCTTCCCGATGCTGCCCGAGAAGCTGTCCACCGACCTCACCTCGCTCAACCCCGACGTGGAGCGCGTGGCCACCGTCACCGACATGGTGTTCGCCCCCAGCGGCGAGCTGGCGCGCAGCACCATCGTGCGCGCCCGCGTGCACAACAAGGCCCAACTGGCCTACGACGCGGTGGCCGCCTGGCTCGAAGGCCAGGGCCCGTTGCCCGCGGCCGCCGACGCCGTGCCCGGCATGGACGCGCAACTGCGCACGCAGGACAGCGTGGCGCAGCAATTGCGCGCCAACCGGCGCGAGAAGGGCTCGCTCGACCTGCAGACCTTCCAGCCGCGCGCGGTATTCGAGGGCGACCAGGTGGTGGACATCCGCCAGCAGGACCAGAACCGCGCGCGCCAGATCATCGAGGAGTTCATGGTGGCCACCAACGGCGTGGCGGCGCGCTTCCTGGCCGGCAAGAGGCGCGCCAGCATCCGCCGCGTGGTGCGCTCGCCCGAGCGCTGGGCGCGCATCGCCGAGGTGGCGACCGAATACGGCGAGACGCTGCCGGCCGAGCCCAACTCGCTGGCGCTGGAGCAGTTCCTGGCGCGCCAGCGCCGGCGCGACCCGCTGCGCTTTCCCGATCTGTCGCTGGTCATCGTCAAGCTGATGGGCCGGGGCGAATACGTGCTGCAGACGCCGGGCGGTCCCGACATCGGGCACTTCGGGCTGGCGGTGCGCGACTACTCGCACTCCACCGCGCCCAACCGCCGCTACCCCGACCTCATCACCAGCCGCCTGCTGAAGGCCGCGCTGGCCGGCGCGAAGGCGCCCTATGCCCCGGCCGAGCTGGAGATCCTGGCCAACCACTGCACCAAGCAGGAGGACGCCGCCAACCGCGTGGAGCGGCAGATGCGCAAGTCCGAGGCGGCGATGCTGCTGGAGTCGCGCATCGGCGAGGAGTTCGACGGCGTGGTGACCGGCGCGTCCAAGGGCAACACCTGGGTGCGCGTGTTCAACCCGCCGGCCGAGGGCAAGCTGCTGCCCAGCCGCCCGCTGAAGGTGGGCGACAAGGTGCGCGCCAGGCTGCTGGCCACCAACGTGGAGCGCGGCTTCATCGACTTCGAGATGCTGTGAATGGGCCCACCCCCAGGCTCCACGCGCTTCGCGTTGTTCCTCCTCACCCCTCGAAGGGGGCACCGCCACTGGCCGGGCCAAGCCCGGCCATGGCGGTCGCTGGCATGGTCTGCTCCGCGGCCTTTCGGCTCCATGGGCCCATGCGCCGCGGATGAGGTTTGAGCGTCATCAATTCGGGCGCGCGTGAACCAACCCAGCGGCGGCGTCGATCCCTCGTCCGGAGGTTGACGGCGCCGCGCGCACCCACCACAGTGCGGCCATGGCCCCCACGCGAGCAAACCGCACGGCGCTGGAGCAGCTCCGGCGCGACGAGCGCGCCGCCGTGCTGCGGCGCCGGCGCGCGGCCGGCCTGGGCAACGCGCGGGCGCGGCAGGCGCCCACGGTGGGGCTGGCGCTGTCGGGCGGCGGGGTGCGCAGCGCCACCTTTGGCCTGGGGCTGATCCGGGGCCTGGCGGCGCAGGACCTGCTGCGCCGCATCGACTACCTGTCCACCGTCTCCGGCGGCGGCTACGTCGGCGCGATGCTGGGGCGCCTGGTCTGCGGCGTCGGCCTGACCGAGGCCCAGCGCCTGCTGGCGGCCGGCGGCTCGCCGGTGCTGGACTGGCTGCGCCGCAACGGCCGCTACCTCACGCCAGCGGGCTCGCGCGACCTGGGCATCCTGGCCGTCAGCTTCCTGCGCGCCTTCCTGGCGGTGCACGTCGAGGCCCTGTTCACCCTCATCCCGCTGGCGCTGCTGGTGACCCTGCCGCACCTGCTGCAGGACAGCCTGGGCCCGCTCGACGCCACGCGCTGGCAGGGCTGGGCATCGCCCTGGTTCGCGCTGGCCCTGCTGTGGTCGGCCGCGCTGCTGCCCGCCCTGCTGGTCGCCTACTGGGCAGCGCCGGAGACGGCGCGCACGCCCGCGGCCGGCCGGCGCGTCTACCTCGGCGACGCCGGCCTGCTGGTGGCCTTGATCGGCGTGGCGCTGCTCGGCACGCAGCGCCCGGGCACCGGGGCGCTGGTGCTGGCCTGGCGCCAAGCCGAGCTGGCCGCGCCGCTGCTGGTGCTGGCGCTGTGGTCGGCCGCCGCCGGCCACGCCTACGCGATGCTGCGGCTGGCCCTGGCGCGCGAGCCGCGCGCCCTCGCCGTGGCGCGGCTGCGCAACCGCCTCACCTACGGCCTGCGCGGCGCGCTGCTGTGCGCGGCGGCGCTGGCCGGCATGGGCGCGCTGGATGGTGCCAGCTGGCAGTTGCTGCTGGCGCTGTCGGCGACCCCGGACCCGGCCTGGGTCTGGGGCGGCGTGGGCCTGGGCGGCGCGCTGGTGGTGGCGCTGCGCGCGCTGGCCCTGCCGCTGCAGCAACTGGCGGCGCGGGCGATGGAGCGCACCGCGCGCGCCGTCGTCGGCCCGCTGCTGCTCGGCCTGGCCGGCCATCTGGCGGCGCTGGTGCTGGCGCTGGCCTGGCTGGTGGCCACGCAGTGGTGGGTGTTCGCCGAGGCGCCGCTGCCGGCGCTGCGCGCCTTTCCGGCCTGGATGCGCTGGGGCATGCTGGGGCTGGCCGCGCTGGTGTGGTGGCTGACCACGTCGCGGCTGGCGCAGGCCGCCAACGCCTCGTCGCTGGCGGGCTTCTACCAGGCGCGGCTGGTGCGCGCCTACCTCTCGGTGGGCAATCCGCGCCGGGGGCTGTGGACGCCGTTCACCCCGGCCGACGCGCGCTTGCGCAGCGTCACCGAGGTGGCCGGCGGCGACGACGTGCCGCTGGCCGCGCACCGGCCCGAGATGCGCGGCGGGCCGCTGCACCTGATCAATACCTGCCTGAACCAGACCCGCGACGACGCCTCGGGCCTGTTCAACGCCGACCGCAAAGGCCAGTTGGTGGTGGCCTCGGCGCGCGCGCTGGAAGTGGGGCCGCACGACGTGGTGCGCTGGCCCGCTGATGCCGCCGGCACGGCGGACGGCGACACGCCCGGCAGCCTGGGCCGCTGGGTGGCGATCTCCGGCGCCGCGGCGGCGCCCGGTGCCGGCGCCTACACCACGCGCGGCTGGGCGCTGGTGATGTTCATGCTGGGCATCCGGCTCGGCCACTGGATCGAGTCGCCCCTGCCCGAGCGGCCGCTGGCGGCCGCCGCCGCCTGGCTGTGGCGCCGCGCGCCCAAGCCCATGATGCTGTGGAGCGAGGCCGGCGCCACCTTCTTCGGCGCCGCGCGCCCGTGGTGGTACCTGTCGGACGGCGGCCATTTCGACAACACCGGGGTCTATGCGCTGATCAAGCGCGAGTGCGACTTCATCATCCTGTCGGACGCCGGCGCAGACGGTGACTACCAGTTCGCCGACATCGAGAACCTGGTGCGCAAGGCCCGCATCGACCTGGACGCCGAGATCGAGTTCTACCCGCGGCAGGAAGCCGACCGCCTGTTCAGCCTGGCCGGCAGCGGCATCTGCGTGCTCTCGCCCGAGGACCTGGCGGACAACGCCGCGCGCCGGGGCGTGCTGCTGGCGCGCATCCGCTACCGCCGCAGCGGCGGCGGCCAGAACGAGCGCGACGGCACGCTGCTGATCGTCAAGCCCAGCGTGCACGCGGCGCTGGACCTGGACCTGCTGGCCTACGCGCAGCGGCGCCCCGGGTTTCCGCACGAGTCCACGGGCGACCAGTTCTTCGACGAGGCGCAATGGGAAAGCTACCAGCGCCTGGGCGAGGACGTCGGCCTGGCGCTGTACGACCGCTGGCTGGCCCAGCTGCCCGGCTGGGACCGGCCGCAGACGCAGAAGCTGGCCAGCCCCGCGCGCCTGCGCCGGCCCGCCGCCGCGCCGCCCGCGCAGGCCGAGGCGGTCGGGCCGCGCTGGCGCCGCGGCGCCCGGGCGGCGGCCATCGGCACGTCGGTGGGCGTCGGCGTCACCGGCACCCTGCTGCTGTCGCTGTGGCAGGTGCAGGACCAGTTCAAGCGCGACGAGGAGCGCAGGCAGACCGAGGTGCGCGAACTGCTGGCCGACGCCGCGCGCGAGATGGGAGCCCTGGGCGCCACCGCCTGCGCCCCGGTCGGCGCGCAGATGCTGGCGCACGTCGAGCAATTGCGCGCGCTGGACGGCAGCGGCGCCGTGACGCCCGCCGAGCAGAACACGGTCACGCGGCTGCTGGGCCGCGCCCGCGCGCACTGCGGCGCAACCACCGACGCCGGCGCGGCCTGCGCGCCCGCCCTCCAAGCGCAGCGGGATGAGCTGTGCGCGCTGGCCCTCAAGCCCCGCGGCGACAGCGGCGCGCTCAGCTACTGGCACCCCGCGCCCCGGCCACCGGACAGCCTGAGCGGCTGGGCGCAGGCCTGGGCGCTGCTGCGCGGCGCGGCGCCGCCCGCCGGCATCGCCGCGGCCCCGCCCGCCTCGGAGCCCGCGCCGGCCGGGATGACCGCCGCGCCTGCGCCTTCGCCAGCGGCGACACCGGCGGCGCCGGCGCCCACCACGCAGGTCGAGTCGCTCGACGCCGCGCAGGCCGCCGCGCTGAAAGCCGCCTGCCCGCCCGGCACCCGGCTGTACCTCCAGATCTACGACGAGTCCGCGCGCCCGCGCGCCGAGGCGCTGCGCCAGCGCCTGAACGGCGCCGGCCAGGGTGTGCTGGCCGTGACACCGATCGAGAACGTCACGCGCACCGCCGCCGTGCGGCAGGCCCGCCGCCCGGTCCCCTGGCAGCAGCCCACCTTCGTCGTGCACGACTCCGCCGTGCAGCCCTGCGCCCACGCCCTGGCCGACGCGGTGCGGCCCCACTGGCCGCAGGCGGACGGCACCGGCGTCTGGGTCACCAGTCTGCCCGACCGCCTGAAGGGCCAGCCGCGCACGATGGAGCTGTGGCTGCCGACGCCGCCGCAGGACCAGCCGGCCGCGCGCTGAGCGCCGATTTCAAGAAAAATCAGGCCGCAGCCCGCGCCCAATATTCGCTTGTAGCTATCGATAAAGAAGCAAAACAGGGGCAACGCCAGCAGCACCGCCTGGCGGTCATTCGTGCAGGCAAAAGTATTTCCTGCCGGCCAGGGCCAGCACTTGCTTCTCGATCGAGTACCGGGGACGGCGCGGGTCGGCCACGCCGTGGAAGGTGTCCGCCCAGGTGGAAACTTGGAATGCCACCTTGCCGTCGGGCAGCGTCTTCAAGGCATCGACCCGGGCTGCATCCGCCTCGGCCCCGCACTCGATGTACCGGTCCGGGTTCCCCGGCGGCGCAGGGGCCTCGTCGGCCGCGAAGGCCTGCATGGCGATGGCGGCGCCCAGCGCCGCGATGAGTAATTGCTTCATGGAAACCTCTTGCTGAGAACAGGCTTTCATGATGCGCGGCGCGGCCTTGGCGCCGCCATGTGAAGAAGGTCATGCCTGCCGAAGGTCATATGACTTTCGGCACCTACCGCGCGTCCCCCTGCGTCCCTAGCATCGCGCCGGACAAAACCCAGGAGGATCCATTGACACCAACCACCACCCTGCGCGGCCTGGCCGCGCTGCTGAGCCTGGGCGCCGCTTTCAGTGCGCAGGCCGCCAATCGCCAGTACCCCGGCCCCGCCGCGCCATGCAATACCACGCTGCAGGCCTGCATCGACGGCGCCGACAGCGGCGACACGATCATCCTGGTCACCGATAGCCATATCGCCGAGGACGTGACCATTCGCAAGAACCTCACCCTGACGCCTGGCCAAGCCCAGCCCAGCGTGCGCACGATCACCGCGCTGGCCACCACGGCCGACCTGGACGTCGTGGTGATCGGCCTGACTTCACGGGGTGGCGCCAGCCGCGCGCGGGGGTTTTTGGCGCCGGGGGGCGGCAACCTGAAGCTGACGGTCACTGGCAGCGAACTGATCGGGGTCGGCTCCAACTCCGCCCCTGAGCTGACCGCGTCCAACGCCGCCGGTGCCTATGGCCGGGCGCAGGGGGTGTTCGAGGGCAACACCCTCCACCAGTCCGGCGCGAACGGCTATTGCGCGCCGGCCATCGCCGTGTATGCGTTCCAGCCCGGCATGTCGGCCACCGTGCAAGGCAATGATGTGAACGCCTACGACCTGGAGGCGTGCGCCGCCATCAGCTTCTACGGCAGCGCCCCGTCCACGCCCGGCACCTTGGCGCTGGACGCGCAGGTGCGCAAGAACATCGTCCAGGGCCGCGGCTTCGACGAGGGCATCCTCGTGCGCGCATATATCGGTGCGACGCGCGCCGCGGTCATCAACAACCTGGTGGCCGGGCAAGGCTCCGAGACGGGCCTGCGCGTTCTGGCCGATGGCAGCAACGCCACCGTCGAGGCACGGCTGTTGAACAACACCGTGGCGGGCCACCAGTACGGGCTGCGTGCCGGGGCGCGCACCGACCTGGGCTCCAGCGTTGCCGGCGTGCTGGCCAACAACCTGTTCGCCAGCAATTCCAGCGCCGGGATCAGCTTTGAGGGCAACCTGCCCGGCTTCACCGACCACCACAACCTGGTCTTCGGCAGCCCCGCGCCCCAGCCCGGCGACCGTCCCTACGGCCCCGGCACACGCCGAGGCAACCCGTCGTTCGCCGATGCGGCGGGTGGCGACTTCCGCCTGCGCGCCGACTCCGACGCCATCGACCACGGCGACGACGGCGTGGTGGACAGCCCCGATGGGCGCGACCTGGACGGCCAGCCGCGCCGCGTGCGCACGGTGGACATCGGCGCCTACGAGTTCCAGGGCACGCCCATGCCACCCGCCGGCAGCGGCATCGCGCCGGTGCCGGCGCTGGGCGCGGGGGCGCTGGCGTGGGCAGTGGCTCTGCTGGCGCTGACGAGATGGACACGGCTGAGGCGCCGGCGCTGACCCCGGCGGGAAGAGACGCATGGGCCGGATAGCTATTAATTAAATAGCTTATGGCTCAATACCCACGCTGGATACAGTCCATTTTCATTCAGAAACGGCCGCCAGCGGCTAGAAGCCGGCGCCCGGCTGCGCCAGGTAGGCCGCTTCGTCGGGCGTGTCCGCGCGGCCCAGGATGGCGTTGCGGTGCGGAAAGCGGCCGAAGCGCCGGATCACGTCCTGGTGCCGGCGCGCGTAGTCCAGGTTGGCGGCGAACAGCGGCGCCGGCTGCGCGCCGGGGCTGGTCGCCAACGCCTCGAACAGGGCCACGCTGCGCGCCTGCATCTCGCCGTCCTCGCAGTGCTCCAGGGGCAGGTAGCAAAAAGGCCGCGCCATCGGCGGCACGGCCTGGTCGTGGCCCCGCGCGATGCCCTCCAGCGCCAGGGCCAGCGCCTGCGCGTCGCCGCCGAAGCTCTCGGGCCGGCCGCGGAAGGCGTTGCGCGTGAACTGGTCCAGCAGCACGGTCAGCGCCAGGCGCCCCTCGGCCTGCTCCGCCCAGGCGTCGAGCCGGCCGGCGCGCGCGGCGGCGATGGCGGGGCCGAAGCGCTCGCGCAGGCGCGCGTCGAAGGCCTCGTCCTTGCGGAACCACTGGCCTTGCACGCGCACCATGGCAGCGGCATCCAGGGGGTAGGCGCCGAACCAGAAGGTCAGCACATCGGCGGGCGTGGTGTCGGGGTCGAGGGTGTCCATGGCTCCAGCATAGTGGCCCGCACCTATGATCCAGGCGCGAAACCCGCAACGACAACCAAGGAGACTCGAATGAAGCGACCGTTTGCAGCCCGCGCGGTGCTGTCCGCCCTGCTCGGCGTGGGATTGGCGGCCGGCGCCGCGGCCCAGCCCGCCCCGCCTCCCAGCGCGCAGGATTCCGACCCGGCCAGGCTGGGCTGGATGGTCGGTTCGCCGCCACCGCCGGACAAGATCATCCGCCGCGACGACGGCTCCTCCTACCGATTTCCCCAGCTGCGCTGGACCTTCTCCAACGTCCGCCAGTTGTCCCCGACCACCAACGTGTCGCGCGGCCTGCTGCCGTCGTCGCCCCTGCCGCGCGCCGAACGCAATGACCTGGACGCCGTGGGTTTCGTCCCCATCGGCAGGACCGATCCCATGACCTGGGGCCAGGCGTTCGACGCCAACTACACCGACGGCGTGATCGTGCTGCACAAGGGCCGCGTGGTGTACGAGCGCTACGCGGGCGTCTTCAAGCCCACCGGGCAGCACATCGCGCAATCGGTCACCAAGTCGTTCTTCGGCACCCTGGCCGCCGCGCTGGTGGCCGAGGGCAAGATCGACGAAAACGCCAAGGTGGCGCAGTACGTGCCTGAGTTGAAGGACAGCGGCTTTGGCGACGCCACCGTGCGCAACGTGATGGACATGCGCATGGGACTGAAGTTCAGCGAGGCTTACGCCGATCCCAAGGCCGAGATCTGGTCCTATGCGCGCGCCGGCAACATCCTGCCCCGGCCGCCGGGCTACGAGGGCCCCCGGTCCTTCTACGAATACCTGCGGACGGTGCAGAAGACCGGCGAGCACGGCGGCGCCTTCAGCTACCAGACGATCAACTCCGACGTGCTGGGCTGGATCGTCCGCCGCGTCACGGGGCAGTCGGTGGGCGAGGTGCTGTCCGAGCGCATCTGGAGCCGCATGGGCATGGAGCAGGACGCCTATTTCTCGGTGGACAGCGTGGGCACCGAGTTCGCCGGCGGCGGCCTGAACACCGGCCTGAGAGACCTGGCGCGCTTCGGCGAGATGAGAGCACGGCGCCTTCGCCGCCATGGGCATCCATGGCCAGGTCATCTACGTCGATCCGAAGGCCGAGATGGTGATCGCGCGCTATGCGTCCCACCCGATCGCGGGCAACGCGGGCATCGACCCGACCTCGCTGCCGGCCTACCACGCGCTGGGCCAACACCTGCTGGCCCACCCGCAATAGGCGTCACCCGCTCTTGCGCTGGGAGCGGCGCGCGGCTAGGCTGGGGCCCGAGGAGACGACGACACCCATGACCACGCCCGCCCCCACCCCCGTCGAACGACTGCGCACCCTGGCCCTGGTCGGCCCCGCCGCCGCCGGCAAGACCACGCTGGCCGAGGCCCTGCTGGCCGCCAGCGGCGCCATCGGCGCGGCCGGCAGCGTGGAGCGCGGCAGCACCGTGAGCGACCACGACCCGCTGGAGATCAAGGCCCAGCACTCGCTGCAGTCGGCGGTGATGCACACCGCGCACGCCGGCTGCCGCATTCACCTGATCGACACGCCCGGCGCGCTGGACTTCATCGGCCAGAGCCTGGCGGCGCTGGAGGCGGTGGAAACAGCCGCCATCGTCATCAGCGCCGCCGCCGGCATCGAGCCGATGGCGCGGCGCATGATGGCCTACGCGGCCGAGCGGCAGCTCGACCGCCTGATCATCGTCAACAAGATCGACGCGCCCGATACCGACCTGCCCGCGCTGCTGGCCGACATCCAGGCCGCCTTCGGCAAGGAATGCCTGCCGCTCAACCTGCCCGACGCCGGCGGCACCAAGGTGGTGGACTGCTTCTTCAACCGCGAGGGCCACAGCGACTTCGGCGCCGTCGCCGACGCGCACCGCGCGCTGGTGGAGCAGGTGGTGGAGGTGGACGGCGCCTTCGTCGAGCGCTACCTGAACGACGGCGACGTCGACGCCGGCGAGCTGCACGCGCCGCTGGAGCAGGCCCTGCGCGAGGGGCACCTGATCCCCGTGTGCTTCGTCTCCGCGCGCGGCGGCGCCGGCGTGGCCGAGCTGCTGGACATCATCGCCAAGCTGCTGCCCAACCCCGCGGAAGGCAATCCGCCCGACTTCCTGAAGGGCGAAGGCGAGGCCGCGCAACTGATCCATGCCCGGCCTGACCCGGCCGCGCACGTGCTGGCGCACGTATTCAAGGTCAGCGTCGATCCCTACGTCGGCAAGCTGGCTTTCGTGCGCGTGCACCAGGGCACCCTGGCGCCGGGCATGCAGCTCTACGTCGGCGACGGGCGCAAGCCCTTCAAGCTGGGGCACCTGTACCTGCAGCAGGGCAAGAACCACGTGGAAGTGGCGAGCGCCGGGCCGGGCGAGCTGTGCGCCATCGGCAAGATCGACGAGCTGCACTTCGACGCCGTGCTGCACGACGCGGCCGAGGACGACCACATCCACCTGAAGCCCCTGCCCTTCCCGGTGCCGGTGCATGGCGTGGCCATCGCGCCGAGGCGGCGTGGTGACGAGCAGCGCATGTGGGAGATCCTGGCCAAGCTGGTGGCCGAGGACCCCTGCCTGCGCATCGAGCGCGCGCCCGGCACCCACGAGACCATCGTTCAGGGCCTGGGCGAGCTGCACCTGCGCGCGCTGCTGGAGCGCCTGCGCGAGGTGCACAAGTTCGACGTGGACACGCGCCCGCCGCGCATCGCCTACCGCGAGACGGTGACGCAAAACGCCGCCGCGCAGTACCGCCACAAGAAGCAGAGCGGCGGCGCCGGCCAGTTCGGCGAGGTCCACCTGCGCGTGGAGCCGCTGCCGCGCGGCGCGGGCTTCGAGTTCGTCGACCAGGTCAAGGGCGGCACCATTCCGGGCCAGTTCATGCCGGCGGTGGAGAAAGGCGTGCGCGAAGCCCTGGCCGAGGGCGTGATCGCCGGCTACCCGGTGCAGGACGTGCGCGTGATCGTGCACGACGGCAAGCACCATGCCGTGGACAGCAAGGAAGTCGCCTTCGTCACGGCGGGCAAGAAGGCGTTCCAGGCCGCCATCCGCGACGCCGGGCCTGTGGTGCTGGAGCCGATCGCGCAGGTACACATCAGCGCGCCCGAGACCGCCATGGGCGCCATCACGGGCGACCTGTCGGCGCGGCGCGGCCTGGTCAGCGGCACCGACAGCGGCCAGCCGGGGCAGCTCACCGTCAGCGGGCAGGTGCCGCTGGCCGAGCTGGCGGACTACCAGAGCCGCCTGAACGCGATGACGGCCGGCCAGGGCAGCTACGCCCTGGCGCTGTCGCACTACGAAGTGGCGCCGCCGCAGGTGCAGCAGCAACTGGTGGGCACGCATCGCGCGTCGGACGACGACTGAGAAGCTGTGAACGACCCGCCGGCCCTCCTCCAAAGGGAGGATATGACCAATTTCACCCCCAGAAGGCCTTGCTCTCCAGGCGGCGCGGCGCCTATCCTCTGGAGCATGATCGATTGCCCTTGCCAGCCCGACACCGCAATCCGGGCGCCCACCATCCTGATCGCCGACGACCATGACCTGGTGCGCGACGGCGTCAAGCTGATGGTGGCGGCGATGTGGCCCGGCGCCCGCCTGCTGGAGGCAGCCGATGCCGGTGCGCTGCGCCAGCAGGCGCGCCATCTGGCGCAGCCGGCGCTGGCCCTGGTGGACCTGAACATGCCCGGCATGGACAAGGGTGCTGGCCTGGCGCTGCTGGCGCGCGAGTGCCCGCAACTGCGCATGGTGGTGGTGTCGGCGTTGACCTCGCCCGACGTCATCCGCCGCGCGCTCGACCTGCCCAGCGTGTATGCGTTCGTACCCAAGAGCGCAGGCGCATTGCGCATGCAGCAGGCCATCGATGCGGCGCTGGAAGGCCGGCGGCTGCCTTATCAGCCGCCGGCGGCGGCCGTGCCGCTGCCGGCGGCCGGCCTCACGCCGCGCATGGAGGAAGTGCGCGCGCTGTTGCGCCAGGGCCTGTCCAACAAGCAGATCGCGCGGCAGTTGGACCTGTCGGAGGGCACGGTGAAGAACTACCTGTCCGAGATCTTCCGCGTGCTCCAGGTTTCCAACCGCACCCAGGCAGCGCAATACGACCCCGAGCTGGCGTGAGCCGGTTGCCGCTGCCCATGCAGGTGAAGGCCGTCGGCACCACCCAGCCGGTGTCGCTGGTGCTGCTGAGCCGCCTGTGCGAACTGCTGGGCGCGATGCTGTTCCTGCCCGCGCTGCCCTGGTGGAAGCCGACGCTGTGGTTCGTGCTGGTGGCCAGCGCCGGCACCTGGGGTTTCCTGCGCGTGCGCCGGCCGGACTTCAAGACCCTGTCCCTGCGCCAGCGCCGCGGCATCTACCGCCGCTACCTCTGGCAGTCGTCGGTGGCGGTGGGCAGCGCCTGTTGGCTCCTGTACGTTCCCGGCAACCACAGCCTCCACTCCTTGCTGGGCGTGTACCTGGTGGCGACCGCGGGCATAGTGGCGATGTGGGGCGTGCGGGACATCGAGCGCACCGCGCTGGCCGTGACCCTGATCCTGGGCCCGACGGTGCTGCGGTTCATGGTCGATGGCGTGATGGAGCGGCGGCCCATGGTGTTCTTCCTGGGCGCGTGCGGCGTGGTGATGGCCGCCATGATCATCTACACCGCCGCCGTGCATGCGCAGCGCATCGGCCGCGAATCGGTGCGCCGCCGCCAGGCCGAGCGCGCCTCCGACGCCATGGCCGACCTGAGCGTGGCCAAGTCGCGCTTCTTCGCCGCGGTGAGCCATGACCTGCGCCAGCCGGTGCACGCCATCGGCCTGTACCTGGAGCCGCTGGCGCGCGCGCTCGGCCCGCGCCCCGACGCCGAGGCGCTGCGCGCGCTCGGCGGCATCCGCCAGTCGTGGCGCGCGCTCGACGACCTGTTGTCGCAGGTGCTGGACCTGACCCAGGCCGATGCCGGCTCGATGCAAGCCCGGATCGCCGTGGTGGACCTGCCCCCGCTGATCCGCGGCGTGGTGCAGCAGCACGGCCCCATGGCCGAGGAAGCCGGCGTGCGCGTCGTCGCACTGATGCGCGAGGGCGCCGGCCGGTACGTGCATGCGGACGAGATCATGCTGCGGCGCGTGCTGTCCAACCTGCTGGACAACGCCATCAAGTTCTCGACCGCCGGGCGCTGCGTGGCCATCGCGGTGCGGCCGGGCGCGCAAGCATGCCGCGTACAGGTGCGCGACGCCGGGCCGGGCATCGCCGCGGACCAGCAGGAGAGCGTGTTCCACGAGTTCGTGCAGATCGACAACCAGGCACGCAATCGCCAGCACGGCTACGGTCTCGGCCTGGCCATCTCGCGCCGCTTCGCCGAGCTGATGCTGGGCAGCCTGGCGCTGCGCTCGGAACCCGGCCGGGGCACCTGCTTCACGCTGACGCTTCCGTGCGCGGATGCGCCGCCGACGCTAACCCCCGACGAGTCCGAGCAGGAGTCGCCCGAGGCAGCGCAGACCGAGCCGGGGCAACTCGATGCTCCGCCCCTGCCGGCGCGCGACATCCTGCTGGTGGAGGACGACGCCCTGGTGGCCGACGCCATGCGCCAGTTGCTGGGCCTCTGGGGGCAGAACGTGCGCCACGTGGAAACGGTGGCCGATGCCTGGCGTCTGCGCGGCTTCGGGCAGTTGGCCATCTGCGACGTGCGCCTGCCCGACGGCGGCAACGGATTCGATCTCGCCCTGCGGCTGCGCGCGCTGGGCAAGCCCGTGTTCCTGCTTAGCGGCGAAACCGACCCGGAGCTGAGGGCGCGCGCCGCCGCCGCCGGCCTGCCCCTGCTCACCAAGCCGCTGTCGGCCACGCGCATGCTGGCACTGCTGCGCACGCTCTGATTCACCGTCTTCCGAGACATCCCAGAAACGGCAATTGAACGCGCCCGCCAGTGCCGTGATCGGCGTGGCGGGCCAGGGTAAGCGCACGTCACAGGGCATGCGGTTTTCCTGAAGGTGGCAAGCGGTCGACTGCCATTTCCAGGGTCGAGCGGGACCGCAGGTGACGATCTTCACCTGTGCGCCGAGCGGCGTGATTTCTACAGTCCTGACATCGCCCCGCGCATCGCGGCGCGAGCCCACCTCAGGAGAACCTGCCATGTCCCCCACCGATTCCTGTGCCGTGATCACCCCACCCCAGGGCCTTGCCTACCCCGCGCCCCACGCGCTTCCCAAGGCGGGGCGATTCGTCGAAACCCCCGCCGTGAAATGGCTGCGCCAGACATTCGCCGTCCTCCACGCCACGTCGCCCGCCGCCGCCGCGCACCTGTCCTATGTGCTGCTGACACGCCCGCCCCGCGTGGCCGAACGCCCCTGGCAGGCGTGTCTGCGCGAACGCGCCGAAAGGGCCACCCTGCCCTTCGGGCGTGGCCACCTCGCGTTGTACAGCTGGGGCAGCGGCCCCACGGTACTGCTAGTCCACGGCTGGGGCGCGCGCGGCACGCACCTGGGCAAGATGGTGCAGCCGCTGGTGGATGCCGGCTACCGCGTGGTCGCCTTCGACGCCCCTGGGCATGGGCACTCCAGCGGACGCTCGGCCACGCTGCCAGAGTTCGCCGGCGCCGTCGCCGCTGTCGCCGCGCATGTCGGTGAGATCCATACCCTCGTCGCCCACTCCTTCGGCGTGTCCATGGCGCTGTGGGCGCAGCTCGACTGGGGCCTGCAGGCGCGGCGCCAGGTGCTGTTCAGCTCGCTCGACCATTGCAAGTGGGTAACGGAGGAGTTCGCCCGCCTGATGCGGCTGCCGCAGTCGGTGCTGGCGCGCGGGCGGCAGTTGATGGTGGAGCGCAGCAAGAGTCCCATGGACTGGGAGCGTCTGGCGGTAGGGGAGATGCTGGCGCAGACCTCCCAGCCCACGCTGCTGGTGCACGACGCCGAGGACCCCGAAGTACCGATCGAGCACATGTTCAACCTGATGGCCGCCTGCCCCCAGCGTCCGCTGGAGGTGCACGTCACCGAAGGGCTGGGGCACCACCGCCTGCTGGGCCACCGGGAGGTGATGGACCGCTTGGTGGCTTTCATCGGCGCCCCGCAGGCGGCATGAAGCCCCCCGCTTTCAAGGAGAACATCATGCCCTTCGAGAACCTCATGCCCATCGACATCGCGCCCCCCTTCTGGATCTGGCTGTCCATCGTGCTGCTTCTGGCTGGCCTGTGCGGGGTGGCATGGCTGTTCGGCCTTGTCCGGCGGCTGGCCCGCCGCCTGCCCGACCGCAACGAGGACATGGTGCTGAACGAGCAGCCGCTGCGCTGAAAGCGGTCGCATCCTCGCTGCAGCGCCGCGCGCGCCTGCTCAGGGCCGCGCCATGCTGCAACTGAAGGGCCGCGCCGCGTCCGCGGCGGCGGTTTCCCGCACGACGCGAAAGCCGTAGCCCGAGCCCTCGACGTCGAAAGGCACGCCGGGCGCATCGCGGCGGTCCATCACCCCGACGACCAGGGGCTGCTGGAACTGGTGATCGTCCGGGCGCATCTGGCCGCGCCGGCCGGCCAGGGTGACGTCCGCGCGTTCCAACTGCCGCGCCACCGCCAGCGGGTCGGTGCCGCGCGCGCGCGCGATGGCCTGCGCCAGCGCCTCGATCATGAGCTGCATGCGCAGGTGCACGTAGTCGTCCCGCGGGCTGGGAAAGCGCCGGCGGAACGACTGGTAGAACGCCGCGCTCTCGGGCGTGGGCACGTTGGGCAGCCAGTCGGCCACGGCCACCACCTTGCCGACGCCCGCCTCGCCGATGGCCGCCGGCGCGCCCAGCGCGTTGCCGTAGAAGGTGTAGAAGCGCCCGCCGAAGCCCACGTCGCGCGCGGCCTTGACCAGCAGGGTCAGGTCGTTCCCCCAATTGCCCGTCAGCACGGCCTGCGCGCCGCTGGCGCGGATCTTGGCGGCGTAGGGCAGGAAGTCCTTCACGCGGCCGACGGGGTGCAGCTCGTCGCCCACGATGGCCACGTCGGGCCGCTGGGCCGCCAACTGGCGCCGGGCCTCGCGCAGCACGGCCTGGCCGAAGCTGTAGTCCTGGCCGATCAGGTAGATGCTTTTCAGCGCCGCGTCCTGCCGCAGCACCTCCATCAGCGCCGCCATGCGCATGTCGGCGTGGGCGTCGAAGCGGAAATGCCAGAAGCTGCACAGCTCGTTGGTCAGAATGGGATCGACGGCCGAGTAGTTGAGGAAGATCACGCGCCGCCGCGGATCGCGCGCGTTGTGCTTGTTGATCGCGTCGATCAGCACCGCCGCCACGGCGGACGAGTTGCCCTGCAGCACGAACTGGCAGCCGCTGTCGATGGCGGCGCGCAGCATCGACAGCGACTCTTCCGTCTGCCCCTTGTTGTCGTAGCGCTCCAGCACCAGCGGCCGGCGCCCCTGCGCCGTCGGCACGCCGCCGCGCGCGTTCACCCGCTCGGTGGCCAGCACCAGGTTGCGAAACACCGCCTCGCCGGTGTTGGCGAACGAGCCGCTGAGCGATTCGATCAGCGCCAGCTTGATCGGCTGCACGCCGCGCCCCCGCTGGCCGTAGGCGGACGTCGAGGCGGCGCCGAGCAGCGCGAGCGAGGCGCCCAGCAGGGCGCGGCGAGAGGCGGGATGTGGCATGAACACTCCAGTCAGAACACGTAGACAGGGCGGCCGGCTCAGCGGCGGCCCTGGGGTAAAGGGAAACGCGGGCGGTCAGAAACGCTGGGAGCCGCCGGCGGCGATGCGCCGGCCCGGCCCAGGGACTCGCCCACCAGGTTGAAGCGTTGGCAGCAGCGCCTGCATGCCACCCAGTGACGCGCAGGCGGCGAACGCCAGCCTCGATCCTAACCCGTTCCCAAGCCGGCCGGCCGCCCCTCGGACCCGGTGCGCCATGGGGCAGGCCGGCGCGAAATCAAGCGGCGCCGCCGCGATTTCTTTCTTGCGCGGCCCGCTTGAAAACGCCCTCGCCGCGCGCATTTTCGAAGCACGGAGGAAACGGCGCCGCCGCCCATCGGCCGCCGGTTCCATTTAAGTCGTCACCGCAAAGGAGATTCACCATGTTCTTCGCCACCGCCGCCACTCCCGCCATGCGCCGCTCGGTCTATGCGCCGGCCCTGCGTTCGCTCGACCGCTTCCTGGACGACACCTTGGCCGCCACCCGCTGCGCCGGCACGCAACTCAAGGACGAGGGCGCGCATTGGAGCCTGAGCATCGACGTGCCCGGCGTCAGCCGCGAGCAACTGGCCATCGCCATCGAAGGCCGGGCCGTGAAGGTCGAGACCGTCGAAGGCGCGCCGCGCCAATACAAGAGGGCCTACGAGTTCACCCAGGACATCGACGCCGCCGCCAGCAGCGCCAAGCTGGAAAACGGTGTGCTCACGCTGACCCTGGCCAAGGCTCGGCCCGAAAGCAAGGCGACCACGCTGCCCATCGGCTGACGCCGCTCAAGCCTCGGCCAGTTGGTCCAGCGGCCAGCGCGGCCGCACGTCGAACGCGTAGTCGGTGCGCGGCCGGGCCACCCCGGACTGCAGCCGCATCGCGGCGGCCAG
This sequence comes from Ottowia sp., assembly GCF_016703145.1. GTDB lineage: Bacteria > Pseudomonadota > Gammaproteobacteria > Burkholderiales > Burkholderiaceae_C > Ottowia. The sequence continues at coordinate 103,694 of NZ_JADJCO010000005.1, read as the reverse complement.
GGCGATCATGGCGCCGTTGTCGGTGCACAAGTGCAGCTCGGGGTAATGCACGCGCACCTGGCGCTGGGCGCAGGCCCCGTCCAATTGCTCGCGCAGCCGCTGGTTGGCGCCCACGCCGCCGGCCACCACCAGGCGTTTCAGGCCGGTGGCTTCCAGGGCCTTGAGCGACTTCTTCACCAGCACCTCGACGATGGCCGCCTGCGTGCTGGCGGCCAAGTCGGCGCGCGTCTGCTCGCAGGGCTGGCCTTCAAACCGGCGCGCCTGGGTTAGCACCGCCGTCTTCAGGCCGGCGAAGGAGAAGTCCAGGTTGCCGCTGTGCAGCAGTGGACGCGGCAGCTTGTAGGCCGCGGGTCGCCAAACTCGGCCAGCCGCGCCAGCGCCGGCCCGCCGGGGTAGCCCAGGCCCAGCAGCTTGGCCGACTTGTCGAAGGCCTCGCCCGCCGCATCGTCGATGGTTTCGCCCAGCAGCGCGTAGCGGCCCACGCCGTCCACCCGCATCAGCTGCGTGTGGCCGCCGCTGACCAGCAACGCGACGAACGGGAACTGGGGTGGGTCGGCGCTGAGGAACGGCGACAGCAGGTGCCCCTCCAGGTGGTGCACGCCCAGCACCGGCCGGCCCAGGGCCGCGCCCAGCGCGCAGGCCACGCCGGCGCCCACCAGCAGCGCGCCCGCCAGGCCGGGACCGCGCGTGTACGCTACGACATCGATAGCTGGAAGCGCTTTCCCAGCCTGGGCCAGCACCTGATTTGTCAAGGGAAGCACGCGCCGGATGTGGTCGCGGCTGGCCAACTCGGGCACCACGCCCCCATAGTCCGCGTGCATCGCCGCCTGCGTGTGCAGCGCGTGCGCCAGCAGGTGCGGCACGGCGCCGTCGTCGTCGGCCCGCACCAGGGCCACGCCGGTTTCGTCGCAGGAGGATTCGATGCCGAGGACCAGGAGGGACATGGCGCCGGATTATCCGCGCCAGAACCTCTCGCAAGGCCGAAGGGCCATGCAGCGCGCGAAGACTACCTCAAGCCCCCGGCGATGTAGCTTTCGAGCTGCGCGATGAGGAAGCGCTGCTCGGCCAGCATGGCGTTCACCAGGTCGCCGATGGACACCAGCCCCACCACCTGGCCGGAATCGACCACCGGCAGATGCCGCAGCCGGCCCTGGGTCATGATGCCCATGCACTCCTGCACAGTCTGGCGCGGGCTGACGACGTACAGGCGAGCGGTCATCACGTCGGCCAGCAGCGCGTCGGCCGAGGACAGGCCCTTGAGGGCGATCTTGCGTGCGTAGTCGCGCTCGGTGAAGATGCCCAGCAGCACTTCGCCCTGCATGATGAGCACGGCGCCCACGTCGCGCTCGGCCATCAGTTGCAGCCCATCGCGCACGGTGGCGGTGGGCGGCAAGGATGCCAGCGAGGCGTTTTTCTTGGCCGACAGGACATTGGCGACGGTGGACATGGCGGGATTCCTCAAGGATACGGTATTGACCGCATGGTGCCAGAAGCGGCGGCGAACCGCCAGCGCCGCGACGGGCGGCGGCGGCCTCAGGTGTCGCGGACGGCACAATGGGCGGCCGCGCGGCAACTGCCGTATTCTTGACACCCATCAAGCCCAGACTCGTCGCCGCGCCACCACAATCGCCCCATGGGAATCAGCATTTACCTCAAGGACATCGGCCGCGGCGCGCGCGGCGCGCGGCCGCTGTCGCGTGCGCAGTCGGCGGACCTGCTGGGCCGCGTGCTCGACGGCCAGTGCACCGACCTGGAGGTCGGCGCCTTCTGCATCGCCATGCGCATCAAGGGCGAAACACCCGAGGAAATGGCTGGCTATCTGGACGCCCTGGACGCACGCCTGGCCAGGCTGCCCGCCAGCGGGCGCCCGGTGGTGGTGCTGCCCAGCTACAACGGCGCGCGCAAGCTACCGGTGCTTACGCCCCTGCTGGCGCTGCTGCTGGCGCGCAAGGGCCTGCCGGTGCTGGTGCACGGCACCGCCACCGAGGACGCGCGCATCACCGCGCGGGCGGTGTTCGACGCCCTGGGCATCCACGCGTCGCCCGCCGGCCAGCCGGTCCCGCCCGGCCGCGTGCACATGGTGCCGACCGAGGCGCTGCACCCCGGCCTGGCGCGCCTGCTGGATGCTCGGCGGGCCATCGGCCTGCGCAACCCGGCGCACAGCCTGGTCAAGCTGATGAACCCGGTGGACGGCCCGGCGCTGGTGGTGGGCAGCTACACCCACCCCGAATACGCCGAGTCGATGGCCGCCACCTTCCAGCTCACGGGCACGCATGCCCTGCTGCTGCGCGGCACCGAGGGCGAGCCCGTGGCCGATGCGCGCCGCACCCCGCGCATGGACCTGTTCCTGCATGGCCGGATGGAGCGCGTGCAGGAAGCGCAGACAGGCCCGCTGGCCAGCCTCCCCGCCCTGCCCGCGAGCGTGGACGCGCCCGCCACCGCCGCGTACATCCGCGCCGTGCTGGAAGGCCAGTTGCCGCTGGCCGAGCCCATCGCCCGCCAGGTCGATCACCTCGTGCGCGCCTGCAAGGCCATCGAGGCCGCGGCCGACTCTCCCAGCCTGCAGCGGTTGTCGGCATGAAGCCCATGCCACCCCCCGGCCAGGTCACCCTGGTCGGCGCCGGCCCCGGCGACCCCGAGCTGCTGACCCTCAAGGCGGTCCGGGCCATCGCCGCCGCCAGCGTGATCCTGGTCGACGACCTGGTGGGCGACGGCGTGCTGGCCCACGCCCGCCCCGGCGCGCGTATCACCTACGTGGGCAAGCGCGGCGGCTGCCGCAGCACGCCGCAGGACACCATTGAGCAGCTCATGCTGGACGCCGCGCGGGCAGGCGAGAACGTGGTGCGCCTGAAGGGGGGCGACCCCTTCATCTTCGGCCGCGGCGGCGAAGAGGTGGAAAGCCTGCGCCGCGCCGGCATCGAGCCGGCGGTGGTCAACGGCGTCACCGCCGGGCTGGCCGCCCTCACCAGCCTGGGCGCGCCGCTGACGCACCGCGAGCACGCGCAGGGCGTGATCTTCGTCACCGGCCACCCGCAGAAGGACGGCCCGGGCGTGGACTGGGCGCGGCTGGCCGAATCCGCGCGCGACCTGCGCCTGACCCTGGTGATCTACATGGGCATCGGCAGCGCCGCGGGCATCCAGGCTGGGCTGCTGGCGGCGCTGGCGCCCGACACCCCGGCGGCCGTGATCGAGCGCGCCAGCCTGCCGGCGCAGCGCCAGTGCGTCACCACGCTGGGCGCGCTGCTGCAGGACCTGCGGGCCGCCGGCCTAGGCAGCCCGGCCATCATGGTGGTGGGCGACGTGGTGCGCGGCGTGGCCGCCGTCCATGCCCGAGGTTGACGCCGTCATCCTCGGCGCCGGCGCCGCCGGCCTGTTCTGCGCCGCGCAAGCGGGCCAGCGCGGCCTGCGCGTGCTGTTGATCGACCACGCCGAGCGCGTGGCCGAGAAGGTGCGCATCTCCGGCGGCGGGCGCGCCAACTTCACCAACCGCGCGCTCGACCCGGCCGCGCCGCACCGGCACTTCATCGGCCGCAACCCGCACTTCTGCCGCTCGGCGCTGGCGCGCTTCACGCCGCAGGACTTCATGGCGCTGCTGCGGCGGCACGGCGTCGGCTTCCACGAGAAGCACAAGGGCCAGCTCTTCTGCGACCGATCGGCCGAGGACCTGATCGCGCTGCTGCTGGCCGAGTGCGACGCCGCGACGGCGCACGGCGGCCGGGTGGAGCGCTGGCAGCCGTGCCGGGTGGAGAAGGTCGAATTTCAAGCAGAATCGGCATCAAGCCCGCATGGATATTGTGCCAACAGCTATATTATTCATAGTGAAAGAGGTGTCATCGAAACCCCGGCGCTGGTCGTGGCCACCGGCGGGCTGTCGATCCCGAAGATCGGCGCCAGCGGCCTGGGCTACACGCTGGCGCGGCAGTTCGGCCTCAAGACCACCGACACGCGCCCCGGTCTGGTGCCCCTGACCTTCGACGCCGCCGCCTGGGCGCCCCATGCCGCGCTGGCCGGCCTGGCGCTGCCGGTGGAAGTCAGCACGGGCGACGGCAAGCAGCGCGCCAGCTTCCACGAAGATCTGCTGTTCACCCACCGCGGCCTGTCGGGCCCGGCGGTGCTGCAGATCTCCAGCTACTGGCAGCCGGGCACGCCGATCCACATCGACATGGCGCCCGGCGTGGATCTGGCGGCCGAGCTGCGCGCGGCCAAGGCGCGCTCGCGCCGGCTCATCGCCAACGAGCTGGCCGCCTGGCTGCCCGCGCGGCTGGCCGAGACCTGGCTGGCGCAGAACGCCGCATGGCAGCGGCCCATCAACGAGGCGTCCGACAAGGCGCTGGCCCAGCTCGCCGAGAGCCTGTCGCGCTGGTCCCTGGTGCCCACCGGCACCGAGGGTTACCGCAAGGCCGAGGTCACGCTGGGCGGCGTGGACACGCGCGAGCTGTCGTCGCAGACCCTGGAGTCCGCGCGCCAGCCGGGCCTGTATTTCATCGGCGAGGTGGTCGATGTGACCGGATGGCTGGGCGGCTATAACTTCCAGTGGGCCTGGGCGAGCGCGGCCGCCTGCGCCGAGGCGCTGGCGCGGCGGCCCGCCTGAGCCGGGGCCGGCGCGCCCTAGAATCCGCCACCCTCGCTTGCGCACCGCCCCCATGCTCGATCTGGACCGCCTGAACCGCTACGTCGACAGCCACGGCGCGCTGACGCGCGGGCGCGGGCTGGTGAGCGGCACCATCGCCCTGACCCTGGCCATCCTGTGCCTGCTGGGGGTGCTGGCCTTCCACTTCCCCGAGTACCTGACCACGCCCGAGCTGCGCCGCGGTTACGACGTGGGCATGCTGCGCACGCTGCTGTTCTGGTCGATGGTGATCGCCGGCAGCCTGGCACTGGTCAACATCATCTTCGACCGCGCGCGCTGGCTGTCGTCGTTCGCCTTCCTGCTGGTGGCGCTGGCGGTGCTGCTGGGCGGGCACAAGGTCGCCGTGGATCCCGACTTCCCCGACCACACGCCCTACATCGGGCTGGACTGGTTCATCCTGGACCTGCTGGGCTCCTCGCTGATCTTCATCTTCATCGAGAAGCTCTTCCCGCTGCGGCGCGGCCAGCCCGTCTTCCGGCCCGAGTGGCAGACCGACCTGACCCACTTCATCGTCAACCACATGGTGGTGGGCTTCATCCTGCTGGCCACCAACCTGCTGGTGCACCAACTCTTCGGCTGGGCCGCGCACGACGGCATCCGCGGCTGGGTGGCGGGGCTCAACTTCTGGGTGGCGCTGCTTCTCATCATCCTGGTGGCCGACCTGGTGCAGTACTGGACGCACCGCGCCTACCACGAGGTGCCGCTGCTGTGGCGCCTGCACGCCGTGCACCACAGCGTCAAGAGCATGGACTGGATGGCCGGCTCGCGCCAGCACATCCTGGAACTGCTGATCACCCGCACGCTGGTGCTGGCGCCGATCTACGTGCTGGGCTTCAGCAAGGACGTGATCGACGCCTACATTGTCATCGTCGGCTTCCAGGCCGTCTTCAACCACTGCAACGTCAGCGTGCGGCTGGGGCCGCTGCGCTACGTCATCGTCACGCCCAACTTCCACCACTGGCACCACAGCCAGGACGACGAGGCCATCGACAAGAACTACGCCGCGCACTACGCCTTCCTCGACCACCTGTTCGGCACCGCCGTACAGAGCGACCGGCCCTGGCCCGAGCGCTACGGCGTGGTGGGCGATTACGTGCCCGACGGGTTCATCCGGCAGTTCAAGTTCCCGTTCACCTGGAAGGGCTGACGGCCGACGCGGCCCGAATGCGCGGGCCCGCCCAAAAATGGCATAAAATCGCAGGCTTTGCTGGCAAAGCCCTGCCGGCCAAATACTAGTTACACAGGCGGGGCACATCCGCGGCGCATGGCGTGAAGGCCCGATCTTCCTTCCCACCCTCTGGCCGCACATTGGAAAAACTGTCTTCGAATGACCACCATCCGCGTAAAAGAGAACGAGCCGTTTGACGTGGCGCTGCGCCGCTTCAAGCGCACCATCGAGAAGCTGGGCCTGCTGACCGACCTGCGTGCCCGCGAGTTCTACGAAAAGCCCACCGCCGAGCGCAAGCGCAAGAAGGCCGCCGCCGTCAAGCGCCACTACAAGCGCGTGCGCAGCATGCAACTGCCCAAGAAGCTGTACTGATTCCGGTCGGTCTCTTCACCGCCAAAGGCTCGCCGGGGACGCTCAGCGGGCCTTTGTCGTTTCTGCCCCCAAGGAAAACACCATGAGCCTGAAAGACCAGATCACCGAGGACATGAAAACCGCCATGCGCGCCAAGGACACCGGGCGCCTGGGCACCATCCGCCTGCTGCAGGCGGCCATGAAGCAAAAGGAAGTGGACGAGCGCGTCACGCTGGACGACACCGCCGTCGTTGCCATCGTGGACAAGCTCATCAAGCAGCGCAAGGACAGCATCGAGGCCTTTGCCAAGGCCGGCCGCCAGGATCTCGTGGACAAGGAAGCCGCCGAAATGTCCGTGCTCCAAGCCTACCTGCCCGCGCGCCTGTCGGCGGACGAGATCGCCGCCGAGGTCCAGGCCATCGTGGCCGAGCTGGGCGCCGCCGGCCCGGGCGACATGGGCAAGGTCATGGGCGCGGCCAAGCAGCGGCTGGCCGGCAAGGCCGACATGGGCGCCGTCAGCGCGGCGGTCAAGTCAGCACTCACGGGCTGACCCGCACACATCCGGTTGCACACGGGACGCCAGCTTTGCAGACCCGATCGGGTGGCGACAAACCGATCGGGCCGCTGGCGCGTTGAATCAAGGGGCGCGAGAGCCGTTTTCCCCTCGCCGCCCCCGACCACCATGGATGCAACCCCCTCGACCTCCGTCTGGCGCCGCTGGCTGGCCGCCGCGCTGCTGCTGGCCGCGCCGCTGCCGGGCTGGAGCCAGCAGCAGGCCGAAGCCGACCCGCCCGCGCGCGTGGCCTACGTCAGCGCGCTGGAGGGCCCGGCCCGCATCGCTCAGGACGAGCGCGCCGGCTGGGCGCCCGCCACGCTCAACTGGCCCGTCACCACCGGCACGCGCGTGGCCCTCGACGCCGGCTCGCGCGCCGAGCTGCACGGCGGCTGGATCGCGCTGCGCCTGCAGGGCCCCGCCGACTTGGGCGTCACCGCGCTGGACGACGACACCACGCAGGTCGCGCTGACCCAAGGCACACTGTCGCTGCGCGTGCGCGAGCTGCAGCCGGGCGAGCGCGTCGAGATCGACACGCCGCAGTTGGCCGTGGTCGCCAGCCAGCCCGGCGAATACCGCGTGGACGTGGACCCGCGCGCCGACACCACGCGCGTGACGGTGCAGCGGGCAGCGCCACCGTGTACGGCGAGGGCGGCCAGTCCACCACCATGGCGGGGCGCCAGCAGACCGTGTTCGCCGGCCGCGCCCTGGGCGTGGTGCAGGCCGGCCCCGCGCTGGGCCGCGACGCGCTGGACCAGTGGGCCGCCGCGCGCGACGCGCTGGAAGACCAGTCGCGCTCGGCGCGCTACCTGTCGCGCGACATGCCCGGCTACCAGCAGCTCGACCAGTACGGCGAATGGGGACAGGACGCGACCTACGGCCCCGTCTGGTACCCCAGCGTCACCGTGGCCGACTGGGCGCCCTACCGCCACGGCCGCTGGACCTGGGTCGCCCCCTGGGGCTGGACCTGGGTGGACGACGCGCCCTGGGGCTTCGCGCCCTCGCACTACGGCCGCTGGGCGCAGATCGGCCCGCGCTGGGCCTGGGTGCCCGGCCCGGTGGCGCGCCGTCCCGTGTACGCGCCGGCGCTGGTGGGCTTCGTCGGCGGCGCCGGCAGCGGCGGCAGTTGGGGCGTGTCGCTGGGCGGCGGCCTGCCGGGCGCGGCGTGGTTTCCGCTCGCGCCGGGCGAACACTGGCAGCCGCACTACCACGCCAGCCCGCGCTACCGCCGGCGCGTGAACGACTGGGGCGGCCCGACCGAGCGCGTGCGTCCGCCGGCCGACAACTTCCATTTCCAGCGCCGTCCGCACGCCATCACCGTGGCGCCGCACGAGCAGTTCGGCGGCGGCGAGCGCGGGCGCCGGCCGCGCTTCGGCGACGGCAGCCGCCTGCCGCCCGGGGTGCTGGACGGCAGCCGCGTCATCGCGCCGCCGCCGCGCGCCTACGTGCCCGGCCTGCCGACGCAGGCCCCGCTGTCGACGCGCCGGCCGGATGCGCGCATGACCGATCCGGACCGCTTCGGCGCCGAGCGCGGCGTGGCGCCGCCGCGGCTGCGCCAGGAAGCCCAGCCACCCCGCATCATCGAAGGCATGCGGCCCGAAGACCGCCCGCCCACCCGGTCCACGCCCATGGTGCGGCCCGGCTTCGAGCGGGATCGGGATCGCATGGTGCGCGACCAGCCGCCGCGCCCACCGCAGGTGCTGCCCATGGCGCCCGCGCCGCCCCGGCCGATGCCGCAGGCCGCGCCGCGGCAGATGGAGCGGCCCGCCCCGCCGGACCGCCTGGGCGGCGAGCGCCACCGCGCGATGCCGGGTGTCACGCGGGGCAACGATGCGCCGCTGATGCAGCAAGACCGCCAGCGCGAAGAGCGCCGGGGCCCCGCGCGCCAGCAGCGCGGCCCCGACGGCGCCCAATAACCCGCCGCGCCGCGTCGATTGCTACTGAATAGATAGCTGTCGGCGCAATATCCGCACCGGCTTCAGGCCAAAAACAGGGATTGCTAAACAGGTATTGATACACTTGCATTTTTCCCTCAAGATTGCCGGATGAACCTCGCTTGCCCACGTTGCACCTGACCGATCAGGTGGTCAAGAATGGCCGCAGCCGCCACGGCCACACAGCGCTGGCGCTGCAAGGGCTGCGCGCTGACCTTCGGCGAGCGCGATCACCGGCTCATTGACCCGGCGATCAAGCAAAGCGCTTTGCGCCATTACGCCGAAGGCGTGGCCTGCGGGCTACCGAGCGGCTGGTGGGGCCCAGTCACAACACCATCATCGGCTGGGTGCGCCAGGAGGTTGCGGTCAGGCGCTGGCGCGCCTGGATGCGGCGCAGGTGCAGTACGTCGAGGCCGATGAGCTGTGGAGCTACGTGGGTTCAAAAAGACCAATTTGGCTGTGGTGGGCTATTGATCGCACTTCCTGCCGAATTCTCGGCGCTGGGCGATCGTGACACCTGAGCAGCCCGAGCGCTGGGCGCGCAGATTCCTCAAGGCCCTCACATCCAGTACTGCACCGACCACTGGCGCTGCTACGCAGCCATCTTCCCCGCCGGGCAGCACACCCAAGGCAAGGCGCACACGCACATCATCGAGAGCATGAACAACCGTTGCGCTGCTATCTGGCGCGGCGCCGCAAGACGCACTGCTACTCCAAGAGCGCGCCAACCTGCGCGACTCCGCTGCTGTTTGTGTGGCAGCGCAAGTTCGGCCACGCGCTGGCGCCCCAGGCCGGCGAGATCACATGCCGGCGGCTCTGGGATGTTGAGATATCAATACCTATTTAGCAATCCCCAAAAACACTTGAAAATCGCGGCCCGGGAGACGGCTTCAGCTCCCGGCCACCGTCATGCGGTCGATCAGCACCGAGCCGACGGTCTTGGCGCCGTAGTTGTAGGCGTCGGCGCCGACGGCCTGGATGCCCTTGAGCATCTCGCGCAGGTTGCCGGCGATGGTGATCTCCTGCACCGGGTAGGCGATCTGGCCGTTCTCCACCCAGAAGCCGCTGGCGCCGCGCGAGTAGTCGCCGGTGACGTAGTTCACGCCCTGGCCCATCAGCTCGATCACGAACAGGCCGGTGCCCAGCTTGCGCAGCATCTCGTCCAGGTCGTCGCCCGGCCGCGTGAGGCGCGAGGACAGCGTCAGGTTGTGCGAGCCGCCGGCGTTGCCGGTGGTCTTCATGCCCAGCTTGCGCGCCGAGTAGGTGCCGAGGAAGTAGCCCTGCACCCGCCCGCCGTCCACCACCTTGCGCGGCTGCACGCGCACGCCCTCCTCGTCGAACGGCGACGAGCCCTTGCCGCGCGGCACGAAGGGGTCTTCGTCGATGTCGATGTGGTCCGGAAACACCGGCTGGCCCAGCGAGTCGAGCAAGAACGAGGTCTTGCGGTACAGCGCGCCGCCGCTCACCGCCTGCACGAAGCCGCCCAGCAGCCCGGCGGCCAGGGGCGACTCGAACAGCACGGGGCATTCGCGCGTAGCGATCTTGCGGCTTTTCAGGCGGCTGAGCGCGCGCTCGGCGGCGTAGCGGCCCACCGCCTCGGGGCTGGCCAGTTCGCGCGCGTCGCGCATGGAGCTGTACCAGTAGTCGCGCTGCATGCCGTCGCCCCTGCCAGCGATCGGCGCCACCGAGATGCTGTGGCGCGAGCTGGCGTAGCCGCCACGAAAGCCGTGTGTGTGGGCGGCGAAGAAATGGCTTTGCTGCGCCGACACGCTGGCGCCTTCGCTGTTGGTGACGCGCCGGTCCACCGCGAAGGCCGCGCGCTCGCAGGCCAGCGCGATGCCGGCCGCCTGCTCGCTGGTGATCGGCCAGGGGTGGAACAGGTCCAGGTCGCGGGATTCGGCGGCGGTGGCGATGTCGGCCTCGTCGGGCAGGCCAGCCGCCGGGTCCTCGGCGGTGAAGCGCGCGATGTCGTAGGCGGCCTGCACCGTGCGCTCGATGGCCGCGCGCGAGAAGTCGGAGGTGCTGGCGTTGCCGCGCCGCTGGCCCAGGTACACGCTCACGCCCAGCGACTTGTCGCGGTTGCGCTCCACCGTCTCCAGCTCGCCCTTGCGCACGCTCACCGACAGGCCCGTGCCCTCCGACGCCTCGGCGCCGGCATCGGTGGCGCCGAGCTTCTTCGCGTGCTGGATCGCCGTGTCCACGAGGTCTTCGAAGAAAGCGCGGGAATAGCTGAAGCCCGCCTGGGGCTGGTGTGCGGGGAGAGAGGAACTCATGGTGGCGGCTATCATACTTGTCGACTTTTCAACTCCTCACGCATGTCCCGGAAACCCAAGAGAGGCTACTTCGTGCGCGGCCAGTTCGTCGCCGAAGGCAGCGAGATGGACCTCGAACTGAAGCGCGAGCAGCGCGGCGAAGTCCCCAGCAAGACCGAGCTGAAATCGCACAGCGCCGAGCTGCAGGCGCTGGGCGAGCAGTTGCTCGCGCTGCGCGCCGACCTGCGCGAGCCGCTGGACCTGCCGGCGCGCCTGATCGACGCGCTGCAGGAGTTGGCGCGCATCAAGGACTTCGAAGGCCGGCGCCGCCAGAGCCAGTTCGTCGGCAAGCTGATGCGCCTGCTGGACGCGGACCAGATCGACGCCATTCGCGCCGCGCTGGAAGTGCAGCGCAAGGGCTCGGCCGCCGACACCCTGCGCCTGCACGCCGCCGAGCGCTGGCGCGAGCGCCTGGTCGAGGACGACGCGGCGGTGGGCGCCTGGGTCACCCAGTTCCCGGCCACCGACGCGCAGCAGTTGCGCGCCCTGGTGCGCCAGGCGCGCAAGGACGCGCCGGCCCCCGCCAGCGCGCAGCAGGCCCTGTCCACCGGCCAGGCGCCGCGCCAGGGCCGGGCCTACCGCGAGCTGTTCCAGTTGGTGCGCGACGCGCTGGCGCAGGCCGAGGACAGCGCGCCCGAAGTGCAGCCCATCGACGCCGAGGACGCAGGCTACACCGACGACGGCCGCGCCGGCTGAGCGCCGGCCGCTCCTGATTTGATTGCAACCAAGCCATGAGCCAGACCTTCGACGCGGTGCGGATCGGCATCGTCTCCATCAGCGACCGCGCCTCCACCGGCGCCTACGAGGACCAGGGCCTGCCCGCGCTGCAGGACTGGCTGGGCCGGGCGCTGAAGAACCCGCTGGCCTTCGAGCCGCGCCTGATCCCGGACGAGCAGGACGTCATCAGCCGCACCCTCGTCGAGCTGGTGGAGGCCGGCTGCGCGCTGGTGCTGACCACCGGCGGCACCGGCCCGGCGCCGCGCGACGTGACGCCCGAGGCGACGCTGGCCGTGGCCGACAAGGAGATGCCCGGTTTCGGCGAGCAGATGCGCCAGATCGGCCTGCGCTTCGTGCCCACGGCCATCCTGTCGCGCCAGGTGGCGGTGATCCGTGGCCGGAGCCTCATCATCAACCTGCCCGGCCAGCCCAGGGCCATCGCCGAGACGCTGGAGGGGCTGAAGGACGCAGCCGGCCGGCCCGTGGTGCACGGCATCTTCGCCGCCGTGCCCTATTGCATCGACCTCATCGGCGGGCCGTACCTGGAAACGCACGACGCGGTGTGCCAGGCGTTCCGCCCCAAGTCGGCGGTGCGGCCGCCGCGATAGACCGGCCGACTGGCGGGGCTATTTGCCCACCAGCTCGTTCAGCTTGTCGGCCGAGAAGCGCTCTTCCTTCGCCGCGTCGCACGGCACGCAGTCGGGGTCGAGCTTGCAGGCGAGCTTCTCGACCGCCTGCCACAGCAGGGCGATCTGGTGCTCCTGGCTGGCGGTGCCGTCGATCAGGCCGCGCAGGGCCTGGCTGACGGGGTCGTCGTTCTGCGTCACGCCGTAGGCCGAAAAGCCCATCTTGGCTGCCACCTCCTCGCGCCGTGCGTCGGTCTCGGCGTGGATGATGCGCGCCGGGTTGCCCACCGCCGTGGCGCCGGCCGGCACGGGCTTGGTGACCACGGCCGACGAGCCGATCTTGGCCCCGTCGCCCACCACGAAGCCTCCCAGCACCTGCGAGTTGGCGCCCACGATGACGCCCCGGCCCAGCGTGGGATGGCGCTTGGCGCCCTTGATCAGCGCGGTGCCGCCCAGCGTGACGCCCTGGTAGATGGTGCAGTCGTCGCCGACCTCGGCCGTCTCGCCGATCACCACGCCCATGCCGTGGTCGATGAACACGCGCTCGCCGATCTTCGCGCCGGGGTGGATCTCGATGCCGGTGAGGAAGCGCCCCCAGTGCGAGACCCAGCGCGCCAGCCAGTGCCAGCCGGCGGTCCACAGCGGATGCGCCAGGCGGTGCAGCACCAGGGCGTGGAAGCCGGGGTAGGAGAACACCACGTCCCACACGCTGGGCGCGGCGGGATCGCGCTCGAGGATGGCCTGGGCGTAGGAGCGGATGCGGTCGAACATGGTGCGGGCGAGTCTAGCGCGGCGGCTGGCCGGCCGCCGGTGCCGTCGGCGCAACCTCGTCCGCCGCGTGGGCACGCTGCATGGCGCGGGCGATGCCGCGCAGGATGTGGATTTCCTCCGCGCTCGGTTGCGCGCGGTTGAAGAGCTGGGCCAGGCGCGGCATCAGCTTCTTGGGCGCGGCGGGGTCGAGAAAACCGATGTCCGCCAGCGCCCGCGCCCAGTGCGCCAGCAGGCCGGCCACCTGCGCGGCATCGGCCGGCCGGTGCGCCGGCACGCCGGCCGGCGGCCGGGCCGCCCAGCCCCCGTGGTGCGCGTCCAGCGCCAGCCGCCAGTCGTAGGCGATGAGCTGCACCGCCGCCGCGATGTTGAGCGAACCGTAGGCCGGGTCGGTGGGAATGCTGAGGGCGACGTGGCAGCGGTACACGTCGTCGTTCTTCATGCCGTAGCGCTCGCTGCCGAACAGGAAGGCCACGCCCTCGGGCGGTGGATTTTGAGCGTTTGCGGCCTCCAGCCCGCTCGGGTATTGCGCCGGCAGCTCATTATTCAATAGCAAATCGAAGTATTCGCGCGGCGCGCGCGTGGGCGGGCCGAAGTCGCGCGGCGTCATCGCCGTGGCGCACAGGTGGGTCATGCCGTCCAGCGCCTCGTCCAGCGTGGGCACGGCGCGGGCGCGCGCCAGCACGTCGGTGGCGCCGCTGGCGCGCTCGATGGCCTCGGGGCGGCTCAGCACGTCGGGCCAGCGCGGGGCGACCAGCACCAGGTCGTCGAAGCCCATCACCTTCATGGCGCGCGCCACGGCGCCCACGTTGCCGGCGTGGCTGGTCTCGATCAGCACGAAGCGGGTGCGCACGGGGGTCATGGCGGCGATTGTCGCCGGGCGGCTAACATCGGCGGCTTTCATCCGACCTCCCCGCGCCATGACCACCGACACCATCGCCGCCGCCACGCTCACCACCCAGGCCAACGTCTATTTCGACGGCAAGTGCGTCTCCCACGGCTTCACCCTGGCCGACGGCTCGCGCCAGAGCGTGGGCGTGGTGCTGCCGGCCACCCTGACCTTCACCACCGGCGCGGCCGAGACCATGGAATGCGTGGCCGGCTCGTGCGAGTACCGGCTGGCCGGCAGCGATGAATGGCAGCAGTCCGGCCCCGGCGACACCTTCGCCATCCCGGCCAATTCGTCTTTCGACATCCGCGTGGCCCAGGCGTACCACTACATCTGCCGCTACGCATAGAACGCATGTCCGCCGCCGCCGACCCCAGCCTGATCGATTCGCGCACCGCCGCCTGGCGCCTGGCCACCACGCTGGGGCTGGTGGCGCTGGGCAACAGCAGCATGTACGTGGTGTCGGTGGTGCTGCCCGCCGTGCAGGCCGAGTTCGGCGTCGGCCGGGGCGCGGCGTCGCTGCCGTACACGCTGATGATGCTGAGCCTGGGCCTGGGCGGCATCATGATGGGCCGGCAAGCCGACCGCCACGGCATCGCCCGCGTGCTGCAGGTGGGCGCGCTGGCCGTGTGCGCCGGCTACCTGTCGGCCGCCGCGTCGGGCAGCGTGTGGAGCTTTGGCGCCGCGCACGCGCTGCTGGGCTTTCTGGGCGGCGCCGCCACCTTCGCGCCGCTGATGGCCGACACCACCCTGTGGTGGCACAAGCGGCGCGGCATCGCGGTGGCCATCTGCGCCAGCGGCAACTACGTGGCCGGCGCGCTGTGGCCGCCGCTGGCGCAATGGGGCATCGAGCACTTCGGCTGGCGGCCCACCTACATCGCGCTGGGCCTGGGCTGCGGCCTCGGCATGGCGCTGCTGGCCCTGCGCATGCGACAGCGCCCGCCCGCGCAGCCGACCGAGGCCGCTGTGGCGGCGGCGGGCCACGCCCCGCGCGCCTCGCCCTACCCGCCCGAGCGCCCCTTCGGCCTGCCGCCCGCGCACGCGCAGGCGCTGCTGTGCCTGGCCGGCGTGGCCTGCTGCGTGGCCATGGCCATGCCGCAGGTGCACATCGTGGCCTACTGCACCGACCTGGGCTACGGCGCCGCGCAGGGCGCGCGCATGCTGTCGCTGATGCTGCTGTGCGGCATCGCCAGCCGCCTCGTCTCGGGCCTGATCTGCGACCGCATCGGCGGCATCCGCACGCTGCTGCTGGGCTCGGTGCTGCAGGGCGTGGCGCTGCTGATGTTTCTGCCGTTCGACGGGCTGGTGCCGCTGTACGTGGTGTCGGCCCTGTTCGGCCTGTTCCAGGGCGGCATCGTGCCGTCGTACGCCATCATCGTGCGCGAGCACTTCGCCACCAGCGAGGCCGGCGCGCGCGTGGGCGCGGTCATCCTGGCCACCATGGTGGGCATGGCGCTGGGCGGCTGGATGTCGGGGTGGGTGTTCGACCTGACGGGCAGCTACCGGGCGGCGTTCCTGAATGGGATCGGGTGGAATCTGCTGAACATGAGCATTGCGGGGTGGTTGTTTTTCCGCACGCGGAGGGGGACGGGGCGGATGGTTGAGGCGGGGTGAAAGGCAACGCTGACGGTGCAATACCGAGATCGACCTAGTGCCTCCTTGCGAACGTTGAATTCAAAGCCAGATAGCTGTCGTACACAGGTCAGCGGTGATTACCGGCTTAATGACCACTAACGGTTTGATCCGATCTCACCTGGGTACTCTCGTCACATCACAACCCGTGGTTGCTCAGTGGGACGAGAAAGCCGTCGTCCACCCGGTTGACTACTACAAAAGCGGCGGCTCAAGATCAAAAATTGAGAAGAGCTGACATTCCCCGCGTTTACTCGCATGGCCTCTGCCCAACGGCGCCTACGGTTTGGCCTTGAGATAGTTGGCAGGAACGCGCTCTAGGTATTTCTTCATAACCCAGCCCGTGCGGTACTCCTCATGCAGCCAGTGGTAATACTCGATCTCAACCCATTTGCCGTCTTTTTCTATGGCTCGCACCACCTCATTGGGCATGAGCTTCCCCTCCACGGCTGATCCGTGTTCGGGTTTTAGACGGACAGTGGCAGGACGTTCACGCATGACAAAGCGCTCTTCGGGTTCCTGTGCTGTCTGAACCAAGGCTTTTTCAATCAGGACAGTGAGGGCCTGAATCTGCTGCGTCTGCACCTGCAAGGTGGCCGTGGTTTGCATTTGAAAGGCCTCCGTCTTGGCCTTGTCCTGCTGGCTCGAAATTTCCTGATAGAGGAAGAATAGGATGCCCAGCAGCAAGCTCACCAAAGCCACTGCATCCGATTGTTTGCGACTGAGTAGCCCTCTCTCGGGCTTCTCAGCAGGCTCGTGCATGGAGCCGTCTGGCTCGATGCCCAGCAGGGCCAATTGCTCTTGGATGCCATCGGGTCCCAGCGCCTTTGCCAAAGCGGCTGCTGAGCCCCAATCGATGGTGGGCAACGCGACATTACCAAGCTGGTCCTGAAGCTCTTTAAATGAGCCTACGATGCCTAGAATTTCATTAGGCACCGTCCACTGCTTGTTGATGTGCTCGAAGTCTTTTAGGTAGCTCTGGATGCTGCGACCCACACCCAGGTCTTCAAAAAGCCTCTTCGTCTGAGCCCGAGAGTCCTCTGCCTGCTGTGCCAGCATCTGGGCCACCGACCCAATGCCCAAAGGCCGCTCCGCAATCTCTTTCGCGTAGTCGCGGACGGAGCTGCCTTCCGTGAGCTCCTTGATGAACTGCTGCGTGGAGGTGTCCCCCAGAACGCTTTTGCGAATGTCGGCCATCGGATCGAACATCTTTCGCATCTGCTTCATCTGGACACGCTCGGACTCCTGCCAGGATTTAAAGGCAGACTCAATGGCAGAGCTAGGCCCCAAGAGGTCTTGGTACTGCTGGGCAATGAACATGGCAGGCGATTGCAAGGCTTTGAGTTCCTTCGCCACCTGTGCATAGGCTGAGCTCTCTGCAAGCTCTCGCACCTGCTTGCCGATGAGGTCGGTTTCGAGCATGGCCTTGCGCCAGGACGACCGCTCCTCTTCCATTCGGGCCATTTCGTAAGCAAGGGTGCCACCGAACGCGGCTGCTTTAATTTTCTCTAGTGCCAAGCTCACGGAACCATCTTCCTTACTGATTACTTGACGCACTGAATTTTCTAATTTTACGGGTGGGTACCGTTAATACCCTTCTCGATCCATGATTGGCTTCCAGATACGAGCCAGTCGCCTACGATCGCAAGTGGCCGAAACCCGCCAACCTCTACACCACCACCGGCTCCGGCTCCAGCCGAATCCCGAACCGCTCATACACACTGGTCTGAATCGCCTTCGCCAGCGTCATCACCTCGCCCCCCGTGGCCGGCCGCTCAGGCCCGCCGCGGTTGACCAGCACCAGCGCCTGCCGGTCGTACACGGCCGCGTTGCCCACGCTCTTGCCCTTCCAGCCGCAGGCGTCGATGAGCCAGCCGGCGGCCAGCTTGACGCTGCCGTCGGGCATGGGGTAGTGCACCACCTTGGGGTCGCGGCCGATGATGTCCTGGCACTGCTCGGGGGTGACGGTGGGGTTCTTGAAGAAGCTGCCGGCGTTGCCGATGACGGCCGGGTCGGGCAGCTTGGCGCGGCGGATGGCGACGATCCAGTCGTGGATCTGCCGCGCGCCGGGCTGGGTGATGCCGGTCTCCTGCATCCGGCGCTCCAGGTCCAGGTAGCCCAGCACGGGTTGCCACGCCTTGGGCAGGGCCAGGCGCACGCGCAGGATCAGCGCGCGGCCGGCCAGGCCCAGGCCGCCGGGCTGCGCGGGCGCGTGCTTGAACACCGAGTCGCGGTAGCCGAAGCCGCAGTGCGCCGCGTCCAGCGTGAACAGCTCGCCGGTGCGCAGGTCGATGGCGTCGAGCGAGTGGAAGCGGTCCTGCAGCTCGACCCCGTAGGCGCCGATGTTCTGCACCGGGCTGGCGCCGACGGTGCCGGGGATGAGGGCCAGGTTCTCCAGGCCGGGCAGGCCCTGATCCAGCGTCCAGCCGACGAAGTCGTGCCAGTTCTCGCCCGCGCCAGCCTCGACGATGGTGTGGCGCGCCGTCTCGCCGGCCACGCGGCGGCCGGGCACCTCGACCTTCAGCACCACGGGCTTGACGTCGCCCGTCAGCACGATGTTGCTGCCGCCGCCGAGGATGAACTTGGGCTGCGGCGCCAGCTCGGGCTGCGCCAGCAGCGCGCGCACGTCGGCCTCGCCGCGCACCCGCACCAGCGCGCCGGCGCGCGCGGCGATGCCGAAGGTGTTGAGCGGCTGCAGGGGCACGTTGCGTTCCACGATCATGGGAGAATTGTCGCATTCGTCATTCGTTCAATCCGACAGCAAAAGGTACCCATGCCCTCCTTCGACACGGTCTGCGAACCCGACATGGTGGAAGTGAAAAACGCGGTGGAGAACGCCGCCAAGGAGATCGGCACGCGCTTCGACTTCAAGGGCACGTCCGCCGCCATCGAGCTGAAGGACAAGGAGATCACCGTCTTCGGCGACGCCGATTTCCAGTTGCAACAGGTGGAGGAAATCCTGCGCAACAAGCTGGCCAAGCGCAACGTGGACGTGCGCTTCCTGGACAAGGGCGCGGTGCAGAAGATCGGCGGCGACAAGGTCAAGCAGGCCATCAAGGTGCGCAACGGCATCGCCACCGAGGACGGCAAGAAGATCCAGAAGCTCATCAAGGACAGCAAGCTGAAGGTGCAGGCCGCCATCCAGGGCGACGCGGTGCGCGTCACCGCGCCCAAGCGCGACGATCTGCAGGCCGTGATGGCGCTGGTGCGCAAGGAGATGGCCGATCTGCCCTTGTCCTTCGACAACTTCCGGGACTGAGGAAGCGGGCCACCAAATCCTGGTGGGCCGCCGCGGTCAGCGCGCTGCCGACCAGTTCACGCTCGCCCGGCGTCGACGGGCGATTTCAAGGCCAAATCTGGCCTTAGCCGGCGCCGGTATTGGGTCTGTAGCTACTATTAATATAGCAATATCGTCAGCGCTGCGCGGCGGTCACCACCACCTCGATGCGCCACGCCGGGTCGGCCAGCGCCGCCTGCACGGTGGCGCGCGGCGGCGCGTGGCCGGGGGCGGCCCAGTCGTCCCACACCTCGTTCATCGCGCCGATGTCGGCGATGTCGGCCAGGAAGATCTGCACGCGCAGGATGCGCGCCTTGTCGCTGCCGCAGGCGGCCAGGTGGGCGTCGATTTGCGCCAGCACGTCGGCGGTCTGGCCGCGGATGTCGGTGGCGCCGCTCTCGGGCACCATGCCGCCCAGGTACACGATGCCGTTGAACACGGCGGCCTCGCTGTAGCGCCGCGACACGCACAGGCGGGTGATGGTGCTGCTCATGGCTTCTTCGCTCCCAGTTTCGATTCGGTGCCGGCCAGCAGGCGGCGGATGTTCTCGCGGTGGCGCACCAGCAGCAGCACGCCCATGGCCGCCATGGCCAGCGTCTTGGCGCCCGAGGCGGCCCACCCCACGCCGTCGCCCAGCAGGTAGTAGGCCGGCGCGAACACCGCCGCCACCATGGACGCCAGCGACGCATAGCGGAAGAACATGGCGATGATGAGGAAGGTGGCCAGCGTCGCCACGCCCAGCCACGGCTCGAAGGCCAGCAGCACCCCCGCCGCCGTGGCCACGCCCTTGCCGCCATGGAAGCGGAAGAACACGGGCCACAAATGTCCCAGGAAAGCCGCTACGCCCACCAGCGCCTGCGTGCCCTCGCCCAGCCCGTAGGCCGGGCCGAACCACTTGACCAGCATCACCGGCAGCCAGCCCTTGGCGGCGTCGAGCAGCAGCGTGACGACGGCCGCCGCCTTGGAGCCGGAGCGCAGCACGTTGGTAGCGCCGGGGTTGCCGCTGCCAAAGGTGCGCGGGTCGGCCAGGCCCATGGCGCGGCTGACGATGACGGCGAAGCTGAGCGAGCCGACCAGGTAGGCGGCCAGGGCCGCCAGCAAGGGGCCGAGAGAGTTCACGGGTTACTCCTGAATCAATAGCTGTCCGCGATGGATCGGCGCGGACCAGATGGCTATTTTGCCAGTGAACCCGGATGGGGTACGGCCGCCATGGCGGCCATGCTCACTCGATGCGGATCGGCTCGCCGTTGAGGGTAGCGCCGGGCAGCAATTCGCTCAGCCATTCCTTGCCCTCCGCGCGCTGAAGACTACGCACCGGCAACCCGGAACCCTTGGCCACCCAATTAATGACATCGCTGTCAGTCCCGATGACTTGGGTCCAGACCTTGCACGTGGTGAACGTACCCGCCGGCACCGTGACGGTCTCCTGGCCCAAGTAGGTTTCCGTCCAGTGCTCGGAAAGCTGAACCGGAGGCACGCTTCCGGTCGGACCGCCGGTGGCGGAAACCGTGCCCTGCAACTCGAGAGCATAAGACTCGCCGACACCCAGCGCCAGCGCCCTGAACCCGACAGGCGGCTCGTACACCGTGGTGATCACCACATCGGGAATGCCTTGGCCGAGCACCGTGGGAATCACCATGCCATAGCGGAAAACGGTCGATTCCGCCAGGCGCTCATAGAGATATTGAAGACCGCTCCTCGTCGGTTGTCCCGCCGGCTTTATCGTGGTCTTGATCTCGTGCTCCACCGACCCGGCATAACCATTGAATTCGGCTTCGCGCTTGACGGCATGCTCCCAGAGCGACTCCCCGTTCTCGGCCCCGCTGTTCCGTACCTCGTACGAGTACACCGTGCCCACCTTGTGAAGGTCTGGGTTGACGCAATCGCGCCCTGACCCAGCCTGGGATGCCGGCCCTGGTGCAGGTGCAGGTGCAGGTGCAGGTGCAGGTGCCGGGGCGGGTGCCGGACTGGGGGCGGGGGCGGGAGCCGGTGCACCCGACGGCGGCGGCGCCGAATCCGATCCATCGCCATCGCCATCGCCGCCGCAAGCCGCCAGCGTGGCGACGACCAGCGCCCCCAGCAAGGTCATCTTTCCATTCCTCATTCTCGGTTTCCTCTTTTTGTCTTGAATTCCAGCTTCGGATTTCCGCCCAGCAGGCCTCGGCGGCGCCAGGTTCTTCAGGATGTCATCAATTCGGCTGAACAACTAGATTGAGGACACGCAGGCACGGCGGATGCCGGCGCTCAGCCAAGTCCAAGTGAATAGCCTCATTTTTTCTCCTTTTGTTTCTGACAGAACTGTTCTAAAGTTTTTTCAACTGCCCGACAAAATACTTTTCTTGGGGTGGAAACCCACCTCCGGCCGCAAGCGTTTATCGGACACGCACGGCATGAGTACCGCCGTTTCGTTGAAAGGCTGTCCAGGGTCGGCAATACCGCCAAAGAAGGCTGTTTCCCCGACGCCAAGCGTCTGCGATGCAAGCATGCGACCCAACCCCAAAAGAAAGGGACTGCATGGCGCTTCTCAGGGAGCCTGGTTCAGTTGTCCAGCGCAATCCAGCCGCCGTCACGCTTGACAAAGCGGCCCTGGGTCGCCGCGCCGCTGCGCATCATTCCTTCGATGGCCGGCGAGTTGCTCGCCATGTTGCTGCCATAGCCCATGACGTAGTCGCACAGGTAGCCGGCCTTGCCCTGCGCCTTCTCGCACGCGATCTTCTCGAAGCGCGTCAGCTTGAACTGCGGCGCGCGCGCATTGCGCCCGCCATTGGTCACGCCACCGCCGATGCCGTACGCGAGGCACTGCATCGCCAGCACCGGATCGCCCTGGCCGCGGTTGTATTCACGGTTGTTGCAGCGCTGCGCCGTTTCGTCGGCGCCGGCGTTGACGTTGCCGAACTTCGCCTCGATCGCCGCCCGCATCTGGGCCTCCGAGGGCTCCGCAAGCGCTGTTTGCGCGACGGCCAGGCCGACACACAGCAAGAGCAGCCGGCCGCAGCGTGCTGGCGCCCATGTTTTCCATCCGTTCGTCATTTCAATCCTCCAAGTTGATGACATTGAGATCGGCCAATTGCGGGCACGGCAGCCAGTTCATGTTGCTGGCCTGGGTCTTCGTTCCCAGCTCGACGATGCGCGGCGACCCCTCCTGACTTTCTGTATCAGGACGTATTCTGCATCGAGAATTTACAATTGATCAAGTTTTTTTGACTGACTATCTGTCAACCCATCGCCACCATCCCCACGATGAACACGGTGAGCGAGCAGGAAGGCTTCAGTCAGCGCCTTCGCCAGGCGCTCGATCAGGCCGGCTGGAAAGCGCTGGGTGCGTCGGGGCTGGCACGGGAATTCAACCTGCGCAGCGAGCGCGGGATCACATTGCACGCGGCACGCAAATGGCTGATTGGCGAGGCCATTCCCACTCAGGCACGCATCCAGGTGCTGGCCCAGTGGCTGCGCGTGCCGGCCGAATGGCTGCGGTTCGGCGAAGGCTCAGCCAGCGCAGCGGCCCCGGCAACTGGCGACGTGGCGGCTGCGCGACAGGCGCTGGTCGAGGACATGGACCGGCTGAACGCCAGGCAGTTTCAGTTGGTGCGCGAACTCGTCGCCGTGCTGCTGGGCGACGATCGGCCGGCGCGGACCGACGCCTGAGCCGCTACAGCTCGATCGCGCACTGCACGGGCTTGGCCCCCAGCAGTTGCATGCACACCCGTGGCTCGATGCCAATCAGGTAACCGCGCCGCCCGCCATTGATCGCGATGCGCGGCAGATCGAGAACGGTCGATTCGACGTACACCGGCATGGCGCGCCGCGTGCCGAAGGGTGAGGTGCCGCCCACCAGGTAGCCGCTGTGGCGGTTGGCGACTTCGGGCTTGCAGGGCTCGACCGACTTGGCGCCGATCTGGCGCGCCAGGTTCTTGGTGCTGACCTTGCGGTTGCCGTGCATCAGCACGATCAGCGGCCGGGTGTCCTGGTCCTGCATCACCAGCGTCTTGACCACGCTGAAGGGGTCGAAGCCCAGCACCTCGGCGCTGTGTTCGGCGCCGCTGTGCTCGACGTATTCGTAGGGGTGCTCGGTGAAAGCGATGCCGTGCGCGCGCAGCAGCGCGGTGGCCGGCGTTTCGCTGACGCGGACGGGCTTGGCCACGGGCTCAATTCGCGGGGTCGCGCAGCTCCAGCCGGATGGCGTCCACCGCCGCCAGGATCTCGGGCGACAGTTGCACGCTCCAGGCGTCCAGGTCTTCGTCGAGCTGCGCCATGGAGGTCACGCCGATGATGGTGCTGGCCACGCGCCAGGAGCGGTAGCAGAAGGCCAGCGCCAGTTGCGTCGGCGTCAGGCCGTGGCCGTGCGCCAACTGGTTGTAGCGGCGTGCGGCCTCCAGCGCGGCGGGGCGGCCCCAGCGCTGGTTCTTCATGCGGTCGAACAGGCTCATTCGGCCGCGCGGCGCGTCGGCGGCGTGGATGCCGGTGGCGTCGTACTTGCCCGTCAGCAGGCCGAAGGCCAGGGGCGAATAGGCCAGCAGGCTCACGTTCAGGCGGTGGCAGGTCTCGTCCAGGCCGTTGTCGTAGGTGCGGCTGATCAGGGCGTAGGGGTTCTGCGTGCTGGCGATGCGCGGCAGGCCGTGCTGCTCGGCCAGGCGCACGAATTCGTGTACGCCGTAGGGCGTCTCGTTGGACAGGCCAACGTGGCGCACCTTGCCGGCGCGCACCAGCCCGGCCAGGGCGTCGAGCTGCTCGCGGATGGGGGTCTGCGTCACTTCCTTGGCCGGGTCGTAGTACAGGCCGCCAAAGGCGGGCACGTGGCGCTCGGGCCAGTGGATCTGGTAGAGGTCGATGACGTCGGTCCGCAGGCGCTTCAGGCTGGCGTCGCAGGAGGCCACGATGTCGGCGGGTGTCAGCCCCAGGCCCTGGCGCACCCAGGGCATGCCGCGCGAGGGGCCGGCGACCTTGCTGGCCAGCACGATGCGCCCGCGCAGGCCGGGGCGCCGCGCCAGCCAGCGGCCGATGATGGCCTCGGTGGCGCCGTAGGTCTCGGCGCGCGGCGGCACCGCGTACATCTCGGCCGTGTCGATGAAGTTGACGCCGCGCTCGATGGCGCGGTCGAGGATGGCGTGGGCGTCCGGCTCGCCCACCTGCTCGCCGAAGGTCATGGTGCCCAGGCAAATGGGGGTGACGCGCAGATCGCTGGCGCCGAGGGTGAGTGTGTTCATCATGGGCGGCAAGTCTAGTACGCCGCCCTGCCCGTCCGCCGCCGCGCCGGGCCTCAGGCGGCCGACTGGACGCCGGGGTCGGCCCACGCCCGCCGGTGCCAGTCGGAAGGCGACAGTCCGAAGCGCGCCCTGAACAGCTTGCTGAAGTCCGACTGATCCGCGAACCCGCAGCGCCACGACAGCGCGCCCACGTGCAGCTTGCGGTCCTGCTCGATCAGCGCCCGGGCGCGCTGCATGCGCAGTTCGCGCAGCGTGCCCATCACCGTCTGGCCCTGCGCAGTGAACGCCTCGTACAGCCGCGAGCGCGAGCAGCCCGCGCCGCGCGCGATGGCGGCGGCGTCGAGGTCGTGGCGCTGCGCGTGCTGCGCCATGAAGCGCAGCGCCGCCGCGTGGCGGCCGGCGTGCAGGCTCTCGGTCGGGTCGGGCAGGTCGACGCCCGCGCCCTGGCGGCCCAGGTTGCGCAGCGTCAGCAGCGCCAGGGCGCGCGTGGCGTCCAGCAGGCCGGCGTATTCGGTGGCGTCCACGGCGTCGCTCTGGCCCAGCAGCAGGGCCATGTGGTTCATCTGGCTGGCCAGCGCCGGGGCCAGCGCGCATTGCGCCGTCAGCAGCAGGGTGCGGGGCTCGCGCCCCAGCGCGGCGGCCACGTCGCGGCGCGGCAAGGTCAGGAAGACCTGGCGCGCGCCCTGGCCCCAGCGGAACGCGCCCGCCTCGCGCGGAGCGCACAGGCTCAGGGCGCCCGCCCGCTTGCGTGGGTAGGCGTCCGGCAGCAGGTCGCCGGACTGCATCAGGGTCAGCGCCACCATGTCGTCGGGCTGCGCGCGGTGCGAGCCGGTGCGCATCTCGTAGGCCGACGAGCGCGTGGTGCCCAGGGTGCAGGCGTCGCTGGCCAGGATGGTCAGCTCGGCCTCCAGCGGCACGTCGGGCGCGGGGCGGAAATCCACGTAGCGGTGGGCGATGTCGCTCCACGCCTCCCTGCGCACGGACGGCTCCAGGTCGCCGGTGTGGAAGTGGGCCAACAGGGGTGTCGGCTGGGAAGACAGCATGCGCCGAATTATAGTTACAGTCCGATACTCGGGACGCATTCCCTCAACCTGGGATGCCGGCCCCGAACATGGCCCACGGCCGGCAAATATCTGTATCTAGACTTTTCAGAGCCCCGCCCGATCTGTCGATAAACAAAGTATTTAGGCCTCCAGCGCTTGCCATGAAAGCACGGACAGCTATTAAAACAAGAGCATCTCAAGAACCGACATCATGCGCCATCCTTCCTGGAAATCCCTCATGTTTGCCGCCGCGCTGCTGGCCTGCGCCAGCGCCCACGGGAAAAACCGGAGACCGTCATGAAAGACCTGCGCATCCCTTTGCCACGCCGCCGCCACTTCATGGCCGCTGCCGCCGCCAGCTGGGTCCTGCCCGTGCTGGCGCAGCCCCAGCCTGCCGACAAGATGGAGCGCGGCAGCACCCGCGTGGCGGGCTTTGCCAACGCCGAGATGGACTACCAGCTGATGCGCCAGTTGGGCACGGCGCGCTACGGGGGCGCCTCGGTGGGCGAGTGCCTGGCGCTGGCGCAGCGCATACAGAACGGCATCCCGGCCAGCTGGGTGACGGAGTTCGCCGCCGCTGCCCAGCGCCAGGAGGCCGACGCCCAGGCCCGTGCCCAGCGGGGCCACGCCGTCAGCGCGCGTGAGCAGTACCTGGTGGCCTGCAACAGCTACCGCGCCGCCGAGTACTACTGCGGCGTGCTGGATCCCGAGCACGCGCGCCTGGGCCGCAAGAGCCGTGAATGCTTCCTGGCCGCCCTGCGTGGGCAGGGCGGGGACGTGGAGGAAGTCTTTCTGCCCTTCGGCGGCACACCACTGCCGGCGTACTACGTGCGCGCGCCCGACCCACACAACCTCTACGGCAGGCTCAGACGCCGCGGCAAGACACTGCTGCTCATCAGCGGCTACGACGGCACGCTGGAGGAAACCTGGCTGTCCTACGGCCGCGCGGCGCTGGAGCGCGGCTACCACCTGCTGCTGTTCACCGGTCCGGGGCAGATGGACACGCTGCGCTTCGACCCAGGCATGCACTTCATCCCCGAATACGAGCACGTGGGCCGGCTGGCGCTGGACCACGTGCTGGCGCGCCGCGAGACCGACCCGCGCCGCGTGGCGCTGATGGGCATCAGCTTCGGCGGCTACTTCGCCACCCGCATCGCCGCGCACGAGCCGCGCGTGCGCGCGCTCATCGCCAACTCACCCATCATCGACCTGCACGCCTACATGGCCTCGTTCGTCGGCTTCGACCCCGCCCTGCTGCCCGATGCCGAGGATGTGCGGCTGGAGGACATCGACCACATCCCCGATAGCGCCATCCCGGCGCAAACGCGCGAAATGATGCGCAACCTGATCGTGCGCCTGGGCCAGGCGAGCCTGCGCGGGGCCTACCAGCACCTGCGCGACTTCCGGGTGGATGACGCCCGCCTGCGCCGCATCCGCTGCCCGTCGCTGGCCCTGGTCGGCACCGGCGAGGGCGCCGAGCCGCTGGCCCAGTCCGAGCGCTTCGTGCGCGCCGTCGGCGGCCCGGCCTGGCGCCACGTCTTCACCGCCGAGGAAGGGGCCGAAGGCCACTGCCAGACCGGCAACCTGGCCTATTCCGCCGCCGTGTCGATGGACTGGCTCGACGAGCTTTTCGGAGCCTGAACATGCGGTTGCCGCGCCTTCCTCGCCTCGCCGCCGCTGTACTGGTGCTCACCGTGGCCGCCTGCGGCGGTGGCGGTGCGCCCGACGCCAGCCGGGTGCGCCAGGCCGCCGCACGGCTGGACACCCTGGTACCGCGATGGATGGCGCGCACCGGCGTGCCGGGCGTGGCCGTCTCGGTGGTGCATGGCGGCCAGACGGTGTATGCCCGCGGCTTCGGCGTGCGCCGGGTGGACAGCGACGCGCCCGTGGATGCCGACACGGTGTTCCCGCTCGCCTCGGTGTCCAAGTCCCTGGCCGCCACCGCCATGGCCGCACACATGGGCAGCGGCACGGTGGGGTGGGACACGCCCATCCAGCGGCTGCTGCCAAACTTCGCCCTGGCCTATCCTCAGGCGCAAGACAACGCCCGCCTGAGCCTGGGCGATCTGTTCGCCCACCGCAGCGGCCTGCCCGATCACGCCGGCGACCAGCTCGAGGACCTGGGCTACTCGCGCAATGCCATCCTGGAGCGCCTGCGCCACGCCGCCCTCCACCCCTACGGCAGCTATGCCTACACCAACTTCGGCCTGACGGCCGCCGCGCAGGCCCTGGCGCAGGCGCGCGGCACCGACTGGCCCACCCTGTCCGAGCGGACCCTGTACCAGCCGCTGGGCATGGCCCACGCCAGCTCGCGCTACGCCGACCTGGCCGCCCAGGCCAACCGCGCCTGGGGCCATGCGCAGATCGGCCTGAGCTACGACAGCTACGGCGCGTCGCCCGCCCGCTACGCCGTGCAGCAGCCCCCGCGCCAGCCCGACGCGCAATCGCCCGCCGGCGGCGCCAGCGCCAGCGCGGCCGACATGGCGCGCTGGATGGCGCTGGTGCTGGCCCAGGGCCGGTGGCAAGGGCGGCAACTTGTCCACCCCGCCGCGCTGCAGGCGGCGCTGACGGCCCGCCCCGGCGGCGCCTATGGCTACGGCTTCAACGTCGGGCCCGATCCGCACGGCCACCCCAGCGTCTCGCACTCCGGCGCCTTCCTGCTGGGCGCGCACACCGCCTTCATCCTGTGGCCGCAGGCCGATCTGGGCATCATCGTGCTCACCAACGCCCAGCCGCGCGGCCTGGCCGAGGCCATTGCGCTGGCCTTTGGCGAGCAGGCCCTGGGCGATGTGGCCGATGGCGTGCCCAGCGCCGACTGGCTGGCCGCCATGCAGGCCAGGATGCACGACATGTACCGCCCACTGGGCCGCCTGGCCGGCCAACCCGCGCCCGCCCATCCCGCGCCGCCCCAGCCGCTGGCCCGCTATGCCGGGCGCTACGCCAACGCCTATTACGGCGATGCCCAGGTGGTGCTCAACGCCGATGGCACGGCGCTCGATCTCGTCATCGGCCCCGCCCAGGTGCGCCACCGCCTGCGCCCCCGCGACGGCGACCTGTTCGCCTTCGACCTGCAGGGCGAAAACGCCCCGCCCGGCTCCGTCTCGGCCGTTCAGTTCAGCCTGGACGGCCCGGGGCGGATGCAGGTCGAGTTCTACGCCGAAGACCTGGCGCACGGGCTTTTCGAGCGCGTGCCCGATGACCAATAACAGCCTGCAACTACAAGGAGTCTCTGAAATGCACAACATCCCATCACCTTCCCACATGGCCCTGCTGGCGGCGCTTGCCCTGGCGGGCTGCGGCGGCGGCAGCGGTTCCAGCCCCGGCGGCGTAACCGCGCCGCCGCCGGGCGCGGGCGCGCCCAAGGGCTCCGTCGTCTGCAAGGACTACGACATGCAGGACGTGACGGTTGCGCCCAAGACCATCACCATCCGCAACAACGCCGACGAGCAGATCTACCCCGTGCTCTCCACCAGCACCAATGCGGAGAACCTGTGGGTTCAGGGCTGCCTGCGCACCACCGAGGCGCTGCCCACCGACGTGGTCTACAAGCTCTACGTCAACGACGGCCAGGGCATTCCGCCCGGCTCCGAAGTCACCATCACCCTGCCGCTCTACAGCGAACTCGGCCCCAAGCAGTACATCACCTGGTGGAACGGCGGCCGCGTGCTGCTGGCCGACCGCGACAAGCGCCTGCGCAACGACGAAGACAAGCCCATGGCCACCCCCGCCGACGTGGCCTGCCAGGCGCAGGGCACGGCGTGCACGCTGACGACGTACGCCAGCAAGGTGCAGTTCCCCGAGGACGCCTTCGCGCAACTGTCCGAATACACCTTCGGCGATTCCGACGTGCCCGCGGGGCAGGCCGCGCGGCTGCTCAAGCCCGCCAACGTGGGCTACAACATTTCCTACGTCGATCACGTCTACATGCCCGTGGCCATCGGCCCCAGGGACAACCCCTACATCGGCTACAGCGGCTCGGTGCAAAAGCCTGCCGAGTTCCGCAAGGCGCTGCGCAGCTTCCTGGACGGCCTGGGCGAAGGCTGGCCGGTCTACAACATGAGCGAAGTGCGCCTGCCCGGCGGCTACAACATCTTTGCCCAGCGCGGCGGCTACCTGATCCAGGACCCCGACGTGCCCGTGCAGCCGCCCGATGGCCAGAACCCGCCGGTGCTCACGGTGAAGAAGTGCCTCGACAAGCAATGCACGCCCGAGGAGCAACGCACCCTGCAATGGGGCCAGTCGGTGCAGAACATCCAGGACCTGTGGGGCTCGTGCGTCGATTGGGGCAGCGAGGACATCTCCGCCTACACCAGCAAGAAATATCCCCAGGACTGCCCCGCCCCGCAGGCGATGCGGGACAAGCTGGCCCTCGTCAAGGACTTCTTCGCCGAGAACCACAAGAAGTACCTGGCGATGTACGACGCCAAGCAATGCACCGGCGAGCCCAAAGGCTCGGGCAAGATTCCGCCGCACGTCGCCGAGTTCAAGTACTGGGAGGCCATCAAGCACATCTACGGCTGGGTGCCCTACAACGAAGGCTGCGGCGCGGGCGACAACAAGCTGGGCGCCACCACGGCCCAGGGCCGCGACCACGCCTACGTGCAGGCCATGTACATCCAGGACCTGCAATACAACTACAGCCAGAGCGCCGTCCAGGCCAACCCCAAGCTCGCCTTCAACCCCTACGTCAAGCTGATCCACGACGACCTGGGCATGAGCGCCTACGGCTTCTCGGTGGATGACGCCGTGGGCTTCATGAGCGAGCTGGGCAACGGCCTGGTATTCACCGTGGGCGGCGTGCAGGGGCTGGAGAACGGGCGCGCCTTCAACTACCACGACGGCTTCGACGTGCTGCTGGGCAATCCCGCCGACCGGGTGCCCGAAAACAAGCCGCTCCTCAAGAAGTACGGCGCCTGCTCGCTGGGCCAGGACGCGAGCGACCCGAACTGCGACAAGGTCAAGCAGGACGTGGCCATGCCCGACACCAACCGCATCGTCGGCTTCCGCGTGGGCACCATGCCCTCGTACCCCATGAAGGTGCGTTTCACCGACGCGCAGGACAACGTCTATACCTTGCTCGTCAAGGAAAAGTTCGCCGCCTGCGCCGGCGCGCTGGCCAACTGCCCGTCCAACCGGGCCAGCATCGTCGATCAGAGCGCGTGCAGCGTCATGACCCCGGAGGGCGCCAAGCACCCCAAGTCCGACACCTGGTGCGTCGGCGCCAATCCCAACCAGAGCCGGGAGAACGACGAGGCGGCCATCAAGAACCACCTGAGCTACCCCGTTCCCGTGCAGTACCTGCCTTAAGGTCGAAAACGCTTCCAGCGCTTGCGGGACAAGCGTCGTGGACGCCGGCGCCCCGGCCGCGCTGGCGGCACCCACAGCCATCCCAAGCTGTCTCAGTGGGGCGCGTGTCTGCTGGCACTGCTGCTGGCGACTTGCGGCATTCGCTATCATAAAAATAGCTTCCACCGCTTCAAGGACGCGGGCTGAAGGTCAATAAGGCTGTTATTCCTCGACCGATCCGCCCCCCACCGCCGGCCACGCGCACTCGGCCCGCCCTGCAGGCGCGCGGCCGGCGCCCTATGATCCGCGCCGATGTCCACCTATCAAGTTCTCCGCCCTTCACGCAGCGCGTTCGTTCCCGTCCGCCTGCACCGCTACCACGTGCGCCTGTGGGGCGAGCCGGGCGGCGCGCCGCCGCCGCTGGTGCTGGTGCACGGCTGGATGGACGTGGCGGCGTCCTGGCAGTTCATGGTGGACGCGCTGTCGCCCGCGTTCCTGCAGGGCCGCCTGGTCATCGCGCCGGACTGGCGCGGCTTCGGCCATTCCACCGGGCCGGCGTGCGACCACTACGCCATGGCCGACTACCTGGGCGACCTGGAGTGGCTGCTGGACCACTACGCGCCCGGCCAGCAGGTCGATCTGGTCGGCCACAGCATGGGCGGCAACGTCGCCATGATGTACGCCGGGGTGCGGCCCGCGCGCATCCGCCGCCTGGTCAACCTCGAAGGCTTCGGCATGCCCGCCACCCGCCCCAAGCAGGCGCCCGCCCGCTACGCGCGGTGGCTGGACGAGATCAAGGCCCTGCACCAGGGCGCGCGCGCGCTGCGCGGCTACGACGACGCGGCCGGCGTCGCCGCCCGATTGGTGAAGACCAACCACCGCCTGCCGCCGGACAAGGCCGACTGGCTGGCGCGGCACTGGGCCGAGCCGCGCACCGGCGAGGACGGCGCCACGCGCTGGGAGATCATGGGCGACTCGGCGCACCGCATCATCAACGCGCAGCTCTTCCAGGTCGAGGAGATGCTGGCGCTGTACGCCGCCATCACGGCGCCCACCCTGGTGGTCGAGGCCAGCGACGAAAGCATGGCGCACTGGTGGAAAGGCCGCTACACGCTGGCCGAATTCCACGAGCGCCTGAAGGCCGTGCCGCGGATGCGGCTGGAAACGCTGCCCGACTGCGGCCACATGCTGCACCACGACCAGCCCGAGCGGCTGGCGCGCATGGTCGAGGCGTTCCTGGCGGAGGCCTGACGGGCCGGCCGGCGCCGCTGGTGAGAAAATCGCGGGTTCCGCGCCCCCGCCGGGCGCCCTTTCCACCGATTTCGCCGGAAGCAGCACACCATGGACGCAGAACACATCAACCAGATCGGCACCCGCATCGAGGACCTCAGCGCTCGCACCGCCGAGCTCCGGGGGTATCTTTGACTACCCTGCCAAGGCCGAACGCCTGCGCACGGTGAATGCGTCGCTCGAAGACCCCACGGTCTGGAACGACCCCAGGAAGGCCCAGGAGCTAGGCAAGGAGAAGAAAGCGCTCGACGGCGTGGTCGTCACGCTCGACGAGCTGACGCGCGAGCTGGCCGACAGCGGCGAGCTGTTCGAGATGAGCCGCGACGAGGGCGACGAGGCCGGCCTGAAAGCCATCGCCGACGACGTGGCCCGGCTGGCCGCCACGGTGGAGGAGCTGGAGTTCCGCCGCATGTTCAACCAGCCCGCCGACCCGAGCAACTGCTTTCTCGACATCCAGGCCGGTGCCGGCGGCACCGAGGCGCAGGACTGGGCCAGCATGCTGCTGCGCCAGTACCTGAAGTACGCCGAGCGCAAGGGCTTCAAGACCGACATCGAGGACGAGACGCCGGGCGAGACCGCCGGCATCAAGGGCGCCACCATCAAGGTCGAGGGCGAGTACGCCTACGGCCTGCTGCGCACCGAGACCGGCGTGCACCGGCTGGTGCGCAAGTCGCCATTCGACTCCTCGGGCGGGCGCCACACCAGCTTCGCCAGCGTGTTCGTCTACCCCGAGGTGGACGACTCGATCGAGATCGACATCAACCCCGCCGACGTGCGCACCGACACCTACCGCGCCAGCGGCGCCGGCGGCCAGCACATCAACAAGACCGACTCGGCGGTGCGCCTGACGCACCTGCCCACCGGCATCGTGGTGCAGTGCCAGGACGGCCGCAGCCAGCACAGCAACCGTGACGTGGCCTGGAAGCGCCTGCGCTCGCGCCTGTACGACCACGAGATGCGCAAGCGCCAGGAAGAGCAGCAGAAGCTGGAAGACAGCAAGACCGACGTCGGCTGGGGCCACCAGATCCGCAGCTACGTGCTGGACAACAGCCGCATCAAGGACCTGCGCACCAACGTCGAGATCAGCAACACGCAGAAAGTGCTGGACGGCGACCTGGACGCGTTCATCGAGGCCAGCCTGAAGCAGGGGGTGTGATGCCCAGATTTCAAGCATTTTATGCCTCCAGCCCGCACCGGTATTTATCCGGTAGCTATTGATTTTGAAGCAAGGATACTTTGATGCGTGAAGGACACACCACCGCCGTCACCCGCCGGCAGAACTATGCCCCGCCCGCCTTCTGGATCGACAACGTCGATCTCACCCTCGACCTGGAGCCGGGCAAGACGCGGGTGCTCAACCGCATGCGCGTGCGCCGCAACCTGGACGTGCCGGCGCAGCCGCTGCGGCTCGACGGCGACGAGCTGAACCTGTCGCGCGTGATGCTGGCCGGCCAGGGCTGCTCCTTCCGCATGGAGGGCGACGCCCTGGTGCTGGAGAACCTGCCCGAGGGCGGCGAGCCCTTCGACCTGGAGGTCTTCACCACCTGCGCCCCCGAGAAGAACACCCGGCTCATGGGCCTGTTCATGAGCGGCGGCGACTTCTTCACCCAGTGCGAGGCCGAGGGCTTTCGCCGCATCACCTACTTCCTCGACCGGCCGGACGTGATGGCCACCTACACCGTCACCCTGCGCGCCGACAAGGCGCGCTGGCCGGTGCTGCTGTCCAACGGCAACCTGGTGGGCGAAGGCGAGCTGGAAGGCGGCCGCCACTTCGCCACCTGGCACGACCCGCACAGGAAGCCCAGCTACCTGTTCGCCGTCGTCGCCGGCCGGCTGGTGGCGCGCGAGCAGCGCATCACCACGCGCGCCGGGCGCGAGCACCTGCTGCAGGTCTACGTGCGCCCGGGCGACCTGGACCAGACCGAGCACGCCATGAACTCGCTCATCCACTCCGTGCTGTGGGACGAGGCGCGCTTCGGCCTCTCGCTCGACCTCGACCGCTTCATGATCGTCGCCACCAGCGACTTCAACGCCGGGGCCATGGAGAACAAGGGCCTGAACATCTTCAACACCAAGTACGTGCTGGCCAAGCCCGCCACCGCCACCGACAGCGACTTCGACGCGGTGGAAAGCGTGATCGGCCACGAGTACTTCCACAACTGGACGGGCAACCGAGTCACCTGCCGCGACTGGTTCCAGCTCTCGCTGAAGGAAGGCCTGACGGTGTTCCGCGACCAGGAGTTCAGCGAGGACCTGGCCGGCACCCCCAGTGCGCGCGCCGTGCGGCGCATCGAGAACGTCATCGCCCTGCGCGCCGCGCAGTTCCCCGAGGACGCCGGCCCCATGGCGCACCCGGTGCGGCCCGACGAGTACCTGGAGATCAGCAACTTCTACACCACCACCATCTACGAGAAGGGCGCCGAGGTGGTGCGCATGATCCAGACCCTGCTGGGCCGCGACAGCTTCCGGCGCGGCATGGCGCTGTACTTCCAGCGCCACGACGGCCAGGCCGTCACCTGCGACGACTTCGCCCAGGCCATGGCCGACGCCAGCCCCGGCAGCGAGCTGGCGCGCCTGCTGCCCCAGTTCAAGCGCTGGTACAGCCAGGCCGGCACGCCCGTGGTGCAGGCGCGCGGCAGCTTCGACGCCGCCGCGCGCACCTACACGCTGGCGCTGGCGCAGCGCTGCCCGCCCACGCCGGGCCAGCCCGGCAAGCAGCCCTTCGTCATCCCCATCCGCCTGGGCCTGATCGGCCCCGACGGGCAGGCGCTGCCCCTGGCGCCGCGGGACGGCGCTCTGCTGGGCGGCGACACCTTCGTGCTGACCGAGGCCGAGGCCACCCTCGTCTTCACCGGCATCGACGCCGAGCCCGTGCCCTCGCTGCTGCGCGGCTTCTCCGCTCCCGTCGAGCTGGACGCCGGCCACGGCCCCGACCAGTTCATGCACCTGCTGGCGCACGACGGCGACCCCTTCAACCGCTGGGAAGCCGGGCAGCGGCTCGCCCTGCGGATTGCTCTCGATCTGATAGCTGACGGTGCAGTCCCGGTGCCGGTCAGGCCGCTGAACGATGCCTGCATGCAGGCCCTGCGCGCGGTGCTGCGCCACCCCGGCCTGGACGCCGCCTTCAAGCAGTTGGTGCTGACCCTGCCGG
The DNA here is from genome assembly GCF_016703145.1 of Ottowia sp. GTDB lineage: Bacteria > Pseudomonadota > Gammaproteobacteria > Burkholderiales > Burkholderiaceae_C > Ottowia. The sequence continues at coordinate 68,863 of NZ_JADJCO010000005.1, read as the reverse complement.
GCGAGGACTACATCGCCGAGCAGCTGGACGATGCCGACCCCCAGCGCATCCACGCCGTGCGCGACGCGATGGAGCTGCAACTGGCCACCGAGCTGCAGGCCGACTGGCAGTGGGCCTACGAGGGCAACGCCGACACCGGCGCCTACACGCCCGACCCCGTCTCCAGCGGCCGGCGCGCCCTCGCCGGCCTGGCGCTGCGCATGCTGTGCCTGGGCGCGCGCGCCAGCGGCGACCCGGTGTGGCCCGGCAAGGCCTACCAGCACGTCAAGACCGCCGGCAACATGACCGACCGCCTGAACGCGCTGCGCGCCCTGGTGGACGGCGGCCACGCGCTGGCCGGCCGCGCCCTGGCGCGCTACTACGAGCTGTTCCGCCACGAGCCGCTGGCGCTGGACAAGTGGTTCGCCCTGCAGGCGCGCGCGCCCGACCGCGGCGGCGACGTGCTGCCCGCCGTGCGCGAGTTGATGCGCCACGCCGACTTCAGCCTGCGCACGCCCAACCGCGCGCGCAGCCTGATCTTCAGCTACTGCCACGGCAACCCGGCCGCCTTCCACCGCCGGGACGCGGCCGGCTACCTGTTCTGGGCCGACCGCGTGCTGGAGCTGGACGCCCTCAACCCGCAGGTCGCCGCCCGCCTGGCGCGCGCCATGGACGCCTGGGCGCGCCTGGCCGAGCCCTACCGCGGCGCCGCGCGCGAGGCCATCGCCCGCGTCGCCGCCAAGGCCGATCTCAGCAACGACGTGCGCGAGGTCGTCACCCGCGCCCTCGCCGACACCCCCGCGACCAGCGCCTGAAGACCATGAAGAACACCCGCATCTCCCTCACCCGCCACCTGGTCGAGAAGCAGCGCGTCGACGGCCACATCCCCGGCCAGCTGCGCCTGCTGCTGGAGGTGGTGGCGCGCGCCTGCAAGAGCATCAGCCACGCCGTCAACAAGGGCGCGCTGGGCGGCGTGCTCGGCAGCGCCGGCAGCGAGAACGTGCAGGGCGAAGTGCAGAAGAAGCTGGACATCATCGCCAACGAGGTGCTGATCGAGGCCAACGAATGGGGCGGCCACCTGGCGGCGATGGCCTCGGAAGAGATGGAAGGCATCTACGTCGTGCCCAACCGCTACCCGCAGGGCGAATACCTGCTGCTGTTCGATCCGCTGGACGGCTCCAGCAACATCGACGTCAACGTCAGCATTGGCACCATCTTCAGCGTGCTGAAGATGCCCGACGACGACCGCGGCGTGGAGGAGCAGGACTTCCTGCAGCCCGGCCGCCAGCAGGTGGCCGCCGGCTACTGCGTCTACGGCCCGCAGACCACGCTGGTGCTTACCGTCGGCGACGGCGTGGACGTGTTCACGCTCGACCGCGAGCAGGGCAGCTTCGTGCTCACGCGCGAGGGCCTGCGCATTCCCGAGGACACCCAGGAATTCGCCATCAACATGAGCAACATGCGCCACTGGGACGAGCCCGTCAGGCGCTACGTCGACGAATGCCTGGCGGGCCGTGAAGGCCCGCGCGGCAAGGACTTCAACATGCGCTGGATCGCCAGCATGGTCGCCGACGTGCACCGCATCCTGACGCGCGGCGGCATCTTCATGTACCCCTGGGACAAGCGCGAGCCCCACAAGCCCGGCAAGCTGCGCCTGATGTACGAGGCCAACCCCATGGGCTGGCTGGTCGAGCAGGCCGGCGGCGCCGCCACCAACGGCCGCGAGCGCATCCTCGACGTGCAGCCCCGCCAGCTGCACGAGCGCGTGAGCGTGATCCTGGGCAGCAGGAACGAGGTCGAGCGCGTGACGCGCTACCATCGCGAGGCGGCGCCTGCGGCCTGACCTGAATCCCGCGCCCGCAACCACACATCCTTCCGGAGACAAAACCAAGTGAGCACCAATTCCGACCGCCTGATCTTCCTGAGCCTGGGCAGGGTATCCCGCGTGATGTCCATGGGCACCGACGGCACCGACCTCCAGACCCTCGCCGAGGGCCTGGAATCCGCTCCCGACGGCGTGGCCGTCGATCCGGTGGGCCGGCACATCTTCATCAGCTACATGGGCCTCGTGCGCGTGGGCGAGGACTACTGGGAGAACGACGGCCACGTCGAGCGCTGCAACTACGACGGCAGCGACCGCCAGGTGATCGTGCCCGTCGGCAGCTTCACCACGGGCAAGCAGATCACCTTCAACGAGCACACTCGCCGCCTCTACTGGTGCGACCGCGAGGGCATGCGCGTGATGAGCTGCCGCCCCGACGGCTCGGACCTGACGACGCTGGTGCAGACCGGCGCCGGCGAGGACCGGACCGACCCCACGCGGCACTGCGTGGGTGTCGCCGTCGATGCCAAGGGCGGCTACATCTACTGGACGCTGAAGGGCAAGCCCAACGGCAACGAAGGCCGCATCGTGCGCGCGCCGCTGGCGCTGCCCGCCGGCGCCGACCCGGCCCGCCGCACCGACATCGAGACGCTGCTGGGCGAGCTGCCCGAGCCCATCGACCTGGACTGGGACGAGCAGACCGACACCCTCTACTGGACCGACCGGGGCGACCCGCCCAAGGGCAACACGCTCAACCGCGCCAAGGTCCGCGACGGCAAGGCGGTGGACCACGAGATCCTGCTGTCGAACCTGCGCGAGGCCATTGGCCTGGCGCTGGACCTGCCCAACCGCCGCGCCTTCATCACCGAACTGATTGGCGGCGCGGTGCAGGTGGCCGACCTCTACCGTCCGGGCGAAGGCCAGGTCGTCTACGAAGGCAAGGGCCGGCTGACCGGCCTGGCCTACCTGCGGGCCTGAGCCCCGTCCCCCAACGTGAACGAGGTGGCCCAGGCCACCTCGTTTGCTATTTATTCAATAGCTTTCAGCATATATCTGGCGCGGGCTTCAGGCCGATTTGACCTGAAATCCGAAGCCACTCAGCCTAGAAACGGCAGTTGAACGCGCCCGCCAGTGCCGTGATCGGCGTGGCAGGCAAGGCGCGAGGACGCGGCAGGCTGATGCCTGCAAGGACGAGCAACGCCGCATGGCGCGGCGAGCGCGGTGCTGGCGGGTGCGTAGCGCTCTCACCCAACAGGTGCGGGTCGTTGAAGCGGCGAAGTCAGTGTTCATGCGGCGCTCCTGACGATAGCGAGCGCGGTCAACTGCCGTTTCTAGGCTCAATGCGCCTGCTCCCAGTTCGGCCCCACGCCGACCTCGGCCACCAGCGGCACCTGGAGGGCGGCCACGCCGGCCATCAGGCGAGGCACTTCGGCCGTCACCCAGTCGATCTCCGCCTCGGGCACTTCCAGCACCAGTTCGTCGTGCACCTGCATGATGATGCGGCTGGCGCGGCCTTCGGCTTCCAGCGCCTGCTGCACCGCGACCATGCTCTTCTTGATCAGGTCGGCCGCGGTGCCCTGCATCGGCGCATTGATGGCCTGGCGTTCGGCCGCGGCGCGGCGCGGGCCGTTGCCGCCCTTGATCTCCGGCAGGGTCAGGCGCCGGCCAAAGACGGTTTCGACGTAGCCGTGTTCGCGCGCGAAGGCCACGGTCTGGTCCATGTAGCGCCGCACGCCCGGGTAGCGCTCGAAGTAACGCTCGATGTAGTTGCGCGCGGCGGTGTTGTCGATGCCTAAGTTGCGCGCCAGGCCGTAGCTGCTCATGCCGTAGATCAGCCCGAAGTTGATGACCTTGGCGTAGCGCCGCTGCTCGCTGCTCACCTGGTCGGGCGCGACGCCGAACACCTCGGCGGCGGTGGCGCGGTGCACGTCCAGGCCGTCGGCGAAGGCCTTGAGCAGGGCCGCGTCGCCCGACAGGTGGGCCATGATGCGCAGCTCGATCTGGCTGTAATCGCAGCTCACGATGGCGTGGCCGGGCGGCGCGATGAAGGCCTCGCGGATGCGCCGGCCCTCGGTGGTGCGCACGGGAATGTTCTGCAGGTTGGGGTCGTTGCTGGACAGCCGCCCGGTGACGGCCACGGCCTGCGCGTAGTGCGTGTGCACGCGCCCGCCAGCGTCCACCATCTGCGGCAGCTTGTCGGTGTAGGTGCCCTTGAGCTTGGACAGGCCCCGGTGCTCCAGGATGCGGGCGGGCAGCGGGTAGTCCTCGGCCAGCTTCTCCAGCACCTCCTCGTCGGTGCTGGGGGCGCCGGTGGCGGTCTTCTTGACCACGGGCAGGCCGAGCTTGTTGAAGAAGATCTCGCCGATCTGCTTGGGCGAGCCCAGGTTGAAGGGCTGGCCGGCCAGCTCGTGCGCCTGCTGCTCCAGGGCGACGATGCGCTGGCCCAGCTCGTGGCTCTGCTTGCGCAGCAGCGCGGTGTCGATCAGCACGCCGTGGCGCTCGATCTGGTAGAGCACCTCGCTGCACCGCACCTCCAGCGCGTAGATGGCGCGCAGGCGCTCGTCCTGCTCCAGGCGCGGCCACAGCGCCAGGTGCACGTCCAGCGTCTGGTCGGAGTCCTCGCACGAATACTCGGCGGCCTTGTCCACCGGCACCTGGGCGAAGGGGATCTGGTGCGCGCCCTTGCCGCACAGGTCCTCGTAGCTGACGCCGCCGCGGCCGAGGTGGCGCTCGGCCAGGCTGGCCAGTCCATGCGGCCGGTGCACTTCCAGCACGTAGCTCTGCAGCATGGTGTCGTGCACGTAGCCCCGCACCTCGATGCCGTGGTTGGCGAAGACGTGGCGGTCGTACTTGACGTGCTGGCCGAGCTTGGGCGCGCGCGGGTTCTCCAGCCAGGGCGCGAGGCGCGCCAGCACCTCGTCCATGGGCAGTTGCTCGGGCGCGTCGGGGCCGGTGTGGGCCAGCGGGATGTAGGCCGCCTCGCCCGGCGCCACGCTGAAGCTGAGGCCGACGATGCGCGCCTGCATCTCGTCGAGGGAGGTGGTCTCGGTGTCGAGCGCGGTCAATTCGGCGGCCTCGATGCGGGCCAGCCAGCGGTCGAAGGCGGGCCAGTCCAGCACCGTCTCGTAGCGCACGCCGCCGCCTTCCGCGTGCGAGGCGGCGGGCGCGTCGGTGAACAGGTCGGCGGCCGGGGCTGGCGCGGGCGCGGGCTTTTTCAGGCCCTTGGCCAGGGTCCTGAAACCATATTTTTCATAGAAATCGGCCAAGGCCGGCTCCTGCATTGCGCCGGCAGCTATTGAATTCATAGCTGGCAGACCCTCGACGTGCCCCGCCAAGTCGCAGTCGGTGCGGATCTTGAGCAGCTCGCGCCCGGTGGGCAGCCAGTCCAGCGCCTGGCGCAGGTTCTGGCCCGCCGCGCCCTTGATCTGCCCGGCATGGGCCACGATGGCGTCGAGCGAGCCGTATTCGGCCAGCCACTTGGCGGCGGTCTTGGGGCCGACCTTGTCCACGCCGGGCACGTTGTCCACGGCGTCGCCCACCAAGGTCTGGTAGTCCAGCATGCGCGAGGCGGGCACGCCGAACTCGGCCTGCACGCCGGCTAGGTCGCGCCGCTTGCCGCTCATGGTGTCGATGATGGCGACGTGCTCGGTCACCAGTTGCGCCAGGTCCTTGTCGCCGCTGGAGACGACGACCTCCATGCCCTGCCCCTCGGCCGCGTGGGCCAGCGTGCCGATCACGTCGTCGGCCTCGACGCCGGGCACCGCCAGCACCCGCCAGCCCAGCAGGCCGACCACCTCGTGGATCGGCGCGATCTGGCTGCGCAGGTCGTCGGGCATGGGCGCGCGCTGCGCCTTGTAGCGGGGGTAGATGGCGTCGCGGAAGGTGGGGCCCGAGGCGTCGAACACGCAGGCGGCGTACTGCGCGTGCGGGTAGTCCTTGCGCAGGGCGGTCAGCATGTTGATCATGCCGCGGATGGCGCCGGTGGGCTGGCTCGCCGGATCGCCCGGGTTGGCGCGCAGGTCGGGCAGGGCGTGGTAGGCGCGGTACAGGTAGCTGGAACCATCGACCAGCAGCAACAGGGGGCGCGGTGGCGCGTCCGGCGCGGGGGTGGAAGGGGCTGCTTCGGGGGCGGTTTCTTGCATGGCGGCATTGTGCCCGCCCGGTGGCGCGCGTCAGGCGGCCGGGTCGGCGCCGCCGTGTTCCCGGTCGTGTAGCAGGGCTTGCGCGCGGTCCATGGCGGCGTGCAGGTGCGCCACCTCGCCAGGCTCCAGGACCTGGTTGAGCGTCTGCTGGGCGCGCTTCCAGTGCACCCGGGCCTCGGCGTGCTTGGCCTGGCCTTCGGGCGTGATCTCCACCCGCCGCTCGCGCGCGTTGGCGCCGGGCCCCTGGCGCACCCAGCCCTGCTCCTGCAGCAGGCGCAGGTTGCGCGTCAGCGTGGAGCCGTCCAGGCCCATGCGCTCGGCCAGTTCGCCGGGGTTGACGGGCCCCAGCGCCAGCACGTACCCCAGCAGCGAGAACTGCGTGCCCTTGAGCCCGGCCTGGCCGATCTCGGCGTCGTACAGGCGCGACACGCTGCGCAGCAGTTGCCGCAGCTTGAAATAGGTACACCCCTGGGGTGATGCGGACGTGTGGGCCATCGCTTTATTTGTATATACAATCGTTGCAGATACAAAGAACTCCAGAACCGAGGATACCGCATGCCATCCGCTTCTTCCACCGCCGGCCCGGCCCAGGCTGCCGCGGCAGACCGCACGCAAACGCTGATCACCGCGCCGGTGCTGCCCCTGCTGGTGCGCTTTGCCCTGCCCAACATGGGCGCCCTGCTGGCGGCGGCGCTGGCCAGCGTGTCGGAAACCATCTACGTCGGCCGGTTCGGCTCCGGCGCGCTGGCCGGCCTGGCGCTGGTGTTTCCCATGGTCATGATGCAGTCCATGCTGTCGGCGGGCGCCATGGGCAGCAGCGTGTCGTCCACCATCAGCCGCGCCCTGGGCGCCGGCCAGACCGAGCGGGCCAACGCCCTGGCGGTGCATGCGCTGTGGATCGGGGTGGCGGGCGGCGGCCTGTACATGCTGGCGATGCTGGTGCTGGGCGAGGCGCTCTACGCCCTGCTCGGCGGGCAGGGCGAAATCCTGCGGCACGCGGTGGCCTATGGGCAGGTCGCCTTCCTGGGGTCGGTGTTCGTGTGGGTGGTCAACACGCTGTCGTCGGTGATCCGGGGCGCGGGGCGCATGACGGTGCCGTCGGTCGCGCTGCTGCTCATTTCGGTCGCGCAGGTGGTCATCAGCGGCGCCCTGGGGCTGGGCTGGGGGCCCTTGCCCGCGCTGGGCATGCGCGGCGTGGCCGCCGGCCAGGTCGTGGCCTATGGCGTCGGGGCGGCGGCGCTGCTGGCCTGGCTGCTGGCGGGTCGCGCCGGCATCCAGCTGCCGCTGCGGCGCACCCCCGTGCGGATGGAAACGTTGCGCACCATCCTCCAGGCGGGCGCGGTGGCCTGCATCTCGCCGCTGCAGACGGTGCTGACGATCCTCATCCTGACGCGGCTGGTGGCGCAGTTCGGCCCCGAGGCGCTGGCCGGCTACGGCATCGGCACGCGGCTGGAGTTCCTGCTGGTGCCCATTGCCTTCGCGGTGGGCGTCGCCTCGGTGCCGCTGGTGGGCATGGCCATGGGCGCCGGCCAGGCGGCGCGCGCGCGCCGGGTGGCCTGGACCGCCGCGGCGATGGCCGGGGCGATGCTGGGGGCGATCGGCCTGGTGGTGACCTGGTGGCCTGACGTGTGGACCCGCCTGTTCACGCAGGACGCGCCAGTGCTGGCCTCCACCGCGTCGTACTTCCAGTGGGCGGGGCCGTGCTACGCGCTGTTCGGGGTGGGCCTGTCGCTGTATTTCTCGTCGGTGGCGGCTGGCAAGGCGGCGGGCCCGGTCATGGCTGGCACGCTGCGGCTAGTGGTGGTGGCCGCCGGTGGCGTGGCCCTGGCCAGCGCCGCGGCACCGGCGTGGACCATTTTTGCGCTGGTGGCACTGGGCATGGCCGCCTATGGCCTGGCGACGATGGCGTTCGTCAAATCCACGCCGTGGGGCCCGCGGTGACCGCCCTCCTCCCCGGCCAGCGCCCGCCATGAACGCCGCGCCGGCCTACAATCGGCCCATGCAAGTCCACCGTCTTTGCCGCATCGTCCTGCTGGGTGCGGCCCTCGGCGCCGGGGCTGGCGCCTGGGCCCAGCCCGACGCCGCCGGCCCGGCCGTGCGCGATGCCACGCCCCTGGACCGCCGCACGCAGCGCGTGGAGCACATCCACGTGGAAGACGCCGGCAGCCGCGTGGACGAAGTGCGCTCCGGCGGCGAAACCAAGAGCATCACCGTGCAGCCCAAGGCCCCCGTGCCCGCCTACGACGTGCGCCCGGCCGACGCCACGCGCCTACAAAGCCCCGAGGCCGGCCCCGGCAGCGCGGGGCAACGCACCTGGAAAGTTCTGAGTTTCTGACTGCATGGCGGTCTATACCGAAGTCTCCGAGGGCGAGGCCAGCACCTTGCTGCACTCGCTGGGCCTGGGCCACGCGAGCGCGCTGCGCGGCATCGAGGGCGGCATCGAGAACACCAACTACTTCGTCACCACGCCCGAGGGCGAATGGGTGCTGACGCTGTTCGAGCGCCTGACGCACGCCCAGTTGCCCTTCTACCTGCACCTGATGCAGCACCTGGCGCGCCACGGCGTGCCGGTGCCGGAGCCGCTGGCCAAGCTGCCGGGCACGCGGATCGGCGCCGGCGAGGACGACATCCTGCACACGCTGCGCGGCAAGCCCGCCACCCTGGTCAACCGCCTGCGCGGCAGGAGCGAGCTGGCGCCCGGCCCCGCGCACGGCGCGCAGGTGGGCGAGATGCTGGCGCGCGCCCACCTGGCGGCGCGCGATTTCGACCGCCACCAGCCCAACCTGCGCGGCCTCGCCTGGTGGAACGAGACCGTGCCGGTGGTGCTGCCCCACCTCACACCCGCGCAGGCCGCGCTGATCCGTGCCGAACTGGCGTTTCAGAACCACGTCGCCGCCAGCTCGGCCTACGCCGCCCTGCCGCGCGGCGCGGTGCACGCCGACCTGTTCCGCGACAACGTGATGTTCGATGGCAAGCCGGATGCGCCACGCCTCACCGGCTTCTTCGACTTTTATTTCGCCGGTGTCGACACCTGGCTGTTCGACCTGGCCGTGGCGCTGAACGACTGGGCCATCGACCTGCCCACCGGCCGTGCCGACGCGGCGCGCACGCAGGCCATGCTGGCGGCCTACCAGTCGGTGCGCCCGCTCACCGGCGCCGAGCGGCGCCTGCTGCCCGCCCTGCTGCGCGCCGGCGCGCTGCGCTTCTGGGTCTCGCGCCTGTGGGACTTCCACCTGCCGCGCGCGGCCAGCATGCTGACGCCGCACGACCCCCGGCACTTCGAGCGCGTGCTGCGCCAGCGCATCGCGGAGCCGCTGTGCCCATGAGCCACCGGGCCTTCCCCACGCGAACGCCGCAGCCTGCAATGGCGGAGGCCGCCCGATGAAACTGCGGATCGTCCCTGCGCGGACTGGCACGCGGTGGGTGCGCGACGGCGTGCGCACCTTCTTCCGCCAACCACTGGCCCTGGGCAGCCTGTTCGGCATCTTCATCCTGCTGATGTCGCTGGCCGCCATGGTGCCGTGGGTGGGCGGCGTGCTGGCCCTGGTGCTGATGCCCGCCGCCACGCTGGGCCTGATGGCCGCCACGCGCGAAGCCGACGAGGGACGCGCGCCCATGCCGGTCATCCTGTTCACCGCTTTCCGCCAGGGGCCGCGGCAGACGCGCGCCATGCTGGTGCTGGGCGCACTGTACGCCGTGGGCGTCATGATCGTCATGGGCATCTCGTCGCTGATCGACGGCGGGCAGTTCGCGCAGGTCTACCTGGGCGGCGACGGCGTCACGCGCGAGCTGGTGATGGACCCGCGCTTCCGCACCGCCATGTGGGTGACCACACTGCTGTACCTGCCCCTGTCGCTGGCGTTCTGGCACGCGCCGGCGCTGGTGCACTGGCATGCCGTGTCCCCGGTCAAGAGCCTGTTCTTCAGCTTGGTCGCCGTGCTGCGCAACACCCGCGCGTTCCTGCTGTTCGGTGCCATGTGGATGGCCATGTCCTTCGGCGCCGGCCTGGTGCTGCTGGTGCTCACGGCCGTCACGGGCAGCGCGGCCATCGCCGCGGCGGGCCTGCTGCCCACGGGGCTGGTGATCGGCGCGATGTTCTTCGTCTCGCTCTGGTTCACCTTCCGGGACAGCTTCATGCCCGAAGCGGCCGACCCGGCCGAACCCTCGCCCATCTAGTACGCCGGCACGGAGATATCGGAACACAATGAAACCGATGGATTTGCGTTCAGGGCAAGGCGCGAACCGCGGCGATACCGGGCGGTATCGCGAGGATTTGCAACGCCGCCCTGGGCGCAAAGACGCGGTTTCATGTTTCGATATCTCCGTGTCGGCGCACTAGTCCCAATACTGTTCAGATACGCAGTACTGGCGTGGGCTGATGTCGCTGGTGGAGCAACGCGCCGCGATGGCGGACGGTGAAGCTGCTCATCTTGCGCTTGACTCCGCGCGGGTTGAGGCGTCCGCGGCTACTAACGCAGCGACCACGGGCAATCTCGGCCAGCAGGGACTCACGCCAGCTTTCGAGGCGCTCAGGGGGAACGGCCGCGGCTTGCGGCATCTTGCGTTTGATCACGCGCGCCGCGTGGCTGAAGCTCAGGCGATCCGGGTCGAGTGCGCGCTGCCAAGCCGCTTGTGCCATGAGTTGGCGGATGGCGAAGTGCGCCAGCAGCAGCCCCCACGGTTCCTGCTTCACCAGATCGGGCGTCTTGCTGCGCAGCACCCGCCGACCCTGCCGCAGGTGCGTCTTGAGCTCGTCGAAGACGGCCTCGATTTCCCAGCGCTCGTGGTACAGCGCCGCCAATTCTTGGCCGGGCGCCTGCTCGGGGTCGAGCAAAGTGGTCACCAGGCGGTAGCTGTCCTTTGTGGGGACGGCCAAGTCGCGCAGCGTGTACTCGATGACGCGCACCGTGCGGCCATGCCGCCGGGCGCTGTCTTCACTGTCGAAGACGGTGCTCAGGTACGAGCCATCGGGCGGGACCTGCTGCGCCGCCAGCTTGATGTTGGAACTCACGCGCCACAGCAGCGTGGCGCCGCTGTCGCAAGCGAGCGCCCAGAGCTTGAAGCTGTAGAAGCCCCGGTCGGCCATTACCAACATGTCCTTGCGCAGCCAGCCCGGCAGCAGTTCCGTGGCCATCGCCTTCTCGCTGCGTGCGTACGCGGCGATGCCGGCGGCCACGATGGCGTGCGTGCCGCACTCGACCAGGCCGAGCAGGCGCGCCTGCGGGAAGGCGCTCTGGCCGCGTACGGCTGTGGGGTAGCCGATTGCGCTGACTGCCTCGCCCTGTCTCGGCCAGCACCTCGTCGATCAGAGGCCTCGAACACACGCTTGCCAGTACACCTGTGCTGATCAGGTGGGCGACATCGACCTGGTGCGGCAGTACCTTGCGCGTTCTTGCCATCGGCTCCGTCCTCCATGGATTGGATGGAGCCGAATTATGCTGGCCATTTGTCTATCTGAACAGTATTGCATCTAGAGCCTGCCGGCCGGCTGCCGCGACACCGGCCCCTTCCGCGGACGCCTTGGCGCGCCCGGAACTCAAGCACACCACCGCGCGGCGCTCGCCTCCAAATCGTTGCCAAAGCGCATCGGAAGGGCTGCGGATCTCGGCCTGAACGTCAATACTGGCTCGCATGAGAATAAAAATGATTATCATTCTCTACTAAATTCAGCCAATCACCACGGCGTCAGTTCGCGTGAGTGCCAACCCCGAATGACAACCTTTTCCGGTCGATGGTCGCGGCTGGTTTTCCGTAACGCGAATCGATGCACGCCAAGCAGCACGACACTTCCCAACGCCGGGCCTACTGGCTCAAGACACTGCACGAATGGCATTGGGTCAGCTCGGCCATCTGCCTCGTCGGCATGCTGCTGTTCGCCGTCACCGGCTTCACGCTCAACCACGCGGCCGACATCGAGGCCAGGCCCCGCGTCACCCATCTCGGGGCCACGGTGCCCGTTGCGCTGCGCGACGCGCTGGCCGCGCAGGCCCGGGGCGCCGGCCAGCAGGGCCCGGTACCCGACGCCTTGCGGCAATGGGCCCGGCAGCAGTGGCGCGTGGACATCGGCGACCATGAGGCCGAATGGTCGCAGGACGAGATCTACGTGCCCCTGCCGCGCCCCGGAGGCGACGCCTGGCTGCGGATCGGACTGGCCGATGGGCAGGCCGAGTACGAGCTGACCGAGCGCGGCTGGATCTCCTACCTGAACGACCTGCACAAGGGCCGCAACACCGGCGCCGTCTGGCGCTGGTTCATCGACATCCTTGCCGTGGCCTGCCTGGTCTTCAGCGTCACGGGGCTGTTCATCCTGAAGATGCATGCCGCACGCCGGCCCTTCACTTGGCCCATGGTGGGCCTCGGGCTGCTGGTGCCGCTGCTGCTGGCCCTGCTGTTCATCCATTCCTGACGATTTCACCCCCACCCAACCGAAGGAGAAATACCCATGGCATCCGCCATCGCATCGACCCGCTACAGCCTGGCGCTGGGCACCGGCCTGGGCGTCGTGCCCGCCGTGTTCGCGGCCGGGCTGAACATCGGCGTCGAAATTCCCCGCCTGGACGTCGCCGAATACCACCGCCCCTACGTGGCCGCGTGGCTGGAGCGGGCGGACAACGCCGTCGCCGGCACGCTGGCCGTGTGGTACGAGGTCAAGAAGCGCGACAACGAGGGCGTCAAGTGGCTCAAGGACATGCGCCAATGGTGGCGGCGCACGGGGCGCGAACTGAGCGTCCCGATCGACGGCATCACCGGCCCCACCCGCCCCGCCGGCCGGCACGATCTGGCCTTCAGCGAAGGAACCGGCCCTCTGCCCAAGCTGCCGGCGGGCAGCTACAAGCTGGTGGTGGAGGCCTCGCGCGAATCGGGCGGCCGCGAAGTCGTGACCGTCCCGTTCGATTGGCCCGCCAAGGCCCCCGTGTCCCTGAAGGACCAGGGCAAGAGCGAACTCGGCGCCATCACCCTCGACCTCAAACCCTGATCCATCACCAAGGAATCCCAGCCATGCGAATCGCTTATCGCCTCACCTTCTGCGCGGCCGCCTTGTGCGGCCTTCTGTCCCACGCCCAGGCCCACAACGTGTGGCTCAAGCCGTCGAGCACCGTCCTGTCGAAGGCCGAGTGGATCACCGTCGATGCGGCGGTCTCCAACGACCTGTTCTTCTTCAACCACTTCCCCCTCAACATCGAGAAGCTGGCGGTCACCGCGCCGGACGGCGGCACGGTGCAGCCCGAGAACGTGTCGCGCGGCAAGCTGCGCACGGTGTTCGACCTCAACCTGACCCAGCCCGGCACCTACCGCCTGGCGGTCGCCAACGCCAGCCTGAACGCCAGCTACAAGGACAGGGCCACCGGCCAGACCAAGCGCTGGCGCGGCACGCCCGACAAGCTGGCCGCCGAGGTCCCCGCCGACGCCGTCGATCTGGCCGTGACCGAGTCGGTGAGTCGCATCGAGACCTTCGTCACGGTCGGCAAGCCCAGCGCGCTCCAGCCCATCAACCACGGGCTGGAACTGGTGCCGGTCACCTCCCCCGCCGACCTGGTTCAGGGCGAGAAAGCGACGTTCGTCCTGCACGTCGACGGCAAGCCGGCGCCGGGGATCGAAGTCGAGGTGATCGCCGACGGCACGCGCTACCGCAACCAGACCGACCCGGTCAAGGCCACCACGGACGCCCAGGGCCGGTTCAGCGTCACCTGGCCGGCGGCGGGCCTGTACTGGATCGAGGTGTCCGCCAAGGACGGCAAGACCTCGGCCGCACCGGCCAAGGAGCGCCGCCTGTCCTACGTCGCCACCGTCGAGGTGCTGCCCTGACGCCTCGTCCCCGCTCCCACGCCCGCGCATGCTTCGCTACCAGGCCCGCCTGACGCTGCCCGCCGCCGGATACGCAGCGGCGTACCCGGCCTATGCGCCGGGGGCGGTGCCGCGGCGGCCGGACCCGCACACGCTGCACACCCTGGCCGGCCGGTCCATGGGCACGGCCTGGCGCGTGCGCCTCGGCAACCCCGGGATGCGGCCCCTGGACGAGGCGCGCCAGGTCGTGGAAGAGTGCCTCGCGCGCGTCGTGCGCCAGATGAGCCACTGGGAGCCCGATTCCGACCTGGCCCGGTTCGGCCGCGCGCCCGCCGGGACGTGGCACGTGCTGGCGCCCGAGTTCTTTCGCGTGCTCCAGGCCGCGCTGTCGTGGGCCCGGGACAGCGGCGGCGCGCTCGACCCCACGGTGGCGCCGCTGGTGGCGCTGTGGGGCTTCGGCCCGCACGCCGCCGGCCCGCACCAGCCCCCGTCCGCGCCAGCCATCGCCGCCACCCTGCCCCGGGTCGGCCACGCGCGCCTGGCCCTGCGCCCCGGCACGCGCGAGGCCTGGCAGCCCGGCGGCGCGCAGCTGGACTTTTCCGGCATCGCCAAGGGCTTCGCCGTCGATCTGGTGCTGGAGAGCCTGCGCCAGGCCGGCTGGCACGACGGCCTGGTGGAAGTCGGCGGCGAGCTGCGCGCCACCGGGCAGCGGCCGGATGGACAGCCCTGGCGGGTGGCCGTCGCGGCCAGCGCCGACGGCGCCGCGCCGGCGCCGGCCCCGCTGGTCCTGCGCGAACAGGCCGTCGCCACCTCGGGCGACCATTGGCACGCCTGGGAGCACGGCGGCCGCCGCTGTGCGCACACCATCGATCCGCGCACCGGCCAGCCGGTGGCGTACGCGCTGACGGCCGTCACCGCGGTGCATCCGGAATGCATGCACGCCGACGCGCTGACCACGGTCCTGACGGTGCTGGGGCCGGACGAGGGCATGGCCTTCGCCGAGGCGCGCGACGTGGCGGCGCTGTTCAGCCTGCGCACGCCGGCCGGCCCCCGCCTGGCGGCCTCGGCGGCCTACCGCGCGCTGTCATGACCCCCCACGCCTCGCGGCTCGCGCTGGCGGCGCTGGCCCTCGCGCTCTATGCCGCCCTGTGCCTGGCCATCTGGCTGCGCGAGCGAAGGCGCCACCGCACGGCGGCGGACGAGGCCGACGCCCTGTCGGCCGTGCGCTCCGGCGAGGCGCCCATCATCGTCGCGCACGCCAGCCAGACCGGCCACGCCGAAAGCCTGGCCCGGGAGACGGCGCGCGTGCTCCACGCCGCCGGCAGCGCCGTCCGCCTGCTGCCCCTGAACACGCTCGACCACGCGCAACTGGCCCGCGCCCGCTGCACCCTGTTCGTGGCCAGCACCTATGGCGAGGGCGACGCGCCCGACAACGCCGCCGACTTCTGGCAGCGTTGCCAGCGGGCCGGCGGCGCCGCGCTGGCGCACCTCCACTACGGCGTGCTGGCGCTGGGCGACCGCGAGTACGCCCGGTTCTGCGGCTTCGGCCAAGCGCTCGACCACTGGCTGCGCGCGGCCGGCGCCACCCCCCTGTTCGAGCGCATCGACATGGACAACGGCGACGCGGCGGCGCTGCGGGCCTGGCAGCAGGGCTTGTCCCTGATCGCCCAGACCGGCCCGGGCACCGCCTGGACCGGCGACGCCCCCTTCATGCCCTGGACGCTGGTGGACCGGCGGGTGATCAACCCGGACAGCGTGGGCGCACCCATCGTGCACCTGAGCCTGCAGGCGCCCGGGATGACGGCCTGGGAGCCGGGCGACCTGGCCGAGCTGCGCATTCCCGCCGATCCCCGGCACCCACGCAGCTACTCCATCGCCTCGGTGATGCAGGACGGTCGGCTGGAGCTGCTGGTGCGCGTCGCCCGGCGGCCCGACGGCAGCCCCGGCCTGGCCTCGCGCTGGCTGGCCGAGGAACTCGCCGTGGGCGCCAGCGTGGCGCTGCGCCTGCGCGCGCACTCCGCCTTACGCCTGGGCGACAACGCCACCCGGCCCATCCTCTTCATCGGCAATGGCACCGGCCTGGCCGGCCTGCGCGGCCACCTGCGCGCGCGCGCAGTGGCCCGCACGGGGCCGAGCTGGCTCGTCTTCGGCGAGCGCCAGGCGGCGCACGACTTCCTGTGCGAAGGCGAGCTGCGCGCCTGGCTGGCCAGCGGCGCCCTGCAGCGGCTGGACACCGCCTTCTCGCGCGACCAGCCCGAGCGCATCTACGTGCAGCACCGCCTGGACGAAGCCGCTGGCGAGGTGCGCGACTGGGTGCGCCGGCGCGGCGGCGCCATCTACGTGTGCGGCAGCCTGAACGGCATGGCCCAGGGCGTGGACGCCGCGCTGCGGCGCATCCTGGGCAACGACGGGCTGGCCGCGCTGGCGCGCGAGGGGCGGTATCGGCGGGACGTGTATTAGTCGGACGCTACGAAAACAAGAGCTTCCGACCAAATATCCACGCGGACTATCGACCAAAAACACCATAGAACAGCCTGCCCGAGACCGTCCTCCCCGACTACTCCACGACCGTCAGCTTGGCCACCGCCAGCGCCAGCCACTTCACGCCGTGGCGAGGAAAGTTGACCTGCGCCTTGGCGTCATCGCCCGCGCCCTCCACCGCCAGCACCCGGCCTTCGCCGAACTTGGTGTGGAACACCTTCCGGCCCGCCGTGATGCCGTGCGCGGGCGGCACCTTGCGCGGCGGCGCGGGAGCCGGCGCCCCAGGGGCGCCATCGGCGTGGATGCCGCTCCTGCCCCACGCGGGGCGCGGACGGTCGCTCCGCGGCGCCAGGCTGGCGAAGCCGCCGCGCCGGGGCGTGACCCACTTCAGCGCGTCCTCGGGCAGCTCTTCCAGGAAGCGGCTGCTGACGTTGTAGCGCGTCTGCCCGTGCAGCAGGCGCGTCTGCGCGTGGCTGAGGTACAGCCGCCTGCGGGCGCGCGTGATGGCCACGTACATCAGCCGGCGCTCCTCTTCCAGTCCGTCGTGGGTGGAGAGCGAGTTCTCGTGCGGAAACAGCCCCTCCTCCAGGCCGGTGATGAACACGGCGTCGAACTCCAGCCCCTTGCTGGCGTGCACCGTCATCAGTTGCACCGCGTCCTGCCCGGCCTGGGCCTGGTTGTCGCCCGCCTCCAGCGCGGCGTGGGTCAGGAAGGCAGCCAGCGGCGACAGCGTCTCGCCCGTCTCGGCGTCGGGCGACAGCGGCGTGTCCAGCACCGGCGCGTCGGGATCGAGCCCCTGGCTGGCGGGGCTTTGCGTCAGGGGCTGGCCCAACTCGTCCACCGGCAGGGCCACGGCGTCGCGGCCGAAGCCTTCCTGCGTGACGAAGCTCTCGGCGGCGTTGACCAGCTCCTCCAGGTTCTCGATGCGGTCCTGGCCCTCCTTCTCGCCGCGGTAGTGCTCCAGCAGGCCGCTGGCGTCCAGCACCAGCTCGATGATCTCGCGCAGCGTGCGGCCGGCGGTCTGCTCGCGCATCACGTCGATGCGGGCAACGAAGCCCGCGAGGTTGGCGCCGGCCTTGCCCGGCACGTCGGTCACGGCGTCGTGCAGCGCGGTACCGGCGGCGCGCGCCACATCCTGCAACTGCTCGATGCTGCGCGCGCCGATGCCGCGCGGCGGGAAGTTGACCACGCGCTGGAAGCTGGTGTCGTCGCGCGGGTTCTCCAAGAGGCGCAGGTAGGCCAGGGCGTGCTTGATCTCGGCGCGCTCGAAGAAGCGCAGGCCGCCGTACACGCGGTAGGGCACGCCGGCGTTGAACAGCTGCGTCTCGATCACCCGGCTCTGCGCGTTGCTGCGGTAGAGGATGGCGATCTCGGCGCGCGGCATCCCCTCGCCCTTGTGCAACTGGCGCAGTTCATCCACCGCCCATTCGGCCTCGGCGAAGTCGCTCGGCGCCTCGACCACGCGCACCGGCTCGCCCGCGCCCTGGTCGGTGCGCAGGTTCTTGCCCAGGCGCCGCGTGTTGTGGCTGATGAGCGCGTTGGCCGAATCGAGGATGTGGCTGTGGCTGCGGTAGTTCTGCTCCAGCTTGATCTGGTGCGCCACGCCGAACTCGCGCACGAAGTCGGCCATGTTGCCCACGCGCGCGCCGCGAAAGGCGTAGATGCTCTGGTCGTCGTCGCCCACGGCCAGGATGGCGCCGCCGCCGCCTTCCTCGGGCAGGCCGGCGATCATCTTGATCCAGGCGTACTGCAGCCGGTTGGTGTCCTGGAACTCGTCGATCAGCAGGTGGCGGAAGCGCCGCCGGTAGTGTTCGCGCACTGGGTCGTGATCGCGCAGCAGCTCGTAGCTGCGCAGCATCAGCTCGCCGAAGTCCACCACGCCCTCGCGCTGGCACTGGTCCTCGTAGAGCTGGTAGATCTCCACCTTGCGGCGGGTTTCCTCGTCGCGCGCCGACACGTCGCGCGGACGCTCGCCGTCCTCCTTGCAGCCGGCGATGAACCATTGCGTCTGCCGGGGCGGAAAGCGTTCTTCGTCGATGCCGAACTGCTTGTAGAGCCGCTTGATGGCCGAGAGCTGGTCCTGCTGGTCCAGGATCTGGAACGCCTGCGGCAGCCCCGCCAGCCTGTAGTGCGCGCGCAGGAAGCGGTTGCACAGGCCGTGGAAGGTGCCTATCCACATGCCGCGCACGTTCAGCGGCAGCATGGCGGTCAGGCGGGTGAGCATCTCCTTGGCCGCCTTGTTGGTGAAGGTGACGGCCAGCACCCCGCCGGGCGAAACCTGGCCGGTCTGCAGCAGCCAGGCGATGCGCGTGGTCAGCACGCGTGTCTTGCCCGAGCCGGCGCCGGCCAGGATCAGCGCATGCTCGGGCGGCAGGGTGACGGCGGCGCGTTGCTCGGGGTTGAGGCCGGCCAGGAGGGGCAAGTCGGCCGTGGCCGGCGCATCGGTGGGTGGAAGCATGCGGGGATTGTAGGAAGCGCCCTCTCGCCAGCCAGCGGCGTGGCTTTCCCCGTGCCTCGCGGTTCAGGACGCCAGCAAGCCCTCGACCGCGCCCGACACCGGAATCTCGCCCCGGGCCAACTGGGCGCGGTGCCTGTCCAGGCGCTTGAGGTCGTAGAGGTAGTTGACCATCAGCCCGTAGGACTGCTTCAGGCCCTTGGGCGAGGGATCGGCCAGCCAGTTCAGGCGCTCGACGCGCGCGCCGTTGCCCAGGTGGAAGCGCGCCACGGCGTCGCGCGGGCGGCCGTCGCCGGCCAGCTCGCGGCCCAGGTATTGCGCCGCCGCGCCCAGCAGCCAGTGGGCGCAAAGGGATTTCTCGGGCAGCCCGGCCGCGCCGTCCAGCGCGGCCAGCAGCTCGGGCGCGGTCACGGCGGGCAGCGCCATCTCGCGCGCCAGCGCTTGCCGGGCGCGCGCGGGCGTGGCCTCCAGCAGGGCGGCGGCGTTCTTGCCCAGCCAGGCGCGCAGGCCGGGAATGGGCGAGAGCGTGGCGAACAGCTTGAGCCGCGGGAACTCCCCGCGCAGCGTCTCGACCACGCGCTTGATGAGCGCGTCGCCGAAGCTCACGCCCTTGAGGCCCGGCTGCGTGCTGCTGATGGAATAGAAGATCGCCGCCGTGGCCTTGTCCAGATCGGCCGGCGCGGCCTCCTCGTCCAGCAGCGGCTCGATGCCGGCGGCCATGTCGCGCAGCAGCGCCACCTCGACGAAGATCAGCGGCTCGCCGGCCATGCGCGGGTGAAAGAAGCCGTAGCAGCGCCGGTCCTCGTCGAGCCGGTTCTTGGCATCGGCCCAGCTTCGGATGTCGTGCACCGCCTCGTACCTGATCAATTTCTCGATCAGCGAGGCGGGCGAATCCCAGCTGATGCGCCGCAGGTCCAGGAAGCCGACGTCGAACCAGGTGGAGAACAGCTCCTCCAATTCGGCGTCCAGCGCCAGCAGGCGCTTGTCGCCCTTCAGGTGCGGCAGCAGCTCGGCGCGCAGGTCGACCAGGAAGCGCACGCCCTCGGGAAACGCCGAGAAGCGCTGCAGCAGCCGCGTGCGCGGCGCGGTGAAGGCGCGGCGCAAGCGCACCTCGGCGCGCGACTCCTCGTCGGTGCCGCGCGCGGCTTCGTAGGCGTCGCGCGCGGCCTCGATGGCCGACGCGTCGGGCGTGAACTGCTCGCTCATCAACAGCCAGCAGTCGCGCCGCTGCTCGGGCGTGGCGCGCGCGTACCAGCCGGCCACGCCCGCCGCGCGGCGGCCGCCCTCGACCTCGCTCACCGCCGGATCCAGCACGTGCTGCAGCTCGCGCAGCGTGCGGCGCGCGCCCCAGGGCGCGAACGCGTCGACGCCGCGCTCCAGCATGGCGCCCAGGCGCTCGCGCACGCTGGGGGCGTGGCGCGCGGCGGGTGTGACGGGATCGTCGTTTGCTTCGTTTTCCATAGCTGTCAGCGCAGTATCAGAGCGGGCTCAAGGCCAAAATAACTTGAAATTCAGGTCCGCCCGGCCCCCGCTCCGGCTTGCCGTCCGGCCCACCACCACAGCGCGGCGCCGGCCAGCATCATGGGCACGCACAGCCACTGTCCCATGCTCATGCCCAGCGCCAGCAGGCCCAGGTGCGCGTCCGGCTCGCGGAAGTATTCGGCGATGAAGCGGAACACGCCGTAGCCCAGCAGAAAGGCCCCGCTCACCTGCCCCGTCCTGCGCGGGCCGCGCGCGTACAGCCACAGCAGCACGAACAGCAGCACGCCTTCCAGCAGGAACTGGTAGACCTGCGACGGATGCCGCGCCAGCATCGAGCCGCTTTGCGGAAACACCATGCCCCACGGCAGGTCGGGCGGGGCGAAGCGCCCCCACAGCTCGCCGTTGATGAAGTTGCCCACGCGGCCCGAGGCCAGGCCCAGCGGCACGCAGGGGGCGATCAGGTCGGTCACCTGCAGCCAGGGCCGCCCGCGCGTGCGCGCCCACAGCATCATGGCCAGGATCACGCCCAGCATGCCGCCGTGAAAGCTCATGCCGCCCTGCCACACCGCGAGGATCTCCAGCGGGTGCGCCAGGTAGTAGGCCGGCTTGTAGAACAGGCAGTAGCCCAGCCGTCCGCCCGCGATCACGCCCAGCACGCCCCAGAACAGCATGTCCTCGATGTCGCGCCGCGTCCACGGCGCCGGCTGGGTGATAGACGCGAACGGCGGGTGCCGCAGCCGCCGCGTGGCCAGGAAGAAGAACAGCGCGAACGCGACCAGGTAGGAGATGCCGTACCAGTGGATGGCCAGCGGTCCGAGGCGGACGGCGATGGGGTCGAATTGGGGGTGAACCAGCATGCGCGCATTGTGCCGCGCCGGCGGTGCCGGCTCGGGCTTGTCAGCCCGCCACGCGGTCCCGCAGGAAGTGCACGAACCGCGCCAGCGCCGGGTTGTCGGCCGCCGGCGGCCACACGAGGCTGGTTTCGCACACCGGCAGCGGCGGCCCGGCGGCGCGCCGGGTGCGGCCCGCGGCCAGCTCGTCCGCGCCGCGGTACCGCACGCCCGCGCGGCGGAACTGCGTCACGCTGGCCGGCACCCAGGCCAGCCCCAGGCCGCCCCACACCAGGTTGACGATGGTCTGCATCTGGATCGCCTCCTGCGCCACCTGGGGCTGCACGCCGGCGGCCTGGTACAAGCCCAGGATGGCGTCGTGCAGCGAGGGCACCAGCCGGCGCGGGAAGATCACCAGCGGCTCGGCCAGCACGCGCGCCAGCGGCAGCGGCCGGGCCTGGGCCAACGGGTGGGCCTCGGGCAGTGCCAGCACCAGCGGCTCGCGCGCCACCGCCAGGCGCGCCAGGCCGGGCGGCGCGGCGCCGGGCGAATGCAGCAGCAGCCCGGCGTCGATGTCGCCGCGCGCCAGGGCCTGCAGTTGCACGTCGCCCGTGGCCTCGGCCAGCTCCAGCACCACGTCGGGGCACTGGGCCCGGAAGTCGCGCACCCACAGCGGCAACTGCTCGAAGCCGATGGTGGACACAAAGGCCAGCCGCACCCGGCCCACCTCGCCCGCGGCGGCGGCGCGCGCGCGGCGCGGCAGGGCCTGCGCGCGCGCCAGCAGTTCGCGCGCCTCGGGCAGCAGCGCCTCGCCCGCGGGCGTCAGCGCCACGCGGCGCCGCGTGCGGTCGAACAGGCGCACGCCGAGCGCCTTCTCCAGCTGGGCGATGGCCTGTGTCACCGGCGGCTGCGTCAGGTGCAGGCGCTGGGCGGCGCGGCCGAAGTGCAGCTCCTCGGCCACGGCCACGAACTGGCGCCAGGCGCGCAGCTCGATGGCGGGGTTGTCCGGGGTCATGCGGGCAGCATAGCAACCGGGTGGGACGCCGGCCGCCCGACCCTGCATCCCCGCAGGCACAGGATTGCAGCAATTTGTCACCGTCTCTCCAACAACGCCACGGGTGCGCCCAGAATGGAAGGCGTTTCCCGAAGGACCCACGCGACCACAGGAGGTACACGATCAACGCACATCCCGCACGGACTCGCCCACGAAAAACACCACAAGGAAGCAAGATGACGACATTTCATTTCGGAGACATCAGCCGGCGCGGCCTCATCGCGTCGGCCCTGCTGGCCAGCCTCGTCGGCTGCGGCGGCAGCGACGAAGATCCACCGAAGCTGACCGCTGCGGCGGTGTCCTCGCCCGACCAGTTCGGCGCGCAGGCCGCCAAGCAGATCCTCGACCAGGGCGGCAACGCGGTGGACGCCGGCGTGGCGGTGGCCTTTGCGCTGGCGGTGACCCTGCCGTCCGCGGGGAACATTGGCGGCGGCGGCTTCATGACCATCTACATGGACGGCAAGCCCTACTTCGTCGACTACCGTGAAAAGGCCCCCGGCGCCGCCACGCCCACCATGTACCTGGACGCCAATGGCGACGTGATCCCGCGCCTGAGCCTGGACGGCTCGCTGGCCGCCGGCGTGCCCGGCACCGTGGCCGGCATGCAGGCCGCGCACCAGAAGCTCGGCCGGCTCAAGTGGAGCCAGGTGCTGGCGCCGGCCATCGGCTACGCGCGCAACGGCTTCGTGGCCTATGCCACCGCGAACCCCACGTCAACGGCCAGCCGCGTGAACTTCAACGATTACTTCGGAGGCAAGATGGTGAGCGGCCAGCTGTTCAAGCAGCCCGAGCTGGCCGACACCCTGCAGCGCATCAGCGACAACGGCGCCGACGAGTTCTACAAGGGCAAGACCGCCGACCTCCTGGTGGCGCAGATGGGTCGCACCAACGGCCTGATCTCCAAGGCCGACCTGGCGAACTACCAGGCCGTGTGGCGCGACCCCGTCGCCATCAACTGGAACGGGCACATGGTCTACACGGCGCCGCCACCCAGCTCGGGCGGCTTCGGCATCGGGCAGCTCCTCAAGATGAAGAGCTTCCTGGCGCCTGAGTTCGCCAGCGCGCCGCTGAACTCCGCGCAGTACATGCACCTGACGGCCGAGATGGAAAAGCGCGTGTTCGCCGACCGGGCGCAGTACCTGGGCGATGCGGACTTCTTCACCGTCCCGATGGCCGAACTGCTGGCCGACGACTACCTGCGCGGCCGTGCGACCGAGGTCAACCCGCTGGTGCCCACGCCGCTGGCCCAGATCCAGCCAGGACTGGGCACGGACTTCCCGGCGGCCGCGTCGGCGGACGAAAAGCCGCAGACCACGCACTTCTCCATCGTCGACAAGTGGGGCAATGCGGTGTCCAACACCTATACGCTGAACGGCGGCTATGGCAGCGGCATCGTGGTCGAGGGCGCGGGTTTCCTGCTGAACAACGAGATGGACGATTTCTCCGCCAAGCCGGGGGTGCCGAACCAGTTTGGCGTCGTGGGCTCCGATGCCAACTCGGTTCAGCCGAACAAGCGCCCGCTGTCGTCCATGAGCCCGACGATTGCCACCAAGGACGGCAAGGTGGCCTTGGTTCTGGGCACGCCCGGCGGCTCGCGCATCTTCACCAGCGTCTACCAGGTGCTCGTGAACGTGCTGGACTACCAGTTGCCCATCGCCGAAGCCCAGGCCCAGCCGCGCTTTCACCACCAGTTGCTGCCCGACAACGTCATCGAGTACGAAGCCGGCAAGTTCTCCGATGCCATCCTTGCGGACCTCGCCCAGCGCGGCTGGATTCTGCAGAACCGCGTGGGTGGCGGGCTCAACATCGAAGCCATCCAGGTCGTGGGAGACACCCCCGTGCCTGTCACCGACCCTCGAGGTGCGAACGGCGTGGCGCTGGTGGTGCCGCCTGTGTCGAACTGAGGGTCGCCAGGCAGCCGCGTCCCGGGGTGATCCCAGTCCCTGGCGGCACGGCTTCGACGAGCCTGCCCGTCGTCTGGCAGCCTCTTTGCTGCCGCAAGTTCAGTAACGGTTGGAGAAGTTGGCGCTGATGCGCTGCTTCAGGTACTCGGCGCCGGTGATGGGTGGGTATTTCTTGCCCGGCCCCTCGATCACCGCGTCCTCGTTGGCCTGGCAGAAGAAGGCCAGGCTGTAGCGCGCGCCCTGGTATTCGTGCGGCAGCGGGTTGCGCACGCGGTGGAAGTTGCTGGGCAGCTGGTCGTCGCTCCAGCGCGTGAGCATGTCGCCGATGTTGCAGGTGATGACGCCTTCGATGGGCGCCACGCTGGTCCATTGCCGCGACGCCATCTCCTTGCCCGGCAGCACCTGCAGCCCGCCCTGGCCGGCGCGCTGGAACAGCAGCGTGAGGCAGTCGAAGTCGGTATGCGCGCCAGCGCGCCACAAGCCCAGCTCGTCCCGCAGCGCCGGATCCATCGCGAAGTAGTGCAGCATGCGCAGCGTGCTCTGGTAGGCCGGCACGTCGGGGTCGTGGGCGCGGGTGAAAAAGTCGTCGTCGAAGCCCAGCTTGTGCGCGAAGCACGACAGCAGGCGCATGCCCACTTCCCAGCACTGGCGCTCGAAGGCGAGCGTTTGCGCCTTGAAGCGCGGCAACTGGTCCTCGGTGGGCCACAGACCGATCATGCGCGGGCGCGTGACCTGGTAGGACTCCTTCTGGTCCGGCGTCTGGGTAGAGGGGCGGATCTGTGCCTTGTGCTCCCAACCGGCGTTGCGCGCCAGCGGCCACTGCGCCTTGACCTCGCGCGGCAGCGCGAACAACTGCTCGGCGCGCGCGAAGGCGGCGTCCACGTCGGCCTGCGCGATGCCGTGGCCCGAGACCTGGAAGAAGCCGATGTCCACCGACGCGCTCCACAACTGCTCGGCGATCTCGGCCTTGCGGGCGTCGAAGTCGCTCAGGTCGATCACGCGCACCTCGCGCGCGGTGGTTTCCTCGCCCTGGCCGCCCATGCGGGCTTCCTTGTCGAGTTCGCCCAGGGCATAGCGGGCGGGCGGCGGGGGTGTGGAAGAAGGGTTCATGGTCCGGGCGGTTCATGCAAGTCGCGCGCCAAGGGCGGCGCCCCCGCACCGGCCGGGGGGCGCGCCATCGCGGTGCGCCGGACACGTCGCCTTGCCGCGCTTTGGTTCATGCCGGCACCAGGCTGAGGCGGCGCATCGGGCACGCCTATTGCTTGCTTGCCCGGTTGCTTCAGAGGAATTCACCATGCACAAGCGCTCTTTCCTGCACACCCTGCTGGCCCTGGCCGCCGCCACCGGCTTCGCCCCGGCCCATGCGGCCACGCCCATCAAGTTCCAGCTCGACTGGCGCTTTGAAGGGCCAGCCGCGTTCTTCCTGCTGCCCGCCGCCAAGGGCTATTTCAAGGACGCGGGGCTCGACGTGGCCATCGACGCCGGCAGCGGCTCGGGCGGCGTGGTGCAGCGCGTGGCCTCGGGCGCCTACGACATGGGCTTCGCCGACCTGGCGGCGCTGATGGAGTTTCACGCCAACAACCCCGACGCGCCCAACAAGCCGGTGGCGGTGATGATGGTCTACAACAACACGCCGGCCTCGGTGATGGCGCTGAAGAAAAGCGGCATCACCAAGCCCGCCGACCTGAACGGCAAGAAGCTGGGCGCGCCCGTGTTCGACGCCGGCCGGCGCGGCTTTCCGATCTTCGCCAAGGCCAACCACGTGAGCGGCGTGCAGTGGACCACCATGGACCCGCCGCTGCGCGAGACCATGCTGGTGCGCGGCGACGTGGACGCGATCACGGGCTTTACCTTCACGTCGCTGCTGAACCTGGAGGCGCGCGGCGTCAAGGCCGGCGACGTGGCGGTGCTGCCGTATGCCGACTTCGGCGTCAAGCTGTACGGCAACGCCATCGTCGTCAGCCCCAAGCTGCTGAAGGAAAACCCCGGCGCCGTGAAAGCCTTCCTGCAGGCCTTCACCAAGGGCGCCAAGGAAGTCATCGCCAGGCCCGACGCCGCCATCGCCTACGTGAAGGAGCGCGACGGCATCGTCAACACCGCGCTGGAGACGCGCCGGCTCAAGCTGGCCATCGACACCGTGATCAACACGCCGGACGCGCGCGCCGAGGGCTTCGGCCAGGTGGTGCCCACGCGCCTGTCGCTGATGGCCTCGCAGGTGTCGGACGCCTACGCCACCAAGACGCGCGTGAACCCCGACGCGGTGTGGAACGCCAGCCTGCTGCCGGCGGCGACCGAGCTGAACGTGCTGCCAAAGAAGTAGTGAACTACTTTTTTGATAGCTACATGCCGATATTCCACGCTGGCCCAAGCGCATTTCTTTCATGAATTCACTCGCAGAGCCTCCATCCGCCCCGTTCGTGGAGTTCCGCGACGTCTGGCTGGCCTACAACGACGAAC
Organism: Ottowia sp.; assembly: GCF_016703145.1. GTDB lineage: Bacteria > Pseudomonadota > Gammaproteobacteria > Burkholderiales > Burkholderiaceae_C > Ottowia. The sequence goes on along the minus strand of NZ_JADJCO010000005.1, from coordinate 42,472 downwards.
TGCTGCGCGCCAACCAGTTCGCGGTCGAGGCCATCGACCTGGAGGTGCGGCGCGGCGAGTTCATCGCCATCGTCGGCCCCTCGGGCTGCGGCAAGTCCACCTTCATGAAGCTGACCACGGGGCTGAAGATGCCGTCGATCGGGCGCATCCGGGTGAACGGCGAGCGCGTCACCGGGCCGCTGAAGATCTCGGGCATGGCGTTTCAGGCGCCCTCGCTGCTGCCCTGGCGCACCACGGTGGACAACGTGCTGCTGCCGCTGGAGATCGTCGAGCCGCACCGCTCGCAGTTCCGCGCCAGGCGCCAGGACTATGAAGCCCGCGCCCGCATGCTGCTGCGGAAGGTGGGCCTGGCCGGCTACGAGGACAAGTACCCCTGGCAGCTGTCGGGCGGCATGCAGCAGCGCGCCAGCATCTGCCGCGCCCTCATCCACGAGCCGCAGATGCTGCTGCTGGACGAGCCCTTCGGCGCGCTGGACGCCTTCACGCGCGAGGAGCTGTGGTGCATCCTGCGCGACTTGCAGGCGGAGCAGAAATTCAACGTCATCCTGGTCACGCACGACCTGCGCGAGAGCGTGTTCCTGGCCGACACGGTGTACGTGATGAGCAAGAGCCCGGGCCGCTTCGTGGTACGCCGCGACATCGAGCTGCCGCGCCCGCGCGAGCTGGAGCTGACCTACACGCGCGAGTTCACCGACATCGTGCACGAGCTGCGCGGCCACATCGGCGCGCTGCGCAAGACCGGCGGGGAGATCAGCCAATGACCCCGCAACGCAGAAGGCATGTGGAACGCTGGGCGCCCTGGGCGCTGCTGCTGGCGATCATCGTGCTGTGGCAGCTGATCTGCTCGGGCTTCAACGTGTCGGAGTTCATCTTCCCCAGCCCGCGCGCCATCGGCGAGAAGCTGGTGGAGTTCCGGGGCGTCATTGCCGGCCACGCCTGGCGCACCTACTGGGTCACCATGGCGGGTTTCGGCCTCGCCATCGTGGTGGGCGTGCTGCTGGGCTTTCTGGTGGGCTCGTCCCGCCTGGCCTATGCCGCGTTCTACCCGCTGATGACGGCCTTCAACGCGCTGCCCAAGGCGGCCTTCGTGCCGATCCTGGTGGTGTGGTTCGGCATCGGCGCGGGGCCGGCCATCCTGACGGCGTTTCTGATCAGCTTCTTTCCCATCATGGTCAACATCGCCACCGGCCTGGCCACGCTGGAGCCCGAGCTGGAGGACGTGCTGCGCGTGCTGGGCGCCAAGCGCTGGGACGTGCTGGTCAAGGTGGGCCTGCCGCGCTCCATGCCCTACTTCTATGGCTCGCTCAAGGTGGCGATCACGCTGGCCTTCGTGGGCACCACCGTCAGCGAGATGACGGCCGCCAACGAGGGCATCGGCTACCTGCTGGTATCGGCCGGCTCGTCGATGCAGATGGGGCTGGCCTTCGCGGGCCTGTTCGTGATCGGCGCCATGGCCATGGCCATGTACGAGCTGTTCAGCGCCATCGAGAAGCACACCACGGCCTGGGCGCACCGCGGTTCGCAGGGCGAGTGATGCAAGCGCTGTCGCCGGACCAGATCGCGCGCCTGCTGCGGCGCGCCAACACCGTGGCCGAGCGCGCCATGGCGATGGGCCGCCACCCCTTCGGCGCGCTGCTGGTGGCGCCGGACGGCGACACCGTGCTGGCCGAGCAGGGCAACATCGACACCGTGAATCACGCCGAAAGCACCCTCGCGCGCACGGCGGCCGCCAACTACCCCGGCGCGTACCTGGCGCAGTGCACGCTGGTCACCACCTTCGAGCCCTGCGCCATGTGCGCGGGCACCATCTACTGGGCCGGCATCGGCCGCGTGCTGTACGGCGCCGACGAGACGGCGCTGCGGGCGCTCACGGGCGACCATCCCGCCAACCCCACGCTGGCCCTGCCCTGCCGCACGGTGTTCGCCAACGGCCAGCGCCCCACCGACGTGCTGGGCCCCGTGCCCGCGCTGGCGGACGAGATCACCGCGCCGCATCGGGGCTTCTGGAGATAACTCACCGGCGGTAGGGCTGGATATGCGCCAGCTCGGCGTCGATCACGCGGCGCACGCGGTCGCTGAAGACCGCCGCCAGCCGCGAGTGGGGCGCATCGGGCGGCAGCAGGATCGCCAGGCGCACGGTGATGGCCGGGCGGAACGGGCGCACCTCCAGCGCGAGGTTGCGCTGCTCGTCCAGCGCCGCCAGCGGGTTGATCACGCTCACGCCCAGCCCCAGCGCGACCAGCGAGCAGACCGAGGCGCCCAGGTCCGACTCCAGCACGGTGCGGGGCCGCACGCCCGCGGCCGCCAGCACCTGGTCGATGCGCTCGCGCGGGCCGCTGCCGAGCGGGAACGAGACGAAAGGCTCGCCGTCGAGGTCGCTGGCCTGCACCTGCCGCTGCGGCGCCAGCTGGTGGCCGCGCGGCAACACGCAGGCGCAGTCCATGCGCAGCAGGGTCTCCACCCGCATGCCGGGCACGTCGTCGCCGTAGAGCACGGCCAGGCCCAACTCGCACAGGCCGCCGCTCACCCAGGTGTTGACCGTGGCGGCCGCACCCGAATGGATGGTGACGAGGGTGCCGGGGTGGTCGCGCGTGAATTGCGCGACCGCCTTGCTCAGCACGCCGCCGGCGATGCGCGGCATGGCCGCGACGGCCAGCCGGTCGCCGCCGAAGGTGCGGATGTTGGCGGCGGCCGCCTCCAGGCCCTGCAACCCCGCGAAGGCTTTCTCGACGTCCTGGAAGAAGCGCTTGCCATCCAGCGACGGCAGCAGCCGCGTGCCGCTGCGCGTGAACAGCGCGAAGCCGGCGATCGCCTCGAGCTGCGCCACGAGGCGGCTCACCTGCGGCTGCGAGGTGTGCAACCGGCGCGCCGCCTCGGTCATGGAGCCGGCCTGCATGACGACGCGGAACGCCTCGATGTGCTTGAGGGACATGCGGCGGTTGCTCATATCAGTATTGTATGAACCGCATGCAACAACGCATTTTGCGCATTGGTCAGGCGCTGAAATACTGGCGCCCATGACCGACACGCTGACCGTTCCGCCGACCGCCCTGGAACCGCTCCCCGGCCAGGCCCCGCCGCTCATCGACCTGCGCAGCGACACCGTGACCCGGCCCACGCCCGCGATGTACGAGCGCATGCGCACCGCCGCGCTGGGCGACGACGGCCTGGACGGCGACCCGACGGCCCGCGAGCTGGAGGCCCTGGCCGCCCGCACGCTGGGCAAGGAGGCCGGCCTGTACGTGCCCACCGCCACCATGGGCAACCTGCTGGCCGTGCTGGCGCAGGTGCGGCGGCAGGGGCAGGTGGTGCTCGAATCCAGCGCGCACATGTTCCTCACCGAGCGCGGCGGCGCCACGCTGAGCGGCACGGCCTATGTGGGCCTTGCCGGCGCGGCGGGCGCCATGGACCTGACCGCCCTGGCGTCCGCGCTGCGGCCGTCCGGCGCCCTGCCCACCGAGCTGGTGTGCATGGAGACCACGCACGTCAACGCGGGCGGCGCCGTGCTGCCGCTGGCGCACATGCAGGCGGTGCATGACCTGGCCCACGGCGCCGGAGCCCGCGTGCACGTGGACGGCGCGCGCCTGTTCAACGCGGCGGTGGCGCTCGGCGTGGCGCCCGCCGTGGTGGCGCGCCATGCCGACACGGTTTCCATCTGTCTGTCCAAGGGCCTGAGCGCCCCGGCCGGCGCCGTTCTCGCGGGCCCGGCGCAGACCATCGCCCGCGCGCGGCGCCTGCGCAAGATGCTGGGCGGCACCCAGCGCCAGATCGGCCTGCTGGCCGCGGCGGGCCTGGAGGCCATCGAGACCATGCCCCATCAGTTGGCGCACGACCACGCCACGGCGCGGCGGCTGGGCGATGCCCTGCGCACGCTGCGCCCCGGCGTCGTGGGCATCACCGCGCCCATCACCAACATCGTTTTCGTCGAACTGCCCGACGCCGTGCCGGACAGCGCCGCCTGGGCCCGCGAACTCGCCCAGCACGGCGTGCTGATCCGCCCCTGGGGTCCGCGCCGCATCCGGCTGGTCACGCACCGTCACATCGGCGCAGCCTGCATCGACACCGCCGCCGAGGGCTTTCGCCAGGCCGCGCGCGCGCTGCTCGGCTGAACCACGCGCCCGCCCTTCTTCCGCAACGCTGCGCAACCCCCAGGAGTCCTGACCATGCCCACCACCGACCACACCCTTTCCCGCCGTGCCTTCGCCGGCTCCGCCCTTGCGCTCGCGGCCGGTTCGCTGAGTACCGCCGCGCTCGCCAACGCGTATCCGAACCGCCCGATCCGGCTGATCGTGCCCTACGCCCCCGGCGGCGGCTCCGACATGGTGGGGCGCCTCATCGCGCAGAAGCTCACAGAGACGGCCGGGTGGAACGTGGTGGTGGACAACAAGGCCGGCGCCTCGAGCCTGATCGGCACCGACGCCGCCGCCAAGAGCGCGGCGGACGGCTATACCCTGCTGCTGGCCGACGCGGCCCACGCCACCAACGCGGCGGTACTGCCCAAGCTGCCCTTCGACCCCATCAAGGACTTCAAGCCGCTCACCCTCGTGGGCTCGTCGCCCCAACTGCTGGTGGCCAACCCGGCCTTTCCCGCCAACAGCCTGAAGGAGCTGATCGCGCTGCCGCGCGATGAGGCGCACAGCCATGGCGTGGGTTCGCCGGGCCGGGGCACGGGGCCGCACCTGCTGTGCGAAACGCTCAAGCAGCGCACCGGCATGCCGCTGGTGCACGTGCCCTACAAGGGCGGCGCGCTGGCGCTGACCGACGCCGTGGGCGGGCAGGTGCCCATGGTCATCAACTCGGTGCCCGCGTGCATGCCGCACATCGAGGCCAAGCGTCTCAAGGTGCTGGCCATCGCCAGCACGGCGCGCCACCCCAGGCTGCCGGATGTGCAGACTTTCGGTGAAAGCGTGCCCGGCGTCGTGGGCAGTGCCTGGTACGGCGTCATGGCGCCCGCGAACACGCCGGCCGACGTGCTGCGGACGCTGGGCGCCGCCATCGACAAGGTGCTGGACCTGCCCGACGTGAAGGCCAGGCTCGCCACGGCCTTCATCGACCCCATGCCGCGCGGCGGCCAGGCCTTTTCCAAGCTCCTCACCGAGGAGATCACGCGCTGGCAGGCCATCGCCAGGCAAACCGGGGTCACGCAGAACAGTTGAATTTCTTCAGGCCGACGCCGTCCCGGCCTGATGATTGATATGCGAGGGATATCAATGGTGCGTTGAGATCGGATTGGTATCAATCAATCCATGGGGGCACAATCGGACGCTTTCGCGACCACCAACCCACGACAACGCCATGGACACCAAGCCGATCCAGATCAACCGCCGCAGCGCCAACATCACCGAAGGCAAGGCGCGCGCCGCCAACCGCTCCATGTTCTACGGCATGGGCTACCAGGAAAACGACTTCAAGAAGCCCATGGTGGGCGTGGCCAACGGCCACAGCACCATCACGCCCTGCAACTCGGGCCTGCAAAAGCTCGCCGACGCGGCCATCGCCGGCATCGAGGAAGCGGGCGGCAACGCGCAGGTGTTCGGCACGCCCACTATCTCCGACGGCATGGCCATGGGCACCGAGGGCATGAAGTATTCGCTGGTCAGCCGCGAGGTCATCAGCGACTGCATCGAGACCTGCGTGCAGGGCCAGTGGATGGACGGCGTGGTCGTCGTCGGCGGCTGCGACAAGAACATGCCCGGCGGCATGATGGGCATGCTGCGCGCCAACGTGCCGGGCATCTACGTCTACGGCGGCACCATCCTGCCCGGCAAGTGGAAGGGCAAGGACCTGAACATCGTGAGCGTGTTCGAGGCCGTGGGCGAGAACGCCGCCGGCAAGATCAGCGACCAGGAACTGAAGGACATCGAGCAGCATGCGATCCCCGGCACGGGATCGTGCGGCGGCATGTACACGGCCAACACCATGTCGTCGGCCTTCGAGGCGCTGGGCATGAGCCTGCCCTACTCGTCCACCATGGCCAACCCGCACGACGAGAAGCAGAACTCGGCCAAGGAGTCGGCCAAGATCCTCATCGAGGCCATCAAGAAAGACCTGAAGCCGCGCGACATCGTGACCAAGCAGGCGATCGAGAACGCGGTGGCCGTCATCATGGCCACCGGCGGCTCGACCAACGCGGTGCTGCACTTCCTGGCCATCGCGCACGCGGCGGGCGTGGAATGGTCCATCAACGACTTCGAGCGCATGCGCAAGAAGGTGCCGGTGCTGTGCGACCTGAAGCCCAGCGGCAGGTACCTGGCGGTGGACCTGCACAACGCGGGCGGCATCCCGCAGGTGATGAAGCTGCTGCTGAACGCCGGCCTGCTGCACGGCGACTGCATCACCATCACCGGCAAGACCATCGCCGAGACGCTGAAGGACGTGCCGGACGTGCCGCCCAACCCGGAAGTGATCCGCCCCATCGGCAACCCGATGTACAAGGAAGGGCACCTGGCCATCCTCAAGGGCAACCTCAGCCCCGAAGGCGCGGTGGCCAAGATCACCGGGCTGAAGAACCCGGTCATCACCGGCCCGGCACGCGTGTTCGACGACGAGCAGTCGGCGCTGGCCGCCATCCTGGCCGGCCAGATCAAGGCCGGCGACGTGATGGTGCTGCGTTACCTGGGCCCCAAGGGCGGCCCCGGCATGCCCGAGATGCTGGCCCCCACCGGCGCGCTGATCGGCGCCGGCCTGGGCGAGAGCGTGGGCCTGGTCACCGACGGCCGCTTCTCTGGCGGCACCTGGGGCATGGTGGTCGGCCACGTGGCGCCCGAGGCGGCGGCGGGCGGCAACATCGCCTTCGTGCGCGAGGGCGACTCCATCACCATCGACGCGCATCAGTTGCGGCTGGAACTCAACGTCCCCGAGGCCGAGCTGGCCCAACGCCGCGAAGGCTGGCAAGCCCCCGCACCCCGCTACACGCGCGGCGTGCAGGCCAAGTTCGCGTTCAACGCCTCCAGCGCCAGCAAAGGCGCGGTGCTGGACGACTATCCGGCGGCCTGAAGCAGCACGGTTGATTCAGAAATGATAGCTGCCGGCGAACCATTGATACCGGCTGCAAGCAATTTTCATTCTTGGATTCAACGGCGGCGCGGCGGCGGCGCCGCCCGGGGCTTCTGGCCAATGGTCTCGCGCTGGCGGTTGATGCGGTCAAGTTTGCGATTCCCAATCCCAGCAAATACATGGTCTGTTCCTGGAGCCGCACGGGTGGGTACCGCCAATAGCCGTCAACTCACCACCCTACAATCGCGTTGAGTTGACTGTAGCGCAACTACCCACGATGAAGGAGAAGTGATGAAGCGTGCTCTGTTGAGTTTTGCCGCTCTGGCCGCCGTGGCCGCAGCGTCCCCTGCCATGGCCGATGAGGCGCTGGCCAAGGCCAAGAACTGCATGGCCTGCCACACGGTGGACAAGAAGCTGGTCGGCCCGGCCTACAAAGACGTGGCCCAGAAGTACGCCAGCGACGGCGGCGCCGTGGACAAGCTGGCCGCCAAGATCATGAAAGGCGGCTCGGGCGTGTGGGGCGCCGTGCCCATGCCCCCCAACGCCAACGTGACCGAGGCCGACGCCAAGAAGCTGGCCGGCTGGATCATGGGCTTGAAGTGAGCCCTTCGGGGCCGACAAAAAGCCCGCGCGATGCGCGGGCTTTTTGCTGCCTGCTCGACCGTCAGTACGTCTGGTCGAGCTGCGTCAGGATCGCCGGGTTCTCCAGCGTGCTGGTGTCCTGCGTGATCTGCTCGCCCTTGGCCAGGCTGCGCAGCAGGCGGCGCATGATCTTGCCGCTGCGCGTCTTGGGCAAGTTCTCGCCGAAACGGATGTCCTTGGGCTTGGCGATGGGGCCGATCTCCTTGGCCACCCAGTCGCGCAGTTCCTTGGCGATCTGTTTGGCCTCGTCGCCGCTGGGCAGCGGGCGCTTCAGGACGACGAAGGCGCAGATGGCCTCGCCCGTCAGGTCGTCGGGGCGGCCCACCACGGCGGCCTCGGCCACCAGGTCGGTCTTGGCCACCAGGGCCGACTCGATCTCCATCGTGCCCATGCGGTGGCCCGAGACGTTCAGCACGTCGTCGATGCGCCCGGTGATGCGGAAGTAGCCGCGCTCGGCGTCGCGCACCGCGCCGTCGCCGGCCAGGTAGTAGCCCTTCAACTCCTCAGGGAAGTAGCTCTTCTTGAAGCGCTCCGGGTCGCCCCAGATGGTGCGGATCATGCTGGGCCAGGGCTTCTTGATGACCAGGATGCCGCCTGAGCCGTTGGGCATTTCGCTGCCCGACTCATCGACGATGGCGGCGAAGATGCCCGGCAGCGGCAGCGTGCACGAGCCCGGCACCAGCGGCGTGACGCCCGGCAGCGGGTTGATCATGTGACCGCCGGTCTCGGTCTGCCAGAAGGTGTCCACGATCGGGCAGCGCTCGCCGCCCACGTTCCTGTAGTACCACATCCAGGCCTCGGGGTTGATGGGCTCGCCAACGCTGCCCAGGATGCGCAGGCTATCGAGGTCCGAGCTTTTCGGATGCACCTTCTCGTCCGCCTCGGACGCCTTGATGAGCGAGCGGATGGCGGTGGGCGCGGTGTAGAAGATGCTGCACTTGTGGCGCTCGATCATCTGCCAGAAGCGGCCGGCGTTGGGGTAGGTGGGCACGCCTTCGAACACGATCTCGGTCGCGCCGGCGGCCAGGGGGCCGTAGACGATGTAGCTGTGCCCGGTCACCCAGCCGATGTCTGCCGTGCACCAGAAGACGTCCTCGGGCTTGAGGTCGAAGGTCCAGTCCATCGTCAGCTTGGCCCACAGCAGGTAGCCGCCAGTGGCGTGCTGCACGCCTTTGGGCTTGCCGGTGGAGCCGGAGGTGTAGAGCACGAACAGCGGGTGCTCGGCATCGACCATGACGGGCGGGCACTCGGTGCTCTGGCCTTCCAGGATGTCCTTGAAGGTCTTGTCGCGGCCGGCGGCCATGGCGCAGGCGGTGGGCGTTCGCTCGTAGACGAAGATGTGGCGGATCGACTCGCAACCGCCCATGGCCAGGGCTTCATCAACGATGGCCTTCAGCGGCAGCTCCTTGCCGCCGCGCATCTGGTAGTTGGCGGTGATCACGGCCACGGCGCCGACGTCGGCGATGCGCTCCTGCAGCGCCTTGGCCGAGAAGCCGCCGAACACCACGCTGTGCGTGGCGCCCAGGCGCGCGCAGGCCTGCATGGCGACGATGCCCTCGATGGTCATGGGCATGTAGATCAGGACGCGGTCGCCCTTTTGGATGCCGTGGGCCTTGAGCGCGTTGGCGAACTGGCTCACGCGGTCCAGCAGCTCCCTGTAGGTGACCTGGGTGACGGCGCCGTCGTCGGCCTCGAAGATGATGGCGGTCTTGTTCTCGACCGGCGTGCCCATGTGCTTGTCCAGGCAATTGGCGCTGGCGTTGAGTTGGCCGTCGTCGAACCACTTGTAGAAGGGCTTGCTGGATTCGTCGAGCACGCGCGTGAATGGCTTGCCCCACACGACATGCTCCCTGGCCAGGCGGCCCCAGAAGCCGGTGAAGTCCTTGTCCGCCTCGGCGCACAGCGCCTTGTAGGCGTCCATGCCCGAGATGCGGGCCGCCTTGACCAGGGCGTCGCTGGGGGGAAATACGCGGTTTTCAACCAGAACCGATTCGATGGCGCTCATGGGCCGTGTCTCCTTCGTCGTTGTTGCACACACATCGGACGGGCGGCATGCCTGCCGAATGCGGTCATCATGGCGCCGGGCTCTTACAACGCACTGACTGGCCCACGATCCCCGGACGTCCGGCTCGGCGGCCACCCTCCCGCACCATCCCTACAATACGCGATTTTCCGGTCGCCGGCTCCCTCCGGCGTCACCCTCCGCGCCATGTCCGACCCCGTCCACTCCCCCACCAACCGTCCGCTGCGCCCGCTGCCCGGGCTGATCTTCGCCAGCCGCTGGCTGCAACTGCCGCTGTACCTGGGCCTGATCGTGGCGCAGGGGGTGTACGTGATGCATTTCCTGGTCGAGCTGTGGCACCTGGTGGAGGCGGCCTTCGGCCACCAGGCGGCGCTGCAGGCGCTGGTCACCAGCATCGGCTACAAGAGCGACGCGCCGGTCACGTCGCTGAACGAGACCGTCATCATGCTGGTGGTGCTGGCCCTGATCGACGTGGTGATGATCTCCAACCTGCTGATCATGGTGATCGTGGGCGGTTACGAAACCTTCGTCAGCCGCCTCGACCTGGAAGGGCACCGCGACCAGCCAGAATGGCTGAGCCACGTCAACGCGTCGGTGCTGAAGGTGAAGCTGGCGATGTCGATCATCGGCATCAGCTCGATCCACCTGCTCAAGACCTTCATCAACGCCGGCAACTATTCCGACAAGGTGCTGATCGCGCAGACGGTGATCCACATCACCTTCCTGCTCTCGGCCATGGCCATCGCCTACACGGATCGGCTGATGTCGGGACCGAGCGCGGCGCGTCATTGATTTCAAGGCCAAATTGGCCTTTAGCCTGCGTGGATCAAGCGCCTGAAGCTATATAAAACATAGCGTTTCAGCGGCCCGTCATCTTCTCGGGCACCACCCATTCGTCGAACTGTTCGCCCGTGAGGTGCCCCGAGGCGATCGCCGCCTCGCGCAGCGACGTACCTTCCTTGTGCGCCTTCTTGGCGATGAAGGCCGCCTTGTCGTAGCCGATGTGCGGGTTCAGGGCCGTCACCAGCATCAGCGAGCGGCTGAGCAGCTCGGCGATGCGCTCGCGGTTGGGCTCGATGCCCACCGCGCAGTGGTCGTTGAAGCTGACGATGCCGTCGGCCAGCAGCCGCACGCTCTGCAGGAAGTTGTGCGCCACCATCGGGCGAAACACGTTCAGCTCGAAGTTGCCCGACATCCCGCCGATGTTGATGGCCACGTCGTTGCCCATCACCTGCGCGGCCAGCATGGTCACCGCCTCGCTCTGCGTCGGGTTGACCTTGCCTGGCATGATCGACGAGCCCGGCTCGTTCTCGGGAATGCTCAGCTCGCCGATGCCGCTGCGCGGGCCGCTGGCGAGCCAGCGCACGTCGTTGGCGATCTTGTTCATGCCAGCCGCCAGCGTCTTGAGCGCGCCGTGGGCGTTGACGAAGGCATCGCAGGCTGCCATCACCTCGAACTTGTTCGGCGCCGTGACGAAAGGCAGGCCCGTCAGGCGCGCCAGCTCGGCCGCCACGCCTTCCGCGTAGCCCTTGGGCGCGTTCAGCCCGGTGCCCACCGCCGTGCCGCCCAGCGCCAGCTCGCTCAGGTGCGGCAGCGTGGCACGGATGTGCTTGTCGTTCTGGTCCAGTTGCGTCACCCAGCCCGACATCTCCTGGCCCAGCGTGAGCGGCGTGGCGTCCTGCAGGTGGGTGCGGCCGATCTTCACGATGTCCATGAAGTCCTCGGACTTCCTCGCCAGCGTGGCGCGCAGCCTGGCGACGGCCGGCAGCAGCTTGTGCGTGACGGCCTGCACCGCCGCCACGTGCATGGCGGTGGGGAACACGTCGTTGCTCGACTGGCTGCGGTTGACGTCGTCGTTCGGGTGCACCAGCCGCCCCTCGCCGCGCTCGCCGCCCAGCAGCTCGCTGGCGCGGTTGGCCAGCACCTCGTTGACGTTCATGTTGGTCTGCGTGCCCGAGCCGGTCTGCCACACGACGAGCGGGAACTCGCCCGGATGCCGGCCCGCCAGCACCTCGTCGGCGGCGGCGACGATGGCGTCGGTCTTCTTCGCGTCCTGCAGGCCGAGCCGCTGGTTGACCACCGCCGAGGCGCGCTTGACCAGCGCGAGGGCGTCGATGATCTCCTTGGGCTGGCGCTCGCCGGAGATGTCGAAGTTCTGCAGCGAACGCTGCGTCTGCGCGCCCCACAGCCGGTCGGCCGGGACGTCGATGGGGCCGAAAGTGTCGCGTTCAGTGCGTGTCGTCATGGAGAAAGCTCCGCTGTCAAAATGCGGGACGTGCCGTCGGCACGCGAAACCCCGAGGATAGCCTTAAACAAGAATCGATCTCATCCGAGATCGGCCCACCACCCACGGAAGAAAACATGACCACGATCCAACAGGACGACCTGATCGAGTCGATCGCTGCGGCGCTGCAGTACATCAGCTACTACCACCCGGCCGACTACATCACCCACTTGGCACGCGCCTACGAGCACGAACAGAGCCCGGCGGCCAAGGATGCCATGGCGCAGATCCTGACCAACAGCAAGATGAGCGCCACCGGCCACCGCCCGATCTGCCAGGACACCGGCATCGTCAACGTGTTCCTGAAGGTGGGCATGGACGTGCGCTGGGAAGGCTTCACCGGCGGCCTGGAAGACGCCATCAACGAAGGCGTTCGCCGCGGCTACAACCACCCCGACAACACGCTGCGCGCCTCGGTCGTCGCCGACCCGCAGTTCGCCCGCAAGAACACCAAGGACAACACGCCCGCCGTCGTCAGCGTGCGGATCGTGCCGGGCAGCACGGTGGATGTCACGGTGGCAGCCAAGGGCGGCGGCAGCGAGAACAAGTCCAAGATGATCATGATGAACCCCAGCGACAACCTGGTGGACTGGGTTCTGAAGACCGTGCCCACCATGGGCGCCGGCTGGTGCCCGCCCGGCATGCTGGGCATCGGCATCGGCGGCACGGCCGAGAAAGCCGTGCTGCTGGCCAAGGAAAGCCTGATGGAAGACCTGGACATGCATGAGCTGCAGGCCAAGGCTGGCCGCGGCGAAAAGCTCGACCAGGTGGAGGAGCTGCGCCTGGAGCTGTACGAAAAAGTCAACGCGCTGGGCATCGGCGCGCAGGGCCTGGGCGGCCTGGCCACCGTGCTGGACATCAAGATCAAGATGTTCCCCACGCACGCGGCGTCCAAGCCCGTGGCCATGATCCCCAACTGCGCCGCCACGCGCCACGCGCACTTCGTGCTCGACGGCTCCGGCCCGGTGTACCTCGAGGCGCCCAGCCTCGACCTGTGGCCCAAGATCGACTGGGAGCCCGACTACAACAAGAGCCGACGCGTGGACCTGAACGCCCTCACCAAAGAGGAAGTGGCGAGCTGGAAGCCCGGCGACACCCTGCTGCTCAACGGCAAGATGCTCACCGGCCGCGACGCCGCGCACAAGCGCATCCAGGACATGCTGGCCAAGGGCGAGAAGCTGCCGGTGGACTTCACCAACCGCGTGATCTACTACGTGGGTCCGGTCGATCCCGTCAAGGGCGAAGCCGTGGGCCCCGCCGGCCCCACCACCGCCACGCGCATGGACAAGTTCACCGACATGATGCTGGCGCAGACCGGCCTCATCGCCATGATCGGCAAGGCCGAGCGCGGCCCGGTCGCGATCGAGAGCATCAAGAACCACAAGAGCGCCTACCTCATGGCCGTCGGCGGCGCGGCCTACCTCGTCAGCAAGGCCATCAAGGCCGCCAGGGTCGTCGGCTTCGAGGATCTGGGCATGGAAGCCATCTACGAATTCGACGTGGTGGACATGCCCGTCACCGTGGCCGTGGACGCTGGCGGCACCAGCGCGCACATCACCGGGCCCGCGGAGTGGCAGAAGCGGATCGCCTCGGGGGAGTTCAAGGGGATCGAGGTGGCTGCGGCCTGACGGCCAGCACAAGCCGCCTCATCGCCAGCAGGCCTCGACAACCGCCTTCGGGCGGTTTTTTCGGGCCGCTCAATGCAGATGCCGCGGGCGGCGACCGCCGCCGTGGCCGGGCGAACCGCCTCCTGCGCCGCGCGGGGGCTTGCCGATCTCCAGCGAACTCACCAGCGCGTCGAAGCGCGCCGAGAAGAGCTTGTCGATCTCCGCCACGACGCCGCCGAGTTCGGCCCCGTCGAAGTGGCGCTCCATCAGGTTCACCACGTCTTCCACCAGCAGATCGCGCTGCGCCTGCATGAGGGCCTCGGGGGTCGGGCCGACAAACAGCAGCAGGAAGTCGTCGCGCGACTCGCGGCCCTCGTCCTCGTCCTCCTCGTCGTATTGCGCGTCATAGAAGGTCACCTCGATGGCCGCGCCGGCATCGCTGACCTCGTTGAGGTTCATGCACATATCGTCGAGCTGGTGCCGAAAGTCATCGTCGCCGTACAGCGTCCAGCAGATCTGCAGCAGGTGCTGGTGCGGGTCGAAGCGGATGCCGGGCTCGTCCTCGTAGGCGCTGGCCGCGCCGTCGGCCAGCGAGCGCGCGCCCGCGTACTTCCACAGGGGTCTGAGGGCCTCCTGCAAGGCATCGAAACCCACATCGGGGCGCAATTTCACGTCGCCGTGCACGTGAATCTCGAAGGGTGCGTCGTCGTGATTCATGGCGTTGTCCTGTTCTTCGCGGATGGTGCCCCGGGCCGGGATCGAACCGGCACGCTCCTTGTTCAGGAAGCGGCGGATTTTAAGTCCGCTGTGTCTACCAGTTTCACCACCGGGGCCAAGCCGTGCATTGTCGCAGGGTCATGCGCCCATTGCGGCGGCAGAAGGTGGAAAGAGGCAGACAACTCAAGAGGGGAAAGAGATGGAGGCGCGATCCGGAGTCGAACCGGACTGGACGGATTTGCAATCCGTTGCATAACCGCTTTGCTATCGCGCCCTGGCACCGAAGCTGAAAAAAAGGGAAGCGGATGCTTCCCTTTTTCTGCTGTGCAACCGGCGATGGTGAACCGGCTGCCGGGTGTGTGGAGCGGGAAACGGGACAGGCACTAGGGCGCTAAGTCATTGTTTCCCAACTACATTCTCCGCCGCGGTCATCGGCGAAGGACTCAAGTATAGCCTCATTTTTCCGCCTTGGCGATCAACAGCTCGCCCTCGATGCCGACAAGCATTCATGACGTCGCCCGTCGCCGTGCGTCCTACGCCGGGATTCACGCTCGCCCGTGCACCTCCGCCCTCTGCTTTCACCAACTCAGCCATTCCTATTACCCAGGGCAATGGCCACTGTCCGCCACGGGTTTGTAACCGAGCACGCGATCTCAAGCCACTTCATGTTCTCGAACGCAGAGTACGCCGGCAAGCGCCTACCCTGTAGCGAGGTGTTCTCGACGAGACGGAACTCGTGGTGGCATGAAAGGCGCTGGCGGGCGGGTGATCAAGCGCTCTTTCCTGCGATGAGACGAGGCCTCCCGAAATCGGCTGCGTTCCCCCACCCTCACTCGATAACCACGTAGAACGGATCACTCTTCCCCAAAAGCGTGTCGTCGCTTTTGCGGATCAGGAAGGCCTCGACCATATGGACACCTCGG
Organism: Ottowia sp.; assembly: GCF_016703145.1. Lineage (GTDB taxonomy): Bacteria > Pseudomonadota > Gammaproteobacteria > Burkholderiales > Burkholderiaceae_C > Ottowia. The sequence goes on along the minus strand of NZ_JADJCO010000005.1, from coordinate 27,280 downwards.
TACGACAACTGCTCCCACCGGACCCATGGCTCATCCGAGCGGTAGTAATCGCCGCGCAGCGCGTTAGCACGCCGGGCGACTTCATCCGTGTTCGTAACGCGCCATTCCACCATATAGGTCTCCGGGAAAGGAAGTCCCAGATTGTTGCTGGCGTTGAAGCGGATCCAGTGTCCGGACTGCGTGGGCGCGAGCGAGGCAAGCGAGCAGACGTTCTGTCCATAGCGGGATGTCCACAGTCGCGCACCAACATTCACCGTCAACCGTGTGCCGGTCGCCATCCGCCATTGAGGGCGGCGCATGTGCGGCAAGCGATCGAAGCCGCTGGGCAGAGCCGCAAGGCCGATTTTCTTCACCAACGCCACTAGATCGGCCACACCCGCCGACACCGGGCTACCTCGGACGACGGACAGCGCCGCTTCACTGACCTTGCCAGCCTTCTCGGCAGCCTCCCGAACAGCAAAGTCCTCGCCGAAGACACGCTGCCATTTTCCGATGCTTTCCTCTTTGTCTGGGTCATCGTAGGCGTCGTCGATCCAGCCGCGGTACAGATTGATCTTCGAGCGGAAGTTCAAGTACTTGGCGTCGTCCCAGGCAGTGCTTTGGATTTCCTCGAACAGCACGGGATTGCGCACCGTGGGCTTGGGTGGATTGGCCTGCAGCCAATCATCGAGCCGATCAATCAACGTCTTGAGCGTCGTGGGAACATCCTCGAACCCCGCGTCCCCCCTGTCGGAGGCGTACACATGCTTGCCGAGCAGCGTCGTCAGCAGGAACGAGGGACAAGTGAAGTTGGTCTTGATATCCCTGAGGTACTTCAGCAACCGCGTGGCTTTGCGGAAGTTGTTGTTCCCGCAGATGCTGTTGCGCTCGATCAACCAGTCCGTGTAGTCGAGCGGGTTCGATTTTTCGAAGAGATTGGTGTCGCGATTGCACACCTCCCAGACACCCGTGTGAAGGCGCTCCTTCACGCAAGGCGCCACGTCGATCTTGCGCTCGCCGGCGTATTCGACGGTGATGCAATGCGAGTAGCGCCTGATCTTGTCCTTGTACAGACCGAGCCTGCCCATCTCCGCATACAGATCGTTGATGTAGTCCTTCGCTTCCCAGCCCGCGACCGGCTTCACGTAGACCAGCAGATCCGCATCGAACGGATCACCAGGCAGCGGTCTGATGATGGTCTTGTGGGCCCAGGACCCTTGCGCGGCGAAGCCAACGATGGACGGCTTCCAGTCCAACCCTCGCACCGCCGTCTTGATGGCTTCGATGCTGCTTTCGAGCTGATCGAAGCGCGTGCTGTTGAGGTTGACGGTGTCGTTCAGGAAGGCGTTGAAGTCTTGGACCAGTTTCATTCGTCTACCCGCCTTCAGCGCACGTTGCCAGCCGTGCGCAGCTCACTCACCAACTGGTCGGCACCAGCGTTCATTTGCTCTTCCATACGCCTGCGCAAGAGGTTGTAGACCCAATCGAAGATCAATGGGCTGGAGGCGCGGTGGTTGAAGATGGCGTCTTGCAGCTCGCGCGAACGCATGCTGATCTCCTGTTCCGTTGCGCCGCTGCGTGCGCGATCAAGGAGCTTCTTGACCTCATCGTTTAGACGGTCCAGCAACTCAATGGTCGCGGCCTGCCGGTTGCATTCCCTGAGCGCCCAGATGATCACCGGCGTCATCGGAGCCAGCGTGGAGAGGACGAAGGTCGTCATGGTGTGATCGATGGCGAGTGATACGACCCCAGCCCCCGCGATCAGCACCACGCAGCCTGTCAACAGAACGCGTCTGTAGCGCTTGCGCAAAGCGCTGTCGTACCAGAGATTGGTGCGCTGGCACACCAGCCTTGCCAAATGGAGCGGCAGTTCCTTGACGGCGAGCGGATACCAGTTGATCAGCCGTTGCTCGTCCTCGTCACTGAGCTTCTTGCATGCGTCGGCAAAGACATCTTCAGGGTCAATGCGATTGCCGACGAGGAAGGTGTTCCAGTCCATCTGCAACACCGTGCAGTCGAAATCCTCCTGCAGCTTCGCTGCGTTCTTGAGCTGCGCACGGTGCCAGCGATCGAGAAGCAGAACCTCCAGGAAACTGAACATCAGGGCGGCGAACGCAATGAACGGCTTCGACGGGAGGAGCAGCGCTGACACGATCAGGCCGACGATCGGGAACACGAGCGAGATGATCAGGCCCACCGCCTGGACATTCTTGGCCCGCCGGTAGATCAGCGTCCTGGCACGCAGCAAGTTGAGCATGCGCGTCTCCACCTGCTTCTTATCGATTTCATTCATGCTGTTCTCTGCTCCTTGCGTCATTGCTGCCGTTTTGCGATCTCGGTCGTCGCTGTCTCAAGCCCAACGCTTCCTGCGTTGCTGCGGATGCTCGCCGCCGCCGGCCCACACGCCTGTGATCAACCAGTCTTCGAAGTGCCACAACCACTCCGAAGTCCAGGCGATGTAGGTGTCGACCAGCTTCATCTGCGGCAGCCACTCACGCTGCTTCGGCCACCAGAGACACAGCTTGGTGCCGGGACCGTTGTTGGGGTAGACGTGGGGCAGCGCAGCCTCGTCGGCCAGGGTCGTCAGGGCAGGACTCAGCACGAACATTTCCGGTGGGCGCGAATCGGGTGTCAGGCGCAGTTCGCACTCGTAGACGCGACCGAAGTCGCTCGGCACCAGACGGAATCGATAGCGCAAGGCTCGGCCCGACAGAAACACCATCCGGGCGCCATCGAGAGGCAGAGCGCGTAGCTCCATGGCTCGCTGGGCCAAGGTCGGTATGGGCGGGGCCGGGTAAGGTGTCATCAGCGGCCGAAATACGTATGGGGTCGCGCTGCGACACTGACCGGCGCGGCTGCCGCCGACGAGATCAGCGTCACCCGGCCCGCGACGCGGCTGGTCTGGCGCCGCTGGGTCTGGTCCTGCTGGATGGCGCCCGCGCAGTGAGGTCCGAATGCGCCCTCCAGCGCCTTGATCAGGACATCCATCCCCTCATGGTTTTCGATGGCGTGCAGGATGCGCTTCAGATCACCGATCAGGCGGTGGTGCCACGAGAAAAACGCCTCCTGTCGAGCCGGAGAATTCATGCCGCCGGCCAGGTTGTCCCGGGGGGCGGATGGGTTGGGCAAGACCCATTCTTCGGAACCGTCGGACCGGGAAATCCGCTCGAAGTGCAGCGGCATCCGTTCCACGATATCGAGCAGCAACTCCAAGGGACTCTCGTGCGGCTGCGGCGCCTCTACCGCGTAGGCCATCGCGGCCAGCGTCGTCAGGAAGACAGAAGAAGGTGCCATGTCCTGGCTTCCGCGCGCAACGCCGAAGGCCACATTGCGATGCAGCTTCAACAGTTGCACCAGCCGGCACAGCAGCCGGTCGAACACCTCCTGCGCATCAGGCAGCGGCGTCACTTCCGCGCGCGTCACCGAATCCATCGCCTCCGCAAAGCGCACCGCGCCGGTGAAATTCGGCGAGATCGCGGCGGCGAGATCGAAATGCTTCGCGTACCCGCGCGGGTTCGTCGAGTCAAAAAGCCGTAGCTCGCGGTCAGGGATGAGGCCGTGCGTGTCGCCGAAAGGCGCGGCCAACAACGGGGAGTCAATGACCGGCGCGATGTCAGCGCACATCCCTTCGGCGTACTCCAGCGTTGCACAGCGCTCCCAGCGGCGCAGCCGGAGGCCATGCGCATCGGCGTAGCGGGACAAAACGCGATGCAGGCGGTCGAGCAGCAGGGCTGGTCCGTGCTCGCCGTCGTATTTGTGACGCGCCCCGGACGCCAGGCGCGCGATCAGATCGATGTCGAAGCCCTCCCGCGAGCCATCACGGGGCCGCACGATGGTGCCCAACTGCCGGGAACCGTGGGCGTGGATCTGGATGAGATCGCCCTGGAGCTCCGGGCATGCCGAGAGGAACTCGCCGGTGCTGTTGTAGGAGCGCTCCAGGGCCATCAACTGGGTGGCGGTAGGCTCACTGGCCCGAGCGATGACGTCCACCAAGTGGAAGAAACGCGCCGACGACCGCATGGAGATGCGGGGGCGCTGGGGGAGAGTCACAGGTTCGCGGATCACGGGGTCTCCTTGAAATTCTTGTCGATGGCTTTCTGTCGCACCTGGACTCTCCCCGGCTCAGCGCTTGTGCTTGGTGGGGTCCACCAGCTTGTAGCCTTGGCCCGGCCGCGGCGTCGGCGGCAGCGGCTTGCCCTTCACGCCGGTCACTTCATTGCCGGTGCCCGGGTTCTGGTACTGGCCGGACTTCGGTGCCGGCGTACCGGGCTTCAACGTCTTGCTCATGGTCGTCCCCTTTCAGGATCGGTTGGTTGATTGCGACATCCCGACTTCCTTGTTCCCAGCTGGCTGTGTTACCAAATCGGGGTTGCGCTGAAAGTTCGGAACTATCACAATAAAAATTGTGGACTCCCGAACTTCCGGAGTCAAGTACTTTTTATATCGGAACTCCGAACAAGCATGCCAACACTGGGCGAGAAGGTCCGCACATTGCGGAAAAAAGCAGGCTTGACGCTGGAACAGTTCGCCGAGCAGATCGGTGCGTCCAAGTCATCCGTATGGGAACTGGAGAACAAGGAAAAGGCCCGCCCGTCCGCCGACCGGATCAATGAGGTGGCGAAGGTCCTGGGCGTGACGCCCGAGTTCTTGATGAATGACGACGTCGCCGAGCCCTCGATCGACGTGGCCGACGAGGCCTTCTTCCGCAAGTACCAGTCGCTGGACAACGGGGTGAAGCAGCAGTTGCAGGAGATCCTCAGCGTCCTGGACAAGAAGGCCGGGTCTTGAAAGAGGGGCTTTCCCCATCGGGCGAGGCAATCAAGCTGGCGAAGCTGTGGCGCGCCGTCCACGGACTAACGTTTCCGATCAACGCCGGAGCGCTGGCGCAGGAATGGTCTAGGAACGTGGCGCCCGAGGCGCCCATTGGGGAGTTGCAAGCCCGAGAGTTGAAAGGCTTCGAGGGCGGGTTGTTCTGGCTGAAGGAGCGAAAAGTCTGGGCGTTGCTGTACCACCCGCACCCCGACCTGCCAGGACGGTCCAACTTCACCGTTGCGCACGAGTTTGGGCACTACGTCCTCCATCGCAAGCTGCAGGAGGCGTTCCAGTGCTCCCAGAGCGCGACACTGGGGATCACCGGGGCCAGGATCGAGCGCGAGGCAGACCAGTTCGCGTCGTATCTGCTCATGCCGATCGACGACTACACCCAGCAGGTGCGTGGGCGTCGGATCACTCTTGACCTCTTGGGCGAGTGCGCCGACCGTTACGGTGTCTCTCTCACGGCCGCAATCCTCAAATGGTTGGAGTTCACCGATCAGCCAGCCGTCGCCGTCATGGGACGAGAAGGGATGCTGCACTGGTGGAAGGCCAGTGGCAGCGCGAAGAAATACACGTTTGGAACGCTGCAGGAGGGCATGGAATTGCCTTTGGGCTCGCTCGCTGTGAGCCCAGACCAAGCGCTTTCCAACGCCGACTATCGCTTGGGCGTAGAGCACCCCGAAGGCGTGTGGCCCATCAGGCTGCCCGTGCGTGAGATGGTCGTGCTCTCAGACCGTTACGACATGTCTATTTCGCTGTTGATCCTCGACACACCTGGGGTGGAACATCCAGATGCGCCGGACGAAGACATGACGACAAACTTGCCTTCGTTCTAACGAGTAAGGATAGATCGCGCGAAGCCGCGATCTATCCTTACTCGTTAGGTGAGAGACTTTCTGCAGGAACCCGCGACCACCTCGCACGAGCCACATCCCATCATCGCTAGATACTGTGTCGATATATCAGCATGCTGAAGAGCATGACGTGCGCCGATTTCTCACCGTTCACATGCCCATTGGGCGACAAATGCCTGCCCATGCGCGCTCTGAAACCGACGGGATATCAGACCATATCGAATCGGTCTTGATGAGCTTGACATCACCCCTGACGCTGGCAGCGTGAGCGCCAATATCGAGCCTGCTTTTTTATCGTCGCTCGATGGGCCGGCAACCGACAATTCTTGCAGATCAACAAGACAAGGCCATCTGCGGCGGGTGCAAATGATTCCACCCGCCCCCACGTTCAGGGCATCGTCCCTGGCACTCGCCGCAGGCCATAACGACACAACAGCCCTTGGCAGGGCAAGAAAGGAGCCGGTGATGTAGCGCTTCCGAAAGGAGACGAAAGCATGCACAAGGAGCCACCACTATCAAAGGTGTTCTATCGTCCCATCGAAGCTGCCATACGGTGGGCTGGATTGCTGCGGTACAAGGCATCGATTCTCGCGTCGATCGCATCACCGCGGTGCCTGCCGCAGATGTTGGACTGCCCTCGATGGAACGAGTGTCGGCTGTACTCGGAACGCATCTACGACGGCATCCTCAACTCGGAACTGCCCTTCGGCAAGGACGGGATCACGATCAATGACCCCGAACTGGTGAGTTCACCCGATCTGACCGTCCGCCATGTCGATCTGAAGCGCTGGATGCGCACCCACTATCCCGAGCATCGGCCGGGATTCCTGTTCAGCCGTGGCGAGCGCATGGCCCATCCCTTCATCACCCTCGAAACAGGACAGGCGCTCCTGCTGGAACGGCTGGCTCTGCAGGCCGCGCTGGACCATAGCCGGCGTGAGATGCGCGAACTGCAAGCGCAGCACGAAGTCTTGCTCAAGCAGTCCGCCGTGCTCCTCGCGTCCCAGCAGTGCGCGATCAGTGATCGAGCAGAGACCACATACCTGAACATCATCGGCGGCATGCTGACGCTGATGCTGGGCCAATCGCCAGCGGGCGTGCCGTACTCCAGCTTCAAGACGCAGGAGGCCATCGTCACCGCATTGCTCGCCCACTACGGCGGCACCATGGGCATCACGGAGCGAACCTTGAACGGCAAGTTCGCCAATGCCAGGAAGAATGTGCGTAGCGCAGCCGCGTGAATTCTTCCATCTTGTATGTGCAGTCGCGGAGATTGCATTTGCAATGTTTTTCCGCAGCCATGTCTATTGAATAGAGGTCACGCCAACAAACGCCACTGAGCGTTCAGGAGTGACCGCCATGTCGCAAGCACCTGTACTGCCACCGCACGAGCGCCGCATTCTGCGGCTCGATGAAGTTGAAGCCAAGTCCGGCTTCAAACGCGCCCACATCTACAACCTGATGAAGAAGCGCCAGTTTCCACAGGCGCTGCGCCTTGGTGTGCGCGCGGTGGGCTGGGATTCGGTCGAGATCGATCAGTGGATCGCCGAACGCCTTAACAACCGCACCTGACCCGCTCCCCCCTCGGATTCCCATCGCCAAACGGAGAGCGCCATGCAGGTCGTATCCATCATTTCAACGAAAGGTGGCGTTGGCAAGACGACCACGGCCGCCAACCTCGGCGGGCTCGCCGCAGACGCGGGCCTGCGCGTGCTGTTGCTCGATCTCGACGTGCAGCCCACTTTGTCCTCCTACTACGAGCTTGCCCACCGCGCGCCTGGCGGCATCTACGAGTTGCTGGCCTTCAACGAGCGCGACCTCGGCCAGCTCATATCCCGCACCATCATCGCGGGCCTGGACCTGGTGTTGTCCAACGACCACCGGGGTGAGTTGAACACCTTGCTGCTGCACGCCCCGGATGGGCGCCTTCGGTTGCGCCACCTGCGGTCGGTGCTGGCTCCCCTCTATGACCTGGTGCTGATCGACACCCAGGGCGCGCGCTCGGTGCTGCTGGAGATGGCGGTGCTCGCCTCCAGCCTGGCGCTGTCGCCCGTGACCCCGGAAATCCTTGCGGCCCGCGAACTGCGGCGCGGCACCATGCAGTTGCTGGAGGACATCGCGCCGTACCGGCATCTGGGCATCGAGCCCCCGCCTTTGCACCTGCTCATCAATCGCGTCCATCCCGTATCCGCCAACGCTCGGCTGATCCAGAAGGCTCTGCGCGACCTGTTCCAGGACCATGCCGGCATTCGCGTGCTGGGCACAGACGTGCCGGCGATCGAGGCCTATCCGCGCGCCGCAACTCGTGGCCTGCCGGTGCATCGAGTCGAGCATCGCCAGCCACCCGGCAGAGTTGCACCTGCCGCGATTGACACGGTCCGCGCGCTCGCCAGCGAATTGTTCCCGCAGTGGCAAGACAGATTTGCCTGCGTGTCCGGCCGTCCACAACGTCCTCTTGAAACCAGGAGGCCCCATGGCGAACGCACATGAACTGGCCCGTGGCCACAAGCGACTGCGCGCCCTGATCGAGTTTGCGGTGGGCGAAGGCTGGCACGTCAAGCGCACGCCGGGCGGTCACCTCAAATTCACCAAGGCAGGCTGCGCCGCGATCTACACCAGTTCGACAGCAAGCGACCACCGGGCGGCCCTCAACGCCCGTGCGCAGATCTGCCGTGCCGAGCGCAGCAAGGCTCAGTCCCAAGCGCAGGGAAACGGCAATGACTGAGATGACCTCCCAGGACATGGCCGGCAAGCTGCTCGCTGCCGGGTTCGAGCGCAACGGCCCATCGGCCGTGGCCCTGAGTGACCCGATCGCCGACACACCCATGGTCGTGACCTTGGACCAGTTGCGCCCGTATGACCACGACCCGCGCAAGAAGCGCAATCCGGTCTACGAGGAAATCAAGGCGTCCATCCGCGAGCGCGGCCTCGACGCGGCGCCGGCCATCACGCGGCGGCCCGGTGAAGGCCACTACGTCATCCGCAACGGTGGCAACACGCGGCTGGCGATCCTGCGTGAACTCTGGGCAGAGACGAAAGACGAGCGCTTTTTCCGCATATCGTGCCTGTTCCGACCTTGGCCTGCACGCGGGGAGATTGTCGCGCTGACCGGACACCTCGCCGAGAACGAGCTGCGCGGCGGCCTGACGTTCATCGAGCGCGCCCTGGGCGTCGAGAAGGCACGCGAGTTCTATGAAGAAGAAACCAGCGCCACCCTGAGCCAGTCCGAGCTGGCCCGACGCCTGGCCGCGGACGGTTTCCCCGTCCAGCAGTCGCACATCAGCCGCATGGCCGATGCGGTACGCTACCTGCTGCCCGCGATCCCGACCGTCCTGTATGGGGGCCTCGGTCGCCACCAGGTTGAGCGACTGTCGGTCATGCGCAAGGCCAGCGAGCGCACGTGGGAGCACTACGCCAAAGGCTGCTCCTTGCCGCTGGACTTCGATAGCTTCTTTTTAGAGGTGCTGTCGCAGTTCGACGCCCAGGCCGACGAGTTCTCGCCACAGCGTGTGCAGGACGAGTTGATCGGTCAGATGTCCGAGTTGCTGGACATTGACTACGACGTGCTCGCCTTGGACCTGACCGAATCCGAGAGCCGTCATCGCGCCCTGGTCAGCGATCCAACCCCGCCTTCGGCGCCGCCGGCATTACCTGAGCCTGGGGCCACCGCACGGCCGCCGATTGAACCGGCACCGTCCCCCGCCACAGCAGCACCTTCTGCAGGCCACTCTGCGGCCGCGCCGACAAGGCCCCAGGACGATGCGGCCCCGCGTGAGGCATCCGCAGCCAGCTCTGGGGCACCGCCTGGCGATCTGCTTGCCGAGCACATCATCTCCCCGGCACCCACGACGGAGCGACTCCAGGCCATCCAGCGCATGGTCGCCGACCAGTTGGGCGATGCGCTGCCGCCCGACTTCTCGGCCAACGTACTGCAATCGATACCCGTGCAGGTCGGTGGCCTCTATCCCGTTTCGGACATCTGGCATATCGACCCTGGCCTCGACACACCCGACCGCCTGCGCATCCACATCGCGCAGTTCGCGCGCGAGATCGCGGGCGAGGCCGACCTGGACGAGTGCGTCGAGGATCGACCTGATGGCATCGGCTTCGCTTGTCGCGCCCCGACCCAGGCTTCGTCGCCACTGGGCCGCGCCGTGCTCGCGTTGCTGGTTTCCCTGGCCGGTCAGCCGCTGGCCGGCGTCGGCTTGGACAGCGGGCAACTCGTCACCGACCTGCCCGCGTTGTTGCACGGTCAGGGCCAACGTCATGACAACGGGGCCCGGCGATTGAGCGACACCGCGCTGGTCAAGCTGTTTCGTCTGCTGCGGCTGGCCCGGCGCCTGCTGGATCTGGAAGCCGGCGCTCTCGGTCCTGGGACCTGAGCGAGGGAGCCCCGCATGTCCGTACCGAACCCACTCAACCACGCCGTCATTGCGCAGGCGCTCTACGACCTGCGCAACGGGCAGCTGCGTCGCTGCAAGGCGATGGGCTTCGGCGAGGAAGATTTGGATGCGCTCAAGCATCCGGCGCTGATCAGCGTGCTGGCCAATGCCAGCGTCTCGTGGTGCTCAGTCTCCGTGAACCGGGAAGTGCTCCGGCGATTGCTCAAACAGGCGCAGGACGTGGAGAAGGAGATCGCCACCGTCGATCGCATGCTGCGCCTGGGCGCCAGCACGGAAATGGTGAGCCGTTTCTATGGGCTGACGCACCAAGAAGTCGCGCTACGGCGCGAAGTTCTCGGCCTGCCCAAACGCAAGGGGCGCCATCCGGTTCTGGACGAGGAGCAGGACACCGAGCTGTGGCGGCGCTGGAAGGCTGTGACCAGCAGCAGGAATGTCGAGCTGGAGGATGAGACCTCGGTTCTTGACGCGGCAATGGACCTCGCCGAAGGCATGGAACTGCCGCTGTCGGTGGTCTGGGCGGCGATCAAGAACTGGATCGATCAGGGATTGGGTTGAACCATGGCCATGGACGACGCTGCACCAGGAGCACCACGCCAAGGCCCCGTCGCCCTCGCCGATCTGTTCGACAGCGCGCTGAAAGACCTAGCGCCCAATCCTCGCGCACCCGCGCCGGCGCCCGCATCCGCAACGTCTCCCGCGTCCGCAACCGGCGACGGTTTCCTGTTCAGCGGCAATCGGCACGAGAGCGTGCCGCGACGGCTGTTCCTCGACCGACGCCTGACGCCGCTGGAACGCAATGCCTGGCAAGTCTTCCGGATGATGCTCAACGAGGATGGCGTCACGGCGTTTCCGACGTATGAGCAACTTCGCCCGTGGCTCGCGTCAATGCCCTGCGCCGGACAGGCCTCCCACGAGACCGTGGCACGGGCGCTGACGCTGTTGCGCCTGACGCGCTGGTTGAGTCTCGTGCGCCGCAGGCGCGACCCCAAGACCGGGCGCATCCTCGGCAACCTCTACGTCCTGCACGATGAGCCCCTGACCCCGTTCGAGGCGATGCAGCTCGACCCGGACTACTTGCAGCTCGTCAGCCAAGCCTTGGGCCATTCGGCCAAGGCCGTCCAGGTCGTGGGCTTGCACACCCTCAAGGAAATCGCCGAAGACCCGTTGTTGTCTGGCCGCACGCTGCCCTCGCGGCTGCAGGTCCTTGCCGAACGCCTCGCAAGCCAGGGCATTGGGTCGCAGGAGAGTTATCCACAGGAGGATAGGGTTCACGATTCCGAAGAAGGGGCGCCGAGCCTTCTTCGGAATTCTGATGACCCCTCTTCGGATTCCGAAGCAGGGCCGAAACCCGCGTCAGACGGCGCTCTTCGGAATCGGAAGCAGGACCGTACTGTACGTAGTCGTATCAATGAAGTACGTACTACCGCGCGTGAGCGTGGGCAGGTGGCCGCGATGCCGGGAGTTCATCTGCCCGATGGTTTCATCGGCTTGAAAGAAGAGCAACAGGCCGGCGCCATGGTGGCATTGCAGCAGGTCGACGCCCCGCTACGTCAGGCCGTGCTGGACGAATGGGTGGAGCGCTGTCGCAGCAGCACCATCCGCAACCCGGCAGGTTACCTGTTCGGCATCATCCAGCGCGCCATCCGTGGCGAGTTCAACGCCTGGGCCAAGCAAGCCGGGTCAGCACCGCCACCTGCCCCTGCACGAGATGCACCGCCTGAACCACCGCGCAATGTGGTTCCACCCGAGGTGGCCCGGCAGCACATCGACCGGCTGCGCGACCTTCTGCGCAAAGGCTGATCGCTATGAGCGGCAAGGTCATGAAGCAGACGCCTGTGGCCGTCCGTAGAGCTATCCCCAGGGGATAGATGTATGCAAGGTGTAGCGCCGACAGGCACCGCTCGGAGCTTTCGCCCACGGAACTGCAGTGGTGTCGATTCATGAGTGGTTCTCACCATCTGCGCGAGCAGCGCTCCATGGTGGTTGGTGGAGCTATCCCCAGGGGATAGCTCATGCCACAGGCCACCGTTGCCACGACAACCGGGGTCTGGTTCATTTCGGTTTGTTGACTGACTGCCTTCCGCGGCGTGCCGATCCTGACCGCTCTTCTTCCCACAGCGAGCGGTCACCATGGCAACCAACGAACCTCTGCAACTCAATCTCGGCTCTTTGCGCAGCACGATGTCGCTGACGCTTCACACCCACCACGCCTCGCGCATCTGGCATGGCCGCGCCGCCGCCGAGGGGCGACCCGGCATCGTCGGCCTGAATGGCTACATCGCAGTCATGAACAAGATGAAGCGCGGCTCGGAGCAGGATGACCCGTATAGCGACTGGTGGATGTTGCGCATCGAGGAAAAGCTCGACCAGACCAAATCCACGCTGCAATTGCTGCGCGAACAGGTGGACCAGGCACTGGCCGCCGTGCCTGCGGCATTGAGCCTGGGCGAGAACCTCAACGTGCAGCCGGTCAAACTCCCCTTGTTCGTGAACGCACAGCTCGGTTTCGCCGCCGTCTATCTCCTGGCCGACTACGACGACATCGCCCGCAAGCTGATCCTCGCCCACCACACCGCGCTGATCGATCGCTCGACATTGGAGCGCTGGCTCAACGAAGGCGCCCATGCGCTGCGCAGCCTGTTCAGCCTGGCGCAGCAGTACCGCTACTCGGGCTGCACCCGCGACGACTTCGCGGCGAAGAACGCCGCAGCACGGGCGGCGCTGGAGAAGTTTGGCGAACTGCCGCAAGAACTGTTTGAAGGCACGCGCCGCTCGAAGTTTGCGCCGCCCATCACGCGCCGTGGCCTGCAACAGCGTGGTGATAGCGCTGCCGCAGCCGCACCTGCCACCGACGAAGCCACTGCCACCGATCCGGCCGAGGCCAGCACCGGCGAGGACGAACCGGCATGAGCGACCCGAACCGCGAACCGCGCTACTTCCGTCGTCTGGAACAGCCAGCCTTCATGCGGCTGGAACACGCGGCCTCTCTAAAAGGCCTTTTAAAGCCTTTTAAAGGTAAAGGGGACTTCGAGGCCTGGGCCAGCCAGTGCTTCGCCATGCGCGACGAGTTGATTGCCCTGGCGCAGCGACAGGTGCTGCCACAGGCGTGCGGGCATCCCTTCCACCTGCTTCCCGTCGAGCTGGCCCAGCAGACCACTGGCGCAGGCACGACCTTTCTTCGCTGGCGCAAGCACGATCGATCGGCCATGGGCGTGGCGTTGTGGCAGGAGCTGATGGCGAGCCCAGCACGCCGGTCAACCTGCTGCACGACCTGCACGCGATCGAACTGCAGCGCATCACGTTGAACATGCAGATCAGCCTGCTGCACACCCTGGGCAGACAGGCGCAGGAATGCGCCAGCAAGGCCGCGCAGGCGGACGACACCCACCTGCGCCGGCTCGCGTCCATCCCTGTCGCTGTGCGCGATCGGTGATTGCGCCAGGCAACCGAGCACGCGCCAGTGTCCAGCGAGGCACGGGTATTTCAACCACCACGGAGATTGCACCATGAGCACACAATTCATCGGCGAGGGCAACATCGGCTCGCCTCCCGAGTACCGCGAATTCCCCAATGGCAACGACGATCCTCGCCGGTTGCTCCGGCTGAACGTGTACTTCGACAACCCCGTCCCCACCAAGGGCGGCGAGTTCGAGGACCGCGGCGGCTTCTGGGCACCGGTGGAACTCTGGCACCACGACGCCGATCGCTGGCAGCATCTCTACCAGAAGGGCATGCGCGTGCTGGTCGTCGGCCGCATGGAGCGCGACCCCTGGACGGACAACGAGGATCAGCCGCGCGAGACCTGGCAGGTCAACGCGCGCAGCGTCGGCATCCTGCCGTACCGCATCGAGTCCGTGGCCCTCAGCCCGAAGCCACAGGAGGCAGAGCCGAAGCCACCGGCCGCCCAGGAATCGACTGCGCCGAAAGAGACAAAGCGCAGGAAGTGACCCGACATGGAGGGTGGTTGCGGCAGTGCTTCGCCGCCCTCCATGCGCCGCGAGCTATCCCCTGGGGATAGCTCCACCAACGTCTACCGAGTTCCACGCGCTCCCGGACATCGCGGCTCCCGGCCCGCACACTTCCGGCCACGCGCCCTCCCCGCAAACGCCATTTCATCGGCGTGAAAGCGGTCGCCGCCGCATGCGGCTTGTTTGCTGCTGCCAGGGGCGGCGCTCGGCATCCTCGATCCCAGCACCTCATGAACCACGGGAATCGGATGGACGGATATGCGGCTGTTCTTGTGCGAGAAGCCCTCCCAGGGCAAAGACATTGGCCGGATTCTCGGCGCCACGCAGCGCGGTGAAGGCTGCCTCAACGGTTCCGGCGTCACGGTCACCTGGTGCATCGGCCATCTCGTAGAGGCGGCAGCACCGGAAGCCTACGACGAACAGTTGAAGCGCTGGTCCATCGAGCAGTTGCCCATCATTCCCCAGCATTGGCGGGTCGAGGTCAAACCGAAGACCGCCACGCAATTCAAGGTCGTCAAGGCTCTCCTGGCGAAGGCGACCCAACTGGTCATCGCCACCGATGCCGACCGCGAGGGTGAATTGATCGCTCGCGAAATCATCGACCTGTGCGGCTATCGCGGGCCCATCGAGCGACTCTGGCTGTCAGCCCTCAACGATGCGTCGATCCGCGCCGCCCTCGGCAAGCTGCGGCCTTCGGCCGAGACGCTGCCGATGTACTACTCGGCGCTGGCACGCTCCCGTGCGGATTGGCTCGTGGGCATGAACCTGAGCCGGCTGTTCACGGTGCTAGGGCGACAGGCGGGTTATGACGGCGTGCTGTCGGTCGGCCGCGTCCAGACCCCGACGCTCAAGCTCGTCGTGGATCGCGACCGCGAGATCGCGCGCTTCGTGTCCGTACCGTACTGGGCCATCGCCGTGTCCCTGTTCGCGGGTGGTTCGAGTTTCGCCGCGCAATGGGTTCCACCCGATGCGTGCACCGACGACGCAGGCCGCTGCCTGCAGCAGCCGGTCGCACAGCAGGCCATGCAGCAGATCCGCGCTGCGGGCAGCGCCCACGTAGTGTCGGTGGAGACTGAGCGTGTCCGCGAAGGCCCGCCGCTGCCGTTCGACCTGGGCACCTTGCAGGAGGTGTGTTCCAAGCAGCTTGGGCTGGACGTGCAGGAAACTTTGGAGATCGCCCAAGCCCTGTACGAGACGCACAAGGCCACGACGTACCCGCGCTCGGATTCCGGCTACCTGCCCGAGAGCATGTTTGCCGAAGTGCCCACCGTTCTCGACAGCGTGCTCAAGACCGATCCCTCGCTGCGCCCGATCATGGGGCGGCTCGACCGTTCGCAGCGTTCGCGCGCCTGGAACGATGGCAGGGTCACGGCTCACCACGGCATCATCCCGACGCTCGAACCGGTGAACCTCTCTGCCATGAGCGAGAAGGAACTGGCCGTGTACAGGCTCATCCGGGCGCATTACCTGGCGCAGTTCCTCCCTCACCACGAGTTCGACCGCACCATCGCCCAGCTCTCGTGCGGCGGACAGAATCTGGCGGCCACAGGCAAGCAGGTTGTCATGCCCGGCTGGCGCCAGGTGCTGGCCGAGCCGCAGTCCGAGGGCGGTGATGGCGACGGGGACACCGCGGCCCGCGCCCAGGTGCTGCCAGCGCTGCAAGAGGGCCTGGCATGCCGGGTAGCCGACGTCGATCTGAAAGCACTCAAGACGCTGCCGCCCAAACCGTACACGCAAGGCGAGCTGGTCAAGTCCATGAAAAGCGTCGCCAAGCTGGTGTCCAATCCCCGCCTGAAGCAGAAGCTCAAGGATACGGTCGGCATCGGCACCGAAGCAACGCGGGCCAACATCATCGGCGGCCTGATCACTCGCGGCTACCTCATCAAGAAGGGGCGCGCCATCCGCGCCTCGGATGCGGCCTTCACCCTGACCGATGCAGTGCCCGCAGCGATTGCCGACCCCGGCACCACCGCCGTCTGGGAACAGGCGCTCGACATGATCGAAGCCGGCCAGCTCACGCTGGACGTGTTCATCGGCAAGCAGGCCGCATGGATTTCGCAGTTGATCGCGCAGTACGGCAGCGCATCCCTGTCCATCAAGGTTCCCCAAGGACCGGCATGCCCGCAGTGCGGCGCACCCACGCGCCAGCGCAGCGGCAAGAGCGGCCCATTCTGGTCATGCAGCCGCTACCCGGACTGCAAAGGCACGCTGCCGGTCGAATCCGGCAGCTCCAAGCGCGGCCTCGCGCCCACGTCGTAATACTGGTAGCGGCCGCCAAGGCTCCTGATCGACCCCGTTCCCCGTGAGCCGTGCCCGCCTTCGGCGGCGCGGCCCGTGTCCCGCATGCCCTGCGGGACGCCCAGCGCGCAACGCCTTCTTGATCCGTGTGCGCGTCCCGCCCAGCCGTCCCCGGCCGCGGGACCTGAAGGTAGCTTCTCCGCGAGCCGCACCACGCGCGTTCTGTTGATCTGCGTTTCTTCCGCCCTCTGCGAAAGGTCTTCCGGTGGCTTGCCAGCCGGCACGAGCCACCCGGAGACCTTTCGTGGTCAGCGGTAATCGGTGCCGGTGCCCGCCGGTGCAAAAACGGGCTCCCTTTGTGCGCGGATGTGCGCCAGACGATGCCGGCCCCAGCCACGACATGGGTCGGGTGTGATTGCTTGATGAGCAGACGGTTCTAGCGACAACCGGGTCTGCCAATCAGCCCACGGGTGGTTCCTCTTTCCTCCCAAGCCGAAGGCCGCAGGGCCTTCGGCGCCTTTCTCCTGCCTATCAACGTCCCGGTCCGGCTTGACGCTGTTCCAGCCTGGCCACACGAACAGGAGAGACGACATGCACCCTCAACCTTGCGCACCGCTGCTGTACGGCAGTGTGTGCAGCGGCATCGAAGCGGTGAGCCTCGCTTGGCAGCCGCTCGGCCTCGAAGCCGCGTGGTTCGCCGAGATCGAGCCGTTCCCGAGCGCCGTACTCGCCCACCGTTACCCCCACGTGCCCAACCTGGGCGACATGACCGCGATCGCCCGTCAGGTGCGTGCCGGCACTGTGCCGGCGCCCGACATCCTGGTCGGCGGTACGCCGTGCCAGTCGTTCAGCGTTGCCGGCGCGCGCCAGGGACTGAATGACCCGCGCGGCGCCTTGACCCTTGCCTATGTGGAGCTTGCACATGCCATCGACCAAACCCGCCACCAAGACCGCCGCCCGCCGGCAACGCTCGTCTGGGAAAACGTCCCCGGCGTCCTCAACGACCGCAGCAACGCCTTCGGGCATTTCCTGGGAGCATTGGCCGGAGAAAGCCGTGCGCTCGAACCGCCAGGGAAAAAATGGGCGCACGCGGGTTGTGTGTCTGGACCCCGGCGGCGCATCGCCTGGCGCGTGCTCGACGCTCAATATTTCGGTGTCGCCCAACGCCGCAAGCGTGTGTTTCTTGTGGCAAGTGGTGGAGATGGCCTCGATCCCGTCGAAGTACTTTTTGAGCGCGCAGGCCTGCACGGGGATTCTTCTGCGGGCAGCGCGCCGTGGCAAGAAGCTGCCCCTTCTGCTGGGCCAGGCGCTGAAGCTGCAGGCGTGCACGCAGGATTTGCAGGACTGAAGCAGCCCTACGGCAAGGTCACGACGACGTTTGGATTCAGCGGAGGCATCGGCCCTGTCGATATGGCTGCCTGCCTGATGGCCGCAGGCCCCAAGCACGACATCCGCACGGAGACGTTCATGGTGCAGTCGGTCACCGGCAGCGTCACCCACACCCTCGACCCCGCCAACGGCGGCAAGGGCAGCAGCGAGGACGGTACGGGCAAGGGTGTGCCGATCATCGCCTTCACTGCCCAGGGCAGCGGCGCAGATGCCACGATGGATCTAACGCCAACGCTGCGTGCTGGCGGGCATCGCAACAGCCATGCGAACGCAGGTGTCGTGCCGGCCATCGCCTTCGCGCAAAACATCCGCGGCGAAGTGCACTTCGAGTCACGGCATGGGCAGGTGGCTTGCGTTGCTTTGCGGGGCCGGCAGCAGGGTCTTGCCACCGAACTGGGCCGCAGCGTATCGACCGCACTGCGCACCAGCGGCGGTGGCTCAGCCAAGAGTCATTTGCTGGCGCCCAACTACGAGGCGTATTTCCGGTACGACTGGAATGACCTCGGGCCGGGAGACTGGTCGCAATGGCGGGTGCGTCGGCTGATGCCAGTGGAGTGCGAGCAGTTGCAAGGCATGCCCGACAACTACACCCTGGTCCCCTATCGCGACAAGCCCGCCGCAGACGCACCGCGCTACAAGGCGATCGGCAATTCCATGGCCGTTCCGTGCGTCGCGTGGCTGGGCCAGCGGCTGGTGCAGTGCCTGAAAAAGACGGGGTCGAGCGCATCGGATTGATGCACGACGCCGCCAACCGGCCACGTCATTCTTCCTCCTGCATCGCCGACGTGTCGGCAGCAGCCAGGGTGTCCAGGCTGCCGTGGGTTTCACCCGCGCCACCCGCCAGTTCGCCCAGGCATCCACCGGCGAACGCTGCCCATCGGGGCATCGATGCCTCCTTTCTCCAACCCACGGGACGAATGCCGCGTCCCGCCAAGGGCGTGTCGTCACCCGGTCGATATCAGGACTTCCCATGGAAACCATCACCCAACAAGACCGCATCACGCTGAAGAATCTCAAGGTGGCCGATTTCGCCAGCGAGGAAACGCTGTGCTTCACCGCCACCATCGTGTTCGATGGCATTCCCATCGCCGAGGCCCGCAACGACGGGCACGGTGGCTCGACATTCGTGCGTGCGCCGCAAGGCCAGGCCGCGCTGCTGGCCCAGGCGGAGGAATTCGCCAGGAGCCTGCCGCCGGCCTCGCTCGACCTCGAACGCGAGGACGAAGAGCCGCTCCTCGTCGACATCACACTCGACTTCCTCGTCGATCAACTGGCCGATGCCATGCACACCGAGCGCAAGCTGCGCACCGCGTTCAACCGCGACGTCGGCAACAAGGTGCTGTTCATCAAGGACGGCAAGCTGCTGTTCCTCAAGGGCATCAAGCTCAAAGCCATCGCAGATCGGCCAGCGTATTTCGCATCGCTGCGCGCCCGCCAGGCCCAGCCCATCGTCATCCTCGCAGAGCTGGCACCGGACGAGGCATTCCCCCTGTGGAAGCAGCATGTGCTGGGCGACAAGCCTCGCTGACCCAGCTTCGCCTCAACCTCCTGACAGCCCCGCACTTGCTGCGGGGCTTTCTTTTTTCCGCCTTCGCCAATCGGGCTGTTGCGGATACCGATTTCCGGCTGACGCGGTTCGCCTTGCGGACGAAGCTGCCCGCATGTGTCGCTGATCCGTCAGCACCATGCCAGCAGCCAGGGTTTCCAGGCTGCCGCGGATTCTCTCCGCGCCACCCACCAGTCCGCCATCGCATCGAGTCTGCGGACGCGCGTCCCCGTGACGCCGATGCTTTTTTCTCAACCGCATGCGGGAGCTGCCATCCCGTGAGGGACAAGGCCCCCGCTTCTCCAAGGAGTCCGTCCATGTCCCAGCAAGCCTCTTTCGGCCAATCCGGTCATTTGGCCTTGATCCATTGCGGCAAGTTCTTGCCGCTCGAAGTCCTGCATAGCGCCGCCGGCCACTACATCGGCACGCGCGATACCGAAGGTCCCGTTTCGCGGGAATCCTGCCAGTACTTCCGCAGCTATGCCGCAGCGCAACGTGCCCTCGAAAGAGGCGGCTGGTCCCAGCTCGCCACACCCTGATCCAACTGGAGGAACCACGTCATGAACCAGCTTTTGCCACAGGAAGTCGTCGATCAGATCATGCGGGAAGAGCAGCACTTCGCCGCCGCGCCCCAAGCCTTCTTCGAGGCCTGGAAGCGCGGCGTCGAGATCGCAGGCCCGCA
Organism: Ottowia sp.; assembly: GCF_016703145.1. GTDB lineage: Bacteria > Pseudomonadota > Gammaproteobacteria > Burkholderiales > Burkholderiaceae_C > Ottowia. The sequence goes on along the minus strand of NZ_JADJCO010000005.1, from coordinate 7,406 downwards.
ATGGTTTGGCGACGGCACGCGCGAAGGCCTGAACCAGGCCAAGAGCAAGTGGGACCTGCGTCCCGACATGCTGCGTGCCAACGACGCTCTCGGCGTCCTGAGCAGCGGAGAACGCATGTTCCTGTCCGCCATGTTCAGCTTCTACAACGCGCGCGAGGGCGGTGCCATGCTCAAGCGCTGCCACTTCCACGGGCTGTCGGACTTCGATGGTCTCGATCTGCAACGCCGCAAGGTCATTGCCGACCTGCTGGTGAACTACAGCGGTTGGTGAGCCGGTCTCCGGCATATCACCGCCTGTTCGTTCGCTACCCATGAGGGGCATGCGCCCGCCAAGCCATGTCCCTCCATTTTTCCTCCGTCAGCCAACGCCGATTGGCCTAAAACCATCGATCAGTGCCGCCTGACGCTTTTTCGACTTCAACCCACCGGGGTCCAGTTCCCGGTGGGGGGGATTGGCTCCATTATTCAATCTGGAGAAATCCCATGACCCAGAATCCCAATCTCTTTGTACGCGGCTACTGGAATCTGAAAATCGTCCGCACGTTGTCCATCAGCTACGAGGACGGAAGCCCGCATGTCTGGCGAACCATCCACGCGAGCCAACAGCACCTCTCCGACGAGGAATTGGTTTCTTCCGCCTGCATCGTCACCAGCGACTTCGCGGTGGTCAGGAATGGCACTGAATCTGTCAGCGCCGAACTGATGGCCGAATGCGATGCCACTGAAGGTGTCATCGGCGAAGGCGTAGTGGGTGCCGTGGTCTATGCCATCCATGGCGACGACCTCGACGGCCGCCCGGTCCACGTCGGTGACACCTATTCGGCCGAGGCCGCCCGGGAAGTCGTGCAGCGCTTGAGTTTCGAGACCGGCTACTACAGCCGGTGCTGGGAGATCAGCAGCGCGCACATCAGTCAGGAAACCGGCCAGTACCTCGCCAGCCTGGCAGACCTCGCCACGCCGGAAGCCTTTCTGTTCATCGCCTTCCGGGTTCCGTACAGCCCGGCGATCGGCGTCAAGCTGATCTCCACGCCCTGGACGGACAAGAACCTGGAGTATGCCGAGGGCATCAGTGCGGAGCAGCTTCGGCAGGAGCATCGGAACAAGGGTATGCCGGACGACCTGGCGAACATCCTTGAACTGGCGGGTCAGGCCGATGTGCGCATTCTCATCCTCGACGCCGACGCCCCGGCGCTGCTGGGCCTACCGCTGGCCGAGTTTTAGCAGACGCGCGACGCGCCAGTCTTCCTCTTTTTCGTTCACCCATGCCAGCCCGTCTCCCCGCCAGGAGCCGGGCTGGCCCATATCCACAGGAGCAATCCCATGTTCCCCGACCTCATTCCGCCTGCACCCGACTTCGAGCACCAGCTTGGAGCCTGCGTCAACGCCATGAGCCAGGACGACGCCATCGGCCAGATCCTGGTACTCGAGCGCATGAGCGGCACGCTGCACATGCGCCATATCGATAGCGCCGATCTGGTGGACACCGACATTGACGACTACGAAATGGTCGTGTTTGACGGTGGCAACACAAGCGGCGACACGTGGAAGCACGTGTTCTTCCCTCGTCAGCGCGAACACTACTTCGTGTACGAAGCCTGACCACTTCAGCCCCTTTCGAGGGGCTTTTTCTTGCCCGCAGTGCAGGAAAGCGGGTGTGGTGCGGTGCCGTTTCATGCGGGCGGGTCGCCCATTCCAGGGTCACGCTTATCCCCATGTTCGTCGGCGTTGCCGACACATGCCCAGGCAGCCGAGACCTTCGAGACTGCAAGTGCGGGAAACCGTGCTGGTCGTTTCTTCCTACGGACGTACCCGTCCATCCACGCCACCCACAAGGGACCTCTCCCTTGCGGGCGGGGAATCCCTTGTTTCTTCCTCAAGGAGATTCCCATGGACCGTTCCCTCATCAAAACCCTGATGCCTTCGCTTGTCGCAGGTCATGTGCCCCGCAACGTGCGGTCGTTCAAGTACCGCGTGTTCGACGATCAGCCGCAGTCCTCGACACTGGGCTTCACTATCGATCCTCAGCCCTTCGACGGCAAGGTGGTCGCGGCCAACGATGACGCCATCGTCGTCAAGCTCAAGCCCAGCGAGTTCGCGGTGCTCGATCCCAGCCTGGTCACCGCCGTTCCCAGCGAGGGCACCAAGGTGCATGTCCAACCCTACGCACGGCGCCGTTTCGACGGCCTGCGCGCGGACACGCCGGAAGAGCGCACCGAGTACACGTCGGATGGAAGACCCTACACCATCAAGACGCACATCCTCGGTTCCGCACCGGCCAAGTTGCCCATTCCCGCGCCGCAGTGCATGGAACTGGGCCAGCTCATCCAGCAGTTGGAAGAAATGCCGGCGCCCGACGGGTTCCGGCGCATCACCCACATGCTGGTCGATGCGGGTGCCCGCGACTTCACCTGGGTCGATCCCAAGCCGTCCAAGATCATCGAAACGCCTCCGGCGATCAGCTTCACGGTCTCGACCGCGAAGTTCGATGGCCAGGTGACGATCCTCTACGACCGTGGCGGCGACACCTACGTGGTGGAACTGCACCGCGGCGGTGAGCTGGTCGATCGGCACGACGAGGTGTACTTCGACATGCTCGGTGAAGTGCTGGCTCGGCTCATCGACGACAGGCGCTGGCGCCTGATCGACGTGAGCGTGATCGATGCCAAGGCCGCCCGGCAGCGCCAGGCGGTACTGGCGTGACTCCGGGAGCTGAGTCCTGGCGGCTCTTCGGCTACCGACCAGGGCGACCTGTTCGATCCCACCGAGGAGTCGATCGTCTGCTTCTGCGGCGACTGATGCGTGTACGGAAAGGCCATCGACCTCGCCACGGCTGCAACTGCTGAAGCAGACGCTGCGCGCGGTGGACAAAGGGAAGCGTCCGGCTGCCTATTGATTGCTGCCTCGCGCGCGAGCTCCGGCCATGCTGACCCCATGCCTGCTGACGTTGTCAGCGACATGCCAGGCAACCATCGGTCTTCGAGGTTGCGGCGCAGTTCCCACTGCGTGACCGAGCCAGCTCGCACCGCATCCATCCGCGAGCGGCCACCAGTCCTGGTGGTGGATGCTTTCGCCTTATCAACCCACCGCGGGGTTACGCACCTTTCCCGCATGCGTGGGCTCGGTGTGTCTCCGCTTTTCCCTATGGAGATTCACCATGAACACCACTTCCAACGAGAAATCGTATTTCGACCTCCACACCTCCGGCATCGGCTACATCCAGCGTGTCCGTGAAGTGCCCGTCAGGGGCGGCCGCCGTGCGCAGCCCTTCCTGGCATGCACCATTGCCGCACTGGTCGGCCCCGCCAGGGACCCCAGCTGCCGCTACTTCGACGTCAAGGTCTCGGGTGCCGAGGCCAAGAAGCTCGTTCAGCGCTACATCGGCGTTGACGATCCCAAGCAGCGCCCGCTGGTGCGCTTCCGCCTCGGCGACCTTTGGGGCGATGCGTACATCCGCGACAAGGGCGAGAACCAGGGCAAGGCCGCTGCGTCCCTCAAGGCGCGCCTGCTCAAGGCCGAGCTGATCGACCGCGCCGAACTTGCTTCGATCGAGCAACACGAGCTGATCACCCGCGGCATCGGCTACCTCAACCGTCCGAAGGACGTCATCCCCAAGGATGGCGATCCGTTTCTGTCTTGCTCCATCGCCGCACTGGCCGGACCTGTCGATGAACCGGAATATCGGTACTTCGACACGATCGTCGCCACCCCTGAAGCCGAGCATCTGGTTCGCCGATGCGTGCAGGCCATCGAAGGGGATCGCAAGGTGCTGATCGCCTTTCGTCTGAACGACATGAAGATCGATCCGTACATCCGCACCAAGGGCGAGCATGCCGGGGAACCGGCCGCAAGTCTGGAATCGACGCTGGTCCACATCGGTCTGATCAAGATCGACGGCACCCAGGTCTATCCGACGAGCCAGGCGAAAGCCGAGGCGCCGCCGGTGGAGGATGCACCCTCGCCCGAAGCCGATAACGCCATCGACACTGCCGCCGACGCCGTTTCCGACCAATCTGCCGAGCCCGCCGAGCGCGAGCCCGAAGGTGAAGTCGAGGAGCAGGAGCCGGCATTGGCTGCTTCGTTCTGATCCGGCACGGCCCCTCAAGGGGCCTTGCCTTTTTCCTAAACGCCCAAGGAGAACCATCATGGCAGCCACATCGGCACCTACGAGATCAGTCTTGCCCATCGTCGTCCCGGGCCAGCTCACGTTGCGGACCATCCGCGGTAAGAACGGCCCGTTCACGGTCGGTCGCCTTTCCACCCCCATCGGCGAGTTCGCGGTCAAAGACGCGGAGCTGGAGCAGTACCCCGAAGGCAAGTACGACGGGGATTTTGTCATTCGCTACATCTTCGCGAAGTCCTATCCGGTCGCGGGCGGCGCGCGGTTTGAAGTCCGCGCCAACCTCGATGGCATGACGCTCAACGGCATCGACAAACTGAGTCGTGATGAGGCCCGCAGCTTCGCCACCCAGGAAGTCGATCCACTCGATGAAGAGCTGGGGACGCAGCCTGCGGCAACGCCGGCCACGCCCGCCAAAGCGTCCAGGCACGCCAAACCTGCACCCGTGCAGGCGTCCGCTGACCCGCTGGTCGATACCACGCCCTTCGGCGTGGACGCGCCGCCACCCGCCGCCGCCGCTGCTCCTGGCAGCACTGAAGACGGCGACGCCGCGCTGTTCGGCCTGCTGTGGCCGCCGGGCGAGTCCGTGAAGCTGGATTCGACCATCGACCGCCGCACCCTGCGCGCACAAATCGCCCGCTTGGGCGAACTGGGCTACGCGCTGGACTTCAAGACGCAGGAGTGGAGCCGCCAGGCCGAACTGCAATCTGCGTGATCACAGACGCCGCACCTGCGGCGTTCTTCATCCACCCGCCGGGGTTCTCCCCTGCGGGGAGGCCTCCGGCTCAACTATTCCAGGAGGCCTCTCATGGGCTGGTATTTCTCACCCCAATCGCGGTCTGAACTGATCGCGGAACTGATCGCACCGCAAGAGACCGAGCGCGCCAGCGTCAAGGTCATCGCCCACGCGCTGCGCGGCAACGTCCTCTGGTCCGTCGCGGAAGTGACGGCCAAGGTCGAAGGCGTGCATCGTGAACTCGCACCGGGCCAATCCCTGCGCTACATCCGTTGCGATCTGCTTGAACGCAGCGGAGGCCAGTGGGGTTGCAAGCCGCTGGACGAGTCCATGCACCCGTACTACTACTCGTGCCCGCTGTCCTATCTGGACCTCGCACCGGAGCAGTCCGCCGACTGGCGTGCAGGCGTTCGCGCCTACCACGCACGGCGGCGCACACCCACGGCATCCACGGCACCCGCCGCGGCGCCGATGGCCTGAGCTTGGAGGAACCGACATGGACCTGATCCTGGCTGCGCTCTCACCCTCGCTGCTGGCACTCGTTGAAGGGAGTTTGTCCAACGACGAAGTGTCCTCCGACGAGGAAATTCTGGAGTACTTCATCAGTAGCGGCCTCACCGAGGAACAGGCACGGCAGGCACTGACCTACCGCGACCAGTACCTCAGCAACATCTACCTGGACGGCTTCACGCCGATCACTGCGGCAGACAAGGCGCTTCATTTCAATCCGCACACCCGGCAGTTCGAGCCGGACTGAGCGATTTTCTTCCACCCCCTGGGGCAGTACTTGCCCCTGGGGGCGGTGCTGTTCCCGGTTAGCCGAGGACATCACCATGACCACACACCCTTCATCCACCACGCTCTACCGCATCGACGAATGCCCGGACGTGATGACCGACGCCTGCGTCGGCGATGACCAGGGCAACCTGATCTTCCTGTCGATCTGGGCGCGGGACACCGCCATCCAGCAGTTCCTCGCTCGCCTGACCCTCGGGCGCGATGAGCAGGGACTGGACCAGTTCCACGTCATCACCGACCAAGGCGGCAGCGTCCCGGTGTTCATCGGCAACGTCGATCGCCTGGAAAAGCGCATGACACGCGCCTACCGGCGAACGCTGTTCGGTTCGCTGTCCAACGTGTGGCTGTTCGACCGGCGCTGCGTCAAGCCCGACAAGGCCAACGCCAGCGCACTGGCATTGCTGCCACGCGACAGCGCCCACCGGCTCGACCGCCTGTGGACGCTGGTGCGGGACACATGCCCGCTGCCACTGCTCGATCGCTGGCGCGAGACCGTGCTGGAACTGCTGCAAACCCGCGAGATGCTGGCCCGTCTTCCGTTCGCCCTCGGGCCATTGGAAGGCCATCGGCTCGCCATCGACGTGCCGGCGCTGACCCTGGCGCTGGGCTCCCTGATCCGCAGTGACGTGCTCACCGCCTATCCCTATCCGGCCAAGATTTGGACGCCGGAAGCGGTAGCGGCTTGACCCACCCTCGGAGGCACGCCTTGGCGTGCTTCCGCCATTCCTTCCCGCCAACCAGGAGACTTCCATGGCCCTCATGTTCCCGCGGCTCGCCCGCAATTTCGTGAAGAACGGGTACTTCCCCACGGACGAACCCACGCTCGAAAGAGCCCTCAACGCACTGATGCCCAGCGACGGGACTATGTGCATCCTCGATCCCTGCGCCGGCGAAGGCGTGGCGATCGCCGAAGCTGCCCATGCCCTCGGGCGCGAGCAGGCCAAAGCGTTCGCCGTCGAGTTCGACGCGGAGCGGGCGCGCCATGCCCGCGGCCTGGTCAATCACTGCCTGCACGCGGACCTGATGGACACGATGGTCTCCAAACAGTCCTTCGGTCTGCTCTGGCTCAACCCACCTTATGGTGACCTGTCCAAGGACGCCAACGGCAACATCGGCTACCAGGGCCAAGGCCGTGCCCGTCTCGAAAAGCTGTTCTATCAGCGCAGCCTGTCGCTGTTGCAGTACGGCGGCGTGCTGGTCTTCATCGTCCCCGGCTACGTGCTCGACGCGGAGTTGGTCGGCTGGCTGACGCGCCACTGCGCCGACCTGCGGATCTACCGAGCGGTGGAGACGCAGTTCAAGCAGGTGGTGATCTTCGGCCGGCGGGTGCGCCAGCGCGAGCAGGCCTCGGATGGCGTCAAGGCCGTGCGCAATCTGCTGCTACAGGTCGGGCAAGGTGAAGTCGAAACCGAGGAACTGCCGAGCGAATGGCCGTTCCTGCCGTACATCGTCCCCACCAGCCTGGCCGAGCCGGAGCATTTCTTCCGCGTGACGATGGAGCCGGAGCAGTTCGCCGACGAGGTTGGCAGGCTGCAAGGCCTCTGGCCGTCGCTGGACACGCACCTGGGGGCCGCGCAGCAGTCGCTGCGTCCGCCGGCGCGGGCCTTGTCCCACTGGCATCTCGCCCTGGCTCTGGCCGCGGGTGCGATTTCCGGCGTGGTGCGCTCCAAGACCGGGCGTCTGCTCGTCGTCAAAGGTGACACCCACAAGGACAAGACGCTCCAGCGGGAATTCACCGAGCGCGAAGACGGCTCG
>NZ_JADJCO010000004.1 GCF_016703145.1 Ottowia sp. | reverse complement strand
AGGATCCGGCAGGATCAAGGCGCTCCGCTGGCCAGAGGGGACGCCGTGTCTTGAGCATCTCTTGCATGATGTGGGCTGACTGAGCGGCGACGCTAGGGAGAGACCTGTCAGGGCTGCACAGCTTAGTTCTAGCATGGTGATGGGGCCCTTTTGCGGTTGCCTGGACGTAACCAAAGAAAGCCGTACTTGCTTGCGACGATGAGCCGCTGCCGAGCACGAAGGGGCGTTCCGGCAACGCATGATCCCGATCCGGTTGTCTTGCATGGCGGCGACGAAGCGGACTGTGCCTGGTCCATCGGCTCCGGAGGTGTTCAGCCTTCCGCCAGGAATCCGGGTTTTGCTCGACAGGCTGATGGTGGGTGGTCTTGCCGTCGCAGGGCAGGTGTGGCGTGTTAGGAGCATTCGAGCCGATGAGAGAGTAGGGTGGATACCCGAAAATGCTCATCCATCGTCGAGGAAGCGCCCGCGCCGGTTGCAGATCGCGCACAGCGTTGTAAGTACACCAGCGACGTCAAGGATTTCGTCCGGAATGTCAATACCCTCGCCAAGGCAGTTCATTCCTTCGATTTCGTGCCCAAGCGGTTGTCTTGTCCTGACAATTGGGCGCGGATCTGAGTAGTTCAGCAGGAGTCCCGCAGCCACGAAAACCGGCAGCGCGAACGCCCAACGCGCCCATGGCCGAGTGAGCGGCCGATGCGCGTACGCCAGCAGCAGCAAGGCGAGCCATCCCAGCAACGTGGACGTGGCGTAGCGCGAAGCGAATGCTTCCGGGAGGCCGATATGGGCGCGAGACAGCGCCGCGGCCAGGCCGGATGCGCAGACATAGACCAGAAAGAACGCGATTGCCACCAACATCGGATCGCCTGGCCGTCGCAGCCGCACGGACCGAGCAATGGTTCCGATCACGCCGATGGCCGACGTCATGACAAAGAAAACACCTGTCCCGACGGCCAGATTCACGCTGCCGGTCAGGTGAAAGAAGGGTGCGCCAAAGTAGGCGAACAAAAATTGGATGACGTCGACAGGGCGCTCAAGCCAATAGCCAGGTGGACTGCGCGCCCAATGCGGGCTCGTGTAGCCATGGAAATATGCCCAGATGGCCAGCGCTGAAACGAAGCCTGTGAGCAGGATTTGTCGTGCCGGCAGCCGGTACAGCAGGGCCCACAGGACCAGCATCGGGAGAGTGGCCACCCCGTTGGCCATGGTCGCTATCGAAAGGAAGCCGCCGACCAGCGCGGCCTTGAAAAAGCCACCGCGGCCGGTTTGGCAGTACCGTGCCATCCAGTAAAACGCCAGCAGCGGCAAAAGGTGCGCCAGGTAGATCTGGCTTGCAACCTCCCATCGCAGGTTTTCCTGCTGCATCCATGAAAAAGCCGCACCCGCGATGAACAGCGTCAGGGCCCCTGGGGAGACCGCGCCTTCTTGCGCCATCCCGGAGCGGCGTATCAGCAGGGAGAACACACCGCTGATCGCAAGCAGCAGCACCACGTTCATGGCCAGCAGAAACTTCAGGTCGCCGAAGAAGTGAAATTCCACCCAGAACAGGATGCGCGAGAGCAGAAAGCGGTGTTCGTTGCCTTGCTCCCACCATGGCGCCCAGCCTTCGCTGGCCGTCCTGACATAGAACCAGCCCGCCCTTCCCAGCCGTCCCATTGCAGTACGCCAGTATGGAAATGGGCCATGCTGATCAGCGCACCGCAAAACATTGCGCTGAAGAACAGCATCGCCGCGGCCAGCGTCAGCCGTCGTCGCGCCAGTTGGTGACCAGGCAGTGTCTCAGTCGTCATGGCGGCCGTTGCGGATCAGCATGCAAACGACATGAATCACGCTAGGCATTCGGGGTGAGACTGCTGAAACTGCTGTTCACCGCGCATCCAGATCGCCCGCCAGCGGCTCCGTGGGCACGCTGCTCACGTCGTGGTGCAGAAAGGCGATGAGGCACTGGATGCCGATCAGCAGCGGCAGCGCCGCCAGCATCACCGTGCCGCTGGAGGCGGGCTGCCCAGTGGCCGCGCTGTGCGCCCACTGCACCGCGCCAAACACCGGGCTCGCCGTACTCAGCAGCGCCCCGAACAGGCTGTAGAGGCTGCCCAGATTGAAATCGCGCACCAGGTACACGTAGACGTAGCGCTTGAAGAAGCGCTGCACGTGCTTGAGCATGAACTCCGGCAGCACGCGCGAGACCTTCAGGTTCGACTCCTCGTCGGCGTACACCGCGTCCATCGGCACGTCGTGCACCACCGCGCGGATGATGCTCAGGTGGTAGAGCATGTCGCTCTCGAAGAAGTAGCGGCGCTCCAGTTTGTCCAGCGGCAGCTCGCGCAGCACCGCCGTGTGGATGGCGGTGTAGCCGTTGGTCGGGTCCATGATCGGCCAGTAGCCGGTGCTGAGCTTGTTGATGAAGGATAGCGCCGCATTGCCGAACAGACGGATCGGCGGCATGCCTTTGAGCGACTCGGGCCGGAAAAAGCGGTTGCCCTTGGTGTAGTCGGCCTTGCCTTGGACGATGGCGCGCACGAAGTGGGGGATCAGCGCCGGGTTCATCTGTCCGTCGCCGTCGATCTTGACCACGATGTCCATGTCGTCGGCCAGCGCCGCCTGGTAGGCCGTGACTACGGCACCGCCCACGCCGCGGTTCTTGGGGTGGTAGAGCACGCGCACGCGCTCATCGTGGTTGTACTCTTCGATGAACTTGCCACTGCCATCGGGGCAGGCGTCGTCCACCGCGTAGATCCGCTCGACTGCGGGCCCGATGGCGGCGATCACGCCCAGCACGTGCCGCGTAACCTTGTAGCAGGGGATGGCGACGGCGATGCGCATGGCCATCACGTCGTGGTCGAGGCCAGTGTGACGCCGGCCATGATCAGCGCGCCGCCGGCCAGCGTGCGCCAGCCCAGCGGCTCGCCGAGGAAGGCCCAGGCCAGTGTCGGCACGATCAAAAAGGCCAAGCCCATGAAAGGGTAAGCCAAATGCAGCGGCGCGTGACGGAGGATCCAGACCCAGCCGAGGGTGGTGACGCCGTAGAGCACGAGCGAGGCGATCAGCCAGCCGTTGTGCAGCAGGGCTGAGAGCGACAGCACGTCAGGCATCGCTTGCGCGGCCTTTTTGAACATCAGTTGCCCGGTACTGATGGCCAGCACACACACGAGCGTTAGAGCAATGACGAGACTAGACATTGGACGATGAAGAATCAGATGCGGCGAATATTGGAAGCAACACCAAAGGTGCGACGAAAAACGCCAACAAATAGCGATATTCCCCCGCGATCGAGAGCGTGAAGACGGCAAAAAGTTGAAACCAAAATATCGCGCAAACGAGCATGCCAGGACGGTCGCGGCACCGCCATGTGCGTGCGCCTGCCAACATCATCAGTATCAGGCCGGCCCACGGTGTCCACAGTATCGCACGATATTTGAACGTGAAGTCCAGCCAATCCACCTGCCAACGGTGAATGACGCCGTGACGAAACCGGATTTCAGAATTTGAGTGAGTCTGGGGCAGGATGTGCTCCGCGTTTGTTGACCCTGCGAATCCGCCGTCCGCTAAGGACGAATAAAGAAAAATGTTGATGCGGCTCGCTGCAAACGCAGGGAAATTGTGCCAAAGATTATATGTAAAAAATTCGCGCAAAATAGTGTTTTTGGCGTCCTTGGACAGGCCTAGCAATGCAGGCCCTTGAGGAAAAAAAATGAGCGGATCCCAATAGTAGTGGTCATGAAATTGAAGAATTTTCTCTAGACTGTTGCCCGATGACGTCAACGCGTCAACGGTTGCTGCGGTAACTCTGGGCTCACCGCGCTCCCACAGGCCCATGGGTCGGCGTTCCAGAAATCCGACGGTTTCGTATAGTGCCAATGGAAAGATGGAGCCAATTGGATTGCGTTGCTTGAATTCAAAGTGTGCGAATGCTGCCAATACGCACCACGGCACGACCACTGCAGCAAGTCGCCACCGATGCACCCGGGGCAGTGCAATCGCGAGAGCAAGAATGGCAATGACATTCAGAATTCCATTGGGGCGAGAGAAAAGTGCGAATGGCACGGTAATTGTCAGCATCCAGCATGCGGTCATATCGAGCCGACGCTGGCGCCAGCAGCGCCACACTTCAAATAGCATTCCAGCCAACGCGATAGCGTAAATACCGTCAGAATACAGGCTGCTCGCATAGTACAGCACGCTGGGTGCCAGTGCCACCCCAACTGCAGGCCGGCAAGCTCTTGTAAAAGCTGATTTGTCCACATCAAACTCAAGATGCGGGTGCACACCAGTGTGCAAATCAACATTTGACAAGCGATCGGGATTTCCTAGCGCCAAGGACCATGAGCGCGAGGTTAAAGAGATACCAGAGTGGCGGCTTGTTTGATTGGAAGTCGCGATTGGATTCGACTTCGAGAATGATCGCCAAGCTGTCTTGGCCCAGGATTCCAGGCCAGCATGCTACCAACCATAGGCTATAGATCAGTGCAAGTGCACAGAACAGCAAGCCGGGTGGTAGGCGTGAATCGCGGTGTTGAGCGGTGTTCATCGCTTCCGGGGTTTGAGTTTCAGCGCCTGCTTTTCAATGCCGTGCCATGAGGCAGTGGCCAGTACCAACACGATTCCTGGGTCGAAATAGCCAACGCCAACAAAGCCCAGGTGCGGCCAACCGAAAAGGATCACGGTCTGCTGAACTGGAAACGCAATCAGGTAGGTGCCATATGACGGGTCGCCCCAGCGTCCGGCGCGCCGCAACACCGGAGTGGCACGCGTTCCGACGTAGACCAGCACGAGCGGCAGGACGATCAGTACGGCGGTGTGCCAACCAGCCGACCAGGTGTGCCGCCCCGATGCTTGCGGCCAGTATCCAAGCGGACGGGCGTCGCTCCCGGTGGTGGGCTTTGAGCAAAAAGGGCTGATCCAGCGAGGAAAATGCGCTCAGCTCAGACTGCCTAGTGAACTGGTTCCGAGACGTCGGCTGGTTTTGGACAAGAACCAGATTGCACCTAGCGCCACGAAGCATAGCCACTGGAATCGCACACGCATCACGCCTGGGCAAACCGGCCCAACCGCCAGACCACGTAGCAGCGAACTTCCAGGGGATCGTCCACAACGAGCCATTGACGCCACGTGCATAAGGGTTTTCCTCAAACACTCCCGGCAACACGAAGTGAACCTGCATGGCGAGCGTGCGCAGGTAGGCGGCAGTGGCCCCGTGAGTCCAGTAAGTGTGCAATGGCAGCGTGGTCACGTAGGCGCCCAGAACGTAGGCGGTACAGATGACCACGACCGTGAGAGCCGGCCAGATTCTCAGGAACCGACGCAGGCTAAAGCGCAAAACATTTGGATCGTTGTACCAGCTGCTTGTCACCAGATATCCGCTGATGACAAAAAATACGATGACTGCCGCTCCACCCCAGCTATACAGACCCAAGAACGAAGGTTCGGCCTGACTCGTCAGTGCGAAGTGGTGGCTGTAGAGCACCGTCAACGCTGCCATCATGCGGATCGCATCGAAGTTGTTGCCATGCTGCCGATCGAGAGAGCCGCATTCGCCATGTTCAGCTAGCTTGCAATTCCATCCCGCATGCTCGCGCAGCGGTGGAAGTGGATCTTGGGGAATCGTTCCTGCGCCAGGCGCACGTCGTACGGGCTGGTGCACAGGTAGGCCAATGCATCCGCGGCGTCGTGGGCCATGCGCAGGGGGTAGGCGTTCTCGAAGGCGCTCAGCTCGGCGGGGGTATCGGCCGTGATCCAGCGCGCGCCGGTGTAGGGGCAGCCCTCCAGGCGCACGTCGCAGTCGTATTCGGTCTTCAGGCGGTGCTGCACCACCTCGAACTGCAATTGGCCCACGGCGCCCAGCAGCATGTTGCCGCCGGCGTCGGGCTTGAAGACCTGGATCGCACCTTCTTCGCCCAGCTGCATCAAACCTTGCTGCAGCTGCTTGGTGCGCAGGGGGTTCTTCAGTACCACGGTCATGAACATCTCGGGCGCAAAGAAGGGCAGGCCGGTGAATTGCAGGCTGGGCCCGTCGGTGATGCTGTCGCCCAGCTGCACGCCGCCGTGGGTGGTAAAGCCGATGATGTCGCCGGCATAGGCCTCATCGACGGCCTCGCGGCGCTGGCTCATGAAAGTGACGACGCTGGTGGGGCGCAGCTCTTTGCCGGTGCGCTGCACGCGCATCTTCATGCCCGGCGTGTACTTGCCCGAGGCCACGCGCACGAAGGCGATGCGGTCGCGGTGGTTGGCGTCCATGTTGGCCTGCACCTTGAAGACCACGCCGGCAAAGCCCGGGTCGTCGGGCCGGACGGTGACTTCCTCGCGTTGGCGGTTGACTTCGGTCCAGGCCACGCGCGGGCCGGGCGGGGGCGACATGTCCACCACGGCGTTCAGCACCTCCATCACGCCGAAGTTGTTGACGCCCGAGCCGAAGAACACGGGGGTCAGCCTGGCGGCCAGAAACGCGTCGTGATCCCACGCGGTGGAGGCGCCCACGGCCAGTTCCATGCTTTCCATCGCGTGGTCGAACGCGGCGCCGAAGCGCTTGCGCAGCTTGTCGGTCTCGGTGAGCGGGATGGTCTCGAAGTCCTGCGGGCGCTTGTCGCTGCCGGGCGCGAACACCGTCATGCTTTGGGTGCGCAAGTCGATGATGCCGCCAAAGCTCTTGCCCTGGCCCACCGGCCAGGTGATGGGGCAGCAGGGCATTCCCAGCTCGCGCTCCACCTCGTCGAGGATGTCCAGCGGGTCGCGCACCTCGCGGTCCATCTTGTTGACGAAGGTGATGATGGGTGTATCGCGCTGGCGGCAGACCTCGATCAGGCGGCGCGTCTGCGCCTCCACGCCGTTGGCGGCGTCGATCACCATCAGCGCCGAATCGACGGCGGTGAGCACGCGGTAGGTGTCCTCGGAGAAGTCCTTGTGGCCGGGCGTGTCGAGCAGGTTGATGACGTGGTCGCGGTAGCTCATCTGCATCACGCTGGAGGCCACCGAGATGCCGCGCTGCTTTTCGATCTCCATCCAGTCGCTGGTGGCATGGCGGCTGGCCTTGCGGCCCTTGACGGCGCCGGCGATCTGGATGGCGCCGGAGAACAGCAGCAGCTTTTCGGTCAGCGTCGTCTTACCGGCGTCGGGGTGGGAAATGATGGCAAACGTCCTTCTACGCCTGACTTCATCAGTGAATAGAGCGTTAGCCATTGATCACTTTCTTGTCCTATGTACACAAATATGCACGCGTTTCCAAAGCCGCTCCTCTGAGCGAGTTTGCATAATAACCTAAGAACGGCTTGACATCAAACCCTAAAACTCGTACAACAATAAAACCTAAGTATCGCAAGGCAGAATTCCCTAAAAATGGCAACGCCCGCAGACAAGCTCGCCCAGTCCCTCGCCGCCTTGAAAGCTCTTCAGGACGCGAAGGCAGTCGCCATTCGGGCGTCCGACCTTACGCGTGTCCATCGTGAGCGCCTGCTCAAGAATGGCTTTATCCGTGAAGTGATGAAGGGCTGGTACATCCCGGTCCGGCCCGACGGCCCGGCAGGGGAGAGCACGGACTGGTATGCCTCGTTCTGGCCCTTCTGTGCAGCGTATCTGACGGAGCGATTCGGAGAGGACTGGTGTCTCGGGGCAGAGTATTCCATTGCTCTGCATACCGGTAACTGGAACGTCCCCCGTCAGCTTCTCGTGCGCGCGGCACGCGGTGGCAACAAGCCAACCGGCCTACTGCACGACACGTCGATATTCGACCTGCGCCTTGAAGTACCTGCTCCGCAAGACATCCAGGTTGTGGACGGCCTGCGCCTCATGCGCTTGCCCGCGGCACTCGTTGCCTGCGCGCCCGGACACTTCGCGGCACACGCGGTCGAGATGCGGGCAGCACTCGCCATGATTGCCGATGTGTTGATTCATTTCCAAAGCTGGGCCATTTCGAGACGCGTTCACGTTGAAATCTGAGCCACGTTGCAGCTCTATCGTGCTGAGTTTTTCAGCACGGGGGAGCAGGAGTGATCAACGTGAGCACATTGAGCAAGTTGCGCCGCCTCGTGCTGAGGCAGGACGTGTCGGTGCGCGAGGCCAGCCGCAGGCTGGGCATCTCGCGCAACACAGCCACCAAGTGGCTCAAGGATGGGCAGATGGTCGAGCCCCGATACCCGCAGCGGGTCTCGGGCCCCAGCATCCTGGATCCGTACAAGGAGCAGTTGAGCCAGTGGCTCAAGGCCGATAGCCATCGCAGCAAACGCGATCGGCGCGGGATCAAGGCGATGTTTGAAGCGCTGCGGGCGCAGGGCTACAGCGGCAGCCGGGGGCCGGTGTACGCCTTTGCCCAGCGCTGGCAGCAAGAGCAAGGCAACGCGGCACGCGGCGCAGGGTTTGTGCCGCTGAGCTTCGAGTTGGGCGAGGCGTTCCAGTTCGACTGGAGCTGCGAGTACCTGTTCATCGGGGGACTGCGCCGCCGCCTGGAGGTGGCACACACCAAGCTGGCGGCCAGTCGCGCCTTCTGCCTGGTGGCGTACTACAGCCAGGCGCACGAGATGCTGTTCGACGCGCACGCACGGGCGTTCGCCCTCTTCGGTGGCGTGCCCCGGCGGGGCATCTACGACAACATGAAGACCGCGGTAGACAAGGTCGGCCAAGGCAAGCAGCGCAGCGTCAATGCACGCTTCGAGGCCATGACCGGGCACTACCTGTTCGAGCCGGAGTTCTGCAACCGGGCCGCCGGCTGGGAGAAGGGAGTCGTCGAGAAGAACGTTCAGGATCGACGCAAGGACATCTGGCGCGAGGCCAGTGAGCGGCGCTGGGGATCGCTTGACGAGCTCAACAACTGGCTGGAGCAAGCCTGTGTGAGGGTCTGGGGCGAGATGAGTCACCCAGAGTGGGGGCACCTCACGGTGGCCGACGTCTGGCAGGACGAACGTGTTCGCCTCATGCCCAATCCCCGTGCGTTTGACGGCTATGTGGAGCAGCCGGTGCGGGTCTCTGCCACTTCGCTGATCCACTTCCAGCGCAACCGCTACAGCGTGCCATGCGAGTGGATCCACGCGGTGGTCAGTCTGCGGGCCTATGCCGATAGCCTGCTGGTGGTCGGTCCCGATGGGCGGCAGGTGCGGCTGGAGCGCAGCTTCGAGCGGGATCAGACGATCTACGACTGGATGCATTACATCGCGCTGATCGAGCGAAAGCCCGGTGCGCTGCGCAATGGTGCGCCCTTCAAGACCATGCCCGAACCCCTACAGGAACTGCAGCGCCAGTTGCTGCGCCACAGCGGGGGCGACAGGGTGATGGCGCAGGTGCTCATGGGGGTGAGCCTGCACGGGCTGGAGGCCGTGCTGGTGGCGGAGCTGGCGCTGCAGTCCGGGCGGGTGAGTGCCGAGCACGTGCTCAACGTGCTCTCTCGCTTGCAGGAGCAGCGTGTGCCCGAGCCGCCGGTGGCCACGATGCTCACCCTCAACACGCCGCCACTGGCCAACCTGCAGCGCTACGACGCACTGCGCAACGTCCAGCCTCACGAGGCCTCACCGGAGTCCGACCATGCATGACCTCATGGATGCCTTCAAGGCGCTGGGCTTACACGGCATGGCCAGTGCATGGCCGGAGGTGCTGGGCACCGCCCGCATGAAGTCGCTGGATCACGAGGCTGTGCTGCACCAGCTCATCAAGGCCGAGACCGCGCAGCGCGAGGTACGCTCCATGGCCTACCAGATGCGCGTGGCGCGGTTCCCATCGCACCGCGATCTCGCCGGCTTTGACTTCGCCCATACGCCCATCGATGAGGCGCTGGTGCGCCAACTGCACACCCTTGGCTTCGTGGACTCGGCCCACAACGTGGTGCTGGTGGGTGGCCCCGGCACAGGCAAGACCCACCTGGCCACCAGCCTGGGGATCGAGGCCATCCGCCTGCATGGCAAGCGGGTGCGCTTCTTCTCCACGGTGGAGCTGGTCAACGCCCTGGAGCTGGAGAAGGCGCAAAACAAGGCCGGGCAGTTGGCACACCGGTTGATGTACGTCGATCTGGTGATCCTGGATGAACTGGGCTACCTGCCGTTCACGCAGTCGGGCGGCGCCATGCTGTTCCACCTGCTCTCCAAGCTCTACGAGAGAACGAGCGTGGTGATCACAACAAACCTGACCTTCTCGGAATGGAGCAGCGTCTTGGGCGACGCCAAGATGACCACCGCATTGCTCGACCGCCTCACGCACCACTGCCACATCGTGGAGACGGGCAATGAGAGCTGGCGCTTCAAGCATTCCAGTGCCGCTGGCGCGGCACCACCAAAGCAACGCAGCAAAGCTCAGAAAGGAGATCGAAAAACAGCAGACCCGATAGACTTATCCACAACCGAGTAGCCAGAACATCCATCAAACCAGTGGCTCAGTATTCGACGTGATCACTGGCTCAGTTGTGCTGATGAATCAACATTCGGGCACCAGCCGGTCACGCTGTTCAAGCGTTATTTTCGCGCCTACAAGGTCGAGAGCTTGCTTGATGGCTGCGTGATTACGCGCGGCTGGCGCACCGGCCGCATCAATCGCAATTGAACCCGTTGTCTCGACCTGTCTCACCCTGACAGGACTTGACCATGCCCGGCAGGCCTCTTTCCTCGCGCAAACCACGTAAAGGGGTCAGCCGTGTCGCGGCTTGACCCCGCCTGACTCAGAGGCGGGCCTTGGGGTGGGAGAGATGGCGAAGGTGCGGCGGCGGCGGGTTTCGGAGGCGTGGGACACGGAAGGCTCAAGAAAAAAGATCAGGTCAGATGATGGGGCAGGTCGGACGCCTGGTGCAGCACGCGCAGCACGTCGATGCGGTCCGCGTGCTCCACGTAGAAAACGGCGAACGGAAAATGGGTCAAGGTCCAGAAGCGCAGGCCCTTGATGCGGGTGGCACCTGCGTGGCGCGGCGAGCCGGTGCCGGGATGCTGGGCGATGTGGGCCAGGGCGGTGTCGTAGGCGTTCAGGAATCGCTCCGCCAGTGGCGGGCCACTTTGCGCCCAGTAGTGCCCGAAGGCATCGCCAATGTCACTTTCCGCTGCGGCGCGGGGCTGGACGGGCTTCACGTGGGTTTGGATTGAGCGGCGCGGGCGGCCTCGATGCGAGCGCGCAACTCAGCGCGGTGCTCTTCCCACGGGCGACCGATGGGCGAATTCAGTCCCTCGTGGATCAGCGCCACGAAGCGCTCCTCGGCGGCGCGCTCTTCGTCGCGCCGCACCAGTTCGCGCATGTATTCGCTGGTGCTGCTGTAGCCGCGCGTCTTCACGCGCGCATCGACGAAGGCCTTCAACTCGTCGGTCAGCGAGATGTTCATGGTCACGGTACCCATGCGGCTGATTTTATGGCGCCTTGGCAACGCTTGCCAAACCGGGCGGGCCGATATAATACGCCCCGTCCGAGGAGCGTTGCAGCACCCCCAGCCAGCGGGGCGCGAGGCTCGGATACCTTTCACAGCAACGACGCTCGCCCACGCTTCTTGTGCGGTGAGTGGCTCCCTCCAAAGCGTGGTTTTTCAGCCGTCCGTTATTGGAGAAAACCATGAGCGCTGTTCTCAAGCCTGCCGTTGAATCGGCCATTGCCGACCTGTCCCTCGCCGACTGGGGCCGCAAGGAAATCCAGGTCGCCGAGACCGAGATGCCCGGCCTGATGGCGATCCGCGCCGAATTTGCCAAGGCCCAGCCGCTGAAGGGCGCGCGCATCGCCGGCAGCCTGCACATGACGATCCAGACCGCCGTGCTGATCGAGACGCTGCAGGCCCTTGGAGCGCAGGTGCGCTGGTCGTCGTGCAACATCTTCAGCACGCAGGACC
The DNA here is from genome assembly GCF_016703145.1 of Ottowia sp. Lineage (GTDB taxonomy): Bacteria > Pseudomonadota > Gammaproteobacteria > Burkholderiales > Burkholderiaceae_C > Ottowia. Next base: position 55,127 of record NZ_JADJCO010000004.1, on the reverse strand, counting down.
ACGCGGCCGCCGCGATCGCCGCCGCCGGCACGCCGGTGTTCGCCGTCAAGGGCGAGTCGCTCAAGGACTACTGGGACTACACGCACCGCATCTTCGAGTTCGGCCAGCCCGGCAGCGCGCAGGAAGGCCCCAACATGATCCTGGACGACGGCGGCGACGCCACGCTGCTGATGCACCTGGGCGAGCAGGCCGAGACCGACCGCAAGGTGCTGGCCCACCCCAAGAGCGAGGAAGAACGCGTGCTGTTCGCCGCCATCCAGGCCCGGCTGAAGCAGGACGCCCACTGGTACAGCCGCAAGAATGTCCACATCGTCGGCGTGACCGAGGAGACCACCACCGGCGTGCACCGCCTCAAGGAGATGTCGGCCAAGGGGCAGCTCAAGTTCCGCGCCATCAACGTCAACGACTCGGTCACCAAATCCAAGTTCGACAACCTGTACGGCTGCCGCGAGTCGCTGGTGGATGGCATCAAGCGCGCCACCGACGTGATGGTGGCCGGCAAGGTGGCCGTGGTGGCCGGCTATGGCGACGTGGGCAAGGGCTCGGCCCAGGCGCTGCGCGCGCTCAGCGCCCAGGTGTGGGTGACCGAGATCGACCCCATCTGCGCGCTGCAGGCCGCCATGGAGGGCTACCGCGTGGTCACCATGGACGAGGCCGCGCCGCTGGCCGACATCTTCGTCACCGCCACTGGCAACCGCGACGTCATCACCTACAAGCACATGAAGGCCATGAAGGACCAGGCCATCGTCTGCAACATCGGCCACTTCGACAACGAGATCGACGTCGCCACCCTGGAGGCCAAGTGCCGCTGGGAAGAGATCAAGCCGCAGGTGGACCACGTGATCTTCAAGGGCGGCAAGCGCATCATCCTGCTGGCCAAGGGCCGCCTGGTGAACCTGGGCTGCGCCACCGGCCACCCCAGCTATGTGATGTCGTCCAGCTTCGCCAACCAGACCATCGCGCAGATCGAGCTGTTCACCCGCAGCCAGGACTACCAGCCCGGCCAAGTCTACGTGCTGCCCAAGCACCTGGACGAGAAGGTGGCGCGCCTGCAACTGGCCAAGCTCAACGCCAGCCTGACCGAGCTGACCTCCGCGCAGGCCCGGTACATCGGCGTGCCCAAGGCGGGGCCGTTCAAGCCCGACACCTACCGCTACTGACGTCTAGCGTCGAGCGTTTTGACGAACGTTCCCGGATGCGAGCCGATCAGTTTCTCGTCGAGCGCGGCCTGGCCGCCAGCCGCAGCCAGGCGCAGCGCCTGATCGCCGCCGGTGCGCGCTGGCGCAGCGCCAGCGGCTGGCGGCCGCTGGCCAAGAGCGACGACCTGCCCCCCCACGCCGAGGTGGAGCTGGCGGACCCGTCCGAGGCTGCCTACGTCTCGCGCGGCGGCCTCAAGCTGGCCGGCGCCCTGGCCGCGGCCGGCGTGCCGGTGGCCGGACGCTGGTGCCTGGACGTGGGCCAGTCCACCGGCGGCTTCACCGACTGCCTGCTGAAGCACGGCGCGGCGGGCGTGGTGGGGGTGGACGTGGGGCGCGGGCAACTGCATCCCGCGCTGCGCCTGCATCCGCGGGTGCGGTGCCTCGAAGGGGTCAACGCCCGCTATCTGAGTGCTTCTGATTTGATAGCTCCTGGCGCTTATCCAGTGTGGGCTGAAGGTCAAAAAGACTTCAATTTCGACCTGATCGTCGGCGACCTGTCCTTCATCTCGCTCACGCTGGTGTTGCCTGCGCTGGTGCCGCTGCTGGCGCCGGGCGGCGACCTGCTGATGCTCGCCAAGCCGCAGTTCGAGTTGCAGCCGGCGCAGATCGGCAAGGGCGGCCTGGTGCGCGACCCGGCGCTGCATGCGCAGGTGGAGCAGCGCCTGCGCAACGCCTGCGCCGGCCAGGGCCTGGCCGTGCACGGTTGGTTCGACAGCCCCATCGCCGGCGGCGACGGCAACCGCGAATTCTTCATCCACGCCCGGGCCGCCTGAGCCCGCGCACCGCTTCCTTTGCTGGCTTCACCATGAATCTGCCTCTCAGCTTCGAATTCTTCCCGCCCAAGACGCCCGAGGGTGTCGTCAAACTGCGCGCCGTGCGCCAGAAGCTCTACGCTCTCCAGCCCGAGTTCTGTTCCATGACCTACGGCGCCGGCGGCTCCACCCAGGCCGGCACCTTCGCCGCCGTGTCCGAGATGCTGGGCGAGGGCATGGACACCGCCAGCCACTTCTCGTGTGTCGGCGCCACCCGCCAGACCGTGCGCACGCAACTGGCCGAACTGGCGGCCCTGGGGGTCCGGCGCCTGGTGGCGCTGCGAGGCGATCTGCCCAGTGGCTACGGCGCCGGCGGCGAGTTCCAGTACGCCAGCGACCTGATCGAGTTCATCCGGGCCGAGACCGGCGACCGTTTCCGCCTCTACGTGGCCTGCTATCCCGAGGCGCACCCGCAGGCGCGCAGCCCCCAGGCCGACCTGGCCGCCTTCGCCACCAAGGTGCGCGCCGGCGCCGATGTGGCCGTGACGCAGATGTTCTTCAACGCCGACGCGTACTTCCGCTTCGTTCAGGATGCGCGCGCCGCAGGGATCCAGGTGCCCATCGTGCCCGGCATCATGCCCATCACCAACAGCACCGGCCTGCTGCGCTTCGCCGACAACTGCGGCGCCGAGGTGCCGCGCTGGATCCGCCTGCGGCTGCAGAGCTTCGGCGACGACGCGGCGTCGATCAAGGACTTTGGCGCCGACGTCGTGGCCGCGCTGTGCCAGCGGCTGCGCGAGGGCGGCGCGCCCGGCCTGCACTTCTACACACTCAATCAGTCGGCCGGCACCCTGGCCATCTGCCGCCGGCTGGGGGCGCCGGCGCCCGATTCGATATAACCAATGGGTTAATCGATGCCGGGGTTTCTAGAGTTTTTCATCTAAGAAACCACTGGTTTCGGCTTTTCGGGCGCATCCACCGCTAGAATCCGCCGCATGTTACGGGACACCTCTCCCGGCGCCCCGCTTGCGGGCGCGCCGGTTTCCGGAAGTGCACACCCTTCGCCAGCAGCCCGTCTCCTGTGGATCGGCGCGTTGTGGCTGGCAGCCGGGCCTTTGGCGGCCCAGACGGTGGGTTGGAACGCTTCTTCTGCTGCGTCTTTGTCCGAGCCTTGCTCTTCAGCCAAGGCCGTGCACGACATGCGCTGCCCCAATTACACCGGGTTCAAGCCCCGCGTGCGGATGGGCAGCGCAGACGACGACCCCGCGCGCGAGTCGGCCCGGCCGGCGCCGTCGCTGCCCGAGGGCGGCACCAGCCTGCTGCGCGGCGGCAAGGATCTGCAGCGCGGTGTCGCCTCGTGGTACGGCCCCGGCTTTCACGGCCGCACCACCGCCAACGGCGAGAAATTCAACATGGGCGAGATGACCGCGGCCCACAAGACCCTGCCCTTCGGCACCCGCGTGCTGGTGCACAACCCGCGCACTGGCAAGGAGGTCGTGGTGCGCATCAACGACCGTGGCCCCTATGCGCGCGGGCGTGTGATCGACCTGAGCAAGGCCGCCGCCCACGCGCTGGGCATGAAGACGCGCGGCCACGACGCCGTGGTGCTGCGCGAAGTGCTGCCCGCCCGCGCGGGCCAGAACATGATCGCCAGCGCGGAGACGGGCGCCAATCCCTAGTGCGCCGACACGGAGATATCGAAACATGAAGCCGCGTCTTTGCGCCCAGGGCGGCGTTGCAAATCCTCGCGATACCGCCCGGTATCGCTGCGGTTTTCGCCTTGCCCTGAACGCAAATCCATCGGTTTCATTTCGTTCCGATATCTCCGTGCCGGCGTACTAGCGGGTCGCGCTTCGCGCCCTGAATGACAGGGGGCGCCTCGGCGCCCTTGTTTTCGGGGACGCGAACGGCTCAGCGCTCGTCGTAGCTCACCGTCAGCCGGTCGGTGGTCGGCCGCGCCTGGCAGCTCAGCACGAAGCCGTGCGCCATCTCGTCCTGCTCCAGTGTGTAGTTCTTGTCCATCGTGACCTCGCCCTCCAGCACCTTGGCGCGGCAGGTGCAGCACACACCGGCCTTGCAGGAGTAGGGCAGGTCCAGCCCGGCGCTGAGCGCCACGTCCAGCACGTGCTGCTCGCGCCCCATGCTCATCTCGTGCGGCTTGCCGTCGACGACCACCGTCAGCCGCACCTGGCCGACCGGGGCCTCGGAGTCGGGCTGGGCGACGGCGGCGCGGCGCGCCTCCGGGCTCAGGCCGTCCAGGCGGGGTGAGGTGAAGCGCTCGGTGTGGATGCGCTCGCGCGGCACGCCGGCGGCCGCCAGGGCGGCCTCGGTGGCGTCGATCATGGCCTCGGGGCCGCAGATGAACACCTCGTCCATGCTGGCGGCGGGCAGCAGGGTGTTCAGGAGCTGGCGCACCTTGGCGCCGTCGATGCGGCCTTCGAGCAGGGGCACTTCCTGCGCCTGGCGCGACAGCACGTGGATGAGGGTGAGGCGGTGCCGGTACTTGTCCTTCAGGTCTTGCAGCGCCTCGTTGAACATCACGCTGCCCATGCGCCGGTTGCCGTACACCAGGGTGAACTTGGCGGCGGGGCGCTCCTCCAGCGTGGTGGCGATGATGCTGAGGATGGGCGTGATGCCCGAGCCGGCGGCAAAGCCCACGCGGTGCAGCGCGCGCGGCTTGCGGATGGTGAAGCGGCCGTCGGGCGGCATCACGGCCAGCGTGTCGCCCGCCTTGATCCGGGTGGCGGCCCAGTTGGAGAACTGGCCGCCGTCCATGGGGCGGATGCCGACCTCGAGCTCGCCGTGCCGGGCGTAGCGGCTGCGGGTGCTGCAGATGGAGTAGCTGCGGCGCACGTCCTCGCCGTCGATGGTGCCGCGCAGGGTGAGGAACTGGCCGGGCTCGAAGCTGAAGCGCTCGCGCAGCTCGCCGGGCACGGCGAAGGTGATGGCGACGGCGCCGGCGGCCTCGGGGCTGACGCGCGCGACGGTGAGTTCGTGGAAGCGGGGGGACGACATGCGCGCGGCCTCTACAGGGGTTTGAAGTAGTCGAACGGCTCCAGGCAGTCCAGGCAGCGGTAGAGCGCCTTGCAGGCGGTGGAGCCGAAGGGCGAGGTCTCGGTGGTGTTCACCGAGCCGCATTGGGGGCAGGGGATGCCGGATTGTGAATCAAATTGGCCCTTGGACCGCATGGATGAAGCGCCAGTAGCTCCTGATTTGGGAGTAAACCGGACAGTGGACACCGTCACGCCGGTGGCCCCGCGGCGCGGCGGCGCGATGCCGTAGGCGCGCAGCTTCTCGTGCGCGGCGGGCGTCATCCAGTCGGTGGTCCAGGCGGGCGCGAGCTGGGTGACGACGCGGCCGGGCACGCCTTCGCGGGCCAGCAGGGCGGCGATGTCGTCCGCGATCTGGTCCATCGCCGGGCAGCCGCTGTAGGTGGGGGTGATGACGACCTCCACCTGGCCGTCGGCGGCGCGCCGCAGGGCGCGCACGATGCCCATCTCGCGCAGGGTGACGACGGGGATTTCGGGGTCGGTCAGCTCGCCGAGCGCCTGCCATAGGCGCGCTTCCTCGGTGGCGTCCAGCCTGCCGGCATCGACGGGGGCGGCGGTGGTGGGCATGGCCGGCTCACCAAGTCGCGTCGGGGTGGGCGCGGGCCAGGCTCTGCATCTCGCCCAGCAGATAGCTCAGGTGTTCGGAGTGCAGGCCCTCCTTGCCCTGGGTGACGTAGCCGTTCACGGCGGCGGGGCGGCGCAGCGTGGCCTCGCGCAGGGCCTCGTCCACCAGGGCGTTCCAGGCGTCGCGCAGCGCGGCCACGTCGGCGCCGGCGCCTCGGGCGGCGGCCTCGGCCTCGGGGGCGCTGGCGGTCCAGAACTCGTCGGTGAAGGGCAGCAGGTGGTCCAGCGCGGCCTGCGCGCGGCGGTGCGATTCGGCGGTGCCGTCGCCCAGGCGCACCAGCCAGTCGCGCGCGTGGCGCAGGTGGTAGCGCACTTCCTTCAGGCTCTTGGCGGCGATGGCGGCCAGTTGCGGGTCGGTGGATTGCGCCAGGCGGTCCCACACCAGGACCATCAGCGCGCTGTAGAGGAAGTTGCGCACGATGGTGGTGGCCCAGTCGCGGTCGCCCGTGGCGGTGGGCGCCAGCGGCGGGCCGTGCGGCAGCTCCAGCAAGGTGTAGTTGCGGAATTGGGTGGCGTCGCGGAAGTAGGCCAACGTGTCCTCGGTGGCGCCGTCGCCGGCCAGCGCGGCGGCGTGCTGGTAGAGCAGGCGGGCCTGGCCGATCAGGTCGAGGCTGTGGTTGGCCATGGCCAGGTCTTCCTCGAGGATGGGCGCGTGGCCGCACCACTCGGCGTTGCGCTGGCCCAGCACCAGGGCGTTGTCGGCCAGGTGCAGCAGATAGTCCACCGCGGCTGGTGCGATTGCTTCTATTTTAATAGCTGTTGGCGAAAGCGCGGCGCGGGCTGGTGCCGGATTTGGTTCAAAAATGGTCACATGTGCCCCACTTCGTCGGGAATCTCGTAGAACGTCGGGTGGCGGTAGATCTTGTCGCTGGCGGGCTCGAACAATTCGTCCTTCTGGTCCGGGTCGCTGGCGGCGATCAGGTGCGAGGGCACGACCCAGATGCTCACGCCTTCCTGGCGGCGTGTATAGACATCGCGCGCCATCTGCAGCGCCTGCTGCGCGTCGCTGGCGTGCAGGCTGCCGCAGTGCTTGTGCTCCAGGCCCTGCTTGCTGCGCACGAAGACCTCCCAAAGCGGCCAGTCCTTGAGTGCGGGTTGCGTGTCGGTCATGGGTGTTCTCCTCGGGTCAGGCGGCTTTCAGTGCGCGCTGGCGCTGCTTCTCGGCATGGGTGGCGGCGGCCTCGCGCACCCAGGCGCCGTCGTCGTGGGCTTTCACGCGGGTGGCCAGGCGCTCCTGGTTGCAGGGGCCGTGGCCATTGACGACTTGCCAGAACTCGTCCCAGTCGATGGCGCCGTAGTCATGGTGGCCACGCGCGGCGTTCCACTTCAGGTCGGGGTCGGGCAGCGTCACGCCCAGCACCTGGGCCTGCGGCACGGTGGCATCGACGAACTTCTGGCGCAGGTCGTCGTTGGAAAAGCGCTTGATGCCCCAGCGCATGCCCTGCTGGCTGTTGGGGCTGTCGGCGTCGGGCGGGCCGAACATGGCCAGGCACTTCCACCACCAGCGGTTGACGGCGTCCTGCACCATGCCCTGCTGGGCCGGCGTGCCCTTCATCTGCACCAGCAGCGACTCGTAGCCCTGGCGCTGGTGGAACGATTCTTCCTTGCACACGCGCACCATGGCGCGGGCGTAGGGGCCGTAGCTGCAGCGGCACAGGGGGATCTGGTTCATGATCGCCGCGCCGTCCACCAGCCAGCCGATCACGCCCACGTCGGCCCAGGTCAGGGTGGGGTAGTTGAAGATGGAGCTGTACTTGGCCTGGCCCGAGTGCAGGGCGTCGAGCATCTGCTCGCGGCTGGTGCCCAGGGTCTCGGCCGCGCTGTACAGGTACAGGCCGTGGCCGCCCTCGTCCTGCACCTTGGCCAACAGGATGGCCTTGCGCTTGAGGCTGGGCGCGCGGCTGATCCAGTTGCCCTCGGGCAGCATGCCGACGATCTCGGAGTGCGCGTGCTGGCTGATCTGGCGCACCAGGGTCTTTCGGTAAGCGTCGGGCATCCAGTCGCGCGGCTCGATGCGGCCGTCGGCGTCGATGCGGGTGTCGAAGCGGGCCAGCAACTCGCGCTCGGCCTCGTTGGGCGGCCGGGCGACGGCTTTCAGTCCGGCGGAAGGGCCGTCGGCGGCGTCGGGCACGGAAAAGGATTGCGTGTACATGCGTGGGTCTCCTGGCAGCCCTTGCGGGCGTGTGCCGCCCTCAGACCTGCCAGTATAGAAAATTAACCGACCGAGTGGTCGGCTAACTCGGGAATAAAGGGTTTTCCCTGTATCGGCCCTGCGCTCAGCGCGGGCTGGCGCCGCCGTTTTCCACGCTCCAGGCCTGCCCGCGTCCGCGGCCGGCGCCCAACACCTGCAGGATCTGCGGCAGTGCGGCATCCAGCGCCAGCTTCAGCGTGTGTGGCGGGTTGAACACGAACATGCCGCTGGCCGACAGGCCGCCGCCTTCTGGCGCGGCGCCGACATGCAGGCTGGCGTGCAGCCAGGCGCGGCCGGTCTGCTGGGCCAGTGTCTTCAGGCGGCGCGGCAGGCCGTGCGCCTCCGGGCGCGGGATGATGGGGTACCAGACCAGGTACACCCCCGTGGGAAAGCGCCGCAGGCTGTCCTGCATGCACGCGGCCACCTTGGCGTAGTCGCTCTTGATTTCGTAGCTGGGGTCGATCAGCACCAGGGCACGGCGCGATCCGCCCGCCGCCACCGGGGGCGGCAGCAGGGCTTTCAGGCCCTCGAAGCCGTCCTGCCGCGCCACGGCGATCTGGCGGCCGGCGGCCAGTTGCGCGACGTGGGCGTCCAGCGCCGGCGCATCGCTGGGGTGCAGCTCGAACAGCCGCAGCCGGTCGTGCACGGGCGCGCGGGCAGGTTCGCTCATGAGCGCGTGCATGAGGAAGGGCGAGCCGGGGTACACCCGCCAGCCGCCGCGCGCGGCCGACGCGTTGAAGCTCGCCACGAGATCGAGGTAGTCGGTCAGCGCGGATGCTATATTATTAGTAGCTATTGGCGTAGAATGGGCGCTGGCTGAAGCCGGATTCTGATCTGAAATCGCCGCTGATCGCAGCGCCTGCAGCCGCGCGATCCCGTCCAGGGCCTCGCCCGAGGTCTGCGCCGCCCCGTCGTCCAGCCGGTACACGCCCGCGCCGGCGTGGGTGTCGATCAGCGTCAGCGGCGCATCCTTGCGCATCAGGTGGCGAAGGGTGGCCACCAGGGTGACGTGCTTGAGCACGTCCGCATGGTTGCCGGCATGGAAGGCGTGGCGGTAGCTGAACATAGAGCGCGATGCTACCGCCTTTGTATAATGGCAGGCTTTGCAGCGATTTCGAGGCCCCGCGGCAAAAGCACAAACCGCCACCTAAGAGCTTCCCTTCAGAGGAAGGCCGACCGTGGAAAAGGGCCCGCCAAACCATTTTCCCCAAAGGAAAACTCATGAAAACGTTCAGCGCCAAACCCGCTGACGTGACGCACGAGTGGTTTGTGATTGACGCCACCGACAAGGTGCTCGGACGGGTCGCCAGCGAAGTGGCCCTCCGTCTGCGCGGCAAGCACAAAGCCATTTACACGCCTCACGTCGATACCGGTGACTTCATCGTCATCGTCAACGCTTCCAAGCTCCGTGTCACGGGTGCCAAGGAGCTCGACAAGAAGTACTACCGCCACACCGGCTATCCCGGCGGCATCCGCGAAACCAACTTCCGCGACATGCAGGCCAAGCACCCCGGCCGCGCGCTGGAGAAGGCCGTCAAGGGCATGCTGCCCAAGGGCCCGCTCGGCTACGCGATGATCAAGAAACTCAAGGTGTATGGCGGTGCCGAGCATCCGCACACCGCCCAGCAGCCCAAAGCGCTGGAAATCTAAGGAGCCTTGAGATGATTGGTGAATGGAACAACGGCACCGGCCGGCGCAAATCCAGCGTCGCCCGCGTGTTTCTGAAAAAAGGCTCCGGCAAGATCACGGTCAACGGCAAGGGCATCGAGGAATTCTTCGGCCGCCAGACCTCGATCATGATCTGCAAGCAGCCGCTGGTGCTGACCGACCACGTCGAGTCCTTCGACATCCAGGTCAACGTGCACGGCGGCGGCGAATCGGGTCAGGCCGGCGCGGTGCGCCACGGCATCACTCGCGCGCTGATCGACTACGACGCCAACCTCAAGCCGGCGCTGTCGGCCGCGGGCTTCGTCACGCGCGACGCGCGCGAGGTCGAGCGCAAGAAGGTCGGCCTGCACTCCGCACGCCGCCGCAAGCAGTTCAGCAAGCGCTGACCACGCGCTGGCGTCGCGGTCACCGACGGACGCCAACCACACCGCCGTGCAGGTCCTTCAGGCCTGCACGGTTTTTTTGTGGCCAGCCGCGTGGCCGTGGTAAAAGAACGAAGCACTTGGAGGAATTCGCAATGCTGGGCATGAAGAAGCAGCCGCCGGTCAGAAGCGCCATCGGGCCGGGCATGCGCGTGACGGGGGACTGCACTTTCCAGGACGGCCTGCAGGTTGACGGCACCGTCCTGGGCGACGTGATCGCTGCGGCCGGTTCGCCCAGCGCGCTGGTGGTCACCGGCACCGGTCGCGTCGAAGGCGCCATCAGCGCCGACCACGTGGTCGTGGGCGGCACGGTCGTCGGGCCGGTGTTGGCGCGCGAGCTGCTGGAGCTGCAGTCCACGGCCCGCATCCAGGGCGATGTGCGCTACAAGGCGCTGGAGATGCAGCAGGGCGCGGTGATCGCCGGGCAGCTCCAGCCCCAGGTCACGCCGCCGCCGGCGCCGGTGGAGCCGCAGGCGGCCTTGGCCCCGGCCGCGGAGCCGGCGGAGCCCACGCTGGACCCCGACCGGCCCTGAAATCCGAGTAATTCTGTATACTATTGGCAATCACCACGATTTCAGGAGGCCGCCATGAGCGCCGTACCCCAGGACATCCAGACCCCCGCCGCGATGCCCGATCCCATCGTCTTCACCGACAGTGCCGCCGCCAAGGTGGCGGACCTGATCGCCGAGGAAGGCAACCCGGACTTGAAGCTGCGCGTCTTCGTGCAGGGTGGCGGCTGCTCGGGCTTCCAGTATGGCTTCACCTTCGACGAGATCGCCAACGACGATGACACGACCATGACCAAGAACGGCGTGTCGCTGCTGATCGACGCCATGAGCTACCAGTATTTGGTCGGCGCCGAGATCGACTACAAGGAAGACCTGCAGGGCGCGCAGTTCGTCATCAAGAACCCGAACGCGCAGACGACCTGCGGCTGCGGCTCGTCGTTCTCTCCCGCCGAATAAGCGCGAACCCTCCAATGACAACGGGCGCCCTCGGGCGCCCGTTTCGTTTCAGGGCTGCTTCCGCCGCCTCATTCGAAGCTGGCGCCCGTGATCTGGCCGGCGGCGGCCAGCTGCAGTTTCATGCCCGAGGCCACACGGGCGAAGGCCGCGCGGCCGCCGGGCGACACGGGCACGTACTCGCGCTGCTCGGCCAGCACCACGGTCGGATCCTGCGGCTCGTTGTCGATGCGGAACTCGAAGTGCAGGTGCGGGCCGGTGGCGACGCCCGTGGCGCCCACGGCGCCGATCTTTTCGCCCTGCGCCACGTGGTCGCCGGCCTTCACGTCGATGCGCGACAGGTGGCCGTAGACGGTGGTGTCCTTGCCGTTGCGGTGCTTGACGTAGATGACGTTGCCGTAGCCGCTCTGCACGCCGGCGAACTCGACCGTGCCGTCGCCGACCGTGCGCACCGGCGTGCCGGTGGGCGCGGCGTAGTCCACGCCCGCATGGCCGCGCTGGTAGCCATGCACCGGATGGGTGCGCATGCCGAAGCCGCTGGTCATGCGCGAGACTTCCATCGGCGCCACCAGGTAGGCTTTGCGCAGGCTCTGGCCGTCGAAGGAGTAGTAGCCGCCCTTGGCGGCGCCGTCCTCCCTGAACCAGAGGGCCTGATGCGTCTTGCCGCGGTTGACCATCTCGGCGCTCAGGATGCGGCCGGCGCGCAGGGGCTCGCCATCGGCCTCCAGGGTTTCGTAGATGATGGAGAAACGGTCGTCGCGGCGCAGACCGCGGTGGAAGTCCACGCTGGACTCGAAGATGTCCGTCAGCTGCGTGGTCACGCTGTCGGGCAGATTGGCCTCGTCGGTGGCGATGAACAGGCTGCTGCGGATCACGCCGCTGGCCAGCCGCTGGCTGGCCGCCAGGGGCGCGGTCTCGACGCGCACGCTGAATCCGTCGCCGGCCTTCTCGACCACGAGACGCTTGAACTGGTCGTCGTCCTCCTTGTCGAGCCACCGCGTGCGCAGGGCCAGCAGCTCCTGGCGGTCGCTGGCCTCGGCGGTGACGGTGCGGCCCGCGCGCCCGAACAGGGCTTGCCGGACGGTAGGATCGCGGCGCAGGAAGGCGGCGGCGGCCGGGTCGGCCAGGCCCAGGCGCGTGAGCAAGCTCTCGGGCGTGTCGGCGGCCCGGGTCTGTTCGCTGCGATAGAGAGTGAACGAATACGCTTCGAGAATGGCCGCCTGGGTGCCCAGTTGCCCCAGCTGGACCGTTTCGGACACCAGGCGCAGCGGGTCGGTCGGCGCGGTGGGGGCCAGCGAGGCCACGGCGAAAGCGCCGCCGCCGCCGCCCAGCAGGAAGGCCGCGATCACCGCGGTGATGCGCTTGGGGTAGCGGTGGATGAAGTCTGCAAGGGCGAGGCCGGTGGAAATCAGTTCTTGCTTCACGCGCGGGTGTTCCGAGGAAGAGGGGTTCTGGACACGGCAGGCGCCTTGGGCTGCCCGGCAAAGCGCTCTGGGGGAAGAGCCGGCCTCTAGAATCGCGGCCTGATCGAACAGTATACCGACGTAGGCCAGCGCCTACAACCCAAAGCCTCATGATGCCCGATGACACCGTAACCAGCGCTCCCCTTTCCGACCGCGTGCGCGAGGCCCTGGCCGTCAGCCTGCGCGGCTGCGACGAGTTGCTGCCGCAGGCCGACTGGCTGGCCAAGCTGCAGCGCGCCGAGGCCAGCGGCCAGCCGCTGCGCATCAAGCTGGGCCTGGACCCGACGGCGCCGGACATCCACCTGGGTCACACGGTGGTGCTCAACAAGATGCGCCAGCTGCAGGACCTGGGGCACCAGGTGATTTTCCTGATCGGCGACTTCACCAGCCTGATCGGCGACCCGTCCGGCCGCAACAGCACCCGCCCGCCGTTGACGGCCGAGCAGATCCGCGCCAACGCCGAGACCTACTTCGCCCAGGCCAAGCTGGTGCTGGACGAGAGCAAGACCGAGATCCGCTACAACTCCGAGTGGAGCGACCCGCTGGGCGCGCGCGGCATGATCCAGCTCGCCGCCCGCTACACCGTGGCGCGCATGATGGAGCGCGACGACTTCCACAAGCGCTTCCACGCCGGCCAGTCGATCAGCGTGCACGAATTCCTCTACCCGCTGATGCAGGGCTACGACTCGGTGGCGCTGCGCAGCGACCTGGAGCTGGGCGGCACCGACCAGAAGTTCAACCTGCTGATGGGCCGCCACCTGCAGCAGGAGTACGGCCAGGAGCCGCAGTGCATCCTGACCATGCCGCTGCTCGAAGGCCTGGACGGCATCGAGAAGATGTCCAAGAGCAAGCACAACTACATCGGCATCAGCGAGGACGCCAACACCATGTTCGCCAAGGTACTGTCGATCTCCGACGAGCTGATGTGGCGCTGGTACATGCTGCTGTCCTTCCGCTCGCTGGCCGAGATCGAGGCGCTGAAGGCCGAGGTGGCCGCCGGCCGCAACCCCAAGGACGCCAAGGTGCTGCTGGCCAAGGAGATCACCACGCGCTTTCACAGCGCGCGGGCGGCCGACGCCGCCGAGCAGGACTTCATCCACCGCAGCAAGGGCGGCGTGCCGGACAAGATCGCGGAGGTCGCGCTGGCGGGCGCGCCGCTGGGCATCGGCCTGGTGCTCAAGCTGTCGGGCCTGGCGCCCTCGACCAGCGAGGCCAACCGCCTGATCGACGGCGGTGGCGTGCGGGTGGATTCCAGCGTGGTCGGCGACAAGGGCCTCAAGCTGCCGGCGGGCACCTACGTCGTGCAGGTGGGCAAGCGCAAGTTCGCGCGCGTGACCCTGGCGTGAGAGCGGCCTCGCCGGCCACCAGTCGATTGCAATTTAATTGATAGTTGTTGGCGCAATACCGGCGCTGGTTCCGGGTTGTTTTCGCGCTGAATCCCGCGATGCCGCCCGGGCGCGCCGCCGCCGCGCCACAATGGGCGCCATGACCCCCGCCAGTGCCTGGATGACGCCGCGCCGCCTGATGGCGGTCTCCATCGGCGTCGCCCTGCTCACCATCGCGCTCAAGACGGCGGCCTGGTGGGTGACCGGCTCGGTCGGCCTGCTGTCGGACGCGATGGAATCCCTGGTCAATCTGGCCGGCGCCACCTTCGGCCTGTGGATGGTCACCGTGGCGGCACGGCCAGCGGACGAGGACCACCCCTTCGGTCACGACAAGGCCGAATACTTCTCCTCCGGCTTCGAGGGCATCCTCATCATCGCTGCGGCCGCCGCCATCATCTGGGCCGCGCTGCCGAGGTTCTGGCGCCCGCAGCCGCTCGACCAGCTCGGCTGGGGCCTGGCGCTGTCGATGATCAGTTCGGGGCTGAACGGGGGGCTGGCCGCGGCCATGCTGCGCGCCTCGCGTCGGCACCGCTCGATGGCGCTGGAGGGCGACGCGCGGCACCTGCTGACGGACGTGTGGACCTCGGTCGGCGTGGTCGCTGGCCTCGTGCTGGTGGCCGCGACGGGCTGGCTGTGGCTCGACCCGCTGGTCGCCATCCTGGTGGCGCTGAACATCGTGCGCGAGGGCGGGCGGCTGGTCTGGCGCTCCTCGCAGGGGTTGATGGACGCGGCGGTCGAGCCCGAGGTGCAGGCCCGCGTCGATGCCGTGCTGGCCCGCTTCGCCCAGCGGCACGGCGCGGGAGGGCGCGTGCGCTTCGACCACATGATGACGCGCCGGGCCGGCCAGCGGCGCTTTCTGAGCCTGCACCTGCACCTGCCCGCCGGCTGGAGCCTGGGCCGCGCCGCCGCCCTGCGCGGCGAGCTGGAGCAGGCCCTGGTGGACGCCGTGCCCGGCCTGCGCGCCAGCATCCAGTTGCTGCCGCTGGACGTGGAGCCGCTGGAGTCCGAATGAGGGTGACGACATGCAAGCCCTGATCCAGCGCGTCGCGCAAGCCGCCGTCACCGTGGAGGGCCGCACGGCGGGCCGCATCGGCGCCGGCCTGCTGGTGCTGCTGTGCGCCGAGCGCGGCGACGACGCGGCCACGGCCGACCGCCTGCTGGCCAAGCTGCTGAAGCTGCGCATCTTCGGCGACGAGGCCGGCAAGATGAACCGCAGCGTGCAGGACGTGGGCGGCGACCTGATGATCGTCAGCCAGTTCACGCTGGCGGCCGACACCTCCGGCGGCAACCGCCCCAGCTTCACCGCCGCCGCGCCGCCCGACGAGGGGCGGCGCCTCTACGAGCACTTCGTGGCGCGGGCACGCGCCGCGCACCCGCGGGTGGCGACCGGCGAGTTCGGCGCCGACATGCAGGTCATGCTGGTCAACGACGGGCCGGTGACGATTCCGCTGCGGATGGTGGCGGAACGCTGAATTCGCTCTCATTTCAATAGCATAAAGCGCATGCTCTACACGGGCTGAGGCCGGAAAACTTTTCAAATCCGGTCGGCGCCGGGCTGGTCAGGGCGAAGGCGCGCTCGTCCAGGGCCTCCAGCGGCGCTTGCGCCGGCAGGCTGAGCGTGAAGCAGGCGCCGCCGTGCAGCCGCGCGATGTGCCGCGCCACCCACAGCCCCAGGCCGAAGCCATGCGCCCGGTGGCCGCCGCGCTGCCCGCGCTCGAAGAGCTGTTCGGCCGCGCCGGGCCGCAGGCCGGGCCCCTCGTCTCAGGCCGCCCTGGGTGTCGTCCCGCTGGGCGCACTTGACCGCGTTGTCCACCAGGTTGGACGAGGCGAACCGCGGCACGGTGGTGTGGGCGGGCGGTGAGCGTAGTCTCACCGCCCTACCCGATCCAGGCCGCGCGAGCCGTGGGCCTGTCAACCCAATTCAGCAACCAGCGCAGGCAACTCCCACACTGGCACCACCTCGACGCCGTTCAACAGGTGCCCGCACCTGCGCCGCGGCGGGTAGGGCGCTACGGCGCGCCGCATCCGTCGTCGCCGTATGGGTTGGCAAAGCCCAGCGCGGCCAGGATGGCGGCCTCGCGCGCTTCCATGGCCTCGGCGTCGGCCTCGCTGGTCTCGTGGTCCCAGCCCTGGGCGTGCAGCGCGCCGTGCACCAGCAGGTGCGCGTAATGCGCGCCCAGGGGCCGTCCCAACTCGGTGGCCTCGCGGGCCACCACCGGCGCGCACAGCACCAGGTCGGCCGCGACCTCGGGGGCGCCGGCGTAGTCGAAGGTCAGCACGTTGGTGGCGTAGTCCTTGCCGCGGTAGTCGCGGTTGAGCTGGCGGCCCTCGCCGGCATCGACGATGCGCACCGTGATCTCGGCCGCCTGCACGTCCTCGCTCAGCGCGGCACGCAGCCAGCGCGCGACGCGGTGGCGCGGCAGGGCGGCGCGGTGCGCGGCGGCGCCGTCGAAGCGGGCGAACTGCAGGGACAGGGCCAGGGGAGGCGGCGGCATGGCGGCAGGGGTTTATGAATGTTTTTGGCCTGTAGCCGGCGCCCTATCAGCGTAATTAGCTATGAATAACGCAGCAGCTCAATCGCCGCCGCGCGCGCCGGCACGGCCCCGCGCGTCGTAGGCATCGACGATGCGCGCCACCAGGGGGTGGCGCACCACGTCGGCGCTGGTGAAGCGGGTGAAGGCGATGCCCTTGACGCGCTTGAGCACACGCTCGGCGTCGATCAGGCCGCTGGTGGCGCTCTTGGGCAGGTCGATCTGGCTCACGTCGCCCGTCACCACGCAGCGGCTGCCGAAGCCGATGCGGGTGAGGAACATCTTCATTTGCTCGGGCGTGGTGTTCTGCGCCTCGTCGAGGATGACGAAGGCATTGTTCAGCGTGCGCCCGCGCATGAAGGCCAGCGGCGCGATCTCCAGCTGGGCGCGCTCGAACGCCTTGGCCACGCGGTCGAACCCCATCAGGTCGTACAGCGCGTCGTACAGGGGGCGCAGGTAGGGGTCCACCTTCTGCGTCAGGTCGCCCGGCAGGAAGCCCAGGCGCTCGCCAGCCTCCACCGCCGGGCGCGTGAGCACGATGCGCTGCACCGCGTGGCGCTCCAGCGCGTCGACGGCGCAGGCCACGGCCAGGTAGGTCTTGCCGGTGCCGGCGGGGCCGATGCCGAAGGTGATGTCGTGGCCGGCGATGTTGTCCAGGTACGCGCTCTGGTTGGGCGTGCGCGCCCGCAGGTCGGCGCGGCGCGTCGCCAACACCATCGCGCCGTCGGCCGCCTCGCCGCCGTCGCCGGCCAGCATGAGCTGCACCGTCTCGGGCTGGATCGGGCGCTCAGCCAGCTCGTACAGGGCCTGCAGCACCTCCATGGCGCGCTCGGCCTGCTTCTTGGGGCCGTCGATCTTGAACTGCTCGTGGCGGTGCGCGATGCCGACCTGCAGCCCGGCCTCGATGGTGCGCAGGTGCTCGTCGGTCGGGCCGCACAGGTGGGCCAGCCGCGTGTTGTGGGGGGGATTGAAGGTATGGCGCAGGATCACGCCCGCATTGTCCCGCATTGCCGAGCGCTATTTTTCATATAGCTGCGGGCGCAGGTGGCATCTGCGTGGAGGGCTTGATTTATCATCAAACGATGGCGCCCTAGGCGGCGCTTTCCCACCCGGATCCAGACCCCGTGATCGGACGCCTCAGCGGCCTGCTGGCCGAAAAGAACCCGCCGCAAATCCTGCTCGACTGCCACGGCGTCGGCTATGAGGTGGACGTGCCCATGAGCACCTTCTACCACCTGCCGGCCCTGGGCGAGCGGGTGCAGCTGCTGACCCATTTCGTGGTGCGCGAGGACGCGCAGGTGCTGTACGGCTTCGGCACCGCGGCCGAGCGCGGAGCCTTCCGGCTGCTGGTGCGCATCAGCGGCGTCGGCCCGCGCACGGCACTGGCCGTGCTCTCCGGCATGAGCGTGGCCGAGCTGGGCCAGGCCGTCACCGCGCAGGAGCCGGGCCGCCTGGTCAAGGTGCCGGGCATCGGCAAGAAGACGGCCGAGCGCCTGCTGCTGGAGCTCAAGGGCAAGATCGGCGCCGACCTCGGCGCGCCCGCCGCGCCGGCCAGCGATGCAGAGGGCGACATCCTGCAGGCCCTGCTGGCGCTGGGCTACAGCGACAAGGAGGCCGGCGCCGCGCTGAAGGCGCTGCCGCCCGGCGTGGGCGTGAGCGAGGGGATCCGGCTGGCGTTGAAGGCGCTGGCGAGGTAGTGACATGACATGAGGGGGCAGCATGGCCGTACTTGAGGGGCTCAGCATTCAGAACTACCGCAGTTTGAGGGGTGTGACGCTGGGGCAGACTTTTGATCAGCAACTGGGCAAGGTCTTGCCGCGCTTGATGGCGGTGATCGGCGCCAATGGCGTTGGCAAATCCACCTTGCTGGATGCGCTGGGATTCATGGGTGATTGTTTGAACGACGGCGTGGAGGCTGCTTGCGACCGCCCGCATCGGGGCGGATTCGAACGCTTGCGCACCAAGGGGATTGACGAGCCCATCAAGTTCGAGATTCGCTATCGCGAAACCAGCCAGAGCCGCCCGATCAGCTACAGCCTGCACATCGATACCGACGCAAAGGGGCGCGTATGCGTGGTCTATGAGCGGCTGCGCCAGCGTCGCAAGGGGCAGCCCAACGGGCGACCCTACAGCTTTCTTGAGTTGACAGATGGGAATGGCTACGCCTGGTCTGGCGAGGAGCACGACGGCGTGGAAGGCAATGAGCGCGTCAACGTGCAGATGAGCGACCGCCAGGTACTGGGCATCGCCAGCCTCGGAACGCTCAAGGATCACCCGCGCATCAGCCAGTTCCGCGCTTTTCTTTCAGGATGGTATTTGTCGTACTTCGTGCCCGAACTGGCGCGCACGCAACCCATGGCTGGCGCAGACCCGCATTTGAACCGCAGAGGCGACAACCTGGCCAAGTACCTTCAGTACATCGAACGCGAAAGGCCGAAAGGGTTCAAGGCGGCGCTTGACTTGATCGCCACGAAGCTGCCAGGCATTGAGTCGATCCGATCCGACAAGGCGCCGGATGGGCGCTTGCTGCTGGAGTTTCATGCGGCAGGTTACGACAAGCCGTTCTACCAACAGGACATGTCGGACGGGTCGCTCAAGTTGCTGGCTTATCTTCTGTTGATGGAAGATCCGGAGCCGGCACCTTTGATCGGCATCGAGGAGCCTGAAAATGGCTTGCATCACCAGCTTTTGAGCGTGCTGGCACAGGAGATGCAGGCTTTCTCCAGAAAGGACAATGGACTGCAGATTTTGGTGACCACGCACTCCCCCTATTTCGTGGATGCGCTGACACCCGAGGAGGTGTGGATTCTGGAGAAAGGCGCAGACGGGTTCTCGACCATCACGCGGGCGGCGGACATACCGGGCGTGAAGGCGCTGTTTGACGAAGGCATTCCTACTGGCAGTCTCTGGTACAGCAACCATTTCGGCATCGGCAATCCATGACCGAACCGTATATCGAGGTGCTGCTGGAGGGCGCAGCCGATGTGCCCATGGTGCGGCATGTGCTGACCTCGCGCCTAGGACTGGAGGAGCGTCGCCATTTCAGAATTCATCCGCATCATGGGAAAGGCAGGCTGCCGACCAATCCGCTGAGCATGCCTGATGCCAAGCATCGTGGACTGCTGGATCAACTGCCTGCCAAGTTGCGCGCGTACGGCAAATCGTTGCTACCCCATATGCTGGTTCTGGTGGTCGTCGATGTGGATGATGAGGATTGCCGAGATTTACTGCGACGGCTGAACGAGATGCTGGCAGCGCTGCCGCGCAGGCCACGCGTGCTGTTTCGCTTGGCGATCGAGGAAACGGAAAGCTGGTTTCTAGCGGATCCGAATGCCATCAGGACTGCATTTCCGAAGGCCAAGATCAGCTTGTTGAAAGGAATGGAAGCAGACGCCATTGTCGGGGCATGGGAGCGCCTGGCCGCCGTTCTGAGCGTGGATCTCCCCGTGACCGGGCGTGACAAAGCCGCCTGGGCCGACGCGATCGCGCCTTATCTGAGTTTGGACCCGCCCTGTTCTCCAAGTCTCGGAAAGTTGCTCACCGGGTTGAAGCGCTATCTTGACGAGGTCAGGCCATGACCATTCACACCGACGACTTCGCCCTGCCTCCCGGCGGCCCCGCGCCGCGCGTGGTGTCGGCCGCCGCCGCCTCGCCGCGCGAGGAGGCGCTGGAGCGCGCGCTGCGCCCCAAGCTGCTGGACGACTACGTGGGCCAGGCCAAGGCACGCGCGCAGCTCGAGATCTTCATCGGCGCCGCCCGCAAGCGTGGCGAGGCGCTGGACCACGTGCTGCTGTTCGGCCCGCCGGGGCTGGGCAAGACCACGCTCAGCCACATCATTGCCCACGAGCTGGGCGTGAACCTGCGCCAGACCAGCGGCCCCGTGCTGGAGAAGCCCAAGGACCTGGCGGCGCTGCTCACCGGGCTGGAGCGCAACGACGTCCTGTTCATCGACGAGATCCATCGCCTCTCGCCCGTGGTGGAGGAGATCCTCTACCCCGCGCTGGAGGACTACCAGATCGACATCCTGATCGGCGAGGGCCCGGCCGCGCGCTCGATCAAGCTGGACGTGCAGCCCTTCACCCTGGTGGGCGCCACCACGCGCGCCGGCATGCTGACCAACCCGCTGCGCGACCGCTTCGGCATCGTGGCGCGGCTGGAGTTCTACACGCCCGACGAGCTGGCGCGCATCGTCGCCCGCTCGGCCGGCCTGCTGCAGGTGGAGACCGACCCCGAGGGCGGGTTCGAGATCGCCCGCCGCTCGCGCGGCACGCCGCGCATCGCCAACCGTCTGCTGCGCCGCGTGCGCGACTTCGCCGACGTG
The DNA here is from genome assembly GCF_016703145.1 of Ottowia sp. GTDB lineage: Bacteria > Pseudomonadota > Gammaproteobacteria > Burkholderiales > Burkholderiaceae_C > Ottowia. The sequence goes on along the minus strand of NZ_JADJCO010000004.1, from coordinate 34,559 downwards.
AAGGGCGACGGCCGCATCACCCGCGCCATCGCGCACGACGCGCTGGCCATGCTGGACGTGGACCCGCAGGGCTTCGACCTGATGGACCGCAAGCTGCTGGAGGCGGTGATCCACCGCTTCGACGGCGGCCCGGTCGGCCTGGACAACGTGGCCGCCGCCATCGGCGAGGAGCCCGGCACCATCGAGGACGTGATCGAGCCCTACCTGATCCAGCAGGGCTACCTGCAGCGCACCCCGCGCGGGCGCGTGGCCACGCTGGCCGCGTACCGCCACCTGGGCGTGGCGCCGCTCCAGGCTGGGGGCGGCTCGCTCTTGTAGGGCGCGGCGGCGCCGCAACGGAAAGCGGCACGAATGCACGGACACCGCGGGAGAGATCGCGAAAGGGGCGGGCGCTTCACCGGCCTGACATGACTGCACGACACAATGCGAGCAATGGCGCCCGCGGGGGTCGTTCCAGATTTTCTTGCTGACCTGGAGGATGAACATGAACAAGTACCTGGCCGAACTGATCGGTACCTTCTGGCTGGTGCTGGGCGGCTGCGGCAGCGCCGTGCTGGCCGCCGCCTTTCCCGAGCTGGGCATCGGCTTCGCCGGCGTGGCGCTGGCCTTCGGCCTGACGGTGCTGACCATGGCCTACGCCATCGGCCACATCTCCGGCTGCCACCTGAACCCGGCGGTGTCCTTCGGCCTGTGGGCGGGCGGGCGCTTCGCGGGCAGGGACCTGCTGCCCTACGTCGCGGCGCAGGTGGCCGGCGCCATCGCCGCCGCCGCCGTGCTGTACCTCATCGCCAGCGGCAAGCCGGGCTTCGCGGCCGGGGGCTTTGCCAGCAACGGCTTCGGCGAGCTGTCGCCCGGCCAGTATTCGATGACGGCGGTGCTGGTGTGCGAGGTGGTGCTGACAGCGGTGTTCCTGTTCGTCATCATGGGCGTCACGGACGCGCGCGCGCCGGCCGGCTTCGCGCCCATCGCCATCGGCCTGTGCCTGACGTTGATCCACCTGGTCAGCATCCCCGTGTCCAACACCTCGGTGAACCCGGCGCGCTCCACCGGCGTGGCGCTGTTCGCGCAGACCGGCGCGGTGGGCCAGCTGTGGCTGTTCTGGGTCGCGCCCATCGTGGGCGGCATGCTGGGCGCGCTGGTCTACAAGGCGGTGGCCGGGCGGGACTGATGCTATCGGTGGAATAGCTGCCGGTGCTGGATTGGCGCGGGGAAATGCCGGAATCTCTTCAAGAATCGAGCGCCGAGAGGATGCGGGGATAATTCCCCTCATGCACATCCGCTTCACCAAGATGCAGGGCGCGGGCAACGACTTCGTGGTGCTCGACGAGACCGCCGCGCCGCTGGGCTTGAGCACGGCGCAGTACCGCTGGTTGGCCGACCGGCACTTCGGCGTGGGCGCGGACCAGATCCTCAGCGTGCGCCCGGCGCCGAATGCGGACGCCGATTTCGGCTACGTCATCCACAACAGCGACGGCCACGAGGTCGAGAACTGCGGCAACGGCGCGCGCTGCTTCGTGCGCTACGTGCGCGAGCGCGGCCTGACGGACAAGACGCGCGTGCGGGCGCAGCTCAGGCACGGCGTGATCGATCTGGCCGAGCAGCCCGATGGCCGCGTCGCCGTGGACATGGGCGCACCCATCTTCGACCTGGCCGCCGTGCCCTTCGACGCCGCCGGCCGCCCGCCGGTGCCGCACGGCGGCTGGCGGCTCTGGCCACTCGATCTGAAGCCAAAAACGGCGACAGTCGGCATGGATACCGTGCCGAAAGCTATGATCAACGTAGCAATCCTGTCCATGGGCAACCCGCACGCCGTCGCCCTGGTCGAGGATGTGGACGCCGCGCCCGTGGCCGCGCTGGGTCCGCTGATCGAGCACCATCCGGCCTTCCCGCAGCGCGTCAACGCCGGCTTCATGCAGGTGGTCGATCGCGGCCACGTGCGCCTGCGCGTGCACGAGCGCGGCGCGGGCGAGACCCTGGCCTGCGGCACCGGCGCCTGCGCGGCGGTGGTCGCCGGCATCCGCCTGGGCCTGCTCGATCCCTGCGTCCAGGTCCAGGCGCGCGGCGGCCTGCTCACCATCGAATGGGCCAGCGGCGACGCCGACCCGGTGCGCATGACCGGGCCGGCCGCCACCGTGTTCGAAGGCTCCATCGACGTTCCCGCCAACCCCTGATCCCAGAGACGCCAGATGACCGCCATGTCCCCCATCACCGAAGAAGACATCGCCCAGTTCCTGATCCATACGCCCGATTTCTTCGAGCGCCACGCCGACCTGCTGGGCGCCGTGCAGTTGACCAGCCCGCACGGCGGGCGCGCGGTCAGCCTGCAGGAGCGGCAGGCCGAGATGCTGCGCGAGAAGATCAAGGTGCTGGAGCAGCGCCTGATGGAGATGATGCGCCACGGCAACGAGAACATGCTGATCGGTGACAAGCTGCAGCGCTGGTCGCGCCAGCTCTTCCTGGTTGCGCGCGGGGCCGACCTGCCGGCCGTGCTGGTGAGCGAGATCCGCGCCCAGTTCAGCGTGCCGCAGGCCGCACTCAAGCTGTGGGACGTGGCCGAAGTCTACGCCGGCGAGCCGTTCGCGCAGGGCGCTGGCAACGACGCCAGGAGCCTGGCCAGCTCGCTCACCACGCCGTACTGCGGCGTCAACGCCGGCTTCGACGCCGTGCAGTGGCTGGACGACCCCGAGGCCGCCGCCTCGGTGGCGCTCATTCCCCTGCGCGCCGGCGCCACCGCGCCCGCCTTCGGCCTGCTGGTGCTGGCCTCGCCCGACGGCACGCGCTACCAGGCCGGCATGGCCACCGACTTCCTGGAGCGCATCGCCGAGCTGGCCAGCGCGGCGCTCTCCAGGGTGCGGGATGCCTGATTTCTGAGTGAAATCGGCCTGAGGCCGGTGCCCCTATTGTGCTAGAAGCTATTATTTAAATAGCATGGAGACACTGGCCTCACCCCTTTTGTCCGCCGCCGATGCGGCCCTGGTGGAGCGCTACCTGGCGCACGTGCGCGTCGAGAAGCGCCTGGCCGCCCGCACCGTCACCCTCTACGGGCTTGATCTGGACAAGCTCGCCGCCTTCGCCGCCACCGCCGGCGTGGCCCTGGCCGAGGTGCAGCCGGCGCACGTGCGGGGCTGGGTGGCGCGGATGCACGCCGGCGGGCGCGGCGGGCGCGGCATCGCCCTGATCCTGTCGGGCTGGCGCGGCTTCTACGCCTGGCTCGGGCGCGAAGGCCGCATCGCCGCCAACCCGGTGCAGGACGTGCGCGCGCCCAGGCAGCCCCGTCCTTTGCCCAAGGCCCTGGGCGTGGACGAGGCCGTGCAACTGGCCGAGCACGCGGCCGGCGGCGAGGACGACCCCTGGCTGGACGCGCGCGACGCCGCCGTGGTCGAGCTGCTCTACGGCAGCGGCCTGCGCGTGGGCGAGCTGACCGGCCTGGACGTGGCCGCCAGCGACGGCGCGCTGCGCGCCGGGCGCGGCTGGATCGACCTGGACGGCGCCGAGGTGCAGGTGCAGGGCAAGGGCGGCAAGCGCCGCGCCGTGCCCCTGGGCCGGGCCGCCGCGGCGGCACTGCGGCGCTGGTTGGCCCTCCGGGGCGACGTGCCGGCGGCGGCGGGCGCCGACGCGGCGCGGGCCCTGTTCATCGGCCGGCGCGGCACGCGCCTGACCGCGCAGTCCATCTGGCAGCGCCTGCGCCGCCGCAGCCTGCGCGCCGGGCTGGCCACGCCAGTGCATCCGCACATGCTGCGCCACTCCTTCGCCAGCCACGTGCTGCAGTCCAGTGGCGACCTGCGCGCGGTGCAGGAGCTGCTGGGCCACGCGCACATCGGCACCACGCAGGTGTACACGCGGCTGGATTTCCAGCACCTGGCCAAGGCCTACGACGCAGCGCACCCGCGGGCGCACCGCAAGAAGGGCTGACGAGCCGAGGGGGTCAGCGCGGTGGGTACATCCACCCGCGCGACCACGGCAGGCTGTCCGCATCCTGGCCGGCGCGGCGGCACAGCACCTGGAAGAGCGAGATCTCGTCGTGCTCGAAGGCCCACTGGCAGCCCATCAGGTACATGCGCCAGATGCGCCATCGCCGCTCGTCCACCAGGGTCTTCAGGTGCTCGCCCCGGGCCTCGAAGCTGTCGCTCCAGCACTTGAGCGTGCGGGCGTAGTGGCGGCGCAGGCTCTCGGCGTCCACGGCTTCCAGGCCGCCCTGCTGCATGGCGGTGAGCACGGTGCCGATGTGCGGCAGCTCGCCCTGCGGGAACACGTAGCGGTCGATGAAGCGACCGCCGCCGTGGCTGGTCTCGCCGTTGTACGGGTCGGTCGAGGTGATGCCGTGGTTCAGCGCCCAGCCGCCGGGCGCCAGCAGGTCGTGCACGATGCGGAAGTAGGGCGCCAGGTTCTTCAGTCCCACGTGCTCGAACATGCCGACGCTGCTGACGCGGTCGAACGTGCCTTGCACGTCGCGGTAGTCCTGCAGGCGGATTTCCACACGGTCTTGAAGGCCGGCGGCGCGCACGCGCTCGGTGGCCAGGTCGAGCTGGTTGCGCGACAGCGTGATGCCGACGCAGCGGGCGCCGAACCGCCCGGCCGCGCGCAGCACCAGCGCGCCCCAGCCGCAGCCGATGTCCAGCAGCGTCTGGCCGGGCTGCAGGCGCAGCTTGGTCAGGATGTGATCGATCTTCTTGGCCTGCGCCTCGGCCAGGGTCTCGTCGCCGTTCTCGAAGTAGGCGCACGAATAGACCATGGCCGGGTCCAGCCACTCGGCATAGAAGGCGTTGGAGACGTCGTAGTGGTATTGGATGGCCTCGCGGTCCTGCGCGCGGGTGTGGTGCGTGGCGTCGATGAGGCGGCGCACGGCGCGGCCCATCCAGCCCGCGTCCTCATCGGCCGCGCCCGACTCGGCCAGGCGGTGAGCGATGTCGATGACGTCCTGGACCGAGCCGTGGACGTCGATGTGGCTCTCCACGTAGGCCTGCCCCAGGCTGTCCAGCGACGGGGCCAGCAGCGCGGCCGCGCCGGCGGCGTCGCGCACGTCCAGCGTCACGCGCGGGATGTCGAACTGGCCCAGCCGCAGGCCGGCGCCGCCTTGCCAGCGCACCAGCAACGGCAGATCCAGCCGCTGGCGCAGGCGGTCGGCCCATTGGTGGAGAGGGGCCTCCAGGGCGGAGGGGATCGTCACGCGCATCGTGCTCGGGCTCCTTTGCAAGCGGGCTCGGCGGCGCGTCAGGGGCCGCCGCCGTGGCCGGCCATGGGACACAGACGACGCCAAAATTACCACGGCTGTGCGACATTTGCATGCTCCGCGCCGCCATGGCCACGCTGGCCGTGGCAGCGCCGCGGAACCAAACGGTTGGCGCCCGCCTCCCACGCAATTGCCTTCGACCTTGCCCTGATGTTCTTTTCACGCCTTTCGATCGCTTCGCTGGTTGCTACATTAATGGTAGCTATTGGATTAATAACCACGCCGGTTCAAGCCCAAAATGACTTGAAATCCGAGGTGCGGACGGAACAGGTCAACGCCACGCTGCTGGCCCACGCGCCGCAGGGTGTGCCGGTGGACGGGGCGCCCAGCTCGGCGGCGCCCGTGTGGCTGGGGCTGCGGATCACGCACCAGCCCGGGTGGCACACCTACTGGAAGAATTCGGGCGATTCCGGCCTGCCGACCGAGCTGCAGTGGACGCTGCCGCCCGGCGTGATGGCTGGCGACGTCGCCTGGCCGCTGCCCCGCAAGATCCCCATCGGCGACCTGGCCAACTACGGCTACGAGGGCACGGTGCTGCTGCCCGTGCCCTCATCGTCACGCCCGGCTACCAGCCGCCCGTGCTGGCCCGGGCCATGGACATCCGCCTGAAGGCCACCTGGCTGGTGTGCCGGCAGGAGTGCATCCCGCAGGAGGGCGAGTTCGCGCTGCAGCTGCCCTTGCGCAGCTCCACCGCCCTGAACGGCGCCGCCTTCGACGCGGCGCTGGCCAGCCAGCCCGCCGAGCTGCCGGGCGCGCACCAGGCCGCGCTGCGGGACGACGGCCGGCGCTTGGCCGTGCGCGTGGCCGGGCTGCCCGCCAGCGTGCGCGGGCAGGCGCTGGAGCTGTTCCCCGAGACGCCCAACATCCTCGTCGCCGCCGCCGCGCCGGGCGACGCGCCCGGCCCTCGCACCTGGACGCAGCGCTGGGACGGCGACGCGTGGACGGCCGACCTGCCCGTGTCGCCCGACCGCGCCGACAGCCCCGCGCGCCTGCCCCTGGTGCTGGTGGCCGGCGGCCAGGGCTGGCGCGCCGACGCGGCGGTCGAGGGCGACTGGCCCGCGCCAGCGCCGGTGGCCGGCCTGTCGCCCGCGCTGCAGGCCGCGCTGCAGGCCAACGCGGCGGCGGGGGGGGCGTCCCCGGCCGGCGGGTCGCTCCTGCCGCCCGCCGCGCAGGCCGTGCCGGCCGGCACTTTCGCGCTGGCGCTGCTGGGCGCGCTGGTCGGCGGGCTGGTGCTCAACCTCATGCCCTGCGTGTTCCCGGTGCTGGCCATCAAGGTGCTGGGCTTCGCCCGCCACGGCGGTGACCGGCGCGCGCAGCGCCTGGGCGGGCTGGCCTACGGCGCCGGCGTGGTGCTGTCCTTCGTGCTGCTGGGCGCGCTGATGCTGGCGCTGCGCGCGGCCGGGCAGCAGCTGGGCTGGGGCTTCCAGTTGCAGTCGCCCGCCGTGGTGGCGGCGCTGGCGGCGCTGTTCACGGTGATTGGGCTCAACCTGGCGGGCGTGTTCGAGTTCGGCCGCTTCGTGCCCAACGGCGTGGCGACGCTGCAGGCCCGGCATCCGGTCGCCGATGCCGGGCTGTCGGGCGTGCTGGCGGTGGCCGTGGCCTCGCCCTGCACGGCGCCGTTCATGGGCGCCTCGCTCGGGCTGGCGGTGGGGCTGCCAGTGGCGCAGGCGCTGGCCATCTTCGCCGCCATCGGGCTGGGCATGGCGCTGCCCTACCTGGCCGCCACCTGGGTGCCCGCCGTGGCCGGGTGGCTGCCCCGGCCCGGCGCGTGGATGGACGTGTTCAGGAAGTTCATGGCGTTCCCGATGTTCGGCACCGCCGTCTGGCTGCTGTGGGTGCTGGGCCAGCAGAGCGGCATCGACGGCGCCGGCGCGCTGCTGGCGCTGCTGGTGGCGCTGGCCTTCGTGCTGTGGGCGCTGGGGCTGGGGCTGGCCGGCCGCACGCGCTGGGTCGTCGGCGCGCTGGCCGTGGCACTGGCGGCCTTCCTGCTGCCCAGCCTGGGGCCGCTGGTGGTGGCGCCCGCGCCCGCCACGGCGGCGGCCGGCGAGCGCTGGCAGCCCTGGTCGCCCGGGCGCGTGCAGGCCCTGCTGGCCGGCGGCCAGCCGGTGTTCGTGGACTTCACCGCCGCCTGGTGCGTGACCTGCCAATACAACAAGAAGACCACCCTGGCCAGCGCCGAGGTGCTGGCCGCGCTGGACGCGGCGCGCGTGCAGACCCTGCGCGCCGACTGGACGCGGCGCGATGCCGCCATCACCGCCGAGCTGCAGCGGCTGGGCCGCGGCGGCGTGCCCGTCTACCTGCTGCAGGCGCCGGGTCAGGCGCCGGTGGTGCTGAGCGAGGTGCTCAGCGTGGCCGACGTGAAGGCCGCGCTGGCAAGGCTGTGAGCCCTCAGGCGTAGCTGTACACGCCGCGCCCCGTTTTGCGGCCCAGTTGGCCGGCGGCGACCATCTCGCGCAGCAGCGGGCAGGGGCGGTACTTGCTGTCGCCGAATTCTGCCAGGTACACCTCCATCACCGCCAGGCACACGTCCAGGCCCACCATGTCGGCCAGCGCCAGCGGGCCGATGGGGTGGTTGCAGCCCAGGCGCATGCCGGCATCGATGTCTTCGGGCGTGGCCAGGCCCTCGGCCAGCACGAAGAAGGCCTCGTTGATCATCGGCACCAGGATGCGGTTGACGACGAAGCCGGGCGCGTTCTTCACCGTGATGGGCGACTTGCCCAGCCGCACGGCCAGCGCTTTCACGGCCTCGTGCGTGGCGTCGCTGGTCAGGTAGCCTCGGATCAGCTCCACCAGCGCCATCATCGGCACCGGGTTGAAGAAGTGCATGCCGATGAAGCGCTCGGGCCGCGACGTGGCGGCGGCGAGCTGGGTGATGGAGATGGACGAGGTGTTGGTGGCGATGATGACCTCGGGCGCCAGCAGGCCGTCCAGGGTCTTGAGGATCTTGTTCTTCAGCTCGTGGTTCTCGGTGGCGGCCTCGATCACCAACTGGGCGGCCTGCAGGTCGTCGTAGTTGGTCGAGCCTTTGATGCGGCCGAGGGCGATGGCCTTGTCGGCCTCGGTGATCTTCTCCTTGCCGACCAGGCGGTCCAGGCTTTTACCTATGGTGGCCAGGCCCTTGTCCACGGCGGCCTGGGCGATGTCGACCATGACGACCTGGATGCCCGACACGGCGCAGGCTTGCGCGATGCCGTTGCCCATGGTGCCGGCGCCGACGATGCCAACGGTGGTGATGCTCATGCTGTGTTCTCCGGTGAAAAGATGATTCTAAGTAAAATTGGCCTCAATCCCGCGTGGATACTACGCCAACAGCTATAAAAAAAGGAGTTTTCAGCGGCGGAACCGCTGCCGCGTGAAGGCCAGCGCGGCCCAGAAGCTGGCGACCGCGTACAGCGCCAGCACCGCCGCGTGGCGCCAGGGATTGTCGGGCCACTGGTCCAGGAACATCGGCCGCACCAGGTCCACGGCGGCCGACAGCGGCAGCCAGTCGGCGATGGCGCGCACCACGCCGGGCAACTGCTCGCGCGGAAAGAACACGCCGGAGAGGAACATCATGGGCGAAAGCACCACCGTGAAGTAGTAGGTGAAGAAGTCGTAGCCCTTGGCCTTGGCGTTGAACACCAGCGCCATGCTGGCGAAGGTGATGCCCACGCCCAGCAGCACCGGCCAGGCCACCAGCAGCTTGGGGCTGTGGCTGATGCCCAGCGCCAGCATCACGCCCAGGATGGCGGTGACCGAGAACAGCGCCTTGAAGCCGGCCCACAGCATCTCGGCCAGCACCACGTCGTCCAGCTCCACCGGCGCGTTCAGGATGCCGTCCCAGGTCTTCTGCACGTGCATGCGCGAGAAGGCCGAGTACAGCGCCTCGAAGCTGGCCGCGTTCATCGCGCTCATGCAGATCGAGCCGCTGGCCAGGAACAGCAGGTAGGGCACGGCCTGCCCGCCGCCCACCGGTACCTCGCCCACCAGCGCGCCCAGCCCGTAGCCGAAGGCCACCAGCCAGGTCAGCGGCTCGCCGATGTTGGCCAGCAGGCTGGGCACGGCCAGCTTGCGCCACACCAGCAGGTTGCGCCGGAACACTGGCCACCAGCGCATCGACAGGCGCGGCGGCGCCCAGATCGAGGGGTTCTTCATGTGGGTTCCCGTGTTTCCCATGGGCCAGGACGTTTCGCCGCCGGGCCGCCCCAAGGCGGAACAGCCCCCTCGGGGGGCAGCGCACCTCGCGCAGCGGGGGAGCGTGGGGGCCTCATCCATCCTCCCTGATCTGGCGGCCGGTGAGCTTGAGGAACAAGTCCTCCAGGTTCGCCGGCCGGTGCAGCGTGCGCAGCTGCGGGTGCGCCTGCAGCGCCTCCAGCAGGGCGCGGGCGCGGTGGGTGTAGAAGAACAGCGTCTCGCCGCTCTGCTCCACGCGCTGGGCGTGCGCGGCCAGGGGCGAGGCGGCCAGCGCCGGCGCGCCGGGGCCGTAGGCCTCGACCACCTCGCGTTCCAGGTGCTCGGCGATCAGCTCGCGCGGGCGGCCCTCGGCGATCTTGCGGCCGTGGTCCAGCACCAGCAGGCGCGAGCACAGGCGCTCGGCCTCGTCCATGAAGTGCGTGGTCAGCAGGATCGACTTGCCGCCCTGCAGCAGCCGCTGCAGCCGCTCCCACATCAGGTGGCGCGCCTGCGGATCGAGCCCGGTGGTGGGCTCGTCCAGCAGCAGCAGGTCGGGGTTGTTGATGAGCGCGCGCGCCAGCGACAGGCGCCGCCGCATGCCGCCCGACAGCTCGCCAGGCCGGACGTCGGCCTTGTGGGCCAGGGCGGCGAAATCCAGCAGCTGCGGCACGCGCTCATCCAGCACCGCGCGCTTCAGCCCGAAGTAGCGGCCGAAGACCTGCAGGTTCTCGGCGCAGGTGAAGTCGGGGTCGAGCGAGTCGAACTGCGCCACCACGCCCAGCCGCGCCTTGATGGCCAGCGCGTCGCGCGGCATGGCGAGCGCGGTGCCGTCGGGCCGGGCGAAGTACTCGATGCGTCCGGCGTCGGGCGCGGCCAGGCCCAGGCACATGCGCAGGGTGGTGGTCTTGCCGGCGCCGTTGGGGCCGATCACCCCCAGGCATTCGCCCGGCGCGATGGCGAAGCCCACCCCGTCCACCACGCGCGCGCCAGCGTAGGTCTTGACGAGATCCTGCACGTGCAGCAGCAGCGGCGGGGCGGCGGGAGGCATGGGCGGCATTGTGCCCGCGCGCCGTGGCGCGGCGCCGCCAGCGACAATCGGGCCCGTGGCCGATCACCGGCCGATGCGGCGCCTGCCCGGATGCCATGAGGCTTTCCGGCCGGTTGCGCCCACCCACGCTGCGCCACCAGCTATCTTTTTGAAAGCGAACGCCCATGAACAACTACGTCTTCACGCCCGCCCCCCAGGCCGCCGTGCCGGTGCGCGGCGGCGCGCGGCACTACGCCGTCAGCCGCATCTTCTGCGTCGGCCGCAACTACGCCGCCCATGCGCGCGAGATGGGGTCCGACCCCGACCGCGAGCCGCCCTTCTACTTCAGCAAGACGCCCATCGACCTGGTGATGAGCGGCGCCACCGTGCCCTATCCGCTGGGCAGCCAGAACTACCACTACGAGATGGAGCTGGTCATCGCCATCGGCCGGCCCACCTTCCGCGCCGAGCCCGAGCAGGCGCTGGAGAGCGTGTGGGGCTACGCCTGCGGGCTGGACATGACGCGGCGCGACCTTCAGATCAAGGCGCGCGAGGCCGGCCGCCCCTGGGACTTCGGCAAGGACTTCGAGCAGTCGGCCGTGATGAGCGCGCTGGTGCCCGCCAGCGAGATCGGCCACCCCGCCAGCGGCGCCATCCAGCTCAGCGTGAACGGCCAGGTCAAGCAAAGCGCCGACCTGCGGGACTTGATCTGGAGCGTGCCCGAGGTCGTGGCCAACCTGTCGCAGTACTACCACCTGCAGCCGGGCGACCTGATCTACACCGGCACGCCCGAGGGCGTCGGCCCGATCAAGCCTGGCGACGTGCTCGCCGGCCGCATCGAGGGCGTGGGCGAGATCGCGCTGACCATCGGCGAGCCAGAGTAGGCAACGGCCAAAACTAGAATGGCGCGCTGCCCCTCCCACCCGTGCGCCGTGCCCACCGACCTGTCCGACCGCCTCGCCGTCCTGCCCCAGTACCTGATGCCCCGGCGCGCGCTGACGCAGCTGGCAGGCCGGCTGGCGGGCGCCGAGCTGGGCGGGCTGACGCAGGCGGCCATCCGCCGCTTCGTGGCGCGCTACGGGGTGGACATGAGCGAGGCGGCAAATCCCGACATCGCCGGCTACGCCAGCTTCAACGACTTCTTCACGCGCGCGCTGCGCCCGGGCGCGCGGCCGCTGGCGGCGGCCGACTACCTGTGCCCGGTGGACGGCGCCATCAGCCAGTTCGGCGCCATCGAGCGTGGGCAGATTTTCCAGGCCAAGGGCCACCACTACGGCGCGCGCGCCCTGCTGGCGGGCGACGAGCAGCTCGCGGCCGAGTTCGAGGACGGCCAGTTCGCCACGCTGTACCTGAGCCCGCGGGACTACCACCGCATCCACATGCCCTGCGCCGGGCGGCTGGTGCGGATGACGCACGTGCCGGGCGACCTGTTCTCCGTCAACCCCACCACGGCGCGCGGCGTGCCGGGGCTGTTCGCGCGCAACGAGCGCGTGGTCTGCCTGTTCGACACCGTGCGCGGCCCCCTGGCCTTGGTGCTGGTGGGCGCCACCATCGTCGGCAGCATGGCGACCGTGTGGCACGGCGTGGTCAACCCGCCGCGGCCGGGCGCGGTGCGCCGCTTCGACTACGCGGACCGGCCCGTCGATCTGGCCCGGGGCGCCGAGATGGGGCGCTTCCTGCTCGGCTCCACGGTGGTGCTGCTGTGGCCGCGCGGCACGCTGCGCTTCAACCCCGGCTGGGCGCCCGGCGGCGCCGTCCGGATGGGCGAGGCGATGGGACGCGCGCTCGGCTGATTGGCCTGGGATGCTTCTGAAAGCATAGCTGCCAGCGCTTGACTGGCACGGGCAAAGGCCTTTTTATTTTCACAAAGCAAGCGATTTCCAAAAATTGGAAGTCCTGCTATGCTGTGCCCATGTCCCTGGCCGCCGCACCTCTTTCGCTGCCCGCGCGGCGGGGCCGTCCGCGCAAGAGCGCCGAGGAGCGCGACGAGAGCCTGCGCCGCGCCGAGTTGGTGCGCGCGGCGGCGCGGCTGTTCCGTGCCAAGGGCTTCGATGCCACCAGCACGCGCGACATCGCCGGCGCGGCGGGCATGCACAGTGGCTCGCCCTTCTACTATTTCGACAGCAAGAGCGCCTTGCTCTACGCCGTCATGTGCGACGGCATGGCGCAGGCCGGGCGCAGCCAGGCGCAGGCGCTGCGCGCGCTGGGGCCGCGCGCCGGCGCGCGCGCGCGGCTGGGCGCGCTGATCCGCCACCACTTCGAGGTGCTGCTGGGCCCGGACAGCGACTTCATCCCGGTGATGCTGTACGAATGGCGCTCGCTCACGCCGGCGCAGCGCGAGGGCATCGCGGCGCAGAAGGACGCCTACGAAGCGGCGTGGATGCCGGCGCTGAAGGCGCTGCACCGCGCGGGCGCGCTGCGGGCGCAGCCGGCCGTCGCGCGCCTGTTCATCTTCGGCGCGCTGAACTGGACGGCGCAGTGGTATTCCGAGCGCGGCCCGCTGACGCTGGACGATCTGGCACGGCAGGCGCTCGGCCTGTTCACGGGAGAGGCGTGATGGATACGCGGGTGCTGGCCTCATGAGCCGCTTCGAATCGTCGTGGAACCCGCGCGCCGAGGCCGCGCAGGCGCGGCGCCAGGCCATGCTGGCGCGCATCGCCGCCTGGCGCGCGCTGGAGGAGCGCTCGGCCCGGGCCTCGGCCGCCGCGCGGCCGGTGTTCGAGCGGCGCGGCCAGCTGCTGCCGCGCGAGCGGGTGGCGCTGCTGCTGGACCGCGGCGCGCCCTGGCTGCCGCTGTCCACGCTGGCGGGCTATCTGCAGGACACGCCGGACGCGGCGCGGTCGGTGCCCGGCGGCGGGGTGATCGCCGGCATCGGCTTCGTCGAGGGCGTGCGCTGCATGGTGGTGGCCAGCGACTCCGGCATCGAGGCCGGCGCCATCCAGGCCATGGGGCTGGACAAGATCCTGCGCGCGCAGGAGCTGGCGCTGCACAACCGCTTGCCCTTCATCCACCTGGTGGAGAGCGCCGGCGCCAACCTGATGCGCTACCGCGTCGAGGGCTTCGTGCACGGCGGCGCGCTGTTCCGCAACCTGGCGCGGCACTCGGCGGCAGGGCTGCCGGTGATCACGGTGCAGCACGGCTCGGGCACGGCCGGCGGCGCCTACATGCCCGGGCTGTCGGACATCGTCATCATGGTGCGCGGCCGCTCGCGCGCCTTCCTCGCTGGTCCGCCGCTGCTCAAGGCCGCCACTGGCGAGGTGGCGACCGAGGAGGAGCTGGGCGGCGCCGAGATGCACACCAGCGTCTCGGGCCTGGGCGAATACCTGGCCGAGGACGACCGCCACGCGCTCGGGCTGGCGCGGCGCGTGGTGGCGCAGGTTTCTGAATCAAAATGGCCTGAAGCTCGCATGGGATATACGCCAGCAGCTATCAATGAAGTAGCAAAAGAACCCGTCTTCGACGCCGACGAGCTGCTGGGCCTGATGCCGGCGCACCACCGCGAGCCGGTGGACATGCGCGAGGTGATGGTGCGCCTGGTCGACGCGTCCGACCTGCTGGAGTTCAAGCCGCTGTACGGTGGCGCCACCGTCTGCGCGCAGGGGGCCATCGGCGGGCACCGCGTGGGCTTCGTCAGCAACAACGGCCCCATCGACGTGGCCGGCGCCAACAAGGCCACGCACTTCATCCAGTGGATGTGCCAGCTCGGCCATCCCCTCATCTACCTGCAGAACACCACCGGCTACATGGTCGGCAAGGAGGTGGAGCAGGGCGGCATGATCAAGCACGGCAGCAAGATGATCCAGGCCGTCAGCAACGCCACCGTGCCGCAGCTCACCGTGCAGTGCGGCGCCAGCTTCGGCGCCGGCAACTACGGCATGTGCGGGCGCGGCTACGCGCCGCGCTTTCTGTTCAGCTGGCCCAGCGCCACGACGGCGGTGATGGGCGGCGAGCAGGCCGCGCGCACCATGCGGATCGTCACGGAGGCGGCGCTGGCCCGCAAGGGCCTCCAGCCCGATGTCGGGCAGTCGCAAAAGCAGTTCGACCAGATCGTCGCCATGTTCGAGGCCCAGGCCGACGCGCTGTACACCAGCGGCCTGCTGCTGGACGACGGCGTGATCGACCCGCGCGACACGCGCGCCGTGCTGGCCTTCTGCCTGGACACCCTCGCGGAGGGCGCGGCGCGCGCCGTGCGCCCGGTGCAGTTCGGCGTCGCGCGCATGTGAGCCACCCGAGGAAGCACGCCATGCAACTGACCCACGAGCACCAGCAGGTCCGCGACACGCTCAGGCGCTACATCGACGAGCACATCAACCCCCACGTCGATGCCTGGGAAGAGGCGGAGATCTTCCCCGCGCACCAGGTCTTCAAGGGCCTGGGCGACCTGGGCCTGCTGGGGCTGACCAAGCCGCCCGAGTACGGCGGCGCGGGCCTGGACTATTCGTACAGCATGGTCATGGCCGAGACGCTGGGCCTCGTCCGCTGCGGCGCCGTGCCCATGGCCATCGGCGTGCAGACCGACATGTGCACGCCGGCGCTGGCGCGCTTCGGCAGCGACGAACTCAAGCGCCAGTTTCTGGCTCCCGCCATCGCGGGCGACCAGGTGGGCTGCATCGGCGTCAGCGAACCGGGTGCCGGCAGCGACGTGTCAGGCATCAGGAGCGTGGCGCGCAAGGACGGCGGCGATTACCTCATCAGCGGCCAGAAGATGTGGATCACCAACAGCCTGCAGGCCGACTGGATGTGCATGCTGGTGGGCACCGGCGGCGCCAACCCGCACAGGAACAAGAGCCTGGTGATGGTGCCGATGCGCGACGGGCCCGGCGGCCGGCTCACCCCGGGCATCGAGGTGGCGCGCAAGATCCGCAAGATCGGCATGGATGCGTCCGACACCGGCCTCATCTACTTCGACGAGGTGCGCGTGCCGCAGCGCCACCGCATCGGCGAGGAGGGCCAGGGCTTCATCTACCAGATGCAGCAGTTCCAGGAAGAGCGCCTGTGGGCGGCGGCCAATTCGCTCAGCACGCTCGACGCATGCATCCGCGAGACCATCGACTGGGCGCGCGAGCGCCGCATGTTCGGCGGCACCCTGCTCGACCAGCAGTGGGTGCAGTTCAAGCTGGTCGAATTGCAGACCGAGGTGGAGGCGTTGCGCGCGCTCACCTGGGCCGCGGGCGAGCGCTACGTGCAGGGCCAGGACGTGCTGCAGTGGGCCAGCATGGCCAAGCTCAAGGCCGGCCGGCTGATGCGCCAGGTGGCCGACACCTGCCTGCAGTTCTGGGGCGGCATGGGCTTCACGTGGGAGAACCGCGTGTCGCGCCTGTACCGCGACGGCCGGCTGGCATCGATCGGCGGCGGCGCGGACGAGGTGATGATGGGCATCATTGCCAAGACCATGGGTATGGCCAGGCGAGAGCGGGCGGGATAAGAATGCTCCTGAAATCGAAGCGCATGGCGCAATGCCCACGCTGGCTGCAGGCCGAAATCGTTCAAGAACTGGTATCCGAATGCGCCGCATCCTGATCGCCAACCGCGGCGAGATCGCGCGCCGCGTCATCGCCACCGCGCGGCGCATGGGGATCGAGACCGTGGCCGTCCATTCCGACGCCGACGCCGACGCCGGCGCCCTGCACGTGCGCGAGGCCACCCTGGCCTTCGCCCTGGGCGGCACCGCGTCCGCCGACAGCTACCTGCGCGTCGACAAGCTGCTGGCGGCGGCGCGCGCCTGCGGGGCCGATGCGGTGCACCCCGGCTACGGCTTCCTGAGCGAGGACGCAGGCTTCGCCCAGGCCGTCATCGGCGCCGGCCTGACGTGGATCGGCCCGCCGCCCGCCGCCATCCGCGCGCTGGGCAGCAAGGCCGCCGCCAAGGCGCTGGCCGCCGCGCGGGGCGTGCCCTGCCTGCCGGGCTACGCGGGCGAGGACCAGTCCGAAGCGCGCTTCATCGCTGAAGCGGCCAGGATCGGCTACCCCGTCATGGTCAAGGCCGTGGCCGGCGGCGGCGGGCGCGGCATGCGCCTGGTCGCCGAGGCCGCCGGGCTGCCGCAGGCGCTGGCCAGCGCGCGGTCCGAGGCGCTGGCGGGCTTCGGCCACGGCGAGTTGCTGATCGAGCGCGCTGTTCGGCACCCGCGCCACGTCGAGGTGCAGGTGTTCGCCGACGCGCACGGCCACGCCATCCACCTGGGCGAGCGCGACTGCTCGGTGCAGCGCCGGCACCAGAAGATCATCGAGGAGGCGCCCAGCCCGGCCGTCGATGCCGCCCTGCGCGAGCGCATGGGCGCCTGCGCCGTGGCGCTGGCGCAGGGCGCGGGCTACGTCGGCGCGGGCACGGTGGAGTTCCTGCTGGAGGGCAATGATTTCTATTTGATGGAGATGAACACTCGTCTCCAGGTCGAGCATCCCGTCACCGAGGCGCTGACCGGGCTGGATCTGGTCGAGTGGCAGGTCCGCGTGGCGCGCGGCGAACCGCTGCCGCTGGCGCAGGACCAGGTGCGCTTGCGGGGCCACGCCATCGAGGTGCGCCTGTGCGCCGAGGACGAGCGCTTCGTCCCGCGCACCGGCCACGTGCGCCACCTGTCGGCGCCGCCGGCCGCCGCCTTCGCGCCCGCGCCGCTGCGCTTCGACCACGCGCTGGCCGAGGGCCTGGAGGTCACGCCGCACTACGACGCCATGCTGGGCAAGCTGGTCGCCCATGCCGACACGCGCGCGGCGGCCATCGACCAGCTCGTCGCCGCGCTGGCGCGGCTGGAAGTGCTGGGCCTGCCGACCAACCGTGCGTTCCTGATCGAATGCCTGGGCGATGAAGTCTTCCGGCGCGGCGAGGCGCTGATCTCCTGGCTGTCGTCGGATGCCGACCGGCTTTGCGATTTGCTCTATGAAAAAGAGCAAACGGCGCATGACCAATGCGGGCTGGCGGTCATTTTGACTCAGAATCCTTCGCCGCTGGCCTGCCCTTTCGCCGCGCCGCTGCGGCTGCGCCACCGGGGCGAGACGCAGGCGCTGTCGGTGCGTGTGCGGCCGGGCGGGCTGGAGGTGGCGCCCCACGGGGCCGAGCCGCGCGGCCTGGATGCCGTGCCCTTGCCCGACGGCGCGTGGATGGCCGGCGCCAGCGGCGTGTCGCGCCGGCTGCGCGCGGTCGCCGTGCCGCTGCCAAGCGGCCACGCCGGCTGGCATGTGCAGAGCGGCGGCGTGGACTGGTGGGTGGAGGACGCGTCCTTCGAGCCGGCGGCGGGCGACGCGGCCGCACGCGCCGCCACCGAGCTGCGCGCGCCCTTCAACGGCCGCGTGGTCGCCGTCAAGGCGCGGGTCGGGCAGGCGCTGGCCGCGAGGGAGACGGCGGTGGTCGTCGAATCGATGAAGCTCGAGCACAGCCTGGCGCCGCGCGCCCCGGCCCGGGTGGCCGAGGTGCTGGTATCGGAAGGGCAGCAGGTGGCGCCGGGCCAGGTGCTGCTGCGGTTCGCGCCGGAAAAGGACGCTGCATGAGCAAGACGCCGGAAGAACTGCGGGAGGCGCGCACGCAGCTCGCCGCCACCGTCGAGCGCTTCGCGCGCACCGAGATCGCGCCGCACGTCACCGCATGGGACGCGGCGGGCGAGTTCCCGCGCGCGCTCTACCGCCGCGCGGCGGCGCTGGGCCTGCTGGGCCTGGGCTATCCGGAAGAATTCGGCGGCACGCCCGCGCCCCATGCGCTGCGCCTGCCGCTGTGGGTCGCGCTGTGCCGCCACGGCGCCTCCGGCGGCGTGCTGGCCAGTCTGCTGTCGCACAACATCGGCTTGCCGCCGGTGCTGGCGCTGGGCAGCGACGGCCTGAAGCGCGAGGTGATTCCGCCCGTGCTGGCGGGCGAGCGCATCGCCGCGCTGGCGATCACCGAGCCCGGCGGCGGCTCCGACGTGGCGGCGCTGCGCACCACGGCGCGGCGCGACGGCGACCACTATGTGATCGACGGCGAGAAGGTGTTCATCACCTCCGGCATGCGGGCCGACTGGATCACGCTGGCCGTGAGAACCCGCGAGGGACGTGGCGCCAGCGGCATCAGCCTGCTGCTGGTGCCGGGCGACAGCGCGGGCCTCGGCCGCACGCGCCTGGACAAGATGGGCTGGCAGTGCTCCGACACCGCGCACCTGCGCTTCGACGGCGTGCGCGTGCCGGCGCGCTACCTGCTGGGCGAGGAGGGCGCGGGTTTTCGCGCCATCATGGGCAACTTCAACGCCGAGCGCTTCGGCATCGCCGCCGCGGCGCTGGGTTTTGCCCAGGCCTGCCACGACGAGGCGCTGGCCTGGGCGCGGCAGCGCCAGGCCTTCGGCCAGCCGCTGACCGGCCACCAGGCCATCCGCCACAAGCTGGTGGACATGGAGATGCGCATCCGCGCCACCGCCGCCTGGCTGGACCACGTGGCCGCGCGCGCCGACGCCGGCGACACCGGCTCCGACTGGGTGGGCGAGGTCTGCGTGTTGAAGAACCACGCCACGCAGGCCATGCAGTTCTGCGCCGACGCGGGCGTGCAGATCCTGGGCGGCATGGGTTTCATGCGCGGCACGGTGTGCGAGCGGATCTACCGCGAGGTGAAGGTGCTCACCATCGGCGGCGGCACCGATGAGATCATGAAGGAGCTGGCGGCCCGCCAATGGGGCATTGTTTGAGTGTTTTTGCCAGTTGGCCGGCATGGATAAACGCTGTGTAGCTATCGAATTAATAGTTTTAAAACAACATAAGGAGACAACGCCATGATCGACATGCCCCTGTCCGAGGCCAGCCGCCGCATCCGCCGCGTGGCGCTGGGCGACCTGGTGCACCGCACCGCGCGGAAGTTCGGCGATCGTCCCGCGCTGGTCGATGGCGATGTGCGCCTGAACTACGCCGAGCTGGACGCGCGCAGCTCGCGCTTCGCCCACCACCTGCTGGGCGCCATCGGCAGCGGCCGGCAAGTCGGCATGCTGTGCGGCAACTCGGCCGAGATGGTGGTGGCCACCAACGGCATCCACAAGTCCGGCAACGTGTGGGTGCCGGTCAACACCAAGCTGGACGTGGCCGCCATCGACTACATCCTGCGCCACGCCGAGGTGTCGGCCGTGGTGGTGGACGAGGCCCTGCGCGCCGACCCGGCCCTGGGCGCCGCGCTTCATGCCCTGGGCGTGCCGCTCGTCGTCACCCTGGGCGGCGGCGCACCGGGCGCCCCGTCATTGGCGCAGGCCGAGGCCGGCCAGCCGGACACGCTGCCCGAGGTGGACATCGAGGGCGAGCAGCCCGCGCTGCTGATGTACACCAGCGGCACCACCGGCCACCCCAAGGGCGTGGTGCACTCGCACCTGTCGGTGATGACGGCCATCGCCGGCAACGTGGCCACCGTGGGCTACACCGAGCGCGACGTGGTGTCGTGCCTGCTGCCGCTGTTCCACTGCGCCCAGCACGGCCTGGCCGCCAACGCCAGCGCTGTCGGCGCCTGCCTGGTGATCGCGCGCGCCTTCGACCCGGCGCTGCTGCGCCAGTCCATCCTGGACGAGGGCATCACCATCTTCTTCGGCCTGCCCATGATGTACGCCGCGCTGCTGGCCGACCCCGGCTTTGCGCCCACCACCGTGCGCCAGGGCATCTACGCCATGGCGCCCGTCCCGGAACCGCTGCTGAAGGCCATCGCCGCGCGCATGACGCCCAACCTGATGCTGGGCACCGGCCAGACCGAGATCTACCCCGTCACCATGACCTTCAAGCCGGCCGAGCACCCCGCGCTGGGCGGCAACTACTGGGGCGTGTCGGCCATCCACTGCGAGACGGCGGTGATGGACGACGAGGGCCGCCTCCTGCCGCCTGGCCAAGTGGGCGAGATCGTGCACCGCGGCGCCAACGTCATGCTGGGCTACTTCAAGGACCCCGAGGCGACGGCGGCGGCGCAGCGCTTCGGCTGGCACCACACGGGCGATCTCGGCATGTGGGTCGATGGCCAGCTGATGTTCAAGGACCGCAAGAAGGACATGATCAAGACCGGCGGCGAGAACGTGGCCAGCGTCAAGGTCGAGGCCGTGGTGCTGGCCCACCCCGGCGTGGCCGGTGCGGCGGTGCTGGGCCTCCCGCACCCGCGCTGGGCCGAGGCGGTGTGCGCCTTCGTGGTCAGGAAGCCCGGCGCCGACCTGGACGAGGCCACGCTGCTGGCGCACTGCCGGCAGCAGCTGGGCGGCTTCGAAGTGCCCAAGCTGGTCCACTTCGTCGACGCGCTGCCGGCCACCGCCACCGGCAAGGTGCAGAAGAACGTGCTGCGCCAGCAGTTCGCCCCCTGGGCCGAGCAAGCCTGGGCCCGCGAGAGCGCTTGACGATGGCGAGCCACTGCCGTTCGCCAGCTGGGTGGGTCGTGGTCGAGCGTGCTCTAGGACCTGGGCGCCGCGTGCGTGCCCACCGTCACGGACTGTTGCGCACCGTCGGGGGAGGGCGTGGCGATGAGATCCTCGATGATGAATGCGCGGTAGTGGAAGGCCGCCACCGCGCCCTGGGCGGCAATGGTCGAAACCAGCGCGTCGGCATGGTCCTTGCCGGCCATCTCGATCAGCAGGCCATGGTGGCCGGTGCCAGCCAGATCGGCGATCCGGCGCACCATGTCGCCCTCGGCGCCCACCGAGGGCAGGGGGGTGTCGGCGGTGCCCAGCGTCTGCACGATCTCCTGCAGGATCACGTCCGGGCTGGCATGTGCGATGCCGCCCGCATGGCCCGCTGCATGCAGCGCAGCGGCGGCCTGGCGCGCGCGGTCCTCATCCGGAAACAGGGCGAACACGTGGCCCGTGGGATAGAAGACGCCGCCCAGGCTGGTCATGGTGGCGTCGAGGACGAAGGGTTTCATGGCCATCTCCCGAGGCTGTTGCTCTCCAGTCGATTGAACCGCCGGACCCGTGCGCGCCGTGTAGGCCAATGGGCCATTCGACCGTCAGTCGCCGCGCGGCGCGCCGTGCGGTCCAGGGCTGTTCGGTGTCGCGGAATACTACGGAATTAATAGCTGAAAGCCCATATCTCATGCGGGATGTAGCCTGATATATTCAAAAAAATACCGCAGAAAAGCCGCCTGCGGGCGGCTGGCCGGCCGGCGCGCGGTGGCTTCACTTGAAGTAGTCGGACACCACCTTCCATCGCCCGTCCTGGAGCTGCGACATGCGCGCGGCGTCGCTGCCCAGGCGCTTGGTGGGCGAGAACGTCATCTCGGCGTTGCCGAAGATGTCGGACGGGATGGTCATGCTGTCCATGGCCTTGACGAAGCTGTCGGTGGTCAGGCCGGGGCCGGCTTTCTGCGCGCCCTTGATGAAGGCATCCATCAGGATGTAGCCGTAGGCGGAGAGCACCGCCGGGTCTTCGTTGAACTTGGTCTTGTACTTGTTGGCCCAGAAGCGCAGCGGCTGCGAGGCCTCGTCGAGGTAGGGGTTCTGCACCGTCATGGTGGCGTAGAGGCCGTCCATGGCCTTGCCGCCGAGCTTGTGGATCAGGTCCGTGTAGGCGGCGCTGGAGCCCAGGAAGGTGGGCGAAAAGCCCGTCTTGCGCGCCTCGGCGATGGCGCCGATGGTCTCGCGGATGATGGTGCCCAGCACCACCAGGTCGCAGCCGGCGGCCTTCATGCGGGCGGTCTGCGAGGAGAAGTCGGTGGCGTTGCGCTTGAAGCTGGTTTTCTCGGCCAGCTCCATGCCCATGGTCTTGAGGCCGGCCTCGGCGCCGCGCACCACCTCGTGCCCGAACTCGTCGTCCTGGTAGATCGTGCAGACCTTCTTGGCGCCCTTTTCCTTGACCAGCCTGGGCACGGCCTGGCGCATCTGGTCGTAGTAGGTGGCGGCGAAGGAGTACTTCAGCCGGTGCAGCGGCTCGTACATCTCGCGCGCGGCCGTGACGGGGAAGAAGCTGACCACGTTCTTGGCGAACAGCACCGGGAAGGTGGCCAGGTTCTGCGCTGTGCCGATGTGGCCGACCATGGCGAAGATCTGGTCCTGGTTGACGAGCTTCTGCGCCGCCAGCACGGCGCGCTTGGGGTCGTAGCCCGAGTCCTCGACCTTGAGCACGATCTTGCGGCCGTTGACGCCGCCCTGCTCGTTGATCTCGTCCACGCGCAGTTGCATGCCGTTGCGCAGCTGCTTGCCGAAACCCGCGATGGGGCCGGACAGATCCTGGATGGAGCCCAGCGTGATCTCGTTCTTGCTGACCCCCTGCGTCTGGGCGGCGGCGGGACCGGCGGCGCCCAAGGTGCAGGCCAGGGCGAGGAGAGCGTGTTTCAGCAGCATGATGGACCTCCTTGGGTGGATGGCGGATTGTGTGCACGCGGCGCCGGGCGCGGCGGCGGTGATTACCCTGACGGCGGCGGCGCTTCAGCGGTACATGGCCTCGATCTGCGGCGCGTACTTGGCCTGCACCAGCTTGCGCTTGAGCTTCATCGTGGGGGTCAGCTCCTCGTCCTCGGCGCTGAGCTGGGTGTCGAGCAGGAAGAACTTCTTGATCTGCTCCACGCGGGCGAACTTGCGGTTGACCTCGTCGATCACGCCCTGGATCAGCGCCTGCACCTCGGGCGCGCGCGTCAGGCTGGCGTAGTTGGAGAAGGGCACGTCGTGGTCCTGGGCGTACTTCTCGACGTTCTCCTGGTCGATCATGACGATCACCGTCAGGTACGGCCGCGCGTCGCCGACCACCACCGCGTCGGTGACGTAGGGGCTGAACTTGAGCTCGTTCTCCAGCTCGCTGGGCGTGACGTTCTTGCCGCCGGCGGTGATGATGATGTCCTTCATGCGGTCGGTGATGCGGAAGAACCCGCTTTCGTCCACCGTGCCCACGTCGCCGGTGCGCAGCCAGCCGTCGGCGGCGAAGGTCTCCGCCGTCTTCCCGGGCTGGTTCAGGTAGCCCTTGAACACGTTGGCGCCGCGCACCTGGATCTCGCCCGTGGCCGGGTCGAGCCGCACTTGGTTGAAGCCGGCCGCCGGGCCGATGGAGCCGGGCAGCATGCGGTCCGCCGGCACGCCGGTGGCCGCGCCGCACGTCTCGGTCATGCCCCAGACCTCCAGCATCGGCACGCCGAGCGACAGGTACCACTTGACCAGCTCGGGCGAGATCGGCGCCGCGCCGGTGACCAGGAAGCGCGCGCGGTGGATGCCGATGAGCTTGCGCACATTGTCCAGCGCCAGCCAGCGCGCCAGGCGAAAGCGCGTTTTCAGCGACGCCGGCACCGGCTGGCCGGCCAGCACGTGCTCGGCGATCTGCCGGCCCACGCCGATGCCCCAGCCGTACACCGCCCGCTGCAGCGGGGTGCTTTCCTTCAGGGCGATCATCACGCCGGAATAGAACTTCTCCCACACGCGCGGCACGGCGGTGAAGACGGTGGGCGCGATCTCGCGCACGTTCTCGGGCACGGTGTCGGGGTTCTCGACGAAGTTGAGCCGGGCGCCGGTGTAGAGCGAGAAGTATTCCCCGCCCATGCGCTCGGCGATGTGGCACAGCGGCAGGAAGCACATGCATTCGTCCGTCTCGTCGCGGGCGATGAGCGTGTTGTAGCCGCGGGCGGTGTACACCAGCCCGGCGTGCGTGTGCATGGCGCCCTTGGGCTTGCCGGTGGTGCCCGAGGTGTAGACCAGGATCGCCAGGTCCTCCGGCCGGCAGGCGGCCACGCGGCGCTGCAACGCCTCGGGGTGGGCGGCGTGATGCTCGCGCCCCAGGGCGCGCAGCGCGTCCAGGCTGATCACGCCGGGGTCCTGAAGGTCGCGCAGGCCCTTCATGTCGAAGACGACGATCTGGCGCAGGCGCGGCAGCCGCGCGCGCACTTCCAGCGCCTTGTCGAGCTGCTCGTCGTCCTCGACGAACAGGACGCTGGTGCCCGAGTCCTCGCACAGGTAGTGCACCTGCGCGGGCGCGTCGGTGGGGTAGATGCCGTTGGACACGCCGCCGCAGGACAGCACCGCCAGGTCGGCCAGCACCCAGTCCACCACGGTGTTGGAGAGGATGGACGTGGTGTCGCCGGCAGCGAAGCCCAGGCTCATCAGTCCGCCGGCGATCTCGCGCACGGCCTCGCCGGTCCGCGCCCAGCTCCAGCTGCGCCAGATGCCCAGTTTTTTCTCGCGCAGCCAGACCTTGGGGCCGCGCTGCGCCACGGCGTTCCAGAACATCGCGGGGATGGTGTCGCCGTCCAGCACGCTATCGTGGCGTGGGCGGATGTGCGAGAGGTTCCAGAGATTGGACACGAATCTATCTCCAGGTCTTCTTCTTCTTCCAGCGCCGCTCGCCGCGCACGCCGGCGTCCTTCATGCCGAGGTAGAACTCCTTGATGTCCTCTTTCTCGCGCAGGCGGGCGCAGGTGTCCTCCATCACGATGCGGCCGTTTTCCAGCACGTAGCCATGGTCGGCGGCGTTCAGGGCCATGTTGGCGTTCTGCTCGACCAGCAGGAGGGTGGTGCCGCGCTCTCGGTTGATGCGCACCACGATCTCGAAGATCTCCTTGGTCAGCCGGGGCGACAGGCCCAGGCTGGGCTCGTCCAGCAGGATCAGCTCGGGCGCGGCCATCAGCGCCCGGCTGATGGCCAGCATCTGCTGCTGCCCGCCCGACAGCAGGCCGGCGTCCTGCGCCGCGCGCTCCCTCAGGATCGGGAAGTAGGCGAACACTTGCTCCATGTCGCGCGCCACGCCGTCGCGGTCGCGGCGGGTGTAGGCGCCCATCAGCAGGTTGTCCCTCACCGACAGCAGCGGGAACACCTCGCGCCCCTCGGGCACGTGGGACAGGCCCTGCTGCACGATGAAGGCGGGGTCCTTCGCGGTGATGTCCTGCCCCTTGAACTCGACCGAGCCCTTGCGCGGATCGATGATGCCGGAGATGGTTTTCAGGATGGTGGTCTTGCCGGCGCCGTTGCTGCCCAGCACGGTGGCGATCTGGCCGCGGGCCACCTGCAGGCTGACGCCGCGGATGGCCTTGATGGGGCCGTAGGCGCTCTCCACGTTCAGCAGCCGCAGCAGGGCATCGTTCATGTGGCCCCCACGCTCCCCCGCTTCGCGAGGTTCGCTGCCCCCCGAGGGGGTCTTTGCGTCTTCGGGCGGCCGGGCGGCGGTCATGCCGTCCTCCGCAGCGAGGACACGTCGTCCACCGAGCCCAGGTAGGCCTCGATGACCGCCGCGTCGCCCTGCACTTCGGCCGGCGTGCCCATGGCCAGCACCCGGCCCTGGTTCATCGCCACCACGCGGTCTGACACGCGCGAGACCAGCGCCATGTCGTGCTCCACCATCAGCACCGTGATGCCCAGCTCCTGCACGATGTCCTGGATCCAGAACGCCATGTCCCCGGTCTCCTCGACGTTCAGGCCGGAGGACGGCTCGTCCAGCAGCAGCAGCCGGGGTTCGGCGCACAGCGCGCGTGCCAGCTCGACCACCTTGCGCACGCCGTAGGGCAGGCCGGCCACCACCGATTCGCGGTGGTGCTGCAGGTCCAGCAGATCGATCACGCGCTCCACGCGCTCGCGCGCCCGCACCTCGGCCGCGCGCGTGGCGGGGGTGAAGAACAGCTCGCTCCAGAAGCCCGTGCGGCGGTGCGTGTGGCGGCCGATCAGCAGGTTGTGCAACACGCTGGCGTGCTCGAACAGCTCGATATTCTGGAACGTGCGCGCGATGCCCAGCGAGGCCACCCGGTGCGGCGGCTGCGCCGTGAGATCGATCGGTCCTTGCGGACCGGCGTAACTGATCTTGCCGCTGGTGGGCGCGTAGATGCGGCTGATCAGGTTGAACACCGTCGTCTTGCCCGCGCCGTTGGGGCCGATCAGCGTGAACACCTCGCCGCGCCGTACGTCGAAGCTGACGTCGTCCACCGCCAGCACGCCGCCGAAGCGCACGCTCAGGTGCCGGGCCGACAGCAGCACGTCGTCGGTCATTTCAAGCGATCCGACTTCTGGAAGGACTTCTGCCGCTTGAACATGCCCTGGCGGTAGAAGGGGAGCATCTGCAGCCAGGTGCGCACTTTCAGCCAGCGCCCGTACAGGCCCAGCGGCTCGAACAGCACGAACGCGATCAGCACCGAGCCGTACACCACCGCCTGCAGGCCGGGCGCCTGGCCCACGGCGTCGGGCAGCCAGTCCTTGCCGAGGGCGATGAGCTGCGGCATGGCGATGAGGAAGATGGCCCCCAGGAAGGCGCCGTGCACCGAGCCCAGCCCGCCGATCACCACCAGCAGCAGCAGGTCGATCGACTGGAGGATGCTGAACTGGTCCGGCGACAGGAACTGCAGCTTGTGCGCGTACAGCGCGCCGGCCACGCCCGCCAGCGCGGCCGAGAGGGCGAACGACAGCGTCTTGTAGCGCGCCAGGTGGATGCCCATGCTCTGCGCCGAGATCTCCGAGTCGCGGATGGCGACGAAGGCGCGGCCCGTGGGCGAGCGCAGCAGGTTCAGGAGGCCCAGCGTGGCCAGCATGGCAGTCACCAGGCAGACGGCGTAGAAGCTCTCGCTGGAGTCGATCGTCCAGCCCAGCAGGGTGGGCGGGTTGACCATCATGCCGCTGTTGCCGCCGGTCACCGGCTCCCAGCGCGCGAACACTTCTTCCACGATGAAGCCGAAGGCCAGCGTGGCGATGCCCAGGTAGATGCCCTTCACGCGCAGCGCCGGCAGGCCCACCACCACGCCCACCGCGGCGGCCAGCAGCGCCGCGCACGCCATGGCCAGCGGAAACGGCCAGCCGGCGTTGGCCAGCACCGCCTGCGTGTAGGCACCCACGCCCAGGAAGGCGGCATGCCCGATCGAGAACTGCCCGGTGTAGCCGGACAGCAGCATCAAGCCCAGGCCCGCGATGCCGTAGATGAGCACGAAGGTGAGCTGCGCCAGCCAGTACTCCGGCAGCAGCCAGGGCGCCGCGGCCAGGAAGGCCAGCAGCAGCCCGTACCAGAACACCTGCCCGCCATGCCTGGCCAGGCGGATGTCCTGCGCGTAGCTGGTCTTGAAGATGAAGCGCATCTCAGTGATCCATGGACCCCAGCACCACCCGCGCCGCATGAAACAGCACGGATCGAATGGCCGCGGAGCAGGCCACGCCAGTGCACCCGTGGCCGGGGTCCTCCCGGCCAGTGGGTGCGCCCCCTCGAGGGGGGAGGCGCAACATCGCGCAGCGAGTGGAGACACGGGGGTGGTTCATTTCACACCTTCTTGCGCAGCTTCTCGCCGAACAGCCCGTTGGGCCTGACCATCAGCATGATCAGCACCACGACGTACGCGGCGATGTCCTTGAACCCCTCCGGCAGGTAGAAGCCGGCCAGCGACTCGACGATGCCGATCACGAGTCCGCCGACGATGGCCCCCGGCAGGCTGCCGAAGCCGCCCACCACCGCGGCCGGAAACGCCTTCAGCCCGATGAAGCCCATGTTGGCGTGCACGAAGGTGATGGGTGCCAGCAGCAGCCCGGCCACCGCCGCCACCGCCGCGGCCAGCCCCCACACCAGCCCGTTCAACCGCTTGACCGGGATGCCCATGTAGTACGCCGCCAACTGGTTCTGCGACGCGGCCTGCATGGCGATGCCCAGCTTGCTGTAACGGAACATGGCGAACAGGCCGCCGCACAGCAGCGCCGTGCCGGCGATCACCACCAGTTGCTCGGCGCTGAGCACCAGCGGGCCGACGTTCAGCACCACGTCCTTGTAGGGCACGGGCAGCAGATGGGTTTCGGTGCCGACGCCGGGGATCATCGTGACCAGCCCGCGCGCCACGTAGCCGATGCCGATGGTCAGCATCACGATGGAGAACGCCGGCTGCCCCAGGATGGGGCGGACGACCACGCGCTCCAGCAGCACGCCGAACAGCGCCATGGCGGCGATGGCCGACAGCACCGCCAGCCAGAACGGAAAGCCCAGCAGCGCCATGCCGGCGAGGCCGCAGAAGGCGCCCAGCATCATCAGCTCGCCCTGGGCGAAGCTCACGGTCTCGGTGGCCTTGTAGATCAGCACGAAGCCCAGCGCGATCAGGCCGTAGATGCAGCCCTGCGCCGCGCCGCTGATCACCAGTTGCAAAAACTGCAATGCGTCTCCAGAAGGATTGATGCGTCCATCGTGATGGTGTGTCACTCTAGCGACGCCGCCGTCGCCGGGGGCCCCCGAGAAACCCTAAGGAAACCGTACTGCTTGGAGCCGTCGGCAGGGGGGCTCCGCTAAACTGCCAAGCTTGGTTTCGCACTCGCCGGCCTCGGCAACTCTCCATGTCCCTCATCCCCGCCACCATCGTCACCGGCTTTCTCGGTTCGGGCAAGACCACGCTGCTCAAGCGCGTGCTGACCGAGGCGCACGGCCAGAAGATCGCCGTGATCGAGAACGAATTCGGCGAGGAGAACATCGACAACGACATCCTCGTGGGCGACACCGAGGAGCAGATCATCCAGATGAGCAACGGCTGCATCTGCTGCACCATCCGAGAAGACCTGCGCGCAACCCTGCAATTGCTGGCCGCCAAGAAGCGCAAGGGCCTGCTGGACTTCGAACGCGTGGTCATCGAAACCACCGGCCTGGCCGACCCCGGCCCCGTGGCGCAGACCTTCTTCATGGACGACGAGATCGCCGAGAGCTACCTGCTCGACGCCATCGTCACCCTGGTGGACGCCAAGCACGCCGCCGGCCAGTTGGACGACCGCCTGGAGGCGCAGCGCCAGGTGGGCTTTGCCGACCAGATCTTCATCAGCAAGGCCGACCTGGTCGACGCCGCCAGCCTGGACGCGCTGCAGCACCGCCTCAGGCACATGAACCCGCGCGCGCCGCAGCGCGTGACTCACTTCGGCGAGGTGCCGATCGGCGAGGTGTTCGACCTGCGCGGCTTCAACCTGAACGCCAAGCTGGACATCGACCCCGACTTCCTCAAGGACGACGCGCACGAGCACCACCATCACCATGACGGCGAACACTGCGACCATCCCTCGCACGGACACGATCATGATCAGGGCCACCATCACCACCATGACGACGACGTCAAGAGCTTCGTGTTCCGCTCCGAGCGTGCGTTCGACCCCGTCAAGCTCGAGGATTTCCTGGGCGCCATCGTCAACATCTACGGCCCGCGCATGCTGCGCTACAAAGGCGTGCTGTGGATGAAGGGCGCCGAGCGCAAGGTCATCTTCCAGGGCGTGCACCAGCTCATGGGCAGCGACCTGGGCCCCGCCTGGTCTCCGGGCGAGACGCGCGTCAGCAAGATGGTGTTCATCGGCATCGACCTGCCCCGGGACATCCTGCTGCAGGGACTGGAGCAGTGCGTGCTCTGAACCACCAGCGCGGCGCTCGCCCTGTCTCGCGAGGAAACCGGGAAACTTCGGGCGAGCTGGCGCTTTCTTGATCTCCCTGTTTCAGGGCCGTGTCCAGGGTCGATACAATCGCCGCCTTCGAGCCCCTCCGCCCCTGTTGTCTCGGCGGTGTGGCCGAAGCGCCCAAGAAGGTCTATAAGAGGGCTTGGTGCGGATGGAGATGCCCTCCTTCATCCGTCGAACACGCGGTTGGAGGCTGCGGCGCGCCGCACCTTCCTCAACAGCAACCATCTTGAATGACTAACTCAAGCTATCCCTGCGATCTCGTTGCGCCAAGGCGACTTGGTGCGAGCGATGGCGTTCAGGATGATCAGCAGTTTGTGCATGCAGGCCACGAGGGCGACCTTCTTGGGTTTGCCCGCCACCAGCAGCTTTGCGTAGAAGGCTTTGAGCACTGGATTGAAGCGTGTACCGACGAGCGCGGCCACGTAGAGCACGCGACGCACGTCGGAGCGCCCGCCGAAGATATGACGCTGCCCGCGCAAGGTGCCCGAGTCGCGGTTCATCGGGGCCAAGCCCACCAGCGAGGTGATCTGCCTGCGGTTGAGGTGACCGAGTTCAGGCAGCTGCGCCAGGAGCGTGCTGGCTGTCGTGGGGCCAACGCCTTTGACGGAGGTCAGCAGTTTGGCCAGGTCAGCGTGGTGAGCCCGCACGTGTTCGCGCAGCTGCCCGTCCACGTCGTGGAGCTGGGCGGCGATCGCATCCATGATCGCCAGGATGCTGGCCTTGGCCTTCGGATGGGCCAGCGCCAGGCGCTGGCGCTCGGCCACCAGCATGGCGACCAACTGACGTCGGCGCGTCACCAGCGCGGTGAGTTCGCGCTGCTGCGCATCGAGCAGCGCACGCGGCTCATGACCCTGCGCGTCCAGCAGGGCGGCGAAGCCGCGCAACACCTGCGCGTCGATGCGATCGGTCTTGGCCAGCTTGCCCGTGCAGCGGGCGAAGTCGCGTGCCTGGCGCGGGTTGATGACCGAAACGCGCAGGCCCGCCGCAGCCAGCGCAAGCGCCAGCAGTCGCTCATGGCCGCCCGTGGCCTCCAGCAGGATCAGGCGCGGTGCCAGCGGTACCAGCACCTGGCACAACTCGGCGTGGCCCGGCCTCGTCGTTGCCCAGACTCAAGGTTTGCGCCTCGCCGCTGGCAGCCACCTCGAAGCTGGCCTTGGCGACATCGATACCCACGTAGACAGGTTCACTCATAGCAGTTCTCCGGCTCCCAGCCTTATGAATACGAAATGTGTTCGATCAACCATTCGGGATGCAGCAGAACAAAAAAAGACCACCACCGCGCGCCCTGTGCTGTGGTTCGAGCTCGGGCTCGCAGGAGACCCAGGCTGCGCAATGGCGAGTCAACCCGTTCACTGATCGACGTGCTTGCCTGCACTTCGACCACTGAAGTTTGAATTATTTGAAAGATATAAGGAGACGGAAGACGTGAAACCTGCGGCAGCCAAAACCCCGGCCGAACCCAAGGCAACGCTCGCCAAGGCCGCGCCAGCGCTGGCCAAGCGCCCGAGCCCGCCTGTCGCCAAGACCGCTGCGCCGGCCAAGGCGCCTGCGGCGTCCAAGAAGATCGCCCCCTCCCTGGCCACCACGCCAATCCCGCCCAAGATTCTGCCCATGCCCACCGTTGTCGCTGCCCCCGTGCCCACGCCCGTCAAGAAAGACCCGCGCCTGGCCAACAACTGGAAAACCAAGACCGCCCACGAGCTGACCGATGCCGAAGTCATCGCCATGCCGGACAGCGAGTACATGAACGACAAGCAGATGGCGTACTTCCGCCTGAAGCTGGTTCAGCTCAAGGACGACATCCTGGCCAACGCCGGCGAGACCACCGAGCATTTGCGCGAGGACACCGTGGTGGTGCCCGATCCCGCCGACCGCGCCACCATCGAGGAAGAGCATGCGCTGGAGCTGCGCACGCGCGACCGCGAGCGCAAGCTGCTGAAGAAGATCGAGCAGTCCATCGGCCGCATCGACGCCGGCGACTACGGCTATTGCGACGAGACGGGCGAGCCCATTGGCGTGCCCCGCCTGCTGGCGCGCCCCACCGCCACGCTGTCGCTGGAGGCGCAACAGCGGCGTGAGCTCAAGCAGAAGATGTTCGGGGACTGATCGCGCGGTTTTTCACGGGAGGCCACCAGCCACATGAGCAAGGACAAAGATCCTGGGGCAGGCGGCGGCGGGTTGTTGTCCAAGGTGGTTCGTTTCGTCAAGAGCCCGACCACGCACTGGTCCGATCTGGACCGTCCCGACGGCGATGCCGGCGACAGCGAGTCGCGCCTGGCGCTCAAGGAGATGATCGAGCGCAAGCGGCGCAACGACTTCGTGCGCAACCGCGAGTTCGACATGCTGCGCAAGATCCGCCGGCGCGGCACGCTGCGAGACGAGGATGCCGCGGGCCTGCCCAGCAGCCAGGCCGCCAACACCGGCGAGCGCGTGCGTACACTGAGGAAGATCGACGAGATCGAGGTCCAGATGTCCGGGAACTGGTGTCGACGGCACGGCGGGGCGCCCGGCAAGGGCGCTGCCCCGGCGATCCAGGCCGGGTCGTCGCCCGGTTTCGACAAGACCAGTCCCTTGCCTCTGCGCGAGGCGGAGCCAGGCCCGCCGGGCTTCCATGGCGCGCGCGACGCCCGGCCCTTGTGAAACCCGCCTTCATCCCCACCTAGCCCCGATGGAACCATTTCACGGCACGACCATCCTCAGCGTGCGGCGCCAGACGCACGAAGGCTGGCAGGTGGCGATCGGCGGCGACGGCCAGGTGACCCTGGGCAACATCGTCGTCAAGGGGTCGGCGCGCAAGGTGCGCAAGCTCCATCACGGCCGGGTGCTGGCGGGCTTTGCCGGCGCCACGGCGGACGCCTTCACCCTGTTCGAGCGCTTCGAGGCCAAGCTTGACAAGCACCAGGGCCACCTGACGCGCGCGGCCATCGAGCTGACCAAGGACTGGCGCACCGACCGCGTGCTACGCCGGCTGGAGGCCATGCTGGCCGTGGCCGACCGGGAGGCCTCGCTCATCATCACCGGCAACGGCGACGTGCTGGAGCCCGAGCACGGCCTGGTGGCCATCGGCTCCGGCGGCGCCTATGCCCAGTCGGCGGCCAAGGCGCTGCTCGACCACACCGACCTGCCGGCCGACCAGATCGTCAAGAAATCGCTGGAGATCGCCGGCGAGCTGTGCATCTACACCAACATGCACCACACCATCGAGACGCTCTAGGATTGCTATCCTATTGATAGCTTTCGGTGCAATATCCAAGCCGGCTAGTGGCTAATTTCATTCAGAAAACGTTTTTCGCCCCCCCCCCGCAGACCGCCATGTCGTCCATGACCCCGCAGGAGATCGTCTCCGAACTTGATCGCCACATCGTCGGCCAGCAGGACGCCAAGCGCGCCGTGGCCATCGCGCTGCGCAACCGCTGGCGGCGCCAGCAGGTCGACGAGAAGCTGCGGCCCGAGATCACGCCCAAGAACATCCTCATGATCGGCCCCACCGGCGTGGGCAAGACCGAGATCGCGCGCCGCCTGGCGCGGTTGGCGGGCGCGCCCTTCATCAAGGTCGAGGCGACCAAGTTCACCGAGGTCGGCTACGTCGGCAAGGACGTCGATTCGATCATCCGCGACCTGGCCGAGATGGCCGTCAAGCAAGCGCGCGAGCAGGCCATGCGCCAGCATCGCACGCGCGCCGAGGACCTGGCCGAGGACCGCATCCTCGACGTGCTGATTCCCCCCGCCCGCAACGCCGACGGCAGCACCCCGCCGGCCGCCGACGGCGCCGCGCGGCAGAACTTCCGCAAGCGACTGCGCGAGGGCCAGTTGAGCGACAAGGAGATCGAGATCGAGCTGGCGCAGCCCCAGCCCTCGCTGGAGATCATGGGCCCGCCCGGCATGGAGGAAATGGCCGAGCCAGCTCAAGGGCATGCTCGGCAACATCGGCGCCGGCCGCCGCAAGATGCGGCGCGTGAAAATCGGCGAGGCCCTGAAGCTGCTGGTGGACGAAGAGGCCGGCAAGCTGGTCAACGAGGACGAGATCCGCGTGCAGGCGCTGCAGAACCTGGAACAGAACGGCATCGTCTTCATCGACGAGATCGACAAGGTGGCCTCGCGCGGCGAGGGCGGCGGCACGGGCGAGGTGTCGCGCCAGGGCGTGCAGCGCGACCTGCTGCCGCTGGTCGAGGGCACCACCGTGAGCACCAAGTACGGCATGGTGCGCACCGACCACGTCCTGTTCATCGCCTCCGGCGCCTTCCACCTGGCCAAGCCCAGCGACCTGATCCCGGAGCTGCAGGGCCGCCTGCCGATCCGGGTCGAGCTGGCCTCGCTGTCGGTGCGCGACTTCGAGGCCATCCTGACCCAGACCGACGCCTCGCTGGTGCGCCAGTACCAGGCGCTGCTGGCCACCGAGGGCGTGACGCTGGCGTTCGCGGAGGGCGGCATCTCGCGTCTGGCCGAGATCGCCTGCGCGGTCAACGAATCGACCGAGAACATCGGCGCGCGGCGCCTGGCCACCGTGATGGAGCGCCTGCTGGACGAGGTGAGCTTCGACGCCACGCGCCTGCAAGGACAGACCGTGACCATCGACGCCGCCTACGTCGATGTGCGGCTGGCGGCGCTGAGTCGCGACGAAGACCTGTCCCGTTACATCCTCTGAGCGACGGCTCGCTGTCGCCCGGCTCCGCCATCCGTAAACAAATTCACACGAGCGCCTTCCTCGTGATTCGGGGCCGGTGCGGCGCGAGCCTGTCAGCTTACTTTGACTATCACTGCTAAGTGCCTAATTCCAAAGTATTTTTGATTTTTGGTTATGGTGGAAAACCCAGCTAAGGCCTTGATTTCATTGAAATAATTTGTAGGGTGCCTGCCCCGTTCCCGTGATTCCTGCTACAGTGCAAAAAAGTGCAATTAAG
>NZ_JADJCO010000003.1:1070000-1869789 GCF_016703145.1 Ottowia sp. | reverse complement strand
CTCGTTCGTTACAGCGCCTTGGCTCCAAGCCTACTTCACACCGCCCGCAGATCAATCGCAAGCGATGAAGGAGGAGCTTCGACTGTCAGATGAACTGGTCGCCGAACTCCTTGTGGCTGAGCACCTTCCTGAATCCGTGACCTCGCTCCTGGGTTTAGGGTAAATCCCCATAGAAATCAAGCACTTGGGCCACATCTTGAGTTCACCCAGCAGGTGAAGGAAGCGCAAATGGCTGAACCGGTGGAATTTGTTGTCAAGAAGTTGCCCTACGATTTGAGCAGCCATGGCGGTTTGGCCTTGGTTGGGCGCCTGTTCAAGCGCATCAACCTGCCCGCCATGATCGATCCCCAGTACCCCGTGCGCGGCGGCATCGCCAACAGCGACATCATCAAGTGCTACCTGGCCCTGCTCACCCTGGGCAAGAACGACTTCGAGGCTGTTGAGGGCTTTCGCTCCCAGCGCTTTGCCCACCAGGCACTGGGCCTGCGTGCCGTGCCGTCCAGCGCCACACTGCGCCAGCGCTTTGACGCCATGGGCACCCAGTGGAGCGAGCTGGCCGATCAGATCAACCGCGCCGTGCTGGGCCTGCACATCAACGGCGCGCCCATCGACTTCGGCGCCCTGCCCACCGGCCACCTGCCGCTGGACATCGACACCTTCGTCATGGACCAGAGCGACACGGCCAAGGAAGGCGTGTCCTGGACCTACGCCGGGGTCGACGGCTACTGCCCCATCGCGCTGTACCTGGGCACGCGCGGCTACTGCCTGGAGCTGGACTTGCGTGCGGGCAGCCAGCACAGTGCCTGCGAGAGCGAATACAACATCGAGCGCGCGCTGGGCACGGCCTGCGCGGTGAGTAGCGCACCCTTGCTGCTGCGCGCGGACTCGGGCTTTGCTCGCGGCACTTGATCACGCAGACGCTGGCGCAAGCGGCCCGGCTGGGCCGCCAGGTCGATCTGCTGATCAAGTGGAACCCGCGCAGTGCGCCGGTGGAGGCGATTGCCGCGCAGCGCTGCGCCGACACGAGCACCGCGTGGATGCAGCTTCGAGTGGGCAAGCGCGAATGCCTGTGGAGCGAAGCGCTGGATGGCGGTGAGCTCAAAGCCGGATGCAACCGCGCGCTGCGACGCGTCTACCGCCTCACCGAGCGCACCATCGACAAAAAGGGCAACGCCTTGCTGCTGCCCGAGTACGTGCTCGAGGGCTGGACCACCACGCTGGGCCCAGAGGTCAGCGCAGAACAGGTGATTGCGCTGTACCGCGATCACGCCACACATGAGCAGTTCCATGCTGAGTTCAAGACCGACATGGACTTGAACCGTCTGCCCTCGGGCAAGTTCGCCACCAATCATCTGGTGTGTGCGCTGGCGGCGGTGGCGATGAATCTGCTGCGCATCGTGGGTCAGCACACGCTGCACGAGAGCGACAGCCCGCTCAGAAAGGCGGCGCTGCGCCGTCGCATCAAGACGGTGATGCAGGAGTTGATGTACAAGGCCGCGCGCATCATCAGCCACGCCAGGCGCTGGGTGCTGGGGATATCGGGCAGCGACTCGGGTTTTGCGATGTTCGAGCGCGCCTTTGGGCGTATGAAGGCGGCGTAGCGCCCAAGGCTGGCCAAAGGCGCGCTGGCAAGTTCACGGATCTCACAAAACGCAGGGTGCTGCGGAGGTAGGTGTTGGCCAGTGGTGGCCACTGGGCAACAAAACCCTGAACCTGCGGCTGCGAACGTGTGCTCGCGCACGAGAAATCGCCCATCGGTTACCCCATCAGGTCGAAATCTACAGTGAATCCCTGATTGCCGCTTCAATTGCTGGTGCATTGGGGGTGAACTCAAATCGAGGTCACGGATTCAGGAACGAAGAAAGCTTCTTCGTCCGCCACGCCTACTTCCTGGGCGCGAGCGACCCCTACAAATCCCTCAAGACCACCCTCAAGGCCGAGATCAACGCCGAAGCTTGGGAATCGCTCAACAGCGACACTTCACGGCCGTTCGGTAAGCCGGTGTCGGGGAGAATTGCTGTGAAGGTCATTAATCATCTTGGGGATGAGGTGATGAAGGTGTTCAAGGTGGCATGAGATGCAAATAAGTGAAGCCCAAGTCGACCTTGCCTACCGGAAATTGAAGAGCTTGGTCTACTACGACAAGACCGATCTTCGCTTGCGTGCACGCTTGGCTGCATTTGAATGCGATCCGACCTTTGATGCCAAGTTGGCCCATGTTCACAGCGTGGTCAACGCCGATCGTCCAGCAAAGGAGCGCGTTTTTCGAAGCTGGCTAAAAGGTGTTGGATACCGCTTGGTTCCAAAGAAACTGAAGCCTGGCCCAACGGGCGCTGAACCGAACGAAGAGGAAAAAGGACGCTACATCACGAATGTGACCAGCAGCCCCACCATCGAAGTGGAACGGGTCAACTATTTTTTTGATGGGCCGATCGAACTCCATCTGATCGCGGTGCTGTGGATCATGGTCGAGGGCGTAAAGCTTGACGCAATGCTACGACCCGAGTGCTGTGGATCGCGTTTGTCAACCAATTTGCTCGACGATGACGACGATTCCATCGCATTGTTCGCCAAGTACCACGAGCAATATGCGCGCTGGCGAGACTCAGGTATCCGGAAAGCGAAGCAACTACTCATAGACGACCAACTCAATGTAGCGATTCTTGGCTTGGATATCCAAGAGTATTTTTATCGAGTTTCTATAAACTTTGATGAGATCAAGTCTACACTCAGCGGAGAAATTGAATCGGCTGAAGAAGAGTCTGAAAAATCCGAACACCCGCTCTTGGATTGTATCGAAGAGATAGGAAATACGTATCAGCAACGCATCGCATCGCTACTGCAACAAACGCACCAGGATCTCGATACAGATGTCCCCGGACTACCAATTGGACTTTGCTCGTCATTGGTCCTTGCGAATTGGTATTTGATGGAATTCGATGCGGAAGTGCTCAGGGTGGTGCGACCTGCATACTACGGCCGCTATGTCGATGACATCCTCTTGGTCGTTCCATTGCCAGTAGATCCAGCGGCAAATGATGAAGACCCGGTGCGCGGATTTATCCAACAGCTACTAGTCAAGCCTAGACTTTTGAGAGATACCCAGGATGGTGCATTCAATATTCGAAACCGTGCTGGATTGCGGCTGCAGCAATCGAAGTGCATCCTTCAATACTTTGATGCGCGACACTCTATCGCTGGCCTGGAGAAATTTCAAAAAAAGCTTGAAGAAAATGGTAGTGACTTTTTGCTGCTTCCGGTCGAAGAGGCGGACAACTCCCTGGAAGACGTCGCGTACGAATTGCTGTACGAAGGGTCTACGAACAAATTTCGGAGTGTGAAGGGGGTTGCTGAAAATCGTTACGAACTTGCCAAGCACCTTGCTAGACAAACCATTCTTCATTTATTGACTGACGACCCACCCGATAAAAAAGTTACAAGGGGGTTGCAGAAGTTCTTTAAGGGGCGCAGTGCCATCGAGTTCTTCGATCTTTGGGAGCGTGTATTTACGCTTCTTGGGATCGCTGGTGATCGAGTCACTCTGAGAGCGTTTCACAAGCAACTCAAGAGCGAAATATCCCGAATTCGCGCCGATCAAGATGAGGTGAGAGTGCAGATCGCCAAAGACCTAACTTCTCACCTGGAATTATCTTTGGCGATGGCCGATGCAGTGTGCTCCGACGATGTTGGTCTTTCGGAACTGATTGAGGGAATTCATTCTGAAACGCTGCGTCGGTCAAATCTGCTAAGACATCACTATGTTCGCAGGCCCTTGCTCAATTACACCGACTACTCCGGTCCGTTGAGTACTCGGGCGCCCAACAAAACTGTCAAAGCTGATAAGCGAAAAATGAAGTACTCACCTAGATTTGTGAACTTCGATGAATGCATGCTTCTTGCATACAGCGGTGACATTTCCATTGATCAATCCAGAGTTTTTAATGTTGCTTCACATATCTTTGAGATAATCAATCGACGTGAGGTGACTGGTTTAGAGTGGTTGGTCACTACCGAACAGGAGGATTGAAATTCATGGCTAAATTTGAGGTCCTTTCGGTAGGAGCAGAATCCCCGGATCTTCATAGCGATATTCAGATTGCGCTGGCCAACGTTCCAGTGAATTTCGGTGATATTGAGAAAAGCTTTCTTGGGATTCCCAACCTTGGAGGCATGCGACTCAAGCCACTTACGAATTTGCTGAATGAAATCTCTAGCTATCGAGAAAAAGGTAAGCGCCGCATTGATCTCGTGATATTTGCAGAAGTTAGCGTACCCCACGCTTGGGAATCAATGTTGGTTGCTTGGGCACGAAAGCACCACATTGGTGTGGTCCTGAATCCGTGACCTCGATTTGAGTTCACCCCCAATGCACCAGCAATTGAAGCGGCAATCAGGGATTCACTGTAGATTTCGACCTGATGGGGTAACCGATGGGCGATTTCTCGTGCGCGAGCACACGTTCGCAGCCGCAGGTTCAGGGGTTTTGTTGCCCAGTGGCCACCACTGGCCAACACCTACCTCCGCAGCACCCTGCGTTTTGTGAGATCCGTGAACTTGCCAGCGCGCCTTTGGCCAGCCTTGGGCGCTACGCCGCCTTCATACGCCCAAAGGCGCGCTCGAACATCGCAAAACCCGAGTCGCTGCCCGATATCCCCAGCACCCAGCGCCTGGCGTGGCTGATGATGCGCGCGGCCTTGTACATCAACTCCTGCATCACCGTCTTGATGCGACGGCGCAGCGCCGCCTTTCTGAGCGGGCTGTCGCTCTCGTGCAGCGTGTGCTGACCCACGATGCGCAGCAGATTCATCGCCACCGCCGCCAGCGCACACACCAGATGATTGGTGGCGAACTTGCCCGAGGGCAGACGGTTCAAGTCCATGTCGGTCTTGAACTCAGCATGGAACTGCTCATGTGTGGCGTGATCGCGGTACAGCGCAATCACCTGTTCTGCGCTGACCTCTGGGCCCAGCGTGGTGGTCCAGCCCTCGAGCACGTACTCGGGCAGCAGCAAGGCGTTGCCCTTTTTGTCGATGGTGCGCTCGGTGAGGCGGTAGACGCGTCGCAGCGCGCGGTTGCATCCGGCTTTGAGCTCACCGCCATCCAGCGCTTCGCTCCACAGGCATTCGCGCTTGCCCACTCGAAGCTGCATCCACGCGGTGCTCGTGTCGGCGCAGCGCTGCGCGGCAATCGCCTCCACCGGCGCACTGCGCGGGTTCCACTTGATCAGCAGATCGACCTGGCGGCCCAGCCGGGCCGCTTGCGCCAGCGTCTGCGTGATCAAGTGCCGCGAGCAAAAGCCCGAGTCCGCGCGCAGCAGCAAGGGTGCGCTACTCACCGCGCAGGCCGTGCCCAGCGCGCGCTCGATGTTGTATTCGCTCTCGCAGGCACTGTGCTGGCTGCCCGCACGCAAGTCCAGCTCCAGGCAGTAGCCGCGCGTGCCCAGGTACAGCGCGATGGGGCAGTAGCCGTCGACCCCGGCGTAGGTCCAGGACACGCCTTCCTTGGCCGTGTCGCTCTGGTCCATGACGAAGGTGTCGATGTCCAGCGGCAGGTGGCCGGTGGGCAGGGCGCCGAAGTCGATGGGCGCGCCGTTGATGTGCAGGCCCAGCACGGCGCGGTTGATCTGATCGGCCAGCTCGCTCCACTGGGTGCCCATGGCGTCAAAGCGCTGGCGCAGTGTGGCGCTGGACGGCACGGCACGCAGGCCCAGTGCCTGGTGGGCAAAGCGCTGGGAGCGAAAGCCCTCAACAGCCTCGAAGTCGTTCTTGCCCAGGGTGAGCAGGGCCAGGTAGCACTTGATGATGTCGCTGTTGGCGATGCCGCCGCGCACGGGGTACTGGGGATCGATCATGGCGGGCAGGTTGATGCGCTTGAACAGGCGCCCAACCAAGGCCAAACCGCCATGGCTGCTCAAATCGTAGGGCAACTTCTTGACAACAAATTCCACCGGTTCAGCCATTTGCGCTTCCTTCACCTGCTGGGTGAACTCAAGATGTGGCCCAAGTGCTTGATTTCTATGGGGATTTACCCTAAACCCAGGAGCGAGGTCACGGATTCAGGTGTGGTGTGTGGACTAGAACACTGCGTCAACGGACAAGGAGCAGCACTGAACCAAGTGTTGGCGGCTCTCCCTTACCAGACAGGGACGGGGCACTGGACATGCGTTCCAGTTCGCCGCGTGAAGCGCTACTACTCTCCACACGAAGAATTCATCCTGACCAATGAAGGGTTCAAAGTCCCAACAAAGAAGGACCCTTATCACCTCTTTCGTTGGCGAGGTGCAAGCTTTGCGATTTACAACTGCTTTGAACTCGCTTCTATCGAGGACCGTACGATATTTAAAGGTAAGGTCGACTTTATCGTTGCATCCGAATTCAATCGCGACACCACGTACTTTTCCAATATTGTGGAGTCGGCAGCGCGGGATTTGCACTGCTATGTGGTTCAGGTCAACGATTCAAAATTTGGTGACTCTCGGGTTGTCAGCCCCTCAAAATCGGAAAGCATGAATCCACTTCGAATCAAAGGCGGCGACAACTTGACCTTTCTGACGATGAACCTCAATTTAAAAGCTCTGAGAACACACCAACGCAAAGGCTACG
Organism: Ottowia sp.; assembly: GCF_016703145.1. GTDB lineage: Bacteria > Pseudomonadota > Gammaproteobacteria > Burkholderiales > Burkholderiaceae_C > Ottowia. Next base: position 1,863,187 of record NZ_JADJCO010000003.1, on the reverse strand, counting down.
GACTTCAAAAGGACTCGAAGGATTTCAAACCGACACCGCCCGGGTTTCCAATGAACGAGTTAAAGGCGCGCATAGCGCTAGGTCCATGAACAAATTCGCGATGGCCTCGCGCGCCTAGTGCGCATATTTCCAAGAAACTATGCAGTTTCGAATCTCAGACACTTTCACTGACAGTCTTTCCCGCCTGACCGCCGACGAACAGAAGGCGATCAAGATTACGGCATTTGACCTACAGCAGAACCCGGCCAATCCAGGGCTGAAGTTCCACCGGATCGACAGGTCAAAGGACAAGCATTTCTGGTCGGTGCGAGTGGGCAGCGATCTGCGCCTGATCGTGCACAAGACCGAGGACAGCTTCCTGCTCTGTTTTGTGGACCACCACGACAAGGCCTACCAGTGGGCCGAGCGGCGCCGGCTGGAGACGCACCCGAGCACGGGCGCAGCCCAGTGGGTGGAGATTCGGGAACGGGTCGTTGAGCAGGTCACCAGCGTGCCGGCGCCTGCACCGGCAGCCCGCACCAAGCGTTTGCTGTTCAAGGGTCTGACCGACGACGACATGCTGGCCTACGGCGTGCCGCTCGAATGGCTGGCCGATGTGAAACAGGCGGACGAAGACAGCCTGTTGACCCTGGCCGAACACCTGCCCGCCGAAGCGGCCGAAGCCCTGTTGGAGCTGGCCACAGGCGGCAAACCAAAGGTGACAACGGTTGCTCAGACGATAGACCCGTTCAGCCACCCTGACGCGCAGCGTCGCTTCCGCGTGATGAACGACCTGGAAGAGCTGGAACAGGCGCTCAACTACCCGTGGGAAAAGTGGTCGATCTTTCTGCACCCGTCGCAACAGCAATTTGTGGCGCGCGACTTCAACGGCGCGGCGCGTGTTTCTGGCTCAGCCGGCACGGGCAAGACCATCGTGGCGCTGCACCGCGCCGTCACGCTGGCCCGCCTGAACCCGGATGCCCGGGTGTGGCTGACCACGTTTTCTGAGCCCTTAGCCAACGCTTTGCGCAACAAGATGAACTGCCTCATCAGCCACCAGCCCCGGCTGGCCGAACGGCTTGAGGTGGTGGACATGACCGGTATGGGGCGACGGCTGATGGAGCGGCTGCGTGACAAGAGCCAGCCCAAGCCACGCATGGCAACGGCGGGCGATGTGCGCACCGCTGTGAGCGAGGCGCTGGACGCCATGAAGGCCCAGCAGCCTGATGCGCTGTTGACCCGCTTTACCCTGAACTTTGTACTGGGCGAGTGGAACGACGTGGTCGATGCCTGGCAGTTGACCAACTGGGACGCCTACCGCGACGTGAAGCGACTGGGCCGCAAGACGCGGCTAAGCGAAGCGCAGCGCCAGGCGCTGTGGCAGGTGTTTGAAGGCGTACAGACTCGGCTGGCTTCGGCCTATCTGATGACCCAGGCCCGCATGTTCACTGAGCTGGCGGGCAGGCTCTCACGGCTCAAGCACCCACCGTTCGAGTACGTTGTGGTGGACGAGGCGCAGGACGTGAGTGTGAGTCAACTGCGCATGCTAGCCGCCATGGCTGGAGTGGCCCCCGACGGCACCGGAGCCATAGGCCCCAACAGCCTGTTTTTTGCAGGTGACTTGGGCCAACGCATTTTTCAACAGCCGTTCTCTTGGAAAGCGCTGGGCGTGGATGTGCGCGGGCGGTCTCGCACGCTCAATATCAACTACCGGACTTCACACCAGATTCGCCAGCAGGCCGACCGGTTGCTGGGGCCGGAGGTTTCGGACATGGACGGCAACACCGAGACGCGCAAAGGAACGGTGTCGGTGTTCAACGGGCCTGCACCATTCATCGAGTCGTTCGTCGATGAGGAAGCCGAGAGGAACGGGGTGGCCGAATGGATTCGAGGCCTTCTGAACCATGGCTTCGCAGCCCACGAAATTGGTGTGATCGTGCGGTCCGAGATGCAACTGGAACGTGCCAGCGCGGCACTGGACGCGGCTGGCCTGCCCCACCATTTGCTGGATGAGCATGTAGAAACGGCCCCGGGCGAGGCCTCTTTGTGCACCATGCACCTGGCCAAGGGGCTGGAGTTCCGGGCTGTGGTCGTCATGGCTTGCGATGACGATGTGTTGCCGCTTCAGGCCCGCATCGAGAGCGTGATGGACGATGCCGACCTGGAAGAGATCTACAACACGGAACGGCACCTGCTGTACGTGGCCTGCACGCGGGCACGCGACCGGTTGATGGTGAGCAGCGTCGAGCCTGCATCGGAGTTCGTGGACGACATGCTGCGCTGAGACTCAGGCCCACCTAGCGAAGGGGGCCGATGTCTCGTGGCCGGGTCAGTGGCTGTGGCTGTGGCTGTGGATTAGGTTGTGGTTCGGGTTGCTGTGGTCGGTGCTGCATCGAGGACTCTGATCGCACCGGGTTGCGTTGAGGCTCGCCTGTTTGGCTTGTCGTCATTCCTCTGACAAACCTCGCAACATGCCCGGCCAATTGCCGGTCAGCCGCTTCACCCGATTTGGCCAGCGCCAGGCCGATTTGCACCCAGGCATTGATTGCAGCCTTCTTCGCAGGATGATTCTGCAGACCGCTTTGCTTGGTTGATGGCGCGCGGCGCAGGCGCCCTGCTTCTTGCGCCTTCAAGCGCCACAGGGGGTCCGGTTGGCGATGTTGGCCGCGCGTGGTTTGCCGCGTTGCCTCTGCCTCGACGCCATAGCCTCGCAACTTTTCAGCAAAGGTTTCGCGCCAGCGGTGCAAGTCGTTCTTGCGCGGGTTGAGGCGCTTGCCCAGCCTGGACACCGCACGCACGCTGATGTGCACGTGCGGGTTGGCCTGGTGGTCGTGCAGCACCATCACGTATTTGTGGTCAGCCAGTTCGGCCTGCGCAAATTCCCGCGCGGCGCGTTGCACGATCAGAGGATCGGTGCCGCGCGGCATCGACAGCATGATGTTGAAGGCCTCGCGCCGCTGGCCTGGCTCGGCATCTTCAGGAATACGCGCGCCGCCCATGCGCCACTCATCGGCCAAATGGTGCAGGCTGTGTTTGCCTTGCATGGTCTCCCCTCGCTGGTCTTCGATTACCAGCCGTCCGTTCTTGCTGATGTAGCGAAAGTGCGCCGCAATGGCAGCCATGCTCCGCCCTCCCCCGGTGACTTTGACCATAACTTGCGGGGCACGTCGCACGACGGTGGCTTCGATGCGCTGGCGGATGGCGTTGGCACGCTGGTGAGAGCCCGAAGCACCGAGCTTGGGCTGGGGCCGAGCCTGGACGATGCGATTGCCCGGATAGAACAGGCGGTCGCCCCAGGTGATGAGGATGCCGTCAAGGTCAGGTGCATGGGGCGCGCTGTTCAGGGTCGAAGGCACGGACGAAGTGCCAGACGATGCAGCGCGTCGGCCACCGGTGGATGGTTTCATGGTCGGCACCTTCGGGTACCCACATGGGTTCTTCTGGCAGGTGGAGGTACGTTGGGCCGGCGTGGCTGCAGATCGGCCAGGGCGCACGAAACATGGTCTAGGTGGCGGCGTACGTCACGGGCAAGCGTTTCGAGCAAGGCGACATAAGGGCGGATAGGCTCCACATCGCCCCGTCGCAACAGCGCATTCAGCTGGTAGAGGCGGTGACCGAAATGGGCCAACTCGTCCGTGGATGCGGTGAGCGCCTGCAAGGTCTGCGCGTGCCCTCTTCCGTCCAGCACAGCCGGCACACCCGCCGCCAGGGCGGCCACGTAGTCACCAGTGGCCATGCCCGCCCGCTGCGCGGCCTGCAGCGTGGCTGCGGCGTCTTCAGACCGCATGCGCAGGCTCAGGCGTGTGCGGGGGGCTTGATCAGCATGCGATGGCATGCGGCAGGCCTCAACGCTCAGCGGCGCAGGACGCCCCAGCGCGTCGGCCAGCACCTGGCGCACCAGGTGGGAAGGCGAGAGGCCGACGGCCTGCGCTCGCTCCATCAGCGGGGCCTTGAGGCCATGCAGGTCCACGCTGATGCGGTCACGTGACGAGGGTTCCATACCGAGTCTCCTGACGACGATTCACCCCTGGGTGAGCGTGTCAGACAACCGGCGCCACCGCGCCTATCTCTGCACTCACCCATGAACCCAGTATTGGCCCGAACCAAGGCTCTTGAGCTGCTGGATTTGGGTCCAAATCCAGCGCGTGAAAGGGCTGTTGGAGGGTCGAAGATGGGTGTCAAGACAAGGCACTCATCACACGACTGAACAGAAAGTGCGCAGCAACTGCACAGGTTGAACAGCAAGCGCACAGGCACTGCACAAACTGAACAGCAACCGATCAACTGCTGCACAAAAAATGAATAGAAATGACGCGATAAAACTGGTCCCGAGCGAACCGCCCGGCCGAAGCTCACGCAAAGCGCGGCGCTTTGCGCCCGAGATGCGAGCGCTGCGTGCCCAGGGCTACACCTTCGAGGCCATTCGTCTGGCGCTGGCGTCCTCTGGCGTGCACGTCAGCAACGCGACCGTGCAGCGCGAAGTGGCCAGGGCATCCAAAGCATCTTCCGTCGGCCAGGGCTTGGGCACCGGCGCGAGGCCCGATGAATTGCCACCCGCTCTGACCCACCCCCAGGTATTTGCGCCCCCTACACCAACCACCGCGCCCCAGTCACCTCAGGTCGCATCCGTGCAAACAGACATGCGCAGCGGCAAAGAGATCGCCGAAGCGTTTGCCAGCAGCCGAATCACCAACCCCCTGGCGCTCGCCAGGCTCAACGCAAAGGACCCGTCATGAAAATCGCCGTCATCAACTTCTCAGGGAACGTGGGCAAAACCACCATCGCCAGGCACCTGCTGCTGCCGCGTATCGACGGCGCGGAGCTGTTTTCTGTGGAGAGCCTGAACGCGGCCGATGGAGAAGGCCATGCGATGCGTGGGCGGCAGTTTGGCGAACTGCAGGAGCTCCTGCAGACCATGGACAGCGCGGTGGTGGACATCGGGGCCAGCAACGTGGAGGAATTGCTCGACCTGATGCAGAAGTACCAAGGTAGTCACGAGGACTTCGATGCCTTTGTGGTTCCTACGGTACCGGCCCTCAAGCAGCAGCAGGACACCATCGCCACCCTGGTCGAGCTGGCGCGGCTGGGCGTCTCCCGTTCAAGGGTTCGGCTGGTGTTCAACATGGTCAGCAGCGCCGCAGATGTCCCGGCGCACTTCGATCTGTTGCGGGCATTCCTCAAAGCGCAACCCGTCGCCACAGAGAACGTGGCCTGCTATCTGGGCCCAAACGAGGTGTATGGCCGTATCCGGGGCAGCAATGCCGACCTTGCCACCCTGGCCCTTGACGAAACCGACTACAAGGCCCTGATCGTCAAGGCCAGCGACACCGCAGAAAAGCTCACACTGGCCCAGAAGCTCGCCACAAGGCGCCTGGCGGTTGGGGTGTTGCCGCAGCTGGATGCCTGCTTTGCGGCGCTCGGTCTGGCCGAGAGCGCCGCCAGCAACGTGGTGCCGCTGGCACGGCAAGCACAGTGAGCGACCTGGTCACGGCCCGGGAGGAGCTGATGGCGGTGGCTATCGGCGATCTGGGCACGTTGCTGGATCGGTTCGAAAAACTGGCACCCCAACTGGAAGCGAGCCGCATGGAGTTGCTGAGTACCAGCACCGAACTGGCGGAGAGGGTCGAAGCGTATTCAAAGCGTATGGATGAAATCACCCAGAACGCGAAGCTACAGGCGGTGAAGCACATTGCCCGCCGTGCTGACGAAATGGCCCGGGGGACTGTGGACACACAGACCCGGGCCATGGAGGAAGCGGCGCGCATGGTGTTCCGCAATGAAGTCGGCCCAGCCCTGCAGCGGGTGACGTTGCCGCTGCAGGACGTGGCAGACCTGGCCCGCAAGGGTGCCCGTCCCTGGGAAGGGTGGCTGCTGCACGCCGCGACGGCGGTGCTTGCTTCGGCCATCAGCTGGGCGATGGCCGCCTGGCAGTGGCTTCGGTAGAAGCCGCAGCCGGGATCGCGCGAGCCGGCGACAGCCGGCGAGCGCGTTTCGGATTTTCCGATGAACCACACCCCCCAGCTCTAGGGCGGTGTGGTGTTGGACCTGATCAGGCTTTGAGCTTGCGCATCTCTTCGGCCAGCACCCACAGCGCGCGGTTCAGACTCACGCTGCGGTCGATGCTGGCCACCGGGCGGGTGTGCAGGCGCCGACCCTTGGCGCCGCGCCCGGGCTGGCCACCGCGCAGGGCGTTCTCCTGCACCCGCTGGAAGGTGGTCCACAGGCTGTTGCCGAAGTCCTCCGGCCGGCGGGCTTCGATCAGTTGTTCGGCGGTCACTGGTGCCGGTGGTTCACCCTCCCCCCGTTCGCCGTAGCGCAGCGCCAGGGCGGCGGTGGAAAAGGCCCGCTGTTCTTCGGGCTGCAGGCTCAGGGCCTTCATGCCGTCGGTGGACGCGTCCACCACCTCGAAGTCCTCCAGCACCCGGAACGCGCCTTCGATCACTTCGTCCTGGATGTTGCCCTTGTGCGGGATGCGGATGTCGTTGGTCACATCGCCCACCACCAGACCGTTGCAGCAGACAAAGCGGAACACGCCTGCGAGCATCTGGTAGCTGCTGGCGCCGTCGTGGCTGTTGATCAGGATGATCTCGTTGGCCTCGGGCCGGGTGTTCACCTGACCGGCGTGGCGCATGCGGATCATGTGCTTGGTGAACTCGGTCTTGCCTTCGATGCGGCTCTTGCTCTGGGCCACCATGAAGGGCTCGAACCCTTCATGCCGCAGACCTCTCAGCACGTCGATGGTGGGGATGTAGGTGTAGCGCTCGGAACGGCTGCCGTGTTTGCCCTCAGCAAATATGGACGGCGCGGCCCGGCGCATCTGGTCTTCGGCCAGCGGTGTCTCGCTTCGGATGACGAAGGTGTTCTGGCCAAAGCGGGTGGCCAGGGGGCGGGAAGCTTGGACGGTGTTCATGGTGATGCTCCAGAAATCAGACTTGAAATGGGTTGGGATGGGAAAGCCGGGCGGCTGGACACCGCCCGGTGTGCTGCGTCAGGCGTGCGCCGGTTGGCGCTCGTTGCGGGCCTTGCGGCTGGGGGTGGGTGCGCTAGGAGCGGCTGCGGGTGGATCGCCTGCACCTTCACGCGCGCGGCGGGCCTCGCCTTCGGCCTTGCTGTCGAGGTAGTCGATCTCGTCCACGGTGAACGCCAGCCCGTAGACCTCGGCCCCGTCGCTGTCCTGGTAGTGGTTGTTGCGCACCCGGCCGACGATGTTCACGTGCGAGCCTTTGCCCAGGTACTCGGCCGCGTGTTCGGCCTGCTTGGCCCACAGCGTCCACTGGATCGCGGTGGCTTCTTCGGACCGCTCGTCGCCGCTGCCCCGGCGGCTGTTGCTGATGGCGGTCAGCACCGCCTTGGCGACCTTGCCTTCGCGCCCGTTGACGAATTCGAGCTTGACGGCGGATGCCAGGTGCGCGTGACGCTGGATGACTTGAACGTTGGCCATGGTGGAACTCCTTGCATAAGCGAATCAGCCGGACCCCGACCCGGGTTCCTCAAAGCTGATCCTCTCGCTCGGACTCCCTCGCTCCCGCCCACGGGCGGGCGGGGGGTGGGCAAGGCCCCTTCCCTCGGGAAGGGGTGGGAGATGGGGAAACCTTGCAGCACGAAACAGTGAGCCAGTCACCTGGCCCACCGCTGAAAGATCCCCCCACAAGTCCCCCTCACCTGTGGATGGGGGCGCCGTGGGGGGATTGCGGTGGGCACAATGTCGCACGTGCTGCCCAAACCTCTTCGGGCGACCAGCAAAGCGCAGGCGCCCAGGTGACTTGAGCAGCGGCGACCCTGCGGACGGCGTGACACCAAGCGCAGCGACTGGCGCGGCGTTCGAGCCGATGCGATCACTTCAGGGGTTCGCTGTCTCGGGTATCTCCAGCGGCCCGGCTTCGGGTACGGCGGGTGACCGGGGGGACGATCTGGCGGGCGGGACGGGATCACAGCGCAGCGGCGGGAGCGGACCGAACGTCAGTTCGTCCAGCGGGCTCGTTCCCGCGCAGCGGGAAGGAAACCAGACCGCGATCCCCGGGCACGGGACAGGGCTGCTGCGACCTGTGCTGCCGGTGAACACCGGCCATGCTCCGCCTCCCCTGTGCCCGCGCACAGCGCGCTGATCAACAAAAAAAATTGGGGCCGAAGGCCCCAGGGTTTAGACCATTCCCAATTCGGCCATCGAATTCACGGAGTCGCCCGCCACGATGAAGTGGTCGAGCACCCGCACATCGACCAGCGCCGCCGCCTGCTTGAGCGTCTGCGTCAGGACTTCGTCGGCCCGCGAAGGACGGGCAGCACCGCTGGGATGGTTGTGCACCAGGACCAGAGCACAGCTATTCCTCAGGAGCGCATCGCGCACCACCTCGCGCGGGTACACCGACGTTTGGCTCACCGTGCCCCGGAACATCTCGACGTAGTCCAGCACGCGGTTCTGCGCATCCAGATGCACCACGGCAAAGACCTCATGCGGCAGATGGCCCAGACGCGAGCGCAAGAAGTCCTTGACCACAGCGGGTGAGTCCATCAGGTCGCTGCCACGCACCTGGGCAGCCAGCAGCCGCTGCGCCGCCAGCAGCACCTCGTCGGCCTCAGCCGGACGGTACTGACCGGCCACGTCGCGAATGAGCAAACCGCCCGAACCAGCGGGCACCGACAGGAAGGAATCGAGGGAAGAAAACAGATCGTGCTGCATGACCAACTCCAGTGATCGGGCGGGATTGCCCGAGACCGGAACCGGCACGCCGCAGCGCAGCGGTCACAGGTTCGAAGACGGCCGAACGGCCGCCAGCGCCCACAGGGCGCGCAGACCTTGACAGCGAGAACGGTGTGCAAGGATGAAGGGATCAGCAAGCCAGCCCCACCACACAAGCAGGCGTGAGGATGGCAAGCGCAGCGCGCAGGCCGGGACGGCCGGAGGCGTCAGCGATCGGCGCCCGACAGGGTCGAGACGCCTGGACACCTGTGGCCTAGTGGCTCGATGCGCAGCACCAGAGCGCGGTCCGGCTGTGCCGGAGACGCACAAAAAATCCCGGCCGAAGCCGGGATGAAATGGTGCGGTTCAGACGCTTGTCGCTGTTTCAAGCGGCCTCATGATCTTCCGGCTCATGCTCGTTCAGCGCTTTGCTGGCCTGCACTGACTCGGTCAGCATTGGTGGCAACCAACCCGAACCAGCGGCCAGCCGCTCGGCTTCGCTGGCGATCTGCGCCTTCTTGAGCTTCGCCAGCCTTTGCACCTCACCCGGTGCGAAGACCTGGACGGCCTCCAGCGCCCTCGCCTTGGACACATGGTCGAAGTAACCTACCGCCGTGGGCGTCCACCAGTTGTGCATGTCCAGCCCCACCGCCTGCGCCAACAGCGCGGCAGGGGCCTCGTTTTCGCGCTGAGCGATGGCAGAAACCGTCAGGCCCACACACAAAGCCAGCAGCGACAGCAGTTGTTCATGCTCCAACGCCAGCAGTTCGGCAAACAGGGCTTTCGGGTCCTCCGGCAATCGCGAATCCCAAGCCTCTCGCACAGCTCGCAGACCCTGCGCAGCCGGTGCCTCCGCAACGTCTGGAGCATGCTGTTCCAGGCGGTCTTGCGGTGTGGCGCTGATGTTGACCGGCCCTGCACCGTAGCCACTCAGGATCACCCGCTGTGCCAACTGGTGCACCAGAGCCACCAGGGCGATACGGGGATGGCGAGCCAATTCGGCTTGCAGGGCTGCTGTGCGGTGCGCGCTCAGGCGCCGCACCAGCTTCTCGGAAAGCCCGCCTCGGCTGGTTGGAGTTTCTGCTGGCTGCCCCTCGCCTCCTGCGTGAGCGTCCGGCGTTGGCCGCTCCTGCGCCCGCAGCGCCTTGACCTGTTCCTCTCGCAGCAGCCCACGATGCACCACCACAGCCCCCATGGGGTCCACCGAGACCACCGCCCCGGCCATGGCGACGATGTCGGGGTCGTAGACCACCAGGGTCTGTTCAATGGCGTCCAGTTGATCGCCCAGCCGGTCCAGTTCCTCGTGCAGGGCTTGCGCACCGTCATCGCTCAGATCGTCGTCCTCGTCGTCGAGCTTGTCCTGGAGCCGCGCCTGCTCCGCTTCCAGCTTCTCGATGCGTTTGGCCTCGGCTTTGGTGGGTTCCCGGCGCGAGCGCCGTGCCCGCTGGAAGGTGTGCAATTCCGCCGACGACACGCGCGGCGTGACTTCCACCCAACCCCAACCCTCGGCCCGCACCGATTCGGCCGCATCGGCCAGCCGGTCGCGTGCCAGCTTTTCCAGCAAACCGGCATCGGTGAGGAACACGCCTTTCTGCTCGTCCGCGAACAGGTCGCGCCGGATGCCACCGCCCGCAGCCTCGTAGGCCTCCAAGCCCACGAAGCGCGCCAGCGCGTCGCGGCTGGCGTCCAACTCGTCGCGGGTCAGGTGGTCCCGCAGGGATTCCGGGTGACGCTGCCACTGTGGCACCTCGTAGAACGCGGCTTATGTGGAGCAGAAGATTATGCCGAGCATGGTCTCCAAGACGTTGATCCACGGGGGCAACCTCTGGATCTGCTCGGCATAACCGTGGTGCCGTAATACCTCTGCCTATGTCGCGTTGCGGACCTCGGAAAGCATGGCGATGAGGGTGTCGGATGGTGGCCGGAACTTCCCTGGTTTGACTGACGGGGGCATGTGAGCAGCCAGTACTGCAAGCTTCTCCGCCGGATCGGCGCGCAGGTAGGTTTCGGTTGTCGTGATGTTGGCGTGTCCGAGCCACAACGCGACCTTGCGGATGTCGCCGGTGGCCGCGAGCGTGTGCATGGCGCAGCTATGCCGCAGAACGTGAGGCGTGATGCGCTTGTGCAGCAACGAGGTTTGTTTCTGAGCGGCAACTGAAACGTGCTGGGCGAGTCGATGGGCGAAGCCGTCGCGGGTCATGGGTTCACCGTTGCGGTTGAGGAACAACTCCGGTGCCAGTACTTTGGGGCGAACAGCGAGCCAAGCCCGCAGCGCCATCTGCGTCTCGCGCCACAGCGGCAGGACACGCTCCCGGCGACCCTTGCCAACAATCCGGACCGTCGCCAGTAAGTTGCTAGGAAAGCTGTCCAGGCGCAGCGCCAGCAGTTCGGCCACCCGCAGACCTGCAGCGTAGGTCAGGTGCATCATGGCTCGATCACGCATGCCGTTGGTCGTGTGGGTGCTTGGGGCGGCCAACAGCGCCTGAATCTCCTCGCGCGTCAGGTAGTCGATCAGGGCGGTGTCGGTGCGCTTCTGCGGCAGCGCACGAATGCGAGCGGCCTGGTCAAGGCAAGCCGGAACCTGGTATTCAAGGTAGCGGAAGAAGGCTCGAATAGCCGCAAGCCTGGCATTGCGTGTGCGAGCACAATTGCCGCGGCCAGCTTCTATGTCGTCGAGGAACTTGAGCACCAGGTCCGGACTGAGGTCTTCGACGCAAAGGTCGCAGGGTCTGCGGCTGAGCCTCTTGGCGGCGAACCGGATCAACAGAGAAAAGCAGTGGGCATAGGTCGCGACGGTATGAGGACTGGCGTTGCGGTCGCGCGGCAGATGCTCTCGCAGGAACGCAGTCAGATGCGGGGCAAGATCTGTCATGCCATCTCTCCCCGGAAGAGTTGCTCACCCGCCAGGGCGATGTCGCGCATCAAGACCGGCGTCGCTTCGAGATACCAGTACGTCTTCGTGACGTCTACATGCCCGAGATAGGTGCTGAGCGCCAGCATGTGGTTGGCGACCACTTGCCGATCGTGGGAGCAGGACTCCAGTGAGCGCACAGCGAAGGTGTGCCGCAGGTCGTGCAGCCGCGGGCCTGGTATTGAACCCGACGCACGCAATCCCAGTTGCCGCAGGAGCTGAGTGAATACTTGTTGTGCGCAGCGCTGATTCGGAGCATGGCCAGTGGTCACCACGAACAGGTCATCGCCATGGGAACCAAGCTTCGCGCGGACCGCGAGGTAGCGGTCCAGCGCCTGCCGCGTGGTCGGATGAAGCGGCAAGAGCCGACTCTTGCCGAACTTGGCATTGCGGATGATGAGTCCGTCCTCGGTGAGATCTCCGCGCTTGAGCGCCAAAGCCTCGGATATGCGCAGGCCAGCCGCGGCCAGCAGGCCGAAGAGATGATGGTACGTATGCGGCCTGATCGACCCTTCGGGTCCCAACTTGAGCGCGGCGTCCATGATGGAGCGGACGTGGTGAGGGTCCAGTAGATGCGGCGTCGGCCGTGGCAACTGCCGCCCAAAGGCTCCGGCTGGCGGCAGCTCGTGGCGTACATCCTCCGCATGGAGAAAGACACAGAAGAGTCTGATGGCGTTGTAGAAGGTTCGTGCCCGGTTCGGCGTGGAAGCCTTGCGGCACCACTCGAAGATGCGGTGAGACAGAAGGTGCTGATCTCCACGCTCCTCTGCATAGCGGGCGAACTGCCGCAAGATGCGCTCTGGCGCGTCGAACTGGAGTCCGAAACCACGCCGCATTGCGACATAGCGGATGACGTCGTCGCTCAGCATGGTGCACCTCCCGGCCAGGGCTGGGCGACACGGGCCAGCATGGTCACGTCGACCTTGGCATAGATGGCCGTCGTCTCAGGCGATTGGTGACGAAGGATGGCACCAACGGCTTCCAGGCTGGCACCGGCCCTAACCATCGAGGTCGCCAGCGAATGGCGGAACACATGCGATCCTGTTGGTCCACCCTCAATACCGGCGCGAGCGCGGGCCTTTGCGACGAGGCAAGCGATGGCCGACGACTTCAAAGGTCCCTGCGGTGCCTGAAGGCGCAGAAAGACGTGGTCTTCCCGTACGCTCGGGCGAGCTTGCTCGATATAGGCCAACAACGCATCCCCGGCATCTTGCGGCAATGGCAACTGCATCGCCCTTCGGCTCTTGCCAGCTACGCGCAACCGCGCAGTCGTCCAGTCAATGTCTGACAGCCCAAGCTGGCAGATGTCGCCGGCCCGCATCCCGAGCCGGGCCAGCAGCAGGATGATCGCTCGATCACGCAGTCCTGCTGGTGTACTGGCGTCACATGATGCAATGATCTGCTCGATCGTTGCCGGGCTCAGAAACCGTGGCAAACCGGCGTTGCGAGGACCTCGAGCGAAGGGGACGGCGTGTATGAGTTCGGGACGGCACGCATCGTTGGCCGCGAGATACCTGAGATAGGACCGCAGCACGATCGCGGTCAGTTGCACGGACTTGTGGGATCGGTTCGCGGGCTGGTCCAGCACGACATTGCGAATCGTGATGGCGTCATACGTACCCGGGTCAGCATCCAGCGACGGTAGCCAGCGCGTGGCCTCGGCAAGATAACGCACGACCGTCTGCTTGGTGACTCCGCATCGATGGACAAGCCACGCCCGGAAATCGGTCAGGCGCGGGTCCTCCGCTGTGACACTAAGCGGAGGCACCAGGCCACCGTCACGCAGGAATTGAAGCAATGCGGACGCTCCGCGCCGCCGTTCAGCCACACCCCAAGCGGTCACGGTCCCATGCTTGCGACAAAGAAAGCACCTGCAATCGTGTTGCGCAAAGCGTTCGACATCACGACCATCCACATCCTGCGCTTGAATGCGAGACAAACGAAGCCAGTGGACGAAGTGCTCGGCAGCGGAAGAAAGCATGCTCCGGGTCCCTCTGCTGTATCCCCGCAGGATGAGATGGTTGCCGTAGGCCGGAAGTTGAGCTGCAACTGGCGCATGATCTTCGGGAACAGGTATGGCGCCGCGATCTTCGAGGTAGGCAACGAACCGCCGGACATTGGTGATGTAGCCCGGCCGCTGCGCCTCTTGCGGGCTGTAGCCCTGTCCGTGAAAGCCCTGGCATCGGCATTGATGGCGTGCAAAGCGCTCGACGACAGTGGCCCCTACCTGAGCAATGGAAATGCGCCGCGACCGCAGCCAGTACAGGAAATGACGGGCCGCGCTGGCACGGGTCGCAAAGGAAGGAAAGCCGCGCTGGGTGTCGAGGTACTCGGCAAGCAAGGCGTCGGCCTGGGCTGCCTTGCTATGCCTGGATGACGTATGAAACGTCGGGTTCGGACTGGCGATCATGTTGATCCTTCTTCTGGTTGGGAAGAAAGGATCATGGTTATGCCGAGCGACTCCAGAGGTTGCCCCCGTGGATCAACGTCTTGGAGACCATGCTCGGCATAATCTTCTGCTCCACATAAAGCGCTTTATGTCGTTATCGGGATAACGCGGCCTCCTGCGCACCATGGTCGTCGGTGATCGCCAGGGCCATCAACTGCTCCAGTGACACCGCGCCTTGCTGGTAGTCCGCCAGCAAGCGGGGCGAGACATTCGCCAGCCGCAGCCGCCGCTTGACCACCAGCGGCGTGACGCCGAAGTCGGCGGCAATGTCTTCCAGCGACCGGCCTTCGGCCACCAGCGCCTTCCAGGCGAACAGTTCATCCACCGGGGTCATGGGCTCCCGTTGCACGTTCTCGCTCAGGCTCACGGTGCGGGCCGAGGTATCGGGCACCAGCAGACAAGGCACCAGGTGGTCCTTCGCCAGTTTGTGGCGCTTGACCAGCAGCTTCAAGGCGGCCAGCCGCCGACGCCCGGCCACCACCTCGAACCACTGTTCGTCAGGCGAGGTGATGACGGTCAGGTTCTGCAGCAAACCCACGCGGGCGATGGACGCAGCGAGTTCGGGAATGGCCGTGCCGCCGCTCTGGCGCACGTTGCGGCTGGAAGGCCGCAGCCGCGACAAGGGCATCAGGTGCAGCTCGTAGGGAGCCACTTCCGGCACGGTGACGGAGTCACCGGTCATGGCCGCAGAGCTGACGGCTGCCGCAGCAGCCACGGCGCTCAAGGCCAGGGTTTCGGATTGGGTAACGGTGTTCATGTGAAATCTCCTGTCCCACACGGGACCTTGTTCAAACAATGGAAGACATTGAGAAAAAGTTGAAAAGTCAGTCGTTGCTGTGCATGGGCGCTCTCCTTGGGTGTTGGGCTCCGCAGGGGCCGCGAAGCCCTTCGCGGCCATGGGCAGCAGCTGGGGCCGGCGCGGGTGCGCCGTCAAGGGAGGAAGCGAAGGCGCCGGCGCGGCCCGCAGGCGCAGCCGAGGACACGGGCGCCGCAGCGGCCCTTGACGGGGGGAGCGCCCGCAAAGGCCAGGCAAGCCGGTGAAACCGGCGCGCAGGGGGTGCGAATCGCGCAGCACTGCCGGAGAGAAAGGGGTCGGCCCATTGGGTTGAGGGTCAACCCCAACAGCGCAGCACAGCAACAGAAAAGCGCCGCTCCCGCGATGTACGGGGCGGCGCCACAAGGCCTCAACGCAGCGTCAATCTGTCGCTGGCACCATCGCCTGCAGTTGTTCGATCACGCCGGGCTCGACGAAGACACAGGGCTGCTCAGCCGCGACCGGGACGTTGAACACCCGGGCGAAGGCATCCCGCTTCAGATGCGCCAGCCGCCCGGTCCGGTACGCCTGATCAGGCTTCACCAGGCCCGAACCCGACGGCCTTCCGCTGCGCTGCGGATCGCATTCGACCAAGGCCACGAAGCCCTCCGAAAACAGGCGCTGGTGCTCGGGACACAGCCCCCAGCCCGTCGTCGTGTGGTGCTTCATGCTCGCGCGCAGGCGCCGGTCGAGCAAGATGTTGCCGGTATCAAAAGCAGTGCCGCACACCAGACAAAGCTGCTGCTCCAGCGAAACGTGTGATTTGTCGTCCATGACCGACTCCAGTGATCGGGCGGGATTGCCCGAGACCGGAACCGGCACGCCGCAGCGCAGCGGTCACAGGTTCGAAGACGGCCGAACGGCCGCCAGCGCCCAATGGGCGCGCAGACCTTGACGGCGAGAACGGTGTGCAAGGATGAAGGGATCAGCAAGCCAGCCCCACCACACCTGCAGGCGCGAGACAGGCAAGCGGAGCGCGCAGGCCGGGGGCCTACAGTCGGCCGGAGGCGTCAGGGATCGGAGCCGCATGGCCGCGACCCGGTACGGGGCGCGGGGCGCAGCCCGCAGAGCCCGACGGCGGTACGCCGGGACGCTATATCAAAATCGGCACTCTTCAACTGCGGCACCCGACAGCGCCGAACACGAGTCACCCAGACCTATTTGCATACCCCATGACCACCGCCGCCAGAGCCAACACCACATCTTGGACCTTCCGTACCCGGTTTCGCCGGGGCGCGTTTGGCTGGAAAGGCACTCAGTTGGCCATCGGCCGCATCAACGAAGCCCTGACCGAGATCCGCGCCGTCGCCCGCCACGACCCCGCCCGTGCGGCCGAAGGTGCCGTGCTGCTGCTGGAAAAGCTCTCCCCTGCCCTGTGCCAGATCGACAGTTCGTCGGGCGCCCTGGGCAACGCCACCTTCGCCACGGTCCAGGAGCTGGCGCCCCTGATCAGCCAAGCACCTGTCAGCACCAAGGTGCGCCAGCAATGGCTCGATCGCCTGTTCGAGGCCATCCAGGAAGATGATCCCCCCTACATCGAATCCCTCGGTGATCACTGGGGCGATCTGTGCGCCACAAGGGAACTGGCCTGTGCCTGGGCCGACCAGCTCCTGCCAACCCTGAAGAATGTCTTGCGAGAACGAAAGCGCGGCACCCACGCTTTCTTCTCTGGCACCACCCTCTGCTACAGCGCCCTGTTCAAGGCCGACCGCCACGATCAGATCCTGGAGCTGCTGAACATGGACCCGCACCCGATCTGGCCCTACCTGGTCTGGGGAGCCAAGGTGCTGGCACACCGAGGACAGATCGACGAAGCCATCGCCTACCTTCGCGAACGCGCAGGCAGCACCACCAGCGAAACATCCATCGCTCGCTTCGCTGAAGAAGAACTGCTCAAGGCCGGACGCCGCGCCGAAGCGTTCAACCAGTACGCGCTGCTCGCCAATCAGGCCAACACCCATATCGCCACCTTTCGGGGCCTCGCCAAAAAGTACCCCGAGCTGGCCAAGGACAGGCTCTTGGACCACCTGATCGCATCCACACCCGGTGAACCCGGCAAGTGGTTTGCCACCGCCAAGACGCTGAAACTCTTCGACCAGGCGACCCGCCTGGCTTGGGCCTCCCCGTGCGACCCCAAGACCCTGAACCGCGCCGCACGCGACTATCTCAAGACCCAGCCAGACTTCGCGATGCAATGTGCGCTCGCCTCTTTGCACTGGATGTCGATGGGCCACGGTTTCGAACTGACCGGCCTGGACGTGCTGGAGGCCCACCGATTCGCCATCGAGGCAGCAGCGGTGACTCAGCAAACTCAACAAGCCCGAACGTCCATCGAACAAGTGCTCGCATCCGATGGACCCATGGTTGCCTGGATGCAACGATCGCTGGGTACCGTGCGGTAGCCTGCTCAGCAAGGGACGGTTGGCTTCCCATCAAGTAGCTTTCCAAGCAGGTGAGCGTTTCCATCCGAGCGGGAACACTCGCCATTTCACTACCATTGACCGTTCAAGGCTGTTATGCACAGGTCCCAGTTATGAACAGTTCGGCCCCGCATGGCCGCGACGCTCCCTCGAACGAGAGGAGTCGTCGCGTCCACGGGCTGTACATAGTCACAAGGTCTTGAGGAAGTCCAAGAGCGAGTCATCGGCCCGGAAGCGGCGTGCGACGATGCCGGGGTCCTGCAGCCGGGACAGCGCCTTCTCCTTCATCGCGAGGTCGGCTTCGATGTACTGATGGGTTGTCGTCGGACTCTCGTGGCCGAGCCACAGCGCGATCACGCTGATATCCACGCCGGACTGCAGCAGATGCATTGCCGTCGAGTGACGCAAAGTGTGCGGAGAGATTCGGCGACCGGCCAGGCTGGGCTGTGTGCGCGTGGCTGCCTGCACGGCCAACGCCAGCCGCTGCGTCACGTTGGATCGTGTCATCGCCTCACCTTCCCGGTTTGGCAGCAAGGCCGACGCCGGGCCCAGGTCGGGGTTCAGTCGCAGCCATGCGCGGAGCAACCTCACCGTCGAGCGCCACAGCGGCACGGAGCGCTGTTTGCGCCCCTTGCCGTGCAGGTGCACGCAGGCGGCGGGCGCGAGTACAACATCGGCCACCTTCACGCCGATCACCTCCGACACCCGAGCGCCGGTGTTGTACATGAGGGCCAGCAGCAAGACGTCGCGTTGACTGACCCAGCCCACGCCGGGCGTTCCGATCACCGCCAGCATCTCTTCGCGCGTCAGGAACCCCAGCATGGGCCGCTCGAAGCGTTTCATTGGTACGCCCAGGGCCTGCTCGACGATATGCAGCGACGCCACATCCTTGTGTGCCACGAACTTCAGGAACGTGCGCAGCGCGGCCAACCTCGCATTGCGACTGCGAACCGAGTTGTGCCGGTCGGCCTCCAGATGGTCAAGGAAGGCCATGATGAGAGCGGGCGTCAGGTCCGAGAACTGCATTGCTGTGGGAGCCTTGTGCAGTCGAGTCTGGGCAAACTCCAGGAACAACAAGAACGCATCTCGATAGGCTGCCACGGTACGTGTACTCAGCCCACGCTGCTGGGGAAGATAGTCCGCAAAGAACGATTGCACCAACGCACCGAAGCTCGGTGGCTTGTGTTGATTGGACCTATTCATAGTCGCACGCCCCGAGGTCGGCATAGTGTTCGAACCGGGCACCGACCAAGGCCATCAGCTCCGGCACCCCGCTCAGGTACCAGTACGTGTTGGAGATCTTGACGTGGCCCATGTACGTGGACAGCGCCAACATCCGCTGATCAAGGTCCGCCCCTTGTTCATGCCACAAGATCAAGCGCCTCACGGCAAAGCTGTGGCGAATGTCGTGGATCCGAGGCTGTCCATGCCCGCCGCGATCCACCCAGCCCAGTTGCCTTCGCAACTGCTCAAACATTCGGTGGGCCTGCCTGTCGCCCAGCGGCTCACCCCGATTCACGCCGCGCGAACTGACGAAGAACGTAGTGTTCAGGCTCGAACGTACATGCTGCCGGCGCAACGCCCGGTAGGTCGCCAGCGGTCCGATTGCGCTGGGATGCAGGCTCACTTGGCGAGACTTGCCGAACTTGGTCTGTCGTATGGTCAGGAGCGCGGCGTCCAGGTCCACGTCAGCGTCATGCAGGTTGAGCGCTTCGGAGATCCGCAACCCGGTCGAGGCAAGCAACCCGAACAACGTCGTATAGGTGGCGGCACGAAGGCCATCGGACGGACCGAGCTGGCGGGCAGCGTCGAGCAGCGCGACCATCTCTGCTTCGCAGTAGATGTGCGGGGCAACACGGCCCGGGAGAGCCCCGACGCTGGAGTCATCTGGGACTTCGGTAGCTGGCTCGAATTGTCGTAGCCAGCGCATGAATGGCCGTAGCACCACCAGCCGGCGCGCGACCGTGCCACGGTCGGCTTGACCGTCCACCATGTGCCTGGCATGAACCTGGCTGGCCCATTGCACCATCAGGTCTATCGTCAGAGGTCCGGTGTGATCGGCGTTGGCAACGAAACGCTCAAATGCAGGCAGCATCCGCAATGCTGCCTGCAGCTTGAATCCCAGTCGACGTCGCTCATCAAGGAATTGCTGCACCCTGGAGGCAAGGTTACTGCTGGGGCCTTCCGGGGCATTCATGCTGCGCTCCCGGGCCAAGGCAAGGCCACCTCGGCCAATGCGTGCCTGTCGAGCTTTGCATAGATCAATGAGGTGTTCATAGACCTATGCCGAAGCACGTCGGCAACCTCCTTGATTGAGCTGCCGTGGTTCACCAGGCCGCAAGCTAGGGTGTGGCGCAACGAGTGGCAACTGCGATCAATGCCGGCGTGTCGCAGGGCACGCCTGATGGCGCGGCTCACCGCGTCTACGCCGATGGGCCTGTCGTGCGGTGCCATCCGCCGCACGAACAGGGTTGGCAGCGCGGTCGCCGGCCGCTCATGCATCACGTACGCGGCTAGCGCTTCTCCGGTCGCTGCTGGCAGTGGCAGAACATCCTGACGCAGTGACTTCGTGCCTTTCAAGGTCACGGTTCCAGCCCGCCAGTCGAAGTCGTTCATCTCCAGTCGGGCGATCTCGCCCACGCGCAGACCGAGGTCCAGTGCCAAATGCACCATTGCCAGCATACGCAGCGGTGTCGACCGGGCCTCGGCGCAACTCGCCAGAAGCACCTGAACCTGCTCGTCCGTGAGCGCACGCGGCAGTGATGCCAGGCTCCACCGCGCCGGTGAGGAGATGACGCCTAGCAAGGCATGCAAGGCATCGCCGCAGGTGGCGCGATAGCGGAAGTAGGCTCGCAGTGCAGCAGTCAGCGCGCTGGCGTGCGACACGCTGTTCACTCGCATCAATTCAGTGGCAATGAAGCCGCGAACGTCTTCTGGCTGCAACTCTCCAATCGCGATGGCGGTACCGGCGAATTTGCATTGCAACAGCCTGCCTACGATCGCCAGGCGACCTTTGCGCGTGCCGACACCAAGACCACGGGCGTCGCGCATATGCACGTTGTAGCGGTGCAATTCCTCCGCGATGGGGCCGCTGGGACCGGGGAGCTCCACGATGACATGCTGCTCACGCAGTAGCGCCAACAAGTGTGCGAGGCTGGCACGCAAGTCGTCATGGCTACGCAACGCCGTGGCATGGCAATCGCATCTCGGCACGTGCGAATCCAGGAACAACTCGACGAGCGACTCGTCAATCTGATCGGCAGAAAGCCGACACCGTGTCATCCAATGCGCGAAGTGCGCCAACGCGCGAAGGTCCGTCGACACGGTGCCCTCGGCGTACCGGCCTCGTTCCATCAACGCCTCGAACCTCTCGACATATGGCGACAGCGGGCCATCGAGCAACCAGGCCCTGGCCATCGGGTGCAGCGAACGAATCGAATCCATGGTGATCTCCAGTTGTGAGATCACCAGTCTTGTGTCGGCCCCTGGCTTATGTCCAGATCACGAAGACCGCCGCTGTCAGTGGCATAGGCGAACCCAAGCACTCAGCTCGATCGCCTTCGGCAACTGTTCATAACTGGGACCTGTGCATAACAGCCTTTATGTAGAGCTCTACATAAAGGCTGCCTGCTGTCGTTCCTGTGTGAGGCTTGAACGTCAGCGATGATGCCTCTACCGGTCGATCACAAAGCAAGGTACCTGGCCAGCTGACACACGCCCACGTCAGTCCTTCGGCGGCGACTCATGACTTTGACGGCTTACTTTGTTTCTTGGTTGGAGCTGGCGTTGCCTTTTGGTCGGTCGCCTCACGTTTTTCCACCAGAAAGTCGATCAATGCCCGTACCTTGGCTGGCATCTTGTCCCGTGTCGGCGCGTAGAGGTACAGGCCTGGAAACGGTTTGCACCAGGGCTGCAGTGACCAAGCCACAATTGGGGCAAGAGAAGGATGAGGAGAAAGAACCGTGAGCGATTGGGATTTTCTGTACGAGATGAACGACCGTGGCTACAGCGCCGAGGACATCGCTGGCGCGGCCGCCTGCGGCTATGCCCCTTGGGAAGAGAAGTACATCGACAGGCAGTGGGCCGAAGAGCAACTTGAGGGCGAGCCAGAAGAGGACGCCCGCTCAGTTCAGCCCGTTCGGAGCAGAGAGGGGTTTCCGTTCAGCATCCTGGAGCAGACGGAAATCTTCCAGAACTTGGTCGACTGCGCCGAGCGGCATTTCGAGAATACCGGCCGCTACCTTCAGGTCTGGGGCGAACTGGGAGAAATCTACGCAGAGATCAAGTTTGGTCTGCGCCGCCATGCGACCCACGCGCCTGGCTCGGACGGCACGATTAACGGCAAGCGCGTTGAGGTCAAGACTATCTCGCCCGAAAAGACCAGCGACCAAGTTCTGGTTAAGAGCCAAGGCGACTTCGAAAAGCTGCTGATCGTCCGCATTGATCGGGACTTCCAATTCCAAGGCAAAATCATCGATCGCAGCGAGTTGAGCGGCGGCGCGGGCAAGTACCTCAAAGGTCGGCTTCCCTGACACACACGCTCCTACGACTTTGGGGTTCCATTGGCATCGCGATCCTTGCGGCTGTCGCTAGCCGATTAGGACATCCTACCGCTCGCGAAATCGGCGAGCGCGCGGACGGTCGGAGCCTCGTGAAGTGCAGCGCGGAGTGTATTGCGGTTGCAGGCCGCATTGACCTGCCTTCCAGTTGCCAATGCCTCGTAAAGGCTGGGTGCGGTCATCCGAATTCGACGACTGAGTCCTGCCGCGGCGCCGCAACCGGTCCTTCACCGGCCCTGATCTCAAATGACCGCTCGACCACCTGGACCTGTCGTTCGATGGGGCCACGGGCAGAAGACTCCTCTATGTCCGCTCACACCGTGGACGAACTGGTGCTCTCGACCCGTCAGCGACATCCGATGACCCCGTTTCGTCGCCACAAAGCCGCCGGTCGGACGCCTCACAGCCCATTCGAAACGCAACTCCAGTTGGAGAAACACGGAAGAATCGATTGGTGCCGGCTCGTGTGCCACGGGTAGCTCTCGCTGCATGAACACTCTCGTTGCGACAAGGTCAGTACCGCGAAGTGCCCGTCGGTCTCAGCGTGTGCTTGGGGTTGCTACCGCTTGGCCGGCGCCGGCCCGATACTCGGTGAGGGTGCGGCCTGTCCAGCGCTTGAAGGCGTGCCGAAAGCTCGTCGCGTCGCTGAAACCCAGTGCAGCGGCGATGTCATCCACTGTCAGCAGAGTCGTCGACAAGTAGTCCACGGCCAATGCCTGGCGAACACTTGTCAGCAGATCGATGTAGGAGGTGCCTTCCTCGTCGAGCCGGCGTCGCAGCGTCCTCGCGTCCATGCACAGCGTGCCGGCGACCTCTCGCATGCTGGGAAACCGGCCGGGCGTGCGTGTCAGTTCGGCGTAGACCCTGCGGCTCAGCCCGAGACTCCACTTGTGCTCCTCCAGCAGCTTCGCGCAAGTGGCGGAGACCTGGGTCGCGGTTATCGGGTTCGCGAACTGGGGCGTGCGATCCAGCCATTCGACGGGATAGTGCAGTTCGGTCCGAATCTGATCGAACACGACCGGACACTCAAAGACTTCCTCCAGCACATTCGCATGCTGGGGCCGCTCGAGGGCGAAGGTGACCCTCGCGGGTACGCACCAAGCGCCCATCACATGGCGCGTTAGCGCGACATGGATGCCGATCTGCATCTCGAGCAGCGCCCGGAACAGACGGTCGTCGACATCCGGCAGGTGAGCTTCGTCCAAAGGAGGAAAGGTCCAGCAAGCCGTGGTCTGGTCTTCGAACAGTTCGATGGGCACAACGGGCGTGGCGAGAATGTGGTAGCGCATCGCCAATTCGCATGCGGCCCGCAGGGAGCCCGCGCACGCCAGGACGAAACCGTACATGCCGTAATCGATGAGATGCATCTGCGACCCGACGCGTACGGCCCACTGAGGATCGGGTGACAGCTTGGCCGCGTTCGCGCACACCGTCAGGAACTGGAACACCGATGTCCGGCAGTGCGCACTGGCAACATCGCTCGGCGAGAGCCCGGAGCCCAGCAGCAGCGGCTTCGCCTCGACGCCGAGTCCGGCAAGTGTGCGGACAACGGCGAAGATCTTCAGCGGCGGATGGAGTTTCTCGCGCAGCGCAAACGCCCGACTGGATCGGGGTGTCGTTCTGGATCGGGGTGTCGTTCGCATGACGGTTCGTCGTCGGCCAAGGCCGCATTGTCGCCTGACTTGTCTCGTACGGCACCCCAGGGAATCTCCTCGGTCCGCTGTCCTCGGCGATACGCGCTCTGTCCTTTCGCGTCATTGACATCGCGGCAGCGCGGCCCGACAGTCTAGCTAGCAGCGCTAAGCACCGAGCCGGGAACAGTGCGCTGAGGCCGAAACCAGGAGAAACGCATGGGCACGCGACATTGGCTCAACTCGTATGGCAGTATCCCGTCCGACATCGACGCCGACCGCTACCCGTCGATGCTCGAGCTTCTGAACGCCGCGCTGAAGCGCCATGCCGGCCGACCCGCGTTCAAGGCCTTCGGCCAGACGCTGACCTACGCCGACGTCGATCGGCAGGCGCAGACGTTCGCAGCCTATCTGCAGAACAAGCTGGGCGTCGGACGAGGCGACCGTGTCGCGGTGATGATGCCCAACCTCCTGGCGTTTCCAGTCACGCTGCTGGGGATCATGCGCGCTGGTGCGATCCAGGTAAACGTGAACCCGCTGTACACGGCGCGCGAACTGGAGCACCAGCTCAACGACGCCGGGGTCGAGACGATAGTCATCTTCAACGGCTCGACGCCAACGCTGGCCGAAGTCCGGGCCAACACCCGCTTGAAGACGGTGATCACGGTCGGGGTGGGCGATGCCAGCGGCGCCAACCTGCCGAGTCCGCCGGTGGATGCTCGCCTCGGTGGCTCGGTCTCCTTCGCCGAGGCGCTCGACCAGGGCAGTGGGCTAGCGCTGCGGCCGGTTGCGCTGACCGGCGATGACCTGCTGTTCCTTCAATACACCGGCGGCACTACCGGGCTGTCGAAGGGTGCTGCTCTGTCGCACCGCAACCTCGTGGCCAACACCGAGCAGTTCAAAGCGTTCATGCCCGTTGCGCTGAAAGAGGGCGAAGAAGTGCTGGTGACGGCAATTCCGCTGTACCACATCTTCGCGCTGATGGTGTCGCTCACCTACCTTTCGGTCGGCGCGGAGAACTGGCTCGTCGCCAACCCGCGCGATATGGACGGCTTCGTCGCGGTACTGGCGCAGGCCCGACCGACCGTGTTCATGGGGGTCAATACGCTGTACGGCGGGCTGGTGCAGCACCCGAAGCTCGCCGAGGTGGAGTGGTCGCAGCTGAAGCTCGCGATCGGGGGCGGTGCGGCGGTGGTGGGTGCGGTGTCGGACCGCTGGAAGACGATCACCGGGCACTTCATCCGCGAGGGCTACGGTCTGTCGGAAACCTCGCCGGTGGTCTCGTTCAACCCGGCATACATCAACGAGTTCACCGGAACGACCGGCCTGCCGATGCCGTCGACCGACATCAAGCTGCTCGACGACACGGACCAGGAAGTAGACCCGGGGCAAGCAGGTGAGATCTGCGTCAAGGGGCCGCAGGTGATGCGCGGCTACTGGGAGAAGCCCGACGCCAACGCCACATCGTTCACCGACGACGGCTACTTCCGCACCGGCGACGTCGGTGTCTTCGACGACAAGGGGTTCCTGAAAATCGTCGATCGCAAGAAGGACATGATCATCGTCTCGGGCTTCAACGTCTATCCGAATGAAGTCGAGGCTGTGGTGGCCAACTGCCCCGGCGTGGCCGAGGCGGCATGCGTCGGCGTGCCTCACCCGAAGACGGGCGAGGCTGTGAAGCTGTTCGTCGTCAAGCTGCCGGGTGCGAACCTGACCGAGGCCGAGGTAGTCGTGCATTGCCGTGCCAGCTTGACCGGCTACAAGGTGCCGCACGTCGTGCACTTTGTCGAAGCGTTGCCGAAGTCCAGCGTCGGCAAGATTCTTCGCCGCGAACTGCGCAACGTCGGTTGAGCTGATGGCGAGCAGCGTTGTCATGGAAGCCGCCTCCCGCCGGGGGGTGAGCGAACACCATCCTGCCAAATTCGCGAACCGGCCCGGCGATCCCACATTCGCGATCCAGATGCTGAACGTGCGCGGCCAGTTGTTGCGTGTCGGCCGGCAGCCAGGGTCAGGGAGCGGGGTCCCGTTGCTGATGTTCAACGGTATCGGCGGCAGCATCGAGTTGCTCGAACCACTCGCGCGCAGCATGCCCGCACGCGAGGTCATCGTGTTCGACGTCCCGGGCGTCGGCCATTCGCCGATGCCGCGTCGCCCCTACCGGCTGCGAACGCTGGCGCGCTGGGCCGAGGGTGTTCTCGATCAGTACGGGCATGCCCAGGCGGACGTGCTGGGCGTCTCTTGGGGGGGCGCGGCGGCGCAGGAGTTTGCGCGCAGCGCGAGCGCACGCTGCCGGCGACTGATTCTGTGCGCAACGGCGACGGGAATGCTCATGGTGCCAGGGCATCCGAAGGCGCTTGCGAAGATGGTCACGCCTCGCCGATACATGAGCAAGGACCACGCCATCAAGATCAGCGGCGACATCTATGGCGGCGACTTCCGGCGCCGGCCTGAACTGGCCGCCGACTTCATGAAGCACGTCAAGTGGCAGTCGCGCTGGGGCTACTACCTGCAGATCGCCGCTGCGACGGGGTGGACGAGCGTGCACTGGTTGAGCCGACTCAAACAGCCCACGCTCGTGATGGCGGGTCGCGACGACCCGTTGATCCATACGTTCAACGCCAAGCTGATGCGCTTGCTGATCCCAAACAGCGAGTTGAAGGTGTTTGACTGCGGCCACCTTTTCTTGATGACGCGCCCGGATGAATCGGTGCGTGCCATCAACAAGTTTCTCGACAAGCCCTGAAGACGAACCGGTAGACCCAACATGACCAACTCCGCAACCATGAGCCCCGGCGAGCTGCAAGACAAGGCTGGTCAGGAACTCGGCCTCTCATCGTGGATCGAGGTCGGCCAGACCCGAATCAATGAATTCGCGCACTGCACCGAAGACCGGCAGTGGATCCACGTCGACGTCGAACGCGCGGCCAAGGAGAGTCCGGCCGGCGGCACGATCGCGCACGGCTACCTGACGCTCGCGCTGTTGGCGCCAAGCGGCATGGAGATCCTGGTGCCACGCATCCGTGCCAAGCAGATCCTCAACTACGGGCTCGACAAGGTTCGCTTCCTGGCGCCGGTGCTGGCCGGCAAGCGTGTGCGCAATCGCATCAAGCTCGTGGGGGTCGAGGCCAAGGGCGGCGGCCGATGGTTGTTGTCGCTTGAGAATACGGTCGAGATCGAAGGCGGCGACAAGCCGGCGCTGATTGCCATCACGCTGGCGATGGCGTTCGGCTGAACGTTGAGGGCAGACCATGGTCACCAAGACTTCCAGAGTTCGTACCCGCACGACGGTCGCAGCGAGCGCCAAGCGCGCTGCAGACAAGACCGCGGCCACCGCGACCCAGGTCGCCGGCAAGGCTCGACAGGCGGCCGGTACCGCGGCTTCGCTGACCGACAAGGCGACCCATGCCGGCCTCTCAGCGCTTGGTGCTGCCGGCGACATCACCGGGCTCGTCGCCGAGGCCAGCCGCAACACCTTGGCCGTCAACCCTCTGATCGGGTTGAACCGGCGCGACGTAGCGAGCGCTGCTGCCGCGCTGCTGAAAGCCGTCGCACGAACGCCGCGGCGGGCGACCACGCACGTCGGCCGCTACGTGAAAGAGCTTGGGCAGGTCGTGAAGGGCGGCTCAGCGCTCGCACCCGATCCGAAGGACCGCCGCTTTGCCGATGCGGCGTGGAAGAACAACGCGCTGTACGCCCGCCTGATGCAGGCGTACCTGGCGACGCAGAAGGAGCTGGCGCACTTCATCGACAAGTCCGAGCTGAACAAGATCGAGAAGGGGCGGGCCCATTTCTTCGCCTCGCTGATCACCGACGCGCTGGCGCCGAGCAACTGGGTGCTCGGCAACCCGGCGGCGGTGCGCAAGATCGTCGACACCGGCGGCGACAACCTCGTCAAGGGGCTGAAGAACCTGATCCATGACGTACGGCACAACCACATGATGCCGTCGATGGTCGACGCCACGTCGTTCAAGGTCGGCGAGACCATCGCCACGTCGCCCGGCCAGGTGGTGCTGCGCCACGAGATGTTCGAGTTGCTGCAGTTCACTCCCACGACGCCCCAGGTGCATGCACGGCCGCTGGTCATGTCGCCTCCTCAGGTGAACAAGTACTACGCAGTCGACTTGACGCCGGAGAAAAGCCTCATCAAGTGGGCCACCGACTCGGGCATCCAGTTGTTCGTCGTCAGCTGGCGCAACCCGACAATTGAGCACCGGCATTGGAGTCTGGACGACTACGTCCAGGCTCTCGATGCGGCTGTTGATGTGACGCGCCAGATCACAGGCAGCCCGGACGTCAACATGTGGGGCACGTGTTCTGGCGGCATGACGCTGGCCGCCTATCTGGCGTGGCTCGCCGCCACCGGCAAGCCCAAGGTCGCCAACACCACCTGGGCGGTGTGCGTCCTGAACACCGAGGCCGCGATCGAGGACTCTACGCTGGGGCTGTTCAATTCCCCGGCGACGATCCGTGCTGCCAAGGCCAGGTCGCGCCGCAAGGGCTTTGTTGACGGCGCGGAGATGGCGTCGATGTTCGCTTGGCTGCGCCCGAACGACCTCATCTGGAACTACTGGGTCAACAACTACCTGCTCGGCAACAGCCCGCCCGCCTACGACATACTGGCCTGGAACGCCGACACCACCCGGCTGGCCGGCCAGTTTCACTGTGATCTGCTCGACCTTGTCGAGAAGAACCCGTACGTCAATGCAGGCAGACTCGAGGTGCTTGGCGTGCCGATCGACATGTCGCAGATCAAGCTCGGTGCCTACGTGATCGCCGGCATCACCGACCACATCACGCCGTGGCGCGCCTGCTACGGCACCGCGCGGCTTTTCGGCCCCAAGACCATGTTCGTGCTGGTCAACGCCGGCCACCTGCAAAGCATGATCAATCCTCCGGGTTCGCCGAAGGCCTTCTATTTCGCCAGCCCGGCCGCCACGGACGATCCGATGACCTGGGCGGAGGGGGCTCAGCCGACCCGGCAGGAGGGCAGCTGGTGGCCGCACTGGCGGGAGTGGATCCAGAGCAAGTCGGGTGAGCTGAAGACCGCGCCGACCAAGCTCGGATCGCGCAAGCACCGGCCGCTGGCATCGGCACCCGGCACGTACGTGATGGAGCGCTGAAGGCGGCGACGAAACACCCACTCGAGGAGAACCACCATGACCACCTACACCGCGCCCCTGAAGGACATGCAGTTCGTGCTGCACGAACTCGCGGGCCTGGATGCGATCGCCCGGCTGCCCGGGTACGAGGAGGTATCGCCCGACCTCGTCGACTCGGTGCTCGAAGGCGCTGCCACCTTCGCCAGCGAGATCTGGGGGCCGTTGAATCAGGTTGGCGACCAGGAAGGCTTGAAGCACCACGACGATGGCCGGGTCACGACACCCAAGGGCTTCATCGAGGCCTACGCCAAGTTCGTCGAATCGGGCTGGAACGGCCTGCGCTTCGACCCGGACTTCGGCGGCCAAGGCCTGCCCAAGCTCGTCGACACCGCGGTGATGGAGATGTGGAACGCATCGAACATGGCCTTCTCGATGGCGCCGCTGCTGACGCAGGGTGCGATCGAAGCGCTGTTCCTGCGCGGCAGCGACGACCAGAAGCAGCGCTTCCTGCACAAGATGGTGTCGGGCGAGTGGACCGGCACGATGAACCTCACTGAGCCCCAGGCCGGTTCGGACTTGGGCCTGATCCGCAGCAAGGCCACGCCCCGCGGCGACCACTACCTGATCCAGGGTCAGAAGATCTTTATCAGCTTCGGCGAGCACGATCTCACCGACAACATCGTTCATCTGGTGCTGGCGCGCACGCCCACGGCTCCCGAGGGCGTGAAGGGCATCTCGCTGTTCGTCGTGCCGAAATTCCTCGTCAATGAAGACGGCTCGCTGGGCGAGCGCAACGACGTGCGCTGTGTCTCGATCGAACACAAGATGGGCATCCATGCCAGCCCGACCGCGGTGCTTGCCTTCGGCGATGGCGGTGGCGCCATCGGCTACCTCGTCGGTGAGGAGAACCGCGGCCTCGAGTACATGTTCATCATGATGAACGAGGCCCGCTTCGGCGTCGGCGTGCAGGGTCTGGCCGTGGCCGACCGCGCCTACCAGCTCGCGCTGGCCTGGGCGAAGGATCGCGTGCAGGGCAAGGACGCCACCGCGCCGAAGGGACCGAGCGTGCCGATCATCCGCCACCCTGATGTGCGGCGCATGTTGATGTCGATGAAGTCGCGCGTCGAGGCCATGCGCGCGCTCGCCTATGTCGTGGCCGCCATGATCGACCAGGCGCATCGTGCGCCGGACGAAGCGGCGCGCGCTTCGGCGCACGCGGGCGTCGACCTGCTGATTCCGATCCTGAAGGCTTGGTGCACGGAGACCGGCATCGAGGTCGCGTCGACAGGCATCCAGGTTCACGGCGGCATGGGCTTCATCGAGGAAACGGGCGCTTCGCAGCACCTGCGCGACGCGCGCATCACCTCGATCTACGAGGGCACCACGGGCATCCAGGCGAACGATCTGGTCGGGCGCAAGGTGCTGCGCGACGGCGGGCGCTCCATGGCGGCCTTGATCGGACAGATCGCTGACGTCTGCGATGAGCTCGAGCGCAGCGGCGACGCCCAGTTGAAGGCGATCGGCCAGCGCCTGCGCGATGGTTCCAGGTGCATGGCCGACGCCGTCGAGTGGATCATGGCAACGGGATCTCGCGATCTCAACGTCGTGCTGGCCGGTGCGGTGCCGTTCCTGCACCTGTGCGGCGTCGTGTGCGGCGGCTGGCAGATGGCGCGCGCGGCGCTGACCGCGCAGCGCAAGCTCGCGGCGGGTGACGGGGACCTGCCCTTCTATCGCGCCAAGATCGCGACCGCACGCTTCTTCGCAGACCAGGATCTCACGCGCGCCGCCGGCCTGCGAGATGCAGCCATTCACGCCGCGCCGGCACGATGGCACTCTCCGAGGAGCAGTTCTGATGAAGATCCTCGTCGCCGTCAAACGAGTGGTCGACTACAACGTGAAGGTGCGCGTCAAGGCCGACGGCGCGGGCGTGGACATCGCCAACGTCAAGATGAGCATGAACCCCTTCGACGAAATCGCCGTCGAGGAGGCGGTGCGGCTGAAGGAAAAGGGGATGGCGACCGAGGTGGTGGCCGTCTCGTGTGGCGTCGCGCAGTGCCAGGAGACGCTGCGCACCGCCATGGCCATCGGCGCCGACCGCGGCATCCTGGTCGAGACGAGCGAGGAGCTGCAGCCCCTGGCCGTGGCCAAGCTGCTGCAACGCCTGGTCGAGCGGGAGAAGCCTGACATCGTGATCCTCGGCAAGCAGGCGATCGACGATGACTGCAACCAGACCGGCCAGATGCTCGCCGCGCTGCTGGGTCGGCCGCAGGGGACGTTCGCGAGCAAGGTCGAGGTCGAAGGCGGCCGCGTGCGCGTCACGCGCGAAGTCGATGGAGGACTGGAGACCGTCAGCCTGGCGACGCCGGCTGTGGTGACCACCGACCTGCGGCTGAACGAACCGCGATACGTGACCTTGCCCAACATCATGAAGGCAAAGAAGAAGCCTCTCGAAGTGCTGAAGCCCGCGGAACTGGGCGTCGACGTGGCACCGCGGCTCGAGACGGTCTCGGTGCGCGAGCCATCGACGCGCAAGGCTGGGGTCAAGGTGGCCGACGTCGCAGGGCTGGTTGAGAAGCTGAAGAACGAGGCCAAGGTCATCTGAGCATGCTCAGCGCCGAACGGGCATGAATACACAGGAACTCATAACGACCTACGGGCCACGCGAGTCGATGGCCTACGACGTGGTCGTCGTCGGCGCCGGCCCGGCCGGCCTCGCCACCGCCATCCGGCTCAAGCAGCTGCGACCCGAGGCCGCGGTGGTCGTGCTCGAGAAGGGCAGCGAGCCCGGCGCGCACACTCTGTCCGGCGCGGTGATGGACCCTCGTGCGATGAACGAGCTCTTCCCCGACTGGAAGGAGCGTGGCGCGCCGCTGAACCAGCCGGTGACCGGCGACGATGTGCTGACCCTCACCGAAACCGGCGCCAGGCGCATCCCCGACTGGCTGGTGCCGCGAAACTTCCACAATCACGGCAACTATGTTGTTGCGCTGGGCCATGTGGTGAAGTGGCTGGCGGAACAGGCGGAAGCGCTCGAGTCGAGATCTTTCCCGGCTTCTCCGCCGCCGAAGTGCTGTACGACGAGCAAGGCCGCGTCAAGGGCGTGGCCACCGGCAACCAAGGCATCGGCAAGGACGGCGAGCCGACCGCCGCCTTCCAGCTTGGCATGGAGCTGCACGGCAAGTACACCGTGTTCGCCGAAGGCGCGCGCGGCATCTCGGCAAGCAGCTGCTCGCGAAGTACGCCTTGAGCGAAGGCAAGGATCCGCAGAGCTGGGCCATCGGCGTCAAGGAGTTGTGGGAGGTCGCGCCGGAGAAGGCCAAGCCCGGTCTCGTCGTGCACACAGCCGGCTGGCCGATGGACAGATCCGCCTTCGGCGGCGGCTTCCTCTACCACCTGGAAGGCAACAAGGTCACGCTCGGCTTCGTCGTCGGGCTCGACTATGCGAACCCCTACCTGAGCCCGTTCGAGGAGATGCAGCGCTGGAAGACGCACCCGGCTGTCTCCGCCCACCTCGAAGGCGGCAAGCGCCTCTCCTATGGCGCCCGCGCCATCAACAACGGCAGCCCGCAAGCCTTGCCGAAGACAGTGTTTCCCGGCGGCGCCCTGGTCGGCTGCGACGCCGGTTATATGAACGCGGCGCGCATCAAGGGCAGCCATGCCGCGATCAAGAGCGGCATGTTGTGTGCCGAAGCGCTGGCCGGGGCGCTGGGCAGCGGCCGCGCGCACGACGAACTGACTGCCTACCCGGAAGCGTTCGACAAGAGTTGGCTCGCCGACGAGTTGCAGCAGACACGCAACTTCAAGCTCTGGTTCAAGAAGGGCGCGCTGATGGGCCAGCTGATGACCGGCATCGAGCAGTGGCTGCTGCCCAAGATCGGCATCAAGAGCCCGCCGTGGACCCTGCACCGATCCAAACCCGACCACGAGTACCTGAAGCCCGCCGCCGACTGCCAGCCCATCGTCTACCCCAAGCCCGACGGCCGGCTGACCTTCGACCGCCTGTCGAGTGTTTTCGTCAGCAACACGAATCACGAAGAGAACCAGCCCGCGCACCTGACGCTGAAGGACGCGAGCGTGCCGGTCACCGTGAACCTCGCCACCTACGCCGGCCCGGAGAGCCGCTACTGCCCGGCCGGCGTCTACGAGTTCGTGGACGACGCGGGCGGCGGCCAGCGGCTGCAGATCAACGCCCAGAACTGCGTGCACTGCAAGACCTGCGACATCAAGGACCCGACGCAGAACATCGTCTGGGTCACGCCCGAAGGCGGCGGCGGGCCCAACTACGCCGGCATGTGAGGCGCAGGGCGCCAACCTCAACCAACCCAGGAGAAAGCTTGCCATGGCTGTCCTCGTCATTGCGGAACACGACAACCGGTCCCTGAAGCCGGCAACGCTCAACTCCATCACGGCCGCCGCCGCGTTCGGCGTTTCGGTGGACGTGCTGGTGGCCGGGCACCAGGCCGCTGCGGTGGCCCAGGCGGCTGCCGCCGTGCCGGGCGTGGTGCGCGTGTTGCACGCCGATGCGACGGCGCTCGCCGGCCAGCTGGCCGAGAACGTCGCTGCACAGGTGGTCGCGGTGGCCGGTGAATACGACACCATCGTCTTTCCGGCGACCGCCCACGGCAAGAACGTGGCGCCGCGCGTTGCCGCCCAGCTCGACGTGGCGCAGATCAGCGACGTGACTCGCGTCGTGTCGATGAACACGTTCGAGCGTCCGATCTACGCGGGCAATGCCATCGCCACCGTGCGAAGCAAGGACCGCATCAAGGTCCTCACGGTGCGCACGACCGCCTTCGACGCAGCACCCGCGAGCGGCGGCAATGCGCGCCTTGCGCTGACGGCGGCGGTGGAGGATGCGGGGACGTCGGCCTTCGTGGGCGCCGAGATCGCCAAGCTCGACCGCCCGGAGCTCACCGCCGCCAGGATCATCGTCAGCGGCGGCCGTGGCCTTGGATCTGCGGAGAAGTTCGGCGAGGTGCTCACGCCGCTGGCCGACGCGCTCGGCGCCGCGCTCGGCGCGAGCCGCGCCGCCGTCGACGCAGGCTATGCGCCCAACGACTGGCAGGTCGGCCAGACCGGCAAGATCGTCGCGCCGCAGATGTACGTGGCCTGCGGCATCAGCGGCGCAATCCAGCACCTGGCGGGCATGAAGGACAGCAAAGTCATCGTCGCGATCAACAAGGATCCGGAGGCGCCGATCTTCAGCGTCGCCGACTATGGTCTCGAGGCCGACCTGTTCGCGGCGGTTCCCGAACTGACCGCCGCACTGCGGCACTGAGCTGGAAAGCCCGACATGCCGAGCAAGACCGTCGCTGTGCCTGCAAGCAGGAAACGCGCGAGTGGCGCCAAGTCGGCTGGGTCGCCCGACCTGCCACTGTTTGCGCTGGCGCGTCAGGTGCGGTCATGGGCCGACACCTTGCTGAGCGTGACCGGCAACGCCGCGGATATCGGCCTCAGCCTGGCGCAGGCGCGTGTCAAGGACCCCAAGAAGAAGCAGGCGGTCGCCAAGGCCGGCACCCAGTTGCGGCGCTGGCGCGAGGCGGCCGGGTTGACGGCGCGGGAACTGAGCGAGGCCGTCGGCCTCGGCGACGCGAAGCTGCTCGAGGAGGCCGAGGGCGGCGTGGCGGCGCTGCCGTTCGACGTCGTCTTGCGCCTGGCCGGAGTCCTGGGTCGAAACGATCCGATCCCGGTGGCCATGGCGCTGACACGCCAGTACAACCCCGAACTGTGGACGACCCTGGAGTCGCTGGGCATCGGCAAGCTCGCGGTACAGGGTGCGCGCGAGCGCGAGCTCGCCAACATCTACCGCGGCAACGATGCCGCGCGCAAGCTGCGCGATGAGGAGTTCGAACAGGTGTTGGCGTTCACACGCCAGGCGTTCGACATGGCGGTGGGCTTTCGTGGCGCAAAGCACGAGGGCGGCCCCCATGAGCCGCGGAAAGCCGGTCATCGATGAACCCGCGCGCACCAAGCAGCGCACATCAAGCGGGGCGAAGGCACGCTCATCGAAGCAGGGGGTGCCACGCACCGCCGCCGCGAAGGTCTCGCCCTCAAGAAAACGCAGCCAGCGCGAGCCAGCGCCGAGCGCACCCGCGCCGGAGCCCGGGTCGATGAAGCTCGCGAAGGTTGCCACCGCCGTGGCCACATCGCGGCGCGAGAACGCGCGCGCGATGCTCGAAGCTGGGCGCATGTCCGTCGCCGGCGTGAGGGCGCTGCTCGAACGCCGCGTCGAAACACTGCGCGAAACCCTGGCCGAGCTGCGTCTGGTCGGCAAACTCATGCACCATGCGGGCGCGCGCGAGAGCGTGGCGCATGTCGACGAACTGGCGCGGGGCGTTCTGCAACTGGCACTCTCCGGTGAGCGCGAGCTCAAGGGGATGGCAACATCGACGCAAGGAGAGGCACTCGGCATCCTTGCCCGGCGTCTGCAAGCCGATCTCGCAGAGTTCAGACGACTCAGTCGTACCTCCTTTCGGCAGTACAGATGATGCGAGAAATCGCTGCCGTGAACCATCTCGGCAGCATCCATAGCTGCCGCTCGTAAAGGGTAGGTATTGGCCGGCAGCGCCAGTTCGCGGCCCTCTTCGGCAGCTGACCTTGGTCGGCACTGGCTAGTGCATCGGAAGTCAGCTTCCTGGCAAGCCCTTGTGCTCTCACTGCGTGATACTTCCCCTGAATCCGTGACCTCGCTCCTGGGTTTAGGGTAAATCCCCATAGAAATCAAGCACTTGGGCCACATCTTGAGTTCACCCAGCAGGTGAAGGAAGCGCAAATGGCTGAACCGGTGGAATTTGTTGTCAAGAAGTTGCCCTACGATTTGAGCAGCCATGGCGGTTTGGCCTTGGTTGGGCGCCTGTTCAAGCGCATCAACCTGCCCGCCATGATCGATCCCCAGTACCCCGTGCGCGGCGGCATCGCCAACAGCGACATCATCAAGTGCTACCTGGCCCTGCTCACCCTGGGCAAGAACGACTTCGAGGCTGTTGAGGGCTTTCGCTCCCAGCGCTTTGCCCACCAGGCACTGGGCCTGCGTGCCGTGCCGTCCAGCGCCACACTGCGCCAGCGCTTTGACGCCATGGGCACCCAGTGGAGCGAGCTGGCCGATCAGATCAACCGCGCCGTGCTGGGCCTGCACATCAACGGCGCGCCCATCGACTTCGGCGCCCTGCCCACCGGCCACCTGCCGCTGGACATCGACACCTTCGTCATGGACCAGAGCGACACGGCCAAGGAAGGCGTGTCCTGGACCTACGCCGGGGTCGACGGCTACTGCCCCATCGCGCTGTACCTGGGCACGCGCGGCTACTGCCTGGAGCTGGACTTGCGTGCGGGCAGCCAGCACAGTGCCTGCGAGAGCGAATACAACATCGAGCGCGCGCTGGGCACGGCCTGCGCGGTGAGTAGCGCACCCTTGCTGCTGCGCGCGGACTCGGGCTTTTGCTCGCGGCACTTGATCACGCAGACGCTGGCGCAAGCGGCCCGGCTGGGCCGCCAGGTCGATCTGCTGATCAAGTGGAACCCGCGCAGTGCGCCGGTGGAGGCGATTGCCGCGCAGCGCTGCGCCGACACGAGCACCGCGTGGATGCAGCTTCGAGTGGGCAAGCGCGAATGCCTGTGGAGCGAAGCGCTGGATGGCGGTGAGCTCAAAGCCGGATGCAACCGCGCGCTGCGACGCGTCTACCGCCTCACCGAGCGCACCATCGACAAAAAGGGCAACGCCTTGCTGCTGCCCGAGTACGTGCTCGAGGGCTGGACCACCACGCTGGGCCCAGAGGTCAGCGCAGAACAGGTGATTGCGCTGTACCGCGATCACGCCACACATGAGCAGTTCCATGCTGAGTTCAAGACCGACATGGACTTGAACCGTCTGCCCTCGGGCAAGTTCGCCACCAATCATCTGGTGTGTGCGCTGGCGGCGGTGGCGATGAATCTGCTGCGCATCGTGGGTCAGCACACGCTGCACGAGAGCGACAGCCCGCTCAGAAAGGCGGCGCTGCGCCGTCGCATCAAGACGGTGATGCAGGAGTTGATGTACAAGGCCGCGCGCATCATCAGCCACGCCAGGCGCTGGGTGCTGGGGATATCGGGCAGCGACTCGGGTTTTGCGATGTTCGAGCGCGCCTTTGGGCGTATGAAGGCGGCGTAGCGCCCAAGGCTGGCCAAAGGCGCGCTGGCAAGTTCACGGATCTCACAAAACGCAGGGTGCTGCGGAGGTAGGTGTTGGCCAGTGGTGGCCACTGGGCAACAAAACCCTGAACCTGCGGCTGCGAACGTGTGCTCGCGCACGAGAAATCGCCCATCGGTTACCCCATCAGGTCGAAATCTACAGTGAATCCCTGATTGCCGCTTCAATTGCTGGTGCATTGGGGGTGAACTCAAATCGAGGTCACGGATTCAGGCACCTTGTCATCTCGACACCGGTCTACAACTACAACGTCCCGGCCTCGCTCAAGGCGTGGGTGGATCACATCGTACGCAAGGGCATGACGCTCGGCTTTGACGGGCGGGGCCTTGTCAAAGGCAAGAAGGCGACCTTGTTGATTGCTTCTGGCGGCGTGTATAGCGAGGGATCGCCGATAAAGGATCGCGACATCGCGACGCAATACCTTCGGCTCATCCTCGGGGTTATCGGCATCGATGACGTAAGTGTGGTGGCGGGCGGCGGGGCGAAAGCCGTTGACCTGCGTGAGCAGACGATGGATGGATTCCTTGACGCGCTGCAGCCGCAGATCGATCGCGCTGCAGGAGTTGCAATCACCCGAAAATCTTGAGCCTGGCCTAGTGGCAGGACTTCGCAGGCGTTCTGGGCGTCGCTGCTCTGGTGATCGCGTATGGGCAAGCGACTTGGCCGTCCATCCGATAGCCCACCTCGCGCACCTTGTAGCTTGCATCGCGTTGCAAGGTCCGAAACGACCATCGATGGCGTGCCCAAAGATCAATGCGGTAGCCGTCACCGAGAACGGTGATCCTTCGAAGGCACGGATGGTTGCAACCATGAAAGGGGGGTCGGGCCGGATCACGCGTTTGTGCTCGACGGCACTTAGAGCGGCTAACAATACCGAGTCATCGGCTGACCTGCGTTCTGCGTTTGGCAGCGCATGGGAAGAAACAAGAACAAGGAAATCAGCACGGAGCTGTACAAGAAGCTGGCGCCATTGCTGCCGGTGGTGACGCCGTCGACCAAGGGCGGACGGCCCCGCCTGAGCGACGAGCAGGCGCTCAACGGCATCGTCTTCGTACTGCGTACGGGCATCCCGTGGGAGGATCTGCCGCAAGAGCTGGGCTTTGGCAGCGGCATGACCTGCTGGCGGCGGCTGCGCGATTGGCAAGCGGCAGGTGTGTGGCACGGTCTGCACCTGGCGTTGCTCGGTGAACTGCGCCATGCTGACAAGCTGGACTTCAGTCGATTCATCATGGACGGGGCGAGCGTACCGAACCCCCGGGGGGCTCGTACACAGGCCCCAACCCCACGGACAGGGGCAAGCTGGGCAGCAAACGCCACCTCATCACGGACCGCCAAGGCATCCCGATGATGTTTTGCGTTACCGGTGCCAATCGGCATGATTCGGTGGTGTTCGACGAACTGATCGACGCCTTGCCTGCGGTCGCGGGCAAGCGTGGCAGGCCGCGCCGCTGGCCGGGCAAGATGCATGCGGACAAGGGTTACGACTACGCGCGATGCCGCGCGCATCTCAAGCGCCGTGGCATCAAGGACCGCATCGCCCGCAAAGGCATCGAGAGCAACGACCGACTTGGCCGCCATCGCTGGGTGGTCGAGCGCACGCACGCCTGGTTGGCAGCTTTCGGCAAGCTGCGCACTCGCTTCGAGCGTCGCATCGACATTCATGTCGCCTTGCTCTCGCTGGCCTGTTGCGTCATCTGCCTGCGGTCCATCCCGTCGTTTTGTTAGCCGCTCTTAGGGCGCGCAGCGCTGCGTACGTTTCATGGTTGCACTCACATCTTGCTCGGCGCCCTGACGCCGAGAATCGCGAGACCATTGCGCAGCACATGCGCGGTAGCAGCGATAAGCGCCAAACGTGCCTTCTTGACACTCTCGTCGTCGACAAGAATTCGCTCGGCGTCGTAGTAGCTGTGGTAACTAGCGGCCAGCTCGCGTAAGTAGAACGTGACATCATGCGGCGAGAAATCCTTCGCTGCCGCGCTCAGCATTTCGGGGTATCTGGCGAGTAGCAGCATGAGAGCCTGCGCGGCCGGGCTTTCAAGTGCCAACAGTTCAACATCGTGCAGCGATGCCACGTCGCCGCCCCAACTCGCTAACACCGAGCAGATGCGCGCATGCGCGTACTGCACGTAATACACCGGGTTGTCGTTGTTCTTCGTCACGGCAAGGTCAACGTCGAACGTGTATTCGGTGTCGGGCTTACGGCTCAGCAGAAAGAAGCGGACCGCGTCGGTACTGGTCCATTCGATCAAGTCGCGCAGCGTGACATAGCTGCCTGCGCGCTTGCTTATCTTGACCTCTTCGCCACCCTTCATGACGCGCACCATTGTGTGCAGCACATAGTCCGGGTAATCGGCCGGAATGCTTTCGTCCACGCCCTGCAGGCCGGCGCGAACGCGTGCGATGGTGCCATGGTGGTCGGTACCCTGGATGTTGACGACCGTGTGGAAGCCCCGCTCCCACTTGGCAATGTGGTACGCCACGTCGGGCACGAAGTAGGTGTACGTGCCGTCGCCCTTCTTCATGACGCGGTCCTTATCGTCGCCGTAGTCAGTTGACTTCAGCCAGAGCGCGCCGTCCTGCTCGTACGTCTTGCCGGCGGCCACCAGCTTGACCACCGTCGACTCGACACGTCCGCTGGAGTACAGGCTCGACTCAAGGTAGTAATTGTCGAAGCGCACGCGGAACGCCTGCAGATCGCTGTCTTGCTCCCGCCGCAGGTAAGCAACGGCGAACTCACGGATCGAATCGATGTCATCGACGTCGCCGCTCGCGGTGAACGCGCGGTCGTCCGATTTCACGGTCTTCTTCGCCATGAAGTCCTTGGCGATGTCGGCAATGTAGTCACCGTTGTAAGCCGCTGCCTTTTCGCCACTTGGCCAGGCGGCGTCGCCTGGCTTCAGGCCCCTGGCGCGCATCTGCACGCTGCTGGCGAGCGTCTGAATCTGCACGCCGGCGTCGTTGTAATAGAACTCACGGTACACCGCATCGCCCTGCGAGGCGCGCAGGTTGCAAATGGCATCTCCCAATGCCGCTTGGCGGCCGTGGCCCACGTGCAGCGGGCCGGTCGGGTTGGCCGAGACAAACTCCACCAGCACCTTTTCGCCGGTAGCTGGCTGCCGACCGTACGCATCGCCGGCGGCGAGCACTTCGCGCACGACCTGCTGCTTGGCGGCCGTCCTCAAGTGGATGTTCAAGAAGCCAGGGCCGGCGATCTCGACCGCCTGTACCCACTGCCCGAATGAGGGTGTGGCCAGTAGCATGGCCCTCACTTCTTCAGCGAGTTCGCGAGGCTTGCGGTCAAGCGGCTTGGCGAGTTGCATGGCGGCCGTGCTGAC
The DNA here is from genome assembly GCF_016703145.1 of Ottowia sp. Classification (GTDB taxonomy): domain Bacteria; phylum Pseudomonadota; class Gammaproteobacteria; order Burkholderiales; family Burkholderiaceae_C; genus Ottowia. The sequence continues at coordinate 1,823,128 of NZ_JADJCO010000003.1, read as the reverse complement.
GAAATCGCCGTGCGCCGCCACCTTGGGCGACTCAAACGCGGCTTTGGCTCCAGCGCCGGGCGAGAAGGATTCAAGCGTGTTCGCGAGCGTCGCGAGCAGTTCTTGTTTAACCAATAACATCTGTGAATCTTACCGAGGGAAAATCCTGAACCCGCCGGGCCGGTCGTCCGCCAGAGTGGCCTTCTCACCTCCGAACCCTGCAAGGACGAGTACGCAATGAGATAGCGCTTTCTCTGATCGCGCTCGGCGCATGCGTACAGATTGTCCGACGCGCTTGGCGTGTCGTAAACGACCTAACCCAAGCACAAACTTCCTTGGAGACGAGCCTTCACGTCTAGGTCTGCACTTCAGGGAGCGCGACCTCTGAGAAGTGAAGTCTGATGAGATCAAGCTTAGGATCAATATATCGGCGGCAGAAAGGCCTACTCGGGTTGGTTCGATAGTAGTTCCGGTAACGCTCGTCCGACGCCTTGAAACTTCTAAAGGGAAGAACGACGGTATGCACCGCATCGCCAGACTCGTGGGCGAAGCCTGCTATCGCCAGCTCGGCCTCATGCCGTTGGCGATCTTCGAAAATGTAAATCGCACTGCGGTATTTGCTGCGAGGTGAACGGGCCCTGGTAGCAGAATGAGTTCTGAGATGCACCTCGGAGAGCGTGGCTAACTGAATCACCGAGGGGTCGAAGGTGACGATCACTCCTTCTGCCCACGTATCTGCCGGCGCGTCCGATTGCACAAAGCCCTGGTCGACCTTCTCGACACCACGCAACGCTTGGAATACCCCTTCTGTGCACCAATGGCATCCACCTCCAAAAGCGAGCTTCTCCACATTCACCTCCCGCGCATAAGCGCAATTTCTGACGCAGGCTTGCCCAGTTGAACGCCAGGAATGAAAGGAGCGAATCGCACCGCAACTTGGTCCACGACCTCAGCATCAAGGCAACGACTCGCGCTTTCAACAAACACGGTTTCACCATTCTGGCCCTCTGAGATTATTGGAGGTTGTCGCCTTCACCTCGAAACGATCACGACATGCGGCATTCATAGCCACTTTGCCTTCTTGAAGCGCACGAACAGGAACAGGCAGATCGCCGTCATCACCCCGAGCACGACGAGGTATCCATAGGTTGTCTCCAGCCCCGGCATGTTCTTGAAGTTCATGCCGTAAATTCCAGCGATCGCCGCCGGAACTGTCAGTATTGCCGCCCAAGACGTAAACTGGCGAGTGATCACACCCGTCCTTTGCGCCTCCAGCAGGCTGCTGAATTCAAAGACCGTCCTCAGGACCTGAAGGAGACCATTGACCATGGACTGCACACGATCTACGTGGTCAGCAACATCGTCGAAGTACGGTCTCACTTCAGCACTGATGCAGGGATAATGTCCACGGACCAGCTTTCTGACCAGTTCGGCCATAGCGCCAAGCGTGCGTTGGAAGCGCGTGAGTTCGCCTCTCAGGCTGAATATCCGGGCGACTTCTTCTCGCCCAAGAAAGTCGCCTACCGATCTTCTCTCCATCTCCAGAACGTCATCCTCGATCATTTCAAAGATGGGCAAATACTGGTCCACGATACGGTGCAAGATCGCGTGCAGCACGTAGTCGACACCCTTTCCCAGGAGCGTTGGCGAAGCCTCAAGCTGCCCCCGCAGGTTGCCTAGCGCTCCACCGTTGCCATGCCGCGCGGTGATGAGGTGATTGTGACCGGTGAAGATCGCCGTCTTGCCATAGCTGATCTTGTCGCCGACCAGCTCAGCTGTTTGAGCGACGATGTACAGCTCATCGTTGTAGACCTCGAGCTTTGGCGGGCAAAGCGGGTGCATCGCGTTATCGACTGCCAACGGATGGAGGTGATACGCCGTCTGGAGCGTGTGAAGTTCGTCGGCGCTGGGCTCGCGAAGCGCGATCCAGCAGAAGCCCGAGCGCGCCTCATCCTGCTCGAAGCGCTCGTCGAGCGCAATTTCCCGGATTCGCTTGCCTTTGTTGTAATAGTAGGCGGCGATGACGCTCATGCAGACCTCGCAGGGATGCGCTGGCCACGCTGCACTGCTGGTCGAGCCAGCCGGCGTCCGAGCCATGCTTGGTTGTTTGAGTAATTGCTGAGTCCAAGTATCTCGTCAGCATCATACGATTCAACCAGCGCATTCACCGTGCCGAGCGTAGCAATGCCCGCAATCGAATATTCGTCGATCCAGTTGCGTCCTTCCAGCTGGCGGCCCAAGACTCCCAGAAGGCGCTTGGATCCTTCGGTAAATCGCTTTCGAGGCCGCTTGTCTTCGTAGTCCTTGCCGCCAAATCGCACGAAGAATCCGAGTTGACCGAAAATCGGCCCGATGGCCGACATGTGGAAGAACACCCAGGTCAGAGTTTCGTAACGTTTGGTGGGTGCACTCGGGATTAGCTGGCCCGTCTTGTAGGCTAGGTAGAGAAGGATCGCGCCGGATTCCCATACGGCAATAGGTCTGCCGTCAGGGCCCGCCGGATCGATGATCGCCGGTATGCGGCCGTTTGGGTTCAACGATACGAACGCCGGGTCCTTCGACTCGTTCTTTGAGATGTCAACGAGGTGAGGCTCGTACGCCAAGCCGATTTCCTCCAGCAGGATCGAGACCTTGACTCCATTTGGCGTGGGTGCTGCGTAAAGTTGTAGGCAATCGGGATGAGCTGCTGGCCAGCGCCTCGTGATCGGAAAGGATGAGAGGTCTGACATGGCTTTTATCCTAGGGCTTCGACGGCGACGAACTTGTATTAACCAACCCATCAAGGCCGGGGTTCAGTGACTGCATCGGTAGACCCGCAGTCACGAAGACTGCTAACGGGCCATCGCGACTGCAACGGCAGTGAAGCCTTCTCCGTTGCAGTCTTGGCTGCGTGCTGCGCAGCGCCAATGATCTGACGCTTCGGAAGCACCCAACCTCTACGGGGGAGGTGACAGGTATAGCCGTTCAGTAACTTCGAATATGACCCGCCCTTTTCTCGATCAAGCAAAGCCTTCAAGCACGACCTTACCAATGGTCGTTCCACTTTCGAGTTGCGCATGCGCCTTCTTGAGGTTTTCGGCGTTGATTGAACCGAGGTTCTGCGTGGCAGTTGAGCGGATCTTTCCATCATCGACTGCGCTAGACATCGCATCGAGGATTCGCCCCTGTTCGTCCATATCCGGAGTCTGGAAGATGGACCTCGTAAACATGAGTTCGTGATGGATCGATACCGCCTTGCGCTTGAACTTCATGATGTCGAAGCCCGATGGATCGTCAATCAGGCATAGACGCCCCTGCGGTGCGATCAATTCGGCGATGTCGTCGACATGCTTAGCGGTTTGCGTCGTTGAGAATACAAAGGCGGGGGCGCCGATGCCCAATGCTGCAACCTGGTCAGCGAGCGGCTTCGAGTGATCGACCACGTGGTGCGCACCAAGCGACGCGACGAAATCCCTGGTCTCAGGACGCGAAGCCGTCGCAATAACGGTGAGGCTAGTGAACTGACGTGCGATCTGAACGGCGATTGATCCCACCCCTCCAGCACCGCCGACGATCAGGATGGCGGCAGCGGCGCCGGGAACCGGCTTCTTCACATCCAGGCGGTCAAAGAAGGCCTCCCATGCGGTCAACGATGTCAGCGGGAGCGCCGCGGCGTCGGCCCAGCCGATCTTTGACGGCTTTTTACCAACGATACGCTCATCGACGAGATGGAACTCGGCGTTTGCCCCCGACCGGGTGATGGAGCCTGCATACCAGACCTCTTCTCCCACCTTGAAACCTGTCACATCGGGGCCGACCGCCGCGACGATTCCCGCAACGTCCCAGCCCAGCACCTTCCATTCAGCGCCATCAGCTGGCGGCGTGCTACCACGGACCTTGTAATCGACCGGATTGACCGAAATGGCCTTTACTTCGACGAGAATGTCACGGTCTTTTGGCTGTGGCTTGGGCAACTCGATGTCGACGAAGGCATCCGCGGCCGAGATTGGCGATGGAGTCCTGTATCCGATGGCTTTCATGCGTGTTTCCTTTAGGATTGTGTCGACGTCACTTGGAAAAATTGCGAAGGGCTTCTTCGCCAGCTTCCTGGTCCTGCGCCCAGCTTCCCCCGGAAATGCCGATCCCGCCAATAATCGCGCCGTCCTCCATGATCGGAAACCCGCCAGCGGCGGCCATGACGCGGGGAACGTGGCGTAGGTTCGAAGCGCCGCGATCTTCCAAAAGGTCGACCCACTGGGCTGTCGACAGGCCAAAGGATGCCGCAGTGTAGGCCTTGTCGATGGCAATGTTGACGGCAAGATAGGAACTGCGATCGCTGCGTTCAAACGCCTTCAGGTTGCCAGCCACATCGACGATCGCGACGACCGGTTCGAATCCGATGCGCTGAGCGGCGGTGATGGTCTGGGCGATGAGGCGGGCGGCGGCCTCTCGAGTGACGGAGCGGGAGGTGAAGCTGTTATCGGACATGAGGATCCTTTTCAATGGTCAAGATTCTGAAGGGCCTTGTCGCATCCGGCGGCCCAAACATCATCAGTGGATGACGCAGCAGCACGGCATTGAAGCCTGTTCCGATGCAGTCCCGGCTGCTACCTACTTTTCGTCAGCGTTTTTGCGCTTTGGAAGGATCCAGTCTGCACGTGGGAAGTGGCATGTATAGCCTCCCGGGAGCTTCTCCAGATAGTCTTGGTGCTCCGGCTCGGCCTGCCAGAAATCACCGGCCGGCTCGACCTCGGTGACCACTTTGCCTCCCCACAGTCCGGACGCATCCACATCGGCGATCGTCTCTTCGGCAACGTGCTTCTGCTCCACGCCGAGGTAGTAGATGGCAGACCGGTAGGAGAGCCCACGGTCATTGCCCTGACGGTTCTTCGTCGTCGGGTCGTGAATTTGGAAGAAGAACTCCAGAATTTTCCGGTAACTCGTCAGCTCGGGGTCAAAGATGATCTCGATCCCTTCGGCATGCGTGCCGTGATTGCGATACGTGGCGTTCGGAACATCGCCGCCGGTGTAACCCACGCGAGTCGAGATGATGCCGGGCTGCTTGCGGATGAGATCCTGCATTCCCCAGAAACAACCGCCGGCCAGGATGGCTTTTTCGTGATTCATCAAACGTTCTCCACTTGGTCGAGATAGGCGCCGTAACCCTCGGCAGCCATCTCTTCTCGAGGGATGAAGCGCAAGGACGCCGAGTTGATGCAATAACGCAGGCCGCCACGGTCCTTGGGGCCGTCGGGGAATACGTGGCCAAGGTGGCTGTCGCCATGCGTCGAACGCACTTCGGTTCGCGACATACCATGCGCGGTGTCGCGCAATTCGTTCACGTTCGCCGGAACGATCGGCTTGGTGAAGCTTGGCCAGCCAGTACGCGAATCGAACTTGTCAGCCGAGGCGAACAGCGGCTCTCCCGACACTACGTCGACATAGATGCCAGGCTCCTTGTTGTCGTTGTACTCTCCCGTGAAAGGTCTTTCGGTTCCCGACTTCTGAGTAACCCGGCGTTGCTCGGGGGTCAGGCGGTCAAGTGCTGCCTGTGTCTTTTCAAACTTCATGAAGTTCTCCTGTGCTTACTTAAAGGGCTAGCTAGGCAGATGCGCTCAGCGAGTTCTGCTGGTCATCTGATGTGTCCTCCTCAATGGCCAAACACGGTCAGTGCTCATCTGAAAATAGGCGTAGACTGCCAAAACGGCTAGAAAACAGGGGTTGAGGGGGCCACCAAGGACTACCGCAGTAGAACTTGCCCCTTCGCACTAACCACGAACTTAGGACACTCTGAACAAGTCCAGCGTTCATGCCGTCACTCGTGTTAATTGACGCAACGGAGCTTGCGGGATGAGCCAGATCAGTTTTAAGGGCGCAGAACAAAGTGTGCACTCGCAGTGTCTCCGGATCATTGTTTCTTGGGCACCCTCAAGGGTCAACAGGCCAATGTGTTCCATCGTCCGGCAAAAGAGGCCAGAGAACCTGAAGTGATCTGCCAGCGTGAGACAGGCAGGTCAGTGCGTAACAGCCCGTCGCGGGAGCGCTGACGTTTGCGTACTATCGGGATTTCGAGGCGCCGCTTCGACCTGAATTCACATGGAGACAGCACCTTGAACGACCGACCGCTACTACGCATTTCGCCAGGCGATCTCGAGGGTTTGCTTGGTACTCTCGATGTCAGTTTCGTTGCCCTTTCGGAATGCTTAGTGAGCATGGGATACAGCCTGGAACTGGGCGGTATGAACGCGCCCGGCATCCACTACAACATCGTTGGTACTGGCCGGGCCTTGATTGGCAATCGCGACCCCATACCGTTAATGCCCCACACGTTGATTGTTGTGCCGCCAAATTCGCCGTTTCGAATTGAGGTAGAGGGCAGCACGGGATTCACAGGCCTGCGTTCCGTCAAGAAGCAGCCGCAGATGATCTCGTCGAGCACCATACGCAGATTCTCGGCGGGCGATGGTGAACCTTCTTTGATACTGGTGTGTGGGTACTTTCATGCCACCTACGGCGCCTGCGCCGAACTCTTTGGTAGCTTGACCGAGCCCATCTTCGAACAGTTCGACGTCGACGATCACGTCGACACTAAGCTGCAGACAGCGCTCAGCGAGCTCGTCGCACAGGAGGTTGGCAGCGGTGCGATGAGTGCGGCTTTGCTGAAGCAAGTCATCGTGTTGCTTTTGCGCCGGTCGCTCGTCTCCATGAACGCCTGGGTAGAACGCTTTTCGGTACTCAGCGATCCGCTAGTCGCAAGAGCCTTTGCCGCAATGGCCATGCGTCCTAGCGATGATCACTCACTTCAAAGCCTCGCCCACACGGCCTGCCTCAGCCGTTCTGCTTTCGCCGCTCGATTTACCGAGGCCATAGGAAAGTCTCCGATGCAGGTGCTTCGTGAGCTCCGACTGCGGCAAGCGATGTTCCAGCTAAAAGCCAGTGGCCTCGCCGTCGAGCTCGTCGCCCGCAACGCCGGATATGCCAGCCGGAGCAGTTTCACAAAGGCATTCCGAAGGACCTACGGAATAGAGCCGTCCGCAGTCCGTCGCAGCGTTGCAGCTGAGGCCTAGCCTGACTCAGACGTAGCGTCCTGTGCCTCCGCCTGATCACAGGCCTGCTCCATGCCGCGCATGTGCTCACAAAGAGAAACAGCCTCGTCCACCAGACTCCCCGAGAAAACCAAAGTCGTCAAGACTTCCGAGCCGCGCTCAATCGTCTTGTACACAGGGCAGTTTGAGACGATTTCGAGAAGTTTCTGTTGCTGCTCGTCGCTTAAGCTCCCCTGAAGCTGTATTTCTCGGCTGAAGGTGTCCGCCGCGTCCAACCCATTTCGGAGATGCGTCACCTTCACCCGAATCCGCTCCAGTGGCCACTTCTTGCGCGACGCATACAAACGCATCGTCATCACCGAGCAGGTCCCAAGGGCCGCACTCAACAAGTCGTATGGGTTGGGACCGGACCCGAGCCCCCCTATGCCTATCGGTTCATCCGCGATAAATGTAGCGGAGCCAGTCCTCACCTTCAGCTGAAATGGGCCATTCTTGGTCTCGTCGATGACGATGGTTTCCCCAACCGCATCGACTCGCTGATTCATAACCATATGAAATACCCCTCCAGGCGCCTGGAGCCTCCACTGGGTAACGAACCAGAGACTGCCGGGCACGGATACCAGATGGGCGGGCCTTTTCTTGCCCCCCCACGACGTGGGCGACACACCTGTGGTGCACTCGAACCAGCAATTAGAAATATACCGCCACCAAGACGTCTCGGAGTCCGGAAGAAGCGTCCAGCGTGCAGCGCCCGGAGTCCCCTCATGTACACCGTCTGAGTCGAGTGCCTCCCTCCATGCACAGCATGACAAGAAGTGAGTGTTTAGAACAGCGGGGAGCCAGTCTTTCTACCAGCTTGAAGTCCGAAAGAAGTGGTCCCTCGTCGTGGAGTCCACGCCCTGGCTCGGATGGTCGATGCTCCTGGCCAACATCCATGCAGAATCGACTCCCCGTTCCCGCTCAGGTAAGCGCGAAGGGAAGGCCGATGGCGTGAAGAAATCCGTATCCCGAGTTCGTTCGATGCTGCAAGAGGAACGTCAGATGAAGAAGCTTTTGTTTGTCGTCGATCCGCTGGATGAGTTCAAGGTCCACAAGGACACCACTTTCTCAATAATGCGCGAGGCCCAGCTGCGTGGTCTCCATATAGCAGCATGTCTGCCGCGTGACATTCAGTGGAAGTCAGGCAGTTTTGTCACAGCCACAGTGCAGCAAATTAGCCTGACCGGATCCTACCCAAGCTGGTACCGCGTCCACGACACAAAGCAAATGGACTTGAAAGACTTTGACGCTGTCCTCATGCGCAAGGATCCACCATTCAACGCCGAGTACATCTACGCCACTCACCTGCTGGAACAAGTTGAACGAGAGGGTGGCAACGTAGTGAACAGACCGCGGTCACTTCGCGACCATCCAGAGAAACTCGCAATCATGGAGTTCTCTCACCTCGTACCGCCGACGCTGGTTACGCGCAACGCGGCGTCCGTGCGGGACTTCCACGCGGAGCATGGCGATATCATTCTTAAGCCGCTTGATGGAATGGGTGGAAAAGGCATTTTCCGAGTCGGACAGGGCGCGCTGAATCTAGGCGTCATCATCGAGACGTTAAACAAGGGTGGTGCCGAAACCATCATGGTCCAGCGCTTTGTGTCGCAGATCGTAGACGGCGACAAGCGCATCCTCATAATCAACGGCGAGCCCGTGCCTTTTGTCCTGGCACGTATTCCGCAGGGTACCGAAGTGCGTGGAAACTTGGCGGTTGGGGGCAAAGGGGTGGCGCAGCCTTTGACGCCGCGCAACCGTGAGATAGCAGAATTTATCGGCCGAGCACTTGCACCACGCGGACTTTTACTCATTGGGCTTGATGTGATCGGTGATTCTGTTACTGAGATCAATGTCACCAGTCCTACCGGCTTTCAAGAAATCACTGACCAAACCGGCTTCAACGTTCCGGCGCTTTTTGTCGACGCGTTGGAACGGACTACACGCGCAACGTAGGACGAACCCCCGCGGCGCCCGCTGTGGTTTACGGCGCACAGCAATTGCCCTTTACCTTTGGGAGCGAAAAATGTTCGAAAAGCTGCACGTAGTTTGTCCAAACTGCCAGATCACAAACCGGATAGCGAGCGAACACCTCACGAGAGAACCAAACTGCGGTAGCTGTCATCGACCTCTATTCAACGCGAGCTCATCCAACTTGGACGAGGCCTCCTTCGACAAGCATGTGTCGCGAAACGAGATTCCGGTTCTGGTGGACTTCTGGGCGCCATGGTGCGGGCCGTGCCACCAGATGGCACCCGCATTCGAACACGCTGCGTCGCAACTTGAACCCGATTTCCGGTTGGCAAAGGTCGATACGCAAGCTGTCCACTCGCTGGCAGAGCGCTTCAACATTCGCAGCATCCCGACACTGGCTCTATTTCAAGGAGGACGTGAGGTTGCCAGACAAACAGGTGCCATGAGTGCACCGGACATCGTCAGATGGGTCCAGGCCCAAGCCCTAGCACGGAACCTGGGATAGATGGCATAAGCACTGTTGTGTCCTGCTCTTCGAGCCAGGATTTTGCCCGACGGCCAAGGCCTTTGGGCTATCAACGTACGAATTCACTCTGGCAAGCACTCCTGCTCCACGAGTTCATTCTGAGAAATGTTCATCGTGTCTGGCAGTTGGTGAACGCATGCCCGTGGGGAAAGCATAGCTATGTGTAATGCGTTTACCACTTTATCATCCAGCTACTGCCATTCCTCGTGCTGAGTTGTCTCGGTACCCTCGTCGCCACCGACTTATGAGACATCGATAAACAGATGTCGCCCCCTCGGGCGACAGCGCGAAGCGCTGCGTGGGGCGCTTCCTTCACACCCCCCAGACGATATCGACCCCGGCTTTTTCGCAGCGCTGCAGCATCTCGATCAAGGGGCTGCTGCGCACGCGCAGGCTCACCGTGTCGGAGGAGGACGATGCATCGTCCGTGTCGTCCTCTTCCTTGGGCTTCTGGCGCGCCTCGTCGGCCGCCACGGCAGCGCGGATGGCCTTCACGGCCCCGCTCATCTCGGCGGGCTGGATGACGCCCGGACCCGATGGGTCCTTGCCCATGATCTCCAGCAAAGTTGGCCGTGCTGCTTGAGCATCACGAGGTCGCCCGTTTCACGAGATTTGAATCGATACGTAGACATGAGATGCCTCCTGTGGTGAGGTGCCAGACAATTCTTGCGCCGATGCGCCTCCGAGACCAAGCGGCCTCGTGAACAAGATGGTCTGGGCGGGGCCCGTTGCCTTATGTCGGCTACGGGTTTGGTGCTTCGCGTGCATCACTTCCTTGTCAGTTTTACCGGAAATGACATGGCGCCTTCAAGCTGTCTTCGTCATGTACCCCATCCAGGGCCAATAGGTCAACGCGAAGACGACCAGAAGCGCCATGGCTACCAATGTGATGACGAAGCCGGTGCGAACGAAATCTCGTGCGTCGAATGTGCCTGTGCCGTAGGCAATCATGTTCTGCGGCGCGTTCACCGGAAGGATGAATCCAAAGCTCACGACGAACTGCAAAAGCATCGTCATTCCGATGACGTTGATGGCCGGCGTCTGAACGGCCAGCAGAACGCTCATGATGATGGGAATCATCGTCGAGGCGAGAGCTGTAGCGCTCGCAAAGCCGAGGTGGATGACGATCAAAAACAGAGACAGCAGCATCAGGACAACGAAGGCGCTGGCGTGTTGAAGACCAAGGTTCTGCACAATCAGGTTTGCGAGCCAGCCGGCCGCATTGGTCCTCAGCAAGGCCGTTCCCACACTGATGCCGACCGCGAACAGCACGACCGTTCCCCAGGGAAAGCCGTGCTGCGACTCTTTCCAATCCATCACGCCCAGGCGAGGCAGCAGCATCAAGGCGATCGCGGCGATAGTTGTCGACGACGTGTCGAAGTCGTGCAGCACTTTCTCGGTCGCCCAAAAGCCCAGCAGTACCAACACTATCGCCAGGAGTTTCCACTCTCTCGTAGTTGTCTTCCCGATCGCATCCAGCTGCTTTCGAATAGTCACCCGGCCGCCCTCGATCTCCTTCATTTCCGGTTTCATCATGCGGGTCATGATGAAGTAGACCGCGACGCTCATCAGTGCTGAGAACGGCGCCCCGGCAATGAACCACTCCATCCATGTGATCGTGGCCTGGAACTGCCTTTCGATGAAGCCGATGGCCACCAAGTTCTGCGCCGCCGCGGTCTTGATGCCGATGTTCCAGACGCTGGCAGTCTGTGCCGCTGCGATCACCAGCAGGCCCGCGAATCGACTGCGCTTGTCCACCTTGAAGGCAAGAATGAAGCCCATCATGATGGGCACCAGGCAAGCCACCCTTGCCGTTGTGCTGGGCACGATGAACGACAGCAGGAAGCCCACGACCATGGCGCCAATAACGATTTGATTGGTGCGCGCATCTACTTTGGAAAGCACGAGCAGCGCGATGCGCCGGTCAAGCCCCGTGGCCGTCATAGCGGCGGCGATAAAACAAGCTGCCGCGACTAATGCGACAGCACTGTTTGAAAAGCCCGACAGTGCCAGGCTCAGCGCCGCACCGGTCCCAATGTCACCGCTCTCCGGCTTTGCGACATCGGGGGTCGCAGCCAGAAGGAAGATCATCAGTGCGCCGACTACTACAGCACTCACGGCATAGTCGAGAGCCTCGGTCATCCAGACGATCACGGCGAAGGCAAGTACAGCCAGCATCACCTGGCCAGCCGGCGGCAGCCCCGGCGCAGCCGGCATCCACAGCACGGCCAACAACGCAGCAACCGCGAGGACGAGGCCCGTGGTCTTGATGAAGTGCCGATTCGATGAGGGCGGCACGGAAGGCAACTGTGTCGCGAGAGGAGTGGCCTTCAATAGCTGATTCATGAGATTCTTTCCTTGGCTGCTCTGGTGGTGAGCGATTACCCCAGAAGATCGGCGACCCTCGGCACCATGGCGACGTTCAGCGCAATTCCAATTGCCTACGCAGACGTGCCACTTCTTCAATCAAGTCCGCCGTGAGGGCCGCCAGCTGTGGATCCGCATCAAAGCAGGTCTCCAGGTGCGCAACCCGCCGTGCGCGCACCAGTGTGAAACAGTCGAAGCGCCATCCTTCAGACCCCACGTGGACATGCAGCACGCCTGCGTCAACGCGTTTCTCAAGCCAAAGCACGTCTACGCCGCAGGCCCGCGCCGCCTCCTCAACTGAGAACACCGCGCCTATCAGCACTTCTGCATCGAGTATGGGTTTCATGTTCACGTTCCTGCGACTGTCCGCGCGTCAAATCCGGGAAATGCGTGCGCCAAGGCCGAATACGCGTCGCGCTGTCCGTCGGTGGCAGCGGCCGGCAAGACGACTTCCAGCACCAGGTAAAGGTCGCCGGGTTCGGATGCGGGGATTCCACGACCCTTCAGCCGCAGCTTTTTGCCAGGCGTCCAGCCGCCAGGGACTGTTACCTCCACAGCGTCGTCCGCTGGCAGTCGCACCGTCACTGACGCTCCAAGCGCGGCTTCCCAAGGAGACAGCGATAGGCGACCGTGTACGTCCTTACCGTCGGCACGCCACTTGGTATTTGCGCGGATCGCCACTTCCAACAGTAGGTCGCCGGGTGGGCCGCCGTTGACGCCTGGACTACCCTGCCCTGCCAACCGGATGTGCTGACCCTCCCGTACTCCCTTCGGTATCCGAACTTCCAGTTGGCGTTTCTCGCGCCTGGGTTGGCCTTGATCGTCAATACGCACTGCGTCTAGCTCCAGCATGCGCACCGCGCCAAGATAGGTATCCAGTAGTTCGAGCTCGATGCGTGTGTGTCTAGCCTCACCCGGAATCGGTCCTTCAGGGTGACGCGCCCCGCCCCGGCGCGTGCGGGTGGCGCGCCCGAACAACTCCTCAAAGAAGTCGCTGTGCTGCGCGTTTCCGCCAACAGATGTGAAGTCGAAGCCTTGTTGCCAGTCTGGTGGAGACCGGAACTCGCGAGCGCTTTGTGGCTGCGCTAACAGCTGATCGTATTCGGCGCGCTTTTCGGGATCTGACAGAACTCCATTGGCCTCGTTCACCTCCGCCATCCGTGCAGACGCGTCCGGTACCTTGCTGACGTCGGGGTGGAACTTGCGCGCGAGCTTACGAAACGCTTTCTTTATCTCCTCTGCCGTGGCCGTCTTCTCCACGCCGAGCGTCTTGTAGTAGTCCTTGAACTCCATGCTTGGCTACCCGGTCACCGTCGGAACTCAGCGGGAATCGGATCCCCGCTCAACTTCAAACTGGTGTCGCGCTCCACCGCCCCGACTCGCTCCGCACTGAGCGCACGCTCAATTGCCAACGTAGGTGGACGCTTGCCGAAAAAACCTTGGCTGCTACGTCTATACCGACAAAGCTTCACCATCAGAAAATGGCTTTTCAAGCGAAGTCTCATTGAATGCCTGCCCCCCGAGATGCCGGCGGCGTGCAAAGAAGGACGCGATGCAACTTGACTGCCCCGACAGGTGCCAAAATGGCCTCCGACGCTACCCGGCCCAATAACAGAATTCGCATATGGAGTCCCCATTCAACTTGCCGCCGACACGATGGCCCTCGGAGGGCGCTTAGCCTCATTGCGCTTGGCGAGCAAGAGAAGAGAGAACTCGCCGCTCCGGCAGGAAGCGTTTTCCGCACCACTCCGAAATAGGGTTCGGGAGCGAGCGCTGGGGCACTGTACGGCGCTCGGCGTGTCTGATAGTCCGGAATACATCTCCTATCGTCGCCGCGAGGGATGTGGCCCGCGCAGTTCCCCAGCGAAAAGCCTTCCAAGCGCACTAGGGATTGATCAGCACAGTGATGCGGAACCGACCGTCGCTGGGTTGCTGTGGCTGAATTGGTCCGGTACTCCGAGGCTTTCTCCAAATGACAGGCCCTCAACGACTTCAAAGGTCAAGCTCTTCAAACTTGGAGGGACCGGGGTAACGTTTCACGTAAACGCAGCATGGAAGTGGCCCCGGCGCCGCTTGATTCCATTCACGCGCGCACCCAATTCATTCTTTGCAAAACAACTATCCAGAAGCTGACGCCAAAGGGTTGAGCACGTCTGCGCGATGGCGTGTAAGCTGGCCACCACCGGCACTGCGCTGCGCTGCGCTGCGACAGGAATCCTTTCGCAATCAGACCGTCATGCCTACTCAACGTATCTTTGCGAACGACTCTCACTTGCCTTCGATGCCGCTGCACCGCTCTGCTGCTGGTCGCCTTGACGCGCTTCTGAGTGAGATTCAGGCTTGCCGCGTCTGCGAGGCGCATCTCCCGCTGGGTCCTCGACCTATTGTGAGAATCTCGCCGTCCGCTCGCATCTTGATGGTCGGTCAAGCACCAGGCCTTAAGGTTCACGAAAGTGGGATTCCGTGGCACGATGCAAGCGGGAAACGGTTGAGGGAGTGGTTGGGGGTCGAGGAATCGGTGTTCTATGACGCGCGCCGGTTCGCGATCGTGCCGATGGGCCTGTGCTATCCCGGTCGAGGTCGCAGCGGAGACTTGCCACCACGTCCCGAGTGCGCGCCTCTTTGGCATGAACGCATCCTCTCCTCGCTGCCACACATTCGACTGACTATCTTCATCGGGCAGTACGCTCAGGCGAAGTACCTCGGTGAACGCAGGCGGGCGACCCTCACTGAGACAGTCGCCGCATGGAAGTCGTATGCGCCGCAGTTCATCACCCTGCCCCACCCGTCGCCGCGCAACCAGAACTGGCTGAAGCAGAATCCGTGGTTCGACAGGGACATTGTTCCGATGCTTCGCAACCACGTGGCAGATGCGCTGGCATAGCCCGATTCCGGCTGCTATCGGTCTTAGCGCCTGGACTTACCACCAGTTTGCGCATCGGCCCTCAGTTCCTCCGCCTGCAAGGACTGAGGCGACCCTGCCCGAGTCATTCAGCGCTATCCCTTGTGACCAGCAGGCGGAACTCGGTGCCTCACGGCGTGCCCCGCCTCTGTTTCAGCCAGGCATCAACACTCCCTGTCCCGCGCGAGGCGCAGCCCACTGAATTGCCACCTGGTCGCGGGCGGAAAGAAATTGCGATAGGTGAGGCGCGTGTGGCCGCGTGGGGTGGCCACGCTTCCACCGCGGAGAACAACTTGGCCGACCATGAACTTCCCGTTGTACTCACCGATAGCGCCAGGCCATGGCCTGAATCCTGGATACGGGTCAAAAGAAGAGCGCGTCCACTGCCAGACATGACCTGTGAGCTGTCGAATCTCCGGCAACAGTGCCGCCGATTCCCATTCAGCCTCTGTGGGCAGTCGAGCACCGCTCCATAGAGCAAAGGCAGCAGCCTCATAGAAGCTCAGCTGGCTCACTGGGGCTCCAAGATCCATCGGCTGGACTCCGGCAAGCCCGAACACCTGCCACCCCTCGGCTGGCACGCCGGAGTCTCTTGGCGCAATCCAGTACGCGGGCATTTGCCAGCCACTGGACTGAACCACCGCCCAGCCCTCGGACAGCCACAAGGCGGGAGTTTTATAGCCACCGTCGGCGATGAAGTCGACGTACTCTGAGCAAGTGACCAAGCGGTCGGCAATTTGGAATGGCGCCAGCCAGCAACGATGTCGCGGGGTTTCGTTGTCGAACGCACAGGTTCCACCTGGATGGCCGACCTCTACCAACCCGCTCGGTCCATCCAGCCATTTAACCTGTGAAGGAGCTTGAAGGCGAAGTGGCCCTTCTCCAGAGGCTCGAAGTGCCGGGAGCATCGGATTGCACGAGAGCAGGTGTAGGGCGTCCGCGACAATGAGCTCTTGATGCTGCTGCTCATGCTGCAGACCAAGAATAATCAGCGGCCCCACAGACTCGAGGGTTTCGTTGTCGACCTCCTCAATTAGCCGAAGGACAGCGGCGTCGACGTGCTCACGATACCGATGCACTTCCCGCAGTGCTGGACGAGTGAGAAGCCCTCGCTGGGCCCTCGGATGGCGGCTACCCAGGGACTCGTAGTACGAATTGAACAGGTGCAGATAGGACGCGTTGAAGGGCTCGCATGATGTATGAGGCATCAGGACTACGGCCTCGAAGAACCACGTCGTGTGCGCAAGGTGCCACTTCGTGGGACTCACATCTGCCATTGACTGTACGCACTGGTCCTCTACGCTCAGGGGACTCGCTGCACGCAGACTGGCTGCGCGAATCTGTGCAAAATGGTTCGCAAGGGCTGCGCGATCTGTCGCGTCAGGAATGATAAGACTCGCGGGAGACAACGCGCAAAGTAAATTCCTGGTCATGAGCCCGGGTCCTTTTTTTACGAGCATGCCCGGCGCTCAGAGCAGCCACGTGATTGACAGAACATCGACAGAGAGCCAGTCGAGCGGCGCCCTCGTCCATTGTTCTGACCGCGAATTGGGCTCAGTCGTCCTGGGCAGGCCCCCTCGTGTGAGTGGCTTGCTTCGTCGTCGCTAGGAGACAGAGAGAGCGGGTTAGCCGTTGCTGATGCGCTGAACGTAGGCCGCGCACGTATCAGTCGGCGCTGTATTCTTGGTCGCTGCCGATCGGGACACGTTGCGCGGAGAGAACTGCAAAGTATCCGTCCGGGTCAGTCCAAAAGCCGGTCGTGTTCCATCCTCCCGCCCTGAGCAGCAGGCGAACATCCCGGACGGTGTACTTGTAGCTGTTCTCGGTATGAATGGTTTCGCCCTCCCGCATGGAGAAGCTGCAATCGGCTACGCGAAACTGCACGTCGTATCGCGCGCGAAGATGCATCTCTATCCGGGATAGCCCTTCATTCCACCGCACCTCGTGCTTGAAGGCAGACACCGGAATGTCGCCGACAAGTTCCCGGTTGATGCGGTGCAGTAGATTGAGGTTGAACCTGGCGGTGACGCCCTGCGGGTCGTCATATGCCGGCAGGAGGATTGCTTCGTCCTTCAGCAGGTCGATCCCCAGGAGCAGGGTGGAATCAGGACCTAGGGCGTCGCCAAACGTCCGCAGGAGGTTGACTGCGGCCGCTTCGCTCAGATTACCGAGGGTAGATCCCGGGAAAAAGCCGACGCCACCTCGCTGCAGGACCGTATGCGGCAGCTCCATCGGACGCAGAAAGTCCGCCTCCACAGGCCGCATAGGAATATGCGGGAACTGGGCCTGCAGAGACGCAATGGATTCGCGCAAGAATTCGCCGGAGATGTCGATGGCGATGTACTCCGAGAACAAGACGTGACCAAGCAGCACGGAAGTCTTGGTGGCGGAGCCCGCACCGAACTCAACGAGCACCCTGTTGTGCCCCAGGAGTAGCGCGATCTCCCGGATGTACGTCGACAGAATTGTACGCTCGCAACGGGTTGGGTAGTACTGCGGCAACCGAGTGATGTCCTCGAACAGCTTTGACCCTTTTTGGTCGTAGAACCAGCGCGGAGGAATGGCTTTGTGAAGGCTCCCCATCCCACTAAGCACATCACGCAGAAGCCCGGGATAGGAGTTGGCGACGGGCGCTACTATGGGCGCAGAGAAGGAGGGGTTTCTCATCAAACGGAAAGGAAAATACTGACGCACACCATCATCATCCAGTCGATACGTCTAAAGGTGCGGGAATGGCTTTATGGCCGGAGGAAGGGCGAAGGCTACAACTACTGTGTCGCCATAACTATTGTTCTCCGATGACCCCACACGGGTCAACATGCCAATGTGTCCGGACGTCCGACAAAATGAGCCAGGAAACCTGAAGTGGGTCGTTCATTGGCGGCGGGACTGATCAACCGTTGGCCTTTATCGTCCATACGTATGCGTCCACGGCCAGCGTCTGATAGTCCGGAAAACGTTCCCTATCGTCTGCGCAAGGCCTGTAGTTCGCGCAGTTCCCAACAAAAATCTATTCCAGGCACTACATTAGAACGACTCTTACGTAGAGAGGGGTCACTAATTCAGGCGGAGGAGTGGGACGCAATAGTAGTGGCGCGGGTCAAGCTGGCCCTGCTCTATCGGCGCGTCTGTCGCGAGCAGTCAAACGCGTGGCACTGATCGAACGTCACAGTGTGGGAGACTCTTGCGTCAATACTGGGTGTACACCTGGCAAGACGCGAATTGCTAGCATTGGTCTTGCTCACCCGCGCGCACGTGCTCGGAGTAAGCCTCGGAGGGAGTCCGCAAACAGATTGCGGCAAGGGTATTCAGCGCGTCCCGTCAATCTCGGAACTGAAGCCCGCTTGCATACGTTCAGTGACCACTCCAAGTAATTCGACCTGAGATGGTGCTCGAAGTTGATTTCATTGCCTTCAAAGAATAAGCCTGCGCGCGTGCGCCGCCACAGTCTGGCGCGCGGGGCCGATCTGAGCATCTACCTAAATTCACGCTGGAGGCATTGACATGAAAGCCACATGGAACGGCGCGTTGATTGCGCAGAGCGACGACACGGTGGTCGTTGAGGGGAAGCACTACTTTCCCGACAGTTCGCTGAACCGCGAATATGTCATCTTGAGCGACCACAAGAGCAGTTGCCCTTGGAAGGGCCTAGCCAGCTACTACTCACTCATCGTGAATGGCGAGACCAATCCGGATTCGGTCTGGTACTACCCCAACCCAAAGCCTGGGGCTGAAATGGTGAAAGATCGAGTCGCATTCTGGAAAGGCGTGAAGATCGAAGCGTAGGACAGCTGTACGAGGCCTTGTTCACTGAAGTGGGCTAGGTGCTTCAGGCGCGAGGTATGAACTTTGGCGAGGTCACGTGTTCAGTGCAGCTGTAGGGCCAGGCATCGTGTCAGTGATGGGGACGGACGCCGTTTCCCTTTCCTGCTTTCACGTGCGGCTGCAAGCTCCGCGTTGCTCGCACAAGGTATGCCCTGTTGCGATGACTCGTTGAATGCGGGCAGTAACTCACACCCCTTTTGGTAGTCCGGCTTCACCTGGTGGCGAACTCGCACCAGCACCGCCTGCAAAAACTGCGGCGCTGTCAGCTGTGGATGCAGGTCGGTAGCAACTACGAATCAAATCCTACCCCCACCGGCCAGATCACTCTGACCCTGGCTACCCTGCGCCTCGCCTGGTCGGATCACACTGCAGCACTGGCCTCGGGCAGCTTGGCAATCACCTTGATCTCGAACTGGAACCCATACAGCCAGGTCACGCCAAGAGCTGTGAGCGTGGGGTGCGGAGCATCACCCCAGTATTCCCCCACCACCTCCCAAATGGTTTCGAACTTCGACTCGGGATCGACGATGAACACGGTCACGTCGACCACGTCCTTGAACGTGCAGCCGGCGGCCGAAAGGATGGCGTCAAGGTTGTCGAACGCGAGGCGCACCTGGGCTTGCAACTCGGGTTCGGGAGAGCCATCGGGCTGGCTGCCCACTTGGCCCGAGACGAACAGAAAACCGTTAGACCGGATCGCTGGCGAGTAGCGGTTCTTTTCATAGAGCGCCTGACGGCCGGCGGGAAAAACAACATCACGTGCAGACATGAAATACCTATTTGTTGGTGGGAAAGAATTGACTCTAGGCGATCACCACCTTCGGATAAACAAGCAAGTCGCACAATGACTTTGTGCGATTTCCAAACAATAGCCCTAATGTGAGGATCTCTGATGGACAGATTCAATGCAATGCAGGCCTTTGCCCGCGTGGTGGAGGCCGGCAGTTTCACCAAGGCAGCGCAGACGCTGCACATGAGCAAGACCACCGTGACGCAACTGGTGCAGCAGCTGGAGGCGCGGCTGCGCGTGAAGCTGCTGAACCGCACAACGCGCCAGGTGAAGGTGACGGCAGATGGCGCCACCTACTACGAGCGCGTGGTGCGCCTGCTGGCCGACATGGAAGACGCAGACACCAGCCTCTCCAGCGCTGTAGCCTCGCCCCGTGGGCGCTTGCGTGTGGACGTGCCCAGCCCACTGGCCCGCATGATCCTAATGCCAGCCCTACCGGAGTTTCACGCGCGCTATCCGGAGATCCAGCTGTACATCGGCGTGAGCGACCGCATGGTGGACCTCATAGGTGACAACGTGGACTGCGTGCTGCGCGGCGGCGAGATCACCGATCCGTCACTTATCGCCCGCCACGTCGGAAACCTCGCTCTAGGTGTGAAGGTTCAATAGGTTGTTTCGGGTGTTCACCCGGAGAGGTTCTGAGAGACTGGAAATCGCCAAACCCCCAGTCAACTCAGATTTCCAAACCCGGATGAACACCCATAAGAATGCCCGATTGACCTACCTGCGTCGCCTGGAGATGGTCCGAGATCTCAAAGAACGTGGCATGAGCGCATCAGATGCAGGCGCCAAGCATGGCGTCAGTGCCGTGACGGCACGCAAATGGCTGGCACGCTACCTGGCAGACGGGGCCAATGGTCTGCTGGACAAATCTTCGCGCCCCGAGAAGTCACCGCGCGCCATCGAACCGCATGTGGCGCTGGCCATCGTGGAGCTGCGGCGCAAGCTGTGCTTGCAAGCCTACATCGCCTCGTACATGGGCGTGTCCAAGGCGACGGTCAGCCGTGTTCTACGTCGAGCCGGGCTGTCACGGCTGAGCGATCTTCGGCCCCAAGAGCCCGTGCAACGTTACGAGCGCGAGAACCCCGGTGAGCTGCTGCACATCGACATCAAGAAGCTCGGGCGCTTCGAGCAGGTCGGTCACCGCATCACCGGCGATCGCTCCCAGCGCGGGCGAAGGGTCGGCTGGGACTACGTCTTTGTGGCCGTGGACGACCACAGCCGGCTGGCCTTCACGCAGGTCTACCCCGACGAGACGAAGATCAGCGCTGAGGCATTCCTGCGGGCCGCGGTAGGCTACTTCGCCAGTCTGCGTGTACCCATCCAACGCGTGCTGACAGACAACGGCATGTCGTTCCACTCCGCGCTGTTTGGTGAGGCTTGCCTGGAGCTGGGCATCACCCAAAAGTTCACGCGGGCCTATCGCCCGCAGACCAATGGGAAGGCCGAGAGGTTCATCCAGTCTGCGCTGCGCGAGTGGGCCTATGGGCACACCTACGAGAACTCACAACAGCGCTGCGCGGCCCTGCCGATTTGGACGCATTTCTACAACTGGCACAGGCCGCACCACGGAATCGATCTTGTGCCGCCTATCTCGCGTCTCTCGATGTCTCCAAAGAACCTCTTGACACTCCACATCTAGGTGTTTATGCAGCACCGGCCTACCTGCAGCGCGCCGGCACGCCGCTGCACCCGGGTGAGCTGGAAGACTCGCACCACCACACGGTGGGCTATTTGCGCGCGCGCAGCGGCACGGTGGCGCTCATCAGCATGCAGCGCGATGCCGAGCGCATCGAGGTGCAGGGGCGCCATGTAGTGGCGTTGGATGACGGGAACGCCTACCTCGCGGCCGGTGTGGCGGGCATGGGCGTGTTGTGGCTGCCGCAGTACATGGCGAACGACCATGCGGCGCGGGGCGAACTGGTGCCGCTGTTCGACGGCTGGAGCTTCGATGCGATGCCGATGTATGTGGCGTTCCCGTCCAACCGCCATGTGAGTGCGAAACTGCGGGCCTTCATCGACTGGGTAGTGGAGCTGATGCCCGTGCACTCGCCCGTGGCTTCGAGGCCCGAAAACTCAATTCATGACAAGCACTGCGCTGATGGTACTCACCGTGACCAGCACGCGAAAATCCCACAGATTCAGTCGGTGTGATGAGCTGAACAACTTCATCCGTCGTAAGTGCATCCCAGTCGCCCGGGAACACTGCCTTGGTGACAACGAACTGGTCAGCACGCGATGCGCCCGTCTATATCGGACATTCCCGAGTCTAGTGAAGGAAGCTTAGAGCCCAGATGCCTTTCGCTAAAAACCCCCGATGCGGTGAGAAGGCCGCTCAGATCTATCCGATGGGTTTCACCAGCATTGATCTCGGCGTACACGACTGTCTGCTGCCGATCAATGAGGAAGCGCGAGGGTATCCTCACCTTCGGCGAGAGGGCGATGAGCTTTGTGGACTGAGCATACTTTTCTCCAGAGACGTTGGCACGATTAAGTTTCCGCGCACCGTTCGGAATTGCGACCCCGCAGCTTCATAGCCTGCAGCTGCATTCGAGGCGCTCCGACCTGCCTAAGGTCACATACAAGACCACGTCGAAGTAGGTCACAGCGAACTCTCTTTCTGCAGGCAACTCAGGCCGTAGAGAGCCTCCAGTTCACTTTACGAGTGCTTCGCTGGTCTCGCTCGGGTCGTTGATGTGGAATACCGCATGCGGAATAACGCAGGACGAGGGTAGCGCTTGGCCTCGGTATTCCCGAGGGTCCATGCCATATGCCTTTCGAAACGCGCGGATGAATCCGCTGTTGTTTGCGTACCCGGCGGCCTGACCAATCTGCCCAATGGGAACGCCCGTGACTCGAAGTTGCTGGGCGGCCTGGCGCATGCGCAAATCTCTGAGCACACTCATTGGCGTTCGGCCAACCAACTCAAAAAAGCGCGCCATGAAGGTTGATCGGCTCAGACACGCGGTCCTCGCCAGGCTATCCACCGTATGTTCGGCCCCAGGCCTTGCCGTCATTTCGGCGAATGCCTTAGAGATTCGATGGTCCCTCAGAATCGCGAATCGCTCGACCCAGGGGTTGGGCGAGGTCAGCGAGCGGCGCAAGAGCAACACCAATGTCTGCTTCATGAGCAGCGATGTCATGGCGACGCTGCCGGGCTCCCTCCCCTTCAGCTCGACGAGCGCGTGGGTCAACTTGGCTGGTAGGTCGTGGCCCTCGGAAAAGCGTTCCACAATTGGCGTGGATAGGCCGCCAAACATGTCAACCACGTCACCAAATGCGGCGTGGAAATGGCCACACAGGACGCGCGCGCTTCCTGCCAACATGGCCCGGTTTTCTCGGGCCGGTCGACATTGAAGATGTTCCCTGCTGACAGGCGGGACGACTACAAGGGTATGTTGAGCAATCGCGATCGACAGACCATTTGAGGTTGTGAGGGACCCAGTTCCGCACATCCCGTAGTACAGGCGAGTCATACCATCGTTCGCTGGCTCGAACCGTCGCTCCCCCTTCAATGTGCACTCTTCAAGTGTGACCTGGCGGACCTCAAGCGTGCCGACGAGGGTATCCAAATCGGCCGGTGAAATGCGCAAGATTGGTCTGTCGGCCTTGGACACGGAGAAGTCAAGTTCCCCACTCTGGGTGCTCATCAGCTCAGGCTGGGTGATGTCGTTGCTTTGCGCCACAGCATCTCCTTGCACGCGGCTCGGTCCGAACTTGTTTCTCCCTGCCTTTCGCGGCCCAAAACCAAGCTTGGGATCCTGTCCGCGGCGGCGGCTTCCCACCGGAAGGATCGCATGCGGCTCTGCTTCCCGCGGGCGTCGTACGAGAGTCTTCGAACAACCAGTCGATTCCTCCCCTCGCCATGGTTGCTGTCACGTAAATAGCGCCATCCAAAATACAGGCCTCCGTATGCAATTCCCTAACGCCCTTTATAGAAGGCGCTAGCTCTCGAGGACAGGTAAGCGCCCCCCGAATTCAAGCACTGGATGTCGCTGGCGCCAGACACTTCCGGCCGCTTCATCGGATGCTCCCAGATTCCCTATGCATCGGACATCCACGACCAAGACATAAAAGCTATGCAGCGGATGTATGGGCAAGGGGGCCAACCTACCCCGCCTTCACATACCTCACGCACATCGAACGACGTGCATCCGTGGAGCGGAATGGCGTTAAGGCACTCTGCGTCATCTGTCGGTCCAAGCGTCCTGTAAGTGTGTCCAGGCGTCCAAAACCTTGCACCCACGTCGCGCAGCCGTTCCGTTTTGATGGAGCTCCCTTAGCATGCGAGCCTTATGTACAGCTTGTCGGTCGACTATTGAACGATGGAAAAGTAGCGCGATATATGCACGCTAGACGACAGATACCGTGACCCACCACGCAATCGCACCAAGAGTCCTCATCAATCTGGCGCGAAGCATTCGAACAGTTCGTCAGTGCGGCAGAGTACCAACCGTCACACTAGGCTAGGAAATGAGCCAGGCAATCGATACCGTAAGGACAGCGTGTAGACGAGGCCTCGTTCTTGCACCAGTGGGGGCGTTGCTTCTGAGCGTCGCCGCGCTGCTGCTGGGCAATGGCTTACTGGGTACGCTCTTGATCGTGAGAGCCGGCCACGAAGGCTTCTCGAGCGGCGCGATTAGCGCGATGATGTCCTTCTATTTCGCGGGGTTCACTGCAGGCGCGCTCGTATTGCCGCGGATCATCGTTTCTGTAGGCCATGTCAGAACCTTCGCCGGATTTGCGGCTCTTGCCTCAATGACGACCCTTCTCCATGTGACGTTCGTAGAGCCGATAGCTTGGATGTCGCTTCGCCTGGCTACCGGCTTCGCCTATGCAGGCATGATCCTCGCAACGGAGAGCTGGCTCAATGCGCACGCTGTGCAATCCACGCGCGGGCAACTCCTGTCGATCTTCGGTGTGGTTTCAATGGGCTCATGGGCAGTGGGGCAAGCGCTCCTCAACATTGCGGCGCCCGCCAGCGTCACTTTGTTCATCGTCGTGTCGCTGTTGATATCCGCTGCGGTGGTTCCGATTACTTTGCTTCCAAGCCATCCACCTGCCGAGGTGGAGCAGGAATCGGTCGCGCTCAAGGACGTGGTTCTCGTATCACCGCTAGCTGCGGTTGGCGTTTTCTTGGCCGGCCTGGCTATCGGCGGTTTCTGGGGCATGGGCCCGAACTTCGCCCAGAGGATCGGACTCGATGTGAGCGGTATATCCGCCTTCATGGCTGCGGTTCTGGGAGGAACACTTGCATTGCAATGGCCACTCGGCTGGCTTTCGGACCGAGTGTCTCGAAACATTGCCATTGCCGGTGCGGCCCTGGCGTCTGCAGCAGCTGCAATCTGCGTAGCGTTAGCAGTGCAGGCGCCTCTGCCAATGCTCCTTGCGGCGGGTGCGCTCTTCGGCGGCTTTGGAATCCCGATCTATTCGTTGTGTCTGGCCGCCGCGAACGACAACCTTCCGGCCGGTCGGCGACTCGGCACCGCGCGAGGGCTTCTTCTGCTCAACGGGATCGGGACTGCCGCTGGACCCCTCATTGGGGGAGCTGCGATGAATATCATCGGCCCTGGCGGCCTATTCCTTTGTGCGGCTGCGTTGCTCGCTTCCCTAGCGGTGCTGGCCATCGCACGCGGGCAACCAAAGCGCCCGCTCGAGGTAAAGGCCACCCGTTGTCCGAGCACGCCGATGATCACGGGATCTTTCGATTCAATGATACGAATCCAAGAGGAGTCTCAGGGTGCTCGGCACTAGCGCGGCGACTGAGTCGAAGGCGGAGGCGCACTATACAACGCCACATACAACGGACCGAAGCAGCCCGTCAACTGCCCGCCCGCCAGTCCCCATCGATGCATCGCTTGAATGCCTCCATCTAGTCGGTCAGGCATGCCTCGCGACCAGAGTTTTTCGCGAGACTCCCTGCTCTGCTCAGTCGGCAAATTTCGGGCATAGAAGTCGGACGGCGTGCCGGGCACAGGGCCGTTCATATATAAGAGTCTCATGGCCGAATCTATCCTTCTAACCGCCGCCCGAGTTTCCACTTTTGACGGAGACAAGTTGCTGACCGGTGCCAGCGGATTTTTCTTCCTGCGCAACGAACGGCTTTTCTTCGTCACCAGCAGGCACGTCGTCATTGACGCGCCCACCAAGCATTTCCCAAACCGGGTCGAAATCGAGCTGCACACCGATGCCGTCAACCTGACCCAAGCGAGCGCCTTGTCGGTCTGGCTCTACGTTGACGGCAAGAGTATGTGGCGCCAGGGAAGCGACACAGGCGGCGAGATCGACGTGGCGACCATCGAGCTGGACCGCTCGGCCCTTCCGCCGTCGGTAGCGATGCAGGCTTTCACGCCGGCTCACCTGCAGAGCATGCTGGACGAGGTCGAAGTCGGCAGTGCGCTGCTGGTTGTGGGCTATCCGCTGGGCTTTCATGATGTGATTTATCACCTGCCAGTGGTACGTCACGCGGTCATCGCATCTTCCTTTGGCGTGCGATTCCAGGGCCAGGGCTACTTTCTGACGGATGCGCGTACCCACCGTGGCACGAGCGGCGCAGCCGTGGTGATGCGGGCCCCTGGCACCGACCCGGCGCTGCCCTGGAAACTGTTGGGCGTGCACTCCTCGCGTTTGGATATGAACACACGTGACCTCGCACTGGATGAGTCGCTGGGTCTCAACTGCGCTTGGTACGCCGACATCCTGCTCACGCTCACGGCTGATGTACCGGCTCCCGCTACGGTGCAACCTCAACAACTTACCTGACAAAGTTGCTCTCCGGGGGCCTTTGTGCTGCTGCGGTGCTCACCACCCTGGCGTTGCTTGCCATCGCACGTGGCAGCAAAGGAGCCTGATCGAGGATCAAGGATCACTCGTTAACGAAGAACGCCGATGAACTTGGGATCTCTCGATCCCATGATACGAATTTCGGAGGCGCCTCCGTTAGTGTCGCGTCGACGGTGGTGGATACGTTCTATGCCACGTCTTCTACAGCGAGATCCCGACCGTTGAACCGCACGGTATCCCCTGCTTGGGCACCATCGATGGCTTGGAAGATTGGCGCCATCGTGGAAATTCCCATGAGTTCATGTCCATGACAAATGAACTTGCTAGTTGACACTGAAATCACAAAGTAGCGACCAGACAGCTTTACAACAGCGCCTTCACTGACTGCCGACTTAGGCCCGAAATCGATCGTCCCGAGCTTCTCTAGTTTTTCTTCATAGTCATGAAGTGTGTCATCAAGCGCTTCCGCTAATTCGCTCGCAATTTCGGCCTGAGCGTGCTCATCGCTCTCGACGGGTTCGGTCCGATCAGTTCGAGCAGTAGAAACGTACTCTTCATAGTTAATGCGAGCGCTGCGCAAGGCTGCGGTCTCCAGCGAAAGCATAGTTTCACGGATCTGATCTTTATTCCAATGCATAACCACCTCGTTTTGTTTCGTTAATTAGGATTTTCACTAGACCGCTCCGTGACTCTTCGAGAGAGGGACCTCCTGGGCCCCGCTTCGCTATTCGTCACCGATAACGTGTTCGCCTTGGTAGGGAGTTCGAATCAGCCGAGAATCTTGGATGATGCTTGTGACCAGCCAGACATAAGACTGCTCGGCGGTATCAAAGCCCAGAATACTGAAGGCTCCGCCGAAGGGGCATGCTGGGAAGTCTGGAAAGCCCTGCCGCACAACGTAACGCTCGGGATCGCGGTCAAACTCGCTCTTGTAGACTTTGCGCAGTCCGTGCTTGCTCGGCACATCCTGGTCACCTGCCGGGACTGTTTCCCGATGCGCTACGAGGCGCTCAGAGAGGTCGCGGTGACACATTTCGTCGAATACGTCGAACGCGTCGATCAACAGGCCCTTGTGCCCTGTCGCTGGATCGATGATCGCGTAGATGTTGGAGGCGTCTTCTGCGTCACTCCCGCTTTCGAGACGTAACGCCGCGTCGATGCGAAGGGCGCAAGGGTCCAGTGTTGATCCGAGATCGAGATCGACGAGATTGCCGTCTTTGACGCGGTACTCGCGGTTGTAGCCCTTGGCGACGAAGGACTGCACTGTTTCTAGAACGTCGGTCACTTGGGATGTCACGGCTGCACCTATGCTTGGTGTCGTATTGAGCCCGCCCCGGCGTCGGGCGCGCTGTGACCGGTCGGATGACGGCGAGTTTTGCGAGACGCGGTATTCACAGCCACTTGGCCATCTTGAAGCGCACAAACAGGAAAAGGCAGGATATCGCCATCACCCCGAGTACGACGAAGTATCCGTAGGCCGTGTCCAGTTCCGGCATATGCTTGAAGTTCATGCCGTATATTCCAGCGATCGCCGTCGGGACTGCGAGTATTGCCGCCCAAGCGGCAAGCTGACGGGTGATCACCCCGATCCTTTGTGCTTCCAAAAGGCTGCTGGCCTCAAAGACTGTAGACAGGACCTGAAGGAGGCCGTCGACCATTGACTGCACCCGATCGACGTGATCCGCGACATCGTTAAAGTACGGCCTCACTTCGGCGCTGATGCAGGGGAAATGCCCGCGGACGAGTTTTCTGACCAGTTCGGCCATAGCGCCGAGCGTGCGTTGGAAGCGCGTGAGTTCGGCCCTCAGCCCGAAGATGCGGGCGACTTCTGCCCGTCCGAGAAAATCGTCTAACGACCGTTTCTCCATCGCGAGGACGTCATCCTCGATCATTTCGAAGATGGGCAGATACTGGTCGACGATACGGTGCAAGATCGCGTGCAGCACGTAGTCGACACCCTTTCCGAAGAGCGCCGGCGAAGCCTCGAGTTGCTCCCGAAGTTTGCCTAGCGCTCCGGCGTTGCCGTGCCGCACGCTGATGAGATGATTGTGACCGGTGAAGATCGCCATCTTGCCGTAGCTGATCCGGTCGCCGACCAGTTCGGCAGTCTGCGCGACGATGTATAGCTCGCCGTTGTAGACGTCGAGCCTGGGCGGGCACAGCGGGTGCATCGCGTTATCGATTGCCAACGGATGGAGGTGATACGTCGCCTGAAGCGCGTGAAGTTCGTCGGCGGTGGGATCCAGAAGAGCGATCCAGCAGAAACCCGAGCGCGCCTCATCCTGCTCGAAGCGCTCGTCGAGCGCAATTTCCCGGATTCGCTTGCCTTCCTTGTAATAGTAGGCGGCGATGACGCTCATGCAGACCTCGCAGGGATGCGCAGGCCACGCTGTACTGCTGGCCAGCGCGTGATCGGAATGGATGAGAGGTCAGGCATGGTTCTGTGATCTTGGTGATGCGGCGGCAGCGGAGTTGAGGTCTCATCCAGGCTGAATTCGGTTTGAAAATTGCGAACCGAATCAGCTTCGAAGCCATTGCAGAAAAGCTGATTCTGCAGCTCTGGCTGCAGGTTATTTACTGTCGGCGTTTTTGCGCTTTGGAAGGATCCAGTCTGCACGTGGGAAGTGGCATGTATAGCCTCCCGGGAGCTTCTCCAGATAGTCTTGGTGCTCCGGCTCGGCCTGCCAGAAATCACCGGCCGGCTCGACCTCGGTGACCACTTTGCCTCCCCACAGTCCGGACGCATCCACATCGGCGATCGTCTCTTCGGCAACGTGCTTCTGCTCCACGCCGAGGTAGTAGATGGCAGACCGGTAGGAGAGCCCACGGTCATTGCCCTGACGGTTCTTCGTCGTCGGGTCGTGAATTTGGAAGAAGAACTCCAGAATTTTCCGGTAACTCGTCAGCTCGGGGTCAAAGATGATCTCGATCCCTTCGGCATGCGTGCCGTGATTGCGATACGTGGCGTTCGGAACATCGCCGCCGGTGTAACCCACGCGAGTCGAGATGATGCCGGGCTGCTTGCGGATGAGATCCTGCATTCCCCAGAAACAACCGCCGGCCAGGATGGCTTTTTCGTGATTCATCAAACGTTCTCCACTTGGTCGAGATAGGCGCCGTAACCCTCGGCAGCCATCTCGTCTCGAGGGATGAAGCGCAAGGACGCCGAGTTGATGCAATAGCGCAGGCCCCCTCGGTCCCGCGGGGCCGTCGGGGAACACGTGGCCCAGGTGGCTGTCGCCACGCGTCTGAAGTGCATCCTAAGATAAACCGCTCAGCGTGGGCCGACTCGATTGCAACAATCGGCTGGAAAATACGTACAAACGGATTTTTCTTGTCGGATGTCGTGTGTACTGCTTGCGCGTGAGCTCGGTTCCTTTGTCGAAGACTGTCTTCACCGTCGGCACCAGCCGTGCGCAGACGCATTGCTTCACGCTTTTGTCTTCGTCTGTCCCACGGCGGAACAGCCAAGTCCCTAGGCCAAGTGCGTCTTGACCTCAATCTCGGAGGTGAGCGTGCGGTGCACAGGGCATTTGTCCGCGATCTCCAGCAAACGAGCTCGTTGCGGCGCATCGAGTGGCCCCGCGAGTTCCACCGTCCGCTCGATGCGGTCGATCTTGCCTTCCTTGGTCTCACATTCCGCGCAGTCCGCAGCGTGGATCTTGGCGTGGGTCAACGTGACCCGGACATCCTCGAGGGGCCATTTTTTATGGCGAGCATAAAGGCGCAACGTCATCGCCGTGCAAGCTCCTAGCCCACCAAGCAGAAGGTCGTATGGCCCCATGCCGAGGTCGTCACCGCCCACCTCCACTGGTTCGTCACTCACCAACGTGTGGCGCCCTGCTTCAACGTTGACGGCAAAGTTGCCAGGCAGGTCACTGATTCGTACAGCGCCAACGGGCAGCGGCCCCGCTTCGGGTGTTGACGCAACTGGGCTCGAAGGGGCTGGAGCCGGCAAGTACCGCTTCGCCCAGGCAGCGATGAGCCCGGCGGCGTATGCGGCATCGCCCTGACTATTGAGCAGATGGTCGGCATCGTCGAGCGAGACGAAGGACTTGGGGTGCAGCGCCTGTTCGAAGATTCGGCGTGCGTTGTCTACTCCAACGATCGTGTCGCCAGGCGCGTGCAGCACAAGCAGCGGCCGACGCAACGCACGGATGCGCTCGGCCTGCGGCTGGGAGGCGACGTCGTCAAGAAACTCCCGCCGCAATGTGAACTCGCGGCCTGCAAGCGTGACACGGGCCTCGCCGTCGGTCTCGATGAGAGCCAGACCCTCGCCAAAATGGTGCACAACATGTGCCGGTTCGAAGGGCGCGCCCAGCGTCACCACTGCACGAGCATCGGCAATGCGGTGTGCAGCGGCCAGAACGGCTGCGCCGCCAAGCGAATGCCCGATGAGGAGTGCTGGCGCGCCATGCTCACTTCGCAGCCAGTCGGCCGCCGAGACCAGATCGCCGACGTTTGAACTGAAATGGGTGTTTGCGAAGTCACCGCCGCTACCACCCAACCCTGTGAAATCGAAGCGAAGCACGCCGAACCCGGCCTCGACCAACGCACGCGCAATGTAGGCGGCCGCCTTCGAGTCTTTGGAGCACGTGAAGCAGTGTGCGAAGACAGCCCACGCCCTTGGCAAAGTGTTTGGTTGATCAAGCCGTGCGGCCAGCAGATGGCCGAGGCTCCCAGGGAATTCAACTTTATGGCTGATCATGTTTCACTGAAGTTAATACGCACGTTTAACCGCTATCAGGCTGGCCGCGACTTCAAGATTCCAACACGAAATCTATCCACGCGCCAGTCTTCACAATCCTGGAAATTGGGCAACGAGTCCACTTCACAAAACTGAAACGGGCCACACACCGTGGGCGTTACTAGAATGAACAGATGACTTCTCTCGTAGACAAAGATTCCACCAAGCCAAGTAATTTTCTACGCCACGTCATCGAAAACGACCTTAAGCATGGCGTCTATGCAGCGCGCAAATGGGGAGGCAGCCCCGGCGACTCGCTACACCATGCGCAAGGCATGCAAGACCCTGCCAAGGTCCGCACGCGCTTCCCGCCCGAACCCAACGGCTACCTGCACATTGGCCACGCCAAGAGCATCTGGCTCAACTTCGAGCTCGCCAAAGAATATGGCGGCGTGTGTCACCTGCGCTTCGATGACACCAACCCTGAAAAGGAAGAGCAGGAATATGTTGATGGCATCCGCGACGCGGTGAAGTGGCTAGGTTATGAGACCTACTTGGCCGACCGCCCCGACGCGCCCGGCATCGCACAGCCGCATGAATACTTCGCCAGCGATTACTTTGACTTCATGTACCGCGCCGCCGAGTACCTGATCACCGCCGGGCTCGCCTACGTGGACGAGCAGACGCCTGACCAGATGCGTGCCACGCGCGGCGACTTCAACACGCCAGGCATTGACAGCCCGTTCCGTGCCCGTAGCCCCGCCGAGAACCTCGCGTACTTCCGGCAGATGCGCGACGGTGAGATCGAAGACGGCGCCGCCACGCTGCGCGCGAAGATCGACATGGCCAACCCCAACATCAACATGCGCGACCCGGCGCTCTACCGCATACGCCGGGCCACGCACCACAACACTGGCGATATGTGGTGCATCTATCCCATGTACACCTATGCACATCCAATCGAGGACGCGTTGGAGCAGATCACCCATTCGATTGCCACGTTGGAGTTCGAAGACCAGAGACCGTTCTACGACTGGCTGCTCTACCGCTTGGCAGAAGGGGGCTTGATCGCCAGCCCGCATCCGCGTCAATATGAATTCGCACGGCTCAATGTGACGCACGTGATCACCAGCAAGCGCAAGCTGCGCCAACTGGTCGAAGACGGGCACGTCGATGGCTGGGATGACCCGCGAATGCCCACCATCGCGGGCCTCCGCCGCCGCGGCTACACACCCGAAGCGCTCAAGCTTTTCTGCGAACGCAGCGGCGTGACCAAGTCCGGCGGCTGGATTGACTACGCGAGCCTAGAAGCGGCGCTCCGCGACACGCTCGACCCCATTGCCACGCGCGCAATGGCCGTGCTCGACCCGGTGAAGCTCGTCATCACCAACTGGGCCGAGTTGATGGGCAGCGACGCTTTGCTGGACGACTGCACCGCTCCTGTGAACCCGCGCGACCCCGAAGGCGGCCTACGACGCTTCAAGATCGGCCGCGCAGTGTGGATCGAACGTACCGACTACGAGGACGTGCAACCCAAGGGCTTCTTCCGCTTGTTCCCAGGCAACAAGGTGCGCCTGAAATACGGCCACACCATCGTATGCACGGGTGCCACGCGCGACGCCGGCGGCAAGCTGGTCGAAGTGCTGGCCACGCTGGTGCCCGATACCAAGAGCGGCACGCCCGGCGCGGATGCGGTAAAGGTGAAGGGCAACATCACCTGGGTCGCGGTTGCCGATGCGGTGCCGGTCGAGGTGCGCTTGTATGAACGGCTGTTTGCCACACCACAGCCGGGCAGCGGGGAAATGCTGGACGAGCTGAACAGGGAGAGCCTGGTGACATGCGCGGCCTTCGCAGAGCCGTCATTGGCCGTAGCGAAGTTTGGCGGTGCTGCGTTCCAGTTTGAGCGGCACGGGTACTTCGTAGTGGATGCAAAAGCAGCCGACGATGGCACGCTTGTGTTCAATCGGGCTGCGGGGATGCGAGACAGCCGGGAGAAATAAGGGCAGCGCATCTTCTGATCCGCGCACGGCAATACACCCCTCCGGGCCGATCGTCGCGCGCAAGAGCACCGGGAGCGTCGAGCAAGGGCCTCGCATTGCTCGCGGACGTAGCCCGAACTTTATGCGCCGCCGTACCGCTCAGTTTTTATATGAGCTGCTGGTATGCCGGCATCAATCAGTCCGTTAGCCACGGCTTCGACGAACCGATTGGCGCCACACACGAAAACGTGACGAGGCGCGTGACCCCAGCGGCCGAGCACGCTGGCGATGGCAGCAGCATCGAGCCGTCGGCCCAGGTCGGTCGGCCGAGGTGGTGGCTCGCGCGTGGTCACTGCGATGAAGGTGAATTCGGGCCGAGCTGCTTCGAGTGCGAGCAACTCGGCACGGAAGGGTAGGTCGGCCGGGGTGCGTGCGGAGCAGACCAACAGCACGTGCATAGACATCGGCTGCAGTTCGGCCGTGGCGCCTGCCTGCGCCATTCCCGCTGTGAGGTCCGCGGCCCACGCGCGCACCATCGCCATCAACGGCGCGATGCCGGAACCGCCCGCGATCAACAACAGCGGCCCGCCATCGGCCGGCCCCCAGACGAAGTGCCCACCGAGCGGCCCACGCACTTCGATACTTTCTCCCGCCTCAGCGATGTCATGGAAAAAAGGCGACACCTCACCATCGTCGAGCTTCTCGATGATGAGCTCGACGGTATCGGCGCCAGGCACCGATGCAATGGAATAGCTGCGTTGCGCGGCATAACCATCGGGAGCAGTCAGCCGCAC
Source organism: Ottowia sp. (assembly GCF_016703145.1). GTDB lineage: Bacteria > Pseudomonadota > Gammaproteobacteria > Burkholderiales > Burkholderiaceae_C > Ottowia. The sequence goes on along the minus strand of NZ_JADJCO010000003.1, from coordinate 1,789,458 downwards.
ATTGACGTGTTGACCCGCACGGTGAGAAGCCAATGCGGGCAGTTCGAGAAATAAGCTCTTGATGCGCGGCGTGAGTTGCTCAATGCGCTCGATTTTGACGTCGCGCCACGGGCCGTTTTGCTCACCGGTCGTCATCAACGATCGCTCGAATAACGTTGCTGCCGCCAGGGGTCGCCGTACATGTGATAGCCACGTAGCTCCCAGAACCCGGCTTCGTCGCGCGCGGTGAACTTGAGCCCTTTGATCCACTTCGCGCTCTTCCAGAAGTACAGGTGCGGTACCAGCAAGCGGGCCGGACCGCCGTGCTCAGGCGCCAACGGCTCGCCTTCATAATGCGTGGCGACCATGGCGCGGCCGCTGAGCAAATCGGCAACAGGCACGTTGGTGTCGTAATCGTCTAGCGACAGCGCCAGCAGCCAGGGTGTGGGAGCCGCTAGGCCGGCGTCTGCCAGTAGGTCGTCGATGGTCACGCCTTCCCAGCGCGTGTCGAACTTGGACCACGTCGTGACGCAGTGGATGTCGCCCTGCCACACGGTGCGCGGCAGCGCCATGAACTCGTCCCAGCTCCAGCTTTTCACGGGTCGAGGACCGTTGCTCAGAGTGAACCGCCAAGCGGCCATGTCGATACGAGGCGTCGGTCCTTTCGAGAGCACAGGAAAACCATCTGTCTTGAACTGCCCTGGCGGCAGGCGGTCGGCAGTGGCTGCAGTGGGCCGTCGCCCGATGAATTTGCGTGTGACCATGTTGAAGACTCCTGCATCATGTTGTTTAGAGCAAGGCTAACGCTCTTTGCTCAAAATTGCGCGGCAAATTGGTCCGTTGTGCCACTGAGGAGCCTGCACCTTACCCGCCGCGCTGGATACCGCCTTGTTTGACCGCGCGGGAGGTAGCGGGACATGGTGAACCAAGATCGCGCAGACTCACGAGCCGGGGAAGCCGGTATCTACACGATCATCGATGGATCCATTCGCCATGGCATGCGTTGATCATCAACTGTAGGGGTGCTGGCGCTACCGATAGTCCGACATTTAGCGCCTATCGTCCTGAGCTTCGGGGCGCTCTGCGTGGCCGAACCCGTCGCCCTGAGTCACACACCTTGCTTAGCCACTAATGGACGAGCAGCGCCCGCGTTCATAGCGGGTTGGTCGCGAAGCAGCCCTCAAGCCCGGGTTGCTCCAGCTTCAGCATGGCAACGAAGAAAAAATCAGACGCACGGAGTATTTATCAAGACGCACCGGCGTCTTGTCGCGCCGGCCTTCGGTTCAAATGAGCGAGATCCAAAGGATACTGCCTGTGCAACGCCATTGCGTCGCCTGCAGCGGCACGGGTTGGATAACCCAGTCCGGCGTGCGAATTCGATTGCATGGTCTGGGCCACAAGGAGTCGCAACATAAGCTCGACAGAAACTGCCATCCTCGCCCGAAGTTGCTTCTAAGGCCTGCAGGACGTGGTGCACAGGGTTCGAGTACACCTGTCACTTCCCGCGCCCGCAGTGAAAGCTGGTCAAGCGCGTGGCCAAAGGCGCTTGAGCGCTCGCCCCGTTCATCCAGTGCGATCAGGGACCGTACTCTCACTCAAGGAATCCATGACGAACGACCAAGTCCACCTCAACACCCCGCAGTTGCGAGTGCCGCAGTGGATCGACGCGCATGGCAACCCGAGCCGGCCACTCGAGTTGGCCGATCTCGGAGACGACTTCAAGGTGATCTTTTGCTTCCAGCACGGGTGTCCGGGTGGTCACAGCCACGGATTTCCGACCCTCAAGGCGATGGTTGAAGGACTGTCCGGTCAGGGCTTCGGCTTCGCGGCCGTGCAAACCGTGTTCACGGCTGCCGAAATAAACACTTTCGATCGTTTGCGCGAGACGCAGCGGCGCTACGGGTTGGCCATCCCGTTCGGTCACGACCCAGCCGTGGACCGCTATCCGAGCTTGATGGCGGATTTCGAGACGCGCGGCACACCATGGTTCATCGTTTTCGACCCACTGGGGGAGGTCCTTCACAGCGACTTCCGCCTCGATGACGAGCTCCTGTTGCGGGACTTCGGCCGCGCCGGCGAAGTGTCTCAGGCCGAGTGATGCCGCCTGCCAATTACACCTTGAACCTGGAGACTGAATTGCAAACCACCGCGACTGGCCCGAACGATCAGCCCTCCGACCCGGCATCGCCAGCAGCGTTGCACATGCCGTTCGACAACAGCTACGCGCGTGAACTTGAGGGCCTGTATGCGAGATCGAATCCGGCAGGCTCGCCAGCGCCTCGGCTACTGCGGCTGAACCGCGAACTGGCTGACGAGCTCGGACTGGACGCAGATGAAATGTCCTCGGCCGCCGGCCTCGCCGTGCTCGCCGGCAATGCCGTTCCCGCGCAGGCGCAACCGCTGGCACAGGCCTATGCTGGGCACCAGTTCGGCAGCTTCTCGCGGCAACTCGGTGATGGCCGCGCCCTGCTGCTGGGCGAACTCATCGACCGCTGCGGCCGACGCCGTGACATTGCCCTGAAGGGATCGGGCCGAACCCCATTCTCGCGTCGCGGTGACGGCAAGGCCGCACTCGGACCCGTGCTGCGCGAGTACCTGATGGGCGAGGCCATGCACGCCCTGGGCATCCCGACCACGCGCGCACTGGCCGCGGTGGCCACCGGCGCGACCGTACAGCGCGAGCAGCTCCTGCCTGGCGCCATCCTGACGCGCGTGGCCGCAAGCCACTTGCGTGTAGGCACTTTCGAGTACATCGCGGCCAGAGACGACCAGGCCCTGCTGCGCCGGCTGGCCGACTACGCCATTGCGCGTCACGATGCAGCTCTGGCCGGCACCCCCGACCCCTACCTGGGCCTGCTGCAGGCGGTGGCCGAGCGCCAAGCGTCTTTGGTCGCGCGCTGGATGGGCGTGGGCTTCATTCACGGCGTCATGAACACCGACAACATGACAATCTCCGGCGAGACGATCGATTATGGCCCTTGCGCTTTCATGGAGCACTTCGACCCCGAGGCCGTATTCAGCTCGATCGACACTTCGGGCCGCTATGCCTATGGGAATCAACCGGCGATTGCGCAGTGGAACTTGGCGCGCTTGGCCGAGGCACTGCTGACGCTGATCGACGCTGATGGCGAGCCTGCCGAACAACGCGCCGGCGCGGTTGTACAGGCGTTTGCCGAACACTTTGACTTTCATTGGACGACCGTCCTGCGGCTCAAGCTGGGCCTGGACGACGCCAGTGGGGGCGACCGCGCGCTGGCCGACGACTACCTGACGCTGCTGCGCCGGCACCGCATCGACTTCACGCTCGCGTTTGCCCGCCTGGCCGACGCTGCGCAAGGCAATAACACGCCGCTGAGAACGCTGTTCGGAGGGGCGGCCGCAGCGCTGGAACTTTGGCTGAAGCGCTGGCGGGAGCGCACTCTGGCGATCGGCAAGAGCCCGGACGAACTCGCGGCGGCCCTGCGGAGCGCCAACCCGATCTATATCCCGCGCAACCACCACGTCGAATCGGCGCTGGCGGCGGCCGTGGAGCGCGATGACCTGGCACCTTTCGAGCGCCTGCTGCGGGTGCTGCAACACCCCTTCGACGAGCATGCGGCAGACAGCGCGTTGGCCGAGCCCGCGCCTGCAGAGCAGACGGAAAACTACCGTACCTTCTGCGGCACCTGAACGGCGGATTCCCGAGCGCAACCACTCAACCCAACCCGGAGGAACAACCATGCAAGACGACAGCGTGCAAGCAGGCATCATGGGGGAGCCCGCGCCCGAACTGGGCGTGACGCAATGGATCGACGCCGCCGGCCAGCCGCTCGCCGACTACGGGCTGGACAAGATGCGCGGCGCCTTCAAGCTGATCTTCTGTTTCCAGGATGCCTGCCCAGGCTGCCACCTGACCGGATTCCCCTCGCTGATCCGTGTGGTCGAGGCCTTTCGCGGCTCGCCCTTCGTCAGCTTCGCGGCGGTGCAGACGGTGTTCGAGGACTTTGAGTCCAACACCTTCGATCAGGTAGCGGTCAACCAGCGCAAATACGCACTACCGATACCGTTCGGCCACGATGCCGGCGCCGGTCGCGTGGGTGACGGCTCGGTGCTGATGCAGCGCTACCGCAACGGCGGCACGCCCTGGTTCATCCTCGTCGATCCCAGTGGCTCGGTTGTTTACAACCACTTCCGCATCGACGCCGACAAACTCATTGCCGAGCTCAAACGCGCCGAGTCGGCGCCGCCTTTGCCCACGCCGGATGCAGGAACCATCACCTGGCTAGATGTCATCCAGCACGCGAAAGGCAACAATCCACCTCCGCCACGGCGGTTCGAGCTCGACGATGTCGAATGGCGCCAGCGCCTGACGCCCGAGCAGTACCGCATCACGCGGCAAAAGGGAACCGAACCTGCGCACAGCTCGACCATGTGTGCCTTGTTCGAACCCGGTCTTTACGGATGCGTGTGCTGCGGCACCGAGTTGTTCGACGCTTCGAGCAAATTCCGAAGCAAGAGTGGTTGGCCCAGCTTCAGGCAGGCGCTTGCGCCCGGGCTGATCGCGCATCACTACGATTCGAGCCATGGCATGACGCGCATCGAGACCACCTGCAATGTGTGCGACGCACACCTGGGCCATGTTTTCCCCGATGGGCCCGAACCCAGTGGCCTGCGCTACTGCATGAACGCCGCGGCGTTGGTCAAGTCCTGATGAACTTCGATACCATCGTCATCGGTGCAGGGCAAGCCGGGCCGTTTCTGGCGGCCAAGCTCGTAGAGCGCGGCCGCAATGTCGCGCTGGTGGAGGCCCGCGACCTTGGCGGCACTTGCGTCAACCGAGGCTGTACACCCACCAAGACTTTGCGCAAGTCGGCGCGAGTGGCCTACCTGGCCCGTCGCGCTGCCGAGTTCGGAGTGAATGTGGGCACGGTGAACGTCGACTTCGCCGTCGCCATGCAACGCATGCAAGATAGGGTCGACCAAGCGCGATCCGGACTCGAGAGCTGGCTCGGCGGGTTGCAGGGCCTGCGCATCATTAAGGCCCACGGCCGGCTAACGGGTCGCGATGGTGGCGAGTTCCTGGTGCGGGCGGGCGAACACATTTTGCGCGCGCCTCAAATCATCCTGAACACGGGTACGCGCCCCTCCGTGCCGCCAATTCCGGGTCTGGCAGAAAACCCGTACCTTGATAGCGAGGGACTGTTGGCGTTGCGCGAGCTGCCCCGCAAGTTGGTGATCATCGGAGGCGGGTACATAAGCCTTGAGATGGCGCAGATCTTTCGCCGCCTCGGCAGCGAGGTCGCCATCATCGAGACGGGGCCGCGCTTGACTGGACGGGAAGACGCCGACGTGTCCGCTGCAGTCACCGAGATGCTGCAGGCCGAGGACATCGACGTTTACATCGGCGTGTCTATTGCGGCAGTCAAACCGGGGGAAACCGAGGGCGGCACCTGTGTTCAACTGGCCGACGGTCGCATCATTGGCGGCAGCCACCTGCTGGTGGCTACCGGCCGCGCGCCCAACACCGACGATCTGGGGCTGGATAGCGTGGGGTTGAGGGCCAACATGCGTGGCTACATCGCCACCAACGATCGGCTCGAGACCGACGTACCAGGCATCTGGGCGCTGGGGGACATCAACCAGCGCGGGGCCTTCACCCACACCAGCTACCACGATCAGGAGGTTCTGGCCGAGAACCTCGCGGGCGGGCAACGTAGCGCCGACGCGCGCAACAGCATTTATGCCATGTTCACCGATCCACCACTGGCACACGTGGGGCTGTACGAAGCCGAGGCCAAGCGCCTAGTGGAAAAAGAGGGTCGACGTATTTCGCAGGCCGTGCACGCGATGAAGGACGTGAGCCGGGCGAAGGAAGAGAGTGAAACCGTGGGCGTGATCAAGCTGCTGATCGATGAAGACAGTGGCCTGTTCCTGGGCGCCACGATGCTGGGCATCCAGGCCGACGAGATCATTCAATCCATTGGCCTAGTGATGGCTAGCCAGGGCACCTGGCGCACGGTGCGTGAGGCGCTGCCCGTACACCCCACCGTCACTGAATTCCTGCCTACCATCATCGACCGCCGCAAGCTCTTGGTGGTGAATTAAATAGAGGGAGCGAAGATGCCGATCAATCGATCTTTTCTTGGCCGAAACCGCGGCGTCGACAACCACGGGGGTCGCTTGCCGCCGGGACAGTCTCTGACTGAAGGTTTCCCAGTCCTCACCCATGGGCCTTCACCGCGCCCGCGCAGCGATGACGAATGGGTGCTGACCATGAAAGTCGGCCCGCGACTGGTGGCCCAATGGACTCTGGCCGAATTCAAGGCTCTGCCGCAGAGCGAGCAGGTGGTCGACATTCACTGCGTGACCACCTGGTCCAAGTTCGACACGCGATGGCGTGGCGTCACAGTGGACGACCTTCTCGCCGCAGCCGGCGTGCAAGCACCCACCCCCTGGGTGCTTGCACACTCGCAGGACGGCTACAGCACCAACCTGCCGCTGGCGGACTTGACGCAAGGGCGCGCCATGGTCGCCACCCACTTCGACGACAAACCCCTGACGCACGAGCACGGCGGACCTGCACGCCTGTTGGTGCCGCACTTGTATTTCTGGAAATCAGCCAAGTGGCTGAGTAGCCTTGAGTTCACGACTGAGGAAGAAGCGGGGTTCTGGGAGCTGCACGGCTACCACATGCGCGGTGACCCGTTCAGGGAAGAGCGCTATGGCTGAGCTTGCCAGTCACGCAAGCGGGCGGTTGATCTGGTAGGACGCGCAATTGCCCTGGGCTACGCCGCGCAAAGCTTGGAACACCCCTTTTGTGCACCGATGGCATCCATCTACAGTACCGAGCATTTTAAATTCACTGCCACGCGGGTATGAGAGTGATGGATTCGATGCCGCCGCTAAAGCGTTCACCTTCTCCTTGGGCTGAGGTGCGAAAAGCTCACTCTTAAGCATTGATTATCGGAGATGCAATGTGAAACCTGATGTACTGCTTTACACAACGGGTTGGTGCCCGTACTGCCGACGGGCCAAGACGCTCCTAAAGGAAAAAGGAGTGCAATGGAAGGAACTTGATATTGATGCAAACCCAGCTCACCGGCAGGCCATGACGGAAGCGTCTGGCCGAGACACCGTGCCGCAGATATTCATCAATGGTACGCATGTCGGGGGCTCCGACGACCTTGCCGAACTCGAAGCCAACGGAGAGCTTGACAAACTTCTCGCGACCAATCCTCCTTCGAGTTGAGCGGTTATGGCTCGGGCACGACGGCCCGCGCACCAAGTGCTCGTTGATCGGACGCCTTGGGTCCGGCCCTTTCGAAGAACCGCTTCATCGTTTCGACCATCAGCATCGCCTAGGGTGTTGTAGTGAAAGCAGTGCGCGGCGGGGCACAGTTAGAAGTCATCAAGCCGTACATCCAGCCCCAATACAGGCCACACTGACAGAGGGAGTTGGGGATGCTGGTGTTGCGCGAACCCTTGGGCCGGTGGCGCCTGGCTGGATGGCTTCTGCTGACGGTTGGCGTCGTACTACTCGGCGCATCCTGATGCAAGGGCGGCCTGCGGCCATGCGGGGCAACCGAGGGGTGGACGGCGCCGACCCACAGCAGGAGCGCATCCTTCCGCGCGCAGCGCGCACGAGACATGTTCCGCGATGGCTCCAAGGACCCGGTATGGAGCTGGCTGGTCATCGTGCTGTTTGCCGTGGGAACGGTCTCGGCGTTCACAGGTGCGGAGGCGGGCATCTGGCGCAGGCGTTTCTCCGGCCGCTACTGCGAAGCGCACCATGCTTCGTCACGATTCGGTTGCTTCAAGACGCAAGGCGCGTTCACCAGAATCTCCATGCAGGCGATGGTGCTTGATCGCGCATCGTCAACGGCTGCGTCTCCGGGGTGGATGCCCGCCCATTGCGGCGGGACGCGTCCTACTTCCGAGATGGAATGAAAGTGGTCAACCGGCCTTGACCAGTTTCGAATACCTTCTAGGGCAACTTCTGCGACGTCGAGACGGGGGATTCATCCGTAAATACTTATAACGTCCCCTGCCGCTGCCAGAGCGAGCACGCAAGACCATCAATCGGCCACCTGCAAGTTCCTATTGTTTGCGGTCTGAAGTCGTGCTGACCTCCACGATCGAGCCATTGCTGATCACACAGGAATGGCGCGATGGTGGTTTCAACCTGGCTGCACGCCGCGCATCGCGGCGTGCCCACTTTTCTCGTGGCGGCCCTCCTGATGGGTCAGTCCCCGATGGCCTTGGCCGAGTCCCCGGCGCAGCGCCAGGAGCTGGTCGCCGCACTGCGCCAGCTCGACGCGCTGGAGCACGCCGTCGTCCACAGCGCCGCGCATACCTCCGTCATTCCGGGCGAGCGCTACCACTTCGATTACCCGCGGCTGCTGGCTGACCTGGCGCGCGTGCGCGCTGGCATCCAGGCCCATCTCACACCGTCGCGCGCCCAGCCGCGCGAGCCCCCCGAACTGGCCGGCGACTACCGCACCGAACGGGCTACTGAGCCATTGCCGACGACTGCGGGGGGCAAGCCATGAACGGCGCCCAGGTCTCGGCATTTCAAGCCAACAGCGGCATCGCGCCTTCCACGATGGCGACCGTCCTGGTCGGCGTCGTGTTCGCGGTCCTGCTCGTCTGGGGCGTCTGGGCCATCCGAACGGCCTACGTGGGGTGGTCCGAGAGCCGCCTCAACCAGCGCCAGTTCCTCGGGGTCTGCATCCGCTTCGTCGCGATGTACCTCGTCCTGAGTTTCTTCCTTCTCTCTTGATCTTCCTGACCTGAAAGGCCTGACCATGCAAAGCCGCATCCTCACTTCCCGTCTTGCCCAGCGCGCCGCCGTGGCCCTGGGCGCCACCGCGCTGCCCGCGCTGTCGTTCGCACAAGGCCTGCCCCAGTTGGAGAACCCTACGCGCGGCGCCGGCAACGGCATCATGGAAACGATCCGCAACTACGGCTACGACATCATCATGCTCGTGGCCCTGCTCGTGGTGGCGTCCATGTTCATCGGCGTCTGCTACCACGCCTACGGGACCTACGCGGAAATCCACACCGGCCGCAAGACCTGGGGCCAGTTTGGCCTCACGGTCGCCATTGGCGCCGTCCTGCTCGTGATCGGCATCTGGCTGCTCACCGAAGCCACCGGCATCCTGTAAGCGAGGTCGGTATGTCCGAGCAGCAGCACGTCCGTGCGGACGGGACGGTCACGTTCCTTCCGCACCGGCTCAACCGCCATCCCGTTGTCGTGCGCGGCCTCACCGCCGACGAGCTGTGGATCTGCTGCGGCCTGTCCGGCGCCGCCGGCCTGCTGGTCGGCGCGCCGCTGTCCTGGGTGTTCCGCACGATCGCCATTGCGCCGACGTTCGTCGTCCTGGGCGTGGCCCTCGGCGTGTTCATCGGGGGCGGCATCCTGCGTCGGCTCAAGCGCGGCCGTCCCGACACATGGCTGTACCGGCAGCTTCAGTGGCGCATCGCGACACGCCATCCGCTCGCGGCCGGCTGGGTAGGTGGCCACGTGCTGATTTCGCGCTCGGGCTTCTGGACCACACGCAGGAGCGCTCGATGAGCCGATTCAAGAACGAGATCATCCACCTGCAGGCGCACATCAAGACGCTGAGGCTGGGCGCGGGCGCATTGGTCATCATCGCCCTGGTCATGGGTGGCGGCTGGTGGAGTGCTCCGCGCGACCTGACCATCCACGTCCCGCCTGATCTGCGCTCCGGCAGTACCCGCAAGTGGTGGGAAGTGCCGCCCGAATCGGTCTATGCGTTCACGTTCTACGTGTTTCAGACCCTCAACCGCTGGCCGACGAATGGCGAAGAGGACTACGCGCGTAATCTCCACACGCTCTCGCCGTACCTCACCCCATCCTGCCAGGCCTTCCTGCGGGCGGACTACGACTACCGCCGCTCCACGGGCGAGCTGCGTCAGCGCGTGCGCGGCATCTATGAGATCCCCGGCCGCGGCTATGGCGACGACCCCACGGCCCGCGTGCGCGTCGTCTCCGACCGCGACTGGGTGGTGACGCTCGACATCACCGCCGACGAGTACTACGGCGCCGAGCAGGTCAAGCGCGCCCTGGTGCGCTACCCGGTCAAGGTCACGCGGGTGGACGTCGATCCCTCCCGCAACCCGTTCGGCCTGGCGCTCGACTGCTACGACGGCGCGCCCCAGCGCATCAACACCCCGGAGCCGACGCGCCCGGCCTCTGGCGGCCTGTCTCCGCCAGCGCCCCAAGGAGGACCCACCCCATGAAGCCCATGAAGCACCCTGTACTCACGCTGCTGGGACTGCTGGTCGTGGTCGCAGCACCCGCCCATGCGTTGGAGATCCTGCGCTGGGAACGCATGCCGCTGGCGGTGCCGTTGCGTGTCGGCCAGGAACGCATCGTGTTCATCGACCGGAACGTCCGCGTGGGCGTGCCGGCCGGCGTGGGCGAACGCCTGCGCGTGCAGAGCGCGGGCGGCGCGGTGTACCTGCGCGCCAGTGAGCCGATCGAACCCACGCGGCTGCAACTGCAAGACGCCGACACGGGCGCCTTGATCCTGCTGGACATCGCTGCCGAGCCGGCCAAGGACGGCGAAGCCGAACTGGAGCCGGTGCGCATCGTCGAGGGCCACAGCACTCCGGCGCGCTATGGCGATCAGCCGCAGGGTGCCGACGCGCCCCCGACGCTCGCCCAGGATCAGGCAGGCGCGCGGACGGCGCGGCGCGAAACCCCTGTCCCGGTCGTGCTGACGCGCTTCGCCGCGCAGAACCTCTATGCGCCGCTGCGCACGGTCGAGCCGCTGCCGGGCGTGATGCGGGTGAACCTGCGCCGCGACCTGGACCTGGGCACGCTGATGCCGTCGCTGCCGGTGCGCGCGGTCGCGCTCGCGTCCTGGCGCCTGGAAGACCAGTGGGTCACCGCCGCGCGCCTGATCAACGGCAGCAGCGGCTGGGTCACCCTCGACCCGCGCGTTCTGCAAGGCGATTTCCTCACGGCCACCTTCCAGCACGAGACACTCGGCCCGCGCGGAACGCCCGAGGACACGACCGTCCTGTACCTGGTGACGCGCGGGCGCGGCCTGGCGCAGTCGCTGCTGCCGGCGATCCACCGCTTCGACCCCGCCGCAAATCTGCCGCATCCGGAAGCCGAAGCCACCGACAACAAGGAGGCTCGCCATGCGCAGTAACGGACTCCTGAAATGGCTGATGATTCCCGTGGCGCTCCTGGTGCTGTTCATCGGCATCCGGCTGTTCTCGGGCGGCGAGGCCTCGGCCCCCTCCCCGACGGAAACGGGAAGCCGGCTCACGCCCGAAGAGATGAAGGCGCTGGGCATCGAGGGCGATACCCCGCGCGATACCGTCGCCACGCTGGTCGCGCAGGTCAAGCAACTGCGCACCGAGCTTCAGACCGCGCTGTCCGACAACAAGTCCCAGCGCGAAGAGAACCAGCGGCTGCGCCAGCGCGAGAACTCCATCGACCAACGCATCAATTCCGCCCTCGAATCCGAGCGCTCCAACCTGCGCCGCGACCAGCAGCAGGCGGCGAGCGAGCGTCAGCAGACCGAGGGCCTGCTCGCGGACTTGCAGCGGCGCCTGGACAGCATCGGTGGTCGCGGCGGCGGCCACGCCGACCTGCCAGTGGGCCTGGGGCTGCGTGACGGCGATGGCGACGGCGAAGTGGCCGGGATGGAAGGCGGTGTGCGGTGGGTGGAACCGGACGACGCGAAGAAGGCCGAGGGCCGCGCCTCGTCCAGTGGTGCCATGAGCTTCCCCACGAGCTTCGGCCCGGCGCAGAGCACGCTCGAAACCACGGCGGAAACCGTGGCGAACGCGGGCGCGCGCGCCGCCGGGGTCAAGACCGCCAAGGCTGTTTATACGGTTCCGACGAACTCCACCCTCATGGGGTCGGTGGCGATGACGGCCCTGATCGGCCGTGTGCCGATCGACGGCACGGTGAACGACCCGTACCCCTTCAAGGTGTTGGTCGGACCGGACAACCTCACGGCCAACGGCATCGACATTCCCGATGTGGCGGGTGCCGTGTTCAGCGGCACCGCCTCGGGCGACTGGACGCTGTCGTGCGTGCGCGGCCAGGTGCGCAGCATCACCTTTGTCTTTCATGACGGAACCATCCGCACCATTCCCGAGGATCGCGAGGGCAACCAGCAGAACAACCAGCAACGCGATGGCCTGGGCTGGATCAGCGATCCCTATGGCATTCCCTGCGTCAGTGGGGAGCGGCGCAGCAACGCCCAGCAGTACCTCGGTTCGCAGGCCCTGATCACCGCGGCCGGTGCCGGCGTGGCCTCGCTCATCGAAAGCGACAGCGGCCAGATGTCCTACGTCGGCTCGGACGGCTCCATCGGCACTGTGGGCATCAGTGGTCAGGAGGCCGTGGGCCGGATTCTCGCCGGTGGCGTCCAGGAAATGTCGAACTGGGTCAACAAGCTCTACGGGCAGGCCTTCGCCGCCGTCTACGTGCAGCCCGGCGCCAAGGTCGCTATCCACCTCGAAAAACCGCTCGCCATCGACTTCGATCCCGAAGGCCGCAAGGTCGATCACCGCGCAGGAGAAAGCCATGCTCTCGAACTTGAATAAGGGTCTGGCGCTGGCCCTCGCCGTCGCTGTGCTCGGCGGCTGCGCCACCAGCAAGGAAGAACTGCTGACCCATAGCGACCGCACCATGATGGACATCTGGCAGCGGGAAACGGGTAGCGGCGGCGGTGGCACCGGTCAGGTCGCACGCAGGCAGTTTCTGGATGCGCGCCAGAGCCTGCGCCGTCCGCTGACCGAAGCGGACGTGCAGGCCGCGCCCGCCGAACAGATGCGCTACACGCGCACCGCGCGCAATGAGGTCCGTCGCCAGTTCCAGCGTCTGCCGAATCCCGATCTCGTGATGTATGTGTACCCGCACCTTACAGGCACGGACCCCGTCCCCGTGCCGGGCTATACGACGGTTTTCCCGCTGTATCAGCGCATCCAGTACGCCATGCCGGGCGAGCGCGTGGAGGATTATTGATGCGCTGGAAACTCCCCTGGCCGAAGCTGACCGCATCCGGCGCTGGCGGTGAAGAGCAGCCGGACGGCTGGCAGCGCCATGTCGAGGCCTTGCGTCAGGCCGGCATCCCCGAACCCGGGTCGGCGGTCCAGGGCCGCCGGCCGGCGACCGTGGCGAACGAACAGGCGCTGTACGACGTCGCGCCTTCGTTCGTGGAACTGCTGCCTTGGGTGGAGTTCCTGCCCGAGTCGAAGGCCATGCTGCTGGAGGACGGGCAATCGGTCGCGGCCTTCTACGAGTTGGTGCCGCTGGGCACCGAGGGCCGGGAACCCGGCTGGCTCGCACATGCCCGGGATGCCCTGGAGAATGCGCTGCAAGACAGCTTCGATGAACTGGACGAGCACCCCTGGGTGCTGCAGCTCTATGCGCAGGACGAACCCAGCTTCGACCAGTACATGGAGAACCTGCGCGACTACGTGCAGCCGCGCGCCCGCGGCACGGCCTTCACCGAGTTCTACCTTCGCTTCTTCGGCCACCACCTGCGCGCGGTAGCCAAGCCGGGTGGCCTGTTCGAGGACACGGTGGTCACGCGGCTGCGTTGGCGCGGCCAGACGCGGCGCGTGCGCATGGTGGTCTATCGCCGCGTGACCGGGCATGGACAGGGCCAGACAAGCCGCCGTGGCCAGACGCCGGAGCAGATGCTGGGCATCGTCTGCGACCGCCTGAGCGGTGGCTTGGCGAACGCCGGCATTCAGGCCCGGCGCATGGCCGCGGCCGACGTCCACGACTGGCTGCTGCGGTGGTTCAACCCGCGCCCCACACTGCTCGGGCCTAGGGCCGAGGACCGGGAGCGCTTCTATGCGCTGGCGCGCTATCCAGACGAGACCGAAGACGGCGAGATTGAATTGGTGAGCGGGCGAGATTTCAGCCAGCGGCTGTTCTTTGGCCAGCCGCGCTCCGACGTGGCGCATGGCACCTGGTATTTCGACGGCATGCCGCACCGCGTGCTGATCACCGATCGACTGCGCATGCCGCCCGGCACGGGGCACCTAACCGGCGAGATCCGCAAAGGGGATGCCATCAACACGCTGTTCGACCAGATGCCTGAAGACACCCTGATGTGTCTGACGATGGTCGCCACACCGCAGGATGTCCTCGAATCGGACCTCAACCACCTGGCGAGAAAGGCCGTCGGCGAGACGTTGGCGTCGGAGCAGACGCTCAAGGACGTGCACGAGGCCCGCTCCCTCATCGGCAGCGCGCACAAGCTCTACCGGGGAACGCTGGCGTTCTATTTGCGCGGACGCGACGAAGCAGAGCTGGACCGGCGCGGACTGGATCTGGCGAATGTGATGCTCAACGCCGGCCTGCAGCCCGTGCGCGAGGACGACGAGGTGGCACCGCTCAACAGCTACCTGCGCTGGCTGCCGTGTTGCTACAACCCCAGCCAGGATCGCAAGAAGTGGTACACGCAACTGATGTTCGCGCAGCACGCGGCGAACCTGTCGCCGGTGTGGGGCCGCGCCCAGGGCACGGGGCACCCCGGCATCACGATGTTCAACCGCGGCGGCGGCCCGATCACTTTCGACCCGCTCAACCGCCTGGACCGACAGATGAATGCCCATCTGTTCCTGTTCGGCCCAACCGGCTCGGGCAAAAGCGCCACGCTCAACAACCTGCTGAACCAGGTCACGGCCATCTACCGGCCGCGGCTCTTCATCGTGGAGGCTGGCAACAGTTTCGGCTTGTTCAGTGACTTCGCCAGGCGCCTGGGTCTGACGGTCAACCGCGTGAAACTGGCACCCGGCTCGGGCGTGACCCTGGCACCATTCGCCGATGCACGCCGGCTGATCGAAACGCCCAGCGACGTGCAGACGCTCGATGCCGATGCGCTGGACGAAGACCTGCCACCCGATGCCTCGACCATGGAGCCGGACGAGCAGCGCGATGTGCTGGGCGAGTTGGAGATCACCGCGCGGCTGATGATCACGGGTGGCGAAGACAAGGAAGAAGCCCGAATGACCCGGGCCGATCGCTCGCTGATCCGCCAGTGCATTCTGGATGCTGCCGAGCGCTGCCACGGCGAGAGTGCTGAGAAGCGCACGGTGCTCACGCGCGACGTGCGCGATGCGCTGCGCGCGCGGGGCAACGACAGCACGCTGCCCGAGATGCGGCGCGTGCGGCTGCTGGAAATGGCGGATGCGATGGACATGTTCTGCCAAGGTACGGACGGCGAGATGTTCGACCGCGACGGGACGCCTTGGCCCGAGGCCGACATCACCCTGGTGGATCTCGCGACCTATGCGCGCGAAGGCTACAACGCGCAGCTCTCCATCGCCTACATCAGTCTGATCAGCACGGTGAACAACATTGCCGAGCGCGATCAGTACCTGGGCCGCCCGATCATCAACGTCACCGATGAGGGGCACATCATCACCAAGAACCCGCTGCTCGCGCCCTACGTCGTGAAGATCACGAAGATGTGGCGCAAGCTCGGCGCGTGGTTCTGGCTCGCGACGCAGAACATCGACGATCTGCCCCGCGCCGCAGAACCCATGCTCAACATGATCGAGTGGTGGGTGTGCCTGTCGATGCCGCCGGACGAGGTGGAGAAGATCGCGCGCTTCCGCGAACTCTCGCCCGCACAGAAAGCGCTGATGCTCTCCTCCAGGAAGGAGGCCGGCAAGTTCACCGAGGGCGTCATCCTTTCCAAGAGCATGGAAGTGCTGTTCCGCGCCGTGCCGCCGAGCCTCTATCTCGCGCTCGCGCAAACCGAACCCGAAGAGAAGGCCGAGCGCTACCAGCTCATGCAGCAGTACGGCATCAGCGAACTGGAAGCAGCGTTCAAGGTGGCCGAGAAGATCGACCAGGCGCGCGGCATCGAATCGCCAGCGCTGGACCTGCCGCAGTGATCGCCGGAGCGTGCCATGAAGCAGAAACGTCCTTCCATTCCAGTCCAGGTGCAAGCCTTCCGCAGGCGCCCGCGCCGGTGGCATCGCTGGCATCGCTGGCATTGGGCCCTGATCGCCGGGCTGGTCGCGGCGCCGCTGATCTGGCTCATGTTCAGGGCGCCCGGCGAGCCCGCACCGCAGCCTTCGCCCCAGGCCAGCATCACGCAGGAGGCCGATCCTCCCTGGCGGTTGGGCAGTCCGGAGGCGCGTTTCAACATCATCTTCTACGCCGATCTGGAATGCCCGTACTGCAAGGCGTACGCACCGCAGCTTCGGCAGTGGATCAATGCACACCGGGACGTGAGCCTGCAGTGGCACCACATGCCGCTGTCCATCCATGAACCCGCCGCGAGCCAGGAGGCGCGCCTGGTCGAATGCGCCGGCCAGGCCACAGGACACGAGGCGTTCTGGACGGCGGTCCAGTGGGTCTATGCCAACACGCGCGGCAACGGCCAGGGCGTGGCGGACCTGGAGGCGTTTCCCGGCATGTCCGAGGATCTGAAGGCGTGCATGCGCAGCGAGCATTCCGCGCGGGCCGTGCAGGCACAGGCAGGGGAAGCCACTGCGTCGGGCATCACGGCGACGCCTTCGCTGCGACTGGTCGATCGCACGAGCGGCAGGAGCCTGGTGCTGCCTGGCCCGGTGCCGGGCGATTCACTGCTGTCGGCGATCGACATGCTCGTCACCCGCGATCCCGGCGAAGCCAAGCCCACGGATTCCGTGGACCCACCAGCCCACGCCGACGGCGATGGCGACATGCCGCGATAGCCAACCTGTCGGAAGGCGATCCGCGGCCTTCACTCCGGAATCTGCCTGCGGGCTTCGCGCACGCCCATCTGGAGCACTTCGCGCACGCGCACGAGTTGCGCCTCGCGAGGCGTGACCCGACCGGTTTCCCATTTGTAGACGCTCAGCGACGACACGCCGAGCAGCTGCGCCATCTCTTTCTGGGTCATGTGAAACGCCTGCCGCTTGGCGACCAGCGCCTCATGGCTGAAGACGAACGCGCGGCCTCTTCGGTTCGCAGCCGCCGGCGTCCCTGCGGACGAATCCGGGGACTGCCGCCGGGGTTGTTGGCGCTCGGCCGCTGTCAGGGATTTTTGCAATGCCTTGGCCAAGCTGCGCACCTGCCCTGCCAAGTCCTTGAGGTCGCGCTTGAGCGTCGCGATCTCTGCGCGCTGGTTCGTTGCCGTCTTGCGCAGGGAGCTCATCTCCCCCTTGTTCTCTTTGCGCGCAATGCGCGCAACTTCCGATCGGAACGATTCAGAGAACGCAGTCATGGTCGATAGCACCGTCGCCGGTGGATTGGGTGGAGATCAATCGGAGTATCCATGGCGGGCTTACTTGCCAGCCTTCTCGGCCTTGCGCTTGGCGGCCTTAGGATCGACTACGGCTTTGAACTTGGCGCCCGCAACGAATTTCGGCACGGTCGCAGCCGGGATCTTCAGGGCGGCTCCGGTGGACGGGTTCTTGCCGCTGCGCGCCGCGCGCTTGGCGGACTTGAAGGTGCCAAAGCCAACGAGTTGAACGGCGTCGCCTTTCTTCACGGCCGTCTGAACGGTGTCGATCAAGGTCTCGAGAACCGCATTGGCAGCAGCCTTGGACAGGTCGTTCTTGGCAGCGAGGATTTCAACGAGTTGGACGCGATTCATATCGAAGGTATGGTTTGAAGGTTGCGGTCCTCGGTTTATATCCGATCGCAAACTGCGCCTTTCCTTCCAACAGCGCCTGCAGCAGCTCTGCGGTCAAGCCGCATGTGTTGTCACCAGGACCAATAGGGGCACGCCGCGCTGCGCATTGTTCATGGCCTGCAACAGCGCTTTGATTTGGACTACCGGGGTCATCCATCTTTTGGAACCCCGCCATGCTCCCCTTCGCGTCCACGCATCCACGTACGTCCAGACCCGCGTTGGTCTTCGCGGCGACTCTACTGTGGTCGGGCGCTTCCGTCGCCCAGGAAATCTGGGCCATCACCGAGTCCGGAGCGCCGCTGCAGGGTACGCACTCACCCACGCGCGTGATCGAGCTGGATGCAGCCCGACGCATCGAGGCGGAACTGGCGGCGGGCTTGCCCAATGATCTGCAACAGGCCGAGTCCATCCTGCGCCGTCGCCTGAAGGCAGGAGGTCCGTCCCTTCAACGCCGTCTGCAAACTGCCTATCAGGGCGTCGCCGATGCCTGGAGCCTTGGCATCACAACCCTCCCGGCGGTCGTGGTGGACCAACGCTACGTGGTCTATGGCGAGGCCAACCTGGACCAGGCGCTGGCACGCATCGCCCGATACCGCAAGGAGCACCCGTGATGCATCGTCCATTCGACCTTCCCCGCCGCTTGCGCGTCGCCGTGGCCTCGTTGCTGCTGGCCAGCGCGACGGGCAGCTACGCCTTGAACACCGCCACCATCGTCTCGTCCGTCATGTCGCCGGACTGCCTGGAGTACCGGGTGGTGGGCATCTGCTACTGGCTCTACTGCACCTGGACAGGCTGCACGGTGCGCACGTCCGTCAAGGTGCGCCATTACGTGCCCGATGCGGTCGTCTCCAGCTACAGCAACACTGGAGAGAACCCGTGGACGGAGGTGCGCTCGATGAGTCCGCCGAACGCTTCCGCCGAGGCTGGGGGCGACGGCACGACCAACGAAGATCACGAAAACAATCTCGCCAAATTCAAGAACGCGGACGTCATCGGCCATCCGGGCGGACAGGTGATCAGTGAGTTCGCTTCGTCGTCGGGTTACTTCTGCGAAGGCGCAGGCACGGCCTTCATGCCGTATCTGCTCAGCACCCTGGACACACTGGCCTGGCGCTACAACGTGCCCGAGATGGCCTACCCGGAAGCGCTGGTCCCGGGCATGCGCGAGATCGGCGCGCGCTCGACCTTGAACCTCTGGGGCAATGTCTATCCACGCGGCGGTTTCCTGCACCAGACGGACGACCACAAGGCCGGTGCCGTGGTGGCCCAGCGTGCGGGCGATGTCGTCACGCGCCGCGGGCAGTTGCACGTGTACCAGCCGCTGCTCGCGAACTCGCGGCCCGGCTACTGGCCGGCTGGCGAACTGGTCGAAGGCGACGCCTCGACGGGCAAGTGGCAGGAACTCACACCCGTCCTGTCCTCGTCCTGCACGGTCTTCCCGCGCAGCGGCACCCTGACGCAGGCCCAGCAAGGTGATTACGCCTGGGCGCTCTGGCGGCCCTATGCCTGCTGCGAACGCCGGGGCCAAGTGTTCCTCGGCAGCGTCGATTTCCAATGAGGGGACGGCGATGAAGCGTCCTGAACTGACGAACCTCTCCACCAAGGTGCGCCGCCTGCTGGCTGGTGCGCTCGCCCTGTGCTGCGGCCTGGCGTTGGCGCAGCCTGTCGGTTTCCAGGCCAGCGGCCCCGTCATCGGCGATGACGTCATGTACTCGATCGGCGGCGGCAGCGCGGTCTCCATGGGCCGTGCGGCCGGCATGCGCTCGATCGGGGTCGGCGTGGGCTGGAACAGCAACCTGATCTGCGGCGACATGAGCATTCAGACCACGCTGCGCAATCAGCTCAACGGCATCACGAATGGATTTCAGCAGATCATGGGCAACGTGATCCAGAGCGCCACGAGCGCCGTGGCATCCCTGCCTGCGCTGATCATCCAGCGCGCCGATCCGGGCCTGTACAACCTGCTCACCAATGGCGTGCTGCAGGCGCGGCTGGATTTCGACCGCAGCAAGCTGACGTGCCGTGCCATGGCCGAGAAGATGGCCGACACGGCTGGCGGCCAGTTGGGCTGGAGCCAGATGGCCGAAGGCATGGCGCTGCGTGATGCGGTTGCGAGCACGGACGCCGTGTCGGCCATCGAGCAGGCCGAAACGCGCCGCGGCAACGACGGCGTGCCCTGGGTGGGCGGCAGCAATGCCGGCGGCGCGGGCCAACCTGCCGTCCGGGTGGTCGGCGACGTTACCCGCGCGGGTTACAACCTCGTCAACGGCCGCGGCGTGACCGACACGTCGTCCATCTCAGCAGCCAGTTGCGCGAGCCTGTCGTGCCAGACCTGGACCTCGCCGCAGCAGGCGATCGAATGGGCGACGCGGGTTCTCGGGGAACAGGTGCAGCGCACGTGCGACTCCTGCACCAAGACCGAGACTGTGCCCGGCGTCGGACTGACGCCGCTGATCCAGGAGGAGTACGAGGCGAAGCTGGAAACCTTGCAGGCGCTGATCTCGGGGACGCGCAACACGACGTTCGAGAACCTGCGCACGGCCGGCAGCAGCTCGCTGCCCATCACGCGCGGCGTGATCGAAGCCCTGCGCGACGAGCCGGACCAGGATCTGCTGGCACGGCGCCTGGCATCGGAAGTGGCGCTGTCCTCGGTGCTGGAGAAGGCCCTGTTGCTCCAGCGGACCCTGCTGACCGGCAAGAAGGAGCCCAACGTGGCAGCCAACCAGTTGGCCGTCGAGGCGGTGAACCACGAGAGCAACACGCTCGATCAGGAGGTCCGCAACCTCAAGACCGAACTGGAGCTGCGCCGCGAGCTGGCCAACAACTCGCCGATGGCAATCATCCAGCGCCATGGCACGCGCGCGGCAGGCTCGCGCGGCATCTATGAGGGCGATCCGGTGCCCGACCGCCTCGACCAGTTGCAGAAGGGCAATCCGGGAGGCCGGCCATGAGCCCGATGCGTGCGACCTGGCTGCACCCACGCTGGCTGTTCAGCCGGCGTGCGGCGAAGGCGTTGCTGTGGACGGTGGTGCTTGTCGCGGCTGCCGTGGGGGCCAACGTCGTCGGCATCTATCTCGTCGGCAGCGTTGCCGGCTGGGAGCAGTGGCTGACCGCAACCGCGGGCTACTTCCTGGTGTGGCGGCTGTGCCTGTACGGCGCGACGGCCTCCGGATGGATCTGGATGCGCCGCCGGCTGCTCGCGCGCGAGGACCAGAACGGCGCAGACAGGCAGGCGCGGCGCCGCCTGGTGCGCAGCGAGATCGCCGGTGTCGTCGCCATCATGGTGCTGGAAGCCAGTCTGCTGATGCAGGGCTGAGGGGAGATTCAGGCCATGACGCTTTTGACGACCGACTACCTGGAGTACTACCTCACCCTCGTGTCCTGGATCGTCCATAACGGGATCTGGGCCGTGCTGGTGTCCAGCGGGGTGTTTGCGCTGCCTTTCGTCGCGATCATCGTGCAGGAATGGCTCAAGGCCCGCTCCGAAGGCGCGGACGAAGGCAACAAGGGCGTGCTGTCGGCTGCGCGCATCGAGAACCGGGTGTTCGTCGCCATCGTGGTGGTGATGTTCGCCGGCATCCCTTTCATCGACGTCGATCTGAACACCATCCGGTACGACAGCTCACGCTCGGCGCAGTGCCAGGTCAGCGTGCCGCAGCCGACCGACACAGGCTGGTCGCAGTCCTTCTCGACGCTCAACAACCAAAGCGCCAAGCTGCCGGTGTGGTGGGCCTTCATGCACGCGCTCTCGCGTGCGGTCACGGGTGCTTCCGTGGCGGCGATCCCTTGCGGCACTGATTTACGGCAGATGAGGATGGAGATCGACGCCACGCGCATCGACGACCCCGTGCTGGCTCAGGAGGTCGCTGATTTCACGCACGACTGCTACGGACCGGCACGCGCCAAGCTGTTCATGCAGCGCCCGCAACTCGACGAGGCGCAGATGCATGATGTCAC
The DNA here is from genome assembly GCF_016703145.1 of Ottowia sp. Lineage (GTDB taxonomy): Bacteria > Pseudomonadota > Gammaproteobacteria > Burkholderiales > Burkholderiaceae_C > Ottowia. The sequence goes on along the minus strand of NZ_JADJCO010000003.1, from coordinate 1,767,907 downwards.
CTGGATCGGCTCACGCTTCTTCACGGACACAGCCGGCTTCTACGACAACTATCGGTCGAGCACGCCGCGCGATGACTGGCCTTATGACAGCAACCGTGATGCTGGGCTGGCTCAGATATCCAGCGGCGGTGGCTATCCGACCTGCAGGCAATGGTGGGCCGACGGTAGCAACGGCCTGCGCGCACGACTGCTGGGCCAAGTGGACCCGAGCCTGCTCACGCGGCTGGCGGGCTGGGCCGGGTTCCTGAGCCGCGCCGAGGTGGACGACTCCGTGATCCGCACCATCGCGTCGCCGAGGCAACAGAAGTTGAACCAGGGTAGCGTCTATACGGACTACGGGGGCCAGATCGACAAGACCTTGCCGAACGTCATCACGCGCGCGGCCGGCGACGTAGGCATGGCGATGGGATCGATGGGCTTTTTCCCGGCTATGGACGTGGTGCGTCAAGCCCTTCCAATGGCCCTATCACTGCTCAAGATGGCCTTAGTCATCTGCATTCCATTGGTGTTGGTCATCGGGACCTACGAGCTGAAGGCAGTCATCACAATCAGCGTCGTTCAGTTTTCCTTGTTCTTCGTCGATTTCTGGTTCCAACTCGCACGCTGGATCGACAGCACCATCCTCGATGCGCTTTATGGTTGGGGCTTCGGGTGGAACCGCCCGCACTCAAACTTCGACCCTGTAATGGGGTTGAACAATGCCTTTGGAGACATGCTGCTCAATTTCGTGATGGCGACGATGTTCCTGGTACTTCCTACGTTCTGGATCGGTGCGCTCACCTGGGTGGGCGTCCGTGCTGGCGCGATCGCCAATACCTTCGCCACTGCAACAAAAGATGCAGGCAGCGCGGGAGGTAAAGGAGCTGGAACCATCTCAGGCGGCAAGCTCAGGTAATCAATGCACCTTCGGTATCAGTCGTCTTGGTACATCTCGTGGGATGTATCGTTGTGTAGGTTGGGATCGTAGCCTGGTGCAGCCCGCAATTCCTCGATGGTCGGGTACTGCAACTCGTAGTCATATTCAGCGGGATGTTGCTGATCCATTGCCCACCCCGCCGCCGCCACCCCCAGCAACACGACTGCGAACCAGAAGGCGACGTAGAGCAGCAGTCCCAGCGCAGCCAGCTTGACTATCCATAGCAGCGCGGTAGCACCAGCCACCGGCATGCCCTTGGAGACCAGCCATCTCGGCACTCGGCGCTCACCGCGCGCATAGGCACGCCATCCACGGCCGAAGCTACGGCCAAGCCGTTCCGCGGTGCTGATGCGTGTTGTCGTCGTGCTCATGGTCGTCTCCTGCTACATGGGGATAGCTATTCCAGTTTGCTCCAGTTCTGCTTGCTTGCCCGCACCAGTGCGTTCCAATCGTCTGGCGGATTTCCGCGCCCGAGCATTTTCTCAAAAACGGCGTAGGGGTCTGACTTGCTGCCCGACGACCGCAATGTCTGCTCATCGTTGACCCAGGCGTAAACGATGATCTTCGCCTTGGAGTCGTACCGGAAGAACAGCCGGAACCGCCTTCCGATCTTGGCCCGTCGCCAGTGGCGGTGGGCCGGCCCCAAGGTATTGCCCTGGCGGTATTCGTCGCGCGCCGGATCACCGGGCACCACATCCATCATCAACTGGCTCAAGGCCCGAAAGAGCTTGACGTTGGCGTTGGACTCGAATCCCTTCGGGTCGTTCTCCTGCGCTCGTCGTGCGGCCGCATGCAGCTTCTGCAACTGCTCGATCACGCAGTCGTGAAACAGCAGCGCCCAGCCATGCCGTTGCATCAGAGTTCCACTGCCCCGTCGATCTCCTCACCCAGGTTCACATCGTGACCTGCATGCTCCAGCATGGCGCGAGCCAGATCCTCGGGCAGGCCCTGGATGTTCCGACCCGCTTCGATGTCGCGCGCCAGCAGGCTGAGGAACGCGCCGATGGCAGGGTCCTCGTGCTCGGCATCGACACGGGTAACGACGACTTCGCTGCCCCGCAGGTCGAACGCGAGCTTGCCGCCGACATCGACACCGAGCGCCTGACGGATGGGCTTGGGCAGCGTGATCTGGCCTTTGGAGGTGAGCGTGGCGATTTCGTGGATGGCAGGCATGGCGACTCTCCTGATTACGATGTCTGAATCGTAAGGAAAATTCCTTACGTTGTCAATGTGGGGCCTCATGGCGTCCTCCCGGGTCCAAGAATCGGCCCATCGTAGGGTGGGAACAGCCCGCCTTCACGCATCAATCCGACCGCCTGCACCCCACATTGACGATGGACGATCGATGCGCCGCACCCTATACCCAAATGGTTAAAGGCCAAAGGGCCAAAGGGCCGAAAGGACAAGGGAATGGGGCGCAAGAGGAAAGGCTCTACCTCGAAAAGGCAAAAAGGCCTCCCGGTCGGCCCGCCAACAGAGGACATACATGCTCTCACTGTTCCAGCGAAAACGGGCCTCGGTCGCCGCCGCTCCACCGCCAACCCCCGTCACCAATCCCCCGAAAGGGCTGCTGCGACCAGAACCGGCCGCATCTCTGCTGGCGACGCCACGCCGACAGAAGCTGCTGGAACACATCTGGCAGCGCACGTCGCTGTCGCGCACGCAATTCACCACCTTGTACCGCGCGCCCCTGGAGCGCTACGCCGAACTGGTCCAGCAATTCCCCGCGTCGGAGAGCCACCACCATGCCTACCCGGGCGGCATGCTGGACCACGGCCTGGAGATCGTCGCCTACAGCCTAAAGCTGCGGCAGTCCCATCTGCTGCCCATCGGCGCCAGCCCCGAAGATCAAGCGGTGCAGTCCGAGGCCTGGACCGCCGCTGTCGCCTATGCCGCTCTGCTGCACGACATCGGCAAGATCGCCGTCGATCTGCACGTCAAGCTGGTCGACGGCAGCACCTGGCACCCGTGGCATGGTCCACTGCACCAGCCGTACCGATTCCGCTACCGTGACGATCGCGAGTACCGACTACACAGTGCCGCGACGGGACTGCTCTACCACCAACTGCTAGATGCCCATCTCCTGGACTGGCTCAGTGGCTATCCCGCCCTATGGGGGCCGCTGCTGTACGTACTGGCCGGCCAGTACGAACACGCCGGGATACTGGGCGAACTTGTCGTGCAGGCCGACCGCGCTTCGGTCGCCCAGGAACTGGGTGGTGATCCGGCCCGCGCCACGGCCGCGCCCAAGCATGCGCTGCAACGCAAGCTGCTTGATGGGCTGCGCTACCTACTCAAGGAAGAGTTGAAGCTGAACCAGCCCGAGGCCTCCGATGGCTGGCTCACCGAGGACGCGCTATGGCTGGTGAGCAAGACGGTCTCCGACAAGCTACGCGCGCACCTGCTATCCCAGGGCATCGATGGCATCCCTGCGAACAACACCGCCGTGTTCAACGTGCTGCAGGATCACGGCATGCTGCAGCCTACATCGGACGGCAAAGCGGTCTGGCGCGCAACCGTGACCAGCACGACCGGCTGGACCCACTCGTTCTCCCTGCTGCGTCTCACTCCCGCGCTGATCTGGGACTCTGGCGAACGGCCAGTGCCCTTTGCAGGTTCGGTCGAGATCGGCGCGGCCTCCGCGGAAAGCGATGCCGGCACGCCAGCCATCCCACCTACTGCCGTGGCGAAACCGGCTCAGGAAAGTCAAGAGCCTCCGCCTTGGGCAGGCAGTAGTACCGCCACCGTTTCGTCGCCTGCGGCCCAGCCCGTGCTCAACGTCATGGAGGACATGCTGGCGATGGTGGGCTTGGGCGACGCTTCCGGCGCCGGCCAAGATGCGGAGGAGATCCCGGGGCAGGTTTTCGACGCTCCCATGCCAGTGACCACAACAATATCTCTTCAGCCACCTGTACACATGCCTGCGTCAGCTTCGTCGGCAGTGAAGCCATCCGGGGAGCATTTCGTGGCGTGGCTGAAATACGGGATCGCCGCGCGGCAGCTCATCATCAATGATGCAAAGGCACTCGTGCATACGGTGAGTGGCACTGCGTACTTGGTCAGCCCTGGTGTGTTCCAACGCTATGCGCAAGAACATCCGAAAGTGAGCTTGCTAGCTAGGCACGCGGGCCAACAGGATTGGCAGTGGGTACAAAAGCGCTTCGAGAAACTTCAGTTGCATAGGAAGCAGCCGAGCGGCTTGAACATCTGGACCTGCGAGGTTACCGGTCCGCGTAAGGTTCGGAGGCTGCACGGCTATCTTCTGGAGGATGCAGGTGGGCTCTTTCATGACGTGCCACCAAACAATCCATATCTTGTCCTGAGTGAGGTTGCCCCTGAAAACCGGAGTGCGTAGCCCGATCATCAAGCGGCAGATTTGCGCTGCGCCGCCAACCAGCGTTGTTCGAACTGCATCGGACTGAGGTAGCCCAGTGCTGAATGTAGCCGCGAGTGGTTGTAGAAGGCGATCCAGTCCATGACGGCCTGCCTTGCCTGCATGCGAGTGGCAAACCGCTGGCCGTGCACGCAGGCCGTCTTCAACCGTCCCCACAGGCTCTCTGTGGGAGCGTTGTCCCACCAATTGCCCTTGCGTGACATCGAACTGCGTATGCCCCGGGCGCCCAGAGTGTCCTGAAAATCCTGGCTGCAGTACTGGCTGCCCCTGTCGCTGTGAAAGATCAGGCCTGCGGCAGGTCGACGGCGAAAGCAAGCCATCAGCAACGCATCCTTGACCAGCGAGGTCTGCATGTACGCCTGCAGGCTCCAGCCCACCACCTGGCGGCTGTGCAGGTCCAGCACGGCCGCCAGGTACAGCCATCCCTCGTCGGTAGCGATGTACGTGATGTCGCCGCTCCACACCACTTTGGGCGCTGCCGGCGTGAAGCGGCGCTGCACCAGGTCCGGGGCGACTGGCAAGCGGTGCGCGCTGTCGGTGGTCACCACGAACTTGCGCCTACCCTTGGCCCGGATGCCGTGGCGCTGCATCAACCGGCGCACCCGCTCTTTGCCCACGCGCAGGCCGCGGGCCAGCAGTTCGCGATGCATGCGCGGCCAGCCATATTCACCGCGCAACTGCTCGTGGATGGCCCGGATGTGAGCCAACAAGGCCTCATCGCTGTGCAGCCTGCGCCCTGCGTGCTTGGTATCGCGCCTCGACGCATCCCAGCGGAAATATCCGCTGGCGCTGACCTGCAGAACCTCGCACATCAATGTGATCGGCCAGCGCCCCTTCATCCAGAAAATCCAGGCGTACCTTGCAGCACGTCCTGCGCAAAGTACGCCGCGGCTTTTTTTGCGATGTCGCGCTCCATCGTCAGCCGCGCTACCTGCGCCTTCAACCGCGCAATCTCCGCCTGCTCGGGCGTGACCGTCAGTGTTGTGGCCTTGCCTTCGGACCTCACCTCCAACTGGCCCTTCGCATCGGCCCGCACCCAGTTCGTCAGGCTCGCCTTGGGCATGCCCAGCGTCGTGGCCACGGCCGACGCAGCACGCCCGGCCTTGACCTGCCGCACTGCCTCCTGCTTGAACTCCAGCGTGTACTTCGCTCTCGTTTGCTTCTCGTTCAATTCATGCTCCCCTCCCGGCATTCTCCGGGCTGGGGCTTATGCACTCCAAAGGTGCGACAGACAAGCACCGTCACTTACTGGTACTGGTCACGACGGACACACCCACTAATCCGAACTCAAAACGGAACGGCTGTGCGACGCGGGTTCAAGGTTTTGGACGCCTGGACACACTTACAGGACGCTTGGAACGACAGATGACGCAGAGTGCCTTAAGGCCATTCCGCTCCACGGATGCACGTCGTTCGATGTGCGTGAGGTATGTGAAGGCGGGGTAGGTTAGCCCCCTTGCCCATACATCCGCTGCATAGCTTTTATGTCTTGGTCGTGGATGTTCGACGCATAGGGAATCTGGGAGCATCCGATGAAGCGGCCGGAGGCTAACTGGTAGTTGCTCAGCCTAATCTCATTGGAGGCCATTACCCCGCCCCTACCAAAGAAGGACGCTTTGGGTCGATGGAAAGCGCCTCTTCCAGCCTGGCGAAGGCGATTACCTTACCAAGGAAAGTTGAAGTGGAATTGAGACACCTTCGCTATTTTGCCGTCTTGGCAGAGGAACTTCACTTCAGCCACGCGGCTGAGCGCCTACATATCGAACAACCGCCATTGTCCCGAGCGATCAAAGAACTGGAGGAGGATCTGGGGGTTGTTCTCTTCGATCGAGACCGCAGAGGGACGAAGCTGACTGCAGCTGGATCCGCCTTCCTGCAAGATACCCGCCGGCTGTTCACCGTTCTCGAACAGGCGCGAGAGAATGCTAAGGCCGTCGCAGCAGGTGCGCGTGGCAGCCTGCGTATCGCGGTCTCCGATGGTGCGACCGATCCTCGGTTCTCGGAGTTCTTGGCCCGTTGCCGAGCCGAGGAACCGGAAATCGAAGTACGCCTGTCCGAAGTTCCGTTGGCGGACCAGTTGCGCGGCCTACGCTCTGGCGACTTCATGATCGGCTTCGCGCACACAGCAGATGTCGGCGAGGGCATCATTGCCGAGCCGATTTGGCGAGATCCCCTGGTAATAGCCGTGCCGGCCCGGCACGAACTGCTCGCTCATAAGGAAGTGCCCCTCCATGAGCTCGATGGCCATCCGCTCGTCTTGTGCGACCCACGGGTCTGCGAGGGCTACTGCCGCGTATTGGCACGACTCCTTGGACCTCTGGAACACCGGCAAAACGTCGTTGAACGTGCGACCTCACTGGAGATGATGCTCACGCTGGTCGGTGCCGGTTATGGTGTCGGCTTCATGGCAGCAAGTAAAGTACCAGTCAGCCAGCGGCCCGATGTCGTAGTCCGCCCCTTGGCCGTGGAATCGGCGGTCATTACGACCTATTTACTCCGATCCGACAGCGGCGATGTGACAGCCTCACTGGAACGATTTATTTTTCGCCTGCGCGAAGGTTTGGGCACTTAATTCGCGGAAACCAGCCCTAAGACTCAGCAGCGGAGCTGCATGTTGTGCTCGGTCGCGGCCATCAGTTCGGTGCCGCTTATCTTGAGCACGGCTGCAATTTTCAGTACCAAGGCCAACGCGGGTAAGTGTTCCCCCCGCCCAATCTTGCCCATATGCCAACGCTCAACTCCGGCTAGTGCGGCCAGTTCTTCCTGAGCAACACTCAGTTCCAAGCGAAAGGCGCGCACAGCGTTGCCGAACGCCAAGGCTGGCTCGGCTTCATATCTGGTTGTGCTTGGGGCGACCCCATTGAACTGCACGCTTCTGCATTAGCAGAATGCGTTGAACAGTCACTGAAATTTAACCACGTTAAATTTAACCCATGCGTATCACATTGGCTTGTTTTGACCAACTTTCTCCTTGGGTGCTCTCATGCACGACGCCACCAATTCTTCCCCCGGTTTCAGGCTTGCGGTAGCGCCGGGCGTACCTTCATCACAACTATCAGCGCTTTTGGCGCGGCAACGCGCGGAAGAGCCAGACGTCACTCTCACTTTCTTCGAGGTTTCAAGTGACGTTTTGCTTCAGGGCCTTCATGAAGGCCGCTACGACGCAGGGATGTCGCTTCAGGGGATCAGCGACCGGCCCTCAGCACGCAACCCGTGTGGGCCGAGAACATGGCCGTAGCCATGCCGCCGCGGTTTTTCTTTCTTGACCAGGAGAAACTCACCATCGCCGATCTCCAAGCGTACCCCGTCTATCGTTGGCAGGCGGAGGCTTGCCCCCTGCTGGATGAGAGGCAGGCCTCCCTCATGCCGGTGGATCAGAACAACATACAGTGGGTGACTTCGTTCGAGATGGCGGCACTGTGGGTTGCCGGCGGATACAGCGTTGGGCTATCTGCGCAACCGCGCATCGCGCGTGCTCACGGGTTGGGAATCCGCATGCGACCGCTCGTTGGTGGCCCCTACCCGGTCGTGACGTACCTGCAACGAGCCTACGCGCGTGCTGATCCCGTTGCTGAGCGGTACGAGCGCAGAGCGCTGCAAATTGGTTCGCGTAGTGGGTGACCCCCGGGCGCCTCACCCCGACCATGGGTTGAAGCGCAAGGGTTAGGCCCCTTCAAAGACCACTGTGCTATCCACCAGCCGACGGGCGCTCTGCCCCACATCCTCAGGGATGGGCCGCGGAGCAACAGTCTCGGGCGCATCCGCATGGTGCCGGTAGTCGCCCATGATGACCCGGACAATCGCGGGCACGTTGGTCATCGTGACCGCATCAATGGCCGCGCGATCACCCAGGTCCGGGTGCGGCTGGGTCAGCATGCGGTACAGGTCCCACGAATCCGCGTGCGGGCGTTGGTTCATGAGCACCTGCGCCAGCTTGTGCTTGAGCGGCACCAGTTGCCAGTCGGGAACGCGCTGCCCGCGGTTGCCCAAACTGATGGATAGCAGCTTGCCGGCCTTCAACTCGCGGTTGATCTGATCCTTGGACTTCCCAGCCAGCTTGCCGAACAGGGGGACCGGCAGGCTGCTCGGTGACTCGTACATAGCAAGCATTTCCTCGCGCTCGCGCTGAATTGCGGACACTTCCGGTTCCGGCGCCCGCGTGGGCGCCGGAGGCACCTGCGACAGTCGCTGGAACGTGCTTCCGGCGTCGTTCGGAGTCACGACGATGGGAGCAGCCACTACAGGCGGCACAGAGCCTTCAGGGAACACAGCGGCGGCGGCAACAGGCTCGTCTTCTGCCATCGCCGGCACCCCTTCGATACGAATGGTGAGGTGAGCACTGGCGGCTTCCACCTGACCCTGCTCGAGCAGGTCGAGGCGATCGGCCCAGTCCTGCATCATCCGACGTCGCGGTTCTACGTACTTGGCGTGGTTATAGGCCGAACTCACCTTGTTCGGGTCGGAGTGCGAGAGCTGAGCGTCCACCCAAATCTTGGGATAACCGATCTCGTTGAGCGCCGTCGAGATGGTCCCGCGGATGCCGTGGCCGGTCAGTTGGTCCTCGTAGCCCATCCGCTTCAGGGCGGCATTGAGGGTGTTCTCGCTGACGCGCTTCTTAAGTTCGCTGCGGTGTGTGAGCAGATGAACCTGGGCGGGCCGCATCACCCCCAAGAGGTAGCGCACGATCTCGATGGCCTGAAGGGACAGCGGCACGATGTAGGGCGGCACGTCCTGGGGGCGCTTGCCGGCCTTGCGCATCTCATCCTGAAGCTGCTTGACGATCTGGGGCGGGATGATCCAGAGGCCGCGGTCCAGGTCGAACTGATCCGGGGTTGCCAGCCGCAACTCACCGGTGCGCACACCGGTCAGGAACAGTAGCCGGATGCCGAGCTGGGTTTGCCAGCCACGCGGGTTGTAGCGCCGGAGCTTCTGGAGGAAGTTTGGCAGCTCGGGCAGATGCAGGTACGGGTTGTGGCTCACCGGGGGCTTGGGCTCCGCCACCACATCCAGGTCGGAGGCCGGATTGGCTTCCAGCCCCTCGACGATCACGAGGGCATAGCGGAACAACTGACTCAACCAGGTGCGGACCTTTTCTGCCGTGGTGAAAGCCTTGCGTTCCTCGATTCTTGCCAGGACGCCCAGAAGCTGGGGCCGGCGAATGTCGTAGATCGACATCTTGCCAAGGGTGGGCAGCACGTCCTTGCCGAAAATCCGCAGGATCTGCGAGAGGGTGCTTTGGCGGGTTTTGTCGCGTTGACGGTCAAGCAACTTGCTCGTCTATGCTGAGCACTTTGACTGAAAAGGTTTGAACGAGATGCTGGCGACCAAAGGAATGCGCTTCCCAATCGACGTCATTCTGGTGTGCATTCGCTGGTATGCAGCGTATCCGTTGAGCTACCGCCACCTGGAGGAAATGATGCAGGAACGAGGTGTGTTTGTCGACCATTCCTCTATCAACCGCTGGGCGATCCGGTTTCTTCCATTGCTTGAAAAAGTCTTTCGCAAACACAAGCGCCCGGTGGGCGGCAGCTGGCGCATGGACGAAACCTATATCAAGGTCAAAGGCGTCTGGAAATACCTCTACCGCGCAGTGGACAAGGAGGGAAAGACGGTCGACTTTCTGCTGACGGCCCAGCGCGACAAGGCCGCAGCCGTGCGCTTCTTTGACAAGGCCATGAAGGCCAGCGGTGTTCCCGAGAAGGTCACCCTGGACAAGAGCAGCGCCAACAAGGCAGCCATGGATGAGATCAATGCCCGAGGCGAAATGCCGATCATCGTGCGGCAAATCAAATACCTGAACAACATCGTGGAGCAGGACCATCGGGCCATCAAACGGGTCACCAAACCAATGCTCAACTTCAAGTCATTTCGAGCCGCCAAAAATGTCCTGGCCGGCATCGAGCTGATGCACATGATCCGCAAAGGTCAGCTCCTGCTGGAAGGCGGTATCAAGCTGTCTTTTGCCGACCAGTTTTATGTATTGTCAGGACAAATCCGTCCCGTTTGAAGAACTGGCATCCGTTCCTACCCCAAACTCGTTTATCAACTGGCAACGCGACAGAACCCTCATCCCCCCAGCGCCTGCACCTTCTGCCTCACCATCCACAGGTTGGACAGTGCAAACAGCGTCTTCAACTGCGCCGTGTTCTTCTTCAACCCCCGGTAGCGCACCTTCACGTGTCCGAACTGGCGCTTGATCACCCGAAACGGATGCTCCACCTTCGCGCGCACTCCCGCCTTGAGCCGCTCGATCTTGTCGAGCAGCGCATCGGCCGGGCTGTTCTCCGGGTCCAGTGCCCGGCGCTTGCCGGGACGCATCGCCACGTGCCAGGTCACACCCGGCGTGGCGTCAGGGCGCTTGTCCGCACCTTGATAACCCGCATCGGTGAACACCACCGTCTCCTCGCCGTGCAGCAAGCTGTTGGCCTGCACCACGTCATTGACGTTGCCAGCCGTGCCTTGCACCGTGTGCACCAGACCCGACTCGGCATCCACCCCGATGTGCGCCTTCATGCCGAAGTACCACTGCTGCCCCTTCTTGCTCTGGTGCATCTCGGGATCTCGCCCGCCATCACGGTTCTTTGTCGAACTGGGTGCAGCGATCAGCGTGGCGTCCACCACCGTGCCGGACTTGAGCAGCAACCCCTTGGCACTGAGCAACCCATTGACCGTGGCCAGGATCTGCTCGGCCAGCTTGTGGCGCTCCAGCAGGTGGCGAAAGCGCAGGATGCTGGATTCGCTGGGCAACGCGTCAGCCCAGTTGGTCAGGCCTGCGAAGTCGCGGAACACGGGCACGTCGTGCAAGGCTTCTTCCATCGCCGGATCCGAAAGGTTGAACCACTGCTGCATGAAGTGGATGCGCAGCATGGCCTCCACAGCGAAGGGCTGCTGGCCGCGGCGGCCAGACTCCGGTGCGTACGGCTCGATCAGTGAGACCAGATCACCCCAGGGGACCACGCGTTCCATCGATTCCAGGAACTCGCGCTTGCGCGTACGCTTGGAGGAGTTTGGCAGGCACAGGCTGGTTTGCTTCATGGTTCGTATCGTCGGGGCTCATACAGACTCAGGCAACCACGGGTTCGGGGGATTCGTGCAGAGGTTCCTCAGGAACTTGCCCGAATGTCACCCGTCAGCGGAGGGGCCGTTGCCACGGCACTGCCCAGCTAGGGCAAATACCTAGTTGACGCTCCTTAATCTTGCGGTTACTATAGGAAAACATCGTTCACAATGAAGGAACATACAGCATGATAACGGACACACCTAATCCGCTAGAGATCTCTACAGATTACCCCCTAGAAAGCACTCGGGCACATCCTCCGATGCTTACTCCAAGCTACGTTTTCACCCGCAAGCGCGCGCCGCATCGTCCTCTTCGGGTGATCCCTCATACTCTCACAGAGTTGTCCGGTCCAATCTACGGGCATGATTCTGTGCAGCCCCTTGACAATGACTTGACTAAGCAGGGCGAAGGCGAGCCGATCGGTGAGCGTATCTTCGTGCATGGACAGGTTATGGACGAGGACGGCCGCGCAATTCCGAACACTCTGATTGAAATCTGGCAGGCCAATGCTGCTGGCCGCTACATTCATGCTCTGGACTCTCACCCGGCACCACTTGATCCGAACTTTTACGGCGCGGGACGTACGGTAACGGCAGACGACGGCACTTACACGTTCACCACCATCAAGCCGGGCCCTTATCCAATCATGGGGCTAAATAATTACTGGCGACCTGCACACATTCATTTGTCGTTGTTTGGCCCATCATTCCTGACGCGACTGGTTACACAGCTCTATTTCGAGGGTGACCCACTTATTCAGCATGACATGATTTACAGTACCGCGCCGGAATCATCTCGGGAAGCAATGATTGCCAAATTCGATATGAGTGCAACAAAGTCAGAGTGGGCGCTCGCTTACCGTTTTGACATCGTGCTGCGCGGTCAAAAAAACACACACATCGAGGCATAAAATGGTCACAAATAAGCCTAAGACAATTACGCCGTCTCAAACAGTCGGTCCGTTCTATGCATACTGCCTTAGCCCGGTTAATTACAAGTTTCGCATGTTGGCATCAAATTCGCTGGTGACGAAAGATGTCGAGGGAAAGCATATTACATTGCGTGGCACCGTTCTTGATGGTGATGGACTTCCAGTTCCAGACGCGCTGATAGAAATCTGGCAACCGGATGGACTCGGTCGGTTTTCAGGCCATCATCCCTTACTCAAGACCGCCGAGTTCAAAGGTTTTGGTCGCGCGATGTGCGATGCTTTAGGCCTATTTTCTTTCGAAACGGTGAAACCAGGTGGAGCCCCGATGCGGGATGGAGTTATTCAGGCGCCGCACGTTGCTGTTTCGATTTTCGGCAAAGGATTGAATCGCCACCTGTACACGCGGGTGTATTTCGATGATGAGGAGGCGAACAAGAGCGATCCAGTTCTGAATTCCATTCCAGAAGATCTCCGGTCGAAACTGATTGCCAAGGAAATCGAACCAGATTGCTATGAAATTTCAATCAGACTTCAAGGCGAAGGCGAAAGCGTATTTTTCGACGTGTAAACAAGCTACGTTGATCGTTACTGGTCATTGAGTAAATGAATTTCTTCAATCTATAAAGACTCTTGGCCGGTAACATCGATAAAAATAATAAATAGCTCGCTATATTTGCAAGATGAGTTCTGATGCTGCATAGGTCAATAAATATTATTAAAACTTATTTCATTTGAAATAGTATTAATATTTTACCAAGTGCACAAAAAATACTGACCACCGAGTTGATATGCTCCTAATAAGAGCAAGACGCACTAGGTGCACGTTGTAGAGCGATCCATGGCCAGTTCTATCTATAGAGATCAATGCAATTCTCTTTAGAAAGCAGACAACGAACTTTGCATAAACAACAAACAGAATCCAGCACTCAAGGCAGCGGGGCTGAATGGTTGAAGTGCCCCGGCGCTGATATATCGACAGAGGAGACAACATTGACTCAATTGAATGCTTTGAATTTAGTAGCTGAATACACAGTCACAGCAAGAGCTGAGGCCGGATTTTTCGGTTTTGTCGCGTTGACGGTCAAGCAACTTGCTCGTCTATGCTGAGCACTTTGACTGAAAAGGTTTGAACGAGATGCTGGCGACCAAAGGAATGCGCTTCCCAATCGACGTCATTCTGGTGTGCATTCGCTGGTATGCAGCGTATCCGTTGAGCTACCGCCACCTGGAGGAAATGATGCAGGAACGAGGGGTTTTGTCGCGTTGACGGTCAAGCAACTTGCTCGTCTATGCTGAGCACTTTGACTGAAAAGGTTTGAACGAGATGCTGGCGACCAAAGGAATGCGCTTCCCAATCGACGTCATTCTGGTGTGCATTCGCTGGTATGCAGCGTATCCGTTGAGCTACCGCCACCTGGAGGAAATGATGCAGGAACGAGGTGTGTTTGTCGACCATTCCTCTATCAACCGCTGGGCGATCCGGTTTCTTCCATTGCTTGAAAAAGTCTTTCGCAAACACAAGCGCCCGGTGGGCGGCAGCTGGCGCATGGACGAAACCTATATCAAGGTCAAAGGCGTCTGGAAATACCTCTACCGCGCAGTGGACAAGGAGGGAAAGACGGTCGACTTTCTGCTGACGGCCCAGCGCGACAAGGCCGCAGCCGTGCGCTTCTTTGACAAGGCCATGAAGGCCAGCGGTGTTCCCGAGAAGGTCACCCTGGACAAGAGCAGCGCCAACAAGGCAGCCATGGATGAGATCAATGCCCGAGGCGAAATGCCGATCATCGTGCGGCAAATCAAATACCTGAACAACATCGTGGAGCAGGACCATCGGGCCATCAAACGGGTCACCAAACCAATGCTCAACTTCAAGTCATTTCGAGCCGCCAAAAATGTCCTGGCCGGCATCGAGCTGATGCACATGATCCGCAAAGGTCAGCTCCTGCTGGAAGGCGGTATCAAGCTGTCTTTTGCCGACCAGTTTTATGTATTGTCAGGACAAATCCGTCCCGTTTGAAGAACTGGCATCCGTTCCTACCCCAAACTCGTTTATCAACTGGCAACGCGACAGAACCCAAGAAGATTCCCCTGCACGAACTCGCCTGCCATCCTCTGGTGCTGTGCAACCCACAGGTATGCGAAGGCTACTGCCGTGAACTGGCCCGGCTCTTGCGGCCGCTGGAACGTGAACCCAACGTCGCTGAGCAGGTGTCTTCGCTCGACATGATGCTCACCTTGGTTGGCGCAGGCTATGGTGTCGGCTTCACAACCGCGGCCAGGATCGCAGTCAGCCAGCGTCCTGATGTCGTAGTCCGTCCCCTGGCCGTTGATTCGGCGGTGATCACCACCTATCTGCTTCGGCCCGATAGCGACGACTTGCCGGAGGCGCTGGAGCGATTTATCGTGCGCCTGCGCGAACACTCGGGTGACTGAGGGAAGGTGCTGCCCTTCGGAACGCTCGATCTCAGGCCTCGGTTGGATTGCGAAGATTGCTTTCCGTTGCCGCGATCAATTCGGCCGCACTGATCTTGAGCGCCATGGAAATTTTAAGTATGAGGGGGAGCGTGGGTACATGCTCGCCACGCTCGATCTTGCCCATGTGCGAGCGCGAAATGCCTGCCAGGGCTGCGAACTCGTCTTGAGCGATTGCTTGAGCGACACGCGCTGCGCGTACGGCCTGCCCAAACGCCATTGCTGGAGCGGACTCATACGTAGATGTGCCAGCGGGACGACCTGGCTGAATAGTGGGCTTCTGCATCAGCAGAAGCGTCGAATAATCCGCAAAAATTAACCACGTTAAAGTTATAGACGTTAAACTTCACTCTATTAATTCATGTTGGCTGAACCTGATCTGCTTTTTCGCTTTTATAGGCTCACATGCCCACCGTCATCAGCCAACCTCCCCATCTCAGGCTTGCGATAGCGCCAGGCGTAACGTCATCGAGGCTTTCGGACCTGCTTGCGCTCCAACGCGCCGAAGAGCCAGAGGTCACCATAGCGCTCCTTGAGGTCAGAGGTGACGAGATTCTTGCGGGACTGAAGGATGGCCATTACGACGCAGCGATGTCGCTTCAAGGAGCGACCGATTCGGCTCTCCATACACAACCCTTGTGGATCGAGCACATGGCAGTTGCTATGCCGTTGCGATCCTCCTTGATGGATCACGCCAAGCTCGCGATCGCCGATTTGCTGGATCACCCTGTCTTCCGCTGGCAGGCAGAGAGTTGCCCTTTGCTGGATCAGCGGTTGTCTTCACTTCCTGCGGTGAGGCAGCAGAGCACGCAGTACGTGGCTTCCTTCGAGATGCTGGCGCTCAAGGTCGCCGCAGGCTATGGCGTGGGAATCTCTACGCAATCGCGCATCGAGCGCGCTCACGGATGGGGACTCAGTATGCGATCGCTCGCCGACGGCCCCTACGAGGTCGTGACGTACCTCCAGCGGCCCTACGTACAAGCCACTCCGGCGACCGAGCGGTTCGAGCGCAGAGCGCTGCAGGTTGCAGTTACGATCTGATAGTGACAGGCGAGGCGGGCGCGATCAGCACACTGTCCTGAACCGGCTGCGGTACTCGGCCGGCGTGGTGCCCAGGGTCCTGCGGAATGCGCGGTTGAGCGCGTCAGTGGTATTGAAGCCGCAGGTTGTGGCAATCCGTTCAAGCGGTTCGTCGGTGGTTTCCAACCGATTGCGCGCCATCTCCACGCGCACCGATTCAATGTAAGCGGCCGGCGTCATGTTCAATTCCGTCTTGAAGATGCGGGTCAGTTGCCGATCGCTTACATGTGCCTGTTCGGCCAGTTCCGCGATGCTCATGGGCTTACCGATGCAGCGCATGATGTAGTGGCGCAGCGCATCCATGCGCCGGGTCTTGGACGCCTGTTCCAGCGAGGCACTGAATTGGCTTTGCCCACTCGGGCGCTTTAGGAACATCACCAGTTGGCGCGCCACGCGCAGCGCCAACCGCTCGCCGAAGTCATCGGCGACCAAAGCCAAGGCCAGGTCCAGACAGGCGGTCAGGCCGGCGCCGGTCCAGACATCACGGTCGCGGATGAAGATCGGGTCGGCATCCACCTTGACCTCCGGGTGCTCGTCAGCGAGTTGTTGCGCGGTGGACCAATGTGTGGTGACACGACGGCCTTCGAGCAGGCCTGCCGCAGCCAGGACATGCGCGCCCACGCACACGGACGCGAGGCGTCGGGTATGGCCTGCAAGCGCCCTCACAGATACCACCACCGAAGGCGCTACGACGGCGCGCACGCGTCGCTGCGCATCGACCTCGACCGCGCCCGGCACCACGAGGGTGTCGATCCTACGGGGGGCGAGGTCGGCGAATGTCGTATCGGGCAGTACACGCACACCGGCCGAAGTCATGACGGGCGCAAGCGTCGCAGCCGCCAACACCACCTCGTAGCCCGTCGGCTCGTCCATCTCGCGCTGAAGAAGTGAGAACACCTCGGCCGGACCGGTCACGTCCAGCAGATAGACGTGCTCGAACAGCACCATGACGATGAGGCGCTTGATGTTTGCCATGCTGCAAGCTCCGTGGGTGCCCGCGCACCGCAATGTCTGAATCTACATGTTAGATGACATTGCCGACATTCCGCTGCGCTTCTAGCATGACGAGGCGGTCATTTCTGATGGCCGGATCCTCCATTTCCCATTCAAGGAAGTACAACCATGAACTCCTCGACCACGCTGCGCCAGCTCAACGGACTGGACCCCACACCGGCCACGTTAGACGGTGCCACCTTGATCCTCGTGGACTACCAGAACACCTACACGCGCGGCGTCATGGAACTGGCCGGCTGGCAGCCGGCGCTGGCTTCGGCATCTGAACTGTTGACCCGGGCGCGCGCCGCCGGCACCAACAGCATCCATGTCGTTCACGACGGTGGAGAGGGCTCGCCCTACGACCTCGCCGCCGAGATCGGTCAGATTCATCCCGCCGTCGCGCCGCTGCCCAACGAGCCCGTGGTCGTCAAGACGGCGCCCAATGCATTCGTCGGCACCGATTTGGGCGAGCGCGTTGAGGCGGCCGGTAACAAACAGGTCATCGTCATGGGATTCATGACCCACATGTGCGTGACGTTCACCGCCGAGGGTGCATTTCTACGCGGCAACCAGCCCACCGTGGTGGCCGATGCATGCGCGACGCGGCCCATCCGAAGGGGCGTGGTGAATGTGTCGGCCGAGGTGCTGCATGAGGGCGCGTTGGCGACGATTGCCGATCTGTACGCCGTCGTGGTGCGCTCGGGCACATCGTTGCAATAAGGCGAAATGCAGTGGTCAGCGACAGGAATGGTGCCGCTGGCCACGGTACCGTCGAACCTCGGATTACGCCGTCTCAAGCATCGCAGCGCTGTCCACCAGCCGACGAACGCTCTGCTGGACGTCCTCGGGGATGAGCCTCGGCGGCAAGCCAGCCTCAGACGCACCTGTCTGCTGGTGGGTGGCCGCGATGACCCGGACGACCATGCCCAGATTGCTTGGCGTCACGATGTCGATGGCGGCACGATCACCCAGGTCCGGATGTGGCCGGGTGAGCATGCGATACAGATCCCACGAGTCCGCCCGCGGACATTGATTCATGAGCACCTGAGCCAGCTTGTGCTTGAGCGGCACCAGTTGCCAGTCGGGAACCCGCTGCCCCCGATTGCCCAGGCTGATGGACAGTAGCTTGCCGGCTTTCAGCTCCCGGTTGATCTGGTCCTTGGACTTTCCGGCCAGCTTGCCGAACAGCGGCACCGGCAGATTGTTCGGCGACTCGTACATGGCCAGCATTTCCTCGCGCTCCCGCTGGATTGCGGAGACTTCCGGCTCCGGAGCATGCGTCGGCGGTGGCGGCACCTGCGACAGCCGCTGGAACGTGATCTCGCCACTGTTCGGGGTCACGACGATGGGCGTGGCCACCATCGGCGGGACGCCAGGGGAAGCGGGCTCGGCCACCATGGGGACCGCGTCCACCACGTCCTCAGTTTCCGCCATCGCCGGCACCCCGTCGATACGCATCGTCAGATGCGCGCTGGCCGCTTCCACTTGGCCCTGTTCGAGCAGGTCGAGGCGATCCGCCCAGTCCTGCATCATCCGGCGGCGCGGCTCAACGTACTTGGCATGGTTGTAAGCCGAACTCACCTTGTTCGGGTCGGAGTGCGAGAGCTGCGCGTCCACCCAAATCTTGGGGTAGCCGATCTCGTTGAGCGCCGTCGAGATGGTTCCGCGGATGCCGTGACCGGTCAGTTGATCCTTGTAGCCCATTCGTTTCAAGGCCGCGTTGAGGGTGTTCTCGCTGATGCGCTTCTTGAGTTCGCTGCGGTGCGCCAGCAGGTGGCGCTGGGCCGGCCGTATCACCCCCAGAAGGTAGCTCACGATCTCGATGGCCTGCACGGACAGCGGCACGATGTAGGGCGGAACGTCCTGCGGGCGCTTGCCGGCCTTGCGCATCTCGTCCTGGAGTTGCTTGACGATCTGCGGCGGGATGATCCACAGGCCACGGTCGAGATCGAACTGGTCCGGGGTCGCCAGCCGCAGCTCGCCGGTACGCACGCCGGTCAGGAACAGCAGCCGGATGCCGAGTTGGGTCTGCCAACCACGAGGGTTGTAGAGCCTGAGCTTGTGCAGGAACTCGGGAAGCTCCGGAAGATGCAGGTAGGGGTTGTGGTTCACCGGGGGCTTGGGCTCGGCCACCACGTCCAGGTCGGAGGCCGGATTGGCTTCCAGCCCCTCCACGATGACGAGGGCATAGCGGAACAACTGCCCCAGCCAGGTGCGGACCTTCTCGGCAGTGGTGAACGCCTTGCGCTCCTCGATCCTCGCCAGGACGCCCAGGAGTTGGGGCCGGCGAATGTCGTAGATCGACATCTGCTTGAGGCTAGGCAGCACGTCCTTGTTGAAGATCCGCAGGATCTGCGACAGCGTGCTGTTCCTGCCCTCCTTGATTTCCTTGCGGCGATGCTCGACCCACGCATCGAAGACGGCCTTGAAGGTGTAGTCGGCCGCAAGCTTGACCGCGTGTCGCTTCTGTTTCCGATCGGTATGGGGGTTGACGCCCTTTGCCAGAAGCGCCCGGGCTTCGTCGCGCAAGGTGCGCGCTTCGCGCAAACCGATCTCGGGGTAGTTCCCCAGGGAGATGCGCTTTTGCTTGCCGAGCCAGTAATAGCGCAAATGCCACGACTTGCCGCCGGTAGGGGCGACCACCAGGCCGAGGCCATCGGTGTCGGGGAGGCTGTAGGTTTTGTCAGCGGCCTTGGCTTGCCGCACAGTCAGATCAGAGAGTGCCATCATCGAAGCTCCTAAGTCTTGGACTTAGGCCCGATGCTGCTTGTCATCCCGATCCAACCCCAGCAACAACCCGGAACCGGCACGACCCGCATTCTTTGGCCTTGTTTTTGGCCTCAAAAATGGTGGCTGTCAGTGGACTTCCGTGGCTTTCGCTGGAATGAAAAAAGGAGCCGAAGCTCCTCTTTTCAATGACTTACAGACGTCAGTGGAAGTCTGTAGATCATAAATTGGAGCGGGAAACGAGGCTCGAACTCGCGACCTCAACCTTGGCAAGGTTGCGCTCTACCAACTGAGCTACTCCCGCGTTGCAAGCCTTGCATTCTAGCCTGAATTTCCGGGGTTTCCGGCATGCGCTCAAAAATTTTTACCTCGCGCCGTGCCTTGACCCGGGTTCAGTGCTTGACCGCGCCGCCCCGCCGCTCCGTGGCTTTCTTCTCGGGCGTCGGCGTGCCGGCGGTCGCCACATCGTCGTCGGTGAGCGGCACGGGCTGGCGTTCCAGCGCGATCTCCAGCACCTTGTCGATCCACTTCACCGGGGCGATCTTGAGGCCCTCCTTCACGTTGGCCGGGATCTCCTGCAGATCCTTCACGTTCTCCTCGGGGATGATGACGGTCTTGATGCCACCGCGCAGCGCCGCCAGCAGCTTCTCCTTCAGGCCGCCGATGGCGGTGACCTCGCCGCGCAGCGTGATCTCGCCGGTCATCGCCACGTCGCCGCGCACCGGGATGCCGGTCAGCGCCGACACCATGGCGGTGGTCATGGCGGCGCCGGCGCTAGGGCCGTCCTTGGGTGTGGCGCCGTCGGGCACGTGGATGTGGATGTCGCGCTTCTCGAACATCTCGTCCTTCAGCCCCAGGCCCCGTGCGCGCGAGCGCACCACGGTGCGCGCGGCCTCGACGGATTCCTTCATCACCTCGCCCAATTGGCCGGTGCGCTGGATGGTGCCCTTGCCGGGCATGGTGGCGGCCTCGATGGTGAGCAGGTCGCCCCCCACCTCGGTCCACGCCAGGCCCACCACCTGGCCGACCTGGTTCTGCTGTTCGGCGCGGCCGTAGGTGAACTTGCGCACCCCGAGGAACTCGTTGAGGTTGTCGGACGTGACATCGACCTGCGGCGTCATTTGCTTGAGCTGCAGCCCCTTGACGACCTTGCGGCAGATCTTGGACAGCTCGCGCTCCAGCGAGCGCACGCCCGCCTCGCGCGTGTAGTGGCGCACGATGTCGCGCACGGCGTACTCGGAGACCGACAGCTCGCCGTCCTTCAGGCCGTTGTTCTTCATCTGCTTGGGCAGCAGGTACTTGATGGCGATGTGGGTCTTCTCGTCCTCGGTATAACCCGACAGACGAATCACCTCCATGCGATCGAGCAGCGCCGGCGGGATGTTCATCGAGTTGCTGGTGGCCACGAACATCACGTCCGACAGATCGAAATCGACTTCGACATAGTGGTCGCTGAAGGTATGGTTCTGCTCCGGGTCCAACACTTCCAGCAGCGCGCTGGAAGGGTCGCCGCGGAAGTCCATGCCCAGCTTGTCGATCTCGTCGAGCAGGAACAGCGGGTTGCGCGTGCCCACCTTGGACAGCGACTGCAGCACCTTGCCCGGCATGGAGCCGATGTAGGTGCGCCGATGGCCGCGGATCTCCGCCTCGTCGCGCATGCCGCCCAGGGCCATGCGAACGAACTTGCGCCCGGTGGCCCGCGCCACCGATTGACCCAGCGAGGTCTTGCCCACCCCGGGCGGCCCCACCAGGCACAGGATCGGCGCCTTGAGCTTGTCCACGCGCTGCTGCACCGCGAGGTATTCGAGGATGCGGTCCTTGACCTTCTCCAGCCCGTAGTGGTCTTCGTTCAGCACGGTCTCGGCGTTGGTCAGGTCGTGCTTGATCTTGGTCTTCTTGCTCCAGGGCAGGCCGACCAGCACGTCGATGTAGTTGCGCACCACAGTGGCCTCGGCCGACATGGGCGACATGAGCTTGAGCTTCTTCAGCTCGCCCTCGGCCTTCTTGCGTGCCTCCTTGGGCATGCGCGCGGCCTTGATCTTCTTCTCGATCTCGTCGATGTCCGCGCCCTCCTCGCCCTCGCCCAGCTCCTTCTGGATCGCCTTGACCTGCTCGTTGAGGTAGAAGTCGCGCTGATTCTTCTCCATCTGGCGCTTGACGCGGCCGCGGATGCGCTTGTCGACGTTGAGGATGTCCACCTCGCGCTCGAGCTGCTCGAACAGGTTCTCCAGCCGGTCCTTCACGCTGGTCAGGTCCAGCACTGTCTGCTTGTTCTCCAGCTTCAGCGGCAGGTGCGCGGCGATGGTGTCGGCCAGGCGGCCCGGCTCGTCGATGCTGGCGATCGAGGTCAGGATCTCGGGCGGGATCTTCTTGTTCAGCTTGACGTACTGGTCGAATTGCTGCATCACCGCACGGCGCAGCGCCTCGATCTCGGCGTTGTTCTTGTCGGCGTCCGACGCCTCCAGCGGCGTGACGGTGGCGATGAAGTGCGCCTCGCCGTCCTCGATGTGCGTGACGGTGGCGCGCTGCTGGCCCTCGACCAGCACCTTCACCGTGCCGTCGGGCAGCTTGAGCATCTGCAGGATGGTGGAGACGCAGCCGACCTCGAACATGTCGCTCACCGCGGGCTCGTCCTTGGCGGCCGTCTTCTGCGCCACCAGCATGATGCGGCGGTCAGCGGCCATGGCCGTCTCCAGCGCCTTGATGCTCTTGGGCCGGCCCACGAACAGCGGGATGACCATGTGGGGGAACACCACCACATCGCGCAACGGCAGCAGCGGCAGGTCGATCGGGGTGGCGGGCAGGGGCGCGGTTCCGGACATGAAGAATCCTTTGGGGTGATCAGGCCAGATATGGCCGCTCAGGGCACATTTTCAACCCGGCGCCCGGTTCGTGCGCGCGGCCAGTGGAAATCCGGCGCATCGGCGCGGGCGGCACGCCGGGTTGCTCTGTTATTGATAGCTTCTCGCGCAGAAGGGGCGCGGGATGGAGACCGATTTGACCTGAAATCAGGCCTTCTTGGCGGCTTCGCGGTAGACCAGCAGCGGTGACTGGCCTTCCTCGATGGTGCTCTCGTCCACCACCACCTTGGCCACGCCCGCGGTGTGGGGCAGCTCGTACATGGTGTCGACCAGCACCTGCTCCAGGATCGAGCGCAGGCCGCGCGCGCCGGTCTTGCGCGCCAGCGCCCGGCGCGCGATGGCCTTGAGCGCCGAGGGGCGAATCTCCAGCTCGACCCCCTCCATCTGCAGCAGGCGGGCGAACTGCTTGGCCAGCGCGTTCTTGGGCTCGGTGAGGATCTGAACCAGCGCGTCCTCGGTCAGCTCGGCCAGCGTGGCCACCACGGGCATGCGGCCGACCAGCTCGGGGATGATGCCGAACTTGATCAGGTCCTCCGGCTCCACCTCGCGGAACACCTCGGAGATCGAGCGCTGCTGCTTGCTGCGCACGGTGGCGCCGAAGCCGATGCCGCTGGCCTCGGTGCGCGCCTCGATCACCTTCTCCAGCCCCGCGAAGGCGCCGCCGCAGATGAAGAGGATGTTGGTGGTGTCGATCTGCAGGAAGTCCTGGTTCGGGTGCTTGCGCCCGCCCTGCGGCGGGATGCTGGCCATGGTGCCCTCGATCAGCTTGAGCAGCGCCTGCTGCACGCCCTCGCCCGAGACGTCGCGCGTGATGCTGGGGTTGTCGGCCTTGCGGCTGATCTTGTCGATCTCGTCGATGTAGACGATGCCGCGCTGCGCGCGCTCGACGTCGTAGTTGCAGCTTTGCAGCAGCTTGCTGATGATGTTTTCGACGTCCTCGCCCACGTAGCCGGCCTCGGTCAGCGTGGTGGCGTCGGCCATGACGAAAGGCACGTCGAGCTGGCGCGCCAGCGTCTGCGCCAGCAGCGTCTTGCCCGAGCCGGTGGGGCCGATCAGCAGGATGTTGCTCTTGGCCAGCTCCACCTCGCCGCCCTTGGCGTCGCCCTTGTGCTTCAGGCGCTTGTAGTGGTTGTAGACCGCCACGGCGAGTGTGCGCTTGGCCTTCTCCTGGCCGATGACGTAGTTGTCGAGGTTGGTCTTGATGTCGGCCGGCGTGGGCAGGTCGGACCGGGCCTCGCCTTCCGCTGCGGCGGCGGGCACCTCCTCGCGGATGATGTCGTTGCACAGGTCGATGCACTCGTCGCAGATGAACACCGAGGGGCCGGCGATCAGCTTCTTGACCTCGTGCTGGCTCTTGCCGCAGAACGAGCAGTAAAGCGTTTTCTCGCTGGAAGAGCCTTTTTTATCGGCCATTGAAAGACAGTCTGGTGGTGGATCGGGCCATGATAACCAAAACGGGCAACGGCGCCGGGCGGCGCCGTTGCCCGCATGCCACTGGCGGCGGGAAGGTCAGGGACGAGCGGCCAGCACCTGATCGACGATGCCGTAGGCATTGGCCTCGTCGGCGGTCATGTAGTAGTCGCGCTCGGTGTCGTGCACCACTTTCTCGTAGGGCTGGCCGGTGCGGTCGGCCAGGATGCGGTTCATCTGCTCCTTGGTGCGCAGGATGTCACGCGCCTGGATCTCGATGTCGGTGGCTTGGCCGCGCGCGCCGCCCAGCACCTGGTGGATCATGACCTTGCTGTTGGGCAGCGAGTAGCGCTTGCCCTTGGCGCCGGCCGCAAGCAGAAAGGCGCCCATGCTGGCCGCGAAGCCCAGGCACATGGTGGACACGTCGGGCTTGACGAACTGCATGGTGTCGTAGATCGACATGCCGGCGCTCACGCTGCCGCCCGGCGAGTTGATGTACAGCGAGATGTCCTTGTCGGGGTTCTCGCTTTCCAGGAACAGCAGTTGCGCCACCACCAGGTTGGCGGTCTGGTCGTTGACCTCGCCCACGAGGAAGATCACGCGCTCCTTCAGCAGGCGCGAGTAAATGTCGAACGACCGCTCGCCGCGGCCGGACTGCTCGACCACCATCGGGATCAGTCCGAGGTTCTGGGGGGTGTCGAAAGCGCTCATGAAAGCTCCGAAGGGGGATGAACAAGCAAATGGGGCCGGAACCCGCAGATTCCAAGCCCCATTGTCGCCGCTGGCCCGCAGGCTGCGGGACAGGTGCCGATTTCAGATTAAAATCGGCCTCTACCCGCGTGAATATTGCGTCAGCAGCTATTCAACCAATAGCAATCGATCAACCCTGCTGACCCATCAGTTCGTCGAAGCCCAGCGCCTTCTCGGTGACCTTGGCCTGGCCCAGCACGTGCTCGGTCACGTTGTTCTCGATCACCATGGCCTCGACGTCGGCCAGGCGGCGGTTGTCGGCATAGTAGTAGCGCACCACTTCGTCGGGCTTCTCGTAGCTGGCGGCCAGCTCCTCGACCTGGGCCTTGATCTGCTCGGGCTTGGCCTGCAAGCTGGCGGCGCGCACCAACTCGGCCACCGTCAGCCCCAGGCGCACGCGCCGCTCGGCCTGCGGGCGGAACACGTCGTCGGGGATGGGCGCCTTGTCGGCGTCCTTGATGCCGCGCGCCTTCAGGTCGGCGCGGGCGCTCTCGATCATGCGGTCGATCTCGGCCTGCACGCTGGATTTGGGAATGTCCAGCTCGGCCTGTGCCAGCAGCGCGTCCATCACGGCCTGCTTGTTGCGGGCCACGAGGCGGAACTTGATCTCGCGCTCCAGGTTCTTGCGGATGTCGGCGCGCAGGCCCTCGACGGTGCCTTCCTGCACGCCCAGCGACTTGGCAAGCTGGTCGTTGACCTCGGGCAGGTGCGCGGCCTCGATCTTCTGGACGGTGACCATGAAGTCGGCCGTCTTGCCCGCCACGTCCTTGCCGTGGTAGTCGGCCGGGAAGGCCAGCGGGAAGGTCTTGCTCTCACCCACCTTCATGCCGCGCACGGCGTCCTCGAACTCCTTGAGCATCTGGCCCTCGGCGACGACGAACTGAAAGTCCTCGGCCTTGCCACCCTCGAACGGCTCGCCGTCGATCTTGCCGGCGAAGTCCACCGTGACACGATCGCCGTCCTCGACCGGCGCGCCTTGCGCGCGCTGGGCGAAGCTGCGGCGCTGCTTGCGCAGGATGTCCAGCGTGCGATCGACGGCTGCGTCGGTCACCTCGGCGGTGGCCTTCTCGACCTCGGCCGTGGCCAGGTCGCCGATCTTCACGTCGGGGAACACCTCGAACACGGCGTCGAAGGCCATCTGGCCCTCGGGCGCGCCGTCCTTCTCGGTGATGGTGGGCTGGCCGGCCACGCGCAGCTTGGCCTCGTTGGCGGCGTTGAAGAAGGCCTCGCCCACCTTGTCGTTCATGACCTCGTACTGCACCGAGTAACCGTAGCGCTGCGTCACGATGCCCATCGGCACCTTGCCGGGACGGAAACCGTCCATCTTGACGGTGCGCGCCAGCTTGCGCAGGCGGGCGCCCACCTCGTTCTGGATGGTCTCCACGGGCAGGGTGAGCGTCATCTTGCGCTCGAGCTTCTCAAGGGTTTCGACATTTACGGCCATGGTGTTCTCTCTACAAGTTGATGTCTGGTGCGCGGGGGGGGACTCGAACCCCCACACCATTGCTGGCGTCAGGACCTAAACCTGGTGCGTCTACCAATTTCGCCACCCGCGCAACGCTTCAAATGATGCGGGCGGTTCGCTCTGCGGGAGCAATCGCCCGGGAAATTTGGCGAACTGGTGATTTTAGCCTGCCGCCGAGGCGTCCCCGCGGCCCTGTGCGCCCATATGTTGGTGCGCCTGCATGGCGTTCTCCACGATGTGCGGCGCGAGCCCGCGGCGCTGCAATGCGTCGCCCAGCTTCATGCGCAGGAAGTTGCTGGTGGTGTAGCGCGAGACGCCGCTGTAGTAGCGCTCCACCATGTCCCGCACCATCTCGGAATAGAGGTCAAGCACCTCGGGCTGGATGCTGAAGTTGTCGTAGTTGACGATGGCCCAGGCGCGCCGTTCCAGCGGCTTCAGGCGTTGTTCCACCTGGGTCTGGATGGCCTGCACGTCGGCCGCGCTGCGCACCGTGAAGCCCTCGAAGTTGATGAACAGCACGTTCTGTTGCGGGTCGTAGGCAAGGCGCTGTTCCAGCGGCAGGCTCAGCATGTCCTCGCGCAGGCCCATGGGCTCGGGCCGGAAGATGCGTGCGTCCATGAGCGTGGGCGGCGCCTGCATCACCGGCACGAAGTCCATGCAGTCCAGGACGTCGCGCTGCAGGTCCACGCCCGGCGCGATCTCGATCAGTTCCAGCCCCTGCGCGCACAGGCGGAACACGCAGCGCTCGGTGACGTAGAGCACCCGTTGCCCGCGCTGCACGGCCACCTGGCCGCTGAAGGTGCGGTGCTCCACCGCCTGCACGAACTTGCGCGTGCTCCCGGCCATGAAGCTGCCGACGAACACCACCTTCTTGGCGTTCTGGCTGATGTTGATGAAGCCGCCGGCGCCCGCCAGCTTGGGGCCAAACTTGCTGACGTTGAGGTTGCCCTCGCGATCGGCCTGAGCCAGGCCGAGAAAGGCGATGTCCAGGCCGCCGCCGTCGTAGAAGTCGAACTGGTAGGGCTGGTCGATGATGGCCTGGCAGTTCACCGCGGCGCCAAAGTTCAGGCCGCCCGCGGGCACGCCGCCGATCACGCCGGGCTCGGCCGTCAGCGTCAGCAGGCTGGCGATCTTCTCCTCGTTGGCCACCTCGGCGATGCCTTCCGGCATGCCGATGCCCAGGTTGACCACGCTGTTGGCGTCCAACTCCAGCGCGGCGCGGCGGGCGATGATCTTGCGCGAGCCCATGGCCATCGGCGCCACGGCGCTCACCGGCACGCGCAGTTCGCCGCTGAAGGCGGCACTGTAGGGTTCGCTGAAGGTCTGCCAGTGGTTCTCGGGCCGGGCCAGCACCACGCAGTCGACCAGCACGCCCGGCACCTTCACTTGCCGCGCCGGCAGCGCGTTGCGGTCGGCCAGCCGCTCCACCTGCACGATGACGATGCCGCCCGAATTGCGCACCGCCATCGCGATGGCCAGCGCCTCCAGCGTCAGCGCCTCCTTCTCCATGGTGATGTTGCCATCGGGGTCGGCCGTGGTGCCGCGGATGATGCCGACGTGGATGGGGAAGGCTTGGTAGAAGAGGTATTCCTCCCCGTCGATGGGCATCAGGCGGACCAAGTCCTGGGTGGTCTTCTCGTTGAGCTTGCCGCCGCCCAGCCGCGGGTCGACGAAGGTGCCCAAGCCGACGCGAGAGAGGTGGCCGGGCTTGCCCGCCGCGATGTCGCGAAACAGGTGCGAGATCACGCCTTGCGGCAGGTTGTAGGCCTCGATCCGATTGCCGACGGCGAGCTGCTGCAGGCCCGGCACCAGGCCCCAGTGGCCGCCGATGACGCGCTTGACCAGGCCCTCGTGCGCCAGGTGATTCAGTCCCCTGTGCTGGCCGTCGCCCTGGCCGGCGGCGTACACCAGCGTCAGGTCGCGCGGTGTGCCACTGGGCTGGGGGCTGGCCAAGTCGTTGTTCAGGAAGCGCTCCTCGATGGCGATGGCGATTTCTTCAGCGAACCCGATGCCGACGAAGCCGCCGGTGGCTACCGTGTCGCCGTTGCGGATCAGGCGCGCCGCATCGGCGGCGGTGACGATCTTGTCGCGCTGAGCCAGCGTGGGCGCCATGGACAGGCGGGATGGCTCCAAGAGCTCGTTCATGCGGTGTCTCCTCGGGTTGTCGTTGTGGCGGGCAGGCGGGCTAGTTGAACGGCTCTTCACGCGTGCGTCGCTTCTGGTCGTCAACGGGATCGACCCGCGGGTGCATCTGCTTGCGCACGATGGCCGCCGCGGTACCGTCGGCCTGCATGGCCGCCCAGGCCGCTTGCCATCTGCCGGACTCGGCGGGCGGCAGGTCAGGCGAGGTGGCCAGGTAAAGCCGCGAGACCCGGATCACCTGGCCGAACTGCAGCACATCCAGGTTGCCGCGCACTTCGCGCATCGCGTGGGTCACCATCGCGCGCGGCGCCACCCAGGCGTCGATGCTGCGGTCCTTCATGCGCTTGGCATTCATCCACTCCTCTCGCTGGGGCGACACCTTGGTGAAGCCCTGGGACCGCACCAGCGCCTCGGCGCCGGAACTGGCCAGCACGCCCACGGGGCGGTCCTTGACGCGCGCGAGATCCGACACGTCCACCCCGGGCGATCCGACCAGCACCAGGTCGTCCTGCAGCACTTCCACCATCCAGTTGTAATGCGGCTCGCGCTCCGGCGAGCGGGTCAGGGCCAGGATGCCGACCCGGGGGCCCTTGCGCGCCAGCTCCTGCGCGACGTACCAGGGCATGTACTCGATGCGGCCGGAATGGCCCACGCGCCGCGCGAGTTCCCTGACCAGGTCGTGGATGACGCCGTGGCCCGGCCCCGGCTGCTCGGAAACCGAGGCGGAAGGGGTCTGGTAGGTGTAGGGTGGCAGTTCGGCGGCAACCAGGCGCAGTTCCTGGGCCTGCGCGCCGACACAGGCGAACAGCCCGAGCAGCAGGCCACGCAGCAGGGTACCCATGATCAGAACACCCCCACGGTGAGGTACAGGCCCAGCACCAGCAGGCTGGCCGAGAACGCGGTGAGGCTGCCGACCACGAACAGGTCGAAGTACGACTGCTTGTGCGTCAGGCCGCAGATCGCCAGCAGGGTGATCACGGCGCCGTTGTGCGGCAGGATGTCCATCGCCGCCGAGCCCATGGCGGCGATGCGGTGCATGATCTCGGGGTTGATGCGCGCGGCCTCGGCGGCGGTGGCGTAGTACTCGCCCATCGCGCCCAGCGCCAGGCTCATGCCGCCGGAGGCCGAGCCCGTCATGGCGGCCAGCACCGTGACCACCAGCCACAGCGACACCACCGGGTCGGAAGTCACCGCGCGCAGCCCTTCGCGAACCACGGCGAAGGCGGCCAGCGCGGCGATCACGGCGCCGTAGCCCACCTCCGAGGCGGTGTTGGCCATCGGCAGCAGCGAACCCATGGTGCCCTTGTTGAAAGTGTCGCGAAGATCGGCGATGCGCGAGCGATTGGCCAGCGCGATGAATACGATGGCCGCCAGCATGGCGCCGATGATGGCCCAGATCGACAGCACCTTCTTCAGGTCGATGTGCTTGAACTTCGCGGTGGCCAGGTAGCTGTGGTCGAAGGCCGGGATGACGTACTTCGACAGCAGGAAGTTCAGCGCGATCACGATCAGGATCGGCAGCAGGGCCATGAAGAAGGACGGCAGGTTCGAGTTGTCGACCGCGGCGAACTCCTCCTTGTGGTCGCCGTAGCCCTCGCCGGCCTTGTGGGCGCTGCGCGTGCGGTACGACAGCCACAGCATGCCGGCCGCGAACATGAACACCGCTGCCACCAGGCCCATGCCCGGGGCGGCGTAAATGGTGGTCTTGAAGAAGGGGATCGGGATCGCGTTCTGGATCGCCGGCGTGCCCGGCAGCGCCACCATGGTGAAGGTGAAGCTGCCCAGACCGATGGCCGCCGGTATCAGGCGCTTGGGGATCCGCGCCTCGCGGAACAGCGAGGCGGCGATGGGGTACACAGAGAAGGCGACCACGAACAGCGAGACGCCGCCGTAGGTGAGCAGCCCGCAGGCGATCACCACCGCCAGGATGGCGCGCTGGCCGCCCACCCACTGCACGATCTGGTGGGCAATGGCGCGCGCCGAGCCCGATTCGTCCATCAGCTTGCCGAACACGGCGCCCAGCAGGAACAGCGGAAAGTAGGTGGCGAAGTAGCTGCCGAGGGCCGGCATGAAGATCTGCGTGTAGCTGGCGAAGAAGGGCAGATCGCCCAGGTTGAAGGCCACCGCGACGGCGGCGCAGATGGGCGAGATGAAGATCACGTTCCAGCCGCGGTGGGCCAGGAAGATGAGCAGCGCCAAAGAGGCAAAGATGCCGACGATGCCGAACATGCGAAAGTCTCCGGAGAATTGTGGAAACGATGAACCTGTGCAAGGAGCGTGCCGGGCGTCGCCACTATCGGACAGCTCGGATCCGGGCTGAAATTTACGGGTTAACCCTTGCGATGAAGCGCAATTCTTCAGGAGGGCACCGCTTTACCGTCCAGCCTCATGGACGGCCCGAGGCACGGTGTACAGTGACCTGGACAGGGCGGCGGGCATCACGCCGCAGGCACGCGAGGTGCGCATGCGCCCGCAGATGAAGCAGAACCGGCGGCGGTTTCACGACGGAGACAAGGGCGCAGGATGTTGGACAACAAGATGGCATGGCCGGTCGGCGTGCCGGGCCACAGCATGGCGGACATCCGCACGCTCGCGATGCGTTCGCTGTTCGACCGGCTGGAAGGGCTGTGCGAAGGCGCGGTGGCGGTCGACATGGACGCGCGCGTGGTCTGGATCAACGACAAGTACGCGCGCAAGGTGGGGTTGCGCGGCGCCGATCAGGCGCTGGGGCGACCGGTCGAGGAGATCATCCCGGACAGCCGCCTGCGCGAGGTGGCCGGCAGTGGCAAACCCATTGCCATCGACATCATGAGCCTGGGCGACGAGCACGTGGTGGTCACCCGCATGCCGCTGAGCGACGACGGCGGCGCGCCCGTGGGGGCGATCGGCTTCGTGCTCTACGACAAGGTGGAGGGGCTGCGGCCGGTCATGGCCAAGGTGCAACAGTTGCAGACCCGGTTGCGCGCCGCCGAGCGCGCCCTGGCCGAGAGTCGCAGGGCACGCTACAGCCTGGCTTCGTTCCTGGGCGTTTCCGCGCCGGCGCTCGAGATCAAGCGCCAGGCGCGCCGCGCGGCGCAACTCGATGCCACCGTGCTGCTGCAGGGCGAGACCGGGACCGGCAAGGAACTGCTGGCGCATGCCATCCACCAGGTCTCCCCGCGCATCGATCGCTCCTTCGTCAGCGTCAACGCGGCGGCAGTGCCGGAATCGCTGCTCGAGGCCGAACTCTTCGGTGCCGCACCCGGGGCCTATACCGGCGCCGATCGCCGCGGCCGCGAAGGCAAGTTCAAGCTGGCCGACGGCGGAACCCTGTTCCTCGACGAAGTGGGCGACATGCCGCTGGCGCTGCAGCCCAAGCTGCTGCGCGTGCTGCAGGAGCAAGAGATCGAGCCGCTCGGCGCCAACCGACTGATCCGGCTCGACGTGCGCGTGATCGCGGCCAGCAGCTTCGATCTCGAGCAGCGCGTGGCCGAGGGGCGCTTTCGCGCCGACCTGTACTACCGGCTGAACGTGCTCACCCTGAGGCTGCCGCCGCTGCGCGATCGGCCGGATGATCTGCCGCTGCTGGTCGAGCGGCTGCTCGAGGATATCGGAGGCCGGCTGGGCCAGACCATCGAGATCGACGACGAGGCGATCCAGGCCCTGCAGCACCATGACTGGCCGGGCAATGTGCGCGAGTTGCGCAACACGCTGGAGCGTGCGCTGCTGCTGTGCGATGGCACGCAACTGACACGGGCCCACGTCATGGCGGCCCTGCCGGCCAGCGCCTCGCGCCAGCGCGCACCGGCCGCCGCGGCCCCGGACGAGACGGCCGCGGCGCCGCCATCCGGCATGCAGCCGCTTCACGCCGCCGTGCAGGCGGCCGAGCGCGAAGCGATCGCTGTCGCGCTGCAGGTGCACGGCGGCCGCAAACTGGCGGCGGCACGCGCCCTGGGCATTTCGCGGGCGGCCCTGTACCAAAAGCTGGCGCTGCACGGGTTGGCATAGCGGGCGAGGCGCGCCCGCGGAACCGGTTGCCCGGCCGGTCAGCGGGCCACGCCCAGCAGATCTTGCAGCCGCGTGCTGATGGTGATGTCATGACCGTCACCAAACCTCGCTATTCAGTGCTCAGCTGTGGGCACGTTCCCGCGATGCCACGGGCGCCGCCCGCACCCGGAACCAGGCCGCGTACATCGCCGGCAGGGCCAGCAGGGTCAGCGCCGTGGCGACGATCAGGCCGCCCATGATGGCCACCGCCATCGGACCCCAGAACACGCTGCGCGACAGAGGGATCATCGCCAGCACCGCCGCGGCCGCCGTCAGCACGATGGGCCGCAGCCGGCGCACCGCCGCCTCGACGATCGCATCCCAGGCCGGCACGCCGGCGGCGCGGTCCAGCTCGATCTGGTCGATCAGGATCACCGAGTTGCGCTGAATCATGCCCATCAGCGCGATCACGCCCAGCAGCGCCACGAAGCCGAAGGGCCGGCCCAGCAGCAGCAGCGCGCCGGCCACGCCGGCGATGCCCAGCGGTCCGGTCAGGAAGACCAGCATCGAACGGCTGAAGCTGTGCAACTGCAGCATCAGCAGCGTGAAGACGATGAACAGCATGATCGGCACGCCCGCCACGATGGAAGAGGAGCCCTTGCTGCTCTCCTCCACCGCGCCGGCCACCTCGATGCGCACGCCGGTGTCGCCGGCCGCCTTCCAGCCGGCCTCCAGCTCGCGCAGCTTCGGCAGCAATTGACTGGTGACGGTCGCGCCCTGCAGCCCCTCGGAGATGTCGCCCTGCACGGTGATGGCGTAGTCGCGGTTCCAGCGCCACATCACGCCCGGCTCCCAGGTGAAGACGGGGCGGGCGATCTGCGTCAGCGGAATAGCCCGGCCGCTGGCCGTGGGCAGGTAGGCGTTGCCAATGTCCGAGATGGCTTCGCGCTCGTCCGGCGACTGGCGCAGCACGATGTCGATCAGCTTGTTGTCCTCGCGGTACTGCCCGACGGTGGTGCCGCTGAACATGATGCGCGAGGCCTGGGCGATGGACTGGCTGGTCACGCCCAGCGCCCGCGCCTTGGACTGGTCGATCTCCAGGCGCACGGCCTTGACCGACTCATTCCAGTTGTCGTTGACGCCCAGCATGTGGGGGTTGGCGCGCATCGCGGCCTTGACCTCGTCGGCCTGCTGGCGCAGCTGGGCCGGGTCGGAGCCGACCAAGCGGAACTGCACCGGGTACGGCACCGGCGGGCCGTTGGGCAGCAGCTTGACCCGGCCACGCACCTCGGGCGCCTCCTCGGCCAGCAGCTTCGGCAGGCGCAGGCGGATCGCCTCGCGCTGGCGCAGGTCCTTCGCCAGCACGATGAACTGCGACACGTTGGTCTGCGGAAAGACCTGGTCCAGCGGCAGGTAGAAGCGCGGCGTGCCGGAGCCGACCCAGGTGGCGACGCTCTCGACGCCTTCCTCCCGCATCAGCCGCTGTTCCAGCCGTTTGGCCACGTCTTCGTTGGCCTTGAAGGAAGTGCCCTCGGGGAACCAGATGTCCACCATGATCTCGGGCCGGCTCGAATCGGGAAAGAACTGCTGCTGCACCCGGGTCATGCCGAAGATGCCGAGGCCGAAGATGCCGACCGTCGCCGCGATGGTGATCCAGCGGTGCTGCACGCACCAGTTCACCGTGCGGCGGAAGCGCGTGTAGAACGGCGAGTCGAACAGCTCGCGCGGCGGGGCATGGGGGTCGTGCGGCTTGACCTTGAGCAGCAGCGTGCCCAGGTACGGCACGAAGTACACCGAGACGATCCACGACAGCACCAGCGCGATCACCGTCACCGCGAAGATGGCGAAGGTGTACTCGCCCGTCACCGACCGGGCGATGCCGATGGGCAGGAAGCCCGCGGCCGTGATGAGCGTGCCGGTGAGCATGGGCTTGGCCGTCACGTCGTAGGCGAAAGTGGCGGCGCGAACCTTGTCGTAGCCCTCCTCCATCTTGCGCACCATCATCTCGACCGCGATGATGGCGTCGTCCACCAACAGGCCCAGCGCGATGATGAGCGAGCCCAGCGACACCTTGTGCAGCCCGATGCCGAAGTAATTCATCGCCAGGAAGGTCACGGCCAGCACCAGCGGGATGGTGATGGCCACCACCAGGCCAGGCCGGTAGTCGATGGTCCAGCCGAAACGGCCGCCCTTGTGCAGCCCGAGCGCGATGAAGCTCACGGCCAGCACGATCACCACCGCCTCGATCAGCACCCGCACGAACTCGCCCACCGAACTGGCGACGGACGCCGGCTGGTCCTGCACCTGCGCCAGCGTCATGCCCGCCGGCAGACTCTGCCCGATGCGCTGCGTGGCCGCGCGCAGCGACTGGCCCAGCGCGATAATGTCGCCGCCCTTGGCCATGGAGACGCCCAGCGCGATCGTCTCCCGTCCCTGGAAGCGCACCTTGACCGAGGGCGGGTCCACGTAGCCGCGGTGCACCTCGGCGATGTCCGACAGGCGCAACTGGCTGCCGGAGCTGCCGCGGATCGGCATCGCCCTGAGCTGCTCGACGTCGTTGAACTGCCCGCCCACGCGCACCTGCACCACGTCCTGCGGCGACTGCACGGCGCCGGCGCTCTCGACCGCGTTCTGCGCGCCCAGCTGCTGCAGCACGGCGTTGAAGTCCAGGCCCATCTGCGCCAGGCGCTTCTGCGAGACCTCGATCCAGATCTTCTGGTCCTGCACGCCGAACTGCTCGACCTTGGCCACGTCCTTCACGCGCAGCAGCTGCTGGCGCACGTCGTCGGCGAAGTCCTTCAGCTCGGCGTAGCTGTAGCCGTCGCCCTGCAGCGCGTAGATGACGCCGTACACGTCGCCGAACTCGTCGTTGAAGAACGGCCCCTGGATGCCGCCGGGGAGCGTGGAGCGCATGTCGCCGATCTTCTTGCGCACCGTGTACCAGACGTTGGGCACATCGGCCGGACGCGAAGAGTCCTTGATCTCGAAGATCACCTGCGACTCGCCCGGCTTGCTGTAGCTGCGGATCTTGTCGGCGTAGGGCACCTCCTGCAGCGTGCGCTCGATCTTGTCCGTCACCTGCTCGGCCACCTGCTGCGCCGTGGCGCCGGGCCAGTAGGTGCGCACCACCATCGCGCGGAAGGTGAAGGGCGGGTCCTCGTCCTGCCCGAGCTGGAAATAGGCGGCGAAGCCCAGCACCATCAGCACCACCATCAGGTAGCGCGTCAGCGCGGCGTGCTCCAGCGCCCAGCGCGAGAGGTTGAAGCCGGACCGGGCCGGCGGAGGCGTGTCGGAATGCGGCATGGCGGCGCGTCAGCGGGAAGCGGCCGCTCCCGGCGCCAACGCCGGGGTAGCCTGGATTGCTATTCCATTGATAGCTGATGACGTAATACCAGCACCGGCTTCAGCCGATTTTGGCTTATAAATCGTGACCTTCTGCCCCGACGTCAGCACGTGCACGCCGCTGGCCACCACCTGCATGCCGGGCGCCAGGCCGGCGGCGATCACCGCGTCGTTGCCGTCGGCCATGGCCACCTGCACGGGCTGCGAGCGCACGGTGCCGCTGGCCGCGTCGTACACCCACACGGCCGAGCCGGCGCCCTCCTGCCGCAGCGCGCTGGTCGGCAGCTTGATGACCGGCACGCCCTGCGCGCCGCCAGCGCGCGGGGCCACGTACACGGTGGCGCCCAGCGGCGGCGCCTCGCCCGCCAGCGCCACCTTGACCGCGTAGGTGCGCGTGACCGGGTCGGCGCTGGCCGCCACTTCGCGCACGCTGCCGGCCAGCGCCTCGCCGCCCGCCCAGCGGCGCACGTCCATCGGCAGGCCGATGGGCATCGCCGCCACGCGGTCTTCCGGCACGGCGAACACCGCGTCGCGCGGGCCGTCCTGCGCGATGCGCACCACCGGCGTGCCGGCGGCCACCACCTGGCCGACCTCGGCCTCCACGCCCGTCACCACGCCGGCGGCGTCGGCCACCAGGTGCGTGTAGGCGGCCTGGTTGCCCTGGCTGGCCAGCTGGGCGCGCGCCTGGTCCAGCGTGGCCTGCGCGGCCTGGAGCTGCGCGCCGCGGCGCTCGATCTCGGCGCCGCTGATAAAACCCTGCTCGCGCAGCGCCTCGAAGCGCTTCAAGTCCGCCGCCGCCAGGTCGCGCTGCGTGGTGGCGGCCTGCACCTGCGCCCGCCCGGCGTCGGCCGCCAGCTGGTAGTCGCGCGCATCGAGCTGCGCCAGCAGCGCCCCGGCCGCCACGCGCTGGCCGGGCTCCACCGCGCGGCGCACGATCTTGCCCGCGACGCGAAAGCCCAGGCGCGACTCCACCCGCGCCCGCACCTCGCCCGCGTACTCGTGGCCCGAAGCGAGGCGGCCCTCACCCACGGTGAGCAGCTTGACGGCGCGCACCGGCTCTTCCACCGGCGCCGGCTTGCCGCAAGCGGCCAGCAGCAGCGCCAGCGCGGCCAGGGCCGCGGCCCGCCCGGCGAAACGGCGCACCGGCGCCTGGGAACCGCGAGGGTGTGGATCCATCGAGGACACCTTTGAAGCAATTAATGACTGACTGGTTAGTAATCTATGGCAAGGCGCGGGAGCCTGTCAAGACGAATCGGAAGGGGGCAGGCACAATCGCGGCGCCGCCCATGCCGACCCCGCCTTCGCCCGTCCACGCGCCGATCGACCACTACGAGAACTTCCCGGTCGCCTCGTGGCTGTGCCCGCCCCGGCTGCGCGCGCCGATCGCGGCGATCTACCACTTCGCGCGCACCGCCGACGACATCGCCGACGAGGGCGACGCCCCCGCCGCCCGGCGCCTGGCCGACCTGGCGGCGTACCGGCGCGAGCTGCACGCCAGCGCCGCCGGCGCGCCGCCCGAAGGCAGCCGCTGGCCCCAGGTCTTCGGCCCGCTGGCCGCGCAGGTGCGCGCCTTCGGCCTGCCCCTGCCGCCCTTCGACGACCTGCTGTCCGCCTTCGCGCAGGACGTGGCCATGACGCGCGACGGCGCCGCCTACCCCGACCTGCCCGCGCTGCTGGACTACTGCCGCCGCTCGGCCAACCCTGTCGGCCGGCTGCTGCTGCACCTGTACGGCGTGCGCGGCGCCGAGGCGCTGGCCGAGAGCGACGCCGTCTGCACCGCGCTGCAGCTCATCAACTTCTGGCAGGACCTGAGCGTGGACATCCCGCGCGGCCGCTACTACCTGCCGCTGGCCGACTGCGCCGCGCACGGATTGGCCATCACCGATCCAGCGTCACGGTTCCCGGCCCTGCGGCCGGACCCGGAAACTACGAAATTAATAGCACACCTCGCAAGCCACGCGCGGTCTACCATGCAAAAAGGCTTGAAAATCGTGCACCGCGTGCCCGGCCGCGCGGGCTGGGAGCTGCGCGCCGTGGCGCAGGGCGGCCTGCGCATCCTCGACCGCATCGACGCGCTCGGCCCCGCCGTGCTCGCGCAACGCCCCGCGCTGGGCCGGCGCGACGCACCGCTGATCCTGTGGCACATGCTGCGGATGTGACAATCCGCGCGTGACCACGCCCCAAGACTACGTCCAGCAGAAGGCCGCCGCCTCGGGCAGCAGCTTCTACTACGCCTTTCTCTTCTTGCCGCCGCCGCGCCGCGCCGCCATCACGGCCTTCTACGCCTTCTGCCGCGAGGTGGACGACGTGGTGGACGAGATGCGTGACCCCGGCGTGGCCGCCACCAAGCTGGCCTGGTGGCAGACCGAGGTCGGCCGCGCCTACGCCGGCCAGCCCACGCATCCCGTGATGCAGGCGCTGATGCCCTGGACGGGTGAGTTCGGCATCGAGGCGCGCCACCTGCTGGCCGTGATCGAAGGCTGCCAGATGGACCTGGCGCAGACGCGCTACCTCGACTTCGCGCAACTGGAGCGCTACTGCCATTTGGTGGCCGGCGTGGTGGGCGAGGTGTCGGCCCGCATCTTCGGCCAGACCGCGCCGCAGACCACCGCCTACGCGCACACGCTGGGCCTGGCCTTCCAGCTCACCAACATCATCCGCGACGTCGGCGAGGACGCGCGGCGCGACCGCATCTACCTGCCCGTCAACGAGCTGCAGCGCTTCGACGTGAAGGCGCACGAAGTGCTGAAGGGCGTCTACAGCGACCGCTTCACCGCGCTGATGCGCTTCCAGGCCGAGCGCGCGCACCGCCTGTACGACGAGGCCCTGGCCCTGCTGCCCGCCGCCGACCGCCGCGCGCAGAAGCCCGGCCTGATGATGGCCAGCATCTACCGCACCCTGCTGCGCGAGATCGAGGCCGAGCACTTCCAGGTGCTGCACCAGCGCATCGCCCTCACCCCGCTGCGCAAGTTCTGGCTGGCGTGGAAAATGCAGGCCCTGGGGCGTTTCTGACCGTGGAAATAGCTATATTTTCAATAGCTTTTAGTGCAGTATCCGTGTGGGCTGAAGCCATTTTCCACGCATGAACCCTTCCGCCGCGCCGCCGGCACGCGTCGCCATCGTCGGCGCCGGCTGGGCTGGCCTGGCCGCCGCCGTGCGCGCCGTGCAGGACAGCCACCACGTCACCGTGTTCGAGGCCGCGCGGCACCTGGGCGGGCGCGCGCGCGGCCTGCCCCTGAGGCTGCCCGACGGCCGCGAGCTGCGGGTGGACAACGGCCAGCACATCCTCATCGGCGCCTACACCGACAGCCTGCGCCTGATGCGCACGGTCGGCGTCGATCCGGCCCAGGTGCTGCTGCGCCGGCCGCTGGCCCTGCAATTCCCCGACGGCAGCGGCCTGCGCCTGCCCGACTGGCCCGCGCCGCTGGACGCCGCCGCCGGCATCCTGGCCGCGCGCGGCTGGCCCTGGCGCGACAAGCTGGCCCTGCTGCGCGCGGCCGCCGGCTGGCGGCGCGCCGGCTTCGCGTGCGCCGCCACCGCCACCGTCGCCGACCTGTGCGCCGACCTGCCGCCCCGGCTGATTGCCGAATTCATCGAGCCGCTGTGCGTCTCCGCCCTCAACACGCCCATGGCGCAGGCCAGCGGCCAGGTCTTCCTGCGCGTGCTGCGCGATGCGCTGCTGGGCCCGCGCGGCGGCTCCAACCTGCTGCTGCCGCGCATCGACCTGGGCGCGCTGTTTCCCGAAGCCGCCGCGCGCTGGCTCGAAGCGCGCGGCGCCCGCGTGCTCACCGGCCAGCGCATCGACGCGCTGCGCTGGCAGCCGCCGCACTGGCACGCGGCAGGGCAGGCGTTCGATTGCGTGATCATCGCCACTTCGGCACCCAATGCGGCGAAAACTCTGATCCAGTCAGCGCTGGATGCTCCTGATTCAGCAGCATATCGACTGCGCCGCTGGAGCGAGGGCACGGCGCGGCTGGCGCACCGCGCCATCACCACCGTCTATGCGCGGACGCGGCCGGCACCCGCCGGCCGAGCGCTGCTGCACTCCCCCATGGTGGCCCTGCGCAGCGCAGCGGACGCGCCCGCGCAATTCGTGTTCGACCGGGACGCCATCGTCCCGCCCGGGCCGCCCACCGGCCTGCTCGCCTTCGTCGTCAGCGACAGCAGCGGCGAGCGCGCCGACCTCGAAGCCGCCATCACCCGCCAGGCCCTGCGCCAGCTCGGGCTGCGCGTGGAGCCCCTGCTCACCCTCACCGAAAAGCGCGCCACCTTCGCCTGCACCCCGGCCCTCGCCCGCCCCGCCCTCGCCATCGCTCCCGGCCTGCGCGCCTGTGGCGACTACGTCGATGGCCCTTACCCCGCCACGCTCGAAGGCGCCGTCCGCAGTGGCTGGCAAGCCGCCGCGGACCTGCACACCGCTGGGCTAGAATCGCCGCCTCAAGCGGGTGTAGTTCAATGGTAGAACGGCAGCTTCCCAAGCTTCATACGAGGGTTCGATTCCCTTCACCCGCTCCAACAAGGCGTCCATGGCCGCCGATGTCGTCCGGGGGCTACGGCATTCACCCGACATACACGCGAGCTGAACTGCCGCACTCCATCAGGCTGGCCTCGCCGATCCTGTTG
Source organism: Ottowia sp. (assembly GCF_016703145.1). Classification (GTDB taxonomy): domain Bacteria; phylum Pseudomonadota; class Gammaproteobacteria; order Burkholderiales; family Burkholderiaceae_C; genus Ottowia. Next base: position 1,727,772 of record NZ_JADJCO010000003.1, on the reverse strand, counting down.
AATCTGCTGATTGCGCCGTGGGGCCCGACAGGCCCAGCACCTGACGTGAAAGCTGCTGCTGGCACGTGGCCGAAGTGCATGCGGCGGTATCCAGCTGGCGGTAACTCGCAACCAATGTGAATGCCGGACCGCGGCCAGCAGAGCTGGGCGATGTCGCCCCCGCATTTGTGCATGAACAAATGGAGGCGGTGTCTCGTGAACTGCCGCGCCCGTTCGGCGCGGCACCGCCGCCGCTTGGTGTCGGCGCGCGTCCCGGCTATGCTGGCTTTTCGTGCCGACTGGGTGACATGAGGCAAGCTGCGCTGGAAGACACGGCATGGAACGAACCCCTCTTCATCAAAAGAACCAACTGCTCGCGGCCTTGCCGGATGCGGAGTGGAAGCGATGGCAAAGCGAGCTGGAGTTGGTGGACATGCCGCTCGGAGAAGTGCTGTACGAGTCGGGCGTCCCCATGAACCACGTCTATTTCCCGATCGACGCGATCGTGTCGCTCCTGTATGTGCTGGAGGACGGCGGCTCGGCGGAAATCGCGGTCGTGGGCAACGAGGGCGTGGTGGGGATCGCCATCGTCATGGGCGGAGAGTCCACCACCAGCCGGGCCGTGGTGCAAAGCGCCGGCAAGGGCTGGCGCATGCGCGCGCACGTCATCAAGGCGGAGTTCGCCCGCTCGGGGCCGGTGCTGCACCTGCTGCTGCGCTACATCCAGGCCCTGATCACGCAGATGGCCCAGACCGCGGTGTGCAATCGCCATCATTCCCTGGACCAGCAACTGTGCCGCTGGCTGCTGCTGAGCATGGATCGGCTGGAGGGGGACGAACTGGTCATGACCCAGGAGCTGATCGCCAACATGCTGGGCGTCAGGCGGGAAGGCGTCACCGAGGCGGCGCTCAAGCTCCAGCGCGCGGGCCTCATCCGCTACGCGCGCGGACACATCACCGTGCTGGACCGCGAGGGGCTTGAACAGCGGACCTGTGAGTGCTATGCGGTGGTCAGGGAGGAATACGGTCGCCTGCTGCCCCATGGCACGGCGAACTAGAGTCACCCGGCCGGGATGGCTTATCTGTCCTTGCCGACCTGGTTGCCGATCACGCCGCCCACCGCGGCTCCACCGACCGTGCCCACCGCGCTGCCGCCGGTGAGGACCGCGCCCCCGACAGCGCCGACACCGGCGCCGATGGCCGTGTCCCGGTCCCGTCTCGACATGCCGCTGCATGCACTCAAGCCCACCAGAAGGGTTGCTGCCAGGAGGGCTGCGCTGAGCTTGATCGTTTTCATGGAGGTACCTCTTTGAGGAAGCGTGGAATGGATTCCACGCACAGACGGATGTCTCTTGACGAAGGGTCGGCCCGTAAAACATCCTGAGCGGGCAATGGACCAGATGAAACCCAGACTACGCCCGGACGACGCGCCGGTCTGTGCGCTTGCGCACCGAGGCGGCTGAAGGGCCCAGGGCGTGGACCCGCCGCCGCGCGGACTTTGTTCGCTTGCGCACAGACGCCTGCCCGGCGCGCCCGTACAAGGGGCCATGGCCCATGGATCTGCCGATCCGCGGGCTGCGCAAGGAGTCCGTTCATGTCCAGTTTCTCTTCCCTCGTTCCCAGTTGGGACACTTCGTCGCTGGGCCATCCCGACAGAACCCCCCGCGCCGAGCGCCTGATGCTCGGCCAGCACCTGGCCCACTGCGGCGCTTTGCGGGGCCCGTTGCGGGCGGCGTGGACCGGCCTGTCCAGATGCCACCGCCTGCTGGCGGAGCGCGCCCTCACGGCGACCCTGCTGATCGCGCTGGTGGCCGGCACGGCGTGGCTGGTGCTGTAGCACCCGATGCACGGAAAACCCATGGGACTGCGACGCCGATGGACCTGGGTACCCCCACAGCTCGATCGTGTACTGGATACCCGCAGCGGCCCCACCCTCGGGCCGTTCAGGGCCGAGCTGTTCGGCTGCGCGGGCTTCGAACGGTACGGGCTCAGCCTGAACGGTTCGCACCGCGTGGGCAAGGCCCGGTTCGGGCAGGCCACGTTCCATCCGCGCCTGCAAGGCAACCTGCGGTCGCTGCGCACGTCGTTCCGCTACATCGCAGAACTCACCCAGGACGGGCATGAAGTCGGCCCGGGCTCCGAGTGGCTGCTGGACAATTTTTCGCTGATCGAGGATCAACTGAGGGAAATCGGCGAGGGCCTGCCCACGCGCTACTACCGCACCCTGCCCGTCCTGCAGGCCGAGTCCCTCGTCGGGCTGCCGCGCATCTACCACGTGGCCTGGGCTTTCGTGGCGCATACCGACAGCGCCTTCGACGAAGACCTGCTGACCTGCTTTCTCAACGCCTACCAGGAGGGCGGCGAGCTCAGCCAGGGCGAGCTCTGCGCGCTGCCCACCACGCTGCGGGTGGTGCTGGTGGAGAACCTGCGGCGCCTGGCCGACCGGATCGCCAGCCACGGGGCCGCGCGGGAACTGGCGGTGCTGTGCGCCGACCGCGCCCATCCCCTGGCGCTGGACGAGCTTCAGGCCATGCAGCGCCTGATGGATGCGCGCGGCGTGGGGCAGGTCTTCCTGGCCCATCTGGCCCAGGTGCTGATGGGGCACCGGGGCGGCTCCGGCGGTTCGCACCCGGCGGTGGACCGTTGGCTCCAGGAAGCCATTCCCGACCTGCCGTCCCTCCAGGTGCAGCAGCACGCCGACCACGCCGCGGACCACCTGAGCGTGGGCAATGCCGTGGCTTCCCTGCGGCTGATCGGGGCCAGCGACTGGCCCAGCATCGTGGCCCACACCAGCCGGACCATGCGCGTGATGCAGGCGTCGCCGGTGTTCGTCGCCGAGGACGATGCCAGCCGCAACACCACGCTGCACGGCATCGAGCGCCTCACCGCGCGCTGCAAGGGGCAGAGCGAATCCGCCGTGGCGCAGACGCTGATCCGCTTCATGTCCGGCGCGCAGGGCTCCGCCGCCCAGGCGGGGTACTGGCTCCATGGCGCGGGGCGCGCGCAACTGGAGCACGCGCTGGGCGCGCGGCGGCGCCTCGCGGACCTGGGGCATGCGCTGCCGGCGCTCCCCCGCACGGCCACTTACATGGGGGCCATCCTGGCCGGCACGCTGGCGCTCGTGGCCGGGCTGCTCCATCTGTCGGGCGGCGCGCTGACGCAGCAGGGCTACGCGGCCCTCGGCCTGCTGGGGCTGCTGATGGCGTTCCCGGCGTCCGAGGCGGTGATTGCCCTGGTCAACCGCCTGATCTCCGAATCGGCCACGCCGGCGCATCTTGCGCGGTTTCTGCTCAAGCACGGCATCCCGCCGTCGGCGCGCACGATGGTCGTGATTCCGGCGCTGCTCGGCAGCCGCGCCACGGTCGCGCAACTGGTGCACCGCCTGCACCTGCACTACCTGGCCAACCCGGAGGCCAGCGCCCAGTTCGCCCTGCTCAGCGACTGGGCCGATGCGGACGCCGAGAGCCTGCCGGAAGACGCAGCCCTGCTGGCGCACGCGCAAGAGCTGCTGCAGGCGCTGAATGCGCGGCACCCTCCGGCGCCCGGCGCCGCGCCGCGCTTCCTGCTGCTGCACCGCGCCCGCGTATACAGCGCCACCCAGCGCCAATGGATCGGGTGGGAGCGCAAGCGGGGCAAGCTCGAACAACTGGTTGCCACGCTGGCCACGGGCGTGCCGGGGCCGTTCATGGACATGGCGGCGCTGTCGCAGGCGGCGCCGGACACGCGCTACGTCCTGACGCTCGACAGCGACACCGAACTGCCTCCCGGCCAGTTGCGCGCCCTGGTGGGCGTGGCGGAGCACCCGGACAACCAGCCCCGGCTGGACGGCACGGGCCGCACGGTGACGCAGGGCTACGGCATCCTGCAGCCGCGCGTGGTGGCGCCCCTGCCCCGGGCGGGCGCCCGTTCGCCGTGGCAGTGGCTGTTCGCGGGGCAGCAGGGCATCGACCCCTACAGCGCCGCGACGTCGGACGTGTACCAGGACTTCTTCGGCGAAGGCAGCTTCATCGGCAAGGGGCTGCTGCACGTGGCCGCCCTGCACGCCGTGCTGGGCGAGCGCCTGCCGCACGAGCGCGTGCTCAGCCACGACCTGCTGGAGGGCGCGCTGGTGCGCTGCGCGGTGGTGTCCGACGTGGCCGTGATCGAGGCGGACCCGCCGCACAGCGACACCGACGCCGCGCGCCAGCACCGCTGGACCCGCGGGGACTGGCAACTGCTGCCGATGCTCTGGCACCACCGGCGCTGGGGGCTTTCCCCCGTCAGCCGCTGGAAGCTGTTCGACAACCTGCGCCGCTCCCTGGTGGCGCCGGCATCGCTGGTTTTGATCGTCGCCGCCATGGCCGGGCATGGCCTGGCGCTGCCGATGGCGCTGGCGCTGACGGCGATGGCCTATGCCACCGGGCCGGTGGTCGGCAGCCTCGCCGGCCTGCTGCCGCGCCGCGCCCGGTCGGTGGGCGCGCGCTTTGCCATTGCCGGCGGCAGGGATCTGCTGCGCGCCGTGCTGGGTGGCGCCTGGTACCTGGCCCAACTGCTGCCGCAGGCCCTGCTGCATGCCGACGCGATCGCCCGCACGGCGTACCGCATGCTGCTGAGCCAACGGCATCTGCTGGAGTGGACGACCGCCGAATCCGCCCACGCCGCCCTCAAGCCGGGCCTGGCGCCCGCGCTGGCCCGGCATCGGGCCGCCTCGTTGAGCGCGCTGGCGCTGCTGGCGGGGCTGTGGGCGCTGCCAACCCCCATCACACCCCTGGCCCTGTGCGTGCTCGCGGTCTGGGCCTGCAGCCCGGTGCTGGTGTGGCTCTGCAACAGACCCTGGCAGCACGCCCATCGCCCCGCGCCGGCCCCGGACGACCGCGTGCTGCTGGAGGGCATCGCGCGCGACACCTGGCGCCTGTTCGAGCGCTGCGTGGGCCCGGGCGACCACCACCTGCCGCCCGACAACCTGCAGACCGCGCCGTTCGAGGCCATCGCCCACCGCACCTCGCCCACCAACATCGGGCTCTACCTGCTCAGCGCCGCCTGCGCGCGGCAGTTCGGCTGGATCGGCAGCTTCGAGCTGCTGGCGCGCCTGGAGGCCACGCTTGGCACGTTGCAGAAAATGGAGCGCCACCGGGGGCATTTCCTGAACTGGTACGACACCGAGACCCTGCAGCCCCTGCACCCGCGCTACGTCTCGACCGTGGACAGCGGCAACCTGAGCGCCCATCTGCTCGCGGTGTCCCAGGCCTGCGCCGCGCTGGCCCGCGACCCGCTCGACCAGCACGCGGCGCTGCGGGCGATGCACGCCTCGCGGGCGCGGCTGGCGCCGCTGCGGGCCGGCATCCATGGCCTGCTGCACCACCCGCCGCACCAGACCGCCACCGGCCGGCTGCTGGACGCCGAACTGCCCTCCCCGCAGGACCTGCCCGGCCGCGCCGCTTTCTACGCCCTGCTGCACGGCGCCGCGGCCGAACTGAGCGCCCAGGCACCGCCCGAGCCCCCCATGCCGGCGGACGGCGAGGCACGCGCCCACGACGGGCTGCAGTGGCTCCTGGCCGACCACCTGGCCACGGTGCAGTCGGCGGCCCTGGACAGCGCGGCCATCGGGGCCGGCGACGGCCCCCTCATCACGCAGCGGTTGCTGGCGCTGGCCCGCGCGCTGGAGCAGTTGGCCTGGGAGGCGGATTTCGGCTTCCTGTTCCACGCCAAGCGCCATCTGCTGCACATCGGCTACCGGCTGGAAGAGCAGCAGCTCGACACCTCGTTCTACGACCTGCTGGCGTCGGAGTCGCGCACCACCAGCCTGCTCGCCATCACCAAGGGCGATGTGCCCGTGCGGCACTGGAAGGCGCTGGGGCGGCCGTTCTTCGCCAGTGGCCGCAGCGCCGTGCTGCGGTCGTGGTCGGGCTCGATGTTCGAGTACCTCATGCCGTTGCTGGTCATCGCCGAACCCCCGGGCGGCGCACTGGACGAGGCCAACCGCTCGGCGCTGCGGGAGCAGATGGCCTTCGTCGGCGGGCACGGCATGCCCTGGGGCATTTCGGAAAGCGCCTATGCGGGGCGGGACCAGACGCTGGCGTACCAGTACGCGCCGCAGGGGGTGCCGCGCCTGGCGCTGCGCCGCACGCCGGCGGCCGAGAAGGTGATCGCCCCCTACGCCACGGCCCTGGCGTGCCAGGTGGACGTGCAGGCCGCCTGCCAGAACTTCCGCGCCCTGGCGGCCCTCTCGGCGCGCGGGCGCTACGGCTTTCTCGACGCGCTGGACTTCACGCCCGGGCGGCAGACCCACGGCGAAGCCTTCACGCGGGTCAGCACCTACATGGCGCACCACCAGGGCATGACCATCGTGGCGCTGGCCAACGTGCTGCTGCGGGGCGTGGCGCAGCGCTGGATGATGGGCCACCCCGGCATCGAGGCGGTCTCATCGCTGCTGCAGGAGCGCGTTCCGCGCGAGCTCTCCAGGCTGCGCACCCCGCCGGCGCTGGGGGCGCCGCCGCAGTCCCCGCACAAGCGGCGCGGGCATTCCACCCGCACCGTGATCCCGGGCGCGCAGGCCCTGGAGCCCACCCACCTGCTGTCCAACGGGCGCTACAGCGTCACCCTGCGCGCGAACGGCGCCGGCTGGAGCCGCCTGGGCGCGGCCGGCATCACGCGCTGGCGGGATGACGTATTGCGCGATGCCTGCGGCAGCTTCGTGTACCTGCGGCTCAAGCGCCATGCCACGCCGGTCTCGGTGACGCGCCACCCGGCGCCCGACCCGGCGGCCACCTACCAGAGCACCTTCCAGCAGGACCGCGTGTGCTTCGAGGCGCACTGGCCCGGCCTGCGCGCGCGCACCACGGTCTGGGTCAGCCCCGAGGACGACATCGAGTTCCGCAAGGTGGTGCTGAACAACCTGGGCCCGCAGACCATCGAGCTGGAGCTGATCTCGGCCTTCGAGGTGACCTTGACGAGCGCCGCGGCGGACGAGGCGCATCCCGCCTTCTCCAACATGTTCGTCAAGGCGGACTGGCGCCCCGACCAGCAGGCCCTGTGCTTCGAAAGGGTGCCCCGGCTGGCTGGCGACGGCACCCTGCGCGCCGCGCATTTCCTGGCCCATGCGAGCGGCGAGATCCTGGGCCTGCGCTGCCAGACCGACCGCAGCCAGTGGCTGGGGCGCGGCCATGCGCCGAGCCAGCCGCTGGCCAGCCTGGCGCCCGTGCCCGGCCAGGCGGCGGCGCTGGACACCCACCTGGATCCCGTGGCGGTCCTGGGCGCGCGGCTGCGCATTGCCCCAGGGCAGCAGGTGAGCGTGACCTTCGCCACCGCCGCATGCGACTCCGAAGCCACGCTCATGGCGGTGGTGGACAAGTACCGCCAGCCCAGCTACGTGGAGCGCGCCTCGGTGATGTCCGCGACGCTGGCGCAGGGCCAGGCGGCGCCGCACCGCCCCGGGCCGGAACACCTCCCCGCCCTGCAACTGCTGACCACCGCCCTGGTCTTCACCCTGCCCAAGGCCGCCTTGAAAAGCGCGGCGAGCGCGCCGGGCGCGGCCCAGGCCCATGACCGGCGGGTGCTGTGGCCGCTGGGCGTTTCCGGCGACCGGCCCCTGATCCTGGTGAGCGCGGGCGCGCCGCAGGGCCTGGGCCTGCTGCGCATCCTGGTGCAGGCCTTGTGCGAATGGTCGCGTGGCGGCGTGGGGTGCGACGTGGTCGTGCTCAGCAGCGAAGCCCATTCGTACCACATGCCCGTGCAGCAGGAACTGAACCTGCTGTGCGACCAGCACGAGACGGACCGCAAGGCCCGCCCGGGGCCGGCGGTGGCGGGCCTGCACGTCTTCCGCCCGGCCGAGATCACCCCCGAGCAACTGGCCAACCTGCAACGCCTGGCGTGCGCATGGCTGCACGCCGATGGCCGCGCCCTGTCGCACCAGGTCAAGGCCTGGAGCGACCGCCACGCGGCCCGGTCGGGCCCGCTGCGCGCCGATGCGCCGCCGCGCCAGGTGGGTGTTCGCCGCAGCCTGGGCAGCGCGGCCCGGGCGCCGACGGGCGCGTTCTCCACGGACACGGGCGACTTCCAGTTCGACGTGGGGCCCGCCCTGCGCCCGGCCAGGCCCTGGGTCAACGTGTTGGCCAACCCCGGCTTCGGCAGCCAGATCTCCGACAGCGGCGGCGGCAACACCTGGGCGCTGAACAGCCGGCTGAACCAGCTCACGGCATGGCGCAACGACCCCGTGGCCGACACGCCCGTCGAATGGTTCCTGCTGCAGGACCGGCGCACGCAGGACGTCTGGAGCGTCACGCCCTCCGCCTGGGGCGAGGCTGGCGCGACGTACCGCATCGTGCACGGCCAGGGCTTCACCGGCATCAGCCACCGGCGCGGCGACCTGGGAGTCTCGGTGCGCTGGTGCGTGGACATCGAGACCGCGGTGAAACAGGTGCGCATCACGGTCACCAACCACGGCACGCGCAAGGCGCACCTGCGCATCGTCGGCATGGTCGAGTGGATGATGGGGGAAAAGCGCGCGGACCGCGCGACGGTGGCAACCGCGCCTTGCCTGGCCCATCCGCCCGCCCAGGGGCTGGAGGGGCTGCTGTGCACCCAGACCGAGGCCGCGGCCGGCTTGGGCGGTGGAACGGCCTTCTTCTGCGAAGCCCACGGCCATGCGAGCGACAGAAGCCACGACAGCCTGGACTGGACCTGCGACCGCAGCGCGTTCTTCGACACCCAGGGGCAGTTGCAGCTCCCGGCCCTGCTGGGCCAGCGCGGCGGCTACGGGCTGGACCCCTGCGCGGCGCTGTCGCGCCTCGCCACGCTGCGCCCCGGCGCGACCATCGAGCAGGTCTACCTGATCGGCTACGCGCCCAGCCCCGAGGCCGCGCGGGCGCTGATGGCGCAAGCCGCCCCCGTACCCGCCACCCAGCGCGAGCAAGCCGTCCGCCGGTACTGGGACTCGCTGCTCGGCGCCACCCAGGTCCGCACGCCCGACCCGCTGCTGGACGTGATGGTGAACCGCTGGCTGCTGTACCAGACCCAGTCCTCGCGGCTGTGGGCCAAGGCGGGCTTCTACCAGGCCGGCGGCGCGACCGGCTACCGCGACCAGCTGCAGGATGCCATGGCCTTCGCCTGGGCGGATCCCTCGCTGCTGCGCGCGCAGATCCTGCTGTGCGCCTCGCGCCAGTTCCAGGAGGGCGACGTGCAGCACTGGTGGCATGCGCCGGGCGGCGCGGGCGTGCGCACCCGCTTCTCCGACGATCTGCTGTGGCTGCCCTTCGCCTGCGCGCACTACCTGCATGCCACGGGCGACCCGGCCATCCTGCGCGAGGACGTGCCGTTCCTCGATGCCGCGCCCCTGCCCGACGGCGTCGAGGACGTCTACGGACGCCCCAGGTCAGCGAAATCTCGGCCTCGGTGTACGAGCACGCCGCGCGTGCCATCGACCGCAGCCTGGCCGTGGGCGCGCACGGCCTGCCCCTGATCGGCACGGGCGACTGGAACGACGGCATGAACCGGGTGGGCCATGAAGGCAAGGGCGAATCGGTGTGGCTAGCCTGGTTCCTGTGCGCCATCGTCAGCGACTGGATACCGCTGGCGCGCAGCGCTGGCGACGCCACCCGCGCCGCGCGGTGGCAAGCCGCGCGGCAGGGCTGGCGCCAGGCGCTGCAGGGCGCGGCCTGGGACGGGCAGTGGTTCAAGCGCGCCTTCTTCGACGACGGCAGCCCGCTGGGATCGGCCAGCCAGCCCGAAGCGCGCATCGACCTGATCGCGCAGGCGTGGTCCGTGCTCTCCACGCCGGACTGGTCCGCCCGCCAGGCCATGGCCATGGAGGCGGTCGAGGCGCATCTGGTCCGGCCGGACCTGGGGCTGATCCAGTTGCTGGCGCCGCCCCTGGTGCACGCCGTGCCCAGCGCCGGCTACATCCAGGCCTACCCGCCCGGCGTGCGCGAGAACGGCGGCCAGTACACCCATGCCGGCGTGTGGGCGCTCATGGCGGCGGCGGCGCTGGCGGTTCGCCAGCCAGCGCCGCACCCAGGCGCCGCCCAGGCCACCGACACGCCCTACCGCTACTTCACCTACCTGAGCGCGGCCCACCGGGCCAGCCACCCCGAATGGGGCCGGCATTACCAGATCGAGCCCTACGTGATGGCAGGCGACGTCTACAGCCAGCCGCCCGACGCGGGGCGCGGCGGCTGGAGCTGGTACACCGGCGCGGCGGGCTGGATGCACCGCGCCGCCGTGGAGTCCATCCTGGGGCTGCACCTGGGGGCCGAGGAGCTGTTCTTCACGCCCTGCCTGCCCGCCCACTGGCCCGAAGCCGAGTTGACGCTGACGCGCGACGGCCGCTCCATGCGGTTCATCCTGGTGCGGGCCAGCCCAGCCATGGCGCTGGACAGGTGGGCCGCCTCGGGCGCGCGGCTGCTGCGCGTGGGCGAGCGCCTGCGCTGGCGAGACCTGCCCGCGCACAGTTGCTTCGTCGTTCCTCTTGCGCCGGAGCGCACAGCCCATCCCGCGCACCGGGGAACCGGCGCCGAGGGCCAGGAGGCTGGCCCCGTGCAACCGGCCCCCTTTCGAACGCGCAATGTTCGCCATCGCACCGACCCCCGGCAGGCACCGGTCTACGCTGCAAGCAGCAAGAGTCCACTGGAGAAAGCCATGACGCCCCCCTCGCAAAACGAACGCGACCCGAAAATGCTCGCGAAACAAAACGCCGGCTTCACCGCGCCTCCGAAAGGCGTGGCGCCGCGCATCCTCCTCGCGAAGGACCGTGCCGGGACGACCGCACCGCCCCCCACCGAACCTCATCGGGAAATCCTGACCCTGAAGCGGGCTTCAAGGGTGCGCTATCCATAGCCGCCCGAGGCGGGTTGCCCGTAGGCGGCCTCTATCGCGGCGCGGCATCCGCCTGTGCCTGCTCGATGCGGTTCAGGGCCTGGCGTATCGCGGCAAGGATCAGCGTGTCCGCGCAGCCGTCATCGATGTCGGGCACATCCCATCCGAAGATGGCACGGTATTTGTCGACCAGGGCTTTGACGTCGGACACCAACTGGGCGCGGCGCGCGTCCAGTTCCAGTTGCTCCAGCTTCGCCATGGCATCTCTCCTTCAACGCGTGGTGGGCGGAGTGCCGTTCTAGCGACCGCAACCGATGCCGTCCGTGCGCCACCGCGCACTGACGAAGGCCACGCTTCAGCGTCAAAGGCTGTCCACCACGCCGCCATCCACCCGCAGCGCAGCCCCCGTGGTGGCCGACGCCTGCGGCGAACAGGCATAGACGATCATGGCCGCCACCTCGTCCACGGTGGCCAGGCGGCCGATGATCGAGGAAGGGCGCTGCCGGCGCACGAAGGCGGTGCCCACCTCGTCGATGGACTGGCCGGTTTTGCGCACCGCCGGGGCCAGCACCTCGGCCACGCCCTCCGACAGCGTGGGGCCGGGCAGCACCGAGTTCACCGTCACCCCACTGCCGGCCACCCGCTTGGCCAGACCGCGCGCAATGGCGATCTGCGCGGTCTTGCTCATGCCGTAGTGCACCATGTTGGGCGGGATGTTGAAGCCCGACTCCGACGCCACGAACACCACGCGGCCCCAGCCCCGCGCCACCATGCCCGGCATGTAGGCGCGCGCCAGGCGCACGCCCGACATCACGTTGACGTCGAAGTGGCGCTGCCACACCTCGTCGGGCGCCTCGAAGAAATCCTGCGGGGCGTAGATGCCCAGGTTGTTGACCAGCACGTCCACCGCCGGGTGCGCGGCCACCAGCGCGGCGCAGCCCTCGGCCGTGCCCAGGTCGGCCGCGAAGCCCTGCACGGTGGCGCTCGGCGCGGCGGCGCGCACCGCCGCCACGGCCTGATCGACCGCCTGCTGCGTGCGGCCGTTGACGATGACGGCCGCGCCGCTGCCGGCCAACGCTTTGGCCGTGGCCAGGCCGATGCCCAGGGTGGAGCCGGTGACGAGGGCGGTTTTACTGGTGAGATCGATGTGCATGGGACAACTCTTTCGAAAGTGAAAAATTGTGAAGGCTTCACGCCTGCCCGAGCAGGGCCTCCAACGCTTTCTGCATGCGCCGCGAGTTGGCATTGTCGTAGGCCACCCCAGGACGTGGGCTGGAATTGTCATCCACCCCCAAATTTCCCAATTTCCGCCAGTTTCCGCTGATCAACGAGCAGACGGTGACCGGTAAACGCTACAACGCGCAGTCCAGCATCGAGGTCGATACCGAGGTGTTCTGACCACCAGCGCCGGGCCGTGCGCGTCGGCCTGCGTCAGTGCGTGGTGTGTGCCCCGCTGCAGCAGCGCAGCACCACGCGGCCGGTGATCTGGCCGCGCCGCATGCGTTCAAACACCTGGTTCACCTGGTCCAGCGGCTGCGTCTCGGTGATGCAGCGCAATTTGCCCTCGGCGGCCAGCGCCAGCACCGCGCGCATGTCGTCGCGCGTGCCCACCGATGAGCCCACCACGCGCGCCTCGATGCCCACCAGCGACAGCGCCGGGAAGGTCAAGGGCTCGGCAGGCAAGCCCACCACCGACAACGTGCCGCCCGGGCGCAGGCAAGTGAACGCCGTGTCATACGCCGCCTTGGCTGCCGACGTGACCACCGCCACATGCACGCCGCCCTGCTTGCGCAGTGCCTTGATGCCGCCGGCATCCGCGGCGTTCAGCGTTTGTGCCGCGCCCAGCTCGCGGGCCAGCGCCAGTTTGCTGTCGTCCAGGTCCAGCGCGATCACCTCGGCGCCCCAGGCACGGGCGATCTGCACCGCCAGATGGCCCAGGCCGCCGACACCAAACACCGCCACACGCTGGCCCGGGCCGACGCCCGCATTTTTCAATGCGCGGTAGACCGTCAGCCCGGCGCAGAACAGCGGCGCGGCTTCTTCAGAGCTGAGGGCATCTGGAATCGGCAGCGCGTGGCTGGCACGCGCCGTCATGTAGTCGGCAAAACCGCCATCGACCATCACACCGGTGATCACCGCGCGCCGACAGAGGTTTTCGCGGCCCTCCAGGCAGGGCTCGCAGGCGCCGCAAGTGGCATGGTTCCAGGCGACGCCGACGCGGTCGCCCACCGCCAGATGCGTCACGTTGGCACCGCGCTCCACCACGCGGCCCACCACCTCATGGCCGGGGATCAGGTCCGCCTTGGTGGCGGCTTTCAGTGCCGGCTGGTCGCCTTCGGCCACATGCAGGTCCGAATGGCAGACGCCGCAGACCTCGACCTGGATCAGCACCTCATCCGGCTTGGGGGCCGGGCGGGGCACGTCTTCCACGCTGAGGGTGGGGCCGAAACTGTGAAGCACTGCAGCTTGCATGAGAGATCTCCTGGGGTTTGGCGAATTTGCGGGGCGCAAAGGCGCAAATGGGGCGCAAATCGGGTGTGTGCAAATGGAGCGCAATGGCGCAAACGGGGTCAGATTGGCGCAAACGGGGCGCAAACGGGGTCAGATGAAATTTTTCATCCGCCCCTTCTCTCACCCCTTCCGCAGCAACGCCTTCAACGCATTCTGCAACCGCCGCGCGCCGGTCTCGTCGTAGCCGGCCGCCAGCACGGCGGCCGCGTCCTGGCCCCAGGTTTGCGCGGGCGCGGGGTCGTTGCGGCGGGTGAGCAGTTGCAGTTGCAGGGCGCGGCGGGCGTTGATGTGCTCGGCTGGAGTGGGCACCTCGGCGGCCATTTCCAGGCGCAGGAGGGCTTCGGCGGATTTGCCGGCGTTGCCGCCAGCGCTGGCACCGAGGGCCTGGGTCCAGGCGCCGCGCACGGCCGGGGTGACGGCGCGGCCCAACTCCTGCACGCTGGGCACCTGGTCGGGCTGGCGCTGCTGCCAGGCGGTCAGCAGTTGCGTCAGGGCCTCGCCGTGGGCCTGGGCGGCCAGCTTGCGCAGGGCGGCCTCGGCGTGCTCGACGGCGTCGCGCTGGGCGCGGAAGGCGGCGTCACCCAGGCGCGGGCCGCGGTCTTCGCGCGGGAAGCGGTCGTTGCGATCACCAAAACGGTCGCCGCCGCCACGCGCGTCGCGGCCGCCAAAACCGCCGGGGCGGCCGTCACGGCCACCGGGGCCGCCCGGTCGCCCGCCGGCGCGGTCGCCAAACTTGCCGCCGCGGGCGGGGGCGGGCTCGGACTTGCGGGCGCCGGGGCGGTCGTCGCCGCGCATGGCGATGAGCGGCTTGGCGGGTTTGGAAGGCGCGGCGGGCGCGGGCGCCGGGGCGGCGCCGTCACCCTCGCCAGCATCGCCTTCAGCGGCCTGGGCGGCCTCGGATGCTCCTGATTCAGGAGCTGATGGCGCAGTATCGGCGCTGGCCGGAGCCTGTTTTTCTTCAGAACCGGACGCGGCGGCGGCCTGGCCGCGGGTGGCGGCGTCGAGCTGCGCCATGGCGGCGCGGATGCGCTGGGCGTCGCCGCTGGCGTTGGCGGCCTCCAGCGCCTTGGCGGCGTCGAGCACGGCCTTGTCGTGCACGCTCATGGCGGCCTGCTGCTTCTCGCGCTCGGCGCTCTTGCGGTTGAAGGCGTCGTCGATGGGCTTGCGGAAGGCGTCCCACAGCTTCTGCTCGTGCTTGCGGTCCAGGGGCACGGTCTGGGCCTCGGCCTGCCAGCGCTGCTGCAGTTGGCGGACGGCGTCGATGCGCAGCATGGGCGCGGCGCCCAGGGCGTCGGCCTCGGCGATGAGGGCCTGGCGGCGCGCGGTGCTGGCCTTCTGCTCGGCTTCCAGCGGCGCGGCGGCGGCGTGGATGGCGGCCTTCCACTGGGGCTGCAGGTCGGCGTAGGCTTTCTCGGACAGGTGGCCGGCGTTGCGCCAGCGTTCGGAGAACTGGTGGATCTGGCGGTTGAAGGCCTTCCAGTCGGCGCCGCCTTCGGGCTGCGCGTGGGCGGCGCCCCAGGCCTTGACGTCCTCGATCAGGGCCAGGCGCTGGGCGCGGTGCTCGGCGGCGTCGGCGCGCACCTTGTCGAGCCAGGCGTCGACGAATTTGTGCGCGGCGTTGCAGGCGCGGTCGAAGCGCTTCCACAGCGCGTGGTTGGGCGCGCCGCCCTGGTCGGCGGCCTTCCATTCCTCGCGCAGCTTGCGGAGGGATTCCTGCAGCTTGCGTCCGCCCATGGCGGGGATGGTTTCGACGCCTGCCTCCGGCGTCGGCGCCGGCGCGAGGACGGGGGCGACGTTGAATGTAGTCTCAGTTTCTTTTTGGCCTTCAGCCAGCGCCAATTCTACGCTTTCAGCTATGATTTCAGGAGTATCCGACGTGTCGGAGACGGGCGCTTCAGCAACGGCCGCGTCATCCACGGCGGCTTCAGGCTCGGCCGCCTCGGGCGCATCGGCCGGCGCGCCCTGGGGCACGGGGGCGCCCTTGGCCTTGCGCTGGACGAGCAGTGCCTCGGCCCGGGCGACGAGCTGCTCGCGCAGCTTGTCGGCGCTCCAGCGTTGCCAGCCTTCCAGCTCGCCGGCGGAGACCAGGGTGGCGTGCACGCGCGCTTCCAGCGCGTCGTCGATCAAGCGGCCGTGGGCCTTGAGCGACTGGCGCAGCGCCTGGGTGGCGCTGTGCGTGTTCTTCGTGTGGCCGGCGGCGACGGCCTGCTCCAGCAGCATCACGCCGGCTTCGACAGCCTTGGCGGCGGCGGCGCGCTGCTCGGGGTCGATTCGGGGCCTGGCGGGCTTGTCGGCGGCAGGCGCGGCGGCGCCCTCGCCCGCGGGCTCGCCGCGCGCGGCGCGCAGCTCTTCGGCCCACACGGGCACGGGCGGCAGCGGCGCGGCGGCATCCAGGGCGGCGGCCACGGCCTGGGCCAGCGCGGGGGTGAAGGCACTCCATACCGCTTCGAGCTGGGCTTGCGCGGCCTCGATCTGCGGCGGGTAGCGCAGGTCCACGCTGGGCCATTGCGCGTCTGCCTGCAGCGCCTGGGCCTGTTCGCGCCAGTGGGCCAGGTCGGCGGCCAGCGGAGCCTGCTGCGCCTGAGCCTCGGCCCAGGGCTTGGTGGACAGCAGCTCAATGCGCTGGGCCAGCAGCGCGGCGGCCTCGCGCTGCACCATCACGCGTTGTTGCAGGTCCTCGACGGTCTTGATGCGCTCGACCAGTTGCACGCGCAGACCGGCCAATGGCTCGCGCGACAGCGGCGCGCCGGCCTTGGCGGCGTCGCGCTGCCAGGCCAGGGCGTCGGCGATGTTCAGGCGCGCGGCGTCCAGCAGCGCCTGGGCCTTGGCCTGCCACTCGGCGGCGACGGCTTCCTGGTCCTTGGCGCGGCGCAGTTCGTCGAGCTTTTCGCGCAGCGCCTTGGCGGCGCCCTTGTCCTTGGCGGACAGCTCCTTGTAGACGGCCTGCATCTGCTCGGCGGCGGGCCCGGTGGCCAGCCAGTCGCGCACGCGCTGGGCACGCTCGCCCGAGGTGGCGGCGGAGAACACGCCGCCGGTCAGGGCGTCGAGCGGATGGGCCTCGGGCGCCTGGGGCGTGGGGGCCGGGGCGGTGGGCTGGGGGTCTTTGGGGTCGCGGGAGAAGGGGAACATGCTGCGGAGGATGTACGGCGGATGCGGGCGCGCCCGAGCGGCGCGGCGTGAGCCGCGTATTGTCACCGGGATTGCGGCGCTGGCGGCATGGGGCGGCGGGCGGGGTCGGCGTTTGAATTGTTGGTGGGGTTGGAGGCGCTAAGCTCGCCCCGTGCCCACCCCCATCCGCCGCATCGCGCACCTCGACATGGACGCCTTTTACGCGTCCGTCGAATGGCTGCGCTATCCGCAGCTCAAGGGCCTGCCGATGGTCATCGGCGCCGGCGCCGCGCGCATGGATGGCCTCCTGGCGGCGCTGCCCGAGGGTGCCACGCGCGCCGACATCCCGGTCGGGGCGTTCCCGCTGCTGCGGGACTACGTGGGACGCGGCGTCATCACCACCGCCACCTACCCGGCGCGCCAGTTCGGCGTGGGCTCGGCCATGGGGTTGATGAAGGCCGCCAAGCTGTGCCCGCAGGCCATCCTGCTGCCGGTGGATTTCAGCGAATACCGGCGCTATTCGCGCGAGTTCAAGCGCGTCATCCGCGAGATCGCGCCGGTGATGGAAGACCGCGGCGTGGACGAGGTGTACATCGACTTCACCGAGGTGCCGGGCGGCCAGCGCGAGGGCGGGCGGGTGCTGGCGCGGCTGATCCAGAAGAGCATCCTGGACGCCACCGGCCTGGGCTGCTCGATCGGCGTGGCGCCCAACAAGCTCGTCGCCAAGATGGCGAGCGAATTCGACAAACCCAATGGCATCAGCATCGTCTTCGGGCACGACGTCGAACGCCTGATCTGGCCTCTGCCCTGCCGCAAGATCAACGGCATCGGCCCGAAGGCCGACGCCAGACTGCAGGGCCACGGCATCCGCACCATCGGCGAGCTGGCGGCGCGCGAGCGCGCGTGGCTGGCCGGGCACTTCGGCAAGAGCTGCGGCGCCTGGCTGCACGACGCCGCGTGGGGATGCGACGAGCGCCTGGTGGTGACCGAAAGCGAGCCGGTGAGCATGAGCCGCGAGACCACCTTCGGGCGCGACCTGCACGCCGTGCGCGACAAGGCCGAGCTGGGGGCCATCTTCACCGGGCTGGCTGAAAGCCTGGCGGCCGACCTGCAGCGCAAGGGCTACCAGGGCAAGACCATCGGCATCAAGCTGCGCTTCGACGACTTCCGCATCGTCACGCGCGACACCACCATCGCCCAGCCCACGCACGACGCCGCCACCATCCGCCGCGTGGCGGGCCTGTGCCTGAAGCGCGTTCCGCTCGACCGCCGCCTGCGCCTGCTGGGCGTGCGCGTGGGCTCGCTCAGCAAGCTGGGCGCCAAGCGCGCGGGCGAGGCCGCAGCGGCCGGCTCGCCGCACGACACGGCGCCGCTGTTCTGAAGCAGTCCCGCGTTCAGGGAAACGTCAGCGGTTCATGGCGCTGCGCAGGTGACAGCACGGACCGAACGGCCGCGGAGCAGGCCAAGCCAGTGCGCTCCTGGCCGGGCTCTGCCCGGACAGCGGGTGCGCCCCCTTGAGGGGGAGGCGCAACATCGCGCAGCGGGTGGAGCCACGGGGGTGGGTCAATCCACCAGGGCCGAATACACCAACTGGCGCAACTGGGTGCGGATCGGGTAGGCGCTGGAAGGCAGCAGCTGGGTCATGAAAATGGCGGTGATCTCCTCGGCCGGATCGACCCAGAACGCCGTGCTGGCGGCACCGCCCCAGCCGTACTCGCCCGGGGTGCCCAGGGTGCCGGCGGCGATGGGATCCTGCAGCACCGAGAAGCCCAGGCCGAAGCCCTGGCCGTCGAACCCCACCTCGGCGAACAGGGGAATGCCGAACTGCTTCAGGTCCTGCCCGCCGGGCAGCGAGTTGGTGGCCATGCGCCGCACCGTGCGGCTGCCCAGGATGCGCTGGCCCTCCAGCTCGCCGCCGCGCAGCAGCATCTGCGTGAAGCGGTGGTAGTCGGCGGTGGTGGACAGCAGCCCGCCGCCGCCAGACAGGAAGCTGATCTCGCCGAGCAACAGGTTGCCGAAGTCGTCGTTGCGCGTGGCTTGGCCGTCCTTGCCGGGCACGTAGAGCGCGCCCAGCCGCTCGCCCAGGTCGCCGCGCAGGCGGAAGGCGGTGTCCCGCATGCCCAGCGGGCCGAGGATGCGCTCTTCGAAGAACTGCTCCAGGCTTTGCCCCGAGATCACCTCGACCAGGCGGCCCAGCACGTCGGTGGACACCGAGTAGTTCCAGCGCGTGCCCGGGTCGAAGCGCAGCGGCAGCGTGGCCCAGGCGTCCACGCACTGCTCCAGCGTCCAGTCCTTGGGCACGCCCCATTCGAAGCCGGCGTTGCGGTAGATCTCGTCCTGCACGTGGATGTGGTGGAAGCCGTAGGTCAGGCCGGCCGTGTGGTTGAGCAGGTGCACGATGCGCATCGGCTCGGTGGCCGGCCGGGTCACCGGCTTGATGGCCGGGCCGCCGGTGAGCACGCGCATCTGCGCGAAGGCGGGTAGGTACTTGGCCACCGGGTCGGTCAGCTCGAAGCGCCCTTCCTCGTACAGGATCATGGCCGCCACCGAGGTGATCGGCTTGGTCATCGAGTAGATGCGGAAGACCGTGTCGTCCTCGACCGGCAGCTTGTTTTCGATGTCGCGCCAGCCGTAGTTCTCGCGGTAGGCGATCTCGCCGCGGCGGCTGACCTGCACCTGCCAGCCCGGCAGGCGGCCGTCATCGACGTAGGCGGCGAAGTGGCGGCCGATACGGGCCAGGCGGGCGGGGTCGAAACCAAGCTGGGACATGGGAATTCGTCAAGTGGACAAGGATCGGCCGCATCCTAATCCACTCCCCCGCCGTCCCGATGTCACCGACGCGCGCCCGCGCCGCGAGCGACAATCCGCGCACGCTTTCCCAGGAGATCGTGCGCGAGGCGGTCACGGCGGCCCGAGAGCGGCGCGAGGGCGACTTTCCGGCGCTGGCGCCGCTGCGGTACTTCTATGAAAGAGGGTCGCAGGCCGGTCAGCGCCGCGCCTGCGCCCGCACCTGCCGCCACACGGCCAGCGCCTGAACGGTGTCGCGCACGTCGTGCACGCGCACGATGCGCGCCCCGCGCTCGACGGCCATGAGCGCGGCGGCCACGCTGCCGGCCACGCGCTCGGCGGCGGCCGGCGGCACCGGCGCGTCGCCCTGCAGCGCGGCGCCGATGGACGACTTGCGCGACCAGCCGGCCAGCAGCGGGTAGCCGGCCGCCAGCAGCTCGTCCTGGCGTGCCAGCAGCGCGAAATTCTGCGCCACGGTCTTGCCGAAGCCGATGCCGGGGTCCAGCACGATTCGGGTCTTTTCGACCTCCAGCCTGCGCAGATTCTGAGCCGATTGCTCCAGAAAAAGGAGCACCTGGGGCACCGCGTCGCCCGCCATCGGCGCTGACTGCATGGTCCGCGGATCGCCGTGCATGTGCATCAGGCAGACGCCGCAGGCCCCATGGCGGGCGACGGCCTCGGCCGCGCCCGGCTGACGCAGGGCCCAGACGTCGTTGACGATGTCGGCGCCGAGGTCAAGCGCGGCCTGCATCACCCCGGGCTTGTAGGTGTCGACCGAAACGGGCACGCCCAGGCGCACCGCCTCGCGCAGCACCGGCAGCACGCGCGCCAACTCCTCGGCCAGCGGCACGGGCGGGCTGCCGGGGCGCGTGGATTCGCCGCCGATGTCGAGGATGTCGGCGCCCTCCTTCAGCAGCCGCTCGCAGTGGCGCAGCGCGGCCGGCGCGTCGGCGTGGCGCCCGCCGTCCGAGAAGGAGTCGGGCGTGACGTTGACGATGCCCATCACGCGCGGCGCGCTCAGGTCGATCTGGAATCGGGTGGTGCTCCACTGCATGCGAAAGGCCGTCCTGCCGAAACGAAAAAGCGGGGCCGAAGCCCCGCTGGATGCGACGATGCCGGCGTGCGCCCCGATCAGGCCACCGTGGGCGCCGGGTCGGCCGGCTTGGCGGCCGGCGTGCCGCCGCTGCCCCCCGTGCCGGACGACGGCGTGCGCGGCGTGAAGTCCTTGGGCGGGCGCGGCACGCGGCCGGCCATGATGTCGTCGAGCTGCTCGACGTCGATGGTCTCCCATTCGAGCAGCGCCTTGGCCATGGCGTGCATCTTGTCCTGGTTGTCCTCGATCAGCTTGCGCGCCAGCTTGTACTGCTCGTCGATGATGCGGCGCACCTCGGCGTCCACCTTCTGCATGGTCTCTTCCGAGATGGTGGTGGTCTTGGTGACGCTGCGGCCCAGGAAGACCTCGCCCTCGTTCTCGGCGTAGACCATGGGGCCGAGCGCGTCCGTCATGCCATAGCGCATCACCATGTCGCGCGCGATGTGCGTGGCGCGCTCGAAGTCGTTGCTGGCGCCGGTGGTCATCTGGTTCATGAACACCTCCTCGGCGATGCGGCCGCCGAACAGCATGCTGATCTGGTTCAGCATGTATTCCTTGTCGTAGCTGTAGCGGTCGTTCTCGGGCAGGCTCATCGTCACGCCCAGCGCGCGGCCGCGCGGGATGATGGTGACCTTGTGCACCGGGTCGCACTTCGGCAAAAGCTTGCCGATGAGCGCGTGGCCGCTCTCGTGGTAGGCGGTGTTGCGGCGCTCGTTCTCGGGCATGACCATGCTCTTGCGCTCGGGGCCCATCAGGATCTTGTCCTTGGCCTTCTCGAAGTCCTGCATCTCGACCACGCGCGCGTTGCGGCGCGCGGCCATCAGCGCGGCTTCGTTGCACAGGTTGGCCAGGTCGGCGCCGCTCATGCCGGGCGTGCCGCGCGCGATGATGTTGGCGCTGACGTCCTGGCCGATCGGGATCTTGCGCATGTGAACGTTCAGGATCTGCTCGCGACCACGGATATCGGGCAGCGTGACGTAGACCTGCCGGTCGAAGCGGCCGGGGCGCAGCAAGGCGGCGTCGAGGATGTCCGGCCGGTTGGTGGCGGCCACCACGATCACGCCCAGGTTAGTCTCGAAGCCGTCCATCTCCACCAGCATCTGGTTGAGCGTCTGCTCGCGCTCGTCGTTGCCGCCGCCCAGGCCGGCGCCGCGCTGACGGCCGACCGCGTCGATCTCGTCGATGAAGATGATGCAGGGGGCGTTCTTCTTGGCGTTCTCGAACATGTCGCGCACGCGGGCCGCGCCGACGCCGACGAACATCTCGACGAAGTCGGAGCCGGAGATGCTGAAGAACGGGACCTTGGCCTCGCCGGCGATGGACTTGGCCAGCAGCGTCTTGCCGGTGCCCGGCGGGCCGACCAGCAGCAGGCC
Source organism: Ottowia sp. (assembly GCF_016703145.1). Taxonomy (GTDB): domain Bacteria; phylum Pseudomonadota; class Gammaproteobacteria; order Burkholderiales; family Burkholderiaceae_C; genus Ottowia. The sequence continues at coordinate 1,706,134 of NZ_JADJCO010000003.1, read as the reverse complement.
GCGCGGGATGCGACCGCCCAGCTTCTGGAACTTCTGCGGGTCCTTCAGGAAGTCCACCACTTCCTTGACTTCTTCCTTGGCCTCGTCGCAGCCGGCCACGTCGGCGAAGGTCACCTGGTTGGTGTTCTCGTCCAGCATGCGCGCCTTGCTCTTGCCGAAGCTGAAGGCGCCGCCCTTGCCGCCGCCCTGCATCTGGCGCATGAAGTAGACCCACACGCCGATCAGCAGCAGCATCGGGCCCCAGCTGACCAGCAAGGTCATCAGCAGCGAGCCTTCCTCGCGCGGCTTGACGTCGAACTTGACGTTGTGGTTGATCAGGTCACCCACCAGCCCGCGGTCGAGGTAGGTGGCCTGGGTGCGCACGCGGCGGTCGTCGGTCATCACGGCCACGATGTCGGTGCCGCCCTGGCCCTCCTGGATGGTGGCGCTCTTGACGCGGTTGTTCCGTACCTCCTCCAGGAAGTCGGAGTACGCCACGTGGTTGGCGCTGGCCATGCGGCCGCCGTCGAACTGCTTGAACACAGTGAACAGCACCATGGCGATCACCATCCAGACGGCGATCTTTGAAAACCATTGATTTTTCAAGGCCTTGCGCTCCAGTCGGAAAAACCCGGCAATGCCGGACAGATGCGGGGCATTTTAGGCTTTTCAACCCACCGGCCCGCCCCGCATCAACCCGCGACCCTGCCGGCGGGGCGGCATTCAGGGCCGCGAGGCGCCACGGCCTTGACGCACGTCAAGCAGCAGACGGCGGCCCACCCTTCAGACCGATCCCCACCAGAAAGGTTTCAGCCGACTTGCCGCGCGAAGCCTTGGGCTTGACGGGCTTGACCACGCGAAAGCTCTCCTTGAACAGCTTGACCAGCTGGCTGTAGCCGCTGCCGTGGAACACCTTGACCACCAGCGCGCCCTCGGGCTTGAGGTGCCGCTGCGCGAACTCCACCGCCAGTTCCACCAGATGGCTGATGCGCGCCGCGTCGCTCGACTCGATGCCCGACAGGTTGGGCGCCATGTCCGACACCACCACATCCACCGGCTGGCCCTGCAGCGCCTCGGTCAGTTGCGCCAGCACCGCATCCTCGCGGAAGTCGCCCTGCAGGAAGCGCACGCCCTCGACCGGCTCCATCGGCAGGATGTCCAGCGCCACGATGGTGCCGTCGAGCTGGCCCACGGCCGCGCCGCCGGGCGAGAGCTTGCGCCGCACGTACTGGCTCCAGGCGCCGGGCGCGCTGCCCAAATCCACCACGCGGTGGCCGGGCTGGATGAGGCCCAGCGTTTCGTCGATTTCCTTCAGCTTGTAGGCGGCGCGGGCGCGGTAGCCCTCCTGCTGCGCCAGCTTGACGTAGGGGTCGTTGAGATGGTCGTTGAGCCAAGCCTTGTTGACCTTCTTGCTCTTGGATTTGATTTTCATGCTGCCCGGATAATACGGGCCATGACCCAAATCGAATTGACGCCCGCCGAACGCAAGGCGCACCGCGCCGACGCGCACCACCTGGACCCCGTGGTCATGATCGGCGGCGATGGCCTGACGCCCGCCGTGCGCCAGGAGGCCGACGCGGCGCTGAACGCGCACGGCCTCATCAAGATCCGCGTGCTGGACGGCGAGCGCGACGCGCGCGAGGCGATGTTTCGGCAACTGGCCGACGAGCTGAACGCCGCGCCCGTGCAGCACATCGGCAAGCTGCTGGTGCTGTGGCGGCCCAAGCCGGCCAAGGAGCGCGCCGAGGACGAGGACCGCCGGCCCGGCCCGAAGGACGTGAAGGTGCTCAAGTACAGCAAGCGCGGCGGCCAGCGCCCCGAGGTGCGCGTGGTGCGCGTGCTGGGCAACCAGCGGCTGACGCCGGGCGGCAAGGTGAAAAGGGTCCAGCCCAAGCAGAAGTCGGTGAAGAAAAACCGCGCCGACTGATGGCCGAACGCTCCGAAATCGATAGCTATTCACGCAACACTGGCGCCGGAAAACGCCATATTCTGTGCATGAAATGGGGCACCAAGTACGGCCCCGAGTACGTCAACCGCCTCTACGCCATGGTGCGCCGGCACCTGACGGGCGACTTCCAGTTCGTGTGCCTGACCGACGACGAGCGCGGCGTGCGCCCCGAGGTGCGTTGCCTGCCGATCCCGCCGCTCAACCTGCACCTGGCGCCCGGTCAGCGCGACGGCGCGTGGAAGAAGCTCACCACTTTCGAGGCCGACCTGCACGGCCTGCGCGGCACGGCGCTGTTCCTGGACCTGGACGTGGTCGTGGTGGGCAGCCTGGACGGCTTCTTCACCCAGCAGGGCGAGTTCCTCATCATCCACGACTACCCGCGCTTCTGGCGCTTCGGCGAGCGCATCGTGGGCAATTCGTCGGTGTACCGCTTCCAGCTCGGCGCGCACGCCGACGTGCTGGCGCACTTCCGCGCGCACATGGATGAAGTGCAGCGCGCGCACCGCAACGAGCAGGACTTCCTCTCGCACTTCCTGCACCGCCAGGGCAAGCTGGGCTATTGGCCGCGCGGCTGGTGCCCCAGCTTCAAGTACGACTGCATCCCGCCCTGGCCCAGCAACTACTGGCGCGCCCCCTTCGTGCCCGAGGGCGCGCGCATCGTCATCTTCCACGGCGAAGTGAACCCGCCCGATGCGCTGGCCGGCAAGCGCAACAAGCGCTTGCGCTACATCAAGCCGGCGCTGTGGGTGGAGCAGGCATGGAAGGGCTGAAACGCGGGTTTCAAGCAATAAACGGCGCCAGCCCGCGCTAGTATTTCGCTGGCCGCTATCGATAAATGAGCAACCGGCTCAGCGCGCCACGCCCGCGCCCACGCCGGCCAGGGGCCGCCCCACCAGCCGCGTGAGGATCGCCAGCGGGCTGGCCTGCGGGTTCACCTCGCGGCCCGGTGGCAGGTAGAGCGTCTGCTCCATCATGTGCTGCCCGCTCATGACGGCGTGCGTGGCCTGGTCGGAATAGCACACCCACACGCTGCCGGCCGGAAAGGGCACGCGCACCTGCGCGCCCGACTTCTGGTACTGCTCGTCGAACTTCATCAGGTCGTGCAGCTGCAGCATCAGGTGGTCGTACTCGCTGCGCAGCGACTTGGTGACGTGCAGCGCATTCAGCACCTTCGCCTGCCACGCGCGGTACGGCTTGGCGCGGGGCAGGAACTGCCGCGCCACCGCCTCGAACGAATCGCCCACGCGCCACACGCGCGGCACGCTGGCCGGGTTGACGTTGGCGAAGACGCGCAGGATGCGCTCGCCGTAGTTGGGGCGCGACGGGAAGGCGTCCACGTGCAGGCGCTGGTCGTCGGCGCGCACCGACTGCGCGCGCGTCTCCACCTGGCGCGGGCGAAAACTGGTGGGCGCGATGCGCAGCGCGCCGCGGTACTCGGGCAGCAGGCCATCGACGAGCTGCCGCGCCCGCCGGCGGAAGCGCCCGATCATCGCGGCCAACTGGCGCTGCTCGTCCGCGCTGCCGGCGGCGCCCTTGAGCACGCCGTCGGCGCCCAGGCTGACGTTGCGCGACTTCGGCGCCAGCATGTCCTCGCGCAGCAGCGGCTGCTCGGCGGGCAGCACCTCGAAGGCCAGGCGCGGGAAGAACAGCACCTTGCCGTCCTCGACCGCCGCCGTCCACTCGGGCCGGCTGCGGGCCTGGCCCCAGTCGGCCAGGTCGAGCTGGATGATCCGCGACTCCATGTCAGCCCCGCTTCCCGCCGCCCAGCCGCCACAGCAGCGCCGCGGCGCACAGCCACTGCAAGGCGTACAGCACCGTGCCCACGCCGTGCCACAGCCGCAGGTCCTGCCGCGCCACGATGCGCGGGGCCACGGCAAACTCCACCAGCAGCGCCAGCAACAGGCCGGCAACTACGATAATGATAGCTTTCCGCTCAGTATCCACACCGGCTTCCGCCACATTTTGCTTCAAGACCAGCAGCAGCGCGGCGCCGCAGGCCACCGACACCCAGGTCTGCGCCGAGAACAGCCGCGCCGCCATCCGGCCCGCCATCGCCGGCGTCGGCAGGTGCGCGAACAGCATTGGCACCACCATGAAGCCCACCGCCGTCAGGCTGCCCCACCACAGGGCGGCGGCGAACAGGGGCAGGCGAGAAGCCATGTCAGAGGTATTTGACGGCGATGATCTCGTAGTGCTTCACGCCACCCGGCGCCTGCACCTCGGCGGTGTCGCCCTCCTCCTTGCCGATCAGCGCGCGCCCGATGGGGCTGGAGACGTTGATAAGCCCCTGCTTCAGATCTGCTTCGTCCTCGCCCACGATCTGGTAGGTGACCTGCTCGCCGCTGTCCTCTTCCTCCAGGTCGACGGTGGCGCCGAACACCACCCTGCCACCGGCGTCGAGCCCGGACGGATCGATCACCTGCGCGGCGGCCAGCTTGCCCTCGACCTCCTTGATGCGGCCCTCGATGAAGCCCTGGCGGTCCTTGGCGGCGTCGTACTCGGCGTTCTCGCTCAGGTCGCCCTGGGCGCGCGCCTCGGCGATGGCGTTGATGACCTCGGGGCGGTCCCGGGTCTTCAGGCGGTGCAACTCGGCCTTGAGCTGCTCGGCGCCGCGCTTGGTGATGGGGATGGTGGCCATGTCTCGAATGTTCCTTGCCAAAAGCGAAACCGCCGAGCGTTGTCCCTCGGCGGTGTGGTTGGTTGGGGGGGATTATGCCGCGATCGGCCACCCCCCGGAAGGCGGCATCACCCCAGCTGGGCATGCATCTCCTGCACCGAGATCACGCCCAGGCGGTCCATGAACTTCATGCCCTCCACCGCGGCCTCGGCGCCGGCGATGGTGGTGATGGTGGGCACGCGCGCCAGCAACGCGCTGGTGCGGATGGCGCGGCTGTCGGCGATGGCGTTGCGGCGCTCTTCCACGGTGTTGATGACCAGGGCGATCTGCTCGTTCTTGATCATGTCCACGATGTGCGGCCGGCCCTCGGTGACCTTGTTGACCGTCTCGCAGGCCACGCCCGCGTCGCGGATGGCCTGCGCCGTGCCGCGCGTGGCCACCAGCGCGAAGCCCATGGCCACCAGCTCGCGCGCGATCTGCACGGCCTGCGGCTTGTCGCCGTTCTTGACGGTGAGGAACACCTTGCCGCTGGGCGTGCCGTCGGCCTTGAGGGCGCGCGGCAGGCGTTCGCCGGCGCCCATTTGGGCCTTGATGTAGGCCTCGCCGAAGGTCTTGCCGACGCCCATCACCTCGCCGGTGGATTTCATCTCGGGGCCCAGGATGGTGTCCACGCCGGGGAACTTGACGAAGGGGAACACGGCCTCCTTGACGCTGAAGTACGGCGGCGCCACCTCGGCCCCCACGCCCTGCGCATCGAGCGACTGGCCGGCCATGCAGCGCGCGGCCACCTTGGCCAGCTGCACGCCGGTGGCCTTGCTGACGAAGGGCACGGTGCGGCTGGCGCGCGGGTTCACCTCCAGCACGTAGATCACGTCCTGGCCGTCCTTTTCCTGGATCGCGAACTGCACGTTCATCAGGCCCACCACGTTCAGCGCCTGGGCCATGGCGGCCGTCTGGCGCTTGAGCTCGGCCACCGTGGCGGCCTTCAGGTAGTACGGCGGCAGCGAGCAGCCCGAGTCGCCCGAGTGCACGCCGGCCTGCTCGATGTGCTCCATCACGCCGCCGATGAACACGCGGCCCGTGGCGTCGCGGATGGCGTCCACGTCGCACTCGATGGCGTCGTTGAGGAAGCGGTCCAGCAGCACGGGCGAGTCGTTGCTGACCTTGACGGCCTCGCGCATGTAACGCTCGAGGTCGCGCTGCTCGTGCACGATCTCCATGGCGCGGCCGCCCAGCACGTAGCTGGGGCGCACCACCAGCGGATAGCCCAGTTCGGCGGCTTTCTCCAGTGCCTCGCCTTCGGTACGGGCGGTGGCGTTGGGCGGCTGGCGCAGGCCCAGCGTATGCAGCAGCTGCTGGAAGCGCTCGCGGTCCTCGGCGGCGTCGATCATGTCGGGGCTGGTGCCGATGATGGGCACGCCGTTGGCCTCCAGGTCGAGCGCCAGCTTCAGCGGCGTCTGGCCGCCGTACTGCACGATCACGCCGGTGGGCTTTTCCTTGTCGACGATCTCCAGCACGTCTTCCAGCGTGAGCGGCTCGAAGTACAGGCGGTCGCTGGTGTCGTAGTCGGTCGAGACGGTCTCGGGGTTGCAGTTGACCATGATGGTCTCGTAGCCGTCCTCGCGCATCGCCAACGCGGCGTGCACGCAGCAGTAGTCGAACTCGATGCCCTGGCCGATGCGGTTGGGGCCACCGCCCAGCACCATGATCTTTTTCTTGTCCGTCGGCTCGGCCTCGCACTCCTCCTCGTAGGTGGAGTACATGTAGGCGGTGTTGGTGGCGAACTCGGCGGCGCAGGTGTCCACGCGCTTGTAGACCGGGCGCACGTTCAGCGCGCGGCGGCGCGCGCGCACGGCGGCGTCGGTGGTCTTCAGCAGCTTGGCGAGGCGCCGGTCGGAAAAGCCTTTCTGCTTCAGCGCCAGCAGCTCCTCTTTCGAGAGCGCATCGAGCGCCCGGTCGCCGTGCTGCTCGGTGTGCTGGTCCAGATCGAGTTCGATCTTCACGATCTGCTCGATCTGCACCAGGAACCACTTGTCGATCCTGGTGATCTGGTGCACTTCATCAAGCGACCAGCCGGCGGCAAACGCGTCGCCGACGAACCAGATGCGGTCCGGGCCGGGCTCGCCCAGCTCCTTTTCGAGCCATTCACGGTCCTGGGTCTTCTCGTTCATGCCGTCCACGCCCACTTCCAGGCCGCGCAGCGCCTTCTGGAACGATTCCTGGAAGGTGCGGCCGATGGCCATGACCTCGCCCACGCTCTTCATCTGCGTGGTCAGGCGGTTGTCGGCCGCGGGGAACTTCTCGAACGCGAAGCGCGGGATCTTGGTGACCACGTAGTCGATGGTCGGCTCGAACGACGCGGGCGTGGCGCCGCCGGTGATGTCGTTGCGCAGTTCGTCGAGCGTGTAGCCCACGGCCAGCTTGGCCGCCACCTTGGCGATCGGGAAGCCCGTGGCCTTGGACGCGAGCGCCGACGAGCGCGACACGCGCGGGTTCATCTCGATCACGATCATGCGGCCGTCGCGCGGGTTGACCGAGAACTGCACGTTGGAGCCGCCCGTGTCCACGCCGATCTCGCGCAGCACCGCGATGCTGGCGTTGCGCATGATCTGGTATTCCTTGTCGGTCAGCGTCTGCGCCGGGGCCACGGTGATGGAGTCGCCGGTGTGCACGCCCATCGGGTCGAGGTTCTCGATGGAGCAGATGATGATGCAGTTGTCCGCCTTGTCGCGCACCACCTCCATCTCGTACTCCTTCCAGCCCAGCAGCGATTCCTCGATCAGCAGCTCGTTGGTGGGCGAGGCTTCCAGGCCGCGCTTGCAGATGGTCTCGAACTCTTCCGGGTTGTAGGCGATGCCGCCGCCCGTGCCGCCCAGCGTGAAGCTGGGGCGGATCACGGTGGGAAAGCCCACCTGCTTCTGCACGCCCCAGGCTTCTTCCATCGTGTGGGCGATGCCCGAACGCGCCGAACCCAGCCCGATCTTGGTCATCGCCTCCTTGAACTTCAGGCGGTCCTCGGCCTTGTCGATGGCCTCGGGCGTGGCGCCGATCAGCTCGACGTTGTACTTGGCCAGCACGCCGTGGTGCCACAGGTCCAGCGCGCAGTTCAGCGCGGTCTGGCCGCCCATGGTGGGCAGGATGGCGTCGGGGCGCTCTTTGGCAATGATCTTCTCGACCGTGGGCCAGGTGATGGGCTCGATGTAGGTGACGTCGGCCGTGGCCGGGTCGGTCATGATCGTCGCGGGGTTGCTGTTGATCAGCACCACGCGGTAGCCCTCCTCGCGAAGCGCCTTGCAGGCCTGCACGCCGGAGTAGTCGAACTCGCACGCCTGCCCGATCACGATGGGGCCGGCGCCGATGATGAGGATGGTCTTGAGGTCTGCGCGCTTAGGCATTCGCGGCCTCCGCCTTGTGTTTTTCCATGAGTGCCGTGAAGCGGTCGAACAGGTAGCCGATGTCGTGCGGGCCGGGCGAGGCCTCGGGGTGGCCCTGGAAGCAGAACGCCGGCTTGTCCACGTAGGCCAGGCCCTGCAGCGTGCCGTCGAACAGGCTCACGTGGGTGGCGCGCACGTTGGCGGGCAAGGTCTTCTCGTCGACCGCGAAGCCGTGGTTCTGGCTGGTGATGGACACGCGCCCGTCGTCCAGGTCCTTGACCGGGTGGTTGGCGCCGTGGTGGCCGAACTTCATCTTGTAGGTGCTGGCGCCGCTGGCCAGCGCCATGATCTGGTGACCCAGGCAGATGCCGAAGGTGGGCGTGCCGCTGTCGATGATGGCGCGCGTGGCGGCGATGGCGTAGTCGCACGGCTCGGGGTCGCCCGGGCCGTTGGAGAGGAACACGCCGTCGGGACGGCGCGCCAGCACGTCCTCCGCCGGCGTCGTGGCGGGCACCACGGTGACCTGGCAGCCGCGCTCGGCCAGCATGCGCAGGATGTTGCGCTTGACGCCGAAGTCGTAGGCGACGACCTGGAACCGCGGAGCGTCCTGCGTGCCGTAGCCGCTGCCCAGCACCCACTCGGCCTCGCGCCAGTCGTAGGGCTGGCCGGTGGTGACCACCCGGGCCAGGTCGAGTCCGACCATGGGCGGCGCGGCGCGCGCCGCGGCGAGGGCGGCCTCGATGCGGCCGGGGCTGGGCGCCTCGCCCGTGGCCAGCGCCACGATGGCGCCGTTCTGCGCGCCCCCGGTGCGCAGGATGCGGGTGAGCCGGCGCGTGTCGATGCCGGCGACGGCCAGGGTGTGCTCGGCCGCGAGGTAGTCGCTGAGCGTGTGCTCGCCGCGGAAGTTGCTGGCCAGCAGCGGCAGGTCCTTGATGATCAGCCCGGCGGCCTGTACCTTGGCGGACTCGACGTCTTCGGCGTTGGCGCCGTAGTTGCCGATGTGCGGATACGTCAGCGTGACGATCTGCTGGCAATAGCTCGGGTCGGTGAGGATTTCCTGGTAGCCGGTGATGGCGGTGTTGAACACCACCTCGCCGACCGTGGTGCCGGCGGCGCCGATGGACTGGCCGATGAAGACGCTGCCGTCGGCGAGGGCCAGGATGGCGGGCGGGAATTTCCCCTCGAGAGACGAAAGCACTGGGTTCTCCGTGATGTGACGGTCGCCCGCGCCGCAGCTCAGGCGACGTCTGTCGCGGCGGCTTTCAGATGAGAAAAGTGCTTTGGAGCGGTCGGGCGACGCTGTTTCGAGAAAAGCCTCTGATTATAGCTGGCGGCCCCACCCGCCCTGCGTCAGCCCAGCCCTTCGGGCTTGATCTGCGCGCGCTTGATGACCGTGCTCCAGCGCTTTTGCTCGGACTGGATGAAGCTGGCGAACTGCGCGCTGCTGCTGCCGACGGCCAGCGCGGTTTCGTGCGCCAACTTCTCGGCCACCAGCTTGCCGCGCGTGGACTTGACGGCCTCGGCCTCCAGTTGGGACAGGTGGCCCAGCGGCCAGGTACGAGGAGCCAGCAGGCCGTACCACTGCGTCATCTCGAAGCCCGGAAAGCCCTGTTCGGCCACGGTGGGCACGTCGGGCAACTGCGGCAGGCGCTCGGCGGTGCCGGTGGCGATGCAGCGCAGCTTGCCGGCCTTGATGAACGACAGCAGCGCCGGCGCGCCGACCGAGGCCGCCTGCAAGCGCCCGGCCATCAGGTCGGTCAGCATGGGGCCGGTGCCGCGGTAGGGCACGTGCAGCATGAAAATCTGCCCGACCATCTTCAGGTACTCGACTGCCAGGTGCCCGGCGCTGCCGTTGCCGGCCGAGCCGTAGTTGAGCTGGCCGGGGCGGGACTTGGCGTAAGCGACCAGTTCCTTCACGTTCTTCACCGGCAGGTCGGGATGCACGACGTACAGGCTGGGCACCTTGGCCAGCAGCGTGACGGGCGCGAAGTCTCGGCCGACGTCGTAGGGCAGCTTGGGAAAGATGTACGGGTTGACGGCCAGCGTGCCGATGTGGCCGAGGATCAGGGTGTGCCCGTCGGTGCTGCCCGCCACTTCCTGCATGGCGATGTTGCCGGCGGCGCCGGGCTTGTTGTCGACGAACACGTTCTGCCCCAGGCCCTTGGACATCTCGGCGGCGACGGCGCGCGCCACGATCTCGGAGCTGCCGCCCGGCGCGAACGGCACCACCAGGCGCAAGGGTTTGGCGGGCCAAGCCGCCTGCGCCGCGACGGGGCCGAGGCAGGCGCCCAGCCCCAGGGCGGACGCGGCTTGCAGACAGTGGCGGCGGGACAAGGCAGTCGTGGTCATGGTGATCTCCTCCTCGATGGACGCTGTGGCCGGCACAGCATAGCAGCTGTCCCTGACGCCGTGCACCCCCTGGGCCGCGGCGCCAGCGCGTGTTCAGGCGCTGGACGCCCCCACGGCGCTGGCGTGCAGGCAGATGGCGGCGGCGGCGGCGACGTTCAGCGACTCTTCCCCGCCCGGCTGGGCGATGCGCAGCGCCTGCGCGGCGCGAGCGGCCAGCGCGGCATCGACGCCCTGCCCCTCGTGCCCCAGCACCCAGGCGCAGGGCCAGGGCAGGTGGGCACGGTGCAGCAGTTCGCCCTGGTGCGAGCTGGTCACCAACAGCGGCACGGTCAGCGCCCGCAGATCGTCGGGCGACAGGCCTTCCACCAGCCGCAGCCCGAAATGCGCGCCCATGCCGGCGCGCAGCACCTTGGGCGACCACAGCCCGGCCGTGCCCTTGAGCGCGGCCACCTGCGCAAAGCCGAAGGCTGCCGCGCTGCGCAGGATGGAGCCCACGTTGCCGGCGTCCTGCACGCGGTCGAGCACCACGGTGGCGGCATCCGCCTGGAGGGTTAGCGCCTGGGCCTGGTCGATCACGAAGGCCATCGGCGCTGGCGACTCCAGGCCGCTCACGGTGGCCATCAGCACATCGTCCAATACTATATTTTTAATAGCTGCATGCGCAATATCGGCACTGGCCAGAGGCCAAAAATACTCTGAAAACACTCCCAGCGCCGGCCGCAGCCCGCGCGCCAGCGCCGCACGGCACAGGTGGTCGCCCTCGACCCACACGCGGCCCTGGCGGCGGTAGGCGCCGCTGTCCTGCGCCAGGCGCTTCAAATCCTTCACCAGCGGGTTGTCGCGGGAGCTGATGCGCACCGGCTCGCGCTCGGTCACGACGCCGCCTCCACCACCGCCGGCAGCACGCGCGCCACGGGCGCGAAGCTGCGCCGGTGGTGCTCGCACGCGCCGTGCGCGCGCAGCGCCGCCAAGTGCACCGCGGTGCCGTAGCCCTTGTGCGCGGCAAATCCGTACTGCGGCCACTGGGCATCGATCTCGGCGCACCAGCGGTCGCGGTGCACCTTGGCCAGGATGGAAGCAGCCGAGATGGACGGCACCAGCGCGTCGCCACCCACCACGGCCTCGGCACGCATGGCCAGGCGCGGCAGGCGGTTGCCGTCCACCAGCACCTTGGCCGGCAGCAGGCGCAGGCCCGTCACGGCGCGCTGCATGGCCAGCAGGGTGGCTTGCAGGATGTTCAGCGCGTCGATCTCGGCCACCGTGGCGTGGGCGATGGCGCAGCACAGGGCCTTGGCGCGAATCTCGTCGAACAGCCGCTCGCGCCGCGCGGCGCCAAGCTTCTTGGAGTCGGCCAGGCCGGCGATGGGCCGGCGCGGGTCGAGGATGACGGCGGCGGCCACCACCGGCCCGGCCAGCGCGCCGCGCCCGGCCTCGTCCACGCCGGCGACGAGGCCGGGCGCGTCCCAGTCCAGCGGCGCCTGTTCAGCGCGCAAGAAGCGTGTCGATCGCATCGGTGGCCAGTCGGGCGGTGTCGCGTTGCAGTTCATCGTGCAGCGCGGTGAAGCGCTGCTGCACGGCCGCGATTCTCTCAGGCGCGTCCAGCCAGTCCAGCAGCGCGCGCGCCAGCGCCTCGGGCGTGGCGGCGTCCTGCACCAGCTCGGGCACGACGAAGGGCGCGTCGGGCGCGTCGGCGTGCTGGTGCGCCGTCACGCCCGCCGGGCGGTGCAGCCACGCGCGCGGTGCGCACAGCACGTTGGGCAGGCCGATCCAGGGCAACTGGCGGCGGCGGCGCATCAGGCGGTAGCTGAGGCCCGGCATGGCGTAGGCGATGACCATCGGACGCTTGAACAGCGCCGCCTCCAGCGTGGCCGTGCCGCTGGCGATCAGGGTCGCGTCGCAGGCGGCCAGCGCGGCGTGCGACTGGCCCGCCACCACCTTCAGGCGCTCGCCCAGGCCGCTGGCGCGCGCCGCGGCCTCGATCCGGGACTGCAGGTGCGGCACCGCCGGCACTATGAATTGCGTAGCTGGCTGCGCAGAAGCCACGTGGGCTGCAGCCGAGAAAAACCTTGAAACGAGGCGCTCGACCTCGGCCGCCCGGCTGCCGGGCAGCAGGGCGATGACGGTGCCGTCCTCGGGCAGTCCCAGCAGCCGCCGCGCCGCCGCGCGGTCCGGCCGCATCGGGATGACGCTGGCCAGCGGATGGCCGACGTAGGTGGCGTCGATGCCGTGCTCGGCCAGCAGCCCGGGCTCGAACGGGAACAGGCACAGCACGTGGTCGGCCGCCGCCTTCAGCCTGAGCAGCTTCTCGGGCCGCCAGGCCCAGAACGAGGGGCTGACGAAGTGCAGCGTCTTGATGCCCGCGTCTTTCAGCCGCGCTTCGAGGCCGAAGTTGAAGTCCGGCGCATCGACGCCGATGAACAGCTCGGGCCGCTCGGCCAGCAGCCGCTCGGCCACCTGGCGCCGGATGCGCAGCAACTCGGGCAAGCGCGGCAGCACCTCCAGGTAGCCGCGCACGGAGAGCTTCTCGACCGGCCACCAGGCGTCGAAGCCGCGGGCGGCCATCTGCGCGCCGCCGATGCCGGCCGCCGCCAGGCCGGGCCAGCGCGCGCGCAGGCCGTCGAGCAGCAGGCCGGCCAGCAGGTCACCGGAGGCTTCGCCGGCGACCAGTCCGAAGCGCGGGGCTTTCATCGAGGACGGCTACCGCACGATGCCGCGCTGCGCGCGGGCCAGGAAATCCTGCATCAGCGCGATGTCCTCGTCCGCCTCGGCGACTTCGCCGCGCAGCGCCTCGATCTGCTGGCGCGCGGCCTCCAGGGTGAGGCCCTTGCGGTAGAGCAGCCGGTGCATCCGCTTGACCATGGCGATGCGCTCGAGCGCGTAGCCGCGTCGGCGCAGGCCCTCGGCATTGATGCTCTGCGCCTCGGCCGGGTTGCCGGCGGCGGTGACGAAAGGCGGCAGATCCTGCGCCAGCCGGGCCTGGAAGGCCGTCATGGCGTGCGGGCCGACGCGCACGAACTGGTGCACGCCCGTCAGCCCGCCCAGGAACACCCAGTCGCCCAGGTGCACATGGCCGGCCAGTTGCACGGCGTTGGCCAGGATGATGTGGCTGCCCAGTTGGCAGTCGTGCGCGACGTGCACGTAGGCCATGATCCAGTTGTCGTCGCCCAGGCGCGTCACGCCGGCGTCCTGCGCCGTGCCGGTGTTGATGGTGACGAACTCGCGGATCGTGTTGCCGTCGCCGATCACGAGGCGCGTGGGCTCGCCGGCGTACTTCTTGTCCTGCGGCGGCGCGCCGATGCTGGCGAACTGGAAAATGCGGTTGTCGCGGCCGATGGTGGTGTGGCCCTCGATGACGCAGTGCGGCCCCACCGTGGTGTGCGCGCCAATGCGCACGAAGGGCCCGACGATGGCGTAGGGACCGACGCTGACGGTGGAGTCGAGTTCGGCCGCGGGATCGACCAGCGCCGTGGCGTGGATGCGGCTCACGCCCGCTCCTTCTACGACACCTGGCGGCGGGTGCACATCAGCACCGCCTCGCACGCCACCTCGTCGTCCACCGTGGCCTTGACGTTGAACTTGTAGATGCCGGCGCGCGCGCGATCCATGGCGGTGTGCAGGATGAGCTGGTCGCCCGGCTCCACCGGCCGCTTGAAGCGCGCGCCGTCGATGCCGACGAAGTAGAACACTTGGCTGTCGTCGAGCGAGATGCCCTCGGTCTCGAACGACAGCAGCGCCGAGGCCTGCGCCAGCGCTTCCAGCATCAGCACGCCGGGCATCACCGGCCGCTTGGGAAAGTGGCCGACGAAGAAGGGCTCGTTGGCGGTGACGTTCTTCAGCGCGCGCAGCCGCTTGCCCGCCACGTCCACGTCCAGCACGCGGTCCACCAGCAGGAAGGGGTAGCGATGCGGCAGCTTGTCGAGGATGCGGTGGATGTCCATCATGACGGTTGCTTCATTTTTGATAGCTTATGGCGCATATTTGGCGCCGGCTAGTGGCCTATTTTATTCTGTTTTATCGGGCAGCAGCCGCTCCAGGCGCTTGAGGCGATCACGCAGGGTGTGGATGTGCTTGAGCGTGGCGGCGTTCTTCTCCCAGGCGCCGTTCTCGTCGATGGGAAAGAAGCCGGTGTAATGCCCCGGCTTCAGGATCGAGCGCGTGACGATGGAGGCCGAGGAGATGTGCACGTGGTCGGCGATGCTCAGGTGGCCCAGGATCATGCCGGCGCCGCCCACCGTGCAGTGCGCGCCGATGCGCGCGCTGCCGGCCACGCCCACGCAGCCGGCCATGGCGGTGTGCCTGCCGATGTGGCAGTTGTGGCCGATCTGGATCAGGTTGTCGAGCTTGACGCCGTCCTCGATCACGGTGTCGTCGAGCGCGCCGCGGTCGATGCAGGTGTTGGCGCCGATCTCCACGTCGTCGCCGATGCGCACCGCGCCGAGCTGCTCGATCTTGGCCCAGCGGCCCTCGTCGGGTGCGAAGCCGAAGCCGTCGCCGCCGATCACCGCCCCGCTCTGGACCAGGCAGCGCGCGCCGATGATGCAGTCCTCGCCGACGGTCACGCGCTCCTTCAGCACCGTGCCCGCGCCGATGCGCGCGCCCCGGCCCACGAAACTGAGCGCGCCCACGCTGGCGCTCGGATCGACGAAGGCGCCCTCCTCCACCACCGCGCTGCGGTGGATGCCTGGGCGCGGGCCGCCGCCGTGCACGCGCCGCCACAGTTGCGTCACCTGCGCGAAGTACAAATGCGGGTTGGGCGCGACGATGCAGTCGCCGCAGCCGCGCGCGACCTCGGCCAGCTCAGGACCAACGATGACGCAACCGGCCTGGGACTCGGCCAGCAGGTGCGTCAGGCGGGGGTTGACCAGAAAGCTCAACTCGCCGGCCCGGGCATGCTCCAGAGGCGCCAGGCGGGTGACGATGCGGTCCGCGTCACCGAACAGTTCGCCGCCGAGGGCCTGGACGATGGCACCGGTTCGCAGCGTCATGGAAGGCGCTCCAGAAGGACGGGGAGCCAGGGCGCGGCCGGCGCGGCCACGGTCACTTGGCGCCGTTGTTGAGCGCCTTGATCACCTTGTCGGTGATGTCGAGCCGGGGGTTCACGTAGACGGCTTCCTGCAGGATCACGTCGTACTTCTCGGCATCGGCCACCTGGCGCACCACGCGGTTGGCGCGGTCGAGCACCTGCTGCAGCTCTTCCTGCTTGCGGGCGTTCAGGTCTTCCTGGAACTCGCGGCGCTTGCGCTGGAATTCGCGGTCCTGGTCCACCAGTTGGCGCTGGCGCGTCTGGCGCTGGCTCTCGCTCAGGGTGGGCGCCTCGCGCTCGAAGCGCTCGGACGCGGTCTTGAGCGCCAAGCCGGCGTCGTCGATCTCCTTCTCGCGGCGGGAGAATTCCTGCTCCAGCTTGGTCTGCGCCGCCTTGGCGGGCGTCGCCTCGCGCAGCATGCGATCGGTGTTGACGAACCCGATGCGCGCGCCGTCCTGAGCCTGGGCCGCAGGTGCCCACAGGGCCGCGCCGGACAGCGCCACGACGGCCAGATGACGAACGATGTACTGCTTCAAAACGAGGTTCCGATCTGGAATTGGAAACGTTGGATTCTATCGCCGGCCCTCTTGCGCAACGGCACGGCGAAGGCGAAGCGCAGCGGGCCCAGGGGCGAGATCCAACTGAAGCCGATGCCGGTGGAGTAGCGCAGCCCCTCGCTGCCGATCTTCTCGCCCTCGCCGTAGAGCGCGCCCACGTCGACGAAGCCGAACAGCCGCAGCGTGCGGTCGTTGCCGGCGCCGGGGAAGGGCATGATGAACTCGGTGTTCAGCGTGAACTTGCGCGTGCCGCCAATGAAGGCGCCAGTCACGTCGCGCGGGCCGAGGGTGGACTGCTCGTAGCCGCGCACCGACCCCAGGCCGCCGGAGTAGAAGTTCTTGAACACCGGGAACGGATCCCCGCCCAGGCCCTTGCCCCAGCCCAGCTCGCCGTTGAAGGCCAGCGTGTACTGCTTGGACAGCGGCACGTACTGCTGGTACTGGTAGTTGGCCTTGACGTAGCGCGCATCGCCGAACAGCCCCAGCTCGCCCATCAGGCGCTGGTAGCGGCCCGAATTGGGCGCCAGCGCACTGTCGCGCGAATCGCGCGACCAGCCCAGGGTGAACGGGAACGCCGTGCTGGAGTAGCCGAACTGGTTGGCGTAGGCCAGGTACGCGGCCGGGATGTTGGTGCCGGGCTTGATGCGCGTGCGCTCGGCGTTCATGCCCAGGTAGACGGTGTCGAGCTCGGTCACGGGCACGCCGAACTTCAGGCCCGCGCCCATGGTGATCAGGGTGTAGTTGCCGCCCTGGTCCTGGTACGGCTTCTGCGTCTTGTAGTAGACATCGACGGTGCGCGAGACGCCATTGGTGGTGAAGTACGGATCGGTCGCGCTGACCACCAGGGTGCGGTTGAACTTGCCGGTGTTGAGCTGCAGGTCGAGCCGGTTGCCGGAGCCGAACACGTTCTCCTGCGCCAGGCCGAAGGTGAAGGACAGCTTCTCGGCCGACGAATAGCCCGCGCCCAGCGAGATGTTGCCGGTGGGCTTTTCCTTGACCTCGACGTCCAGGTCCACCTGGTCGGGCGCGCCGGACACCTCGGACGTGGTGACGGACAGCTCGGTGAAGTAGCCCAGCCGGTCCACGCGGTCGCGCGACAGGCGGATCTTCTCGGCGTCGTACCAGGACGATTCGTACTGGCGGAATTCGCGCCGGATCACCTCGTCGCGGGTGCGCGTGTTGCCCTGGATGTTGATGCGGCGCACGTAGGCGCGGCGCGAGGGGTCGGCGCGCAGCACGACGGCGACGCGGTTGTTGGCGCGGTCGATGTCGGGCACGGCCTCCACGGTCGCGAAGGCGTAGCCGTAGTTGCCGAAGTGGTCGGTGAAGGCCTTGGTCGTCTCGGCCACCTGATCGGCGTTGTAGGCCTCGCCCGGCTTGATGGTGATGAGCGACTTGAACTCATCCTCCTTGTCCAGGAACCTGCCGTCCAGCGACACGCCGGAGACGACGAAGCGGTCGCCCTCGGTGACGTTGATGGTGACAGTGATCGACTCCTTGTCGGGCGACATGGCCACCTGGGTCGAGTCGATCTTGAAGTCGAGGTAGCCGCGCGCCAGGTAGAACGAGCGCAGCGCCTCCAGGTCGGCGTTGAGCTTGGCGCGCGAATACTGGTCGCTCTTGGTGTACCAGGACAGCCAGCCGCCGGCGTCGAGGTCGAACAGGTCCTTCAGGCGCCCGTCAGAGAACGCCTGGTTGCCAATGATGTCGATGCCCTTGATGCGCGCCGGCCGCCCTTCGGTGAGGTTGAAGGTCAGCCGCACCTGGTTGCGCTCGGTCGGGGTCACCGTCGTCACCACCTCGGCGCCGTACAGGCTGCGGTTGATGTACTGCCGCTTGAGTTCCTGCTCGGCACGGTCGGCCAGCGCCCGGTCGTAGGGCCGGCCGGCGGCCAGGCCGGCGTCGCGCAGCGCGCCCTGCAGGATCTCGTTGGTGAACTCCTTGTTGCCGGCGAATTCGACCGCCGCGATGGTCGGCCGCTCCTGCACGATCACCACCAGGACCTCGCCGCTGACCTCCAGCCGCACGTCGGTGAACAGCCCCAGGCCGAACAGCGCGCGGATCGCGGCGGCGCCCTTGTCGTCGTTGTAGGTCTCGCCCACGCGCACGGGAAGCGGAGCGAACACCGTGCCGGCCTCGACCCGCTGCAGGCCCTCGACGCGGATGTCGCGCACGGTGAACGGATCGACCGCCCACGCCATTTGCGCCGCCAGGGCCAGGGAGACGACCGAAGCCAGGGTCCGCAGGCGGAATCGATGTGCGATGGATTTCATGGATGCTGTGAAGGCTGCGGCCTGCCGGGGCCGCGAGAAAGGGTCGATTCGATCAGCCCAGCCGATGGGCGACGTCGTTGTACATCGCGATCGCCATCATGGTCAGAAGAAGGCACATGCCGACATACTGCAGGCGCTCCAGCCAGACGCCGGTGACAGGCTTGCCCGTCACCGCCTCCCAAAGATAATACATCAGGTGCCCACCGTCGAGGACCGGCAATGGCAGCAGGTTCAGCACCCCCAGGCTGACGCTGATCAAGGCCAGAAACCCCAGGTAGTAGGTGAGCCCCAGGCTGGCCGATTTACCCGCGTAATCGGCGATGGCGATGGGCCCGCTCAGGTTCTTCAGCGACAGCTCGCCCACCAGCATGCGGCCCAGCAGGCGCAGCGACAGCGCGGAGACCTCCCACACGCGCACGGCGCCCGCCCACAGCCCGTCCAGCGGGCCCAGGCGCACGGTCACCAGGTCGGGCGCGGCGCCGACGAAGGCGCCGATGCGGCCGATGCGCTGGCCGTCCTCCTCGCGCGCGTCGGGCTGCACGTCCACGTCCAGCACGCGGCCGCCCCGCTCCACCTGCCAGGCGGCCAGCGGCGGCGGGCCGTCCGCGGCCGAGGCGCGGATCAGCTCGCGCAGCTGCTGGCCGTCGTGGACGGCCACGCCGCCGACGCGCCGCACCACGTCGCCCTCGCGCAGGCCGGCGCGCCCGGCGGCGCCATCGGGCATCACCTCGCCGATCACGGGGCGGCTCAGCGGCGAGACGATGCCGACCTCGCGGAACAGCCGCGCGTCCGGGTCGCGCGCGCGCAGCGACGACAGCGGCAGCGTCAGCTCGCGGCTGCGCCCGCCCTCGGGCGCGCTGGCCACCTCCAGCACCACGTCGTGCGCGTCGAGGGCGCCGCGCGTCAGCAGCCAGCGCAGGCTCTCGAACGAGGCCAGCGGTTCCAGCTCGTCGCCCGCCAGCGCGCCGCGCCGCACGAATTCGCCGCCGTGCAGGCCCGCCTTCTCGGCCAGCGAGCCGGCCAGGGGCGGCGCCAGCACGGCGCGCGGCTCGTCCACGCCGATCCAGTTGACCGCCGCGTACAGCAGCGCCGCCAGCACCAGGTTGGCCACCGGCCCGGCGGCGACGATGAGGGCGCGCGACTTCAGCGGCTGGGTGTTGAAGGCCAGGTGGCGCTGCTCGGGCGGCACGGTGGCCTCGCGCTCGTCCAGCATCCGGACGTAGCCGCCGAGGGGGATGGCACCGATGACGAATTCGGTGTCCTGGCCGGGCCGCTGGCGCCGGGGCTTCCAGCGTGCCAGGGTGGGGCCGAAGCCGACCGAGAAGCGCAGTACCTTCACGCCGCGCGCCACGGCCATGCGGTAGTGGCCCCACTCGTGCACGGCGATCAGCACGCCCAGGGCGACGATGAAGGCGATCAGGGTGGTGAGCATGGTGCGGATTGTCCCAGTTCGGGCCGGCCGGCGCTGCCCCGCGGCGGCTTCACGCCGGGCAGCGCCGCACGGCCTGCTCGGCCGCGGCGCGCGAGCGCGCGTCCAGCGCGAGCAGCGCCTCCAGCCCGTCGGGACGGCCAGGCTGCACGGCGTCGAGCGTGGCGCGGTTGACGCGGTGGATCTGGTCGAAGCGGATGCGCCGGTCCAGGAAGGCAGCGACGGCGATCTCGTTGGCGGCGTTCAGCACCGCGCAGGTGCCGGGCTCGGCGCGCAGCGCCTCCCAGGCCAGGGCCAGGCCAGGGTAGCGCTCGCGGTGGCCGTCGCCGTCGATGGGCTCGAAGCTCAGGTCCTGCAGCGCTCGGAAGTCCAGCGCCGCCGCGCCGGAATCGATGCGCTCGGGCCAGCCCAGCCCGTAGGCGATGGGCACGCGCATGTCGGGCGTGCCGAGCTGCGCCACCACCGAGGTGTCGCGGTACTGCACCATCGAATGGATCACGCTCTGCGGGTGGATCACCACGTCGAGCTGGTCGGGCCCCACGTCGAACAGGTAGCGCGCCTCGATCACCTCCAGCGCCTTGTTCATCATGGTGGCTGAATCGACCGAGATCTTGCGCCCCATCACCCAGTTGGGGTGGGCGCAGGCTTCCTCGGGCGTGACGGCGCGCAGGCTGGCCGGCGCGCGGGTGCGGAACGGGCCGCCCGAGGCGGTGAGGATGATCTTGTCGATGCGCGCCGCCCAGGTGGCGGGGTCGTCGGGCAGCGACTGGAAGATGGCCGAGTGCTCGCTGTCGATGGGCAGCAGCGTGGCGCCGCCCTCGCGCACGGCGCGCAGGAACACCTCGCCGCCGACCACCAGCGCCTCCTTGTTGGCCAGCAGCAGGCGCTTGCCCGCGCGCGCCGCCGCCAGGCACGGCGCCAGCCCGGCGGCGCCGACGATGGCGGCCATGACGGTGTCCACCTGCGTGTCGGATGCTATGTTTTCAATAGCTGATGACGAAGTATCCACGCGGACTTCAAGCCCTTTCTGTTTGATTTTCTCGGCCAGTTCGCGGGCATGGGGCGCGCTGGCCATCACGGCCACGCGGGGGCGGAAGCGCTCGCACTGCGCCAGCATCACGTCAACCTGCGTCGCCGCCGCCAGCGCCACCACCTCGAAGCGGTCAGGGTGGCGCGCCACCACGTCCAGCGTGCTGGTGCCGATCGAGCCGGTGCAGCCCAGCACCGCCAGGCGCTGCCGCGTCATGCGCCCGCCCCCGGCGTCAGCGACACCAGCATCATCGCTAGCGGCAGCGCGGGCAGCAGGGCGTCGATGCGGTCGAGCACGCCGCCGTGGCCCGGCAGCAGGCGGCTGGAGTCCTTGACGCCGGCGCTGCGCTTGACCAGCGACTCGGCCAGGTCGCCGACCACGCTCATGGCCGACAGGAACACGGCGCCCAACACCAGCAGCCACCACCCGCCCTGGTGCAGCCGCGTGTACAGGCTGGCCGAGCCGGTGGCGTGGGCGCCGTCCAGCCACACCCACAGCGCCGCCACCCCCAGCACGCCCAGCATGCCGCCCCACACGCCTTCCCAGCTCTTGCCGGGGCTGATGGCCGGCGCCAGCTTGCGCCCGCCCGTCAGCCTGCCGCCCAGGGCGCGGCCGGAGAAATACGCGAACACGTCCGCCGCCCACACCAGCACCAGCACCGACAGCAAGAAGTTGACGCCGATGCGCCGCGCCTGCGCCATCGCCAGCCAGGCCGCGCACAGCGCCGCCACGCCGCCGGCCCAGCGCAGCCAGCGCGGCACGCGCGGCCAGCCGGCCACGCCGCGCCCGATCAGCCAGCCGCCCCCCAGCACCCAGGCCAGGGCCGCCGCCGTCCACAGGAGGGGCAGCGGGCGCTCGACCGCGCCGCCCCACCACAGCGCGGCGCAGATGCCCGCGCACAGCAGGCCGGTGGCCTGCGCGCCGGCGCCGGCCACGCCCACCAGCCGCGCCCATTCCCAGGCGGCGGCGCCGATCAGCACCAGCGTGAGGGCGATGAACGGCGCGGGCGTGCCGGCGAACAGCGCCGGCAGCAGGATCGCCAGCAGCACGACGGCGGTGATGACGCGTTGACGCAGCATGGGGAATTCCTTCAGGCCGATGGCCGGGCGACCTGCTCGGAGGTCTTGCCGAAGCGCCGCTCGCGCGCGACGAAGGCGGCCAGCGCCTCATCCAGCGCCGCCTCGTCGAAGTCGGGCCAGAGCCGGTCGCTGAAGAACAGCTCGCTGTACGCGCACTGCCACAGCAGGAAGTTGCTGATGCGCTGCTCGCCGCCGGTGCGGATCAGCAGGTCGGGGTCGGGCACGTGCGACAGCGCCATGGCGCGGTCCAGCGCGATTTCGGTCACCGGCTCGCCGCTGGCCGCCACGCGCGCGGCGGCCTGGGCGATGTCCCAGCGGCCGCCGTAGTTGAAGCACACGTTCAGCACCATGCCGGCGCCCTGCGCCGTGGCCGCCTCGGCCTCGGCCAGGCCCTGGCGCAGCCGCGCGGGGAGCCCCCGCCGCTCGCCGATGAACAGCAGCCGGATGCCGCCGCGCTGCAGCTCGGCCACCTCGCGCGCCAGCGCCTTGGCCAGCAGGTCCATCAGGCCGCTGACCTCGTCCTCGGGGCGGTTCCAGTTCTCCGACGAGAAGGCGAACACCGTGAGCGCCCGCACGCCGCGCTGGGCGCAGGCGCGGATGCAGCGCCGCAGCGACTCGACCCCCTGGCGGTGGCCGGCGATGCGCGGCAGCAGGCGGCGCTTGGCCCAGCGGCCATTGCCGTCCATGACGATGGCGACGTGGCGGGGGACCGCAGGTGCGGCGGAAGCAGCTTTCGCCATGCGGCGCGTGAGAGTCCGGAGGCGGCGCGGCCTTCAGACTTCCATGATGTCCTTTTCCTTGGACGCCACCAGCGCATCGATCTCGGTGATGTGCTTGTCGGTGGCCTTCTGGACTTCGGTTTCGGTGCGCTTCTGGTCGTCTTCGGTGGCTTCCTTGTCCTTGACCAGCTTCTTGATCGCGTCGTTGGCGTCGCGGCGCTGGTTGCGGATGGCGATCTTGGCCTGCTCGCCCTCGGCGCGCACGATCTTGGTCATCTCGCGGCGACGCTCCTCGCTCATGGGCGGCATCGGCACGCGGATCAGATCGCCCATGTTGGCCGGATTCAGGCCCAGGTCGCTCTCGCGGATGGCCTTCTCGATCTTGGCGCCCATGCCCTTTTCCCAGGGCTGCACGCTGATGGTGCGCGCGTCCAGCAGCGACACGTTGGCCACCTGCGACAGCGGCACGTGGTTGCCGTAGTACTCGACGTGGATGGTGTCCAGCAGCGCGGGGTTGGCGCGGCCGGTGCGGATCTTGGTCAGGTTGTGCTTGAAGGCGGCGATGGACTGGTCCATCTTGCCCTGGGCGTTGGTCTTGATGTCGGCGATCGTCATGTCAAAGCTCCACGTTCACGGCTCATGCGGGGTCAGGCGTGCACCAGCGTGCCCTCGTCGGCACCGAGCACCACGTTCTTGAGGGCGCCGGGCTTGAAGATCGAGAACACCCGGATCGGCAGCTTCTGGTCGCGGCACAGCGCGAAGGCGGTGGCGTCCATGATGCCCAGGTTGCGGCTCATGGCCTCGTCGAAGCTGAGCGCGGCGTAGCGCGTGGCCGACGGGTCCTTGTTGGGGTCGGCGGTGTAGACGCCATCGACCTTGGTGGCCTTCAGCACCAGCTCGGCGCCGATCTCGGCGCCGCGCAGCGCCGCCGCGGTGTCGGTGGTGAAGAAGGGGTTGCCGGTGCCGGCGGCGAACACCACCACCTTGCCCTCCTCCAGGTACTGCAGCGCCTTCGGGCGCACGTAGGGCTCGACCACCTGGTCGATGGCGATGGCCGACATCACGCGCGCGGTCAGACCCTGGTGGTTCATGGCGTCGGCCAGCGCCAGCGCGTTCATCACCGTGGCCAGCATGCCCATGTAGTCGGCGGTGGCGCGGTCCATGCCGGCCGAGCCGCCGGCCACTCCGCGGAAGATGTTGCCGCCGCCGATCACCACCGCCACCTGCACGCCCATGCGGGTGATCTCGGCGATCTCGCCCACGATGCGCTCGATCGTCGCCCTGTTGATGCCGAAGGCGTCGTCGCCCATCAGGGCTTCGCCCGAGAGCTTGAGCAGGATGCGTTTGTGGGCGGGCTTGGGCTTCGTCATAGGCAGGGGTGGAGCAAACTTGATGAGTTTAGCGGCTGGCGCCGCCACGAAAAAAGAAGGGGCGCGCCGCACGCGCGACGCGCCCCGGTGGCCAAGGCCTCAGGCCTTGCCTTGCGCGGCGGCCACCTGGGCGGCCACCTCCGCGGCGAAGTCGTCGGTCTTCTTCTCGATGCCCTCGCCCACCACGTACAGGGTGAAGCCCAGCACCTTGGTGCCTTTTTCCTTCAGCATCTGCTCGACGGTCTGCTTGTCGTTCTTCACGAAGGACTGGTTGAACAGCGACACTTCCTTGAGGTACTTCTGCACCGAGCCTTCGATCATCTTGGCGGCGATGTCGGCCGGCTTGCCGGACTCGGCGGCCTTGGCGGTGGCAACGCTGCGTTCTTTCTCGATCAGCTCGGCCGGCACGTCAGCGCTGGTCAGCGCCACCGGCTTCATGGCGGCGACGTGCATGGCCACGTCCTTGGCGGCTATCTCGTCGCCGTCGAACTCGACCAGCACGCCGATGCGGGTGCCGTGCAGGTAGCCGGCCAGCTTGCCGCCGCCGGCCTTGCGCACGAAGCGGCGGAAGCTCATGTTCTCGCCGATCTTGCCGATCAGGCCCACGCGCACGTCCTCCAGCGTCGGGCCGAAGCTGTCCTGGCTGTGAGGCAGCTTGCCCAGCGCGTCGATGTCGGCCGGGCCGTGCTCGGCCACCAGCCGGGCGGCGGCCTGGGCCAGCGCCAGGAAGCTGTCGTTCTTGGTGACGAAGTCGGTCTCGCAGTTGACCTCGATCATCGCGCCGGTGTCGCCGGCGATGTGCGCGACCACCACGCCCTCGGCCGTCACGCGGCTGGCGGCCTTGCCGGCCTTGGTGCCCAGCTTGACGCGCAGCAGCTCCTCGGCCTTGGCCATGTCGCCTTCGGCCTCGGTCAGGGCTTTCTTGCACTCCATCATGGGGGCGTCGGTCTTGGCGCGCAGTTCGGCGACCATGCTTGCGGTGATTGCTGCCATATCTTGGTTACTCCGTGTGTCTGATGTTCAAGGCCGGGCCTGGTGCCAGCCCGCCGGGAAAAATTGAAAAAAGGGGCGCTGACGCCCCTTTGCCTGGAAAGCCGCGGGCGCCGCGTCAGGCGGCGTTCTCGCCCTCGACCTCGAAGAACTCGTCCCCGCCCTCGGCGGCCACGGCCTTGACGACGTCGTTGACGGCGTTGGCCTTGCCTTCCAGCACCGCGTCGGCGAGGCCGCGCGCGTACAGCGTGACGGCCTTGGCCGAGTCATCGTTGCCGGGGATCACGTGGTCGATGCCGTCGGGGTTGTGGTTGGAGTCCACCACGCCGATCAGCGGGATGCCGAGCTTCCGCGCCTCGGCCACGGCGATCTTGTGGTAGCCCACGTCGATCACGAAGATGGCGTCGGGCAGCGCGTTCATGTCCTGGATGCCGCCGATGTCGCGCTCGAGCTTGGCGATCTCGCGGGTGAACATGAGCTGCTCCTTCTTGCTCATCGCGTCCAGGCCGATCTCCTGCTGGGCCTTCATGTCCTTCAGGCGCTTGATCGAGGTCTTGACGGTCTTGAAGTTGGTCAGCATACCGCCCAGCCAGCGCTGCTCGACGAAGGGCATGCCGGCGCGCTGGGCTTCCTGGGCCACGATCTCGCGCGCCTGGCGCTTGGTGGCCACGAACAGGACGGTGCCGCGGTTGGCGGCGAGCTGGCGCGCGTACTTCTGCGCGTCCTGGAACATCGGCAGCGACTTTTCCAGGTTGATGATGTGGATCTTGTTGCGATGGCCGAAGATGTAGGGGGCCATCTTGGGGTTCCAGAAGCGCGTCTGGTGGCCGAAATGGACACCGGCTTCCAGCATTTCACGCATGGTCACGGACATGGGATTACCTTTGCAAGGTTGGGTCTAAAATCCAGCCCGCTCATCGCCTGAGCAGCCGTCCATGAAAAACGGCGCTGGCGGGCGACACCTCGTCAGGGCTGGTTTGGGATTTGTCCTGCTGCGCCAGGCCCGCTTGAGAAAACGGCCAGCAGCAGAACCGTCGAATTATAGCGCGGCGCCATGGCCGCCCCAGCCCCCTGCGCCGCCCGTCCACCGCGCGACCATCCTTATTAACTATCCAATTGATAGCTGTCCGCGCAATATTCATGCGGTCTTTTTCCGTATTTTCCTCTTGAAACTCGCATGAACATCGCGATCCTCGGCGCCGGCATCATCGGCGTGACCACGGCCTACGAGCTGGCCGCCGACGGCCATCAGGTGACGGTGTTCGAACGCCACGCCAGCGTGGCCGAGGGCGCCAGCTTCGCCACCGCCGGCCTGCTGGGCGTCGGCGGCATCGTGCCCTGGGCCAGCCCGCACGGACCGCTTCGGACGCTCGCCCGCCTGCTGGCCGGGCAGGCGCCGGTGCGGGTGGCGCGCCCGCTGACCGCCGCCGACCTGGCCTGGGTGCGCCGCTGGCTGCGCGGCCGCGATGCCGCCGCCCACGCCGTCCACCGCGCGCGCCTGCAGCGCCTGGCCGCCTACAGCCGCCAGCGCCTGCACGAGGTGGCCGGCCGCATGGCCTACGACTTCGACCGCAGCAGCGGCGTCCTGGTACTGCTGCGCGGCGAGCGCGAGCGCCAGCTCGCGCAACCGGGCGTGGCCGCGCTGCGCGAGCTGGGCGTGGCCTGCCGCGAGATCGAGGCCGACGAGGCGCGCCGCATCGAGCCCGCGCTGAACCCGCACACCCCCCTGGCCGGCGCCCTCCACCTGCCGCAGGACGAGGTCGGCAACTGCCGGCAGTTCGCTGTCATCCTGCGCGACGCCGCCGAAGGGCTGGGCGCGCGCTTCATGTTCGGCACCGCGGTGGCGGCCCTCGACCCGGCCCGGCCCGCCACGCTGCACCTGGCCGGCGACCCTGCGCCGCGGCACTTCGACGCCGTGGTGCTGTGCGCCGGCGCGCCCTCGGCCGCGCTGCTGGCGCCGCTGGGCCTGCGCCTGCCGCTGCGGCCGGTCTACGGCTATTCCATCAGCGCCCACATCCCCGAACCCCTGCACGCGCCCGTCAGCGGCGTGGTGGACGAGCGCCTGCGGGTCGCCATCACCCGCCTGGGCCAGCGCGTGCGCGTGGCCGGCGCGGCCGAGATCGGCGGCCGTCCCGACGCGCCGAACCCGCACGCCCTGCAGACGCTGTACCAGACGCTGGCCGACTGGTTCCCCGCCGCCGGGCGCCTGTCCAGCGGCGTGCAGGTGTGGAAAGGCGCGCGCCCCGCGCTGCCCGACGGCCTTCCCATGATCGGCGCCAGCGGCCTGCCCGGCCTGTGGCTCAACCTGGGGCACGGCGACGGCGGCTGGGCGCTGGCGTGCGGATCGGCGTGCGTGGTGGCCGACCTGATCGCCGGCCGCGCGGCCGAGATCGACACCGACGGCCTGGGGCCAGCGCGCCTGCGCTGAACACGGGGCCGGTGCCCGCACAATGCCGCCATGCCCCACCCCATCCGCCCCGGCCCGCCGCTTGTCCTGTACGACGCCGCCGCCACGCGCGCCGTCGAGCAATCCGCCGCCGCCCGGTTGCCCGCCCATGCCCTGATGCAGCGCGCCGGCCTGGCCACGGCGCGGCTGGCGCTGGCGCTGGCGCCGCACGCGCGCCGGCTCTGGATCGCCTGCGGGCCGGGCAACAACGGCGGCGACGGGCTGGAGGCGGCGGTGCACCTGCGGCGCTGGGGGCTGGAGCCCGTGGTCACCTGGCTCGGCGCGCCCGACCGCGCCCCGGCGGACGCGCGCGCCTCGTGGCGGCGCGCCGCCGAAGCCGGCGTGCATTTCGCCGACCAGCCGCCCGAAGCGCTGGGCCCGCAGGACCTGTGCATCGACGCCCTGCTGGGCATCGGCGCCTCTCGCGCGCCCACGGGTCGCATGGCCGACTGGCTGGCGCGCCTGCGGAGCGGGCCGGCGCCGCTGCTGTGCGTCGATCTGCCGTCCGGGCTGGACGCGGACACCGGCGTCTGGCACCTTCTGGATGCTCCTGAAACAATAGCTTCTGGCGAAGCACCCACGTCGGATGGAGGCCAAAAACACCTTGAATCTCCGCCCGCGGCCGTCCACACCCTGTCCCTGCTTGCCCTCAAGCCCGGCCTGTTCACCGGCCAGGGGCGCGACGCGGGCGGCCAGCTCTGGTTCGACGACCTGGGCATCGGCGACCCCGGCGTGCCGCCCACGGCGTGGCTGACCGGCGCCCCGGCGCCCGCCGCGTGTCCGCACGCCAGCCACAAGGGGCGCTTCGGCGACGTCGCCATCGTCGGCGGCGAGGGCCTGGCCGCGCGCGGCATGGGCATGGCCGGCGCGGCGCTGCTGGCCGCGTCCGCCGCGCTGCACGGCGGCGCCGGCCGCGTGCTGGTGTGCCCGCTGGACGGCGGCGCGCTGGCGCTCGACCCCGGCCAGCCCGAACTGATGTTCCGCACCTGGCCGGCGCTGGCGCCAGCGCTGGCGGCGCTCACCGTCGTGTGCGGCTGCGGCGGCGGCGAGGCGGTGCGCGCCGTGCTGCCCGAGGTGCTGCGCCGCGCCCCGCGCCTGGTGCTGGACGCCGACGCGCTGAACGCCATCGCCGCCACGCCCGACTGGCAGCCGCTGCTGGCCGCGCGCCACGCCGCCGGCCAGGCCAGCGTGCTCACGCCTCACCCGCTGGAAGCCGCGCGCCTGCTGGGTACCACCACCGGCACCGTGCAGACCGACCGCCTGCGCGCCGCGCGCGCGCTGGCCGAGCGCTTTCAGGCCACCGTGGTGCTGAAAGGTTCCGGCTCGGTCGTCGCCGCGCCGAGCCAGGCGCCGCGCATCAACCCAACCGGCGGCGCGCGCCTGTCCACCGCCGGCACGGGCGACGTGCTGGCCGGCCTGGTCGGCGCCGCGCTGGCGGCCGGTGCCCCAGCCTTCGACGCCGCCTGCAGCGCCGTCTACCGCCACGGCGCGGCGGCCGATGCGTGGCCGGACGGGCGCGCGCTCACGGCGGGCGCATTGGCGCGGGCGCTTCGGTCCTGAAGCGCGAACGCCGCGCGAGAACGCGGCGTTTTCAAGGATTTCAGGCTTCCAGCCCGCGTGCGTATTGCGCCATAAGCTATTAAATCAGTAGCATTCCGGTCATCGCACCGCGCCTCACCCCCGTCCCACGAACGGCATCTTGGTGGCCATGACGGTGTGGAACAGCACGTTGGCCGAGAGCGGCAGGTTGGCCATGTACAGCACCGACTGTCCGACCAGCGCCACGTCCATCACCGCCTCGGCGGCGATCTGGCCGTTGGGCTGGAGGATGCCGCGGGCCATGCGCTCGGTCATGTCGGTGGCGGCGTTGCCGATGTCGATCTGGCCCACGGCGATGTCGTGCGCGCGGCCGTCGAGCGATGCCGTCTTGGTCAGGCCGGTGACGGCGTGCTTGGTGGCCGTGTAGGCGATGGAATGCGGGCGCGGCGCGTGGGCCGAGATGGAGCCGTTGTTGATGATGCGCCCACCGCGCGGCGACTGCGCCTTCATCATGCGGAAGGCGGACTGGAGGCACCAGAACATCCCGTTCAGGTTCACCTCCACCACGGCGCGCCACTGTTCGGGGCTCAGTTCGTCCAGCGGCACGGGGGGGGCGCCGGTGCCGGCGTTGTTGAACAGCAGGTCGACGCGGCCGAAGGCCTGCACGGCGCGGTCGAACAGCGCCTGCACGGCCTGCGGGTCGGCGACGTCGGTGGGCACGGCCAGGACGCGGTCGCCCGCGCCGCTCTCGGCGGCCACCTGCTGCAGCGGCACGGCCCGGCGCCCGGCCAGCGCCACCTGCCAGCCATCGGCCAGCAGGGCCAGCGCGGCGGCCTTGCCGATGCCGCTGCCGGCCCCGGTGACGACGGCGACGCGGGGATGAGAGGTCTGGTTCATCGCATGGTCCTGGTGGGTTGCCGCCTAGCGGCGCGGCTTGCTGCTGCGCTTGGCATTGGTCGCCGCTTTCTTGACGGCGGATTTCAGCGCCTGCATGGGCGAGGCGCGCTCGCGCGTGTCGCCGCGCCCGGCATCGCGCGCCTGGCGTGCGGCGCGCTTGGCCGGCTGGCCGCGCTCGCCGGCGGGGGCCACGCCCTTGTCGCGCAGGGCGCGCGAGACCAGCTCATCGCCCTCGCGCACCAAGCGGAAATCGATCTTGCGCGCGTCCAGGTCGACGCGGCTGACCTGCACGCGCACCCGCGTGCCGATGGCATAGCGGATGCCGGTGCGCTCGCCGCGCAGCTCTTGCCGGACTTCGTCGAAGCGGAAGTATTCACCGCCCAGTTCGGTGATGTGCACCAGCCCCTCGACGTACAGTTCGTCGAGCGTGACGAACAGGCCGAAGGTGGTGGCGGCGCTGACGGTGCCCCCGTATTCCTCGCCCAGGTGCTCCTTCATGTACTTGCACTTGAGCCAGGCCTCGACGTCGCGGCTGGCCTCGTCGGCGCGGCGCTCGTTGGCGCTGCAGTGCAGGCCGGCGGCTTCCCAGGCCTGCAACTCGGCCGAGAGCTTCTTGGGCCGATTGTCGGCGTCCTGCCTGCGCGAGGCGCTATTCTTTTGCAAGCGGCGGCTGAGCTTCTCGTGCGCCTCGCCAGGCGTGGGCAACTGCGGCAAGTTGTAGGTCCGCCGCTCCAGGATGGCTTTGATGACGCGGTGCACCAGCAGGTCGGGGTAGCGCCGGATGGGGCTGGTGAAGTGCGTGTAGGCGTCGTAGGCCAGGCCGAAGTGGCCGCTGTTGACGGGGGTGTAGATGGCCTGGCTCATGGAGCGCAGCAGCATCATGTGGATCTGCTGGGCGTCGGGGCGGTCCTGGGTGGCCGCGGCCACGCGCTGGAACTCGCCGGGCTGCGGCTCGTCGCTGACCGACAGCCCCAGGCCCAGCGCCTTGAGGTAGGCGCGCAGGATTTCCACCTTCTCGGGCGTGGGCCCCTCGTGCACGCGGAACAGGCCGGCGTGCTTGCCCAGGCCGATGAAGTCGGCGCTGCACACGTTGGCGGCCAGCATGCATTCTTCGATCAGGCGGTGCGCGTCGTTGCGGGTGCGCGGCACGATCTTCTCGATGCGGCCAGACTCGTCGCAGACGATCTGCGTCTCGGTGGTGTCGAAGTCCACCGCGCCGCGCTTCTCGCGCGCCTTCAGCAGGGCGCGGAACACGTCGTGCAGGTTCAGCAGGTCGGGCACGCGCGCCTGGCGCTTGGCGGCCTCGGGCCCGCGCGTGTTGGCCAGGATGGCGGCCACCTCGGTGTAGGTGAGGCGCGCGTGGCTGAACAAGACGGCGGGGTAGAACTGGTAGGCGTGCACCTCGCCCTCGGCGGTGACGAGCATGTCGCACACCATGCACAGGCGCTCGACCTCGGGGTTGAGCGAGCACAGCCCGTTGCTCAGCTTCTCGGGCAGCATGGGGATGACGCGGCGCGGAAAGTACACGCTGGTGGCGCGGTCGTAGGCGTCCACGTCGATCGGGCTGCCGGTCTTGACGTAGTGGCTGACGTCGGCGATGGCCACCAGCAAGCGCCAACCGTTGGGCTTGCGGCCGCGGCCGGTGACGACGGCGGGCGTGCAGTACACGGCGTCGTCGAAGTCGCGCGCGTCCTCGCCGTCGATGGTGACCAGAGGCACGTCGGTCAGATCGACGCGGCCGGCCTTGTCGGCCGGGCGCACGGTGTCGGGCAGCGCGCGCGCCTCGCCGATGCAGGCGTCGGAGAACTCGTGCGGCACGCCGTACTTGCGCACGGCGATCTCGATCTCCATGCCGGGGTCGTCCACCTCGCCCAGCACCTCCTTGACATGGCCCACGGGCTGGCCGTAGAGCGCGGGCGGCTCGGTCAGCTCGACCACCACCACCTGCCCCGGCTTGCCAGCGCCGATGGCGGTCTTGTGGATCATCACGTCCTGGCCGTAGCGCTTGTCCTCCGGCGCCACCAGCCACAGGCCGCCCTCGTTGAGCAGCCGGCCGATGATGGGGTGCGGCGGACGCTCGACGATCTCCAGCACCCGGCCCTCGGGGCGGCCGCGCCGGTCGTGGCGCACCACGCGCACCTTGACGCGGTCGCGGTGCAGCACCGCGCGCATCTCGTTGGGCGGCAGGTAGATGTCGGACTCGCCGTCGTCGCGCACCATGAAGCCATGGCCGTCGCGGTGGCCTTGCACCGTGCCTTCGATTTCGTCCAGCAGGTTGCCGGGTGGCTCTGATTTTTTGATATATACTCCTTGGTTCCTGATGCCCAGGTGGCGGAATTGGTAGACGCACTAGTTTCAGGTACTAGCGGGTAACTCCGTGGAGGTTCGAGTCCTCTCTTGGGCACCAACATGAAAGCAGCGGGTCTGAACATACCAGACGCGCCGCGACGAAAAGGCCACCTCCGGGTGGCTTTTTTCTTGCCTGTCCATCAGACGGGCAAGGCCACGAGGTCGTGGCCTTGCGTGCCGACGATGCGCGCGCGAGTGAACTCGCCCACCTTCAGGGTCTTGCTGGCCTTCTCGGGCGGCAGCAGTTGCACGGTGCCGTCGATCTCGGGCGCGTCGGCGTAGCTGCGCCCCACCCCGCCGCGGCGGCCCAGCGCGGGCGCCGAGTCGACCAGCACCTGCATGATGGCGCCGACACGCTCGCGCAGCTTGTCGGCGGACACCTGCTCGGCCACCGCCATGAAACGCGCGCGGCGCTCCTCGCGCAGCTCGGGCGGCAGCATGCCGGGCAGGTTGTTGGCGGTGGCGCCCTCGACCGGCGAATAGGCGAAGCATCCCACGCGGTCGATGCGCGCGGCGCGCATGAAGTCGAGCAGGTGCTCGAACTCGGCCTCGGTCTCACCCGGAAAGCCGGCGATGAAGGTGGAGCGGATCACCAGCTCGGGGCACATGTCGCGCCAGCGCTGGATGCGCTCCAGGTTCTTCTCGCCACTGGCGGGACGCTTCATGCGCCGCAGCACGTCGGGATGGCTGTGCTGCAGGGGCACGTCCAGGTACGGCAGCACGCGGCCTTCAGCCATCAGCGGCACGATGTCGTCCACGTGCGGGTAAGGGTACACGTAGTGCAGCCGCACCCAGGCGCCAGTGCGGCTCGGCCAGCTCGGCGAGCTGTTCCACCAGCTCCAGCATGCGGGTCTTCACCGGGCGGCCGTCCCAGAAGCCGGTGCGGTACTTCACGTCCACGCCGTAGGCCGAGGTGTCCTGGCTGATGACCAGCAGCTCCTTCACGCCACCCTCGAACAGCGCGCGCGCCTCCTTCAGCACGTCGCCGATGGGCCGGCTGACCAGGTCGCCACGCATCGAGGGAATGATGCAGAAGGTGCAGCGGTGGTTGCAGCCCTCGCTGATCTTCAGGTAGGCGTAGTGGCGCGGCGTAAGCTTCAGGCCCGCCTCACCGAAGGCGCCGGGCACCAGGTCGATGAACGGGTCGTGCGGTTTGGGCAGGTGGTGGTGCACCGCGTCCATCACCTCCTGCGTGGCGTGCGGGCCGGTCACGGCCAGCACCGACGGGTGCAGGTGCTTGACCAGGTTTTCTGAATCATTTTGGCCTTCAGCGCGCGTCCCTTCTATGCCAGAAGCTATCGTTTTTGCACCAAGGCAGCCGGTGACGATGACCTTGCCGTTGACCGACAAGGCCTCGCCGATGGTGTCCAGGCTTTCCTTGACCGCCTCGTCGATGAAGCCACAGGTGTTGACGATGACCAGATCGGCCCCTTCGAACGTCTTGCTGGTCGCGTAGCCCTCGGCCGACAGTTGCGTCAAGATCAGTTCCGAGTCGGTCAGCGCCTTGGGGCACCCCAGGCTGACGAAGCCGATGCGCGGGGCGGGCGTGATGGTGTCATTCATGCGGCGATTGTCGCAGCCCGCGCCAGGCGCGCTCTGGCGGGCCGGACGCCAAGAACGCTATCGCTTGATGCCAAAGGCGCCCAGCACCTGCTCGGTCTGCTTGGTCATCTGCTCCTGCAACTGCAGGAACATGGCCTTCGACTGCTCCAGGTAGTTGCCCATCACGCCCTGCATCACCGGCGACTGCAGGCGCATGAACTGCGACCACATCTCCGGCGTCAGTCCCTGGGACTGCTCGGCCAGCTTGGCCTGGATGTCCATGAAGGCCTGGACGTTCTTCTCCAGGTACGAGCCCATGAAGCCCTGCATCGCATGGCCGTAGAAGCGGATGATGTTGGCCAGCACCGCCTCGGTGAACATGGGCGCGCCGCCGGCCTCTTCTTCCAGGATGATCTGCAGCAGGATGCTGCGCGTCAAATCCTCGCCCGTCTTCGCGTCGCGCACCACGAACGCATCGCGGTTCATCACCAACTGCCGCACCTGCGCCAGCGTGATGTAGGCGGAGGTGTCGGTGTCGTAGAGCCGCCGGTTGGGGTACTTCTTGATCACCCTGGGCGCCTGCGCACCCGCGCGCCCCGCCACGGTTCCGGTCTTGAAAGGCGCGGAAACTCTGGTACGGCTCATGGTGCGGGGTGTCCCTGAGGCTGCTGCATCGCCACGGATTCTAGGCGGGCCGCGCGGGCGCCCCGCGCGACCTTCGCTGATGTGAAAAAGTCCGCTATCTTGTGGATAGCGGACTCTTTACTGCTTTCGCTGAATTTCTGGTAAGACGTACAGGGGTCGAACCTGTGACCAACGGATTGCCGCTGCCGAGCTTGCGGGGAACAGCCATGACGGCGGGGTCGTCGTTGGCGATGTTGGCGGGGTCGTCGGGCAGGTCTTTCCAGAACGGAATGCTGAAAGCATCTGCGCCGGCCTTCAGTTGGTCGTCGATAGCACTGTTGCGCGCGACGATGCTGGATTGCACCAGGGCCGATTTCTCGACGGAGTTTTGAACGATGTACGCGGTGAATTCCTCAGGGACGACGACGTCCGCAATTTGAGTGACAGCCATGATCGGCCTTTCAAAATCAGGGGGTGATTTCGCAGGCCAGCTACTGCTGTCAGCGTTCGCGCGACGGCGCGGGGGAGGGGTGCCCGCCAGCTACTGCCAGCGGGGACGCCTAGATTTTAGGCAGTGCGATGGACTATCGCAAGCCGAGCAGCGGGGCTTTTGTCGGGGCTGGGGGTTCGGTGGGATCGGGTGCCCAGGTAAGGCCGCGAGAACCGCCATTGCCACCAACACCGCCGCCGCCGGAAGATCCCGTGCCGCGCACGCATCGGCCCAGGTCGGTGTCGGGCAGGCGGTCGCACATTTTCGTCAGAAAGCTCCACATGCCGCCGCTCAGGTCGGCAGGCTCGCCCTTCTCATCGAACCAAGCCGGGCCGCTCAACGCCATGCTCATCGGGCAGCATCTTGAGCAATCCCAGCTCGGCGCAGGTGTCCTTGAGGTAGCGCCACGGCCCGGCCGCTGCGCCGCGTAAATCGTCCTCCAGCGGCTTCAAAACTTCCAAGGCATACCAACGCTGGTGCAGGTCGCCCTGGGCCATCAGGTCGGCCAAGGGCACGCTGATGGGCTTGCCATCGGCGTCCAGCTCGCCGGTCGGGATCAGGGCATTGGGGTTGCGCGCGGCGATGTCCTGGGCGCGCGCCTGCTCAGGGGTGGCAGGCTTGGCCGGTTCGGGCGCCGATGGCGGCGCAGGTTCATCGCGCCCCAGCAGATGGGACACGGCATCGACAACCTTGCCGATGAGGGTTTGGGGCGGCGCGTCTTGGCCGCCAGGGTGCGCTACCTCGCTTGCTGCTTCGCCACTTCGGCGCTGGCCCGGTTCATGGCTTCCACGATTTTGCGCGCCCAGGGGTCCACCGTCGCCTCGGGAAGCACGGTAAAGCCCGAGGCCGATTTCTCCACGGGCGTGGGCGCCGTCGATGGCGTCAGAGAAGGTGCGGAGAGCGGAGCTTTCATGTACACGAGGAATTTCCTGTAGGGGAATTGGCCGGACTGGCGTGCCGGCTGGGCCGCTGTTATCGACGGCCTGAATTCTCACCCTTGCATCACCATTATAGTGCTGGGCGATGGCCCGCACCGTCTCCGGCGCGTTCGCGTGCGCCTGAGCCAGCGCATCAATGGGCACTGGCCTGCCTTCTTGGGCGGCACGCTGGATGACGCCCTGGATGGCCAGTTCCGGGGGCCGATAGACGTAGAGAATTTGAACGCTGCGGCCCGAGTCCAGCGCCGCCTGCACATCGCTCAGCGCGCGCGCCTGATTGGAGAATGTGCCGTCCACCGTGATATCGGCGGTGTTTTCACCCAGCAAGGATTCGCGCGCGAACGACTTGCCAGAACCGCCGCCGCCCGCCATGAACAGCACGGCGTTGTCACGCCCTTCCGCCACCGGCCGCGCCAGCGCGCGGGCGTAGAGCTGCTTGGTCAAGGCGCTGGCCGCCTCGTGGATGTCGGCGGCGCGCAGGCGGTTGTCGCGGTACGCGGGCGACAGTTCGCGCACCAGGTCGGTGTCGATCAGGTGGCCGCCGTCGGTGAGGTTGCGGCCTTCGGCGTTGGACAGGGCGGCGTACTCGGCCTCCAGGTGTTCGGCCGGCCGGCCGCCGAAGTCCAGCGACTGGCCCAGCAGCGTGTCGCCCTCGTTCAGGCTCCGCGCCAGCCCGTCCGCGCGCGCCGCCACGGTGGCGGCGTCGGTGGGCACGTCGGCCGCCACGCTGACCATCTCGCCGCTGTCCAACTGCTGGCGCGCCAGTGCCTGCGCCTCGCGCGCGGCGTTGCTGGCGGCCAGGTCGCCCGGCTGGGTGAGCGTGTCGCCGTCGCGCGCGTGCACCTCGTTCATGGTCAGCGCGGCGGCATGCTCGTCCGGCGTCAGCGCGGGCGGGGCCTTTGGCTTGGCGCGGTGGAACGCGGCGCCGAAGGACACGCCCGCGACGGCGGCCACGGCCAGGTTCACCGGGTCGAAGGGTTGGTGCTGCTCGGCGATCTTGCCGTAGTCGGCATGCTGCAGCAGCAGGTGAATGCCGCCCGTCTCAGCCACGTTCAGCGCCGGGTTGGCCACCGCCCCGATGGCGGCGCTGCCGGCGCGCGTGGCACCCATGGCGGCCGGCAGGCGCAGGCCCGCCGCACCGGCCATGCCAGTCATCAGGCCGGCCGCTGCGGCGGTGCGCTCGTCCACGCCCTTGTCGCCCAGCTCCTGCGCTCGGCCCACCCCCAGGTCGGCGCCGAACAGCACTGGGGCGGCCGGGCCGGCCGGCGCGTAGGCCACCGCCTTCGCCAGGCTGGACAGCACACCGTGGGCGATCTGCCCGGCCATGCCAACCGACAGCGGGTCGGGCGCGTAGCCCTTGGCCTTCTCGCGCAGGCTTTGGGGCACGTCCGACGCGGGCAGCGCGGCCAGGGCGGCGCGGCTGTCGTCGGCCACCGGCAGGCCCACGTCCACCGCGCCGGGCGAGTAGTTGCCCACGGACTGGCCATGCGCTTCGAGCATGCCGGCCCAGGCGCTGGCCGAAGTCAACGCGGCGGTCGGCAGGGCGTCGGCCAGGGCGCTGCCGAAACCGCCAAAGGCGCCGGGCTGGCTCGGGGCCGATGACTGGCGCACGGCCTCACGCTCGCGGTCGGCCTGCTCACTGGGGAAGAACTCGAACATCAGCGCGGCACCTGCAACAGGTACGGGCGGCCGTTGGCGCCCATCACCACGCCATTGCCGGCGCGCACCCAATAGCCGCCGCCCTGCACGCTCTGCAACTGCGCGCCGGGCAGCATGCGGGCGAAATCGGCAGCGGCAAGCTTGGCGCCGCCCGCGCTGAACTCGCCGCCCGCCGCCTTGATGGCCTGCGGCGCGGCACCGCCCACGTAGTCGCGGAACTGGCTGTAGGGCTTGCCGTAGGGCAGTACGATCTGGCTGCCGTTGTGGTTTTCGATGCCTCCGGTGGCGATCTGGATGGCGGACTTCCAGCGGCCGGCGTTCAGCACGCCGGAGTAGTCGCCGTCCTCGGCCGATTTCGCGGCGTAGACCACGCGCGCGGTTTGCAGGTACAGGTCGGCCGCGCGCTCGCTGCCCTTGAAGGCCGATCCCGTGACGCTGTTCCAGTCGGACAGCATCAGCTTGGCCTCCGGCATCTTGACCAGCGCCTTGCCGCCCGCGTGCCCACTGCCGTCTTCCTTGGCATCGGGCGGCGTCAGGATGGCCTGGCCGCGCAGGATCAGGTCGGCCGTGTCGTGCCCCTGCGTGGTACGGTAGCCGCTGGCCTGGTACAGCCCCGCCAGCGCCACCGTGGGCATGTCCGGGGCGATGGCCTGCAGCGCGGCCTTGTACAGGGGCAAGTTGTTCACACCCTGCGCCATGGCGCCCAGCAGCTTCTTTTGCTGCTCCACCGGCTGCGTGCGCAGCAGGGCCGTCAGGCCCTTGGCCTCGCCATCGGTGAGCAGGTTCACGGGCGTGCCGTAGTCGCGCGCCATCTGCGGGGCGACGCTGGCGCGGCGCGCCATCTCCTGCCCCAGCGCGCCCAGGTCATCCGGCTTGGCGATGGGCTGGATGCCGTAGGCGCCGGCCTGCAGCGCGAAAGCCACCGGGTCATTGGCGCGCGCCTTGTTGACGTGATCGACCGCCTTCAGGAGGATGTCGTAGTTCTGCTGGCGTGCGGCGAAGCCCACGCCCGGCTGGGGCTTGGAAGCCTTGACCAACTCCGCCATGCCGGCGGCCGGCATTTCCTTGAGCTGCTGCAGGTTCTGGCCCAGCGCGGCCACGCCCTGCTGCTCGCGGAAGCGGCGCACGCCCTCATCCTGGCCGTAGGCGCGAATGAACGCCCCTTCGCCAGGCGGGTTGCTGGCGAAGCCGTTGGCCATGTACTCGGCGCTGGAATCCTTCACGCGCTGATCCAGCACCTGACGCTCGGCCGCCATGGACTGCTTGGCTTGGGTGGCGGCCAGGTGCAGCACCTCCTGCTTCCACTGCGGCGGCAGGCCGTCGATCAGCGGCAGGCCGGTGGTGGCCTGCCCCAGGTCGGGCAGAGCCGGCGCGCGCGTGGCGGCGGCCGGCAGGCTGGACTGGCCCAGCGCCGCCGACAGGCCGCGCCCCAGGGTGGCATCGTCGTATGGCTGCTTGCCGTTCTCGTGGCGCACGATGGCGCGCGTGAGCCCGCTCAGGGTGGCGGCATCGCACAGGTTCAGCGGCGCGTCGGGCTTGACGCCCATTTCCTTTGCGACGGCGGCGACGTAGGCGCTGGTGTTGTTCTCGGTGGCGGGTGCCCAGCGGGCGATGATGTCCTGCACCGTGTTCAGGCCGTACTTGCCCTGGTAGGCCAGCAGGTTCTTGCCCAGCGCGGCAATGCCGGCCTCGGGCGTGGCGAAGCTGGCAAAGCGCGGGTCGTTGCCGTCCACCTGGCCGGCCCACTGGATGCCGCTCTTGACGATGTTGCCGGGGTTGTTGTTGCGCAGGCCGCGCGCGGCCGACAGGTCGCCTGAGCCGGTGGAGGCTCCCGCAGCGCCAGCGGCACCGCCTTGCGCTGGCGCGAACCCCACGCCGCCATTGGCGTTGACCTCCATCGCCAGCAGCGACTTGGCCTTCAGGAACAGCTTGTTGCCTACATCGTCCTGGAACCCGGGCGAAAGCTGGGCGGCGTTCTTCAGGTAGTGCGCCAGCGCGGCCTGCGGGTCTTTCACCGACCAGGCGTCGTAGCGCGCCTTCAGGCCGGTGTCGCGGTACTGCTGGAACTGCAGTTGCTCGGTGGTCTCGTCCCAGCCGTTGATCTGGGCACGCGCGCGGGTTTCGTTGCGCGCCACCTCATCGGCGGCAGACCATCCCTTGTCGTCGGTGAAGTTCTGCGCGGCGGTCTGATAGCTGACCACGGCGCGCGCGTTGGCGGTGTTGTCTCGGAACTGGCGTTCTTGCGTGCCCGCGTGCATGTCCATCTGCTGGCGGGCATGCGCCATGCGCTGCGCCAGCGCCGGCTCCAGCATGGCCCGCGCGCGCGGGTTGGGGATGCCGTCGAGGATGCTGGCGTACTGGTCGCGCAGGCCCTGCTGCGCCACCTCGTAGCCCTTGATCGCGGCATCGCCCCGGGTGTTCAGATAGCCGCCCTTGGGGTCGTACAGCAACTTGCTGGCGGCCTCCATCGCCTGCACGTCGCCGGCCTTGGCGACGGTCTGATCGGCCCGCGCCTGAATGTCGTCAGCGATCTTGCCCATCGACTGGCCCGCACCCTCCAGCGCCTGGCCGAATCCCTGCATCTGGCGCGCGCCAACGTCGCTGACCTCGGGCGATACCAGCCGGCCTTGGGGGATGCCGCCCGGCGTGGCTTGCGGGCCGTCTGGCATGGGGACTCGAGGCATCGGTTACCCCTTCAGGATGGAGACATTGACCATGTCCGCATGGTGCTGCGCGCGCGCCGCGTCACGCGCACCGGCTTGCACGCCTGTACTCGAACGACTACAATGCAGGCATGCAAATCGAAACGACCGAACCTTTCGAGGCTTGGCTGGACGGCCTGAAAGACCGCCTGACACGCATCCGCTTGTCGCGCCGTCTGGACAAAGCAGAGCGCGGCTTGCTGGGCGATGTGGAACCGGTGGGCGAAGGCGTGTACGAGATGCGAGAGTTCTTCGGCCCCGGCTGGGGCATGTACTACGTGCAGCGCGGCCAGGTTCTGATCGTGATGCTGGGCGGCGGGGACAAATCCACCCAGCAGGCGGACATTGCCGCCGCCATCGCTTTGTCCAAGACCTTGCCGGAGTGAACCATGAGCACCCAAATCACCAAAACCCGTTCCTTTGACCTGGCCGAAAGCCTGCGCGATGAGGAAGACATCGCCGCCTATCTCACGCTGGTGATTGAGGATGGCGACCCTGGCGAACTGGCGCATGCGCTGGGCGTGGTGGCCCGCGCACGCGGCATGGCGCAGATCGCCGCCGATGCAGGCATGGGGCGCGAAGCGCTGTACAAAGCCCTGCGCGCCGATGCCAGCCCTCGCTTTGACACCATCGCCCGCGTGTGCAAGGCGCTGGGCGTCAAGCTGGTGGCCGTACCCGAGCACGCGCCGGCGGCTTGATCAGGCTTACCTCCAGCCGTTGTTCAGTTCGAACAGCGCGCCGAGGGGATCGCCGGCCGGGCCAGGCCACCGCTGCTGCCGCTGCCCTTGTTGAACTCGTACCATCCGCTCGCCACCCTTCCCGCGCTGCCCAGCAGCGAGGTGCCGGCCGCCAGGCCCGGGCTGATGCCGGCCGCGTTGGCGCGCGACATCGTGGCCTGGCTGCGCGCGTTGGCGGCCTGCATGCGCTGGCCGAACGCGGCGCGCATGGCGTTGATCTCCAGCGTGGCGCGGTCGGTCTCCCGCATCACGTCGGTGCTGGCCTCCACGTCGGCCGCGCTGCCCTCGCCCAGGGCGATGCCGTTGGCGGCCATGGCGGCGCGCTGGCGGCTCTTGAGCTGGCCGTATTGCGCCGTGGTCGCGGCGATGCGCTGCTGGCCGTCGCGCAGCTCGGCCTGCGCGCCCAGCTCGGCGATGCGGGCATTGGCCTCCGAGATCGCGGCCTGCGCGCCGAGGTTGCCCTTCTGGATGCTGGCCTGCGTGCTGGCGCCGAAGGCGGACGTGATGCCGCCAGCGACTTGCGAGTAGAGAGATGTTGGCGAGTGCGCCGGAGGAGAGTCTCATGCCGGCATGGTGGGCCGCGTGGGCGGCGTCACGCGCACCGGGTCAGCGCGGCCAGAACGGCGGCGCAATTATGCGCCAATGGCGTATGATAGATGAATACTCACCGTCGTGGAAACAACCGCATTCCAGAGCCTCTGGCCGGACTACTGGACAGAAGGCGAGCGCGGCGAGTTCGCTGCCTACATTGCCCAGCACCCACAAGCTGGCGACGTCGTGCGCGGCTCGGGCGGTGTGCGCAAAGTGCGATGGGCGCGCAAGGGCTCTGGCAAGAGCGGCGGCGTGCGCATCATTTATTTCGTGCGCAACGAGCGCGGCGAAATCGTTCTGTTGACCCTCTACGCCAAAAGTGCCCTCGACAACATCCCCGGCCACATACTGAAGGAAATTCGCCATGCCATCGAATCGCGAACCCCTGACTGATGCGCAACTTGCGGCCAAAGAGGCCGGGCGCGACATCGGCGCTGAAATCCTGGCCGGCATCCGGGACGTGAAGGCGGGGCGCACTCGCGCTGTGTACTCGCCCGTAGTGGCCGCGCGCCAGAAATCCGGGCTTTCTCAATCTGGCTTTGCCGCCGCCATGGGTGTGTCCGTTCGCACGCTCCAGCAATGGGAGCAGGGGCGGCGACAGCCGACGGGTGCCGCCAAGGCGCTGCTTCAAATCGCCGAACGCGCGCCTGATGCACTGGTCAAGGCGGGGCTGGTTCCTGCTGCATAAACGTCGTTGCCGCGTGGACGGTGCAGGCCCTTGCCGCCTGACTGCGGCGTCACCGTCCCCAATCCGTGCGCGCCCGCATGCGCCCCAGGCAGCCCGGCGGCAGCAAGTCCGGTCAGCGCGCCTTCTGGAACCCGAAGGCGATGGCGGCCGGGTTCCGCGTTTCGCCCTCGGACAGGGCCTGCACGCCCTGGATCGTGCGGTTCACCTGCGCCGAGGGCAAGCCCGTGACGCTGCCCGTCACGTTGATGACCGCCCGGCCCAGGCCCGCGTCCGCCTCGCCCTGCTGCACCTGGCCCAACAGCCTGGCCGTCTCGGCCACCATGCGGAAGCTGCCCGGCCCCTGGTAGTCGAAGACCCGGTCACCCACCGCCAGCGCGGCCGCCTGGTCCGACAGCTCGCGGATGCCCACGAACATGGACAGCGGCAAGCTGATGTTCTCCTTCATGATCTGCCGCACCAACCCCCAGTATTTCTCATCGTCGTCATCGTCGCCGGGCTTCACGCCCCATTTGATCAGCGCCGTCAGCGTGGCCGGGACCAGGGTCAGCATCAGGATGTCGGCGGTCTTGCGGGACAGGCCGCGCTCGCTGCGCGCGGTCTGCCACACCATGTTCAGGGCGCTGGACAGGTAGCCGTAGAACACGGTCAGCCACTTGCCGAAGCGGTCGCGCTGCACGCCGCTCAGGTTCTGGATGGCGCCGTCGCCCTGCGTGTCGATCACGGCCTGGTCGGCGATGGCC
Source organism: Ottowia sp. (assembly GCF_016703145.1). GTDB lineage: Bacteria > Pseudomonadota > Gammaproteobacteria > Burkholderiales > Burkholderiaceae_C > Ottowia. The sequence goes on along the minus strand of NZ_JADJCO010000003.1, from coordinate 1,663,455 downwards.
ACGGCGGTGGCCTGGTCCTTGCCCTCGGCCGTGGCCTTCTCGAACGCGGCATGCCAGGTGGGCACGTCCACGCAGGTCTGCACCCAGCCCAGCAGGTCAAAGGCGTGCTCGGCCACCGCGCCGTGCACCTGGCGCAGACGGCTGCCGGTCAGGTCGATCTGGCGCTTGAGGTCCGCCACCTCGCGAAAGCGCGTGTTCGCGCGGTTGCGCATGAACGCGCTCAGCTCGCGCGCCTGGGCCATCCGCGCCCTCGGGGAGCCCATGAACGCCGCCAACGCCTTGAACACCGGGCCGCTGCCCAGCCGCGCCATGCTGTTCGTCAGGCCGAGAGGCTGCTGGATGGCCGTCAGCAGGCTGTAGCCCATGGCGGCCGAAGACACGCTGGCGCGCAACTGCACGCCGAAGCGCTCCCATCCAGCTTGCTCTTTCACGTTCTCGGTCACGATGTCCTCGTGCCACCGGCGCAGCGCGCTCAGGTAGTCCGGGCCGTGGCTCTCGCGCACGGCGTCCTGGAAGTCCTTGTGGCGCAGCATCTTGCCCACGTCCATGCTCCATTCGTGCCAGGCCAGGTCGTGCACCACCTGGGACAGGCCCCGGTGCACGCCGCCCAGGGTCAGCAGCAGCGGGTACGGCGTCTCATCCAGCCGCGCCTTGGTGTAGCCGCGGCGCGTGGTGGCGGCCGTGTGCGCGGCGCGCAGCGCGTCCTTGGCGACCGCCGCATCCTCTTTCTCGCCAATGGCCGTGGACCCCCTGGGATCGTACACGATGGGGTAGTACCCGCCGCGCAGCGTGCCGTGCCTCGTCACCAGGGGCGTGTGCGCCACCAGCTCCATTTCGCGGCCGTACAGGCGCTTGTGCTTGGCCTGCGCCTCGGGCGTCAGCTCGGCCATCAAGTCCCAGATGGCCTGCACGGCGTTCAAATCCTCGGCCGTCATCTCGGTGTCGATGAGCCGCACCAGTTGCTGCTGACTGAAGTTCCGGCCCGCGATGCCACCGGTCAGCAGGCGCGCGATGTTGCCCTCGTTGCCCATGTTCAGCGCGAGGGCGAACACCTGCTCCTGCGTCAGGCTGATGCCCACTGCCGGGCGCAGGCGTGCCGCGCGGAACTTGCCCGCGCGCGCCAGCACGGGCGTCATGATCTCCATCAGCTTCTCGGTCAGCTCGGCCTGGCGCGTGGCCTTCCAGTTCGCGCGCTCCTGCGCCGAGCGGGCGAAGAAGCTCCACATCGGCCCGCCCGTTTCGCCGCCGTCCATCACCTGGCTGATGTTGGCCACCTTCAGGTGCGACAGGAAGAACTGGTGCGCCTTGAGCTTGCGCGCGCCGGCATCCGTGGCCGGCGTGCGCTGCTCGGGCGTGGCGTCGCCGGCGTGCTGCTCGATGCCGGCCACCAGCTCGCCCAGCACGGCGTCGAAGTCGCGTTGCTCGGCCGCCACCAGCAGCTTGTGCTTCAGCCGGCCCAGGTGCTCGATCTGCTTCACGGTGTCCAGCAGGCCCCGGAACTCCTCCACCGTCATGTCCTTGTAGGACTTGGTGAACGCCTCGTTCTGCAGCTCGGCCGGCACGTCCGGCTCCACGCCGGCCTCGCGCTGCGACTCCAACCACGCGGCCAGGGTCTTGCGCTTGTCCGCCGCCTTCAGGCTGGTGCCCTTGCGAAGGTCGAAGCGCTCCAGCAGCGTGCCGATCTGCTCCAGATACTCCGCGTCCAGGCCCCGCGCGTCGCCGTCGAACTTGGCCAGGTACTTGCGCCCGCGCTCCACTTCTTCCCGCGCGTCGTGCGCCGCCTTGGAAAGGTAGTTCTGCAGCAGCTCGTTGCGCTTCTCGGCCGCCGCCGTCTGCACGTCGCCCTTCTTCATCGCCGCTGCCGCATTGCGCGCCGCCTTGGCCTGCGCGTTGCTGTAGAGCGAGGGCGCGAGGTTGCGCACCTTCAGCCGGGCGATGGTGGCCGCCGCGAACTGCCGCGCCGCGTCGGCCAGCACCCGGGGCGCGCCGGTGGCCTTGGTCAGCGCGGCCAGCTCGGTGGCCACCATGCGCCCGCGCGCCTCGTTGTGGATGGCCGCGTCCGCCGCCGCCGCCAGCGCCTCGGGCGTGGCCAGCTCGCCGTGCTGCTCCAGCATGCGCTGGTCGATGCGCGCCTCGATCTCCTCGTCCAGCGGCGTGGCCGACAGCAGCGCCTGCACCAGCGCGTCGCCCGAGTCGAAACCGCCCAGCAGGTCGGCCGCCACGTCCGGGTGCAACGCGCCCTTGGTGGCGGTCATGCCGTGGCTGGACAGGCGTTGCCAGGACGTGGTGGCGCCCACCGCCTCCTTGACCTGCGCCATCCACCGGGCGATACTCGGGCTGGCGCCACCCCCAGGCGGGACGGTCGGGGCAACCCGATCCCCCACTCCCCCCGGCTCTGCCGGATCCATGCTCGGGGTGGCGCTTTCTATTTCCAGCGCCTCCACGGTGTAGACCTTGTTGGCCTCGCCCGCCAACTCCTTCACGGTCAGCTTGACCTGGTAGACCTGCCCATCCTGCGTCACCAGCGGCGCAAAGAATCGGTGGATCGCCACGATGTGGGGGTCGCCCGCCCGATCCGGGTGGGTCTCGCCCAGGCGGGCCATCTCGAACAGCTTGTCCACGTTCGCCACGGCCAGCGCCTGCACCGCGGGCGAAACCGACTTGCCCACCGCCTTGCCGCTGAGCATCTTGGCGACATTGGAGCGCGACACCTTCGCCTCCATGCCCGTGGCCTGGTTCTTCAGCGCCGGCTTGTCCTCGCCCGCGAAGGCCGCCGCGCGGTCCTTGGCTTCCTGGAAGGTGCTGGCCTGCCGGCGCGCCGTGTAGGGCGATGCCGCGCCGTACATCTCCTTGAGGCTCGCCACGTCCAGCCGCCCCGCGCCCAACTGCGACGGGTCTTGCACCTGATCGCCCGCGCGCAGCTCCTCGAAGGCCAGCGACGGGTCGCGGAAGGCCGAGTAGTGCGGCACGCCGCCCAGCTCGCCGGCCACCAGCTCCTCCAGCTCGCGCAGGTCGGCGCCGCCGTTCTCGTCGGCCGTCAGGTAGCCCTCGGACACCAGCAGCTCGGCCATGGCGTCGGCCGACAGCCCACCCTCCTTGCGGAAGATGGGCTTGCCGAACACGCCCGACTGGCGCGTGAACTCGTCCTTGTGCACGCCCAGGTGCTGCGCGGCCGACTCGCGCGCGATGCCGCCCAGCTTGGCGATGGCCGTCAGCAAGGAATCGACCTCGCGGTTCAGGCCGCTGCTCGGCTTCGGTGGCGCGGGCGGATCGCCGATGCGGTCCTCGTCCTGCAGCCGGCCCGTCAGGAAGCGCCAGGCCCGGTACACCGGCTCGGCCATCACCTCCCGGCGCACGTCCACCGCCGCCGCGTCACGCGCCGCCTTGGCTTCGCGCTGCAGCCTCTTCAGCACGCGCGAGCGCGCGCCGCGCAGCCATTGCAGGTCGCGCAGGCCGCGCGCCTGCAGGTCCTGCACCGCGTCCTGCGTGGCCTGCCCGCCCTGCGCCTGGTAGGCCGCCCAGCCTTCGGGCGTCATGCCGCCCTGCTCGGCCGACTCGAACAGCGCCAGCATGCTGCGGCCCTGCTCGGCCTGCACGATGGCATCGTTGGTCGCCAGCATGCGGTCGAACACCGCGCGCACCTCGGGCGTGAGCGTGCCCGCCTCGGGGTGGCCGGCCAGGAAGTCCTTCAGGCTGGTGTACACGCGCAGCAGCCAGGAGCGGAAGCGCTGGAAGTACGGCGCCAGCTCGATGCTGGGCGCCTTGCCCTCGAACAGGTACGCCTCGAACGATTCGGCGGTGCGTTCGTGCAGGGCGCGCTTTTCCTCGAACGGCATGTTGTGCCATTCGGTGAGCTGCGCGGCCACGTCGCCCTTCAGGCCGTGCCAGGTCAGCAGCTGGCCCACGTCGGCCAGCATCTGCTGCTCGCCCGGGGTGATGCTGGCGCCCTGCCGCTGCGCGGCCACGATCTCGCTGGCCAGGGCAATGTCGTTCTCGAAGAAGAAATGGCCGCTCTCATGGAGAAACGAACTCAAATCCGCGCCGCCCAGCAGCGTGATGGCCAGGCGCTCGGGGTTGAAGGCGGCACGCGGCCCCTGGTTGTACACGGCCTCGATCCGCGCCGCCTCGGGCGTCAGCAGCGCCTCGTCCCAGATGACGTAGTTGGCGCTGCCCTCGCCGCTGGCGCGGCTGTTGCCGTCCAGGTAGCGCAGGCCGGGGATGCCGATGCTGTTCAGGTACTCGCTGGCGGCTTTCGGGGAGCCCGCGGCCCTTTCGATGGCCCCATACAACCCCGCGCCGGCCAGAACACCATCATCGACACGGCGGATGCTGATCCCCCCAAGCTGCTCGGCCGCCTCGGCGAACTCGCGAGCCTGCGCCAGGGCCTCGCGCAACTTCTCGGGCTGCTCGCTCAGCGGCTTGTCCCAGTCCAGCAGGTCGGAATCCTCGGGAATCTCGGCCTGGTAGAGCTGGCCGCCCGACTTGAAGTGCGGGGCCACCTCGCGCTCGAACCACGCCACCGCCTCCGGCGAGATGCCGCTGTCGGGATCGCGTCCGTGCGCGATGACCTGTTGCGGGGAATCGTGCAGCATCAGCCGCTCCAGCAAGGCCGCCTTGTCGTAGCCCAGCGGGCCGCCGCGCGAGCCCTCGCGCTCTGCCGCGTCGTAGTAGCTGATCACGCTCCGGCCACGAATCGAGGGCGCGTGGCCGGCCTGCGACGACAGCGAGATGCGATACCCATCGGCCACCTCGCGCGCGCTGGCGAAGTACATCCCCCACCCCATCATCAACAAGCCGTCCAAACCCGCATGGTTAAAGGACTTGGCTGTGATCGACATGGGTCTTTACCGTCGCTTTTACCGTCAGAAGCGCAGATCTTTTGCTGGCGCGGGAGATGAAGCGATTTGCGGGGAAGCAACTCTTGCGACACCATCGTCAATCAGAACATAGGATACACAAAAAGCAGTGTCCTTTGTCAGTTGATTGGTCGCCTACGGCAGCCTCAACAGCTTCCCGATTGCTGTGGCCACTGTCTCCAGGGCATCGATGACACCATCTATGACGAAATCGAGCGCCCGACCGTAGCCTGCGTTGACATTTGCCGTGTCGAAACCAAGGCGCTGCAGGGTCGCGAGGCATTGCTCCACGGTTTCGTGTGCGTCGGCGATTCGAAGGTCGTTGTTGAGGAACAGGGGCGCCATGGCTTCACTACGGTCGCGCCAACCTTCCGGCTCTGTCCCTGAGGCAAAGGCATCGCTCGCCTCCTCGTGAGCATTCAGCCTTTCGATGACATTTAGAAGCGCCTGCAGCAGCTTGAGGCTTCCGAGATCCCTGACAGCAACTCTCGGACATCCGGCGCCCTCCAACAATGACTTGAGGTAGCCATTTGGAACGCGCTGCCACACCTCGTGCAGACTTTTGCAGCGAGCCAAGAACATCTGTTGTGACATGTCTAATGGTGCGACCTGGGCTAACCGACTGAGCGTCGGATAGGCCATCCAACCATTGGCCACAACCTCCGCACGATCAAAGCCAGTCAGTTCTACTACCGACTTGTTCAGCCCCACAGTTGCGCCGAGTGCGGAAAGACCGTCACCCAATCGTAGAAGCACATCGAGCAACCGCTGCACCTTGGCAACCACATGCTCTTCATTCAGGTCTGCATGGGCAAAGTCGGCCGGATCGACTGCGAATGATCGGGCGTGAACGACCTCGCGATCCGGCTTCGGCTTGTACAACTCACGCATTGGCACTTGGATTAAATTTCGTCCCATCCGACGGCATTCGGTGAAACTCCACTGCCCTCTATATGACGGACTGCAGTACCACTGTCCTCCAATATGAGTCGGAGTCGTGTCGTAGAAAGTGCTCTGCTCGTACTTCTGGAGAAATCGATCATGGAGATAGACCGGATCCACCCCCACTAGGGCATTCGCACGCGCGTGAGTCATTGCCTGAGCGTCACCAGGCCACAGAACCCCCTCAGCAGTCTGCTCTGGGCATAGTTCCGGCATCACCGCCTCGACGGAAGCCCAAAGCTGGACCAGAAGCCCGCCTTCGTGCTCTCGGATATCCAACTCATACCAGGCTACCCCTTCGGCAGGCTTGCGGCTCACATGAGTCGCCCCTCCCATGATCGCGCGGACCTCCGGGACATCTTGCAACTGGGCTGAGTAGTAGAAAACTCGCACACCCCGCGCGCCACGCAGCCAAAGGTAGCGGCGGAGGTACTCATTCGACATGCGCCAGCTGACCGATCTCTTCAAGTTCCAGTGGTAGTCACTCGACACCTCGCCCTCAGCCACACCGAACTCCGGAAGCCCCAAGTCATCGTAGACAAGGCGTTGCTGATCGTTGCCGACACAACGGGGCGTCAATCCAAGGGTCATCCAGACCTTCTCGGCTAGATTGAAGGTGTAGAACGAGCTGTCACCCCACGCCGCAACGATGTAGTCATAACCCGATATCGACGGAGCAAAATCGGTCGAGCAACCACGCACATCGCCGGTAGGAACGGAGTACTCGACCACACCATCGCCCGCCTCAGAAAGAACTTCGATGAGGCCATCATCCACTCCGGGAACCACTGCCATCAGCAAATGCAGATGCTCGGCTTGCACTCCATACGGATCGGATTCCTGCATCGCGGCCACCTCTACAACTTGGCTGGGCGACAAACCGACAGGTTCCAGCAGGCCGCGCAGCCTTGGTGGCAAGGCATGAGCCGGGATGGGAAATGCTGCGAGATAGTCAAAGGGCATGATTCTTCTTGTAAGTTTTCAAGATGGTCAGGTGCTAGGCGCTTTGTGCTTGTGCCATTTCTGTGGCAGGCAGCATGATGTCGCGCCAACGGATCGGGGCAGCGGGCAGCAAATTCGTCTCGGCCTCCAGTAGCCCAGGATGTCCGGGGGTGGTTCTCCACGGCTAACGCAACAACTTCGCGACATCCCTGCATGTCGCCATCGCCCCGAAGTCGCTCAGCGAACTCCAGGGCAAGCGCAGCCTCAAACAGCCGCGGGAACCTCAGACCATTTGCAGCGGCACGCCGACGCAAGTAGTTGTTCAGTGCCGCTCGATGGACTTCCAACGACCAAGGTACGGTTTTTCCAGAGAGCGCGTGAGCAAGTAGCGCTTCCGAGGAAGGCTCTCCCAGCTCCTCTTGAATCAACGCCTCAATTGCCGACGGCATCTCGGCTAAATCCTGTCTTGCCACATGCATATTGAACAATGCATGCAAAGCCAAATAAGGCAATCTGAGGCGTTTCTCCAGGCGCGGGACAAACTCACACGCAGCACCCAGCACGGGTCTCAAATCAGTCACGGCAGCATCGGGCTCCTTCAGAAGACAGGATGCAAGTTGCTGCAGAAAACCCTCCAGCTTGTCACGTCCGGCTTTCGTGATGTCGCCTTCGGTACGACCGACCCAGAACTGAGGGGCCATGCGCACTTGAACAACGCCGCTTCGTTCCATGTGATAGTTATACGGCTCACGCTCTACGGAAGGCTGGCGCATGACAAACTCAATGATGACGCTACGCATCAAGCGCGACAGCCCCTGCAGGGTCAGATGCGTGGTTCGGCCTTCGATTGCGATCTCGCCGTGACCATGTCCCAGGGTCACGGCATCCGGTAGCCGCCGGAGCTGGTGTACGTACTTGGATCGCGATTGATAGGCCGTACCGAGCGCCTCCACAAGGTCCGATCTACCCAGCAGAAGGCCACTAGCAGCACTGGAAGCCCGACGAAAGTACGCGGGCGTTATATTGGCAACTGCGAACTCTCGGAAGCGCCGCGCCAACGCGACATGTTCAACTCTGAGTAGGGCTTCCCTGACACGTTGGCCAATCGTTTCGTCTGCCCCAGAAAGCGCCTCATCGACCGCCTTGCGCTTTCGCTCATCAAACGAATCCCAGTCGCTTTCATGACCATCAAAGTCCTGGGCCAGTGACTCTACAGAAGCAACGAGCAAGGTGTAGGCCAGTTCCAGATCATCAGCAATGCGATGCATCCCATTGACGTACGTCCGAAGCGCGCGCATGACACCTAAAAAGGTGTGTCGTGGCAGTCCGATGAGCTTCCCAAAAAACTCTGCCAGAAACGTCAGTTCATCTGGCTTGCACCAGATCTCGCCATCGAAGAATCTGTGGACAAGCGTTTGAGGGGCGACCCTTGTAGCCAATCCACGCTGCCCGGTCGTCAGCCTCCGGGCCAGATCAACGTCGGGCGTACAAACGCAATTCAACGCAAATGACACTGCCACCGAATAGTCTTGAAGATAGGGTTCGACGCCGGAGGAGACGAGCACTCCCGGCCCCTGCTCTTCTTCTTCCATGCGCTCAGTGAGCTCATAGACCAAGACCGTCGGACGTATCGAATAGCTTGATGACGGAAACAATCGCCCTGCGGCTGTTTCGACAACCTCTTCCCTAGCGAGGATGGCATTCGTATAGAGCATGCCGCGCAAGAGGTTTTCCCTGCCTGCGGGTCTGGTGAACAGCTTTCCAGTGGCAATTTGGAGCACGCGTCCTCCGACTCAATCGCTGCGCATCCGCGATGGGTACCTAGCGTCAAAAACTTTATCTTCGAGCCATTCGCACAGGCAACGATCGTCTTCATGAGCTTTCCAGCAGGCGTCTCTTTGACACCGCTCAGACTTTCGGACTTCTACTCTCATTTCACCTCCAACTTAGCCCAATATAGGGCGGGCGCTACACACAACCAGCTTCATCGATCCGCGGGTCATGGCCACGTATAAGTGCTGTGCGCTCATGCCCTCCGTATTCAGAACGACCGCCACTTCCGCCTCCAGCCCTTTGAGCAACAGCGTGCTGCCGACTGCACGCTTGGGCAACGGGCGGCCCAACAATCGGTTCTCTTCCCGTACGCGTCTGGCAGCCTCCGCAAGCGGGACGTTTCCTGCCGAAGCTCCACGCAGCGCCTTGAGCACGCCGTAAAGAATGGCGGGCCGATGCACGCGCACATTCGGCATTTCGCGCAGCTCCGACAGCAGTGCTGCGGCTGCGGCGATGGATGGGGCGCGCTGGAACGCCAAGGCACTGCTCTCCGCTGCGGACGGCGGATTCCTTGCGGTTCCTCGGGCCAACGACTCCAGACGCCGTGTCAGCTCTGCGACCCCCACGTTGGTCATGACGCTTTGCGCCAGCACCAGCAATTGCCCCAAGGCCCCCGCAGACGCAACATCAAAACTATTGCCGAAGGCGATGAGGTCTTGCAAATCGACCGCCTCAACGGTCGAGGCCCCTGGCGTCTGGCTTGCAAAGTTCTGCTGGCTCGAACGGTTGCGGCTGTCGGCGATGATCAGCACACGACCGTCGGCGGTGGGCGGCAGTGTCCGCGCCGCAGCCAGTCGCTGCGGATGGTCGTTGGGAGGGACGGTCTGAACCCACGTCACATGTGCTGGTGGTCCGGTGCGCAGATCCACCGACTGACCAGCCACCAACAGGCGGCGAGCCTCCAGCAGCCACTGTCCGAGTGCTTCCGCACCGGCATTCCGCCACCGCCACGGCGTGGCCAGTTCCGCCACAACCGGAAAATGCGCGCACACTTGCTGCTCCCAGTTGGCCAAGGCGTTGCCACCGAAGCCGAAGATGCCTTGCATCGGATCGCCAAGCACGCAGGTCGGCAGGATCAGCGAGAGAAAGTAGACAAGATAGTGCTGAGGCACCGAACAGTCCTGGTACTCGTCAACAATGAGATGCGCATAGGACGCTTTCAGTACCTCGCCGACGTGCCCGGCCTGCAACAGCTTCCACGCGAATTCGCGGATCGCCGGGTAGTCCCGCGCAGGCGTGGCAAGCCGCAGGATGTCCGGGTCATGACCGCTGCGCCCCGGAAAACTCGCAATCAACCGAATGGCCCAGCCGTCGATGGTGCTCAATCGATAAGCACTGTGTGGCACACCGACACGGTCCAGCCGGCCACGAAGTGCCGCCACGCCAGCGTTCGTGTGCGTGAGCACGAGGATGGGTTTGCGACCTCCGTGAGCGGCCAGGGCGTGGGCGATCAACTGCGTCTTGCCGCACCCGGCCGGTGCCGTAACCGTGCCGCGGGCGATCGCGCGCAGGTCGATTTCAGCGGGGCCCATGGGCCGCCCACGCAGATACCTGGTCCACCAGTGCCTTGAAGCCTGGATCGCATAGCGGCAAGTCCGGCGCCACGATGGTTCTTGCGACGTCCTCCATCCAAGAGATGGACTTGAACCAACCGGCCTTGCGGATGCGCGCCGCCTGCCCGAGCAAGGCTCGGCTAGGCACGGACAGCGCTTGCGTGTTCTGGATTTCGTCCCAGACGGACTGAACGGTCAGCGTGTTGTTAGAGACCGTGCGCAGGTGTTCGTGAATCAGGTCGCCATGCAGGTCGTGGGCATATTTGATCAAGTGCTGGCAGGCCACCGGCGTAAGGCTGCCAAACAGTTCGTCCTCCAATGCGCGGCCTGCGCGATAGGCGACGACCGCGCCACCGGCCTGTAGGAATGCCTGTTCGATGGCAGGCGTAGGCTTCTTGTCGTCATCCCGCACCACCATCACCCTGTAGCCTAACGACTGAAAGGCGGCCGCGCGGGCATAGGGCCGGTCGGGCTCGCCACCGCCACAATCGACCATGGCAATGCCCTGTGCTGCCAGGGACACGCCGCCGTGTTCGACCCGGTGCAAATCCAGGCCACGCAGGAGTCCGATCTCGCTGGCCCCTTCGCACACGATCACGGAGCCAGCCAGAAAAGCCTCGGGATAGAGGCGAATGGTGCTCTGGGTGTCGTTATCGGTGCCCACCATCCGGGCCTCGTGGCCGTGAAGACTGCGGCGCAGCACGAAAAGCTGGCCGCCCGACAACTCCCTGAGCGCCACTGGCGAATGCGTGGTGAGGAACGCTTGCAGCGGGGCCGCTTCCTTCGCGCCGAGCGAGCCGAGAAACCGAGAGATGCGGTGCGGCTCAAGACCGTACTCCAGTTCGTCCGAAAGGACGATCGACGTTTGGCTGGCTGCCTTGCGCTGCAGACCAGCGACCAACAGGCGCGTGGACCCGACGCCGAGACTGCGAAGCGGGATGCCGCCTTCGTTGTGCAGAGAGATGGTCCCGCCGCCGAACGACACGGAATGCGAGTCGAGCAGTGCCCTCGCCTTCGCGCCAATGTGGACGCCGAGTTCCTGGGCGGTCGCGACGACGATCCCCAGCGCTTCTCCCAATTGCTGCTCGGCCTGGTCGCCAAAGGTGCCGCGCGCATCCCGTGCAGCCTTCACGAGTGCCGCCGAAGCATCAGCGCGTTCCTCCGAGATACGGTTTAGGACCGAGCCCCGTTGCCAGGCCAAGTTGTAGTCAGCGAGCGCGCCGATCCGCGTCGGCGCCAAGGCCAGACGGTCCTTCCATGCGAGTGTCTTCACCAGCCCTTGCTGGGCGGCGCGGTCGGAGATGAGAGTCCAGGATGGCTCCAGGTCGCTGGCGACGGTCAGATTCAGGCAGAGAACCACTTCTGCACCGGCGGACGGCTCGTCTTCGACGACGCCCGTGGCGGCGTGATAGCCGCGCAGAAACGCACCGAAGCTTTCCAGTGTACTCATGCTGTCATCCAGCGCGCCCAGTGTCAACGTGATGCTGATTGGAGCGGTGATGTCCAGGCCGAAAAAGTCAGCGTCGGAAATCTGGACATTGCGCCTAGCGCCCAAGCACAGGTCGATCGCATCGAGCACCGTGGATTTTCCGCTGTCGCCCGTGCCGATCAGACAATTGATGCCAGGCGATGGGCACCACACCAATTGCTTGATGCCACGGAAGTTGGCGATCTCGATCTTTCTTATTCTTGCCATTGGGTGCCCCAGTGATGGTGTGCGGTCTTTTCCGCTTTAGAAGGTTTTGGTGCAGAAGCACTCTGCGCATTTTTCGACTATTTCCGCAGCCTGAAAGCGACCGTGCTGCCCACGACCGGCGGAACCTACGCTGTCAAAGCGATGACACTCGCTATCGCAATCGTGCTCGTGTGACTGGCGCTCACCAACCAATGGGCAATCCCCCGTTCACTCGCAATTGTCACCAATCGGCGGTGCAGCACGACGGCCGGCGCACCGTTTCGCTGAGAGACAACCTCGACATCCGTAAAAGCGATGCCATCACCCCACCCCGTTCCGAGTGCTTTCAGTACGGCCTCCTTGACGGCAAAGCGCGACGCAAGCCTTTCTGTTCTGTCGCCGCCCTCTTCCGCGGTGGCCAACTCTGCAGTCGTGAAGTAACGATCCAAGAAGTCGCTCGCCTGTTTGTTTACGAGGCGGGCAAAATCCGCGGTGTCGACAACATCCACACCATGGGCCACTACGTTCCGAAAATTCAAAAGCCGCGTCTCGTCGGTCATAGCATGGCCTCCTATCGCTACGTCAATCGAACAGCCATCAAGGCTTATGAGAAGGTTTCCGCCGAACGCTTTTCGGTGGACCGAGAAAGGTCAGGCTCTTCGCATCCTGATCGACCAATATCTTCCCGCCACCAGCTCTCAGGACCTGGCGCCAAACATCGAACCCAACCAGAATTGCGTGCTGCCACTCGCCTAACGACCGCTCACGCACTTCGAGAAGCGACGTCACGCCTTTGACCGTACGCAGCAACTTGTAGTCCAAGTCGGTGACGCCTTCGAGCCACCGATGTTCCTTCGCGTAATCAAAAGCCAACGCTGCGACGCCCTCATCCAGGACCTGCGCTCTGCCACCGTCCTGCACCTCGTCGACCTGGGGATCGCTCTTGCGCTTCCTTTTCAGAAGTTTCCGAATAACAGGCGACCAGCCGAGTACCGCGACGTAGCCAAGATGGAAGACGTCGTGAAATCGATAGCCGTCAGGGTCATCAGCGTTGTCAGTTAGATCGTCACCGATCTTCTTGCCGTTGACGCGCATGCGAATCTTCGTGCGCCCATTCACGATGACCTCGCTGAGTTCAACTTCGAAACGTCGAGGCAACCGCTCGTTCTCTTCGAACTCTGCATCGAAAGCGAGCACCCCTGTGTCTTGCGGCCCCCAACGGTCCTGGGTCTTCTTCAGATTTTCTTGCGCTACATCGTTCAGCTTGAGATCGAATTTCGCAGCGACGTTGGCGACATACCAGAGCAAGTCACCTAGTTCCTCCGACACACGCTCCCTGAACAGGAGATGGGAATCACCATCTCGAAGGTGCTTTTTGTACTCGCTGAGCAACTCACCTGTCTCACCTGCCAGTCCGAGCAATGGAACCACGAGATCGGTTCCCGCATCGCCACTTTTTTGTCGCGAAGGAACGCGATCGGTCTTCTGTGCTTCTCGCTGGTAGGTGTTCAAGTTCATCACGAGCTTCCTAAGTCCAAGGTTGACTGGGCAGTTGACCTGTTCGCGGCTTTCTCATTCCGCATTGGGCTGACACGGCTCGAAAGATCTGCCTCGATCTTTGAATTGATACCCCATTTGGGTGGATACCAAGGCAGGTCCAACGGTCCGGTGGGAGAAAACTTTTGCTTGATGCGCGTGCGCCCGGAGATTCCGGCCACGTCTGGGTGAGCGACCCGCGCGTACTTGTCGACCTCGCAGAAGAGGTTTTGGCAATCGATCAATTGCAGCCGGCGTCCCCACAGGGACTGGAATTTGATGCCTAGCCGCTCGAACTCACGCTCCTGGTTGTCGGCCATCAATCGGATCAGTTCCGCTTCGTTGAGACCCGCGCTGTCGGCGAAACACTTTCTCAGACCATCGCGTGCACCTGGACCTGGGATGACGAAATCCATCTCGGAGAAGTCCGTGACTTCGCTGTAGTTGATGTCAGTCACGAACTGGTATGCCAGGAAGTCCCCAATCGTTGGGTAGCTTCGGAGCAGTTCGAACGCGGTCTGCATCTTCTTCAACTGCGCCAACTGGCCTGCAAGGTCATCAACCATCATTCGCTCCAGCAAGCGCAAATGGTTTTGATGCTTGGCCGTATGCCCGAAGGCAGAGCCGCCGGGCGGCATGATGTAGGCGGCCGAGTAGATCCGCCCCCCTGCCCTCATCGCCTGACTTAGAACCTTGTCATAGTGCTCAAACTTGTAGTTCTTGAAGGTGATCTCGCCGAAGGTGTGCTCAAGCAACTTCCAGGTCTCGATCTTATTGAACAGCTTGAACAGCAAAGTACGGAACAGCACCTCGGATGGCGACCTCGGAAGATCGTCACGGTAAATCACATGCCTGATCAAGTACTGGCTGACACGATCCGAAGCACGATACGCGTTTGTAAATTTGTGGACAGAGATCACAGGATCGGTAGTCCACGGCGCTGGCTTTCCCTTCAACCTTTGGCAGAACACGTTCTGCCGCTCCACGGCGAATCGCCAGTAGCTATCGAATACCGGCGTCACCTTGATCGGCAGCAAGTGCGATGGGCTTGCAGTCGGCTCAAGCACGGCTGTCGGGTCGTTTTCCGAAGGCCGGCAACTCTTGCTGATGCCAACTCTCACGCTGCAGTCTCGACAACTGACGCGACCTCTTTGGTTGATGCCGGCGCAGCAGCGAACTCATCAACACAACAAGCACGCGCAGCTTCTACCAAAGGCTGAAAAATGGCTTCCGATTTCGGGTACTCATCAAACTTCTCCACACCAACAAAGACATTCATCCTGATCAGCTTCTTCTTCATTTCGTGAGCCATAAATGCCCCCAGCTGCGCAAGTCCCAAGTAGTTTCCATATGCCTTGGTGAACAGCTTCTGCGTTGCGTAAAAAGCATTTACAACCAAACCCTCTTCGGTGGGCTGAAAGCTAACGTGCTGCAAACACGGAAACTGCAGTTGAGCATCGGCGACATGATCTCGTGCAGGGTCAAAAATGCTTGCTTGGAACATGGAATCACGCACGCCCTGGCGGCCACCGAACTGAGACAGTATCCATTCGAGCTGATTCCCTTGGCACTGATCTGGCCCCTGGGTAATCAGTCGCTGAAAATAGAGTCCCCGGCGATTCGCCGATTTGTTCATTGCCTGATACCGAGGGAATGCGTTTTTATACATGTCAAAAAGTTTTGCCCTATCACCCTGCGCCATTTTCCAAAGTCGCTGAGGAAAAATGGTAAATGCGACATCTTCAATACTCCGTTTTCCCTTGATGGATAGAGCCTTCTCTAGAGCGCCCCGAACCCTCTCGTCTTCAATAGCAGCGCCGTCATCCTCAAACCCCGTGACGCTGATGATTAGAGGAGATATTTCCTTCCCTGGATGTTCAGTCACATGAAGAAATGCCCTCGCCCATGCGTGAGAGAGATTGCGCTCATCCACGAGCAGCGGCTTAATAGCAGAGGCGTGTTTACTCATCGACAGGCTCCTCAAGGTGACGAAATCTAGCCAAGCCAATATATTGGCGCCGGGCGACACGAACATAGGTGGCCCACGAGGTACCGGGTATTACCACTCGTGTGATGCCACACTTTGCCGCTCGAAAGAGTCGCCCGGCAGCTAACTCACGCTCGGGCACGAGCATTGAGGCGTCCACAACCACACTCGGTGGAAGGAGCAGCAGCCCGTCCTGCTCGATGTCGAGCGTCGGTGAATTCCAGTGCCGATCTGCTACCGTGAGCGGCATGGCAACGACCTCGCCCAGCAGTTCCGTGCGGATCATCTTTGGCGTAATCCGTCCAAGGCGATCACGCTGCACCCGGTTGATCATGTTGATACCGTAGGCGAGGTGATTCACCAGAGTCGCCTGCCCTACTCCGAAGTTGCAGGCGATGGCGTACATATCGAGGGCTGTTGCGCGGTTCGGGTCCAAGCCCCGCTTCGCGAAGGCCTCCCGCAGGCCAAGCGTGGGCATTAAAACAAAAGCCGCGAAAGCGTCAGCCAGAATTTCGTTCGGAGGGCGATCGGCGCTGCTGGCCTGATCTTCCCGCAGCTCGTCGATGGTCGAGCCGTGCCCAAAAACGTGATGCCCCAATTCGTGCGCGCACGTGAAAGTTCGTCTCGCCAAAGGCCTGAGTACAGAAACATGAATGCGCGGCTTCGGTGTCCGGTCGTACATGCCCTCCATATTGATATCGTTGAAGCGGACTGCGACGTTGTGCGCCTCGCACAAGCCATAAATGCAGGTGGGACTCTTGAGATCCACGCCCGCCTTGACGCGCGCCGCGATTGAAGCCTGCATGCCTTGCATCACCAGGGCTTTTCGCCCGGGGGCCGACGTAACCGAGAGCTGAGCGCTCATTTACTCACCCCTCCCTCTTCGGCATCCGAGCTGCGCATCGACGCCAGCAGCCGCAGCAGTCGATCCAAATCGTCCGGCTTCAGCTTGCTCAGTTCGCGTGCGGCAAGCTGGAGTCGCGGGTCGTTCATCTCGAGCTGTTCGGCTGTTTCTCCGAGCAGCCATGAAACGGTGACATCGTAGGTCTCCGCAAATCTCGTCAGTTCTTCTGCAGAAACACGGCGATTGCCGGCCTCGATCTCAGAAACCGTCGGCCGATGCATCTGCAGCACCTTGGCCACCTGGCCTTGCGACAGGCCTGCGGCTTTTCTGGCCTCTCGCAGACGTTCGGCGAGCGCCGAACGATGCGTGTCCGGGCTGTCTGTCATTGCGCGTTCGCCTGCTTAGGTTCAACGACGGCTTGGGCTTCTACCAGGGCTACGACCTTTGCCACGATCTCGTCAATCGTCAGCGCAATGCTGGAATCGTCCTGCCGGAAGATGTTCACATCATTGGCGATGCTGATCCCGAGCTTCGCGCCCAGCATGCCAATGGCGACGGGCCATATCTTGCTGTCGAACTTCGGCAGTTCCTCAATAGGTTTCGTCGCGCCCCCAAGCGGTGGGCACTCAAGCTCACTCGTGGCTTGTATGTTCTGCAGTACTTCCACCAGGGTCGTCTGAATCAAAGCGGCATCCATTTGGACCTCCATGTGGGCCATTACGGCCGGTAAGAATATCTTACCACTCCTCAAGAATCGCTGCAAGCGGCGCGTGGACGCACGGCGAAGGTCGGAGGCATCCGACTCTGCACAGGTGCAGGCTGCGCGCCGCCCTTGGCTTCAGGGGACGGGCCCAGCAGTCAGTCCCTGGTACCCAACGAGGACTGCCGATCGTCAGCACTCAAGGGCGGATTCAACCGGTCGATGCAACCGTCACTAGCAGCGACGTGTCTGTCGACTTACGCCCCCACAGTACCGAACCTGAATGCAAATGGACCGTATGTATCACCCCCGTACCATCAGCGCATGAGCACAGGATCAAAACTCGGACGAGCGCGACTGGTTGACATCGGCGTCAACTTCCACTCGGGGCAGTTGGTGTCGCTGACCGACCAACTGTTGGTGCGTGCACGGGCGGCAAACGTGACCCAGATTCTGGCGACAGGCACATCGGCGGCGTCCAGTCGTCTGGCCCTTGAGCTTGCAAGAGCCAATCCGGGCACCGTCTTCGCGACCGCGGGGGTGCACCCCCATGGCGCAAAGTCATACGACCCAAGCACCTTCCGCGAGCTGACCGAACTCTGGGCATGCCCGGAGGTCGTGGCTATTGGAGAGTGTGGCCTTGACTACAACCGCAACTTCTCGACTCCCCAAGCGCAACGCATTGCCTTCGAACAGCAGCTGTCAATGGCTGTCGAGACCCGCAAGCCGCTTTTTCTTCACTGCCGCGACGCCTTCACCGATTTCCACGACATGCTTACCCCTGTGGTGGCCGCCGGAGCGCGCGGCGTCGTGCACTGCTTCACGGGCAACCGTGCGGAGGCAGAAGCCTTTCTCGCGATGGGGCTCGACATCGGCATCACGGGCTGGGTCACAGATCTCCAACGCGGGCAGGCGCTTCGCGAAGCGCTGCCAGCCATTCCGCTGGATCGACTGCACCTTGAAACGGATGCTCCTTATCTGTTTCCCAAGAACGCCGAAACGCGTCGTGGGCACAACGAGCCGGCAAATCTTCCCTGGGTAGCTGCAAGCGTGGCAGAGCTCTTGGGCTGCGACATCGACGAGATCATTCAGACCTGCAGTTCCAATAGCCGACGGATGTTTGGCCTTCCAGGCAATTGAAGGACTTCGACCCCTCTATGCTCGGCGCGTCGCGGGCACCCTTTCAGGGTGAGCAGGTCCGGGTTATCAGGAAATCCACTGCCAAGCTTGTCCAACGACGAACCAGAGCTGTGCCTCCCCGGCGATGCCGGGCCGCGCTGTACCTGCTGCGCATCGAGCCGCCTGCGTCGTCTCGCCCCTTCGGCTTCCATCGCTGATGCCTTCGCGGCGGTGCCGCTGCGCGCTGCGCTTGCGGATGCAATGTGAGTTGGTGTGGGTAGGCTGGCTTGCTGTTCCCTTCATCCTTGCACACCGTTCTCGCGGTCAAGGTCTACGCGTGCTGCGCACGCTGGCGTCCTGCCGGCCGTCTTCGAACCTGTGACAGCTGCGCTGCGGCGTGCCGGTTCCGGTCTCGGGCAATACCGCCCGATCACTGGAGTTCGCCATGTCGCACGATCTGTTCTCTTCCCTCGATTCCTTCGTTGCCGTTTCCTCTGTTGCCTCTTCGCTGCTCGTTCGTGATGTCGCGGGCGAGTACCGCCCGGCCGAGGCCGACGAGGTGCTGCTGGCCGCACAGCGGGTGCTGGCGGGCCGGATGCGTGGGACCGAAGTGCTGACTTCGCCGGCGGTGGTCAAGGACTTCCTGCGGGCACGGCTGGGGAACTTGCCGCATGAGATCTTCGCGGTGGTTCATCTGGATGCGCAGCACCGGGTGCTCGACTACGTGGAGATGTTCCGGGGCACCGTGAGCCAGACATCGGTGTATCCGCGCGAGGTGGTCAAGGATGCGCTGAGCCGGAATTCAAGCGCTCTGCTGCCGGTGCACAACCATCCCAGTGGTTCGGCGGAGCCGTCGCGGGCGGACGAGCATCTGACGCAGACGCTGAAATCGGCGGCGGCGCTGATCGACGTGCGGGTGCTGGATCACCTGATCGTGGCGGGCGACTCGGTCCTGTCGATGGCAGAAAAGGGGCTCATGTAGGCAACGAGGGCTTCGGCCCTCTTTTTTCTTTTCATCGTGCGCGCTGCGCGCGTGTGCTGGGTTCCGGGGATTGGCTCATTTGCACATCCCCGCCGCACCTTGCTTGGCACTCTTGTCATGCGGCCGAGGAGCCATTATTTGAACAGCCATACAGCAAGGTGCGCCGAGGTAAAGCAGGGGCGAGACGCCCAGCCGATCTCGCAGTGACGACGGTGTCCGATCTTTTCGTCATCCTGCAGTTCTTTTCTTGTATGTACGTGGAAGGCGTCGTGTGCCGGGCCGCATTCGGCCGGTCACAAGTCACTGGGGCTGCGGGCTACGGCCGTAGCCCTTGGCCAGGCGCGGCGCCATCTCTGGGAAGAGGATGCCGAGCACGGCGTCATAGCGCACAGGCCGCAGGTGCGTCTCGTCGCCAGCATCCACTTTGTCGATGATGCCTTGCCGCCAGGACGCATAGCGCTCGGCTTGCTTCGAAGTGAACCGGGTCTCCAATCCATAGGCCTTGACGGCCATGGGGTACAGCGTGTGCCATTGCTGGTAGCCGGGGCCGCTTTGCGTGATGGCGTTGAGCACTTGGTACCCGGTATCGAATGCATAGCCGATGCCCCGGTTGTGCTGGATCGACAGCAGCCGTGAAACGATGCCAGCCACACCCAGCATCTCCGGGTCGGCGGCGCCCGGATAACCGTGCGCGGCAAGGGCTTCTGCGGCTTCCATGAGCCGCAGCCAGGGTTCGCTGTCCTTTCCCAGCAGCGCAGGCGCTGGGCCCTCTCCTCGGTGTGCCCGCCGGGCTTTGTCGATGCGGGTATTGGCGTCGTGAAATTCCGTGGCGGCGGCCAGATAGATCACGACCCATTCCGATGCTGGCGTCGCGAGCAGTCGGGGACGCCGCAGTTCGGCCAGGCGCTCTTGAAAGCGGACCGTGACCGGATGCTGGTCCAGTTCCGCTTCGAGGATCTGGCGACGGAGCCGCCAGGTCGGGTGATGAACCCAGCGCTTGCCGACGGTTTCGTTCACCACCAGGTGGCGCAAGCCTTCCCTAGTCACCCGGCCGCCGAGCGAGCCGATGTCGATTTCCAACGTCGGCAGGTTGAGTTCCCGGATGCGACGCAGCTTTTCCTGATCAATGCCGTGGGTCACAGTGACCTCGATCAGCACGGTTCGAGGCCACTGTTGGCTGCTGTGGGTGTCTTCTATCAATTCTTCAAAGGCCCCATCAAGCCAGGTTTCGGTAAACCCGTAGATATAGGGCCGTGGCTCGCGCAAGGTGCAGATGACGTCGGGGACGATGCTGCCCTGGCGTTGCTCCAACTGGGTGTTTTCCAGTGGCAGCGTCTCGGACGATGTTCCCCACTGAGCGCGAAGCGTGTTGGCCTCCCATTCGCCGCCGAATTCGTCGGGTGCGTAGCGGGTCACTTCGACATAGAGGCCGGGCGTCGTGATCTGCGACGCCTGTTCGAGGATCGCTTTGACTTCACTGTGCAAAAGGGTCTCGCGGCGCCATTGCTGAGCGACGGATGGATCCAGGTCCAGGGGCAGACCCCGATGAAACAGTGCTTCGTCCGCTTCCCCCCAGGCATCCATGGCGTCGTGCGCGGTCTGGCGGGCCTGCGCGCTCGCGGCCGCGTGCAATGCCTGGTCGTTCCAATGCGCGCACCAGCGGATGTCTGGAAGCAGGCGCAACCGCGCGCGGATCTCCTCCTGCGACATCATCGCAATAGCGGGGTCGGAAAGGGATAGCGTGACGATGGCGCGCCCATGGCCATCGCTGCCTGCATCGCGTTGCCCGGTGAGATCGACGATGAGTTCCCGGCCATCTGGCAGCGTCAACAGCGCCGTGGCGTGATCATGGAGTACGGCGCTGCCAATGGAAATACGCTCCTCGCCTGTCTCTGCCCAGCCCTCATAGCCCTGGCCGCTGAAGCCAGTGGCGGAGGCCGACATTCTGCGTCTGGGTAGATTGATGAAGCCCTGCTCCTTCAAGTGTCGAATCGCGGCCAGCCGCGCGGCAACGAGGGTGCAGTCATCTTTCTGGGCGCCTTTGGGGTGGCGGAAATGCGCCGTCGGATTCCGGCGCAGAGGTTGCCCCGCCAACACCGGCGTCAGCGAAAGGTTGCAAGCCGGGCATTGGCATTCGGCCCCTCCTTCGATGATCTCGGAGTCGTGGATGTAGCGTGGCTCGCCGGTGCGCGAGTCGTGACCCCATTTCAGCGGCACGGTGGCGGCATTGGGCACGGGACGCGTCGGTGCGGTAGGGGTGTCGACCTGCCAGATGCTCGAACCTTGCGCCATTGCTACCTCTGTGCTGCGGGAAATTCATCCGCGCCTCATTTGTGGGAGCTGGCCGTATTGTTTGCGGCTGGTGTACAGAGTGAGGTGCGGAATGCCGTGCTGACCAAGGATGCTACAGGTCCTGGCAGTGCTGCATTCCATACTGGGCGTCTCCGGCCAAGGAGCTATGGCCGGCCGCGCTGTCGTGCTGCGCATCGAGCCACCCTGCCCTGCGGTCCTGGTGTCTCGCCCCCTTCGGGCTTCCATCGTCCCCTCGCTCCGCTCGGCTGACGCCTC
The DNA here is from genome assembly GCF_016703145.1 of Ottowia sp. Lineage (GTDB taxonomy): Bacteria > Pseudomonadota > Gammaproteobacteria > Burkholderiales > Burkholderiaceae_C > Ottowia. Next base: position 1,641,918 of record NZ_JADJCO010000003.1, on the reverse strand, counting down.
CGGCCCGGCTTCCAGCTTCGGGCCTGCGCGCTTCGCTTGCCGTGCGGTCGGCGTGTTGGAGGGCCGTTGCCTTGTTCAGCCGTCTTCCCTGACTCCATCACCTTGCTCGCGACTGTAGCCCGCGGCCGTGTGCCGTCAAGGCGCGCAGGGCCGTGTCCTCGGCTGCGCCTGCGGGCCGCACCAACCCTGCGCTTGTCTCCTTGACGGCCCCCGTCCGCGCGCTCCTGACCGTCGCGGGCGATGAACTCAGGAAGACGGTGGCAACGAGGCCAACCGGGTTCTTCGTGCCGACCGCACCGAACAGCCGAAAGGCTGGGCTCCGAATCTTGGAATCCGGTGTGCGGTTTTCTTCAACAGCCAAGTCAGGAGAAAGACCATGCAACTCGCATCCCGTTTCACAAACCATTCCCCCGCACTGCGCAGCGACTACCCGCTGTCCGATGACCACATCCGGCGCGTGGCCCCATCCATCTTCGCGGACGCCCCGCATGAGAGCCGTTCGGAGCGCTACAGCTACATCCCCACCGCCGCCGTGCTGACCGAGCTTCGCAAGGAAGGGTTCCAGCCCTTCATGGTGACGCAGACCCGCGTGCGCGATGAAGGCAAGCGCGAGCACACCAAACACATGCTGCGGTTGCGCCACGCCAGCCAGATCAACGGCGCGGAGGCCAACGAAATCGTGCTGCTGAACTCGCATGACGGCACCAGCAGCTATCAGATGCTGGCCGGGATGTTCCGCTTCGTGTGCAGCAATGGCCTTGTTTGCGGCGACACCGTAGCGGACGTGCGCGTACCCCACAAAGGCGACGTGGCCGGTTCCGTTATCGAAGGCGCTTTCGAGGTGTTGAGCGGCTTCGAGCGCGTGAAGGAATCCCGCGACCTGATGCGCGGCATCACCTTGGACGATGGCGAATCCGAAGTTTTCGCCCGCGCCGCACTTTCCCTCAAGTACGACGACCCGGACAAGCCCGCGCCCATCACCGAATCGCAAATCTTGATGCCGCGCCGGTTTGACGACCGCCGCCCCGACCTGTGGAGCGTGCTCAACCGCACGCAGGAGAACTTGACCAAAGGCGGATTGCATGGCCGCGGCGCCAACGGACGCCGCCAGCAGACCCGCCCTGTGCAGGGCATTGATTCGGACATTCGCCTGAACCGTGCCTTGTGGCTGCTGGCCGATGGCATGCGCCAGCTCAAGGCTTGAACCGTTCCCCCCGCCGGAGGGGCGGTTCCCCTCCATTCCTTTGTTTCACTTGATTGGAGATACACCATGAACGCCGTTACCACGACTGAAGCCCGCGCCGTCAACACCGCAGCCAGCAGTTCCGCCCATGTGCTGCAAGCCGCCGACCCGAGCAAGCACATGATTCTGGTTCCGCTGTCGCGGCTGGTGTTGCGCCCCACGGGCCGCAATGTGCGCAAGACCCCGCGCATGTCCATTCCCGAACTGGCCGCGAGCATCCAGCGCGTGGGCCTGCTGCAAAACCTGATCGTGATTCCCGCCGCCGATGGCCCGCATTACGAAGTGGTGGCCGGTGGCCGTCGCCTCGCAGCCCTCAAGCTGCTGGCGAAGAAGCACCGCATCGCCAAGGATTGGGACGTGCCTTGCCTGCGGGTGGCCGATGGCACGGCCCGCACGGCCAGTCTCACCGAGAACGTGCAGCGCGAAGCCATGCACCCGGCAGACCAGTTTGAAGCCTTCGCGGCGCTGGTGGCCGAAGGCCGGCCCATCGAGGACATTGCAGCGGATTTCTCCGTCACGCCGCTGGTGGTGCAACGCCGCCTGAAACTCGCCAATGTCTCGCCGCGCCTGATGGCCGACTATCGCGCCGATGCCGTGACGCTCGATCAGTTGATGGCCCTTGCCATCACCGACGACCACGCCGCGCAAGAAAGCGCTTTATGTCGTTATCGGGATAACGCGGCTTATGTGGAGCAGAAGATTATGCCGAGCATGGTCTCCAAGACGTTGATCCACGGGGGCAACCTCTGGATCTGCTCGGCATAACCGTGGTGCCGTAATACCTCTGCCTATGTCGCGTTGCGGACCTCGGAAAGCATGGCGATGAGGGTGTCGGATGGTGGCCGGAACTTCCCTGGTTTGACTGACGGGGGCATGTGAGCAGCCAGTACTGCAAGCTTCTCCGCCGGATCGGCGCGCAGGTAGGTTTCGGTTGTCGTGATGTTGGCGTGTCCGAGCCACAACGCGACCTTGCGGATGTCGCCGGTGGCCGCGAGCGTGTGCATGGCGCAGCTATGCCGCAGAACGTGAGGCGTGATGCGCTTGTGCAGCAACGAGGTTTGTTTCTGAGCGGCAACTGAAACGTGCTGGGCGAGTCGATGGGCGAAGCCGTCGCGGGTCATGGGTTCACCGTTGCGGTTGAGGAACAACTCCGGTGCCAGTACTTTGGGGCGAACAGCGAGCCAAGCCCGCAGCGCCATCTGCGTCTCGCGCCACAGCGGCAGGACACGCTCCCGGCGACCCTTGCCAACAATCCGGACCGTCGCCAGTAAGTTGCTAGGAAAGCTGTCCAGGCGCAGCGCCAGCAGTTCGGCCACCCGCAGACCTGCAGCGTAGGTCAGGTGCATCATGGCTCGATCACGCATGCCGTTGGTCGTGTGGGTGCTTGGGGCGGCCAACAGCGCCTGAATCTCCTCGCGCGTCAGGTAGTCGATCAGGGCGGTGTCGGTGCGCTTCTGCGGCAGCGCACGAATGCGAGCGGCCTGGTCAAGGCAAGCCGGAACCTGGTATTCAAGGTAGCGGAAGAAGGCTCGAATAGCCGCAAGCCTGGCATTGCGTGTGCGAGCACAATTGCCGCGCCCAGCTTCTATGTCGTCGAGGAACTTGAGCACCAGGTCCGGACTGAGGTCTTCGACGCAAAGGTCGCAGGGTCTGCGGCTGAGCCTCTTGGCGGCGAACCGGATCAACAGAGAAAAGCAGTGGGCATAGGTCGCGACGGTATGAGGACTGGCGTTGCGGTCGCGCGGCAGATGCTCTCGCAGGAACGCAGTCAGATGCGGGGCAAGATCTGTCATGCCATCTCTCCCCGGAAGAGTTGCTCACCCGCCAGGGCGATGTCGCGCATCAAGACCGGCGTCGCTTCGAGATACCAGTACGTCTTCGTGACGTCTACATGCCCGAGATAGGTGCTGAGCGCCAGCATGTGGTTGGCGACCACTTGCCGATCGTGGGAGCAGGACTCCAGTGAGCGCACAGCGAAGGTGTGCCGCAGGTCGTGCAGCCGCGGGCCTGGTATTGAACCCGACGCACGCAATCCCAGTTGCCGCAGGAGCTGAGTGAATACTTGTTGTGCGCAGCGCTGATTCGGAGCATGGCCAGTGGTCACCACGAACAGGTCATCGCCATGGGAACCAAGCTTCGCGCGGACCGCGAGGTAGCGGTCCAGCGCCTGCCGCGTGGTCGGATGAAGCGGCAAGAGCCGACTCTTGCCGAACTTGGCATTGCGGATGATGAGTCCGTCCTCGGTGAGATCTCCGCGCTTGAGCGCCAAAGCCTCGGATATGCGCAGGCCAGCCGCGCCAGCAGGCCGAAGAGATGATGGTACGTATGCGGCCTGATCGACCCTTCGGGTCCCAACTTGAGCGCGGCGTCCATGATGGAGCGGACGTGGTGAGGGTCCAGTAGATGCGGCGTCGGCCGTGGCAACTGCCGCCCAAAGGCTCCGGCTGGCGGCAGCTCGTGGCGTACATCCTCCGCATGGAGAAAGACACAGAAGAGTCTGATGGCGTTGTAGAAGGTTCGTGCCCGGTTCGGCGTGGAAGCCTTGCGGCACCACTCGAAGATGCGGTGAGACAGAAGGTGCTGATCTCCACGCTCCTCTGCATAGCGGGCGAACTGCCGCAAGATGCGCTCTGGCGCGTCGAACTGGAGTCCGAAACCACGCCGCATTGCGACATAGCGGATGACGTCGTCGCTCAGCATGGTGCACCTCCCGGCCAGGGCTGGGCGACACGGGCCAGCATGGTCACGTCGACCTTGGCATAGATGGCCGTCGTCTCAGGCGATTGGTGACGAAGGATGGCACCAACGGCTTCCAGGCTGGCACCGGCCCTAACCATCGAGGTCGCCAGCGAATGGCGGAACACATGCGATCCTGTTGGTCCACCCTCAATACCGGCGCGAGCGCGGGCCTTTGCGACGAGGCAAGCGATGGCCGACGACTTCAAAGGTCCCTGCGGTGCCTGAAGGCGCAGAAAGACGTGGTCTTCCCGTACGCTCGGGCGAGCTTGCTCGATATAGGCCAACAACGCATCCCCGGCATCTTGCGGCAATGGCAACTGCATCGCCCTTCGGCTCTTGCCAGCTACGCGCAACCGCGCAGTCGTCCAGTCAATGTCTGACAGCCCAAGCTGGCAGATGTCGCCGGCCCGCATCCCGAGCCGGGCCAGCAGCAGGATGATCGCTCGATCACGCAGTCCTGCTGGTGTACTGGCGTCACATGATGCAATGATCTGCTCGATCGTTGCCGGGCTCAGAAACCGTGGCAAACCGGCGTTGCGAGGACCTCGAGCGAAGGGGACGGCGTGTATGAGTTCGGGACGGCACGCATCGTTGGCCGCGAGATACCTGAGATAGGACCGCAGCACGATCGCGGTCAGTTGCACGGACTTGTGGGATCGGTTCGCGGGCTGGTCCAGCACGACATTGCGAATCGTGATGGCGTCATACGTACCCGGGTCAGCATCCAGCGACGGTAGCCAGCGCGTGGCCTCGGCAAGATAACGCACGACCGTCTGCTTGGTGACTCCGCATCGATGGACAAGCCACGCCCGGAAATCGGTCAGGCGCGGGTCCTCCGCTGTGACACTAAGCGGAGGCACCAGGCCACCGTCACGCAGGAATTGAAGCAATGCGGACGCTCCGCGCCGCCGTTCAGCCACACCCCAAGCGGTCACGGTCCCATGCTTGCGACAAAGAAAGCACCTGCAATCGTGTTGCGCAAAGCGTTCGACATCACGACCATCCACATCCTGCGCTTGAATGCGAGACAAACGAAGCCAGTGGACGAAGTGCTCGGCAGCGGAAGAAAGCATGCTCCGGGTCCCTCTGCTGTATCCCCGCAGGATGAGATGGTTGCCGTAGGCCGGAAGTTGAGCTGCAACTGGCGCATGATCTTCGGGAACAGGTATGGCGCCGCGATCTTCGAGGTAGGCAACGAACCGCCGGACATTGGTGATGTAGCCCGGCCGCTGCGCCTCTTGCGGGCTGTAGCCCTGTCCGTGAAAGCCCTGGCATCGGCATTGATGGCGTGCAAAGCGCTCGACGACAGTGGCCCCTACCTGAGCAATGGAAATGCGCCGCGACCGCAGCCAGTACAGGAAATGACGGGCCGCGCTGGCACGGGTCGCAAAGGAAGGAAAGCCGCGCTGGGTGTCGAGGTACTCGGCAAGCAAGGCGTCGGCCTGGGCTGCCTTGCTATGCCTGGATGACGTATGAAACGTCGGGTTCGGACTGGCGATCATGTTGATCCTTCTTCTGGTTGGGAAGAAAGGATCATGGTTATGCCGAGCGACTCCAGAGGTTGCCCCCGTGGATCAACGTCTTGGAGACCATGCTCGGCATAATCTTCTGCTCCACATAAAGCGCCTTCTACGATGCGCCGACATGGCAGCGCGGCCCGTCCGCGCTGCGCGAACGCCTCACCGAGCGCGAGATTGACGCTTACCGGCATCCGCTGGTGCGCTTCGTCGGGTTGGACGCCTACGAGCAGGCAGGCGGCGGCATCCGCCGCGACCTGTTCGCGGAAGGTGATGCGGGCGTGTATCTGACCGATGCCGCGCTGCTGGAAAGGCTGGCGCAAGACCGGCTGACCGGTATCGCGGCCAAGGTGAAGGCCGAAGGATGGGCTTGGGTGGATGCCACGCCGGGCGTGACACATGCCGACCTGCAAGCGTTCCAGCGTGCGCCGAGGGAGCGGCGCGAGCCGAGCAAGCGCGAAGCGCAGCGCATCGAGAAGCTGCAAGCCAAGATGCAGGAAGTCGCCGAAGCGGTGGATGCCGCAATGGACGCCGAGGACGAGGACAAGGCAGACGCCTTGCAGGAGGAAGGCGAAGCCTTGGGCGAGCAGTTGCAGGCAATGGAAGCTGGTTTGCAAGGGTATGCCCCGAGCGCGAAGGTCGCAGCGGGTGCCATCGTCACCATCGACCGCAACGGCGAGGCCGTGATTCATCGCGGTTTGCTGCGCGAGGCCGAAGCGAAGGCGCTGCGCACGCTGGAGAAGCTGCGCCAAGGTTTCAGCGGCGCCGAAATCGAAAGCGACGAAGGCGACGATATCGACGAAGCGCCCAAGGCCGCAGCCATGTCCGACCGGCTGGTCCAGCGCCTGAGCGCCCATCGCACGGCCGCGCTGCAAATCGAAGTCGCACGGCATCCGCAAGTGGCGCTGGCCGCGCTGGTGCATGGCATGGTGCAAACCATCTTGCAGGGCAGTCACTACGGGCACGATCTGCCGCTGGGGGTTCGCCTCACGGTGCAAGATCGGCTGGAAGGCATGGCCCCGGACTGGCCGGAATCGCCCGCTGCCGTGACACTGCGCGAGTTGCAACAGGTGGCCGGTGAAGGGTTGCCGCAGGACAGCGCCGAACTGTTCGCCGTGCTGCTGGCGAAGCCGCAAGACGAACTGGTGCGGCTGCTGGCGGTATGCGTGGCCTCCACGGTGGACGTGGTGACGTCCCGCGCCACGCCACACCAGCCCGGCGAGGAACTGGCGCAGGCCGTGGGCCTCGACATGGCTGCATGGTGGCAACCGACTGCTGAAGGTTTCTTCAAGCACGTTCCGAAGGCAGCGATTCTGCAAGCCGTGGGCGAGTACGCGCCGGAGCACGTCACCCGGCTGGCGAAGTTGAAGAAGGCCGACATTGCCAGCGAGGCCGAACGGCTGGCGGATGGCACGGGCTGGATGCCCGCCATCTTCAAGGCCGAAGGCCCGCAGCAGGCAGCGCAGGAAAGCGCGCAGGAAGAAGGCCCGGAGCAGGACGCCCCGCAGGATGCCGAGGCAATGGCGGATGAACCCGCCGTGGCGCTGGCCGCTTGACCCACGCCGAAGGCAAGCGCTCCGGCCTCGACCGGGGCGCTTCGCAGGAAGGAGAAGCCCCATGAACCACACCACGACCAACCACCCGCGCATAGTGGCGATCTATGCCCCCGGCACGGTGCGCGCCCGCCGCTGGCACGGCGCAGGCGACGTGCGCGGTTACCGTCCGCCCTCGGGCTGGTCAGCCCGCGCTGACCTCACCGACATTCATCCCATCACAGGCCGCACCTTGCCGCATGCCGTGTGGTGGCTTATCGAGACGAAGGAATAACCGCGATCAGCACCGCGCCCAGGCCGTTCCGCCCTGGGCGCGGTGGACGCAAAATCCGGGCGCGGCAGTGGCCGCACCCGGTGTTGAAGGTTCAACCGCCCCATCAGAACGCCGCCGCCTTCGCGCTGGCTCAGGCGGCGGCGTTGAAGGCATCGCTGTAGTGCGCGATGCCTTCCGGCACTGTCCCATGCAGGGCCAGCGCCATGAAATAGCCGGGCGGCACGCCCGGCAGTTGCAGGCCCGCATGGGCCTGGAAGCCAAAGCGCGTGTAGTACGCTGGATCGCCCAGCAGCACGCAGCCTGCGGCGTGTATAGCCCGCAGTTCAGCCAGCGCCTGTTCCATCAGGCGCGAGCCAACGCCTTGTCCCTGCCTTGCCGGCAGGACAGAGATCGGCCCCAATCCGTACCAGCCTTCGGCCCTTCGCCCGCGGTCATCGGTGATCGTCACCGGAGACAGCGCGACGTGGCCGGCGACCTGCCCTTGCTCCTCGGCCACGATGGAGAGCGTCAGTTCGTCGGCGGCACGCAAAGCGCGCACGATGAATTGCTCAGTGTGGCTGGTGTGCGGTGCATTGGCGAAGGCGGCGACTGTCACGGCCTCGATGGCGGCAATATCGTCTGGAGTTTCGTGTCGGAGCTGGATGGTCATGGTGTTCTGCGTTCCCTGCTCAAAATATAGAACAGCCTGGGCGTGTCGGCGCAATGCGCCGCCGGGCTTTCGGGCTGCGCCCCGTGCCGACTTCGCCGTCACGGCCATTCGGCTCCAATCCCTCACGCCTTCGCGCCTGCGGCGCTGCGCGCTTCGCTTGCCTCCAGGGGAAAGCCCTGCTGGCTATCCCCGCCGCGCGATGCTTGGCGCCCCTTGATGCCGCCGAACCGGCGTGCGCCGGATCGGCCCGGCCAGCGCCCCGTCGCAGCGGACATGGCGTGGCTGATGCGCTTGGGCTTGCTGCGGCAGGTTGTACGAAAGCGTGCCGTCCCCGACGCTGGCGGTTCGTTGTCTGCGTGTGTCACGAAGGATAGTTCACGGACACGCCGCCCGGCCTTGTGGGGAGCCTCCGCACCGCGCTTGCAGCAGGGCCTCCGCAAGGTGCAGGGGCGCATTCCTCCTGTCGTTGGGGATGGGCCTTTGCTTCATGTCAGGGGGCGTGCCGGTGAAATCTTTGCGCAGGGATGCCGAGTCGGCCAAGTCTCCTTTCGGATTGGGGGTGGTTCGGCCCAAGGCGTCCTTGTGTTGTTGTGAATCCTGGCGGTGGCCCGGCTGCACCTCGGGCTTCATGGCTGCAACCGTCCGGCGAAAACAATTTCCCCTGCTTTGTCACTGCGTTCGGCGCATTCCTCGCGGGACAAATTGTTTTCGCCTCCCGGCCCTCCACTGCGTTGCGGCCGCAAGCGGTGCAGCCAGCCCGTCCCCCGCCGGCCGGATCACAACAAGGACGCGATGGGCGCGAACCTTGTTCAACCGTAAGGAGATTCATCATGGCAACCATCGGCACCTTCACCGCGGACAAAGACGGCTTCACCGGCACGCTGCGCACCCTGACGCTCAACGTCAAGGCCAAGCTGGTTCCCAACGACAAGGGGGACAACGAACACGCCCCCGATTACCGCGTGCAGGCAGCGGGATTCGACATCGGCGCGGCGTGGAAGAAAATCAGCAAGGCCGAGCGGCCCTACGTGTCCGTGACCCTCGACGATCCTTCGTTCGCGGCAACGGTCTATGCCCGGCTGATCGAGGAGGAAGGCGGCACGCACAACTTGATCTGGTCGCGCAACAAGCCCCAGGCGGCCTGACGGCCGCCAGCGCCCCGCTTACTGCGGCGGGGCGTTTCGGTTCATCCGCTCACCTCGTTCGAGTGAGGGGACTCCCCAAGCACCAGCAAAACAGGGGCCAGCACCGCCTGGCCCACGACATGAAGGCCCGGGCCTCTGCCCATAAGTTCAGTGATCCGCGCCTCGTTGAGTAAGCCTGCTGCGCAGTCTTCCTCCATTTGCGCTGTCAATGCGGCTTTGGCCAAGGTCAACGTGGCCTCGGCCTGCCGCGACAAGCCGCTCACCGATTGAATGTCATGGGCAATCAGGCCATCGAGCATCGGTGTGATGGCCTGCAGGTTTCCCTTGACCATCTTTTCTTTCAAACCCTCCACCACGAACGTGGCCATGCGCCAAATCTGCTGCGGTTGTTGGCTGAGTTCTTTCTCAATCAATGCGCGCGCTTCAAGCGACGACAAGGTGGGGCATGGCGCGAGAGCTTTGCTCATGGTGCGAGCGAGCTTGAGAAGCTGATGTTCTTCCATGCGCTCCAAAAGGTTTGCGAACGCATGTTGTTGCGTGCCGTTGGCGAGTGCATCCGCGAGCCCTTCAGTGGCGTTTTCCGGCACATGAACGCGGCCTGGCGCGGAGAACACTTGATGCTTTTCGATGTCGTGTGGCGGATGCTCCGCGAGCGGATCAATGTCCACGGTCACTTCGCGCGTGGCGGAACCCTGCGGTGCCGTGCCCAGGCGCATGGCAAAGGTAAAGGCGGAAAACAGCGCAACACGGCCATAGATTTGGCCGTCGGAGCCATCAATACCGACCGTCACTTGATGCCCAAATTCAAATTTGTTGGCGCGCGCGCCTACGGGCGGGCTGAAATCCCACCAGGCCGGTGCCTTGCCTCCGAAGGGTTCCAACGCAGCCGCCAACGCTGCGCGCGCCTCGATCATCTCTTCGCGCTCTTCCGGCTGCTGTTCGCAGCCTCCCTGCGCCGCGACCTTGGCGGTGGCTTGCGTGTAGTTGATGAAATCCGACAGCGCCCCTGATCGCGCGACTTCCGGGAACTCCTGAGCGAAGAATGTCTGCGTCATGTACGCGATGGCGCCAAGACCACACGCACCGCCAAATTTGCGCTTGTGGTGAATGGAGCCCGTGATGTACGGCCGCATGGATGGCTTCGACAAGGGTGTCCATTCGTGTCCGTCGTCCTCCATCTTCTTGGTGAACTGTTTGACCGACTGCTGGTTGGGAAACCCGAGGTGCAACTCTTCACCTTCGCCAACCGGGGTGCGCGAGATGACCCGGGGCTTCGTGAATCTGATCTCCTTGGCAGAGATGGAAACCGTCTCCCCAGTCAGCGTGTGCTCGCCAAAGGCGGTTTTCAGGTGACTGGAGTGATCCGGGCGAACGCCCAGGTACGCATTGAAAAAATCGAGCTGTCCGGCGATCTCGCTGACGAGACCGGAGTAGCTGTTGTCGTGCTTGGGGCAATAGATGCCTGAATTGACCCGCCGACCCCCAAGGGCGGCGGGGAAAACGTGCTCTCCAGAGCCTGCGGCTTGGCCGCACACGATGCATGTTTTTGCCATTGCGTTCCTTCTCAAAGCCGCAACACGCGGCCAACAAGGCTACGTGCAACAGGGTTATTCCTGCGCTTCGCCTAGGAGTTCTTCAACTGCTCCCATCAAGTGGGCGACGCTGAACCCCAGCGCACGCGCGATCTTGAAGATGATCGCGAGCGTAGGCATGTGCTCGCCGCGCTCGACCTTGCCCATGTGGGAACGCTCGACGCCAGCCAGGTGCGCCAGTGATTCCTGCGCGATGCCGCGCTCCATCCGCAGCGCACGCACCGCCGCACCGAAGGCGTGAGCCAGCTCGGCGTCATGGGTGGTGGAACCGGCCGGTCGGCCGCGCTGAACGGATCGCTTCTGCATGGACAGAAGCGTCAAGTCGCAGCACAATTAAAACCACGTTATCTTTAACTCATTCGTGCCACTGGCCCTTATTCGTGCTTTTACGGAAATCCGCTTTTGCAGATTCCGACAGAACCGGAGAACCGCCATCGTGTCTTTCCATATTTCTACAATTCCACTTTTGCGCTTGTGTGCTTCTTCCACGGCTTGGGTGGAATACGCCTCCGCGCGTCGACGTGGAAACGCAAAACCGGCTGGACACTCCCATGTTGAAGCAGGAATACCGTGATGAACGCTCCCCTTGTCACCGATGAACAGCGCGCCGCGCTGCTGGCGAACGGGCGGCTTGCCGCCGCCGGTGAATCGCACGACCCGTTGCCGGTCGTGCGGCTGTTCACGCCCGACGCGCACGCCACCTGGCTGCTCACCGCGCTCGATCCCACTGACGGCGACACGGCCTACGGCCTGATCGACCTGGGAATCAGCATGCCCGAGCTGGGCCGCGTGAAGCTGTCCGACCTCGCGTCCATCGTCGGGCCGAACAAGCTGCCTGTGATGCGGGATCGGTATTTCCAGGCGGTGCGCCCGTTGTCGGAATATCTGCGGTTGGCGCAAGAGAACGGCTCCATCGTCGATTGAACCGCCCACGCACCGGCGAAACCGGGCGTATTGAGACTATTTCAGTCTTATTCCAGACTCGCCAAGTCTCAATTGGCACGGCGGCCTCAAATCCGAAGTGCAACACCCCCTGCTGTAAGGTGTTCACATGCCATCCGCCTCCCGATACGAACAACTCCAACCCGAAGACCGCATGACGATCGCGAGCATGCGCCAGCAAGGGCAAAGCGTGCGCGCGATGGCCCGCACGCTGGGGCGATCGCCATCGACGATCAGCCGCGAGCTGGCGCGCAACACGGGCGCTGACGCGGCCTACGGCTCGCACCGCGCACAGCTGTCCTGCCAGGCGCGCCGGCGTGCTGCCCGCCCTCTTGCCAAACTGTCTTCTGACAGCCTGTCCTGGAGCCTGGTGATGACCCTGTTGGACTGGAAGTGGTCGCCCCAGCAGATTGCCGCTACCCTCAAGCGCACCTTTCCCAACGAGGCCGCGCGCCACGTGTCCCACGAAACCATCTACACCGCCATCTACGCCCAGCCTCGGGGCGAACTGCGCCGCCAGCTCATCGCCTGCCTGCGCCAGGGCCGTGGCACACGGTTGCCGCGCAGCCGTGGCACCGACCGGCGTGGCCAGATCCCCGAGATGGTCAGCATCCACGTGCGCCCACCCGAGATCGAGGATCGCGTGATGCCCGGCCACTGGGAAGGCGACTTCATCAAAGGGGCGGGCAACAAGTCCTCCGTGGGCGTGCTGGTGGAGCGCTCCAGCCGCCTGGTGCTGCTGGCCAAGATGGACGATGCCACGGCCAGCTCGGCGCTGGCCGGTTTCACGGCCAAGCTCAACGCGATTGCCGATCCGATGCGCAAGAGCTTCACCTACGACCAGGGCAAGGAGATGAGCTACCACCGGCAACTGGCCGCCGCCACGGGCGTGCAGGTCTACTTCTGCGACCCCCTGGCCCTGGCAGCGCGGCACCTGCGAGAACACCAACGGGCTGCTGCGCCAGTACTTCCCCAAAGGCACTGACCTGAGCGTGCACAGCCAGGACGAACTGGACGCCATCGCCGACAGCTTGAACAGCAGACCTCGCGCAACCCATGGCTTCAACACCCCGCTGGCTGTGTTCTCACACCTGCTGGCCATGGCCCAGCAGGCCCCTGTTTTCGCTCAATAACCAAGTGTTGCGCTTCGGTCTTGAAACCGCCCACTCATGCATCCAAGCCCTGCGCTTCTGCTTGAAAAAGTCACGATCTTTCATGCGGCTTGCGGCATGGTGTTTTGTGCCGCGTGACATTTTTGGCTCATGCGGCCGTCGCATTCGGACGGATTTCGCAATGCACCGGAGCCCATCGGTCTTGACTACCAATGGTTACAGCCTGCCCCGATTCTGATGATGTTTTGACCTTGATGCGATAGCTCCGCGTTTCTCGCCGTGGCGGCGTTCCTGAATTTCGACAGGAGCTTTCGTCATGGTCGATCCTCACCATCTTGCGCACTGGTATCCCACCGCCGCCTACCTCTACGTCTTGTGGCTGGATGCGCTCGCGCTGGCCTGGGAGTACCTGCGCCGTCATCCCGATTACCGGCTCGACTGGCTGCGCCAGCATCGCCGGCCAGAAGCCGCACAGCAGGCGGCGCATCGCTGGGGCTTGCGCCTGTTGGAAGACCCGGCCTTGGATGCGCGCGACGCGCATCCGGCTTGGCTGCCCGGCCATGCCGGCGTGGTGCAGCTCTATCCCGATGCCGATCCGCCGTCCGACGCTGTGACCTTCGCGTTCTGGCGTATCCCCGGCCACAAGCAGCTGCTGCATGACGGCAAAGGGCTGGCGCTGATCGCGCTCCGCCCCGGCCAGTGCCTGCGCTTCGTGCTGGCGCATGGCCTGGAAGACGGCATGGCCGTGGCCTATGCCCATCGCGGCGGCGCTACCGCACCTGCGCGCGGTCATGTGCCTGGCGCAGCCCTGGCCGATACCAAGCCCAGGCCAACGCCTGCCGCGCTGCTGGAGTTGCACACCCTGCAGGCGCTCGACGCGACCCTGGCGGGCGCGTCCTTGCGCGAGGTGGCCGAAGGACTGTTCGGTGCAGATGCCGTGGCCGCTGACTGGCACGCCGATGGCGACCTGCGCGCCCGCGTGCGGCGTCTGGCACGGCGCGGCGATGCGTTGATGCGCGGCGGCTACCGCCGACTAGCACAGCTTCCGCCGTTTGAGAAGGGACGTTTTGAAGGGGACGCAAAACGTCCCTGAGCAGGAGAGCTTCGTTTTCTGAGACTGCCTCCATCCGGTTGCGCTGTGTGGCCGGAGCTTCAAAACCGATGGAGGTTCACACCATGCGTCCCGCTCCCTTGCGGCCTGCCGCCACTGTCTCGACCGCTGCCGCGCAGCCGCAGCGTTATCTCACCAACGACGAAGCCGCCGAGTACCTGCGGCTGTCGCCGCGCACGCTGGAGAAGCAGCGCGTGATCGGCGGCGGCCCGCGCTTTCGCAAGTTCGGCCGCCGCGTCATGTACGCCGTGGCCGACCTCGATGCCTGGGCGGCCGACCGCAGCTTCGAGACGACTTCCGATCCCGAGTACGCCGAGCACCATGCGGCGGACAGCCGTGCGCGCTGATCGGCGGTGCGCGGGTGGGCTTCGCCATGTCCAAACCCTCGCAGGAGCGCGAACAGCTCGATCTGTTCCGCGCCTTGCCGGGCGACATGGCGCCGCGCGACAGCCAGGACCTGATGGCCTTTCCGTTCTTCTCGCTGGCGAAGTCGCGGCGCGTGGCGCCGATCGACTTCCGTGCCAGCGGCATCACGATCCGCGTGGAGGGAACGGCCGAGCACGGCATCGCCACGATCTGGGATGCCGACATCCTGATCTGGGCGGCCAGCCAGATCGTGGAAGCGCGCGATGCGGGCTTGCGCCCCTCGCGGCTGATGCAGGCCACGCCCTACGAGATCCTGCGCTTCATCGGGCGCGGCACGTCGCTGCGCGACTACCAGCGCCTCAAAGCGGCTTTGGATCGCTTGCAGTCCACCACGGTGGCCACGTCGATCCGCGAGACCACGGGAAGACGGCTGCACCGCTTCTCATGGATCAACGAGTGGAAGGAGCTGGCCGATGCTCGCGGCACGCCGCTGGGCCTCGAATTGATCCTGCCGGATTGGTTCTATGCGGGCGTGCTGGATGCGGCCCTGGTGCTGACCATCGACCCGGCGTATTTCCGGCTGACGGGTGGCATCGAGCGCTGGCTGTACCGCCTGGTGCGCAAGCACGGCGGGCGGCAGCCCGGTGGCTGGCAGTTCGATTTCCGACACCTGTACCGCAAGTCGGGCAGCGCTACGCGCTTCTCGGACTTCGCCTACGACTTGCGCGCGCTGGTCGCGCGGCAGTCTCTGCCCGGCTACGTCCTGGGCATCGAGCGGATGCCGGACAACAGTGCCGAGCTGCTGACCTTCCGGCCCGTGCCGTTCACGGCACGGGGATAAACGGTGCGCAGCTTGTGGACGGATTCGTGCTATCAGGAGTACGGGGTATCGTGCTATCGGGAGTACGTCCCTCGTGCTATCAGGAGTACGGATCGGCCGCAAAGCCAATACCGGTGCGGGTTTCGACCTCCCTTAACTTACCTAACTTAAATTCTCTAACTTGTAGTAGAGAAACGCCGTCGCGGTGGACAACCGCCACGCGGCCACAACCGCAGCAGGCAAAGCCCGGTTTTCCAACATGGAGGGCCAGGCCATGATCGTCGCGCTGCTCAACCAGAAAGGCGGCGTGGGCAAGACCACGCTCGCCACCCACATCGCGGGCGAACTCGCGCTGCGTGGGCAGCACGTCGTCCTGCTGGACGCCGACCCGCAGGGTTCATCGCTGGACTGGACGCAGCGCAGAAGCCAGCAAGGCTTGCCACGGCTGTTCAGCGCCGTGGGCTTGGCACGCGAAACGCTGCATCAGGAAGCGCCAGAACTCGCCAGGCGGGCCGATCACGTCGTCATCGACGGGCCGCCCAGGATCGCCGCCTTGGCGCGCTCCGCGCTGTTGGCGGCCGAGCGCGTGCTGATCCCGGTGCAGCCCAGCCCCTATGACCTGTGGGCCAGCGCAGAGATGGTGGCGCTGATCCGCGAGGCGCAGGTGTTTCGGCCTGCGCTACGCGCGGCCTTTGTCATCAACCGGCGCGTCAGCACCACCGTGATCGGGCGCGAAGCACGCCAGGCGCTCGCCGACCAGCCGCTTCCTGCGCTGCGCGCGGAAGTGCATCAACGCATCGTCTTCGCCGACAGCGTAGCCGCTGGCCGGCTCGCCCGCGAGACGGCACCGGACAGTGCCGCCGCGCGCGAAATCACCGCACTGGTGGATGAACTATTGCGGTGGCCGACATGACAGCGAAGCCGCCACCGAACAGCAAACGCACGGCCAAGCGCGTCGGCATCGGCGCGCGTCCGCCCGCGAATCCGCACGCCGAGGCGTGGATTCGCCAGGGCGACGCCGATGCGCTGGGAAAGGGCGACCTCTACACCGCGCGCCTGACCCTCGATATCACGCCCGCCATGCGTTCGCGCATCAAGGTATCGGCCTTCACGCAGGGCGTGACCGTGGCCGACCTGCTGCGCAGCCTGTTGGAGCGGGAGTTTCCAGAACACCGCAGGGAGAACACGCCATGACCGCACCCGCTTCGCCTGCCGCTGGCGCGGCTACGGCTGCGCTCGCCGCATCTTTCGGCCAGCCTGCCAGCGCGCCGCTGACGCGCGTGGCGTTGGCCTACATCGAACCGCGCTTCAAGCTCTATCTGCGCTTCGGCGAACCCGCGCGCACGCTCCAGCTCGACCGCTGGAGGCGCTGCGCGGTGTTCCTGCCAGGCGCCATGTTGTGCCGCATCCGCTGGCAGGCCAACGACTATGGCACCGTGCGCTGGCAGCTCATGGTCATGCAGGCTTGCACACCGCTGGATGCGGCGCAGCGCATTCCCGGCGTGCAGCCGGGCGCGCGCCTGCTGCTGCACGTTGAGGGCGAGAACCAAGTCCGCGCCGTGCTGGAGCGCATCGACGCCATCGAGGCACTGGGCATCGCACCTACCGGTGCTTCGCCCGCGTACTGGCGCACGCTCGCCAACCGCCTGGCCGCACGCTTGCCATTGCCCGAATACAGCACCGAGCGGCACGTCGCCTGGCTCATCGGGAGGGCGCTGCCATGACCGCCGTTTCCACTGCCGGCACAGCGTCGCATCCTCGCTCGCCCCGCGCACATTTGCGCGCTCGCATCGTGCTGGCGGGCCTGTCCGCCTGCAGCCTCGCTGCGCTGGCCTGGGCGTCCTTCATGAAGCCGCTGCCGCGCCTGATCTACAACCCGTCCGACAGCGTGGCCATCGGCTGGTATCGCGTCGATCCGCTGGGCCACGGCACCGGCTCGCTGCCACGTCCTTTGTCCGTGGACAGCATCGTTCTGACCACGCTGCCGCCAGAGGCTGCCGCGCTGGCCGCGCAGCGCGGCTACCTGCCGGCGCGCGTGCCACTGCTCAAGCGTGTGGGCGCGGTCGCGCCACAACACGTTTGCGTTTTCGATGCACTGGTCTGGATCGACGGCGTGCCGATGGCTGCCGTTCGGCCCGCCGACCGGCTGGGCCGTCCGCTGTCATCTTGGCCGCAGTGTCGGCGCCTTCGCCCTGGCGAACTGTTCCTGCTGAGTGTGACCAACCCGGCGTCGTTCGACAGCCGTTATTTCGGGCCGGTCAGTGCATCCGCCGTGATCGGCATTGCGCATCCGGTCTGGCTGGAATCCCGCCCATGATGGCCGTCGATTCGCTGCACGTTGCCGTGCATCTCATCGTGCCATCGGGCGTGTCGTTCTGCTGGCTGTCGCTGTTTCGTCACGCGTGCAATGCGGGTGTCAATCCTGCGCATTGGGCACCGCACTTCGCGCTGCCTCCGGCGCAGCCATCCCACGTGCAGGCGTCTTGCCTCGAACGCGCCCGGCCTGCGGCCCTGGCCGCGTTCGCCGGCGCGCTGGCTGCTCGCGCAGCAGCGCCGCCGGGCCGCCGACGCCCGGAGCGACAGCGAGGGGCAAAGGCGGAAGGCAAGACAAAAGGGTGCGGCACCTGTCGGCCCGCAAAGCCAGTCTGCACGTGGGGGTGGCGCGGCACGCAGCGGCTTCGCCGCCGTGCCGCATGGGGCGCGAGGCCCGCGCCGATACAGGCATGCCCGCGTGCTTCGCACGACCGGACACGCCTCAACTTTCCGGGGAGGCAACCATGACCGACCGCCGCGATGATTTCCGCATCCGTCCCAGCGCCCCGAAGAACCGGGGCCAGGGCTTCGTTTCCAAGGTGCTCAAGCAGGCGGGCAAGGCCAGCGGCGGCAAGTCCTCGGTGCGCCGTCCGGCATCGGCGCGTGGCACCGGCCAGCGGCCCGGCTCGCGCCTCGGACGTGGCCACACGGCGGCGCGCTTCGCGGGCGCGAAGCTGACGCCCATGTCGCGGCGCGTGACCATCAAGACGCTGCTGGTCAACCAGCGCCAGGCCAGCCCGCAGTCGCTCGCCAAGCATCTGCGCTACATCGAGCGCGATGGCGTGGGACGCGACGGCGAGCTGGGCCAAGCCTACGGGCCGCAGACCGATGCCGCCGACCTCGATGCGTTCAAGGAACGCTGCGCCGACGACCGGCACCATTTCCGCTTCATCCTCTCACCCGAGGACGGTGCAGAGCTGGAAGACCTGCGCACCTACACGCGACACCTGATGGGCCGCATGGAGGCCGACCTGGGCACGCGGCTGGAATGGGTGGCAGTCGATCACTGGAACACCGACAACCCGCACACGCACCTCATCGTGCGCGGGCGCGACGACACCGGCAAAGACCTCATCATCGCGGGCGACTACATCGCCGATGGCTTCCGCCATCGCGCCGCCGAGCTGGCGACTGAATGGCTGGGGCCGCGCACCGAACTGGAGATCCAGCAGACTTTGCAGCGCGAGGTGGAGCAAGAGCGGTGGACGAGCCTGGATCGCACGCTCAAGCGCGAGCTGGGCGACGATGGCCTGTTGCCTGTCGAACGCCTCAACGAGCCGAGATTGCAACGCCAGCGCCTGCTGCTGATCGGCCGCCTGCAACGCTTGCACCGCCTGGGCCTGGCCGACGAGCTGCGGCCGGGCACCTGGGCCGTCCATGCCGATGCGGAAAAGACCCTGCGCGCCCTGGGCGAGCGCGGCGACATCATCCGCACCATGCAGCGCGCCATGCGCGGCGAGCCGCGCGAACTGGCGGTGTTCGAGCCGGGAGACGATGGCCGAACCATCCTCGGCCGCGTGGCCGCGAAGGGGCTGGCCGACGAACTGCGCGACCGGGGCTATCTGGTCATCGACGGGGTGGACGGCAAGGCCCACTACGTCGCGCTCAACGCCCGCGACGAGCTGGCGAACTATCCAACCGGCTCCGTGGTGGAGGTGAAGGGTTCGACCGACGTGCGCGCGGCCGATCGCAATATCGCCGCGCTGGCGAGCGGTGGCCTGTACCGCACCGATCATCACCTTGCCATCGCCCAGGGGCAGGCCGTGCCTGGCCGCGATCCGCTAGAGGTGGTGGCCGCCCACGTTCGACGGTTGGAAGCCCTGCGCCGGGCTGGCATCGTGGAGCGCGTAGCCGAAGGTCTATGGAAAGTGCCCGTCGACCTGCCCGAGCAGGGCCGCCGCTACGACGCGCAGCGCCTTGGCGGCGTGGCCGTGGAACTGAAATCGCACCTGCCCATCGAGCGGCAAGCGCGCGTGATCGGGGCCACCTGGCTCGACCAGCAACTTATCGGTGGTGGTTCGGGCCTCGGCGACCTGGGCTTTGGCAGCGACGTCCGGGACGCGCTCCAGAAGCGCGCCGACTACCTGGCCGAACAGGGGCTGGCTGAGCGGCGCGGGCAGCGCGTGATCTTGGCGCGCAACCTGTTGGGCACGCTGCGCAATCGAGAGCTCGCACAGGCCGCCAAGGACATTGCCGCCGAAACCGGCCTGGAGCATCGCCCGGTGGCCGACGGCCAGTGCGTTGCCGGCATCTACCGGCGCTCCGTCATGCTCGCCAGCGGGCGCTACGCGATGCTCGATGACGGCATGGGGTTCAGCCTGGTGCCGTGGAAGCTGGTGATCGATCAGCGGATGGGGCAGCAGCTTATCGCCACGATGCGCAGCGGCGGGGTGTCGTGGGAGATTGGGCGACAACGGGGGATAAGTAGCTCTTAAAGTTGATGCTCAGGACTTCACTCGCAATGGTGCAAGGCTTGTGAAGTGCTTGACCGCTGCTCCCCATCAGAGTTGCATACAGGCAGTCGACAAACAGCAATGATGCGCCCGAAGCAACGTCGCCTGCCTTGGGCAGCCATCGAACGTTTCAGTCAGCGAAACACGGTGGGTGCGCTGCATGAGCAAATGGCTCACCGCTCCTGTGATGCGCGTTAAGGTCTCCATATCGAGCGGAATCGCCGTTCCCGAGCTGAATCAGGATTAGATGAAACGTGAATCCCAAATACATCGCGTGCTGCAAGCGCTGAACGCCAATCGAGTTCCGGGGTGGCAGTTTCCAGCCCACTATTTGGGGCTTGCATTCGGGCGCCTTGAGGGGCACCACGCCGAAGTAGTCATGCGTGCAGGCCCGCATTGCATCGACGCGAATGGGGCAGTGTCATTGGAAGCTCTGGGCGTTCTCGCGGATGTGGCGATGGCCGGTGCAGTACGGAGCCAGATGGGGCCCACGGCTCGCGTCGCGACGGTCAGCATACGGCTTAGCTTAGGCATACTCCCTGGAGAAGGAGATCTTCACGCGGCGGCCGAGCTGAAATTGAGCTATCCAGGCCCCGCTATGCAGATGACGGCAGCGAGTCTGTCTGTCGTCGCGAACGGCAAGCTCTGCTGTACCGGAGAAGGCACCTTTGCCGTTCTCGATAGCGCACGCAATTCGGCCTCTCATCCCCTGCCAAAGCGCAGCACGCTCGAATCGATCGATCCCCTTGCCACTGCGGATTTGACGTCGGAAGAACGGCTCGTCTTCGACCGAGCGCGGTACGCTGACACCCGCTCCCTCGCAGAGCACCCATTCCTCGAACGGTTTTGGAGCGCTCCTTCCGGGCAGGGGAAAGAATGGGCAGAGCGTCGTGTGGAAGGAGGCATGCACGTCGGAAACCGTGTCGGCGATATTCAGGGCGGCGTACTGCTCGGCATCGCGGCGCGGACTTGCTCCTCAGCACTTCCGCAAGGCTGGCGGCTGATCGATCTCTCCGCACAGTACATCTCAGCGAGTCCGCATACCGGAGTCGTGATTCGGGCCAAGTCGCTGCGCGTCGGTCGTAGCCTCGCATGCATCGAATGCGAGGCGACCGACGACCAGGGGCGAACGACGCTGCGCGCTCAGGCGAGTTTCATGAAGGAGCCAAACTCCTGACCACCCGGCAGGCATGGGCGCGCACGTCCGCCTTCGGGCGGCGCGAGCGTGCCGCGCCTCATCAACGCGTCGTACCCCACACACCTTCCACCTCCTCGGCCAGCGCAAGCAGTTTCTCGCCAAGTGTCTCCACAGTGAGTTGGGGAGGAAGACCGGCAGACGCCAAATAGCTGGCGTTGAGGCCATATATGGACCCCTGCGGCCCCCGCACGATGGTGCCTACGCCCGCATTCCCAAGAAGAGAGCTTGCTTGGCTATATCCCCGCCTCAGAGCCTCGCGGATAGCCGCATTCAACGGCCCGCGAACCTTCGGCCAAGCGGGGCCGTGCTCATCAGCCAGAAGCTCGTAGACGGCAGCGCGTTCATTCGCTCCAAGATGAGCCAAATACGCGATGCCGGGAGAGCACGTTTCGATCGGCAAGCGAAGCCCTGCAGCCACCGTGCGTGTCTGGGCGCCACGGCCTTTGCGAAAGGTGGTCACATAGACCATGTGGACATGGTCATGCGCTGACAGACCGACGTTGATCTGGTTCTCGCGGGCGAAGGTTTCGAGCAACCCATTGACCGTGCCCAACTCGGAACGGCTGAACTGAAACGCCCGGCCCAGGCTCAGGCACGATGGCGCCAGACGGTAAGCCTCTTCTTTCACGTCGAAATCAAGAAGTCCCGTATCCACCAGAGAGCGGCACAGCCTGCTCACGGTCGCCTTCGGCAACTGCACCCTCTGCACCAGTTCCGAATTGGACAGGCTCGGGGTGCCCCCCAGAAAGGCTCGGAGAATTCGGATACCCCGCTCCAGTGACTGACTGCCAGGTGTAACGCGGACAAACCTTCCGGTCTCCCGGCTAATGCGGCGACTCGTTTGCATGGTTCCCCCTGAACAAGAAAGACGACCTTGCGGCCCTGGATGTTCGAACCGCGCAACGCTTGGATTGTTCCGGTCTGCGAAACACGCGGCTTCCCCGCGCCATCTTACAGACTTAATCTTCCGGGCTCACCACCGGGGACCAGACGTGCTCCGGCCGAAATCACAGGAGGCACACATGGACAGGAGATACGCCGAACGCGCTTCGGTAAATCGGACACGCCGACGGGTTCTGCTTGCAGCAGGGAGTGCTCTGGCGGCCAGCAGCTTTTCACGGCCCGTGCTGGCTCAGCAGTGGCCCTCCAAACCCATTCGCATTGTCGCTGCTCAGGCACCCGGTTCATCGAACGATGCAACCGCGCGCGCGCTCGCGGAATTTCTCACCACCGAACTCAAAACCCCTGTGGTCGTGGAGAACAAGCCGGGCGGCCTCGGCATGATCGCAGCCGACACCGTGGCGCGCTCGGCGCCGGACGGATACACACTTCTGATCACCCTGCACAGCCAACTGGCGCAGGCGCCGGTCCTGCTCAAGAAGGCACCGATCGACCCAGCCAGGGACCTCGTTCCGGTCGGAACATTCAATACCGGTGTGTCGCTGGGCGTCGTCAAGAAGGACCTGCCGGTTACCAACCTGAAGGAACTCATCGCGCTGTCCAAGACGCGGCCTGTTTCGGTGGGCAACTATGGTGTTGGGTCCGGCTGGCAAATGATGGTCATGCAACTTGCCAAGCAGACAGGAGGCCAGTTCGACATCGTGACCTACAAGGGCACCGGCCCGATGGCGCTCGACCTGATGGCCGGGAACATCGACATGGGAGCGGGATCGATGGTCGGCTTGGCGGGCGGCATCCAGCGCGGGTCGTTCAAGCCCGTCGTCATGATCCAGGGCAGCCGCGGGAATCCACTGGCGCCAGGCGTGCCGAGTTGGGCTGACGAAGGCTTCAAGGGGCCGGCGTTCCAGAGCCTTCTGGAGTCGAACATGGTGTTGGCTCCGCGCGGCACGCCAACCGAGGTGGTTCAGCGTATCGCTGAGCTGATCCAGAAGTCCGCTCATGCCTCCGACAAAGTCAAGGCGGTGCTCGCCCAGCTCGGCGTCACTGACAGCCCCACGCTGACCGGACCCGCCCTCAAGGAGTTCATTGCCCAGACCTGGCCGGCGTTCCAGAACATGACCCGCGAACTCAACATCGTCATCGAATAGACGGGCACCGTCGTCAAGGAGGACATTCATGAGACTCGTCAACAAATGCGGAATCATCACCGCCGCTGCATCGGGAATTGGCCGCGCTGGCGCCATCCGGTTCGCCCACGAAGGTGCGAAAGTCCTGGTGGTTGATCGGGATCAAAGAGCAGCCGAAGAGACCGTCGCGGCCATTCGAGCCACGGGGGGCGCGGCAGTCGCTGCAATCGGTGATCTCACCCAAGAAGACTTTGCGCGACAGATCGTGCGCACCTGCCAAGAAGAATTCGGCGGCGTGGATTTTCTCTGGCCCAACGCCGGGCATCCCGGTGCAGCCGCCGTCGAAGGTCTGGACCTGGCCGATTTCGATCTCGCGATCAACCTGAATCTGCGAGCGGCACTGGCGTCCGTCGTGGAGGCGGTCCCGCTCATGCGACAACGCGGCGGCGGAAGCGTCCTGTTCACAGCGTCAACATCGGGTCTCGTTGGCTCACCAGTGAGTCCTGTCTACTCGGCCGCCAAGTTCGGCATCGTGGGGCTGATGAAATCATTGTCGAAGCGCTTCGGCAGGGATGGGATTCGATTCAACGCCGTGTGCCCAACTGCCACCGACACGCCGATGCTGCGCGTCTTCGTCAAGCAGCCCGACGACGAGGCGGCCCAGAACGAAGACGTAGAGGAGTTGGTCAAAAAGCGGGCCACCGGCAATGCGTTCGGTCGCACGGCAAAGCCCGAAGAGATTGCCAGTGCAGCGCTTTTCCTGATTTCCGACGAAGCGTCGTTCATCACGGGCGTCGCGCTTCCAATCGACGCCGGGGCAACGGCGTAGTACTTCGCCAGCCCAGGGATTGTTGCTCGATTCGAGCCAGGTCCGCACGGCTTCCGAGGACCGGCCATCAAGCCTGGCACGGCATCTGACGGTGCGTCTTCAGCGCCGGAAAAGCACCGTGCCGGCCGCAGCAGTAGCCGGATGCGTCCATTGATGGACGGCATCTGCTGCTCATTGCTCGCATCCCATATTGCAGACGCACCCCATCCAACAGGCGATGAAGGCACGTGTGCGTGCGTCCGGATTTAACGGAGGTGTCGCCCGTTGCGTCTTTGCTTGATGTTCCGTATACCGAAACACCATTCTTTCTTCATCGGTATCTCGCTGATAAATTTTCATCCGCACGAGGTGTTTCGAGATCGCGTGTCGCCGACTTTTCAATACCACTCTGAAGACACGAAAGAGGACTGATATGGGACAAATCACTGTAGCCGCCGGCATTGCGCGACTGCTCGAAAAAATGGGCACGGAGTTCGTCTTCGGCCTCAACGGCCATGGAAACTGGGGGCTGCTCGATGCCCTGGTCTACGACACCAAGATCGAGTGCATCAGCGCGCGGATGGAAGACCAGGCGGTGGAGCTTGCTGATGGCTACTGGCGCTACAAGCGCGGGGGCGCACTGCCCATCGTGACGACGAGCGTCGGCCCCGGCAACGCCAACATCATGCCGGCCATCGCCACGGCGTACTACGAGTCGATCGCCATGCTCGCCATCGTCGGCGTCGGCGCCACGCACTGGTTTGACCGGGGAGGCATCGAGGAAGCTTACCGCGATGGCCCTGAAGACTTCGCGGGGGCGATCCGGCCGATCTGCAAAAAGGCCGGGATGGCGACACGCCCGGACACCTGCATCGACATGTTCCTGCGCGCCTACAAGACGGCACTGTCGGGCCGGCCGGGTCCGGTGGTCATGGCCATCCCGTTCGACATCCAGCATGCGCTGATCCCCGAAGACAGCCTGCCCGATCCAATGCCCTACATGCGAATCCGCCGGCCCGGCCCGGATCCGAAGGGAATCGCCGACGCTATCAAACTGCTGGAGAAGGCCGAACGCCCGCTGCTGGTGTTCGGAAGCGGCATCGCCAATAGTGGCGCGCATCAGGCACTTCTCGACTTTGCCGAGGCCACCGGCACGCCGGTCGTCGCCACCTCTGCGGGCAAGGCTGCTTTCCCGGAGACGCACCGACTGTCTGCCGGCATCGTCGGACGCGCGGGCTCGCTGCACGGAAACCACATGGCCCGCCGCTCCGACCTGATCATCGGCGTCGGAACCCACTTCACAGACATCGACACCGGCGGCTGGACGCTGTTCGACATTCCCGGCAACGCCAAGCTGATCCACGTGGACATCGACGAGAACGAACTGGGCAGGGCTTATCCGACCGAGGTCGCCCTGAACTCGGACGCGCGTCTAGCACTGGAGGCCTTGACGAAGGCCGCGCAGAGCGCCGGGATCAAGGAACGCACAAGCTGGACGAACGAACTCGCCAAGGAACGCGATGCCTTCAACGAGGCGGTCAAGCCGCTGCGCGAGTCCAACATCTCGCCACTGCACTACGCCCGCGTCTGCGAGGACGTGAGCCAGGTCGTCGAGTCGCAATGTCCCGAGATGTCGGTATTCTTCGACACCGGCCATATGCTCAGCTTTGGCCCGTGTTTCCTGCGCGCATCGTCGCGCAACGTCTACCACAGCAGCTTCATGCATCGCATGGGCTGGAGCGCATCGGCGGCCATCGGCGCCAGCATGGCGAGCGGGGGCAAGCCTGCCGTGGCGCTACTGGGCGACGGGGCATTCATCATGCGTGCGACCGTCATGCTCACTGCCGTCGAGCAGAAGCTGCCTGTGATTGCGGTGGTGTTCGACAACAAGTCGCTGCAGATCGAACGCGAGGCGATGTTCAAGATATATGGCCGCGAGTCGCTGTGCGACTACCGCAAGAAGGGCGAAACTGAGCTTTGGGGGCCGGACTTCGCCAAGATGGCCGAGGGCATGGGCTGCGTCGGCGTCCGCGTCGAGAAGGCCGAGGACTTCAAGCGTGCGTTCGAAGCCGCCCTGGCCAGCGGTAAGCCCACCGTGATCAGCGTGGCCACCGAGATCGAGACACCGCAGTATCGCTCTGCCTGGTACCCGTATCCGAAGGACTTCAACGCTACCTGGAAGCCGGGCCTCGTGGATGCACCGGAAGGTCACGGCTTCGTGATGCCCACCTTCTCCAAAGAAGATTGAGGTCATCCCGATGAGCGAGCTTGCCCTGAAAGATCCAAACCTGCTGCGCACGCGAGCCTTCGTGAATGGCCAGTGGATCAGTTCGGATTCCGGCGACACCGTCGCCGTGACCAACCCCGCCACAGGCGACATCGTCGGTACCATCCCGCAGATGGGCGCGGCGGAAGCGCGCCGCGCCATCGAGGCAGCAGACGCAGCCCTGCCCGGCTGGCGCGCCACCCTGGCAAAGCAGCGGGGCCGGCTGCTACGAAGGTGGTTCGACCTCATCA
This sequence comes from Ottowia sp., assembly GCF_016703145.1. Taxonomy (GTDB): domain Bacteria; phylum Pseudomonadota; class Gammaproteobacteria; order Burkholderiales; family Burkholderiaceae_C; genus Ottowia. The sequence continues at coordinate 1,615,539 of NZ_JADJCO010000003.1, read as the reverse complement.
TCGAGAACCAGGACGACCTGGCCAAGCTGATGACGGCCGAGCAAGGCAAGCCCTTGTCCGAGGCACGCTCGGAGGTGGTGAGCGGCGCGGCCTTCATCGAATGGTTCGCCGAGGAGGCGCGCCGCGCCTACGGCGAGACCATCCCTGCGCCCGCGGCCGACCGCCGCGTGTTAGTCATCAAGCAGCCGGTCGGTGTGTGCGCAGCCATCACGCCGTGGAACTTCCCCAGCACCATCATCACGCGCAAGGCGGGAGCAGCCCTTGCGGCCGGATGCACGATGGTGGTGCGGCCGGCCAGCAACACGCCCTACTCGGCATTGGCGCTAGCAGAGCTGGCGCAACGTGCCGGGATACCCCCGGGCGTCTTCAACGTCATCACCGGTGCACCCGAGGAGATCGGGCTGGAGCTGACGACGAACCCGATCGTGCGCAAGCTGTCCTTCACGGGCTCGACCGGCGTCGGCAGGAAGCTGATGGCCCAGTGTTCCAGCACTATCAAGAAGATGGCGCTAGAACTTGGCGGGAACGCGCCGTTCATCGTGTTCGAGGACGCAGACGTCGATGCGGCCGTGGAGGGTGCGCTGGCATCGAAGTTCCGCAACGCGGGGCAAGCCTGCGTCGGCGCGAATCGGTTCTATGTCCACGATCGCATCTATGACGAGTTCGCTGCGAAGCTGGTCGAGAAGGTCAAAGAGCTGAAGGTGGGCCCGGGGACTGAGGCGGGCGTCACGATGGGGCCGCTCATCGACACGCGGGCCGTGGAGAAGGTGGAGGACCACCTCGCGGATGCGCTCTCCAAGGGCGCCCGTGTACTCGTCGGAGGTCGGCGGCACGCCCTCGGCCGTTCCTTCTTCGAGCCAACAGTGCTTGCGGATGCCAAAGCGAACATGAAGGTCGCCCGCGAGGAGACGTTCGGCCCGCTTGCCCCGCTCTTCCGGTTCACCGACGAAGCGGAGCTGCTTGAAGCAGCCAATGACACGGAGCTTGGGCTCGCCTCCTACTTCTACAGCAAGGACATCACGCGCATCTGGCGCGTCGCGGAGGCGCTGGAGACCGGCATGGTGGGCGTGAACGTCGGGTTGATGGCCAACGAAGCCGTGCCGTTCGGCGGGATCAAGGAGTCCGGCATCGGTCGCGAGGGCTCCCATCACGGTCTCGACGACTACCTGGAGGTCAAGTACGTGTGCCTGGGCGGCATGCACAGCTGACCACCACGACAGCATGCGGCGAGGGTCGGCTCACTAAGGATCGCCCGCCGCGGCATGCGCCCTTCACCCCCGGCAAGCACCCAACCAATCTTGAAGACAAAGGAGACTCATCATGCGTATTCTCGCCACAGCATTGACGGCCGTGACATTCCTGTTCGGGGCCACACTCGCCTCCGCACAGGACTATCCCTCGCGGCCTATTCGATGGCTCGTCCCCTACCCTGCAGGCGGAGGCGGCGACAACATCGCCCGGCTCATGACGCACAGAGCCTCGGAGGTCCTGAAGCAGAGCATCGTGGTCGACAACCGCCCGGGCGGCAACACCGTCATCGCCACGCAAGTTCTGCTCTCGTCACCCAAGGACGGATACACCGTTCTGCACACCGCCGAGCAGATTGCCTCCAATGGAAGCCTCTATCCGAGCCTCCAGTATTCGGCGGAGCGTGATCTGGATTTCATCGCGTTGATGGCGCGGGTTCCCTTCGTGCTGTTGGCGCGGCCCAATCTACCCGTCACCGACGGCGCGAATGTGATCGCCTACATGAAGAAAGAAGGTGACAAGGTCAACTATGGCAGTTGGGGGCAAGGTGGCGCCAATCACCTGGTGATGGAGGCGTTCGCCGACCGGATCGGTGCCCGCCCGACGCATGTGCCATTTCAGGGGGCCGCTCCTGCGGTGCAGAACCTTCTGGGGGGCCAGATCGATCTGTACTTTTCTGACCCCACTGTGGCGCTGCCGTACATCCGCTCCGGCAAGCTCAAGCCCTTGCTGGTGACCACCAAGGAGCGCTTGCCGTACCTCCCGGATATCCCCACGGTTGCGGAGAGCGGCTATCCGGGCTTCGACATGTACACGTGGCATGGCCTCGTTGCGCCGAAGGGAACGCCGCCTGCAATCGTGCAGAAGCTCTCTGCAACCATCCAACAAGTGGTCGCAGAGCCCGCCATCAAGAAGGAGTTGATGGAGCGTGGCCTGATCCCCGACGCGCAGGGACCGGAGCAATTCAAGGAGACGTTCCTCAAGACCCAGGCAGAGCTGGGCGGAATCGTACGCAAGCTGGGCATCAAGATTCAGTAAGGCACGAGCACAAAAGCCGCCGGAAGCGGGCCGTCGAGGTTTCGCCCCTCTTTTGCCGGCGTGCTCTCAACCCAGCACTGGTTGGGCGATCGGGATACCGGCCGGCCGTGGCTTCATCGCCGGAGATTGCAGCACGTTGCGTGCGCGCGGCTGATGTCGCTTGATGTAGATCGCCATCATGAGCCGGCAGAAATTCGTTGGTACCAAGGGACGCATTCGTATGTCAACCACGACGCGGTCGCAGTTGAGCCTGTGGCAGCAACTTGTGAAGGTGGCGCTGGAGCAGCCCACATCTGCTTTTCCCTCCACGGTCTTGTCCAAGGCCTGCGATCGCGTCATCGACACGGTCGCATCGGCGCTTGCGAGCGCAAGCGTGGGTGAAGGGCTCATGGCAAGCAGAGTCGTTCAGACCGAAGGCAGCGCAGGCCCGGCATCGATATGGGCGTCCAAGGGAAAAACGGCATCGGCAGCGCTGGCGTGTCTCGCAAACGGCACGCTTGCTCATGCCGTTGAGTACGACGACACCCATGCGCTGTCCACTCTTCACCCGGGCGTCGTCATCGTTCCCGCTGCCTTGGCGGTGGGCCAGGAGGTGAACGCCAGCGGTCCGGACGTGCTCGCTGCTGTGACCATCGGCTATGAGATCGCGTCACGCCTGGCGGCGCTGGTGCCTGGCAAGTTCCAACGCCAGGGATTTCAGCCGACGGCCGTGCTTGGCATCTTCGGCGCCACTGCCGCCGTCTGCCGGCTGAAGCGAGTCTCCCTCCAGAGCGCCACGCACGCGGGAGGCATCGCAGGCAGCCTCACGGGCGGGCTGATGGAATATCTGGCCGACGGCAGTGACGTGAAGCAATTGCATGCCGGGTGGGTGGCGCAAGGTGCCGTGCGTGCGGTCCAGTTCGCCGAAGGCGGTCTGACCGGCCCTCGGACGGTACTTGAAGGTGAAAAGGGGGTGTTCCAGGCGTTCATCTCCCAATCCATCGATCCTCTCGCTGCTGTCGCGGGGTACGGCGACGATTGGCGAGGGGTCGATGCCGCGACGAAGCTCTATCCCGCCTGTTACGGGGTGCATGCGGTCATTGACGCGTGGCACCTTGTTCGCGCCCAGCATGGCCTCGGACGAGAAGATCTGCCGAACATCAAGCGCATAACAGGGCTGGTCCCCGAGTTCTTCCGGCAACTGGTGTGCGAGCCGCTGGCACACAAGCGGGCGCCACGCACCGTCTACGAAGCACGCTTCAGCCTGCCCTATGTCCTCGCGAGGGCCATCGTCGACGGGCATGTCGATCTTCACAGCTTCCTGCCAGAGCGCGTGGCCGATCCGGCGTTGGCGCCCGTCATGCAGAAGATCGACTATGAAACCGCGGACTTTCGGACTTTCCCTGGTGAGTTTCCCGGGGGCGTGCGCGTGGAAATGTCGGATGGGCGTGTCTTCGAGGCGACGGTGGAGTACAACCCAGGCGGGCCGAGCATGCCTGCTTCCGGTGCCCAACTTGAGCAAAAGCTGCTTGCCGTGAGCGAACGCTTCAGCGATTCCGGCGCAGGGCGCGCCCTCATCGAATCGATGCGGATGCTTTGCCAGCCCGGCAGTGTCCTGCACGGGTTCTCCTCATCGATGGCCCGTATCGGGGCCGCCGAGCATGACTTGAATAGCGCTTCGACATGAAGGAAATGCCACCATGAAGGCCATCGTTGTACGTTCACCGGCTGGGCTAGAGCATCTGGAACTGCGTGACCTCCCAGACCCAGGCCATCCCGGGCCAGGGCAGATACGGGTCGCCTTGCATGCAACCTCGCTGAACTACCATGACCTGCAAGTCGCTGACGGGCGGTTTCCCACGGACGACGGCCGTGTGCTGATGTCCGACGGTGCAGGGGTCGTCGAGGCTGTTGGCGAGGGGGTCACCGACTTCAACCTCGGAGATCATGTGGTCTCGGTTTTCTTTCCGCAGTGGCTTGACGGCTCCCCGTGCGACGCCGTGGGCAACTTTCGAGGTACGCCGGGCGATGGCATCGATGGCTACGCCACCGAGTACACCGTTCGTCCGGCGACGAGCTTCACCCGGGCACCTCGTGGTTGGGAGCATGCCGAAGCGGCGACCATCACCACGGCGGGCCTTACAGCTTGGCGTGCGCTGGCGGTGAATGGGGCGCTCAAAGCCGGTGACACGGTGCTCGTGTTGGGGACCGGCGGCGTCTCGATCGCCGCGCTGCAGATCGCCAAGTCCATGGGCGCCCGCGTCATCGTTACTTCCTCGTCAGATGAGAAGCTGTCTCGCGCCCGTGCGCTGGGTGCTGACGAGGTCGTCAACTATCAGAGATCACCGGATTGGAGCCACACGGTCCTCTCGCTGACATCTGGGCACGGTGTGGACCATATCGTCGAGGTCGGAGGGCCAGGCACGCTCGCGAACAGCATCCGCGCCATACGCGTAGGCGGGCACATATCTCTGATCGGCGTCCTGACCGGCCGCGAGGGCGCTATACCGACAGGATTGATGCTGGGTAAACAAGTGCGTCTGCACGGGTTCATCGTTGGTAGTCGCCGGCAGCAGCAGGAATATGTCGCCGCCCTTGAGCAGACGGGCATTCGTCCTGTGATCGATCGGCGCTTCACGTTGGAGAACCTGGGCGATGCCTTCAGGCTTCAAGCGAAGGGAGGCCATTTCGGCAAAATCGTTGCGCAATGGTGACCCACCGCGTCCGCAGCTCAGATCTGCGGTCCGCCCCAAGCCTTCTCCAGCTCGTGCGCGAGTGCGACTATTGCTTCCCCTAGCTTTTCGACGGTGAGATCGGGTGGCAGCCCAACCGAAGGCAAATAGCTGGCGCTGACTGCATAAGCAGCCCCACCGCGCCCCTTCACTGAGGCACCGAGCCCGGCATTGCCAAAAACAGACGTGGCTTGGCTGTACCCCCGGGCGATCGCGTCAGCAATGTTTTGCTCCAAGGTTGACCGCACTGCGGGCCAGTCGCGATCGTGGTATGTCTCAAGGACACCGTAGACGGTTGCCCGCCTCTTCGGATTGGCCGAAGCCAAGTAGGCAATGCCCGGCGAGCAGGTGGCCATGGGAAGGCGCAGGCCCGATGCCACGGTGCGCGTCTGCGCACCGCGACTTTCTCGAAAGGTCGTGACATACACCATGTGCCCATGATCGGGAGCAGACAACCCAACATTGACCTGGTGCTCGCGGGCGAAGGTCTTCAGCACACCATTCACCGTGCCCAGTTCAGAGCGGCTGAACTGAAAGGCACGGCCCAGGCTCAGGCTTGATGGCGCGAGCCGATAGGCCTCTTCATCCGGGTCAAACTCCAGCATCCCGGCATCGACGAGCGAGCGGCAAAGGCGACTCACCGTCGCCTTTGGCAAGTGCGTACGCACCACCAGCTCCGAGTTGGACAGGCTTGGCGCTGCTTCGAGGAACGCGCGCAGAACCTGTATGCCGCGCGCCAGAGATTGACTACCTGGTGTGACCCTGACAAAGCTGCCAGTCTCGCGGCTCAACCGACGGCTCTCGTGCATCTCGGGTCACCCTCGTTCAGCGCTGGGGCGCCTCCAGGATCGTCACGACGCAGGCGGCTTCTTCCAGTCCATGGAACCCGCCGCCGTTTTCCGCCATGCCCAGCTTGGCCCCCTGAACCTGGTTTTCGCCCGCTTCGCCGCGCAACTGGCGCACGAGGTCATGCACCTGAATCGCGCCGGTCGCTCCGATCGGGTGCCCTTTCGAGTGCAGGCCGCCCGACACGTTGATCGGCAGCTTCCCCCCGAGCCGGGTAACCCCGCTGGCGACCATGGGGCCGCCTTGGCCGTATTCGCAGAAACCGCAGTTCTCCATGTGCAGGATCTCAGCGATGGCCGAGGCATCGTGCAGTTCCGCCAGCGAAATGTCCGTCGGGCCGACCCCCGCCATGTCATAGGCGCGGAACGCCGCCACCCGCGTGAGGTGGTGAGACACGTCCTTCGCGGCACGGTCGGAGCTGCTGCTTACACCCATGCCGCGCACGCGCACCGCACGGCTGGCGAGCCCCTGCTTGCGGACGAAGTCATCCGACGCCACCACCAGTGCGCAGGCACCGTCCGTCATGGGGGCACACATAGATCGGGTGATGGGCCAGGCGATCATCTTGTCGGCGAGCACTTCCTCGACGGTCATGGGATGGCGGTACTGCGCAAACGGGTTCCACTGGGAGTGCCAGTGGTTCTTTGCGGCCACGTGCGCGATCTGCTCCACCGTGGTGCCGAACATCTTCATGTGGAAACGCGCCTGCGCGGAGTAGATGTCCATGAAGACGGATCGCTCGGCCGACCCTGAGGCAGCCGAGTCGGGAGGCAGAACGTCCTGTCCCAGCGCCAGCAGGCGCGCAAGGTGCTCGTCCGCGAGGTCGCGGTCCCAGCTTCCCTTGAACGCCTCGAACATGGCCTCCCGCTTTTCGGGGAAGTTCATCTTCTCGGCGCCGACGACCAAGGCCACCTCGAACAGGCCCGCTTTGACGGCGGCGAAGCCCTGGAACAGGCCCGAGCTGGAGCTGGCGCAGGCGTTGTCCGTATTGAAGATAGGAATGCTCTCAAAGCCATAGGCGCGCAGCGAGGCCTGGCCGCGGACGCCGTGCTGCCCCTCCAGGGCGCCCTGGCGCGTATTGCAAAACCACGCGGCCTGCACGGCATCCTTGGTCAGGTGGGCATCGGCCAGGGCTGCGTCAATGGCCTCCCGGGACAAGTCCTTGACGCTGCGTTCGAGGTGCTTGCCGAGCTTGGTCATCCCGGCGCCAATCACATAGACGTTTGACATTCGTGTCTCCTTGATCAGTACCGTCCGCCGGTCACATGCAATGTCTCGCCCGTGATGTAGGACGAGAGTCGCGAGCCCAGGAAGACGATGGCGTTGGCCACGTCCTCGGGCTCGCCGATACGCGGGATGGGCGTGGTCTTCTCCGCCGCTTCCTTGATCTTTCCGTAGTGCGGCAGGTTGGTAACGGCCGCCGTATTGATGATCCCAGGCGCCACGGCGTTCACCGTGATGTTGTTCTTGCCGTACTCCAGCGAAAGCGCCCGGGTGAAGCCGATGATCCCGGCCTTGGCTGACGAGTAGTTGGCCTGGCCGGGGTTGCCCAGATGCGCCCGCGAGGAAATGTTCACGATGCGGCCGTACCCGGCCTCCACCATGGCCGGGATCACGGCCCGCGAACACAGGAAGGCACCCTTGAGGATCACGTCGACCACGCTGCTCCAGTCGGCCAGGCTCATGCGCACGATCTTCATGTCGCGCGTGAAGCCCGCGTTGTTCACCAGCACGCTCACGGGTCCCAGATCGCGCTGGATGGCGTCCACCGTCTCTTGGACCGAGACCTCGTCGGTCACGTTCGTCTCGTATGCGGCGGCCAATCCGCCTGTGGCGGCGATCTCCTCGCGCACGGCGTTGGCTCCCGCCAGATTGCGATCCACGATAGCGACCTTCGCGCCTTGGGCAGCGAACGACCGGGCGGCTTCAGCGCCGATGCCGCTGCCTCCGCCGGTGACCATCACCACTTGGTCTTTCAAACCGAAATCCATGTCATCTCCATTCGTCTAGCTAGTCAATGAAATACTGCCGTTATCGAGCACGCAGGCCGCGCCTTCGCCCTCGGTGAAGCAGCGAAAACGCAGTTCGCCTTCCTCCCGCCAAATCTCGGTGCGCAGCCGCTGGCCGGGATAAGTGGGCGCGGTGAAACGAGCGGCCACCGCGCCGATGCGCTGGGTCTCAAATCCGAGCGCCGCGCGCGACACGCTGCACACGCTGGAGCCCAGCGTGCATAGCCCATGCAGGATGGGCCGAGGGAACCCCACAGACGTGGCGAGCGCATCGTCCACATGCAAGGGGTTGTAGTCACCGCTCAGCCGGTAAATGAACGCCGCGCGCTCGTCCAACTCCCAGTGATCCACCAGGTCAGGTGTGCGCTCAGGGATACCCACGAAGACCGGCGCACCGGCCGCTTCGCCGCCAAACCCACCCTGACCGCGAAGCACCGACACGTTGTCGAGTTCGCACAGCAACTCGTCCTTCGCCACGTCGATGACGCGACGGCGCGTCACGACCACCGCATCGCGGCCTGGCCCCTTGTCCACGATGGACATCACGGCTGAAGTGCCGACCACCTCGCCTTCGGCAGGAAGCGGCTTCGCTACGCGCACCACCTGAGCACCGTGCAGCATCCTCTTCACGTCGATGCCGGTCGCAGGGTCTCCCATCCACAGCCCCGGATAGCCGAGCACGAGACTCATCGTCGGCAGCGCGGCAAGATCCTTCTCGTAGACGTAGCGCAGTTCCTGCTCGTAGGAGGCAGAACTGCGCCGACCCAACCCGAGCCCCAAGGCATAGAGCATCGTGTCCTTGCGGGTGTACTTCTGCCGAACCTCCGGGATCGGGTGGCGCATCAGGCGTTCGGGATCAATCATGTCCGCCCTCCTTGGGGTAGTCCGAGAAACGCGGCGCGCGTCGTTCCGTCATGGCGCGAACGCCTTCCTTGAAGTCCGGCGAGCGCATCTGGTAGGCCTGCACCTCGCTCTCCCGCGCCACGGCCTGGCGGAAGCCTTCGACCAAGCCCGTGCGGAGGGTGGTACGGGTCGACTGCACAGCCCATGGCGAGGACGTCGCGAGCTCCTGAGCCAGCGCCTTGGCCTCTTCCCGACATTGGCCCGGCGCCGCGAGGGTGTCCACCAGACCGATACGATGGGCCTCCTGCGCGTCGATGCGCTGGCCCGTGTACAGGAGGCGCGCTGCCTGCTGTACGCCGAGCAGACGGGGAAGCGTGAAGGACAGTCCAAAGCCCGGGTGCACGCCGAGGCGGTTGAAGTTGGCCGAGAAACGCGCTTCCGGCGCGGCGATGCGGAAGTCCGCACACATCGCGAGGCCCAGGCCCCCGCCGACGCAAGGCCCGTGGATGGCGGCGACGATGGGCTTGCCGAAGCGCATGAGGCGAATGCCCTCCTGGTACACGGGCGTGGTCTTCTTCGGGTTCCGGATGCGGTCGGAATCGGGTCGGCTATTGAAGTCCGCCCCCGCGCAGAACGACTTTCCGCCGGCAGCGAGGATCACCACGCGGCAACGCGGATCGGCCTCCAGCTCGTCGAGCACATCGGCGATCTGCTCGACCATCACCAGGTCGAAGAAATTGTGCGGCGGACGGTTCAGCTCGATGGTGGCGACCGCACTGTCGCGGCTGACGAGGATGGCGTCCGCTGCCGGTATTGCGGTGGGCTCTTGATGGCTGGTCATGCTGCGCTCTCCTCCATGTTGCGATAGAGGCTCGTGCGGCTCATGGCCGGCCAGAAGCTCTGGGCGCCTGCCTTCACCACCTGGCTGCCGATGCGACGGGCCCACCAGCTCGCGGTGCCGTGATCCTCGCGCCAGACCCACATGCGCCGCGTCGCGAAGTTCAGGACGTGCTCGTAGGTGAAGCCGATGGCGCCGTGCACCTGGTGCGCCACCGAGGTCGCAATGTCCGCTGCCTCGCCAGCGAGCACCTTGGCGCAACCAGCGCTGAGCGAGTCGCCGACCTGCTCCGGTTCGGTCCAAGACGATGCATTCTGGAAGGCCAGTTCCGAGGCGTGGCGGGCCACGGCGATCTGGCCTGCCATCTGGGCCAACTGCTGCTGAATGGCCTGATTCTTGCCGATCGGCCGGCCGAACTGCACGCGGTCAAGCGCGTATTGCACCGAGGTTTCGAGTGCGAACTCCGCAGCTCCGACGATCATGGCGGAGCGAGCCAGTGCGCCAAGGTAGCGGGCCGGCTGCGACACGAAAGGGAACGGGGCGTCGAACACGAACTCCGCTCGCGCCGCCTTGAGCACCACGGTGTCGCTGGGGAGCTTCGTCACATCGACGCGCTCCGCGACCTCACAGCCCGGCGCCTTGAGGTTCCAGACGCCCATGCGGCCGTCGGGCAAGCCGACCAGGATCAGGTCGCAGGCGCGGGCCCAAGGTACGCGGGCCAAAGTCCCATCGGCCACAACGTCGGCTCCCGAGCCGGAAAGCTGCAGGCCCGCGACCGTCACCTCGTCTGCCAGTGCAATCGGAAGGCTTGTCTCGACTTCGTGCCCGCCCGCATTGATCAGGTAGTTCGCGATCACCGTCTCGGCCAGAGGAAGGGGCACGCGGTAGTAGCCCAGTCCCCGGAACAGCGGGAGGGCATCGGTCCAGCTGACGCCGACGCCGCCCTGCGATTCTGGGGAAAGCAGATTCGCGAACCCGCTTTCGACGGCCAGATTCCACTGTTCGGGAAGACGGCCGGTTTTCTCGGCGTTGACGCAGTCCGCGATGTCCAGCGCCTTGGAGAAGAATCGGACAATGCTGTCCTCAATGATGGAGTCGCTCATCTCAGTCCCAAGCCTCGTGCAATGATTCCGCGCAGGATTTCCCGGGTCCCGCCGCGAAGGGAGAACGACGGTGCTGCGACCGTCAGATAATCGATGGCCTCGACGAACTCGGGGTCGTCACGTCCTGCCTCGGTGAAGTAGTCGGACGCCAGCTGCGGGATGGATTGCTCCATCACCGCGCCCTGATCCTTGACCAGCGATGCCTGCACGGCCGGGTCTTCGCCCCTGGCCATCATCAGAGCGATGCCCTGCGACATGCTGCGCAGGGCCAGGTACTTCGAGAACACGCGCCCGACGATCTCCGTCTGCGAATCCTGCTGCAGGTCGGCGACCTTGATCATCTGTTGATAGAGCTGGGTGCTGCTCAGAAAGCGCTCCGGCCCCGATCGCTCGTGCTTGAGTTCATTGAGCACCTGCGACCAGCCCTGGCCCTCGACGCCGATCAGGCATTCATCCGGCACGAACACACCATCGAGCACGACCTCGTTGAAGGTGTGCGTGCCCAACTGCGACTGGATGGGGCGCACCTCGATGCCTGGCAGTGTGATGTCCACCAGGAACTGCGACAGCCCCGCGTGGCGATCCTCGTTTTTTTCGCCGGTGCGGACCAGCGCGATCATGTACTCGCAGTCATGGGCGCGCGAGGTCCAGACCTTTCGTCCGGTGATTTCCCAACCGCCCTCTACCTTCTTGGCTTTGGTGCGAATGGAGGCCAGGTCGGAGCCGGAGTCGGGCTCGCTCAGCCCTGCGCAGAAGCCCAGTTCGCCTTTGGCGATGAGCGGCACCAGCTTGGGCGCGAGCGTGTCAGGGGCGTAGCGGATAAGCAGTGGCCCGCTCTGGCGCTCCGAGATCCAGTGGTAGCCCACGGGCGCGCCCGCAGCAAGCAGTTCCTCGATGACGACGTAGCGCTCGAGCGGGCTGCGGCCTTGGCCGCCGAACTGCTTAGGCCAAGTCATCCCGAGCCAGCCGCGCGCGCCGAGCTTGCGGCTGAACTCGCGGTTGTTGTTCTGCCAGCTCTTGGCACGTTCGGCGATCGGAAATCCCGCCAGGGCATCGCGCAGGAACGCGCGCACCTCCTGGCGCAGAACCTCGCATTCGGGCGGCATCTCGCCCAGTCGAATTTGCATGGGGGTCATATTGTTGACACTCGTGAAGGGCCGGCCTCAGGCCAGCCAGTTGGTAATCTGCGAGGCGGTGGCCTCGCCGTCGGCCGCCCTCGGCGTCCGCGGGGGCACGCACGGTGTTCTGCTAAACCGAATCGCGGGAGACGGCTGGCATACGCCCGCTACATCACTGAAGGTTCTGCGCGCGACCAGTTGCGGGTCGTTGACCGCCTCGTCAAAGGAGAGCACCGGCTCGGCGCAGCATTCGCAGGTAGCGAACAGGGTGGCCCACGTGTCGCGTGACTGTTGGAGGAACCTAGAAGCCATCTCTTCGCGCAAGCGCGGCCAGTGCCGCCGGTCGAAGTGATCGTTTTCCGCCGTAAAGTCGATATCCAGCAGCCCCAGCAGGTTGTCCACGAATCGACGCTCGACTGCGCCGACGGCGACGTACCGCCCGTCCGCACATCGGTACACGTCGTAGAACGGCGCGCCAGAGTCGAGGTAGTTGGTTCCGCGCTCGGCTTGCCAGTCGCCCGAGGCCCGCCGGCCGTGGATGGACATGGCGAGGTTGGAGACCGCATCGACCACCGAGACATCGACAACCTGGCCGCGCTTGGAGCGCCCGGCCTCAAGCAGCGCCGCCAAAATGCCAGCGACCGTGAACATGCCTCCACCGCCCATGTCCCCGACCAGGGTGACGGGAACGGCAGGTGGTTGCCCGCGCTGCCCTATCGCATCTAGCGCGCCGGTGCGCGCCAGGAAGTTGATGTCGTGTCCAACTCTGCCGGAAAGCGGTCCATCCTGGCCCCACCCCGTCACTCGGGCATAGACAAGCGCCGGATTGAGGCTGAAGCACTCTTGTGGGCCGAGGCCGATCTTCTCCATGACCCCGGGTCGGAACCCTTCGATCAATGCGTCCGCAGAGGCAAGCAATTCCTTGACACGTGCCATGTCCGTTGGGGCCTTGAGATCCAAGGCTGCTTCGTAGCGATTGCGCCGCAGGAAATTGAACTGCACGGCTCCCTTCGGAGCACCCAGTTGATGCTGCGTGGGACGGTCGATCCGAAGCACCTTGGCGCCCATGTCGGCGAGCAAGGTTGCAGCGAGCGCGCCAGGGCCCACGCCAGCGAACTCGACAACACGTATTCCGTCCAGCGCCGGCATGTGCGGTTACTCGAACTTCAGGCCTGTTTCCGAGACGAGCTTTCGCCACCGCTCTATCTCGGCAACCTGGAACTTGCGCATCTCGTCCGGCCCGGAGAAGAACGAGGTATGCCCTTGGGCCGCGATGCGCTCCTTGACGACGTCCATGGTGCTGGCCTGTCGAATGATCTCGACGATCCGGTCGCGAATCGGCCTGGGCGTGCCCGCGCGCACCGCAACGGCGTTGTAGATGAGCGCCTCGTAGCCCTTCGGGCCGACCTCTTTCACCGTAGGAACCCCCGGCAGCTTCGGATGGCGCTTGTCACCGGTGAACATGAGGATGCGAACCCGCCCGCCATCGGCCAGCGGCAGCAGCGGATTGACGGCAGTGACGGCGTAGTCCACCTCGCCAGCGGCCACTGCCTTCGCGGCCTCGCCCGAGTCCTTGTAAGGAATGTTGGTGACCTTGATGCCGAGCAGTTGCGCGAGCCACTCGTTCCAGAGCGTGTACGTTGGCGTTCCGCCGCCGTGATTCAACTTGCCGGGGTTCTTCGCCGCGAACTGAACCAGCTCTTCGAACGTCTTGAACTTGGACGATGCGGGGACCGCGACGGCCGCATAGCTGATTTCGAGCACCGAGATCGGCTCGAAGTCCTTCAGTGGATCGTAGGGAAGGTTCTTGCGAATTGCGGCGTTGGTGCTGAGCACCGTATTGCTGGCGAACAAGATCGAATAGCCATCAGCCGGCTCGCCGAGCACCGCCCGCGCGCCGATGATGCCCTCGCCGCCACCGCGGTTCTCGACCACGACAGACTGACCGGCGATATCGCCAAATACCTTGGCGTAAGTGCGTGCGGTGATGTCGCTCGAACTTCCGGCCCCGAAAGGGACATAGAACTTGACGGGTCTCGTGGGGTAGTTGCCCTGCGAGAACGCGACGCCGGGGAGCATCGTCGCGAGGCCTGCAGCGCCACACAGAAGTGCAGATCGGCGGGACATCAAAGAGCGGGTGGTGTACTTCATGGCATGGTCGCCGCATCTCTGCGGCATGTCTCCTTCAGTTAGTCATTCTTTGGCAAGTAGGTATCGTTGTGCTCTCCCAGCGAGGGAGCCGGACTTCGCAGCGTCGCAGGCGTCTTGCTGTAGAGGACGGGATGGCGAACCTGGACAATGGGTCCGACGACCGGGTGATCGGAGGTCTCGAACAACCCCACGGCGGCAAGGTGCTCGTCGTCGAGAATCTCGTGCAGCGGATTGATCTTTCCGCTGGCAATATCGAGTTCGTCGCAGACTGCCTGCCATTGCTGGTTCGACATCGTTGGCCCCAAGCGCTCCAACAGGTCATTCAATGCACCGATATTGCGGCTGACGTCAGCCCGGGAGCGGATCGCTAATTTCTCGAACTCGCTCTGCTGCCCCAGCCGGCAAAGGATCGTCTCCCACTGCTTGGGGCCATAGGGCATGATGCAGAGTGCACCATCCTGCGTATGGATGACACGTCGGCCGCCCTCCAGCAGACGCTTGTAGCCGGGAGGTTCGGCCCGATCCGGGTAAGTCAGACCGCCCATGTGCTCGACCAGGTTGAACGCGGTCATCGTCTCCAACATCGGGACCTCGATCTCCTGCGCGATGCCATGCTCCGAACGGCAGTGCAGTGCGGCCAACACGGCGTTGGCGGCCATCAAACCTGCGACCTTGTCGGCGATGACGGTCTTGACGTATGCCGGACCGCCGCTGCCGGAGTTGATGTCGACCAAGCCGCTCGCGGCTTGGATCACATCGTCAAAAGCAGGTCGTCCACCGTGCGGGCCGTTCGATCCATAGCCGGTAATCGAGCAGTAGATGATGCGCGGATTGATCTCAACGACAGTGGAGTACGAGAGACCCAGGCGCTCGATGGCTGCCATGCGCATGTTGTGGATGAAGACGTCGGCATCCTTCAGCAAAAGCTTGAGCTTGCTTTTGCCTTCTTCCTGTTTCAAGTCAAGCTGAACTGATTTCTTATTTCGATTCGAAGCCAAGAAAATGTGGCCGAATCCAGGCGTGCGCAGAACGCCGTTCGAGCGCATCGCATCGCCCGTCGGACCTTCGATCTTCAGTACCTCGGCACCCAGATCCGCGAGGATCTGCGTCGTGTATGGGCCACTCAAAACAGTCGTCAGGTCGATCACCTTGAGACCATGCAAGGGGCCGTCGATCGGCGCATGAGTCGTTGTTGTGTTCATGCGAAAAAGTCTACTGACGTGCCCCGACCTGGAAAAGATAGATGTTTCAGAATACGAAACATCATCAGTGAACGCTACTCGTATTCGCGGACTCGGGGAGCAATACTTTCTGCGCGAGAGAAACGGCGACGCAGCTCCCTCTGGTCGTGTGCGGAGCGAGCTAGAGCCGTTGGGAGCGCACCTATCAATGGGCTTTGAAACAGCAACGAGGCACCGATCTTCTCGGTGGCCAACTATGGCCTGAAAGCTGACCTGTTCGCCGCCGTGCCGAAACTGGTGCAGGCTTTGTGAAGCCGCCCGCAGGCGAGAAGGCATCGCGTGCCGACTGCCTTCTCTCAGTCGCCTCGTTCCAGGCCACGCCCAGCGAACTGCTGTTCGACGTGTTCGAGGCACGGGACTCGCCCCGCGTCCCAACATCGTTTACTGCGGCGACCACGCACAGAGCAAAGAGCGCGCTGCCGCGCTTCTTGGGCAGATCGGGTTCGACCCCGTGGACGCCTATGGGCATGTGGAAGGGCCGAAGTGGGCCTATCACTTCAACCGCTTGAAGTGACGCCGGGTGCGGCGCGCGGGGACAGCCTGGCTGCACGGCACGGCAGCCCAGGTTCTTGAACTGTCTCATCGCATCGTCCTGTGATTCCACAATGTTGAACTATCGGATTGATAAATATCATTTTGTTTGTCATTGTAGGATTGTTCGGTAGAATAGACCCCAGCAGTTCAGCAGCCGGCGCTATGTCAGTGCTCGCAGCGGCTGGCTCCTACCACCCATCTACTTCGACAAAGGAACAGATATGGCACGCATCATCCTCATCACCGGCGCCAATCGTGGGATCGGCCGCGAACTCGCCAAGCAGCTCGCAGCAGACGGCGACACCGTGCTGCTCGGCGCCCGCAACTTCGAGGGCGCCACCCAGGCCGCCGCAGAAATCGGCAGCAACGCGCACGCGGTTCAGCTCGACGTGTCGAACCAAGCGAGCGTGGACGCGGCTGCGAAGAAGATCGAAGCCGACTTCGGTCGTCTCGACGTGCTGGTGAACAACGTGGGCGGCGTCTTTGACTACGCGCAACAGGCTTCCACGGCCGACCTCGCGGTCGTCCAGCAGGCGCTGGAAATCAACCTCTTTAGCGCCGTGCGCGTCACGCAAGCGATGCTGCCGCTGCTGCGCAAGGCGCAGGGCGCGCGCATCGTCAACGTCTCCAGCGAGAAGGGTTCGATCGCCAGCATGACCGCAGGCGTCCCCGCCTACGGAACGTCGAAAGCGGCGCTGAACGCCTATACCCGCAACCTCGCTTCGGAACTGGCCGATCAGGGCATCACCGTCAACGCCGCCTGCCCCGGCTGGACGGCTACCGACCTCGGCGGCGAAGGCGGACGCCCTGTTTCCGAGGGCGCGGCCAGCATCAAGTACGTCGTCAATCTGCCCGCCGATGCCGGCACCAGCGGCTTCTATCAGGACGGCAAGAGCCTGGCTTGGTAATGACACCTTGAACCGCCCCGCGATGGCGGGGCGGTTCGGCCGTGCCGAGGCGCACGCACCGATCGACCCATCACTACAGGTTTATCCATGAGTTCACTCGCCGGAAAAGTCGCCCTTGTCACCGGGGCATCCAAAGGCATCGGGGCCACCATCGCCAAGGATTTCGCTGCCGCAGGCGCGAGCGTTGCCGTCAACTACGCCTCCAGCAAAGCAGCGGCGGATCAGGTCGTGGCCGTCATCGTGGCCGCTGGCGGCAAGGCCGTCGCCCTGCAGGGCGACGTTTCCAAGCCAGAAGCGATTGACCGAGTGATTGGGGAAACGGTCGCAGCTTTCGGGCGGCTCGACATTCTGGTCAACAACGCCGGGGTGTTCGAGTTCAAGCCCCTGGAGGCCATCACGCCCGAGCATTTCCACCACCAGTTCGACATCAACGTACTGGGCTTGCTGCTGACCACTCAAAAGGCCGTGCCCCATCTGGAAGCCGCAGGCGGCGGCAGCGTGGTCAACATCAGTTCTTCGATCAGCCACGCCCCCGAGCCATACGGCTCGGTTTACAGCGCCAGCAAGGCGGCGGTCGATGCCATCACCCGCTCGCTGGCGAAAGAGCTTGGCCCGCGTGGGATTCGCGTGAACTCGATCAATCCCGGGATGGTGGAAACCGAAGGCTCGCGCAGCCTGGCCTTGGGCAATTCCGAGGTGCAGGCATTCCAGGCACAGGTTGCCGCTTCCACGCCGCTCGGGCGCATCGCCCAGCCGCAGGACATTGGGCCGGTGGTGGTCTTTCTCGCGTCCAAGGATTCGGGCTGGGTCACCGGCAAATCGCTGCTCGTTGACGGCGGGCACTTCTAGGTCGCGTGTGCCCCCCGGCACATGACACTGCGCCACGCGACGCGTTGACGGCATTTGCGACAGGTCTATCAGTGCGATCGAAAGGTCAGGCACATCGTCGCATACGACACGGAGATCACCCTTATGAGCTATACCCTCACAATCAACGACGAGTCACGCGTTGTGGATGTGGACGCTGATACCCCTTTGTTGTGGGTGTTGCGTGACGTGCTTGGCATGACCGGCACAAAGTACGGCTGTGGCATGGCGCTGTGCGGGGCTTGCACAGTGCATATGAACGGAGCCGCCACTCGCTCCTGCCTCACCCCCGTTGAGGTCGCTGTCGGCAAGTCCATCACCACTATCGAGGCCATCCACAACACTGAGGCGGGCCGAGCCGTGCAGAAGGCTTGGCTCGACCTCGACGTCGTGCAGTGTGGCTACTGTCAGTCCGGCCAGATCATGTCTGCCACGGCACTACTCGCGCAAACGCCGGCCCCCAGCGACGAGCAGATCCGCGCTGGCATGGCCGGCAACATCTGCCGATGCGGCACTTACGACCGTATCCATGCAGCGATCAAGCAGGCAGCTCGCCTCATTCCAATCCGGAAGGAGACATGAAATGCAGACCGCTGATAAGACTCATGGTGCACCCAGACTGACGCGGCGAAATCTTCTGAAGGCAGTCGGTGTCGGTGGCGCGTTGCTCGTGGCCGCGCAAATACCTCGGTGGATTGCCAAGGGGTCCGCGAACGCTCCAGATGAGGGCGGCGGCACGTTCAGTGCGGTGATACGCATTGGCGCAGACGACATAGTGACCCTCGTGATGCCACGTGTCGAAATGGGCCAAGGCATCTATACATCCCTGTCCATGTTGATCGCCGAAGAGCTAGAAGTCGATTTGTCTCGCGTGCGCCTGGAGCACGCACCAGCCGACGACGAACTCTACGGGCGAACAGATTCTGGTGTGCAAGGAACGGGAGGCTCAACCTCGGTGCGTACCGCTTGGCTACCGATGCGGCAGGCTGGCGCAGCCGCCCGAATGATGTTGACTGCCGCGGCCGCCCAAAGTTGGGGAGTGGACGTCAGTGCTTGCAAGGCGGAGAACGGCGGGGTGCTGCACGCTGCCAGCGGCAGGCAGTTGCGATATGGCGAACTCGCTGCGCTAGCAGCGACGATGTCGGTTCCTGTTGAGGTTCAACTCAAGGACCGTTCGCAGTTTCAGAAGATCGGTAGCGCCCAGAAGCGGCTTGAGGCTCCCGAGAAAGTCAATGGTACGGCGAGGTTCGGCATCGACGCGCAGTTGCCAGGTCTGCGCGTGGTGACCGTGGCCGCTAGTCCCGTGCCGGGTGGGCGCGTCAAAGGCGTGAATGCAGAGGCGGCGCGCGGCGTGCGTGGCGTGAGCCAAGTCGTGCGCCTGGACGATCTAGTCGCGGTTGTGGCCGATCACATGGGGGCTGCACGCAAAGGCTTGGCTGCTGCTCAGGTTGAGTGGGACGACGGCCCCGCTGGTCAATACTCGACCGAAGCTATGGTCGCGGAACTGGCCAAGGCGTCGGGACAGGAAGGTGCCACAGCTCGCCGTGAGGGCGATGTTGCTACAGCGCAGGCTGACGCCACTGCCAAGGGTCACCGCAACATCGAGGCGATCTACCAGCAGCCGTTGCTGGCGCAAGCTCCGATGGAGCCGATGAACTGTACCGTGAAGTTGCTCCCCAACAGTTGCGAGATCTGGCTTGGCACTCAGGTTCCCACACGGGCACAGGCCGCCGCTGCCCAAGCAGCGGACCTGCGAGTGGAGCAAGTGCAGGTGCACAACCACTTGCTGGGTGGTGGCTTCGGCCGTCGGCTGGATGTGGATTTCGTGACACAGGCCGTGCGAATCGCCCGAGAGGTCCAGGCCCCCATCAAAGTGGTTTGGACGCGGGAAGAGGACATGCAGCACAGCACGTTCCGCCCGTCCCACTACAACCGCCTGAGCGCCACGCTGGACGCCCAGGGACATCCCGTTGCTTGGCACCACCGCGTGACAGGATCGTCCGTCATTGCACGCTACTCGCCCGCCGCCTTCAGAAACAACGTAGATCCCGATGCCATTCGGGATGCGGCTGGGCCGTATGAGTTCGCCAACATGCTGATTCAGTATGTGCGCCAAGAGCCGCCCGAGGGGTTGCTCACCGGCTGGTGGCGCGGCGTCGGTCATATGCAGAACGCCTTTCCGGTGGAGTGTTTTATGGATGAACTGGCACGCGCTTCTGGGCGAGATGCGATTGCTTTCCGAAAGCCTTTGCTGACCAAGCAACCTCGAGCGCTGCGGGTGCTGGAGGTCGCTGCCGAGAAATCCGGCTGGGGCGTACCACTGGCTAGGGGTCGGGGCAGAGGACTCGCCCTGACTTACTCATTCCAGACCTACGCGGCGCAAGTGGTCGAGGTCAGCGTCGATGCCGACGGCAATGTCACTACCGAGCGCGTCATCACTGTGGTGGATTGCGGTCAAGTGATTTCACCCGGCGCCCTTGGAGCGCAGGTGCACGGTGGCACCATCTTTGGTTTATCTGCCGCGTTGTTCGGCAACATCTCGATCAAGGACGGGCGCGTGGAACAGTCCAACTTTCACGACTACCGCGTACTGCGCATGAATGAGATACCTGCGATGGAGACGCACGTCATTTCGAGTACCGAAGACCCGACGGGCATTGGCGAGATCGCCACCGTGGTCATTGCGCCAGCGCTGCTCAATGCGATTCACGACGCAACAGGTAAGCGTATTAGGCGCCTTCCGATCAACCCGGCTGATCTCAAGGCAGCCTGAGTTGTTCTTCTCTAGCTGCCCTGCCCTGTCGGCCGGGCACGACCTTCCATCAACCACCATGAGGACAAGACCATGAAAGCTGTAGGCTTCAAGCAAAACGGGCCAATCGACCGCGACGACGCCCTGATCGACATTACCCTTCTGAAGCCCGTTCCCACGGAGCATGATCTGCTGGTCGAAATCGCGGCCACCGCCGTCAACCCGATCGACTACGAAATCCGCCGCAATGCCATGCCAGCCGACGGCGAAGTTCGCGTGCTGGGCTGGGACGCCGTTGGCACGGTCGTCGAGAAGGGTTCGCTCGTCCAGGGCTTCGAGATCGGTGACAGGGTTTACTACTGCGGCGCCATCCGTCGGCAGGGGTCGAACGCTGAATACAACCTGGTCGATGCACGCATCGCGGCCAAGGCGCCCGCATCCCTGTCCAATGCCGAGGCGGCTGCGCTGCCGCTGACCTCGCTCACCGCATGGGAAATGCTGTTCGAGCGCCTGGACGTGACGCGCCCCGTCCCCGGCGCGGCCCAGGCCGTGGTCATCATCGGCGGCGCCGGTGGTGTCGGCTCGATGGCGATCCAACTGCTGCGCGCCCGTACCGACCTGACGGTGATTGCCACCGCATCGCGCCCGGAAACCAAGGAATGGTGCGAAAGCCTTGGCGCGCACCATGTCGTGGATCACAGCCAGCCGCTGGCCGCGCAGATCGAAGCCTTGGGGCTGGGTGCGCCTGGCTTCGTCTTCACCACGGCCGGCTCCATTGAGTACCGCGACGACATTGTGAAATTCATGTCGCCCCAAGGACGCTACGGCTACATCGACAACCCCAAAGTGTTCGACGCCAACCCCTTCAAGTGGAAGTGCATTTCGATCCACCTTGAAGCGGTTTTCATGCGCTCGCTGATGCAGACCGTGGACATGAGCGTGCAAGGCGACATCCTGCGCGAAATCGCCAAGCTGATCGAGGCCGGGAAGATTCGCACCACGCTGACCGACACCTTCGGAACGATCAACGCGGCCAACCTCAAGCGCGCGCACCAACTGCTGGAAAGCGGCAAGGCACGCGGAAAGATCGTCCTTGAGGGCTTCTGACCGCCAGGTGCCCAGCATCCGCGCTGAACGGGCGAGCCGTTCCACGGGGCCGCGAGCGGCGACCCCGTGGGATCGCGTCGTCTTTCCCGAATCCCATGTTTGAAGTGAGGCACCACGATGATTTCTCGTGACGACCGCCGCGAGGCCGAAAGCCAGATCGCGCGCCTGATCCACACCTATCTCTACCGTCTCGATGAAGGCGACCTGGAAGCCGTCGCCGCGTTCTTCGAGGACGCGACCTGGCACGTTTCCCCGGAACTGGCGACGCGCGGCAAGGTGGAAAAGCTCGCCTGGCTGCGCGAGCACACCCCCGCGCATGGCGCCTACCTCGGGCCGCAGCACCTGATCGGCAATGTGCTCATCGACGTGGCCGACGACGGGCAGACGGCCACCAGCGTTTCGTACTTCATCGTGTCCCAACTGACGGAAGGCTCGGCGGCGCATGTGGCCGCACGCGGGCGCTACGTGGATGGCTTTGCCTTGCGCAACGGCCAATGGCGATTCACGGAGCGGCGAGTCCACATCGACCGGCGCTAAGGCCCGAGCGATTCTTGAGCTTGATAGGAAAAGAACAACGATGGCTGAAGCATCCGCATCTCAGTGCGCCCCCGGCACGCCCGCGAAAGCGGGCCTGCCTCTGGTCGTCTATATCCTGACGGTCGGCACGTTCCTCATGGGAACGTCCGAGTTCATCGTCGCGGGCCTGCTGCCCGAAATCGCCGCCGACTACGGTGTATCCGTCGCCCAGGTCGGCATGGCGATCACGCTGTTCGCTGTCGGCATGATCTTCGGCGCTCCGGCCGTGGGGCTGCTCACACTGCGGATGCCCAAGCGCATCACGCTGATGATCTCCCTGGTGGTGTTTGCGATAGGCCACCTGATCGCCGCGCTCACGACAGACTTCACGGTGCTGCTGGTCAGTCGCGTGGTCAGTGCGGTGGCCACCGGCGCGTTTTGGGGCAGCGCGGCAGTCGTCGCCACCCGCGCCGCCGGCCCCACGGCCGGCGCCCGGGCAATGGGTCTGGTGATCGGCGGTGGGATGCTCGCCAACGTCCTCGGCGTACCTCTGGGCTCGATTGCCGGGCAGCTCGCCGGATGGCGCGGCCCGTTTTGGGCGCTGGCCGTCATCGCGGCCGTCGTCGCTGTCGCCATCGTCAAGCTCGTGCCCGCAGAGCCGCCGGGCCAGGCGATCCCGCACATCCGTGGGGAGTTCGCAGGTCTGCGCACGGCCCGGCTGTGGCTGGTGCTGCTGGCTTGCGTCACCGTCAACGCAGGCGCGCTTTCCGTCTATAGCTTCATCGCCCCCTTGCTGACCGAGCACACGGGCCTGGGCAGCCGGTTCATCCCCATCGCGCTGGCCCTGTTCGGCGTGGCTTCTCTGTTCGGCTCGATCTTCGGTGGCCGCATCGGCGACCGGCACCCGTTCACGATGCCGATGTTCACCGCCGGCGTTTCGGCGCTGGCCTCGGCGGGGCTGTTCGCGTTTTCGTCGCAGCCGGCGCCCACGCTGATCCTGTTCACGCTGCTGGGCCTGGTCGGACTGGCGGCCAACCCGGTGCTTGCCCACCTTGCCGTCGGCTATGGCGGCGAAGCCCCCACGCTGGCATCCTCGATGGTGATTTCATTCCTCAACGTCGGCACGGCCCTGGGAACGTGGGTCACGGGAATGCTCATCGGAACGCAGCTCGGCGTGCTCGCGCCGCTGCTGGTCGGCGTCATCTTCGGCCTGCTCACCTTCGTTCCCGTGGTGACGGTTGCGGTGCTCGAACGTCGGCACCCGATCCTGCGGCATAAGCTCGCGGCCCCCAGCCACGCGGCATAGAGGCAATCTTCGTCCCATTGTCCGCGGCGGGCCGAGCACCCAGCCAGCCTCCCACATCGTGATTGCTTTGACCCATACGCGCCGCCATAATTCAACATTATGGAATCGACAACATCATCCGGCCGTGTGATCCAGTCCGTGCAGCGGGCTTTCGATCTGCTGGAGCACATCGCCCGGCAGCCCGAAGGCGCACGCTTGAGCGAATTGGCGGACGGCACCGGCTTGAACCGCAGCACCGCCCACAACCTGCTCGCGTCCCTCGAAGAACTCGGGTACATCACGCAGGACAGGAAGGGTGCGGCCTATCGGCTGACCGGCAAGCTCACCCAGCTTGTCCGGCCTGACGCCGAGGCCGAACACGCGCTGCGCGCACGCATCCGGCCCGTGCTCCAGGCCGTGAGCGTTGCATCAGGCGAATCCGCGTTCCTGGGCCTGGTCAGCGGCAGCGACTACCTGTGCGTGGACGCCGTGCTGTCGGACAAGCCGCTGCACCTGGCCGTGAGGCCCGGCGAGCGCACCCCGCTGATCGGACAGGCGCTCGGCCACACCCTGCTGGCGGCAGACGCCGGCCTGGCGCAATCCGTCCGTGCCCAAGACCCGGAACGCTGGCAGCAGCACGCCAAGGAAATCGACGATGCGCAGCGCAAGGGCTTCGCCCTCGACCTCGACAGCGAGAAGGCTGGAATCTCATGCGTGGCGGTCGCGGTCACGTCGCGCGCGGCCATCGCCATTGCCGGGCCGACGAGCCGCCTGCCGAAAGCGCGCCTGATCGAGATTGCCCAGCACATCCGCGCGGAACTCGACAAGGTACGCCCGGCGGGCCAAGGCTGGCTGTAGCCGGCCACCGTCGCCGCCCGGCGCTATGACGCCCGGACTTTGCGCTTGGGCAGATTGGCGGCTTCCGGTTCGAGCAGCCCGGCAATGTCGCGCCGGGGCGACGCACCGAACAAGCGGCTGTATTCACGGCTGAACTGCGACGGGCTTTCATAGCCCACCTTGAACGCGGCGCTCGCCGCATCCAGGCGCTCGTTGAGCATCAGCCGCTTGGCCTCGTTGAGCCGCAACCACTTCTGGTATTGCAGCGGACTCATCGCCGTGAGCTGCCGGAAATGGTGGTGGAACGTCGGCGTGCTCATCTGCACGGACGCGGCCAGCTCCTCGACGCGCAGCGGCGCCGCATAGTTCATCTTGAGCCAGTCGATGGCCCTGGCGATCTTGTAGGCTTGCCCGTCCACCGAGGCAATCTGGCGCAGCCGCCCCGCCTGGTCGCTGGTCAGCAGGCGATAGTGCAGCTCGCGCAGGAAGATTGGTGCCAGTGTCGGAATGGCCTGCGGCTCGTCCAGCAGTTCCAGCAAGCGCCCGATAGGTTTCAGGATGGCCGGCGTGAGATCGCCGATGCCGATGCAGCCATTGACGGCCCGATCGCGAGGCGGCGGTACGTTGCCATGCGCGATCAGCTCAGCAATCGTGCGCAGATCGAGGTTCACCGTCAGGCCCAGGCAGGGAACGTCCTGGCTGGCCTGCACCACTTCGGAACTGGCGGGCAAGTCCAGCGACGTGATGAGGTAACGGGAGGCATCGTAGGCATAGGCATCACCACCGACCAGCATCTGCTTCTCGCCCTGCACGACGACCACGATGCTGGGCGGAATCATGCAGTAGGCCGGCGCGGCGGGCGCCTCGCGCCGAAAGAAGCTCACGTTCGGGATCGGCGTCGAACAGTCCGTGGTGCCCTTGCTCCACTTGTCGATGACATGCACCAGCGGCTCGCGCAAGGTGCTGCAAGGTTCATTCATGGTGTCGTGTACGCGGGTGTATGGGCATGCGTCGCCCTGAAAAGGGAACTCTACCCCGAACCGCGCATTGATGTCACGGAACACTCCTGAATCATCGAATTAGGCAAGAAAACCAGAGGATTGATCTATCGGTTCAATGCGCCTGACCAGGAGAATCTTCATGTGATCCTGGGCGGCATGTGATCGCGCATCGTCTCTCCCGGCTGCCTGCTATCCCCAGGAACCCGATGCCAGCGGCGTGCAACTGTCCCCCGAGGACATGCAGGAAATCGAGGCCGTTCTTTCCAAGACGCCCGTTCAGGGCGCGCTACGGCGAGAACAGCCTGAAGTTCGTGGGACGTTGAACACCGTGCGCCCCGCTCAATAAGGAACAACCGATGACAGTCAAAGCCTACGGCGCCCATGCGGGCGATCTTCCCTCGAACCGATCGGCATCACCCGGCGCGCGCCCGGCGCGCACGATGTGCAGATCGCCATCGCCTACTGCGGCCTGTGCCACTCCGACATTCACCAGGTGCGCGGCGAATGGGCCGGCACGCTCTACCCCTGCGTGCCGGGCCACGAAATCGTGGGCCGTATCACGGCAGTCGGCGATCATGTGTCCGGCCACAAGGTCGGGGATCTGGTCGGCGTGGGCTGCATCGTCGATAGCTGCAAGCATTGCGAGGATTGCGGAGACGGCCTGGAGAACTACTGCGACCACATGGTCGGCACCTACAATTTCCCCACGCCGGACGCGCCCGGCCACACGCTGGGCGGTTACTCGCAGCAGATCGTGGTGCACGAGCGCTACGTGCTGCGCATCCGCCACCCCGAGGCGCAACTGGCGGCCGTGGCGCCGCTGCTGTGCGCGGGCATCACGACCTATTCGCCGCTGCGTCACTGGAAGGTCGGGCCGGGCCACAAGGTCGGCGTGGTCGGTATCGGCGGCCTGGGCCATATGGGCATCAAGCTCGCCCACGCGATGGGCGCGCACGTCGTGGCCTTCACCACGTCGGAATCCAAGCGCGAAGCCGCCAAGGCATTGGGCGCGCATGAGGTCGTCGTGTCCCGCAATGCCGACGAGATGGCCGCACACACCAAGAGCTTGGACTTCATTCTCAACACCGTGGCGGCGCCACACGATCTGGATGCCTTCTTTGTGCTGCTCAAGCGCGACGGAACGATGGCGTTAGTAGGTGCACCGGCCTCGCCGCACCCTTCGCCCCAGGTGTTCAACCTCATCATGAAACGCCGCAGTCTTGCCGGCTCAATGATCGGCGGTATCCCCGAGACACAGGAAATGCTGGACTTCTGTGCCGAGCACGGAATCGTCGCGGACATTGAAATGATCCGCGCCGGTGAAATCAATGGCGCTTACGAACGGATGCTGAAGGGTGATGTGAAGTATCGCTTTGTGATGGATGCCTCAACGCTGTGACCGCGCCGCGCAAGGCGTGGCAAGGCAGCAGAACACAACCTCCCCATCGAAAGGTCAGCCAATGAAAGAGATAGAGAACGTAGAGCCATCGGGCATTGATGCCGATCGCCGTCAGGTTCTGAAATACATGGGTTCGAGCGCCTTGGCGCTCGGCGTGATGTCAACGATTCCTTTTGCAAGGGCCAACACTATGTCGAACGAAATGCCGGAAGGCGCCAACAACTTCTACACCAGCGATCTGGTGGCTGTTCAGAAAGTCAACTTCCCGAACCAGTACGGGATGAAGATCGTGGGCAATCTGATCCTGCCGAAGAACCGCGACGCTTCCAAGAAGCTGCCAGCCATCGTCGTCGGTCACCCGATGGGTGCGGTCAAGGAGCAAAGCGCAAACCTCTACGCGACGAAGATGGCCGAACAGGGCTTCGCCGCAATGGCCATCGACCTCCCGTTCTGGGGGGAGAGCGAAGGCGCTGCACGCAACGCCGTAGCGCCCGACCTGTACTCGGAAGCGTTCAGCGCGGCGGTGGACTACCTCGGCACGCACGAAGCCGTGGATCGCGCGCGCATCGGCGGCATCGGCATCTGCGGCAGCGGCGGCTTCATCGTCAGCGCCGCCAAGATCGACCCACGCCTGAAGGCGATCGCCACCGTCAGCATGTACGACATGGGCGCGGTGACGCGCAATGGCTACGGCAAGTCGCAGACGCTGGCGCAGCGCAAGGACAAGCTGGCCCAGGCCGCGCAGCTTCGTTACGAGGAGTTCACCAGCGGCAAGCGGATTTTCCAGAACTACTTGCCGGTCGAATTGCCCGCCGATGCCGACCCCGTGACCGCGATGTATCACAACTTCTACCGCACGAAGCGCGGCATCGCCATCCCGGCCGGCTACACGCTGGAGCAGACACAGAACCGCACGCTCGCGGGCGAAGTGAAGTTCATGAACTTCTACCCGTTCAACGACATTGAGACGATCTCGCCGCGCCCGCTGCTGTTCATCGCGGGCGACCAGGCGCACTCCAGAGAGTTCAGCGAGGACGCTTACCAGCGTGCTGCAGAACCCAAGGAACTGCATTGGGTCAAGGGCGCCAACCACGTTGACCTTTACGACCGGGTGAACCTCATCCCGTTCGCCAAGCTGACGGACTTCTTCCACAAGCACTTGAGCTAGACCGGCCCAAGCGGCACCCAAAGGCGATAGACAAAATGGAGGTGTTCGATGGAACTTCGCCATCTACGCTACTTCTTGGCCGTAGCCGAGGAACTCCACTTCGCGCGCGCCGCCGAGAAACTGCACATCGAGCAATCGCCGCTGTCGCGTGCCATCAAGGAGCTGGAAGAGGAACTGGGCGTGGTGCTGCTTGCTCGCACCACACGCAGCACGCGACTGACCCGCGCCGGCAAACTATTCTTGGAGCATGCACACCGCGTTCTTGCCGCCTTGGATCAAGCGCGAGACGGTGTGAAATCAGCAGTCAACGGATTTCATGGACAGTTGCGTATAGCTCTATCGGACGGCATCACGCCATCGCGCTTGCCAGCTTTATTGGCGCTATGCCGCCAAGAGGAACCCGAGGTTGAGCTTCGCTTCTTTGAGGTGCCCCTGTCGCAGCAGCTCAAAGGGTTGCATGACGACCTGTACGACGTTGGGTTTGCGCAATCTGACGAGGTAGGCGACGGCATCGTTGCGCTGCCTGTCTGGAGCGATGTGCTCATGGTGGCGGTGCCGGCACGGCATCCATTGCTGACCCACAAGCGGATTCCGCTGGATGAACTGCTGCGTCATCCGCTGGTCTTGTGCGATCCGCAAGCCTGCGAAGGCCATGCCAAGTACGTTGATCGAGTGCTGCGCCGCTCCGACATGGAGCCTCTGATTGCCGAACGCAGCGCCTCTTGCGACCTCATGATGGCGCTTGTATCGGCTGGCTTCGCGCTTGGCCTGGCGGGTGCAGCGCACATCGCCGCCAGTCGTGAACAAGGCATAGTGGCACGGCCACTCGCATCGACTGTGCCGCCACTGACGACGTTCCTGCTGCGCCCCGAAGGTGAGCCATCCGATGTATTGGAGCGATTCATCGAGCGGGTGCAGTCGATGGACTCACCAGAATCCCCCAAGCCCATCGCGGGCCTCGATCCTGATCCTGATCCTGATCCTGATCCTGATCCTGATCCTGATCCTGATCCTGATCCTGATCCTACGGAGGAACCTGCACCATGAAGAAGATCATTCCCTTCTTGCTGGTGGCCGCGTTGACTGCCTGCGGCCAGTCGGAAACGCCTCAGAAGGCCAGCACCTCCGAAGCGAATATTCCAACAGTAGAAGAACTGGCGTCCAACCCCGAACGGCTTAAAGAACTGCGCCAGCAATGCAAGACGGATCGCGCCAAGCTGGGCGATGTACTGTGCAACCGGGTGGCCGAGGCTACGCGCAAGCGGTTCTATGGCGACGGCGATACCCCCTACACCCCGCCGAAAGAGTCCCCCAAGTTCTGATCGTTGGTGGTTCGCTGCATCACCTTCAAGTTCCCGTTCTACACGCCGCAATGCGCCTGCGCTTGCGGCGTTTTTATTTGGCTCTCTACCGCACTCATTCTGTCTTTTTGCTCGACCTTTCTGCTTGAAACGGTCTTTGACCGGCACTGACCCGGCACCGATCCTGACGCCTGCGGCACGTCCTTGTGTCGCTTCTTCCATCAGGAATCAGCGCAGGAGAAATCGGAGGCCAGGTCATGCAAGGGACGAACGTGCTGTTCGGTCAGATCGCCGTGGTATTCGGCATCGTGATCGCCGGCGTGTGGGGCGCCACACAATGGACAGCAGCCGCCCTCGGCTATCAGCTACGCCTTGGCTCGCCCTGGTTCGATTTCCTTGGCACGCCGATCTACCACCCGTGGAAGCTGTTCGAGTGGTGGTTCTTCTTCGATGCCTATGCGCCGCGCGTGTTCGACACCGGCGGCGCCATCGCGGGGGGCAGCGGCTTGCTGGCGGTGGTGGTCGCCATTGGCATGTCGATCTGGCGCTCGCGGCAATCGCGCCTCGTCACGACCTACGGCTCGGCCCGCTGGGCGAACGCGCAGGACATTCGCAAGGCGGGCCTCACACAGCCGGCCGGCGTGTTCCTTGGCAAGCACGACAGCCAGTACCTTCGGCATGAAGGGCCAGAGCATGTCCTGACGTTCGCGCCCACGCGCTCGGGCAAGGGCGTGGGCCTGGTGGTGCCCACCTTGTTGAGCTGGCCCGCGTCCGCCGTCATCCACGACATCAAGGGCGAGAACTGGAGCATCACGGCAGGCTGGCGCTCGCGCTTCTCGCATTGCCTGCTGTTCAACCCGACGGATGCGAGGTCGGCCGCATACAACCCGCTGCTTGAGGTACGGCGCGGCGCGCACGAAGTGCGTGACGTTCAGAACATCGCGGACATCCTGGTCGATCCCGAAGGCGCGCTGGAGAAGCGTAACCATTGGGAAAAGACCAGCCACGCGCTGCTGGTCGGCGCCATCCTGCACGTCCTCTACGCGGGCGAGGACAAGACGCTGCGCGGCGTCGCCAACTTCCTCTCCGACCCGGCCAGCCCTTTCGAGCTGACCTTGCACCGGATGATGACCACGCCACATTTGGGCGCGGAGCCTCATCCGGTGGTGGCGTCCGCAGCGCGCGAGGTGCTCAACAAATCGGACAACGAGCGCTCCGGCGTGTTGTCCACGGCCATGTCGTTCCTCGGCCTGTACCGCGACCCTACGGTGGCCGAAGTCACGTCGCGCTGCGACTGGCGCATCGCCGACCTGATCGCCGCCGAGCATCCGGTGTCGCTGTATCTGGTGGTGCCGCCTTCGGACATTTCGCGGACGAAGCCGCTCATTCGCCTGATCCTCAACCAGATCGGGCGGCGCCTCACGGAATCGCTTGACGGCTCCGACGGCATCGAGCGCCGCCACAAGCTGCTGCTGATGCTCGACGAGTTTCCGGCGCTGGGGCGCCTGGACTTCTTCGAGACGGCGCTGGCGTTCATGGCGGGCTACGGTATACGCAGCTTCCTGATTGCGCAGTCGCTCAACCAGATCGACAAGGCGTATGGGCAGAACCATTCGATTCTGGACAACTGCCATGTGCGCGTGACGTTTGCGACGAACGACGAACGCACGGCCAAACGGATCTCCGAGACGCTGGGCACAGCCACCGAGCTGCGCGCCCAGCGCAACTACGCGGGCCACCGGCTCGCGCCGTGGCTCGGGCACCTGATGGTGTCGCGCCAAGAAACGGCACGGCCGTTGCTGACACCTGGTGAAGTCATGCAGCTTCCGCCCGACGAGGCCGTGGTGATGGTCTCCAGCGTGGCGCCGATCAAGGCCAAGAAGCTGCGCTACTACTCGGACGCCAATTTCAAGCGCCGCGTGCTGCCGCCGCCCGCGCTGGCGGACGGCCAGTACGCCGACGCGGCGCCGCTGCGCCCCGACGACTGGAGCGGGCTGGCGATTCCGCCAACACCTGCCGCACCGGCCACCGCATCCGCTGATGACCTGGGGAGCTTGGCTGCCGACGACGGCGGCCCGCGCCGTCAGCCCGAACTCTCCGAAACCTTCGCCTACGACCCAGAGCTGGCCGCGACTGCCGCCGACCTCGCGCTGCTCGATGACGACGACGACCTGCCGCCTCCCCTTCCTCGCCAGCTTGATCCGGCCATGCAGCGCACGGCCCGGCTGGCATCGCTGAACCCCAACGACGGAATCGAGCTATGAGCCACTACCGCCTGAACCTCTTTATCCAGCCCGAGCACGCCAAGCGGCTCGACGAGCTGGCCGCCAAGAAAGGCGTCTCAAAGTCCAGCATCGTCGCGGCGGCACTCGCATCCTGGCTGTCGCCCGACGCGGCCGACCAGCGCGAAGCGGCGATTGCCAAGCGGTTGGATCGCCTGTCGCGCCATGCCGAGCGCATGGAGCGCGACCAGAACATCGCCATCGAGACGCTGGCACTGTTTGTTCGCTACTACCTGACCGTGAGCACGCCAGTCCCCGAGGCGCACCAGGACGCGGCTCGCGCCCAGGGCAAAGCGCGCTTCGAGCAATTCATTGAACAGTTGGGCCGCCACCTGCTGCGGGGCCGGAGCCTGGTGCGCGACGTGGTGGAGGAACTGCATCCCGACCCAATGCGGATGGAAGACGCGGCGGCCGCCGCACAAACGCAGGAGCGTGCGTCATGAGCGCCGTTCCGCAGTCCATGAGCGCCACATCGCTCGATCGCCGCATCCAGATGCTGCGCACGGCGATGGGGCCGCTGATCGCCGCCGCGCTCGAAGACCCGGACGTGGTGGAAATCATGCTCAACCCGGATCGAACCTTGTGGATCGACCGGCTTTCATCGGGCCGCGCGCCGATGGGCGTGGAGCTGTCCGAAGCGGACGGCGAGCGCATCATCCGCCTTGTGGCCGCCCACGTCGGCGCGGAAGTGCATCGCGGCCAGCCGCTGCTGTCCGCCGAGCTGCCGGAGACGGGTGAGCGCTTCGAGGGCATCCTGCCGCCCGCCGCACCAGGGCCGGCCTTCGCGCTGCGCAAGCGCGCCGTGGGCGTGATCCCGCTGTCGCGCTACATCGAAGACGGAATGATGACCGCCGAGCAGGCGGGCTTTCTGGTGCGTGCCGTGCGCGAGCGCCAGAACGTCCTGATCGCCGGAGCCACCAGTAGCGGCAAGACGACCTTGGCCAATGCGCTGCTGGCCGAAATCGCCGCCACGGGCGACCGCGTGCTGGTGCTCGAAGACACGGTGGAACTGCAATGCGCGGCCCGCGACCACGTGCCGCTGCGCACGCGGGCCGGCGTGGTGTCCATGACGGAGTTGGTGCGTTCGTCCATGCGCCTGCGCCCGGATCGCGTCGTCGTCGGCGAAGTGCGCGGCGCCGAAGCACTGGATCTCATCAAGGTGTGGGGCACGGGCCATCCTGGCGGCATCGCCACCATCCACGCCGGCTCCGCACTGGGCGCGCTGCTGCGCCTGGAGCAATTGATTCTCGAAGTGGCGGTGAACCCGCCCCGTGCGCTGATCGCCGAGGCGGTCAACGTGGTCATCCACATCGCCGGGCGCGGGCGCAAGCGCCACATCGAGAGCATCGCCCGCGTCGTCGGCTTCGACGGCGTGGGCTACCGGCTGGCGGATTGGGAGGCGGACGCGATGGACGCGCCGTTTCCCGAGTTGCAGCCGATCCCCGATGCCGCACCTGCTGCGGCGACTTTCCTGTCCCCTGACCAACCTGGAGAACTGCCATGACGCAGATGACCATTCCTGCTTTCCGTTTTTCTGCAAATCCGGCTTTGCGCCTTGCACGGCTGCGCAGCCTGGCCCGCCCTGCGGGGCAAGGACTGCTGCTGGCCGCGCTGCTGCTGTTCCTCGCCGGAACGGCGCAGGCCGCCGGTTCCTCGATGCCGTGGGAAGGCCCGCTGCAATCCATCCTCGAATCCATCCAGGGGCCGGTCGCACGAATCGTCGCGGTCATCATCATCATCGCCACGGGCCTCGCACTGGCCTTCGGCGACACGTCGGGCGGCTTTCGCAAGCTGATCCAGATCGTGTTTGGCCTGTCCATCGCGTTCGCGGCTTCCAGCTTCTTCCTGTCGTTCTTCAGCTTCTCCGGCGGGGCTGTCGTATGAGCGGCCCGGATACCTTCGCGGCAGGGTTCGAGGTGCCTTTGCATCGCTCGCTGACCGAGCCGATTCTGTTGGGCGGTGCGCCGCGCACCGTGGCGATCGCCAACGGCACGCTGGCCGCCGCCGTCGGGCTGGGCCTGCAACTGTGGATTCCCGGTGTCGTGCTCTGGATCATTGGCCATTCGCTGGCGGTATGGGGTGCGCGCGTCGATCCGCAGTTCATGGCCGTGTTCGCTCGGCACATCAAGCACCGCTCGCTGCTGGACGTGTGAGGTGATGCCGTGCTGAACCTTGCCGAATACCGCCAGCGCCCGGCCTTGCTTGCCGACTGGTTGCCCTGGGCCGGGCTGGTTGCGCCGGGCGTCGTCTTGAACAAGGACGGTAGTTTCCAGCGTACGG
Organism: Ottowia sp.; assembly: GCF_016703145.1. Lineage (GTDB taxonomy): Bacteria > Pseudomonadota > Gammaproteobacteria > Burkholderiales > Burkholderiaceae_C > Ottowia. The sequence goes on along the minus strand of NZ_JADJCO010000003.1, from coordinate 1,582,156 downwards.
CCCGGTTTCGCGGGCCTGACCTCGACAGCGCGACGCAGGGCGAGCTGATTGCCACATCGGCGCGCTTGAACAACGCGCTACGTCGGCTGGGATCTGGCTGGGCCTTGTTCGTGGAGGCCGAGCGTCGCGCTGCCGCCAACTATCCGCACGCGGAGTTTCCTGAGCCTCTGTCGTGGCTGGTGGACGAGGAGCGCCGCGCAGCATTCGAGGAATCGGGCAACCACTTCGAGAGCGGCTATCACCTGACATTGGTGTATCTGCCGCCCGAGGAATCACGCGCCCGCGCGGCGGGGATGCTGTACGAGAACCGGCCCACCGAAGGCGTGGACTGGCGCGAGCGCCTGACGGCCTTCGTGGCGGAAACCGATCGCGTCTTTGACCTGCTCGACGGCGTGATGCCGGAAATCGCCTGGCTCGACGACAGCCAGACGTTGACCTATCTGCACGCCACCATCTCGACGCGGCGCTACCGCGTGGGCGTGCCCGAAGTGCCGTTCCACATCGACGCGCTGCTGACCGACTCCGCGCTGGTCGGTGGCCTCGCACCCATACTGGGCGAACAGCACCTGCGCGTGGTGTCGGTGCGGGGCTTTCCGACCTCGACCTGGCCGGGGATTCTGGACGACCTCAACCGCCTTGGATTTGCCTATCGCTGGTCAACCCGGTTCTTGTGTCTCGACAAATCCGAGGCGGAACGGGAATTGGGGCGCCTGCGCCGCCAGTGGTTCGCCAAGCGCAAGAACGTCATCGCCTTGCTGCGAGAAACCATCTTCCAGCAGGAATCCCCGCTGGTGGACACCGACGCCAGCAACAAATCGGCCGATGCGGATGCCGCATTGCAGGAGCTGGGCAGCGATCAGGTTGCCTTCGGCTACCTCACCGCCACGATGACGGTGCTCGACGCCGATCCTGCGGTGGCCGACGAAAAGCTGCGCATGGTGGAGCGCGTCATCCAGGGCCGGGGCTTCGTGACGATCCCCGAGACCCTGAATGCGGTCGATGCGTGGCTGTCCTCGATCCCCGGCAACGCCTACGCCAACGTGCGCCAGCCCATCGTCTCGACGCTGAATCTGGCGCACATGATGCCGGTGTCCGCCGTGTGGGCCGGGCCGGAGAAGAACGACCATCTTGATGGCCCGCCGTTGATCGTCACCCGCACCGAGGGCGCCACGCCGTTCCGGCTGGTGACGCACATTGGCGACGTGGGCCACACGCTGGTGGCCGGGCCCACCGGCATGGGCAAGTCGGTGCTGCTCGCCACCTTGGCGATGCAGTTCCGGCGCTATCGCGGCTCACGCATCTTCGCGTTCGACATGGGACGCTCCATGCGCGCCACGATCCTTGGGCTGGGCGGCGAGCACTACGACCTGGGCACGGATGGAGAAATTGCCTTCCAGCCCTTGGCCCGCATCGACCGCGAGGGCTACCGTACCTGGGCGGCCGAATGGATCGAAGGCCGCTTGCGGCATGAGGGCGTGGCCGTTGGCCCCGACGAGAAGGCCGCCATCTGGTCGGCACTTGGCAGTCTCGCTGGCGCGCCCGTGGAGCAGCGCACGATGACGGGCTTGTCGGTGCTGCTGCAATCGAATGCGCTGCGCCAAGCACTGGCCCCCTATGTGCTGGGCGGCGCGCACGGCAAGCTGCTGGACGCGGATGTGGATCGCCTGGGTTCTGGCAGCGTGCAGTGCTTCGAGATGGAAGAGCTGATGCACAGCAAGGCCGCCGTCATGGCCGTGCTGCATTACCTCTTTGCGCGATTCGACGAGCGCTTCGACGGTGCGCCCACGCTGCTGATCCTCGATGAGGCGTGGCTGTTCCTTGATGACCCCGTATTCGCAGCCCGCATCCGCCAGTGGCTCAAGACGCTGCGCAAGAAGAACGTCAGCGTCATCTTCGCCACGCAGAGCCTGGCGGACATCAAGGATTCGAGCATCGCGCCCGCGATCATCGAGAGCTGCGCCAGCCGCATCTTCCTGCCGAACCCGCAGGCGACCGAGCCGCAGATCAGGACGATCTACGAGGGCTTTGGGCTGAACTCACGCCAGATCGAGATCGTCGCCACCGCGCAGCCCAAGCGCGACTACTACTACCAATCGCGTCTCGGCAATCGCCTGTTCGACCTCGACCTGGGGCCGGCGGCGCTGGCCTTTGCAGGCGCTTCCACGCCGCAAGACCAGCGCGACATCGACCACGTGCTGCTGGATGCCGGCGCGCCCGGCTTCGCCGGCGCCTGGCTGCGCCATCGCGGTCTCGATTGGGCGGCCGACCTGCTGCCCTCGTTCCCCGGCCTTGCGCCGCTTGCCTCCCATGTTCCCCCTCGTATCACCGATCAACCCCAGGAGACCCTGCCATGAAGTCCTATACCCCCAAGCTCGCCGCAGTGGCCGTCGCCTGCACGCTCGCCTTCGGCGCCGTGCAGCCGGCCCACGCCATCTTCGGCATCGGCGACACCGTGTTCGACGAGTTCAACTTCATGCAGAACATGATGACGGCGGCCAACACGCTGGAGCAGATCAGCAACCAGGTCGAGCAGCTTCAGAACGAGGCACAGATGCTGATGAACCAGGCGCGCAACCTGGCCAGCTTGCCGTCCAGCGTGGTGAGCCGCTTGCGCAGCAATCTGGCGACCACCCAGCGGCTGATCGCCCAGGCCAAGGGCCTGGCCTATGACGTGGCGAACATGGACCGGGAGTTCGCGCGCCTGTACCCGGAGCAGTACGCCGCCACCGTCAGCGGCGACCAGATGTACCGCGATGCGCAGGCGCGTTGGAAGAACACGCTCAACGGCTTGCAGACCACCATGCAGATGCAAGCTCAGGCATCGCAGAACCTCCATGACGATGAAGGCGTGTTGGCCGATTTGGTGGGCAAGAGCCAATCCGCCGTCGGCGCGCTGCAAGCCATGCAGGCCACGAACCAACTGCTGGCCTTGCAGGCCAAGCAGTCCATCCAGACTCAGCGGCTCCAGATCACGCAAGACCGGGCCGCTTCGCTGGAGCTGGCGCGGCAGGCTGCGGCCACGGAGCGCGCCCGCGAGGTGCGGCGGCGTTTCCTGGGCGACGGCACGCCGTACACACCACAGTCCGTCAACTTCTACCGTGACTGACGGGAGGCCGCCATGCAATGCGTCCTCGTCCTGTCTGTTTCAGTGCTTGCTGCGCTGCTGGCCGCTTGTGGCGAGCGGCCAGCCGACAACCTCGCCGATGCCCTGGCCGCCGATCCCGTGCGGCTCAAGGCATTGCGCGCGCAATGCGCCGCCAATCCACAACAGGTCATGCAGGCCACGGGCGAGGACGCTTGCCGCGCCGCCGCCGAAGCCTTCCGGCGGCGCTTCTTCTCCGGCCAGACCGGGCCGGATGAATACCAGACGCTGGCCGACCTGCCACCGATTCCGCCGAGCTTCGATGAACCGGCCGATGGCGTAGCGCCAGCATCGCCCGCCGAACCGGAGGGCACGCCATGAATGACGTGACCATCATCGACCAGTTCCTCAACACCTTCGCCACCTACATCGACTCGGGTTTCGGGTTGCTGCGCGGTGAAGTGGCGTTCCTCACGGCCACGCTGATCGTCATCGACATGACGATCGCCGGGCTGTATTGGGCCATGAGCCACGCCACCGGCCAAGGCGAGGACGTGATCGCCAAGCTGCTGCGCAAAGTGCTCTATGTCGGTGCCTTCGCCTACATCCTCAACAACTTCAACTGGCTGGCCAGCATCGTGTTCCGCTCGTTTGCGGGGCTGGGCATTACGGCCACCGGCTCGGCCATCACGATGGAGAACTTTTTGCAGCCGGGCCGGCTGGCGAAAACCGGAATCGACGCCGGGGCGCCGATTCTGGAACAGATCGGCGAGATGGCGGGCTTTCCCGAGGTGTTCGCCAATCTCGATCCCATCGTGGTGCTGTTCCTCGCGTGGCTGGTCGTGGTGCTGTGCTTCTTCGTACTGGCGATCCAGCTGTTCATCACGCTGATCGAGTTCAAGCTGACCACGCTCGCGGGGTTCGTGCTGGTGCCGTTCGCGCTTTGGAACAAGACGAGCTTTCTAGCGGAAAAGGTCTTGGGCAACGTGGTGGCATCCGGCGTCAAGGTGCTGGTCCTGGCCGTGATCGTCGGCATCGGCTCGGGCTTGTTCTCGCAGTTCCAAGTCCATCCCGCAGAGCCGAACATCGACCATGCGCTGGTCATCATGCTGGCCTCGCTCACGCTGCTGGCGCTGGGCATTTTCGGCCCTGGCATCGCCACGGGCCTCGTGTCCGGTGCGCCGCAGCTCGGCGCGGGCGCAATGGCCGGTGCCGCTGTCGGCGCAGCCGGGACGGCCGTTGCCGTCGGTGCTGCCGCGGCTGGCGTTGGTGGCGCGGTCATGGCCGGGGCGCGCATGGCGCCAGCCGCCGCCAAGCTGGCCGGCAGCGGCGCGCGTGCTGCTGCCTCGACGGCCAGCAGCGCACGATCGGCATTCCAGGCGGGTTCCGCCGCCGCAGGCGGTGGCGCGAAGGGCGCAATGGCCGGCCTGGGCAACGTCGCCAAAACCGGCGCGCAGTCCGCCGGACGCGCGGCTGCATCCCGTGCTTCCGCTGCGGGGCAGCGGATGGCCGCTCCGTTCCGTGCTGGCTGGAACGGCCCAGCCGCTGACGAAGGTGCGGCCGCCGGTGGAGCCGGGGCATCCGGCCAGGCCGTCGCGGGCGATGTCACTTCCGGCGTAGCCAACGCACAGCCCGCCTGGGCCAAGCGGCTGCACCGCCGCCAGCAACTCACCCATGCCGCGACCACCGCCGCCCACGCACTGCGCGGGGGCGACGGCGGCGGCTCCGGCCAGGGGCCAAGCCTGCGCGGCTCCGACGATTGAAGCGATTCACAAGGAGAACTGACCATGCGATTCAGAAAACCGCAGGTGCGCTACGCCGACACGCCGCAGCCTGCCACGCCGTACCAAGCTGCTGGCCAGGTGTGGGACGACCGTATCGGCTCGCCCCGCGTGCAGGCGAAGAACTGGCGGCTGATGGCCTTCGGCTGCCTCACGCTCGCGCTGTTGATGGCCGGCGGCCTGGTGTGGCGCTCGGCGCAGTCCATCGTGACGCCCTATGTCATCGAGGTGGACAACGCGGGCCAGGTGCGCGCTGTCGGCGAGGCCGCCACGCCGTACCAGCCCAGCGATGCGCAGATCGCGTACCACCTGGGCCGCTTCATGGCCTGGTGCGTTCGCTGTCCATCGACCCGATCGTGGTGCGGCAGAACTGGCTGGACGCCTACGACTACACGACCGACAAGGGTGCCGTGGTGTTGAACGAGCACGCCCGCGTGAATGACCCGTTCGCGCGCATCGGCAAGGAGTCGGTGACGGTGCAGATCACCAGTGTGACCCGTGCCAGCGACACGTCTTTCAACGTGCGCTGGACGGAGCAGCGCTTCGTCAACGGCGCCGCCGCAGGCACTGAACGCTGGAACGCCGTGATTTCCATCGTGCAGCAAACCCCGCGTACCGAGCAGCGCCTGCGCAAGAACCCCCTGGGCATCTACGTCAACGGCCTGTCGTGGAGCCGCGAACTCGATTCTTCCGAAGGAGCCAAGCCATGAATGATCTTTTCCGTAAATCCGCTGCGCCGGTGATCCTGCTTGCCTTGGCGGGCTGCGCCACGCAGGGCAAGCCGCCGCCGACCATCTCGCTCGACGAGCCGGTGCAGGCCCAGCCGCTGCCGGAGCCGCCAGCGCCCGTGGAGGTGGTGGCCGTGCCGCAAGTGCTGCCGATGCCGGCGCAGATGAAACCTGTGCCGGATGCCAAGCCTGCCGCAGAACCCGCCGATGAAACCGTGCGCGTGTCCCGCGCCAACGCCGAAGCGCGCATTGCGCCCACGCGCGAGGGCTACGTCAACGCGATTCAGGTCTGGCCCTTCACGGATGGCGCGCTGTATCAGGTCTATGCGGCCGTGGGCCGCGTGACCGTGATCGCGCTCCAGCCGGGCGAGGAGCTGGTGACGGTGGCCGCCGGCGACACGGTGCGCTGGATCGTGGGCGACACGTCCAGCGGCAGCGGCGATGCGCTGCGCGTCAATGTGATGGTCAAGCCGATCCGCTCGGGCCTGAAGACCAATCTGGTCATCACGACCAGCCGCAGGACATATCTGCTGGAACTGACCTCGACCGAGAAGACTTGGATGGCCTCCGTGTCCTGGGAGTACCCCAAGGACAAGATGTTGACCCTGCAGCGCCAGGCGCAAGTGGCCAATGCCGCTGCGCCGGTGGAGTCCGGTCTGTCGCTGGAGAAGATCCGCTTCCGCTACGCGGTCAGCGGCAGCAATCCGCCGTGGAAGCCGCTGCGCGCCTTCGACGATGGCGAGAAGGTCTACATCCAGTTCCCGCCGGGCATCGCCCAGGGCGAGCTGCCGCCGCTGTTCGTGATCGGCGCACAGGGCGATGGGCAACTGGTGAACTATCGCTTCCGCTCGCCGTACTACATCGTGGATCGCCTGTTTGGCGCGGCCGAACTGCGGCTGGGCGGCGACAAGGGCGACGTGGTGCGGATCGAGCGCACGGATGGTGTCTCGGGTGGCACTCGGAGGAATTGACCATGAGCCAGGACGATTCCCCTGAATTTGCCACGTCTTCGGCGGGCAAGGTCGCGCCTGAGGCGGTGGCGCTGCGCGCGCAGCCGCGCTCGGTCACGCGCCTGAACCGGCGCACGCTGGCCATCCTCGTCGGCGGCCTGTCGGTCGCCGTGCTCGGGGCCACCATCTGGTCATTGCAGCCGCACCGGCGCGGCGCGGGCGATCAGACTGAGCTTTACAACGTGGATCGCGTCTCGAAGTCCGAAGGGCTGGATGGGCTTCCTTCGGATTACTCCAAGCTGCCAAAGGTGCCGGAACTGGGGCCGCCACTGCCGGGCGATCTCGGCCCGGCCATTGTGAAGTCGCAGCAGCCTGTGACGCCCACCTATGCGCCGCCGGGCCACGACCCGGAGGACGCACGTCGCCAGGAGGCGGAGGCAGCGGCGGCCTCGTCGGTGTTCTTCCGTTCCGGCTCTCCCGGCAAGACCGCAGCGCCAGCGACCGCGCAAGTCGTTGCGGCTGGCTCCGCATCGGCCTTGGCGGGCTTCGATCCATTGGCCGCTGGGTCGGCCTCGACGGCGGCCCAGCCTGCCGATCCAACCACGGCGCAGAACCGGCAGGAGCAGAAGGAAGCCTTCCTGAAAGGCGGTTCTACGGAAACCCGCAATTCCGGCCATCTCCAGATGCCTGTCTCACCATACCAAGTGATGGCCGGGACGGTGATTGCGGCGGCGCTGGTGACAGGCATCAAGTCCGATCTGCCGGGCGACGTGATCGCCACGGTGACGGAGCCGGTCTATGACACGGCCACGGGCAAGTTCCTGCTGATCCCGCAGGGCTCGCGCATCCTGGGCAAGTACAACAACCAGGTCAGCTTTGGACAGAGCCGGGTGCAGATGGTGTGGAACCGGATCATCCTGCCCGATACGTCCTCACTGACGCTGGACAACCTTGTGGGCACCGATCCTGCGGGCTATGCCGGCGTGGAAGACGAGATCAACCGGCACTGGGGCAGCATTGTGGCTGGGGCGGCGCTGACGACGTTGCTGGGTATCGGGGCCGAGTTGGCCGCGCCGGAGAACCGGCAGGACGGCAACCGCATCATCATCGCTGGACGTGATGGCCTACAGGACAGCGTGAACCAGGTAGGCCAGGAGATGACCCGGCGCAACATGAACATCCAGCCGACGCTGACGGCGCGGCCAGGGCTGCCGGTGCGTGTCATCGTCAACCGCGATTTACAGCTTCGTTCTTACCAGCCCTTGTTCTATCAGCGCGAAGGTGCCCGATGAGCACGACCAGAAAATTGCGGCTTGGCCCGCTCCCGAAACTCGAATCCAGCAAGCTGACCTTCGCGTGTCCGGCCAGCTTGAAGGCGGACTTGGACCGCTATGCAATGCTTCACACGCAGGCGTATGGCGAGGCCGTGGATGCGATGACACTGATCCCGCATATGTTGGAAGCCTTCATGACGGGGGATCGGGGATTTCGCTCTCAATCGCACGTGCAACAGAAGCGGGCAGCGCGAGATACGACGTCACCGTGATGCGTAGATTAGATGGTGCCCTCCTCGCTTCGCCACAGCGAGTTGTACCAATTGCTGCCGATAGTCACCATGGCTCCGTATGCACAGAGATCTACTGGGAGTCATCAATGCACGTTCGCATGGAACACGTCGCTGAACACGAGGAGCCGCAGGCGCACGCACCGTATCCCGGCACGGATGGCTATGACAACCTGCCCCAGTTTCCTGCAAAGTTTCCTTTGCCTTTCCGCCGTACCATCCGCCGTCACGAGTTGCACCAGATCGTGCCTCTGGCAGAGACGACGATCTACGAAATGGAACAGCGCGGCGAATTCCCGCGCCGCTTCCGCCTCACCGCCCGGTGCGTCGTCTGGGACTTGGCAGAAGTCGAAGCCTGGATCGAAGGCCGCAAGCAAGCCTCTCGATCAGCGAAGACCAGCACGTCGAGCGGACCGGACGTGAGGCTGCGCCGGCACCGCCCTATTCGAGGATGACGTCACCATCAAATGGCTGCAGCGGCTACGCGGCATCCACCCGGACCAGTACCGCTCCCGGCAGCGCCTGTGCCATCTTCGCCGTGGCAAGTGTGACCGCAGCATCGCGGTCACTCGCCTTCCTGCTGAAAGCCAGGCCGACATGACCCGGCCGCCCCCAACCGCCCGTGGCATCGGCGCAGTCGCTGTCCGCCAGCCGGCGAAGGACATCCTCCTGCGACCCCATGCCCGAGTCCAGTGCATAGACCAGCGTGAAATCGTGAACCATCGCGGTAGCCTCCTTCGTCATCTGGCACCAGCGATCCGCGCCAGCGTTTCGTCAAGCTGCCGGCGATCAGTTGCACGCTTGGCGGCCGTGCGCTGCGCCAGGTTGTGAAGCTTGCGTCGCACACCCGGCAACTCGGCCGCATGGGCAAGTCCGATCAGATTGAAATCCGGCTTCTCATCCTCGACGGATTGCAGAAAGGCTCGCGACGGCCCATCCAACCAATGCGCTACGCGCGCCAACAGGCGCTCGCGGCTTTCCAGCAAGGCAGCCACGCTGATAGGCTCGGATGTCATGCCCTTGAAATGGGCCTCGAAGGTAGCCTCGAAATCCGCAGACACGCGGGGTGCCAGCATTTCCCAGGCCGGCTTGGGGCTGCACGTCAGGTACACGAGGAAAGTGCGCCAGAGCGCTTCATTCGCCCGCTCCTCCTGCAGCAGCAAGCCTACGTCGAAGAGATCGCGCGGATGCTGCCGCGACAGCGCCGCCGCCAGCTTGCCGGCATAGAGGTCGGCGAAATCCAGAACCTGCACCTCGGCGAAGCCGAACGCCTCCTCCACGCGTGGGCGCACGACCATGCTGCGCACCGGATGCACCGTGCCGCGCATGACCGGTGTTGTCTCGATCTGCACGCGCGCGCGGCCGCGACTGGCCACCAGCCGCGTGACCGCCCCGCCCTCGCCCGCCGAGGCCTGCACCTGCAGTTGCAAAGGCCGCGCACGCAGCTTGTCGGCCAGTTGTCCGAGCGCTTCGGCAATCAGCCTCGCATCCTCGGCATAGTCATGCACCGGCAGCCAAGCCAGATCGATGTCCACCGACAGGCGCGGCAGATCGTGCTCGAACAGATTGATGGCCGTGCCGCCTTTGAGCGCGAAGCGCGGCTCCTGCGCCAGCACCGGCAGGATCTCGACCAGCAGCCGCACGCGGTCCGTGTAGCGCTGATCCCAATGGTCAAGCCAGGTGCTCATCGAGGTCTCCCGGCAAGGTGATCTGGTAGGTGGGATGCAAGCGCCCGCCGGGCACGAGCGCGCGCTTGCCTCGGCCCAGGTCAACGCCTTCGAGCGACACATGCGTCAGCCATGCATGCCGATGGCGATCAGCCAGGGCCAGGAACAGCCGCGTGGCCTTGATGCTGCGGCAATGCCGCAATAGCAGGCCGACCCGCTGCGGCCGCAGCGTGGTCATGGCCTGCATGAGCGCATCGACCTCGTAGACCCCTGCGGCATCCGACACGCCATCGCACAGCTCCAGCATCGCCCGCTCGGGCGAGGAGCACACCAGGGGTCGGTGCTGGGCCCGGCCCGGTACCAGGCCAGCCCCTGCGCCGACAGTGCCGCCTCGGACATGTCGTCCGTGAACGAGACGGCAGGCAGATCGAGCGGCCCCTTGCCCAGGTATTCGAAGCGCTGCGCCATGGACAGCTTGTCCACCCAGCCCGGCGGTCGGTCCGGCCCGTAGAGGGTCACCGTCCCGGCATCGCCCAGGCGCAGGTAGTGCTCGTGTCCCTGCTGGGTCAGCGCAAAACGCCCTCCGACGTGCAGCGACGAGCCCTCCCCGAGCTGCAGGCTGCGGACCATGCCCTCCCACTGCAATCGCCCTCCCTTGCGCAGGTAGACACCCCGCGCGGGCGACACCAGCCAACCGCTGGCGACATAGCGCGCGACCAGGCTGTTGGAATAGCCATGCGCCCGCAGCCAGCGGCTGGACACCAAGCGTGTATCGCCCAGTTCGGCCAGCAGATGGTTCAGTTTTCCTGAATTTTGAGCATCCATAGTGCTCAAAATAGCAGATTCATAAACCATCGCCAAGACCGGATGGTTTGAGATCAACGAAAAAGAGTCACCTTGAGTGATCTTTTTCAGACAAAAGCAAACCGTCCGCTGCCCAACGGCAACGAGCCCAGATGCAGTCATCATGCGGTCCCCACCTCACAAGGCCGCGCTGAGCACTGGCACCGGCACGTTCTCCGGCTGCAAGGTCGGGACATAGGTCCGCCCGTCAATCCAGGCATCAACCATGTCCGCCCACTCCTGCAGCATGTGGCGCCGCTGCTCGGCGTATTCGGCCTTGTTGTAGACCGAACGGGAGGTTCGCCCCTCTTCGTGGGCCAGGCACTTCTCGATCCAGTCGCCGTTGAAGCCCACTTCGTTGAGCAGCGTCGAGCCGGTACGGCGCAGGTCATGCACGGTGAAGGGCTCCAGCGGCAGAGCGGCCGCCTTGGCCCGCGCCACGATGAGCTGGGTCACCCGGTTCAGGGTCGCATGCGACATGCAACGGATCGGCTCGTAGCGCGAGGGCAGCACGAACTTCGAGCCAGCAGCGCAGGTGTGCAGCGCCACGAGGATGTCCAGGGCCTGCCGTGACAGGTAGATCACATGCGGGTTGCGCCCCTTCATGCGCTGCTTCGGGATCGTCCAGGTGGCATTCTCGAAGTCGATCTCGCTCCAGGTGGCCTCGATCAATTCGCTCTTGCGCACCAGGGTCAGCAGGACCATGCGCAGCGCCAGGCGGATCGTCGGATACGTCGCGATGGACTCCAGCTGATGGAACGCCAGCCGGATTTCCGCCGGCGACAGCGCCCTGTCTTTCGGCACGAAGGTCGCGATCGAGGCCGCCGCCACATCGCTGGCCGGGTTGTCCACCTTCTCGCCGTGCAGGATGGCGAAGGCATAGACCTGCTTCACGATGTCGCGAACATGCACCGCGGTGGCAGGCGCCCCGCGCGCCTTCACCTTGCTGCACAAGGCTCGCAGGTCGTCCGCGGTGATTTCGTTGAGCAGCCGATTCTGGAACGCCGGCAGGATGTCCCGATCGACGACGTGCTTGCGCATCGCGCGCGTGCTGTCAGCCATCCGGGCGTCCGCCAGCCACTTGAGGGCCACGTCGCCGAAGTTCTTGGCCGCCGTCAGCCGGCGTTTCTCGCGCTGCTTTTCCAGTGCCGGGGAGCGGCCAGCAGCGACGGCCTTCTTGGCGTCGAGCAGCTTTTCTCGGGCCAGCGCCAGCGAGATGCCACCAGCGCCATAGCGGCCGATGGTCAGGGTCTCACGGCGCCCGTTGAGACGGTAATCGTAGCGGAAGGTGACGGTACCGGCGGTCGATACCGTCACGTACATCCCATCGCGGTCCGAAGCCTTGTAGGGCTTGGACTTAGGCTTCAGATTGCGCAGTGCTGTGTCGGTAAGCATCGAGGTTTTTCTCCTGTTTCGTGACGGCTTTTACCGTCAGGGGTCAGGAGACCTGTCGATGCCCGGAAAGCCGCATGAAACAAGCTTTCCAGGGGAGCGCTTTACCGTCAAAGACCGGTTTGGTCTCAATAGTAAACGGGAGGGTCTTAATCCGACCTCCAGTTCTTACCGTCAGTTCTACCGTCAACCTGTTTTGCTGGCCGGCGATAGCTACCGATAGCTGCTGTGACGTATTTCTTTATAAATCAACACGTTACGTCAGTTTTTCGATAGTGGTGCAGGATGTTGGGATCGGCTGGATTGATCTGCTCGGAGCGGAAGGCGATGTATGCCGTGGTGTCCACGGTGCGGCCGTCCGCGAACGACGTGATGATGAGGCCGTCATGTCCTTCGCGCTTCGCTTCGCTCACCATGTCGCCGACAACGGAATCCCAACCCATGCCACCGGCCAAGAACTCTTGTGCCTCCATCGAATCGGTTGGCGCATCCATCCCCAACTCATCGGCGACACGGGCGGCCTCGGCCATCACATCGACAACCTTTGGGTTCTTCAGGCTGAGGTAAGCGTCGATCACGCGCCCATCCCTGCCCCCTGCCATGTCATAGGCGTAGTTGTGGCTGTCGCTGAACCAAGCACCGCCCACGCCGCGCTTGTCCGCGCCCATATCGAACGCATCGAAGTCGGCGGAAGTGCCGTGGTACACCACCAGCGGCTTGCCCTCTGCGTCCACCACCTTGCTGTCGCCGAACCAGCGCTCGAACTCGGGCGTGTCGGTCTGGTCGGCGCCTTGGTTGTAGGAGCCGCCTTGATCTGGTAGAGTGCCACTCATGCCCCCAAGCGTTTCGGACGTTAGATTGGCGGTGGCCCGCTCTATGGCGGTCTGAGCATCAATCGTTGGGGGATACTTCCACATGGTCGCGCCGCGTACATCTTGGCGCTTGCGGGATACCACGCCCGTATAGACCAACACCCCATCCTCAAATTTCTTGGCGAACACCAAGCCACGCAGCATCTGGTTGCCCTGCTCGTTCTTGACGGGCACATTGGCGTTGATGGCGTCGTAGCTGGTCACCATCTCTGGCACTCGGGCGAGGTCTTGCGCCGTGACCGCCACTTGGCCGCGCGAGGCTTCCGCCTTGCTGTCGCCGTGGTTCTTGCGGATGTGATCCACGCGGCTTCTGTCGAGTGAGTGCGAGTAGCCAGCCAGCTCGGGCGCATCCTGCGCCAGCTTGCCGCCCAGGTCGGTCCAGAACACCGCCTGCGCCCCCTCGCCTTCCCACATCTGCGCCGCTTCTTCGCCGCTGGTGACGTGCACCCAGCCCTTGGGCGGCTGCGAGGCCAGCGCCTGGTTCAGCACGTCCCCGCCCAGCACGCTCTCCGCGCCCACCGTCAGCATGCGCCGCTCGAACAGCGCCTCGGGCGTCACACCCAACTGCGCCGCGCGCGTGGCGAAGTAGGCGCCCACCACGCGGGAATAGGCGTCGTTGACCTCGGGCCGGAAGCGCGCCGCCCGGTCGAGCTGCTGGCGAATCTGCCCCGTCACCACGTCCGCGCTGGCGCGGAAGGCATCGCCCTGCTGGCTGTCGGCCACGGCGCGGTCGAGGTCGGCCTGCAGTTGCTCGCCCTGGCTCTGCATGTACTGCTGCGCCTCGGCTTGGCTGAACCCGTCTGCCTCGGTGCGCAGGTGCGGCTGCAACTGCTGCGCGAGGTCGGTCGGCGCGATGCGGGCGGCGTACTCGTCCACGGGGATGGCCACCGCGCCCCCGGTCTGCGCGGCCTGCTGCACCTGTTCGGCCACGGCCGGGCTGATGGCGGCCACCTGCTCGGCCAGGCCGGACTGCATCAGGGTCTGGCCGTCGATGTAGACCGACTGCAGCGGGCCGTCCTCGGTGGCCTTGGCGACGAACTCCTGGAACGTCTCGGGGCTGCGCTGCAGCACCTTGTTGGCTTGGGCCAGGGTGTTCAGCTCTGCCAGCACCTGGTTGCGCAGCTCGGCCTGCCGGGCTTTCTCGGCCTGGTAGTCGGCGCGGTTCACCGCCCAGCCGGCCGCCTTCACCGTGGCCACCTGGGCGCCGCCGCCAACGGCCGTGGCGATGGCCGTTTGCAGCGCCGCGTTCGGGCGCGCGTCCAGGTAGTCGCCGAAGGTCTTGCCGGCGTTCTCGGGCAGCACCGCCCATTCATTCAGATCCTGCAGGGCGGTGGCGATCTGCTCGCCGCCCTGCTGGCCGCCCCCGGCGGGCTGGCGCGCGAAGCCCTTGATCGGATCGCCGGGGCTTCCCCGATGTCATCGCAAAAATCCGCAGCAAGATCGGGTTCGACGCCATCGACATGCAACTGATGACGGCGACCGACCGCGACGGGAGAACCTGCCGGCCCGGCCGATATTTCCTGACCGCCGCCGGGCGCGAGCGGCTGGCGAAGCTGGGGGCCATGCCATGACCGGCACCGCCTACCCCGACAAAAACTTTGGCTCTGTCTTCGTTAAGTGTTGAACCGTCCGGAATCTCCCCCAGTCCAACGTCCATGTAGGACTGCCGGGAGACTTCAATGGACTCACGCACCTCCAAACGATTGCTCACCGGGCTGCAGGGCCTCACGCACGAGCAACGCATTGAACTTGAGAGCGCACTGCACCAGCAGTGCAGCCCCGAGCAAGCACAGCAAATCATCCAGTCTCGCCTGCAGCGCACCCCTCGGTGCCCGCACTGCGCTGGCACTCACCTGTACCGCCACGGCCAGGCGCACGGCTTGCCGCGCTACCGTTGTGTGGCTTGCGGCAAGACCTTCAACGCCTTGACCGGTACGCCCTTGGCACGCCTGCGGCTCAAATCCAAGTGGCTGCACTATCTGCAATGCATGCTCGACTCCCAGACCATCCGGCAAGCGGCGCGCACAGCGGTGTCCATCGCAACACCAGCTTTCGTTGGCGCCACCGCCTCCTGCAATGGGCCAAAGATGATTGCCCCGCCCACCTGAACGGCATTACCGAGGCCGACGAGACGTATCTGCTCGAATCCCACAAGGGTGCGCGCCAGCTGAAGCGCGCTGCCCGCATCACGCATGAATCGGTCAATCTGTCCGCAGGTATTCGCGTCAAGGGCGCATTCCATGTGCAGAACGTCAATGCGTATCACAGCCGCCTGCGCCAATGGCTCAACAAGTTTCATGGCGTGGCCACTCGATATCTGCCCAACTACCTGGGCTGGCGCCGCGCTCTGGATACCCATCGCCTGCAAACCCCGCAAGCATTGCTCCTCGCGGCTGTTGGCGTCTTTCCACACTCAACGGGAACATAGCCAAGAAAAAAGCCTGCTACCTTTTGAGTAGCAGGCTTTCCTTATGTGGACTGGTAGGACGTGGCAGGCTCGAACTGCCGACCAACGGATTAAAAGTCCGCTGCTCTACCAACTGAGCTAACGTCCCCCGATGCCAGATTGCTTTGTCAGCACTCCAGCAAGCCTTGCATTATAGCGTGGATTTGGCACGCCCCAGGGCCACTTGGTCCAGCACCCAGCCGGCCGCGCACAGGCCGAAGGTGGCGGTGACGGCGACACTGGAGCCATAGCCGTGGCAGTTCAGCGTACCGTCGACCTGATCCGCGGACTCGCAGGCCTCGGGCATGGCCACGCTCTCGCGGCTGAACACGGCTGGCACGCCCATGCACTGGCCGCCGGCCGGCGCGCCATGGTGGCGGCGCAGGCGGGAGCGCAACTGGGCGATCAGCGGGTCGTGCGTGGCCTGCGCGATGTCGGCGATCTCCACGCGCTCGCCGTGGCGCTTGCCGCCCGCCGCGCCGGCGGTGATGAAGCAGGCTTGCCGGACTCGCGCCCAGGCGGCCATCGCCACCTTGGCGGCCACCTGGTCGCAGGCGTCGATGACGGCGTGGACGGGCCCGGGCAGCATCCCCGGCCAGTGCTCCGGCTCCACGAACGCATCCACCTCATGCACCACGCAGCCGGGGTGGATCTGGGCGATGCGCTCGCGCATGGCCGACACCTTGGCCTGGCCCAGTGTGGCGCTCAGGGCGTGGATCTGCCGGTTGACGTTGGATTCGGCCACGTGGTCCAGATCGATCAGGGTGATCCCGCTCACGCCGCTGCGCGCCAGTGCCTCGGCCGCCCAGGAGCCGACGCCGCCGATGCCGGCGACCGCGACGTGCGCCGCGCGGATGCGCCGTGCGCCCTCGGCCCCGTACAGGCGCGCCAGTCCGCCGAAGCGGCGCTCGGCGTCCGCCTCGCTCACGGGGTGCGCTCCAGCCGCCAGCCCTGGTACTTCAAGGCCGCGACGGCGCCGGCCACGATGCCGGCCACGGCGGTGAAGCTGGTCAGGCTCAGGTTCGACACGCCGCTTAAGCCCTGGCCGATCGTGCAGCCCAGCGCGGTCACGCCGCCCACGCCCATCAGCACCGCGCCGGCCAGGTGGTTGGCCAGGTCCTCGGTGGTCTTGAAGCCTTCCCAGCGGAACTGGCGCGAGGCCAGCGCCTGCAGCGCCGCCCCGGCGACGACGCCGGCCACGGACGCCACGCCCAGGCTCAGGCGCTGGTTGCGGTCGCTGAAGAACATCAGCCAGTCGATGCTGTGGGCCAGCGGCGAGGTGAAGGTGAGCGACTCCATGCGCCCCGAGCGCGTGGCCAGGTAGGTGGGCTCCAGCGTCTGTGGGTGCTCGGGCACATAGCCCAGCGCGCCGCTCACCCACCACATGGCGGTGATCACGGCGCCGATGCCCAGCCCGGCCAGCAGGTTGTCGGCGCCGACGAAGCCCTGGCCCAGCAGCGCCCACAGCACCAGCGCGCCGCCCGCCAGCAGCGCGGCGGCCGCCAGCGCAGGCGCGGGGGCCCAGCCGCCGGCCGCCGCCGTCAGGTGGCCCAGCGTGGCCGGGCCGTCGAATTCGACGAACACCCGGTCCACCGTGCGGTCGCGCAGCACCGCCGTGATGCCGCGCAGCGTGGCGTAGGCCGCCAGCGCCATCACCACGAACACCACCAGCGCCTTCAGGTTGCCGGCGCCCATGCGCACCAGGGTCTTGCTGCCGCAGCCCGACGTCAGCACCATGCCGATGCCGAACAGCCCGCCGCCCACCAGCGACGACAACCACATCCAGCGCGGCCCGGCGTACACCGTGTCGGCGGCGCGCACCCACCCGCCGGCGGCCAGCAGCGCGAAGCCAAGCACCGCGACGCCCGCCGCCAGCGCCCATTGGCGCATGCGCGTCCAGTTACCCATGGCCACCACGTCGGCGATGGCGCCCATGGTGCAAAAGCGCGTGCGCTGCACGATGGCGCCGAACAGCGCCGACAGCGCGAACGCCGCCAGCAGCACGTGGCGGGTGAGCAAGGAGATGTCGGGCTCCAGGGACATGGGGCCGGATTCTATTGAACGGCCCGTGCCGTACATGCCCGAGGGGCGATCCCGATCACTATTGTTTCAATAGCTATTGGCGCAATACCAGCACTGGCATTGGGCACTTTTCACCATCCATTCTCGGCAGGGCGCCGCCCCCGCTCCGCCCGGTGCGCAAAGCTAGAATTAAAAGTTTCGCGCCTGCGCCGCAGGCCCGCCCCCTTCCCCTGGCTCACGCCAAGCACGCCATGTCCGACTCCACCTCCCAGCCCCGCCTCGCGGCCCTGTCCAAATCGTTCGAGCCCACTGCCATCGAGGCGCAATGGGGCCCCGCATGGGAACGGCACGGCCTGGGGCGCGCCGGCTTTCGCGGCACGGGCCAGCCCGATGCCGGGGCGGCGGCGCGCGGCGAGAACTTCGCCATCCAGTTGCCGCCGCCCAACGTGACCGGCACGCTGCACATGGGCCACGCGTTCAACCAGACCATCATGGACAGCCTCACGCGCTACCACCGCATGCGGGGCTTCAACACCGCGTGGGTGCCGGGCACCGACCACGCCGGCATCGCCACGCAGATCGTGGTGGAGCGCCAGTTGCAGGAAAAAGGCCAGAGCCGCCACGACCTGGGCCGCAAGAACTTCGTCGCCCGCGTGTGGGAGTGGAAGGAAGCGTCGGGCAACACCATCACCAGCCAGATGCGCCGCCTGGGCGACACGGTGGACTGGAGCCGCGAGTACTTCACCATGGACGACAAGCTCTCCAGGGTGGTGACCGAGACCTTCGTGCGCCTGTACGAGCAGGGCCTGATCTACCGCGGCAAGCGCCTCGTCAACTGGGACCCGGAGCTCAAGAGCGCGGTGAGCGACCTGGAGGTGGAGAGCGAGGAGGAAGACGGCTTTCTCTGGCACATCGCCTACCCGCTGGAGGGCGGCTCGGGTGCGCTGACGGTGGCCACCACGCGGCCGGAAACCATGCTGGGCGACGTGGCCGTCATGGTCCATCCCGAGGACGAGCGTTACACGCACCTGATCGGCCAGCACGTGAAGCTGCCGCTGGTGGACCGGCTCATCCCCGTGATCGCCGACGACTACGTGGACCGCGCGTTCGGCACCGGCGTGGTCAAGGTCACGCCCGCGCACGACCACAACGACTACGCCGTGGGCCAGCGCCACGGCCTGCCGACCATCGGCGTGCTGGCGCTGGACGCCACCCTCAACGACAACGCACCGGAGAAATACCGCGGCCTGGACCGCTTCGCCGCGCGCAAGGCCGTGGTGGCCGACCTGCAGGCCGTGGGCGCCCTGGTCGAAACCAAGAAGCACAAGCTGATGGTGCCGCGCTGCGCCCGCACCGGGCAGGTCGTCGAGCCGATGCTCACCGACCAATGGTTCGTCGCCATGAGCAAGCCGGACGCGAGCGGAAAGTCCATCGCCCGGAAAGCCATCGATGCGGTGCAGTCCGGCCAGGTGCGTTTCGTGCCCGAGCAATGGGTCAACACCTACAACCAGTGGATGAACAACATCCAGGACTGGTGCATCTCGCGCCAGCTCTGGTGGGGCCACCAGATCCCGGCGTGGTACGACGAGGATGGCAAGGTGATCGTGGCCCGCAGCGAAGCCGAGGCCCAGGCCAAGGCCCCCGGCAAGACGCTGCGCCGCGACGAGGACGTGCTGGACACCTGGTACTCCTCCGCGCTGGTGCCCTTCAGTACCCTGGGCTGGCCCGACCAGGGCGACGCGCCCACGGATGACTACAACCTGTACCTGCCCAGCAGCGTGCTGGTCACCGGCCACGACATCATCTTCTTCTGGGTCGCCCGGATGATCATGATGACCACCCACTTCACCGGCCGCGTGCCCTTCCGCGACGTGTACATCCACGGCCTGGTGCTCGACGCGCACGGCAAGAAGATGAGCAAGTCGGAGGGCAACGTGCTCGACCCGGTCGACCTGATCGACGGCATTGCGCTGGAACCGCTGCTGGACAAGCGCACCACCGGCCTGCGCAAGCCCGAGACCGCGCCCAAGGTGCGCGAGGCGACGAAGAAGGAGTTTCCCGACGGCATCCCCGGCTACGGCGCCGACGCGCTGCGCTTCACCTTCGCCGCCATGGCCACGCTGGGCCGCGCCATCAACTTCGACAGCAAGCGCTGCGAGGGCTACCGCAACTTCTGCAACAAGCTGTGGAACGCCAGCCGCTTCGTGCTGATGAACTGCGAGGGCTTCGACTGTGGGGCCGATAGAGATACCGCCCTGGAGCGCTCCGCCGCCGACCGCTGGATCGTCAGCCGCCTGCAGAAAACCGAGGCGCAGGTGGCCAAGGGCTTCGCGGACTACCGCCTCGACCTCGTGGCGGGGGCGATCTACGACTTCGTCTGGAACGAGTACTGCGACTGGTACCTGGAAATCGCCAAGGTGCAGATCCAGACCGGCGACGCCGCCCGGCAGCGCGCCACGCGCCGCACGCTGGTGCGCGTGCTGGAAGCCATCCTGCGGCTGGCGCACCCGATCATCCCCTTCGTCACCGAGGCGCTGTGGCAGGCCGTGGCCCACGTCGCCGGCAAGACCGGCGATTCGGTGGCCGTGGCGCCCTACCCCGCCGCGCAGGCCGAGAACATCGACGAAGCGGCCGAAGCCCAGATCGCCCGGCTCAAGCAACTGGTGGACGCCTGCCGCAACCTGCGCGGCGAGATGGGCGTGTCGCCCGCGCAGCGCCTGCCGCTCTATGCGCTGGGCGACGGCGACTTCATCCAGGCCCACGCGGCGGTGCTGGGCGCGCTGGCCAAGCTGAGCGAGGTGAAGGTATTCGCCAGCGAAGACGAATGGGCCGCCGCCGCGCAGGCCGCGCCGGTCTCGGTGGTGGGCCCGGCGCGGCTGGCGCTGTTCATGGAGATCGACGTCGCCGCCGAAAAGGCGCGCCTGGCCAAGGAGGCCGCGCGGCTCGAAGGCGAACTGGCCAAGGCCCAGGGCAAGCTGGCCAACCAGGCCTTCGTCGCCAAGGCACCGCCCGCCGTCATCGAGCAGGAGAACCGGCGCCTGGCCGACTTCGGCGCCGCGCTGGAGAAGATCCGCGACCAACTCCGGCGCCTGGGCTGACCACGCCCGCTACGCGTGCCTCATCGGCACGCTGTCCGCGCCCAGCAGGCCACGCTGGCGCTGCTCCTCGCTCATCGCCAACGTCTCGTGCAGACGGTCGGCCAGGTACCAACTGCCGCGCAGGTGCGACTCCTGCGTGCGGGGCGCCAGGCGCGGCGTGATGCGCAGCGTGGGCAGGCCGCGCAGGGGGCAATCCGGCGCGGCCAGGCGTTCGTCGTCGCTGTCCATCAGGAAGGCGGCGATGCGGCCCGAGCGCAGCGCGGCCGCCAGGGCATCGAGGTCGAACAGCGAGGGACGGCTGATACTGGTCCACATCTGGCCGGGCTTGCAGGCGGCCAGCACGTGCTCGCCCACCAGGCTGCGGTAGCGCGAGGCGTAGATGGCCTGCATCGACACCGCGTCGGCGACTTTCAGCATGTCGGCCAAGGCCATGGGCTGCACGCCCAGGCGGCGCCACAACTCGGCGCCGCGGTGCACGGCCGGGTCGTAGCCCACCACGCGCGCGCCCAGCGGCACCAGCATGGTGGCCAGCAGGTGGGCCGGCGCCGACAGGCCGAACAGCCCGATCACGCTGTCGTTGATCTCCCGGCCCGACAGCGATTCCTCTTCCAGAAGCCGGCCGCCGCAGCGGAACAGGGTGAGCAGGCTGAACAGCAGATGCTCGGCGCTGGCCCGCACCGTGGCGCTGGAGGCCTGGACCACCCGCACGCGGCGGCACTGGCAGGCTTCGAAGTCGATATTCTCGGTGCCGTCGTGGATACGGCCCAGCACTGCCAGGCGGGGCGCGAAGTCGAGCAACTGGCGGTTGACCTTGAGCCGGGGCGGCACCACCAGCGCATCGGTCTTGTACAGCCGCTGGTGCAACTGCGCCAGATCTTGCTGCAGCTCTGGCCGATAATCGACTTGGTGCCGAGCGGCCAGCCACTGGCGGGCGTCGGCGGCCAAGTCTTCGAGCAGCAGAATCTCCACGTTTCCCTCGCCGATCTTCGTCCAGCAGTGTTCACGGGTCGGCTGCTGGCTCGGCGGCACTTTACCATCCGCACCGCGACTTTCATGCAAGCTTCACGTCAGGTTCATACCGCTGTTTTTCCGGTCGCGGGGCTCGGCACGCGCTTTCTGCCGGCCACCAAGGCCAGCCCGAAAGAGATGCTGCCCATCGTGGACAAACCCCTCATCCAGTACGCGGTGGAAGAAGCCTACGCCGCCGGCGTGCGCCACATGGTGTTCGTCACCGGCCGCAGCAAGCGCGCCATCGAGGACCACTTCGACACCGCCTACGAGTTGGAGAACGAACTGGAAGCCGCCGGCAAGCAGGCGCTGCTGGACGTGGTGCGCGCGGTACAGCCCGCCGACATGGACTGCACCTACGTGCGCCAGCCGCGCTCGCTGGGCCTGGGCCACGCGGTGCTGTGCGCCGCGCACATCGTGGGCGAGCACCCGTTCGCCGTGCTGCTGGCCGACGATCTGATGGTCGGCCCGCCGGGCGGGCAGCCGGTGCTGGCGCAGATGGTCGAGGCCTTCGCGTCGCTGGGCCGCTCGGTGCTGGCGGTGCAGGAGGTGCCGCCCGACCAGGTCAGGCGCTACGGCATCGTGGCCGGCACGCCGGCGGGCGAGCGCCTGATCGGCATCGAGCGCATCGTCGAGAAGCCCGACCCCGGCCAGGCGCCCTCGCGCATGGGCGTGGCCGGGCGCTACGTGCTCACGCCGCGCATCTTCGAGGAACTGCGCCAACAGCGGCCGGGCGCGGGCGGCGAGATCCAGCTCACCGACGCCATCGCGCGGCTGATGGCCAAGGAGCACGTCTACGCCTACCAGTACAGCGGCAAGCGCTACGATTGTGGTAGCAAGGAAGGTTTCCTGCAGGCCACCGTCGAGCTGGGCCTGCAGCACCCGGAGATGGGTGCGCCGTTCCGCGAATACCTGAAGACGCTGGCGCTCTGAGCGGCCTCAACGCCGCCGCAGCACGTGGACGAATTCATCGCCCACGGCCTGCTGGTCGACCAGCGCGTTGCCGGTCTGCTTGGCGAAGGCCTGGAAGTCGCGCACCGAGCCGGCGTCGGTGCACAGCACCTTCAGCAACTCGCCGCTGTGCAGCTCGGACAGCGCCTTCTTGGCCTTGAGAATGGGCAGCGGGCAGTTGAGCCCGCGCGCGTCGACTTCTTTCGCAATGTCCATGCGGGAATTGTCGGTCAATCGAGCCCGCGCCGCCGCTCGGCGTTTTCCTCGGGCGTGAAGTACACCGGCTCGTGCCCGCGCGAGCGCAGCCAGTCCGCCAGCGCATGGCCCGTGCCGGCCGGCCAGCAGCGCAGGTCAGGCAAGTCATAGAGCCGGTAGTCCACCAATTCGGGCGACAGCCGCACCTCGCCCTCGGCCACCACGTGGTAGGCGATGATGACCTGGTTCATGCGCTGGAAGTCGTACACGCCCACCAGGTTCAGCGCGCGCACGTCGAGGTTGGTCTCCTCCTTGACCTCGCGCGCGATGCCCTCCTGCGGCGTCTCGCCCGCCTCCATGAAGCCGGTGATGAGCGCGAACATCTTGCTCGGCCAGGCCGCGTTGCGCGCCAGCAGCACCCGGCCACCGACCTCGACGATGGCCGCCAGCACGGGCACCGGGTTGTTCCAGTGGGTGAAGCCGCAGGCCGGGCAGCGTAGGCGCTCGACGGCGCCGCCGTCCTCCTCCTGCGCGATCATGGCCAGCGGCGTGGCGCAGGCGGGGCAGTAGTTCCAGGCGTTCAAACGCTATCCTTATTATAGCTATCGATGCAATATCGGAGCCGGCTCCAGGCCGATTTCTCTTAAAAACGAGATATCAGGCCGGGAACACGCCGGTGGACAGGTAGCGGTCGCCCCGGTCGCAGACGACGAACGCGATGGTGGCGCCCTGCTCGCGCGCGGCGATCTGCTGCGCCACCCAGACCGCGCCGCCGGAGGAGATGCCGCCGAAGATGCCCTCCTCGCGCGCCAGGCGCCGCGCCATCTCCTCGGCGTCGCCCTGATCGACCAGCACCAGCTCATCAACCGCCGTGGGGTCGTAGATCTTCGGCAGGTATTCCTCGGGCCACTTGCGGATGCCCGGGATGCGCGAGCCCTCCGCCGGCTGCGCACCGACGATGCGCACCTGCGGGTTCTTCTCCTTCAGGAAGCGCGACACGCCCGTGATGGTGCCCGTGGTGCCCATGGCCGACACGAAGTGCGTGATGTGCCCGCCGGTCTGCTCCCACAGCTCGGGGCCGGTGGTCTCGTAGTGGATGCGGGGGTTGTCGGGGTTGGCGAACTGGTCCAGCACGCGGCCCTTGCCCTGCGACACCAGCTTGTCGGCCAGGTCGCGCGCATACTCCATGCCGCCGGAGCGCGGAGTCAGGATCAGCTCGGCGCCGAACGCCTTCATGGTCTGCGCGCGCTCGACCGACAGGTCCTCCGGCATGATCAGCACCATGCGGTAGCCCTTGATGGCCGCCGCCATGGCCAGCGCGATGCCGGTGTTGCCCGAGGTGGCCTCGATCAGCGTGTCACCCGGCTTGATCTCGCCGCGCTCCTCGGCGCGCTGGATCATCGACAGCGCCGGCCGGTCTTTCACCGAGCCCGCGGGGTTGTTGCCTTCCAGCTTGGCCAGCACCACGTTGCCGCGCGCGGCGTTGTCCTGCGCGCCCACGCGCTGCAGCCGCACCAGCGGCGTGCGGCCGATGGCGTCTTCGATCGTCGGGTAGTTCATGCACCGCACTGTGCCATAATTTCTGGCTTGCTCTCGCGCCGCCCGGGTGGCGAAATCGGTAGACGCAGCAGACTCAAAAATAGGGACTTCTACGTATACCGGGTCTTCAGCGATCACTCGCCAGGCCGCGCCAGCCAATGGTTTGCAGGGAAATCAAGAAGCCAGTCCAAAAGCTCGCTTTTTGTATCAGGGGCCAGCTAGGAGCCAGACCGTTTCGGGATGGGTCGTAGCGGGCCGTAGTGAGTAGTACAGGAAAGTTGCGTTCTAGCCCGAGTGGTGAAATTGGTAGACGCAGGGGACTCAGACCTAATTTGAGCCTTCTCGGGGAAACCCTTGAAGTGAAGCCCGTCAAACTCGGCGAAGGCCCTGAACGCAAGTTCGAGCTAATACCGAGCCAAGCCCTTGAGTCGAAAGGCTCCTGGGAAGGTGTAGAGAGCAGACGGCGGGCACCTACGGCCGCAAGGCTATGGTGAAGGCGTGCTCCAGCCCACGAACGCCGTTTCTTCGGAGACGGCGGCGGCGAAAGCCGAAGTGGGAAGAAAATCCCCCGCCGCAAGGCGTGCCGGTTCGATTCCGGCCTCGGGCACCACCCCAGGTGGACATGCAGGCAAACGCTACGCTCCTCGCTGGCATGCGGCAGTGCTTTCCCGCACGACGCCCGCACCCCAATCCCGCACACCCTCTGAAGATTCAGCCCTTCCCGTCGCCGCGGGCGGGGCGCTCGTCCGCGGATGGCGAGTCAGCGCCAAAGGGGTCCTCCGTGTCCATCAACTCCCCCGCGGCGGCGCCACCCAGCGCGCCGGCGACCACGCCCACGGTGCCGCCGACCAGCACGCCGACCGGGCCTGCGACCGCCATGCCCACGGCGGCGCCCGTGGCCGCGCCGACCAGGGCGCCGCCGCCGGTGAACACCGACTTCGATTCACGCTCCCGCTCCTCGGGGGCAAGGGGAAACTGGGCCTCGGGCGCCGGGTCCTGCGAAGGCACCCCGTGGCCTGGGCGCGCCTGTTCGGCCAGGTCCGGGTCGATGGATGTGTCGCTCGGCTGTTGCGTGGTGAGGGGTTTCATGGGCTCTCCTTGAGCATGGACGATGGGCGGGCAGAACACCTTCCCGCACCTTCGTTTTAACGCCGACCCCAGCCCGCCCCTGCCCTCCAGCGGAGCGTTCAGCTGTAGGAGACCCGTCCTTCTATCCGCGCGCGCCAGCGCCCTCCCGCGCCGCCAGCCACGGCAACCCCAGCGCGCCGATGGCCAGCACGCCCACCCCGGCCAGCGCGCCGGCCTTCACGTAGGCGAGGGACGACCACAGCATGTACAGGCACACGGCGGCGAACGCGATGGGCAGCAGCGGGTACAGCGGCACCTTGAACGGGCGCGGCGCCCGCGGCTCGCGCACGCGCAGCACGATCAGCGCGACGGCGCACAGGAAGAAAAAGCTCCAGAACACCGGCGCCGTGTAGTCCACCATGGCCTGGAAGCCCCCGCGCAGACTGGCGCCGAAGACCACCAGCGCCAGCGCGAACGCCGACTGCGCGTACAGCGCCACGGCCGGCACGCCCCGGTCGGCCCGCCAGCGCCCCAGCACGCGCAGCGCGGGCCAGTCGCGCCCCACCGCGAAGCTGGTGCGCGCGCCGACGATCATGGTGGCGTTGATCGAGGTCAGCGCGGCGACGGCCACCATCAGCGCCACCAGCGTCTCGCCCGCGCGGCCGAAGGCCCGGCCCAGCAGGTCGGCCGCCACCGCCTCGCTGGCGGCCATGCCCTCCAGCCCCAGGCCGTAGACGTAGGCCAGGTTGACCAGCAGGTACAGCGCGGTGATGAGCGCGATGCTGATCACCAGCGCGTGCAGCATGCCGCGGCGCGAGCCGCGCAGTTCGGCGCTGAGGTAGGCGGCCTCGTTCCAGCCGCCGTAAGTGAGCAGCACGAACACCATCGCCAGCCCCAGCATCGACAGGCTGGGCGCGCCCGCCGGGGGCACGGCCGCCGTGGCGGCGGGCATGGCGTGGCCGGGGTCCAGCCACAGCCACAGGCCGGCCGCCGCCACCAGCACCAGCCCCAGCACCTCGGCCAGGGTGAGCCAGCTTTGCGTGCCCGCGCTGGCGCGGATGCCGCGCGCATTCAGCCCCGTGAGCACCACGATGGCCAGCCCGCCCCATGCCGCCGAGCCGTGCGCGCCCAGCGGCACGAGGGTGCCCATGTAGTCGCCGAAGACGAAGGCCAGCAGTGCGATCGACCCCGTGGTGATGACCGCGAAGCGCGCCCACGCGAACAGGAAGGCCACGCGCCGCCCGTAGGCCCGGTGCAGGAAGTGGTAGTCGCCGCCGGCGTGCGGCCAGGCGGCCGCCAGCTCCGCGTAGCACAGCGCGCCGATCAGCGAGACCAGCCCGCCCGCCGCCCAGGCGGCCAGCATCCAGCCGGTGGAGCCGGTGAACTGCGCCACCAGCGACGGCGCCTTGAAGATGCCGGCGCCGATGACGATGCCGACGATGATCGCGACCGCCTCGCGCAGCCGCAGCGTGGGTTGCGGCTGCGCGGCGTCGCCGTCGGCGTCGTTCATTCGCTGGACAGCCGTTCCGCCTCGTTCTCCGGCGCGGGGCCGGCCCCTTCGATGGGCGGCATGTCGCCGGTGCGCAGCGCGCTGAACGGCGCGCGCGTGCCCGCCGTCAGGTCGTGCACCGTGCCGGCGATGCGGTTGCCGGCCACCCGGCCCTCGAAGCGGCGCAGGTGCCCCGCCTCGTCGATGAAGCCGAAGCGCACCTGCTCGCCCGCCACCCTGGCTTCGCGCAAGCCGGTCTCGAAGTCCTTGAAGGCGACGGTGCCGCTCAAGTCCTGGAACGCCTGGCGCAACGACATCCGCACGGTGGACCGGCCGCCGGCATGCGGAAAGCTCAGGTCCCAGTCGCCGCCGGCGTTGGCGGGCACCAGCCACAGATGCACCGACGCGGCGCCGACGCGCGAGGTCTCGTCCGGGCGCCAGAGGCCCATGCGGAACTCGTGCGACACCACGCGCGTGCCGGGCCGCAGCGCCATGATGCGGGGCCGCAGCCGCAGGTTCAAGTGCGGCAGCAGGTACATGGTCACCACCGTGGCGCGCGAGAAGTCGGACTCGAAGATGTCCGCCTTCTCGAAGCGCGCGCGCGCCGCCACCTGGGCCTGCTGGGCATGGAGGCGCGACAGCTCGACCAGGTCGGTGTTGTATTCGATCCCCAGTCCCCGCGCGCCCTCGCGCGCGGCGGCGATGACGATCTTGCCGTCGCCCGAGCCGAGGTCGATCACGTAGTCCTCCGGCGTCACCTGCGCCAGGCGCAGCATGCGCGTGACCAGCGCGTCGGGCGAGGGAATCCAGATCACGTCCTTGCCGGCCTGGCCGCGCGTCGGCGCGTAGGTGCCGGCCGGGGGCTGCTGCGCCCGCGGCACCGGCGAGGCCAGCAAGCCCCCCAGGGCCAGGGCGCCGGTGCCGGCCAGGAAGGCGCGGCGCGGCGACGGCGACGGCGGTGGTTCGATGCGGATCATGGGGTCTCGTCCTTTCGGAGGGATGGGGCCGCGCCACGGCGCGATCGACAAGCGCGCAAGCCTAGCGGCACCGGCCCTGCGACGGCAAGACCCGCCGCTTTACCCGACACGGAAGGACGCCCTTTGCGGCCGACTTCAGGATAGCAACCCCGTCGCTGGCGTGGCGTGGCGCAGCCGCAGCCGCAGCTCCTGCTTCAGGCGCCGGTTGTCGAGCCGGCGCGACTCACTCATGAAGGACAGCCGCAGCGGCGACAGTTGCTCGCGCGCCTCGGCGCGGCCGATGCGCGGCAGGCGCGGCAGGCCGTACAGGTCGGCCGCCAGGTCGAAGTACTCGCCCATCCGCCACTGGCTGTCGTCGCTGGCGTGGTAGACGCGCTGCGGCGCCCCGCGCCACAGCGCCAGCACGCAGGCGCGCGCCAGGTCGTCGGCGTGGATGTGGTTGGTGAACACGTCGTCGGGCGCCGCCAGCACGGGGGTGCGCCGCAGCAGGCGCTCGCGCGGCGTGCCGCCTTCGCGGTCGGGCGCGTAGATGCCGGGGATGCGCAGGATGCTGGCGCGCGCGCCGGTGGCGCGGCCGAAGGCGCGCACGTGGCCTTCGGCCGCGACGCGGGCGCGGGCGCGGGCCGTCCGGGGGTTCACCGCGCGCGTCTCGCCGACCCACGCGCCGCCGCAGTCGCCGTACACGCCGCTGGTGGAGCCGTAGACCAGCGCCACCGGCGCGGCGCGGCGCGCCAGCGCGCGCAGCAGCGCCTGCGTGCGCGCGTCGCCCTCGCCCTGGCCGGGCGGCGGCGCGAGGTGGATCACGCGCGTGGCGATGCCCGCCAGCCGCCGCAGGCTGGCGGCGTCGTCCAGGTCGCCCGCCAGCGGCTGGATGCCACGCGCGCGCAGCCCGGCGGCGCGCGGAGGCTCGGTGGCACCGCGGACCAGGGCCAGCACGCGCACGCGCGGCGCCAGCAGGCGCGCCGCGCGCTGGCCCACGTCGCCACAGCCGACGATGAGCACGCGCGCGCGTCGAAAACGCGCCGGCAGCGCGCCGAGAGGGCTTTGGTTTGAGGGCAAAATCTTGGCTCCGATCAGGCGGCAGGGACCGCACGAGAATACCCAACCCCATGACCCACACCATCACCGTCGAGCCCAGCGGCCGCAGCTTCACGACCGAACCCGGCGAGCCCATGCTCACCGCCGGCATCCGCCAGGGCATCGGCCTGCCCTACGGCTGCAAGGACGGCGCCTGCGGCTCGTGCAAGTGCCGCAAGATCTCCGGCACCGTCGTCCACGGCCCGCACCAGGACAAGGCCCTCAGCGCCGAGGAAGAAGCCCAGGGCTACGTGCTGACCTGCTGCGGCACGGCCACCAGCGACGTGGTGCTGGAGTCGCGCCAGGTCACGCACGCGGGCGCCTTCCCGATCAAGAAGATGCCGGCGCGCGTGGCGCAGTTGGAGCGGCTGTCGCACGACGTCATGCGCATCAAGCTGCAGCTGCCGGCCAACGACGTGGTGCAGTACCACGCCGGCCAGTACGTCGAGTTCATCCTGCGCGATGGCGCGCGGCGCAGCTACAGCATGGCCAACGCGCCGCACACGCTGATCGAGAGCGGCGCGCCGATGGTCGACCTGCACGTGCGCCACATGCCGGGCGGCAAGTTCACCGACCACGTGTTCGGCGCCATGAAGGAAAAGGAGATCTTGCGCATCGAGGGCCCCTACGGCAGCTTCCACCTGCGCGACGATGCGCCCAACCCCATCGTCCTGCTGGCCTCCGGCACGGGCTTCGCGCCGATCAAGGCGATCATCGAGCACATGCAGTTCATGGGCATCACGCGCGACGCCGTGCTGTACTGGGGCGGCCGCCGTCCGCACGACCTGTACCTGGACGGCTGGGTGCTGGACAAGCTGGCCGAGATGCCGCACCTGAAGTACGTGCCCGTGATCTCCGACGCCCTGCCCGAGGACGGATGGCGCGGCCGCACCGGCTTCGTGCACCGCGCGGTGCTGGAGGACTTCGCCGACCTGTCGGGCCACCAGGTCTACGCCTGCGGCGCGCCCATCGTGGTCGATTCGGCGCGCCACGACTTCGTGCAGCAGGCCGGCCTGCCGGAGCACGAGTTCTACGCCGACGCCTTCACCAGCGAGGCGGACAAGGTGGCGGCGTGACCCGTTTACTCATCTTTCGATAGCTTATTCCGAAATATCCACGCGGGTTTCAGGCCAATTTCATTCAAAAATCACCATGCAACGACGTTCTCTCGTCACGGCCGCCCTGGCCCTGGCCGCCGCCGGCGGTGCCCTCGCGCAGGCGCCCGCCAAGCCCATCCGCCTGATCGTGCCCTACGCGCCCGGCGGCCCCATCGACGTGACCGCCCGCGCGCTGGCCGAGCGGGTGCAGGCGCCACTGGGCACCATCGTGGTCGAGAACAAGCCCGGCGCCGGCGGCAACATCGGCTCCGACATGGTGGCCAAGGCCGCGCCGGACGGCACCACCATCGGCATCGCCGCCGTGGCCACGCACGCCATCAACCCCTGGCTGTTCAGCCGCATGCCCTACGACGCGGGCAAGGACTTCGCTCCCCATCACGCAGATGGTGCGCGTGCCCAACGTGCTGGTGATGAACCAGGCCGCCGCCGCCGCGCGGCTGAAGATCGACAGCCTGGCCGATCTGATCACGTACGCCCGCAAGAACCCCGGCAAGCTCAACTACGGCTCCGGCGGCAACGGCTCGGCCGGCCACTTGGCGGGCGAGATGTTCAAGCAGGGCGCGGGCATCTTCGCCGTGCACATCCCCTACAACGGCGGCAACCCGGCGCAACTGGCGCTGCTGTCCGGCCAGGTGGACTTCAACATCGACAACCTGGCCACCGCCGCCGCCAACATCAAGTCCGGCAAGCTGAAGGCCCTGGCCGTGACCAGCGCCAGGCGCTCGGCGCTGATGCCCAAGGTGCCGGCCATGGCCGAGACCCTCCCCGGCTTCGAGGTGGACACCTGGTGGGGCCTGGTGGCGCCGGCCGGCACGCCGCGGGACGTGGTCGACCGGCTGAACGCCGCCTTCACCGCCGCGCTGAAGGCGCCCGAGACGCAGCAGCGCTTCGCCCTGCTCATGGCCGAGCCGGTGCCGACCACGCCAGAGCAGTTCGGCCAGTTCATGGCGCGCGAGCGGGCGCGCTATGAAGCGGTGGTCAAGCGGTCGGGCGCGAAGGTGGATTGACCGCTTCATCTTTCATAGCAACAAAGCAAAAAGCCACGCGGGCCCGCGTGGCTTTTTGCTTTGGAAAGAGTGCCGTGCTGCGTCACTCGCCCAGATAGGCGGCGCGCACGCGCGAGTCGGCCAGCAGGTCCTTGCCCGTGCCCGCCATGGTGATGAGGCCCGACTCCATGACGTAGCCGCGGTCGGCCAGGGCCAGCGCGCGGCTGGCGTTCTGCTCGACCAGCAGGACGGTGACGCCCTGGGCGTAGACGTCGCGCACGACCTCGAACACCTTGTCCACCATGATGGGCGACAGGCCCATCGACGGCTCGTCGAGCAGCAGCAGCTTGGGCCGGCTCATCAGCGCGCGGCCCATGGCCAGCATCTGCTGCTCACCGCCGGACATGGTGCCGGCGAGCTGATCCTTGCGCTCGCGCAGGCGCGGGAAGATGGCGAAGATGCGCTCCATGTCCTCGCCGATGCCCGCCTTGTCGCGGCGGATGTAGGCGCCCATCAGCAGGTTCTCGGCGATGGTCATGCGCGTGAACACGCCGCGCCCTTCCGGCACCATGGCCAGGCCCTGCTTGACCAGATCCCACGGGCCCTGGCCCTTGATGGACTTGCCCAGGTACTCGATGGTGCCGCCGGCCAGCGGCAGCGTGCCGGTGATGGCCTTCATGGTGGTGGTCTTGCCGGCGCCGTTGGAGCCGATCAGCGACACCAGCTCGCCCTCGCGCACCTCGAAGTCCACGCCCTTGACGGCCTGGATGCCGCCATAGGCCACCTGCAGGCCGGAAACCTTCAACAATGTCTGTGCCATGGTCGCCTTTGTCGTTGCGTCAGTGACCGCCGGTGCCCAGATAGGCTTCGATGACTTTCTCGTTCTTCTGCACCTCGGCCGGCGTGCCCTCGGCGATCTGCTTGCCGTAGTCGAGCACGGTGACGCGGTCGCACAGGCCCATCACCAGCTTCACGTCGTGCTCGATCAGCAAAATGGTGCGGTTGTCCTTGCGGATGCGGTCGATCAGCTCGCGCAGCATCACCTTCTCGGTGGCGTTCATGCCGGCGGCGGGCTCGTCCAGCGCGATCAATTGCGGGTCGGTGGCCAGCGCGCGGGCGATCTCCAGCCGGCGCTGGTCGCCGTAGGACAGCGTGCGCGAGCGGTAGTGCGCGTACTTGCCGATGCCGACGTAATCGAGCAGCTCCTGCGCGCGCTCGGCGATGGCGTCCTCCTCGGCCTTGAAGCCGCGGGTGCGGAAGATGGCGCCGAACACGCCCGAGCCGGTGCGGATGTGGCGGCCCACCATCACGTTCTCCAGCGCCGTCATCTCGGCGAACAGGCGGATGTTCTGGAAGGTGCGGGCGATGCCGGCCTTGGCCACCTCGTGCACGGCGGCGGGCTTGTAGGGCTTGCCGGCCAGCTCGAAGCTGCCGCTGTCGGGCGTGTACAGGCCCGTGATGACGTTGAAGAAGGTGGTCTTGCCGGCGCCATTGGGGCCGATCAGGCCGTAGACCTGGCCGCGCCGGATGGTCAGGCCCACGTCGGACAGGGCCTGCAGGCCGCCGAAGCGCTTGGACACGCCCTGGACGTTGAGAACGGTTTGCGCGTCGCTCATGGTGTGCGCCCTCCTCGCCCTACGGGTTGACCGAGAACTGGCGGTTCTCGGTGGTGCCGGGACGGCGTCGCCGGGGAAGTCGATGCCCGGCGGATTCTGCTGCGCCGACGTGGGCATCGCCTTGCCGCCGAAGCCGCGCCGCGCCTTGCCGTGCTCGGGCGAGGGCCACAGCCCGCGCGGGCGCAGCAGCATGATGACGATCATGGCCAGCGCGATCAGCAACTGGCGCAGGATGGCCGAGTCCAGCCGCCCGTCGGTCATGGCCTGCAGCGGCCCGGCGACGTAGCGCAGCACCTCGGGCAGCGCGGCCAGCAGCACGGCGCCCAGGATCACGCCCGGCAGGTGGCCGATGCCGCCCAGCACCACCATGGCGACGATCATCACCGACTCCATCAGGCTGAACGATTCCGGCGACACGAAGCCCTGAAAGGCGCCGAACATCACGCCCGACACGCCGCCGAACGAGGCGCCCATGCCGAAGGCCAGCAGCTTGAGGTTGCGCGTGTTCAGGCCCATGGCCTTGGCGGCGATCTCGTCCTCGCGGATGGCCATCCAGGCGCGGCCCACGCGCGAGTCCTGCAGCCGCTGGCAGATGACCACGGTGAAGAGCACCAGCACCAGGAACAGGTAGTAGTACAGCGTGACCGAGGCGATCTCGAAGCCGCCGACGTCCACCTTCTTGCCCAGGTCCAGCCCGAGGATCTTGACCGAGTCGATCTGGCTCACGCCCTTGGGGCCGTTGGTGATGTTGTACGGGTGGTCCAGGTTGTTCAGGAAGATGCGGATGATCTCGCCGAAGCCCAGCGTGACGATGGCCAGGTAGTCGCCGCGCAGCTTGAGCGTGGGCGCGCCCAGCAGCACGCCCACCACGCCGGCCAGCGCCAGCGCCAGCGGGATCACCAGCCACAGCGAGGTGTGGAAGCCCGTGGGGAACATCGCCGCCAGCGCCGGGAAGGTGGAGGTCAGGTGCGGCGAGGCCAGCAGCGCGTACATGTAGGCGCCGACGGCGAAGAAGGCCACGTAGCCCAGGTCCAGCAGGCCGGCGTAGCCCACCACGATGTTCAGGCCCAGCGCCAGCATCACGTACAGCAGGGCGATGTCGGCGATGCGCACCCAGGCATTGCCGAACTGCTGCAGGATGAGCGGCAGCACCAGCAGGCCGATGCCGCACAGCACGAAGGCGATCAGTTTGCTTTTTTGCGTCATGTCGCGGTCCTCCCGTGCGTCAGGCCCGGTCCGCCACGCGCTCGCCCAGCAGGCCGGAGGGCCGCAGCGTGAGGATGACGATCAGGACGATGAAGGCGAAGATGTCGGTGTAGTGGCTGCCCAGCAGGCCGCCCGTGAGGGAGCCGATGTAGCCCGAGCCGATGGCCTCGATCAGCCCCAGCAGGATGCCGCCCAGCACCGCGCCGCCCAGGTTGCCGATGCCGCCGAACACCGCCGCCGTGAAGGCCTTGAGCCCCGGCAGGAAGCCCATGGTGTGCTGCGCCGTGCCGTAGTTGGACGCGTACATCACGCCGGCGATGGCCGCCAGGATGGCGCCGATGATGAAGGTGGCGGAGATCACCACGTCGGGCTTGACGCCCATCAGCCCCGCCACGCGCGGGTTCTCGGCCGTGGCGCGCATGGCGCGGCCGATGCGGGTGTAGTGCACCAGGTACATCAGCACGGCCAGCGACACCGCGGTGACGCTCAGGATCATGATCTGCGTCGGCGTGATCACCGCGCCGCCGACGTTGAACGGCGCGCTGGGCAGCAGCGTGGGGAAGGGCTTGTAGTTGGGCTTCCAGATGATCATCGCCAGCGTCTGCAGCAGGATCGACATGCCGATGGCGGTGATCAGCGGCGCCAGGCGCGGGCTGTTGCGCAGCGGCCGGTAGGCCACCTTCTCGATCACGAAGTTGAGCGCGGCGGCCACCACGCAGGCGATGACCATGGCCAGGATCAGGATGAGCCAGCCGGGCGCGCCCGGCATGCCGGCCTGCATCAGCCCGATGGCCGACCAGGCGGTGAGCGCCCCCACCATCAGCACCTCGCCGTGGGCGAAGTTGATGAGCTGGATGATGCCGTACACCATCGTGTAGCCCAGCGCGATCAAGGCATACATGCTGCCCAGGACCAGACCGTTGATGATCTGCTGAAGCAAGACTTCCATAAATCCGTTCCTCCTGGGCCCGAGCCCGTTGTCGCCAGGCTGGCGTTGTCCACTGGCGCGCCGCCGGGCGCTTTGTGAGCACCCCACGACCACCTAGCAAAAAACCCGCCAGGTGTTCCTCCTCAGCGGGTTTTGGTGCCGGTGATTCTAGCGAAGGGCGGGTTCGCGCCAGGTTGGTGCGGCACCGGGGTTTTCCCTCTCCCCCGGCGCCCCGGATGGGTGCGACGCCGGACTCAGCCGCCCCCGGCCTGGCGGTTGCGGCGGCGCAGCTCGGCCAGCTTCTCGCCGATCTTGATCTCCAGTCCGCGCGGCGCGGGCTGGTAGAAGTCCTGCGGCGGCATGCCCTCGGGCAGGTAGCGCTCGCCGGCGGCGAAGGCGCCCTCCTCGTCGTGCGCGTAGCGGTAGCCCTTGCCGTAGTCGAGCTGCTTCATCAACTGGGTCGGCGCGTTGCGCAGGTGCAGGGGCACGGGGCGCGTGGCGTCCTGCTTGACGAACGCCTTGGCGGCGCCGAAGGCCTTGTAGACGGCGTTGCTCTTGGGCGCCACGGCCAGGTAGACCAGGCACTCGGCCAGCGCCAGCTCGCCCTCGGGCGAGCCCAGGCGCTCGTACACCTCGGCGGCGTCCAGCGCCAGGCGCAGCGCGCGCGGGTCGGCCAGGCCCACGTCCTCGCTGGCCATGCGCACCAGCCGGCGCGCCAGGTAGCGCGGGTCGGCACCGCCGTCGAGCATGCGCGCGAACCAGTACAGCGCGGCATCCGGGTCGCTGCCGCGCACCGACTTGTGCAGCGCGCTGATGGTGTCGTAGAACTGCTCGCCGCCCTTGTCGTAGCGGCGCATGCGCTCGCCCAGCACCTTCAGCAGCCAGGCGTCGGTGATCACGTCCAGGCGCTCGGCGCGGGCGGCGACGAACAGCGTCTCCAGCGTGTTCAGCAGGCGCCGGGCGTCGCCGTCGGCGTAGGCGACGAGGCGCTCGGTCGCTTCTTTTTCGATAGCTGTCGGCGCTTGTCTGGCCTGGGTTCGGGCCAGAATTTCCTTCAAATCCTGGTCGGTGAGCGGTTGCAGCACGTACACCGCCGCGCGCGACAGCAGGGCCGAGTTGACCTCGAACGACGGGTTCTCGGTGGTGGCACCAATGAAGGTGAACAGCCCGCTTTCGACGTGCGGCAGGAAGGCGTCCTGCTGGCTCTTGTTGAAGCGGTGCACCTCGTCCACGAACACGATGGTGCTCTGCGGCGTGAGGCTGTCACGCGCCTTCTGCGCCAGCTCCACCGCCTCGCGGATGTCCTTGACGCCGCCCAGCACCGCGCTGATGGGGATGAACTGCGCGTCGAACGCATCGGCCATCAGCCGCGCGATGGTGGTCTTGCCCGTGCCGGGCGGCCCCCACAGGATGCAACTGTGCGGCTGGCCCGACTCGAAGGCGATGCGCAGCGCCATGCCCTCGCCCAGCAGGTGCTGCTGGCCCACCACCTCGCCCAGGC
This sequence comes from Ottowia sp., assembly GCF_016703145.1. Lineage (GTDB taxonomy): Bacteria > Pseudomonadota > Gammaproteobacteria > Burkholderiales > Burkholderiaceae_C > Ottowia. Next base: position 1,546,052 of record NZ_JADJCO010000003.1, on the reverse strand, counting down.
GGCGCGGGCGCAGGCGCTCGGCCAGGGGCTGGTGCGGGCGGCTGGCGGACGGATTCATAGCGCGTCGAGCGGGCTCAGCACGCCACGCCCGCCTATGTTGAGGACATGGGTGTAGATCATCGTCGTGCTCACATCCGCATGCCCCAGCAGCTCCTGCACCGTGCGGATGTCATAACCTGCTTGCAGCAAGTGCGTGGCAAACGAATGGCGCAACACGTGCGGCGACACCGGCTTGGCAATCCGCGCCCGCTGCGCCGCCCCGCGCACCACGCGCTGCACCGACTCGGGGTACAGGTGGTGGCGCCGCTCCAGCGCCTGGCCCGTGCGCGCATCCGGGCGCGGGTCCAGCGCGCGCACCGGCGACGGAAACACCCACTGCCATGCCCAGCTCTTGTCCGCATCCGGGTATTTGACCGCCAGCGCATGCGGCAAATACACGCCCGGCAAACCGGCGGCCCGATCCTTCTCGTGCAAAACCCGCGCCTTTTGCAACTGCGCCTGCAAGGGGGCGATCAGGTTCTCGGGCAGCACCGTCACCCGGTCCTTGTTGCCCTTGCCCTCGCGCACCACGATTTCGCGCCGCGCGAACTCCACGTCCTTCACGCGCAGCCGCAGCGCCTCCATCAGCCGCATGCCCGTGCCATACAGCACCTGCGCCACCAGCCCCGCCGTGCCTTCGGCGTGCAGCAGCAACTCGCGCACCTCTCCGGGCGTCAAGACCACCGGCAAGCGCCGGGGCCGCCTGGCCTGCACCACCTCATCGAGCCAGGGCAATTCCATGCCCAGCACCTGCTTGTACAAATACAGAATCGCCGCCTTCGCCTGGTTCTGCGTGGAGGCCGACACCTGCCGATCCACCGCCAGGTGGCTCAGAAACGCCTCGACCTCCGCCGCGCCCATCTCTTGCGGATGGCGCTTGCCGTGGAACAGGATGAAGCGTCGCGCCCAGTCGATATAGGCTTCTTCCGTGCGGATGCTGTAGTGCCGCGTCCGCAGGTGAATGCGCAGGCGCTCCAGCAGCTTGGGCTGGCGCGGCGTGTCGGTGGGCGCATCCAAGAGGCTTGCCATCCGCAGAATTTTAGGTTTGCCTAAACGGCAGGTACCTTGGGGCTTTCCTGTAGGCGGTGTGGGGTGCTACGATCTTATCTGACGATGACGCCCCGCCCGGGCGTCGTCTAATTCTAGTTAGAGGCTCAAATGGCACAAGTCATCGGACAAGCGCTAGCAATGCTGCTAGTACTTTTTATTCTTCGTTTGATATATAAATTTTCGCTAAACATCACAAATAAACTTGACCGAGGTAGCTCGGGGAAATCAGCGTTTGTTAAAGGATTTTTTGTGATTCTCGCCATCGCCCCTTGGGTTGGCATGTTTATTTATGTGAAGTTTTATTCATAGCCTTATCGTTTCTAAATTTTTGTCACAGCCGACCGTCTACAACGCCGGCTAAATTCAGGGCGCTAGTCTTAATTAAATTTTATTTATGCGGTTGCAGTTAAAAACTTTACCTTAATCCTTGCTTTAGCATCAGGTTCTGTATACGCAGACAATTATTTACCGTCTCACTCGTGTCGCAAGCCAATAAAACCGTACAAATTCACCAGCAACTGGGAAGTGGAGCAGTTTAAAGACGATGTTGCGCGCTACAAACAATGCATTAGTGACTTCGTGGATGAGCAGAATGAGGCCGTAGAAAATCACAAACGTGCAGCCAAAAATGCAATTGACGAGTGGAACGGCTACGTTCGCTATGAAATCAAATAACGCGATCCTAACTATTCGTCGCAAGCGACCACCCACAGCGGCGACTGAAATCAGGGCGTTAGATTTTCAATCCTTCTTAAATCAAAGCATGCAAAACAACATCACAACCTCGTTTCTACTCTTCACACTTGCAACCATCTCAGGATGCGCTGCCAACTCCGGCGTTGTACAAATGGGCAGCAATACCTATATGGTCTCTCGACAAGCCGCCACTGGGTTCACTGGCATGGGAACTCTCAAAGCAGAAGCGATGAAAGAAGCATTCGATCAGTGCAAAAAAACAGGCAAGGCTGTTGAAATCATAGAAACAATTGACGCCAAGCCGCCTTACATCCTTGGTAATTTTCCAAAAACAGAAATTCGCTTCAAGTGCGTAGCAGAATAGTTTTCCTATCAATATCTAACTATGCGTCGCAGCCGACCGCCTACGGCGGCGGCTGAACTCATTTGTTAGGCCTCGCAGGCCGCATCCCGCAACCCATCCACCCTTGGAGAAATGCAATGTTCGGATCGAAGAAGAATTCAAAGTCACCAAAAGACACTGGAGGTCCCGTCGTGAAGTCAGGTCCGACTCGCGGACAGAACCGGTCACGCAACACTGACGGCCAGTGGCGAGCAAAGCGGAGCGACGCAGGTAGCTCAAAGAAATCTAAGTGTTATCTGACAACGGCAGCATGTGAACACATGGGTCGACCGGACGACTGCCACGAGTTGCAGACACTTCGCATGCTTCGCGACTCATACATGATGCGATCTCCAGAAGGTAGAAGTCTTGTTGCGAGTTATTACGAAACTGCTCCAAGGATCGTTGCCGATCTAAAGAACAAGACCGAGCTGGACTACGTTTGGGGCGTTGTGCTTCAGTGTGTGGCTGCAATAGATTCCGGAAATTTAGACGAAGCAGTTGCTTTGTATCAAGAGATGGCTTTGGTCATGGGCTGCCAGCACCTCGAAGGCGAGGCCTAACAATTCGCTCAACCGGACACATTGCGGCGTGCCGGCATTTGCCCCGCCATTTCATTCTGGGTCAAATGCCGTCACACCACAATGTGCCGGTTAGCTCAAACGTTAGGCCTCGCAATTTCAACCGCGGCAATACACCGCACTTTTCAACAGCCAACTCAAATCACAACGGAGGAATGATGGACTTTATCGATCAGCTGCGGGTACTTGCGTCCAGGGTTACAACAACCAAAGATTTGATCCAAACGGAAGAGGCGACCAAGAACGCCATGATCATGCCGTTCATCCAAATTCTTGGATACAACGTATTTGATCCGCTTGAAGTCACGCCCGAACTAATAGCTGATATTGGGACCAAGAAAGGCGAGAAAGTTGATTACGCAATTCTAAGGGATGGAAAACCGATAATCTTGTTCGAATGCAAGAAGAGTGGCGGCGATCTAAGCATCAATCACGCAGCCCAGTTATTTAGATACTTCCATGTAACAGCAGCCCGATTCGGTGTTCTCACAAACGGACTTACCTACCGCTTCTTCACTGACTTGGAACAGCCGAACAAGATGGATGAGAAGCCGTTCTTCGAGTTCAATATACTGGACTTCAAGGAGCGGGATGTTGAAGAACTCAAGAAATTTGCGAAGGCTGCCTTCGATCTTGACACAATATTAACCACCGCAAACGAACTCAAATACACCCGCGTGATTCAATCGAAACTCGCGGAGTGGATGACAAGTCCAACAGAAGAATTCGTACGATTGGCTTCGTCGGAGTTGCTTGGTGCTAAACGATTCACACCTCAGATCAGAGATCAGTTTACCGCAATCACCAAGCGAGCTTTTGAACAATTGATTGGTGAGAAAATAAATGAACGGCTTAAGGGCGCAATGGCGCCCGAGTCAATCACTATCACTGATCGCACACCAATGCAGACCCAACAACCTTCAGCCGAAACCCAATCAGCGGCGGCTGCACCGTCAGAACCAGCAGTTATTACTTCGCCGGAAGAGCTGGAAGCATTTCACACCGTACGAGCGATTTTGCGAGGCGTCGTTCCGGCCAAGAGAATATTCATGCGCGATGCTCAGAGCTACTGTGCAATTCTGTTAGATGACAACAATAGAAAAGCAATCTGCAGGCTTCGTTTCAACAACACCCAGAAACTGAGACTTGGAACCTTCAATGACAAGCGAGAAGAAGCCGTTGTTGAACTGGATGCAGTAGAAGACATCTTCAACTACGCGGATCAGATCAAGGCGACGGTAGCTTCTTACCTTTCGCCATCAAACGGCAAGAACGGCGAGGCCTAACCATTCGCTCAACCGGACCCATTGCGGCGTGCGGCCAAAGGCCCGCCATTTCATTCTGGGCCTTTAGCCACACGCCGCAACGGTCCGGTTAGCTCAAACGTTAGTCCCTTCATATTCCGCTTTATGCAGGCCAGCATTTATTCCAGCGCTTCGCCAATCTCAAAGGTTTCTCCTTTGGGGTTTTGGCGCTGCGCCGGGCTTCGCCTGTCTGCACTGCGCAAGTTTCAAGCCTTTTTGGCCTCCAGCGCTTGTGCAGTAAGCGCCACCAGCTATCATTCTTGCAGCGCTGCGTCGCTTCCGTGGCGCAGCGCTTTTTCGTGGGCCGCGCCCGTCTTCAAGTCTGGGCGCTCCCTTTCGGCCTTCGGGTCTAACATTGCGGTCAAGCCGACCCGCCTACGGCGGTCGGCTTACCTTGGCCGTTAGTCCCATCACCCGCTCTATGCGCGCAGCCACTTATTTCAGCGCTCGGCCCTGTTCCAAAGGCTTTCTAGCCTTTTTGGCCTCCAGCGCTTGCCAGCCAAGCGCCACCAGCTATCATTCTTGCAGCGCTGCGCCGCTTCCGTGGCCCAGCGCTTTTTCATGGGCCGCGCACGTCTTCAAGGCTGGGCGCTCCCTTTTGGCCTTCGGGTCTAACTCTGCGGTCAAGCGGACGGCTTCGCCGCCGCTTACCTTGGCCGTTAGCCATTTCGACACGGAGCCACTATGAGCCGCACCATTGCACTCTTGATCGCTGTAGCCATCTCACAAACCGCGTGTACCAAGCCACCTGAACCAATTTGCCAGGAACTCGACACGACCATCGACAATAGCATTAGGCAGGTTGCGCTTACCCTTGCGGAGGGTGATGTGTTTGACAAAGGAGCGATGCAACAGGCCGCACGGTACATAGCCGCGAACAACCATCTTCAGGTTATACAAATTAGCCTGAATCTCCAGTCTCAACACAAGTGTCAAATTCGTAAGTCTGTGATTAACCCGCTGATATACAAGTCCGAAGCGCTCAAATGCCTCACTGCGACTATCGGCGAAAAGAAAGACAACGCAGCCGCACTGTGCGACATCAAAAACTGGAAGGGAGACTAAAGATGAGTGACACAAGCAACAGCACAGACAACGACAACAACAACCATCCGCCCTCGAAGAAGATCGAGAATTCAATCATTGGCGTCGCAATCGCCGGTGGTTCAGCCGCCTCGGCTGCGGGAGTTGTCGCAGCAGGCGCATCAGCGACTGGAACAATCAGCGCTGTTGGCGCTGCCATAGGCGGTGTCGCCGGGGGAGTTTTTGGTTCTGGTGTCGGCTTGGCAACCGGCGGCGTAGGTATGGCAGCCACAGTTCCATTCGCCACGGCTGGTGCAGCCATTGGTGGCTGGGCTGGCCCCGCGCTGGCAGTTCTGGGCATCGGTACAGCTCCAGCATGGGCGGTGCCCGCTGCAATTGGCGGTGGTGTAGTTGCGGCAGGCGGCATTGCCGTAGCTGCCTACAAGCTGGTCAAAGCTCGCGGAAAGAAAAATGGCTAACACTGCGCTCCAAGGGACGCGCCGCAAGCGGCGCGCCCCTGAGCTTGGACGTTAGTCCCATCACCCGCTCTATGCGCGCAGCCACCTGTTCCAGCGCTCCGCCCTGTTCCAAAGGCTTTCAAGCCTTTTGGGCCTCCAGCGCTTGTGCAGCAAGCGCCACCAGCTATCCTTCTTGCAGCGCTGCGCCGCTTCCGTGGCCCAGCGCTTTTTCGTGGGCTGCGCCCGTCTTCAAGGCAGGGCGCCCCCTTTTGGCCTTCGGGTCTAACTCTGCGGTCAAGCGGACCCGCATTCTGCGGGCCGCTTACCTTGGCCGTTAGGTTTATCCACATGAAAACTCAGATGAAAAAACTATTTATTTATGCGCTTACCGCTACAACACTAGCAGGCTGCGGAACCTCTGCTGTAATTAAGGATGTTCAAGACAAACAAGTACAGCAACTTGATCTAAAAGCAGCAGCAAATTCAAAGCCAATTCAACTATCCAAAGTTGTCGTGCGATTGAAGCGGGGTGAACACGTTGGAGCATTACAGGGTGGCTTATTATGCGTACCTCAAGCCGATCTAAATTGGAAAGGCGGACGATTAAAACTCGACTCAGACGACTTTACCGATGCCTTTAAAGAGGAGTTAGAAAAATACTCTTTTAAAACGGTTGGAGATACAAATGCGCTATTTGAAGATCCGTCAAGTTGGAAATCTGAAATATTGATTGCCGGTCTGGTGAAAGAATTAAAATCAAATGTCTGTTTCCCTATGGCTGGTTTTGGTAATTTTTCCAGTTCAAAAGGAGAGTCCTTCATAAAGGTTGAGTGGCAAATTTATTCCAAACTTGATCGAGCCGTTGTTCACGCTGTCACCACCGAGGGCTCGTTCAAGTCTTCAGAAAGCCAAGAAGGAGGCATTGATCCAATAATTATTAATGCATTCACTCAGGCAGCACGAAATCTTCTGGCCGATGAAAAATTTCGAAATATAGTTGTTCGTGGCGGCGAAACAGTCAAAGAAACGACATTCAAAACGGCCGATGGCTTTATCATCACCCCTGGAAAATCGAAGCCTTTTCACAAACAGGCGGATGAGTGGAAGGAAGGCGTGGTGACGATCTTCGCCGGGAACGGCCATGGCAGTGGTTTTGCAATTGGCGAGAACCTCATCCTGACCAATCATCACGTCATCGGAGAATCAGATAAGGTTGTCGTAAAACTCGGTGCTGGCTTTGAAATCAGCGGGGATGTTATTGCTTATAACTCTGCATATGATGTGGCGGTCATAAAAGTTCCAGCGAGTTTACCGCGTCATTTCAAATTGCAACGTGCTCTACCATCAATCGGCACGGATGTTTATGCGCTTGGCAGCCCTCTTTCGGAAAATTTAGATGCAACTCTTTCCCGCGGGGTTGTCAGCAATGTCAGAAAAGAAGATAACAAAACATTAATCCAAAGTGACGTCAATGTACTGCCGGGAAATAGTGGCGGCCCCCTAGTTAATGGGTCAGGCGAAGCGGTCGGGATTGCCGTATCAGGAGTGCAAATAAACAGATCGCCGCAAGGAATTAACTTCTTTATCCCAATCAAGGATGCTTTGGAAGCCATGAAAATCCAGTAGTCGATCATTTCTAACCATTCGTCGCAGCCGACCGCCTACGGCGTCGGCTGAACTTATTCGTTAGGCCGCTGCTCCGGATCGCATCATCGTCATCAAAGTTGGTGATGCCTCCCGCGGCGGTACGTGGAAAAGTCTAATGATCGGCGCACACGCCGGCGTCGCTCATCGATCAAGGAACGGCGGATCCCCTCTAAGGACAAATCATCATGGATGCAAAGTATGTGATTGCGATTGCGAGCCTGTCACTTATTCTTACGACCCACGCGGAGGCGGGGAAGGTCTTCGCAAGGGGAAAGGTGCCAGCAACTGGAACATCTGCTTCGAAGCACAATCCTCCGTGCACGCCTGATCAACAAGCGAAGAACTTGGGTCAGCAGATTGTCGACAAAGGATTGGATGCCGTGGGCAAGGCGACGGCATCACTCGGTCTTGGAAACGATCCGTTCAATACGAGACGCTTGAATCAATCTATGTGCGTCGATCTCTGCGTCGTTGTCCCTCAAGGAGCCAACTTCACGGCGCGAGGCTCCATAACCCCTATCGACTGGAAGGGCGACCTACCCTCCGGGCTCCCGGAAACGATCGATCCTCAGAATTGGGCTGCCGTCACTGGGCCGGCTGTGGACTCTACGCCTCGAGGGGATGTCGTCTGCTATACGTTTAAGAATTGGAGTCACGATCAAGAGAGGGCCATAGGTGTCGAAGTGTCCTACTAGCAGTATGGGCAGCCGCCTAACAGTTCCTTCCAGCGGACCGCCTTCGGCGTCCGCTGAAGTCAAACGTTAGGAGCCTTTGAAGTGGATCCGTTAGTGACCGTGACTCTTGATACTGGACTAATGCTGTCACTTTTAGACAGGACAAGAGAGGCGACTGCAGTTGAAAAAATTCTCCAGTGGCATCTGGAAGGAAAAGTTCGAGCTTACGTATCCAATCGAATTTTTGATCCAGATACCTGCGATATGCGTGACGAACAGAGAAAAGAGATGCGCATGATCATCGAAAAATATGACATAGAGATAATTGGCTCTGGATTTCGCCTTGGTTTTTCCAGACTAGATGGCCTCGATAAGCTTAGTGGCGGCTTCACCACGCGCAACCCAGAGGAAATGGCGAACTTCTCGAAGATCGTTGGAAAAGATCCAACCAATCTTCCAAAGTCGTCCATCGGAAATAGGTTATCCAACAAGATCGGAGATTACGACGCATTACGTGATCACTACGCGGATAAGCGAGAGGTTTTTATCACGCTAGACACTAAAGACTATCTTCATATCACCAAGAGAGCCATATATTTTGAATGTTTAGGACTGAAGATCATGAGCCCGTCTGAATTCCTAGAAAAGTGCTCATAGCCCGGTGAACTGAATTGGTTCCCTCAGCATATCCTAACCCGACGGTCAAGCGGACTGGCTTACAGCCAGCCGCTTACCTCAAACGTTAGCCGAAGATTGTCATGAGATCACGCTTATTTCACGGGCTTCTGGCTGGAATAACTCTCGCAGCATCATTACAAGCCGCAGGAGACGTTACGAACCAGATCGCAGCACCGAGCGCGTCGGTATACCGCAACGTTGCGAATCACGACCTCCGAATATTCACGTTTTCGCCCACGGTTCTCGCTGGTACAGCGCGGCCAGCCATCCTCATGGTGCAAGGCGGAGCATGGTCGCGCGGCAGCCCCGAACAGCTCTTCAGGCCAGCACAATACTTTTCTGAGAACGGGTTTGTATCTGTGATCGTTGAATACAGATTGGCGGATGCGGCGAACTCGCCGGTCGAATCTTTCTCCGATGTGTGCCACGCGCTCGCCTTTCTTAGAAAGAATGCCGAAACGCTTGGCCTCGCACCATCAAAGATCGCACTTTGGGGAATATCGTCGAGTGGACAACTCGTAGCGTCTGCAGCGACGGTTGGCTGCGGCTCTGCAGAAGGTAGCGCCGGTAACGGCGGACCCGACGCTCTGCTGCTTGTTTCGCCTGTAGTAGACGCCGTCTCAGATGGGCTGTTTCGTCAGCTGATGAAGGGGCACGGGAAACCCGCATCTTTCTCGCCAATGCACACTTTGACGAAGAGGATTTCTCCCACCCTCATCATGCAGGGCGATGCGGATCCGACCACTCCGATCGAGCGCAGCAAGGCCTTCTGCGAGCAAGCGCGAGCGCTAGGAGGCCGGTGCGAGCTCGTGGCGCTTGAGGGAAAGGGACACGTCCTTGACAGGGCAACTCGAGACCGGGTGTTGGCTTTTCAAGCCACATTTCTTCGAGAGATATGGAAATGAACAAGGCTAGCACGTCGCTCCAGCGGATCGCCTGCGGCATCCGCTGACGCTTGGCCGTTAGCCCCTTCATATTCCGCTTTATGCAGGCCAGCATTTATTCCAGCGCTTTGCCTTTCTCACAGGTTTCTCCTTTGGGGTTTTGGCGCTGCGCCGGGCTTCGCCTGCATTCGCAGCGCCAGTTTCAAGCATTTTTGGCCTATAGCGCTTGTGCAGCAAATGCTACCAGCTATCATTCTTGCAGCGTTGCGCCGCTTCCGTGGCGCAGCGCTTTTTCGTGGGCCGCGCCCGTCTTCAAGGCTGTGCGCCCCCTTCTGGCCTTCGGGTCTAACTGTTCGTCGCAGCCGACCGCCTACGGCGGCGGCTGAACTCAGGGCGGTAGTCCCCACCGGCACCATTCTTCTCTCCGTCACACGCTTCTATGCGCGCTTGGATACCACCTTGACCGCCATTCGTCACTGCAACAATCTCGGAGCAACTCATGTTCTCAAATACTCGGCTGAACTCACTGCTTCTCTCGGCCCTCGTTGCCGTGTGCTCTGCTGAGGCCTACTCGCAGGACCTCCGGGCTCAATTCCTGCCGCCACTTGACTTCAAGCCAGTGACCTTCAGCGGTGAGACCAAGGAGTCAATCGGAATGTTTACAGACATTGCCAATTCGACTTTCAAGCCACCAGGAGCAGGACCGTTCCCAGCGGTCGTTCTCATGCACTCATGTGGTGGCGTAAAGAACCCCCACATCAAGCAGCACGCCCAGGAAATTCTTCAACAGGGCTATGTAGTGCTTGTCGTAGACAGCTTCGGACCTCGCGGATTTGAGAACTGTGCTGCCCGCGTCCTCAGCGGGTCTGCTGGCGTAGCTGATGCCTACGCTGCGCTGGCGTCCCTTTCGGTAAAGCCCTTCGTCGACAAATCTCGCATCTACCAGGTGGGCTATAGCTGGGGGGCGATCATCGCCACTATGCTAGCTTCGCCACAAAGCGCAACCGTCGTTGGCTCAAGTTCGCGGTTCACTGCAACGGTTTCAAACTACTCCAGTTGTTCATTCGAGAACAAATACCAACTACTGCTCAGAGACTCAGACCGTCCAGTTCTAATGCTCCTTGGCGAACTCGATCAAGAGTTGCCTCCGGCGTCTTGTTTTCCTCTCTTGAATGAGATGAAGGCAGCAGGCAGCCCAGTTCATTGGCACGTCTTTCCAGGTGCCACTCACGCTTGGGACAAGCCGAGCTTTCCGGCACGCGGCTATGCGTACAACGAGCAGGTCACGAAGGAGGCGACATCGAGAATGTTCACCTTTCTTTCCCAACAGCGCTAGCGTGGGCGGGGCCTAACCCCTCGTATATGGACTCCCCACCAAAGGCAAGAAACTGATTGATGTTCTGGCTGTTGGGGAAACGCCTGCAGTCGCATATCCGGCATCTGTTGTGGACTCTGTGGTGGTCCGTGCCAGCATGGAATCTGCGGGACCGGCGCGCCAATCAATACAAGCGGCAGGCAAGCTGCCGGAAGAGTTATCGGCGTCAGACGGTCTGGGGAGTGCCCGGTTGGCCATGTGGGTCAATCAATCTCGTCGCAAGCGGCGTGGGGGGAACAAAAATCTTTCATGTGACGACTGTTCGATGGGTGCGCCTGCCACTCAGGCGGGCATCACAAAGCTCTCGCGGGTGATCTTTCTGCTCAGGCGGTCAGACTCGCCAAACGGCGTCTTGTCCCTGAGCGTCGCGTAGCAGATGCGCGCAAGCTTGTTGGCCAGCGCACAGGCCGCCTTGTTGTGGTTCGAGCGACGCTGCACATCCAATGCCCAGCGACGCACGCCCCCCACCTCCTTGCCTGCGCCTTCAGCCACCTTGGCCGCGCGCAACACGCTCCTGGCGCCGTGCGTGAGCAGCATGCGCAGATAGCGGTCGCCGCGCTTGGAGATCGAGCCCAGAAAGCGCGAATTGCCCGAAGAGTGTTCACGCGGCGTCAGCCCGAACCAACTGGCAAAGTGGCGCGCATCCTTGAAGTGCGTCACATCGCCCGAAGTGGCCGCCACCAGGGCGGTGGCCGTGAGCAGGCCAATGCCCGGAATCGAGAGCAGCGTGGTGCAGGCCCGGCTCTGTCGGGCCAGGGTGGGTGTCGATGACTTTCCAGTGTTCATCGGCCACGGCGAGTTGGAACACGGACTTGGCCAAATCGACAGCAACGGTTGTAGCATTCATGTCGGACTCCTTACGTTTGTTGAAGACCTGATCCCCACGCCAATGAAGACCAGAGCGCGAATTTCGCGCAAACAAACGGGGGAGTCCATCCCATCAGTCAAGCCGACGCCACTTCGCGCCATGGCTTAATTCGTTAGGCATCTGAAAACGCAACAGTCGGAGGTACCGAAGATGAATACGTCCGCTCAGGGACTGCGGGTCCTCGTCACAGCCGGTGCGGCGGGAATCGGTTGCGCCTTTGCGTCCACTTTTCACGAGGCTGGTGCCAAGGTATTCGTTTGCGATATCGATGCCCAGGCATTGTCCAAGTTCCGTGCCGAACATCCGCAGGTTGGAACTGCCGTCACTGATGTGGCGGTTCCGTCGCAGGTCGACGAACAATTCGATACAGCAGCCTTGTTCTTGGGTGGTCTTGACGTCCTGATCAACAACGCCGGCATCGTCGGGCCAACCGCAAGGGTCGAAGATATCAGCGTTCTGGAATGGGATCGGACGATCGCCATTGACCTCAACGGCATGTTCTACTGCACGCGCCGCGCTGTCCCCTTGCTGAAGGCTGCCGGCGGTGGCGGCATCATCAACCTGTCTTCTATCGCGGGCCGGCTTGGATATCCATTGCGTACGCCATACTCAGCGGCGAAGTGGGCTGTCGTCGGATTCACAAAGAGCCTCGCGATTGAACTCAGCCCTTCAAACATACGGGTCAACGCAATCCAACCCGGAGTCGTCGAAGGCGAGCGAGTGAATCAGGTCATCAGCGCCCGGGCTGCGGCTGCAAGTATCGACTTCGAAGCGTCCCGCGAGCAGTTCGTATCAACGATTTCGCTCCGACGCATGGTCGGCGCCCAAGACGTCGCAAACATGGCCTTGTTTCTTGCCACGCCGGCTGGAGCAAGCATCTCGGGCCAGGCCTTGTCTGTTTGCGGCGACCATGGCTCACTCGCATGAGCGGCGAGCAGCGAGCAGCGAGCAGCGAGCAGCGAGCAGCACAAAAACCTACCCAAGGAACCACCCCGTGTCAACACCAGAAGACCGCCTCGCTGAGCTCGGCCTTGTTCTTCCTGCGCCGCTCCAATTGCCACCGGGCGTCACACTGCCGTTTCCGTGGGTGCGCATAGTCGGTACCAGGGCAATCATCTCCGGCCACGGCCCGACAAACACGGACGGAAGCTTGGCTCAACCGTTGGGAAAGGTCGGCTCAGAGGTCAGCGAAGACCAAGCCTATATTGCCGCACGCCTCACAGGAATGGCCATCCTCGGAAGTCTGAAAAGACAACTTGGTTCACTTTCACGCATCGCCTGCTGGACCCGGGTCTTCGGAATGGTCAACTCCGCCCCAGGATTCACACGCCAGCCGGCGGTTATCAATGGCTTCACTGACCTCATCGTCAGCGTTTTCGGCCAAGAGCATGGAACTCATGCGCGTAGCGCAGTCGGCCTGGCAGAGCTGCCTTTCCGGATACCCGTCGAAATTGAGGGCGAGGTTGAATTGCGGCCGGGTGATGCCTGACCCCTCCTTCAAGCGGACCTACCTTCGGCAGGCCGCTTAAGTCACACGTCATGCCTTCTAAAAAAGGAGTTACCGCATGAAGCCGCGCATTAAGGTGCTCACCCTTGGCGTCGATGATCTTGAAAGATCGCTGCGTTTCTATCGCGAAGGACTTGGGCTGGAAACAGAGGGGATCATCGGAACCGAGTTCGTGCATGGCTCGGTCGTATTTTTCGATCTGGAAGGCGGCTTGAAACTTGCTCTTTATCCCCGGAAAAGCCTTGCGCACGACTCGACGCTTCCACTCGGGCCGCCCAGCGCAACAGAACTGTCAATCGGCCACAATGTGGACTCCAAGGCAGCAGTCGACGCAGTGATGAAGCAAGCGAGAGCGGTGTGGTGCCACCATCGTCAAGCAGGCGCAGGACACTTTCTGGGGTGGCTACGGTGGATACTTTCAAGACCCCGATGGGCATCTCTGGGAGATCGTGTGGAATCCTCAATGGGTAGTCGAAGATGAGGCCCCTCCCAACCCAAGCACTTCTTCTATACCAAAATCTGGTGTTGCCAAGCGAACCCACCAACAAGGCGAACTCGACTATGGATGAAATGGTACAAGCCCAGCACTTTCCCCCGGGCACGGGCACAGTTCATAAGATTGGTCGAATGACCATGATCTTCACGACCACCGCCAAGCACAACGAAGGTGGCTACACGCTTTGCGAGGCAATCGAACCTCCTCAGTCTGGTGCCGCGCTGCACCGTCATCCGACATACGACGAGACGTTCATCATTTGCGAAGGGAACTACGAGTTTCAATTGGATAAGCAGATGCTCAAGCTTGGGCCGGGAGACACAGTCTTTGTGCCCAGAGGCATACCTCACAGTTTCCTAAGCGTGGGGCCAAGGGTAGGCCGCCAACTGATCATCAGTTCGCCAGGTGGCATCTTTGATGCCTTCATTGCTGAGGTGGCAACTTCGATGGTTGACAGTGGTTTGCCGGCGTGCCCCGGAGAAGCCACTGACTTCAGAGCAATTGCGGCGAAGTACGGCATGGAGTTCCTGAGCTAGCCAGACGCGCCGAGCTTGCATCTGGCTTGAAGGAGTTGAGTTCGCCATGTCAGCAGGCGCGCAGCGACGCCAACCGCTCGTTGCACCTGACGTGCAACAACGCGCTTCGACCGCTTCCGCAGGTGAACTCAATTCGTTAGGCCGCACAAGCAACTATCTCTGCCGATTCAGGAGAACACAATGCTCAATCCCCGTATTGCCCCAATCGAGCCACCGTACCCGGCGGATGTGCAGGCGGACTTCGACGTGCTCATGCGTGGAGCCCCTCCATTGCTTCTCTTCCGGACGGTTGCCAGGAATCCGCGCGTTCTTCAGCGCATGATGGCTGGTGGCTTACTCGATCGAGGCAGCATTTCCCTTCGCAGTCGCGAGTTGATGATTCTGCGCACTTGCGCGCGCTGCGGCGCTGAATACGAGTGGGGTGTTCACATTGCCAGCTTTGGCGTCAAAGCCCAATGGACGCCAGCGCAAGTCCGATCGTCGGTTCATGGGAAAGCCACGGACGACTGTTGGACCGTCGAAGACCAACTGGTTATTGAACTCGCCGATCAGCTTCACGATTCGAGCCACGTCGACGACACCACGTGGGCAAAGCTTTCGGCACACTTCGCGCCCGAACAACTCGTCGAGCTTGTCATGTTGGCTGGGCTTTATCATGCGGTGTCGTTCATGGTCAACGCCTGTGGCGTTCAGCCTGAGACATTCGCCCCAGCTTTCCCGGGTGCAGCCTAACTGTTGGTTGGATCGGCCCTGCACATCCAGCGCCCATCGGCGGATGCCGCAGACCTCCTTGCCAGCACCCTCGGCCACCTTGGCCGCTCTGAGCACGCTGCGCGTGCCGTGGGTGAGCAACATGCGCGGATAACGGTCACCTCTCTTGGAGAAGCGCCCCAGGTAACGGCTGCTGCCCGAGCTGTATTCGCGTGGCGTCATTCAAGCCGATGCCGCTTCGCGGCGCGGCTTATCCCAAGCGTTGTCCCGCCGTCGCCTGTCGAACACCGGCCGAGATGTGGCGCCCGTTTCAAATCGTCGTCACTACGGCATGACGCGTGTACGACAATGCGCGTACCATCATGCGGCCCAGCGCCGAGCGCTGGGCCGCGGTGAGTTCCGAGGGGGTGTACAGGCAGGCCTGCTGCCTGTATCTCCGGTCCAAACCATCACCGAGAAAGAATGGCCAAGCCTCCCGATCCCCTGCCTCCAGAGGTGATGGCCGCGTTTGAACGCGGCCATCCCATCGAGGCGATCAAGCTGCTCGTCCGCATGCGCGCCGGCTCGCGCGCGGCGGCACAGTCCAGGGCCCGGCGGCCGGCTGGCCCTGCTGCGGCAAACCCTGTGGCCTCCCCTCCGGTACATCGGAAACCCAGCACACGCGACAAGGGGCTGTCGCCTGGAGAGGTACCGCGCTCAAACTCGGCCTTCTGGGGTTGGATGGTGGTGGCCCTGTTGACCTATCTGGCCTATCGGTTCCTGCGCTGATTGAAGCGGTGCTTGCTGCACCTCGTCGCGGGAACCATGGAAACTCTAAAACGCATCACGTTCACATTTGCGTTCGCTTCTGCATTCTTCATTTCGCTGGTTTCCTCTGCGTCAACAACTACGTCGTTGAGTTTGCCACGGTGGGGTAGCCGCTCTATCCTGGTGCCAGCGTTCCAAGCACCGTTCCCGGCAGTCTTCGCATTCCACTTGGCGGCGGCCCATTTCCGGTAATGGTCATTCTCCATCTCCATGGCTCAGCCGGTATCGACGGACGCGGAGAAGAAATGGCAAAGGTCTTGCCCGACGCGGGGATAACATTCATCTAGCCCGACCTGTGAAAGCTGTTCATCGAGAACGGCGACCCACTCAAGCAGATCGCGATCAGCATGCCCTGATGTTCACGCCATGAATCTGATCGAGGCACCCGTCACCCTGCGCCCGATGGCGGAGCACGATCTTCCGATGCTCCACCAGTAGTTGAATCGCCCGCATATCGTGGTGGGGTGGGGTGGAGAGCGGCCCACGATTCAGCAGGTCCAGCAGTGCTACCTGCCGCGAATCCTGACAGCGGAGCGGGTGACGCCCTACATCGGCCTGCTCGGCGGCCGGCCGCTCGCCTATGCCCAGTCCTACGTGGCGCTCGGTGCCGGCGATGGATGGTGGGAGGACGAGACAGACCCGGGAGTGCGCGGCATCGACCAGTCCATCGCCGACCCCGAGCTTCTTGGGCAGGGGCTTGGAACTCGGCTCGTCGGCGCCCTGGTCGATCTGCTCTTCAGCGACTCGCAAGTCTCCAGGATTCAGACGGACCCCGCGCCGCACAATCTTCGAGCCATCCGCTGCTACGAGAAGGCGGGATTCCGGAGAATCCGGACCATCGTCACGCCCGACGGCCCCGCCCTCTACATGCTTCGAGACCGGCCCGTCGAAGTATCGTCAACCAGCCACCGATCATGCGGATGACCATGAAGCCCAAGGAACGCGAAGCGCTGCTCCAGGCGCTGCAGGTCCGCTTCGAGGCGAACAGGCACCGGCACGCCGGGATCGCCTGGAAAGGTGTGCGCGCCAGGCTCGACAGAGACCCTGGGGTGCTCGGCGCGCTGCAGCGGATGGAAGCCACCGGCGGCGAACCCGACGTCATCGGTCAGGAGAAATGGCCCCCACGCTTCCCTGCTTCGCAGGGTCCGCTACCGGCCGAGGGGGCGCTTTTCATCTTGGGGCGGCCCGGCGATGAAAAGGCCTCCGGCCCGTTCATCTTCTGCGACTGCTCCGCGGAAAGCCCCATCGGGCGCAGAAGCACCTGCTACGACGCCGAGGCGCGCGAGGCAAGGAAGGAGCACAAGCCCGAAACCAGCGCGGTCGAGATGGCCGCTGCGATGGGCATCGAGCTTCTGACCGAGGCGCTGTATCGGGATCTGCAAGAGCTGGGCGAGTTCGACACCAGAACGTCCAGTTGGATCGCCACGCCACCCGAGGTGAGGGCGCTGGGTGGAGCCCTGTTTGGCGACCGGCGCTACGGCAGGGTCTTCGTCTACCACAATGGCGCGCCGTCGTACTATGCCGCCAGAGGCTTCCGCGGCGCGCTGCGGGTGTGAGCCTCGCACGATCCGGCATCGCCGAAACCGCATGCACATCGCCGCGGCATCACCATCCACTTGAAAGGTCCTCGAAATGAACGGTCATTGCTTGTGCGGCGCTGTCGGCTTCACGTCGCCGGATGCGAAGGAGATCGGGGCATGCCACTGCGGCTTCTGCCGCCGGTGGGGCGGCGGACCCTTGCTGGCGGTGCACTGCGGCCCCGGCGTGACGTTCACGGGCGCCGACCAGATCGCCGTCTATGCGTCCTCGGAGTGGGCGGAGCGGGCCTTCTGCAAGACATGCGGAACCCACCTCTACTACAAGCTGCTGGCGACCGGCGAGTACTTCGTCCCCGCCGGGGCATTCGATTCGGCCGATTTCGAGCTGGCCAGCCAGATCTACATCGACAAGAAGCCCGGGTACTACGCTTTCGCCAACCAGACGCCGACGCTCACCGAGCAGCAGGTGATCGAGCAGTACGCGCCGCCCGATGGCGAGGCCGCGCCCTGACCGCGTGATGCCGGCGACGGCAACCCGAGCGCTGGCCAGTTGCATAGGCTCGCCGATTAGCAATAAAAAACGGCTTAGGTCCGCATGGACAAATGGATGACAGCTTCCATATTGATAGCACACGGAGCCAGATTCATGGCCGGGTCATGTCCGTCCCAGCCCCTGGCTTGGACCGAGCGGCGCGTTTCTCTGAACACCAGGAAAAAAGCGGCCCGGAGGCCGCATTCTTTCTTGATCTGGCGGAAGCGGTGAGATTCGAACTCACGAACGGTTGCCCGTTGCCGGTTTTCAAGACCGGTGCAATCGACCACTCTGCCACGCTTCCAGGATCGAGCGACCGGATTCTATCGGCCCGATCGTGGGGCCGCCCGGCAAAAAGAAACCCGCTGCATGCAGCGGGTTGCCGGGGTAGCCCAAGCAGAAGATCACTTCAGCTTGATTTCCTTGTACTCCACATGCTTGCGAGCCTTGGGGTCGAACTTCATGATCGACATCTTCTCGGGCATGAGTTTCTTGTTCTTGCTGGTGGTGTAGAAGTGACCGGTGCCGGCCGTGGATTCCAGCTTGATCTTTTCGCGTCCGCCTTTGGTGGCCATGAGGTGCTCCTTTGGGCTGAATGATTAGGCTTGGCCGCGTGCGCGCATGTCGGCGAGCACGGCGTCGATGCCATTCTTGTCGATCAGTCGCAGCGCGGCGCTGGACACGCGCAGGCGCACCCAGCGGTTCTCGCTCTCGACCCAGAAGCGGCGGTACTGCAGGTTCGGCAGGAACCGGCGCTTGGTTTTGTTGTTGGCGTGGGAAACGTTGTTCCCGACCATGGGCTTCTTGCCCGTGACTTCGCAGACGCGTGCCATGAGATCACTCTCCAGTCGATACAGCCGTCGCTGGCGCCGCTTGCTGAAAAGCGACTCGCTTCGGCCTCACCTCGCCATGAATGGGGTGGCGGTGGCCCCTGATCCGATAATGGAAAAAGCCCGCGATTATAGCCTGACTGGCCCCGCCGCCCGCTTCAGCCGCCCTGCTGCTCCAGAAAGCGCTGCGCGTCCAGCGCCGCCATGCAGCCGGTGCCGGCGCTGGTGATGGCCTGCCGGTAGACGTGGTCCTGCACGTCGCCGGCCGCGAAGACGCCCGGCACGCTGGTCTGGGTGGCAAAGCCCTGCAGGCCGCCGCGGGTCTGGAGGTACCCGCCCTCCATGTCGAGCTGGCCCTGGAAGATCTCGGAATTGGGCGAATGGCCGATGGCGATGAAGCACCCTTTCAGGTCGATGTCCTCGGTCTGGCCGCTGTCCACGTGCCGGATGCGGATGCCCGTGACGCCGCTGTCGTCACCCAGCACCTCGTCGAGGACGTGGAAGGTCTTGAGTTCGATCTTGCCGGCGGCGGCCTTCTCCATCAGCTTGTCCACCAGGATCGGCTCGGCCCGGAACTTGTCGCGCCGGTGCACCAGGGTGACCTTGCGGGCGATGTTGGACAGGTACAGCGCCTCCTCGACCGCCGTGTTGCCGCCACCGATGACGCAGACGTCCTGGTCGCGGTAGAAAAAGCCGTCGCACGTGGCGCAGGCCGACACGCCCCGGCCCTTGAAGGCCTCTTCCGACGGCAGGCCCAGGTACCGGGCCGACGCGCCGGTGGCGATGATCAGGCTGTCGCAGGTGTAGGTGGCGCTGTCGCCGGTGAGAGTGAACGGCCGCCGCGACAGGTCGGCCGTGTGGATGTGGTCGAAGACGATCCCGGTCTTGAAGCGCTCGGCGTGCTCCTGGAAGCGCTGCATCAGCTCCGGCCCCTGCACGCCCTGGGCGTCGGCGGGCCAGTTGTCGACGTCGGTGGTGGTCATCAGTTGGCCGCCCTGGGCGATGCCGGTGACCAGCAGCGGGGCGAGGTTGGCGCGCGCGGCATACACGGCGGCCGTGTAGCCGGCCGGGCCGGAGCCGAGAATCAGCACTTTGGCGTGTTGGGTGAGCATGGTTCTTTTGGAGGGGGCGGGATGACCCTGGTTGAAGCAAGGTTGCGATAGCATACGGCCGGCTATCCAGCATGCTGTACTGTCCTCGGTACGAGGCAACAATGCTTCGATTTTAAGAACGCCCTGAAGAACGTGAAGGCCGGAGGTTGATTGCCATGACGATGCTGTCGAGTCTCGATCTGATTCGCCGAGTCCCCTTGTTTGCGATGCTGACGGAAACGCAGGCCAACGCCGTGGCCAATGCCGTCGTCAAGCGCCGCTTCAAGCGCGGCGAGACGATCGTCGAGCAAGGCAAGAAGTCCAACGCGCTGTTCATCTTGCTCAACGGGCGTGCGCGGGTGATCACGGCCGACGGCCGGGGGCGCGAGGTGATCCTGGCGACGCTGCAGCCGGGCGACCACATCGGCGAGATGAGCTTGATCGACAACGAACCGCATTCGGCCACCGTGCGCGCCGAGGTGCAGACCGACGTGCTGATGCTGGGCCGGGTCGAGTTCGCCCGCTGCCTGCCCGAGAACACGTCCATGACCTACGCCATCATGCGCGGGCTGGTGCAGCGCCTGCGCCATGCCGACCGCAAGATCGAGTCGCTGGCGCTGATGGACGTGTACGGCCGCGTCGCGCGTGCCCTGCTCGAATTTGCCGCCGACACCGGCAACGGCGAACTGCTGATCCGCGACAAGATCTCGCGCCAGGACCTCGCCAAGATGGTGGGCGCGTCCCGCGAGATGGTGAGCCGCGTGATGAAGGACCTGGAAGAACGCGGTTTCATCCAGACGCAGGACAACGGCTCCATCGTGGTCAAGGTGCGGCTCAACGACGTCGGTTGATCCCGTCCCGCTGGGGCCCCTCGCGGCGGCGCGCTTGCGGTAAGCTCACCGGGCTGTAGTTTCATCCATGGCTTACCCTCTCAATACCTTCAATGCCGCAAGCGGCGCCGCGGCGCCGCGCCCAGGCGTCCATCGCTTTGCCCAGGAAGTGGTCCTGGTGCTGGGCCTGGCGCTCATCATCTTTCTGGCCATGGCCCTGGCGAGCTACTCGCCCCAGGACGCGGCCTGGTCCACGTCCGGCACGAGCGGGGCAGTGCGCAACTGGGCCGGCAAGCTGGGCGCCTGGATCGCCGACCTGTCCTACGTGCTGCTGGGCTTTTCGGCTTGGTGGTGCGTGGCGGTGGCGGTGCGTGCCTGGGTCGCCGGCGTGCTGCGCTGGATGAATGGCGCGGCCCGGCCGGCCGTGGCGACGCCCGCCTCCTCGCCCTGGGCGCGCCTGAAATCGACCCGCTGGGCCTTCTGGCTGGGCCTGGCGCTGCTGCTGGCGGCCAGCACCGGGCTGGAGTGGAGCCGGCTCTACCGCTGGGACGGCGCGCTGCCGGGCTCGGCGGGCGGGATGCTGGGCTACCTGGGCGGGCCGATCGCCGTCCAGTGGCTGGGCTTCACCGGCTCGGCCCTGCTGGGCATCGCCGTGCTGGTGCTGGGCGCGGCCCTGGTGTTCCGTTTCTCCTGGAGCCGCGTGGCCGAGCACATCGGCGCGGGCCTGTATGCCCTGGTCGAGTCGCGCCGGTCGCGGCGCGAGATCGCGCAGGACGTGGCCCTGGGCAAGCAGGCCGCGCGCGAGCGCGAGGAAGTGGTGCACCACGAGCGCGAGGTGAGCGAGGAGCAGCACCCCGCGCCGGTGCTGATCGAGCCGCCCGCGGCGCCGGCACCCAAGAGCGAGCGCGTGGTCAAGGAAAAGCAGAAGCCCCTGTTCACCGAGCTGCCCGACAGCCGCCTGCCGCAGGTCGATCTGCTCGACGGCGCGCTGGTGCGGCAGGAAAGCGTGGCGCCCGAGACGCTGGAGATGACCAGCCGCTTGATCGAGAAGAAGCTCAAGGATTTCGGCGTCGAGGTGCGGGTGGTGCTGGCCTCGCCCGGCCCGGTGATCACGCGCTACGAAATCGAGCCGGCCACCGGCGTGAAGGGCTCGCAGGTGGTCAACCTGGCCAAGGACTTGGCGCGCTCCCTCAGCCTGGTGTCGATCCGCGTGATCGAGACGATCCCCGGCAAGAACTACATGGCGCTGGAGCTGCCCAACGCCAAGCGCCAGTCGATCCGCCTGTCCGAGATCCTGGGCTCTCAGGTCTACAACGAGGCCAAGTCGCTGCTCACCATGGGGCTGGGCAAGGACATCGTCGGGCACCCGGTGGTGGCCGACCTGGCCAGGATGCCGCACGTGCTGGTGGCCGGCACCACCGGCTCGGGCAAGTCGGTGGGCATCAATGCCATGATCCTGTCGCTGCTGTACAAGGCCGAGCCCAAGGACGTGCGCCTGCTGATGATCGACCCCAAGATGCTGGAAATGTCGGTCTACGAAGGCATTCCGCACCTGCTGGCGCCGGTGGTCACCGACATGAAGCAGGCCGCCAACGGCCTGAACTGGTGCGTGGCCGAGATGGAGCGCCGCTACAAGCTGCTGTCCAAGGCCGGCGTGCGCAACCTGGCCGGCTTCAACCAGAAGATCGACGACGCCAAGGCGCGCGGCGAGTTCCTCTACAACCCCTTCAGCCTCACGCCCGAGGACCCCGAGCCGCTCGATAGGCTGCCCCACATCGTGGTCGTCATCGACGAGCTGGCCGACCTGATGATGGTGGTGGGCAAGAAGATCGAGGAGCTCATCGCCCGCCTGGCGCAGAAGGCGCGCGCCGCCGGCATCCACCTGATCCTGGCCACGCAGCGGCCCAGCGTGGACGTCATCACCGGCCTCATCAAGGCCAACATCCCCACGCGCATCGCCTTCCAGGTCAGCAGCAAGATCGACAGCCGCACCATCCTCGACCAGATGGGCGCCGAGGCGCTGCTGGGCATGGGCGACATGCTGTACATGCCCTCGGGCACCGGCTTTCCCATTCGCGTGCACGGCGCCTTCGTCAGCGACGACGAGGTGCACCGCGTCGTCGAATACCTCAAGAGCCAGGGCGAGCCCAACTACATCGACGGCGTGCTGGAAGGCGGCACCGTCGATGGCGAGCCGGGCATGCCGGGCGAAGGCGGCGAAGGCGGCGAGAAGGACCCGATGTACGACCAGGCCGTGGAAGTGGTGCTGAAGAACCGCAAGGCCAGCATCTCGCTGGTGCAGCGCCACCTGAAGATCGGCTACAACCGCGCCGCGCGGCTGGTCGAGGACATGGAGAACGCCGGCCTCGTCAGCGCCATGACCGCCGACGGCAAGCGCGACATCCTGGTGCCCGCGCGCGCCGAATGATCGCCCCCGGTGTCTCGCCGGTGTCCCGATGTTTCGATGCGTAGCCGGCAGAACCTTCGGGCGCCGCGCATGATCTGAAAGCCCATGAACGCCATGCACACCCG
Source organism: Ottowia sp. (assembly GCF_016703145.1). Lineage (GTDB taxonomy): Bacteria > Pseudomonadota > Gammaproteobacteria > Burkholderiales > Burkholderiaceae_C > Ottowia. The sequence goes on along the minus strand of NZ_JADJCO010000003.1, from coordinate 1,522,983 downwards.
CACTTTCCGCCGCGCCCGCGCGGCCGCCGCCGCGCTGGCCGTCCTGGCCGCGCCCCTGGCCTGGGCCGGCGGCCTGGACAGCCTGGAGCAGTTCGTCAAGCACACGCGCTCGGGCAAGGCGGCCTTCACCCAGGAGGTGACCGCGCCTGCCAAGGAGGGGCAGCCGCCGCGCAGCCGGACGCAGAGCGGCAGCTTCGAATTCCAGCGGCCGGGCAAATTCCGCTTCGTCTACAGCAAGCCCTTCGAGCAGACCATCGTCGCCGACGGTCAGACGCTGTGGCTGCACGACGTGGACCTGAACCAGGTCACCGCGCGCCAGCAGGACCAGGTGCTGGGCTCGACCCCGGCGGCCATCATCGCTGCGGCGCCGGACCTGAAGGCGCTGCAGAAGGACTTCACCCTCGCCGAGGAGCCCGACCAGGACGGCCAGCAGTGGGTCAAGGCCACGCCGAAGTCGCGCGATGGCCAGGTGCAGAGCATGCGCGTCGGCTTCCGGCCCAGCGCCAAGGGGCCGGAGCTGGGCACGCTGGAGATCCTGGACAGCTTCGGCCAGCGCTCGGTGCTGCGCTTCAGCGCGTTCGAGGTCAACGCCGCCCTGGCGGCCAGCCACTTCCAGTTCAAGCCGCCCGCTGGGGCGGATGTCGTGCGGCAGTGATGCTGCGGCCAGATACTATTAAATATATAGCTTATCGCGCTTATTCCGTGCGGGATGCAGGCACTTTTTCCTTTAATGGCGTGCTCTCCTCCGCGGCAGGGCCGGTGCGCGCGGGCACGCTGATCCGCTGCCCGCGCACCAGGTAGCGGCCCTCGAAGCGAACCGGCACGGGCTCGCCGCCCAGCGGCATGCCGGGAGGGCCGGGCCGCTGCGCATGCACGTGCAGATGCGGTTCATCGCTGCCGCCGGAATTGCCGACCTCCGCCAGCCCGTCGCCGGCCCGCACGTGCTGCCCCGCGCGCACCTGCACGCTGCCTTGGCGGAAGTGGGCCAGCAGCACGTGCAGCTCGCCGCACGCCATCAGCACGTGGTTGCCGGCCAGCCGGTCGGGCACGTCGTGCCGGGGCGGCACCATGTCCGGCAGGCCGTCCTGCGCGATCAGCACGCGGCCCGCGCACGGCGCGCGAACGGGCCAGCCCTGGATGCGGTAGGCGGCCAAGTCGGCCGGCTGCAGCCCACTGGCGCGCAGCCCCCAGCGGTCCAGCGCCACCAGGTCCACGGCGTGCCCGTTGCCGCGCCAGCGCGCGAAGCGCGGCACGCTGGCGTCCTGCGTCTCCAGATGGGCGTTGAGGCGGATGTCGCTGCCGCCATTGACCACCAGGAAGGTCCCACCGTCGAGCGGCCATTGCAGCGACGGCAGCACCCCCGGCGGCGGCCGCCGCCCGGACCAGGCCCGCCGGGCCTCGTCGCCGGCCCACAGCCCCAGCGCGGCGTACACCCCGACCGCCCACCAAGGCGGCACGGTCCACAAGCCCGCCACGCCCAGCCACAGCAGCAGGGCGCCCGTCCCCGCCGCCTGCGCGAGCCAGCTCAGCCGGCCGCCCGGGGGCATGGCCAGCAACCAGCCCAGCAGCAGCATCGGCAGCGCCGCCTGCAGCAGCGCCAGGGCCAGCCACGGGGGCACCGTCGCGTGCGGCATGCCCGTCAGTCCGCCACCAGCACGTCGGCCAGCGGCCGGCGCGGCGCGGCTGGCCCCGGCGCCAACGGCGCGCCCAGGCACAGCAGCATTTGCGCGCAGCCGGGCCCGTCCGTGAGCTGCTGCAGCCTCGGGCGCAGCGCGGCCGCCTGCACCGGCTGGTTCAGGTACGCCGCCTGCAGCCCCCACTGGGCCGCCACCAGCAGCAGCCGCTGCAGGGCCTGGCCCGCGGCCAGCCAGTCGGCCACGGTGTCGCCGGCCGTGCTCAGGACCGCCAGCGCGGGCGATTCGTCCGCCAGTCGCCCGTCCCTGGCGCCGGCGCCGCGGTCCATGTCGACGTGCCGCACCACGAGCCGCACCAGCTGATCGTGAGTTCGCGGTCGCCGGGGTCGTTGACGGGCAAGGCCCGGGTGCGATCGGCCCGCGGGTCGATGCCGCCGCCGCGCAGCCGGAAGCGCCAGGGCTGGGTGTTGTGGCTGGAGGGCGCGAGGACGGCCGCTTCCACCCAGCGTTGCAGATCGGCCGGACCGGGCCGTGGGGCGGCGGGGACGGGCATGTCAACCTCCTGGACACGTCACAGCGTGGGCCGCATCGGCCGCCGCCATGGCGGCCGGGGCTGGCTGTACGGCGGCATTCTCGGTCGCGGGGCCGGACGCGGGTTTGATCGGCGTCATGGACGCGGCCCGTGCCGGGCTCGGGACGCACCAAGGCGAAGGCCCCGATCTCCGTCACGAAACCGGGGCCTTGCGGGACGCCGCGCGACGCGGGGCGACGGGGGCTACATGTGGTCGATCATCACCTGCCCGAAGCCCGAGCAGCTCACCTGCGTGGCGCCTTCCATCAGGCGGGCGAAGTCGTAGGTGACCTTCTTGCTCTGGATGGCGCCTTCCATGGCGCTGATGATCTTGTCGGCGGCCTCGGTCCAGCCCATGTGGCGCAGCATCATCTCGGCGCTGAGGATCTCGGAGCCGGGGTTGACGTAGTCCTTGCCGGCGTACTTGGGCGCGGTGCCGTGGGTGGCCTCGAAGCAGGCCACGCTGTCGCTCAGGTTGGCGCCGGGCGCGATGCCGATGCCGCCCACCTGCGCGGCCAGCGCGTCGGAGATGTAGTCGCCGTTCAGGTTCAGCGTGGCGATCACCGAGTATTCGGCCGGGCGCAGCAGGATCTGCTGCAGGAAGGCGTCGGCGATGCTGTCCTTGACGATGATGTCCTTGCCCGTCTTGGGGTTCTTGAATTTGCACCACGGGCCGCCGTCGATCAGCTCGGCGCCGAACTCGCGCTGCGCCAGCGCGTAGCCCCAGTCGCGGAAGCCCCCTTCGGTGAACTTCATGATGTTGCCCTTGTGCACCAGGGTCACGCTGGGCTTGTCGTTGTCTATGGCGTACTGGATGGCCTTGCGCACCAGGCGCTCGGTGCCCTCGCGCGAGACGGGCTTGATGCCAATGCCCGAGGTCTCGGGAAAGCGGATCTTCTTCACGCCCATCTCGTCCAGCAGGAACTTGATGACTTTCTTCGCTTTCTCGCTCTGGGCTTCCCACTCGACGCCGGCGTAGATGTCCTCGCTGTTCTCGCGGAAGATCACCATGTCGATCTTCTCGGGCTCCTTGACCGGGCTGGGCACGCCCTTGAAGTAGCGCACCGGGCGCAGGCACACGTACAGGTCCAGCTCCTGGCGCAGCGCCACGTTGAGCGAGCGGATGCCACCGCCGACGGGCGTGGTCAGCGGGCCCTTGATGGACACCACGTACTCCTTCAGCGCGGCCAGCGTCTCCTCGGGCAGCCACACGTCGGGGCCGTGGACCCGGGTGGACTTCTCGCCCGCGTACACCTCCATCCAGTGGATCCTGCGCCGGCCGCCATACACCTTCTCGACCGCCGCGTCCACCACCTTGATCATCACGGGCGTGATGTCGAAGCCCGTGCCGTCGCCCTCGATGTACGGAACGATCGGCTGGTCGGGCACGTTGAGGGAAAAGTCCGGGTTGACAGTGATCTTCTGCCCGCCGGCGGGCACCTTGATGTGCTGGTCCATGCTGCGTCTCCTGGGAAAAATCATGTTCGAAAGCCAAGGAAATTCTAGCGGCGACAATGCGCGCATGAAGACCTTGACCCGCCTTCTGCCCGCCCTGGCCGCCGCCTTGCTGCTGTCCGCGCCCGCGCGGGCGCTGCAGCCGCCGACCGGCGCGCCGCAGCTCGACCTGCCGCGCACCACGCTCACGGCCGGCATGCACCGCATCGACGCCCAGGTCGCCGCCACGGCGCAGCAGCGCCAGACCGGCCTGATGCACCGCCAGGCGATGCCGCAGCACGAGGGCATGCTGTTCGTGTTCGAGCAGCCGGCGGTGCAGTGCTTCTGGATGAAGAACACGCTGATCCCACTGACCGCCGCCTTCGTCGACGACGACGGCACCATCGCCAACCTGGTCGACATGAAGCCGCTGGACGAGCGCAGCCACTGCTCGGCCAGGCCGGTGCGCTACGTACTGGAGATGAACCAGGGCTGGTTCGCCGCCAAGCACCTGCGCGCCGGCCATCGGCTGGGCGGCGAGGTGTTCAAGCGCCGCTGACGGCGACCTCGGATACTCTGTTTTTTATAGCAACCTGCGCTTCATTGGCACTGGCTGGCGTCCGAAAAGGCATGAAAAAACCGCCCGAAGGCGGTGGGGTTCCGAGCGGGGCGCGGATCAGCCGAAGTTCTTGGCCGCGAAGTCCCAGTTGGCCAGCTTGTCGAAGAAGGTTTCGACGAACTTCTGGCGCAGGTTGCGATAGTCGATGTAGTAGGCGTGTTCCCACACGTCCACCGTCAGCACGGGGGTGTCGCCGGTGGTCAGCGGGGTGCCGGCGGCGCCCATGTTGACGATGTCGACCGAGCCGTCGGCCTTCTTGACCAGCCAGGTCCAGCCGCTGCCGAAGTTGCCCACGGCGCTGGTGACGAAGGCTTTCTTGAAGTCGGCGTAGGAGCCCCACTTCTTGTTGATCGCGTCGGCCAGCGCGCCGGCCGGCTCGCCGCCGCCGCTCGGCTTCATGCAGTTCCAGAAGAAGGTGTGGTTCCAGATCTGCGCGGCCTGGTTGTAGATGCCGCCCTGGGCCTTCTTGATGACGTCCTCGAGTTCCATGTTCTCGAACTCGGTGCCTTTCTGCAACTCGTTGAGCTTGTCCACGTAGGCTTTGTGGTGCTTGCCGTGGTGGTATTCCAGCGTCTCCTGGCTGTAGGCGGGTGCCAGGGCGTCGATGGGGTAAGGCAGGGGGGGCAGGGTGCGTTCCATGCTGTTTTCCTTGGTCGTCGTGGGATGGATTTTGGGGGGAGCGGGCCATGATAGACCCGCCCGGCGCCCGCGCATTGTAGGAAGTCAGCGCGTGCGCCGGCCGATGACGGCGAGATCGACCCTGCCGTCGGCCAGGGTGGCGGCCAGCGCCTGGCCGGGCCGCGTGTCGGCGGCACGCGTGACGGGCCGTCCCTGCTCGTCCTCCAGCCAGGCGTAGCCGCGCTCCAGCACCTGGCGCGGGTCGAGCGCCGCCAGGCGCCATTCGGCGCGCTCCAGCCGCTGGTGCGCGGCGTCCAGGCGGCCGCGCAGGGCGGCGGGCAGGCGTTCGGCCAGGCGCTCCAGCCCGGCGCGCGCGGCGGCGACGGGGGGCGGCAGGCCGCGCGTCAGGCGCTCGGCCAGGCGGTCGAGCCGGGTGCGCTCCTGCTGCAGCCGCCACACGCTGGCGTGGTGCAGGCGCTGGGCGCGGCGGGCCAGGCGCAACCGCTCGGCGGCAACGGCGGCCGAGGGCCGGCCCAGGCGGCCGGCCAGCCAGTCCAGGCGCTGGGCCTCGGCGTCCAGCCGGCGGCCGGCGGCGCGGCGCAGGCGATCCTGGGCAGCGTCCAGCGCGGCCAGCCATTGCGCGCGCGGCGGGCTGGCCAGCTCGGCGGCGGCCGTGGGCGTGGGCGCGCGCAGGTCGGCGACGAAATCGGCGATGGTGAAGTCGGTTTCGTGCCCCACGCCGGCGATCACCGGCACGGGGCTGGCGGCGATGGCGCGGGCCAGCCGCTCATCGTTGAAGGCCCACAGGTCCTCGATCGAGCCGCCGCCGCGCACCAGCAGGATCACGTCGATCGGCGGCGCGTCGGATTTTTCAGTCGAATCGGCCTCCAGCCCGCGTCCATCCTTCGCTAGAAAATACAATTTTGATAGCGCATCGCACAACTCCCCGGGCGCGCTGGCGCCCTGTACCGCCGCCAGCGCCAGCCGCACCGGGATGTGCGGCACGCGCCGCGCCAGGGCCGTCAGCACGTCGTGCAGCGCCGCCGCGCCGGGCGAGGTGACGATGCCGATGCCGCGCGGCAGCGCGGGCAGCGGGCGCTTGCGGGCGGCGTCGAACATGCCCTCGGCCTCCAATTGAGCCTTGAGGCGCAGGAACTGCTCGAACAGCGCGCCCTGCCCGGCCCGCGCCATGGACTCGACCACCAGTTGCAGGTCGCCCCGCGCCTCGTACACCGCCAGGCGCCCGCGCACCTCCACCTGGTCGCCCTCGCGCGGGGCAAAGTCCAGCAGGCCGGCGGCGCGGCGGAACATGGCGCAGCGCAACTGGCCCGCCTCGTCCTTAAGTGAAAAGTAGCAGTGCCCGCTGGCCGCGCGCGTGAAGCCCGACACCTCGCCGCGCACGGCCACCGGGTTGAAGCGCGCCTCCAGCGCGTGCGCCACGGCGCGCGTCAGCGCGCCAACTTGCCACACGCGCGGCGCCGTTGCTGGGTTTCGATCCGCAAAGCCAGTGTTCATGCGGGTTGGCGGGGAGTTTGGGGGCGATGTGGGCGGCCACTACTCCACAACGTGTCGCCCAGGCGACGCACTGGGCAAATCACCTTGAAAAAGCCTGATAAGCACGTGCAAGTCATTGATATACATGCCTTTTCTTGTGTCCATTTGTTCATCAACCCGTCGCGGGCCGCATGAAATCTGGCTGGACGTCATTTGTACGCCGGTTTCTTCACAAAGTTATCCACAGAAACTGTGCACAACGGCGGGTGGGGCAGAGGGGCGCAGGAGGCCCGGGCGCGGCGGGCGTGCTGGGCGATAATCGCGCGCACTCACTTCTCGAGAACCAGCGCCGCCTCGACAAGGGCCGAGAACCGGGGACGCGCCGTGGAGAACACCCCTTGCTTTCGATCATACAAGCCGCTGGCTGGCCGATCTGGCCTCTCATCCTGTGCTCCATCCTGGCGCTGGCCTTCGTCGCCGAGCGCTTCATCAAGCTCAAGTCCGCCCGCGTGCTGACGCCCGGCCTGGTGGACGAGGCCATCGGCGTGTCGCGCACCGCGCCGCCTGCGCCGCACACGGTCAACCAGTTGGCGCAGCACAGCGCCCTGGGCCAGGTGCTGGCCGCCGGCTGGCGCGCCATCAACCACAACCCGCGGTGCAGCCCCGACGAGATGCGCGCCGCCATGGAGGCGGCCGGCCGTCAGGTGGCGCACCAGCTGGAGCGCTACCTGCCGGCGCTGGCGACCATCGCCTCGGCCGCGCCGCTGCTGGGCCTGCTGGGCACGGTGATCGGCATGATCGAGATCTTCGGTTCGCAGGCGCCGGCCGGCTCGCTGTCGGGCGGCAACCCGGCGCAACTGGCGCACGGCATCTCGGTGGCGCTGTACAACACGGCGTTCGGGCTGATCGTGGCCATCCCGGCGCTGATCTTCTGGCGCTATTTCCGTGCCCGGGTGGACGGCTACGTGCTGGAGCTGGAGCTGGCGGCCGAGCGCTTCGCCCGCCACCTGGAGCCGCTGTGCCCCGGCGCCGCCAGGGAGGCGGCGCGGTGAAGTTCCGCCCGCACCCGCCCGAGGAGCCGGAGATCAACCTGATCCCGTTCATCGACGTGCTGCTGGTGATCCTGATCTTCCTGATGCTGACCACCACCTACAGCAAGTTCACCGAGCTGCAGCTGACCCTGCCCGTGGCCGACGCCGACGCGCAGCGCGACCGGCCCAGGGAGATCATCGTCGCCGTCGCCGCCGACGGCCGCTACGCCGTCGGCCAACAGCCCCTCGAAGGGCGCGGGGTGGACGCACTGGCCAGCGCCCTGCGCGCGGCCGAGGCGGCGCCGGACAGCGTGCTCATCATCAGCGCCGACGCCTCCGCGCCCCACCAGGCCGTGATCACCGCCCTGGAGGCGGCGCGTCGCATCGGGCTGCAGCGCATCACCTTCGCCGCGCAGTCGGGCGCGCGGCGCTGACCGAGGGCCCAGCGCCATGCCGCCGCGCGCCCGTGCCGGCCTGGAACGCGCGCTGCGCGCCGCCTGGGCCCGGCGCGGGCCGCTGGCCTGGGCACTGTGGCCGCTGGCGCAGCTCCACCGCGCGCTGACGACGCTGCGGCGCGGCCTGTACCGCGCCGGCGTGCTGACCAGCAGCCGCCTGCCCGTGCCGGTGGTCGTGGTCGGCAACGTCATCGCAGGCGGTGCCGGCAAGACGCCCACCACCCTGGCCATCGTGGAGCATCTGCGCGCGCGGGGCTGGCGCCCTGGCATCGTCTCGCGCGGCCACGGCCGCGTCACGCGCGACGTGCGCGAGGTGCAGCCGGGCGCCGACCCGCGCGACGTGGGCGACGAACCCCTGCTGCTGCGCCGCCGCGCCGGCGTGCCCGTGTGGGTGGCCGCCCGCCGCGCCGAGGCCGGGCGCGCCCTGCTGGCCGCCCACCCCGGCGTGGACGTGCTGGTCTGCGACGACGGCCTGCAGCACCTGGCGCTGGCGCGCGACGTCGAAGTCGCCGTGTTCGACGCGCGCGGCACCGGCAACGGCTGGCCGCTGCCCGCCGGCCCCTTGCGCGAGCCCTGGCCGCGCCCGGTCGACCTGGTGCTGCTGACCGACGGCGACGCCGGCGCCATCGCCCTGCCCCCCGGCGTGCCCGCGCACCGCGCCACCCGCACGCTGGCGCCCGAGGCCGTGCGCGCCGACGGCACCCGCGTGCCGCTGGCCGGCCTGCGCGGCGCGTCGCTGGCCGCCGTGGCCGGCATCGCCCGGCCCGAGGCCTTCTTCGCCATGCTGCGCGACGCGGGGCTGACGCTGGACAGCGCCACGGCGCTGCCGGATCACTACGATTTCAATAGCTATTCGCACATTACCCATGCGGGCCAGAGCCTGATTTGCACCGAAAAAGATGCGCTGAAGCTGTGGCACCACCGCCCCGACGCCCTGGCCGTGCCGCTGGCGCTGCACGTGCCGGCCGCCTTCCTCGCCGCGCTGGACGAGCGGCTGGCGCGCCGGCGCCCCGCGGGGGGCGGGCGATAAACTCGCGTCCACCTCTTCCGCGCACTGAGAACATGGACCCGAAACTCCTCGAACTGCTGGTCTGCCCCGTCACCAAGGGCCCGCTCGACCACGATCGCGAGAGGCACGAGCTGATCTCGCGCTCGGCGCGCCTAGCCTACCCGGTGCGCGACGGCATTCCCATCATGCTCGAAAGCGAGGCGCGCACGCTGTCCGACGAGGAGCTGGCCGCGCTGCCCCCGCGCACGCCACTGGTATGAGCTACCCCCAGGCTCCACTCGCTGCGCGATGTTCCGCCTCCCCCCTGGGAGGGGGCGCACCCGCCGGCCGGGGAAACCCCGGCCACGGGTGCACTGGCATGGCCTGCTCCGCGGCCATTGGGCTCGTTGAGTTTCATGAGTCGCGGGTGGTGCGCAGCGCAATGGATCACTAGGATGAGCTTCACCGTCCTCATCCCCGCCCGCCTCGCGTCCACCCGGCTGCCCAACAAGCCGCTCGCGGACATCGCCGGCAAGCCCATGGTGGTGCGCGTGGCCGAGCGCGCGGCGCTGTCCGGCGCGGCGCGGGTGGTGGTGGCCGCCGACGCGCCCGAGATCCTGGCCGCCTGCGCCGCCCATGGCGTGCGGGCGCTGGCCACGCGCGCCGACCACCCCAGCGGCAGCGACCGCCTGGCCGAGGCCTGCGAGCAGCTCGGCCTGCCCGACGACACCATCGTCGTCAACGTGCAGGGCGACGAGCCGCTGATCGACCCGGCCCTCATCGACGCCGTTGCCGATTTGTTGCCAAATCAGCCCACAGCCCGTATGGGCACTGCGGCGCACGCTATCAAAAGCGTAGAAGAATTCACCAACCCCAACGTGGTGAAAGTCATCACCGACGCCCAGGGCCTGGCGCTGGCCTTCTCGCGCGCGCCGCTGCCCTGGTGGCGCGACGGCTTCGCCGGCGGCATCACCGCCCTGCCGGCCGACCCGACGCCGCTGCGCCACATCGGCCTGTACGCCTACCGTGCCGGCTTCCTGCGCGCCTTCCCCCGGCTGACGCCGGCGCCGCTGGAGCGGTGCGAAGCGCTGGAGCAGCTGCGCGCGCTGTGGCACGGCCACCGCATCGCCGTGCACGTGGCCGCGCACGCGCCCGGCCCCGGCGTGGACACGCCCGAGGACCTGGCCCGCGTGCGCGCCCTGTTCGCCTGACGCCCGGTCGCCGGGACACGGGCCGGCGCATGCTATTCTTGCCCGCCGCCCGATCTTGCACGGGATTCGGCTACAAGACACGCCAGCCCGAACCACGGGCCTCCGGCCACACCACCTGAGGAGCACAATGAAACTCATTCTTCTGGGCGCCCCCGGCGCCGGCAAGGGTACGCAAGCGACCTTCATCTGCCAGAAACACGGCATCCCGCAGATCTCCACCGGCGACATGCTGCGCGCCGCCGTCAAAGCCGGGACGCCGCTGGGGCTTCAGGCCAAGAGCGTCATGGACGCGGGCGGGCTGGTCAGCGACGAGCTGATCATCAACCTGGTGAAGGAGCGCATCGCCCAACCCGACTGCGCCAACGGCTTCCTGTTCGACGGCTTCCCGCGCACCATCCCGCAGGCCGAGGCGATGAAGCAGGCTGGCGTCAAGCTGGATTACGTGCTGGAGATCGACGTGCCCTTCGAATCCATCATCGAGCGCATGGGCGGGCGGCGCCAGCACCCGCCCTCGGGCCGCACGTACCACGTCAAGTTCAACCCGCCCAAGGCCGAGGGCAAGGACGACGTCACCGGCGAAGACGCTGGTGCAGCGCGACGACGACAAGGAAGACACCGTGCGCAAGCGCCTGGACATCTACACCCAGCAGACCCGCCCGCTGGTGGACTACTACAGCGACTGGGCTGCCCGCGACGCCGCCGCCGCGCCCAAGTACCGCAAGATCAGCGGCACCGGCTCGGTCGAGGAGATCAAGGACCGCGCGCTGCAGGCGCTGGCGAGCTGAAGCGCCAGCCCCCGCACCCCTGCCCTGAACGCCCCGCCCTCCGCGGGGCGTTTTTGTTTTCCGCCCCGGGGACTTGCGCCACCCAAGAAACTGGTTAAAAATACAGATACTGGATATCAACACAGGTCAGGCCGATCATGAGTGACACGCCCAAGCTCACCGCCCGCCAGCAGCAGATCCTGCAACTCATCCAGAGCGCCATCGCGCGCACCGGCGCGCCGCCCACCCGCGCCGAGATCGCCGCCGAGCTGGGTTTCAAGTCGGCCAACGCCGCCGAGGAGCACCTGCAGGCGCTGGCGCGCAAGGGCGTGATCGAGCTCACGTCGGGCGCCTCGCGCGGCATCCGCCTGAAGGGCGCCGCCCGCGCCAGCCTGCGCGGCGACGCCTACAGCCTGCCGCTGCCCGGCATGGCGCAAATGGCGCTGCCGCTCATCGGCCGGGTGGCCGCCGGCTCGCCCATCCTGGCGCAGGAGCACGTCGACCAGACCTACCACCTCGAACCCAGCCTGTTCCCCCAGCGCCCCGACTACCTGCTGCGCGTGCGCGGCATGTCCATGCGGGACGCCGGCATCATGGACGGCGACCTGCTGGCCGTGCAGGCCACGCGCGAGGCTCGCAACGGCCAGATCGTGGTGGCGCGGCTGGGCGACGACGTCACCGTCAAGCGCTTTCACCGTCACCAGGGCCAGATCGAGCTGCACGCCGAGAACCCCGACTACCCCACCATCGTGGTGCAGCCGGGCGAGGCGTTCGAGATCGAAGGCCTGGCCGTCGGCCTGATCCGCAACAGCATGCTGATGTAGCCGCACGCCGATCACCGCACCGCCGCAGGTGGCGGGCGTGCAGGTGGCCCGGGCGCTGACGCGCCGCAGGCCATCCACACCCTGCAGCGGTGCGCCCGGCAGGCGCCAGACCGAACTCCGGCCAGCGCTCGCATCGAATCTCGCCTGTGTCCAACCTCGCTCGCACGAAAGGTTTTACATGGGACTGCACCTCGCACCTCGCCCCGCCGCCAACGTCGTCCATCTGGCCGACCACGCCGTGCCCAGCTACCGACGCCCGCGCCCGGCCCTGGGCCGCCCCGGCCCCACGCCGTCGCACGGCGGCGCCTGGGCCGCCATGGCGCGGCAGCGCGCCGCCGAGCGCGCGGTTTCCCCTGCGGCCCCGCCGCGCCCGGTCCTGGCCGCCGCCGTGCGCGTCACCCGCGTGCCGGACGCGGCGCCCGGCGCCGCCGGCCGGCTGCGCGTCTCGGGTCGGCTGATCGACGTGTGCGCCGAGCTGGAGCGCCTGGCCGAGGGCGTCGAGCGCTGAACGCGTGGCATCCCGCGCAGGCGGTCCGTGATCGACCCTCGACGCCAGGCGATCAACCTGCCGCGCCACCGGGCGCGGGCACAATGCGGGAATGAACATCGTGATCCTCGACGACTATCAAGACGCCGTGCGCAAGCTGGCCTGCGCGGCCAAGCTCGACTCCTATCCGGCCAAGGTCTACACCAACACCGTCAAGGGGCTGGGCCAGCTGTCGGTGCGCCTGCGCGACGCCGAGGTGATCGTGCTGATCCGCGAGCGCACGCAGCTCACGCGGGCGCTGGTCGAGAAGCTGCCGCGCCTGAAGATGGTGTCGCAGACCGGCCGCGTGGGCAGCCACATCGACGTGGCGGCCTGCACCGAGCGCGGCATCGCCGTGGCCGAGGGCGTGGGCTCGCCGGTGGCGGCGGCGGAGTTGACCTGGGCGCTGATCATGGCCGCCGCGCGGCGCCTGCCGCAGTACATCGGCAACCTCAAGCACGGCGCCTGGCAGCAGTCGGGGCTGAAGTCGGCGTCGATGCCGCCCAACTTCGGCCTCGGCACGGTGCTGCGCGGCCGCACGCTGGGCATCTGGGGCTACGGCAGGATCGGCCAGATCGTGGCAGGCTACGGGCGCGCCTTCGGCATGCAGGTGATGGTGTGGGGCTCGCCCGCGTCCATGGCACGCGCCCGCGCCGACGGCTACCACGCCGCGCCCACGCGCGCCGAGTTCTTCGCCCTGGCCGACGTGCTGTCGCTGCACCTGCGCCTGAGCGACAGCACGCGCGGCATCGTGCGGCTCGACGACCTGGGACGCATGAAGCCGACCGCGCTGCTGGTCAACACCTCGCGCGCCGAGCTGATCGAGGCCGACACGCTGGTCAGCGCGCTCAACCGCGGCCGCCCCGGCATGGCGGCGGTGGACGTGTTCGAGACCGAGCCCATACTGCAGGGCCACGCCCTGCTGCGGCTGGAGAACTGCATCTGCACGCCGCACATCGGCTACGTGGAGCAGGACAGCTACGAGCTGTACTTCAGCGCCGCGTTCGACAACGTCGTCAACTACCTGCGCGGCACGCCCACCCACATCGTCAACCCTGGCGCGCTGCAGGTTCGGCGCTGAGCGCGGATTTCAAGCATTTTCAGCCTCTAGCCCGCACGGGTATTGCGCTAAAAGCTATTATTTAGGTAGCAATCGACATGCCACTGCCGCTTGCCGCCCTGCACGATAATCTTTTGCCATGAACACTCCTCAATTCCTCACCGTCGGCATCGTCGGCACGGGCGCCATGGGCCGGGGCATCGCGCAACTCGCCGCCCAGGCCGGTTCCACCGTGCGCCTGTTCGACACCCAGCCCGACGCCATCGGCAAGGCGCAGGCCGCGCTGGGCGCCCAGTGGGACAAGCTGGCCGAGAAGGGCAAGCTCACGCCCGAGGCGGCCGCCGGCCACAAGGCGCGCCTGAAGCCCGCCGCGGCGCTGGCCGACCTGGCCGACTGCGACCTGCTGATCGAGGCCATCGTCGAGCGGTTGGACGTCAAGAAAAGCCTGTTCGCCGAACTGGAAGGCATCGTCCAGCCCGGCGCCGTGCTGGCGACCAACACCTCGTCGCTGTCGGTCACCGCCATCGCCGCCGGGCTGAAGCGCCCGGCGCGGTTCGCCGGCTACCACTTCTTCAACCCGGTGCCGCTGATGAAGGTGGTCGAGGTCATCGCCGGCCTCAAGACCGACCCCGCCGTGTGCGAGGCGCTGTCGCGGTACGCGCGCCAGCTGGGCCACACGCCGGTGCAGGCCGGGGACACGCCAGGCTTCATCGTCAACCACGCCGGACGCGGCTACGGCACCGAGGCGCTGCGCATCGCCGGCGAGAGCGTGGCCGACTTCGCCACCATCGACCGCATCCTGAAGGACCAGGTGGGCTTCCGGCTCGGCCCCTTCGAGCTGTTCGACCTGACGGCACTGGATGTCTCGCACCCGGTGATGGAGTCCATCTACCGCCAGTACTACGACGACCCGCGCTACCGCCCCAGCGTCATCACCGCGCAGCGCCTGGCCGGCGGCGTGGTGGGCAAGAAGGTGGGCGAAGGCTTCTACAGGTACGTGGACGGCGTGGCCCAGGTCGCGCCCGAGCTGCCCGTGCCGCAGGTGGACGACATCCCGCCGGTGTGGGTCTCCACCCGAGCCGCGCGCCGCGCCGAGCTGCTGCAACTGCTCAAGGACCTGGGCGCCCGGATCGAGACCGGCCAGTCGCCCTCGCCGCAGGCGCTCACCCTGGTGGCGCCGCTGGGCTTCGACGTGACCACGGTGGCCGTGGTCGAGCGCCTGGACCCCGCGCGCACCGTCGGCATCGACCTGCTGGTCGAGGACGCGGCCACCAAGCGCCGCGTGCTGGCCACCAACCCCGCCACGCGCGCCGACATGCGCGATGCCGCGCACGCCCTGTTCGCGCGCGACGGCAAGGCGGTGAGCGTGATCCGCGACTCGGGCGGCTTCGTCACCCAGCGGGTGGTGGCCACCATCGTCAACATCGCTTCCGACATGTGCCAACAGCGCGTGTGCACGCCGAAGGATCTGGAAACCGCCGTCACGCTGGGCCTGGGCTATCCGCTCGGGCCGCTGGCCATGGGCGACCGTTTCGGCCCCACCAACGTGCTGGAGGTGCTGTTCAACCTGCAGACCGTGTACGGCGACCCGCGCTACCGCCCCAGCCCCTGGCTGCGCCGGCGGGGAGCCATCGGCCTGTCGCTGCTGCACGAGGAGGCCTGAGACGATGGCCGCCGAACTGCGCAGCACGGTCGAGGGCCGCACCCTGGTGTTGACCATCAGCAACCCCGAGCACCGCAACGCGCTGGGGCCCGAGATCTACGCCCCCGGCGTGGAGGCGCTGAACGCCGCCGAATCCAGCCCCGAAGTGCGCAGCGTGGTCATCACCGGTGAGGGCGCCACCTTCTGCGCCGGCGGCGACCTGCAGCGGCTGCAGGCCAACCGGCAGAAACCCCCCGAGGTGCAGGCCGAGAGCATCGAAAGCCTGCACAACTGGATCGAGGCGATCCGCGCCTTTCCCAAGCCGGTGATCGCCGCCGTCGAGGGCGCCGCCGCCGGCGCCGGCTTCTCGGTGGCGCTGGCCTGCGACTGCATCGTGGCCGCGCGCGACGCGGTCTTCGTCATGGCCTACAGCAGCGTCGCGCTCTCGCCCGACGGCGGCGGCAGTTGGAGCCTGGCGCGCCTGCTGCCGCGTCCGCTGGCGGCCGAGCTGCTGCTGGCCGGCGAGCGCATTGGCGCGCAGCGCCTGCACGCGCTGGGCGTGGTCAACCGCCTCGCCGACACCGGCGGCGCGCTGGCCGAGGCGCTGGCGCTGGCCGACAAACTCAATGCCCGCGCGCCCAACGCCCTGGCCAGCGCCAAGGAGCTGCTGAACGAAGCGCCCGGCCATACGCTGACCGAGCACCTGGCCATGGAGCGCGAGCATTTCGTGCGCAACCTGCACCATCCCAACGCCGGCATCGGCATCGCTGCGTTCCTCGACAAGCAGACGCCGCGCTATCCCTAGCACGCCGGCGACGCGCTGGTCCCCCTCGTGACAACGGGGGCCTCCGCAGTCACTCAAACGACAGCCCATGGACGACCCCATTCTTACCATGGAGGAACGCGAGGCGATCAACAGTGGTCGCTGGTTCACCTCCCTTTCCCCATCGCTGCGACACGACATTCTTCGATGCGCCTACGTCAAACGCTATCCGGACGGCGACCTGATCTGCGCCCGGGGCGAGCCCCCAGAGCAGTGGATCGCCTGCGCCAAGGGGGCGGTGCGTGTCAGCTCGACCACACTGTCGGGCAAGCAGGTCACGCTGACCTACGTGGAGCCGGGCATCTGGTTCGGCGACGTGGCGATCTTCGACGGCGAGCGGCGCACGCACGACGCCTATGCGCATGGCGCCACCACCATCCTGTGCGTGGCGCGCGCCGACTTCCAGAAAATCCTGGCCCAGCACACCGAGCTGTACGAGGCTCTGCTGCGCTTGCAGGCGCGGCGCATCCGCCTGCTGTTCGGCCAGGTGGAGGACCTGAACACGCTGCCCCTGCGCTCGCGCCTGGCCAAGCAGCTCAGCCACCTGGTGCGCAGCTACGGCGTGCCCAGCCTGTCGGCGGACGACGAGGTGCGCATCACGCTGCAACTGGCGCAAGAAGAACTGGCGCAGTTGCTGGGCGCCTCGCGCCAGCGCGTGAACCAGGAGTTGAAGACCATGGAGCGCGAGGGCGTTATCCGCATCGAGCCGGCCGGCCTGGTGGTGCGCGACCGGGCGGCGCTGCTGCGCATCGGCGAGGCAGAGCAATAGCATCACTGAAGGAATCATGAGCAGTACCACCGATCAATTCGTCGGCACCCGTCCCGTCTCCGGCGCGCACGCGTTCGACGTGGGCGCCCTTTCGGCCTGGCTGGAACGGCATCTCGAGGGCTTTGCAGGCCCGCTTTCCGTGGAGATGTTCAAGGGCGGCCAGTCCAACCCCACCTACAAGCTCATCACGCCCGCGCGCAGCTACGTGATGCGCGCCAAGCCCGGCCCGGTCGCCAAGCTGCTGCCCTCGGCCCACGCCATCGAGCGCGAGTTCGCGGTGATGACGGGCCTGGCCGGCACCGACGTTCCGGTGGCGCGCATGCATGCCCTGTGCGAGGACGAATCGGTCATCGGCCGCGCCTTCTACGTCATGGAGTGCGTCGAGGGCCGCGTGCTGTGGGAGCAGTCGCTGCCGGGCTTGTCGCCGCCCGAGCGCGGCGCCATCTACGACGAGATGAACCGCGTCATCGCCGCGCTGCACAAGGTGGACTACCAGGCGCGCGGGCTCGGCAACTACGGCAAGCCCGGCAACTACTTCGACCGCCAGATCGGCCGCTGGAGCAAGCAGTACGTCGCCTCGGTGACACAGCCCATCCCCGAGATGGACCGGCTCATCGAGTGGCTGCCGGCGAACATCCCCGCCAGCGCCAAGAGCGACCTCACCAGCATCGTGCACGGGGACTTCCGGCTGGACAACCTCATGTTCCACCCCACCGAGCCGCGCGTGCTGGCGGTGCTGGACTGGGAGTTGTCCACGCTGGGCCACCCGCTGGCCGACTTCAGCTACCACTGCATGTCCTGGCACATCGACGCCGAGCTGTTCCGCGGCATCGGCGGGCTGGACTTGGCCGCGCTGGGCATCCCGAGCGAGGCCGAGTACATCCGCCGCTACTGCGAGCGCACCGGCTTCACCACGCCCGAGGCGCTGGCGCCGGATTGGAGCTTCTACCTGGCCTACAACATGTTCCGCATCGCCGCCATCCTGCAGGGCATCGCCAAGCGGGTGGAAGCCGGCACCGCCTCCAGCGAGCAGGCGCGCGCCAGCGGCGCCCGGGCCCGGCCGATGGCCGAGCTGGCCTGGCGGTTCGCGCAAAAAGCCTAGCGCGCCATCGCCGGCTGCGCCGGCATCCGATCCACTTCATTCCCACCAACCGAGGACGAGACGTCATGGATTTCGATTTCAGCCCCAAAGTCAAGGACATGCAGGCCAAGCTGCTGGCCTTCATGGACCAACACATCTACCCCAACGAGGCCACCTACCTGCGTGAAGTGGCCGAGAACCGCGCCAAGGGCAACGCCTGGATCCCCACCAAGGTCATCGAGGAACTGAAGCCCAAGGCGCGCGCCGCCGGCCTGTGGAACCTGTTCCTGCCGCGCTCGCCGCGCGCGCCCGAGGGCCTGTCGAACCTCGAATACGCGCCGCTGTGCGAAATCATGGGCCGCGTGACCTGGGCGCCCGAGGTGTTCAACTGCGGGGCGCCCGACACCGGCAACATGGAGACCATCGAGCGCTATGGCTCCGAGGCCAACAAGGATGAATGGCTCGAGCCCCTGCTCAAGGGCGAGATCCGCTCGGCCTTCCTGATGACCGAGCCGGCCGTGGCCTCCTCCGACGCCACCAACATCGAATGCTCCATCCGCCGCGAGGGCGACGAGTACGTCATCAACGGCCGCAAGTGGTGGTCCTCCGGCGCTGGCGACCCGCGCTGCGCCATCTACATCGTGATGGGCAAGACCGACCCCGAGGCGCCGCGCCACTCGCAGCAGTCCATGATCCTGGTGCCCTCCAACGCCAAGGGCGTGAAAGTGCTGCGCCCGCTCACGGTGTTCGGCTACGACGACGCGCCGCACGGCCACATGGAAGTGGTGCTGGACAACGTGCGCGTGCCCGCCGGCAACCTGCTCAAGGGTGAGGGCCAGGGCTTCGCCATCGCCCAGGGCCGCCTGGGGCCGGGCCGCATCCACCATTGCATGCGCTCCATCGGTGCGGCCGAGCGCGCGCTGGATATGATGTGCCAGCGCCTGAACCAGCGCGTGGCCTTCGGCAAGCCCATCTCCACCCAAGGCGTGTGGCGCGAGCGCATCGCCGAGTCGCGCTGCATGATCGAGCAGGCCCGCCTGCTGACGCTGAAAGCCGCCTACATGATGGACACCGCGGGCAACAAGGTGGCGCAAGCCGAGATCGCCATGATCAAGATCGTGGCGCCCAACATGTCCACCCGCATCATCGATTGGGCCATCCAGGCGCACGGCGCCGGCGGCGTGAGCGATGACTTCATCCTGGCCAACAGCTACGCCCACCAGCGCACGCTGCGTCTGGCTGATGGCCCGGACGAGGTGCACCGCAACGCGCTGGCCAAGCTGGAGTTGGCCAAGCACGCCGTGGGCGCCAAGGAAGTGGAGATGCCGATCACGCGCGGCTCCTGAGCACCGGCTTCAAGCCAAATTGGCCTGCATCCCGCACGGAATAAGCACTAAAAGCTATAAATAATATAGCTAAAACAAAGACGCGGTGTCCGCCTGGACACCGCGTCTTTTTGTTTGCGCCTCGCGACCGATGCAGGGCGCTTGCCGGCGCCACAATGCACGCCAGTCCATCGAGACTCTCAAGGAGCGCTGCCGTGATCGATGTCTATTCCTGGCCCACCCCCAATGGCCACAAGGTCCACATCATGCTGGAGGAATGCGGCCTGCCCTACCGCGTCCACGCCATCGACATCGGCAAGGGCGACCAGTTCCAGCCCGACTTCCTGGCCATCAGCCCCAACAACAAGATACCGGCCATCGTCGATCCGGACGGGCCGGACGGCACGCCCATCTCGCTGTTCGAATCCGGCGCCATCCTGCTCTACCTTTCGGCCAAGACCGGGCGCTTGCTGCCCCTCGATACGCGCGGCAAGTACGAAGCGCTGCAGTGGCTCATGTTCCAGATGGGCGGCGTCGGCCCCATGCTCGGGCAGGCGCACCACTTCCGCCTCTACGCGCCCGAGAAGCTGTCCTACGCCATCGACCGCTACACCAGCGAGGCCCGGCGCCTGTACGGCGTGATGGACCGCCGCATCGAGCGCACCGGCGCCTACATGGCCGGCACCGACTACACCGTGGCCGACATCGCCATCTACCCCTGGCTGCGTTCATGGCAGAACCAGGGCATCGACTGGGCCGACTACCCCGCGCTGAAAGATTGGTTCGACCGCATCGACGCGCGCCCCGCCGTGCAGCGCGGCGTGCAGGTGCTGGCCGAGCGGCGCCAGCCGGTGCGCAGCGACGCCGAGAAGGAGGTGCTGTTCGGCAAGACGCAGTACCAGCGCCGCTGACCGCGACCGACTCGCGGGTAGAATGCGCGCTTCGTCGGCGTGTAGCGCAGCCTGGTAGCGCATCTGCTTTGGGAGCAGAGGGTCGCGAGTTCGAATCCCGCCACGCCGACCACCTTCTCCACACCGTCCGCACCCTTGCTTTCCTCAACTGCCCGTAGCTCAGTCGGATAGAGCAACGGCCTTCTAAGCCGTGGGTCGGGGGTTCGACTCCCTCCGGGCAGGCCATCCGCCCTTGTGCCGCAGCAAGCTCAGTCGCGCATCCATTGGTCAATCGTGGCGCGCACGGCCTGCAGCACCGGCGCCTCGGTCCGGCCGGCCAGCGTCACCAAGGCATAGCTGCCGTCGGCCCTGAGCGGCGGGTGCGGCTGCAATTCGACCAATTGGCCCTGGTCGAGCAGTGCCCGCGCCGCGGCCAGTACACCTAGAAAGATCGCGTCGGTCTGGCGCACCGTCTCCAGCAGGTTGCCGATGTTCTCGCACTGCACCGTGACGAAGCGGTCTGGATGGGCGCCGGCGCCGAAGCTCTGGATCAGCTGGCGCGCCGACTCGTCGTTCAAGGGCGTGGCGGCGATCGGATAACGGCTGAGCGCGGCGAAGCCCAGGCTACGCTCGGCCAGCAAGGGATGGCCGCGCCGGCAGCAAAGGCCGGCGCGCATCGGCGGCAGTCCTTCGATGCGCAGGTCGTCCGCGGGCGGCACGGCCCGCGCGTCCACGATCAGAGCGTCCAGGGTACGCGCGCGCAGCGCCTGCAACTGCATCTCCACGGGACCGCTCGAAACCACGACCTTGAGGCGCGGGTGGTGGCGCACCAGGTGGGTCAGCAGCGGCACCGTGAGCACGGCGCCGGGCGTGGCGCCGAGGCCGAGGTGGACGGGCCCGCTCGACCCGTCCTGGTGCAGCTTGGCGCTGCGGCTCAGCTCGGAGGTTTCGAGCACGATGCGGCGCGCGCGCTCGACGACGCCGCGGCCGAAGGGGGTGAGTTCGTTACGCTTGCCGACACGGTCCACCAGCTTCAGGCCCAGCTCCTCCTCCAGCGCCAGGATGCTGCGGCTGAGCGCGGGCTGCGTCAGGTGCAGTCGCTCGGCGGCGCGGCTGAACGACCCCGTCTCCGCCAACGCAAGCAGGTGATGCAACTGGCCGAGGTTCATCTGCTTCCGGGCATGAATGATTTTTGGTAATTCAAATCAGGAGAAAGATGAATTTTACCTGCCGCCATCCGGGACGTAGACTGCGCTGGACCCAAGGACCGGTGACGAGACGCAGCCGTCCCGCCTCCGCTCGGGTGACCACAATGACTTCCAAACCTGGAGACCTGATGAGACTGATCAAACGACTGTGCGGCCTGTTTGCCGCCCTGCTGTGCACCGCCACGCTGGCCGCCCCGTATCCGACCAAGCCGGTCATGGTGATGGTGCCCTACCCTGCGGGAGGGCCCTCGGACGGCCTGGCGCGCGCCTACACGACCCCGATGCAGGCCAAGCTAGGCCAGCCAATGCTGGTCGAGAACCTGGGCGGGGTCAGCGGCGGCATCGCCGCTCAGAAGGTGCTGGCGGCGCCGGCCGACGGCTACTACCTGTTCCTGGGCTCGCCCAACGAACTGATCGTCTCGCCGCTGGTCAATCCGGCGATCAAGTTCAAGCCGGAGGACTTCCGGCTGGCGCAACTGCTCACCTACGGCTCCTTGATACTGGTGGTACGCAAGGATCTGCCCGCCAACTCCGTGGACGAGTTCGTCGCCCTCGCCCGCAAGTCCAGCGCCGCAAGCAAGCCATTGAGCTATGGCAGCGTCGGCGTGGGCTCGCTCTACCACCTCATCAGCGAACACATGGGGCAGCGCGCAGGCGCCAAACTGACCCACGTCCCTTACAAGGGCGTCGCGCCGCTGCTGCAGGACCTGGGCGGCGGCCAAGTCGATTTCACGATCGTGCCCTTCCAGGCCTCCACCGGCGCGATGGCCGAGCAGGGCCGCTTCAAGATCCTGGCCAGCCTGGGCGCCACCCGTCCGGAATTGCTCAAGCAGTTTCCCACCGTCGGCGAGAGCACGCAGCTCAAGAATTTCGACTTCACGGTCTGGGGTGGCCTCTTCGTCAAGAAGGGCACGCCCGAGGACGCGGTGCAGCGCCTGCACAAGGCCAGCGATGAGTCCAGGGCAGATGGGGGCGTGCGCGCGTATGGCGAAGCGCAGAGCCTGCTGGAGACGCCGAGGATGTCCCCGCAGGAGCTCACGAAGTTCTTCGAGGCCGAAACCGGGCGCTACCGCACGCTGGCCAAGTCGGTCGGCGTGCAAGCCCAATAGCAAGGCGTCACCCCATGTCACATCATCTTGAGTACATGCATCGGCACGCACAGGAGTTCGTGCGCATCCGCCAGGACATCCACCAGCACCCGGAGCTGGGTTACGAGGAGCACCGCACCAGCGAACTGGTCGCACGCCAGTTGGCGCAATGGGGCTACGAGGTCGAGCGTGGCCTCGGCGGCACCGGCGTCGTGGGGCGCCTCCAGCGGGGCGAAGGCCGGCGCCGGCTCGGCATCCGCGCCGACATGGACGCGCTGCCGATCCACGAGGCCACGGGCCTGGACTACGAGAGCCGCCACGCCGGCGTGATGCACGCCTGCGGCCACGACGGCCATACCGCCATGCTGCTGGCCGCGGCCCGCTACCTGGCGCAGGAAGGCCGCTTCTCGGGCACGCTGAACCTGATCTTCCAGCCCGCGGAGGAAAGCCTGGGCGGCGCCAAGCGCATGCTGGACGAGGGCTTGTTCGACAAGTACCCCTGCGACGCCATCTTCGCGATGCACAACATGCCGGGCCATCCGCAGGGCCGGCTGGTGTTCCGCGACGGCGCCGCCATGGCCTCGTCCGAGCACGTGAAAATCACACTGACCGGCGTCGGCGGACACGGCGCGCTGCCGCACGAGACCCGCGACCCGGTGGTCGCGGCGGCCAGCATCGTGATGGCCCTGCAGACCGTGGTGTCGCGCAACGTCGACCCGCTGAAGATGGCGGTGGTGAGCGTGGGCTCCCTGCACGCCGGCAGCGCCAACAACATCATCCCGCAAAGCGCGACGCTGGAACTCTCGGTGCGTGCGCTCGACCGCGAGGTGCGCGACCTGCTCGAACAGCGCATCCGCGCCTTGGTGACCGCGCAGGCCGAGAGCTTCGGCGTGCAGGCCGAACTGGACTATCGGCGCAACTACCCCGTGCTCGTCAACACGGTGGCGGAAACCGACTTTGCCCGCGCGGTGGGGGTCGAACTGCTGGGGCCCGATCTGGTCACGCTTCATGGCCCGGCGGTGTCGGGCAGCGAGGACTTCGCCTACATGCTCGAGCAGCGGCCCGGCTGCTACCTCCTGATCGGCAACGGCGCGGGCGACAGTGCGGGCGCCTGCATGGTGCACAACCCCGGCTACAACTTCAACGACGACAACGTCGCCGTCGGCGCGGCCTACTGGGCGTGCTTGGCCGAACGCTTCCTGAGCGAGGAGCAGCCCGCCACGGCAGCCTGAAGCCGCGCGGCCGGGGCCGTCAGAACGGCTCGCGGCCCGCCATGCGCGCCCGCACGCGCAGGTCGGGCCCGATGTGGTCCACGGCTCGCCACTCCAGGCGCGTGCCTTGCGCCAGCTCGGCCAGCGGTCCGAGCGCCGCGATGCCCTGCCCTTCCCCCAACAGCAGGGGCGCCTGGTAGAGCAGCAGCTCGTCCACCAGCCCCTCGCGCAGCAGGGAGCCGTTGAGCTTGTGGCCGGCCTCGACGTGGACCTCGTTGACCTCGCGCCGCGCCAGATCCCGCAGCATGGCCGTCAGGTCCACCTTGCCGCGCGCATCGGGCAGCGCCACCACCTCGGCACCGCGCTCCGCCAAGGGCTGCTGGCGCGCCGCATCCGTCTGCGCCGTGTAGATCAGCAACGGGCG
The DNA here is from genome assembly GCF_016703145.1 of Ottowia sp. GTDB lineage: Bacteria > Pseudomonadota > Gammaproteobacteria > Burkholderiales > Burkholderiaceae_C > Ottowia. Next base: position 1,499,293 of record NZ_JADJCO010000003.1, on the reverse strand, counting down.
CGGCACGGCGCCCCACAGGCGGGCGCCCAGCGGCGTTTCCAGACGGCTGTCGATGATCACCAGCATCGGCTGGCGCGTGGCGCCGGGTAGCCGCACGTCCAGGCGCGGATCGTCCTGCAGCACCGTGCCGATGCCGGTCAGCACCGCGCAGGCGCGCGCGCGCCAGGCGTGGCCGTCCTCGCGCGCGGCGTCCGAGGTGATCCATTGGCTCGCGCCGTTGGGCAGCGCCGTGCGGCCATCGAGCGAGCTGGCCGCTTTCATGCGCACCCAAGGCTGGCCGCGCCGCATGCGGCTGAAGAAGCCGATGTTGAGTTCACGCGACGGCTCGGCGCCCAGCCCCACCTCGACCACGACGCCAGCGGCCCGCAGGCGCGCGAAGCCCTGCCCCGCCACGCGCGGATTCGGATCCTCGACGGCGGCCACGACCTTGTGCACGCCGGCGGCCACGAGCGCGTCGCAGCAAGGCCCCGTGCGGCCCTGATGCGAGCACGGCTCCAGCGTGACGTAGGCGGTCGCCCCCGTGATCGAGTGCCCCTGCCGCGCCGCATCCCGCAAGGCCATGACTTCGGCATGCGCCTGGCCGACGGCCTGGGTGTGGCCCTCGCCGATCACCGATCCGTCGGTACCGACCAGCACGCAGCCCACCGCCGGGTTGGGCGGGCAAACCAGCCGCGCCCGCCCGGCCTGGGCCAGTGCCAGGCGCATGAATTCGTCAACGGCAGCAGACGCCATGGGGTAACCGCCCATCCACTCGCTAAAGCGACAAAGAAAAACGGGTTACGGCTTGCGCGCGTAACCCGTTCAATTTTTGGCGGAGTGGACGGGACTCGAACCCGCGACCCCCGGCGTGACAGGCCGGTATTCTAACCAACTGAACTACCACTCCTGGCAGACAGCTTTTGCGCTCTTGCGAGCCAAGTGCTGCGAACTTGGCGACCCTACGGGGATTCGAACCCCGGTACTCACCGTGAAAGGGTGATGTCCTAGGCCTCTAGACGATAGGGTCAAAACCTTGGAACTGATCCGACTCGACAGTTTGAGATGGTGGAGCTAATCGGGATCGAACCGATGACCTCTTGCATGCCATGCAAGCGCTCTCCCAGCTGAGCTATACCCCCTCTCGGGCGTCGAGCCTCGAATTATATGTCGAATTTCAAGCCAGGCGCAATCGCTGGATGACTTTTTCGCGTTCGACCAACGCCAGCACGGCGTCCAGCGAGGGCGTCTGCGGTGTGCCCAGCACCAGCACGCGCACGGGCATGGCCAGCTGCGGCATCTTGAGCTGGTGCGCGGCCAGGGTGTCCTTGAGGGCGGCGCCGATGGCGGCGGCGGTCCATTCCACGTCGGCCAGCTTGTCGGCCAGCGTGGCGATCGCCGGCTTGACGGCCTCGGTCACGTGCTTGGCCAAGTCCTCGGCGGTGGGGCTCACCTCGGCGTAGAACGCCTGCGCCCAGTCGGCCAGCGCCACGGTGGTGTCGCAGCGGTCCTTGAACAGGCCGCAGATGGCGGGCAGGCGCGCGTCGGCGGTGACGCCGCGCCGAGCGAGCTGCCCGGCCACCAAGGGGACGAGCGCCGCGTCGTCCATGGCCTTCAGGTGCTGGGCGTTGACCCAGCGCAGCTTGGCTTCGTCGAACTGCGCGGCGCTGCGGCCCAGGTGGTCGAGGTTGAACCACTCCAGGAACTGCTCGCGCGAGAAGATCTCGTCGTCGCCGTGGCTCCAGCCCAGGCGCGCCAGGTAGTTGACCATGGCGTCGGGCAAGAAGCCCTCATCGCGGTACTGCGTGACGGGTTTGGCGCCGTTGCGCTTGCTCATCTTCTCGCCCTGCTCGTTGAGCACGGTGGGCAGGTGGGCGTAAATGGGCGGCTCCTGGCCCAGGGCGCGAAAGATGTTGATCTGCCGCGGCGTGTTGTTGACGTGGTCGTCGCCGCGGATGACGTGGGTGATGGCCATGTCGATGTCGTCCACCACCACGCAGAAGTTGTAGGTGGGCGTGCCGTCGGGCCGCGCGATGACGAGGTCGTCCAGCTCGTCGTTGCTGATCTCGATGCGGCCCTTGACCTTGTCGTCCCAGGCCACCACGCCGCCCTGCGGGTTCCTGAAGCGCAGCACGGGCTGCACGCCGGCGGGGACGGGCGGCAGCGTCTTGCCGGGCTCGGGGCGCCAGGTACCGTCGTAGCGCGGCTTCTGCTTGGCGGCCATCTGGCGCTCGCGCAGGGCGTCCAGTTCGGCCACGCTCATGTAGCAGGGGTAGACCTGGCCGGCGGCCTGCAGGTCGGCCAGCACCGCCTTGTAGCGGTCCATGCGCTGCATCTGGTAGTACGGGCCTTCGTCGTGGTCCAGGCCCAGCCAGGCCATGCCTTCGAGGATGACGTCCACGGCGGCCTGGGTGGAGCGTTCGAGATCGGTGTCCTCGATGCGCAGGATGAAGTCGCCGCCGGTGGAGCGCGCGAAGGCCCAGGGGTACAGGGCCGAGCGGATGTTGCCCAGGTGGATGAAGCCGGTGGGCGAGGGGGCGAAGCGGGTGCGCGTGCGTGCGGGGGGTGCAGCGGTCATTTTCGAATCAAATTGGCCTCAGGTCGGCGTGAGAACTACGCCGACAGCTATCAAAATAATAGTTCAGGCGATGCCGTGCAGACTCTGGAGCCCGCGCGCCAGGTCGGCCTGCACGTCGCCCGGGTGCTCCAGCCCCACGGCCACGCGGATCACGCCCTGGCTGACGCCGGCGGCCAGGCGCTGCGCCTCGGTCAAGCGGCCGTGCGAGGTGGTGGCCGGATGGCTGACGATGGTCTTGGTGTCGCCCAGGTTGGTGGCGATGGACAGCAGCCGGCAACTGTCGATGACGTGAAAGGCCCTGGCGCGCGCCGCCTCGGGGCTGCCTGCCGCCAGCTCGAAGGTCACCACGCCGCCGCCCAGGCCGTTCATCTGCCGCATGGCCAATTCATGCTGCGGGTGCGAGGGCAAGGCCGGGTAGTACACGCGCGCCACCTGCGGCTGCGCCTCCAGCCAGCGCGCCACGGCGAGCGTGTGCTCGCAATGGGCCTTGACGCGCACGGCCAGCGTTTCCAGGCCCTTGAGCACCACCCAGGCGTTGAAGGGCGACAGCACCATGCCGGCGGTGCGCACGATGGGCGCGAACTTCTCGGTGATGAGCTGGGCGCTACCACACAGCGCGCCGGCCATCACGCGGCCCTGGCCGTCGAGGTACTTGGTGCCGGAGTGCATGACGATGTCGGCGCCCAGCTCGGCCGGCTTTTGCAGCACCGGGGTGGCGAAGGCATTGTCTACCGCCAGCAGCGCGCCGGCGGTGTGCGCGATCTCGGCCAGCGCGGCGATGTCGCACACCTCGGTGAGCGGGTTGGTGGGCGTTTCGGCGAACAGCAGCTTGGTGTTGGGCTGCACGGCGGCGCGCCACTCGCCCACGTCGGTCTGCGACACCTGCGTGGTCTGCACGCCGAACTTGGCGAATTCCTTGGAGAACAGGTTGAGCGTGGAGCCGAACATGGAGCGCGAGATCACCACGTGGTCGCCGGCCTTGAGCAGCCCCATGATCATCAGCAGGATGGCCCCCATGCCGCTGGACGCGGCGATGGCGGCCTCGGTGCCCTCCATGGCGGCCAGGCGCCGCTCGAAGCTGGTCACGGTGGGGTTGGACGTGCGCGCGTAGGTGTAGCCCTGGCCGCTGGCGAAGCGCTCGGCCGAGGTGGCCGAGTCGGGCTGCACGAAACCGCTGGTGAGGTACAGCGCCTCGGAGTTCTCGCCGTACTGGCTGCGGTCGATGGCGACGCGCACGGCCAGCGTGTCGGGGTGCAAGCCTTCGGGCAGGTCGCGGGAAGGGGTAGGTGGGTTGGCCATGACGAAAAAAGCAGGTGGTGGTGGGGGGGGGGTCGATGAGTGAATTCAGGCGCGCGCCGACTCTTCTTCGTCGTGCACGTTGACGCGCTGCTGGTTCAGGCGCGCGATGTCGCCATCGGTGATGTCGCCGGTCACGTAGACGCCGTCGAAGCAGGAGGCATCGAAGTTGTGCACCTGCGGGTTGAGCTGGCGCACGGCGCGCTTCATGGCGTCCACGTCCTGGTAGATCAGCGCGTCGGCGCCGATGATCTGGCGGATTTCCTCCACGCTGCGGCCATGCGCGACCAGTTCTTCCTTGGTCGGCATGTCGATGCCGTACACGTTGGGAAAGCGCACCGGCGGCGCGGCGCTGGCCATGTAGACCCTGCGCGCGCCGGCCTCGCGCGCCATCTGCACGATCTCCTTGCTGGTGGTGCCGCGCACGATGGAGTCGTCCACCAGCAGCACGTTGCGGCCGGCGAACTCGCTGGCGATGGCGTTGAGCTTCTGCCGCACCGATTTCTTGCGCACGGCCTGCCCCGGCATGATGAAGGTGCGGCCCACGTAGCGGTTCTTGACGAAGCCCTCGCGGTAGGGCTTGCCGATCAAGTGCGCCAGCTCGGTGGCGCTGGGACGGCTGGATTCGGGGATGGGGATCACCACGTCGATCTGGTCGGGTGGCACCATGGAGACCACCCGCTTGGCCAGCGTCTCGCCCAGATTCAGCCGCGCCTGGTAGACCGAGATGCCGTCCACCACCGAATCCGGCCGCGCCAGGTACACGTATTCGAAGATGCAGGGCGACAGTTGCGACCGCGCTGCGCACTGGCGCGCGTGCACGGTGCCCTCCAGCGTGACGAACAGCGCCTCGCCCGGCGCCACGTCGCGCTCCGGCGTGTGGCCCGTACCCTCCAGCGCGACGGTCTCGCTGGCCACCATCACCGCGCCGTCGGCGCCGCGGCCAAAGCACAGCGGCCGGATGCCGAACGGATCGCGGAAAGCCAGCATGCCGCGCCCGGCGATGTGCACGATCACGGCGTAGGAGCCGCGCACGCGCCGGTGCACGCCGGCCACGGCGGCGAACACCTCCTCGGGGCCCAGCGCGGCGCCGCGCGTGGCCTTCTCCAGCTCGTGCGCCAGCACGCCCAGCAGCACCTCGGAATCGCTTTCGGTGTTGATGTGGCGGTGGTCGGTGGAATAAAGCTCGGCCTTCAGCGCCTGCGCGTTGGTCAGGTTGCCGTTGTGCACCAGCACGATGCCGAAAGGCGCGCTGGCGTAGAAGGGTTGGGCCTCTTCCTCGCTGTAGGCGTTGCCGGCCGTGGGATAACGCACCTGGCCCAGGCCACTGGCGCCCGGCAGCGCGCGCATGTTGCGCGTGCGGAAGATGTCGCGCACCATGCCCCTGGCCTTGTGCATGAAGAACTTGCGATCCTGCTGGGTCACGATGCCGGCGGCATCCTGGCCGCGGTGCTGCAGCAGCAGCAGCGCGTCATAGATGAGCTGGTTGACGGGGGCGTTGCTGACGACGCCGACGATGCCACACATGGTTGGGGGTGTCCTGCGAGAGGAAGGTTGGGATCAATCCCGGATTGTCAGGCCGAAAGGTATCTGCCGAAAGCCTCGGGCAGCAGCGGCTGCAGTTGCAGCAGGGCCATGTGCAGCCATTGCACGCTGGCCGATTCGCGCCACCACGCCGCCTGGCCGACCGGCGTCATGCCGGCGAGCGCCGCCACGGCCAGCAGCAGCAACACGCCGCGCAGCACGCCGAAGGCGGCGCCAAAGATCCGGTCCACCGGCCGCATGCCCAGCGCCTTGGCGGCATGGCGCGCGGCCCAGGCCAGCATGCCGCCCAGGAACGCCACGGCGATGAACACCAGCACGAAGCCCGCCGCGTAGCGCACGCCCTGGGGCGAATCGCCCATCGGTAGCCATCGGCCCACGACGTCGGCCGACCAGCGCGCGGTCAGGTAGGCGCACACCCAGCCCACGACCGCCAGCGCCTCGTACAGCAGGCCGCGCCAGGCGCCCAGCAGCAGCGACGCCACCAGCACCCCCAGGCAGATCCAGTCGACGGCGGACACGGGCCACCCGTTCAGCCGACCATGGCGCAGCGCGCCACCCACAGCCCATGGAGCCCACGAAGCCCACGAAGCCCACGAAGCCCAAAGAGTCGAATGGCCGCGGAGCAGGCCACGCCAGTGCACCCGTGGCCGGGGTCCCCCCGGCCAGTGGGTGCGCCCCCTCGAGGGGGGAGGCGAAACATCGCGCAGCGAGTGGAGCCACGGGGGTGGGTCATGTCAGAGCGCGTAGATGCCGCCCGTCAGCCCGGCCTTCTGGAGCGCGGCCGCCGCCTTCTCGGCCTCGGCGCGGGTGGCGTAGGGGCCCGCGCGCACGCGGGTGCGCTTGCCTTCCTTGGTGTCCACCACCTGGACGTAGGTCTTCAGGCCCGCACGCTCGGCCTGCTGGCGCGCCTCGCGCACCTTCTCGGCCTCGGCGAAGGCGCCGATCTGCACGATGAAGCGGCCGGAGTCGGCAGCGCCATCCACGGGTTTGTCGGCACGGCGCCCTTCGAGCGCGGCACGCGCGCGCGCCGCCTCCTCGCGCTTGGCGCGGGCGTCGGCTTCACGCCGGGCCCGCACCTCCTCGTCACGCCTGGCCCTGGCCTCTTCCTCGCGCTTCGCGCGGGCGGCCGCCTCCGCCTGGGCAGCGCTCTCGGTGCGGGCATCGGACTTGTCGGCCGGCCTGGACGCGGCAGCGGCACCGTGGCTGGCGTGCGCCACCATTTCTTCCTTGTCGTCCAGGCTGGACGCCGCCGGCACGCTGGTGCCCCGGGCAGGCTCGGGAATGCGCAGCGGCCGGGCGCCGTCGCGGTCGGGGATGGTGATGGGGGCGTTGACCGCCACCGGGCGCGGCTGGGTGTCGAACAGCAGCGGAAAACCGATGATCGCAGCCAGCACCAGCACGGCGGCGCCGATCAGGCGGTGGCGCGCGCGGCGGCGCAGGCTTTCGATGGTCTCGGCGGGGCCGCCGGCAGCGGATTCATCGGCGCGGGTGCGCGCCGCGGGCTGTGACTGGCCGCTCTGGCGGAACTTGAAAAATGCCATGGATTCCTGGGTCAGCCGCCAGCGTCCCGGCCGGGGGCACCGGCATGCAGGCGCGGAATGCCGTGTTCGAGCACGCCGCCGACGGTGTAGAACGATCCGAAGCAGACGATTCTATCAGTCGCCCCCGCGCGGCCAGCCGCCGCGTCCAGCGCCTCCCGGGGGCTGGCGAACACCTCGGAGGACGCGTCCTGGCGCCGCGTGGCGGCGCGCCACGCCGCCTGCAGCGCCCGCCCCGGCGCGGCGCGCGGGGTGGGCAGGTCGGTGAAGTACCAGTGGTCGACCAACGGGTCCATGCGCGCCAGCATGGGCGCCAGGTCCTTGTCCGCCATGGCGCCGAAGACGGCGTGCGTGGCGGGATAGAAGCCCATCGCGTCCAGGTTGAGCGCCAGCGCCGCCACCGAGTGGGGGTTGTGCGCCACGTCCAGCACCAGCGCCGGCTGGCCGGGCACGACCTGGAAGCGCCCCGGCAATTCCACCAGCGCCAGGCCGTTGCGCACCGCCTGCGCGGTCACGGGCAGGCGCGGGCGCAGCGCCTCCAGCGCCGCCAGCACGCCCGAGGCGTTGACGAGCTGATTGGCGCCGCGCAGCGCCGGGTAGGCCAGCCCGCTGTAGCGGCGGCCGCGCCCGGCCCAGGCCCACTGCTGCGGGTCGCCGCGGTAGTTGAAATCGTGCCCCAGGCGCCACAGGTCGGCGCCGATCTCCAGCGCGCGGTCGGTCACGCTCCGCGGCGGCACCGGGTCGCTGACGATGGCGGGCCTGTCGGTGCGCAGGATGCCGGCCTTCTCCAGCCCGATCTGCTCGCGCGTGTCGCCCAACAGCTCGGCGTGGTCGATGTCGATGCTGGTGATGATGGCGCAGTCGGTGTCGATGATGTTCACCGCGTCCAGCCGGCCGCCCAGGCCCACCTCCAGGATCGCGGCGTCCAGGCCGGCGCGCGCCAGCACGTCGAGGATCGCCAGCGTGGTGAACTCGAAGTAAGTCAAGGAGATTTCGCCCCTGGCCCGCTCCACGCTTTCGAAAGACGCTATTAATTCAGAAGCGTCCACGGCCTGCCCGCGGACCCGGCAGCGCTCCTCGAAGCGCACCAGGTGCGGCGAGGTGTAGGCGCCGGTGCGGTAGCCTGCCGCCGCCAGGATCGACTCCAGCATGGCGCAGGTGGAGCCCTTGCCGTTGGTGCCGGCCACGGTGAACACCGGGCAGTCCAGGCGCAGACCCATGCGGGTGGCCACGGCGCGCACGCGATCCAGGCCCAGTTCGATCGCCGCCGGGTGCAGCCGCTCGCAGTGCGCGAGCCATTCGTCAAGCGTTTTCATCACGATGCGGATTGTCACCGCAACGCACCGGACGCATGGCATCATCGCCCGCCATGGCAACGCCCTCCCTCACCCTCTACGGCATTCCCAACTGCGACACCGTCAAGAAGGCGCGAGCGTGGCTGGCCGGGCACGGCGTGGAGGCACGCTTGCACGACTTCAAGAAAGACGGCGTGCCGCCCGAGCACCTGCGGCGCTGGATCGACGCCGTGGGCTGGGACAAGGTGCTGAACCGCCAGGGCACCACCTGGCGCCGGCTCGATCCCGCCGCGCAGGCCGCCGTCGCGGACGCCGGCAGCGCCGCGGCCTTGTTGCTGGCGCAGCCCAGCACCATCAAGCGCCCGGTGGTGGAATGGCCGGACGGCGCCGTCAGCGTGGGTTTCTCGGCCGACGACTGGCAGCGGCGCCTGCGCGCCTGAGAAGCCGACGCGATGGGGCACTGGCTGTCGCAGTGGACCTTGCTGGGTGTGCCCCTGACCACCTGGCTGATCGGGCTCTGGACCGTCTCCAGCATCTTCCTCACCACCTGGGTCATCCTGCAGCGCCGCGCGCCGGTGTCCACGCTGGCGTGGATCATGCTGCTCAACCTGATGCCGGTGGTGGGCGTGATCATCTACGCCTACTTCGGACCGCAACGCGTCAAGCGCCAGCGCCTGCGGCGCTGGCACACCCGCGCCGCCCTGATGTCGCAGGCGGACATGCGGGCGCTGCGCGCCGACCGCCCCGAGCCGCCCCTCTGGGCCCTGCAGCACGCCCGGCTGATCGAGCAGTCCTGCGGCCTGCCGCCCTCGAGCTGCCAGCACCTGGCGCTGCTGACGAACGGCGGCGCCACGCTGGACGCGCTGCTGCGCGAGATCGGCCAGGCCCGCGCGCACATCCATCTGGAGTACTACATCTTCGAGCCCGACACCACCGGCCAGGCGGTGCTGCGGGCGCTCACCGAGCGGGCGCGCGCCGGCGTGCGCGTGCGGCTGCTGGTGGACGCCATCGGCTCGCCGCGCCTGAGCAGCCGGCGCGGACAGGAGCACTTGGCCGACTACCTGGCCGCCGGCGGCCAGTTCGCGGTGTTCCACCCGACACGACTGGACCGCATCCGCCCGCTCGTCAACCTGCGCACGCACCGCAAGATCGCCGTCTTCGACGGTGCCACCGGCATGCTGGGCGGCATCAACGTCACCGACGACGAGAACGAGCGCGTGCTGCCCGACACCGCCTACCGCGACACGCACCTGCTGATGCGCGGCGGCGCGGTGCGCTGGCTGCAGTACCTCTTCCTGCAGGACTGGACCTATGCCGGCGGCAGCCCCGCGCAGGACGAAGACCTGCTCCCGGCCGAGGCGGCCCCCGCCACGCCGGGCGTGCCTGTGCAGATCGTCGCCTCCGGCCCCGACAACGACGGCGAGGCCATCCACCGCGCCATGATCGACGCCCTGGGCATGGCGCGCGAGCGCATCTGGCTGGCCACGCCCTACTTCGTGCCCACCGAGCCGGCGTGGACGGCGCTGACCAACGCCGCGCTGCGCGGCGTGCAGGTCAAGCTCATCGTGCCGTACCGGAGCGACTCGATGATCGTCACCGCCGCCGCGCGCTCGTACTACAAGGAGCTGCAGGAGGCCGGCGTGCTGGTGTTCGAATACCACAGCCGCATGTACCACGCCAAGACGCTGGTGGTGGACAGGCACTACGCCATGGTCGGCAGCGCCAACTTCGACAACCGCAGCTTCCGCCTCAACTTCGAGGTCGCGGCGGCGGTGTTCGACCGCGGCTTCAACCACCAACTGGCCGAGGCGTTCGACGCCGATCTCTCGCACTGCCAGTTGGTGCCCAAGGACCGCCCGGTGCCGCCGCACCAGCGGCTGTTCGAGGCCGTGGCGCGGCTGGCCTCGCCCCTGCTCTGAGATCCAGGCGTGCTGCCTACAATCGCCGCAGCATCAACCGGAGACCGCCCATGGACGCCCAAGCCACCCCGCTGGCCCTGCTGAAGGACCCTACCCTGCTCAAGACCGACGGCCTCGTCAACGGCAAGTGGGTCAAGGGCAGGCAGCGCTTCGACGTCATCGACCCCGCCACCGGCCGCAAACTGGCCGACGTGGCCGACCTGGGCGCCAAGGAGGCCAAGGCCGCCATCGCAGCCGCCAACGACGCCTGGCCGGCCTGGCGCGGGCTGACGGCCAAGCAGCGCCACGCCATCCTGATGAAGTGGTTCCACCTGCTGACGGCGCACCAGGACGACCTGGGCCGCCTCATGACCGCCGAGCAGGGCAAGCCCCTGCCCGAGGCCAAGGGCGAGGTCGCCTACGGCGCCAGCTTCGTCGAGTGGTTCGCCGAGGAGGCCAAGCGCGTGCACGGACAGACCCTGCCCACCTTCGACAACAACAAGCGCCTGGCGGTCATCAAGCAGCCCATCGGCGTGTGCGCCGCCATCACGCCCTGGAACTTCCCGCTGGCCATGATCACGCGCAAGGTGGCGCCCGCCCTCGCCGCCGGCTGCCCCGTGGTCATCAAGCCGGCCGAGCTGACGCCGCTGACGGCCCTGGCCGCCGCCGAACTGGCGGTGCGCGCCGGCGTGCCCGCCGGCGTCATCAACGTGGTCCCCGGCACCGACGCCGCCGCCATCGGCCGCGTGCTGTGCGAGAGCGACGTCGTGCGCCACCTCTCCTTCACCGGCTCCACCGAGGTCGGCCGCCTCCTGATGGCGCAGTGCGCGCCCACCGTGAAGAAGCTGGCGCTGGAGCTGGGCGGCAACGCGCCCTTCATCGTGTTCGACGACGCCGACCTCGACAGCGCCGTCGAGGGCGCCATGGCCAGCAAGTACCGCAACGCCGGCCAGACCTGCGTGTGCGCCAACCGCCTGTACGTGCAGGACGGCGTGTACGACGCCTTCGTCAGGAAGTTCGCCGCCAGCGTCAAGGCCATGAAGGTCGGCAACGGCTTCGACGAGGGCGTGGCGCAGGGCCCGCTGATCGAGAGCGCCGCCGTCGCCAAGGTGGAAAAGCACGTCAAGGACGCCGTCAAAAAGGGCGGCAAGATCGTCACCGGCGGCAAGCGGCTCAAGGGCCAGTTCTTCGAGCCCACCGTCATCTCCGGCGCCACCGCCGCCATGCTGGTGGCGCGCGAGGAAACCTTCGGCCCCCTGGCCCCCGTGTTCCGCTTCCAGACCGAGCAGGAAGCCATTGCCGCGGCCAACGCCACCGAGTTCGGCCTGGCCAGCTACTTCTACGCGCGCGACATCGGCCGCATCACCCGCGTGAGCGAGGGCCTCGAATACGGCATGGTCGGCATCAACACCGGCATCTTCTCCACCGAGCACGTGCCCTTCGGCGGCGTCAAGCAAAGCGGCCTGGGACGCGAGGGCTCCACGCACGGCATCGAGGAATACCTGGAGATGAAGTACTTGTGCGTGGGGGACGTGCTGAAGTAGCCGGCGATGCGGGACGTTTTCAAGTAAAAAGTGCCTGTAGCCCGCACCAATACCTCGCCAAAAGCTATTAAATATATAGCACCAAAGCCACTTCGCCCCCCTGGACGCCCTGCCGAAGCGGCCCCCTGCCCCATGATCATCCGCTCGCGCCCGCACTGGCTGCGCATGCTGTTCGTCCTGCGCGGTTCGGTCCTGCCCATCATCGCGCCGCAGTTGTTGGGCATCACCGCCTTCGCCATCCTCGTCACCGCGCTGCACGGCCGTCTGTTCGCGTGGAAGATCCCGCTCAACTTCGTGCCGTTCTCGCTCATCGGCCTGACGCTGGCCATCTTCCTGGGGTTCCGCAACAGCACCAGCTACGCGCGCTACTGGGAGGCCCGCACGCTGTGGGGCGCGCTGCTCAACGACACGCGCACGCTGGTGCGGCAGGCGCTGACGCTGACCGACTCGCGGCCGGACGTCGCGCTGCTGGCCACGCGCCTGATCGCCTTCGTGCATGCCCTGCGCCACCAGTTGCGCCAGACCGATCCGGCCGCCGACTTCGAGCGCCTGCTCCCGCCCGGCGACTGCGCCCGCCTGCGACCCGCGCGCTACAAGCCGGCCCTGCTGCTGCTGATGGCCGGCGAATGGCTGCAAGGCCGCCGCCAGGCCGAGCAACTGCCGCCGGCCCTGGTGCAGGCCATGGAGGCGCCGCTCGGCCGCCTGACCGACGCCCTGGGCGGCTGCGAGCGCCTGGCCGGCACGCCGATCCCGTTCACCTACGCCGTCATCATCCACCGCACCATCTACCTGTACTGCGTGCTGCTGCCCTTCGGGCTGGTCGATTCCATCGGGCCGATGACCCCGGTCATCGTCGCCTTCATCGCCTACACCTTCTTCGCGCTGGAGGCGCTCTCCGCGGAGATCGAGGAGCCCTTCGGCACCGAGCCCAACGACCTCGCCCTCGACGCCATGTCGGCCACCATCGAAGCCACCCTGCGCGAGATGATGGGCGAAACCCTGCCGCCGCCGCGCAGCCTGGGGCCGGACGAGTTCATGCTGACCTGAGCGCGCGTGGCGGCGCGGCCCGCAGCCGCCCTCGGGGGGGACGTGGTTCCTAGAATGGACGCCACAACCACCAAGAGACAACGCCCATGACCGCCTCCCGCCCCAACCGCCGCCAGTTCACGCTCGCCGCCGGCGCCACCCTCGCCGCGCCGGCCTTCGCCCAGTCCGGCTGGCCGGCCAAGCCGGTGCGCATCGTCGTGCCGTACACGCCCGGCGGCTTCACCGACCAGATGGCGCGGCTGGTGCAGGCCGGGCTGACGCAGCGCCTCGGCCAGCCGGTCATCATCGACAACAAGCCGGGCGCCAACAGCCTGATCGGCGTCGACGCGGTGGCCAAGGCCGCGCCGGACGGCCAGACCTTCGGCGTGGTGATCGCCGCCTACGCCGCCAACACCACGCTGTACCCCAAACTGCCCTACGACCCGGCCAAGGACCTGCTCGGCGTCTCGCTGCTGGGCGTCTCGCCGCTGGTCGCGGCGGTGAACAACGACGCGCCCTTCAAGACAGCCAAGGAAGTGATCGCCCACGCCAAGGCGAATCCGGGCAAGGTGAGCTTCGGCTCCTCGGGCAACGGCTCGGCGGCGCACCTGACCACCGAGCTGTGGAAAGCGCTTACCGGCACCTACATGATCCACATCCCCTACCGCGGCGCGGCGCCCGCGCTGGCCGACCTGATGGGCGGGCAGATCCAGCTCTTCTTCGACGCGGCGACCGGCCTCATCAACCAGGGCAAGGCGGGCAAGGTGGGTCTCATCGGCGTGGCGGGCGACCGGCGCCTGCCGGTGCTGCCGGACGTGCCCACCTTCATCGAGCAGGGGTTCGCCGGCTTCACCGGCAGCACCTGGGCCGGGGTACTGGCGCCGGCGGGCACGCCGCGCGAGATCGTGCAGCGCCTGTCCAGCGAGCTGGCGGCCATCATCCGCGCGCCCGAGATCCGCGCTCGGCTCGACGCCATGGGCGTGGTGCCGTCCGGCTCCACGCCGCAGGAGTTCGATGCCTTCATCGCCAGCGAGACGGCCAAGTGGGGCAAGGTGATCCGCGCCGCGGGCGTCAAGGCCGAGTGAGGACGGCGCGCGACGCGATGCCCCAACCTGAAGCGCCCGGCTGGCAGGTGGCGTGCCTGTGCGCGCAGTGGTGCGACGCCTGCCGGCAGTACCGCCCGGCCTACGACGCATTGAGGGCGCAGTTCCCCGGCGTCCGGTTCGCCTGGGTGGACATCGAGGACGAGGCACAGGCGCTGGGCGAGCTGGACATCGAAACCTTCCCCACCCTCTTGATCGGCCATGGCGCGCAGGCCATGTTCCTCGGCCCACTGCAGCCCCAGGCCGAGGTGCTGCGGCGCCTGCTCGCGCGCTTCGCCCAGCAGGCACCGGCGCCCTTGCCTGCCGGGCATGAAGCGCACGCCCTGCTCCAGCGTGTGCAGGCTCTGCCCGCGCCCGGTGATCGGTCCGGCTGAGCGGCTTCCACGCCCTGCCGGACCCCGCCTTCCGGACGCCCGAGCAAGAACCCCGGACACCCGCGCATGGCCCATTCGCGCCGCTGTTTCCACAATCCCGCCATACCCTCAACACGGAAAGGCGGCCCCCATGGAAAACATCGAGACGGACTATTTGGTGATCGGCGCCGGCGCCATGGGCATGGCCTTCGCCGACGCGCTGTTCGATCTGAGCGACGACGCGCACATCACGCTGGTGGACCGGCACCACCGGCCCGGCGGCCACTGGAACGACGCCTATCCCTTCGTGCGCCTGCACCAGCCTTCGGCGTTCTACGGCCTCAACGCGCAGCCCCTGGGCGGCGACGCCATCGACGCGACGGGCGCGAACCAGGGCCTCGCCGAGATGGCCACGGGCCAGGCGGTGCTGGACCATTTCGAGCAGGCGCTGCGCCGCAAGCTGCTGCCTTCGGGGCGGGTGCGCTTTGTGGCGATGGCGGAGCACGTGGGCGCGGACGCGCAAGGGCGGCAGGTGCTGCGCTCGCTGCTCGATGGCGGTGAAACCACCGTGACGGTGCGGCGCAAGTTGGTGCACGCCACGCTCACCGGCACGCAGGTGCCTGCCACGCACCCGCCGCGCTACGCCGTGTCGGCCGGCGTGCGCTGCGTGCCGCCCAACGCCTTGCCCGGCATTGCCCGGCCCCACCCGCGCTACACCGTGGTGGGCGCGGGCAAGACGGGCATGGACGCGTGCCTGTGGCTGCTGCAGAACGGCACCGACCCCGCGCGCATCCGCTGGGTTGTTCCCCATGACGCCTGGTTCATCGACCGCGCCAACGTGCAGCCCGGCGTGGCGCAGTTGCCGCGCTTCTTCGGCGCGCTGGCGGCGCAGATGGAGTGCGTGGCGCAGGCCGATTCGCTGGACGACCTGTTCGACCGGCTGGAGGCCACGGGCCAGTTGCTGCGGCTCGATGCCTCGGTGCGGCCCACGCGCTACCGCTGCGCCACCGTCACGCAGGCGGAGCTGGCCGAGCTGCGCCGCATCATCAGCGTGCTGCGGCTCGGGCGCGTGCGCGCGATTGCGCCGGACCGGCTGGTGCTGGAGCGGGGTGCGGCCGACGTGCTGCCGGGCGAGTTGTTCATCGACTGCACGGCCGACGGCATTCCATCCCGGCCCGGCGTGCCCGTGTTCGAGGGCGAGCACGCCATCCACCTGCAGATGGTGCGCCAGTGCGCGCCATCCTTCAGCGCGGCATTCACCGCCGCGGTGGAGTGCCTGGTGGACGGCGGCGCGCAGGCGCGCAACCCGCTGTGCGTGCCCATCCCCCTGCCGCAGCACGACGTGCACTGGGTCACCATGCAGGCGGCCACGCTCGCCAACCGGCAGCGCTGGTCGGCCCACCCGCGCCTGATGCAGTGGCTGGCCGGGTCGCGCCTGGACTACGGCACGCGCATGCGCAGCCAGGTGCCGGCCGACGTGATGCAGCGCTACGTGCGCGCGGTTCAGGTCGCGTCGCCGCGCTGGCCCGCATTGCTGGCGGCCTGCGCGCGCCGCCAGGCGCCGGGCGGCAGCCCGGTGGCGCGCTTGAAGGCGCGCGAGAACGCGGCCTCCGAGTCGTAGCCCACCTCCAGCGCGATGGCCGCCACGCTGGTGGGCGCCTCGCGCAGCAGGCGCGCGCCGCACTGCATGCGCCAGTTGGCGAGGTACTGCATGGGCGCCAGCCCGGTCAGCGCCACGAAGCGCTCGTGCAGCGCGGAGCGCGACAGGCCCACGCGGCGGCCCAGTTCCTCCAGCGTCCACGCCTGCGCGGGGTCGCCGTGCAGCAGCGCGATGGCGCGGCCCACGTGCCGGTCGCGCAGCGCGCCCAGCCAGCCTTCGGAGCCGGGCGGCAGCGCGTTGACGTAGCGCCGCGCGCCATCGACGAACACCATCTCGCTCAGGCGCTGCAGCAGCGCCGCGCTGCCCGCGCTGTGCGCGCCCGACTCGAACACTGCCTGCTCCAGCATCGGCGCCACCCAGGCGCCCACGCCATCGGCCGGCAGGTGCAGCAGCCGGGGCAGGGCGCCGACCAGCGGGTTGAAGGGCCGCAGGTCGCAGGTCGCAGGCGATGAAGCCGCACACCATGATGGTGCTGGCCTCCTCGCGCGGCATCTGCCCCATCTCCAGCAGGCCGCCGCAGAACGACAGCGTTAGCGGCGTGCCCGGCTCCATCTTGTCCAGCACCCAGCGGCCATCGGGCGCGTCCTTCAAACCCGGCGCGCTGGAGACCATGTGCGCGTCGCCGTGCGGCAGCATGACCACGTCGCCCTCGCGCACTTGCAGCGGCGGCTCGCCATCCACCGCAATCCAGCCGCCGCCCTTCACGAACAGGTGGTAGGCCATCACGTGCTCCGCGCCGGGCGCGAGGATGGGCGCCGCCGCGCGCGCGGGCGGCGCCCACACGGCCCACAGCGCGCGGCAGCTCGCATGGAAGAACACCGAGCCGCGCAGGCGCACGCTGCGCAGCACGTCCGACAGCGGGTCGAGCGAAGTGGCGGCCGTCATGGCGCGCCCCGCAGGCCAATGGCGGACGCTGGAGCAGGCCGCGGCGACGCAGGGTCAAGTGCGCAAACGCCCGAATGCCGACCATCAACACACCGGCCAACGTTGCGCCGGACACGCTCTAAACCCAAGGAAATCACCATGACCCTCACCCTCCAATCGGCTCCTGTTCAACAAGCTCCTGCAACCCCCGACTACGCCGCCATCAAGCAGCGCCAGCAGGCCACCTGGGCCAGCGGCGACTATGCCGCCGTCGGCACCACCTTGCAAATCGTGGGTGAATCGCTGGCCGAAGCCGTGGACCTGCGCGCCGACGAGCGCGTGCTGGACGTGGCCGCCGGCAACGGCAACGCCACGCTGGCGGCAGCGCGCCGCTTCGCCCAGGTCACCTCCACCGACTACGTGCCCGCGCTGCTGGAGCGCGGCCGCCAGCGCGCCGAGGCCGAGCACCTGCCCGTGCACTTCGAGGTGGCCGACGTCGAGGCGCTGCCCTTCAAGGCGGGCAGCTTCGACGCGGTGCTCTCCACCTTCGGCGTGATGTTCGCGCCCGACCACGAGCGCGCCGCGAGCGAGATGGCGCGCGTGGTGCGCAAGGGTGGGCGCATCGGCCTGGCCAACTGGACGCCGGCCAGCTTCATCGGCCGCCTGTTCAAGGTGATCGGCGCGCACGTGGCGCCGCCCGCAGGCGTGCGCTCGCCCGCGCTGTGGGGCTCCGAGGCCCACCTGGTGGCGCTGTTCGGCCCGCGCGCCCAGGGCATTCAGGTGCAGCACAAGCACTTCAACTTCCGCTACCGTTCGGCCGCGCACTTCGTGCAGGTGTTCCGCGACTACTACGGCCCCACGCACAAGGCCTTTGCCGCGCTGGATGCCACCGGCCAGGCCGCGCTGGAGCGCGACATCACCGCACTGCTGGGTGAGTTCGACGTGGGCAACGGGCGCGGCCTGGTGGTGCCCAGCGAATACGCCGAAGTCGTCATCACCGTGGCCTGAAGGCGCAGTCCATGCAACCCACACCGCGCCTGGCAAGCCTGCTGGCCGGTGCGGCCCTCGCGGGCTGTGCCGCCACCACCGCGCCCATCACCCCGCCGCCCGATCAGCAGCGCCTGATGGCGCTCGCCGCCCACGGCGTGCAGATCTACGAGTGCCGCGCCACGGCCAACGCCGCGCCCGCCTGGGCCTTCGTCGCGCCAGAAGCCGACCTGTTCGACGCCCAGGGCCGCCACGCCGGCCGCCACGGCGCAGGCCCCTTCTGGGAGCACGCGGACGGTAGCCGCTTCACCGGCAGCGTGCGCGCCCGCATGGACGCGCCCACGGCCGGCGCCATCCCCTGGCTGCTGCTGGACGCGAAGCCCGAGGCGCAGCCCGGCGCCTTCAGCCGCGTGGCCAGCGTGCAGCGCCTGCACACCGTGGGCGGCCAGCCGCCCGCCACCGGCTGCACCAGCGCCACCCTGGGCCAGCGCGTGCGCATGGCCTACCGGGCGGACTACGTGCTGTTCGCGCCCCGTGCCTGAGCCATGTATCTGCTTTCATTTTGATAGCTGCTTGCGCTTGCAGGACAAGGGCTAGAGGCTATTTTAACCCAAAAACCCACCATATCAACCATGCCATACCTCCATCCCTGCGGCCTGCTGCTGGCCGCCGCGCTCGCCTGCGCCAGCGCGGGCAAGGCCCAGGCTGTGCCCTACAGCCTGACCTATGCAGGCACCATCCAGAACTCCCAGATTCCGGGCGTCATCAACGGCGAAAAGTACCAAGTCACCCTGGTGTTCGACAACGGCGGCGCCTCCTCGAACAGCCAGACCTGGGAGGTCAGGCACCTGACCTGCGTCTTCTGGAGCATGAACAACGCGGCAAACGTGCGGTTCATTCAGAACCTCGCTGGCGTGCCGCCGTATGCCGTCGGCAGCGTGACCACCGGTGCGGCGGGCAACTTGCTGACGATGTTTTCCGAAGTCAGTGCGGCTGGCCCCACGCAGCCAGGCCATTACGCCGCGACCGGCCTCCCGGGCGGCGCGGTGAACTGGTGGGCCAATGGCATGAACTACGTTTTCCGGACAAACACCGGCCAGACCCGAACCTTTGAAGACGCGGCCGGGGGCGTGCGGATGCAGGCCGCTTTGTGGGGCAGCCCGAACGTTGTCAGAGGCGGATGCCCCGCCCCCGCAGCACCCTCCGGCACCGTCGCCGTGCCCGCCCTGGGGCCGTGGGGCCTGGCCGCCCTGGCCGGTTCGCTGGGCCTGATCGGCATGCGCCGCAGGGCGCTCAAAATCCTCTGACCCCATACAGGAGCGACTTGCGATGACCGATGCCCTCACCCCCGCCCTGCAAGCCAGCGAAGCCCGCGTGCCCCAGCCCGAGGCGCTGCGCTTGGCATTTGCCCACGCCTGCGCGGAGCGGGTGCGCCACCTGCTGGAGGACGAGGCCGTGGTGCGTTGCCTGGACACCCTGGCCGCCTACGTGCAGGGGCGGGCCAGCCGGGCCGCGCTGGACGGGGCCGCGCGCCAGGCCGCCGTGCTGGCCAACAGCCACCAGGGCTCGCACTCGCTCGACGGCGTGGGCCACGCCGCCGTGTCGGCCAGCTACGCCGTCGCGCACGCCCTGGCCGGCCGTGCCGTGCAGGCGGCGGACTACGCGGCCTATGCGGCCGTGTATGGCAGTGGCGGCTATGGGGCCGTGGGCGACCCTGCGTCGTTCGCGCCCGAGAAGGCCTGGCAACTGGCCCGGCTGGAGCAGGTGGCTGCGGCCCTGGTCCTCAAAGGCGCCGCGCCCTGCGCACGATGAGGTCGTGCAGCGCCCGGGCGGGCGGCGACATGGCCGATCCTTTGCGGCGAAGCAGCACGAACGTGCGCTCGACAACCGGCGTATTCAGCTGCACCAGCCGCAATTGCGGGTAGGCCCCCGGCTGTATCGACAGCTCGGGCACGATGGCCGCGCCCAGGCCCTCGGCCACCAGGCCCACGGCCGTGGCGCTGCGCTGGACCTCATACAGTGCCTGCAGCTTCGCGTTCAGGGGCCCGAGGATCGCATCGAGCGCGGGCCGGTTGCTGCTGCCGCCCCCAGGGACGATCAAGGCGTGGGGCTGCAACTCTTCCCAGCGCAGTTGTCGCCGCCGCGCCAGCGGATGATCTCGCCTGCAAATGAGGGCGAAGCGGTCTTTCAGGATCGGCGTGCTCTCCAGGTCGGAGAAAGGAACGTCGGCCAGGCTGATGCCAAACTCGGCCTCCCGCCGCTGCACCGCCTCCGCAACGCCGTGGGAGGTGTGGTCCAGGATCCGCACGCGGTTGTCGGGATGGTGCTGGCTGTATTCGCGCAGCAGCGCCGGCAAAAACTGCACCCCCACGGTGGGCACGCAGGCAATCGTCACCGTGCCGCGCTGCGAGAGCCCCGTTCCGCTCACTTCGTTGAAAGTGGCGGCCAGTTCATCGAGCAACTGGCGCGCCCGAGGCAGCAAGCTGGCCCCGGCGGCGGTGAGCGAGACGGAGCGCGTCGTGCGCTCCAGCAGTTGCACCCCCAACTGCGATTCGAGGTTCATCAACCGGCGCGTGAGCGCGGGCGATGTCACGCTCAGCATGTCCGCCGCCCGCGCGAAGCTGCCACAGGTCGCCACGCCCACGAAGGCCTGCATGCCCAGCACGTCCAGTTTCATGACAATTTCTCAGCAGTCAGTGCAATCAATTCATTTTACTGATGGATGACGCGTGGCCAGAATCCGCCCCATGCTGCTCATCCTCTCCACCTCCGTCATCGCCACGTCCTTCCTCTCCGGGATTTTCGGAATGGCAGGCGGCATGGTGCTGATGGGCATCCTGCTCGCCCTCATGAGCGTGGAGAAGGCGATGGTGATCCACGGCGTTGCGCAGCTCGCTTCCAACGGCTGGCGCGCCGTGCTGTGGCGGCGCTCCATCCAGTGGCGCGTGCTGCGTGGCTATGCCGTGGGCGCGGCCACCGTGGTGGTGCTTCTGCTGGCGCTCGGCGTCACCCTCAGCCATGCGGTGGTGCTGCTCTTGCTGGGGGCGACGCCCTTCATCGCCTGGCTCCTGCCGCCCTCGCTGCAGCTCAATGTCGATCGGCGCGGCCACGCCTTTGCCTGCGGCGTCGTGTGCATGGGCGTGCAGATGCTCTCGGGTGTTTCAGGGCCGCTGCTGGACACCTGGTTCGTGCGCTCGGGCATGACGCGCCATGAAGTGGTTTCGACCAAGGCCGCCGTGCAGGTGGTGAGCCATGGGACGCGCATCGCTTTTTTCGGAACGCTGCTCGCAACCGCCAACCAGCCGGTGGGCGCGGGGCTGGCCGTACTCCTCGTGGCCAGCGCGATCGTGGGCACCAGCGCCTCGCGCCTGGTTCTTGACCGCATGACGGACGCCAACTTCCGGCAGATCACGCAACGCCTGGTACTGGCCCTGGGCGTCGGCTACCTGGCCACAGGCATCTGGCAGCTTGTGCGCTGACAGTCCACGGCGGAGGCTTCATGACGACGCAGGCAAGCAAGCCATTGAGCGTGATGACTCCGCTCGACCCTTTGTCCGACGTGCTGCGCAGCGTGCGGCTGCGCGGGTCGATCTTCTTTCACGCGAGTTGCCGCGGGGAGTGGTCGGCCCTGGCGCCGTCTTCCAGGGAGATGGGCCCCGCCGTCATGCCAGGCGCCGAGCACGTGATCGAGTACCACATATTCCTCAAAGGCGGCGGCTGGGTCGCGGTCGATGGCCAGCCGCCGCAGCGCATGCACGAGGGCGACGTCGTGATGCTGCCCCATGGTGACGAGCACGTGGTGTCGAGCGCGCCGGGCGTGGCACCGGCCGACGAGGCCGCAGCTGAAGGCAATTGGCTGTTTCGCATGCGCGACGACCCCAAGCCGATCCCGATCACCTACAGCGGCGACATGTTTTGTGCGGGCAGCAGCCTGCCCACGCAGGAATCGAGCACCGTCATCCTCTGCGGCTTCATCGCCTGCGATCTCAAACCATTCAACCCCTTGATCGATGCCCTGCCCAGATTGGTGCACCTGCCCGCTGAAGGCGTTGGGGCGTGGGTAGCGCCGATGCTGGAGCACGCGGCCACCGAGACCAGTGCGAGGCGAGCTGGCGGTGGGGCGCTGCTGCAGCGCGTGAGCGAGATGGTGTTCGTCGATGGTGCGCGGCGCTACCTCGATTCGCTGCCGCCCGAATCGCAAGGCTGGCTGGGCGCGCTGCGCGACCGGCACGTGGGGCGCGCCATCGCGCTGCTGCACGGCGACCCCGCGCAGGCGTGGACGCTGGAGGAACTGGGCCAGCGCGTGGGCCTGTCGCGCTCCGCGCTGCACGAGCGCTTCGTGTCGTTCACCGGCCTGCCGCCCATGCAGTACCTCACTAACTGGCGCATGCAGTGCGGCGCCCGCCTGCTGCGCGAGACCCGCGCCAACGTGGCCTCGGTGGCGCTCGACGTGGGCTACGACTCCGAGGCGGCGTTCGCGCGCGCCTTCAAGCGCTCCACCGGACTGCCGCCGGCCACATGGCGGCGCGCGCAGACGCAAGGAGCTGCCTGAGCGAGTGGGGATGGCAGCCCTTTCACCGCATCGGCGGACGCCTGAGCAAGTGCCGGCGACACACAGTGAAGCGCCCAAAGGCCAGGAAGCGAATCATCGGGACACCGGCCAACGATGTGCCGGCACTTCAACCCACCAAGACATTCGCACACCATGACCACCACCTCCGCAACACAATATTTTTCGGCCATCCCACAACACCAGCCCAGCGGGACCTGAAGCCGCCATGCCCGCGCACTACCCCCTCCTGCTCGGCGGACATCCCGCGATGGCCCTGCTGCACGCAACGGCCGCAGCCGCCATGGAAACGTTGCGTCGCCAAGCCGAGCGCCACGCACGCCGCCGCGCGGCGCACCGCACCGAGCAAGAACTCGGCTGGGTCGATGACCGCACGCTGCGCGATCTCGGCCTCGCCCGCAGCGAAATCGGCTCCATCGCGAGCGAGAGCGCCGGTGACGTCGAAGCGACGCGCCTGCGCATCACGCGCATGTATCGCTGACCACTTCCAACGCAACTTCAACCAGACAAAGAGAGAACCCTCATGAACAGCAAACTCCCTCCCATCGCCCGCGCCGCAGGCGCCGCACTCCTCGCCGCGCTCGCCGTGGGCGCACGCGCCGACGCCATCACGGACTGGAACATCAAGTCCGGCGAGATCCTCATGGAGTCGAAGATGGGCACGCCGCCCGCGATACGTGTCATGGCCATCGTGCAGACCGCCGCCTACGAGGCCGCCAGCCGCGTGGACGCGCGCAAGGCATCGCTGGACGCCGCCGTGGCTGCAGCGCACCGCGCCACGCTGGGCAAGCTGGTGGGCGGGCAGCAGGCCGCGGTGGACGCCGCCTACCAAGCCGCGATCCAGGCGATTCCTGACGGGCCGCAGCGCACCGCAGGCATTGCCGTGGGCGAGCGCGCCGCCGCCGAGGCGCTGGCCGCGGGCGCCAGCGACGGCGCTGCCGCCGCCGAGACCTACCGGCCGCATGCGGCGCCGGGCGCCTACGTGCCCACGGCCATCCCCGCCGCCGTGCCCTGGCCGCAGCGCAAGCCGTGGCTCATGGCCAGCGCCGCGCAGTTCCGCCCCGCGCCGCCGCCCGCCCTCGCCAGCGACACCTGGGTGCGCCACTACAACGAGGTCAAGGCCTATGGTGGCAAGGCGGACAGCCAGCGCAGCGCCGAGCAGACCGAGGTGGCACGCTTCTGGGAGTTCTCGCAGCCCTCGATCTACCACGGCCTGGTGCGCTCGGTGGCGCTGCAGCCGGGCCGCGACCCGGTGCGCAACGCCTGGCTCTTTGCCGTGGTGGCGCAGGCGATGGACGACGCGATGATCGCGGTGTTCGACGCCAAGTACCACTACAACTTCTGGCGCCCGGTCACCGCCATCCGCAATGGCGACACCGATGGCAACGACGCGACGCAGCGCGACCCCGCATGGGCCTCGTTCATCGACACGCCGCTGCACCCCGAGTACCCGAGCGCCCACAGCATCCTCGCCGCATCGGTGGGCGCGGTGCTGCAGGCCGAGGCGGGCCAGGCTGCGCTGCCGCCGCTGTCCACCGCGAGCCCCAGCGCCAAGGGCGCCGTGCGGCGGTGGAGCAGCATCGACGCCTTCGTGAGCGAGGTGGCCGAGGCGCGCATCTCGGGCGGCATGCACTACCGCTTCTCGACCGAGGTGGGCGCGGCCATGGGCCGCCAGATCGGGGCCTTGGCCGCGCAGCGTCTTCTGGCTGCGCGGCAGTAGGCCGCACGGCCGGGGCGGTTTGGCATCGGCTTTTAAGCGCGAGAGTTTCGACATGCTCAGAACGCATCACCCTTCGCCAAGCCGCCGGCCCCGCGACGCACGCGGCATCGCGCTGAGCGGCGCAACCCCTGCCGCTGCGCAGGCCTACGAACGCGCCCTGGCCGCCGTGTGCGCCTGGCGCGAGGGCGCCGAAGCGCAGCTCGACTTCGCGCTGCGCGAGGCTCCTGGGTTCGTGATGGCGCATGCGCTGCGCGCCTACCAGTTGATCTGCAGCCGCGATCCGCAGCATCACCGCGCGGCGCGGCCGGTGCTCGAAGCAGCGTTGCGATTGCGCGCCGACCGGTGCGAGCGAATCCATCTCGCGGCGATCGGTGCCGCACTCGAAGACGACCTGGAGTGCATGCGTGCCTGCCTTGACGACCTGCTGGACGAGCAGCCGCACGATGTGCTCGCGCTGCAGGCCTCGCAGTCCATCGACTATCTGTTGGGCGACTTCGCCCGCATGCTCGCTCGCGTCGAGTCCGTGCTGCGCCGCTTCCCTGCCGAACTGCCGATGCGTGGTTCGCTGCTTGCGATGCAGGCTTTCGCGCTCGCGGAGAACGGTGATCCGGCCCGCGCCGAAGACGCGGCACATGCAGCGCTCGAGATCAACCCGTTCGACGCACGCGCACACCACGCCATGGCCCATGTCTTCGAGAGTGACGGCCGCCCCAGCGAAGGCATCGACTGGATGCGCGAGCACCAGGGTGCCTGGACGCACGGCACGACGTTTCTGACGCACGGCTGGTGGCACACCGCCTTGTTCCACCTCGCAATGCATGACGGCGGCGGCGCGCTGGCGATCTACGACCGGTACGTGCAGGTTACGCACGCTCCTGCGCTGGGAGGCCTGATCGACGCCGCTTCGTTGCTGTGGCGCATCGGACTGCGCGGCCACGACGTCAGCGCACGCGCCGCGCGGCTTGCCGACGCCTGGGAGCCGCACATCGACGACGGCATCTGCAGTTTCGGCGATCTGCACGCGATGCTTGCCTTTGCCCTGGCGGGCGACGGCGCGCGCGCACGGCGGCTCGAAGACGTCCTGCTGCACAGCGCTACGCGTCCCACCCGCCACGGTGCGACCACGCGCGAACTCGGCCTTCCCGGGGTGCGCGCGCTGCGCGCGTTGATGCGTGGCGACACGATGCGCGCCATTCCGCTGCTCGCCAGCCTGCAGCCCCGGGCGCACCGGCTGGGCGGCAGCCACGCACAGCGCAACGTGATGCATCTGACGCTGCTCGCGGCCCTCGATGGGGTTCGGCTGCCGGGACTCGGCGGTCGGCACGATCGCGTCGCCGGTGGGGGCCGCCGCACCCCGACTTCCAAGTCCATACCTCGCCGTCCCCTGGCCCGGCTGCTCGATGCAAGCCCACACGGGCACCGACAGGGCGTGCTGATCTGATGCCCAGGAGTTTCCCATCGTGACCGATTCCGTCTTGCATCTGCATCGCATCGACCCCCAGCCTTCGCCTGCCGTGCGAGACGCCTGCGCAGGGCTCGGCGCGGCGGCCCAGGTCGTCCAAGCCACGCAGGATCTCTACCGGCGCAGGGGCTTTGTCCCGCCGTGGGCGTGCTACCTGGCGGAGAAGGACGCGCGCATCGTCGGCACCTGCGGCTTTGCAGGACCGCCCGTCCACGGAGAGGCCGAGATCGCGTACTTCACCTTCCCCGGCAACGAGGGCCAGGGCATCGCGCGCCAGATGGCCGCCGCGCTCATGCGCGAGGCGCGGCGCACGGCCACGGCCGAGGTTTTCATCGCCCACACGCTGGCGCAGGAAGGGCCTTCCACGGCCATCCTGCGGCGGCTTGGATTCGAGCACCTGGGGGCCGTGGAGCATCCCGAGGATGGCCTGGTCTGGAAATGGCGGGAGCGCTGACCATGGCAACGGTCGAAGCACACTACCGGGACCACCTTGCCCCTGTGTACGCCTGGATGGCCGGAGGGATGGACGCGGCCTGGGGCGCAGGCGCGGCCGAGCTGGACGAACTCGCCCTGGCGCCGCGCTCCGGCGACTTGGCGCTGGACCTTGGCGCGGGCTTTGGCATGCACGCGGTTCCGCTCGCCCGCCGGGGTGTCAGCGTGCTCGCGCTGGATTCGTCCGGGCAGTTGCTCGACGCGCTGGAGCGAAGCGCCGCCGGGCTGCCGCTGCAGACAGTCCGGGACGATCTCCTGAACTTCCCCCGCCACCTCCCCCAATCGCCGCGGTTCATCCTGTGCATGGGCGACACGATCACCCATCTGCCCAGCGCGGCCTCGCTGGAGCGCCTTGCGGTGATGGCCGCCAGCGAGATCGCGCCCGGCGGCGTGTTCGTCATCAGCTTCCGCGACTATTCGCAGGCACTGGTGGGCGACAAGCGATTCATCCACGTCCGAGGTGACAGCGACAGAATCCTGACGTGCTTCCTGGAGTACGCGCCGGATGTGGTGAGCGTTCACGACATGCTCTACCAGCGGACGGGTGACGCCTGGGAAATGACGGTGAGTTCGTACCAGAAGCTGCGGGTGCGGCCAGACCCACTGATCGATCACCTGCGAAGTCTCGGTTTCTCCGTGGAGCGCCAGACCGGCATGCGGGGCATGGTTCGCCTGGTGTGCACGCGGCTGTAGCAGGCTTCTCTGGCACGCAAGCAGTGCGGTCTCGCGCTCCCGCAAGCTTCAGCCCCGGCAGGCCGATCTCGCGTGCGCGCGCTGACGCCCAACCCCTCGCCGCTGCTCACCGGACCTCGGGCATCCCAAAAGTGAGTCAGGCGGCGGACGCGGAACACTCAGCGCGGGCCCAGGCTCTTCGACGCCCCGCGCCCCGCCCTCGCCCCGCTCGCCATGCAGGCGGTCAGCAGGTAGCCGCCGGTCGGCGCCTCCCAGTCCAGCATCTCGCCGGCGCAGAACACGCCGGGCGCGGCGCGCAGTTGCAGATGCTCGTCCAGGGCCTCGAAGGGCACGCCGCCGGCGCTGCTGATGGCTTCCTCGACCGGGCGCGGCGCCGCCAGGTGGATGGGCAGGGCCTTGATGGCCTCGGCCAGCCACGCGGGATCCTGCAGCGCCTCGCGCGGCAGCCATTCGTGCAGCAGCGCGCGCTTCACCCCGTCCAGGCCCAGGCGGCGCTGCAACTCGCTGGCCAGGCTGCGGCTGCCGCGCGGCGCGGCGACGGCGGCCAGCACCTGGGCCGGGGTGCGCGCGGGCAGCAGGTCCAACTCGACATGCGCCCGGCCCTCGGCCGCCAGCGCGTCGCGCAGCAGCGCGGAGGCGGCGTAGATCAGGCTGCCCTCGACGCCAGTGGCGGTGACGACGAATTCGCCTTGTCGCGCGAAGGCAGGTTCGGCCCCCGGCACGCGCAGCGCCACCGACTTGAGCGGCTGGCCGGCGAAGCGCTCGCGGAAGTGGGCGGACCAGCCGCCGGCGGCGTGGTCGTCGGGGTGCGCGCGCCGCGCGGGCGTGGGCGCCACGTCGAAGCCGCAGTTGGCCGGCCGGATCGGCGCCACCGCCACGCCGCGCGCCTGCAACAGTGGCACCCAGGCGGCGTCGGAGCCCAGGCGCGGCCAGCTCGCGCCGCCCAGGGCCAGCACGGCGGCACGGGGGGCGACGCGCTGCCGCCCAGTTGGCGATTCAAAGCAGAATATGCCTGAATCTCGCGTGGATATTTCGTCAACAGCTATTGAATCAGGAGTATCCGGCGCGCCGCCGTCCCGCGCCCAGCCGACCCAGCGGTGCCGCATGTGGAACCGCACCGGCACGCCGCCGGCCACCGGGTGGCGCAGGCGCTGCAGCCAGGCGCGCAGCAGGGGCGCGGCCTTCATCTCGCGCGGGAAGACGCGGCCCGAGGTGCCGACGAAGGTCTCCACGCCCAGCCCCGCCGCCCAGGCGCGCAGGGCGTCGGGGCCGAAGTCGGCCAGCCACGGCGCGATGGCGTGCTGCCGCGCGCCGTAACGGGTGGCGAAGCCGGGCAGCGGCTCGGAATGGGTCAGGTTCAGCCCGCCGCGTCCGGCCAGCAGGAACTTGCGGCCGACCGAGGGCATGGCGTCGAACAGGTGCACGGCCACGCCGGCGGCGGACAGCACTTCGGCGGCCATCAGCCCGGCGGGGCCGCCGCCGATGACGGCGACGTCGCAGGGCAATACGGCATCAGGATCGGTCATGACACGAGGACGTGGCGCCCGTCGCCCGTCAGGAAGGCGGCGCGCACGGCGGCGCCGGGGTAGCGGCGCGCCACGGCGTCGCGGTAGCGCGCCATCTGCGCCTGCAGCGCGGGGTCGCGCTCGGGCTGGAAGGCGCTCTTGTAGTCCAGCACCCACCAGCATTCCGGCTCGGCCGCCGTGGCGCGGCGGCGCACCAGGCGGTCGATGCGCAGGCGCTGGCCCTGGTGGGTCAGCTCGATTTCGTTGAAGGCTTCCAGCACCTCGCCGGCGTTCCAGGCCCAGGCGGCCTCGCCGGCCAGGATGCGCCGCGCCAGCGCGCCGGCGCGCTCGACCTGGTCGGCGCTGGCGCCGAAGCGCCGCGCGGCCTGGGCGGCGCGCTCGGGGCGCCAGCCCCGCGGCGTGTCGCCGGCGTGCTCCAGCAGCCAGTGCATGGCCTCGCCCAGGCGCGAGGCGTCGCTGGGTTCATCCATCTCGGATGCTTCTGTTTCGATAGCTAATGGTTCAATATCCACACTGGTTTCAGGCAGATTTGACATGAAAAACTCGTCTTCCCCGCCGTGCGCCGGCAGCGCGGGCGCCTGGGGCGCGGGCAGCGGCTCGGCCAGCGGCTCGATGCGCTGCCACCAGCTCGACGCCGGCGCGTGGTGCGGTTGGACGCCGGACAGCACCAGCCGCCGGCGCGCGCGCGTCATGGCGACGTACAGCGCGTTCAGCTCCTCGCGCGCGCGGGCGTCGGCCTCGGCCTGCGCCAGGCCCGCCAGGTCGGGCGGCGGCGCCTTCTCGCTGGCGACGAAGGCGAAGCGCGCGGGCGCGGGCGCGTCGCCCGGCCAGTCGATCAGCGCGCCCAGGCCGCCGCGCGGCGCGGCGGCGAAGGCGTCGAGCAGCAGCACGGCGTCGGCCTCCAGGCCCTTGGCGCCGTGCACGGTGAGCAGTTGCACGGCCTCGGGCGCGGCGTGGCGCGGCGCGGGCAGGCGCTGGCGGCGCAGCGCGCGCACCCACTGGTAGGCGGTGAGGAAGCGCCCGCCCTGCACCTGCAGCGCGGCGGCCAGCACGGCGCGCAACTGGGCCACGGTGTGCGCGCGCTCGGACGGCGGCGCGGCGGCGGCGAAGCGCGCCAGCACGTCGCGGTGCTGGTAGATGGCCTGCAGCGCGTCGTGCGGCGGCAGGCTGGTCAGCCACTGGCGGTATTGCATCAGATCGGCATGTAGCCCGCTCCCCGTTTTCGCCGACAGCTCTGTTTTTTGAAGCAAATCGAGCCAGGACGGGCGCCCACCGCCCGGCTGGTCCGCCGCGTCGGCGGCGCGGGCGGCCAGGGCCAGGCACGCCAGATCGTCGTCGCCCAGGCCGAACAGCGGCGACTTGAGCGCGCGCGCCAGCGACAAATCGTGCCCCGGCGAGACCAGCGCATCGACCAGGGCCAGCACGTCCTGCACGGCGGGCAGGTCGCCCAGCAGTTGCTGCTCGGGCTGCTCGCAGGGCACGCCCAGGGCGCGCAGCCCGGCCTGCAGCACGCCCAGCGGCTGGCGCTTGCGGCACAGCACCATGATCTCGCGCGCCGGCGTGCCGCCGGCCACCTGGGCGGCGATCCAGCGCGCGGCCTGGCGGCATTCCAGCGTGCGCAGGCCGTCCTCGATCTCGATGCGCGGGGTGTCCAGGCTGTCGCGCCAGCCGGGCCCGTCCGCGCCGGGCGATGGCGCGTCGGGGCGCGGGACAAGGGGCAGCGCGCCGATCCCGCCGCCGGCCTCGCGCGATTCGGTGGTGTGGGCGCGAAAGCCCGCGAATTCGCCCGCGTCCTGCGCCTGCCGCATCACGCCGTTGACGGCCGCCAGCACGGCGGGCGCGTTGCGCCGCGTGTGGTCGCAGGCCAGCCGGTCGCCGCCCAGGGCCTCGGTGACGAAGCGCTGCGCCGCGGCGAACACGCGCGGGTCGGCGCGGCGGAAGCGGTAGATGCTCTGCTTGGGGTCGCCGACGATGAACACGCTGGGCGCCTGCGCGCCGCCGCCGGCACCGGCGTAGCCGGACAGCCAGGCCTGCAGCGCCTGCCACTGCAGCGGGTTGGTGTCCTGGAACTCGTCGATCAGCAGGTGGCGCACGCGCGCGTCCAGCCGCTCCTGCACCCAGCCGCTGAGGAAGGGATCGGTCAGCAGGGTGAGCGCGGCGCGCTCGATGTCGGTCATGTCGATCCAGCCGCGCTCTCGCTTCAGGAGCGCGAACTCGGCCAGCAGCGGGCGCGTCAGCCGCGCCATCCTCAGGTGGTG
This sequence comes from Ottowia sp., assembly GCF_016703145.1. GTDB lineage: Bacteria > Pseudomonadota > Gammaproteobacteria > Burkholderiales > Burkholderiaceae_C > Ottowia. The sequence continues at coordinate 1,468,909 of NZ_JADJCO010000003.1, read as the reverse complement.
CTGGTGCGCGTGGTGCTGCCGCTCGGCCTGGAGCACGGCCAGCAGTTCGTCCTGCGCGGCGCGCACGGCGGCGATACCGGCGATCTTGTCGCTGAACTTGCGCGGCTCGCCTTTCTGCGTGAGCAGGGCGGCTTGCACGTTGGGCCAGTCGCCGATCTGCAATGCCGCCAGCAGCCTGGCGCCGCAGGCGGCGAAGCTGGGCGCGGCGGGCGCCAGGGCCTGGGCGGCGGTAGCCAGCAGGTCCCGCCCGGGCGCGCGCAGCAGCAGCCAGTCGCGGGGCTGGTCGACGCCGGCGAAGCGCGGGTAATACCGGTCGAACGGCGCCACGGCGTCCTCGACGTGGCCGGCGGCGTCGGCCAGCGCGAACTCGACGCGGCGCGCCAGCGCGGCCTCCAGCGCCTCGTGAGCGCGCGTGCGGCCGTGCGCGGCGACCAGCGCGGCGTGGTCGGCGCGCAGGCCCTCGTCGCGGGCGATGACGCGCAGGTAGCGGCGCCAGACCTCGGCGACGGCGTCCTGGTCGTCCTCCAGCAACTCGTAGGCCGAGGGCAGGCCCAGGTCCTGCAGCACCTGCAGCGGCGCGCCGCGCAACAGGGCGGCGAACCAGCTGTGGAAGGTGCGGATCTGCACCGGGCGGCCGGCGTCGAGCAGCGTTTGATACAAATTCTGTAGCTGCTCGCGCAATACCGACGCGGGCTGCGGTCCGATTCCACGCATAACCAGTTGCTGCGTGCATTCGTCGGGCGTGGCGCGGGCGAAGTCGGCCAGCCACTCCTGCAGGCGCTGGCGCATCTCGCCGGCGGCCTTCTTGGTGAAGGTGATGGCCAGGATCTCGTGCGGCGCGCTGCCTTCCAGCAGCGCGCGCAGGATGCGCGACACCAGCATCCAGGTCTTGCCCGCGCCGGCGCACGCTTCCACCGCCACGCTGCGGCGCGGGTCGCAGGCGATGGCGTAGAACGCCTCGCGCGAGACGGGCTGCCCGTTGTGTTCGTAGGCCGGCGCGGTCATGCAGACCTTTCCCATGCGCACCACGGCATTCGCGCGGACAAGGAACGAGAGGCCGCGGAGCAGGCCATGCCCATGGACGCCGCGGAAGGGCGTGGCCCGCCCGCTGGCGCCGCCCCCGGCGAGGGAGGAGGCGCAACAGCGCGCAGCGCGTGGAGTTTGGGGAAGTGCGTCATTCTGACCAGAAATCTCTGCGGCACAGGCCGCGCGCGGCGCACCAGTCGCATACGCTGCCCTCGCCCAATGGGCGCAGCGGCGCGCCTTCGGCGATGCGCGCCAGGTCGGACTGGATGCCGTCGTGCAGCAAGCCGGCCAGCAGCAGCACGTCGGGCGGCTCGTGCAGGCTGGCGGGATCGCGCTCGCCCACGTTCAGGTAGGCGGCGCGCGGCGCGTCGTGGCCGGTGAGCAGGGCGTAGAAGGGCAACTGGGTGTCCTCGCCGCCGGCCTTCAGGCGATCACGGGTGCGCGCCAGGGTCTCGGTCTTGTAGTCGATGACCAGGGGCTCGCCGCCAGGCAAGCGGTCCACGCGGTCGAAGCGGCCTTGCAGCGCCACGCCGGCCAGGTCGGCGCGGGCGGTCTGTTCGGCGGCCTCGAACACGGCGCCGGTGGCTTCGTGCCGCGACAGCCAGGCCAGGTAGCCGTCGCGGATCGCCGGCCAGCCGGCGATGAACGGCAGGAACTCGCCCTCCTCCACGCCTTGGCCGCGCGTAACGCGCCCGGCGGCGGCGTCCATCAGCGCCGCTCGGTCGGCATCGGTCTGGCGCTGCAGGTCTTCGTGGAAGAGGCGCAGCACCTCGTGCAGCCAGACGCCGAAGTCGCGCTTGCCGACGTCCACGTCCAGCTCGCCGTCCTCTTGCAGGCCGAGCTGGCGCAGCGCGAAGAAGCGGTAGGGGCAGGCGCGCAGCATCTCGTAGGCACTGGCCGACAGCGGCTGCGCGGGCAGCGTGGCGCCGCTGGGCGCGGGCGGGCGCACCGGCCGGGCGGCCAGCGGGCGCGGCGGGCGCGGGTCGGCGGCCGGCGTGCCGCGCCCCCGCAGTTGCAGCGCCTGCACCAGCGGCGAGGGCAGCAGCGGCTCGCCGCTGTCGTCGCTGGCGCGCCACAGCACGTCCACGCGCGGCACCTGCAGCAGCACGGCCCAGGCGGCCTGCCGCGCCGCCCGCAGCGCCTCGCGCGCGGGCAGGTGCAAGGCCTCGCGCTGGGCGGCGGTCCAGGAGCCGGGCGGCTCGGGCGCGGCGGGCAGGCGCTGCTCGTCGGCGCCAGGCGCCACGGCAGCAGTGAAGGGGCGGCCGAGCAACTGGCTCATGGGCAGCACGACGACCGGCGCGTCCGGGGAGCGCGGCGGGCGGAAGTCGGCCGCCTCCAGCGTATCGCTGACCCAGCGGGTGAATTCGGGCAGGCGCATGCGCCGCTGCGCGGCCGGCCAGGCCTGCCACGCGGCCTGGTCGGCGGCGGACAGGCCCAGCGCGGCGATGACCGCGGCGCCGGCCGCGTCGCCGGCCAGCAGCGGCCACTGGCCGTCGGCCTGCAGCAGCGCGCGCGCGGCGGCCAGCCAGTCGGCCACGCGGCGCGCGCCCTGCAGCGGCGCGCGCAGGTCCTCGGCCTGTTCGATGACGCCCTCCCGCGGAAACATGGCCACCGCCTGGAGCCAGCCGCGCACCGCCTCGCGGCGCAGGCGCCGCTCCAGCGCGCGCAGCGCCTCGGGCCGAACGGCGGGGGCGAGCTTGAGCCAGTCCAGCACCTCGTCGGTGGAAGCGCGCCCGGCGCACGCCCGCAGCGCGGCCAGCAGGCGGGCGGCGGCGTGGGTGGTGGACAGCTTCCAGCCCGTTTCGTCGCGCAGCCGCACGCCGCGCGCGGCCAGCAGCGCGCTGACGCGGCGGGTGAGCACGCGGTCGCCAGCGGCCAGCGCCACCGGCGCGCGCCCCTCGGCCAGGTGGCGCAGCACGCAGGCGGCGGCGCGCTCGGCCTCGTCCTCGCCGTCGGCGCAGGCGTGCAGGGCGGGATTGGCGGGGGCGGCCTCGGCGTGCAGCGGCAGGACGACGGCGCGCAGGGCGTAGTGCTCGGCCAGGATCGCCGCCAGCGGGTCGGCCTGCAGGCCCTCAACGATGAACAGGGCGTCCAGTTCGCGGTCCACGCGCGGCTCGAACAGCACGTCGGTGGCGTAGTCCGACGCGCCGGCCCAGGCCACGGCGATGCGGCCCAGGGCGGCCTCCAGCGCCAGCGGGCCGCCCTCCAGCGGCGGCAGCGCGGCGCGCGCCCGCGCCATCCAGTCCGGGCGCAGCGCGGCCGGCACGCTGGCGGCCAGTTGCGCCAGTTGCGCGGCCTGCTCCAGCAGCGGGCCGGCCAGCAGTGGGCGCTGCTCGCCCAGACCGGCGCCGTCGAGCAGGGAGGCGGCGGTGAGCAAGTCGCGCCCGTGGTCGAAGCTCAGGTCGCTCGGCCCCGGCGCGAACGTGCCGACGCGCGCGGCCCAGTTGCGCGAGGTTTCGAAGCGCGGCGCGAAGCCGTCCGGAAACTGCGCCGCCCACAGCCGCGCGGCCAGCGGCATGAGCTGCGCGTAGGGCAGCAGCACGACGCAACGCGCGGGGTGCGCGGCCAACTCGCGCATCTCGTGGTCGATCCGCTCCAGCAGGCGGCGCCAGGCTTCGGGGACGGGGCTGGCGCCGTCGCTTTCAGCTATCGGGGCCATAGCAATTTCGAGCCTCGCCGGCGCGCGGGGGAAATCGGGTTTCTGTCACAATGGCCCGCACTTTATCCGCACGCTCGAAAGCGCCCTCCGCAAGGATTTCTCCATGGCCAGTGAACTGATCAAACACGTGAGCGACAGCTCCTTCGAAACCGACGTCCTGCAGTCCGACCAGCCGGTGCTGGTGGACTTCTGGGCCGAGTGGTGCGGCCCCTGCAAGGCCATCGCCCCCACCCTGGACGAGCTGGCCGCCGCCTACGACGGCAAGCTGCGGATCGCCAAGGTCAACGTGGACGACAACCGTCTGGTGCCGGCCAAGTTCGGCATCCGCGGCATCCCGACGCTGATGGTGTTCAAGAACGGCCAGCTCTCGGCCACCAAGGTCGGCGCGCTGTCCAAGGCGCAGTTGTCGCAGTTCATCGACCAGCAACTGGCCTGACCCGCCCCGGTTTTCCTGCCATAATCCGTTCCCAGCAGTCGGCGCGCAGGTGAGCGCCGCCCGGCGCCCTGATCCACAGCGCGCCCGACGCGGGGCCCCGTTGCCGGGCCCCGCCAACCTCCCCCCAAATCGCTTGTTCTTTCGCCCACCGCCCGGTCCGGCCGCGGACTGTGTGCACAACCGCAGCAAACACAACCCATGCATCTGAACGAACTCAAGGCCCTGCACGTGTCCGAACTGCTGAAGCAGGCCGAGGCGCTGGAGATCGACAACGCCGGCCGCATGCGCAAGCAGGAGCTGATGTTCGCCCTCATCAAGAAGCGCGCCAAGACGGGCGAGCAGGTGTTCGCCGACGGCGTGCTGGAAATCCTGCCCGACGGCTTCGGCTTCCTGCGCAGCCCCGACACCAGCTTCACCGCCAGCACCGACGACATCTACATCAGCCCCAGCCAGGTGCGCCGCTTCAACCTGCACACCGGCGACATGATCGAGGGCGAGGTGCGCATCCCCAAGGACGGCGAGCGCTACTTCGCGCTGACCAAGCTGGATGCCGTCAACGGCGGCGCGCCGGAGCAGAACCGGCACAAGGTGATGTTCGAGAACCTCACCCCGCTGTTCCCGCGCGAGCAGATGAAGCTCGAGCGCGACGCGTTCAAGGGCGAGGAGAACATCACCGGCCGCATCATCGATGTCATCGCCCCCATCGGCAAGGGCCAGCGCGCGCTGATCGTGGCCCCGCCCAAGAGCGGCAAGACGGTGATGATGCAGACCATCGCCCACGCCATCGCGGCCAACTACCCCGACAGCCACATGATGGTGCTGCTGGTGGACGAGCGCCCCGAAGAAGTGACGGACATGCAGCGCTCGGTCAAGGCCGAGGTGATCGCCTCCACCTTCGACGAACCCGCCGCGCGCCACGTGCACGTGGCCGAGATGGTGATCGAGCGCGCCAAGCGCCTGGTCGAGCTGAAGAAGGACGTGGTGATCCTGCTGGACTCCATCACCCGCCTGGCGCGCGCCTACAACAACGTCGTGCCTTCCTCCGGCAAGGTGCTGACCGGCGGCGTGGACGCCAACGCCCTGCAGCGGCCCAAGCGCTTCCTGGGCGCGGCGCGCAACGTCGAGGAAGGCGGCAGCCTGACCATCATCGCCACCGCGCTGATCGACACCGGCAGCCGCATGGACGAGGTGATCTTCGAGGAGTTCAAGGGCACCGGCAACAGCGAGATCCACCTGGACCGGCGCCTGTACGAGAAGCGCGTGTTCCCCTCGATCCAGCTCAACCGCTCGGGCACGCGCCGCGAGGAACTGCTGCTGCCGCCCGAGGTGCTGCAGAAGACCCGCATCCTGCGCCAGTTCATGTACAACATGGACGAGATCGAGGCGATGGAGATGGTCATCAAGAGCATGAAGGCAACCAAGACCAACGTCGAGTTCTTCGACATGATGCGCCGTGGTGGCTGAACAAGCCCCCCTGAGTCGGCCTGCGGCCGCCTTCCCCCCAGGAGACGACGCCGGTGGCCGGGCCAAGCCCGCTCCATGGCGTCCGCTGGCATGGCTTGCTCCGCGGCCACCGGCCTCTTGCGCCATGGCACCGAGGCTGACGACCCGCACCGGGCTATAATTTTGGGTTTCGCGGAAAGTACGCTGGATGGGCCGGCGCGGCTGCCGCAGTCGAACGACAAGGATTTCATCATGCGTGAAGGCATTCACCCCAACTACCGCGAAGTCTGCTTCGTGGACCTGTCCAACGGTTTCAAGTTCGTCACCCGCTCTTGCGTGAACACCAAGGAAATGGTGAAGATGGATGATGGCCGCGAGCTGCCGCTGTTCAAGCTCGACACCTCCAGCGAGTCGCACCCCTTCTACACCGGCACGCAGAAGTCGGTGGACAACATGGGCGGCCGCGTCGAGAAGTTCCGCAACCGCTTCGGCAAGGTCGCCCGCTAAAATCGCGCGGCGCAAGCACTGGCCTCCGAGGGCAGCACGGGCAACCGCGCTGCCCTTTTGCTTGGCCGGCCGCGCGCCCGCCGCTCCGCGCTTCCCGCCGCCCACGACGTGAACCAGCCCAGCCCCGCCATCGTCGCCCAGGACGCCGTGCGCCGCCTGCCGCGCTGGGCCCTGCTGCTGCTGTGCGTGGCCTACGTCATCCCCGGCTACGTCGGCCGAGACCCCTGGAAGAACGCCGACATCGCCGCCTTCGGCACCATGCTGGAGCTGCAGGCCGGCGGCCCATGGAGCGATTGGCTGCGCCCCGCGCTGATGGGCGTGCCCACCGACACCGGCGCCCTGCTGCCCTACTGGCTGGGCGCCTGGGTGCTGCAGCTCGCGCCGGCCTGGATGGCGCCCGAATTCGCCGTGCGCCTGCCCTTCGCGCTGATGCTGGCCGGCACGCTGGCGGCCGCGTGGTACGCCGTGTACGACCTGGCGCGGCACCCCAGCGCGCAGCCCGTGGCTTTCGCCTTCGGCGGCGAGGCCCGGCCGGCGGACTACGCGCGGGCGCTGGCCGACGGCAGCCTGCTGGCGCTGATCGCGACGCTGGGACTGGCGCAGTTCTCGCACGAGACCACGCCGGCGCTGGCCCAGTTGTTCTTTGGCACGCTGGTGTTCCATGGCCTGGCGGGCCTGCCCTTCCGGCCGTTGGGCGCGCCGCTGGCGCTGGCGCTGGGCCTGCTGGGGCTCACCCTGTCCGGCGCGCCCGCGACGGCGCTGATCTACGGCGGAGTGGCCACGCTGGCACTGTTGCGCCCCGACATCCCCCACATCGCGCCCGGCGCACGCCAGCGCGCCGTGGGAGTGCTGGGCGCGGCCACGCTGGGCTGCGCGGCGCTGGGGCTGTACGGATCGCTGCTGAGCTGGCAGATCGCACCGCTGCGCACGAGTTGGAGCGACTGGCGCTCGCTCGGGCAACTGTTCCTGTGGTTCACCTGGCCGGTGTGGCCGCTGGTGCTGTGGACGCTGTGGCGCTGGCGGCGCCAGTTGCGCGGGCTCCACCACCATCGCCACCTGGGCCTGCCCCTGCTCATCGCCAGCGTGCCGCTGGCCACCACGGTGGCCACGCGGGCGGGCGACCGCGCCCTGCTGCTGGCGCTGCCGGCGCTGGCGGCGCTGGCGGCCTTCGCCCTGCCCACCTTCAAGCGCAGCGCGGGCGCGCTGATCGACTGGTTCACGGTGCTGTTCTTCAGTCTGTGGGCCATCGTGATCTGGGTCGTGTGGATCTCGATGGAGACCGGCGTGCCCGCCAAGCCGGCGGCCAACGTGGCCCGGCTGGCGCCGGGCTTCGAGCCGGTCTTCCAGTGGCCGGCCTTCGCCGCGGCGCTGGCCGGCACGCTGGCCTGGATCGCGCTGGCGCGCTGGCGCACCGGCCGGCACCGCACCGCGCTGTGGAAGAGCATGGTGCTGCCCGCCGCCGGCGCCACGCTGTGCTGGCTGCTGCTGATGACGCTGTGGCTGCCGGCCCTGAACTACGGCCGCAGCTTCGCGCCGCAGATGCGCGAGGTGCGGCGCCTGGTCGGCGACGCGCCCTGCGTGCAGGTGCATGGCCTGGCCTCGGCCCAGGTGGCGGCGGTGCGCTTCCACGGCGGCTGGACGCCGATGCCGGCGCGCGGCCCGGCCGGCTGCCCCTGGCTGCTGGTGGACGTGGACGCGCTGTCCAGCCTGCCGGCCACGGTATCGATGGCGCAGTGGCGCCAGGCGGGCGAGGTGCGGCGCCCCACCGACAAGGACGAGACCCTGCTGGTCTATCGCCGCGTCGGCACGCCTTGAGCTATACTATTGATAGCTGTTGGCGCAGTATCCACAATGGATAGAAGCCGATTTTCTTGAGAATCAGGTGGGCGCTGGCGCCGGGCGCACCCGCTGCGCCGGCAGCACCAGCGAGAAGGTCGAACCCTGGCCCAGCCGGCTGTCGATGCGCAGCTCGCCGCCGTGGCGCTGCGCCACGTGCTTGGCGATGGCCAGCCCCAGGCCGGTGCCGCCGGACTCGCGCGAGCGGCTGCGGTCGAGGCGGTAGAAGCGCTCGGTCAGGCGCGGCAGGTGTTCGGGCGCGATGCCGGGCCCGGTGTCGGCCACGCTCAGGCTGGCGCGGCCGCCCTCCAGGCGCTGCCAGCGCACGTCGATGCGGCCGCCGCCCGGCGTGTAGCGCACGGCGTTGTTGATCAGGTTGGCGGCGGCGCTGCGCAGCTCGCCAGCGGCGCCGGCCAAGGCGAAGTCGGGCGCGGGGCCGAACACCAGCGTCTGCGGCCGTTCCTGCGCCGGGTGCAACAGCGCCGACAGGCCGCGCGCCTCGGCCTCGCACTGGGCCAGCAGCGCCGTTGGATCGACGGTCTCGGCCAGGCTGGGCGCGGGGCTGCCCTCCAGCCGCGACAGCGTGAGCAGGTCGCTGACCAGCGCCTGCATGCGCGCCGACTGCGCGGCCATGAGCCGCAGGTGGCTGGCGCGCTCGGCCTCCGTCAGCGGCAGGCTCTGCATGGTCTCGATGAAGCCCGCCAGCACCGTGAGCGGGGTGCGGATCTCGTGCGACACGTTGGCCACGAAGTCGCGCCGCATGGCCTCGGCCTGCGCCAGCGCGGTGACGTCGCGCGACAGCATCAGCCGATGCCCGTCGCCGTAGGCATGCAATTGCACCGACAGCCGGACGGGACGGCCTGGCGCGTCGCCCCGCCCCATCAGCGTCACCTCGCGGTCGTCGGGCTGCGCGGCCCAGTGGGCGGCGAACGCCGGCTCGCGCACCAGGTTGGCCACGTGCTGCAGCCGGTCGCGCTCGGCGTCGAAGCCGAAATGCTGCACGGCGATGTCGTTGCACCATTCGATGCGCCCCTCGGCGTCGAGCAGCACCACGCCGTTGGGCGAGGCCTGGATCGCGGCCAGGAATTCGTCCAGGCGCTGCGCGGCCTCGCGCGCCTTCTGCTGCTCGGCGCGCAGCGCGCGGCGCAGGCGGTACGCGGCTTCGCCCCACAGGCCACCACCCACCGGCTGCGGCGACGCCTGCGGGTCGGCCGCCCAGCGCATGAAGCGCCGGCCGCGCCAGGTGTCGATGCCCACCAGCACCAGCCCGGCCAGCGCCACGCCGGCCGCGGCGCCGGGCCAGCCGCGCCAATGGTGGCCCAGCCACGCCAGCGCGGCCTGCAGCACCAGCAGCGAGAAGATGCGCAGTGCCATGGACGTCGTGGCCGAAACGTGGTCAGTCGGCCGACGCCGGCCGCGCCTGCGCCAGCGGCTGCGCGGTCAGGCGGTAGCCCGCGCCGCGCACGGTCTCGACCAGGCTGCCCGCCGGGCCCAGGGCCTCGCGCAGGCGCTTGACGTGCACGTCCACCGTGCGCTCCTCGATGAACACATGGTCGCCCCACACCTTGTCGAGCAACTGGCCGCGGCTGTGCACGCGCTCGGCGTTCTGCATCAGGTAGTGCAGCAGCCTGAACTCGGTCGGTCCCAGCCGCAGCGGTTGCCCATCGTAGGAGACGCGGTGGGTGGCCGCGTCGAGCAGCAGCGCGCCGATGGCCACCGAGCCGCCGGCCTGCTCGGGCGCGCGGCGGCGCAGCACGGCGCGGATGCGCGCCAGCATCTCGTTGGTGGAAAAGGGCTTGACGATGTAGTCGTCGGCGCCCGCGTCCAGGCCGGCCACGCGGTCGGCCTCGTCGCCGCGCGCGGTCAGCATGATGATCGGCACGGACTTGGTGCGCGCGTCCTTGCGCCACTTGCGCGCCAGCGACAGGCCGCTCTCGCCGGGCAGCATCCAGTCCAGCAGGATCACGTCGGGCAGCACGGCGTCCAGCTCGCGCTGCGCGGTTTCGCTGTCCATGGCCCAGGTCGGCGCAAAGCCGTGGTGGCGCAGGTTGACGGCAATCAACTCGGCGATCGCGGGCTCGTCCTCGACGACGAGTACGCGGGGCATGTTCTTCATCGTCGCGGTACTCCGGGACGAGAGCACACGGCCGCCAGGGGAGCCGCGCCGCCACCCGGCCGACCGAAGGCGGCGCGAGCCCCCCCAGGGGGCAGCGCACCGCGCGAAGCGAGGGAGCAGCGTGGGGGCCTCATCTCGCGGCGTGCTCCACCTGGTCCATGGTGCTGTGCCGCACGTCGGCGCCCTTGACGATGTAGATGATGAACTCGGCGATGTTCTTGGCGTGGTCGCCGATGCGCTCGATCGCCTTGGCCAGGAACAGCAGGTCCAGGCTGGCCGAGATGGTGCGCGGGTCTTCCATCATGTAGGTGATCAGCTTGCGCACGAAACCATCGAACTCGCGGTCGAGGAAGTCGTCCTCCTTCAGGATCGACACCGCGCTGGCCGTGTCCAGCCGCGCGAAGGCGTCCAGCGCCTGGCGCAGCAGGGAGGCCGCCATGTCGGCGGCCACGCGCAACTCGCCCGCCGGCAGCTTGCGGGCGGCGCCCGCGTCGATGATGGACTTGACCATGCGCGCGATCTTGGCCGCCTCGTCGCCCACGCGCTCCAGGTTGGCCGTGGTCTTGGAGATGGCCAGCAGCAGGCGCAGGTCCACCGCCGTGGGCTGGCGCCGGGCGATGATGGTGGACAGCTCGCGGTCGATCTCCATCTCCATCGCGTTGACGCGCGGCTCGATCGCCTGGACCTGGTCGGCCACCTCGGCGCTGAACTCCGACAGCGCGTGGATCGCCTGCCGGATCTGCGACTCCACCAGCCCGCCCAACTCCAGCACGCGCGTGGACACGTGGTTCAGGTCGCTGTCGAACTGGCTGGAAAGATGCTTGTCTGCCATGGGAATGCTTGCCTCTCGATGTGCTTTGTTCAGCCGAAGCGGCCAGTGATGTAGTCCTCGGTCTCCTTGCGCTGCGGCTTGAAGAACAGCTCCTCGGTGGCGCCGAACTCGACCAGCTCGCCCAGGTACATGTAGGCGGTGTAGTCGCTCACGCGCGCCGCCTGCTGCATGTTGTGGGTGACGATGGCGATGGTGTAGTCGCTCTTCAGCTCGTGCACCAGTTCCTCGACCTTGCCGGTGGAGATCGGGTCCAGCGCCGAGGTTGGCTCGTCCAGCAGCAGCACCGAGGGCTTGACCGCCACGCTGCGTGCGATGCACAGGCGCTGCTGCTGACCGCCCGACAGCGACAGGCCGCTCTGGCCCAGCTTGTCCTTGACCTCGTTCCACAGCGCCGCCTTGGACAGCGCCCACTCGACGCGCTCGTCCATGTCGGCCTTGTTCAGGCTCTCGTACAGGCGCACGCCGAAGGCGATGTTGTCGTAGATGGTCATCGGGAACGGCGTCGGCTTCTGGAACACCATGCCCACGCTGGCGCGCAGCAGGTTCACGTCGACCTTGGAGTCGAGGATGTTGCGGCCATGCAGCAGGATCTCGCCCTGGGCGCGCTGCCCCGGGTACAGGCTGTACATGCGGTTGAGCGTGCGCAGCAGCGTGGACTTGCCGCAGCCGGACGGCCCGATGAAGGCGGTGGCCTTGCGCTCCGGGATGGAGAGGTTGATGCCCTTCAGGCCCTGGAAGCCGTTGGCGTAGAAGAAGTCGAGGTTGCGCACCTCCAGCGCCATGCGCTCGTCCTGCAGCCGGGGCCGGCTGCCGCGCGGGGCCACTTGGGGAACGGGGATCGCGATTTCCATGGTTGTCCTTTGAGCTTTCCAAATCCGCCGTGCGGTTCAGCGGCCCGCCGCCTTGTCGCGGAAGAACACGCGGGCGACGATGTTGATGGCCAGCACGGTGAGCGTGATCAGCAGCGCGCCGGCCCAGGCCAGGCGGATCCAGTTGTCGTAGGGGCTCATCGCGAACTGGAAGATGACGACCGGCAGATTGGCCATCGGCCGGGTCATGTCGGTGCTGAAGAACTGGTTGTTGAGCGCCGTGAACAAGAGCGGCGCCGTCTCGCCGCTGACGCGCGCCAGGGCCAGCAGCAGGCCGGTGATGACGCCGCTGCGCGCGGCGCGCAGGGTGATCATCAGCGCCACCTTCCAGCGCGGCGCGCCCAGCGCGGCGGCGGCCTCGCGCAGACTGCCGGGCACCAGGCGCAGCATGTTCTCGGTGGTGCGCACCACCACCGGGATGGCGATCAGCGACAGTGCGAAGCTGCCGGCGTAGCCCGAGAAGTGCCCCGTCGTGGCCACCGCCAGGGCGTACACGAACAAGCCCAGCACGATGGAGGGCGCCGACAGCATGATGTCGGTGACGAAGCGGGTGAGCCCGGCGGTGCGGCCCTCGTCGCCATACTCGGCCAGGTAGATGCCGGCCAGGATGCCGACGGGCGTGGACACCAGCACCGTCAGCCCCAGCATCATCAGGCTGCCGACGATGGCGTTGCGCAAGCCGCCGCCGTCCGAGCCCGGCGCCGGCGTGTCCTGCGTGAACAGGCTCAGGTCGGTGGCCGCCAGCCCCTGGCCGAACAGCACGAACAGGATCCACAGCAGCACCATCAGGCCGAGGACCATGGCCGCCATGGACAAGGCCAGGCCGATGGCGTTGGCCATGCGGCGCTTTCGATACAGGGCGCTGTCTGCGTGCATGGTCAGGTGCCTTTGGCGCGCTCGGCGCGGAGGAGGAGGAGCTTGGCCAGCGCCAGCACCACGAAGGTGATGACGAACAGCAGGAAGCCCAGCGCGAACAGCGTGGTCAGGTGCAAGTCCGCCGCTTCGCCGAACTCGTTGGCCAGGGTGGAGGCGATGGACGTGCCGGGCGAGAACAGCGAGGTCGGCAGGCGGTTGGCGTTGCCGATCACGAAGGTCACCGCCATGGTCTCGCCCAGGGCGCGGCCCAGGCCCAGCATGACGCCGCCGATCACGCCCTTGCGGGTGTAGGGCAGCACCACCTTGCGCACCACTTCCCAGGTGGTGCAGCCGAGGCCGTAGGCGGATTCGCGCAGGATGGCGGGCACGATCTCGAACACGTCGCGCATCACCGCCGCGATGTAGGGCAGGATCATGAAGGCCAGCACGATGCCGGCGGCCAGGATACCCATGCCGTTGACCGCGCCGCCGAACAAAAAGCCCACCAGCGGCATGCCGCCCAGCACCTGCTGCAGCGGCATCTGCACGTGGTCGGCGAACACCGGCGCGAACACGAACAGGCCGAACATGCCGTAGATGATGGACGGCACGGCGGCCAACAGCTCGATGGCCGTGCCCAGCGGGCGCCGCAGCCAGACAGGGCAGTTCTCGGTCAGGAACAGCGCGATGCCGAAGGCCAGCGGCACCGCCAGCAGCAAGGCGATGCCGGCGCTGAGCAGGGTGCCGACGATGGCGATGGCGGCGCCGAATTCCTCGTTCACCACGTCCCACTCGACGCGCCAGACGAACTGCGGGCCGAACTTCTGGAACGTGGGCAGCGCGTTGATGAACAGCGACACGATGATGCCCGCCAGCGCCACCAGCACCAGCAGCGAGAAGCCTTGCGTGACGCGGTGGAACAGCACGTCCTGCACGCGCTGCCGGCGTGCGATGGCTTCCCTGCCGGACGCGCCGGTGGCGTCAGCCTCGGCCTGGGTGGGCCTGGCGTCGTCGTCGATGGTGGTCATGCCCACGCTCATGGAGTTCTCCTGGCGGCGATGATGCGCCCGGCCGTCACTTGCCGATCTGCGACCAGACCTTGGCGCGGATCTGGGCCGTGAGGGCGTCCGGCAGGGCCACGTAGTCGAGATCGGCCGCCATCTGCTGGCCGTTCTTGAACGCCCAGTCGAAGAACTTCAGCACCTCGGCGGACTGTGCCTTGTCGGCGGGGGCCTTGTACATCAGGATGAAGGACGCGGTGGAGATGGGCCAGGAGCCCTCGCCCTTGGCACCCACCATCGACACGCCCATGCCCGGCACGCCGAACCAGTCCACGCCCGCGGCGGCGGCCGCGAAGGCGCCGTCGTCCGGGTTCACGTACTTGCCGGCCTGGTTCTGCACCTGCATGTGAGTCAACTTGTTGCGCTTGGCGTAGGCGTATTCGACGTAGCCGATGGCGCCCTTGATGCGGCCCACGTTGGCGGCCACGCCCTCGTTGCCCTTGCCGCCGACCGAACTGGCGGCCGGCCACTTGACGGCGTTGCCCTTGCCCACCTTCTCGGCCCAGTCCTTGCTGACGGTGGCCAGGTAGTCGGTCCAGTTGAAGGTGGTGCCCGAGCCGTCGGCGCGGTGCACCACGGTGATGGCCGCATCGGGCAGGGCTTTGCCGGGGTTGAGGGCGGCGAACTTGGGGTCGTTCCACTTGGCGATGGTGCCCATGAACATCTCGGCCAGCACCGGGCCGGTCACGCGCAGCTCGCCCGGCTTGAAGCCCTCCAGGTTCAGCACCGGCACCGTGCCGCCGATGACGGCGGGGAACTGCACCAAGGCATCCTTGTCCAGTTCCTCGCCTTTCAGCGGGGAATCGGTGGCGCCGAAGGCCACCGTCTTGGCGCGGATCTGGCGCACGCCGCCGGACGAGCCGATGGACTGGTAGTTGAGCCCGACGCCAGTGGCCGCCTTGTAGCCCTCGGCCCACTTGGCGTAGATCGGGTACGGAAAGCTGGCGCCGGCGCCGGTGATGTCGGCGGCCTGCGAGGCGAAGGCGACGAAGGAGCCCGCCACCGTGGCGGCCAGGGCCTTGAGAAAGCTGCGTTTCATCTGCGTGAACCTCGAATGTAGGTTGATTCGGATGAAGCGACTGTATGGCCGCCATGTGACAGCTTCGTGACGTCATCCGCGCGCCACGAGCGGGGCGGCGCGGCTCGCCGATGGGCCACAATCGGCACCGCCCGCGCAACGCGACTTCCCTTTCTCTACCTCTATCTCTATGCAATCCGGCACCCGCCTGGCCGCCGTGGACCTGGGCTCCAACAGCTTCCGCCTCGAAATCGCCCGGCTCGAACAGGGCCAGATCCAGCGCATGGAATACCACAAGGAAACCGTGCGCCAGGGCAACGGCCTGGACGCCGACCGCCGCCTGTCGCAAGACGCCATGCAGCGCGGCTGGAACTGCCTGGCGCGCTTCGGCGAGCGGTTGGCCGGCTTCGAGCCCGGCCAGGTGCGCGCCGTCGCCACGCAGACGCTGCGCGAGGCGCGCAACCGCGACGAGTTCCTGGCCGTCGCGCGCCAGATCCTGGGCTTTCCGATCGACGTCATCTCCGGCCGCGAGGAGGCGCGCCTGATCTACCAGGGCGTCACCCACCTGCTGCCGCAGTCGGACGAGCGGCGCCTGGTGATGGACATCGGCGGCCGCTCGACCGAGCTGATCGTCGGCCAGGGCTACACGGCCCAGGCCATGGAGTCGTACCGCGTGGGCAGCGTGGCCTGGTCGATGCGCCACTTTGCCGACGGCGTGCTGTCGGCCCGGAACTTCGAGCGCGCCGAGATCGCCGCCAAGGCGGTGCTGGACGACGCCGTCGCCACCCACGCCCGCGCGCACTTGGACGCCGCCTACGGCTCCTCCGGCACCGTGGGCGCCGTGGCCGACGCGCTGCGGCTGGCCGGCCGCGCGGCGCACGACGGCGCCATCACGCGCGACGGGCTGGACTGGCTGCGCGAGCGGCTGGTCAAGGCCCAGCGCTTCGAGGCCATCCGGCTGGACGGTATCAAGGAAGAGCGCAAGGCCGTCATCGCCGGCGGCCTGGCCGTGCTGCGCGCCCTGTTCGACCTGCTCGGCATCGAGCGGCTGCGGCACGCCCACGGCGCGCTGCGCCACGGCGCCCTGGTCGATCTGCTGGACCGCGAGCGCGAGGTGACCGACGTGCGCGCCTCCTCCGTCGAGCACCTGGCGGCCCGCTTCGGCGCTGATGCGCAGCAGGCCGGCCGCGTGGCGCGCTCCGCCCTGCGCCTGGGGCACGAGCTGCTGGCGCCGCTGGCGCCGGCCGAGCGGCAGGAGGCCGAGCGCCAGATCGCCTGGGCCGCGCGCCTGCACGAGGTCGGCTCGCGCATCTCCCACGCCGACTACCACAAGCACGGCGCCTACATCCTGGACAACGCCGACGTGCCGGGCTTCGCGATGCACGAGCTGCACACCCTGAGCCAGCTGGTGCTGGGCCACCGCGGCAAGCTGCGCAAGCTGGAGTCGCGCTTCGGCGACGCGCTGTTCATGCGCCAGCTGATGGCGCTGCGCCTGGCGGTGATCCTGTGCCACGCGCGGCAGGACCCGCGGCAAGAGGACATCCGCCTGGCCATCGACCCGGGGCCGGCGCACGGCTTCGCCCTGAGCGTGTCCGGCGGTTGGATGGCGGCCTGGCCTCAATCGGCCCACCTGCTGCGCGAGGAAGTGCTGGCCTGGCAGAAGACGCCTTGGGGGCTGCGGCTGTCCGTGCGCTGAATTTTTGGGCTTGGGGGCGCGGTCGGCCGGGAGTTCGCTCCGGCCGACAATGCCTCCAACGCGCCAAAAAACCGAGGAAAGCCAGTCGGTAGCTACTGATTACATAGCTGCAGACTCAATATCCACACCAGCCAAGGCCGTATTCGCGGCGGTTTCAAAGCAGACTCACCGCTCCACGCGGGTCGATAGGCCCGAAGAAGCCCACGATGCGCCGGATGCGGCCGTGGCCGGGCTCCAGATCGATGAAGTCCACGCTCTCCGGCAGCGTTCCGCCGCCCGCCAGCGCCACCTGCCAGTGGAAGCGGGCGGCGTCGTGGTGCACGTCCACGCGGCTGGTGCGGCGCACCTGGGCGCCGGGAAACCGGGCCATCACCGCGGCGATGTGCCCGATCAGCGCATCGACCGGCAGCGCGGCGGGCGTGTGCGGGTCGGCGTAGGTGGCGTCGGGCGTCAGCACCTCGCGCAGCAGGCGCGCGCGGGTGTCGGCGTCCGGGTCGCTCCAGCCCTGGCAGTAGCGGTCGATGAGGGCGTGCAGTGCGTCCATGGGGTGTCTCCGTTCAAATTCATGGAATGAGGATCGTCGATCCCGTCGTCCGCCGCGCCTCCAGCGCCCGGTGCGCGGCCTGCACCTCGGCCAGCGGAAAGCGCTGGTCGATGTGGATCCTGACCTGGCCCGAGCGCACGACCTCGAACAGCTCGTCGGCCATGCGCTGGCAGGATTCGCGCGTGGCGGTGTGGGTGAACAGCGTGGCGCGCGTCACGTACAGGCTCCTGGGCGCCAGCACGGCAGGGGCGAACGGCGGCACCGGGCCGCTGGCGTTGCCGAAGCTGGCCATCAGGCCGAAGGGGCGCAGGCATTGCAGCGACTGCTCCCAGGTGTCCTGGCCGACCGAGTCGTACACCACCTTCACGCCCTGGCCCCCGGTGATCTCCATGACACGCGCGGCGAAGTCGTCCACTCTGTAATTGATAGCGCACTCCGCACCATTGGCACGGGCCAGGGCACACTTTTCTTCTGAACCGGCGGTGGCGATGAGCCGGTAGCCCAGCGCCCTGGCCCACTGGCAGGCGATCAGGCCGACGCCGCCGGCCGCCGCGTGCCACAGCACGAAGTCGCCCGGCTGCAGACCCTCCACCGGCAGGGTCTTGCGCAGCAGGTACTGCGCCGTCAGGCCCTTGAGCATCATGGCCGCGCCGGTGTCGAAGTCGATCTCGTCCGGCAGCCGGCACACGGCCAGCGCGGGCATCACGCGCGCCTCGCTGTAGCTGCCGGGCGGGTGGCCGGCGTAGGCGACGCGGTCGCCGAGCCGCAGGTGCGCCACGCCCTCGCCCACCGCCTCGACCACGCCGGCGCCCTCCATGCCCAGCGTCAGCGGCATGGGCAGCGGGTACAGGCCGCTGCGCTGGTAGACGTCGATGAAGTTCAGGCCGATGGCCTGGTGGCGGATGCGGACCTGGCCCGGGCCTGGATCGCCCACCGGCAGATCGAGCAGTTTCATCTCGTCGGGCCCGCCGGGGCGGGCGATCTGGACGGCAAGCGGCATGGGCGTTTCTCCTGGGGTTTAAGCTCCGAGTCGACTTCCATGGTGCCATGCTTCCAACAGCCCTGCGTGCCCGCTGGCCACGGCGCCATCCACCGACTGTCGGCGGGCGGACAGACGCCCAACCAGTCGCTGGTGGAGTACATGGACGACTGGATCAGCGAGGTGCTGCTGGGCCAGCCGCCGCGCCAGGGCGGCGGCGGCGCGCTGGCGGCGGCGGCCACGGAGCGCGAGGACGTGCGGCTGGATTTGAGCCAGGCCGACAGCGACCTGTTGTGCGAGACGCTCAACCGCACGCTGATTCGCTGGGTGTGCGAGCTGAACGGGCTGCAGCCGTGCGTGGTGTCGCGCAAGATCGAGACGGAAGAGGACGCCAAGGCCAATTCCGAGACCGATCTGAATGTGTCGAGGCTGGGCTTCAAGCCCACGGTGGAGTGGGTGCGGGAGCGCTACGGCAATGGCTGGGAGCCCAGCACGGCGGCACCCAGCCCGGCGCCGGGCCCAGGTTCTCCTGGTGCGAATGACGGGCGGGCGCCGGCCAGTTTTGCCGAGGGCGGCTCGCCCGATCCGGTGGCTTCGGCGGTCGAGGCGCTGGAGCACGCTGCCGCGCCCGGCTGGCAGCGCGTGGTGGACGATCTGCAGGCGCTGGTCGGCCAGGCGGCCAGCACCGACGAGGTGCGGGGCCTGATCGCCCGGCAGTACGGTGCGCTCGACACGGCCGACCTCACGCGCCTGCTGGCCGCCGCCTTCGCGCTGGCCGAGCTCAAGGGCTTGGACGCCGCCCGCGCCGAGGGTGGCGATGCCTGAAGCGGCTTTCGGCTTCAACACGCCTTTCGACGCCCAGGTCGCCTACCTGCGCGCCAAGCTGGCCTTGCCCACCGAGCGCTGGGGCCAGATCGAGGCCGCCGCGCACGACCGGGCCTTCGTCGTCGCGGGCGCGGCCAAGGCCGACTTGGTGGCCGACCTGCAGGCGGCCATGGTGCGGCGCGCCACCGATGGCCTGGGGTTGCGGGCGTTCCAGCGCGACTTCAAGGCCATCGCGGCCAAGCACGGCTGGACGGGCTGGACAGGGGAGGGATCGGCCGAGGGCGAGGCTTGGCGCACGCGGGTGATCTACCAGACCAACATGGCCACGTCCTACGCGGCCGGGCGCCGCCGGCAGATGCTGGAGCCCGGCCATCTGCGCCGGCGCCCCTACTGGCGCTACCTGCACAGCGATACGGTGATGCACCCGCGCGAGCAGCACCTGGCCTGGCATGGCCTGACACTGCCGCACGATCACCCGTTCTGGGAGACACACTTCCCGCCCAACGGCTTCGGCTGCCAGTGCCGCATCGTGGCTGTGAGCAGGCGCGAAGGCGAGGCCAGCGCGCGGGCCGGGCTGGGCGAGCCGCCCGAGGGCTGGAGCGCGATCGACCCCGGGACGGGCGCGCCGGCAGGCATCGGCAAGGGCTTCGGCCACGCACCCGGCGCGGCGGCCGGCTGGCCGATGCAGCGCTTCATCGACGACAAGCTGCTGGCGCTGGATGCACCTATTGGCGCGGCGATGTGGCGGGAGCTGCGGCCGGTGCTGGAGGCCGAGCGCGCCCAGCGCTGGCGGGTGATGGTGGCGGCCACCGCCGCCGACATGCGCGCGGGCGGCCAGGCCGTGCAGGTGCACACCGTGGCGCCCGCCACCGTGCAGGCCCTGGCCGAGCACGGCGTGGCGCTGGAGAACGCGGCGGTATGGATGCGCGACACCGAGTTGGTACATGCGCTGCGCGACAGCAAGGTCGAGCGCGGCACCCATCTGCCCGAGGAGGTGTGGCGCGAGCTGCCGCGCCTGCTGGAGACGGCCTCGCCCCATCTGGACACGCACGACGCGGCGCTGGTCTATGCCATCGACTTGGGCGAGCGCTGGGGCAAGGTGGTGGTGCGGGTGAACTACAACGAGAAGGGGCGCTTTGGCGGCGTGCGCGCCCGCATCGTGTCGAACTTCGTGCAGACGGGGGATTGGCGGAGCCGTATAACTTTGAAG
Organism: Ottowia sp.; assembly: GCF_016703145.1. Taxonomy (GTDB): domain Bacteria; phylum Pseudomonadota; class Gammaproteobacteria; order Burkholderiales; family Burkholderiaceae_C; genus Ottowia. The sequence goes on along the minus strand of NZ_JADJCO010000003.1, from coordinate 1,448,997 downwards.
GCTCGCAATACGTGCGCTTGACGCAAGAGAAGAAGTAGGCGGCGCCGGATTCGAACCGGATCATAGACACCGATTGCTCAGTCTCTAACCCTTCCCATTGGAAACAACCGCCTACCGGCCCGAATTGTGACCACCTTCACCAACATCGTCCACGACCAGCCCGTCAGGGCCGTGCTGAACCGCCTGGCCGAGCGATCGGAGAACATGCAGTCCGACCTGCGGGCCATTGGTGACGGCATCGTCGATCGCGCCAAGCGGCGCTTTGAGACCAGCAGCGGACCGGACGACCAGCCCTGGAAGCCCAACGCATCCGCGACCCTGGGCCTGCTGGCCGCGCGCTTGGGCAAGAGCTACCGCAAGAAGAGCGGTGATCTCAACGCCGCAGGTGAGCGCCGCTTGGCCGGCAAGAAACCCTTGATCGACCCCATGAGCGCCGGCGATCTGCGCCGTCAGATCGTGGCCGAGGCCACCGGCAGCGAGGCCCGGATTTCGGTGCTGCCCAAGTATGCTGCTATTCACCAGTTTGGCGGCAAGGCCGGCCGAGGGTTGAAGGTGGAAATTCCGGCGCGACCCTACCTGCCCGTACGCCTGGATGGCTCCCTGTATCCACAGGAGAGCGCCCTGATCGTGGATGCCATCAACGATATGCTGCTCGACGCGCTGGATTGAGCTCGGCGATGTGGCTGACCGGCCCATAATTTGCCGAAATTTCGTGAGGGCCGTTTTTTGTAACGCCGTTGCAGTTCTGTCCCACGACGTCCCGGTCCAGTGCCGCCAAATCCCGGATTTATCTCACCCACTGCCTTTCGAATATCTCATCATCGATCAACCGACTCTTCCCGCCTCCATGCGCCCGACCCCCGCCACTGCTGCCCTGCTCACCACCGCCACCCTGCTGTGGGCCGGCAACGCGGTGGTCGGCCGCATGGTGATCGGCTTGGTGCCGCCGGTCACGCTGAACTTCCTGCGCTGGGTGCTGGCCTTCGCCCTGCTGCTGCCGCTGGCGCCCTGGCTGCTGCGCGCCGACAGCGGGCTGTGGCCCCACTGGCGGCGCTTCGCGCTGCTGGGCCTGCTGGGCGTGGGCAGCTACAACGCGCTGCAGTACCTGGCGCTGCGCACCTCGACGCCGCTGAACGTGACCCTGGTGGCCTCCAGCATGCCGCTGTGGATGCTGGCGCTGGGGCGCCTGTTTTTCCACACGGCCGTGACGCGCGCGCAACTGGCGGGTGCGCTGCTGTCGATGACGGGCGTGCTGGTGGTGCTCTCGCGCGGCCAGTGGCGGCTGCTGGCCCAGTTGCAACTGGTGCCGGGTGATCTGTACATCCTGCTGGCGACGCTGTGCTGGGCCTGGTATTCGTGGCTGCTGGCGCGCGGGGTCGAGCCCGAGCGCGTGCGCACCGACTGGGCGGCGCTGCTGCTGGCGCAGGTGGTGTTCGGGCTGGGCTGGTCGGGCCTGTTCGCGGCCGGCGAATGGGCCTGGACGGATGCGCGCATCCAGTGGGGCTGGCCGCTGACCGCTGCGCTGGTGTTCGTGGCCATCGGGCCGGCAGTGGTGGCCTACCGCTGCTGGGGGCTGGGCGTGCAGCGCGCGGGGCCGGCGGTGGCGGGCTTTTTCTCCAACCTCACGCCGGTGTTCGCGGCGGTGCTGTCGGCGCTGTTCCTCGGCGAGCCGCCGCAGGTGTACCACGCGGTGGCGTTCGGGTTGATCGTGGCGGGGATCTGGGTGTCGTCGCGGCGATGAAATGGCCCACCCCCGTGGCTCCACTCGCTGCGCGATGTTGCACCCCCCTCAAGGGTGCACTGGCATGGCCTGCTCCGCGGCCCTTCGATCGGCGCTGATTCAAAGTGGGCCGGCGCATCCAATTAAGCGGCATCCAGAACCCTGCTCCGCGGCCTTTCGATCCGCGCTGATTCAAAGGCTGCGGGTGGCGCGCGGCGCCATGGATGACCGAGAGGCGCCTCAGTGCGCCCCGGGGTAAGCCCCGCCATCCAGCAGGATGTTCTGCCCCGTCAAATAGCCTGCCTGCCGGCTGCACAGAAACGCGCACACGGCCCCGAACTCCTCCGCCGTGCCGAAGCGGCGAGCGGGAATCTGCGCCTGCTGCAGCGTGCGCACGTCCTCCAGCGGCCTGCCGCTCCTGCGGGCCGCGCCCGCCATGGTGGCGGCCAGGCGGTCGGTGTCGAACTTGCCCGGCAGCAAGTTGTTGATGGTCACGCCGCCGGTGGCGATCTCGGGGCTGCGCGCCAAGCCGGCGATGAAACCGGTGAGCCCCGAGCGCGCGCCGTTGGACAGGCCGAGGATGTCGATCGGCGCCTTCACCGCGCTGGAGGTGATGTTGACGACGCGCCCGAAGCCGCGCGCCAGCATGCCGTCGAGCGTGGCCTGGATCAGCTCGATGGGCGTGAGCATGTTGGCGTCCAGCGCCTTGATCCAGGCGTCGCGGTCCCAGTCGCGGAAGCTCCCCGGCGGCGGCCCGCCGGCGTTGGTGACGACGATGTCGTAGTCGCGCCGCCGCGCGAACACGGCCGCGCGGCCCTCGGGCGTGGTGATGTCGGCCGTCACGGCGACGACCTCGGCCGGCGCGCCGCCGGCGATGTCGGTCCTCAACCGGGCGGCCGAGGCCTCCAGCGCCTCCTGGCCCCGCGCCACCATGACGACGCTGGCGCCCTCGCGCACCAGCGCCTCGGCGCAGCCCAGCCCCAGCCCCTTGCTGGCGCCGCACACCAGCGCCCACTTGCCTGCAATGCCCAGATCCATGGTTCAAGCTCCTTTGTCGTTGAGGGGCGCGCCGCGCCCGGCGCGCCCGGCGCGCCCGGCGCGCCCGAACAGCGCGATACCAGCCATCACCAGCAGCGTGCCGGCCGCCAGCCAGGGCGTGAACGGCTCGCCCAGGATGACGATGCCCATGGCGATGGTCGACAGCGGGCCGATCATGCCCACCTGCGCCGCCAGACTGGCGCCCAGGCGCTCCACGCCCATCATCACCAGCAGCACCGGCGCCGCCGTGCACACCGTGGCGTTGAGCAGCGACAGCCACACCACCGGCGCCGGCACGCGCGCCGCCTCGGGCGGGTGCAGCAGCAGGAACTGGGCGATGCAGCACGCGCTGGCCACCACCGAGGCCAGCCCCACCAGCCGCAGCGCGCCCAGGCGCTGCACGAATTCGCCGCTGTAGAACAGGTAGGCCGCGTAGGACAGCGTGGACAGCAGCACCAGCAGCGCCCCCCAGGCCGTGGCCGTGCCGGGCACCACGCGCAGTTCGAGCCCGAACACCAGCAGCGCCCCGGCGTAGCTGACGGCGGTGGCCAGCAGGTGGCCGGCGGTGATGGCGCGGCCGCGCAGCGCCCAGCCCAGCAGCAACACCGCCGTCGGCGTGAGGTACAGGATCAGCCGCTCCAGGCTGGCGCTGATGTACTGCAGCCCCATGAAGTCGAGCATGCTGGCCAGGTAGTAGCCGCAAAAGCCCAGCCCCGCCACGGCCAGCCATTCGGGCCGCGTCAGCGCCGGCCGCCCGCGCCCGCCCCACCAGGCCATGAGCACGAACAGCGGCAGCGCCAGCAGCATGCGGTACATCAGCAGCGTGGCCGCGTCCACGCCGTGGCGGTAGGCCAGCTTGACGACGATGGCCTTGCCGCTGAAGGCGATCGCGCCCACGGCGGCCAGCAGCATGCCATTTGCTCTGTTATTCATAGCTTTTAGCGCAGCATGGACGCGAGCTGAAGCCACTTTTCATTTGAATTTCTCGGCCTGCGTCCTTCGAGGCGGACGAGTGTCGCACGCGCCGCCGGGCGTGGGCCATCGGGCTTGGGCACGGGCGCCAGCGTCAACCGCGCAGGCTAAACATCGTGATGGCCGATGCGCTGGTGCAGCCGCCGCAGCGACCACCACACCGCCAGCGCCACCACGGGCACGGCCGCGCCCACCGTGAGTTCGGCGCTGACCGGCCAGCCGAACTTCTGCGCGCCCTTGGCCAGGTAGCCCACCAGGCCCACCACGTAGTAGGTGATGGCCGCCACCGACAGCCCTTCCACGGTCGACTGCAGCTGGAGCTGCAATCCCTGGCGTCGGTTCATGGTCGCCAGCAGCTCGCGGCTGCTGAGCTGCTGCTCCACCTCGACCCGCGTGCGCAGCAGGTCGCCGATGCGCGCGATGCGCGCGGACAGCGCCGCCTGGCGGCGGTCGGCCGAGCGGCAGGTGTTCATGGCCGGGGACAGGCGCCGCTCCATGAAGTCGCGCAGGGACTGCATGCCCTCGATGCGCACCTCGGCGATGTCGGCCAGCCGCCGGCGCACCAGGTCGTCGTAGGCCGCGCTGGCGGAAAAGCGGGCGTGGGTGCTGGCGTACTCTCCTTCCAGCTCGGCCGCCAGGCGGGTCAGGCGGTCCAGCAGCGCGGGCTCGTCCTCGCGCGCGGCGCTGCGCACGGCCTGGGCCAGTTCGGCCAGCTCGGCCTCGCCCTCTGCCAGCCAGCGCACGGCCCGGCGCGCCGCCGGCAGGCCCAGCAGCGCGGCCATGCGGTAGGTCTCGATCTCCAGCAGGCGCTGCACCAGCCGGCCCAGGCGGCGCGGCGTCACCAGGCCGGGCGCCACCTCGCCGGTGAACACCAGCATGCGCAGGCAGCCATCGGCGCGCAACCGCAGGTCGGTGTGCAGGTCGGAGCTGTGGCTGATGACGGTGGAGCCGGTGACGCTGGCGTCGCTGAGCAGGCGGCGCACGATGGCCCGGGTGTCGCGCCCGCGCCGAGGCAGCGCCCAGAGCTGGACGCCGGCCAGGGGCTGGCCGGGCAGGGCCTGGCGCCAGCCGGCGGGCGCCAGTTCAGCGGCGGTGGGCGGTTCGCCGTGCTCGAAGGCGTCCAGCTCGTGCGGCTGCAGCGGGCGCAGGAAGGTCCAGGCGACGAATTCGGTGTGCAGCTCCCAGCGCAGGCTGAACTCGCCCAGGTCGGCGTGCAGGAACGCGGCGTCCGGCGCCGGCGCCGCCAGGCCGTGCCCAGCCAGCAGCGCCGCCAGATGGTCGCGGCTGGCGGCGCGCTCGGCTTCGCCGGCCAGCATCACCAGATGGGTCACCGCCAGCGGCGCGTGCAGATCCTGCGGCGGGCGGGCGTGCACCTCGTCGTGCAGGATCGTGCGCAGCGCGGGTGTGAGGGAGGTGGTCGAGGAAGGGGCTGGGATCTGCATGGCGGCGATTCGGATGAAGCCGGCATTGTGCGCGAGGATCGCACTCGCAACGGCTCACGATGCTGGTCACCCCCATGAAAAACGGCGCCACCAGGGCGCCGTTTTTGCAGAGCGAGAGATGCGTCACTCTTCGACGAATGCGCTCTCGCGGCTCTTCTTGACCGAGGGCAGCAGCACGATGATGAGCAGCAGCAGCGCCAAGGCCAGCAGCACGGCCGACAGCGGGCGCGTGACCAGGATGCTCCAGTCGCCGCGCGACAGCAGCAGCGCCCGGCGCAGGTTCTCCTCCATCATCGGCCCCAGGATCAGTCCCAGCAGCAGCGGCGCCGGCTCCATGCCCAACTTGATGAAGGTGTAGCCGATGATGCCGAACCAGCCCACCATCCACACGTCGAAGGTGTTGTTGTTGGTGGAGTACACGCCGATCGCGCAGAACAGCACGATGGCCGGGAACAGGAAGCGGTAGGGCACCGTCAGCAGCTTGATCCACAGGCCGATCAGCGGCAGGTTCAGGATGATCAACATCAGGTTGCCGATCCACATGGAAGCGATCAGGCCCCAAAACAGCTCGGGGTTGCTGGTCATCACCTGCGGGCCGGGCTGGATGTTGTGGATGGTCATCGCGCCGACCATCAGCGCCATCACGGCGTTGGGCGGGATGCCCAGCGTCAGCAGCGGGATGAAAGAGGTCTGCGAACCGGCGTTGTTGGCCGACTCGGGCGCCGCCACGCCGCGGATGTTGCCCTTGCCGAAGGGCACCTCGCCGGGCTTGAGCTTGGTCTTCTTCTCGATGGTGTAGGCCGCGAAGGCCGACAGCATGGCGCCGCCGCCCGGCAGGATGCCCAGGGCCGAGCCCAGCAGCGTACCGCGCGTGATGGCCGGGAGCATCAGCTTCCAGTCTTCCTTGGACGGGTAGATGTGATCGACCTTGCCGGTGAACACCTCGCGCTTTTCCTCGGGGTGCGACAGGTTGGCGATGATCTCGCCGTAGCCGAACACGCCCATGGCGATGACGATGAAGTTGATGCCGTCGGTCAGCTCGGGGATGTCGAAGCTGTAGCGCGCCACGCCCGAGTTGACGTCGGTGCCCACCAGGCCCAGCAGCAGGCCCAGGATGATCATGCCGATGGCCTTGATCAGCGAGCCCGAGGCCAGCACCACGGCGCCGATCAGGCCCAGAATCATGAGCGAGAAGTATTCGGCCGGGCCGAACTTGAAGGCCACCTCGGTCAGCGGCTCGGCGAAGCCCGCCAGGATCAGCGTGCCGAAACAGCCGGCGAGGAACGAGCCGATGCCCGCCGCCGCCAGCGCGGGTCCGGCCCGCCCTCGCCGCGCCATCTGGTAGCCGTCGATCACGGTGACGACCGAGGACGATTCGCCCGGCAGGTTGACCAGGATGGCGGTGGTCGAGCCGCCGTACTGCGCCCCGTAGTAGATGCCCGCGAGCATGATCAGCGCGGCCACCGGCGGCAGCGCGTAGGTGGCCGGCAGCAGCATGGCGATGGTGGCCACTGGGCCGACGCCTGGCAACACGCCGATCAGCGTGCCCAGCAGGCAGCCGAGGAAGGCGTAGAGCAGGTTCTGCATCGTGAAGGCGACGCTGAACCCCAGCGAGAGGTTGTTGATCAGATCCATGATTTCAAACTCCCCCTCAACCCGAAATGAAACTCGGCCAGACCTGGAACTGCAGATTCAGGCCCCACACGAACGCGAAATAGCTGCCCGCCGCCAGGACGGTGGCGAGGATCAGCACCTCCACCAGCTTGAACTGCGTGCCCGCCGACGCGGAGATGATCGTCAGCGCGTAGATCGCCGCGATCAGCCCCATCGCCGGGACACCCAGGCTGGGAATGCCGCCGAGCAGGACGCCGAAGACCAGGTTGGCCAGGATGATCAGGATCATGGGCTTCCAGGCCCACTTGCCGATCGGGTCGCCGTCGGGTGTTTCGACCACCAGCGCCCTGAAGGCCACGAAGCCGCCGATGGCCGCCAGGACGATGCCCAGGATCAACGGGAAGTAGCCCGGGCCCATGCGGGCGCCGTCGCCGATGTTGTAGGTGGTCGCGCCCCAGGCGAAACCGATGCCGACCACTGCGTACAGTAGGCCGGCGAAAAAGTCCTTTTGACTTTTGATGCGCACGAGTCGTCTCCTCGATTCGTTGTTCCAAATTGCATTGTCATCACCGCAAGCCGACGCGGCGATGTGGATTTCACCTACACGCCATGGGGATTACCCCAATCGCCATGGCGCTCCCAACGCCCTCCACGGGCTCGCCCGAGCGGCACGGCAGGCCATGGGCGCCTGGATCTATTCGAGCGACGGCGTCGCCGAGACCGCTTCTTCCAGCGTCGTCAGGCCCTCGGCGGCGCGCATGGCGCCGGCCAGCCGCAGCGGGCGCATGCCGTCGGCCACGGCCTGCTTGCGCAGCGGCGCCATGGCGACGCCCTGCTGGACCAGCGCGCGGAACGCCTCGCTCACCGTCAGCAGTTCGTAGATGCCCATGCGGCCGCGAAAGCCGGTCATGCGGCAGTCCACGCAGCCCATGGGCTTGTAGGGGCGATAGTTGCCGGCGTTGATCTTCCAGGGGCGCACGGCCTCGGCCAGCACCTCGGTGGTGCCGCGGTCGTCGGGCTGCCGACAGGCGGGACACAGGGTGCGCACCAGGCGCTGCGCCAGCACGCCGAGGATGGTGGCGTTCAGCAGGTAGGCGGGCACGCCCAGCTCCATCAGGCGCGTCAGGGCCGAGGGCGCGTCGTTGGTGTGCAGGGTGCTGAAAACCAGGTGCCCGGTCAGCGCCGCCTGCACCGCCATCTCAGCCGTCTCCAGGTCGCGGATCTCGCCGATCATGATGATGTCCGGATCCTGCCGCATCAGCGCGCGCACGCCCTCGGCGAAGCTGAAGTCGAGCTGCGGCTGCACCTGCGTCTGGTTCAGCATCGGCTCGATGCGCTCGATCGGATCCTCGATGGTGCTGACGTTGACCTCCTCCGTCGCGACGCGCCGCAGCGTGGAGTACAGCGTGGTGGTCTTGCCCGAACCGGTGGGCCCGGTCACCAGGATGATGCCGTGCGGGCGCCGCGCCATGACCTCCCAGCGCCCGGCGTCGTGCGGGGTGAAGCCCAGCGCGGCCAGGTCCTTGATGGCGGTGTCGGGGTCGAAGATGCGCATCACCAGCTTCTCGCCGAAGGCGGTGGGCAGAGTGGACAGGCGCATTTCGATCTCTTCGCCCGAGGGGCTGCGGGTCTTGATGCGGCCGTCCTGCGGGCGGCGCTTCTCCACCACGTCCATGCGGCCCAGCAGCTTGACGCGCGCGGTGATGGCGTTCATCACGCCCGGCGGCACCTGGTACACCGGGTGCAGCACGCCGTCGATGCGAAAGCGGATCACGCCCTGGTCGCGGCGCGGCTCCAGGTGGATGTCGCTGGCGCGCTGGCCAAAGGCGTACTGCCACAGCCAGTCCACCACCTGGATCACGCCTTGGTCGTTGGCGTCGAGCTGGCGGCCGGCGCGGCCCAGTTCCACCAGTTGCTCGAAGCTGGCCGCGCCGGACGCGCCGCCGCTCTTCTGCGCCGCGCGCACCGAGCGCGCCAGGGCGAAGAACTCGGCCGTGTAGCGCTTGATGTCGGCCGGGTTGGCCACCACGCGGCGCACCCGGCGCCTGGACTGGCGCTCGACCTCGGCCACCCAGTCGTCGTCGAAGGGCTCGCTGGTGGCCACCACCACCTCGCTGGCGCTCACCTGCACCGGCAGCACCTTGTGACGCTCGGCGTAGCTGGTGCTCATGCTGTCGGCGACCTTGCCCACGTCCACCTTCAGCGGATCGATGCGCAGGTAGCCCAGGCCGGCGCGGCGCGCCAGGAACTTCGTCAGCTCCTCCGCGCCCATGGCCGCGCCGTCGCTGGCGCGCGCCACGCCGACGGCGGCCAGGCGCACCAGCGCGGGCTGCGCGCTCTCGGCCTGCGCGCAGCGGGCGATGGTGCGCTCGGCCTCGTCGGCGGTGATCACGCCGTCCTCGCGCATCCATTCGACCAGGTGGCGCCACTGCACGAGGCCGGCGTAACCGGCTGCGGGCGCCAGGGGCGCGGGGCGGGTGGCGCGCTTCATTTCTCGATCGCCTTGAAGACGCGCAGCCATTTGCCGGCCGGCAGGCCCCACCGCGCCTCGACGGCCTCGGCCTGCGCCTGCAGCGCGGCGCGCTTGGGCCGCACCGGCGTGCGCTGCGCCAGCACCACCGCGTTGCCCTCGCGCGTGGGCTTGAAGGCCCACACGGCGCGCTCGCCGAAGGCCTCGGCGATGCGCGCCAGGCTGCGCTCGAAGCTGGCCGAGCGGCCGAACAGGTTGACCGTCATGCAGCCCTCGTCGGTCAGCAGGCGCCGGCAGTCGGCGTAGAAGTCGGCGCTGTCGAGCACGGGCGCCGCGGCCTCGTCGTCGTACAAGTCGACGGCCAGGGCGTCCACGGTGCCCAGCCATTCATCGCGGCGGATTTCCTCGGCCGCGTCGGCGATGACCACGCGCAGGCGCTCGTCCTCGGGCGGCAGGCGCAGCCAGGCGCGGCAGACGTCGGCCACGCGCGGGTTGATCTCCACGGCGGTGCAGGTCATGCGCAGCTTTTTGTAGCAGAACTTGGTGACCGCGCCCGCGCCCAGGCCCAGCTGCATGGCGTGCCGCCCGGCCACCGAGGACGGCGGCACGAACAGCAGCCAGGCCATCATGCGCTGCACGTACTCCAGGTCGATGTCGAACGGCGCGCTGATGCGCATGGACCCCTGCACCCATTCGCTGCCCAGGTGCAGGTAGCGCACGCCGTCGTGCTCGGAGAGGTTGACCTCCAGCGAGGCCGAGGAATCGTCGCGTTTCAAGATGGAGCGATTATCGCCAGCGCCCCGCGCCCGGGACGCCGCGCGGCACCAACTACTTCTCGATCGCGGCGCTCACCATGTTGCGCAGGATGGACCGGTAGGGCAGGCGCTGCCGGGGCGACTGCAGCATGAACACGACGGTGAGGCCGGCCTGCGGATCGACCCAGAAGTAGGTGCCACCGGCGCCGCCCCAGTTGTACTCGCCCACGGACGAGGCCGAGGCCGCCTGCCCCGCCGCCGTGCGCACGGCAAAGCCCAGGCCGAAACCGTAGCCGGGGCCCGGCAGGTACAGCGGCGTGCGCGCGATGCCGGCGCCCAGGTGGTCGGCCGTCATGTAGGCGAGCGTGGCGGGACTCAGGTAGCGCCGCCCGTCCAGCGCACCGCCGTTCAGCAGCATCTGCGCGAAGCGCGCGTAGTCGTCGGCGGTGGAGACCAGCCCGCCGCCGCCGGACTCGAACTTCTGCACCACGCGCGGGTCGCCGAAGCTGGCGCCGACACCGAAGCTGCGGTCGTCGGCGAAGGGCTCGGCGATGCGCGCCTGGCGCGCCGGCTCAGGCACGTAGAAGCTGGTGTCGCGCATGCCCAGCGGGTCGAGCAGGCGTCGCTTGAGCAGCGAGTGCAGGCTCTCGCCCGTGGCCACTTCCAGCACGCGGCCCAGCACGTCGGTCGAATAGCTGTAGTCCCAGGTGCTGCCCGGCTGGTAGTGCAGCGGCAGCCGCGCCAGTTGCTCGACGAACTCGGCGGTGGTGAAGTCGCCGGAGATGCCCACGCCGGCCTCGGCGTACGCCTTCTTGACCAGCGAATCGCCGAAGAAACCGTAGGTCAGCCCCGAGGTGTGGCGCAGCAGATCCTGCACTGTCATCGGGCGCGCCGCCGGCACCAGCGCCAGGGTCTTGCGGCCCGAGGCGTCGGTCTGCTCGACGCCGACCTGGACCTTGGCGAACGAGGGGATGTAGCGCGCCACCGGCGCCTCCAGCATCAGCCGGCCCTCCTCGACCAGCATCATGGCCGCGACGGACACCAGCGGCTTGGTCATGGAGTAGATGCGGAAGATGCTGTCGCGCGCCATCGGCTTGCCCTGGGCGGGGTCCTGCTGGCCGACCACGTCCACGTAGGCCAGTTTGCCGTGGCGCGCGACCATGACGACGGCGCCGGGAATGCGCTTGGCCTGCACGTCCTCGCGCAGCAGGGCGCCGATGCGCTGCAAGCGCTCCGGCGACAGGCCGACGTCCTGGGGCGCGGCCGCGGGCAGCGGCTGAGTCGCGGGCGGCAGTTGCGCGCCGGCCAGGGCGGCAAAGCAGGACAGCAGCACGCCGGCCAGGGCGCGGCGGCGGAAAGCGGGGTGCATGGGGCGTCTCCTCCAGATTGAAACCCGGCTGATGGTACAGCCGCCTGCCGCTGCCCCGTAGTGCCGACGCGCCAGCGGGCCGGGGTCGCCGGTTACTGCAATTTTAATAGCGTATAGCGCATTCTGGGTGCGGGCCGCAAGCCAAAAACGCTTGAAAACGGGGCCCGAGCGCCGAACCGCCGGCGCCGTCAGTCGCGCAGCGTCGCCGCCAGCCGCTCGGCACCGGCCCGGGCCAGCGCGGCGTCCTGCGCCTCGACCATCACGCGCACCAGGGGCTCGGTGCCGCTGGCGCGGATCAGCACGCGGCCGCGCTCGCCCAGCTCGGCCTCGACGGCGCGGGTTTCGCCTTGCAGCCGCTGGTTGCGCGCCCAATCCTGCCCCGGCTGCAGACGCACATTGACCAGCACCTGCGGGCAGAGCCGGACCCCGTCCAGCAGTTCGGCCAGGGTCCGCTGCCGCGTGACGCAGGCCTGCAGCACCTGCAGCGCGGAGATGAGGCCGTCGCCGGTGGTGTGCTTGTCCAGCACCAGCAAGTGGCCCGAGCCCTCGCCGCCCAGGATCCAGCCGCGCCGCGTCAGCTCCTCCAGCACGTAGCGGTCGCCGACCTTGGCGCGCACGAACTCGAAGCCCTGCGCGGCCAGTGCCTGTGCCACGCCCAGGTTGGTCATCAGGGTGCCGACCACGCCGGCGAGCTGGGGGCTGCGCTGGCCGGCGCCGCGCAGGGCGGCGTCGCGCGCCAGGCGGTCGGCGGCCAGCACGTAGAGCAGCTCGTCGCCGTTGTAGAAGCGCCCGGCGGCGTCCACCATCTGCAGGCGGTCGGCGTCGCCGTCGAGCGCGATGCCGTAGTCGGCGCCATGCACGGCGACGGCGCGCACCAGCGCCTCGGGGTGGGTGGCGCCCACGCCGTCGTTGATGTTCAGGCCATCGGGCGCGCAGCCGATCTGCACCACGTCGGCGCCCAGCTCGTGGAACACCTTGGGCGCGATCTGGTAGGCGGCGCCGTGCGCCGCGTCCACCACGATCTTCAGGCCGCGCAGGCTGAGTTCGTTGCTGAAGCTGCTCTTGCAGAACTCGATGTAGCGGCCGGCCGCGTCGTCGAGCCGGCGCGCGCGCCCGAGCCCGGCGGAATCGGTCCACTGCGGCGGCTCGGCCAAGGCGGCCTCGACCTCCTGCTCCCAGGCGTCGGGCAGCTTGGTGCCCTGGGCGCTGAAGAACTTGATGCCGTTGTCTGGAAACGGGTTGTGGCTGGCGCTGATGACCGCGCCCAGGCTGGCGCGCTGCGCGCGCGTCAGGTAGGCGACGGCGGGCGTGGGCACGGGGCCAAGCAGCACCACGCCGGCGCCGGCGGAGTTCAGGCCCGACTCCAGCGCGCTCTCCAGCATGTAGCCGGAGATGCGCGTGTCCTTGCCGATCAGCACCACCGGGTGGGCCTCGTGGCGCTTGAGCACGCGGCCCACTGCATGCCCCAGGCGCAGCACGAAGTCGGGCGTGATGGGGGCGTGGCCCACGGTGCCGCGGATGCCGTCGGTGCCGAAATAGGTGCGGCTCATGAGGGGCTTTCCTGAAGGATCGTGTTCATTGCCGTGCGGTGCGCACGTTGGCGGGCACGGGGCCGGGGTGGCTGGTGCGGTAGGGGTTGATGTCCAGCCCGCCGCGGCGCGTGTAGCGCGCGTACACCGTCAGCTTGACGGGGCGGCAGCGCTCCCACAGGTCGGTGAAGATGCGTTCGACGCAGTGCTCGTGGAAGTCGTCGTGGCGGCGGAAGCTGACGATGTAGCGCAGCAGGCCGCCCTGCTCGATCTGCGGGCCGGCGTAGCGGATCCGCACGCTGCCCCAGTCGGGCTGGCCGGTGACGGGGCAGTTGCTCTTGAGCAGACGGCTGGCCAGGGTTTCCTCGACAGGCTGCTCGTCAAAGGCGGCCGTCAGCAGCTCGGGCGCGGGCTGATCGTGGGTGCACTCGATGTCCAGGCGGTCGAGGTTGAGCCCGTCCAGCTCGTGGATCGGCTCGCGGTCGAAGTCCTCGGGCGCGATCAGGCGCACGCTGGCGCTGGCGCGCACCGGCCCGCCCTGCCACAGGGCGGCGCTGACGTCGGCCTGGATGCGGCGCTGCACCTCCTGCGCGTCGGCCAGGCGCGTGCCGCTGAAGCTGTTCAGGTACAGCTTGAAGGACTTGCTCTCGACGATGTGCGTGCTCTCGCACGGCACCATGACGTGGGCGATGGCCAGTTGCGGCTTGCCGCGCGGGCCCAGCCACGACAGCTCGTAGGCCGTCCACAGGTCGGCGCCGAAGAAGCGCGGCTGCCCCGTGATGCCAAGGCGCTGGCGCTGCGGCGCGCGCGGGATCGGGTAAAGCAGCGCCGGGTCATACTGCTCCGGGTAGGTGCTGGCCTTGCCGAGCGCGCTGCCCTCGGGGGTGCCGAAACCTGCCCCCACGCTCCCCGCTTCGCGTGGTTCGCTGCCCCCCGAAGGGGCGCTCGCCGCCTTCGGGCGGCCGGGCGGCCGCTCGGGTGCGCCTTCGGGCGTCGAGCTCATGCCGCGGCGCGCTGCTGCGCGCCCGCGAAGTGCTCCAGCATCGGCGGCAGCATGCACTCCACCACGCCGGGGGGCATGTCGTGGCCCATGCCGTCGATGACCCACAGGCGCGCGCCGGGAATGCGCCGCGCGGTGTCCTCGCCGCAGGGCAGGCGCACGAAGGGGTCGTCGCGGCCATGGATCACCAGCGTGGGGGCGGTGATGCGCTGCAGCTTGTCGGGGCGCGTGGTGTCGGCCAGGATGGCCAGCATCTGCCGCTGCACGCCCTGGGGGTGGTAGGCGCGCTGCAGCGAGATGGTCAGGCGCGCGCGCAACTCGGCTTCGGGAATCGGGAACCCGGGCCCGCCGATGGCGCGGAAGAAGTCCACGTAGTAGTCCAGCACCACCTGCAGGTCCTTGGAGCGCGGGCGCGACAGCAGCGCGCGGGTCACGTCCGCGCGCGGCGCGGGCAGGTCGCGCGCGCCGCTGCTGCTCATGATGCTGGTCAGGGTCAGCGTGCGCTCGGGCGCGGCGATGGCCATGCGCTGCGCGATCATGCCGCCCATGCTGGCGCCGACCACGTGCGCGCGCCGCACGCCCAGCGCGTCCAGCACGCCCCACGCATCCAGCGCCATGTCGCCCACGGCGTAGGGCGAGCGCGGCGTCCTGCCCAGCCGGTGGCGCAGCAGGGTCCACGCCAGGCTGGGCACCTTCAGCTCGTCGAAGTACTGCGACAGGCCGGCGTCACGGTTGTCGTGGCGGATCACGCGGTAGCCGGCCTCCACCAGCGCCTGCACCAGCGACGGCGGCCAGGCCGTGAGCTGCATGCCCAGGCCCATGACCAGCATCACGACGGGGCCGTCGCCGCCCGTGTCCTCGACCTCGATGGAAATGCCGTTTGCTTGTATTTTCATAGCTGAATGTCTTTTATTGGTACCGGCCAGCGGCCGTTCTGGTTTGGAATCCTCGAATCCCGCCTCAGCGAAACTCGCCTTCGCGCAGCCACTTGGTGGCGATCCATTTCTCGCCCGCGATCACGGGCGCGCCGCCGTGCAGCGTGCGGGTGCCGGGGTGCGGGCGCTCGTAGCTGAAGAACACCGCGTGGCCGCGCTTGGGCGCCACTTCCAGACGCACGTCGGGGAAGGTGGTGCCGCCGCCCTTCTCCGGCTCGTTCAGGTACATCACCAAGGTGCCCACGCGCTGGCCGCCGCGCTTGAGGATGGTGGGCGTGCCGAGCTCGCCGGGATCGAAGTAGTCGTAGTGCGGCTTGTACTCGGTGCCCGGCACGTACTGCAGCACCTGGAGGCCCTCGCCGTTCTCGACCGGCCAGTTGACGAGGCGGGCGATGCGCGCCTCGATGCGCTGGATCAGCTCGCCCTCGCCCCGCTGGAAGAACATGCCCTGGCTGGTGCGGTCGTCGTTGACCTCCTCGCCGCCGGTGCGGGTGGCGACGGTGAGCGATCGGCTCATGCGCGGCCGCGCGGCGGCGATCAGCGCGTCGCACTCGTCGTCGGACAGCAGGCCGCCGAACACCACGATGCGCGGCGCCGCCATCACGCCCAGCACGGCAACGCGGCGGTCGCCCCCGTCCAGGTACAGGGGAGAGTCGGCGAGCCGGGGCTCGGGCACCGGCACGGCGGGCGGCAGGCCCTGCGCGGCGGCCTGCTCATCCAGGTGGCCGCGCAAGGTGGTTTCCATGGCGTCGATGGCCACGTCCTCGTCCC
Source organism: Ottowia sp. (assembly GCF_016703145.1). GTDB lineage: Bacteria > Pseudomonadota > Gammaproteobacteria > Burkholderiales > Burkholderiaceae_C > Ottowia. The sequence goes on along the minus strand of NZ_JADJCO010000003.1, from coordinate 1,433,382 downwards.
AGCCGGACGCCTTCATCGACTGCAACACCGACTCGGCACTGTGGCCGGCCTGCGCCTGCTCGACGATCCATTGGCGCAATTCGGGGGTGATCTGCTGGGTCATGCCACGGCCCCGCTGGTCTTGCGGCGGAACACCAGCCGGTCCGGCGCGCTGGCGGCCGGCGCGAAGGCGTAGCCGTCCAGATCGAAGCCCTGCAGGCGCGCCGGCGTGCCCGCCTGGTGCAGCGCGGCCCAGCGCATCATCAGCCCCCGCGCGCGCTTGGCAAAAAAACTGATGACCTTGTAGCCGCCCTTGTAGTCCTCGAACACGCAGTCGATCACGCGGCCCTTCAGCACCTTGCGATCGACCGACTTGAAGTATTCCTGCGACGCCAGGTTGATGAGCACCGGCGCTCGCTGCTGCGCCAGCCGCTGGTTCAGATAGTCGGCAATGCGCGGGCCCCAGAACTGGTACAGGTTGGCGCCCCCGGCCGTCTTCAGCGCCGTGCCCATTTCCAGGCGGTAGGGCTGCATGCGGTCCAGCGGGCGCAGCACGCCGTACAGGCCGCTCAGAATGCACAGGTGCTGCTGCAGCCACTGCAGTTGCGCGGGCTTGAGCGTCCTGGCCTGCAGGCCGCCGTACACGTCGCCATCGAAGGCCAGCACCGCCTGCCGGGCGTTGCGGGCGGTGTGGCGCGGGCGCCAGGCGGCGTAGCGCGCCACGTTCAGGCCGGCGAGCGCGTCGGACAGGCGCATCAGCCCGGCCACCTGCTCGGGTGACTTCTCGCGCAGCACGCCCACCAGCTCGGCGGCGCGCGGGCCGAACACCGGCAGCGTGTGCGGCAGATCCGTCGGCACCGGCGTGTCGTAATCCAGCGCCTTGGCCGGGGACAATACAAACAGCATGCTCCCGATTTTGTACCAAGACGCGCACCTGATCGCCGTGGACAAGCCCGCCGGCCTGCTGGTGCACCGCACGGGCCTGGACGCGGGCGAAACGCGCTTCGCCCTGCAACTGCTGCGCGACCAATTGGGCCACCCGGTATGGCCCGCGCACCGGCTGGACAAGGGCACCAGCGGCGTGCTGCTGTTCGCGCTGGATGCGGCCACCGCCGGCGCGCTGGGCGCGCGCTTCGACTGCGGCCAGGGCGTGGCCAAGACCTACCGCGCCGTGGTGCGCGGCTGGCCGGCGGACGCGGGCCTGGTCGACCACGCACTCACCCGCCTGCCGGACGACGCGCGCGGCACGCGCGCCCTGCCCGCGCAGTCCGCGCGCACGCGCTGGCGCACCCTGGCGCGCCTGGAACTGCCGGTGGCCCACGGCGCCTTCGCGCAAACCCGCTGCGCCCTGGTCGAACTGACACCGGAGACGGGCCGGCGCCACCAGTTGCGCCGCCACATGAAGCACATCGCCCACCCCATCATCGGCGACGCCACGCACGGCAAGGGGCCGCTGAACCGAGCGCTGGCGGCGTGGCTGGGCGTGCAGCGGCTGTGGCTGCACGCCTGCGCCCTGCGGCTGCCGCACCCCGCGAGCGGCGAGTGGCTGACGATCCGCGCGCCACTGGATGCGGGCTGGGCGGCCTGGGACCGCGGTGGCGGGCCTCGATCAATGCTATTTTATTAATAGCTTTAAGCGCAACAGCGATATAGGCTAGAGGCGCATTTCCCTTCAAATCTCCACTACTGCGCCGTCCACCCGCCATCGTGCGCCCAGGCCTGGCCACGCACGTTGTCGGCCGCCGGCGAGCAGAAGAACACGGCCATGCCGCCCAACTGCTCAGGCGTGGTGAACTGCAGCGAAGGCTCCTTCTCCTGCAGCATTTCCTTGGTGGCCTGCGCCACGGAAATGTTCTCGCGCGCGGCGCGGTCGTCGATCTGCTTTTGCACCAGCGGCGTCAGCACCCAGCCGGGGCAGATGGCGTTGCAGGTGATGCCGGTGGTGGCCGTCTCCAGCGCGACGGTCTTGGTCAGGCCCACGATGCCGTGCTTGGCCGCGACGTAGGCGCTCTTGCCGGCCGAGGCCACCAGGCCGTGCGCCGACGCGATGTTGATGATGCGGCCCCAGTTCTTTTGCCGCATGTGGGGCAGCGCCAGGCGCGTGGTGTGGAAGGCCGAGTTGAGGTTGATGGCGATGATGGCGTCCCAGCGCTCGGGCGGGAAGTCCTCGACGTTGGCCACGTACTGGATGCCGGCGTTGTTGACCAGCACGTCCACGCCGCCGAACTTGGCGGTGGCGAACTTCATCATGTCCTCGATCTCGCCAGCCTTGCTCATGTCGGCGCCGTGGTATTCCACCTTCGCGCCGGTGGCCTCGATCTGCTTGCGCGGTGCGTCGACGTCGCCAAAGCCGTTCATGACGATGTGGGCGCCCTGCTTGGCCAGTTCGATGGCGACGCCGAGGCCGATGCCGCTGGTGGAGCCGGTGACGAGGGCGGTCTTGCCTTGCAGAAAGCTCATGGGGAATCTCCGTTGTTGGTTTGGTTGGCTACAAAAAATAAAGCAGAGCAGCGTTTATTCACGCCGGCTCTGCCCTGGTTTGACTCAGCACATTCGGATGCGCCGGCTTACTGGATCAGCGTCGCGCCCGTCTTGGCCTGCACGTCGTCAAAGCTCGCGCCCGGCGCCAGTTCCACCACCTTCAGGCCCTTGTCGGTGACGTCGAACACGCCCAGGTCGGTGATGATGCGGTTGACCACGCCAACGCCGGTGAGGGGCAGCGTGCACTTGGGCAGGATCTTCAAATCAATGCCGCCGTCCTTCTTCTTGGCCACGTGCTCCATCAGCACGATGACGCGCTTGACGCCGGCCACCAGGTCCATGGCGCCGCCCATGCCCTTGACCATCTTGCCGGGGATCATCCAGTTGGCCAGGTCGCCCGTTTCGCTGACCTGCATGGCGCCCAGGATGGACAGGTTGATCTTGCCGCCGCGGATCATGGCGAAGGATTGGTCGCTGCCGAAGATGGACGAGCCGGGCAGCGTGGTGACGGTCTGCTTGCCGGCGTTGATGAGGTCCGGGTCGACCTGGTCCTCGGTCGGGAAGGGGCCGATGCCCAGCATGCCGTTCTCGGACTGCAGCCACACCTCCTTGGTGCCGGTGTGGTTGGCCACCAGCGTGGGAATGCCGATGCCGAGGTTGACGTAGAAGCCGTCTTCCAGTTCTTGCGCCGCGCGCGCGGCCATTTGGTCTTGGGTCCAAGGCATGGGTCAGACTCCTGCTTTCTCGGTGATGGTGCGCTTCTCGATGCGCTTTTCGGGGTGGGCGTTCAGCACGATGCGGTGCACGTAGATGCCGGGCAGGTGGATGTCGTCGGGGGCGATCTCGCCCACCTCGACGATCTTCTCCACCTCGACGATGCACACCTTGCCCGCCGTGGCGGCGGCGGGGTTGAAGTTGCGTGCCGTCAGGTTGAAGCGCAGGTTGCCGCTCTTGTCGGCCACGTCGGCCTTGACCAGGGCCACATCGGGCACCAGCGAGCGCTCCATCACGTAGGTCTCGCCGTCGAACTCGCGCAGCTCCTTGCCGTCGGCCACGATGGTGCCCACGCCGGTCTTGGTGAAGAAGGCCGGAATGCCGGCGCCGCCGGCGCGCAGCTTTTCGGCCAGCGTGCCCTGAGGGGTGAACTCCAGTTCCAGCTCGCCGGCCAGGAACTGGCGCTCGAACTCCTTGTTCTCGCCCACGTAGCTGGCGATCATCTTCTTGATCTGGCGCGTATCCAGCAGCTTGCCCAGGCCGAAGCCGTCGATGCCGCAGTTGTTGGAGATGCAGGTCAGGTCCTTGACGCCGCTGCCCTTCAGCGCGTCGATCAGCGCCTCGGGGATACCGCAGATGCCGAAGCCGCCGACGGCCAGCAATTGGCCGTCCTTGACGACGCCCTGCAGCGCCTCGGCGGCCGATGGGTAGATTTTGTTCACTGAATCTGTCTCCTCAGGTGGTGAATGGCGCGGCACGGATGGTCGCAACGGGAAGATACGACGATACTACGTATTCGGTTACGTAGTATTTCGTAATGGTCATCCCTGTTCCCAACGCCGCCCCGCCCGACTACCGCCTGGCCTTCCAGTTGGCGCCGGTGGGGCTGATCCTCTCGCTGCAGCGCCGCATCATGGACTGCAACGAGCGCGTGTGCGAGATGTTCGGCGCCACGCCGGCGGAGCTGATCGGCCAGAGCTTCCGCATCCTGTACCCCAGCGCGGACGAATACGAGCGCACCGGCGCACGCATCACCCCGATCTTGAACACGCACGGCCTCTACGCCGACAACCGCGTGATGAAGCGCGTGGGCGGCCCGCGCCGGGGCGAAACCTTCTGGTGCCACGTCACCGGCCGCGCCATCGACCGCGAGGCGCCGCACGCGGCGGGCATCTGGACCTTCGAGGACCTGAGCGCGCACCGGCCCGTCGCGGCGCCGCTCACCGCGCGCGAGCGCGAAGTGGCCGCGCAACTGCTGCGCGGCCTGACCAGCAAGGAGATCGGCCGCGTGCTGGGCATCAGCCACCGCACGGTGGAGATCTACCGCGCGCGGCTGATGCGCAAGTACCGCTCGGGCACGACGGCGGAGCTGGTGCAGCGGCTGACGGGCGGGTTGTGAATCAGGCCGGCGGCGCGCCGTCCACCACCTCCGCCGCGCTGCGGAACGCCTCCACCGCGCAGGGCACGCCGCAGTAGATGCCGGCGTGCAGCAGGACCTCCTGGATCTCCTGCGTGCTGGCGCCGTTGCGCAGCGCGCCGCGCACGTGGCCCTTCAGCTCGTGCTGGTGACCCAGCGCGGTCAGCATGGCCACGGTGACCAGGCTGCGCGTCTTCAGGTCCAGCCCCGGCCGCTGCCACACGTCGCCCCAGGCGTTGCGGGTGATGTGGTGCTGCAGCGGCGTGGTGAAGTCGGTGGCGGCGGCGAAGGCGCGGTCGACGAAGTCGTCGCCCATCACCTGGCGGCGGGTCTTCAGGCCGGCCTGGAAGGCGGCATCGTCGGGCTGGTCCATGGCGTGGCTCCAAGAAGGCGGAAGGGGTGCGCAGCATAATCGTCCGCCAAGCCCACCCGATCACGCCCCAGGAAACTTGCCATGAGCCGCTACCCGATCGCCGAACTCGACAGCCTGCCCGACGACATCAAGGCCAAGGCGCTGGAAGTGCAGGCGAAAGCCGGCTTCATCCCCAACGTGTTCCTCGGCCTGGCGCGGCGGCCGGCCGAGTGGCGCGCCTTCTTCGCCTACCACGACGCGCTGATGGACCCCGAGAGCACGGGCCGCGCCAGCCGCCTGACCAAGGGCGACCGCGAGATGATCGTGACCACGACCAGCGCGGCCAACCAGTGCCTGTACTGCGTGGTGGCGCACGGCGCGCTGCTGCGCATCTACGAGAAGAAGCCCCTGGTGGCCGACCAGGTGGCCGTCAACTGGCGCAAGGCCGACATCCCGCCGCGCCAGAAGGCGATGCTGGCCTTCGCCATGAAGGTGTGCGAGCGCTCGCACGAGATCGAGGAGGCCGACTTCGACGCCCTGCACGCGCACGGCTTCGACGACGAGGACATCTGGGACATCGCCGCCATCACCGCGTTCTTCGGCCTGTCGAACCGCATGGCCTCGTTCAGCGGCATGCTGCCGAACCCCGAGTTCTATCTGATGGGGCGGCTGCCGAAGGACAAGCGGGCCTGACGCCGTTTCAAATTTATTTCAAGCTGTATCCCGCGCCAAATCTACGCTGTCAGCTATTTTTATCATAGCGCAATGCCCGTCATCAAAGCGCGAAGCCGTCGTCCGCCGCGATCACCGCGCCGTTGATGAAGTGGCTCTGATCCGAGGCCAGCATCAGCAGGATCGGGTCCAGGTCGCGCGGCTCGCCCACGCGCTTGCGCGGCAGCATGCTGACGAGCTTCTTGCCGCTCTCGGTCTGCCAGTGGTGGTGGTTGATCTCGGTGTCGATGTAGCCAGGGCAGATGGCGTTGACGTTGATGCCGAAGCGCCCCCACTCCAGCGCCATGGCCTTGGTCATCTGCACCACGGCGGCCTTGCTCATGCAGTACACGCCGATCTGCGGCAGCACCTTCAACCCCGCCATGCTGGCGATGTTGATGATGCGCCCGCCAGTGAAACTGCCGGGCGCGGCGCCCCGGGCGCGGGCCAGCATGCGCTTGCCCACCTCCTGCGCGACGAAGAAGGCGCCGCGCACGTTGGTGTCGAAGACGAAGTCGTAGTCGTCCTCGCCCACGTCCTGCAGGCGCTGCGTGGTGGATACGCCGGAGTTGTTGACCAGGATGTCGATGGAGCCCATCTCGGTCTCTGCGTGCGCGACGGCGGCCTTGATGGAGGACACGTCGGTCACGTCGCACTCGACCACGTGGGCGTCGCCGCCCTCGCCCTCGATGCGGGCGCGCAAGTCCTTGAGCTTCTCCACGCGGCGGCTGGCCAGCACCACGCCGGCGCCGGCGCGCGCCAGCGCCCGAGCGAACTGCGCCCCCAGGCCGCCCGAGGCGCCGGTGACGAAGGCCACGCGGCCGGAAAGGTCGATGCTGTAGGTCATGGGGAAGTTCTCCAGGCAAGGGGCGGCGCGGGCCTGCGCGCATAAAATCAGCCGCGCCGTCGGCAGGCTGGGCCCGCCGGCGGCGCACACCACACAATAGCGCCCATTATTTCAAACGCCACGAGAGGACGCCCCATGACCCCCCAGGAAATCATCGAGCAGTACGGCCCCCGCGAGGCCATGGAGTACGACGTGGTCATCGTCGGCGCCGGCCCGGCCGGGCTGTCGGCGGCCATCCGCATCAAGCAGTTGTCGGCGGAGAAGGGCCAGGACGTGTCGGTCGTGGTGCTGGAGAAGGGCTCGGAGCCGGGCGCGCACATCCTCTCGGGCGCGGTGATGGACCCCAGGGCCCTGACCGAGCTGATCCCCGACTGGCAGGAAAAGGGCGCGCCCCTGCACCAGCCGGTGACCGACGACGCCTACGTCTTCCTCAGCGAGAACGGCGGCACGCGCGTGCCCAACGCCATGCTGCCGCCCTTCGCCAACAACCACGGCAACTACATCATCAGCCTGGGCAACGTGGTGCGCTGGCTGGCCGGCCAGGCCGAGGCGCTGGGCGTGGAAATCTTCCCCGGCTTCCCGGCCGCCGAGGTGCTGTTCGACGACGACGGTTCGGTCAAGGGCGTGGCCACGGGCAACATGGGCATCGGCAAGGACGGCGAGCCGACCGAGAACTTCCAGCTCGGCATGGAGCTGCATGGCAAGTACACCCTGTTCTGCGAAGGCGCGCGCGGCCACCTGGGCCGGCAGCTGATCGCGCGCTTCAAGCTGGACGAGCACAGCGACCCGCAGAGCTACGCCATCGGCATCAAGGAGCTGTGGGAGATCGACCCCAGCCGCCACACGCCCGGCTTCGTCATGCACACCGCCGGCTGGCCGATGGACGAGCACACCTACGGCGGCGCCTTCCTCTACCACGCCGAGGACAACAAGGTGTACTGCGGCTACGTCACGGGGCTGAACTACGACAACCCCTACCTGAGCCCGTTCGAGGAGTTCCAGCGCTGGAAGACGCACCCGCGCGTCAAGTGGTACTTCACCGACGACGCTGGCAAGGTCAACGCCAAGCGCCTGAGCTACGGCGCGCGCGCCATCACGGCCGGCGGCCTGCTGGCGCTGCCCAAGACGGTGTTCCCGGGCGGCGCGCTGGTCGGCTGCGACGCCGGCTACCTGAACGTCAGCCGCATCAAGGGCAGCCACGCCGCCATCAAGACCGGCTCGCTGGCCGGCGAGGCGGCCTACGACGCCGTGGTGGCCGGCCGCCAGCACGACGAGCTGGCGGCCTACCCCGAGGCCTTCCAGGAAAGCTGGCTGCACGCCGAGCTGAACAAGGACCGCAACTTCAAGAACTGGTTCAAGAAGGGCCTGACCGTGGGCACGCTGATGAACGGCTTCGAGCAGAAGGTGCTGCGCGGCCACGTCCCCTGGACGCTGCACCGCAAGCTGCCCGACAACGTGCAACTGGAGCCCGCCGTCGAGCACAAGCCCATCGACTACCCCAAGCCCGACGGCAAGCTCACCTTCGACCGCCTCTCCAGCGTGTTCATCAGCAACACCAACCACGAGGAGAACCAGCCCGCGCACCTGACGCTGAAGGACGCGAGCGTGCCGGTCGACATCAACCTGGCCAAGTACGCCGGCCCCGAGGGCCGCTACTGCCCAGCCGGCGTGTACGAGTTCGTGCCCGACGAAGCGAAGGGCGGTGACGCCATGCGGCTGCAGATCAACGCGCAGAACTGCGTGCACTGCAAGACCTGCGACATCAAGGACCCGACGCAGAACATCGTCTGGGTCACGCCCGAGGGCGGCGGCGGGCCCAACTACCCGGGAATGTGATTCAAATCAGCCTCCAGCCCGCGTCGGTATTGCGTCGGAAGCTATTATTAACATAGCATTATAGACAGGAGACATTTTCATGAAACTGCACAGACTCGTTCTCGGCCTGGGCTTGGCGCTCGGCCTGGCGGCCACCGCCGCCGCGCAGACGACGATGAAGATCAGCATCTCCACGGCGCAGAACTCGCACCAAGGCATCGCCATCGACACCTTCGCCAAGGAAGTCGAGAAGCGCACGCAGGGCCGCTACAAGGTGCAGGCCTTCTACAACGGCGCCCTGGGCGGCGAGCGCGAATCGATCGAGGCGGTGCAGCTCGGCACGCAGGAGCTGGCCTTCAGCTCCACCGGCCCGGTGCCCAACTTCGTGCCCGAGACCAAGATCCTCGACGTGCCCTTCCTGTTCCGCGACAAGGCGCACGCGCGCGCCGTGCTCGACGGCCCGATCGGCCAGGAGCTGCTGACCAAGTTCGACGCCAAGGGCTTCAAGGCGCTGGCCTGGGCCGAGAACGGCTTTCGCCACATGACCAACAGCAAGCGCGACGTGAAGACGCCCGAGGACCTCAAGGGCCTGAAGATGCGCACCATGGAGAACCCGGTGCACGTGGCCGCCTACAAGGGCTTCGGCATCATCACCACGCCCATGGCCTTCCCGGAGGTGTTCACGGCGCTGCAGCAGGGCACCGTGGACGGGCAGGAGAACCCGCTGTCGGTCATCATCTCGGCCAAGTTCGACCAGGTGCAGAAGCACCTGTCGCTCACCGGCCACGTGTACTCGCCCTGCATCTTCGTGATGAACAAGGGCGTGTTCGACAAACTCTCGGCCGCCGACAAGCAGGCCTTCATCGATGCCGCCAAGGAAGGTACCAAGGCCAACCGCGCGCGCGTGGACGAAGACGACGCCAAGGGCGTCGCCGACCTGCGCGCCAAGGGCATGACGGTGATCGACACGCTGGACAAGGCCCGCTTCGTGGCCGCGCTGGCGCCAGTGAACGCCGAGTTCGAGAAGCAGTTCGGCAAGGCCAACCTGGACCGCATCCGCGACGTCAAATAAGCCAAGACGCTACTGTTCATGTCGCAAATGACGCTTGCTGGACGCTGGCCAGCAAGCGTTTTTGTTTGGAACCATGGCCATGAGAGAGCTTTTCCTGCGCATCGAAAGCTGGACCACCCGCATCGCCATGGCCGGCGCCTGCGCGATGCTGGCCATCGCCTCCGCGCTGGGCGTGTTCCAGATCGTCACCCGCTTCGTGCTGGAGCAGCCCGCCGAATGGAGCGAGGTGCTGATCCGCTTCAGCCTGATCTGGATGGTGTTCCTGGGCATCCCCATGGCCTTCCGCCAGGGCGCCATGGTGAGCGTGGACGCGCTCTACCGCGCCGTGCCCGCCGGCGCGCGCCGCGTGCTGGACCTGGTGGTGGCGCTGGCGGCGCTGGCGCTGATGCTCATCGTCCTGTGGTGGGGCTACGACTACGCGGTGCGCGGCAGCGTGCAGACCATGGCGGGGCTGGAATCGCTGTCGATGTTCTGGGCCTACATCGCGATGCCGGTGGGCGCGCTGTTCTCGCTGCTGGGCATCGTCGCCAACTACCTCGACCCGCGCCGCATGGAACTGGAGACCGCGCAATGAACGACGCGCCGCGCACGAGAGCCGCGGCATGACCGCCGCCATGCTGCTCACGATGGTGCTGGGCTTCGCGCTCAGCGTCTCGGTGGCGGTGTCGATCGGCCTGGCGTCGATCGTCGGCATCCAGGCCAGCAACGCCCACATGCTGATCTCCGCCAAGGAGATGTTCAACGCCATCAACAAGTTTCCGCTGGCGGCCGTGCCCTTCTTCATCCTGGCCGGCAACCTGATGGAGACCGGTGGCATCTCGCGCCGGCTGGTGGAGTTCGCCAAGAGCATCGTCGGCGGCGTGCAGGGCGGCCTGCCGATGACCTGCGTGCTGACCTGCATGATCTTCGCCGCCGTGTCGGGCTCGTCGGTGGCCACCACCTTCGCCATCGGCGCCATCCTGATCCCGGCGCTCATCAAGCACGGTTACCCCACCACCTGGGCCGCCGCGCTGCAGGCCACCAGCGCCGAGCTGGGCGTGATCATCCCGCCCTCGATCCCGATGATCCTGTACGGCGTGTCGGCCGAGGTCTCGATCGGCGAGCTGTTCATCGCCGGCTTCGGCCCGGGCTTGTTCATCAGCGGCGCGCTGATGCTGTTCGTCTGGATCTACTGCAAGCGCAAGGGCTGGGGCCAGCGCGACGGCGACGGACGCCTGGGCTTTTTCACCGCCACGCGGCAGGCCGCCTGGGCGCTGTTGATGCCGGTGATCATCCTGGGCGGCATCTACGGCGGCGTGTTCACGCCCACCGAGGCCTCGGCCGTCGCCGTGCTGTACGCGCTGCTCGTGGGCATGCTCGTGTACCGCGAGATCGGCGTGAAGGACTTGTACGCCGTGCTGCGCAAGTCGGTGGTGTCGTCGGCGGTGATCATGTTCATCATCGCCAACGCCGGCCTGTTCGCTTTCCTCATCACCCGCGCCGGCGTGCCGGAGGCCATCGGCCACTGGCTGCAGCAGGTGCTGCAAAGCGCGGGCATGTTCCTGCTGGGCGTGAACGCGGCGCTGTTCGTGATCGGCATGTTCATCGAGACCAGCGCCGCCATCATCGTGCTGGCGCCCATCCTGGCGCCGGTGGCGCAGCACTTCGGCATCGACCCGGTGCACTTCGGGCTGGTGATGGTGGTGAACCTGGCGCTGGGCATGATCACGCCGCCCTTCGGCGTGAACCTGTTCGCCGCCTGCACCGTGGCGCGCATCCCGCTGGACAAGATCATCCGGCACCTGGTGCCCTTCGTCTGCGTGGTGCTGGCCTGCCTGATGGTGATCACCTACGTGCCGCAGTTGTCGCTGGGACTGCGCGACCTGGTGTATGGCCGCTAGTTCCGATCTCCCCGCGCCGGCGTACTAGAATCGCGCGACCAGGAGAGAGTGCCCGCAGTCCGGGCGCCGCCGAAGGCCGAACGCTCAGGCAAAAAGGACTGGTACACGAGATTCTGTTGGAGAGAGGCCGCGTTTTCCGTCCGGATCGGCGGCCCACCGAAGGGGCAAGACCCGTGCGCCGCACCCGCGGCGGCGGCGTCGAATCTCTCAGGTAAAGAGGACAGCAGGGTTGCCGACGCCCCGGCCGCATCCGCAGCCCGGGCAGCGCTGCAATTCACCCTGTATTCGAGGAGCCCCCGCCCATGTCCACCGACCCCGAACTGCTCAAGACCCCGCTGCACGCCTTGCACGCCGAACTCGGCGCGCGCATGGTGCCTTTCGCAGGCCATGCGATGCCGGTGCAGTACCCGGCCGGCCTGATGGCCGAGCACCGGCACACGCGCGAGGCCGCCGGCCTGTTCGACGTGTCGCACATGGGCCAGTTGGAGCTCGTCGGCCCCGACGCGGCGGCCGCGTTCGAGACCCTCATGCCGGTCGACGTGATCGGCCTGGGCGTGGACAGGCAGCGCTACGGCCTGCTGCTGACGGACGAGGGCACGATCATCGACGACCTGATGTTCGTCAACCGCGGGGACCTGAGCGCCGACGAGCCGCCTCTAGGCTCGAACGCCCCCTCGGGGGGCAGCGCACCACGCGCAGCGGGGGAGCGTGGAGGTCAAACGATCTTCGTCATCGTCAACGGCGCCTGCAAGGCCGGCGACATCGCCCACATGCAGGCGCGCATCGACCAGCGTTGCCAGGTCGTGCCGCTGCCCGACCACGCCCTGCTGGCGCTGCAAGGCCCGCTGGCAGTGGACGCCCTGTCCCGGCTGGTCCCCGGCGTCGAACGGCTGGTGTTCATGACCGGCGGCGCCTTCGGCTGGAACGGCACCGACCTGTACATCACCCGCAGCGGCTACACCGGCGAGGACGGCTTCGAGATCTCTCTGCCCGGCGCGCAGGCCGAGGCCTTCGCCCGCGCGCTGCTGGCCCAGCCCGAAGTCAAGCCCATCGGCCTGGGGGCGCGCAATTCGCTGCGGCTGGAAGCCGGCCTGTGCCTGTACGGCAACGACATCGACACCACGACGACGCCCGTCGAGGCGGGCCTGAACTGGGCGATGCAGAAGGTGCGCCGCACCGGCGGCGAGCGCGCCGGCGGCTTTCCGGGCGCGGACAGGGTGCTGGCGCAACTGGACGGCACGCGCCCGGCCACGCGCAAACGCGTGGGCCTCGTCGCGCGGGAGCGCGTGCCGGTGCGCGAGCACGCCGAGCTGCAGGACGCCGGCGGCCACAGGATCGGCGAAGTCACCAGCGGCCTGCTGGGCCCCAGCGTCGATCGTCCCATCGCCATGGGGTACGTGCAGGCCGAACACGCCGCCGTGGGCACGCCCGTGTTCGCGCTGGTGCGCGGCAGGCAGGTGCCGATGGAAGTGGCGGCCCTGCCCTTTCTCCCGCCCCGCTACCACCGCGCGTGACCCGTGGCGCCCCTCGTCGTCGTCAGCGCCACGCGCCTGCCGGAGGACCATTTCTGGCGCCAGTCGGCGCTGGGCGTGTCGCTCAGCCGGCTCCGGTTCGACCAGGCGCTGCAACCGCGCATCGCCTTCGCCAACGCCCGCGGCCTGCCCACGCTCTACAACCAGGTCATCGACGCCGCCCCACCGGGCAGCCTGATGGTCTTCGTCCACGACGACGTCTGGCTGGAAGACGCCTTCCTGCGCCAGCGCATCGGCGACGGTCTGGAGCGCTTCGACGTCATCGGCGTCGCCGGCAACCGGCGGCGCCTGCCCAACCAGCCGGGCTGGTGCTTCGCCGATGTCGTCGATGGCAAGCTGAAGATGGACGAGCGCGCCCATCTGTCCGGCAGCGTCGCCCATGGCAAGCTGCCGTTCGGCCCCATCAGCCACTTCGGCCCGTCCCCCGCGGAATGCGAGCTGCTGGACGGCCTGCTGCTGGCCGCGCGGCGCGATACGCTGGTGGCGCGGGACGTGCGCTTCGACGAGCGGTTCCTTTTTCACTTCTACGACCTGGACTTCTGCCGCACGGCGCGGGCGCGGGGCCTGAAGCTGGGCACCTGGCCCTTGGCCGTGACGCACCAGAGCGGCGGCGCCTTCGGCTCGCCCGGCTGGAAGTCCGCCTACCAAACGTACCTGGCCAAATGGGAAACCTCCCGGAAGCCGGCTTAGATCAACCACTCACCGAGAACTTCTGCCATGACCATCAAATACACCGAAGACCACGAATGGATCCGCGTCGAGGGCGACCTCGCCACCGTCGGCATCACGCAGCACGCGCAGGACGCGCTGGGCGACGTGGTGTTCGTCGAGCTGCCCGAGGTGGGCAAGACCTATGCTCAGAAGGACGTGGCCGGCGTGGTCGAGTCCGTCAAGGCCGCCGCCGACGTGTACATGCCCATCGACGGCGAGATCACCGAGGTCAACGAAGCCCTGCGCGATGAGCCGAGCCTGGCCAACAGCGACCCGATGGGCGCGGGCTGGTTCTTCAAGGTGCGGCTGGCCGACGCGTCGCAGTTCGCCGCGCTGATGGACGAGACCGCCTACGGCGCCTTCTCGCAGGGCTGACCGCCGCCAGAGCATTGCGTGAGGCGCGTCGCCCGCTCCGGCCGGCGCGCCTTGCCCAGTGTTTTGTCCCCAAAGGCCGCCACCATGTCCGCCACCGCCACGCCATCCCTCGCCAGCCTGGAGAACCCGGGCGAATTCATCGCCCGCCACATCGGCCTGGGCGCCCAGGACGAGCAGCAGATGCTCGCCGTCATCGGCGAGCCCTCGCGCCGCGCGCTGATCGATTCGATCGTGCCGCGCGGCATCGCGCGCGCCACGCCCATGCAACTGCCGCCCGCCGCCACCGAGGCCGACGCGCTGGCCGAGCTGAAGGCCATCGCCGGCCAGAACCAGCTGATGAAGAGCTTCATCGGCCAGGGCTATTACGGCACCCACACGCCGGGCGTGATCCTGCGCAACATCCTGGAGAACCCGGCTTGGTACACCGCCTACACGCCCTACCAGGCCGAGATCAGCCAGGGCCGCATGGAGGCGCTCGTCAACTTCCAGACCATGGTGACGGACCTGACCGGCATGGACATCGCCAACGCCTCCATGCTGGACGAAGCCACCGCCGCCGCCGAGGCCATGACGCTGGCGCGCCGCTCGGTCAAGGCCAAGGGCAGCGTGATCGTGGTGAGCGGCGACGTGCACCCGCAGACCATCGAGGTGATGCGCACCCGCGCCGCGCCGCTGGGCCTGACGCTGAAGCTGGCCAACTCGGCCGCCGAATGGGACGCCGCCATCGCCGCCGACGACTACTTCGCCGCCCTCATCCAGTACCCCTGCAGCAGCGGCTGGCTGATGGACTGGAGCGCCGAGGTGGACAAGGTGCACGCCAAGGGCGCCGCCGCCCTCTTCGCCACCGACCTGCTGGCGCTCACGCTGCTGAAGACGCCGGGCGAGATGGGTGCCGACATCGTCGTCGGCAGCACGCAGCGCTTCGGCATGCCCATGGGCGCGGGCGGCCCGCACGCCGCTTTCATGGCCTGCAAGGACGCCTTCAAGCGCAGCCTGCCCGGCCGGCTGGTGGGCGTCAGCGTGGACGTGCACGGCGCCCCCGCCTACCGACTGGCGCTGCAGACGCGCGAGCAGCACATCCGCCGCGAGAAGGCCACCAGCAACATCTGCACCGCCCAGGTGCTGCCGGCCGTGGTGGCCAGCATGTACGCCGTGTACCACGGCCCCGTGGGCCTGAAGCGCATCGCCGGGCGCGTGGCGCGCCTCACGGCCATCCTGAAGGCGGGCCTGGTGCAGCTGGGCTTCGCGCACCAGCACCACGACACGGCCTTCGACACGCTCAGCCTGAAGACCGACGATGCTACCGATGTGATAGCTGCCCGCGCAGTGTCCATGCTGGCCAACCTGCGAAAAGCCTGGGATGTGTACCTGTGCGTGTCGCTCGACGAGACCAGCGCCCGCGCCGACGTGGAACTGCTGTGGCGCATCTTCGCCGGCGAGGGCCAGGCGCTGCCCGACTTCGACGCGCTGGCAGCCTCCGCGCCCGACCTGATCCCCGCTGAACTGCGCCGCGCCAGCGCGTACCTGACGCACCCGGTGTTCAACACGCACCACAGCGAGACCGGCATGCTGCGCTACATCCGCAGTCTGAGCGACAAGGACCTGGCGCTGGACCGCAGCATGATCCCGCTGGGCAGCTGCACCATGAAGCTCAACGCCACCAGCGAGATGATCCCCATCACCTGGCCCGAGTTCGCCCACGTGCACCCCTTCGCGCCGGCCGACCAGCTGAAGGGCTACCAGCTGCTGGACGCGCAGTTGCGCCAGTGGCTGTGCAGCATCACCGGCTACGCGGGCGTCAGCCTGCAGCCCAACGCCGGCAGCCAGGGCGAGTACGCCGGCCTGCTGGCCATCCGCGCCTGGCACGCCGCCAACGGCCAGGCGCAGCGCGACGTGTGCCTGATCCCCAGCAGCGCGCACGGCACCAACCCCGCCAGCGCGCAGATGGTAGGCCTGAAAGTGGTGGTCACCAGGTGCGACGAGCAGGGCAACGTCGATCTGGCCGACCTGCGCGCCAAGTGCGAGCAGTACCGCCAGCAACTGGCCTGCGTGATGATCACCTACCCCAGCACGCACGGCGTGTTCGAGACGCAGGTCAAAGAGCTGTGCGCGCTGGTGCACCAGCATGGCGGCCGCGTGTACGTGGACGGCGCCAACCTGAACGCCATGGTCGGCGTGGCCGCGCCCGGCGAGTTCGGCGGCGACGTGAGCCACCTCAACCTGCACAAGACCTTCTGCATCCCGCACGGCGGCGGCGGCCCCGGCGTGGGGCCGGTGTGCGTGGTCGAGGACCTGGTGCCCTACCTGCCCGGCCACGCCACGGCGGGCGATGCGCGCGCCATCGGCGCCGTCAGCGCCGCGCCTTATGGCAACGCGGCCGTGCTGCCCATCAGCTGGATGTACATCCGCATGATGGGCGCCGCCGGCCTGACGCACGCCACCGAGGCCGCCATCCTGAGCGCCAACTACATCAGCAAGCGCCTGAAGGACCACTACCCCACGCTCTACGCCAGCGAGGGCAAGAATGGCAAGCCGGGCCACGTGGCGCACGAGTGCATCCTGGACCTGCGGGCCTTGAAGGACACCAGCGGCGTGATGGCCGAGGACGTCGCCAAGCGCCTGGCCGACTACGGCTTTCACGCGCCCACGCTCAGCTTCCCCGTCGCCAACACGCTGATGGTCGAGCCCACCGAGAGCGAGACGCTGGACGAAATCGACCGCTTCATCGCCGCCATGGTCGCCATCCGCCACGAAATCCAGCGCATCGAGCGCGGCGAATGGCCGCAGGACGACAACCCGCTGAAGAACGCCCCGCACACCGCCAGCAGCCTGCTGAAGGCCGACTGGCCGCACCCGTATGCGCGCGAAGTCGGCGCCGCCATGGCCCAGCGCGCGCCCGGCAGCGTCAAATACTGGCCGCCCGTGGGCCGGGTGGACAACGTGCATGGCGACCGCAACCTGTTCTGCAGTTGCGTGCCGGTGGAGGAGCTGGCGTGACCCGTCACAGGCAAGCAGCGTGAGCGAGCGGCCCGACGCCCTGCGGCCGGCGCCCGAGGGCTACGCCGACTGGCTGGCCGAGCTGAAAAACCGCATCCACGGCGCGCAGCAGCGCGCCACGCTGGCCGTCAACCGCGAGCTGGTGCTGCTGTACTGGCAGATCGGGCGCGACATCCTGGCCCGGCAGGCGCAGCAGGGCTGGGGCGCCAAGGTCATCGAGCGGCTGGCGCATGACTTGCGCACGGCCTTTCCGCAGATGATGGGGTTTTCGCCGCGCAACCTCAAGTACATGCGCGCTTTTGCCGAGGCCTGGCCAGACGAATCATTTGTGCAAGAGGTGCTTGCACAATTGCCCTGGTACCACCAGTTGGCCCTGCTGGACAAGCTGCCCGACCCCAAAACCCGCCACTGGTACGCGGCCAAGGCCATCGAACACAACTGGTCGCGCAACGTTCTTGTCATGCAGATCGAAACCCGCCTGCGGGAACGCACGGGCACCGCAGTCACCAATTTCGACCTCAGCCTGCCCAAGCTGCAATCCGACCTGGCCCGGGAGTCGATCAAGGACCCCTACCGTTTCGACTTTCTGGGCCTGACGGACGAAGCGCAAGAGCGCGACATCGAAACCGCCCTGGTCCAGCACGTCACCGATTTCTTGCTGGAACTCGGCGCCGGCTTCGCCTTCGTCGGACAGCAGGTGCTACTGGACGTGGGCGGCGACGAATTCTTCATCGACCTACTGTTCTACCACCTCAAGCTGCGCTGCTACGTGGTGATCGAGATCAAGGGCGGCAAGTTCAAGCCCGAGCACCTGGGGCAGCTGGGCTTCTACCTGACGGCCGTGGACGCCCAGGTCAAGCATCCGCAAGACGGTCCCACCATCGGCCTGCTGCTGTGCAAGAGCAAAAACAAGGTGGTCGCCGAATACGCATTGCGCGACAACGCCCGCCCGCTGGGCATCGCCGAATACAAGCTGCTGGCGTCCCTGCCGGAGCCGCTGCAAACCAGCCTGCCCAGCATCGAGCAGATCGAAAGAGAACTGGAAGGAAAGCAGGAAACATGAGTTGGCTTGACGGTCTCGTTGCCGTGGGCCCACGCACGCGTGCCTGATCCGCGATGAACACAACTTCGACCCCCGCCTGGCAACCCGACACCTGGCGCGCCCACCCCGCCCGCCAGCTGCCCGCCTACCCCGACGAGGCCGCGCTGGCCGCTGCCTGTGCGCAGCTGCGCCAGTTTCCGCCCCTGGTGGTCGAAGGCGAGGTGCAAGCCCTGCGCGCGCAACTGGCCGAGGTGGCCGCCGGCCGCGCCTTTCTGCTGCAGGGCGGCGACTGCGCCGAGAGCTTCGACACGCAAGGCGGCGCCGCCGCGCGCGAGACCTTCCGCGTGCTGCTGCAAATGGCCGTGGTGCTGACCTACGCCGCCGCGCGGCCGGTGGTGAAAGTGGGACGCATCGCCGGCCAGTACGCCAAGCCGCGCTCGGCCGACACCGAGACGCAGGGCGGCGTGACGCTGCCCAGCTACCGGGGCGACATCGTCAACGGCGCCGGCTTCAGCGCACCGGAGCGCACGCCCGACCCGCAGCGCCTGCTGCGCGCCTATTCGGCCAGCGCCGCCACGCTGAACCTGCTGCGCGCGCTGGCCCAAGGCGGCTTCGCCGATTTGCACCGGCTGCACGGCTGGACCACCGACTTCGTGCGCGCCAGCCCCCAGGGCCGCCGCTACGAAGCGCTGGCCGGACGCATCACCGAGACGCTGAACTTCATGGCCGCCTGCGGCTTCACGTCCGACAGCACGCCGCAACTGCGCGAGGTGGCCTTCCACACCTCGCACGAGGCGCTGCTGCTGCCCTACGAAGAAGCGCTGACGCGCCCGGCCGAGGACGCGCCCATCGACGCCGCGCGCCCCTGGTACGCCGCCTCGGCCCACATGCTGTGGCTGGGCGAGCGCACGCGGCAGCTGGACGGCGCCCATGTCGCCTACCTGCGCGGCGTGGCCAACCCGGTGGGCGTCAAGATCGGCCCCACGGCCACGGCCGACGACGTGCTGCGGCTGCTCGACGCCATCGACCCGCACGCCGAGCCCGGCCGCGCCGTGCTCATCACCCGCATGGGCGCCGGCCGCCTGCCCGCGCTGCTGCCGCCGCTGCTGCGCGCCGTGCGCGCTGCCGGCCGCCCGGTGGTGTGGAGCTGCGACCCCATGCACGGCAACACCGTCACCAGCGCCAACGGCTACAAGACGCGCGACTTCGGCCTGGTGGTGCAGGAGGTGCGCGAGTTCTTCGCCGCCCACGCGCAGGAGGGCACGGTGGCCGGCGGCCTGCACGTCGAGCTGACGGGCCAGGACGTCACCGAATGCCGCGGCGGCGGCCAGAACCTGGGCGACGAGCACCTGGCCGAGCGCTACACCACCGCCTGCGACCCGCGCCTGAACGGCTCGCAGAGCCTGGAGCTGGCCTTCCTGGTGGCCGACCTGCTGAAGGCGCGGCGCGGCTGAGCACTGCAAGGCTGATCCGCCCCGCGCTCCCCCACCAACCGCCTCCGGGCGGTTGTCTCATGCCTGGAGGGTGCTCGACCGCCCTCGATCACTATCGATACCATAGCTGCCAGCGCAATTCCCATGCTGGTCAACGGCCTGTTTCACACTGAATCATCGCTCACACCGCCGCGGCGCCGGCGGGCCGCCCCGGGCGGGCTAACATCGCCCGCAAGGCGCCCCTTCCGGCGCTCGCCCGCATGAACACGGACCTCCCCCTGCCCTACCCCGGCGCCCTCACCGACGTGCGCGGCATCGAGGTCGGCCACTTCACCGACCCGCGCCGGCCCACCGGCTGCTCCGTGGCGCTGGCGCGCGCCGGCGCCGGCGCCGTGGGCGGGGTGGACGTGCGCGGTGCCGCGCCCGGCACGCGCGAGACCGACCTGCTGGAGCCCGGCAACCTGATCGGCGTCGTGCACGCCGTGCTGCTCACCGGCGGCAGCGCCTGGGGCCTGGACGCCGCCGGCGGCGTGATGCGCTGGCTGGAGGAGCGCGGCATCGGCCTGCCCGTGGGCCGCGCGCCCGGCCAGATCGTGCCCATCGTGCCCGCCGCCGTGCTGTTCGACCTGGCCGTGGGCGACGCCCGCATCCGCCCCGACGCCGCCGCCGGCCACGCCGCCTGCCAGGCCGCGTCCGGCGCGGCGCCCGCGCAGGGCAGCGTCGGCGCCGGCGCGGGCGCCACGGTGGGCAAGCTGTTCGGCCCCGCGCACGCCATGAAGGGCGGCATCGGCAGCGCGTCGGTCAGCGTCGATGGCGTCACCGTCGGCGCGCTCATCGCCGTCAACGCGCTGGGCGACGTGGTCGATCCGGCCAGCGGCACGCCCATCGCCGGCGCGCGCGCGGCCGACGGCAAGACCCTGCGCGGCAGCGTGGCGGCGGTGCTGGCGGGCGAGCCGCCGCTGCCCCTCCTGGCTGGCACCAACACCACCATCGGCATCGTCGCCACCGACGCGCCGCTGACCAAGGCCCAGGCCCGGCGCCTGGCCGGCGCGGGGCACGACGGGCTGGCGCGCGCCATCCGGCCGGTGCACACGATGTCGGACGGCGACACGCTGTTCGCCCTGGCCACCGGGCAGACGCGCGCGCTGGACTTCAACGCCCTGTGCGTGATGGCCGCCGAAGCCGCCGCGCGCGCCTGCGTCAACGCCGTGCGCGCCGCGCACGGGCTGCGGCTGGGCGATGCGTGGCTGCCATCCGCTTCCGATTTGATAGCTTATAGCTCAATACCAGCGCTGGCCGGAGGCTGATTCGACTTGAAAAACACATGATGGGCCCGATCCGCCGCACCCTCACCCTGTGGGTGCTGTCCCTGCGCGACTTGCTGGTCTCGGCCGGCCCGGTGGCGCTGATCGCCGCCGGCGTGCTGGTGGCCGCCTACTGGTGGCTCGACCCGCAGCCGCCCCGCACCGTGACCCTGGCCACCGGCCCCGCTGGCAGCGCCTACGCCGAGTTCGGCCAGCGCTACGCCCAGGCGCTGGCCAGGAACGGCATCACCGTGCGGCTGCTGACCACCGAGGGCTCGCTCGCCAACCTGCGGGCGCTGCGCGCCGGCGCGGCCGACGTCGCCTTCGTGCGCGGCGGCAGCGCCGACCCCGAGGCCGATGGCGCGGCCGGCATCACCTCGCTGGGCGCGCTGTTCTACGAGCCGCTGTGGGTGTTCTACCGGCCCGACGCGCTGGCCCGGCCGGCGCCGGCCGCGCGCTCGGCAACCACCTCCACGCCCGAACCCGAGCTGCTCTCCACGCTGCCGCCCCTGCGCGGCCTGCGCGTCAACGCCGACCAGCCCGGCAGCGGCGTGCCCGGCATGCTGCAGCGCCTGCTGCAGGCCAACGGCCTCGATGCCCAGGCGCTGGTGCTCAGCGCCCTGCCGCCCGAGGCCGCCGCCGAGGCGCTGCAGGGCGGCCTGCTGGACGCCGTGGTGCTGGTCACCGCGCCCGAATCGCCCGTCGTGCAGCGCCTGCTGCGCGCCCCCGGCATCGCGCTGATGGAGGTGGCCCAGGCCGACGCCTACGCGCGGCGCTTTCCTTTCCTGCAGCCGGTGACGCTGCCGCGCGGCGTGGCCGACCTGGCCAGCGACTTGCCCCCGGCCGACGTCGGCCTGCTGGCCACCACCACCTCGCTGCTGACGCGCGAGGACACCCACCCCGCGCTGCGCCAGTTGTTCGCGCAGGCGGCGCAGGGGCTGCACGGCGGCGCGGGCTGGTTCAACCGCGCGCGCGACTTCCCCAACACCCGCACCAGCGAGCTGCCCGTCAGCCCCGAGGGCGACCGCGCCATCAACGGCACGCCGCCGTTCTGGCAGCGCTACCTGCCGTTCTGGGCCAGCAACCTGCTGGAGCGCATGTGGCTGATCATCGGCGGCCTGATCGTGCTGCTGCTGCCGCTGTCGCGCGTGGTGCCGCCGCTGTACACCTTCCGCGTGCGGCGGCGCGTGTTCCGCTGGTACGCGCAGTTGCGCCAGATCGAGGCGCGGGCGGACGAAGGCCGGGCCGGGCGCGCCGAGCTGCTGGGCGAGCTGGACGAGTTGGACCGCGTGGTCAACCGCATCGCCGTGCCCCTGGCGCACACGGACGAGCTGTACGCGCTGCGCAACAACATCCACGCGGTACGCCAGCGGGTGCAGGCCCAGCAGGCCGATCCATAGTCGAGCGGGCTCTCAGCCTGCATCCAGATTGCGCCGTTAGCTATTGAAAACGCAGCGTCTGGCGCTTCTTCGTCAATAGCGCAGAAAGATCCGCTGCATCGCCTGCGCGTCGTCCGCGCGGGTCAGCGCCAGCGCCGCCAGCAGGCGCGCGCGCGGCGGGTTCTGGTCGTCGGCGGCCACGCTCCCGCAGGCGTCGTCGTCGAAGCTGGCGTTGCGGATCACCGGCCCCGCGCCCGTGCGCGAGGCGCGCACGACGTGCACGCCTCGCCGGCGCAGGTCGCGCAGCACCGGCTGCAGGTCGGCCGGCACCGTGCCGCCGCCCACGCCCGCGAGCACGATGGCGCGTGCCCCGGCCGCCGCCCAGGCCTCGCAGGGCTCGCGCCGCGCGTTGCCGTGGCCGGCCACCACGCCCACCAGCGGCAGCGCGCCGATGGCGGCCAGGTCGAACTCGGTCCGCGCCGTGTGCGGCCGCGCCACCGCGCGGTACCAGCGCGGCGCCCCTTCCACCACCAGCCCCAGCGGCCCGTGCGGCGAGGCGAAGGCGTCCAGCCGCTGGGTGTGCCCCTTGGCCACGTCGCGCGCGCTGTGCACCTCCTCGTTCATCACCACCAGCACGCCGCGCCCGCCGGACGTGGGGTGCGCCGCCACGGCCACCGCGTGCAGCAGGTTGGCCGGCCCGTCGGCCGCCAGCGCCGTGCCGGGGCGCATGGCGCCGGTCAGCACGATGGGCTTGGCCGTGGGCACCGTCAGGTGCAGGAGGTAGGCCGTCTCCTCCATCGTGTCCGTGCCGTGGGTGACGACCACGCCGTCCACGTCATCGCGCGCGCACAGCTCGGCCACGCGGCGCGCCAGTTGCAGCAGGTGCGCGTCGGTGAAGTCGGCCGAATCGATCTGGAAGAGCTGCTCCGCTTGCAGCTCGGCCAGCCGCGCCAGCCCTGGCACGGCCGCCAGCAGGCCGGCCACCGACACCACCGCCGAGCGGTACGCGGCCGAGCCGGGGTCGGCCGAGCCGGCCCCGGCGATGGTGCCGCCGGTGCCGATCACGGCGATGCGGGCTTGAGAAGAGGGTGTGGACATCGCCGGCATTGTCGTGCAGGGCGGGTGGGCATCGCTACACTGGGCCGGCCTCGACCCTGCACGGAGGTGCTCCCATGAAGCCACTCGTTCCCGCCGTCCTGCTCGCCCTCGCCGCCGCGCTGGCGGCGCCCGCCAACGCCGCCCTCAAGCCCGGCGACGCCGCGCCCGCCTTCAGCACCCCCGCCGCGCGCGCCGGCCAGGCCTTCGAGTTCGACCTGGCCGCCGCGCTGAAGAAGGGCCCCGTCGTCATCTACTTCTTCCCCAAGGCCTTCACCCAGGGCTGCACCATCGAGGCCAACGCCTTCGCCGAGGCCACGCCCAGGTTCGCCGCGCTGGGCGCCACGGTGGTCGGCATGTCGCACGACGACATCGACACGCTCAAGCGCTTTTCCGTCGAGGCCTGCCGCGACAAGTTCGCCGTCGCCTCCGACCCGCGGGCCCGGACCATCCGCGCCTACGACGCCGCCTCGCTGCTGCCCGGCATGGCCAGCCGCATCTCCTACGTCGTCGGCCAGGACGGCCGGATCGCCTTCGCCCACCAGGGCAGCGACCCGCTCAAGCACGTGGACGCCACCTACCAGGCGGTGCAGCGGCTGGTGCAAGGGCAGCGCTGAGAACTTTCAAGCAAAAACCGCCTTCAGCCAGCGTGGATACTGCGCCAACAGCTATCAAAAGCGGATCACTCCGCGCCCCGCGATGGCTGCGCGGCCGGGGCGGCGCACGCCCAGCCGACGTGGACGGCCGCACCGGCATAGGGTTTGTCGGCAGTGGTGCGCGTCCCGTTCTGGCCAAAAATAAGAAGCTTTGCTTGGCACACTCCCTCCCAACCTTCAGAAAGGCCCCTGCATGAACCGCCGCCCCGCCCTCCTCGCCCTGAGCTGCCTCCTCGGCCTCGCCGCCACGGCGGCCCACGCCCAGGACTACCCCACCCGCCCCATCACCATCGTCGTGCCCTACGCCCCCGGCGGCACCACCGACATCCTGGGCCGGGCTTTCGCGCTCAGCATTGGCAAGCAGCTCAAGCAGTCGGTCATCGTCGAGAACAAGGCCGGCGCCGGCGGCACGCTGAGCATCCTCGACATGCGCATGGCCAAGCCCGACGGCTACCGCCTGGCGCTGATCCCGGTGAGCGTCTTCCGCCAGCCCTACGTGCAGAAGGTGCAGTACGACCCCATCGGCGACCTGACCTACATCGCTTCCTTCTCGGCCTACGACTTCATCCTGGGCGTGGCCGCCAACTCGCCCTACAAGACGCTGCAGGACGTGGTGGCCGACGCCAAGAAAAACCCCGACGGCGTGGACTACGGCACGCCGGGCCGCAACACCGGCAACCACGTGGCCGGCGCCCTGCTGGCCAAGGCCGCCGGCGTCAAGCTGACCCACGTGCCCTTCAAGGGCGACTCGGAAGCCATCAATTCCCTGCTGGCCGGCCACATCAAGACGGCGATCCTCACCAACGGCATCCTGAACTTCATGGAAGCCGGCAAGGTGCGCGCGCTGGCGGTGGCGGCCGACAAGCGCCCCGAGGCTTTCGCCAAGATCCCCACCTTCAAGGAGGCGGGCTTCGACGTCGTGATCCCCTCGCCGCTGGGCCTCGCCGGCCCCAAGGGCCTGCCGCAGCCCATCGTGGAGAAGCTGGACGCCGCCGTGAAAGCCGCGCTGGAAGACCCCGCCGTCAAGAAGACCATGGCCACCTACGGCGTGCGCAGCGACTACCGCGATCACAAGGCCTATGCCGAGTTCGCCCGCAAGACCTTCGCCAGCGAGAAGGAGATCGTGACCGGCCTCGGGCTGGGCGAGTAAGCGCGGGAAATGGCGACCGCCGCGCGCGGCGCGGCGCGCGCGTTCATTCCCACGGCGTCGGCGGCGGTATCTCGCACACCGGCTCGACGTCGATGCTCTTGAAGTCGGCCGGCGAGACGATCTCCAGGTACTCCATGTCGGGCGAGTAGTCGAACAGGTAGTGGCGGATGCCCGGCCGCTGGTGCACCACGTCGCCGGCCTGCACCAGGGTTTCCTGGTCCTCGTACATGAAGCGGGCCCAGCCCTTGACCATGATGACGATCTGGAAGTCCGCCTCATGGCGGTGCCAGCCGGTGCCCTGTTCCGGCGCCATGTTCGCCTTGACCAGGTGCGCGATCACCTTGCCGTGGGTGGCGTCGGCCACGCCCAGGTCGCGGTAGAGGAAGAAGTCGCGCAGGCCGCCGGGGCGGTAGTCGGTATCGCCAGGCCTGACGTGAGAGAACTCGGTGGTGGTGGTGCGATCCAGCATGGGTACTCCTTTGTGAACGGCGGATGACGGATGGGAATCCGGATTGCTGCGCCGCAACACGCATGAAGCGTTCCAGCCGGTCCCTCAATGCAATTCAGCCGCCATGCGGATCGTTTCGCGCACGCGCGGGTAGATCTGCGTGTTCCACTTGCTGCCACTGAACACGCCGTAGTGCCCCACGCCGGCCTGCAGGTGGTGCGACTTGAGGTAGGGCCGGATGTTGGGGCACAGGTCCTGCGCCGCCACGGTCTGGCCGACGGCGCAGATGTCGTCGCGCTCGCCCTCCACCGTGAGCAGCGCGGTGCGGCGGATGGCCTCGGGCCGCACGGCGCGGCCGGCCACGGTGAGCGCGCCGCGCGGCAGGTCGTAGGTCTGGAACACGCGGTGCACCGTCTCCAGGTAGAACTCGGCCGGCAGGTCGTTGACGGCCAGGTACTCGTCGTAGAAGGTCAGGATGGCCTGGGCCTGCTCGGTTTCGCCATCGACCAGGTGCTGGTACAGGTGGCGGAACTGCGCCTGGTGGCGCTCCAGGTTCATGCTCATGAAGGCGCTGAGCTGCACGAAGCCGGGGTACACGCGGCGCCCCGCGCCGCGGTGCGGCCAGGGCACGTGGCTGATCAGGTTGCGCTCGAACCAGCCGATGGGCCGCTCGGTGGCCAGCGTGTTGACCTGCGTGGGGTTGACGCGGCAGTCCACCGGGCCGGCCATCAGGGTCAGGCTGCGCGGCGTGGCGGGGTCGTCGTCCTCGGCCATCAGCGCGGTGGCGGCCAGTGCCGCCACGCAGGGCTGGCACACGGCCACCAGGTGCGCGCCGGGGCCCATGGCGCGCAGGAAGGCGACGATCTGCAGGGCGTAGTCGTCCAGCCCGAAGCGGCCGCTGCCCAGCGGCACGTCGCGCGCGTTGTGCCAGTCGGTGACGTACACGTCGTGGTCGCGCAGCAGCGTGCGCACGGTGTCGCGCAGCAGGGTGGCGAAGTGGCCCGACAGCGGCGCGGCCAGCAGCACCCGCGGTTGCGCCGGGCTGCCCGCGGGCATCAGCCTCCTGAAGTGCAACAGCGTGCCGAAAGGCGCCACCAGCGCGGCCTCCTGCACCACCGACACCGTCTCGCCGTCCACGCACACGTCGGCGATGCCGTAGTCGGGCCGGCGGTGCGTGATTCGCAGGCGCGACATCACCTCCAGCGTGGCCGCCGCGTGCGCCAGCGGGCTGCGCGGGCTGGCACCGGCCAGCGCCGGCCCCATGAACCCGGCGGCCATGCGCGCGGGGGAGGCCAGATCGGACTGCGCCTGATACATCTGATAGAGCATGCGGAGACATTGCAATTTGCGGGCCAGCGCCCGCGGCATGTCCCTGGCATGGGACTTGCGGCGGGATGGCTTTTCCCAGGAGCAGACCCATGGCCACACGCCGCGCCGCCGCCCCCGCCGTCTTGACAATCAGCAGCCGCAACTATGGCGCCTGGGCGCTGCGCGGCTGGCTGATGTGCAAGCTGGCCGGCCTGCCCTTCACCGAGCACGTGATCCCGGCCGACGACCCGGCGATGAAGGCCGAGATGCTGCTGCTGTCGTCGTCCATGCGGGTGCCGGCGCTGGCGCATGACGGCATCACGGTGTGGGACACCCTGGCCATCGGCGAATACCTGAACGAGATCCGGCCGCAGGCCGGCCTCCTGCCCGCCGACTTGCGCCAGCGCGCGCACTGCCGCGCCATCTGCGGCGAGATGCATTCAGGCTTCGCGTCGCTGCGCGGCGCGCTGCCCATGAACATCCGCGCCCACTTCAAGGACTTCAAGGTGTGGTCGCGCGCCCAGGCCGACATCGACCGCATCACCGCCATCTGGCGCGAATGCCTGGACGCCAGCGGCGGCCCTTACCTGTATGGCGAGCAGCCCACGCTGGCCGACGCGATGTACGCGCCGGTGGTCACGCGCTTGCTGAGCTACGACGTCGCGCTCGACCCGCTGTGCGCCGCGTACTGCCAGACCGTCATGGCCCTGCCCGCGATGCAGGAATGGGTGGCGGACGCGCTGGCCGAGCCGGACGAGATCGACGAACTGGAGGCAGAGTTTTAACCTGCAGGTTCGCCCCCGCGCGGCGTGAAGGCGTCGCCCTGGCGAACCCTGCGGCCGTCCCGATTTGGTGCAGAAAATGACGCGCGGCGGGCCAGACGCACCAAAGCGAGCCGCGCCCGGGCCGGAGCATGCACGATTCCAAGGATAAATCGGCATTAGCCCGTGCCAGCATTGCGTCAGTCGCTATCATTTTTATATGTTGCGCGATTCGCGGTGGATCACCCTGGAAACGGCAGTTGAACGCGCCCGCCAGTGCCGTGATTGGCGTGGCAGGCAAGGGTGAACGCCGCGGCTCCACAGGCGCCTGCGC
The DNA here is from genome assembly GCF_016703145.1 of Ottowia sp. GTDB lineage: Bacteria > Pseudomonadota > Gammaproteobacteria > Burkholderiales > Burkholderiaceae_C > Ottowia. Next base: position 1,405,589 of record NZ_JADJCO010000003.1, on the reverse strand, counting down.
GCCTGTGGACGGCCCGCGCCCTGCAAGGGAGACGACGCGACGCACTGTTGTGCGCAAGGAGGAGCAACGCCGCATGGCGCGGCGAGCGCGGTGCTGGCGGGCGCGTAGCGCTCTCACCCGAAAGGTGAAGGTCATCGAAGCCGTCGAGGTCAATGCTCACGCGGCTTTCCCGAGGGTGACAAGCGGTCAACTCTGCCGTTTCTAGGATCATGCAGCCCCCTTCGTCCTGATCAGGCCGGCCCGGCGCTGGCCTTGAGCCCCAGCCGCCGGGCCAGCTTGTGCAGGTTGCTCGGATCGATCTCCAGCGCGCGCGCCGCGCGATTCCAGTTGTCCGCGTGGCCGGCCAGCGCCTGGCGGATGGCCTCGCGCTGGGCCACGTCGACGATGCCGCGCATCGACCGCGGCGCCGCGTCGCCGGCCGACGGCACCGGCGCCGCCTGCGCATCCGGCGCGGCGACGGCGGGCACTCCCAGGTCCAGGTCGAGTTGGTCGGCCTCCAGCGTCACGATGTCGCTGCGCCGGGCGCCGCGGCTCAGGGCCTTGAGCGCGGCGCGGCTGACGACGTGCTCCAGCTCCCGCACGTTGCCCGGCCAGGGGTAGCGGCGCAGGGCTTCGTCCGACGCGGCCGACAGCCGCAGGCTGCGCAGGCCCAGGCGGGCGCGGTTCAGCTCCAGGAAGCGCCCGGCCAGCAGCAGCACGTCGTTGCCGCGCTCGCGCAGCGGCGGGATCGGGATCGGGTAGACCGACAGCCGGTGGTACAGGTCGGCGCGGAAGGCGCCGTCGCGCACCTGCTCGCGCAGGCTGCGGTTGGTGGCGGCGATCACGCGCACGTCCACGCGCTTGGGCTTGTCAGCGCCCAGGCGCTGGATCTCGCCGTTCTGCAGCGTGCGCAGCAGCTTGGCCTGCAGCGCCAGCGGCAGCTCGCCCACCTCGTCCAGGAACAGCGTGCCGCCCTCGGCGGCCTCGAAGCGGCCGGGCCGCTCGCTCACCGCGCCCGAGAACGCGCCGCGCACGTGGCCGAACAGCTCGCTCTCGGCCAGCGATTCGGGCAGCGCCGCGCAGTTGACGTGCACCAGCGGCCGGGCCGCGCGCCGCGACAGCCGGTGCAGCCGGTGCGCGAACAGCTCCTTGCCGACGCCGGTCTCGCCCAGCAGCAGCACCGGCAGCTCGGTGTCGGCCACCACCTGCAGCTCGTGCAGCAGGCGCGCGATGGCCTCGCTCTGGCCCACCATGTCGCCGTCCTCGCGCGAGGCCGCGTGGCCCGAGCCCGGCGCGCCGGCCGACTGCTGGGCGGCGCGCAGCGCCACCTCCAGCCGCGTCAGGCGCACCACCGCCTCGACCAGCGCCACCAGTTGCGCCAGTTCCTGCCGCGCTCGCGCGTCGAAAGTGCCCACCACCAGCGCGTCCAGGGTCAGCACGCCCCAGCGCTGGCCCTCCACGTCCAGCGCCACGCCCATGCAGTCGTGCACGTGCAGCGGCTCGCCGGGGCGCTCGATCACCAGGCCGTCGTAGGGGTCGGGCAGGCCGCTGTCGTGGTGGAAGCAGGTGATCTCGCGCCGCCGCAGGATGGCGGCCAGGCGCGGGTGCTCCTTGACGGCGAAGCGCCGGCCCAGCGCGTCGCTGGACAGCCCGTCCACGGCCACCGGCCGCAGGAACTCGCCGTCGCCGTCCAGGCGCAGCAAGGCCACGGCGCCACAACGGAAGTGCAGGCGCAGCGTCTCGGTCAACCGTTGCTGGCGCACGCCGGCCGGCAGGTCCACCGCCAAGTCGGTCAGCAGCAAGGCATTGACTGCATTCATGGTCATAAATACCTTTTAATGGTTTGTTTAACCATTATTAGATCAGGTTGTTTTTACCATTATATTCGCAACCCATTGAATTGAAAAGGATTTTTTCTGGCTTGTCGATTGCATCGTGATGAAGGCCGGCAACGGCACTCACTTCCGGAGGAATTCACCACCATGACCCCACGCTTGCCACCCACCCGCGCGCCGGGCGCGCGCCCCGAGTCCCCCTCACCCAAGGAGCCCTCATGAACTACCTGGACCAATCGCTGGGCCACCTGGCCCGCCGCATCCCGGGCGCCACGCGCCTGTTCGGCGACCACCGCCTCGACTTCTGCTGCGCGGGCAACCGCACGCTGCGCACGGCGGCGCATGCCGCCGGCATCGACGCCAGGCCCATCGCCGCCGAGCTGCAGGTCCTGCATCGGCGCGCCGGCACCGCGCCGGACCGCGACTGGAGCGCGGCCACCGACGCCGAGCTGGTCGATCACATCCTCACCCGCTACCACGAGGTGCACCGCGAGCAACTGCCGGAGCTGATCCGGCTGGCGCGCAAGGTGGAGCAGGTGCATGGCGAACGCGCCACCTGCCCGCACGGCCTGGCCGACCACCTGCAGGCCCTGGCGCTGGAGCTCGTGAGCCACATGCGCAAGGAAGAAATGGTGCTGTTCCCGCTGATCGCGCAAGGCCAGGGCGAGATGGTCGCCATGCCGATCGGCGTGATGCGCCTGGAGCACGACGGCCACGGCGCCGAGCTGCGCCGCCTGGAGGCGCTGACCCGCGGCATCACCCCGCCGCCCGGCGCCTGCACCACGTGGCGCGCGCTCTACGCGGGCCTGCGCGCCTTCCGCCGGGACCTGATGGCGCACATCCACACCGAGAACAACATCCTGTTCGAGCGCTTCGCGCCGGCGCAGGTGCATTGACACAAGAAAAGGAGAGACCATCATGGGTCCGTACAAAAAACACTGGTTCACGCTGATCGGCCTGTGCATCGCGATGTTCTCGCTGCTGGGCTACTTCGGCGTCGACATCTACCGCTCGGCGCCGCCGGTTCCCGCCCAGGTCGCTACCACCCAGGGCCAGGCGCTGTTCACCGAGAAGGACATCCTGGACGGCCAGACCGCCTGGCAGTCGGTGGGCGGCATGCAACTGGGCTCGATCTGGGGCCACGGCGCCTACCAGGCGCCCGACTGGACGGCCGACTGGCTGCACCGCGAGCTGAGCGCCTGGCTCGACCTGACCGCCCAGGAGCGCCACGGCAAGGCCTACGCGGAACTGGACGAAAGCCGCCAGGGCGCGCTGCGCGCCGAGCTGAAGGCCGAGTACCGCAAGAACCGCGTCGACGCCTCGAACCACCTGGTGGTGAGCGCGCGCCGCGCCCAGGCCATCGCGCAGACAGCGGCCTACTACGACCAGCTCTTCTCGGCCGATCCGGCGTTCAGGAAGACCCGCCAGAGCTTCGCCATGAAGGAAGACACGCTGCCCAGCGCCGAGCGGCGCCAGCAGCTCGCGCGCTTCTTCTTCTGGACCGCCTGGGCCGCCGCCACCGAGCGCCCCGACAGCCGCGTGACCTACACCAACAACTGGCCGCACGAGCCGCTGATCGGCAACGTGCCCAGCAGCGAGAACGTGGTGTGGTCGATCGCCAGCGTGGTGGTGCTGCTGGCAGGCGTGGGCTTCCTGATCTGGGGCTGGTCCTTCCTGCGCCGCCATGACGAGCCCCACCCGGAAGCGCCGGCGCGCGACCCGCTGACCAGCTTCGCCCTCACGCCCTCGCAGCGCGCGCTGGGCAAGTACCTGTTCCTGGTGGTGGCGCTGTTCGTGTTCCAGGTGTTCCTGGGCGGCTTCACGGCGCACTACACCGTGGAAGGACAGCACTTCTACGGCATCGACGTGTCGCAGTGGCTGCCCTACGCGCTCACGCGCACCTGGCACATCCAGAGCGCGCTGTTCTGGATCGCCACCGGCTTCCTGGCCGTGGGCCTGTTCCTGGCGCCGGTGATCAACGGCGGCAAGGATCCGAAGTTCCAGAAGCTGGGCGTGGACGTGCTGTTCTGGGCGCTGGTGTTCGTGTGCGTCGGCTCCTTCGTCGGCAACTACCTGGCCATCGCGCACATCATGCCGGCCGAGTGGAACTTCTGGCTCGGCCACCAGGGTTACGAGTACGTGGACCTGGGCCGCGTCTGGCAGATCCTCAAGTACGTCGGCATCCTGCTGTGGCTGGTGCTGATGCTGCGCGGCGTGCTGCCGGCGCTGTTCAGGCGCAACGGCGAGGACAAGAACCTGCTGGCGCTGCTCACCGCCTCGGTGGGCGCCATCGGCCTGTTCTACGGCGCCGGCCTGTTCTACGGCGAGCGCACCAACCTGTCGGTGATGGAGTACTGGCGCTGGTGGGTGGTGCACCTGTGGGTGGAAGGCTTCTTCGAAGTGTTCGCCACCACGGCGCTGGCCTTCGTGTTCAGCAGCATGGGGCTGGTGTCGCGGTCGATGGCCACCTCGGCCAGCCTGGCCTCGGCCTCGCTGTTCATGCTGGGCGGCATTCCGGGCACCTTCCACCACCTGTACTTCGCGGGCACCACCACGCCGGTGATGGCGGTGGGCGCCGCCTTCAGCGCGCTCGAAGTGGTGCCGCTGATCGTGCTGGGCCACGAGGCCTGGGAAAACTGGCGCCTGAAGACCCGCGCGCCGTGGATGGCCAACCTGAAGTGGCCCCTGGCCTGCTTCGTCGCCGTGGCGTTCTGGAACATGCTGGGCGCGGGCGTTTTTGGCTTCATGATCAACCCGCCGATCTCGCTGTACTACATCCAGGGGCTGAACACCACGCCGGTGCATGCGCACGCCGCGCTGTTCGGGGTCTACGGCTTTCTGGCCCTGGGCTTCACGCTGATGGTGCTGCGCTACGTGCGGCCGCGGTTCGTGTTCAGCGAAGGGCTGATGAAGACCGCCTTCTGGGGCCTGAACGCCGGCCTGGTGCTGATGATCACCACCAGCCTGCTGCCCATCGGCGTGATCCAGTTCCACGCCAGCGTGACCGAGGGCCTGTGGTGGGCGCGCAGCGAGGCGTTCATGCAGCAGCCGCTCCTGCAGACGCTGCGCTGGGTGCGCACCTTCGGCGACGTGGTGTTCATCGTCGGCGCGGTGGCGATGGCCTGGCAGGTGGTCATCGGCCTGATGGGCCGTGGCGCCACGAGCCCCGCGGAACCCCTGTTGCAACCCGCCAGGTAGCGCGGCATGCGGGCCGCGCGGGATCGTCCTGCGCGTGCCCCGTACCTCTCTCGACGATGAAAAATCGCGTGCCCGGCGACCCGGTGCACGCGATTTTTTTGGCGCGGCGGCGGAGCGAAGTCCGCCCGGCCCCAGGCGCTTACTTCAGCGCCTTGAACCTCACCCGGTGCGGCCGCGCGCCCTCCTCGCCCAGGCGCTTCTTCTTGTCGGCCTCGTACTCCTGGTAGTTGCCGTTGAAGAACACCCACTGGCTGTCGCCCTCGGCGGCCAGGATGTGGGTGCAGATGCGGTCGAGGAACCAGCGGTCGTGGCTGATGACCATCACGCTGCCGGCAAATTCCAGCAGTGCGTCTTCCAGCGCGCGCAGGGTTTCCACGTCCAGGTCGTTCGACGGCTCGTCCAGCAGCAGCACGTTGCCGCCCTGCAGCAGCGTCTTGGCCAGGTGCAGGCGGCCGCGTTCGCCGCCCGACAGCGTGCCGACGCGCTTCTGCTGGTCGCCACCGTTGAAGTTGAAGCGCCCGCAGTAGGCGCGGCTGGGCATCTGGAACTTGCCGACGGTGATGATGTCCAGGCCGCCGGAGATGTCTTCCCACACGGTCTTGTCGTTGGCCAGGTCGTCGCGGCTCTGGTCGACGAAGGCCATCTTGACCGTCTGGCCGATCACGACCTCGCCGCTGTCGGGCTTCTCGCGCCCGGCGATCAGCTTGAACAGCGTGGACTTGCCCGCGCCGTTGGGGCCGATGATGCCGACGATGGCGCCGGCCGGCACCTTGAAGCTGAGGTTGTCGATCAGCAGGCGCTCGCCGAAGCTCTTGCTGACGTTGGTGAACTCGAACACCTCGTGGCCCAGCCGCTCGGCCACGGGGATGAAGATTTCCTGCGTCTCGTTGCGGCGCTGGTACTCGTAGTCGCTCAGTTCCTCGAAGCGCGCCAGGCGCGCCTTGGACTTGGCCTGGCGGCCCTTGGGGTTCTGGCGCGCCCACTCCAGCTCCTTCTTCATGGCCTTGGTGCGGGCGTCCTCGGTGCGCTGCTCCTGCTCCAGGCGCGCTTCCTTCTGCTCCAGCCAGGTGCTGTAGTTGCCCTTGTACGGGTGGCCCTGGCCGCGGTCGAGTTCCAGGATCCACTCGGCGGCGTTGTCCAGGAAGTAGCGGTCGTGCGTGATGGCGACCACGGTGCCGGTGAAGCGCTTGAGGAAGATCTCCAGCCATTCGACGCTTTCGGCGTCCAGGTGGTTGGTGGGCTCGTCGAGCAGCAGCATGTCGGGCTTGGACAGCAGCAGCTTGCACAGCGCCACGCGGCGCTTCTCGCCGCCGGAGAGCTGGCCGACCACGGCGTCCCACGGCGGCAGGCGCAGCGCGTCGGCGGCGATCTCCAGCTGGTGCTCGCTGTCGGTGCCGGCGGCGGCGATCACCGCCTCCAGCCGGCCCTGCTCATCGCTTAAGCGCTCGAAGTCGGCGTCGGGCTCGGCGTAGGCGGCATAGATCTCCTCCAGCCGCGCCTTGGCGGCGTTGACCTCGCCCATCGCCAGCTCGACCTCCTGGCGCACGGTGTGGGCCGGGTCCAGTTGCGGCTCCTGCGGCAGGTAGCCGATGTCCAGGCCGGGCATGGGCGTGGCCTCGCCCTCGATCTCCTTGTCGATGCCGGCCATGATCTTCAGCAGCGTCGACTTGCCCGAGCCGTTGAGGCCCAGCACGCCGATCTTGGCGCCGGGGAAGAAGCTGAGCGAGATGTCCTTCAGGATCTGCCGCTTGGGCGGCACGATCTTGCCGACGCGGTTCATGGTGAAGACGTACTGGGCCATGGATATACTCTTAAATTAATAGCTGTTGGCGCAACATGGACGCCGGCTGGCGGCCAAAAACGCTTGAAATCTCTGGGGGAGGCAGGGACGGGACGGCGTGGTGCTCGGGCGGCCTGCGGCCGCGCGCCGTTCGGCGGTGATTATCGGCGCTGTGGGCGGCCCGCACCCGGCGTGCGATAATGCCGGCGCTGGCGGATCACCAGTCCCCCGCTTCAGCCAGCCCTTCCGCTGGGGCCCCTTTCAAGGCACTCAAGCCTTTTCAGGCGCCCACCCAAGAAGAACCCGCTTCAAGCCTTCCCTGACTGGCCGGCACCCGCCGGAACAGGTTTGACGCTCCCGCGCCGCGACGAGACCGGCGCCACCATCCGATGAACTTTGACGATCTGAACCTGGCGCCGGCCATCCTGAAAGCGGTGCACGAGCAGGGCTACACCCAGCCCACCCCCATCCAGGCGCAAGCCATTCCCGCGGTGCTCGAAGGGCACGACCTGCTGGCCGGCGCGCAGACCGGCACCGGCAAGACGGCCGGCTTCACGCTGCCCATGCTGCAGTTGCTGTCCACCCGCCCGGCGGCGCGGCCCGGCGCCATCCGCGCGCTGGTGCTCACGCCCACGCGCGAGCTGGCCGCGCAGGTCGAGGAAGCCGTGCGCGCCTACGGCAAGCACGTGGACCTGAACTCCACCGTCATCTTCGGCGGCGTCGGCATGAACCCGCAGATCGACCGCATCCGCGCCGGCTGTGACATCCTGGTGGCCACGCCCGGCCGCCTGCTCGACCTGGAGCAGCAGGGTCACCTGAACCTGTCCCACGTCGAGATCCTGGTGCTGGACGAAGCCGACCGCATGCTGGACATGGGCTTCATCCACGACGTCAAGAAAGTGCTGGCCCTGCTGCCCAAGGCCAAGCAGAGCCTGCTGTTCTCGGCCACCTTCAGCGACGAGATCCGCCAGCTCGCCGGCAACCTGCTGAAGGACCCCAAGAGCATCCAGGTCACGCCGCCCAACACCACGGTCGAGCGCATCCAGCAGGTCATCTACCCCGTCGGCCGCGCGCGCAAGAAGGACGTGCTGGCCCACCTGATCGGCGACAACGACTGGAGCCAGGTGCTGGTCTTCACCCGCACCAAGTTCGGCGCCAACCACGTCGCCGACTACCTGACCAAGCACGGCGTCAAGGCCATGGCGCTGCACGGCAACAAGAGCCAGAGCGCCCGCACCCAGGCGCTGGCCGACTTCAAGAGCGGCGAGTTGCGCGCCCTGGTGGCCACCGACATCGCCGCGCGCGGCATCGACATCGACGAGCTGCCGCACGTCGTCAACTTCGACATCCCCAACGTGCCCGAGGACTACGTGCACCGCATCGGCCGCACCGGCCGCGCCGGCGCCAGCGGTGAGGCCGTCAGCCTGGTCTGCATGGACGAGGAAGGCTTCATGCACGAGATCGAGCGCTTCACGCGCCAGCAGATCCCGGTGCGCATCCTCGACGGCTTCGGCCCCGACGAAGGCGAGCGCGCCGAGCCCATCGCCATGGGCCGCCAGACCCTGTGGGGCGGCCTCGGCAAGCCGCCCAGCCGCGAGGTGATGCAGGCCGCCGCCCGCGCCGCGCGCCAGGACATGATGCAGCGCATCCGCGACAACAAGGCCGCCCAGGCCCCGCGCGGTGGGCGCGGCCAGCAGCCGGCCCGTGCGGCCCAGGCGCCGCGCGCCCGGGGCGAGGACGGCCAGGACGGCGCGTTCGCCGCCGCCCCGCAGGCCGGCGAGCCGCGCCAGGGCGATGGCGCCGCCCGCGGTGATCGCGGCCGCAACCGCCGCCGCGGGCGCGGCGGCAACGGCCAGGGCAACTTTCCGCAGGACGCCCGCCCCAATGCGCAGGGCCACGCCGGCCCGGCCCACCACGCCCCGCGCGCGCCGGACCCCGGCTACGAGGAAGAGGACGACCGCGACCTTGAACGCCTGCCGCGCCACATCGACCCGCTGCAGACCAACCTGCACGGCCGCCGCAACGCGCCGCGCGGCCCCAGCCACGGCGCCGTGGGCCAGCCTGACCCGATGCGCACCAGCATCGACCTGATGGGCAACAAGGGCGGCGGACGCAACCGCAACCGGCCCCCGTCGGGCGGCAGCCGGGGTGGCTTCGGCGGCGGTGGTGGCGGCGGCGGCAACCGCCGGGGCGGCTTCGGGCGCTGACGCGCCGCGCCTGCCGAGGTTTTCAAGCCTTTTAGGCCACCAGCCCTCGTCTATTCTACGCCGCCAGCTATCTTTTCGATAGTTTTCGCCATCGCTCCGACCCCGTCCGCAGCATCCAGCAGGTAGCGCGCCAGGCGCGCGGCCGGCGGCGGCAGCGCGTCCCACCAGCGCGCGCACACCACCAGTTGCCGCGCCGCCCAGGCATCGCCCAGGGCCACGCGGCGCAGGCCGGCGCCGCGCGCCTCGCGCTCGGCCACGGCGCGCGGCACGATGGCCACGCCCGCGCCCCGGCCCACCATGCGGCACACCGCCTCCAGGCTGCCCAGGCGCACCCGGCAGGGCAGCGCCCGCCCCAGGCGGCGCGCCTGCGCCGTCACCAGCGCCTGCAGGGCGTTGTGCTCGTGCAGGCCCAGGAAGGGCTCGTCCACCACGTCCTCCAGCCGCACGCGCCGCCGCCCGGCCAGGGCGTGGCCGCGCGGCGTGACCAGCACCAGCGGGTCGGCGCGCCACACGGCGCACTGCAGCCCGGTCGCGTCGGCCGCGTCGGACATCACGCCCAGATCGGCCCGCGCCTGCCGCAGCGCATCGGCGATCTGGTCGCTGGCGCGCTCCTCCATGTCGAGCGAATAGCCGGGATGCGCGGCCAGAAAGCGCGCCAGCGACCCCGGCAGGTGGGCCGTGGCCGCCGAGGTGTTGGCCAGCAGGCGCACGTGGCCCTTGGGGCCGCCCGAATGCTGCGCCATCTCGCCCCGCAGCAGATCGACCTGTGCCAGCACCCGGCGCGCGTGATCGGCCAGCGTCAGGCCGGCCGGCGTGGGGCGCACGCCGCGCCGCTCGCGCACCAGCAGCGGCGTGCCCAGGGCCGCTTCCAGGGCCTGCACGCGGGCGCTGGCCGAAGCGAGCGTGAGGGGCATGCGCGCCGCGCCGGCGGTGATGCTGCCGGTGTCGTGGATGTGCAGGAACAGCCGCAGGTCGGTCAGGTCGAAGTGCATGTCCGAACGCTAGCACGCCCGCGGCCAGCCTCAGCCATGGACTGAGGCCGGGTCTGGCGATCGCGCATGGCCAGGCCCGCGGGCAGCGCCCAGAATCGGCGCCATGACCGACCTCGCCGCCTCGCCCGCCCTGCTCTGGCTCTTCTGCGCCGCCGTGTTCATCGCCGCCGGCATCGTCAAGGGCGTGGTCGGCCTGGGCCTGCCCACGCTGTCGATGGCGCTGCTGGCGCTGGCCATGGCGCCGGCGCAGGCGGCGGCGCTGCTGATCCTGCCGTCGCTGGTCACCAACGTGCAACAGATGCTGCCGCGCGCCACGCTGCGCCCGCTGCTCGGCCGGCTGTGGCCGCTGCAGGCGGGCGTGTGCGCCGGCACGCTGGCGGGCGCGTGGCTGCTGGGTGCGCCGGCCGGCGCCGGGGCCGCGCTGGCGCTGGGCCTGGCGCTGATGGTCTACGCGGCCTGGGGCCTGTCGGGCGCGCGGCTGCCGCGCGTGCCGGCCCGGGCCGAGGCCGCGCTGGGGCCGCTGGCGGGCGGCGCGACCGGCTTGGTGACGGCCGCCACCGGCGTCTTCGTGGTGCCGGCGGTGCCCTACCTGCAGGCGCTGGGGATGACGCGCGACGAGCTGGTGCAGGCCATGGGCCTGTCGTTCACCGTCTCCACCGTGGCGCTGGCGGCCGGCCTGGCGCTGAACGGCCAGATGCCAGCGGCCGTGCTGGGCGGTTCGGCGCTGATGCTGCCGCCGGCGCTGGCGGGCATGGCGCTGGGGCAGTGGCTGCGCCCGAGGCTGTCGGCCGTGCGCTTCCGGCAATGCTTCATGGGCGCGCTGGCCTTGCTGGGGCTGCACATGGCTTGGCGGGCGCTGTAAAGCAGTCAGTCCACGACGATCACGCGCCTGACGCGCCGCGCGCCGCCATCGCATGGCGCCCAAAAAGCCCGATGGCTGCGGAGCAAGCCATGCCAGCAACCGCAGCGTGTGGAGCCTGGGGGTGGGTCATTTCACGCGCACGAACAGCGTTTCCAGCGGCTCTTCGCCCACCTGCCGGCTGCGGTGGCCGTGCAGGCGCGGGTCGAACGCGGAGCCCTCGGGCAGCGTGTCGTTGGAGTAGAAGCACTCGCCCGGCCCGAAGACGCGCGCGCTGCCGTCCTGCAGGCCGATCTCCATGCGCCCATGCAGCACCACCAGCCATTGCGGCGTGGTGGTGCAGTGAAAGCCGCTCTCGAACCCGACCGGGCTGTGCCGCCACTGGCAGCCCGTGGACGCCGCCAGCGCCGACAGGCGCGAGGCCGGTGTGCCCTCGGTGAGCGGGATGGCCACGTCGCGGAAGCGCGCGCGGCCGTCGGCGGTGGTGTAGAGTTCGGTTTGGGTCAGGGTGGTCATGGGGCGGTCCGGCGGATCGCGGCCAGTGTAGCGATAACCACTCATTACAACTTCGCGCCGCCGCGCCAACCCCGCGCCCGCGCCGCCGCCGTTCAAGCAAGCTCCCCTTCACTGATGCGGAGCCCTTGATGAAACCTCTCTCCCGCCTCCTCACCGCCGCCAGCCTGGCCGCTGGCGCGCTGCTCGCCGCCGCGCCGGCGCACGCCGTCGGCCGCCTGGTCGATCTCGACGTGATCGACCGCGACACCGGCGCGCGGCTGCCCGTCTACCGCCACCAGGGCGACTACTGGATCGCCGGGCGCCCTGGCGCGCGCTATGCCGTGCAGGTGCGCAACGCCACGGGCGGCCGCGTGCTGGGCGTGATGTCGGTGGACGGGGTGAACGTGCTGTCGGGCGACACCGCCGCCTGGGACCAGGCCGGCTACGTGCTCTCCCCCTTGCAGACCACCCAGGTCACCGGCTGGCGCAAGAGCGACGCCGAGGTGGCGGCCTTCCACTTCACCGGGCTGCCCCACTCGTATGCCGCGCGCACCGGACGGCCGCGGGACGTGGGCGTGATCGGCGTCGCGGTGTTCCGCGAGAAGCCGCTGCCGCCGCCGCCGGTCTACCGCCCCGCGCCGCGCTGGGAAGCGCCCGCCGCGGGCGAGTCCGCCGACGCCCTGGAGCGCGAGGGCGCCGCCAAGTCCGCCCCCGCCGCCGAGGCCCCGATGGACGCCGTGCGCAGCGCCCGCGCCGCCCCACAGGCCGCGCCGCGCCTGGGCACGGGCCACGGCGAGCGCGAAAGCTCCCACGTGACGCACACCCGCTTCGAGCGCCGCGCCGGCCAGCCGGACGAAGTCATCACCCTGCGCTACGACAGCCGCGACAACCTGCTGGCGATGGGCGTCATTCCCCGCCCGCCCAGCGGCCCGCGCCGGCCCGACGCCTTCCCCGAATCGCCCAGCGCCGGCTACGTGCCGGACCCCCCGGCATGGCGGTGAAACGGCCCACCCCCAGGCTCCACACGCTTCGCGTTGTTCCGCCTCCTCCCTCAAGGGGGCACCGCCAGCGGCCCGGCGGAGCCGGGCCGCCGCGGTTGCTGGCATGGCTTGCTCCGCAGCCATCGGGCTCTTTGGGCGCCATGCGATGGCGGCGCGCAGCGCGGTGCGGTAGCCGGGAGGGCTTGGCCATAATCCGGCGCATGTCCTCCCCGGCCGCGCCCGAAGACGAGCAGCTCATGGCCGCCTACGCCGCCGGGGACGCGCGCGCCTTCGAGATGCTGTACGACCGCCATGAGGCGCGCCTGTGGAGCTACGTGCTGCGCAGCGTCGGCGACGCCGCCAACGCCGACGAGCTGGCGCAGGAGGTGTGGTTCAGCGTCGCCCGCCAGGCCGGCGCCTACCGCCCCACGGCCGGCGCGGCCGGCCGGCCGACGGCGCGCTTTTCCACCTGGCTGTTCACCCTGGCGCGCCACCGCGTCATCGACCACCTGCGCGCCCGGCGCCCCCACGCCCGCCTCGACGACGACCTGGGCGACGGCCAGACCCTGGCCGACACGCTGGCCGCGCCCTCGGGCTTCGGCCCGCTGCGCCGCGTCGAGACGCGCGAGCAGGCCGCCCAGCTGCTGGCCGCGCTCGACGCCCTGCCGCCGGCCCAGCGCGAAGCCTTCCTGCTGCAGGCCGAGGCCGGCATGGGCGTGGCCGAGATCGCCGCCGCCACCGGCGTCGGCCCCGAGACCGCCAAGAGCCGCCTGCGCTATGCCCGCGCCGCCCTGCGCCGGGCGCTGGAGCACATCGCATGAACCGGCTGGGCCGCTCCCAAGGCGAATACCGCAGCGCGGAGGTACTCCCATGACCCAGCCGCCGCTCCCTGACGACGACCTGCTGGCGCGCTACCGCGAGGCCAGCGCGCTGGCGGGCGACCGGCCCGATCCGCAACTGCGCGCCGCCGTGCTGGCCCAGGCCCGGATCCTGGCCTGGCGGTACGCCGACGCCGGCGAGGACCCCACTTTGGCCGGATCCGGTATCGCTCCTGAAAACATAGCTATTGGCGCAGACGGGACGCCGGCTGAGGTCGGTTTTTCTTCAGAACCGCTGGCTCCGATGCCGGTGGAAGCCGCCAACGACCGGCACTGGCGCATCCCCGCCCTCGCCAGCGTCGCCGTGCTGGGGTTGGCCGGCCTGCTGGCGCTGCAGTTCGACCGCAGCCCGCCGCACGAGCAGGCCGTGGCCACCGGCCGGCCGCCGGCCGCGTCGGCCGCCGCCGAGGCGTCCCCGCCCCTTCCGGCGCCGCAGTCCGCCCCGGTCCCTGAAGCGGCCGAGACGCCGAAGGCCGACGCCGCGCCGTCCCCCGACACGGCCACCCCTCCCGCGCCGCCGCAGGCACCCGCGCTGGTGCCCGAGCCGGCGCCGGAGGCCACGCGCGCGGCGCGGCCCGCGCCGCGCGCCGAAGCCGAGCGCGCCGCGCGCAGCGCCCGCCCCGCCACCGCCCCCACCGACAAAACGGCCAAGGCCGCCCACCCGCCGCCCGTCAGCGCCGCGCCGGTCCCGCGCCGCGAACGCCCCGCCCCGGCGGCGGCTGCGCCGGACGCGGCCCGGCGGGCCAAAGCCGTGGCGCGCCCGCCCGAGGCCGCGGCCGCCACCGCGCCGCCCATGCCGCCGCCGGCCCCGCCTGCCGCGGAAGCGGCCGAAGCCGAGGCGCCCTTCCTCACGGCCCCGGTGCAGCGCAATGCCGTGCGGCCGGCGGCGCCGATCGCGCTCACCCCGGCCCAGCGCCTGCTGGCCGCCGCCACGCACGGGCAGACGGACGCCGTGCAAGGCGCGCTGGGCCTGGGCGCCCCGGCCGACGCGGCCGACGGCGCCGGCCGCACCGCGCTCATGCTGGCGGCGCGGCGCGGCAGCGTGGACATCGCCCGCTTGCTGACCGAGGCCGGCGCCGACCGGCGGCGCACCGACCGCCAGGGCCTGACCGCCGCCGACCACGCCCGCCGCGCCGGCCACGAGGCCCTGGCCCGCTGGCTGGAGGAATGACCACCCCCGTGGCTCCACTCGCTGCGCGATGTTTCGCCTCCCCCCTCAAGGGGGCGCACCCATTGGCCGGGGGGACCCCGGCCAGGGGTGCACTGGCGTGGCCTGCTCCGCGGCCTTTTGCTCCTCTGTGCTCGATGTCCAGCGGATCGTGCGTGGCGTGCGGCGCCCTGGACAACTGAGAAGATCGAGCCCCTGCGCAACTTCACATTCCACCGCTCCATGACCGCTGCCCCCTCCATCTCCTTCGGCCTGCAGGGCCGTGTCGCCATCGTCACCGGCGGCGCGCAGGGCATCGGCGAGGCCTGCGCGCGCCGCTTCGCGCGCGAGGGCGCGCGGGTCGTCATCGCCGACGTGGCCGACGCGCGCGGGCAGGCGCTGGCGGACGAACTGGGCGCGCGCTACGTGCATTGCGACGTGGGCGACAAGGCGCAGGTCGATGCCCTGGTCGCCCAGGCGGTGCAGGCGCACGGCCGCATCGACGTGCTGGTCAACAACGCGGGCATCTTCCGCGCCGCCGATTTCCTCGACGTGACCGAGGAAGACTTCGACGCCGTGCTGCGCGTCAACCTGAAGGGCGCCTTCCTGGTCGGGCAGGCCGTGGCGCGCGAGATGGCCCGGGCCAGGCGCGGCAGCATCGTCAACATGAGTTCGGTCAACAGCGTGCTGGCGATCCCCGGCATCGCCAGCTACAACGTCAGCAAGGGCGGCCTCAACCAGCTCACCCGCGCCATGGCGCTGGCGCTGGCCGACCAGGGCATCCGCGTCAACGCGGTCGGCCCCGGCACCATCGCCACCGAACTGGCGACCCAGGCGGTGCTGACCAGCGAGGACGCCAGGCGCCGGATCCTGATGCGCACGCCGCTCAAGCGCCTGGGCGAGCCGGCCGAGGTCGCCGACGTGGTGGCCTTCCTGGCCAGCGACGCGGCCAGCTACATCACGGGCGAGATCGTCATGGTCGACGGCGGCCGCATGGCGCTGAACTACACGGTGCCGGCGTGAGGGCCTGAGCCGGCCCATAATCCGCCGCCATGAGACTGCTCCACACCATGCTGCGCGTCGGCGACCTGCAGCGCTCCATCGACTTCTACACCCGCGTCCTCGGCATGCAACTGCTGCGCACGTCCGAGAACCCGGAGTACAAGTATTCGCTCGCCTTCGTCGGCTACGACGGCGGCAACCCCGGCCAGGCCGAGATCGAGCTGACCTGCAACTGGGGCACCACCGAATACGAGCTGGGCACCGCCTACGGCCACGTCGCCCTGGGCGTGCCCGATGCCCACGCGGCCTGCGAGAAGATCAGGGCCGCCGGCGGCCAAGTCACGCGCGAGGCCGGGCCGGTGTTGGGTGGCAGCACCGTCATCGCCTTCGTGACGGACCCCGATGGCTACAAGATCGAATTAATACAAACAGAATCAACAACTTACGACGACAGACGCCATTCAGACGCCAAAAATGCCGATCCGCTGCGTAGCGCGTAGCAGATAAGCGACAGAAGCCCGTACAAGCGGGCTTCTGTTTTTGTACGGTGATGGCGCGCAGCCATGGCTACCGACTTCCGCTCCCGGCAAGGAACTGCCGTCCAACTCGCGGTGCCGACCGTCAACTCAGACTGATCTGAGTCATTCGTGCCCGGTGGCCCCAGCGGCGGCTGCGATCATCACCGGACTTTCGGCGGGCAGCGGCTCGTATGACCGCTGCGCCCGCGAGACTGGGTGCTCAAAGTGGCGCGGTCGTGGTCTGGTCGTGAATGACAGATCGGAGGCGGAACCAACGGGCACTGCCGACCCAAGGACGACACTCACCATCCGCGAAAGCGGGCCGTCGACCGCAGTTGACGCGAGAATATTATGAACGTAATATTACGATCATCATGTCAGCCACCACCAGCCGAAAGGAACTGACCCACGACCGCATCCTGGATGCAGCGTCGCGTGCAATTCGCCGCGCTGGCTACGACGGCGTCGGTCTGGCTACCATCATGAAAGAGGCCGGCCTGACGCATGGCGGCTTCTATGCCCACTTCGCATCCCGCGATGCTCTGTTGGCCGAGGCCACGCAGCGTGCTGGTCGCGACACCGGGGCCGTGCTCGTCGATCGGCTGCGCCAGGCGCAGGCCCAAGGGATGAGTCCGTTCTCCGCGCTGGTGCACACCTACCTGGCTGATGCGCAACTCGAGAATGCCGAGTGCGGTTGCGTGGTCGCCGCGTTGGCCTCCGAAATCCCGCGCCAGTCCGAAGAGGTCGCCAGCGCAGCCCGCGCCCGCGTGCTGGGGCTGGTCGAATTGGTGCGCCGCACCCTTCCTGCCGGTGCCGACCCGGCGCAAGCCCAAGTGGTCGCGGCCACCCTGGTCGGCGCGCTGCAACTGGCGCGCACGTTGCAGGGCAAGGCGGGGAGAGCTTGGCTAGCGAACGTGCGGGACAAATTGATCCACCAGTACGACACCTGACACGTCGGTACAAGCCGACGCCGCGCTTTTGCGTGCCGACGAATATGACGATCATCATTTTAAGGAGCATCATGCAACTTGACAACGCCACCGTCCTCATCACCGGCGCCAATCGCGGCATCGGACTCGCGTTCGCCCAGGCCGCCCTGGCGCGCGGTGCACGCAAGGTATACGCCGGTGCACGGGACCCGAAGAGCGTTACGCTGCCCGGCGTCACGCCGATCCAGCTCGACGTGAACTCTCCTACCGACATCGCCGCCGCCGTCGAGGCAGCCGGCGACGTGACGGTGGTCATCAACAACGCCGGCATCGCACAGTTCACCAGCCTCCTCGCGGCGGATGCCGAGGCCAGTTTGCGCCAGCAACTGGAGACCAACGTGTTTGGCGTGTTGCGCATCAGCCGCGCGTTCGCGCCGGTGCTGGCCGCCAACGGCGGCGGCGCGCTGCTCAACGTGGCTTCGGTCACCAGCTGGATCACCAGTCCGGCGCTGGCCGCGTACGCGGTGGCGAAGTCGGCCACCTGGAGCCTCAGCAACGGACTGCGCAACGAGTTGCGGGGCCAGAAGACCCAGGTGCTGACCCTGCACATGGCCTTTGTCGACACCGACATGACCCAGGGCATTGCCAGCCCCAAGTCGACGCCGGACGACATCGTCGCCAGGGCGTTCGACGCGCTCGAAGCCGGCGCCGACGAGGTGCTGGCAGACGAGGTGACGCAACAGGTCCAGCTCGGCTTGTCAGCGCAGCCTGGCGTGTACCTGCAGGCGCGGGGCTGAACATGACCGCCGCCGCCAGCACCCCGGCTCTTCGTGCATCCGCTCCCACGTCTGCGTGGCCCGTGTTCTGGGTCGCCAGCATCGCCACCTTCCTGGTGTCGCTCGACACGACGATGCTGTTCGCCGCATTCGACCCCCTGCGGCATGCTTTCGCCGACGCTTCGACGGCGGATCTATCGTGGGTGCTGAACGCCTACACGGTGGTGTACGCCACGATGCTGATTCCTGCGGGCGGCCTGGCCGACACGCATGGGCGCAAGCGCGTGTTCCTGATCGGCGTAGCGCTGTTCCTGGCGGCCTCGGCGGCCTGCGGTCTGGCGGGCAGCGTGGGCTGGCTGATCGCGGCGCGGGTGGCACAGGCCGTCGGCGCGGCGCTGCTGACGCCGGCATCGCTGTCGATCGTGCTGGCGGCGTTTCCACAGGACAAGCGCGCGGTGGTCGTGAGCCTCTGGGGCGCGGTCGGTGGGCTCGCGGCCGCGGTGGGGCCGAGTGCAGGCAGCTTGGTGATTGACCACTTCGGCTGGCCCTGGGCGTTCTACATCAACCTTCCCCTCGGTGGCCTGGCCTTGTGGCGCGGTGCGTCGCTGTTGAACGAATCGGAAAGGTCCAGCGAGCGTCGACGGGTGGATGGCGTCGGCATGGCCTTGCTGATGCTGGCGGTGGGTGCGGTCACCCTGGCCATCGTCGAGTCCGAGGTGCCGACCTGGAGCCGCATGGAACTCGCGATCATGGGTACGACCGGGTTGATCGCCGCCGGTGCCTTCGTTGCGTGGGCGCGCAGGGCAAAGGCGCCGCTGGTGGACCTGGCACTGTTCCACAACCGCACCTACCGCTACGTCAATCTCGCCACGCTGGCCTTCGGCACGGCGTTCTCGATGATGTTCCTGAGCTTGTTCTTCTACATGATGAACGTCTGGCACTTCAGCCTGCCGCAGGCCGGCCTGGCGGTCACCCCCGGGCCGCTGCTCGTGATGCCGACGGCCATCGTCACCGGTCGCCTGGCGACACGGCTGGGGCATCGCCGCTTCCTGGTCGGCGGTTCGTTGCTGTATGCCTGCAGCAGCCTGTGGTTCCTGCTCGTACCGGGGACCGAGCCGCAATATCTGTCGCTCTGGCTTCCCGGTCTGATGATGAGTGGCATCGCGGTCGGCCTGGTGCTGCCATCGCTCTCCGCTGCGGCCGTGAGCCGCTTGCCGGTGGCGCACTACGCCGTCGGCAGTGCGGTCAACCAGGCCACGCGTCAGATCGGCTCGGTGCTCGGCGTGGCGCTCACCGTGGCGTTGCTGGGCCATGCAGCGCTGCAACGCACGGACTTCAATGCGCTGTATGCCCTGCATGGAGCGCTGGCGCTGCTCACGGGCTTGCTCTGCCTGCCGGTGAACACGAAGCCGGGGGCGGCGCAGCCGTGAACATGGCTGCTCAATGCGATGTCGATGTTGGGTCTTGCAGAAGCGGACCGGCATCACGATCACTTTTTCACACCATCAGTTGGATCCCTTATGTCGATTGAGAACACGGTCGAAGCCATGTTGAGCGCCTGGCAGGCGCAATTGGAGCAGGTGAGGCGGCGCAGGCTCGAACGCGGCGGAGGTCATGCCGGCCTGGCCCATCCGCATCAGATTCAAGGCAAGACAGGTCTGGAGGTGATGACCGCCTTGCTCGAAGGCGACTTGCCCCATCCGTACATGGCCGATACCTTCGACTGTGAACTGGTCGAGTTGGGTGATGGGCGCGCGGTCTTTCAGGCGACTCCGCAGCTCAAGCACTACAACCCGCTGGGTTCGGTGCATGGCGGCTGGTACGCGACCTTGCTGGACTTCGCATTGGGATGTGCCGTGCAGACCAAGCTGCCCGCCGGACGCAGCTACACCACCAGCCAGATCAATCTCAACATCGTCCGGGCGGCCAACACACAGACCGGCCCGCTGCGTTGCGTGGGGACCGCGCTTCACGTCGGGCGCCAAGTCGGCACGTCTGAAGCAAGGATCGTCGGCCCCGACGGGAAGCTCTATGCCCATGCGACAACCACCTGCGCCATCTTTGAGTCTCCGCCTTCTGCGCGTTGACTCGGAAAGACCCGATTCCTTCGGGCGCTCACCCCTGGCGATCCGCCATGGCCCGATCAACCCGTGGCAGCCCATTCGGGTCCGCCACGACCAGGAAGAACCCATGAAAGCATTGACCTTCAAGCGCTACGGCAAGTCGCCCGAGATCGGGCTCACCGACGTTCCCCGACCCACGCTAAGGGCCGACGAACTGCTGGTCCAGGTTCATGCGGCCAGCGTCAACCCGATCGACAACATGATCCCCACCGGGATCTTCAAGGCCGTGCTGCGGTTTGAGTTGCCAGCCACGCTGGGCAGCGATCTCGCCGGTATCGTGGCCGAGGTCGGCAGCCGCGTGACCCGGTTCAAGGTCGGCGACGCGGTCTTCGCCAACATCTTCGACCAGGGTATCGGCTCCATCGCCGAGTTTGCAGTGGTGCCGGAGAGCGCTGCCGCGCTCAAACCGGCCAATTTGGACTTCGTGCAGGCGGCATCGATTCCGATGGTCGGGCTGACCTCGTGGCAAGCGCTGAAAGAGCGCGTCAATCTTCAGCCGGGCCAAAAGGTCTTCATCCCTGCAGGCTCCGGCGGCATTGGCACGTTTGCCATCCAGTTGGCCAAGCTGTTGGGTGCCAAGGTGGGAACGACCACCAGCACGGGCAATGTCGAACTGGTGCGCAGTCTGGGCGCCGACGAGGTGGTCGACTACAAGAAGCAGGCGTTCGAGACTGTGCTGAGCGGCTACGACGCGGTGCTGGGCACCGTCAGGGGCGACTCGATCGAGAAGTCCATCGGCATCCTTAAGGCGCGGGGCAAGATCGTCTCCCTTGTCGGGCCACTGGACGTCGCATTCGCTCGCGCCCGCCGGCTCAATCTCGTCCTGAAGCTCGTGTTCGCGCTGATGAGCCGCAAGATCATGCGCCTGGCCAAGAAGCGGGACGTCGACTACTCGTTCCTCTTTGCCCGCCCGGACGGCGAGCAACTTGCCCAGATCGGCAAGCTCCTCGAGACACAGCGCATCCGGCCGGTGATCGACAAGGTGTTTACGTTCGAACAGGCCAAGGAAGCACTCGACTATCTGGCCCTGGGACGCGCCAAGGGCAAGGTGGTCGTGAAGATGCGTTGACGCCCCTTTATGGGCAGCGGCGCCCCTGGGCTGCCGCGCTTCCGTCTCCAACATTCCTGACCCAGGATCGACTTGCTCTTCCAACCTTTTGCTACGCGCTCGCTCCAACTCGCGAATCGCATCGTCATGGCCCCGATGACGCGCAGCCGCGCGGTCAACGCCAGCACACCCAACGACTTGATGGCCGCGTACCACGGCCGACATCACTCGGACAGTCGGGGGTATGTGGCGTCGGCACAGTTTGCCGTCGAGGCCGGCTTCGATGGCATCGAGCTGCATCCGGTGAACGGCTAGGCATGCACGCCGAACAGGCATTGCGCCGGCTCCGAGATCAACGCAAACTGTTGATTTATAAAGGCCCCGAAAAATGGGGATTACGCCTGTGGACTACAAAATCGAGCTGATCCAGCGCGCCGAGAGCGCAGCCGGTGGCGGGCTGCGCTGAGGCGGGGCGGGCGCCCATGGCAAGACCCATCAGCACCCGGCACGTGGCGCTGCTGCGCGGGGTGAACGTCAACGGCATCACGATCAAGAGCGCCGACCTGAAGGCGCTGTTCGTCGAACTCGGTTTCGGCGCCGTGCGCACCGTGCTGGCCAGCGGCAATGTGCTGTTCGACATTGCCGAGCCCGATGCCGCCGCGCTGCGCGGGCGCATCGAACAGGCCCTGCGCCAACGCTTCGGCTACGACGCCTGGATCGTGCTGCTGACGCAGCAGGCGGTGGGCGAGATGGCGGCGGCCTACCCGTTCGAGCGCATCGACGAGGCGCGCCATCCCTACCTCGTGTTCGGCTCCGACGCCGCCATGCTCGACGAGATCATGGCCGCGGCCGGCGCGGTCGACCCCGCGCGCGAGCGCCTGCGGCGCGGCCGGGGCGTGCTCTATTGGCAATGCCCGCGCGGCGAGAGCACCGACACGGCGGTGGCCAAGCTGCTCGCCAAGACACGCTACAAGTCAAGCACCACCACGCGCAACCTGCGCACGGTTGAGAAACTGCTGGCGGGTTGAGCTTGGAAACGGCACTTGGATGCGCCCGATCGCACCGCGCTGACCGCGTCAGACGGCGGCGTGAAGCACGGGCGGTGCCCTTGCCCGCTCAGCGCCCCGTCGTGGCTCCGAGCGCGAATGGAGGGGTCAGGTCGACGAACCTTCGGTCGCGCCACCTGCCGCGCCCCACACGTTGTTGTCGCGCCAGATGTTTTCCTTGCGCCAGTGCTCCGGCAAGCCCTGCCCAGTGGCCCGGATCACCCTCTTGAGCAGCAGCTTGAGCAACCGCGCCTCGTTGAAGTCGAGCTCACCGGCCGCGTCGGCCTCGGCGGACTTGCCCGCCGCCATCAACTCGATCGCGTATCGGCGTCCAGCCTCGGTGAAGCGGACCTGCTCGCCGTCGACGACGATCAGTTCGCGTTCGGCGAGGGTGGCGAAGTGCTCGTCGACGACGCGGTGGCCGCTGAATTCGACCAGGCGGCTCAGCTCGGTCACGCTGCGTCCTTCGCCCGTGCTCAAGGCCGACAGGATGCGGTAGTGAATGTCGTCGAGCCCCTGCCGTTGCACCTCGGCACGCAGCGGCATCAGCATCTGGTAGTAGGCGCGGCCAAGCAGGAAGCCCAGCCACTCGTCGCCGAAGCTCGAGCGGGTGTCCTCGACGTCTTGCGCCTTCTTCTTCATCAGCAAGCCGTAGTTGCCGCCGTGGAAGACCAGCGGCGCGCGGCCGAAGCTGTCGAACGCCACCACCTCGCCGACGAAGATCACGTGGTCGCCGCCGTCATGGCGATAGGACGTGCGGCATTCGAATCGGGCCGAGCAACCGGCGATCAGTGGCACGTCACCGTGGCCGCGTTCGACGGCCAGGCCGGCGAAGCGGTCGACGCCGCGCGCGGCGAACTGGTTGGAGACCTGCTCCTGGTCCGCCGCCAGGATATGCACCGCAAAATGCTCGGCGGCCATGAACGCCGCGGCTGTCGACGACCTGCGGTCGAGGCTCCACAGCACCATCGGCGGATCGAGCGAGACCGAGTTGAAGCTGTTGGCCGTCAGGCCGACGTCCTCGCCCGCCACGCTGCGCGTGGTGACCACCGTGACGCCGGTGGTGAACGAGCCCAGGGCTGCGCGGAACTGCCTGGAATCGATGGTCGTACTGTTGCTCATGTTGTCCTCCTTGACGCGGATTCTCGGCGTCGGCGCGCGGACGATGGAAGCGCACCATGGCCTTTCACCCCTTGAGGGTCGGCTGGCCGTTCAGGCCATCGGTGTATCGGGAGTGTTGGCATGCGCCTGTACTCATTGCCGCGCCGCCCGCAGCTCGGCGGGTGACTGGCAGCGACGAAACCACGCCAGCGCCGCCGCACACAAGGCTACCGAGGCGATCAGCGTGATCAGCGCTGCAATCAGCGCAACGCGCTGTGAGTGCGCGGCTTGAGCGCCAAAGTAAACAGCGCCCACCACCGCGACACCAATGGCGTTCGCGACCTGTTGGGCCGTCACCAGCACGCCCGAAGCGGAGCCCGCCCGACCGTGCGCGATCGAGCCCAGCACCGTGTTGAACAGCTGCGCCATGACCAACCCCTGGCCGTAGCCGAAGATCGCGAGCGGCACCATCAGCGCGAACATCGACAGCGGGTCGAGGCATGTGACCAGAACCGCAAGGCCCGCGAGCCCGAGAGCCTGCACGGCGCAGGCTTTGACAAGCGCACCCACGCCGTCGGTCTGCACACCGCCAGCGCGTCGTGTGGCAACGATGAAGGCCAAGGTCAACGGGACCATCACCGTGCCCGCGTCGAGCGCGGAAAGCCCCATCGCAGACTGCATGAACAGCGTGATCAGAAAGTAGAACGAGATGTTGCTGAGAAAGAAACAGAAGGTCGCGATGAGCCCGCGCACGAAGGCGCCGTTCGCCAGCAATGCCGGTTCAATGAGCGGCGAGCCGCCGCGGCGCTCGACCGACTGCTCCAGGCGCGGGAAGGCCGCGAGCAGCACGGCGCCCAGGCCCATGACGACGAACGACCACCACGGCCAGCCGAATTCGTGGCCGAACAACAGCGGACCCACGAACAGCGTGAGACCGGCGAACAGGACCAGCACGCTCACAAGATCGAGCTGTGTCCGTTCCTGCTTTCTCTCTGCGGGCATCAGCCACAAGGTCGCGAGCACCAGCGCGGCGCCGATGGGGCCATTGACGATGAAGATCGTGCGCCAGCCCAGATCGTAGGGATTGAGGGCCAAAAGCCAGCCGCCGGCGATGAAGCCCACCACGCCGCCCAGCCCGCCCGCAATGCCAAAAATCGCGAACGCCCGGCTGCGCGCCGCATCGGGGAACAGCGTGTGGATCGTGCCAAGGATCTGCGGCACCATCAGCGCGGCCGTGAGGCCCTGGGCCAGACGCGCGAGAACCAGCGCACTGGCCGTGGGCGCCAGGCCGCAGGCCAGCGAGGTGACGGTGAATCCGATAAGGCCGATGAGAAACAGGCGCCTGGCCCCATGCATGTCGCCCAGACGCCCACCCGTGATCACCATTGACGCATAGGCGATCTGATAGAGCGCGATCACGCTCTCGATCTGCGCCGTGCTGGCATGGAGATCGGCGCGCATGGACGCGATGGCGACGTTGACGATGAATATGTCGACCACGTACATGAACTGCGCGGCAACCACCACCGTCAGAACAAGCCAGCGTCGCGGGTTGATTGCGCCAAGAGGTAATTTTTCCATGACACGTCTTCGCTGCTCGGTATGAATGTTGCCGGAGTTTGCGCCATGGAGAAACCCTGTTCCACCATTCAGCGCCAAGCGCGCGCCGCGCGTGAGCATGGCGGGCCGATGGATTCTCCTCGAGAGGCCGGAGTCGCTGGCCGTGCGGTGGCCCACGCTCCAGAGGCAGCCAGTCGCAGCCAACCCCCATTGGCCAGAGGAGCGCTGGATAGCCCTTCTCGCGCAGTGCAGCGATCACTTTGTCCGTGGACTTTCACGGGTCACCCTTGAGCCATGCCACCAGCTCGGTCAGGCGCGCTCGAAGGCCCGTAGTGCGTCGGCCGCGTCGAAGCGGATGTCGTCACTTTTGAAGCGTTGCACGGATTCCACGATCAACGCAAGCTGTTGATTTATAAAGACCCCGAGAAGTGAGGTGATTACGCCCGTCGACTACAAGATCGAGCTGATCCAGCGCGCCGAGAGCAGCGCCGGCGGCGGACTGCGCTGAGCGGCGCACCAGGCGCCAGCGCACGCGACAGCGGCACGCTTCCAATTCGATAGCACGTAGCGGTTCATTGGCGCCGACATCCGGGCTTTTTGCCGCAAAAAAACACCGGGAGCCACGCCGCATGCCCCACCCCGCGCCACCCGCCAGCCCGCTGGAGATCGAGCTCAAGCTCGCCCTGCCCGGCGCCGACCCGCGCCGCATCGCCGTGCAGTTGGCCGCCGTGCCTGCGCTGGCCGGCCTGCCGACGCAGGTGGTGCGGCTGGTCAACACCTACTTCGACACGCCCGAGCAGCACCTGCGCCGGCAGCGCGCCGCCCTGCGCCTGCGCGGCGAGCGCGCCGCCGGCGGCACCCGCTGGCTGCAGACCTTCAAGACCGCAGGCACGCCCGGCCCCTTGAGCCAGCGCGGCGAGTGGGAAACCGCGCTGCGCCGGGGCGTGCTGGACCCCGCCGAGCTGCAAGGCACACCCTGGGCTGCCCTCGACGCGCGGGGCGAGCTTTTCGGCCAGCTGGAGCCGGTGTTCCAGACCCGCGCCACGCGCACGCTGCGCGTGTTCACCACCCCCGAGGGCAGCCGCATCGAAGTGGCGCTGGACGTGGGCAGCGTGCGCGCCGGTGACCGCTCCGTGGCGCTGTGCGAGCTGGAGCTGGAACTGCTGCAGGGTCCGCCCGATGCCCTGTTCGCCCTGGCCGAACAGGTGGCTGTGCTGCTGCCGGTGCTGCCCAGCGACACCAGCAAGGCCGAGCGCGGCTGGCGGCTGGCCGATGGCGGCGCGCGCCCGCCGCGCCGGGCCCGCCCACCCGCGCTCACACCCGATCAGCCCGTGAGGCCGGCCGCCCAGGCGGTGCTGGGCGAGGCGCTGGGCCAGTTCAGCGGCAATCTGGCCGACCTGGCCGAGGCGGTGGGCAGCGACGACGCCGAGCGGGTGCACCAGGCGCGCGTGGGTTGGCGCCGCTGGCGCAGCGCGCTGTGGCTGTTCAGGCCGCTGCTGGGCACGCACGCCCCGCCCGACGCCAGCCCCCTGCGCCCCGTGCTGGCAGCCCTGGGCGCCGCGCGCGACCTGGACGTGGCGGTGCTGGACACGCTGCCGCGCTGGGCCGACGCCTACATCGACGCCGACCCCGGCGCCGCGCCACGCCGCGCGGCCTGGCAGGCGCTGCTGGCCGCGCTGCAGGCCGAGCGCCACCGCCGCCACGCTGCCCTGCGCGCCGCGCTGCAGGTACCCGCCACCGGGCTGGCGCTGGTGCGCCTGCAGCGCTGGCTGCATGCGATGGCGCCCACGGCCGCGGACGCCGCAGCGCCCACGCCGGCCGGCGCCGCGTGGCTGGGCCCTTGGGCACGACGGCGCGCGCGCCGCCTGCGCGCCCGCCTGAAGGCCGCCGTTCAGGCGATGCCCGGCGCCGACCCGATGGCGCAGCGGCATCGCGTGCGCCTGCTCGCCAAGCGCAGCCGCTACGTGCTGGAGTCGCTGCGCCCGCTGCTGCGCCCCAAGCGCACGCGCAAGGCCATCGCGCAGGCCACCGCGTTGCAGACCGACATCGGCGCCGCGCGCGACCTGGACCTGCTGGCGCGCCTGCTGGCCACGCTGGGCGCCGACCGCGCCATCGTGGGTTTCTTTCGCGGCGTCAGCGCCGCCCGACAACCGGCCGCGAAGGGCGAATCCTGAATAAAACAGGCTTTAGCCAGCACCAATATTAGATATTAAGCTTCATATTTGATAGCAATCGTACTGCCCATCCGCGACGACGCTGCCGCCACGCGATGCCTTCCATGCTCGCCAGAACGCCGCTTCCGACCGCGGCGCCAGCCGTCATACTCGGCGCCATGGCCCGCAAGAAGACAAGCAATCCCCCTGACCTGAACCACCTGCTGATGCCGCAGACCCCCATCATGGTGGCGGTCGAGCAAGCCGTGCTGCGTCGCCATGCAGGGGCCGGCGCCACGGCGCCGGTGGCCGACCAGATCGCCGTGCGGCTCGCCGGCGTGATCACCATGGACATGATCCACGCGGGCCAGCGCCTGCTCGAAAAGGACATCAGCGAGGTGCTTCGGGTCAGCCGCGCGCCGGTGCGGGAAGCCTTGCGCATCCTGGAGCGCGAACGCCTGGTGGAGTTCCAGGCGCGCCGGGGGGCCTGCGTCACCGCGCCGGACGCCAAGGACATCGCCGACATCTACGAGGTGCGCATCGCGTTGTTCCAGATCCTGTTTCGGCAGCTCATGGCGCAGCGCCCTCAGGAACTCGAAGCCGTGTTCGACCGGCACATGCCACAGCTGGAGCAGGCGACCCAACAAGGTTCGGTGGACGACCACGCGCTGGCGGGCTTCCTGATGAACATGGACATGTTCAAGCTGGCCGAGGGACGCCTCATCGCCGACCTGCTGGCCTCGATTTCGCTGCGCGTGCTGCGTTTCGTGCGCCTCGGGCTGGCCGCCGATCCGCCCCGCATGGCCCGGGCGATGGAGACCTGGCGCGCCCTGCACCGCGCCATCACGCGGCGCGACGTGGACGAGGTGCTGTCCACCGCCGTCCGGCGCATGGAGCTGTCGCGCGATGCGGCGGCCCATGCGGCACTGCCGCAAGGCTGACGCGCCTGTGACGAAGGTGTGGGGTTGACGCTGGGTACCAAGCGATTCATAATTAATGTCGACAATAACAAATATCGATCCGAGTTCCTCACCCTTCAGGAGACAAACCATGCAAATCGAACGCCTCACGGTCAACATCGGTGCCGAGGTGTCCGGCATCCATCTGCGCGACGCGGTGCGCGACGACGCGCTTTTCGCCGAACTCAAGGCGCAACTGCTCAAGCACCGCGTGCTGTTTTTTCGCGACCAGGACATGGACCGCTTCTCGCGCGCCGACCACGTGGCGCTGGCCAGCCGCTTCGGCCCGCTGGAAGGCCATCCCGTGCTGGGATGCCACCCGGACTATCCAGGGCTGGCGCAGATCTACCGCAGCGAGGAAAAGAACCCCTACGAGAACAACTGGCACACCGACGCTCTGTGGCGGCCCAAGCCTCCGATGGGCGCGGTGCTGCGCTGCATCGAATGCCCCGAGGTCGGCGGCGACACCATCTGGGTGAACATGGTCGAGGCCTACCAGCGCCTGCCCGACGAGGTGAAGCGCAAGATCGACCGCCTGCGCGCCAGCAGCAGCATCGAGCACAGCTTTGGCGCGGCCATGGACGAGGAGAAGCGGCGCGCGCTGGGGCGTGAGCACCCGCCCGTGGAGCATCCCGTGGTGCGCACGCACCCCGAGACGGGCGAGAAGGTGCTCTATGTGGCCAGTTTCACGACGCACTTTCTCAACTACCACACGCCGGACAACGTGCGCTTCGGCATCGACAAGACCCCGGGCGCCAGCCAGCTGCTGCACTACCTGCAAAGCCAGGCGACGATTCCCGAGTACCAGGTGCGCTTCAAGTGGCGGCCCAACAGCGTGGCGATCTGGGACAACCGCTCCACCCAACACTACGCGGTCATGGACTACTGGCCCGCGCCGCGCAAGATGGAGCGCGCCGGCATCGTGGGCGACGTGCCCTATTGATCCTCAGGCGTGCCGGACCGCTGCCACGGCCAGGCTCCGGATGGCCGCGGTCCGCTGGGCCGCGGCCGCCTGCACCAGGGCGATGTCGCGCTGGACCACCGCACCCTGGAATGCCCGCCAGCCCTCCAGCGATGAGGCGACCGCGCCGGGCGATGCCGCAAAGCCCAGGCGCACGTAGCGCAGGGTGCGCAGTGACAGCGCCTTGAGCTGGTCCACCACCAGCCGGTTGCTGCACAGATCGGCAATGCGCTGGTTCAAAAGAAAGCTCTGCACGGCGTAGGCCCCAGGCGTTTCGCGGCTGGCTTGCTCCAGGCGCGGCAGAAACTGCTCGAAGACCCGTTGCAGGTCGTCGGGACGGTCTCGCATGACTTGCGCCAGCAGGATGCCGTAGAGCGCGAGGCGGACCTCGAAGATGTCCAGCAACTCCTCGGCGTCGGGCGCGGTGACGGTCGCCCCGCGCCGCGCGCTCAACCGCGCCAGGTGGTCGCGCTCCAGGATGCGGAGAGCCTCGCGCACCGGCGCACGGCTGACTTGCAGCACCGCGCCGATGTCGGCCTCCAGGAGCCGCTGGCCCGGCTTGAGCAAGTCCAGCGCGATCAAGCCGGCCAGCCGCGCGGCGATCTGTTCGGCGATGGGGGGCGAGGCGTGGATGCCTTCGCCGCGCAGCAGCGCCTTTTCCACGGCCAGCATGGTGCTGTCCTTGGGGGTGAGCAGGGCGGCCAAGCCTGGGTCATGGGGCTTGCCAGTCGCGCTGGCGGATGGCGGCGCGGCGGCGGCCCGAATTCGTGTCGACATTGCTTCACGTTAGCACAGCCCTGCCGGCAAACCGGGCGTCGACCTAGTGAAATCACTAATGTCGACATTAATTATTCCAAATACACTGCGCTGGCACTTGTCAAGGAGACTCCCCGTGAAACTGCTGACCGTCTTTCGCCCTGCCGCGGCTGTTGCCACGGCACTCCTGTTTTCCTGCGCGGCATGGGCGCAGGGCGATGCGTGGCCCAGCCGGCCCATCACGCTGGTGACCGCGTCCTCGGCCGGCTCGGGCACCGATCTGCTGGCCCGCGAGCTGGCGCAGCGCCTGAGCGCGGAACTCAAGCAACCCGTCGTGGTGGACAACAAGCCGGGCGGCAGCGGCATCATTGGCACCCAGGCCGTGGTGCGCGCGGCGCCCGACGGCTACACGCTGCTCTACACCACTGGCTCCAACACGGTGATGGCGCCCGCACTCATGAAGAACCTTCCTTACGACGTCACGAAGGACCTGGCGCCGGTGGCGCAAACCGTCGAGGGCGGCGTGATCCTGCACGTGAGCAACGACATGCCGGTCAAGAACCTTCCGGAGCTGGTCCAGCTCGTGAAGTCCAACCCCGGCAAATACTCCTACGGCACCTGGGGCGTTGGCTCTTCGGGCCATCTCACGATGGAGTGGCTCAAGCGCAAGACGGGCATGGAGATGCCTCATGTGGCCTACAAGCAGTCCAGCCAGTTGCTCACCGAACTGGCCACCGGCACGCTGAAGATCGGCTTCACCGACCCTGGGGCGCCGCTGCCTTTCATCGAGACCAAGCGGCTGCGCAGCATCGCGGTGACCGGCATCGTCAGGCTGCCGCGCACGCCGGACATTCCCACGTTCCAGGAGCAGGGCTATGACTTCGAGCCGGTCGGCTGGTTTGGCGTGCTGGCCCCGGCACATACCCCAGCACCGATCGTGGAGCGCCTGGGCGCCTTGATCACGCGCATCCAGAACCAGCCCGACATGGTGAAGAAAGTGGCCGCCCTGAACGTCCAGGCCGCCCAAGCGAAGTCGCCCGCGGCGTTCCAGGCCGTCATCGGCCGGGATCTGAAGATGTGGAAGCAGATCGTGGCCGACACGGGCATCACGGTGGACAACTGACGAAGGAGACGACCCATGACCCCCTCATTCACGCGCAGGCATCTCGTGCTGGGCAGCGCCGCTTCCGTGCTGTACAGCGCATCCCGGGCCCAAGGCGACCCGCCGTGGCCGGCCCGCCCCGTCAAGGTCATCGTGCCCAGCGGCGCGGGCAGCGTGGTCGACGTGCTCGCGCGGCAGTTGTACGAGCCTCTGGGCAAGGCGCTGGGCCAGCCCTTCGTCATCGACAACCGCCCCGGCGCCAACGGCCTGCTGGGAACGCAGGCCCTCAAGAACGCGGCCCCCGATGGCTACACGCTGCTGCAAGGTTCGTCCACCGCCACCGTCATGGCCGAGGCGCTCAACCCTGAGTTGCCGGTCAAGACCTTGCGCGATCTGGAGCCCATTGCGCTGACCGCTGTCGGCGGCGTGCTGCTGGTGGTGCATCCCTCCGTGCCCGCCAACACCCTGCCCGAGCTGGTGGAGCTGCTGCGGCGCGAACCGGCCCAGTACCCGTCCTACGGCAGCTGGGGCGTGGGCTCCAATGGCCACCTGACGATGGAATGGATCCGGCAGCGCACGGGCATCACCCTCAACCACGTGCCCTACAAGACCTCGCCGGGGCTGGTGACGGACATCGTGGGCGGCGTGATTCCGATCGGCTGGGTGGACCTGGTGTCGCCGCTGGGCTTCATCCAGCAGGGCAGGCTGCGCGGCATTGCCGTCAACGGCAATGCGCGCGCCTCCCGACTGCCCGACGTCAAGCTGATGTCGGAGCAGGGCTTTCCCTTCCCCGCGACCGGCTGGAACGGCGTTTTCGCGCCCAAGAACACGCCCGCGCCGATCCTGGACCGGCTGCACGACGCGATCAACGCGGCACTGAGCACGCCCGCGGTGCAGGAAGGCAGCCGGCGCGTCAACGTGGAGCCCACCCAAGGCATCAGCCGCCCGGCATTCGCCAAGATCGTTGAGAACGATCTGGCCGTCTGGCGAAAGATCGTCGTGGACGGAAACATCAAGCCCGAGTAGAGCCCGCGTTTTATTCATTCATTTCTCAATCCGGAGACCCTCCATGAACTTTCTCGACGGCCACCTGTACCCCGAAAACCAGCAGCCCCTGATCATCACCGCCGCACCCTACGCGCCGGGCTGGATTCCCTCGGACTTTCCCGAAGACATCCCGGTCACGATGGAAGAGCAGATCCAGAAAGCGGTGGATTGCTACGAGGCTGGCGCCACCGTGCTGCATTTGCATGTGCGCGAAGCCGATGGCAAGGGCAGCAAGCGCCTGTCCATGTTCAACGAACTGATCGCGGGGGTGCGCAAGGCCGTGCCGGAGATGGTCATCCAGGTCGGCGGCTCCATCAGCTTCGCGCCCGAAGGCCCGGGCGGCGAAGCCAAGTGGCTGTCCGACGACACGCGCCACATGCTGGCCGACCTCGAACCCAGGCCCGACCAGGTGACGGTGACCGTCAACACCACGCAAATGAATGTGACCGAGCACGCGGGCGAGGACGATTTCCGGGGCGTGTCGCGCGGCTTCCCGAACCTCTATAACACCTACAAGGACATGATCGTCCCCTCGAACCCCAGCTTCGTGGAGGAACACATTCGGCGCCTCACGGCCGCCGGCATCCAGAGCGAGTTCCAGGTCTACAACATCAACAGCTTCGAGACGATCGAGCGCATGATCCGCCGCGGCGTCTACAAGGGCCCGCTGGTGATGAACTGGGTGGCCATCAGCGGCGGCATGGACCAGGCCAACATCTTCAACCTGGCCAACATGCTGCGCGCCGCGCCCGATGGCGCGGTGATCACGGTGGAAAGCTCGGTGCTCAACGTGCTGCCCATCAACATGATCGGCATCGCCCTGGGCCTGCACGTGCGCTGCGGCATCGAGGACGTGCTCTGGAACCAGCGCCGCACCGGCAAGATGAGTTCGGTCGAACAGATCAAGCAACTGGTGCGCATCTCCGACGGTGAATTCGGCCGCCCCATCGCCACGGCACAGCAGGCGCGCGAGATCATGAAGATCGGCGTGTTCTACGACACGGCCGAGGAAACGCTGGCCGCCAACGGCTTCTCGCCCAACCGCAACGGCGCCAACCAGGGCTTCCTGCGCAAGCCCGCCTGAAATCAGAAGGCCCTACACCTGCGCGTGGCTGGGCCGTCGTTAACCGTTCTTATTGCAGCGTCACTTCCACCCGGCGCGCCTCGGCGTTGCTGCCGCTGGCGGTGCTCACTTCGGGCTTCTTCAGCTCGACCTTGTCCTCGCCGATGCCCAGCGACAGCAGCGCGTCGCGCACGGCCAAGGCGCGCTGCTTGGCCAGTTCCTCGTTGCGGGCGGCATCGCCGGTGGCGTCGTGGTAGCCGCTGATGACGGCCGTCTTGCCGGCCGCCACGCCTTTCACCACGTCGCCCAGGGCTTCCTTGGCACCGGTGGCGAGGTCGGCCTTGGCGGTGGCGAAATAGAACTTCACCACGCCCTCCTCCACCCGCACGCTGGCGGCGTCGTCGCCCACCGCGCCGCTGGCGGCGCCCGCGTGGCCGGCGGCGGCCATGGCACCCGCGCCCGCACCGCCGGTGGCGCCCTGGGCGGCCGTTACCGCCGCCGCGCCCTTGCTGGTGCGGTACAGGCCCACGCCGATGGCGAGGCTGATGGCCAGCAGGATTACCCCGGCCAGCACCGCGAACACGATGCCGTGGCTGTCATCATCTTGTGAACTCATGCTCAGTGGCTCCAATCAAAATTTGAGGCCGATTGTATAAACACTCAACATGCACTCCGCCTACGCGCCTTTCGAGCACCTGCGCCAGGGTGGCCGCGACCCGCTGGCGCTGCTGGCGGCCACGCGCGCCGAGTGGCGCCGCCGGGCCGGCGAGGCGCCCCACCATCTGGGCGATCTTTGGGTATTTGGCTATGCCTCTCTGATCTGGCGGCCCGACTTCAATTTTGCCGAACGGCACGCCACGCGCGTGGCCGGCTGGCACCGGGCGCTGGCGATGTGGAGCCGCATCAACCGCGGCACGCCCGAGTCGCCGGGGCTGGTGTTCGCGCTGCTGCCGGGCGGCAGCTGCCGGGGCGTGGTGTACCGCATCCCTCGGCGCGACGCCGACGCGGTGCTGGACCAGTTGTGGGCGCGCGAGATGCCCACCAGCGTGTACGACGCGCGCTGGCTGCGCTGCGCCACGCCGCACGGGCCGGTGGCGGCGCTGGCCTTCACGCTGTCGCGCCGCAGCCCGTCCTTCACCGGCCAGCTGACGCCCGACCACTACAGCCGCATCTTCCGCGAGGCGCGCGGGCGCTACGGCAGCACGCTGGACTACGCGCGCGAAACGCACGCCAGCCTGCGCGCGCACGGCGTCGACGACCGGCGCCTGGCGGCCCTGCTGGCGCACGCGCCCACGCCGCACGGCGCCTGACGTCGATTTCTATACTTGCGCCCATGAACGCCAGCCCCGACATCACCCACCTGCGCAAGAGCTACGAGCGCGCCGAGCTGTCCGAAAGCGCCTCGCACACCGACCCCCTGCAACAGTTCGCCCAATGGTTCGAGGAGGCGCGCGCCAGCCAGGTGCCGGAGCCCAACGCCATGACCCTGGCCACCGTCGGCAGCGACCTGCGCCCCAGCACGCGCATCGTGCTGGTCAAGGGCTTCGACGCGCGCGGTCTCGTCTGGTACACCAACCACGACAGCCGCAAGGGCCGCGAGTTGGCCGGCAACCCCCTTGCCGCGCTGCAGTTCCATTGGGTGGAGCTGGAGCGCGTGGTGCGCATCGAGGGCCAGGTGTCCCAGGTCAGCGACGCCGAGAGCGACGCCTATTTCGCCAGCCGCCCGCTGGACAGCCGCATCGGCGCCTGGGCCAGCCCGCAGAGCCAGGTGATCGCGGACCGCTCGGTGCTGGTGACCGCCGCCGCCAAGTACGGCGCCAAATTCCTGCTGAACCCGCCGCGCCCGCCGCACTGGGGCGGCTACCGGCTGGCGCCCGACCGCTGGGAGTTCTGGCAGGGCCGCCCGAGCCGGCTGCACGACCGGCTGGTGTACCTGCGCGAGGGCGAAGGCTGGCGGCGCGAGCGGCTGGCGCCGTGAAGCCACCGGCGGAGGCTTCGATTCAGGTCATATTCAGCATTCACCCCGCTTCTAGCCTACGGTTTTAGCTACTTTTTATATAGCAAACGGAATCACCCGGACGTGGCGCTAAGATGGCTCCGCACGTACCTTTCCCCCTCGACAGGAGACCTGCCCCATGGGCACCAGCCACCCGAGCGCTTCGCCGTCGTGCGGCGGGCATTTCGACTTCCTCATCGTCGGCGCCGGCATCTCGGGCATCGGCGCCGCGTACCACCTGCACCAGCGCTTCCCCGGCAGCCGCTTCGCCGTGCTGGACGCGATGGACGGCTTCGGCGGCACCTGGTGGACGCACCGCTACCCGGGCGCCCGCTCGGACAGCGATCTCTACACCTACGGCTACGGCTTCAAGCCCTGGCGCGGCCGCTCCATCGCCACGGCCGACGAGATCCGCGCGTACCTGGGCGAGGTGATCGACGAGAACGGCCTGGCGCCGCGCATCCGCTACCGGCACAAGGTGATGACGGCCGACTGGTCGTCGCAAGAGCAGCGCTGGACACTGGAAGTGGCGCGCACGGACTCGGGCGAGACGCTGACCTTCACCACCCGCTTTCTCTGGATGTGCTCCGGCTATTACGACCACGGCCAGGGCCACACGCCGCAATGGCCGGGGCTGGCCGACTTCGAGGGCCGGGTGGTGCATCCGCAGCACTGGCCGCAGGACCTGGACTGCGCGGGCCAGCGCGTGGTCGTCATCGGCTCGGGCGCCACGGCCGCCACGCTGATCCCGGCGCTGGCCGGCTCGGCGGCGCACGTGACCATGCTGCAGCGCTCGCCCACCTTCTTCGCGGCCCAGCCCTGGGCGCACGAGCTGGAAGCCCCGCTGCGCGCGCTGGATCTGCCCGATGAATGGACGCACGAGATCCTGCGCCGCGCCCACCTGGCCCGCAACGCCGAGGTGGTGCGCATGTCCTTCGAGCAGCCCGAGGCACTGCGCGCCTTCCTCATCCACGAGACCCGCGCCCAACTGCCCGAGGGCTTCGACGTGGACCGGCACTTCAACCCCGGCTACCGGCCGTGGCAGCAGCGCCTGGCCCTGGTGCCCGACGGCGACCTGTTCGCCGCCATCCGCGGCGGCCAGGCCTCGGTGGTCACCGACACCATCGAATGCTTCGACGCCACGGGGATCCGGCTGGCCAGCGGCCAGCACCTCGCGGCCGACGTCGTCGTCACCGCGACGGGCTTCAACCTGCACCTGTTCGGCGGCGTGCCCTTCGGCGTCGATGGCGAGCCGGTGGACTTCAGCCGGCGCGTCACCTGGCGCGGCGTGATGATCGAGGGCCTGCCCAACATGGCCTACCTGCAGGGCTACTTCCGGTCGAGCTGGACGCTGCGCGTGGACCTGGTCTGCGACCTGGTGGGCCGCGTGGTCGAGCACATGCGCGCGCAGGGCCACGCGGCGGTAGTGCCCACGCTGCGCGGCGAGGACGCCGGCATGCCGCGCCTGCCCTGGATCGACCCCGACAACTTCAACGCCGGCTACGTGCTGCGCGCGCAGCACCGCATGTTCCGCCAGGGCGACCGCCACCCCTGGAAGCACGGCATGGAGTACCCCGAGGAGCGCGCCATCCTGCCCGGCGTGCGCCCCGACGACAGCGCGCTGGCCTACTACTGAGAAGCCGTGAACGAACCCGCCACGCCCGCGCATCCCGCGCAGGCGCACGCCCTCGGCGTTGCAAATGCTCGCCGTAGCCCGCGCTACGTCTGCGCTTTGCGCCTTGATGGCACACCCCTGCGCGGGATGCGCGGACGCGGCGAATTCATTCACAGCTTCTGAGCCGCGCCACCTTTTCCCATTCACCACCACAGGAGATTTCCCGATGCCTCTCGATCCCCACCTCGCCGGCATGCTGCAGATGATGGCCAGCGCGGGCGCCAAGCCTATCCACGAAAGCACGCCCGCCGAAGCCCGCGCCGGCTTTCTGATGCTGACCGCCGGCAGCCGCACGCCCGAGCAGATCGTGCCCGTCGCCAGCGTGCAGGACACCACCGTGCCTGGCGCGGCCGGTCCGCTGAAGGCGCGCATCTACCGGCCCGAGGGCGCCGGGCCCTTCCCCACCGTGGCCTTCTTCCATGGCGGCGGCTACGTCATCGGCGATCTGGACACGCACGACAACACCTGCCGCGACATCTGCCGCGGCGCCCAGGCGGTGGTGGTGTCGGTGGACTACCGGCTGGCGCCCGAGCACCCCTTCCCCGCCGGCATCGACGACGCCGTGGCCGCCACCCAATGGGTGATCGCCCACGCCGGCGAGCTGGGCGGTAACGCCACCGTCGCCGTGGCCGGCGACAGCGCGGGCGGCAACTTCTCGGCCGTGGTGGCGCAGCAGCTGCGCGACGCGGGCATTCCGCTGGCCGCACAGTTCCTCATCTACCCGGCCGTGGACCACGCCGACGCCAGCCACCCCAGCATCGAGCAGAACGGCAAGGGCTATTTCCTCGAAGCGGAGACCATGGCCTGGTTCTACAACCACTACGCCGGCGGCTTTGGCGACACCCTGGACCCGCGCCTGGCGCCGCTGCAGGCCAAGAGCCTGACCGACCTGCCGCCCGCCGTGGTGGTGACGGCCGAGTTCGACCCGCTGCGCGACGCCGCCATCGCCTACGTCGCCGCCCTGAACGCCGCCGGCGGCCAGGCCGAGCACATCCCCGGCCCCGGCATGATCCACGGCTTCTACGACATGGGCCGCTGGTCGCCCGGCGCGCAGGCCGTCATCCAGCAGGGCATCAAGCGCTTTGGCGAGGTGCTGCGCGGCGGTTGAGGCCGCAAGGCACCCCGGACGCGCGTCCGGATAGCGGCGCCCGCGCGCTCAGCGCGGCGCCAGCTTCACCACCTCGCCATTGGCGCGCCCGCCGCGCCCCGCGCAGGGCGCCAAGGCACTCGCGTTCAGCCTAGAAACGGCAGTTGAACGCGCCCGCCAGTGCCGTGATCGGCGTGGCAGGCAAGGCGCGAGGACGCGGCAGGCTGATGCCTGCAAGGACGAGCAACGCCGCATGGCGCGGCGAGCGCGGTGCTGGCGGGCGCGTAGCGCGCTCACCCAAGAGGTGAAGGTCATCGAAGCAGCGAAAGTCAGCACCCATGCGGCTTTCCTGAAGATGGCGAGCGGTCAACTGCCGTTTCTAGGTTCAGTGGAGTCCGGCGGCGGCTTAATTCTCATGCCGGATTGGGTTGTAGCCCGTATGGATACTTCGTGGTCAGCTATCAAATTTGATGGTTCTCCGCCGGGCGCTCATCCCTGCCAACACCTCATCCAACACCAGGATCAATCAAATCTGATAGCTGTCAACGCTTGATGGGCGCGGGCCAGTGTCCTGAAACCCCTCAAACCCCAGTCCTGCCGCGTCGCCGCGCCAGCCAGCAGCGCGGACAGCAGCCCCGGCGCCCCCTCGCCCAGTGCTGGACAAACGGCAACAGCTCTCATTTTTGTAGTTCTCAGTCAAGAATCACAGCAGAAGGCCCAAGCCGGTCGGATGACAGCAAAGCGCTGACGAACCGCCCGGCCCAGGCTCACCCCCGCCGGCGCCAGCCCAGCAGCCCCAGCCCCAGGCCGAGCACCGCCAAGGCCCACGGCCCCAGCGCGGGCACCGGCGCGCGGCGGCACTGGCGGCCACCCGGTGCGCCGCGCCCGAGGGATCGACGATGCGGCCGTTCTCCAGGCCGTCGTCGTCGCCCGCGCCGCCGTCGCGCAGCGTGAACATCACCGTGCCCGCCGCCTCGTCCACCTGCGCCGGGTACTGCCCCCAGTCGCCGGCGTGCAGCTTCCAGTACTGCGTGCCCTGCGCCAGCGCCTGCGGGTAGGTCACCGTCATCGTCACATCGCTCTGGTCGCAGCCCGACAGCACGAAGTCCAGCAGGCCGTGCGTGAAGACCAGCCCCGCCGGCGGCTGCGCCGGGCCGCTGGTGGCCGGCGTGGTGGGCGCCAGACTCTCGAAGGTGCAGGCCGCGCCGCCGCCGCTGAAGCGGGCCGTGGCCGTGCCGCCCGGCACTGCCACGGTCTGGCTGCGCAGCGCCACGGCGAAGCCGTGGGCCACGTCCGTGGCAGCGGCCCAGTTGGCATCGCCCCCCTGGCTGGCCGTGACGGTGCAGGTGCCAGCGCTGGTGAAGCTGAGCGTGCTGCCGCCCAGGCTGCAATCGCCCGAGACGGCGAAGCTCACCGCCAGGCCGGACGAGGCCGTGGCCGCCAGTTCCAGCGGCGTGCCCACCGCCTGCGCGCCGGGGTCGGCGAAGGTGATGGTCTGCGCCCCTTGCAGCGTGGCGCCGGCGGCGGGGCTGGACACGGGGCCGGGGCCCACGCCGTTGGTGGCCGTCACGGTGAAGGTGTAGCTGGCGGCGTTGGGCAGGCCGTTCACCGTGCAACTGGTGGCGGGGGCAACGGCGGTGCAGGTGCCGCTGGGCGCGCCCGCCACGCTGTAGCCCGTGATGGCGCTGCCGTTGTCGGCCGGCGCCGTCCAGCTCACCGTGACCTCGCCGCTGCCGTGGGCGCCAGGGTCAGCCGCCACGCCCGTGGGTGCGCCGGGCACGCTGGGGGTGGTGAAGGGCGTGCTGCTCACGCCGCTGGCGTTGCCCGCGCCGTCGCGGGCGATGAAGTGGAAGCGGTAGGCCGTGCCCGGCGTCAGGCCGGACAGCGGGATGCTGGCCGCCACGTTGCCTGTCAGGGCCACTTGCTGCGTTGGGCCCAGGGCCAGCAAGTCGCTGGCGCTGGGCGCCGGGCTGGCGGCCGGCAGCACCAGCCAGTAGCCAGTGGCGTTCTCGCTCACCGTCACGCCGGCGCCGGCCGTGGTGCCGTCGGGGCCGGGTGTGAGCGTGGGGCCGGCGGTGAGGATGGGCGCCGTGGTGTCAAGGGTATCGAAAAAAGCAAAGGACTGTCCGCTCCGCACCAGGCGAGTCGAGAGGGTGAGGGACTTGACGTAGGCGTCGGCGTAGCCGACGTCGAAGTAGACGAACCACGCGATGGCTGGATCGGGCGCGTAGTTGGTGGAAGACCAGAAGATCCTGGGGTTGCCGCTGGCAGGGGTGTTGGGGAAAGCCGTGATATCGATGGCAGGAGAGACCGCATCGATCTTCACCAGCGATTCGAGCTCGTTCTTGTTGGGCAGGCGCCAGTCGGTATAGCCCTTGTGGGCAGTGGTATTGGCCGTTTGCGCGGCGGTGAGCGCCTGCGCCCAGGTGCTGGCGGCGGGACTGCCGGAGCAACTGGTCCCCGTCTGGCCCCAGGCGCAGCGGTCCCACATCAGGCCGGTGGCCGCGTCGGTCACGGTGCCATTGACGGTATCGACGGTGAAGGGCGCGGCCCAGGCGGCGGGTGCCAGCAGCGCGGCGGCCAGGCTCCAGGAAGCCCCGCAGGCGCGCAGGACGGTGCGAAGGGTGGTCGTGCTGGTCATGGGTGTAGGCGATGAAGGCGTGGGCAGGCGGCACAGCCGCTGCGCGCAGCGGCGCAGGTCGGTTGCCCAGGGTGTACTTGTGGTGGCGCGGAAAGCGGCGAACGGCCTGCTCCAGGTGCACGGCCAGATCCATGGCGGCCCTCCACAGGGGCAGTTGGCGGGCGTAGGCCATGGCCGTTACGGTAGAGGGACAAAAAAGGGAAAAATCACTGTCCGCTTCGCACCAGGCGAGTCGAGTTGGTGCCGGCCTTGCCGTCGGCGCCGGCGAAGCCGTCGTAGAAGAAGACGCCCCACGCAACGGCTGGATCGGGTGCGTAGGTATCCGACGACCAGTACCAACTGGATGCCGTGCCAGGAAAGTACGTCTGGTCGATGGCGGGGCTGTAGGCGCCGTTGTGGACGATGGACAGCAGCTCGCGCCGCGTGGGCAAGCGCCAGCCGGTGTTGCGGCCACAGCGGTTGGCGCTGTTGTATGCGGCGCCAGCGGCCATGGCGGCGGCATGGTCCATCGGCCCCAGTGTCTGGGTGGACCACAGCAGGCCGGTCACGTTGTCGTAGACGCAGGGGTGGCTGCCCAGCGTGGTGGTGACGTTGCCGCTGGCGTCGAGCGCGTTGAAGTCGAACCCCGCCGCGCCGCCGCCGGTCTTGGTCGGCAGCGCCCCGGCGGCCTGGGCGGCATCGCGGCCGAAGCGCCCGTCCTGGCCGGGGTGCGTGGCAGCGTTGCCGGTGCTGCCAGCATCGCAGGCAGCGGCCCAGGTGCC
The DNA here is from genome assembly GCF_016703145.1 of Ottowia sp. Taxonomy (GTDB): domain Bacteria; phylum Pseudomonadota; class Gammaproteobacteria; order Burkholderiales; family Burkholderiaceae_C; genus Ottowia. The sequence continues at coordinate 1,364,935 of NZ_JADJCO010000003.1, read as the reverse complement.
CGCGTTGTTCACGCATTGCATCTGGCCTGTGTCGTTGAGCGGAGCTGTCTGCGCTGCGGCCCAGGCGGGCAACAGGGCCAAGGCGAGGGTGGAGAGCAGGTGACACAAGCGCAAGCCGTTCTGATTTTTAGGCATTGCAGGGTAGGTGGTTGCGATTTGATTCATGGCATGAACGACGCTTCTTGGAAAAACTTGATCGATTAAATTATTCGTAACGGTATGATTTTCGTTGCATGGCTTCATTTCTTACGATTCATATATTGATTGTGTTGGCGGTTTCAAGACCGAAGCGCAACACGTGGTTATTGAGCGAGAACTGGAGCCTGCTGGAGCCATGGCCAGCAGGTGTGAGAAGACGGCCAGCGGGGTGTTGAAGCCATGGGTTGCGCGAGGTCTGCTGTTCAAGCTGTCGGCGATGGCGTCCAGTTCGTCCTGGCTGTGCACGCTCAGGTCAGTGCCCTTGGGCAGGTACTGGCGCAGCAGCCCGTTGGTGTTCTCGCAGGTGCCGCGCTGCCAGGGGCTGTGGGGGTCGCAGAAGTAGACCTGCACGCCCGTGGCGGCGGCCAGTTGCCGGTGGTAGCTCATCTCCTTGCCCTGGTCGTAGGTGAAGCTCTTGCGCATCGGATCGGCAATCGCGTTGAGCTTGGCCGTGAAACCGGCCAGCGCCGAGCTGGCCGTGGCATCGTCCATCTTGGCCAGCAGCACCAGGCGGCTGGAGCGCTCCACCAGCACGCCCACGGAGGACTTGTTGCCCGCCCCTTTGATGAAGTCGCCTTCCCAGTGGCCGGGCATCACGCGATCCTCGATCTCGGGTGGGCGCACGTGGATGCTGACCATCTCGGGGATCTGGCCACGCCGGTCGGTGCCACGGCTGCGCGGCAACCGTGTGCCACGGCCCTGGCGCAGGCAGGCGATGAGCTGGCGGCGCAGTTCGCCCCGAGGCTGGGCGTAGATGGCGGTGTAGATGGTTTCGTGGGACACGTGGCGCGCGGCCTCGTTGGGAAAGGTGCGCTTGAGGGTAGCGGCAATCTGCTGGGGCGACCACTTCCAGTCCAACAGGGTCATCACCAGGCTCCAGGACAGGCTGTCAGAAGACAGTTTGGCAAGAGGGCGGGCAGCACGCCGGCGCGCCTGGCAGGACAGCTGTGCGCGGTGCGAGCCGTAGGCCGCGTCAGCGCCCGTGTTGCGCGCCAGCTCGCGGCTGATCGTCGATGGCGATCGCCCCAGCGTGCGGGCCATCGCGCGCACGCTTTGCCCTTGCTGGCGCATGCTCGCGATCGTCATGCGGTCTTCGGGTTGGAGTTGTTCGTATCGGGAGGCGGATGGCATGTGAACACCTTACAGCAGGGGGTGTTGCACTTCGGATTTGAGGCCGCCGTTCAATGACGAGTTCACGCTTTTCATAATCAACCTCGGCCTTGAACATGCCATCCACAAACACCTTCGCACCCTCATTTTTGCGCAGATGAAAAGCCTCTCCGGATTCATTCACAACGACCTCCACCGAATCAATATCCATCTCTTGCGCAGTTGGTAGCGTAATGATGTATGGCTTCGCCGCTGCCGATGAAATTTCAGCCTTCATCTGCACCTTCTTTGGCTCTTTTGTGCTGACCGAGGTTTGATAGTGACCATTCAGTACCAGTTCACCATGGCCTCCACCAGGACAGTTCTGAGCAAAGATAAGATTTTGGCGGTCCAGCCCACGAATATGGCCACTGGCAATAGCCCTGTTGCCGGCCACTTTTGGATCATCTACCGGCGCCCTCGAAACATTGGCGGTATTCATCCAAGATGCACTTGGACGACCAATGAATTTCGAATTTCTCGGAAGATCAAAAAGCACAGATGCTTGAGCAACGCTCTCGCAGCCCACATTTATTTGACCAGATGAGACCTGGAAGGGTACTTCCGTATGAGAAGTTGCCGCAAAAATTCCAACCACCTCCAACGCAAGTTGATAATCTTTCGATGCCTTTTCGGCAACAGAACCCGGATTGCTCGGATTAAATTTTACGACAATAGCAGCCAGCGCCACCGAAGCCAGCCCCAGACTGATCAGAACGCTGTAGATGATATAGGAAAAAAGCAACAAAGTTTTGTTATGAGCATTTCCATTTTCGAGGTATGCCCTTTCAACCAGATGGGCAGACCAGAAAAAGACCATGAACCCAAGCGAAGTGGAACCCGCAGCAATCCATTTGAGATACTTCGGCGCCTCACTATTTGCCAGGTACAACCAACCGAGCACGATGGATACACCAATGATAACCGCAACCAAAGGCTTCACATGCGAAAACATGGGATGTTGGCGGACAACAACCGGCGGCTTGGTCATGATGAATCCGACAATAAAAGCCCCGGCGTTAATTATGGCACCAACAACTTGCACAATAGAATCCAGAGGCACTGAATTTACAACTCCGACATCAGCCATGGTATTTATCCATTTTGTTAGTGAGGATCTGAAAAACCCGAATGCAAGGGATCGGCATCACGAATATTTTCAATTGAGGCGATATTCAATCAATTCATCATCCATTGACCGCCAATAACTCCACCCAAACCGCTTGGCATAAAATGCGCATCAATGCCAGCCGGATCGCTGTGATTCCAGGACTGGACATCGGCATGGTGGGTAATCATCCTGACTTTTCGGAGGTGAATCGATGCAAGGCAGGACGCCCCCCGCCCTGCGCTGCCGTCACAGGCCCAGTTGCGCCTTCATCGCGGCCCAGGCCGGCGGGTTCAGGCGGTTGCTGGACGACAGGCGCCCGTTGAAGTCGCCCTTGATGGCGTGCGCGCGGTAGACCCACTGGTTGTCGGCGCCGCCCCAATCGACCTGCGCGTACACCACGTCGTAGTTCACCGCCGGGGTCGGCGGCTGTCCGGCGAAGCGCAGGAGGCGCTGGCCGTGGACGGTCTCGATGGCGTAGGTGCCGGTCGTCGCGGCGGCGCAGTTGGAGGCCACGGTGCCGTCGGCGTTCAGGTCGCATTCGTAGAACTGCACCATGCCGGCGCCGGTGAAGGCCACGCGCAGGTTGCGCAGCGCGCTGCTGCTCACGCCCATGCTCAGGCTGCCGGCTGGCGTGGGCAGCGTGACGCCCGCCGCCGGGTACTTCGCGATCACGGCTTCCAGCGTCCGGCGGTCGTCCGGCAGGGCGCGGGTCCAGAAGTTGTCGATGGTGATGTCGTTGCTCAACACCACGCTGGTGCGCACCTGCTCCTCGGCGCCGGCCGGGAACTGGACGCTGCCCAGCGCGCCGTTCAGGCCCGCCGTCGCGACGCCCACGTTGATGGTGTTGGACGGCTCGCCCTGCCAGCGCGTCACGAGGTCGGCCATGGCCTGGCCCGCCACGCTGCCCGAACGGCTCCAGCCCAGGGTCGTGCGCACGCCGCAACTCACCGACCGGCTGGGGTTGCCCAGCGTGCTCTGGATCGCCACGCCGCGGTCGCAGTATTTCCAGCCGTCCGCCGCCAGGTAGGCCGAGCGGTACAGCGCATTGCCGGCGCCGCCGTCGGGCCGCGCCGTGCCGCCGGTCTTGCCGCTGCGCGCGTCGGTGGCCTGTGCGCCCGATGTTCCCGCCGCCTTGGCGGAGCGGTCCAGCGTCTGGACGTAAAAATCGTTGGCGCTGGTGTACGACAGGCTGTTCAGCGTGGTGGCTGCGTCGAGTGCCGCCGCCTGGTCGCCCACCTGCAGCGCGATGCCCTGGCGCAGCATGCCCGAGATGAGCGCCGCCGCCGTGCGGGCGGTGTCGCGCACCTGGGCGTCGTCCCAGGCGGGGTCGTCCTGGTAGTTCTCGATCTTGGCGGGGGCGATGGCCAGTTGCGCCGCCACGTTGGCGCGCGCGTCGGCCTCGCTCATGCCGGCGGCCACGCCGGCCTGCACCAGGGTGGTCAGCGGGTTGATGGCGCCGCCGGCGCCAGCGGGGCGCTGGAGCACGTAGTCGGCGGTGGTGGCGGCGACGGCGGGGTTGTACGCGTCGATGGCGGTGGTGGTGGCGGCGGGGTCGCCCGTCTTGACGGGGGCGATGAGGCGGGCCGAGGCGGCGCCGGTGACGGTGGCGGCGTCGTAGGTCAGGGTGTACTTGCCGTCGGCGCCGGTGGGGGCGGAGGCGGGTTCGCCGGCATCGCAGGCATCGTTGGCGTTCAGGTCCAGGCAGACGACGACGTTCTTGAGGGTGCCGTTGCGGGCGACTTCGCCGGTGAGGGTGATGGGGGCGGGCGGCGGGGGCACGGGAGTGGGCGCCGGGGCGGGGGTGGGCGCCGGGGCGGGGGTGGGCGCCGGGGCGGGCGTGTCGTCTCCGCCGTCGCCGCCGCAGGCGGCCAGCGACAGGGCGGCGGTGAGGGTGAAGGCGCGGATCAGCAGGGCCTTCCTGTGGTTGTGGCTCATGGTTGTGCTCGTTGGTGGTCGTTTGTGCGTTTCGTCTTGCGACATCGGGGACATTAAAAGAAACACTTCTCCCGTACATCACCCAGTTGGGTGAGGAAGTAGCGCAATGAAACGAACGCTTCGATGAGCAAGCCCTGTCGTGGCTGCGCCCAGTTCGCGCGCGGCCAGCTTCATCGGCTTGCGACCCGGGACACGAAAAGAAGCGTTTCGGCGGTGCATCACCTGGCAGGGTGAGGGCTGTGCGTTGGCGCGGCGGATTCAATAAAAATGAACCCTACGGGACTCCAGCCGTTGTCAAACTTACCTTTGTAGCTACTATTAAAGTAGTAAATTGGATCAGTGCGTGACCAGCGCCAGCAGCAGCTTGAGCAGGTCCGCCTGCCGATGGGTGTGGGTCTTCTCGTAGGCCAGCCGCAACTGCGTCTTGAAGGTGTTGGCCGATACGCCCAGCCGCTCGGCCATCTCGGGCACGCGGCCGCCGTGCAGCACCTGCAGGGCGGCGCGCGCCTCGGCCAGGGTGAGGCCGAACAGCTCGCACAGCAGTTCGGGGCGCACGCGCGTGGCGCTGTCCAACTCGTACAGGAACACGATGGCGCGGGCCGCGCGGGCGCCGGTGTCGAAACCGTGCGAGGCGCCCAGCGGCGCGGCGTGGATGACGCAGGCGGGCCGACCGTCGGGCCGCGTCAGCACCAGCGCGTCGGAGAAATAGGCGTCCGCGCCATCCGCCCCCGCGTCCCGCAACGGCTGCAGCGCCCGCCGCAGCAGGGCCTGAAACGCGGCCTCCTGCGCGCGCAGCGGGGCGGCCAGCCGCAGGCCCACGGCGTCGCCAGCGCCGGGGCGGGTGGTCACCACGTCGCTGCGGCGCAGCAGGGCGTCGGCGGCGCGGCTGACAAAAGTGCTGCGCCCGGTGGCGTCCAGCAGCACCACGGCGCCGGGCAGTTGGTCGAGCGCGGCCAGCGTGGCGGCCACGTGCAGCTGCTGGTCGCGCAGGTGGTACATGACGCCCAGCGAGCGCGACAGGTGCGTGAGCAGGCGCCGCAGCAGTCCCGCGTGGGCGGGCGTGTAAGGCTCGGCGCCTGGCCCCCGGAAGAGGGTGGTGGCGGTGGGCAGCTGGCGGGCGTCGCCGCCGCTGAAGACGACGCCCATGCAGCCGTGCGACAGGCCGGCCGGCGCCCACAGCTCCTTGTAAAAGGCGCTGGCGTGGGCCTCGGCGCGCGGCACCAGGTCGTCGCCGTTCCAGGCCATGCCGTCCGCCAGCAGCCCGCGCTCGACGATGCGCTGGATGAACAGATCGTCACGGATGCTCTTGGCGCCCCAGCGCTCGACCGTGGCCGGCGCGATGTTGTGCGTGAAGGCGAAGCCGCCCTGCGCCGGGCTGTGCAGGGGCGTGAAGAGCAGGCTGGCGCTGGCGTCGAAGGCCGCGCTCATGCGCCCCAGCACGGCGTGCCATTCGCGCGGCTGCAGCGCGGCGGCGTAGATGGCGTGCACGAGTTCGTCGTACTGCTCCAGGTCGATGGGCACCGACTCCTCCTTGTTGTCCTTGTTTGCCGATGGCGGAGTCTTCCACGACACCGTGTTTATATGAATTAGTGTTTATGCGAATAAGAGCATAACGTCGAAAGTCGCACGGGTGAGCAGCCTGGCCCAGCGATTCGGAGAATATGTGCGCGACATGCGCTTGGCGCAGGGCCTCAGCCAGGCGGAGTTCGGCGAGCGCTGCGGCTTCTACCAGACCTACTTGAGCCGCATCGAGCGCGGCCGCGCCAACCCGACGCTGAACGCGATTGAAGTCATCGCCAACGCGCTGGGCGTGACGGTGTTCGAGATGTTCGCGGCGATCGCGGTGCGCGGGGACTGAGAAGCTGTGAAGCAAACGCCTGACGCCATGACCGAGACGGCAATGGACCTGCGGCGACGCAATCGACCGCGCGGCGCTGGTGCGGGCGGTTCAGCGGGTGCGCGAGCCGGTAGGTGGGTTTGCAGGGATGCTGGCGCGAGCCGGTAAGGCCCGGATACGGGCGTATTCGCCCGTGCTTCAGTACACGAAGGCGATGTTCAGCGAGGCCATGCGCATGAGGTTATGGGCCAGCGCGTGCCACAGCAGTACGGCACGGGTCTTGGCCAGGCCACGCACGTTGAACTGCAGCAGTCCACGCCGTCGCAGCTGGGCGTTGGCGCACTCCACCATAGCCCCGCGCCGCGTGTACAGCAACTTGCCTTCGGGGCTGGCCATGCGTTGTCGCCATGCGGCCAGATGCTCGCTGTCAGTGCTCTTGGGCTCGTAGGGGTCGATGTTGGGGTTGCGGCTCTTGGGTAGCGGCAGCATCGGCGCAGTGCCTTGCTCGGCCAGGTGTTCGATGGCTGGCAGCTTGGTGAAGCCGCCGTCGGCCAGCCAGTGCGCAGGGGTGATCTCGTAGCGCCGCTGCAGCTGCGCGTGCATGGGCACCATCTGGTTCATGTCGCTGCCGCTGTTGACCACGTCCACCGCGGCAATGAGCTGAGTGGCCGCGTCCACCGCCAGTTGGGCATTGAACGCCGGGCGGAAGCCTCCGTCGGCCATCTTCATGACCCGTGCTTCGGGGTCGGTGCTGCTCACGCGCGGCTCGGGTTCGGCCTTGGCCGCCGGCGGGGTGCCCGCGGGCGGCTCGTCCTTGGCAGCAGCGGCGGCCTTCTTCGGCGCACGCGCCTTGTCGATCTCATCCATCGTCGCCAGCGCTTGCGCCAGGCGCTGTTCACGCTCGCGCGCGGCGCGCTCCTGGGCGGCGTGCTTGCGCCGCGAACTGGCGCCCGCGTCGGCATCGAGTTCGGCCTTCAACGCCTGCACCTGAGTCTGCGCCTGAGCCATGAGTTGCTGCAGTCGACCCTTGCGCCGGAAGCTTGCCGCCTTGGCCGAGGCACGCACGCGCAGGCCGTCTTGCGCCACCACGTTCAGCGTCACCAGCTTGCGATCGAGCAGCGAGGCGATGCTGCGCGTGAGCTGTTGGTCCAGCCACACCTCATGCTCGGTGCGCAAGTCCGCCAGCGAGTGGTAGTTGACCCCGACGCCGCCGCACAGCCAGCGGTAGGCGTTGTCGCGCTCGCACAGGCGGTCGACCTCACGCGCGGAGCCCACGCCGTCGACGGTGGCCCACAGCCCAGGATCGCCGGGTCGATCGCCGGGCGTCCGGCGCCGCCTTGCACGGCCTTGATGCGCGCGTACAGCGGCGCGAGGTCCAGCGATTGCGCGAACGCCCACACCGTGCGGGTCGGGTGATCGGGCGGCAGCAGCGAGTCCAGGTCGCAGGCCCGCAGCTCGACTTGATCGCGCTGCGGGCTCATCACGCGCGCCGCCGCAGATGCACCGCTGACGACCTCTTCGCTTCGGGCTGCCGGAATGGGCAGCTCTTGTTCGTCGAACAACCCCGCGTGGCGCTGTTCGGGCTTCGGCTGATCGGCGTCGGTGCTCATGCACCGCTCAACGCCGGCCCGAGGCTATTGGTTCACAGGTGGTTCACAGGTTCTGAGTGGCCGGCGCCGCCGGGGCGAGGCGGCGACTCAACCCAACCCGGCCAGCAGCACCATCACCACCGACACCGTGACCAGCGCCAGCGCGGTGGACACGGCCACGCTGGCCGTCACCAGATCCTCGGCCTTGTGGTAGCGCTGCGAAAACAGGAACACGTTGGCGCCCACCGGCAGCGCGGCGGCCACCACCATCACCTGCAGCGGCAGCCCGCGCAGGCCCAGCGCCCAGCCGGCGCCCGCCATCAGCAGCGGGTGCAGCACGGTCTTGAGCAGCGACAGGCCGATGGCGCTCTTCAGGTGCGGGCCGATCGCCGTCCGCGCCAGGGTCACGCCCACCAGCACCAGCGCCACGGGGCCGAAGGCGTCGCCCAACAGCTTCAGCGGCCGCTCGACCACCGGGTGCAGCCCCAGGCCGGTGAGCGAATACAGGAAGCCCGCGATGATGGGCAGCGGCACCGGGTGCAGCACGGCGTTCCTGACCGCCTGCGCCACGGTGGCGGCGATGTGGCGCGGCGGCGCGCTGCCCTGGGCGGCGGCCTCGCGCGCCAGCAGCAACTCGATCACCACCGTGGCGAAGGTCAGCAGCACCAGCGCGTGCAGGGAGATCAGCGTGAACAGGTGCACCAGGCCGGCCTGCCCGTAGGCCAGTTGCACCAGCGGCACGCCGATCATCAGCGTGTTGCTGAAGATGGCCGCCAGCGCCAGCACGGCCGCGCGGCTGGTGCGGCCGAAGGCGAGCAGCAGCGCCACGAACAGCGCGCCGGCCACGACGTAGTACAGCGCCACCGAGCGCAGGTCCAGCCGGTCCAACTGCGCCGTGGCCATGGTGCGGAACAGCAGCGCCTGCACCAGCACCAGGAACACCAGGTTGGACAGGTCGCGCACCGCCTCGCCGCGGACCAGCTTCAGGCGCCCGGCCGCGACGCCGATGCCGATCAGCAGCACCACGGGCAGCAGCGAGGAGAGCACCGGATGGTCGAGCGACATGGACAGGGCAAGGAAGGCGGTTTATGGACGAAAATCGGCATCAGCCAGCACCTGTATTGCGCCGGAAGCTATCATTTCAGTAGCTTCCGGACGGCGCGTGGTTCCCCGCCCGGCCCCGGCCCTGGCGCCGGGGCGGCGGCGCAAAGCACGGATAATGTCATCCTTTCGCCGCTGCTGGCGCCCGAGCGCGCCGTGCCGGGCGCCCCGCGCCCCCGCCCATCGACACCGCCATGAACGCCCCCCTGCCCCCCCGCCATTCCGCCCCGCCGGCCGTCTCGCCCGTGGAAGACATCGTGGCCGAGCTGCACGCCGGCCGCATGGTCATCCTGGTCGACGAGGAAGACCGCGAGAACGAGGGCGACCTGGTGCTGGCCGCCGACCACGTCACGCCCGAGGCCATCAACTTCATGGCGCGCTTCGGCCGCGGCCTGATCTGCCTGACCCTCACGCGCGAGCGCTGCGAGCGCCTGCGCCTGCCGCCCATGGTGTCGCGCAACGGCACCAAGATGGGCACCGCCTTCACCGTCTCCATCGAGGCGGCCGAGGGCGTGACCACCGGCATCTCCGCCGCCGACCGCGCCCGCACCGTGCAGGCCGCCGTGGCGCCGGGCGCCCAGGCCAGCGACCTGGTGCAGCCCGGCCACATCTTCCCGCTGCAGGCCGTGGAGGGCGGCGTGCTGATGCGCGCCGGCCACACCGAGGCCGGCTGCGACCTGGCCGCCCTGGCCGGCTGCAGCCCGCCGCCGTGATCTGCGAGGTGATGAAGGACGACGGCACCATGGCCCGCCTGCCCGACCTGCAGCTGTTCGCCGCCGAGCACGGGCTGAAGATCGGCACCATCGCCGACCTGATCGAGCACCGCAGCCGCACCGAGTCGCTGATCGAGCACGTGGCCTCGCGCCCGCTGCACACCGCGCACGGCGAGTTCATGGCCCACGCCTACCGCGACAAGCCCAGCGGCTCGCTGCACCTGGCGCTGGTGCTGGGCCAGTGGGCGCCGCAGGACGCCGTGCCGGTGCGCGTGCACGAGCCGCTGTCGGTGCTGGACACGCTGGAACTGGACCGGGGCATGCACTCCTGGAGCGTGCCCGCCGCGTTGCGGCACATCCAGCGCGAAGGCCGGGGCGTGGCCGTGCTGCTGAACTGCGGCGAGAGCGCCGACCAGTTGCTGGCCCAGTTCGAGGGCACGGCGCGCGCCGCCCACGCACCCCAGCGCGGCCGCATGGACCTGCGCAGCCACGGCGTGGGCGCGCAGATCCTGCGCTCGCTGGGCGTCCAGCGCATGCAGGTGCTGAGCACGCCGCGCCGCCTGCCCAGCATGGCCGGCGGCTTCGGGCTGGAAGTGGCCGGCTACATCACCAAGGAGTAAAGGATTTTCATGTTCGGAGCTGACAAGGGACAACCCACGCCGCTGGACGGCAGCGCGCTGCGCATCGGCATCGTGCAGGCGCGCTTCAACGAGGGCGTGACCAACGGCCTGCGCGACGCCTGCCTGGCCGAGCTGGCCGCGATGGGCGTGAAGAAAGAGCACGTCACCCACCTCACCGTGCCCGGCGCGCTGGAGGTGCCGCTGGCGCTGCAGCTGCTGGCGCGGCGCGGCGAGGTGGATGCACTGATCGCGCTGGGCTGCATCATCCGCGGCGAGACCTACCACTTCGAGCTGGTGGCCAACGAGTCGGGCGCGGGCGTCACGCGCGTGTCGCTCGACCACGGCATCCCGGTGGCCAACGCCATCCTCACCACCGAGAACCCGACCCAGGCCATGGTGCGCCAGATCGAGAAGGGCCGTGACGCCGCCCGCGTGGCGGTGGAGATGGCGCTGCTGAAAGGGCGCCTGGGATGAACGCAGCGCGCCATGGACAACTGACATGACCAACCCGCCGGACCCCCAGCCGCGCCCGCCCGTCCGCGGCACGCGCAAGTCCTCCACCAAGTCGGCGCGCTCGCGCTCGCGCGAGTTCGCGCTGCAGGGGCTATATCAGCACTTCGTCGGCGCCAGCGACGCGGCGGTGATCGATGCCTTCACGCGCGAGCTGCAGGGCTTCAACAAAGCCGACGCGGTGCACTTCGACGCGCTGCTGCACGGCTGCATCGAGCTGGCAGGCGACCTGGACGCGCTGATCGTGCCGCTGCTGGACCGCAAGCTGGCCGAGATCTCGCCCGTCGAGCACGGCTGCATGTGGATCGGCGCCTACGAGTTCCTGCGCTGCCCCGACGTGCCCTGGCGCGTGGTGATGAACGAGTGCATCGAGCTGGCCAAGGACTTCGGCGGCACCGACGGCCACAAGTACGTCAACGCCGTGCTCAACGGCCTGGCCCCGACGCTGCGCGGCGCCGAGGTCGAGGCCGACCGCGCCGCGCTGCGCGCGAGGGCCGGGGACAAGGCGTGAGGATTTCCGCCCGGGCCCAGCGCATCGAGCCCTTCTACGTGATGGAGATGGCCAAGACGGCCGCCGCCATCGCGCGCGAGGCAGCCGGCACCGACCAGCCGATGATCTACCTGAACATCGGCGAGCCCGACTTCACCGCGCCGCCGCTGGTACAGGAAGCGGCCGAGCGCGCCATCCGCGACGGCCGCACGCAGTACACGCAGGCCACCGGCCTGCCGCAGTTGCGCGAGCGCATCAGCGACTGGTACGCCCGGCGCTTCGGCGTCGCGGTGCCGGCGCGGCGCATCGTCGTCACCGCCGGCGCCTCGGCCGCGCTGCAGCTGGCCTGCCTGGCGCTGATCGACGCCGGCGACGAAATCCTGATGCCGGACCCGAGCTACCCGTGCAACCGCCAGTTCGTGAGCGCCGCCGAGGGCCGCGCCGTGCTGCTGCCGGCGACGGCGGCCGAGCGCTTCCAGCTCAGCGCCGACAAGGTACAGGACGCCTGGGGCGCGCGCACGCGCGGCGTGCTGCTGGCCTCGCCCTCCAACCCCACCGGCACCTCGATCCACCCCGACGAACTGCGCCGCATCCACGGCGTGGTGGAGGGGCGCGGCGGCATCACCCTGATCGACGAGATCTACCTGGGCCTCAGCCACGAAGACACCTTCAGCCACAGCGCGCTGGGCCTCGGCGACCAGATCATCAGCATCAACAGCTTCAGCAAATACTTCAACATGACCGGCTGGCGCCTGGGCTGGATGGTGGTGCCCGATGCGCTGGTGGACGTGGTGGAGCAGATCGCGCAGCACCTGTTCATCTGCCCCAGCACCGTGTCGCAGCACGCGGCGCTCGCTTGCTTCGAGCCGGACAGCCTGGCCGAGTACGAGCGCCGCCGCGCCGAGTTCAAGGCCCGCCGCGACTACTTCGTGCCGGCGCTGAACGCGCTGGGCCTCCAGGTGCCCGTCGCCCCCGACGGCGCCTTCTACGCCTGGGCCGACTGCACCGCCGCATGTGACCGGTTGTTCGCCGGCCGCTCCGAATACAATAGCGGCATGCAAACCGCCGGCAGTTGGGAATTCGCCTTCGAGCTGATGAAGCGCGCCCACCTGACGGTGACGCCGGGGCGCGACTTCGGCCACGCCGACACGGCGCGCCACGTCCGCTTCTCCACCGCCAACTCCATGGCGCAGTTGCAGGCCGCCGTCGAGCGATTGAGGGCGGTGCTGGCTTAAAGGATGGCATGGCGGACTTCGAGTTCCCGATCCGCGTCTACTGGGAAGACACCGATGCCGGCGGCATCGTCTTCTACGCCAACTACCTCAAGTTCTTCGAGCGCGCGCGCACCGAATGGCTGCGCGCGCTGGGCCTCGGCCAGCATGCGCTGCGCGAGCAGACCGGGGGCATGTTCGTGGTGGCCGAGACGGCCGCCCGGTACCTGCGCCCGGCGCGGCTGGACGATGAACTTATCGTCACCGCGCGGCTCCAAGAAGCCGGCCGGGCGACCCTGGAGATCGCGCAGCAGGCCTTCCTGAAAGGGCCCGACGCGCGGCGCGGCGACCTGCTGTGCGAGGCCAGCATCCGCATCGGCTGGGTCCAGGCCGGGTCCCTGCGGCCGGCGCGCATCCCGTCCACCCTCCTTGATCGACTCATTTCATGAACCAGGACCTCTCCATCATCCAGCTGGTGCTGCACGCCAGCTTCGTCGTGCAACTGGTCATGCTGCTGCTGCTGGCCGTGTCCATCACGAGCTGGGCCGCCATCGTCCGCAAGCTGCGCGCGCTGAAGGAAGTGCGCGAACTCAACGACGCGTTCGAGCGCGCCTTCTGGTCCGGCACCAGCCTGAACGACCTGTACGCCTCGGCGGCGCAGAACGCCAAGCACGCCGGCCCGATGGAGCGCATCTTCGCCAGCGGCATGCGCGAGTACCAGAAGCTGCGCGAGCGCCGCATGCAGGACCCCGCCACGCTGCTGGACGGCGCGCGCCGCGCCATGCGCGCCAGCTTCCAGCGCGAGATGGACGCGGTGGAAACCAACCTGTCCTTCCTGGCCTCGGTCGGCTCGGTCAGCCCATACGTGGGCCTGTTCGGCACGGTGTGGGGCATCATGCACGCCTTCACCGGCCTGGCCAGCCTGCAGCAGGTGACGCTGGCCACCGTGGCCCCCGGCATCGCCGAGGCACTGGTGGCCACCGCCCTGGGCCTGTTCGCCGCCATCCCCGCCGTGATCGCCTACAACCGCTTCGCGCGAGAGATCGACCGCCTGGCGATCAAGCTGGAGACCTTCATCGAGGAGTTCTCCAACATCCTGCAGCGCAACCTGGGCGTGCAGGGCTCGTCGGCCAGCGGTCACTGAGAGAACGCCATGGCAGCCGTCACCTCCCGCGGCCGGGGCCGCCGCACCATCAACGAGATCAACATGGTGCCCTTCATCGACGTGATGCTGGTGCTGCTCATCATCTTCATGGTGACGGCGCCACTGATCACGCCGGGCACCATCAACGTGCCGAGCGCGGGCAAGTCGAGCAAGGCGCCGGACAAGCGCGTGGACGTGCAGATCGACAGCGAGGGCAAGCTGTCGCTGGCCGGCGAGGTCAAGCGCGCGGGCGTGACCGACAAGGAAGCCGTGGCCGCCATCAAGGACCTGCTGGCCGACAACCCCGAACTGCCGGTCATGATCGCCGCCGACAGTGAACTGCGCTACCAGCAGGTGATGGCCATGATGAAGCTGCTGCGCGAGGCCGGGGTGCAGCGCGTGGGGCTGTCCGTGAAATGACCCACCCCCGTGGCTCCACTCGCTGCGCGATGTTGCGCCTCCCCCCTCGAGGGGGCGCCGCCAGCGGCCGGGCCAAGCCCGTCCGCGGCCGCCGCTGGCATGGCCTGCTCCGCGGCCATTCGACTCTTTGGGCCCGGGTAGCGCGCGGCGCCATGGGTCACTGACATGAACGCCGTCACGGCCGAGCGCTCCGAGTTCGATCCGCCGCCGCCGCGCGGCTTCGGGCGCGCGTTCGCGGTGGCGCTGCTGGCGCACCTGCTGCTGATCCTGGCGCTGACCTGGGGCCTGCGCTGGAAGAACGACGCCGACGACGCGGCCATCGACGCCGAGCTGTGGGCCGCCGCGCCGCAGCAGGCGGCACCGCGCGCCGCGCCGCCGCCCCCACCCCCGCCCGAGCCGCCGGCGCCCGCCCCGCCCCGCCCCGCCCCGCCGCCGGAACCGCCCCGCCCCGCGCCCGCCCCGAAGCCCCCGCCGCCGCGCCAGGCCGAGAACGACGAGCGCGAGGCCGAGATCGCCCTGGCGCAGAAGAAGAAGCGCGAGCAAGATCAGCGCCGCGCCGCCGAGAAGGAACGCCAGGAGCGGCTGGAGAAAGAGCGCGAGCGCGAACGCCTCGAAAAGGAACGCGAACGCAAGGAAGCCGCGCAGAAGAAGGCCGCCGACGAAAAGAAAGCCGCCGAACAGCGCCGCGAGGCCCAGGAGCGCAAGGAGGCGGCCGAAAAGAAGGCCACCGAAGAAGCCCGGCGCAAGGAAGCCGCGGTCAAGGCCGAGACGGCCAAGAAAGCGGAAGCCCAGGCCAAGGCCGAGGCCGCGAAGAAGGCGGAAGCGCAGGCCAAGGCCGCCGCAGCCCAGAAAGCCGAGGCCGCCCGCGAGAAGAAGGACGCCGACGCCCGGCGCAAGGCCGAGCTCGACCGGCTGACCCGGATGGCTGGCGCGGGCGATGCCGGCAGCAGCAACGGCGCCGGCAAGGGCCGCACCACCGGCGGCGGCGCCGAGCGCGATGCCGGCCCCTCGGCCGGCTACGGCGCCAAGGTGCGCGCCAAGGTGCGGCCGAACATCGTGTTCCCGGACGAGATCGCGGGCAACCCGGTGGCCGAGGTGGAGGTGCGCACCTCGCCCGACGGCACCATCATCGGCAAGCGCCTGCTCAAGTCCAGCGGCAACAAAGCCTGGGACGCCGCCGTGCTGCGCGCCATCGACAAGACCGAGGCGATGCCGCGCGACGTCGATGGCCGCGTGCCCTCGCCGATGATCATCGAGTTCAAGCCGCGCGGCTGATTGCTACCAGTTCAATAGCTTCCAGCGCAATACCTGTGCAGGCTAGAGGCCGATTTGGCTTGAATTCCTGGCCTGGCGACTACTCGTAGACGACCAGCGCCCGGCCTTCGTCGGCCTGCGCCATCCAGCTCGCCAGCGCCGCGTCGCTGGGGAAGAACCGGGCCTGCTCGCCCAGTTGCAACTGGGCCATCACCCCGCCGCCCTCGCCGCGCCGCTCCAGCAGCAGCCGCACGGGCAGGCCGCGCAGCAGCTCGCCGTGCTCGGTATGCTCCACCTTGGGCGGGTGGTCGGCCAGCAGGCGCCGGACGTCGGGCGCCTGTCCATTGACGGCCACGCGCAGGAACTTGCCGAAGCGGCAGCGCGCCGAGGGCAGGTCCCAGATCTGGGTCACGTTCAACTGCAGCCCGCCGGAGAAGCGGTCGGGCATGGCCTTGGCCATGACGATGATGAGTTCGTCGTCCTTCAGCAGGTGGCGGTGCTGGTGGATCAGCGCCTCCTCGGCGCGCGCGTCCATCGAGGCTGACTTGTCGTCCAGCTTGAACAGCGCCAGCTTGCCGCGCTGGCCGTTGATGACGCGGAAGTCGCCCACGATGCCGGCCAGCAGTTGCGGCTCGCGGCTGTCGATCAGCTCGGCCAGGCGGCGGCGCGCGAACTGGCGCACCTCGCGCTCGACCTCGTCGAACAAATGGCCGGACAGGTAGAAGCCGATGGCCGTCTTCTCGAAGGACAGGCGCTCCTTCACGCCCCAGGGGGCCACGGCGGGCAGCTCGGGTTCCTGCGTGCTGGAGCCGTGGCCGTCGTCCAGCAGGTCGAACAGGCCGCCCTGGTGCACGTGGGCGTCGCTGGCGACGGCGAAGTCGAAGGCGAGATCGATCGACGCCGCCAGCGCCGCGCGATTGAGCTGCAGGCCGTCGAACGCGCCGGCGCGGATCAGCGCCTCCACGGTGCGCTTGTTGACGCGCGTGCGGTCGATGCGGCGGCAGAAGTCGAACAGGCTCGTGAACGGCCCGCTCTCGCCGCCGGCCGCGCCCGCGCCGCGCCCCTCGCGCGCGGCGACGATGGCCTCGATGGCCTGCTGGCCCGTGCCCTTGACGGCGCCCAGGCCGTAGCGGATCAGCCCGTCGCCCACGGGCTCGAAGCGGTAGCCGCCGCGGTTGACATCGGGCGGCTCGAACTGCATGCCCTCGCGCAGGGCGTCCTCGTACAGCACCTTCAGCTTGTCGGTGTTGTCCATCTCCACCGTCATGTTGGCGCAGTAGAACTCGGCGCGGTAGTGCACCTTGAGCCAGGCCGTGTGGTAGGCCAGCAGCGAGTAGGCGGCGGCGTGCGACTTGTTGAAGCCGTAGCCGGCGAACTTCTCCATCAGGTCGAAGATCTCGTCGGCCTTGGCGACGGAGATGCCGTTCTTGGCCGCGCCCTCGCGGAAGATGGCGCGGTGCTGGGCCATCTCCTCGGCCTTCTTCTTGCCCATGGCGCGGCGCAGCAGGTCGGCGCCACCCAGCGAGTAGCCGCCCAGGATCTGCGCGGTCTGCATCACCTGCTCCTGGTAGACCATGATGCCGTAGGTCTCGGAGAGCATCTCGGCCACCAGCGGGTGCGGGTACTCGACCGGCTCGCGCCCATGCTTGCGGGCGACGAAGCTGGGGATCAGGTCCATCGGCCCCGGGCGGTACAGGGCGTTGAGGGCGATCAGGTCCTCCAGCCGCGTCGGCCGGGCGTCGCGCAGCATGCCCTGCATGCCGCGGCTTTCAAACTGGAACACGGCCTCGGTGCGGCCGTCCTGGAACAGCGCGTAGGTCGGGGCGTCGTCGAGCGGGATGTTCTCGAAGGCGAAGTCCTTCTGCCCCGGGTGGCGGCTGACGATGAACTCCTTGGCGATCTCCAGGATGGTGAGCGTGGCCAGGCCCAGGAAGTCGAACTTGACCAGGCCCACGTCCTCCACGTCGTCCTTGTCGTACTGGCTGACGGCGGAGTCGCTGCCGGGCTGCTGGTAGAGCGGGCAGAAGTCGGTCAGCTTGCCGGGCGCGATGAGCACGCCGCCTGCGTGCATGCCGATGTTGCGGGTCAGGCCCTCCAGCTTCTGCGCCAGCGCCAGCAGGGTCTTGACCTCGTCTTCCTTGTCCAGCCGCTCGGCCAGCAGGGGCTCCACTTTCAGCGCGCCGTCGATGGTGATGTGCTGGCCGGGCTTGTTGGGGATGAGCTTGCTGATGCCGTCGCAGAAGGTGTAGCTCATGTCCAGCACGCGGCCCACGTCGCGGATGGCGGCGCGCGCGGCCATGGTGCCGAAGGTGGCGATCTGGCTCACGGCGTCCTTGCCGTACTTGGCCTTCACGTAGTCGATCACGCGGTCGCGGTTGGCCTGGCAGAAATCGATGTCGAAGTCGGGCATCGACACGCGCTCGGGGTTCAGGAAGCGCTCGAACAGCAGCTTGTACCGCAGCGGATCGAGGTCGGTGATCTTGAGCGCGTAGGCCACCAGCGAGCCGGCGCCCGAACCGCGCCCCGGCCCCACCGGGCAGCCGTTGGCCTTGGCCCAGTTGATGAAGTCGCCCACGATCAGGAAGTAGCCCGGGAAGCCCATCTTCAGGATCGTGGCGATCTCGAACTCCAGCCGCTCCAGGTAGCGCGAGCGCTCGGCTTCGCGCCTGGCCGGGTCGGGGTACAGGTGGCGCAGACGCTCCTCCAGCCCGTCGTGCGAGGCCTGGCGGAAGTAGGTTTCGATGGTGTGCCCCTCGGGCACGGGGAAGTCGGGCAGTTGCGGCTTGCCCAGCGTGAGCGTGAGGCTGCAGCGGCGCGCGATCTCCACCGCGTTGGCCAGCGCCGAGGGCAGGTCGGCGAACAGCGCCTGCATCTCGGCCGTGGACTTGAAGTACTGTTCCTGCGTGAACCGGCGCACGCGCCGGGGGTTGCCCAGGATCTCGCCCTCGGCGATGCACACGCGCGCCTCGTGCGCCTCGTAGTCCATGGCCGCGGCGAACTGCACCGGATGCGTGGCCACCACGGGCAGCTTCAGGCGCGCGGCCAGTTGCACCGCGGCCACGACGTGGGCCTCGTCGTCGGGCCGGCCGGCGCGCTGCAGCTCCAGGTAGAAGCGGTGCGGAAAGCTGTCGGCCAGTTGCAGCGCCAGTTCGCCCGCGCGCGCCGCGTCGCCCTGCAGCAGCGCCTGTCCCACGGGCCCGGCCTGGGCGCCCGACAGCAGGATCAGGCCGCCGGCCAGCTCGCGCAGCCAGGCCCAGCGCACCACGGCCTGCGTTCTGGAGGGGCTTTGCGTCCAGGCGCGCGTGAGCAGTTCGGACAGGTTCAGGTAGCCCTGGCGGTTCTGCGCCAGCAGCAGCACGCGCGGGAGGGCGGCGGCGGTCGCGGCCGACCCGCCGGGCGCGTCGGCGACGGGCGCCTCCAGCAGCACCTCGGCGCCCAGAATCGGCTTGACGCCCGCGCCACGCGCGGCCTTGTAGAACTTGATGCCGCCGAACAGGTTGTTCAGGTCCGTGATGGCCAGGGCTGGCTGGCCGGCGCGGGCCGCGGCGGCGACCAGGTCATCGATGCGGGGTGTGCCGTCGACGACGGAAAACTCGGTGTGCAGGCGCAGGTGAACGAACATGGGAGGCATTTTCAAGGCGGGCGGAACTGCAGCGCCGCTGGGCGGGAACAAGCCGGCCCTGGCGAGACG
This sequence comes from Ottowia sp., assembly GCF_016703145.1. Taxonomy (GTDB): domain Bacteria; phylum Pseudomonadota; class Gammaproteobacteria; order Burkholderiales; family Burkholderiaceae_C; genus Ottowia. The sequence goes on along the minus strand of NZ_JADJCO010000003.1, from coordinate 1,345,962 downwards.
CATCCCCGGTCGGGAGGCGATTTTTTGCACGGAATCTTTGAGTTTGCCGCATGGGGTCGCGTCTTTTAGTCGTGACCAAATATTTGTTTCTCATTACCTGGCGAAAAGCCTTGCGGCCCTTTTGGGGGGCGCAAGGCTTTTTCCGTTCAGGCCAAGCCTTCCCGGGCGTCTTCAGGCGCGCAATCCGAGGCGCCCATCCACGCTGAAGGCGCCGGCTCCGAAGGCCGCCAGCAGCAGCAGGCCGCCGGCGATGGCCAGGTTCTTGTTGAAGTTGATTCGCTGCGCCATCACCTGCTCGGCCGGCACCGCCCAATAGTTGTGGAAGAAGAACGCCGCCGCCAGTGTGAACACCGCCAGCGCCAGCGCGGCCCAGCGCGTCTTGAAGCCGATCAGCAGCAGGATGCCGCAGCCCAGTTCGGCCAGGATGGCCAGCACCGCGCCCACCTCGGGCATGGGCAGGCCCTTGGAGGCGATGTAGCCCGCGGTGCCGGCGAAGCCGCTGATCTTGCCCAGGCCGGCGGGGATGAACAGGTATGCCAGCAGCAGGCGGCCGATCAGCGCGAGTGGGTTTTGCATTGGGTTCATTGGGAGAATTTCCTTCGTTGGTGCGCACCGTGGACGGCCACGCCGCGATCCTGCGGCTGGCAACGGCGACCATGCTCGCGGCCTCCGGTGCAGGGGCCCTACTGTAGGCGCCAGACGGGCCGCGGCGGGTGCGCTGCCTTGATGGCATCATTCAAAATATTTGAATCCATCGCTGGCCATCATGCAGAACCCGAGCGACGTTCTCACCCCCGACGCGCTGCGCATCCTGAACGCGATCGCGCGCGCCGGCCACTTCGCCGGCGCCGCGCGCGAGCTGGGCCTGGTGCCCAGCGCCTTGACCTACCGCGTGCGCCAGATCGAGGACGCGCTGGATGTGCTGCTGTTCGACCGCGGCGCCCGCCAGGCCCGGCCCACGGCCGCCGGGGCTGAGCTGCTGGCCCAGGGCGAACGGCTGCAGCGCGAGGTCGATGCCGTGGTGCACCGCGTGCGGCGCGTGGCCACGGGCTGGGAGCCGCAGCTCACCCTGGCCATCGACGGCGTGCTCTCGCGCACGGCGCTGATGGAGTTGTGCGCCGACTTCTTCCGGCTGGAGCCGCCGACACGCCTGCGCATCCGCGACGAGATCCTCAGCGGCACCGTGGGCGCGCTCACCTCCGGCCAGGCCGACCTGGCCCTGGGCACCATCCTGGAGCCGTCCAGCGCGGCGCACCTGAAAGCGCGGCCGCTGGGGCCGGTGCGCTTCGTCTACGCGGTGGCGCCCCACCACCCGCTGGCGCGCCTGCCCGAGCCGCTGTCGGACGCCGACCTGCAGCCGCACCGCGCCGTGGTCGTGGCCGACTCCACGCCCAGCGGCGCCACGCAGTCCTTCGGCCTGCTGGAGGGGCAGGAAACCTTCACCGTCTCCAACGTGGCCGCCAAGCTGGACGCCCATCTGCGCGGTCTGGGGGCGGGCTTCCTGCCCGAGCCCATCGCGCGGCCCTATCTGGCCACCGGCCGTCTGGTCGCGCGCCGGGTCGAGCGCAGCACCCGCATGGTCCACCTGACCTACGCCTGGCACGCCAACGCCCAGCCCGGCAAGGCCCTGGCCTGGTGGCTGGAGCGGCTGGAGCGCCCCGTCACCCGCCGCGCCCTGCTGGAGCAGCACGGCGGCCCGCCCGGCGCGTGACACAATGTCCGCGACCCGCCGTTCCCCCTACCCGAGAAGCCCCGCCGTGACACGCCGCCGACCCGCCCCCACCCCTCGCCGCATCGCCGTCGTCGGCGCTGGCCTCGCCGGACTGGCCTGCGCGCGCACGCTGCTGCGGGCCGGGCACGACGTGGCCGTGTTCGAGACCGCCCCCCAGCCTGGCGGGCGCATGGCCGCGCAGGACTCGCCCTTCGGCAGCTTCGACAGCGGCGCGCAGTACTTCACCGTGCGCGACCCGCGCTTCGCCCGTGCGCTGGAAATCACCGCGCCCGGCCTGGCGCGGCGCTGGAGCGCCAACGCCGTGCGCGTGCTCGACGAACGGGGTCGCGTGATCGAAGCCGCCCTGCCCACGCGCGAGGCGCACTGGGTCGCCACCCCCACCATGGCCGCGCTGCCCCGGCACTGGGCCGAGCCGCTGCGCGCCGCCGGCCGCCTGCACCTGGACACGCACGTGCTGCGCCTGGCGCGCGACACGCTCGATGGCACGCGCTGGCAACTCCACGCCGAGGGCGGCGCCGACGACCACGCCGTCCACGCCGGGTTTGACCAAGTTTTGCTGGCCCTGCCCGCGCCCATCCTGCGGCACATGCTCTCTATTTCAGAGCAAACTGAACCACTGGCCGAAGCCCTGGCCGGCGTGGACATCGCCCCGTGCTGGACGCTGATGCTGGCCTTCCCCCACGCCGCCCAGCCCGGCCTGCACACCCTGGGCCCGCAGTGGAACGCCGCGCGCAGCACGCACCACCGCATCGCGTGGCTGGCGCGCGAATCGTCCAAGCCCCGGCGCGGCCCCATCGAGCGCTGGACCGCGCAGGCCAGCGCCGCCTGGTCGCGCGAGCACGAGAACGACGACACCCCCCGCGCCACCGCCAAGCTGCTGAAAGCCTTCGCCGAGGTCACCGGCATCCGCGCCACGCCGGCCCACGCCGAGGCGCTGCTGTGGCGCCAGGCCAAGACCCTGCAGCCGCTGGGCCGCCCCTTTGTCTGGGACGCGGCGCTGGGCGTCGGCCTGTGCGGCGACTGGTGCCTGGGTCACCGCGTCGAGGACGCCTTTGTTTCCGGACTGGAGCTGGCGCTGACCGTGGCCGCGCGTTGAGTGTCGGGCGTTCAGCGTTTGCGTGAGGCGCACGCCAAACGCCCAACGCTCGACCTTCCCCATGACCACCGGACGCTTCGCCCCGTCCCCGACCGGCCCGCTGCATGACGGCTCGCTGGTCGCCGCGCTGGCCAGTTGGCTCGATGCGCGCGCCCACGGCGGCCGGTGGCTGGTGCGCGTCGAGGACGTGGACACCCCGCGCTGCGTGCCCGGCGCGGACGACGCCATCCTGCGGCAGCTCGCCACCTGTGGCCTGGTGCCCAACGCGCCGCCCGTGTGGCAGTCGTGCCGCGCGGCCCTGTACCAGCAGGCGCTGGACCGCCTGGCCGCCGCCGGCCGCGCCTACCCCTGCGCCTGTTCGCGCAAGGACATCGAGGCCGCGCAGGCCGAGCGCGGCCTGGTGCGCGCCCGCGGGCGCGAACGGCCCTACCCCGGCACCTGCCGCCCCGAGCGCGGCGGCCCGGCCGGGCGGCCTGCCCGCGCCTGGCGGCTCCATACCGGCATTCTTGAACAAAAACAGCCGATAGCTGGCGTGGAATCTACACCACCAGCTACTCAATCAATAGCAGATGACACCGTCATCACCTGGACCGACCGCCGCCTGGGCGTGCAGCGGCAGGACGTCGCATCCAGCGTCGGCGACTTCATCCTGAAGCGCGCCGACGGCCTGTGGGCCTACCAGCTCGCCGTGGTGGTGGACGACGCCGCGCAGGGCATCACCCACGTGGTGCGCGGCGAAGACCTGGCCGACAACACGCCGCGCCAGATCCTGCTGCAGCGCGCCCTGGGCCTGCCCACGCCGCGGTACCTGCACACGCCCCTGGTGCGCGCCGCCGACGGCGAGAAGCTCAGCAAGCAGAACGGCGCGCAGGCGCTCGATCTGACCGATCCCGCCGCCACGCTGCGGCAGGCGGCCACCCGCTTGGGCCTGGCCCCCGAGCCCGACGCGCGCGGCGTTCCTGAACTGTTGGCCCGCTGGGTGCCGGCATGGCGGGCGCTCCATCCTTGACGGGCCCGCGCCGCCCTACCTGGGGCCGGCCACCTCCAGCGAGCGGTAGCCCAGCCGCACCTTGCCAGCCTTCTGAAGCAAGCGGAGTTCCTCGTTCACGCGTTGCCGTGACGCGCCGACCGCGTTCGCCAGATCGCCCTGCGACAGCCGCAGCACGACGCGGCCATCGGCGGCGCATTCGCCGTTTTCCTGCGCCAGGCGCTGCACCGTGGCCCAGACGCGCGCGCTCAGCGTACTGGTCGCCTGGGTGGCGATGACGTCGAACAGTTCACTGACGCGCAGGCTGAGCAGACGCGCCACCGCCATGCAGGCCTCGCCGTTGCTCGCCAGCAACTCCAGAAGGGCCTGCCGCGGCAACAGCAGCACTTCGGTCGATCCCGAAGCCACCAGATCGACCGGCACCGGCATGTTGGCCAGCACGGAACTGAGGCCGCTGACCTCGCCGGGCTCCATCCAGCGGATCAATTGCTCGGTGCCGTCGGCCGTCGGGATCAACGTGCGCAGACGTCCGGCGACGACGATCAACGCATGGGCCGCCGAATCGCCGCGCTGCTGCACAAGCTGCTCGTCGCGGTAGCGGCGCGGCACGCCGATGCGCCGGAAAGCGGCGGCGACCGGGTCGGTCGATTCGACCAGGAGATTCACCCGGTAGCGCTCCGCAGGCTGCAGGATCCGCTGGGTCTTGGGGATTGCGAGCATGGTGTTCACCCTGAAATTGTCGCGCATGCGGCAATTTCAGGGAAGGGTCGTTTCTAAATTGACAACCGCTCGGCATGCGTTGAATGGCTCGATCAGGAGATCTCACCTTGGGAACCATCCGCCGTTGCCGCGAACAAGGCCATCCGTCCTGACATGAATCCTTGGGGCCCCATAGAAGCGGCGCCCATCACCCGATCCCCTGGAGACAACCATGACACGAAGCCCATTCACAGCCCGGCGCACCGCCCGCCTCGCGCGGACCATCGCGCTGGCCAGTGCCTCGCTGCCTTTGCTGGCGGGCGCGCAGGGTGCACCTGCCGCGCCTCCTGCGCCCACCCCCGCGCCCGCTACCGAGGCCACCGCCCGGGCCAATGCGGCTTGGCTGGAGCGGTTGCCCTTCTCCGACCGCCAGGACTTCGAGGACGCCGCGCGCGGCCTGGTGGCGCGCTTCACCGACCAGCCCATCCGCACCGCCGACGGCCGCGTGGCCTGGGACCTGGGCGCCTATGCCTTCGAGAAGGACGAAACCGCGCCTCCCACCGTCAATCCCAGTCTCTGGCGCCTGGCGCGGTTGAACAACGAGGCCGGCCTGTTCAAAGTCACCGATCGCCTGTACCAGGTGCGTGGCGCCGACCTGTCGAACATGAACATCATCGAGGGCGACACCGGCCTGATCGTGATGGATCCGCTGATCACCGCCGAGCCGGCTCGCGCCGCGCTGGAGCTGTACTACGCGCACCGCCCGCGCAAGCCGGTGGTGGCCGTGATCTACACGCACAGCCACGTGGACCACTTCGGCGGCGTCAAGGGGGTGGTGGACGAGGCCGACGTCAAGGCCGGCAAGGTGGCGATCATCGCGCCGGCGGGCTTCGTGGAGGAGGCCGTGAGCGAGAACGTGCTGGCCGGCAACGCCATGACCCGGCGCGCGCAGTACATGTACGGCGGCCTGTTGCCGCGCAGCGCCACCGGCCAGGTGGATGCCGGCCTGGGCAAGGCCACGTCCCGCGGAACGGTGACACTGATCCCGCCCACCGACCTGATCACCAAGCCCCTCGACACCCGGCGCATCGACGGCATCGACATCGAGTTCCAGCTCACGCCCGGTACCGAGGCGCCGGCGGAGATGAACCTGTACTTTCCGCAGCTCCGCACCGTGTGCGTGGCGGAAAACGCCGTGCGCACGCAGCACAACATCCTCACCATCCGCGGCGCCCTGGTGCGCGACCCCAAGGCCTGGTCGCACTACCTGGGCCAGACGCTGCACCTCTACGGCGAGCGCAGCGACGTCCTGATCGCCCAGCACCATTGGCCCACCTGGGGCAAGGCGCGCATCGCCGAGTACCTGAGCGACCAACGCGACATGTACCAGTGGCTGAACGACCAGGCCCTGCGGCTGCTGAACCAGGGCTACAAGCCGCTGGAGATCGCCGACAAGCTGAAATCGCTGCCCGAGCCGCTGGCGCGCAAGTGGTATGCGCGCGACTACTACGGCTCGGTCAGCCACAACGTGCGCGCCATCTACCAGCGCTTCATGGGCTACTACGACGCCAACCCCGCGAACCTGAACCCGCTGCCGCCGGTGGACAGTGCCAAGCGCACCATCGAATGGATGGGTGGCGCCGAGGCCGTGCTGGCCAAGGCGCGCGAGGCCTATGCGCGCGGCGAGTACCGCTGGGTGGCGCAGATCGGCAACGAGTTGGTCTTCGCCGCGCCGGACAACGTGCAGGCGCGCCATCTGCAGGCCGATGCGCTGGAGCAGCTCGGCTACCAGAGCGAGAACTCCACGTGGCGCAACGCCTACCTCACCGGCGCGCAGGAGCTGCGGCGCGGCGTACCGAAGCTGCCTCCCCGGGCCGGCTCGCCCGACCTGGTGCGCGCGCTCACCGTGCCGCACTTCTTCGACTTCATGGCGGTGCGCCTGGACGCCGACAAGGCGGCCGGCCGGAACATGACGCTGAACTGGAACTTCACCGACCTCGGCCAGCGCTACGCCATGACGCTGCACAACAGCGCGCTCACCTACCTGGCCGATGCGCAGCACGCCGGGCCCACCGCCGCCGTCACGCTGACGAAGGCCACGCTGGACCGCATGAGCCTGCGGCAGACCACCCTGGAGCAGGCGCTCCGTGAGGGCGGCCTCCGGATCGACGGTGACCCGGCGGCGGTGACGGCGCTGTTCGGCATGCTGGACACCTTCGATCCGTCGTTCAACATCGTGACGCCGCACCGGTGAGACCATGGATCCGCTGGATCTGGGGATTGCGAGCATGGCGTTCACCCTGAAATTGTCGCGCGCGCGGCAACTCCATGGGGAAGGTCGTTCCTAAATTGACACCCGCTCGACATGCGTTGATGCGGATCGAACGAAGGGCGCCGACTTTTCTTGAACAGCTGGATCAGGAGACATCACCTTGAAAATCACACCCGCACCCTTTGCCCGCCGACAGGCCCTTGTCGCCGCCGCCGCTGCAGCGGCCCTGCTGTATCTGCCCGCAGCCAGCGCGCAGACCTATCCGACCAGAGCGGTACGCATCGTCGTGCCCTTCGCGGCCGGAGGCGGCACCGATGTCATGGCCCGAACCGTCGGTGAACAATTGAGCAAGCGCCTGGGACAGCCGGTCATCGTCGAGAACAAAGTGGGCGGCTCCGGCATGCTCGCCGTGGACGGCATTGCCAAGTCGGCCGCCGATGGCTATTCGATCGTGCTGGGTATCACCGGCCCACTGCTGACCAACCAGTTCCTCTATGAAAAGATGCCCTACAACATCGAGCAGGATCTGGTCTTCGTGGCGCAGGCCGCCGATGCCCCCCTGGTGCTCGTGGTCGCGAACAGTGTGCCGGTCAAGACCGCACCCGAGCTGTTGAAGTACATGGCCGCGAACAAGGGCAAGCTGTCCTATGGCTCCTTTGGCATCGGAAGCTATCCGCACCTGGCCGGGTACTACATGAGCAAAACGACGGACGCCGACATGGTCCACGTCGCCTACAAGGGTGAAGCCCTGATGCTGCAGGACGTCGTGGGCGGACGGGTGCAGATGGCCTTTGCCACCGCCCTGGCCGCCAAGGCGCTGGCGGAGGGCGGCAAGATGAAGATGCTCGGCGTGACCGGCAGCAAGCGCATGGCGACGCTGCCCCATCTGCCGACCATTGCCGAACAGGGGCTCGATGACGAGGTCTACAAAGTCGTGGGGTTCATGGGCTTCGCGATGAACCGCAAGACCCCACAGCCCATCGTCGAACGTCTTTCGAAGGAGCTGCAAGCAGTTCTGGTCCTGCCGCCCGTCGTCTCGCGCTTTTCCGACATGGGGTTCACGGCGCACACTGGTTCGCAGAAGGATTTCGAGAACCGATACAAAACGGACGCCCCGGTTTGGAAGAAACTCGTTCTAGACTCAGGCGCGAAGGTGGAATGACGGTCGTCCACGACATCCGAATGCAATCGGCGCCCTGGCGCGAGGAGAAACCCATGAACCAAGATGAAGGCACCAGCCTGCAGGCGATCCTGCGCCGTCCGCGCGTCGAAATCGACGTGGAGCACTATTACGCCGGCGTGGAAATCGCCTATGACGGCGGCGTCAACCTGGCGTTCACCGGCGATGCGCCCTCCGTGCCGCCGCGCATGGTCCAGCACTCCCTGCGCATGGCGCAGCGCATCTACCGCGTGGCCGAGCGCGTCTACTGCGCGGTGGGCTATGCGCTGGGCAACGTGGTGTTCATCGTCGGAGACGAGGGCATCGTGGTGCTGGACACCACCGAGAAGAAGGAAGGCGCCGAGGCGGCGCGCGAAGACTTCTACCGCGCCTGTCCGGCGGCCAGGCCGCTGCCTTTCGTGGCCGTGATCTACAGCCACAACCACACCGACCACATCGGCGGCGTGCGCGCGTTCGCCAGCGACGAAAGCGTGGCCAGCGGCGCGTGCAAGATCATCGCGCACGAGACCCTGATGGAAGCCGTGACCAACAACGCGGTGATCGCCGGCCCGATCCTGACCCTGCGCTCGGCCTACTCCTTCGGTTCGTTGCTGGAAGCGGGGCCCGAGGGGCGCATCAACAACGGCATCGGGCCGGAGTTGCGCAAGGGCCAGACCACCTTCATCGCGCCTACGGTGACCTTCGCCGATCGGCTCGACATCACCCTGGCCGGCATCCGCTTCGAGTTGCTGCACGCTCCTTCGGAATGCGACGACGAGATCATCGCCTGGCTGCCCGACCTCAAGGTGCTGATCAGCGCCGAGGTGGTTCAGGGCGAATGCCTGTGCAACCTGCACACGCTGCGCGGCACGCGCTATCGCGACCCGCAGCAGTGGGTGCGCACGCTCGACATGATGCGCGCGCTGCCCGCCGACTACATGGTGCCGTCGCACGGCCGGCCAGTGGCGGGCAAGGACAACGTGGCGGAACTGCTGCGCGTGTACCGCGACGCCATCGCCTTCATCCACGACCAGGCCGCGCGCTTCATGAACCGCGGCGCCACGCCCGACGAACTGGCGGACCTGCTGCCGGCGCTGCCGCCGCACCTGGCGCAGCACGCGTGGCTGGGCGAGTACTACGGCACGGTCAAGCACTCGGTGCGCCAGATTTTCACCGGGCAACTGGGCTGGTTCGATGGCGACCCCACGACGCTGGACCCACTGCCGCCACGTGACCGCGCCGCGCGCTGGGTCGCCTTGATCGGCGGCCGCGAATCGGTGCTGGCGCGGACGCAGGAGGCGCTTGCCGACGACAACTCGCTGGACCAGGCGCGCTGGGCGGCCGAGTTGGTCAGCCTGCTGGTGAAACTGGACACGACGGACACCGAGGCGCGCCTGCTCAAGGCCCGCGCGCTGCAGCGGCTCGGCTTCGCGACCGAGAACATCAACTGGCGCAACTGGTATCTGACCGCCGCCCGCGAACTCGAAGGCCGCTACGAAGGCCTGAACGCCAGCGGGCGCGACGCCATGTCCTCGCCCGACATCTTGCGCACCATTCCAGCCCACCGGCTGCTGGAAATGCTGTCGATCCGGTTGGCGGCCGAGCGCAGCTTTGACAAGCATCGCTGCCTGCAGTTCGAGGTGAGCGACCAGGCGCAGATCCTGACGGCGGAACTGCGTCATGGCGTACTGCAGATTCACGCTACCGCGTTCGCGGTGGATGGCGAGGTCGCGCCCCGTGTCGTGTTGGACCAAGCCAGCCTGGGCGAGATGCTGGCGGGCGGCGAGGCCGCATTCCGGCAACTCGTGGCCGACGGCAAGGCAACGCTCAGAGCGGGCGATCTGGACCAGGTGAGTGCGTTTCTGGGATTTTTCGACCCAAGGCCACGGAGCCTGGCCAAGCTGGCGACCCACTGAGGTGAAAAGCGGCCCCGCAGGCGGGGTCTGGCCGCCTTGGCCAAAAGCCATGGCACACCCAGCGACTCAGCCAACGTCCAGCGTCAAATGGGCTTGCTGCAGGAGTTCGAGTGCACGGAGTGATTCCGCGGCGATCAACCGGTCGATGATGGAATCCTTGCCCACGTCGGAAAAGGCCATGGACCAGTCTGGGTACCGCCGCGCCGCAGTCAAAGGCTCCTGGAGCAGGGCCGTGACGTTCTGGTGGCGCGGGTCTTCACAGATGCGGTCGACCAGCGGGTCGAGCGCCGGCGATGGCCCCTCGATGTACTGACAGAAGCGCTCGCCGTCGAAAAGCAGCACGCCCGTGATGCCATGCGAGGCATTGAACGCCCTGGCCGTCCTGACGATGGCGCCCACACAGCTCGCATCGTGGCCGTCGGCCAGGGTGCTGTGGTAGAAAAACAGGCTCCGCGCTTCGTTGCTCATGGTCCTCGCCCCGCCATCGCCCAGCAAAGAGGCATCATAGCCACCGGGCGGACAAGAAAAAAGCACCGGGCATTTCTGCCAGGTGCTTGATTTCATTGGTAGGCGCGATTGGACTCGAACCAACGACCCCCACCATGTCAAGGTGGTGCTCTAACCAGCTGAGCTACGCGCCTGAGGATGATTCGAAGCGCGAGAGTGTAGCAGATCGGCGCCCCCCCTTTTAGCGCCGGCGCGCCAGGCGCACGCCGCTGACTTCCCGGACCTGGCCCAGCACCTGCGCCAGACGGCGGGTGTCGCCGACCTCGACGGTGAAAGTCATCCAGGCCCAGCCCTTGACGGACTGGGTCTGCACGCCGATGACGTTCATCTTCTCGCGCGCGAAGACGTCGGAGATGTCGCGCAGCAGGCCTTGGCGGTCCACCGCCTCCACGGCGACGTCCACCGGGTAGGCGGGCGCGTGGCCAGTGGCGGGGGTGCTCCAGCCGACCTCGATCACGCGCTCGGGCTCGCGCGCCAGCAGGTCGCGGAAGCTCGCGCAGTCGCGCCGGTGCACGCTGACGCCCCGCCCGCGCGTGACGTAGCCGGCGATGTCGTCGGGCGGCGCCGGCTTGCAGCAGCGGGCGGGCTGGGTCAGCAGCGAATCGAGCCCGACGACCAGCACGCCGCCGCGCGCGCCGTCGCCGCCGCGCGCCTTGCGCTGCAGCAGATGGGCCCCCGGCTCGGGCTGCGGCTCGCGCGGGCGCAGCGCGGCCTCGATGCTGCGGCGCGACAGCTCGTCCTTGCCCACGGTCTCGAACAGCGCGTCTGGCGTCTTGAAGCCCAGCTCGCCGGCCAGGTGGTCCAGCGACACGGCCGTGCGGCCCTCGCGCTGCAGCAGCTTCTCGACAATCTCGCGGCCGCGCGCGATGGTTTCGCGCGTGTGCTGGGCGTTGAACCAGGCGCGCACCTTGGCCTTGGCGCGCGAGGACGCCAGGTAGCCCAGCTCGGCGTTGAGCCAGTCGCGCGAGGGCCCGCCTTCCTTGGCGGCGGTGATGGCGACGGTCTGGCCGTTCTGCAGCGGCGTGTTGAGCGGCACCATGGCGCCATCGACCCGCGCGCCCCGGCAGCGGTGGCCCAGGTCGGTGTGCAAGGCGTAGGCAAAGTCCACCGCCGTGGCGCCGGCCGGCAGCTCGACGATCGCCGCCTCGGGCGTCAGCACGTAGATGCGGTCGTCGAACAGGCCATGCTGCGGCGCCCCGCCCGACAAGTCGCGCTCCCACGCCAGCAGCTGGCGCAGCACGGCGATCTTGGCGTCGTAGTCGCTGCCCGCGCTCACGCCGGCGTAGCCCTTGGTACCGGCCTCCTTGTAGGCCCAGTGCGCGGCCACGCCGTGCTCGGCGTGGTCGTGCATGGCGACGGTGCGGATCTGGATCTCCCAGGCGCGGTCCTCGGCGTCGCGCACCACGGTGTGCAGGGACTGATAGCCGTTGATCTTGGGCTTGGCGATGTAGTCGTCGAACTCGCCCGGCACCAGCGTGAAGCACTGATGCACCCAGTCCAGCGCGGCGTAGCAGTCGGTGACGGTGGGCACCAGCACGCGCAGCGCGCGCACGTCGAACACCTGGTCGAAGTCCAGCCCCTTGCCGCGCATCTTGCGCACGATGCTGCTGATGTGCTTGGGCCGGCCGCTCACCATGGCGTCGATGCCCTGCGCGCGCAGCGCGGCCTCGATCTCGGCGCGGCGCTGCTCCAGCGCGGCTTCGCGCTCGACGCGTTTCTCGTCCAGCAGGCTGGCCACCAGCTTATAGGTGTCGGGCTCCTGGGCGCGGAAGATCAGGTCCTCCATCTCCCACTTGATCTGCCAAATGCCCAGCCGGTTGGCCAGCGGCGCGAACACCTCGTGCGATTCGCGCAGCAGGCTGGGCGACAGGGGCTGGCGCGCCGCCGTGCAGTAGCGCAGCGTCTGCAGCCGCGAGGCCAGCCGCAGCAGCACCACGCGCAGGTCGCGGCTGAAGGCCAGCAGCATCTTGCGCACGAACTCGGTCTGCTGGCCGGCGTGGTCGGAATCCTGCGGCAGCTCGTGCCGGCTGGCGCGCGAGCGCTGCTGCACGCGCTCGAGCTTGGAGGTCTCGACGGCCAGATGCGCGAAGCTCTCGCCGAAGGCCTTGCCGATCACCTCCTCGGGGCGATGGAGCTGGCCGCTGGCGTAGCTCAGGTAGACCGCCGCCTGGATCGCCTCGGAGCCGCCGATGCCGGCGAGGACGGCGGCCACGGCGTCGGCGTGGGCCAGCAGGTTCTCGCCCGAGGCGGCGATCTCGCCGGCCAGCAGCGGCTCGGCGAAGGCGCGCGCGCGGTCCCGCACGCCCGCCTCCATCCCGGCGTCGCCGGTGGCGGTGATGACGCCGGCCACCGGCTCGCCCGCGGGCGCGGCCGAGAGCGGCAGCGCCTTCATGGGCGCGGCGCCGCCTCGCCTGCGGGCGCGGACAGCAGCAAGTCGAGCACGGCGTGCCCCTGGTCGTCGGCCATCGGCATGGCCGCCACGCCATGCGGTGGCTGCGCGGCCGAACCAGTGCAGGTGACGTGGTGGAGCGTGGGCTGGGTCATGGCGGTCGGAAGGCGAGGCCAGGAGGAGAAAGGCCCGGATTTCGAGCCTCCTCGCGCCATCCTAATGCAAACTGCGGACCCCCGTGGCGCGCGGCCCTTCAGGCAACGCACCCCGTGGCCGTCCGCCTGGATGCTATACATAATATAGCTACGAGCGCTTGATGGATACCGGCTAAAGACCGAAAAAGCTTGAAAACAGGATGGTCAGGCCCCGTTCAGCGCGCCTGGATCGAGCCCGAGACCGTGACATTCACCATGCTCTTGCCCGGCTCCACCGGCACCGGCGCGTCGGCCGCGGCGGCGCGCATCTCCTTGGCCATGCCGTACATCCGCGGCGCAAAGCCCTGGTCGTCGCTGCTGACGCTGACTTCGCGCAGCGTGTAGCCGGCAAAGCCGAAGGCCCTGGCGATCTCGGCGGCCTTGGCCTTGAAGCGTTCGATGGCCTGCGCCTGCGCCTCGCCCTCAACCTGGGCGCGCTGCTCGCGGCTCAGATTGAAGCCGAGGTTGCCGATGGTCATCGACGGCACGCGCGCCGCCGCCTGGGTGATGCGCGGGAAGTCACGCCCCTCCAGCACCACGCTGGCGCTCCCCTGCCAGCCGCTGATCTTGCCGTCGCGGCCGTAGTGCGGGTGGATGCTGAAGTCGCCCGTGCGCACGTCCATCTGGCCCGGCTGCGCGGTCTTCTTGACCTCGGCCAGCGCCGTGTCCACCGCCTGGCGCAGCCCGGCCTGCACCGCCGCCGCGTCCGCGCCCTCGCGCGAGGTCGAGAGCTGGAGCGTGAGCAGGTCCTGCACCACCTCGACCTGGCCGGAGGCCGATAGTTGCAGCACGTTCTGGGGCGGGGCGATGGTCATGGCGGCGGGCAGGGCGGGTTGCGCGCGGGCGCCGGCCACGGCCAGGCCCAGGAGAAGCGGAAGGGCTGAAAGAAGGGTCAGTCGTTTGTTCATGCGTTGAATCTCCGCGATGTGGCTCCCGGCGACGGCCGGAGGGCGGCCGCGCATGATGGCATGGCGCGCGCCGCGGGCCTGTCGGACAAAGGCGGAAGAATGGAGTGACGCGCCGCGGCCTCTACGGCCGGTCGGACTGCTGCGCCATCGGCGGGTTGCCGGCCTCCGCCCGCATGGCGGCGCGCCGGATCTGCTCGCGCAGTTCGTGGCGCTGCTCGGCGCTCAGGCGCCGGTCGGCGGGCATGCCGGCGTCGCGCTGGCGGTAGTGCGCGTCCACCGCCATCCAGAGCGGGCTGCGCTGCGACGCGCGGTCCTGCGGCGCCACCTCGCCGAGGACCGGCGGGCCGGTTTCCGCGCCCTCGCCGCTGGCCTGCGCCCACACGGACAGCGGCGCCGCGGCGCCGCCCAGGAGCATGAGGAGAACTGCTTTGGAAACCATGGCACACATCACAATGTTCGACCATCTCATGCGGTCGGCGTGTTTGTCCGCCAAATCGGGCGAAATGGGGGCAACATGTGTAACACCCTGAAAATCGTCCCGGGTTAACCCGGAATCCCGGAAGCTTCGGGGTAACAATGGGCCTGTTACATATAGGGGAAAGATCCCGCAAGGACGAGATGAACCAGTCTGCCAACCGTACCGACAAGATCGTCGTCGTCGATGACGACGCCCGCATCCGCGACCTGCTGCGCCGCTACCTGGCGCAGGAAGGCTTCGAAGTGATCGTGGCGGAGGACGCCAAGGCGCTGTCGCGCATCATGCTGCGCGACACCATCGACCTGATCGTGCTCGACCTCATGATGCCCGGCGAGGACGGCCTGTCGGTGTGCCGGCGCCTGCGCGCCGCGGGCGACAAGACGCCCATCATCATGCTGACCGCCAAGGGCGAGGACGTGGACCGCATCGTCGGCCTCGAAGTCGGCGCCGACGACTACCTGGGCAAGCCCTTCAACCCGCGCGAGCTGCTGGCTCGCATCCACGCCGTGCTGCGCCGCCGCCCGCCGCAGGAGGCGCCGGGCGCGCCCTCGGCCGAGAACGAATCGGTCAGCTTCGGCCCCTTCGCGTTCGACCTGGGCGCGCGCGCGCTGCACAAGAACGGCGAGGAGATCTCGCTGACCACCGGCGAGTTCGCCATGCTCAAGGCCCTGGTGCGCCACCCGCGCCAGCCGCTGTCGCGCGAAAAGCTGGCGCAACTGGCGCGCGGGCGCGAGTTCGAGCCCTTCGACCGCAGCCTGGACGTGCAGATCTCGCGCCTGCGCAAGCTGATCGAGCAGGACCCGGCCAGCCCGCGCTACATCCAGACGGTGTGGGGCGTGGGCTACGTGTTCGTGCCGGACGGTACGAGCTGACCCCCCGCCCCGCCCCCTTTCTCCCTCCAGCATGACGACGGCGGCCGAGCCCCAGCCCGACCCGGCCGCCGCGCCGCCGACCCGCCCGGAGCCGCTCGACTCGATGAACGTGCCGCTGGAGGCCGAGGCCGGGCACCGCCCGCCGCGCTTCGGCGTCAGCCTGTTCTGGCGCACCTTCTTCCTGCTCAGCCTGCTGCTGGTGGGCAGCTCCATCGGCTGGTACCAGTTGTTCCGCACGCTGGAGTACGAGCCGCGCGTGATCGACAACGCGCGCCAGATCGCCTCGCTGGTCAACCTCTCGCGCGCGGCGCTGGTGCACTCCGACGCCATCGCCCGCGTCTCGCTCATCAAGACGCTGGCCGAGCAGGAAAAAGTGCGCATCATCCCGCACGAGCCGGGCGACAAGTTCGACCCGTTCGCCCAGGGCGAGCTGGAGCAGCGCATGAGTAACGAGCTGGTTGCGCGCCTGGGCCCCGGCACCCTGGTGGCCAGCAGCGTCAATGGCGAGGACGGCCTGTGGGTGGGCTTCTCGATCGAGGGCGACTCGTACTGGCTGCTGATGGACCGCTCGCGCGTCGGCGCGCTGCTGGGCGGGCGCGCCTGGCTGCTGTGGCTGGCCACTCTGGGAGCGCTGTCGCTGGTCGGCGCGGCGCTGCTGGCGCGGTTGATCAACCAGCCGCTCAAGCAGCTCTCCATCGCCGCCGCCCGCGTGCGCGATGGCCACTACCTGCACAGCCGGCTGGACGAGGGCGCGCTGTCCGGCGAGGTCCGCGAAGTCAACATCGGCTTCAACCGCATGGCCGACCAGCTCTCCAAGATCGAGCAGGACCGCGCCGAGATGCTGGCCGGCATCTCGCACGACCTGCGCACGCCGCTGGCGCGCCTGCGGCTGGAGACCGAGATGAGCGTGGCTGACGAGGAAGCGCGCGAGCACATGGTGGCCGACATCGCGCAGGTGGACGCCATCATCGACAAGTTCCTCGACTACGCGCGGCCCGACCACCTGTCGATGGAGCCGCTGCCGCTGGCCGAGGTGGCGCTGGCCTGCGCGCTGCCCTTCACCGTGCGCGAGGACATGCAGGTGCAGATCGACATCGCGCCCGAGCTGCGCGTGATGGGCGACGAGGTGGAGCTCTCGCGCGTGCTGTCCAACCTGCTGGAGAACGCCCGCCGCTACGGCAAGTCGCCCGACGGCCAGGGCACGCGCGTGCGCATCGCGGCCACCGCGCACGACTTCATGGTGACCCTGCGCGTGCGCGACCACGGGCCGGGCGTGGCACCGGAGCTGCTGCCCAACCTGACGCGCCCGTTCTTCCGCGGCGACAGCGCCCGCACCTCGGCCACCGGCGCCGGCCTGGGCCTGGCCATCGTGGTCAAGATGGTGCAAAGCATGGGCGGCTCGCTGCAGCTCATCAACAGCCCCAGCGGCGGGCTGCTGGCGCTGATCCGCCTGCACCAGGCGGACGACCCGAGCGGGCTCGGCCACGCGCCGCCCAAAAAGAAGCGCCGCCCGGGCTGAGTCCGGAAATTTTATGAGAATCGGCCTCCAGCCCGCGCCGGATAATCACCTTAAGCTATCTGAACAATAGCACCACGGCGCGCGCCTCGATCGCCGCGCCCTGCCCCACCGGCCCCAACCGCTCGGCCGTCTTGGCCTTGACGTTGACGCGCGCCGCGTCGTCCAGACCCAGCACCTCGGCGATGCGCGCCACCATGGCGGGGATGTGCGGCGCCAGCCGGGGCGCCTGGGCGACGACGGTGCTGTCCACGTTGCCGATGCGCCAGCCCACCTCGCCGACGCGGCGCGCGGCCTCGGCCAGCAGCACGCTGGAATCGGCGCCCTCGAAGCGCGCGTCCGCGTCCGGGAAATGCCGCCCGATGTCGCCCAGTCCCGCGGCGCCCAGCAGCGCGTCGGTGATGGCGTGCAGCAGCGCGTCGGCGTCCGAATGGCCCAGCAGCCCGTGCGTGTGGGGGATGCGCACGCCGCCCAGCACCAGCGGCCGGCCGGACACCAGGGCGTGCACGTCCCAGCCCTCGCCGATGCGCAAGTCGGGTGGGTTCATGTCTCGCGGCTCCTCAGAACGGCTTCGGCCAGGGCGAAGTCCTCGGGATAAGTGACCTTGACATTGCGCGCGCTGCCCGGCACCAGCAGCGGCCGATGGCCCGCCGCCTCGACGGCGCTGGCCTCGTCGGTGATGCCGGCGAAGCCCGCGGCCGCCTGCGCGGCCAGCGCGTCGTGCAGCAGGCCGAGGCGGAACATCTGCGGCGTCTGCGCCAGCCACTTGCCGGCGCGCTCCAGCGTGGCGGCCACGCGGCCGTCCGCATCCGCCTGCTTGAGCGTGTCGGGCAGGGGCAGCGCCAGCAGCCCGCCCACGGCGTCGGGCAGGCAGGCATCGATCAGCGCGTCGATCTGCGCCGGCAGCACCAGGCAACGCGCCGCGTCGTGCACCAGCACCCAGTCGGTGGGCGCGGCGCGTTCGGCGAGCAGGTGGCGCACGCCGTTGAATACGCTCTCGGCCCGGCTCGCGCCGCCGCGGCGCGCGACGGCACAGGGCGCCTGCGGCGGCCACGCGAAGGCGTCGTCCGGCGCCACCACCACCAGCACCCGCTCGATGCGCGGCACCCGCGCGAAGGCCGCCAGCGTGTGCAGCACCAGCGGCCGGCCAGCCAGCGGCTGGTACTGCTTGGGCAGCGCCGCGCCCGCGCGCGAGCCCGTGCCGGCGCAAGGCAGCAGGGCGAAGCAGCGGTGGAGGGTGGTGGGATCGGCGGTCATGAAAGTGCCGAGATTCTAGGATGTCGTGCAGCGGCGGCCAGGCCGATAACTATAAAAATCATAGCTTTTGGCGCAGCATGGACGCCGGCTAAGGGCCAAAAACATTCAAAATCAAGTGCCCCGCCGGCCGGCGGGGCCAGCCCACGGCCCGCGAACCTAAAATGAGGTCCTGCGCACCCCCGCCCCTTCCGGCCGGGGGTTTTGTCGTTGTCATTCGCGCCCTTTTTGCCCTCATGGACCTGCCCAAGCTCACCCCTGGCAAGCGCCACACCCTGCCCCGCCCTCCCGCGTCCGCCGACGCGCTGCTGCTGGCCCGGCTGACCGAGCGCGAAAAGGGCCACGGCCGGCCGGTCGCCCTCTTCACCGCCGACGCCACCGACACCCAGCGCCTGCTGGACGAGATCGCCTTCTTCTCCCCTGATTTGCGCTGCGCCGTCTTCCCGGACTGGGAGACGCTGCCCTACGACAGCTTCTCGCCTCACCAGGACCTGATCAGCGAGCGGCTGGCCACGCTGTGGCGCATCTCGCAGCGCGAGGTGGACGTGGTGCTGGTGCCCGCCACCACCGCGCTGTACCGGCTGGCGCCGCCAGCCTTCCTGGCCGGCTACACCTTCCAGTTCAGGACCGGGCAGAAGCTGGACGAGGCCAAGTTCAAGGCCCAGCTCACGCTGGCCGGCTACAGCCACGTGACGCAGGTGGTGAGCCCCGGCGAGTACGCGGTGCGCGGCGGGCTGATCGACCTGTTCCCCATGGGCTCGCCGCAGCCCTTTCGCGTCGATCTGTTCGACGACGAGATCGACTCCATCCGCACCTTCGACCCCGACTCGCAGCGCAGCCTGTACCCGGTGCCCGAGGTGCGCCTGCTGCCTGGCCGCGAGTTCCCGATGGACGACGCCGCGCGCACGCGCTTTCGTGCCCGCTGGCGCGAGCTGCTGGAGGGCGACCCGACCAAGAGCCGCATCTACAAGGACATGGGCAACGGCGTGGCCACCGCCGGCATCGAGTACTACCTGCCGCTGTTCTTCGACGAGACGGCGACCGTCTTCGACTACCTGGGCGAGGCCAGCACGCTGGTGCTGCACGGCGACCTGGAAGGCGCGTTTCAGCACTTCTGGCAGGACACGCGCGAGCGCTACCGCCTGGTGCAGGGCGACCCCGAGCGGCCCGCGCTGCCGCCAGAGGCGCTGTTTCTCACGGCGGAGCAGTTCTACACGCACACCAAGGCGCATGCGCAACTGGCGATCCGCTTCGGAGAAGCCGGCGCCGACAAGCCCTACGCCGAGTTCGACACCCTGCCGCCCCTGGCCGTGGTGCGCGGGGCCGAAGACCCGCTCACGCGCCTGAAGGAGCACATCGCCCGCACGCCGCACCGCGTGCTGGTGCTGGCCGAGAGCGAGGGCCGCCGCGAGAGCCTGCTGGACTTCCTGCGCGCCAGCGGCGTCAGCCCGCCCGCCTTCGACTCGCTGGCCGAGTTCGAGTCGTCCGCCGACGAGAAGCTCGGCATCGCCACCGCCGCGGTGGCCGCCGGCTTCGCCTGGAACGAGGCCGCCATCGACTTCGTCACCGAGACCGAGCTGTTCGCCACCGGCCCGACCACGCGCCGGCGCGGCAAGCGGCAGGAGGCGGTCAGCGACGTCGAGGCGCTGATCAAGGACTTGAGCGAGCTGAACGTGGGCGACCCGGTGGTGCACAGCGGCCACGGCATCGGCCGCTACCGGGGCCTGGTCAACATGGACCTGGGCGAGAAGAACGCCGACGGCAGCCCGGCCCTGCAGGAGATGCTGCACCTGGAGTACGCCGACAAGGCCACGCTGTACGTGCCCGTGTCGCAGTTGCACCTGATCAGCCGCTACACCGGCGTGAGCGCCGACGAGGCGCCGCTGCACAAGCTGGGCAGCGGCCAGTGGGAAAAGGCCAAGCGCAAGGCCGCCGAGCAGGTGCGCGATAGCGGCCGCCGAGCTGCTGAACATCTACGCCCGCCGCGCTGCGCGCGAGGGCCACGCCTTCCGCTTCTCGGCGGCCGATTACGAGGTCTTCGCCAACGACTTCGGTTTCGAGGAGACGGCCGACCAGAAGGCCGCCATCCACGCCGTCATCCAGGACATGGTCTCGCCCCAGCCGATGGACCGGCTGGTGTGCGGCGACGTCGGCTTCGGCAAGACCGAGGTGGCGCTGCGCGCCGCCTTCGTGGCGGTGACGGGCGGCAAGCAGGTGGCCTTTCTCGCGCCCACCACGCTGCTGGCCGAGCAGCACCACCAGACGCTGGTGGACCGCTTCTCCAAGTGGCCGGTGAAGGTGGCCGAGATGAGCCGCTTCCGCTCCGGCAAGGAGATCACCGCCGCCGCCAAGGGCCTGCAGGAGGGCAGCGTGGACATCGTGGTCGGCACGCACAAGCTGCTGTCCGAAAGCGTGAAGTTCAAGAACCTCGGACTGCTCATCATCGACGAGGAACACCGCTTCGGCGTGCGCCACAAGGAGCAGATGAAGGCCATGCGCGCCGAGGTGGACGTGCTGACCCTCACCGCCACGCCGATCCCGCGCACGCTGGGCATGGCGCTCGAAGGCCTGCGTGACCTGAGCGTGATCGCCACCGCGCCGCAGCGGCGCCTGGCCATCAAGACCTTCGTGCGCAACGAAGGCACCGGCGTGATCCGCGAGGCGGTGCTGCGCGAACTGAAGCGCGGCGGACAGGTGTACTTCCTGCATAACGAGGTGGAGACCATCGAGAACCGGCGCCAGAAGCTGGAAGAAATATTGCCCGAGGCGCGCATCGCCGTGGCCCACGGCCAGATGCCCGAGCGCGAGCTGGAGCGCGTGATGCGCGACTTCGTGGCGCAGCGCTACAACATCCTGCTGTGCTCCACCATCATCGAGACCGGCATCGACGTGCCCACCGCCAACACCATCGTGATGAGCCGCGCCGACAAGTTCGGCCTGGCGCAACTGCACCAGCTGCGCGGGCGCGTCGGGCGCAGCCACCACCAAGCCTATGCCTACCTGATGGTGCCCGACATCGAGGGCCTGACCAAACAGGCGGCGCAGCGGCTCGACGCCATCCAGCAGATGGAGGAGCTGGGCAGCGGCTTCTACCTGGCCATGCACGACCTGGAAATCCGCGGCGCCGGCGAGGTGCTGGGCGAGAACCAGAGCGGCAACATGATGGAGATCGGCTTCCAACTCTACAACGAGATGCTGGCGGAGGCCGTGCGCTGCCTGAAGGAAGGCAAGGAGCCCGACCTGCTCTCGCCGCTGTCGGTGACGACCGAGATCAACCTGCACGCCCCCGCCCTGCTGCCCGACGACTATTGCGGCGACGTGCACCTGCGCCTGTCCTTCTACAAGAAGCTGGCGACGGCGAAGACGTCGGACCAGATCGACGCGCTGCTGGAGGAGATCGTGGACCGCTTCGGCAAGCTGCCGCCGCAGGCGCAGACGCTGATCGACGTGCACCGCCTGCGCGTGCTCAGCCAGCCCTACGGCGTGCAGAAGGTGGACGCCGCCCCGGGCGTCATCAGCATCGCCTTCCGGCCCAACCCGCCGATCGACCCCATGGCCATCATCCGCATGATCCAGAAGAACAAGCACATCAAGCTGGCCGGCAACGAGAAGCTGCGCATCGAGCGCGAACTCAAGGAGCCGAAGGAGCGCGCGCAGATGGTGCGGGATGTGCTACGCAGCCTGGGGCAGCCCGTCGCTGCAGCGGCATGATGACCGGCGGCCCCACCGTGCTACGCACGTTGGCGTCTGTCGAACAACGAAGGCCTCCGCGACGGTTCGGAAACACGACTGGGGATACTCAACTCAAGCAGGATTCGATTGAATTCCACTGCTTGTCTTTGACCATGACAAACCGGCACCGACCTTGCGACAGGTTCGCCCAAAGCCCACCAATCAGTCGATCATCCTGCGCGCTGCCCCAGCGGTCTGCGCCCTTGTACTCGACGGCCAGGATCGGGCCGACCTGGTCTGCAGCGCCGGGCAGCTGACACAGAAAGTCCGGGTAGAAGCGCCCATCGGCCTTCTGCAGGAAGAACGAACTGCCTTCGCGCCGAACGAGGTTGCGCACCCAGAACTGGATGCGTCCCTGCTGTGCCTGAATGTCCAGCCCGCAGGCGCACTCGAACTCCTCTTTGCTGTCGAAGTCGCCGACGCGCCCGTAGAAATGCTTGCGGAAGTCGAAGTGTCCCCACCGGCCGTCGTAGTCACGGCTGGGTGCATAGGCCTGCGCGTGGAACTCGAAGGCGTACTGATCCGTCACCGCGACGCGCGACGCCGCGTCATCGCCGAACAGCGCCTGCTGAAACGCCTTGCCGACCGCCTGCTTGCGCAGCTCACGGATACGCGCCTCCAGCAGATTGCGAAGCAGGAACTTCTGCAGATTGGCGCGTGCGAGCGTGAAGCCGTCCCGTCGCAACAGTTCGGTCAGCCACTTGGCGACGAAAGCTTGCTTGCTGGCGTGGGTGAGTGAGGGCTCCGGCAGGTTCTTGCACAGCCACGTCGCGAGACGTACCTCGTCCCAGTGCTCGGGCTGATAGACCAGCCCCAGGTCACGCTGCAGGTCGGGCAGAAAGCGCGAGACCACCTTGCCGCTCTCGCCATCGACATCGATCTCGCCGCCTTCGGACACCTTCAAGCCCGCACCCAGCGCGGTGATGTCGTCGCCGGTCGGCGCGGCGTCGTACGTCGATACATCCCACGGATAGTCGAGCACCTCCGGGTCGTCGAACAGTTGCAACTCGCCTTGAACGCGCAAGGCCATCTGCGGCACGCGAAAGCGATCCCCCAACTCGGCCGGCGTCTGGAAGAACTCGATGGCCGTGGTACGGCTGATCTCGGCCGCCTCGACGATGGCCGCTGCCGCAGAGTCGCTGATGACCGAGTCCTTGAGCACCTCGGCATCGTCCTCGGTCAGCGGCGTGGTGATGGTCAGCGTGTTGAGCTTTCCGTCCCAGCTCACCTTGTCGCGCACCGGCTTGGGCACGCGCTTGAGATCGGGCTTTTCGGTCAGCGTGATCGCCACCGGGCGAACGACGACACGCCCGACACGGCCTTCCAGATCCAGCCGTGCCTGGTCGGCCTTGGCGGCGGTAACGAATTCGGTGACCTCGCGTCGTTCGAAGCCGGCGCCCGCCACGAGGCGATCTCGCAGCGCACCGGCCGTCTCGGCGAAGTTGCGCGACACCACGAAGGCATAGGACTGATTCAAGGCCTTGGCCTGCCGATGGCTTGCGCCGGGTTGACGCAACACGCGCCCGAGCAACTGCTCCACCGCCGTGGCCGACGACAGCGACGCCATGCTCACCAGGATGTAGGCGAAGGGGCAGTCCCAACCCTCGGTCAGCGCCTTCTGGGTGATGACGAACTTCACCGGGCAGGCGGGATCGGCAATGCCCAGCTTGTGGTCGGCGTCGATCTGCTCCAGCCCCTTTTCCTCGCCGGTGGCAACGACGATCTCGCTGGCCGGGATGCCGTGGTTGGTGATCAGTTCATTGCGAACACGCTCGAAGTCCAGTGTCTCAACGCCTGCGCGGCGCGGCTCCGACTGAATCAACACCAGTGGCCGCAGGTAGAGGCTGCCTGCGCGACGCTCCTCATCAGCCAGTTCATGCAAGGCATTGCGCCGGCCGATGGCGTCAGCCAGACACTGCTGCCAGTTCGGCTCGGTTTGCAGCACCACCGGCAGCTTGATCATCTCCTCCGCCTTCAACTCAGCGGCGGAGACGCTGTGCAGCACATTGCTCGGCGTGCGCTCCAGGTCGGGCGTGGCGGTCAACTCCATCACGCCACTGGGGCGCAAGCGCGCCAGCATGTCGAACGCCAGTTCGGTGCGGCTGTTGTGCGCCTCGTCCACCACCACGAAAGGCCGGCGCAGGCGCAGCACGTTGGCCAGCGAGCACGGCGTCGTGCGTTCGGCACCTTCGCCTTCACTCAACAAACCCTCGCGCTGGGTGGGCGACAGGTTGTCGAAGTGGTGCATCAACGCGCCGCTGCTCTGGTACACCTTGCGGGACTCCTCGTCCTCCACCTGAAACGCCTGCCGAGTGGCGACGATGATCGTGGTCGAGGTGTCCAGCGTCGCGCGGGTCACACTCTTGGCCTCGTCGAGGTCCATGACCGTGATCGGCCCCGCTTCACGCAGCGCCGTGTGGTACGGATGCAGCCGGTCGCGCAAGGCGCGCAAGGTCTGCTCGCGGATGGGCTTGCTGGGCACCAGCCACAGGATCAGGCTGTGCTCGCAGCGCAGCAGATGCGTGTTGACCAGCGCGACGCTCTTGGCCGCCAGCCAGGTCTTGCCGCCGCCAGTGGGCACGCGCAGGCAAAAGTAAGGCATGTCGGCCGGAAAGCCCGACAGCGGGTGGTACGCATTGCCTCGGCCCCACAGCCGCTCCGTGGTGGCGGTGAAGGCGATCGATGCCGACGGCAGCTCGTGGCAGGCCTTGAAATAGGCCTCGACGCTGTCGAGCACTTGCTGCTGGTAGGTCTTGGGCGCGAACGTCGTCATGGCTTACACCTCCAGCGCATAAGGGGTTTGCTTGAAGGTGATGCCCTCACGTGCAGCCCGGCCGCCTATGCGGTTGGCGGCGGCGTAGATCACTTTGGGGCCAGCGAACTTGGGCAGCACGTCGAACACCGGACCGGTAAGCACGTTGCCACCAGTGGCGGTGTGGTCCTTGAGGATGCCGTTGTAGAGCAGGTAGATCGCACGGCCATCGTGCGCGCCCAAAAGCGGCGAATCGGCTTGTCCCATATATCCCATGCCTGTTTCGGCGAACCAGACGAACTCGGCCAATTGGGCAAACTTCACATCGGTGCGGATGTGACCATCGGCGTCGAACAGAGGATGCTCGGATAAACGGCAGAACTGGAAACCGCCGCCCAGGCCGGGCATGGCCTCGCCCTTGGCGTTGGTGTAGCCCTGCGCCACACGGCGCACGCGCTCAGCGGTGACGTTCTTCGCAATGCCACCGTCCATCTCCACCAAGATGAAGCGGCGATTGCCACCGTCTTCGGCATTTTGTTTGAGGACGGCATGAGCCGTGGTGCCGGAGCCAGCGAAGCTGTCAAGGATGAGGGAATCCTTATCGCTGGCAATTTTCAGCAAATGCTGGATCAATCGCGCTGGCTTGGGCGTGAACTTCACGTCTGGCACCAAATTCCGCAATTCTTTCGCGGCCTCATCCGTGTGACCAACGCTATCGTGCTTCAACAGTGAAACGGGCATCATGCCCTGCTGAATTTCGGAGAGAAAATTCTTGAGTGCAGGAACACTGTTGACTCCCTTTACTCCCCACCAGATTCTTTTTTCCGACTCGTTACGTTCATGCACTTCACGCGACATAGCCCAAACTCGCGTTCGCTTCGGCCAAATTTCCTCCTCTGTATTGGGCTGGCGAATGGCGTAGTAAAGATTAGGTCGCTCATCCGATGTGTAGCGGCATGTGTAGTCCATCGCCTTCCATGACCCACGAGCATCATGGTCAGGATTCTTGTAGCGGCCAGTTTGGTCTTCAGTCAATGGCAAAAGATTGCGCTGGAATTGGGCGCTTGCCCGATACGCCATCAACGATTCATGTAGATATCCAATATCTTTGGTATCTGGCGGCGGCGCATATCGTTTTTCCCAAGCAAAAGTACATAGGAAATTTCTAGACCCAAAAACCTCATCCATCAACAAACGCAGGTTCGCCACCTCGTTATCGTCAATAGAAACAAAAATCGCCCCATCCCCGCGCAGAAACTGCCTGAGCAGCACCAGCCTCGGATACATCATGCACAGCCAGCGGTCGTGTCGGTCCAGCGTCTCGCCTTCCTTGCCGACCACCTCGCCCAGCCACTTGCGAATCTCCGGGCTGTTGACGTTGTCGTTGTAGGCCCAGCCCTCGTTGCCCGTGTTGTACGGCGGGTCGATGTAGATACACTTGACCTGCCCCGCGTAGCGCGGCAGCAGCGCCTTCAGGGCGTGCAGGTTGTCGCCCTGGACGATGAGGTTGCCCTCATCCTGCTTATCAGGGTTTACCCCCCCCCCCGCAAATTTCCGCAGCTCAGTTCGGGCACGGGTTCGAGCAGGCGGAAAGGCACTTCCTTGTGGTGTTTGACAACGGCGTCCTTGCCGATCCAGTTCAACGTTGGCATCTGTTTTCGTTTCTCATTTTTCGGGTGCAAGGAGCTGCACCGTCGGAAAGTACCCCGCATACCGCCGCACATCCCGCGTCAGCACCGGCCAGCCCGCCACCGCCGCGTGGGCGCCGATGAAGAAGTCAGCCAGCACGTTGGTCTTGGCGCCACCCTGGCGGCGGTACTTCACGAAGGCTTTGCCGGCCAGGAACAGTGCGGGTCGGGGCATTTCGATGACGGGGATTTGCAGCGCCGCGAGTGTTTCGTCCAGCGCCTCCACGGTGCTGAAGGTGAGCGAGAGCTCGGCGTAGATCACGGGGTTGATGGCCAGGCGATGGATTTGCGCCTGCGCGCGCAGTTGGGCGATGGACCAGTCGGCCCATTCCGGGTCGTTTTCCAGCACGTCCACCAGGACATTGGTATCCACCAGCATCGGGCTCAACCCCGCAGCAGGGCCATCAGTTCTTGCGTGCGCCAGGGCACGTCGGCCTTGCCGCGCGCGGCGTCGAAGCGGTCGGGCGGCGTTTTGTGCGTCTTGCCGCGCAGGCCGGCGGCCTTGTGCAGCACCACTTCACCATCGCGGTTGACGGCGAAGTCCACCGCGCTGCCGGGCGTGAGACCCAGCGCGTCGCGGATTTGCTTGGGAATGGTGACCTGGCCTTTGACGGTGAGCGTGGTGGGCATGGTGGCAGCGTCCGGAGAGAAAAGTTTTACCGATTATAAATAGGTAATACTTTGATGGAGGAGGCAATTCGGGTCCATCCGAGCGCGCGCCCGCACCTGAAAGCCGCGCTCAAGGCCGTCCCGCGTGCGGCACCTGCACGCGCGTCGTCCACACCGCCGCTTCGCGCGCCGCCTTGCGCGCTTCCTCGTGGAAGTCCGGCGCCACACAGATGAACAGCGTGTGGCCGTCCGGGCCGCCGAGCGCGCAGGCAAAAGTACCCATCGAACCTGTCGAAAGGGTGTCCAGCACCTCGCCGCCCGGCGCCACGCGCACCACGCAGTTGCGCCCGCTGTCGGAGAACCAGACGGCGCCCTCGGCGTCCATCGTGGCGCCGTCGGGCAGCGCCTTCAGGGCGCCCATCGCGCTGGCGACGTCGGTCAGCGGCGGCGGGTCGCCGAAGCAGGCCCAGTCGCGGCGCGGCCCCAGGCTGCCGTCGGCGGCGATGTCGAAGGCCGAGATGCGGTTGCCGATGGTCTCGCACACGATCAGCGTGCGGCCGTCCGGCGTGATCATCGAGCCGTTGGGAAAGTACAGGCCATCGGCCGCGCGGTGTACCGACCCGTCGGGATCGACGCGCGCCAGCACCGCCGTGGCGGGTGTGCCGCCGCCCATCAGGTCGAAGCCGAAGTTGCCCACGTAGGCGCGGCCCTGCGCGTCCACCACCATGTCGTTGAGATGCCCGGCGGCCATGCCGGACAGATCGGCATGCACCACCAGTTGGCCATTCGGCTCGCGGCGCAGCAGCTTGCGATCGCGCATCGAGACGATCAGCAGCCGGCCGTCCGGCAGCCAGCCCAGCCCGGAAGGCTGCTGCGGCACGTCGGCCATTCGCTCCACCTGCCCGTCCAGCGCCACGCGGATCACCTGGCCGGTGTAGAAGTCCGACAGCCACAGCCGGTCCTCGTGCCAGCGCGGGCACTCGAAATAGGTGTAGCCGTCGACGAGAACGGAAAAGCGCGGATCGATGCTCATGGTGTCTCCTGGTGGTTGTGAAATTGCCGATGGGATGGTGCGAAGTCTATCGAGCGCCATGGGTGACGCCAGTGGCTGGCCCGGCTGCCAGCAGTCCAATGAGATCATCTCCATATAATCAGCCGCCATACCATATGACGGCTGCATGATGGAACTCGAACAGAAGTACCTCGCCCTGCTGAACGAGGCCGAACGGCGCGGGCTGCCCGACCTGCCGGCCATCCGCCTGTGCTTCCAGACCCTGTCGCTGGCCGCCCGCATCGACCGCGACTGCGCCACGCTGCTCGCGCCGCACGGCCTGTCGGAAGGCCGGTTCGTGATGCTGTTCCTGCTGGACGCCGCGCCCGATGGCCTGGCGCCCAACCTGCTGGCCGAGCAGGCGGGCGTGACGCGCGCCACCGTCACCGGCCTGCTCGACGGGCTGGAGCGCGAGGCGCTCATCGAGCG
Source organism: Ottowia sp. (assembly GCF_016703145.1). Classification (GTDB taxonomy): domain Bacteria; phylum Pseudomonadota; class Gammaproteobacteria; order Burkholderiales; family Burkholderiaceae_C; genus Ottowia. The sequence goes on along the minus strand of NZ_JADJCO010000003.1, from coordinate 1,317,721 downwards.
CCACGCCGAGCCTGGCGACCGGCGCGCGCTGCGCATCCGGCTCACGCGCCAGGGCCAGCAGCTCGCGCGCAAGCTGTTCGAGCAGCACGGCCTGTGGATCGCGGGCCTGTTCGGCAACCTGACCGCCACCGAACGCACGCAACTGGCGCGCCTGCTCGACAAGGTGGCCACCAACACCGGCGCCGCGCATGGCACCGCCTGAGCACAAGGGCGCCACGCGCGCGGCGGACATTCCGGCCGAGGTGCTGGATGCGCTCTCGCGCGGCGTGCTGCCCACGGCCACGCTCGCCGAAGGCCTGGCGCTCGACCAGGGCCGGCTGCTGCGCACCGTGTTCCCCGATCTGCCACGGCCGATCCACGGCGCCGCCGAGGACGCCTGCCGCCTCGGCATCCTCAAACGCATGGAGCGCATCGGTGCATTGCTGCTGCAGGAACTGGGTAGCCCCGGCATCGGCACCTGCCGCGCCCACCCCGCCGACACGGTGCGTGGCTGGGCCTGCTTCATGGTCGGCGCGCAGCCCGGCCTCGACCTGCCCGCGCGGCTGGCCGCCATCCGCCCGCTGGCCGACGATGCGCACTTCGGCGTGCGCGAATGGGCCTGGCTGGCCGTGCGCCCGCAGCTCGCGCGGCAACTGCCCGAGGCCATCGCGCTGCTGGCCACGTGGACGGATTCGCCCTCCGAGCGCCTGCGCCGCTTCGCCAGCGAGGCCCTGCGCCCGCGCGGCGTCTGGTGCGCGCACATCGCAGAACTCAAAAGCCGCCCCGAAGCCGCCCTGCCCCTGCTCGCGCCGCTGCGCGCCGACCCCAGCGCCTACGTGCAGGACTCGGTGGCCAACTGGCTCAACGATGCGGGCAAGAGCCGGCCCGACTGGGTGCGCGGGCTGTGCAACCAGTGGCTGCAAGGCAGCCCCGGCCCCGCCACGCGGCGCATCTGCGCGCGGGCGCAGCGCAGCCTGAAGTGAGCTCCGAATCAGTCTTCGATGAAGAATCCAGATGTCACGCGCCTTGGTCACATACCCGCCCTTGACCATTCCCACCGACGCGAACGCAAAGATGGACCGCCAGCGGATGTGGCCGCTGCCCTCGTACACCGTGCGCGCCCAATCGTCCAGCGGCACATGGGCTTCGATGGCCTTCAATCAGGCGACACGAGCGCGACGGTCGGGAAATAGCCGACATACCTTCTCACATCCCGCGTCAGCACCGGCCACTCCGCCACCGCCGCATGCGCGCCGATGATGAAGTCGGCCAGCACGTTGCTTTTGGTGCCGCCCCGGCGGCGGTATTGCACGAACGCCTTGCCCGCCAGGAACAACGCGGGCCGGGGAATTTCTGTCACGGGGATTTGCAGCGCCGCCAGGGTGCCTTCCAACGCCTCGACGGTGCTGAACGTGAGCGACAGCTCGGCATGGATCACGGGGTTGATGTGCAGGCGGTGGATCTGCGCCTGGGCGCGCAGTTGCGCGATCGACCAGTCGGCCCACTCGGGGTCGTTCGCCAGCACGTCCACGAGGACGTTGGTGTCCACCAGCATGCGGTTCAGCCCCGCAGCAGGGCCATGAGGTCTTGCGTGCGCCAGGGCACGTCGGCCTTGCCGCGCGGGCCGGCGGCCTTGTGCAGCACCACTTCGCCGTCGTGGTTGACGGCGAAGTCGATCAGCGTGCCGGGCGTCAGGCCCAGCGCGTCGCGTATCCGCTTGGGGATGGTGACCTGGCCCTTGATGGTGAGCGTGGTGGGCATGAGGGGTGTCTCCGGGTGGCGTTCTTACCAGTTCTAGTGGGGTAATACCCGATAATCATTCCCCGTCCTCCGATCCACGGATTGCACGATGCACCTGTCTCCGTCCACCGCCCTGGCCCTGCTGCTCGCCCTCGCCGGCGCGCCCGCCGCCGCGGCCGACGACGCGCTGGCGCGGCGCTTCGCGGCGGACGTGGTGCAGGTGGCCGACGCGGGCGGGCGCGCCTTCGCCGTGCTCGACAAGCCGGCCGCCACGCTGTGGGTGTTCGACGGCCAGGGCCGCCCGGTGGCCAGCAGCCCGGTGCTGGTGGGCCAGGCGCGGGGCGACGCGGCGCCGGCCGACATCGGCACCCGCCCGCTGGCCAAGGTGCGGCCGCACGAAAAGGTCACCTCGGCCGGCCGCTACGTCACCGAGGGCGGGCGCAACCTGCGGGGCGAGGACATCGTCTGGCTCGACTACGACGCCGCCCTGTCCATGCACCGCGTGCGCGACGTGCCGGGCGAGGCGCGCCACGAGCGCCTGCGGACGCCCTCGGTGGCCGACAACCGCATTTCCTTCGGCTGCATCAACGTGCCGGCCGGCTTCTACGACCGCCACATCGACCCGTTGTTCAGCCGCGCCACCGGCGTGGTCTACGTGCTGCCCGAGACGCGGCCTTGGGCCAGCGTGTTCCCGTTCGCGGCCCGCAACGCCGAGCGTTGAACGCCGTGGCGGTCAGCCCGCCGACGCCACCGGCTCGGCGCGGCGCCTCAGGCGGGCGGCGTCCCGCGCACCCACGGCGGCGGCCCGGTCCAGCCAGCCCGCGCGTGCTGGCGGCGTGCTGTCGTGCACCGGGCCGAAGCGCGTCACCCGCACCGGCTTGAAGCCGCAGAAGCGCAGCGTGCTGCGCACCAGTTGCCTCACCGTCGGGTCGCCTTGCAGTAGGCGCAGGTACCAGCCGGGCGAGTCGGTGGTCAGCAGCACGCGCACCGAGCGGCCGCCGAGCAGGCCCAGCGGGTCGCCATTGGGCTGGTAGCGGTAGGCCCAGCCGCGCTGGAATGCGCGGTCGAAGAAGCCCTTCAGCAGCGCCGGCACCGAACCCCACCACAGGGGCGTGACCAGGCACAGGTGCGTACTGGCGTCGATCAGGCGCTGGGCGTGCCGCAGGTCGGGCTCCAGCGGCTGCTCGCCCCGGTAGCCTTGGTGCAGGAGGGGATCGAAGCGCAAATCGCGCAGCGCCAGCACCGTCACATCGGCGCCGGCTTGGCGCGCCGATTCGGCGTAGCGCCCGGCCAGCGCCGCGCACAACGAGCCGGGGTCGGGATGGGCGTCGATGACGAGCACGGCGGACATGGCGGCTTCCTTTCAACAGTGGGTTTCAATCGGTAATCTTGACAACGTAAAGATAATGTCGAGCGCAGTGCCGGCTAGAATTTTTCTCATGTCAAGTTCCATCGAATCCGATCATCCTTACCACCACGGCAACCTGCGCCAGGCCTTGCTGGAAGCGGCTTTCGAGCTGCTGGCCACGCGTCCGGCCACGCAGCTCAGCCTGCGCGAGGTGGCCCGCGCCGCGGGCGTGAGCCATGCCGCGCCCTACCACTACTTCGCCGACCGCGACAGCCTGCTGAAGGCCGTGGGTGCCGAGTGCATGCGCCGGTTTCTGCAGGCGCAGCAGACCGCCGTGGCGCGTCGCCGCGCGCCAGTGGAGCGGCTGATCGCCCTGGGCCTGGCCTACGTGCGCTTCGCGCACGAGCAGCCCAACGCCTTCGCGCTGGTGTTCGACGCCCAGCTCTGCCCGCCCGGCGCGCCCAACGCCGACTCGGCCCCGCTCATCGCCGCCAACGAGGCGCTGCTGCGCGACTGCGTGGCCGCCCTACAGCAGGCCGACGACGTGCCCGACGTCGATGGCGACGCGCTGGGCGCGGCCCTCTGGGGCACGGTGCACGGCCTGGCGCAGCTCGTGATGGCCGGCCATCTGCCCATGGATGCGGTGGAGCCAGCGCTGCGCGCCCTGCTGGGGCTGCGCGCGCCGAGGCATGGATAATTCATGGTTTTTCAGGCTCCAGCCCGCATCCATCAAGCGCGAACAGCTATTAAATCAGAAGCATATGAACTCCACTCCCCCTGCCCATGATGCGCGCGAGATCAGCCCGGGCCTGACGGTGCGCGGCATCGCGGCGCCCCTGGCCCTGCGCGACTTCAGGCTGATCGCCTTCGACATGGACTCCACGCTGATCAACATCGAGTGCGTGGACGAGATCGCCGACGCCGCCGGGCGCAAGGCCGAGGTGGCCGCCATCACCGAGGCCGCCATGCGCGGCGAGATCGTCGACTACAAGGACAGCCTGCGCCGCCGCGTGGCGCTGCTGCAGGGCGTGCCGGTGTCGCACCTGGAGCGGGTGTACGCCGAGCGCCTGCGCCTGAACCCGGGCGCGGCCGAGCTGGTGGCGGCCTGCCAGGCGGCGGGGCTGAAGACGCTGCTGGTGTCGGGCGGCTTCACCTTCTTCACCGACCGGCTGCGCGACCGGCTGAAGCTGGACTTCACGCGCTCCAACCTGCTGGGCGTGGAAGGCGGCGCGCTCACCGGCCGGCTGGTGGACCAGCCCTGGGGCGACATCTGCGACGGCGCCGAGAAGCGCCGCATGCTGCTGGAGACCTGCGCGCGCCTGGGCATCGCGCCAGCGCAGGCCATCGCCATGGGCGACGGCGCCAACGACCTGCCGATGATGGGCGAGGCCGGCCTGTCGGTGGCCTACCACGCCAAGCCCGCCGTGCGCGCGCAGGCCATGGTGGCGATCGACGCGGGCGGGCTGGACCGGCTGCTGGAAGTGGTGCGGCCGGCGGCGTGACTTCTTGGCAGGTGGTTTTTGAATAAAAACAACCGAAGGCCCGTGCCGGTATTGCGGCAGAAGCTATTTTTTCAGTAGCGTTCAGGCTTCCGGCGCGATCTGCTCGGCCCAGTCGTACAGGGCCTCCAGCACGGCCTGCCCACGCTCGTCTTGCACCGTCTCGGCCAGCGCGTCGATGCGGTCGGCCAGGGCTTGCAGCGTGAGAGCGCCGCCCTCGCCCCCGATCAGGCGCGCCTGACGGTGCGCCTGCCAGCGGGCGGCGTCCTGCGCGCTCAAGGTGTCGGGGAAGTTGCGCGCGCGGTAGCGCAGCAGCAGTTCGGCCAGGCGCTCGTCGTCGAAGCCGGCGCGGGCCACGGCCAGTTCCCGCGGGTGGAGGGCGCGCAGCTTCTCCAGGCGGCGGCGGTCGGCGTCGCCCAGGAAGCCGCCGTACAGGTCCTCGTCCACGTCCACCGCGCCCTCGCCCGCCGGGCGCGCGTGGACCTGGGCCCACAGCGCGCTCAGGTCGGGCAGCGCGCGCAGGCGCTCGAAGTGCGTCTGCGCCACGCCGAAGTCAATGCCCCAGCGCTCGGCCAGCTCGGGCCGCAGCGTCCGGAGGTTGCCGATAACGATGGGCGACTTGTTCAGGTGCACGCCCTTGACGGGCAAGCGCGCCACGCCCTCGGGCAGGTTGGCGGTGGCGGTGAACAGGCGCGCGCGCACTTCGTCGGCGGTCAGCGCGGCCAGTTCGGACGGGTCGGCCGACAGGTCCCAGGCGAGCAGCTCGTTGCGGTTGGTGGGATGCATGGCCAGCGGCGCCATCACGGCGATGCAGCCGCGCGCGGCGCCGAAGCGGCCGCTGACGTGCAGGAAGGGCCGGGCCTCGCGCAGGGTGGTGGGCAGGCCCAACTCCTGCGCCACCCGATCCTTCTTGCGCAGCGACAGGCAGAAGTCGAACAGCTTGGGCTGCCGGGCGCGGATCAGCCGCGCCAGCGCGATGGTGGCGCGCACGTCGGACAGCGCGTCGTGCGCCTGCGTGTGGACCAGGCCATTGGCGGCGCTGAGTTTTTCCAGCCGGAAGGTCGGCAGGCCGTCGTCGCCCAGCGGCCAGTCGATGCCCTCGGGCCGCAGCGCGTGGGCGCAGCGCGCCACGTCCAGCAGGTCCCAGCGGCCGCAGCCGTTCTGCCATTCGCGCGCATAGGGGTCGATGAGGTTGCGCCAAAGCAGGAAGCGCGTCACCTCGTCGTCGAAGCGGATGGAGTTGTAGCCCGCGCCGATGGTGCCGGGCTGGCCGAGCGCGGCGTTGATCTGCTCGGCGAAGCGGTGCTCGAGCAAGCCCCTGGCGGCGCAGTCCTGCGGCGTGATGCCGGTGATCAGGCAGGCTTCAGGCTCGGGCAGGCGATCCTGCGGCGGCTGGCAGTAGAGCACCAGCGGCTCGCCCACCTCGTTCAGCTCGGCATCGGTGCGCAGGGCGGCGAACTGCGCGGGCCAGTCGCGCCGGGGGGTGGTGCCGAAGGTCTCGTAGTCGTGCCAGAGAAAGGTGGGCGTGGTCATCGGCGCCAGCATAACCAATGCGCTCCCCGCGCCGGCCCAATCCGTGCGGAGGAAAGTGCGGGACAGGAAGTGGGCGACGCCGGGCGACGAGCCTACTCGCGCGATGTGGCGCGCCCAACCCACAGCGCAATCAAGGTGCAGACCACACCGGAGAGCAGGTACAGCCCTGCGGCCACCGGCCCGAAGCGGGACGACAGCCCCAGCGCCACCAAGGGCGCGAAGGCCGCGCCGATCAGCCAGGCCACGTCGGTCGAGATCGCGGCGCCGGTATAGCGAAGACGCTTAGGCAGGTTGGACGTCACCACGCCCGAGGACTGGCCGTAGGACAACCCCAACAGGATGAAGCCGACGATGATGAAGGTTTTCTGTCCCGCCGCGCCAGCGCCGAGCAGCATGGGAATCACAAGACTGAAAACCCCGATCAGCACCGAAGCCGCCAGCAGGACGCCCGCCCGGCCGAAGCGGTCCGCGAGAACGCCCGAGAGCACGATGGCCACCGCCGCGCAGCAGGCGCCGACGATCTGCGTGCTCAGGACTTCGGCCACCGGCTGGTAGGAAAAAATCATGATCCAGGACAGCGGAAACACCGTGACCAGATGGAACAGCGCGAAGCTGGCCAGCGCGACGAAGGAATTGATCGCCACGTTGCCGCCTTCGGCATCCAGCAACTCGCGCACCCTGGCCGGCTCCAACTCGAGTTGTTCGAGCCTGGCGGCGTAGGTGGGATCGACGACCAGGCGCAAGCGCGCGAACAGCGCCACGACGTTGATGGCGAACGCCACGCAGAAGGGGTAGCGCCAGCCCCAGTCGAGAAACTCGGCCTCGGTGAGCGAGCTGTGGAAGTACGCGAACAGGGCGGCCGCCAGCACGAACCCGACGGGCGCGCCGAGCTGTCCGATCATGGCGTACCAGCCGCGTCGGTTCTCGGGGGCGGTCAAGGCCAACAGGGTGCGCAAGCCATCCCAGGAGCCGCCTTGCGCCAGACCCTGGCCGATGCGCAGCAGCACGAGGGCCCAGATCGCCAGTGCGCCCTGGCTCTCGTAGCTGGGCAGGAAGGCCATGCTCACGGTGCAGCTGCCAAGCAGGAACAGCGCGATCGTGAGCTTGAAGGCCAGCCCCCAGCGGCGCTGGATGGCCATGGACAAGGCGGTGCCGAAGGGACGGGCGATGAAGGCCAGGGAAAAGATGGCGAAGGCCATCAGCGTACCGTCGAGCCGAGACAGAAAGGGAAACAGCAGGGACGGAAACACCAGGACGCAGGCGATGCCGAATACGAAGAAATCGAAGTACTCGGAAGACCGGCCGATGATCACGCCGACGGCCACTTCGCCCGGAGTGATGTCATCGTGCGCGGAGCCTGCAGGAGCGCCATGATGACCCATGGACGAAGGCGGATAGCTGATGGTGCTCATGGGCAAATGGTACATGACGTGAGGAGGCGGCCTGTTCTACACTGATTTTTCGCACTTCGCAATAGTGGTTTCAGCGCCGAGCTTGATGCATACTAATTGCTCGCCACCATGAATCTGCCATTGGTTGACACTGATCCTTGACCATTGGTTGTTTCCACTCATCCGGCCCTAATCCTCAAAAGAAAAACGCGCCTCGACGCGTCTCCAGCATGCTGAAAACCAAGGAACTTCGTGGGCTTGCGTGGCTTGCGGCAGCCGTTTCGATGGCCAGTCTGACGGGCTGTGACAAAGCCGTCGTTTTGAATCCCGCAGGAGACATCGCCGCTCAGCAAGGGCAGTTGGTGGTCACCGCGACGGTGCTGATGCTCATCATCATCGTTCCGGTGATCCTGTTGACGCTGTTGTTCGCCTGGAAGTACCGGCAGTCGAACACCGAGGCCGAGTACGACCCCGACTGGCATCACTCGACGATGCTGGAGCTGGTGATCTGGACGGTGCCCCTGTTCATCGTCATTGCGCTGGGCGCGCTGACGTGGATCGGCACGCACAAGCTGGACGCCTACCGCCCCCTCGACCGCATCGACTCCGCCCGCTCCCTGCCAACCAACGTGGAGCCCCTGGAGGTGCAGGTGGTGGCCATGGACTGGAAGTGGCTGTTCTGCTATCCCGAGTACGGCGTCGCCACGGTGAATGAACTGGCCGCACCCGTGGATCGCCCCATCCTGTTCAAGCTGACGGCCACCTCGACGATGAATGCCTTCTACGTGCCCGACCTGGCCGGCATGATCTACGCCATGCCTGGCATGCAGACCCAGCTCAATGCCGTGGTCAACAAGCCCGGCGTGTTCCCCGGCATGGGTTCGCACTACAGCGGCGCCGGGTTCTCGGGCATGACGTTCAAGTTCCACGGCCTGAGCGACAGCGACTTCACCCACTGGGTGGAAAAAACCAAGGCCGAGGGCAAGCCCCTGGACCGCGCCACCTACCTGGCCCTGGCCAAGCCCAGCGAGCGCGATCCCGTCCAGCGCTTCTCGATCGTGGAAAAGGATCTGTACGACAAGGTGCTCAACCGTTGCGTCGAGGACGGCCAGATATGCATGCGCCAGATGATGGCCATCAATGCCATGGGCGGCGAAGCCTACGCGAAGGCCGTGGGCCTGAACCTGCCGCGGGACATGTGCTCGGCGGACAGCGGCCCGCTGGTACTGGCCCCCCTGGACGCGCGCGGTCTGCCAGGCGCCACCACCCTGCAATGAAATCGGCGATCGCGGCGAACGCCGGTCGGCAGCGCTCCACCTCCTGAGAGACTTGGATATGTCAGAACAAGCAGCTACCCTGTCCCATCCGCTTCTGGGTCGATTGACCTGGGACTCCATACCGATGGCGCACGAGCCGATCCTACTGTGGACCTTCGTCGCCGTGGTGCTGGGAGGCATCGTGATGGTGGCCGCCCTCACCAAGTTCCGCCTCTGGGGACCTCTCTGGCACGACTGGATCTGCAGCATCGATCACAAGAAGATCGGCATCATGTACATCATCCTGGGCATCGTGATGCTGCTGCGCGGCTTCTCCGACGCCATCATGATGCGGCTGCAACAGGCGATAGCCTTCGGCGACAACGTGGGCTACCTGCCGCCGCACCACTACGACCAAATCTTCACCGCCCACGGCGTGATCATGATCTTCTTCGTGGCCATGCCGCTGGTCACGGGCTTCATGAACTACCTCCTGCCGCTGCAGATTGGCGCGCGCGACGTGGCCTTCCCGTTCCTGAACAACTTCAGCTTCTGGATGACCACCTCCGGCGCCGTGCTGGTGATGCTATCGCTGTTCCTGGGAGAGTTCTCGACCTCGGGTTGGCTGGCGCTGTCCAACCTGGGAACACAAAACCCGGGCGTGGGGCTGGACTACTACATCTGGTCGCTGCAGATCGCGGGGGTGGGCACGACGCTGTCGGGCATCAACCTGATCGTCACCATCATCAAAATGCGCGCGCCCGGCATGACCCTCATGAAGATGCCCGTCTTCACCTGGACCGCCCTGTGCACCAACGCGCTGATCGTGGCCACCTTCCCGGTGCTGACAGCCGCGCTGGCGCTGATGTCGCTGGACCGCTACGCCGGCACCAACTTCTTCACGAACGACTTGGGCGGCAACGCCATGCTGTACGTGAACCTGATCTGGATCTGGGGCCACCCCGAGGTGTACATCCTGGTCCTGCCCGCCTTCGGCATCTTCTCCGAGGTGGTGGCGACCTTCTGCCGCAAGCGCCTGTTCGGCTACACCTCCATGGTGTACGCGACGGTGTGCATCACCATCCTGTCGTACTTGGTGTGGCTGCACCACTTCTTCACCATGGGTTCGGGCGCCAGCGTGAACACCTTCTTCGGCATCACGACGATGATCATCTCGATCCCGACGGGCGCCAAGATTTTCAACTGGCTGTTCACCATGTACAAGGGCCGCATCCGCTTCGAGCTGCCCATGATGTGGACGGTGGCCTTCATGGTGACCTTCGCCATCGGCGGCATGACCGGCGTGCTGCTGGCCGTGCCCCCGGCCGACTTCGTGCTGCACAACAGCCTCTTTCTGATCGCGCACTTCCACAACGTGATCATCGGCGGCGTGGTGTTCGGCCTGTTCGCGGGCATCAATTTCTGGTATCCCAAGGCCTTCGGCTACAAGCTCGACGAGTTCTGGGGCAAGTGCTCGTTCTGGTGCTGGCTGATCGGGTTCTGGGTCGCCTTCACGCCCCTGTACATCCTGGGCCTGATGGGCATCACCCGCCGCGTCAGCCACTTCGAGGACCCCATCCCTGCAGATCTGGTTCGTGGTCGCCGCCGCCGGCGCCGGCATCGTCGCGCTGGGCATCGCCAGCTTCCTGATCCAGATCGTGGTGAGCTACCTGCGGCGCGACCAGTTGCGCGACGCCACGGGCGATCCCTGGGACGGCCGCACGCTGGAATGGGCGACCTCCTCGCCCCCGCCCCAGTACAACTTCGCCTTCACGCCCGTGGTGCACGAGATCGACGCCTGGTGGGACATGAAGAAGCACGGCTACCAGCGTCCGCTCACCGGCTTCCAGCCCATCCACATGCCGGCCAACACCGCCGCCGGCGTGGTGATCTCGGGACTCTCGCTGGTGCTGGGCTTCGCGCTGATCTGGCACATGTGGCCGCTGGCCGCGGCATCGTTCGCGGCGATGATCCTGGCCGCCATCATCCATACCTTCAACTACAAGCGCGACTACCACATCCCGGCCGTCCAAGTGACGGACACCGAGAACCTGCGCACACAACAACTGCTGGCCAGCCATGTCTGACATCCGCTACCAAGCCGCTGCCACGGGCGGCACCATGAGCGCCGCGCTGCCGGCGCGCGAATTCCACCTCGCGCACGAACCCCATCCCGAGAACGGCACCGCCCTGGGTTTCTGGCTCTACCTGATGAGCGACTGCCTCATCTTCGCGGCGCTGTTCGCCACCTACGGCGTGCTGGGCCGCAGCTACGCGGCCGGCCCCACCGGCGCGCAGTTGTTCGACCTGACGCTGGTGGCCCTCAACACCGCGTTCCTGCTGATGTCGTCCATCACCTTCGGCTTCGCCATGCTGTCCAAGCAGAGGATGAAGGTGCGCGCCACGCTGGGCTGGCTGCTGGTCACGGGCCTGTTCGGCCTGTGCTTCCTGGCGCTGGAGCTGTACGAGTTCGCGCACCTGATCCATCAGGGCGCGGGACCGCAGCGCAGCGCCTTCCTCTCGGCCTTCTTCACGCTGGTGGGCACCCACGGGCTGCACGTCACCTTCGGCCTGATCTGGCTCGTGGTGCTGATGCTGCAGATCAGCAAGCACGGCTTGATCCGCGAGAACAAGCGACGCCTGATGTGCCTGTCCATGTTCTGGCACTTCCTGGATGTGGTCTGGATCGGCGTCTTCACCTTCGTGTACCTGATGGGAGTGCTGCAATGAGCGCGCAAGATGTTCACGGGGGCGCGGCCCACGGGCACGACGATCATCACCACGATGACGGCCCGCACAGCACGGTTTCGGCCTACATCATCGGCTTCTTCCTGTCGGTCGTCCTGACGGCGATCCCCTTCTGGCTGGTCATGGCCAAGGTCATCGACGACCGCGGCACCGCCGTGCTGGCGCTCGGCAGCTTCGCCGTGGTGCAGATCCTGGTGCACATGGTCTGCTTCCTGCACATGAACGGCAAGGCGGAAGGCGGCTGGACCCTGCTGTCCACCATCTTCTCCATTGTCTTCGTGGCCGTCACCATCGCCGGCACCTTGTGGGTCATGCTCCACATGAACACGCTCATGATGCCAGGCCACGGCGAGCACGCGGCGGCGGCCGCAGAGAGGACGCCCGCCGCTGCCGAGACGCCTGCGGCGCGGCAGGGCTATGGCGGCGCGGCCACGAACTGAACCCGCGCACCCTCTCGAGCAGGCGCGTCCGCACTCCCGCCTGACCCGGGCGGTGCTCGCGATGGCGGGCGTCGCCTTGTTCATCGGGTTCGTCGCACTGGGAACCTGGCAGGTACAGCGCCGCGCCTGGAAGCTGGCTCTGATCGAAAGGGTGGAGCAGCGTCTTCACCTGGCGCCCGTGCCGCTGGCGGACGTTGGCCCGTGGACCGCCGTCAACGCCGCGCGGCACGAGTACCTGCCGGTCCGGACGAACGGCCGCCTGATCACCGACAAGACGCTGCTGGCCCAGGCGGCCACCGAACTGGGCGCCGGCTTCTGGGTCATGACGCCGCTGCGGCTGCCCGACGGGTCACATGTCTGGATCAACCGCGGCTTCGTGGCCGCGTCGGCACGCAAGGACTGGGTCACGCCCCAGACGTCCGCGGCGAACGTGGACGTCACGATCACGGGTCTGCTGCGCATGAGCGAGCCCGAGGGCGGCTTCCTGCGCCACAACGATGCGCAGGCCCAGCGCTGGCACTCGCGGGATGTGCAGGCCATGTCGGAGACACAGGGGTTGGCGCCTGCGGCGCCTTTCTTCATCGACGCCGGCCTGCCTGGCCAACATTCCACGCCGCTCGCGGGGGAAGTACGGGCCAGCGCGGCCGACGGCCCCCGCCCCGGCATGACCGTGGTGCGCTTCCACAACAGTCATGCCGTCTATGCCCTGACGTGGTATGGCCTGGCGCTGATGGTGGCGGGCGCCGCCTGGGTGGTGGTGCGGTCCGAACGTCGGCGGCCTGGCTAGAGAATCGGAATTCAAGCCAAATCGGCTTGCAGCCCGCACCAATTAATCTCCAATAGCTATACAAATAATAGCAAAAAGGCTGACTGCTTTCGCAACCAGCCTTTTTCGTGACGGCCTGAGCCTTCAGTCCGCCGCGACTTCCTCTTCCGGCTCCGCCGGCTCGGAGCCCTTGGCACGCTCCCTCCTGGGCAGCGGGGCGATGTCGAGCAGCACCTCGCCCGACTCCTGCAGGTCCACCGTCAGGCGTCCGCCGTCGGTCAGGCGGCCGAACAGCAGTTCGTCGGCCAGCGCGCGACGGATGGTGTCCTGGATCAGGCGCTGCATCGGCCGCGCGCCCATCAGCGGATCGAAGCCCTTCTTGGCCAAGTGCTTGCGCAGCGTGTCGGTGAAGGTGACCTCCACCTTCTTCTCGGCCAGTTGCTGCTCCAGCTGCAGCAGGAACTTGTCCACCACGCGCAGGATGACCTGCTCGTCCAGCGGCTTGAAGCTGACGATGGCGTCGAGCCGGTTGCGAAACTCGGGCGTGAACAGGCGCTTGATGTCGGCCATCTCGTCGCCCGCCTGGCGCGGATTGGTGAAGCCGATGGTGGCCTTGTTCATGGTCTCGGCGCCCGCGTTGGTCGTCATGATGATGATGACGTTGCGGAAGTCGGCCTTGCGCCCGTTGTTGTCCGTCAGCGTGCCGTGGTCCATCACCTGCAGCAGCACGTTGAAGATGTCCGGGTGCGCCTTCTCGATCTCGTCGAGCAGCAGCACGCAGTGCGGCTTCTTGGTGATGGCCTCGGTCAGCAGGCCGCCCTGGTCGAAGCCGACGTAGCCCGGAGGCGCGCCGATCAGGCGGCTGACCGCATGGCGCTCCATGTACTCCGACATGTCGAAGCGGATCAGGTCCACGCCCATGATGTAGGCGAGCTGCTTGGCGGCCTCGGTCTTGCCGACGCCAGTGGGACCGCTGAACAGAAAGCTGCCGATCGGCTTGTCGCCCTTGCCCAGGCCCGAACGCGCCATCTTGACGGCGGCGGCCAGCACGTCGAGCGCCTTGTCCTGGCCGAACACCACGCTCTTGAGGTCGCGCTCGAGCGTCTGCAGCTTGCTGCGGTCGTCGTGGCTGACGTTGGCCGGCGGAATGCGGGCGATCTTGGCGACGATCTCCTCGATCTCGTGCTTGCCGATGGTCTTCTTGCGCTTGCTGGCCGCGGCGATGCGTTGCGCCGCGCCGGCCTCGTCGATGACGTCGATGGCCTTGTCGGGCAGGTGGCGGTCGGTGATGTACTTCGCCGACAGCTCGGCGGCGGCCTGCAGCGCGCCCAGCGCGTACTTCACGCTGTGGTGCTCCTCGAAGCGGCTCTTGAGGCCCTTGAGGATCTCGATGGTCTCGGGTACCGTGGGCTCGACCACGTCGACCTTCTGGAAGCGCCGCGACAGCGCCGCGTCCTTCTCGAAGATGCCGCGGTACTCGGTGAAGGTGGTGGCGCCGATGCACTTGAGCTGGCCGCTGGACAGCGCCGGCTTGAGCAGGTTGCTGGCGTCCAGCGTGCCGCCCGAGGCGGCGCCCGCCCCGATCAGCGTGTGGATCTCGTCGATGAACAGGATCGCGCCTGGCTTGTCCTTCAGATTCTTGAGCACGCCTTTCAGCCGCTGCTCGAAGTCGCCGCGGTACTTGGTGCCGGCCAGCAGCGCGCCCATGTCGAGCGCGTAGACAACGGCGCCTTCCAGCACCTCGGGCACGGTGCCCTCGGTGATGCGCCAAGCCAGGCCTTCGGCGATCGCCGTCTTGCCCACGCCGGCCTCACCCACCAGCAGCGGGTTGTTCTTGCGCCGGCGGCACAGGATCTGGATGGTGCGCTCGACCTCGTAGTCGCGGCCGATCAGCGGGTCGATCTTGCCGTCCTTGGCCGCCTGGTTCAGGTTCTGGGTGAACTGCTCCAGCGGCGAGGCCTTCTCGCTCTTCTCGGCGCCGCCCTCCTCGCCTTCGGCCCCGCCCCCAGCTTGGCCCTCGGCCGGCTTGGCGGCCTCGGGCGGGTCGCTCTTGCGGATGCCATGGGCGATGAAGTTGACCACGTCCAAGCGCGTCACGCCCTGCTGGTGCAGGTAGTAGACGGCGTGCGAGTCCTTTTCGCCGAAGATGGCGACCAGCACGTTGGCGCCGGTCACCTCCTTCTTCCCGTTGCCGGTGGACTGCACGTGCATGATGGCGCGCTGGATGACGCGCTGGAACCCCAGCGTGGGCTGGGTGTCCACGTCGTCCGTGCCCGCCACCTGCGGGGTGTTGTCCTTGATGAAGTTGGTCAGCGACTTGCGCAGGTCGTCGATGTTGGCTGAGCAAGCGCGCAACACCTCCGCGGCGCTGGGGTTGTCCAGCAGGGCGAGCAGCAGGTGCTCCACGGTGATGAACTCGTGGCGCTGCTGCCGGGCCTCGACGAAGGCCATGTGGAGGCTGACTTCCAGTTCCTGGGCGATCATGATGTGTTTCCTTTGCGCCTTGGCTTACGTTACGACAGTCTGAAGGCTTTCAGCACCGCAGATGAGGGAAGTTCGGTGATATTCAACATTCAACGCCATGGGCCTTGGCCTTGTGGACAACCGGCCTATTCGATCGGCTCGCTGACGCACTGCAGCGGGTGGCCGGCCTGCCGCGCCGCGTCCAGCACCTGGTCCACCTTGGTGGCGGCCACGTCGCGGGTGTAGACGCCGCACACGGCTTTGCCGTCGAGGTGGATCTTCAGCATGATCTGGGTGGCGGTCTCCCGGTCCTTGCTGAAGAACTCCTGGATCACCACCACCACGAATTCCATGGGGGTGTAGTCGTCGTTGAGCATCACCACCTGGTGCATCTGCGGCGGCTTGACCTTCTTGGGAACCCGTTCGAGCACGACCTCGCCGCCACCGTCCTCCTGGGGCCGCTGCGGCGCGGTGGTGCCCGGGATGAGCGGGGGAGAAGTCGGTTGGGAAGTGGCCATGAAATCCATTCTATCGGCCCGTCCGCCGGCAAGCGGCCGGCGCCGGACAGCCCGGATATCGGGCCGATGATGGCCGGTGCAAGAGGCCGCCGACGCCATCTCCCTCGGGCGAGCCATGATTGACAAGCCTCGCGCGCCTGCCGCACACTGCGCGGCAGCAGGACGGAAGTTACAAAAGAGGAGACATCGATGCCCAACGGAAGAGTCAAGTGGTTCAACGACCTCAAGGGGTTCGGCTTCATCGAGCCCGAAGACGGCGGCCCCGACGTCTTCGCCCACTTCTCCGCCATCACCATGGACGGCTTCAAGACGCTGAAGGAGGGCGCGCTCGTCAGCTACGAGGTCAGCCAAGGTCCCAAGGGGCTGCTGGCCCAGAACATCCGCACCGCCGAGCCCGATCCAGCGGCCCTGCCCGCCCAAGGTTACGCAGCCCCCATGGCGGGCGAGCCGCCCCCGATGGCGGCCTGAGTCCCCATTCCACCTCCTCCCAAAACCCAGCCCGGGCCTCCAGCGACCGGGCTTGTTTTTTTGTGCGCCGGGTTCGGCTCGCGACCCCAAAAACAATGCGGATGAGAATCAATTTCATTTAGTTAGAATCGGGGGTAGCTTCCAGCGCGCAGCGGGGGCGGCATCAGCGTCTGCAGAGGAGTTATCCCCCATGCGTCTTAGTCTTACTGTGTTAGTAATTTGAACAAATTCAAGGCATTATGCGCACATCTTCGAGCAGGAGGTGAGCCTTATGAAGGATCTGCAGGAATTTGAGCGCTACATGGCGCATCTGGGCGAGGGACTGGGCCATGCCGACCGGCAGGGTGGACTGCGTGGGTATTGCACCGGGCTGATGGCCCCGCTCAAGCGCAAGAGCGTGGAGCCGATGGCCGCGCACCTGGCGCCCTCGGCCACGCGCTCGCGCCATCAGTCGTTGCACCACTTCGTGGCCGACTCGGCCTGGTCGGACGAGCAGATGCTGCTGCGCGTGGCGCAATGGGTGGTGCCGGCGATGGATTTTTCCGATGGCGGCTGGTGGATCGTGGACGACACCGGCTTTCCCAAGCAAGGCCGGCATTCGGTGGGCGTGGCCCGCCAGTACTGCGGCATGCTGGGCAAACAGGACAACTGCCAGGTGGCCGTCAGCGTCAGTCTGGCCTGCCAGGCGGGCAGCCTGCCGGTCGCCTGTCAGCTGTACCTGCCCCAGGAGTGGGCCGATGACCCGCAGCGGCGCAAGAAGGCCGGTGTTCCGCAAGGCCTGGAGTTCGCCACCAAGCCGGCGATTGCGCTGGCGCAGATCGAGCACCTGATGGCGCAGGGTGCGCCCAGGCACTGCGTGCTGGCCGATGCTGGCTACGGCGTGGACACGGCGTTTCGCGAGCGCCTCGGCCAGATGGGTCTGGCGTACGCAGTGGGCGTGACAGGCCAGGTGACGGTGTGGCCCCCCGGGCATGCGCCGCTGCCGCCCAAGCCGTACAGCGGCCGGGGCCACGTGCCCACCCGGCTGCGGCGGGGTGACGTCCGGCACGAGCAGCCCCTGTCGGTCAAGGAAGTGGCCTTCGGGTTGGCAGCCGATCAATGGCAGAACATCGAATGGCGAGAAGGCACGAACTTCACGCTGCGCTCGCGCTTTGCCCGCGTGCGCGTGCGGGCGGCCCATCGTGAGCACCTGCGCACCGAGCAGCGACCCGAGGAGTGGCTGCTCATCGAGTGGCCAGAAGGCCACAAGGAGCCAATGAAATACTGGCTGTCCACGCTGGATGAGGATGTGCTGCTTGAGCGCATGGTCTACGAGGCCAAGATGCGCTGGCGCATCGAGCGCGACTACCAGGATCTCAAGCAGGAGCTGGGACTGGGGCACTACGAAGGCCGGGGCTGGCGGGGGTTCCATCACCACGCCAGCCTGAGCATCGCGGCCTGGCTTCCTGACGGCCCAGCAACTGCGCCATCCCGAGGGTGCGGGTAAAAAAACGCTGCACGAAGCCAAGAACCTGCCCTACCCACGCATTACAAGCCTCGCGGCAGCCCCGCGCACGCAGCGCCACGTCCCATCGTCCATCACGACTTTGCGGCTGCGTATCGCCGCAGCCTTGCTCAAGACGCTGCCCAGGTGTCCGTGCTGCCTGCGGGCAAACGCAAGACTACGCTTGTAACACAGTAATATTAGCCCCATCCTGGTCGCCCTGGCCCTCGGCGCGCCCTGCGCCGCGACGGCGCAGCAGTCGGCGACCGCTGCCAGCGTGGCGCAGCACTACGCTCAACTGGTGCATGCCAGCCATGAAGACGCCCTGGCGGCGGCCAAGGACATGCAGGCCGCCATCCATGCCTTTCTGGCGGCCCCCTCGGCCCTGACCCTGGGCATGGCGCGCGAGCGCTGGCTGGCCGCGCGCGAGTTCTACGGGCAGACCGAGGCGTTCCGCTTCTACGGCGGCCCCATCGATGACGACCACGGCCCCGAGGGGCGCCTGAATGCCTGGCCGCTGGACGAGTCCTACGTGGACCACGTGCAGGGCAAGCCGCAGTCCGGGTTCATCGGCGACGCCAAATCCAGGATCACCAAGGCCAACATCGCCAAGTCCAACGAGCGCGGCGGCGAAGAGAACGTCAGCGCGGGCTGGCATGCCATCGAGTTCCTGCTGTGGGGCCAGGACCTGAGCGAAACCGGCCCCGGCAACCGCTCGTTCGAGGACTACGTCGATGGCAAGGCGCCCCATGCCAACCGCCGCCGCCAGTACCTGCGGGTGGTGACGGAGTTGCTCATGGACGACCTCGGCGCCCTGGTCAAGGCCCAATACTGTTCAGATACGCAGCACTGGCGTGGGCTGATGTCGCTGGTGGAGCAACGCGCCGCGATGGCGGACGGTGAAGCTGCTCATCTTGCGCTTGACTCCGC
Source organism: Ottowia sp. (assembly GCF_016703145.1). Lineage (GTDB taxonomy): Bacteria > Pseudomonadota > Gammaproteobacteria > Burkholderiales > Burkholderiaceae_C > Ottowia. Next base: position 1,299,159 of record NZ_JADJCO010000003.1, on the reverse strand, counting down.
GCGGGTTGAGGCGTCCGCGGCTACTAACGCAGCGACCACGGGCAATCTCGGCCAGCAGGGACTCACGCCAGCTTTCGAGGCGCTCAGGGGGGAACGGCCGCGGCTTGCGGCATCTTGCGTTTGATCACGCGCGCCGCGTGGCTGAAGCTCAGGCGATCCGGGTCGAGTGCGCGCTGCCAAGCCGCTTGTGCCATGAGTTGGCGGATGGCGAAGTGCGCCAGCAGCAGCCCCCACGGTTCCTGCTTCACCAGATCGGGCGTCTTGCTGCGCAGCACGGTGCTGCTGGCGCGCAGGTGCGTCTTGAACTCATCGAACACACCCTCGATCTCCCAGCGCTCGTGGTACAGCGCCGCCAATTCTTGGCCGGGCGCCTGCTCGGGGTCGAGCAAAGTGGTCACCAGGCGGTAGCTGTCCTTTGTGGGGACGGCCAAGTCGCGCAGCGTGTACTCGATGACGCGCACCGTGCGGCCATGCCGCCGGGCGCTGTCTTCACTGTCGAAGACGGTGCTCAGGTACGAGCCATCGGGCAGGACCTGCTGCGCCGCCAGCTTGATGTTGGAACTCACGCGCCACAGCAGCGTGGCGCCGCTGTCGCAAGCGAGCGCCCAGAGCTTGAAGCTGTAGAAGCCCCGGTCGGCCATTACCAACATGTCCTTGCGCAGCCAGCCCGGCAGCAGTTCCGTGGCCATCGCCTTCTCGCTGCGTGCGTACGCGGCGATTCCGGCAGCCACGATGGCGTGCGTGCCGCACTCGACCAGGCCGAGCAGGCGCGCCTGCGGGAAGGCGCTCTGGCCGCGTACGGCTGTGGGGTAGCCGATTGCGCTGACTGCCTCGCCCTGTCTCGGCCAGCACCTCGTCGATCAGAGGCCTCGAACACACGCTTGCCAGTACACCTGTGCTGATCAGGTGGGCGACATCGACCTGGTGCGGCAGTACCTTGCGCGTTCTTGCCATCGGCTCCGTCCTCCATGGATTGGATGGAGCCGAATTATGCTGGCCATTTGTCTATCTGAACAGTATTGGCTCTAGGCCTGGGCCCCCGGCGCCCGCAACTACCGCGCGCGCTTTGCCCACGGCGGCCAGGAATCGGTCCGCAAGATCATCGTCGGGCTGGGTTCGCTCTCGCGCGGCGAACTGGCCGGCGAGCGGATGGAAGTGGCGCTCGCGTCCCAGGACCAGGAAGACGAGCACTCCTGCTTTTCCGACAACACGCACCGCGACATCGTGACCAATGCGCTGGGCCTGCGCAACGTGTGGCTGGGGCAGTACAAACGCCGCGACGGCAGCACCCTGAGCGGCCCGGCCGTGCGCGACCTGGTGGCCGCCAGCGACGCGCCGCTGGCCGGCAGGACCACGGCCCAGCTGGAGGCGTCCCTGAAGGCCGCCGAGGCCATCCAGCCCCCGTTTGACCGCGAAATCGTGGGCGGCAGGGACGCCCCGGGCCGCCAGCGCGTGCAGGCCGCCATCGACAGCCTGGTCGCGCAGTCCAAGCTGCTGGTGGAATCCGCCAACGCCATCGGCATCACCAAGCTCACCCTGGTGCAGCCGTGACGGCGCAGCGCAGGCTGGCGGCCCTGGCCTTCCTGCTGACCGCCACGGCGGGCACGGGCGCCTGGCTGCAGGCCGCACCGCCCGACGACCCGCTGGGCGTGCAGACCGGCGGCGCCACCACCGTGGAGGCGACGGGAAAGAATGCGTTCTCCTTCCCGTTCGTCAACCTGAGCGACGAAGAGCGCACGCGCTTTGCCATCGGCAACTCCTTCTTCCGGCGCAACTGGGTCGAGGCGCCGGCCTCCACCATCGCGCGCGATGGTCTGGGCCCGCATTTCATCGCCCGCTCCTGCGCGGGCTGCCACGTGCAGGACGGACGCGGCGCCCCGCCCGACTGGAGGCGCTACCCTGGGGCCGGACCCCGAGCCCGCCGTGGCCCTGCTGATGCGCCTGTCGGCGCCCGGCCCGGCCGACGCCCAGCTGGGCGTGCGCCCCGATCCCGTGTACGGCGACCAGTTCAACACCGCCGCCGTGCAGGGTGTCAGGCCCGAGGGCCGCGTGGAGATCCGCAGCCGCGCGCTACACGCTGCGCCAGCCGCTCTACACGCTGGCCAGCCTGGGTTACGGCCCGCTGGCCCCGGGCGCCATGGTCAGCCCCCGCATCGCGCCGCAACTGGCCGGCGTCGGCCTGCTGGAGGCCATCGCCGAGGCCGACATCCAGGCCAATGCCGCCGCGCAGGCCGCGTCGCCCGACCCCATCAAGGGGCATCCCAACCGCGCCTGGGACGCCGTGGCCGGCGCCGAGCGCATCGGCCGCTTTGGCTGGAAGGCCAACGTCGCGCACCAGACCGCCGGCGCCTTCTTGGGCGACATGGGCATCACCAGCCGCCTGTTCCCGCACGAGGCCTGCACCCCCGCGCAGACCGACTGCCTGGCCGCCCCGCACGGTGGCGGCAAGCGCACCGGCGGCGTGGGCATCGTGGCGGCGGCCCAGGCCAGCGCCGCGCGGCCGGAGATCGACGACGCCACCTTCGACGACGTGGTCTTCTACCAAGCCACCCTGGCCCCGGCCGCGCGCCGCCGCGCCGACGACCCGCAGGTGCTGCGCGGCCAGGCGCTGTTCGCCCAAGTCCAATGCGCTGCCTGCCACCGACCCAGCTACGTCACCCCGGGCGCGCCCTTCCCTCGGCTGGCCAGCCCGGTCGCGGCTGGCCAGCGCATCTGGCCCTACACCGACCTGCTGCTGCACGACATGGGGCCGGACCTGGCTGATGGCCGCCCCGACTTCCTGGCCAGCGGACGGCAGTGGAAAACCCCGCCGCTGTGGGGCATCGGCCTGATCCGCGACGTCAACGGCCACCACGCAGGCGACGCCGCGCCTGGAGGCCGCGCGCGCCGCCTGGGTGCAGGCCGTGCGGGACTGGGATCTCTACGCCGGCGTGCCCCTGGGGGCGCTGATCGAGCGCCGCTCGCTGCGCCAGATCGACTTCGCTCCCGCGCGGCCCGCCCTGATCCGCCGCGCCGTCGGCCAGGCGCCCGCCGGCAGCGCCGACATGGAGCGCATCGGCACCCCGGCCAAGGGGCTGCCGGCGCTCGAATGGCTGCTGTGGCAGGCCCCCCTGAAGCTCGCCACGCCCGAATGCGCCTACGCCGTCCAGGTGGCGGCCGACATCGACCGCGAGGCGACCCAGCTCCAGCGCGACGCCGACGCCGCAGCCGCGCGCGAGGCCACGCCCGAGGAGGCGACCGCCGCCTTCGCCGAACTGCTGAACCAATGGGTGGGCAGCAGCGAGCGGCTGCGTTGGGCCGACCTCGACAAGCCCCGCCGCGAAGCCGCCAGCCGGGGCGAGAAAGACACGCCGCCCGCGTGGCCGCGCGCCCTGAGCGGGCAGACCTCCGCCGCCTGGGCCGCGCACTGGCAGGCCCTCGCGCGGCTGGCTGCCATGGCGGGGTCGGCGGCCCCGGCACCCGGCGCCGTCCTGGTCACGCTGGAGGCCTACCTGCGCGGGCGCGGCCTGATCGCGCTGGCCGACCGCTGGGCCGCGCGCGTCGCCGCCACCGGTGCGGCGGTGGACGCCATCGACCCGGCCCGGCCCGCCACGCTCGACCAGGCCGTGCGCGAACTGACGCAGACCAAGCGGCTGGCCGAGGACGAAGTGGCCGCCGCGCTCGACGTACGCATGGGCTTTTCCGATGCCGATGGCGACTGACCCGCTGCGCCGCCGCCTGCTGGCCGCCCTACCGCCGGCCCTGTGCGCGCCCGCGGACACAGCAGCGCCGCAAACCCCGGCCCGACTGGCCGCCACCTGGGCCAGCGGCGTCGACGGTAGCTACCACGCCGGGCTTTCGCTACAAAATAAAGAGCATTTACCGAAGCATGGACACGGGCTGGAGGCCAAAAACACCATTGAACTACCCACCCGCGCCCACGCCCTGCTGGCGGGGCCGGACGGCGCCCTCTTGGTCGTCGCGCGCCGCCCCGGCGACTGGCTGCTGCGCTGGCGTCCCGGCGCCGCAGCCGAGCCGCAATGGGCCTGGGCGGCGCCCGAGCGCGCCTTCAACGGCCATGCCCTCTGGAGCGCCGACGGCACGCGCCTGTTCACCACCGAGACAGACCTGGGCAGCGGCGCGGGTCTGGTCGGCGTGCGCGACGCGCGCACCCTGGACCTGCTGGCCGAATGGCCCACGCACGGCATCGACCCGCACGAGCTGCTGCTGGACGCCGGCGGCCAGCTCATCGTCGCCAACGGCGGCGTCCCCACCCGGCCGGAAACCGGCCGCGCCAAGGGCGACCTGGGCCGCATGGATTCGTCCCTGGTGCGCCTGCACGCCGCCACCGGCCGGCGCCTGGGCCAATGGCGCCTGCCCGACCCCCGCCTCAGCCTGCGCCACTTGGCGCGCATCGAGGTGGACGGCAAGCCCCGCATCGGCATCGCCCTGCAGGCCGAGCACGGCGATGCGGCCGCGCGCACCGCCGCCCCGGTGCTGGCGCTGTTCGACGGCGAGGGGCTGCGCAGCGTGGCCGCGCCCGAGCCCCTGGCCGGCTACGGCGGCTCCATCGCCGCTTGTGCCGGCGCGCTGTGGGTGAGCTGCCCGCGCGTGAACGGGGTGGCGCGCTTCGACGCCCAGGGACGCTGGCAGGGCCTGGTGCCGCTGCCCGAGGCCTGCGCCCTGGCGCCCGAAAGCCAGGGCCGGCGGCTGTGGATCGGCGGGCTGGAATGCGCCGCCCGCCACGATGGCGCGCGGCCCGCCGCCTTCCGCGCGGTGGGGCCGCGGCTGGACAACCATTGGCTCTGGTGGCCGCACGGCCCGGCGGACGCCTGATTCCGGGCATCCTTGAAGATGAAAACAACTCTTATTTGTAATTCAAGACTTCGTGTTCTCCAAGCGAAGCGCGGGCGGTGACCACCCCCTCTCGCGCTTCTTTGACCGTTCGCCGGACTCGCATGACCCCATGCCTGTCCGGCGCTTTTTTTGATCAGGCCCCGGCCGGTCGCCGGCTCTCTGCCGCTCCAGGGCAGCCAGGCGACTACGGGGCCTCGGCCACCGCGCGCAGCGCCTGGAGGAATGCCCGCACGACCGGTTCCAGCAACTCGGGGCTGGTCATCCCGGCACGGTCGCGGGACGTGTGGAACAGCGGATGCAGCCCCGCCATGCCGAACGCGCGCGGATACCCTGCCCCCATGATCTCGCGCAGCTCGCCGATGCCGGCTCTTGCACCGACCAGGCGCGCCGCGACGGCCACGTCCTTGAACGCCGGCTCCACCAGGGGCTGCAAGTCGGCTCTCATGGCCAGGAAGCGCGTATTGCTGTTGACGCCCTGCGCAGCCGCGCCCGCGCCATCGGCGGGCTTCGCATGGCAGGCCAGCGATGCGCCGTAGTGCAGCTAGGCCGTCACGCCGTTCGGCTTGGGCGCCTTGTCGCGGATGAAGTATTCCATGCCGCCGTGGCCCACCTCGTGGCCGCTGGTGCTCACGAACACGAAGTTGACGTCCGTCAGCGATTGGCTCGCCACCCGGGCCGTGGCGAGGAAGGCCACGATGCCAGGTCCGCGCTCGCAGGTGCTGGTGAACCAGCTGCTCACCGGCGTCGAGACGACGATGGTGCGCGCCTTGCCCCGGTCCAACCGGCCGATGACGTTGCGGCCCGGCACGTTGCGTTCGTAGTGGCCCTTGACCGACACCGTGACGGGCTGGCCCAGGTGCTCGGCCGCCGCCAGCCTGGCTTCATCCTTCGGGACCACCAGGATCACGGGGACCGGCCAGGGCGCGCCCGCCTGGGTCACGTTGTAAGTGAAGAGAGTGCATCGCCGACGGCGGGTCGCTCAGCACCGCCGCCTGGCGGCGCGATGCTGAGCGCGGCCGGCGCCGCACGTCGAATCGCCGTCGTTCCACACCAACCTGTCCCTGGCGGCGGCCGGCCCAGCCTTGACGGTGGGGCCGCAAAGCGCGGTCAGGCACTACGAGGCCCGCGGCCTGGTGCGTGAGCTGCGCCCGGAGCGGCCCCTACCGAGCGGCCCCCTGTTCTTCGTCACGCGGCAGGAACTGGCCGGCCTGCCCGAGATCGGACGGGTCAAGCAGGCGCCGCAGGCGTTCGCACGCGCACAGGATCGAGCGCGGTGAACTTTGCCCTTAGCACTCGCTCCAATAGAGTGCTAAAATACTTGACCATGACGAAAGGACATTCGACGATGACCCGACTGGACACGAGCCCTTCCGCGAATGCCGTGGCGCTGGCCAATCCGTGGGCCGTCGTGCCGCCGCTGGGCAACCTGGACGCCTACATCACCGCCGTCAACCGCCTGCCGATGCTGACGCTGGAGGAAGAGCAGCGCTACGCCCGCGAGTTGCGCGACGGCGCCAGCCTGGAGGCGGCCGGCCGGCTGGTGCTGTCGCACCTGCGGCTGGTGGTGTCGGTTTCGCGCCAGTACCTGGGCTACGGGCTGCCGCACGGCGACCTGATCCAGGAGGGCAACGTGGGCCTGATGAAGGCCGTCAAGCGCTTCGACCCCGACCAGGGCGTGCGCCTGGTCAGCTACGCGCTGCACTGGATCAAGGCCGAGATCCACGAGTACATCCTGAAGAACTGGCGCCTGGTCAAGGTGGCGACCACCAAGGCGCAGCGCAAGCTGTTCTTCAACCTGCGGTCGATGAAGCAGGGCTTCAAGGCCGAGGACGCCGAGGCCGACATCACGCACCGCGACGCGCTGACCGACGCGCAGATCGACGTGGTGGCGCGCGAGCTGAACGTCAAGCCCGGCGATGTGCGCGAGATGGAGACGCGCCTGGCCGGCGGCGACGTGCTGCTCGACCCCGCGCCGGCCGAGGGCGACGGTGAGCACGCCTTCGGCCCCATCGCCTACCTGTCGGACGACCGCCACGAGCCGACGGCGATGCTGGAGTCGGCCCAGCGCGACACGCTGGCCACCGAGGGCATCGCCACCGCGCTCAAGAGCCTGGACGAACGCAGCCGCCGCATCGTGACCGAGCGCTGGCTGAACGTGAACGACGACGGCTCCGGCGGCATGACGCTGCACGAGCTGGCGGCCGAGTACGGCGTCAGCGCCGAGCGCGTGCGCCAGATCGAGGTGGCGGCGATGAAGAAGATGAAGGTGGCGCTGGCCGAATACGCCTGAACCGGCCCGCCAGACCCCACCGCCCTGCCCGCGCGAGCCGGCAGGGTTTTTCATGCCTTATCGGGCTTCAGCCCGCGTTGATAGTGCGCCGGCAGCTATCAATAGCATAGTATTTCATCGATGCGGCGCGGGCCGCTACGATGGGCCCCACTGCATCCACCTTGCACAGGCCTTCGCATGACCTCCACGACCCTCTCGCGCCGCGCCGTGCTGGCCGGCGCCGCCCTGCTGGCCGGCCCGGCCGCCGCGCTCGCCCATCCGGCCCGGGCCTGGCCCAGCAGGCCGCTGCGCCTCATCGTGGGCTTTCCGGCCGGCTCGTCGCCCGACCTGACGGCGCGCGCGCTGGCCGAGCCGCTGGCGCAGGCGCTGGGCCAGCCGGTGGTGGTCGAGAACCGCGCCGGCGCGGGCGGCAACATCGGTGGCGACGCCGTCGCCAAGGCGGCGGACGGCCACACCGTGGGCCTGATGATCAACGGCAACATGACCATCGCCCGGCTGCTGAACCCGGCCGTGCGCTACGACCCGCTGACGGACCTGGCGCCGGTCAGCCTGATCGGCGTGGCGCCGCTGGTGCTGGTGGCGCCGGCCGATGCGCCGGGCGCCGATGCCGGAGGTTTCCTCGACGCCGCGCGCGCCGCGGGCAGCCGCTGGAGCTACGGCTCGCCCGGCGTCGGCACGGTGGGCCACATCGGCATGGAGTTGCTCAAGCGCCGCTCGGGCATCACCCCGGTGCACGTGCCCTACCCGGGCTACCCGCAGGTGGCGGCGGCCCTGGCGGCGGGCGACCTGCAGCTGTCGATGCTGCCGCCGGCGCTGGCGCTGGCGCAGATCAGGGCCGGCAAGCTGCGCGGCATCGGCGTGACCTCCAGCGGGCGCAGCCTGCTCGCGCCCGAGCTGCCCAGCCTGCAGGGCACCGGGGTGAGGGACTTCGACCTCGAGATCTGGAACGCCGTGGCCGCCCCCGCCGGCATGCCGCGCGCGCACTTGGACAAGCTGGCCGCCGCGGTCAGCGCCATCGTGCGCGCGCCTGAGATGCGCCAGCGCCTGTTCCAGCAGGGCTGGCAGGCGGTGGGCTCGTCGCCCGAAGGGCTGGCCCAGCGCATCCAGCGCGACACGCAGGTGCTGGGCGGCATTGTCCGCGCGCAGAGCATCCGCGTGGATTGACGCCCGTTCGCTAATTTTTATATAGCTGTTTGCGCTTATCCGGCGCGGGCTGAAGGCATTTTTTAACCTGAAACGGCCGTCAGGCGCCGTTCAGCAGCAGCTTCACGTCCTCGGCCATGGCCTGCGCGCCGCTGCCGTAGCGGCTGTACAGGCGCAGCCGGCCCTGCGGGTCGTAGACGTAGCTGGCGGCGGTGTGGTCCATGGTGTAACTGGTGGGGGTCTTGCCGTCCACGCGCTTGTAGTAGACCTTGAAGTCCTTGGCCAGCGCGGCTAACTGGTCGGGCGAGGCGGCGTACAGCGCCAGGAAGCCGGGGTCGAAGGCGGCCATGTACGCCATCAGCACCTCGGGCGTGTCGCGGTCGGGATCGACGCTGACGAACAGCACCTGCAGCCGGTCGCCGTCGGCGCCCAGCGTCTGCTTGACCTGGGCCATCTCGCTCATGGTGGTGGGGCACACGTCGGGGCACTGGGTGTAGCCGAAGAACACCACCACCACCTTGCCCGCGAAGTCGCCCAGCGTGCGCGGCTGGCCGTTGAAGTCGGTGAGCGCGAAGCCGCGGGCGTAGTCGGCGCCGGTGATGTCGATGCCGCGGAACGACGGCTTGTCGGGCGTGCAGGCACTAAAAACGGCCACAGCCCCCGCCAATACTGCGCTGGATGCTATTTTCTTGAGAGCAGATCGTCGCCGCATGAAGGTATCCGTCATTTCAGGTAGTGATCGACCAGCAGCGCCGCGAACAGCAGCGACAGGTGGATGAGCGAGAAGCGGAAGGTCTTGCGCGCGAGCTGGTCGGAATAGCCGCGCCACAGCTTGAACGCATGGCCGATGAAGCCGGCATTGAGCAGCACGGCCGCCGCCAGGTACAGCCAGCCGCTCATGCCGTAGACGAAGGGCAGCAGGCAGGCCGCCAGCAGGATGAAGGTGTACAGCAGGATCTGCAGCCGCGTGAAGGCGTTGCCGTGCGTGACGGGCAGCATCGGCAGGCCGCTCTTGCGGTAGTCCTCCACGCGGTACAGCGCCAGCGCCCAGAAGTGCGGCGGGGTCCAGATGAAGATGATCAGGAACAGGATCAGCGCCTGCGGCCCCACCTCGCCCGTCATCGCCGCCCAGCCCAGCACCGGCGGCATCGCGCCGGAGGCGCCACCGATGACGATGTTCTGCGGCGTCAACGGCTTGAGCACCACGGTGTAGATGACCGCGTAGCCGACGAAGGTGGCGAAAGTGAGCCACATCGTCAGCGGATTGACCCACGCGTACAGCACGGTGGAGCCGGCCACGCACAGCAGGGCCGAAAAGACCAGCGCCTGCGTGTCCGACAGCTCGCCGCGCGCCGTGGGACGCCAGGCGGTGCGCTTCATGCGCGCATCGATGGATTTCTCGACCAGACAGTTGAAGGCCGCCGCCGCTGCCGCCACCAGCCAGATGCCGGCGCAGGCGATCGCCATGCGGCCCAGCGCCGCCGCGCTGGGCAGGCCGGGCACGGCCAGCACCATGCCGATCAGGGCGCAGAACACGATGAGCTGCACCACGCGCGGCTTGGTCAGCACGTAGTACTGGCGCCAGACGGGCATGGCCGGCAGCGCCACGGCGGGCGCGGACGCGGGCGCCGTCATGCCGCCACCTCCCGGACCGTGGAGGGCGACGGCGCGGCGGCCACGTCCGCGGCCCGCGCGCGGCTGGCGCACAGCGCCCAGGCCAGCACCGTCATCAGCGCGGCGGCCCCGCCGGTGTGCAGCACGGCGGCCAGCAGCGGCCAGTCCAGCACCACGTTGGACAGGCCCGTGAGCAACTGCAGCGCGGCCAGCCCCAGCAGCCAGCGCCGCTGCGCTGGCAGGGCGTCCGCGCGGCGCAGCCGCCAGACCAGTCCCAGCAGCACGGCGAACACGGCGTAGGCGAACAGGCGGTGCGCGTAGTGGATCGCCGTCAGCGCTGCAAAGGCCAGCGGCGTGCCGTCGCTCGACGCGCCCAGCGGGCGCCACAGCTCGAAGCCCTGCGCGAAGTCCATGGCCGGCCACCAACCCCCCTGGCACAGGGGGAAGGTGTTGCACACCAGCACCGCATAGTTGGTGCTGACCCACCCGCCCAGGGCGATCTGCACGCCCACCATGGCCGCCGCCAGCCACAGCAGCGCCCGCAGGCCGCGGCCCAGGCCCCGGACCGCGCCGCCGGCGGCCTGGCGGTAGCGCTCGGCCTGCATCGCCAGCAGCACCAGCAGGCCCACGCCGCCCAGCAGGTGCAGGGTGACGATGGCGGGGAACAGCTTCATCGTCACCGTGAGCGCGCCAAACGCCCCTTGCGCGCACACCCACACCAGCGTGGCCAGCGGCCACCAGGGGCTGAGCACGCGCGCGCCCGCCGGCGCCTGGCCCCCGCTGCGGCGGCCGCGGCGCCACTGCAGGGCCGTGGCCAGCGCCAGCACGATGATCAGCACGCCGACGCCGGTGGCCAGGTAGCGGTGCACCATCTCCACCCAGGCCTTGCCGTGGGTGACAGGGCCGGTGGGCATGGCGTCCTGCGCGGCGGCGATGTGCGCGCGCGCGCCCACCGGGCTGGCATGGCCGTAGCAGCCGGGCCAGTCGGGGCAGCCCAGGCCGGAATCGGTCAGGCGCGTGAAGGCGCCGAACAGCACCAGGTCGAACGTCAGGAACAGCGTCAGCAGGGTCAGTGCGCGCAGGCGGCTGGCCGGCGGCGCGCCGCGGCTGCGCAGCCACAGCCAGGCCAGGGGCCCCAGCGCGACCGCCAGGCCCATGCCCATCAGCCGCAGGGCCGGGCTCAGGTCGTACAGGAAGGGGTGTCCATGGCGTGTGCGTCGGGCATGCCCTACGGGTGGTCGCGGCCGGCCGTGTCCCAGCTGGCGGACGCGCGCATCAGGCGCTCCAGGTCGCGCTTGGCCTGGGCGGCGCCGGCGTGGTCCAGCCCGGCGGGAAAGCGCATCATCCAGTGGCCCATGGGATCGACCACGTACAGGTGCTCGGCGAGCTGGCGGCCGGCTTCGGGCGCCAGCCAGCCCGCCAGGGCGTCGTCCGGCACTCGCACCACGGTGGCCTGGCCGAGCGCGGGGCGCAGCGCATCGGGAATGCGCGCGTCGTCGTTGACCAGCCAGATCCAGTCCAGGCGGTCCTTGTCCTTGCCCAGGCCCTCGCGCAGCTGGCGCTGCAGGTACAGGTGGTTCTCGCAGCCGGCGTCGCAGGCGCCGCCGGCCACGCTGACCAGCAGCCACTGGCCCTTGAGCGCGGACAGGTCGAAGGGCTGGCCGCTCAGGTCGGTGGCGGCCATGGTCGCGGGCAGCGGGCGCTGCGGCTCGATCAGCACGCCGAAGTTGCGCCGCCCCTCGGGCCGCACCACGTAGTAGCTGAGGTAGGACGCCAGCACCGGGGCCGCGCACACCAGCGCCAAGCCCAGCATCTGCCAGCGCCCCGCGTGCGTGCGGCGCGCATCCCGCGCCACCGCGCCGCCGGGCGAGGGCATGGAGTGGACGGTCAAGCCCAGCGGCTCGTCGCGCGCGCCGGCAGGATCAGGCACGTGGGGAACGGTAGAAAGGTCTGACAACTTGAAACCACAGAAAAAGCGCGCCGATCAGGGCGCACAGGCCGAACCACTGGAAGGCGTAGCCGTAATGCGTGTCGATGCCGGTCGCCGGCTCGGGCCAGTCGCGCTCCAGCCCTTCCGACGTGCCGCCGGTCTGCCGCACGACCATATCCGCCAAGGGCAGGCCGGTCTCGCGCCGAAAGGCGTCCAGGTCGAGATTTTGCCGGATCGGGCCGCCCGCCTCCTCGCCAAGGGCATACGCGCGCGGCGGCCGCACGGCGATGCGGCCGTGGACCTCGACCTCGCCGGGCGGCGTCAGCACGGCCGGCAGGGCCGCGCGGTCCACGAAGTTGCGCGGCGCCCAGCCCCGCTGCACCAGCACCACCGCGGGGCTGCCGGCCAGGCGCAGCGGCGTCAGCACGTAGAAGCCGGTCCGGCGGTCCATGGGGCGGTTGTCGAGGTACACCGTGCGCTCCGGCAGCCACGTGCCGCGCAGCGCGACGGCGCGGTGCAGCAACGCGCCGGCCTGCGCAGGCGGCAGCGGCTGCGCGAGGGTGGCGCCGTCGAGGGCGGGAAGGTGTTGGCGCTGGGCGATGGCGGCTTGCAGGGCCTCCTTCTCGGCCGCGCGCGACAACTGCCAGCGCCCGAGCGCACCGGTGGCGGCCATGGCCGCCAGCGTCGCCACGACCAGCAGCACCCGGCGTCCTTCCACGGTCCAGCCGCTCACGGGATAATCCGCTCCATGAAACAACTGCTCGTCGGCTTGGCCTTCGTGGGCATCATCGGTAGCCTGGGATCGGCGCTGTTCTTCATGATGCGCGGGGACAAGCCAGGGCCAGGCAATGACGACCCGCGCCGCGCCAACCGCATGTTCAAGGCGCTGGCGCTGCGCGTGGGCCTGTCGGTGCTGCTGTTCATCTGCATCCTCATCGCCTGGAAGCTGGGCTACATCCAGCCCACCGGCCTGCCCGCCAGCCCCTGAGCGCCCCCGGCGCCACGGCCTGGCGATCCAAGAAAAAGAGCGCCGGCCGGCGCTCTTTTCTCGTTCGGCCCGCAGCGGCTCTCACATCCAGTACACCAGCAGGTACAGGCCCAGCCACACCACGTCCACGAAGTGCCAGTACCACGCGGCGCCCTCGAAGCCGAAGTGGCGCTCGGGGGTGAAATGGCCCTTCATCAGGCGCAGGGTGATGAACAGCAGCATCAGCATGCCCACGAACACGTGCAAGCCGTGGAAGCCCGTCAGCATGAAGAAGGTCGAGCCGTAGACGCCGGAGCTGAGCTTGAGGTTCAGGTCGCTGTAGGCGTGGAAGTATTCGTAGCCCTGCACGAACAGGAAGACGATGCCCAGCAGCACGGTGAGCCACATGAACGACACGCAGCGGCTGCGGTTGCCCACCTGCAGGGCGTGGTGCGCGATGGTCAGGGTGACGCCCGAGGTGAGCAGCAGCGCCGTGTTGATGGTGGGCAGCCAGAACGGGCCCATGGTCTGGAACGGCTCGACGATGCCGGCGGGCGACGCAGTGGCGCCGGCTACCACGCTGGGCCATACCGCCTTGAAGTCGGGCCAGAGCAGCGCGTTGTCCAGGCTGCCCAGCGCCGGCACCGAGTGCGCACGCGCCCACCACAGCGCGGTGAAGAAGGCGCCGAAGAACATCACCTCGGAGAAGATGAACCAGCTCATGCTCCAGCGGTAGGACAGGTCGATCTTGCGGCCGTACAGGCCGCCTTCGCTCTCGCGCACGGCCTCGCCGAACCACTGGTAGAGCACGAACAGCCATCCGAGCATGCCCAGCAGCAGCAGCCAGGCGCCCCAGCCCGCGCCGTTGATCCACTGGGTCGCGCCCAGGATGACCAGGAACAGCCCGATGGCCGCCATCACCGGATGGCGCGACGGGTGCGGGACGTAGTAGTACGGCGCGTGGCCGTGGGCGGTGCTGCTCATGTCGACTTCACTCCTATGCTCTCGATTTTATAGCTTATAGCGCTTGTTCGATGTGGGCTGGAGGCCCATTTTGCTTGTAAAATGATTCACGCCGGCCGCGCGCTCAGGCGCTGGCCACCACCCACTTCACGATGCCGACCAGCGCCAGCACCAGGATCACCACGCCGGCGAGGGCCGCCAGCACGACGTGGAACGGGTTGACTTGCGCCAGATCGTCCTGGTAGCCGCTCTTCTTGCGTATCCCCAGAAACCCCCAGGCGACGGTGCGCACCGAGCGCCAGAACGACGCCTTGCGCGGCTGCGGGGCGCGAGCATCGCTCATGCGCCGGCTCCGACACGCGCATGCTCGCCTGCATTGGCCGTGGCCGGCGCGGGCGGCGTCTTGCCGCCCACCTCGAAGAAGGTGTAGGACAGCGTGATCGTGGTCACGTCCTTGGAGATGCGCGGATCGATGACGAAGGCCACCGGCCACTCGCGCTTCTCGCCCGGATCCAGCGTGTACTGGTTGAAGCAGAAGCACTCCAGCTTGTTGAAGTGCGGCGCGGCCTGGCGCGGCGCGTAGCTGGGAATGGCCTGTGCCGCCATGCGATGGTCTTGCACGTTCTGGAACTCGTACATCACCGTGGCCAGCTCGCCCGGATGCACCTGGATCGAGCGCTGCGCCGGCCTGAAGTGCCAGGGCCCGCGCGCGTTGGCGTCGAACTCGACCGTGATGAGGCGGCTGCGGTCCACCTGCGTGTTGCCGGCCGCCGCGCGCGCCGCCGTGCCGGCCACGCCGTTGCCCGGAACCTGACGCTCGGACAGCGACAGGATGTTGATGCCCGTGGCCTCGCAGATGGCGCGGTACAGCGGAATCATGGCGTAGCCGAAAGCGAACATGCCGGCCGCCACGACGGCCAGCTTGCCCACCATCCTGAAGTTTTCCGCGCGCAGACCCATGGCTCGATCGGTGCTCAGCCGCCCAGCAGGACCATGCGCGCCATGAAGCCGAGGAAGAACACAGCCGCCACCGACGCCAGGATCAGGCCCAGCCGCAGGTTGCGCTTCTTCTGTTCTTCGCGCGTCATCGCACCAGCCCCGTCAACCCACCACGCGCGTGGCCGTGGCGTCCAGCTTGGGCGGCGTCTCGAAGGTGTGGAAGGGTGCCGGCGACGGCACTTCCCATTCCAGGCCCTCGGCGCCTTCCCAGGGACGCTGGGGCGCCTTCTCCCCCTGGCCGCGCATCGTCGGCAGCACCACGAACAGGAAGAAGTACACCTGGGCGAAACCGAAGAAGAACGCGCCCACGGAGGCCACCATGTTGAAGTCCGCGAACTGCATCGGATAGTCGGCATAGCGGCGCGGCATGCCCGCCAGGCCGAGGAAGTGCATCGGGAAGAAGGTGACGTTGAAGGAGATGAGCGACCACCAGAAATGGATCTTGCCGCGCGTCTCGTTGTACATCACGCCTGTCCACTTGGGCGACCAGTAGTAGAAGCCGGCGAACAGCGCGAACAGCGAGCCGGCCACCAGCACGTAGTGGAAGTGCGCCACGATGTAGTAGGTGTCCTGGATCTGCGTGTCGATCGGGGCGACGGCCGGGATCAGGCCGGTGAAGCCGCCGATGGTGAACACGAAGATGAAGCCGACCGAGAACAGCATGGGCGTCTCGAAGGTCATCGAACCGCGCCACATGGTGGCGATCCAGTTGAAGATCTTCACCGCCGTGGGCACGGCGATCAGCATCGTCGCGTACATGAAGAAGAGCTGGCCCGTCACCGGCATGCCGGTGGTGAACATGTGGTGCGCCCACACGATGAACGACAGGATGGCGATGGCCGAGGTGGCGTACACCATCGAGGCGTAGCCGAACAGCTTCTTGCGCGAGAACGCCGGCACCATCTGGCTGATGATGCCGAAGGCCGGCAAGATCATGATGTACACCTCGGGGTGACCGAAGAACCAGAAGATGTGCTGGTACATCACCGGGTCGCCGCCGCCGGCGGGATTGAAGAAGCTGGTGCCGAAGTGGCGGTCGGTCAGCGTCATGGTGATGGCGCCGGCCAGCACGGGCATCACGGCGATCAGCAGGTAGGCGGTGATGAGCCAGGTCCAGGCGAACATCGGCATCTTCATCAGCGTCATGCCGGGGGCGCGCATGTTCAGGATGGTGACGATGATGTTGATCGCCCCCATGATCGAGCTGGCGCCCATGATGTGCATGGCGAAGATGCCGGCGTCCATCGACGGACCCATCTGTAGCGTCAGCGGCGCGTACAGCGTCCAGCCGGCGGCGGGCGCGCCGCCGGGCATGAAGAAGGAGCCGACCAGCATCAGGCCCGCCGGGATCAGCAGCCAGAAGCTGAAGTTGTTCATGCGCGCGAACGCCATGTCGGAGGCCCCGACCTGCAGCGGCAGCATCCAGTTGGCGAAGCCCACGAAGGCCGGCATGATGGCGCCGAACACCATGATCAGGCCGTGCATGGTGGTGAGCTGGTTGAACAGCTCGGGGTTGACCACCTGCAGCCCGGGCTGGAACAGCTCGGCACGGATCAGCAGCGCCAGCAGGCCGCCCACCATCAGCATGGTGAAGGAGAACAGCAGGTACAGCGTGCCGATGTCCTTGTGGTTGGTCGCGTAGACCCAACGGCGCCAGCCGGTCGGCGCGTCGTGGCCGTGGTCGTCGTGCGCATGGTCGTGGTGGCCGGCATGCGGGGTGGGAAGTACGGCGCTCATGGGCGTTCTCTCTCGAATGAAACTCTGGTGTTGCCGTGCGGGATCAGCTGGCGGCCTGGATGTCGACGCGGCGGGGGGCGTCGCGGTCGGCGCCCTGGCCGGCGGTGATCACCTCGGGCTTGCGCAAGTCGATCCGGTCAGCCGCCACGCCGCCCGCCTGCAGCGCGTCGCGCACGGCTTCGGCGCGCTTCTTGGCCAGCTCGGCGTTGGCATCGGCGTTGCCGGTGGAATCGACGAAGCCGGACAGGGCGACCTTCACGTCGGCGTGCGACTTCAGGTAATCGACCGCCGCCTTGAGCGTGGTGGAGGCTTCGGCGTCGAGGCTGCTCTGGCCCGAGGCGAAGAAGACCTGGAATGGCATGCCGGCGGCAGGCGCGGGCGCGGCAGGGGCCGCCGCGGCGGGCGCGGGCGTCACGGCCGCGAGCGCCGCCGCGCCGCCGTCGGGGAATTTGCCCTCACGCGCGGCCTTGAAGTCGGCCGGCTGGATCAGTTGGCCGGTCTTGTTCGTCCAGTGGTTCTTGGTGTAGGTGGCGACCGCCGCCAGCTCGACGTCGGACAGCTGCTTCCAGGCCGGCATGGCGCCGTTGGCGCGGCCTTCCAGCAGCACGTGCATCTGCTCGGCCACGCCACCCAGCACCACCGGGCTGCCGTCCAGCGCCTTGATGGCGCCGCCGCCCTTGCCGCTCTCCAGGTGGCAGGCCGCGCAGTTGGCGGCATAAACCTTCTCGCCGCGCGCCACCATCTCGGGCAGCGTCCAGACCTTGCTGGGGTCGTCGGCCAGCGCCGCCAGGCGCTTCTTCTCGCCCTCGACCCAGGCGGTGTATTCGTTCTGCGGCAGCACCTTCACGTGGATGGGCATGTAGGCGTGCTCCTTGCCGCACAGCTCGGCGCATTGGCCATAGAAATCGCCGGTCTTTTCGGCGCGGAACCAGGTGTCGCGCACAAAGCCGGGGATGGCGTCCTGCTTGACGCCGAAGGCCGGCACCATCCAGGCGTGAATCACGTCGTTGGCGGTGGTGATGATGCGGACCTTCTTGTTGACCGGCACCACCAGCGGGTTGTCCACCTTCAGCAGATAGTCGTCGCCTTCGGGCGTGCCGGCGTCCGACAGGGCGCGCTGCGACGAATCGAGCGTCGCCAGGAACGAAATGCCCTCGCCCTCGCCGCTCAGGTAGTCGTAGCCCCACTTCCATTGGTAGCCCGTGGCCTTGATGGTGAGGTCGGCGTTGGTGGTGTCCTTCTGCGCCACCAAAACCTTGGTGGCCGGCAGGGCCATCCCGATGATGATCAGGAACGGCACCACCGTCCACGCCACCTCGACGGCCACCGATTCGTGGAAACTCGCCGGCTTGGCGCCTTGCGACTTGCGGTGCTTCCAGATCGAATAAAACATGACCGAGAAGACGCACAAGAAGATGATCACGCACAGCGTCAGCATCATCCAGTGCAGCCAGTGCTGCGACTCGGCGATCTTGGTGACGGGCGGATGCAGGTTGAGCTGATTGACCGCAGGACCGCCGGGCAGGTCGTTCACCTTGGCCGCGTGCGCGGCGGCGGCGACCCATGCCGTCGTCCAGACGGCCGCATGGCGCGGAAAGCCGGCCAGCGTCTTTGCAATGCTCTTCATCGTGTCACGTCTTCCAGAGTCTCAAACAATCACGTCCCGATCCACGCGGTGCGGCGGGATGCGCGGCCGCGGGATCCGGCGCTGTCTCCTGCCAGCGGCAGGCGCCGGAGGGGCCGCTCGCAGCCGGACTCCGTGCGCTCGCGCCTGCCGGCCCGCTTCCTCTTCCCAAGATCCAAAGCGACGGGGCAATTCCCTCCGAGATCACCGCCGCGCCAGGCTCTCGCGCGTAGCTGGCCGCAAGTTTAACCGACTCGCATCGGCCGATTCGGCGCCGCCGGGCAATTCTCAAGGCGGCGGCGCCTTGCGGCGCTGCCGCAGCGAGGCCCGCATTTCCTCGACCGTGATCTCGGCGCGCGGCGCCATCGCAAGGCGCGGCGCGGGCTTGAGCGCGTGGCCATAGATGATCTCGAAGGTCAGCGCCAGCGGGCCGCCGCCGGCCGGCCGCAGGCGCCGCTCCAGCGCCGCCTCCAGCCGGCCGCGCCAGGCCGGCGTGCGCAGGCCGGCGAAGCGCGCGGGGTGCAGGTTGCGCCCCAGGCCGCGCAGCTCGGCCAGCAGGCGCTCGGGGGTCTCGAAGGTCAGCGTGATGTGCTCCATGTCCATCACCGGCTCGGCGAAGCCGGCGGCCACCAACTGGTCGCCCCAATCGTGCATGTCGGTGAAGTCCTGGGCCGGGGGCGGCCAGCCGGCGTCGGCATACGGCGCCCGCAACTCGCGCAGTGTGTCGGGCCCCAGGCAGGAGAACATCACGAAGCCGTCCACCGCCAGGGCGCGGTGCCAGGCGGCCAGCAGCGCGCCCGGATCGGCGACCTGGTGCGCCAGCATGTTGGCCCAGACCAGTTGCACCGCGCCATCGGGCGGCGCCTCTCCCGTGGCCAGGGCTCCCGCACGCCCCAGGCCGAGCCGTTGCCACCATTTGTTTACTACGTTTTCAGTAGCTGCTGGCGTTTGACTGGTGCGGGCAAACACCTCAAAACACTTTGAATCCGGGTAGCGGGCCGCCACCAGCGCCCGCCCCTGCCGACCACCGCGCACCGGCTCCCACTGCGCCCAGCGCCGCACCGGCAGCCGGATCCACGCCAGGCGTTCGGCCATGCGCCGCGCCACTTCGTCGTGCAGCCAGGGCGATTGGGCGAGCGGCCGCGCGGCCCAGCGGCGGGCGGCAACGGGATCGATGGTCGGCGGCAGGTGGGCGGGCATGGCGGATCGCGGCAGTATATTGATCCAGCCGTCTTCGCCTCCATCGCGTCGGATGTCCACGCCCCGCCCCACCCGCCGCCCCTGGCCCAGCCAGTGCCTGATCTGCCGCGCCTGGCCCGCGCAGCCGGTGTGCCGGGCCTGCGCGGCGCGCTTCGCGCCGCCGGGCACGCGCTGCGAAAGCTGCGCGCTGCCCGTGCCCGCCGGCGTGGCGCGCTGCGGAGCCTGCCTGCGCGAGCCGCCGCCGCTCGACCTCTGCCTGGCCGCCGTGCCCTACCAATGGCCCTGGACGGGCTGCATCGCGCGCCTCAAGTTCCACCAGGATGCCGGCCTCGCCGCGCCGCTGGCCGACCTGCTGACCCGCGCCCCCGGCGTGGCGGATGCGCTGGCGCTGGCCGACCTGGTGCTGCCCATGCCGCTGTCGCCCGAGCGCCTGGCCGAGCGCGGCTACAACCCGTCCGTGCTGCTGGCCCGCCGGCTAGCGCCGGCGCGCTGCCGCATCGACCTGCTGGTGCGCACGCGCCATACGCCGCCGCAGCGCGGGCTGGCGCGCGCGGACCGCCTCAGGAACGTGCGCGGCGCCTTCTCCGTCGATCCCCTGCGCGCGCACGAGCTGCACGAACGGCGCGTGGCGCTGGTGGACGACGTGATGACCACTGGCGCCAGCCTGCACGAGGCCGCGCGGGCGCTGCGCGACGCCGGCGCGCGCCACGTCGTCGCCCTGGCGTTCGCGCGCACCGACGAGCCGGCTGCCGGCCGCTCATAGGGGACGACAATCCCCGCCATGTTCCACATCGTCCTGGTCGAGCCCGAGATCCCGCCCAACACCGGCAACGTGATCCGCCTGGCCGCCAACACCGGCTGCACGCTGCACCTGATCGAACCGCTGGGCTTCTCGATGGACGACAAGCTGCTGCGCCGCGCCGGACTGGACTACCACGAGTACGCCGAGGTGCGCCGCCATGCCGGGTGGGAGGCGTTCATCCAGGCGGAGCAGCCCGACCCGGCCCGCCTGTTCGCGCTCACCACGCGCGGCACGCGCGGGCTGCACGAGGTGCGCTTTCAGCCCGGCGACTGGCTAGTGTTCGGCGCCGAGACGCGCGGACTGCCGCCCGCCGTGCTGGAGCGCCTGGCACCGGCACAGCAGTTGCGCCTACCCATGCGCGCCGGCCAGCGCAGCCTGAACCTGTCCAATGCGGTGGCGGTGAGCGTCTTTGAGGCCTGGCGACAGAACGGCTTTGCCGGCGACTGACGGCCCGCCCGCTTCAGACGAAGTAGCGCGCCAGCGACTCCGCGATGCACGCGGGCTTGTCCGCGCCCTCGCGCTCGATGGTGGACTGCCACGCCAATTGCAGGCCGCCCTCGATAGGCGTCGCCTCCAGCAGCTTCATGCGCAGGCGCACGCGGCTGCCCGCCGGCACGGGGGAGGTGAAGCGCACCTTGTTCAGGCCGTAGTTGACGCCCATGCGCACGTCATTGATCACGAACGAACGGTCGGCCAGTCCGGCCAGCAGCGACAGTGTCAGGAAGCCGTGCGCGATGGTGGTGCCGAAGGGCCCGGTCTTGGCGCGCTCGGGATCGACGTGGATCCATTGGTGGTCGCCGGTGGCGTCGGCGAACTGGTCGATGTGCTGCTGCGTCACCGTGTGCCAGTCGCTCACG
Source organism: Ottowia sp. (assembly GCF_016703145.1). Taxonomy (GTDB): domain Bacteria; phylum Pseudomonadota; class Gammaproteobacteria; order Burkholderiales; family Burkholderiaceae_C; genus Ottowia. The sequence goes on along the minus strand of NZ_JADJCO010000003.1, from coordinate 1,278,197 downwards.
ATGACTTCCTGGCCGGTGCAGGCCGCCAATTCGGCAAGGGTGTTGAAGGTTCTCATGGATGGCAATCTAGTCCGGCGGCGCTCCCGTGGCTGTCAACCGCGCGACTGGGCGAGCCGCGACCCGCCACGGGCGGCGCCCTCCGCCGGCGGCTCAGCGCACCGGTTTTCGAATGAGATCAGACCCATGCCCGCGCCGGATATACACCTGCAGCTACTTAAATAGCAGCACCCAGCGAACCCATCCGCGCCGGCCGCCACAATACGCGCCATGGACTTGATGCAACCGCTGCCCCCGGCCTGGGGCGAAAAGCTGCGCTTGGCGCTGGAATTCGCGGCCACGCTGGCCTTCGCGCTGTCGGGCGTGATCGAAGCCGCGCGCAAGCGCCTGGACGCGGTGGGCGTGTGCGTGGTGGCCTTCGCCACCGCCTTCGGCGGCGGCACGCTGCGCGACCTGCTGCTGGACCAGCGGCCCTTCTTCTGGGCCCGGCACGTCGAATACCTGTGGGGGCTGCTGGCACTGTGCGCGCTGGCGATCCTGTTCATGCGCCAGCGGCACCTGGCGCCGACCGAACGCGCCATCCTCTGGCCCGACGCCCTCGGCCTGGGCCTGTTCACCGCCGTGGGCGTGGACCTGGCGCTGGCCCTGGGCCAGCCGATGCTGGTGGCGGTGCTGATGGGCGTGATCACCAGCACCTTCGGCGGCGTGATCCGCGACATCCTGTGCAACGAGATCCCGCGCGCCCTCAGCGACCACCGGCCCTATGCGCTGTGCGCCTTCGCGGGCGCCTGGCTGCACGTGCTGCTGCAGACGCTGGGCCTGCCCCCGTGGCTGGTGCTCACGGTGACGGTCGCCGCGACGGCGGGCCTGCGGCTGCTGTCGGTGCGCCGCGACTGGCAGGTGCCGGGCTGGCGGCACTGAAGGCAGCCCTGGCCGTGCTACCCTCCTCGCACCATGTTCGCCCCCACGCAAGAAGAAGTCCGTCGTTTTTTTTGTAGCGCCTGGGCCAAGTCACGCGCGGGTCAGCCGATGGAAGCCATCGAGACCCTGGCCGCTGGCTGGATCGCCGAGCACCCCGAATGGCACGCCGACTTCGCCGACGCCGAGGCGGCCGTGGCGCGCGTCTACACCGACGGGCCGGGCCGCGCCAACCCGTTCCTGCACCTGTCGATGCACCTGTCGATCAGCGAGCAGTGCAGCATCGACCAGCCCCCCGGCATCCGCCAGGCGGTGGAGTTGCTGGCGCGCCGCCGGGACAGCCTGCACGACGCGCACCACGAGGTGATGGACTGCTTGGGCCAGATGCTGCAGGACGCGCAGCGCCACGGCCGCGCGCCGGACGGCGAGGCCTACATCGCCTGCGTGCAGCGGCGCGCCACGCGCGACTGATGGCTGCCGATAGCTGCATTATTGATAGCTTATAGCGCAATATCTACGCGGGCTTGAGGCCGATTTCATCACGAATCGACTCGGCGCCCGCAGCCGCGCGCCAGACGGTCAGGCGACAACCTTGCCGTCGCGCAGCTTCGCGATCGCCGCGTCGTCGTAGCCGGCATCGCGCAGCACCTGGTCGCTGTGCTCGCCGAGGGCCGGCGCCTTGCGCGGCCGGGCCTTCGGGGCGCCGCCGATGAAGAAGGGGCTGTCGATCGTCAGCATCGTGCCGTCCTCGAAGGGCACGAGCACGCCCGCATCCTTGGCCTGCTGGTCGTGCGGCAAGTCGCTCATCTCGGCGACGCACTCGAAGACGATGCTCGCCGCGTCCAGGCGCTGGCGCCAGTCGTCGCGGTCGCGGGTGGCAAAGGCGGCGTCGAACAGCGCGATCAACTCGACCGACCGCGCATACCGGTCGGCCTGCTTGGCGAACCGCGGGTCGTCGATCAGGTCCGCGCGGCCCATGCAGGCGGCGAAGACCGGCCAGTCGCGCGCCTCGTTGACGATGGACAGCAGCAGCCAACGCCCGTCGCGGCAGCGGTAGTAGCAGCCCAGCGCGCTGAAGCCCTTCTCGCGCGGCGGGCGCGGCGTGAAGCTGGCGCCGCACAGCGCCGCCTGCGCGAAGGTGCCGTTGGCCCACAGCCCGTTGGCCAGCAGGGATGAGCCGACCAGGGTGCCGCGCCCGGTGCGCTCGCGCTGGTACAGCGCCACCGCGACGGCCGCGAACAGCGAGACGCCGGAGGGGTGGTCGCCCATGCCGGCGATCGCGCGCGCCGGCGGCGTGGAGGCGTCGGGGCGCACCAGGGCCATCAGGCCCGAGCGCGCCCAGTAGGCCGTGGCGTCGAAGCCGGGCTTGGCCATCTCGGCGCCGGTTTCGCCGTAGCCGGTGAAGGACGCGTAGATCATCCGCTCGTTGAGGGCCATGAGCCGCCCATGGTCGAGCGCCAGCTTGTGGCGCACCGCGAGCGGGTAGTTGGTGACGAACACGTCGGCCTGGGCCGCCAGCCGATGCATCACGGCCTGGCCCTCCGGCTTGGACAGGTCCAGCGCCAGGCCGCGCTTGCCGCGGTTGTCGAGCATCCAGCCGTACGGATGCTCCGATTTCGGCATGCCGGGCAGGTGGGGAAGGGTGCGGCACGGATCGCCCGCGCCCGGCGGCTCGACCTTGATGACATCGGCGCCCAGGTCGCCCAGCAGGGTCGCCGCGGTGGGGGCGGCGATGAAGCTGCTGCAGTCGATGACTTTCAGTCCCTCGAAGATGTTGCTCATGCGTGTGTCTCCTTCCAATCAAGCTTCTGGTTCGATGTGCGCGGGACGCTGGCGCCGCGCGGATTCATCTTCTTCGCTCGCCCATGCATCCGGCGGCTGGAGCAGTGAGCCTCGGCCCGTGACGTGCCAGCCCGCGGGGCTGGCGGGAACGCGCAGGACCCTGGCGCGGGCCGCGCAAGCGGGGCGGTACTCTCGAAAATCAAACCGCCAAGCCGGTCAACGTGGACTCGATCGCTGCGGGTCCACGGAACGATGCGCCGTGGCGGAGGCGGGCTCAGCGGAACCGGGACTGCGGCACCGTCTTCAGATCGCCCGGCAGCGAGCCGATGTATTGGGCCATGGCCTTCAACTCGGCGTTGGAGAACTGCTTGGCCATGCCGGCCATGACGGGGTTGGCGCGACCCCAGCTGGCGTGCGTGTTGTCGCGGTAGGCCTTCAGCGCGACGTAAAGATAGTCGGCATGCTGGCCGGCGATCTTGGGGTAGCCCGGGTCGATCGGCTTGGCATAGTTGTCGCCGTGGCAGGACACGCAGGCGCCCTTTTGCAGCAGTTGCGCCACCTCGGTGCTGGGCTGGCGCGGGGCCGGCAGCTCGGCCGCGCCGGCGGACTTGCCCTGCGCTTCATAGAAGGCGGCCACGTCGGCGATGTCCTGTTCGCTCAGCGAGCCGGCGATGCCGCGCATGCTGGGGTGCTTGCGGTCGCCCTTCTTGTAGCTCTCCAGCACGGCGGCGATGTACTTGGCGTTCTGACCCGAAATCTTGGGCACCTGGTACACCTCGGGGAAGCTCGATTTGTAGCCCACGATACCGTGGCAGCCGATGCACATGGCCACCTTGCCCTCGCCGGCCTTGGCGTCCCCCGCCACCCCCTGAGCCTGGGCGGGCAGTGCCACGGCGAAGGTGGCGGCGACGGCCAGGGCAGCGAACATCGGGGACAAATTCTTCTTCATTTTGCGAGCACAATCCAAGGTTGATCGATTCACATCTGCGGGGATTGTAATCACGCCGAGGCCACGCCCCTGTCGCCGATTCCCCTCGCTCCACCCCCTTCATCACGACATGAAATTCCAAGGCTCCGAGAACTACGTCGCCACGCCGGACCTGATGCTGGCCGTCAACGCCGCCATCACGCTCAAGCGCCCGCTGCTCATCAAGGGCGAGCCCGGCACCGGCAAGACCATGCTGGCCGAGGAAGTGGCCGAGGCGCTGAAACTGCCGCTGCTGCAGTGGCACATCAAGTCCACCACCAAGGCGCAGCAGGGCCTGTACGAGTACGACGCCGTGAGCCGGCTGCGCGACAGCCAGTTGGGTGACGACCGGGTCAAGGACATCCACAACTACATCATCAAGGGCGTGCTGTGGCAGGCCTTCACCGCCGACGAGCCGGTGGCGCTGCTGATCGACGAGATCGACAAGGCCGACATCGAATTCCCCAACGATCTGCTGCGCGAGATCGACCGCATGGAGTTCCACTGCTACGAGACGCGCGAGACCATCCGCGCCAAGCACCGGCCGCTGGTCTTCATCACCTCCAACAACGAGAAGGAGCTGCCCGACGCCTTCCTGCGCCGCTGCTTCTTCCATTACATCAAGTTCCCCGAGCCCGAGACGATGCGGCAGATCGTGGACGTGCACTTCCCCGGCCTGAAGCAGGAGCTGCTGTCGGCCGCGATGCAGGTTTTCTATACCGTGCGCGGCCTGCCGGGCCTGAAGAAGAAGCCCTCCACCAGCGAGCTGCTGGATTGGCTGAAGCTGCTGGTGGCCGAGGACATCCCGCTCGAAGCGCTGCAGAGCAAGGACGACAAGGTGGCCGTGCCGCCGCTGGTGGGCGCGCTGCTCAAGAACGAGCAGGACGTGAGCCTGTTCGAGAAGCTGGTGTTCATGAACCAGCGCAACCGCTGATTTTTTAGTGTTTTTTGCCTGAAGCCCGCGCCGATATTGCGTTGCTAGCTATTTATTCAGTAGCATATGGACACCTCGACCGCCTTCGTCCACCCCACGGTACTGAACGCCGGCGGCGTTCGCCTGGAGCCGCTGGCGCTGTCGCACGAGGACGGCCTGCGCGCCGCCGCGGCCGACGGCCAGCTGTGGACGATCCGTGTCACCTCCGTGCCCGAGCCGCGGGAGACGCGCGCCTACATCGAAACCGCGCTGAGGATGCACGGTGAAGGCACGCGCCTGGCCTTCGCCGTGATCGACGACGCCAGCGGCACCGTGCTGGGCTCGACCAGCTACCACGACATCGTGCCCGCCCTGCGGCGCGTGGAGATCGGCTACACGTGGTACCGCCGCAGCGTGCAGCGCACGCACGTCAACACCACGTGCAAGCTGCTGATGATGGGCCACGCCTTCGACGCCCTGGGCTGCGCCGTCGTCGGCTGGCGCACCGACAACTACAACTTCGCCTCGCAGCGCGCCATCGAGCGCCTGGGCGCGCGCAGGGACGGGGTGATCCGCCATCACGCCCTGCGGCGCGACGGCACCGTGCGCGACACCGTCATGTACAGCATGACGGCCGGTGAGTGGCCCGAGGCGCGCGCACAGCTTCTGTACCTGCGCGCCCGCCATGGCGCGGGGCCCACCTGAGATTGCCGCCATGCTCATCGATTTCTTCTATACCCTGCGCGCCGCCAAGCTGCCGGTCTCGGTCAAGGAGTTCCTGACGCTGCTGGAGGCGCTGCAGGCCCACGTGGTCGGCCCGAGCCAGCCCGACGCCTGCTCGATCGACGACTTCTATTACCTGGCCCGCACCACGCTGGTCAAGGACGAGAAGCACTTCGACAAGTTCGACCGCGCCTTCGCCGCCTACTTCAAGGGCGTCGAGATGCTGACCGACTTCACCAAGGAAATCCCCGCCGACTGGCTGCGCAAGGTGCTCGAGAAAGAGCTGACGCCCGAGCAGAAGGCCGCCATCGAGAAGATGGGCTGGGACGAGCTGATGGAAACGCTCAAGAAACGCCTGGAAGAGCAGAAGGAGCGCCACGAAGGCGGCAACAAGTGGATCGGCACCGGCGGCACCAGCCCGTTCGGCCACGGCGGCTACAACCCGCAGGGCATCCGCATCGGCGGCGCCGGCAAGAACAAGAGCGCCGTGAAGGTGTGGGACCAGCGCGCCTACAAGGACTACGACGACTCGCAGGAGCTGGGCACGCGCAACATCAAGGTCGCGCTGCGGCGCCTGCGCAAGTTCGCGCGCGAGGGGCACGACCTGGAGCTGGATCTGCCCGACACCATCCGATCCACCGCCGCCAACGCCGGCTGGCTGGACATCAGGATGGTGCCCGAGCGCCACAACAACGTGAAGGTGCTGCTGCTGATGGATGTGGGCGGCACCATGGACGAACACATCCAGCGCGTCGAGGAGCTGTTCAGCGCCGTCAAGGCCGAGCTGAAGCACCTGGAGTTCTACTACTTCCACAACTGCGTGTACGACTTCATGTGGAAGAACAACCGCCGCCGCTTTGCCGAGAAGTTCCCGACCTGGGACATCATCCGCAAGTACAACAAGGACTACAAGCTGATCTTCGTGGGCGACGCCACCATGAGCCCCTACGAGATCCTGCAGCCCGGCGGCAGTGTCGAATACAACAACGAGGAGCCGGGCGCCGAATGGCTGCAGCGCCTGACGCACGCCTTCCCCAAGTTCGCGTGGATCAACCCCGAGCCGCAAGGCGTGTGGCAGTACCGCCAGAGCATCGCCGTCATCCAGCAGCTCATGGGCCACCGCATGTTCCCGCTGACCCTCAAGGGGCTGGAGGAAGCGATGCGGACGCTCTCGAAATAAGAGCTACCGGCGCGTGTCCTGCCTGCGTCGGGACGCCATTTCATCCCCAATCCGCTGCAGTTCGCCGTCGCCGAACAACGGCCGCGCCGCCGGGTAGGCGACCGATTCCTCCAGTGCCATGTGGCTCTCGTAGGCGGCCACGAAGGCATCGACCAGCGCGCGCTCCCCGGCGCCGATGGGCGGCGGCGCGTCGCCCTGCCAGGCCAGCAGCGCTTGCCGCAGCCGCGCCCACAGGGCGTTCATGCGCACGTGGTCGGCGCGCAGCCGCGCCACGGCCTCGCGCAACCGCGCGTCGGCGTGCGCCTGCAGCGGCGGAAAGACGTGCCGCTCCTCGTCCTCGTGGTGGTGCGGGCCGGCGAGGTCGAAGTAGCGCAATACGTCGGCGACGGCGCTGCGCGAGGCGGCGTCGTGACCATGCGCATCGACGTGATCGACGATGCGCCGCAGCAGCGCCAGGCTGCGCCGCACGCGGTCGTGGCAGGCTTCGAGCATCTCGAAAGGCTGCTCGAAGCCAACCGCCGGGGCGCTGAAGCCGGGGATGGACGCGCTGACCTTGGACATGCGCCGCATTGTCCGCCGCCGCGTTTTCACTCGCCTGCAATCAGGTCAAGAACGGCGCCACCGGCCCGGATGTGCCCAGGCGTAATTGCGGCCTTGTCCGACACGGGCACCGCATAAACTGCCCCGGTGACCTGTTCGACCGTTTTCCCCGCGCGCTGGCGCGCCGCCTTGACGCTGGCCCTGGTGCTGGCCCTGCCCGGCTGCGCGATTCTCCGCACCTCTGGCGACGAGGCGTCGTCCCGCCCACCAGTGCCGGAGCGCAGCCAGACCACGCCGACGGGCGCCGCGCCCCAAGCCGCCGCCTTCGACATCCGCATTGAGGCCGAGGATGACGACCTGCGCCACCTCATCGAGCGCCACAACGAGCTGCAGCGCTACCGCGCCGTCGCCGACCTCGACGAGGCCGAGCTGGCGCGCCTGCTGGCCCTGGCCGAGCGCGACGTGCGCAACCTGCTGGGCACCGAGGGCTACTTCACGCCCCAGGTGACACTGCGCCGCGATGGCGCGCCCGGCGCGCGGCCCACCGTGGTCATCGCCATCGAGCCCGGCCCGGCGACCACCATCGCGGCGGTGGACATCGGCTTCGAGGGCGACATCGCCCAGTCCGCCGACCCCGGCGCCGTGGCGCAGCGCGAGGCCATCGTGGAGAACTGGGGCCTGCCCGAAGGCCGCCGCTTCACGCAGGACCGCTGGTCCGGCGCCAAGACCGGCGCGCTGCGCCAACTGGTGAAGCGTCGCTACCCGCGCGGCAAGGTCGGCCACAGCCTCGCCGACGTGGACGCCCCCCAGGCACAGGCCAGGCTGGGCGTGCGGCTCGACTCGGGGCCGCTGTACCGCCTGGGCCCCGCCACCGTGCAAGGGGCGAAGCGCTACCCGCCGGAGCTGGCCGAGCGCCTGTCCTGGCTCAAGCCCGGCGACGTCTACGACCAGAAGAAGCTGGTCGACGCGCAGCAGCGCCTGGCCGGCAGCGGCTACTACGACTCGGCCTACATCAGCATCGACCCCGAGGGCGACCCCGCCGCCGCGCCCGTCAGCTACACCGTCACCGAGGCCAAGCGGCACAAGGTACAGCTCGGCCTGGGCTACAGCACCGACGGCGGCGCGCGCGTGTCGCTGGAGCACCGCGACAACACCGTCTTCGGCACCTCCTGGCGCGCCGACACCAAGCTGCACCTGGACCAGAAAGCGCCCCTGCTGCAGACCGAACTGACCTCGCTGCCCGACGCGCGCGGCTGGCGCTGGGCCGGCCTGGCGCGCTACATGCGGCAGGACGACGGCGCGCTCAACACCACGTCCAAGACCCTGCGCGCCGGCATCGCCAAGACCGAGGAGCGCTACGACCGCCACTTCTACCTGCAGTACGACCACGCCCGCGTCACCGGCTCGGGCGCGCGCGCCGCGCCCGACGCGCTGATCGGCGATGGCGCCGCCGTCAGCGCCAACTACGCGTGGACGGGCCGCTACTTCGACCGCTTGCCCGTGCCCTCGCGCGGCTACGGGCTGAGCGGCGAGGTCGGCGCGGGCGTGACCACCGCGGGCGAGCGCAAGCCCTTCGCCCGCCTGACCGGCCGCTGGCTGGGCATCGTGCCCGTGGGCGACGGCGGCAGCCGGCTGGCGCTGCGCACCGAGGCCGGCGCCGTGCTGGCCGACAAGCGCGCGCGCCTGCCCCTGTCCTACCTGTTCCGCACCGGCGGCGACACCACGGTGCGCGGCTACGGCTACCGCAGCATCGGCATCCCGCTGGGCGGCGACGTGGTCGGCCCCGGCCGCTACATGGCCGCCGGCAGCGTCGAGTGGCAGCGCCCGGTCCTGCGGGAGCGCTTTCCCGGCCTGCTGGAGCACACGCTGTTCATCGACGTGGGCGGCGTCGCCAACCGCGCCAGCGACCTGCGCGCGCACTGGGGCGTGGGCACCGGTGTGCGGCTGATCACGCCCGTGGGGCCGATGCAGCTCGACATCGCCTACGGGCTGAAGTCCAAGCGGCTGCGGCTGCACATGAACGTGGGATTCGTCTTCTGATGAGCACGGCAGGATCTTCGGCGCCCGCGCCGGATGCTACTTCTTCGATAGCTGTCAGCGCAATATCCACGCTGGCTGAAGGCCAATTCGATCTTAAACCTACCCCACCGCGCCGCCGCGCTCTGCGCGCCGCCGGCTGGACGCTGGCCGGCCTGCTCGCGCTACTGGCGCTGGCCGCCGGCGGGCTGTGGCTCTGGGCCGGCACCGACGGCTCGCTGGCCACCGCCCTGCGCTGGGCCGGCGCGAAGCAGCCGCTGGTCACCGAGGAAGTGCAGGGCAACCTGCGCAGCAGCGGCAAGGTCGGCCGCCTGGTGTGGGAACAGGGCGGCCTGCGCGTGGAGGTGCAGGACGCCGAGATCCAGTGGACGCCCCTGGCCCTGCTCTCGCGCACGCTGCGCATCGACCGCCTGGCCGCGCGGCGCATCCTGATCGACGACCAAAGCACCAAGGGCGAACCCTCCGCCGGCCCGCCGGCATCGCTGGCCCTGCCGTTGCGCATCGACGTGCGCGCGCTGGCCGTGGGCGAGCTGCGCTGGGCCGGCCCGCCCGCCTACGCCCTGCAGGACGCCGCCGGCCGCTTCGCCGACGACGGCCGCCAGCACCTGCTGGAGCTGGACCGCGCCCGCGTCGAAGGGGGCGACTATCGCGCGCGCGCCGCCATCACCGCGCGCGCCCCGATCGGCGTGGACGTGGCCCTGGCCGGCGCCCTGGCCGCGCCCGTGCCCGGCGCCAGCGCGCCGGTGCCGCTCACCCTGCAGGCCCGCCTGCACGGTCCGCTGACCGAGATGCGCGCGCAGGCCGACCTGCGGGCCGTGCCGGCGCAGCCCGGCGCCTCGGCCCCCGCCCCGGCCGTCCCCGCGCTGCCCGCGCCCGGCGAAGCCTTCGCGCCGCCCGCCGAGCCCGCGTCCGCCGCCGGCGGCGCCGAGGTGCCCGCCGCCCACGCCACCGCCCGCCTCACGCCCTGGGCCGCGCAGCCGCTGCCCGAGGCGCACGCGCGCCTGCGCGCCCTCGACGTCGGCGCCCTGTGGGCCGAGGCCCCCCACACCCACCTGAACGGCCAGCTCGACCTGCAACCCCTGCCCGCCGGCGGCGCACCCGGCTGGACGGTCCAGGCCGACATCGCCAACGGCGCCCCCGGTCCCTGGGACCAGCGCCGGCTACCGCTGGACCGCCTACAGGCCGACCTGCGCTGGACCGGCGGCGTGGCCGACGTGCGCGCGCTGCGCGCGCAGGTGGGCGGCGGCACGCTGCAGGCCAGCGGCCACTGGGCCGCGCCGCCTTCGCCCCATGCCTCGGCGCCGGCCGTGGCGAGCCCCGGCGAGGACTGGCGCATCGACGCCCGCGTCGAAGGCGTCAACCCCGCCCGCCTGCACACGCAGATGGCGGCCTTCCCGCTCGACGGCACGGCCACCGTGTCCGGCCAGGGCGCCACCATCGGCTTCGACGCCGCGCTGCAGGCGCGCGCGCAGCGGGCCGCCGCGCCGGCCCGCGCGGGCGAATCCGCCGCCGACGCGCTGGCGCGTGATCTGCGCGCCCTGCGCCTGCGCGACCTGGCGGCCACCGGCCGCTGGGCCGACGGCGTGCTGGCGCTGAGCCGCCTGCGCGTGCGCACCGACGAGGCTCAGTTGGCGGGCAGCGCCCAGGTGCGCCCCGCCGCGCCCGGCGGCAGCGCCGACCTGACGCTGACCGCCCCCGGCACGAGCTGGGTGATCCAGGGCGAGGCCCAGCCCGACCGCGGCGCCGGCACCTTGCGCGCCCGCATCGACGACGCCGCGCGCACGCTGGCCTGGGCACGCAAGCTGCCCGGCGCCGCCGCCGCGCTGGACGGCGCGCGCGCCCGCGGCCGCGCCACGCTCGACGCCCGCTGGCGCGGCGGCTGGCGCGACCCGGCGCTGCAGGCGCGCCTGGCGGTGCCCAGCCTCGATCTGCGGCTGCCCGGCGCGGATGAAAGCACGCCGCCGATCCAGGCCCGCAGCGTGGACGTGAGCCTGGACGGCAAGCTGGCGCAGGCCCGCCTGGAGGCCAGCGGCAGCGTCGGCCAGGGCGAGCGCCAGCTCGAGCTGCGGCTCGCCGCCAGCGGCGGGCGCACCACGCCGCAGGCCGCGCTGGCCGACTCGGGCTGGCGCGCGCAGATCGGCCGGCTGCAGGCCGGCGTGCGCGACCCGCTGCTGGGCGAAGGCCGCTGGCAGATCGCCAGCCGGGGCACGGTGCCGCTCAGCTGGTCGCCCGCGCAGGGCGGCCAGTTCGAGGCCGGCGCGGGCGAGATCGCCGTCACCTCGCCCGCCCCGGCCGCGCAGGCGCTCGTCGCCTGGGGCCCGGCGCGCTGGCGCGGCGGCGAGCTGACCACCACCGGCCGCATCACCGGCCTGCCGCTGCAATGGGCCGAGCGCCTGGGCGGCCCGGCGCTGGCCGAGGCCGGCCTGACCGGCGACGTGGTCTTCAACGGCCAGTGGGACGCCGCCCTGGGCCGCGCGCTGCGCGTCAACGCCAGCCTGGCGCGCGCCAGCGGCGACGTGACCCTGCTGGCCAGCGACGCGCAGACCGGCGTGCAGTCGCGCGTCGCCGCCGGCCTGCGCGAAGCACGGCTGGCGCTGGCCAGCGACGGCCGCGCGCTGAACCTGCAACTGAAGTGGGACAGCGCCCAGGCCGGCACCGTGGACGCGCGGCTGCGCACCGAGCTGACCCCGGTGGCCGGCGCCGGGGGGCAGACCCGCTGGACCTGGCCCGAGACCGCCCCGCTGCAGGGGCAGGTGCAGGCGCAACTGCCGCAGATCTCGGCCTGGTCGGTGCTGGCGCCGCCCGGCTGGCGGCTGCGCGGCACCCTGGCCGCCGACGCGCGGGTGTCGGGCACGCGCAGCGCGCCGCTGGTGCACGGCACCCTGAACGCCGACCGGCTGGCGCTGCGCTCGGTGGTCGACGGCCTGCAACTGGGCGGCGGCCGGCTGCGCGCGCGGCTGAACGGCACGCGCCTGCTGATCGACGAGTTCAGCCTGCGCGGCCCCGGCCGCCAGGGCGAAGGCGGCCTGCTGCGCGCCACCGGCGAGGCCGGCTGGATCGACGGCCGCGCCCAGGCGCGCCTGTCGGCCACGCTGGAGCGGCTGCGCGCCAGCGTGCACGCCGACCGGCAGATGACCGTCTCCGGCGCCGTGCAGGCCGCCCTGGACGGCCGCGCCGTGAAGACCGATGGGCGCCTGCGCGTGGACCGCGCGCTGATCCAGCTGCCCGACGAAAGCACGCCCACCCTGGGCAGCGACGTGGTCGTGCGCGGCGCCGGCGGCCAGGCGGCGGCCGGCAGGCAGGCGCCCGGCGCCGTGGCGCGCCCCACCAGCACCGCCGGCCGCCAGGCCGACGCGCAGGACCGGCGCGCTGGCGCGCAGGCAGCGCGGGGCGACCCGCTGACCGTGGACGCCCGCGTGCAGATCGACCTGGGCGAGGACTTCCGCCTGCGCGGCCAGGGCATCGACACGCGCCTGGCCGGCGAGCTGCAGCTGGCCGCCGCCGGCCCGGTGGGCACCCCGCCGCGCCTGACCGGCGTGGTGCGCACCGTGGGCGGCACGTTCCACGCCTACGGCCAGAACCTGAACGTGCAGCGCGGCAACGTCACCTTCAGCGGCGCCATCGACAACCCGGCGCTCGACATCGTGGCGCTGCGACCCAATTACGCCAGCGACCAGCGCGCGGGCGTGCAGGTCATGGGCACGGCGCTGCTACCGCACGTGCGGCTGTACTCCGAGCCGGCGCTGCCCGACAACCAGACCCTGGCCTGGCTGCTGCTGGGCCGCCCCGCGCCCGACAGCGACGCCGAGGCCGCCATGCTGCAGTCGGCCGCGCTGGCCCTGCTGGGCGGGCGCGAGGGGCGCGGGCTGGCGGCCAACTTCGGCCTGGACGAGCTGAGCTTCTCCGGCGGCACGGAAGGCGCCGTGGCCGGCGCCAGCGTCACCCTGGGCAAGCGCCTGTCCGACCGGCTGTACGCCGCCTACGAGCACAGCATCGCCGGCGCCAGCGGCACGCTGCTGATCTTCTACGAGCTGTCGCGCCGCTGGACCTTGCGCGGGCGTGCGGGGGAGCAGTCGGCGGTGGACCTGATCTACCGGCTGTCGTTCGACTGAGGGCGCGTGAGCGATCTACCCGGCGGCAGGGCTTATCTCAAGTCAAATCAGGCTCCAGCCCGCATAGGTATTGCGCCACCAGCTATCAAAATTGAGTGTCGAACGACCCAGGGCCGACCCCCAGCTCACTCGTCCAGCGCCGCCGACCACCGGTCGTCCCAGCCGCCGCGCTGCTGCTGGTCGAGGGCGCGGCGGTCGCGCTTGGTGGGACGCCCCTGGACGATGGCGTGGGCGGGTTCGGGCGCCAGGCGGCGCGCCTGGCCGGCCTGCTCGCGCGCGGCGATGCTGTGCGGCGTCTCCTGGTACAGCCGCTGCGCCACCGGCGCGGGGCCGCGCATCGCGCTCAGGGCGAGCACGACGACCTCGCGCACGTCGGCACCCTGGCGCACGGTCACCGTGTCGCCGGGCTTGACCTCGCGCGCGGGCTTGGCGCTGGCGCCGTTGACCAGCACGCGGCCGTGGTCGAGTTGCTCCACGGCCAGGGCGCGCGTCTTGAAGAAGCGCGCGGCCCACAGCCATTTGTCGATGCGTTGTCGCTCCAGCGGGTCGGCCATGTCGGCGTCTGTGGTGATGGAATTACGTATTTTCCCTGACGAATCCGCCCGCGCAACCACGCCGCCGCGCGCGATGATGGCGGGGCTTCGAATTCCCCATTTTTCAGGAGACCTGCCATGCGCCGCGATACGTTTCTCAAATCCCTCGCCGCCCTCGCCGCCGCGGGCGCCCTGCCTGATGCCTGGGCGCAGGCGGGCGCCAACCTGCGGATGCTGATCCCCGCCAACCCCGGCGGCGGCTGGGACGCCACCGGCCGCGCCCTGGGCAAGGCGCTGCTGGACGCCAAGCAGGCCGCCACCGTCACCTACGACAACAAGGGCGGCGCGGCGGGCGCGCTGGGCCTGGCGCCCTTCCTGTCGAGCGCCAAGGGCGACCCCAACCAGCTGATGGTGATGGGCGCGGTGATGCTGGGCGGCCTGATCACCAGCAAGTCGCCGCTGAACCTGATGCAGGCCACGCCGCTGGCGCGCCTGACGACCGAGTACAACGTGTTCGTGCTGCCCGCCAACTCGCCCCTCAAGACCATGGCCGACGTGGTGGCGCAGCTCAAGAAGGACCCGGGCAGCGTGAAGTGGGGCGGCGGCTCGCGCGGCGCCACCGAGCACATCGCGGCGGCCATGATCGCGCGCGAGGTGGGCGTGGACCCGGCCAAGATCAACTACGTGGCCTTCCGCGGCGGCGGCGAGGCCACGGCGGCCATCCTGGGCGGCAACGTCACCGTCGGCGGCAGCGGGCTGTCGGAGTTCGCCGAGTACATCAACACCGGCAAGATGAAGGCCATCGCCTGCACCGCGCCGCAGACGCTGGCCGGCATCCCAACGCTGAAGGCGCAGGGCATCAACGTCGAGATCGGCAACTGGCGCGGTGTGTTCGGCGGCCCCGGCATCACGCCCGCGCAGCACAAGGGACTGATCGACGCCCTGGTGGCCACCACCAAGTCAGCGTCGTGGCAGGAAGCGCTGAAGAAGAACGACTGGACGCCGGCCGTGCTGACGGGCGACGAGTTCGGCAAGTTCGTCGAGGCCGAGTTCGCCAGCCTGCGGGCGATCATGCACAAGGCCGGCATGGTCTGACTCTGTTTTGAATAGAAATCCATCGAAGCCGTCGTGGATAAACGCTTGGTTGCTATCAATTAAATAGTTTACTGGCGTCGCCCACGCCCCCGTGGGCGGCCTGCCCCGCCGGAGGAGCCCCGCATGACGAGCCCGCGACCCAACCTGCCGCTGGAGATGCGGCCCGACCACCCCGAGCCTGACCATCCCTCCGGCCAGGCGCGGTGGTGGGAGACGCTGGTCAGCGCGCTCGTCTTCCTGGTCGGCGCGGGCCTGGCGGTGGGCGCCGTGGACATCCCGTCCGAGGCCGGCTACGGCGGCGTGGGCGCGAACTTTCTGCCCTGGGTGGTGGCCTTGGCGCTGATGGCCTGCGGCGCCGTGCTGCTGTGGGAGGCGCGCACCGGCGGCTACCGCGAGATGGAGGTGGGGCCGGGCGATGCCGGCCCCGACTGGCGAGGCTTCGTCTGGGTCTCGGCCGGCCTGCTGCTCAACGCGGCGCTGATCGAGCGCATCGGCTTCATCCTGAGCTGCGCGCTGGCCTACGTGCTGGCGGTGCAGGGCCTGAAGCGCGCCTTCGGCAAGCCGCACCGCACCTGGGTGGTGGACATCGCCACGGGGCTGGCCATCGCCGCGCCGGTGTACTGGCTGTTCACCAAGTTCCTGGCCATCAACCTGCCGGGCCTCACGGCCGGCGGCTGGATCTGACGCGGGAGACGCCCAGGCCATGGACACCGTCAACCTCCTGCTGCAGGGCTTTTCCACCGCCCTCACCGTCACCAACCTGCTGTGGGCGCTGTTCGGCTGCGCCCTGGGCACCGCCGTGGGCGTGCTGCCCGGCATCGGCCCGGCCACCACGGTGGCCATGCTGCTGCCCATCACCGCCAAGGTGGACATCACGGCGTCGATGATCTTCTTCGCCGGCATCTACTACGGGGCCATGTACGGTGGCTCCACCACCTCCATCCTGCTCAACACGCCGGGCGAGACGGCCAGCATGGTCACCGCGATGGAAGGCAACAAGATGGCCAAGAGCGGCCGCGCCGGGCAGGCGCTGGCCACGGCGGCCATCGGCTCCTTCGTGGCCGGCACCATCGCCACCGTGGTGGTCACGCTGTTCGCGCCCGTGGTGGCCGACTACGCCGTCAAGCTGGGCCCGCCCGAATACTTCCTGCTGATGGTGCTGGCCTTCACCACCGTGAGCGCGGTGCTGGGCAAGAGCACGGTGCGCGGCCTCACGGCGCTGTTCAGCGGACTGGCGGTGGGCCTGGTCGGCATGGACCAGATCAGCGGCCAGCCGCGCTACACCGGCGGCAAGCCCGAGTTCCTGGACGGCATCGAGATCGTGCTGGTGGCCGTGGGCCTGTTCGCCGTGGCCGAGGTGCTGCACGCCGTGCTGTTCGAGGGCAAGGTCGCGGAGACGCAGAACACCCTGACGCGCGTGCACATGAGCCGGCGCGACTGGCGCCGCAGCGTGCCCGCGTGGCTGCGCGGCGCGGCCATCGGCACGCCCTTCGGCTGCATCCCGGCCGGCGGCACGGAGATCCCGACCTTCCTCAGCTACGCCACCGAGAAGAAGCTGGCCAAGGGCGAGGACCGCGCCGAGTTCGGCACCCGGGGCGCCATCGAGGGCGTGGCCGGGCCCGAGGCGGCCAACAACGCCACCGTCACCGCCGCGCTGATCCCGCTGCTGACGCTGGGCATCCCCACCAGCAACACCACCGCCATCCTGCTGGGCGCGTTCCAGAACTACGGCATCCAGCCGGGGCCGCAGCTGTTCACCACCTCGGCCGCGCTGGTGTGGGCGCTGATCGCGTCGCTGTACATCGGCAATGTCATGCTGCTGGTGCTGAACCTGCCGATGGTGGGCCTGTGGGTGAAGCTGCTGAAGATCCCCAAGCCGCAGCTGTACGCCGGCATCCTGATCTTCGCCACCGTGGGCGCCTACGGCATGCGGCAAAGCACGTTCGATCTGTTCCTGCTGTACGCCATCGGCGCCATCGGCGTGCTGATGCGGCGCTTCGACTTCCCGACCGCGCCGGTGGTGGTGGGCATGATCCTGGGGCCGCTGGCCGAGGCGCAGATGCGCAACGCGCTGTCGATCGGCGAGGGCAAGTGGAGCGTGTTCGTCGAGCGGCCGGTCTCGGTCGTGCTGATCGTGGTCATCCTGGCGGTGCTGATTCTGCCGCGGGTGATGCGGCGGCACGCGGCCTGAGCCGCGTTCAGACCAGCCGCTCGATCCCGCGGTAGCGCCACACCAGCAGGTAGAAGGCGCTCTGCAGGGCCAGCATCACGCTGAACACCACCGGGTACGACATCCACACCCCCTGCAGCCCGAAGCGCGCCGACAGCGCGTGCGCCGCCGGCAGCTGCACCAGCAGGATCGAGGCGATGGCGATGCCCGTCGGCACCCACACCGTGCCGCTGGCGCGCATGACGCCGGCCACCACCGCCTGCATGCCGAACACCACGCTGGACCACAGCATCACGTGCAGCAGGGTCTGCGCCATCTCCAGCACGTGCGGCGTGGTCAGGAAGAAGCCCAGCAGCCGGCGCGACAACGCGTAGCCCAGCAGCACCAGGCTGCCCGTCAGCACCAGGTTCAGCAGCAGGCCGGTGCGCACGATGGGCGACAGGCGCTCGGTGCGGCCGGCGCCGATGGCCTGCGCGCCCAGGATCGACGCCGTGATGGCGATCGACAGCGCCGGGAACTGCACGTAGTTGACGATCTGGTTCACCGCGCCGTAGGCGGCCGTGGCGTCGGCGCCGTAGCCGTTGACCAGGCCCAGAATGGTCAGTTCGGCCATGGCGATGGTCACCATCTGCACGCCGGTCGGCACGCCGATGCGCAGCACCGCGCGCAGCAGCGCCGGGTTGATGCGCAGCGCGCGCAGCAGCGCGGCATCCGGCGCCAGCGGATGGCGCTTGCGCCGCAGATAAAACCAGAGGAAGGCCAGCGCCACGGCGAACGACACCCAGCCCGCCACCGCCGCGCTGACCACGCCCAGCTTCGGCAGGCCCAGCCAGCCCTGGATCAGCGCCGGCGTCAGCAGCAGGCCCACGCTGGTGGACAGGCACAGCGCCAGCAGCGGCGTCAGCGTGTCGCCCACGCCGCGCAGCAACTGCGTGAACAGGACGAACAGCAGCAGCAGCGGCATGCTCAGCATCATCACGCGCGCATAGGCCACGGCGTCGGGCAGCAGCTCGGGCGCGGTGCCCAGCGCCGCCAGCGCGGGGCGCGCGAACAGCTCGCCCAGCACGGCGGCGGCCAGGCCGATCAGGCCGCCCAGCGCCAGTGCGGTGCCGGCGATGGCCTTGGCCTTGCGCGGCTCGCGCGCGCCCCAGGCCTGGCCGATCAACACCGAGGCGCCGGCGCCCACGCCGATGACCAGCGCGATGAAGAAGAACACCACCGGGAACATGCCCGCCACGGCGGCCAGCGCGGCGGTGCCCAGCATCTGGCCGATGTAGACCGCGTTCACGCTGCCCGAAAGCGATTGCAGGATGTTGGCCAGCACCATGGGGCCCAGAAAGGCCAGGTAGGTGCGCCACAGCGGGCGTGTGGCGCCGGCGTTGACAGGTTTGGCGGTCATGGCTCGGCCTGCTCGCCGGCTGGCGAGCCGAAGGCGCCTTGCGCCAGGCGTTCCAGGTGCGCGCGCACATCCTGGGGCCAGGGCGCGATGCCAGCGGCGAAGGCGCGGACGTCCGCCGCGAACAGGGCGCGCGCGGCCTCCTCGAACTCGGGCCGGTGGCCGGCGATGGCGCTCATGAACTTGTAGCTTCTCTCGCCCGCTTGGCGGCGGTCGCCGACCTGTTCGCTGGATTTTCTGGCCTGCTCCACCAAGCGGCGCAAGGCGGCCGAGGCGCCGCCGGGCTGCGTGGACAGCCATTCCCAATGGCGTGGCAGCAAGGTCACTTCGCGCGCCACCACGCCCAGGCGCGGACGGCCGGGCGATGGGCGCGGTGCCTCATCGGCGCCGGCCGTGGCCGGTGCGCTTGACGCTTCGCTGCCCATGCGCGCCAGCAGCGCCGCATGCTCGGGGCGCGGCGGCGTGTCCACCGGGGCACCGGTGGCGTCGTCGAAGACCAGGACGGGGCCACCGACATCGCCCGCCGCCAAGGCCTGTGCGATGTCGGCATACGAGCCGCGCGCAACCATGCGCTCGTCCGCGAAGGCCGTGTAGCGGGATTGAAAGATCGTGTTCATGCACAAATTTTACCCGGATTTAATTATTTTGTCCGGGTATTTTTAGATCCTCCGCGCAGGCTGCCTTTGCTCGCATGCCCGCCGTTCAAACGCCCGCCTCGCCCGCGCTGCCGCGCGACGCCGCCAGCATCCTGGATCTGGCCGCGCGCTCCATGTTCGCCGGCGCCAGCGAAGGCATGCGCTGGTGGACCGCGACTTCGGCGTCAGCGTGCAGGTGCTGCCCCGCACGATGCGCTGGTGGCAGCGCCGCGCGGCCTGAGGGCGCCTCAGCCCCCGGCCGTCATGGGCGTCCGCGAGAACACCATGCACACGGAGCTGCCGCAGCGCCAGGCTTGCCCCGTCCCGATGAGCCGCCCCGTCCCCTGCTCTACCCGCAGCAGGACGATGGCGTCGCTGTCCTCGTTGAGCACGTAGAGCCAGCGGCCCTCCGGCGCCACCGCGAAGAAGCGCGGCGTCGTGCCGCCCGAGGGCATGGTCTGCACCAGCGCCAGCCGGCCCGTGGCCGGATCGACGGACATCACCGCGATGCTGTCCTCGCCCCGATTCGATGCGTAGAGGACGTGGCCCGCTGGATGCACCTCGATTTCGGAGGCCCGGCTGTTGCCGGTGAAGCGGTCCGACAGCGCGCTCACCACCTGAAAGGGCTGCAGCGCCCCGTCGCGCGGATCGAAGGCATAGGCGGTGACGGTGGAGTCCAGCTCATTGATGGCGTAGGCCCAGGGCCGGACGGGATGGAACGCCAGGTGGCGCGGTCCAGCGCCCTCGCGCGCCAGGGCCTCGGGTTTTGCGGCGGGCGTCAGGCGGCCGTTGTCGAAGCGGAAGCTGAACACCCGGTCCACGCCCTTGTCCGGTACCACGACGAACCGGCCGCTCGGATCGAACGGATTGAAGTGGGGCTTGGCGAAGGGCTGTTCCTTGCGGTGCGGCCCCGGTTCGCCTGCCAGCGGCACTCGTTGCGCCAGCGGCTGCGGGACACCGTCCTCCGACAAGGGCAGGACGGCCAGGCTGCTGGTGAGGTGGTTGGAGACGACGATAAACCGCTCGCTCGAATCCAGTGCCAGATGCACGGGGTTGCGCCCGCCGGTCGACTGGCGGCCCAGCAGGCGGATGCCGCCGGTGGCGGGATCGACGGCGAAGGCGCTCATGTCTTCGCCGTCGCCGCGCACCGCGTACAGCCGGGTAGCGGCCCGGTTGAGCGCCAGGAACGAGGGGTTGACCAGATCGCCGTGCACCTGCACCAGATCGAGCGCGCCCGTGGCCGGATCGCGGCGGAACACGCTGATGCCATCGCCGCGCGCGTGACGCTCGCGCGTGGTGCGGGAGCCGACGTAGGCGAACACTGCCTCAGCCCCCCGCCGCCGCGGGCGCCACCGACGCGCCCTGGATGCCGTGCCGCGCCAGCGCCTCGGCCACGAAGCCGCTCGCCTTCATGCGCTCCACGTAGGCGGCCAGGAAGGCTGCCGCGTCGGCGCCGCGCGACTTCGGCACACCCATGGCCTGCTGGATCACCATGAAGCGCCCCGGCAGCAGCCGGTGGCCAGGCAAACGCGCCAGGTCGGCCTGCAGTTGCTGGCGCACGCCGGCGGCGACCGCCGCCTGCTGCTCGACGAACACATCCACCACGGCCGGCGAGGTGGGCGCGCGCACGATCTCGGCCGCCTTCAGCTCGCGCGTGAGGAACAGGTCGTACGCGCTGCCCTTGCCGACCACGACTCGCGTGCCGGCCCGGTCCACCTCGTCGTTCGACCGCAGGGGCGAGTCTTCGCGCACCAGGTAGCTGCCCTCGATCAGGACGTAGGGCGCTGTGAACGCGATGTGCTCGCCCCGCTTGGGATCGATGGCGAAGAAGCCGATGTCGGCGCGCCCCTGCTCCACCGCCTCGACCGACTTGCCGGCGGCGTCGAACACCACCAGTTCTATCCCGACGCCCAGGGCCTGCGCCAGGCCCCGGGCCAAGTCGATGGACACGCCGAACGGCTGGCCCGTGGCCGGGTCCCGGTTGGCGAGGATGGGATTGCCCAGGTTGATGGACGCACGGAGCTGGCCCGTGGGCGCGAAAGCTTGGACGATGGCGGGTGAAGTGCTCATGGTTTCAGGATGCGGCTGATCTTCTGGTGGTTGGTGAGGGTGCGTTCGAGGTGCCGGCGCAGCTCGGCCGATGCCTCGTCGTTGCGGCCTGCCTCCAGCAGGTCGAGGATGCGCAGGTGCTGGCGGCAATGCTCCTTGTAGCGCCGGCGGTCCTGCATGAAGCGGTACGAGATCAGGCGCCGGATGCGGTTGACGCGGCGGATCGCGTCGATGAAAAAGGGGTTGCCCGAGGCTTCGATGATCGATTCGTGGAAGCGCACGCCGCGTTCGTGCAGTTGGTCGGGCGTGTCGGTCTCGATCGCTCCCTCCAGCAGGCGATGCTCGGCGGCGCGGCAGCGTTCGATGACTTCCGGATCGATGGCGTAGCCGGGCTCCAGCAGAGCCGCGGGCTCCAGCGCCAGGCGCAGGCGATAGGACTGCAGCAGGCTCTCGGGCGTGGTCAGCATGGCCTGAAACTCCCAGCCGTAGCCGCGCTTCTTCCGCACCCAGCCTTCCTGCGCCATGCGGTGCAGCACCGCGTTGAGCTGCGCCAGCGTGAGCGCGTAGCGGCTGCGGAGCAGCACCTCCGACACCTCGCGCGGCAGCTCGCCCTTGAACAGATCGTCCGCGATGCGGAAATAGGCGCCGGACACGACGTCGTCGTCCGAAGCCTGGCGCGCCACCTGCTCGGCCACTTCAGCCAAATCCACCGGCTGCGCCACGAAATAGCCCCGATTCTTCTGCCTCTCGACCACGCCATGGGCCTGCAGCAGCGCCAGCGCATCGTTGATGGGCGTGCGCGACACCCGCAGCCGATCGGCCAGCAGCTGCGCGGGCAAGTGGCTGCCCACCTCCAGGCCGTCGGTCTGGATGAGCTCGATGATCTGGGCGGAAAGCGGCTTGCCGGGGTCCATGGAACCCGGATTCTGCCCTGCCGCCAGGCACCCATTCATGCCGCAACGTCAGCACCGCCATGGTGGGCCTGGAGGGTCTTCTTGAGGATCGACGGCATGACGCCCCCGTCCCTGAGCTGCTCGACCTCCAGCTGGGTTTCGATCGCCGCGCGAGCCTGGAAGCGCTCGGTGCGGCCGTCGGCGCGGTGCAGTGTCAAGGCAACCATGGCGCGCGGCGCCAGTTCCCGGGCGTCCGCCCGGACCTCCAGGCGATCGCCGGGCTGGATGGCGAGCGTTTCCGGGTTCACGCCGTCCGGCAGCAGCAGGGACAGGATGCCCATGCCGATCAGGTTGGAGCGGTGGATGCGCTCGTAGCTCACCGCCAGCACGGCGCGAATGCCCAGCAAGCGCTGCCCCTTGGCCGCCCAGTCGCGCGAGGAGCCCATGCCGTAGCGCTCGCCGGCCACCAGCACCACCGCCTCGCCGGCGTCGCGATGGCGCCGGGCCACCTCCCAGATCGGCGCCACGTCCCCGGAAGGCATGTGCAGCGTGTGGGCGACGGGCATGCCAGGCCGCAGCAGGTTCACCAGCGCCTTGCTGTGGAACGCGGCGCGCATCATCACCTCCCAGTTGCCGCGCCGCGACGCGAACACGTTGAGGTCGCTGCGGTCGTCGCCACGCTCGACGAGGAAGTCGGCGACCAGGCTGTCGGGCGGGATGGCGCTGGCCGGGGAGATGTGGTCGGTCGTCACGTCGTCGCCGAGCACCAGCAAGGGGTAGGCCGTGTAGTGGCCGAGTTGGCTGCCCTCCGTCACCGCGGCGAACGGTGGGCGGCGCAGGATGGTCGAGCGCTCGTCCCAGGGGAACAGCGCACCACCCGGCGCCTCCAGCGCCGTCCAGAGGGGGTTGCCGGCCGCCACCTGAAAATCGCGCCGGAAGTCGGCCGGCGCCAGCCCCTGCCGCAGGTGCGCGGCGATCTCCTCAGGGGTGGGCCAGAGTTCGCGCAGGTACACCGGACGGCCATCGGGCGCGACCTGTACCGGCTCCTCGGCCAGGTTGCGTGCCGCGTCGCCCGCCAGGCCGAAGGCGACGACCAGTGGCGGCGACATGATGAAGCTCAGCTCGATGTCCGGGTGCACGCGGCCGGGGAAGTTGCGGTTGCCGGACAGGATGGCCACGGCCTTGCCCGCCCCCGTGGCCTGCGCCTGCACGATGGGCTCGGTCAAGGGGCCCGAATTGCCGATGCACGTGGTGCAGCCATAGCCCACGATGCCGAAGCCGACGGCCTCCAGATCTCCGGCCAGGCCGGCGCGGGCCAGGTACGACGCCGCCGCCGGCGAGCCGGGGGCCATCGACGTCTTGACCCATGGCGGCACCTTCAGGCCACGCGCTCCCGCCTTGCGCGCCAGCAGGCCGGCGGCGATCAGCAGCGCCGGATCCGACGTGTTGGTGCAACTGGTGATGGCGGCCAGCGCCACCGGGTGGCGCGGCAGCGCCGCCGACGCCCCCGGCCGCGGCTCGAAGCCCACGGCCCGGAGCGCTTCGCCCGTGCGCGAATAGTCCAGCAGATCCTGCGGGCGCCGCGGGCCGGCGACGTGCATGCCGATGCGACCCAGGTCGATCTCCAGCACCCGCGTGTAGCGCGGCGCGGCGGCGGGGTCGAACCACAGGCCGGCCCGCTTCAGGTACGCCTCGGCCAGCGTCAGGTGGTTGGCCGAGCGGCCCGTGGCGCGCAGGTAGTCCAGGGTCTGCCGGTCCACGGGGAAAAAGCCCGTGGTGGCCCCGTACTCGGGCGCCATGTTGGCGACCACGGCGCGGTCGCCGGCCGTGAGGGTGGACACGCCGGGACCGAAGAACTCGACGAAATCGCCGGTCACGTCCAGTTGCCGCAGCCGCTGCGTCACGGTGAGCGCCAGGTCGGTGGCCAGCACGCCCGGCGGCAGTTGCCCCGCCAGCCGCACGCCCACCACGTCCGGAATGCGCAGCATGGTCGGCATGCCGAACATCACGGTCTGCGCCTCCAGCCCGCCAACGCCCCAGCCCAGCACGCCGATGCCGTTGACCATGGGCGTGTGGCTGTCGGTGCCGATCATCATGTCGGGCGCCAGCCAGCGCCGGCCGCCGCGCTCCTGCACCGTCACCACGGTGGCGAGCTGCTCCAGGTTGATGGTGTGCATGATCCCCGTGCCCGGCGGGTGGATGCGCACGCCCTTTAGCGCCTTGGACGCCCAGCGCAGGAAGCGATAGCGCTCGGCGTTGCGGCGGATCTCGTGCCGCATGTTCTCCATCGCCGCGCCGGCGCGCGCGTAGGCCTCGACGGCGAGCGAGTGATCGACCGACACGTCGACCGGCAGCACCGGGTTCAGCACCGTGGGATCGACGCCCGCCTCGGCCAACGCGTCGCGCATCGCGGCGGCGTCCACCAGCGCCGGGGTGCTGGTGGTGTCGTGCATCAGCACACGGCCGGGCTGGAAGGCGATCTCGCGCTCGCTGCTGCCCGTACCGAGCCAATCGAGGATGGCCTTCAGTGCCTCGCGCCGCTCCTCGCCCGCCATGTGGCGCGCGGCGTTCTCGGCCAGCAGGCGCAGCACCACGGGCAGGCGCGGCAACTGCTCGCCGAGCAGGGCGGGCAGATCGACCAGCACATGACTCTCGCCGCCGTGGTCGAGCGTCGCCATCGGAATGTCGTCAAGCAATTCGTTCATGCCTTGCATTTTGCATATGTTATATATAAAGTGCAATTAATCTCTTTTGCTGATTCCATTTTTTTCCTGTCAGGAGACCTCCATGCACACTCATCGCCGCCGCTTCGCCCTTGCCAGTCTCGCCGCCATCGGCACCTTGAGCCTGTCGGCGCTGGCCAGTGCGCAAGACTATCCCGGCCGGACGATCACCATCGTGGTGCCGTTCTCGGCCGGCGGCGGCGTGGACACGATGGCGCGCCTGCTGGCCGAGGAATTGCGCGCGTCGCTGAAGCAGAACGTCATCGTCGACAACAAGCCCGGCGCCAGCGGCATGATCGGCGCCCGCGCCGTGGCCAAGGGCACGCCCGACGGGTACACACTGCTCATGGGCTCGGCCGGCGAGACCGCCATCAACGCCTTCGTCCACAAGAAGCAGATGCAGTACTCGCCGGCGAAGGACCTGGCGCCGATCGCCCTGGTCACCAAGGTGCCCAACGTGCTGGTGGCCTCCAAAGCGTTCGCGCCCAACACCATCGAGCAACTGGTGGACCATGCGCGCAAGAACCCCGGCCAGGTGACGTACTCCTCCAGCGGCATTGGTAACCCCCCAGCACCTCAACGGCGCGCTGCTGGAAGAGATGGCCGGCATCAAGATGGTCCACGCCCCGTACAAGGGCGCGTCGGGGCAACTCGTGGACGTGGTGGCGGGCACGGTGCCGTTCACCTTCGTCAGCTACACGGCGGCCAAGGGCTTCATCCAGGACGGCAAGGTCAAGCCGATCGCGGTCACGTCCGCCCGGCGCACCGCGTTCGCGCCGAACATTCCGGCCATCGCCGAATACGCCCCGCTGGCCAAATACCAGTTGGAGAACTGGTTCGGCCTGTTCGCTCCCGCCGGCACGCCGGACGCCGTGCAGCAGAAGCTCAATGGCGCCGTCAACGACGCCCTGAAAAAGCCCGAGCTGGCCAAGCGCCTGCAGGACCAGGGCGGCGAGGTGTCGCCGATGACGACGCAGCAGTTCCGCGACTTCATCAAGGTCGAATCGGCCAAGTTCGAGCGCATCGTCGAGGCCGCCGGCATCGCGGCCGAATGACGCCGGCGCGGGATGCCTGGCGCTAACATGCGCCGATGCCCGCCTCGTCCCTTGACCTGCGCTGCGCCGGCCGCGAAATCCACTGCACGGACTGGCAGCCTGGCGGCGGCGGCGCGGCGCGCGGCACTGTCGTCGCCTGGCACGGGCTGGCGCGCTCCGGGCGCGACATGGACGCATTGGCCGCGCACCTGTCAGCGCACGGCTGGCGCGTGCTCTGTCCCGACACCCTGGGCCACGGCCTGAGCCAGTGGGCGCGCCATCCGAAGGACGAGTACTGCCTGGCCTTCCATGCCCGCCTGGCGCGCGAGCTGCTGGCGCAGCTGGGCATCGAGCGCTGCCACTGGGTCGGCACCTCGATGGGCGGCGCCATCGGCATGGTGGGGGCCTCAGGCTATTTCGAGCCGGAGCTGAAGCGCCGCATCCAGAGCCTGGTGCTGGACGACAGCGCGCCGCGATTGGCGCCGCCGGCCATCGAGCGCATCATGGCCAGCGCCGGCCCGCCGCCCGCCTTCGACACGGTGACCGCGCCGGAAGCCTGCCTGCCCGACGGCCGCGTGACGACGCACCACGACCCGGCCATCGTCGCCCAGTTCACGCACTACCCCGACGACTACCTGATCTGGCACCACTATGACGCGCTGCAGGTGCCGGTGCTGCTGCTGCGCGGCGCCGAATCCGACCTGGTGCTGCGCGAGACGGCCGAGCAGATGCGCACGCGCGGCCCCGGCGTGCGGGGCGGCTTCGAGTGGGTGGAGGTGCCCGCCCGCGAGCACGCGCCGGCGCTGAACGTGCCGAATCAACTGGCGCTGGTGAGCGGCTTCATCGAGCGCGTCGAACAGGCGGGCGGATCGGCCACCATTTGAACGAATAAGCCATGGAACCAGCGCCCGCATTGCGCCAATAGCTATTAAAATAATAGCTATCTGGCCAGGCCGGCCGCCGCCTCGGCGCGGCGCCCCCGCGTCGGCCAGCCCTGCAGATGCACCTGCACGATGTCGGCGAGCGCGGCCAGCCAGGCAGGGTGGTCGTTCAGGCAGGGCAGGTAGTGGAACTCCTGCCCGCCCGCGGCCCTGAAGGCAGCCTGACCTTCGATGGCGATCTCCTCCAGCGTCTCCAGGCAGTCGCTGACGAAGCCGGGGCAGACCACGTCGACCCGCCGCGTGCCAGCGCGGCCCAGTTGCTCCAGCACGGCCTGCGTCGCCGGCTCCAGCCACTTCGCCTTGCCGAAGCGCGACTGGAAGGCCAGCGTCCACTCGCCGTCCCGCAGCGCCAGCCGCCCGGCCAGCAGGCGGGCGGTCTCGCGGCATTCGTCGCCGTAGGGATCGCCCAGCGCCGCCGTGCGCTCGGGCACGCCGTGAAAACTCATCACCAGATGCTCCGGCCGGCCATGCGCCTGCCAGTGCTGGTGCACCCCGCTCGCCAGGGCGCGGATGTAGCCCTCGTCGTCGTGGAAGCGGTTGACGAAGCGCAGCTCTGGCACGTGGCGCGCATGCCGCGCCCAGTCGGCCACGGCGTCGATCACGCTGGCCGTGGTGGTGCCGGAGTACTGCGGGTACAGCGTCACCACCAGGACTCGGGTGCAGCCGCGGGCCCTCAGCTCGTCCAGTTGCGAGGCCACCGACGGCTGACCGTAGCGCATGGCCAGGCGCACGCTCACGTCGTGCCCGCGCTCGCCCAGGTAGCCGCGCAGCATCACCGCCTGCTTGCGGCTCCACACCATCAGGGGCGAGCCCTCGGGCGTCCAGATGGCCTGGTACTTCTCGGCCGACCGGGCCGGGCGCGTGCGCAGGATCAGGCCGTGCAGCAGCGGCTTCCAGACGGCGGGCGGGATCTCCACCACGCGCGGGTCGCCCAGGAACTCGGCCAGGTAGCGGCGCACGGCCGCGGGCGTCGGCGCGTCCGGCGTGCCCAGGTTGCACAGCAGCACGCCGGTGCGCGCGGGCTGGTCCCGGGCGTGGGCGGGTTCGGGACGAAAAAAGGGCATGCGCTATTCTCCGGCATGCCCACGCGCCTTCCCTCCCGTGCAGCGCTCGACGTGGCGCGCATCCGCGCCATCACCCTCGACCTGGACGACACCCTGTGGCCCGTGTGGCCCACGATCGAGCGAGCCGAAGGCGCGCTGGCCGGGTGGCTGGCCACGCATGCGCCCGCCACGGCGGCGATGTTCGGCGATGCCCAGGCGCTGCGCGCCGTGCGCGCGCAGGTGGAGGCGCAACGGCCCGACCTGCGGCACGATCTGAGCGGGCTGCGGCGCGAGTCGATCCGTCTCGCGCTCACGCAGGCGGGCGACGATCCGCTGCTCGCCAGGCCGGCGTTCGACTTCTTCTTCGCCGAGCGCCAGCGCGTGGATCTGTTCGACGATGCGCTGGCCGCGCTCGACTTCCTGGCCGCTCGCTATCCGGTGGTGGCCGTGTCCAACGGCAATGCGGACGTGCACCGCATCGGCATCGGCCGCTACTTCAAGGCCAGCCTGAGCGCGACGCAGGTGGGCATTGCCAAGCCCGATGCGCGCATCTTCCACGCCGGTGCGCAAGCGGCGGGCGCGGCGCCCGGCGAGGTGCTGCACGTGGGCGACGACCCGCACCTGGACGGCACCGGTGCCCTGGCCGCCGGCATGCAGATGGCCTGGATCAACCGTGCCGGCGCCCCCTGGCCGCAGGACGACGCCCGGCGTCCGCACGCCGTGGTGCGGGATCTGAAGGCGTTGTGCGGGCTGCTGCAATGACCTCCGGTGCAGGCCCCGCCACACGCCGGCGGCGGGCACCCCCGCGCGTTGCGCTACCATCGGTACGCTGATCGTCGGGCCGAGGTTCGAACAGCGCAACAAAAAAACGGAGACAACACATGCTGACCGCCCTCGCCTACGCCATGATCATCGTCTTCATGGCGCTGATCATGACCAAGCGCCTATCGGCGATGGTTGCACTGATCCTGGTGCCCATCGCCTTCGGCCTCCTCGGGGGCTTCGGCATGGGGCTGGGGCCCATGATGCTGGACGGCATCAAGAAGCTGGCGCCCACCGGCGTGATGCTGATGTTCGCCATCCTGTACTTCGGCATCATGATCGACGCGGGCCTGTTCGACCCCATCGTGAAGCTGGTGCTGCGGCTGGTGGGCGGCAGTCCCACCAAGATCGTGGTGGGCACCTTCCTGCTGGCGGCGGGCGTGTCGCTGGACGGCGATGGCTCCACCACCTACATGATCACCTGTGCCGCCATGCTGCCGCTGTACCAGCGGCTGGGCATGAACCGCCTGGTGCTGGCCTGCGTGGTGATGATGGCCGGCCAGCTCATGAACATCCTGCCCTGGGGCGGCCCCACGGCCCGCGCCGTCAGCGCCCTGGGCGTGGAAATGGGCCAGGTCTTCGTGCCCATGATCGGCCCCATGATCATCACCGGCCTGTGGTGCACCTTCGTCGCCTTCATCCTCGGGCGGCGCGAAAGCCGCCGGCTCGGCGCCATCCGGCTCGATGGCATGTCCAGCGGCAGCCAGTCGATCGCCGAGGTCACCGGCGGCGACCCCGAGCTGGCGCGCCCGAAGCTGCTGTGGGTCAACGCCCTGCTGACGCTGGGCCTGATGACGCTGCTGATCATGGACGTCTTCCCGCTGCAGGTGCTGTTCATGGTGGCCTCGGCCATCGGGCTGATGATCAACTACCCCAAGCTGCAGCAGCAGAAGGAGCGGATCGAAGCCCATGCCGTCAACATCGTGCCGGTGGTGTCGCTGATCTTCGCCGCCGGCATCTTCGTGGGCATCCTCTCGGGCACCAAGATGGTGGACGCCATCGCCACCAGCGTGATCGGCATGGTGCCCGACTGGATGGGGCCCTACATGGCGGTGGTGACGGCGGTGCTGAGCATCCCCTTCACCTTCTTCATCTCCAACGACGCGTTCTACTTCGGCATCCTGCCCATCCTGGCCAAGACGGCGGCGGTCTACGGCATCGGCTCGGTCGAGATCGCGCGCGCCTCGCTGGTCGGCCAGCAGGTGCACCTGCTCAGCCCGCTGGTGGCCTCGACCTACCTGCTGGTGGGGCTGGCCAAGGTGGAATTCGGCGACCATCAGCGCTTCACCCTGCTGTGGGCGATGACGGCCGCCGTCGTCATGCTGGCGGCGATGCTCGTGCTGGGCGTCATTCCGCTGGTGGGGAGCACGCCATGAACCACGACATCCGCACCATCCTGTACGCCTGCGGCCTGGGCGAGGGCTGCGAAGCCACGCTGGCCCACGCCATCAACCTGGCCAACCGCCTGGGCGCCCGGCTGCTGGTGCTGAGCGTGATCGACGACCAGCGCGAGCGCTCGCTGATCGACCTGCCCGCGCACGTGCCGCAGCAGGGACTGGACCAGTACCACGACGACCGCGCCAAGCGAGCCCGCGCGCACATCGAGGCGCAGGTGGCCGCCTTCTACGCGGTGCGCAGCGACGACGCGCCGACGCGCCCCATCACCGAGCTGATCGTGCATGAGGGCGACGACGTGCCGCAGGCCATCCTCGACGAGGCCGAGCGCGGCTCGGCCGACCTGATCCTGATGGCTTCGCGCGGCGAAGGCCTGCTGGCGGGCCTGCTGTTCGGCTCGGTGGCGCAGGAGGTGCTGCGCCGCACCCGCAAGCCGCTGCTGCTGGTGCCGGTGGAGTCATGATGCAACGCCGCCCCGCCCAGCGCCCCGCGAGTCGCCCGTTCTCACGCCGATCCGCCCTGGGCAGGCTCGCGGCGCTGGGCCTGGCCCCCGCCCTGGCCGCACCCGCGATGGCGGAGGATGACAATGAATTGATGAGCTACGCCGTGCGCGGCGCGGCGCCGCCCGGCTACCCCCAGGCCTATGCGGCCACGGTGCGCGCCGCCGAGGACGAGGGGCGGCTCACGGTCCATTCCACCACCGACGAGCGCGTGGCCGTGCCGCTGGTGGCCGACTTCAAGCGGATGTACCCGCGCATCAACGTCGCCTACGAGGACTTGAACAGCACCGAGCTGTACCACCGCTTCATCGCCGAAAACCAGCTCGGACGCGAGGCCGCCGACGTGCTGTGGAGTTCGGCCATGGACCAGATGGTCGCCCTGGCCACGGCCGGCCACGCGCTGGCCTACGACTCGCCCGAGAAGGCGCATCTGCCGGCCTGGGCCCAATGGCAGGACCGGCTCTGGTCCACCACCTACGAGCCCGTGGTGTTCGCCCACCACAAGCCCTCGCTGTCCGAGGCCCAGGTGCCGCGCAGCCACGCGGCGCTGGCGCAGTGGCTGGCGCGCGAGGGCGACCGCGCCAGCGGCAAGGTGGTGAGCTACGACATCCAGAAATCCGGCCTGGGCTACTTCCTGGCCACGCAGGACATTGCCGCCAATACCGACGCATTCTGGGCCACGGCGCAGGCCCTGGGCCACGGCCGCGCCCGCCTGCTGCTGACCACCGACGCCATGGTGCGCCAGATCGCCACAGGTCGCGCATTGCTGGGCGTGAACCTGCTGGGCGCCTACACCGTGGCGCAGGCCCGCCGCCAGCCATCGCTGGGCGTGGTCTTCCCCGAGGACTACACCCTGGTCAGCTCGCGCGTGCTGCTCATCAACGGCAAGGCCGCGCACCCCAACGCCGCCCGCCTGTGGCTGGACTACCTGCTGTCGCGGCGCGGGCAGACGGTGATGGCCACCGCGTCACGCCTCTACGCGCTGCGCGCCGACGCGCAGGGCGAAACCACCGCCGCCGCGCTCAGCCAATTGCTGGGTCAGCGCCAGCGCCCCATCGCCCTCGGCCCTGAACTGGCCGCGCCGCTGGCCAATGCGGCCTACCACGACGTCATTCTGCGCTGGCGGGCTGCCCTCGGGTATCGCAGCGTCTGACGCGGTGCCGCGGGCGATGGCGCAGTGCCCATCCCGGCGCCCCTTCACAGCGAGGGACAGGAATGAAAAACGCGCCACAAGGGCGCGTTTTTCATGGGTTTCTGGCGGAGAAGGAGGGATTCGAACCCTCGATACGGTAAACCGTATACCGGATTTCGAGTCCGGCGCATTCGACCACTCTGCCACCTCTCCGTGTATCCGTGTCGAATCTAGAATTCTAGCAGTTCACGCGCGAAGCTCCTCCAGCCCGCCCAGGTACGGCCGCAGCGCCGCCGGGATGCGGATGGCGCCGTCGGCCTGCTGGTGGTTCTCCAGCACGGCGACCAGGGCGCGGCCGACGGCCAGGCCCGAGCCGTTGAGGGTGTGCACCAGCTCGTTCCTGCCCTGCGCGTTCTTGAAGCGCGCCTGCATCCGGCGGGCCTGGAAGGCCTCGCAGTTGCTCACCGAGCTGATCTCGCGGTAGATGTCCTGCGCCGGCACCCACACTTCCAGGTCGTAGGTCTTGGCCGAGCCGAAGCCCATGTCGCCGGTGCACAGCAGCACCACGCGGTAGGGCAGCTCCAGTTGCCGCAGCACGGCCTCGGCGTGGCCGACCATCTGCTCCAGCGCGTCGTCGCTGTGGTCGGGGTGGGTGATCTGCACCATCTCGACCTTGTCGAACTGGTGCTGGCGGATCATGCCGCGCGTGTCGCGCCCGGCGCTGCCGGCCTCGGAACGGAAGCACGGCGTGTGCGCGGTCAGGCGGATGGGCAAATCGCCCTCGGCCACGATCTCGCCGCGCACCAGGTTCGTGAGCGAGACCTCCGAGGTGGGAATCAGGTACAGGCTTTCGCCCTCGCCTTCCTGCCCGCCTTTCTTGGCGGCGAACAGGTCGGCCTCGAACTTGGGCAACTGGCCGGTGCCGCGCAGCGTGTCGGCGTTGACGATGTAGGGGGTGTAGCACTCGGTGTAGCCGTGCTGCTGCGTCTGCACGTCCAGCATGAACTGCGCCAGCGCCCGGTGCAGCCGCGCGATGGGTCCGCGCATGAAATTGAAGCGCGAGCCGGCCAACTTGGCGCCGGTCTCGAAATCCAGCCCCAGCGGCTCGCCCAGCTCGACGTGGTCCCTGACCGGGAAGTCGAAGCGGCGCGGCTCGCCCCAGCGCCGCACCTCGACGTTGCCGGTTTCGTCGGCGCCGACGGGCACGCTGGCGTGCGGCAGGTTGGGCACGGCCAGCAGCAAGGCGTGCAGCTCGGCCTGCAGGGCGTCGAGCCGCGCGGCGGAGGCGTCCAGCTCGTCCTTGAGGCCGGCCACCTGGGCCATCAGGTCGTCGGCGGGCTCGCCCTTGGCCTTGCGCTGGCCGATCTGCTTGCTGGCGGCGTTGCGCTGGGCCTGCAGATCCTCGGTGTGGGTCTGCAGTTGCTTGCGTTCGGCCTCCAGCGCGGTGAAGGCGGCTTCGTCGAGGAAGGGCTGCGGGTTCTTGCGGGTGGCCAGGCGCGCCAGCACGGCGGGCAGGTCCTTGCGGAGCAGAAGGGGATCGAGCATGGCGCCGATTGTAGGCGGGGGCCTTCGCCGGCCGGGCGCGCCGGGTCCAGCCCCGCCAGGCGGCAGATTCTCAGCAAAAAGTGCCGGAATCCCGCTCCCTCATTGCATCAAAAGCTATATTTTATATAGCAACCCAGCAGCCACGCCGGGCCTGCGCCGTTCAGCGCAGGTGCGCCAGCTTCACCTCGGCCACGTCGTCCAGCCTCAGCCCCTTGGGCAGCGGGAACTTCACCGTTTCCTCGATGCCGTCGAGCGTGCGCACCGACACCGCGCCCAGCGCGCGCAGCCGCTCGATCACCTGGCGCACCAGGATGTCGGGCGCCGAGGCGCCGGCCGTCAGGCCGATGCGCGCCTTGCCGGCGATCCATTCGGGCCGCAACTCGTCGGCGCCATCGATCATGTGGCTGTCGGTGCCCAGCTTGCGCGCCACCTCGCGCAGGCGGGTGCTGTTGCTGCTGGTGGGGCTGCCGACGACGATCACCACGTCCACGTCGCGCGACAGCAGCTTGACCGCGTCCTGCCGGTTCTGCGTGGCGTAGCAGATGTCCTGCTGCTTGGGCTCGCGCACCTTGGGAAATCGCGCCTTCACGGCGGCGGCGATCTCGGCCGCGTCGTCCACGCTCAGCGTGGTCTGCGTCACCACGGCCAGCTTGTCGTGCTGCGCGGGCTGGATGCGCGCCACGTCGGCCACGTCCTCCACCAGGTGGATGCCGCTGTCGAGCTGGCCCATGGTGCCTTCGACCTCGGGGTGGCCCTTGTGGCCGATCATGATGAACTCGTAGCCCTCGCGGTGCAGCTTGGCCACCTCGACGTGCACCTTGCTCACCAGCGGGCAGGTGGCGTCGAACACGCGAAAGCCGCGCGCGGCGGCCTCGCGTTCGACCGACTTGGGCACGCCGTGGGCGCTGAACACCAGCGTGGCGCCGGGCGGCACCTCGTCCAGGTCCTCGATGAAGACGGCGCCCTTGGCCCTGAGGTCGTTCACCACGTAGGTGTTGTGCACGATCTCGTGCCGCACGTGGATCGGCGCGCCGAACTTGGCCAGGGCGCGCTCGACGATCTCGATGGCGCGGTCCACGCCGGCGCAAAAGCCGCGCGGCGCGGCCAGCAGGACTTCGGCAGGCTCATTCATCCCGGCCTCCCGCAACGCCGGCCACCACCTGCGAGGCATCGAACAAAAAGGTGCCGATGGCCGCGGAACAGGCCGCGCCAGTGCGCTCCTGGCCGGGGTTTCCCCAGCCAACGGGCGCGCCCCCTGGAGGGGGGAGGCGCAACATCGCGCAGCGAGTGGAGACACGGGGGTGGGCCATCACAGCACGCCGATCAGTTGGACTTCGAACGTCACGGGCTGGCCCGCCAGCGGGTGGTTGAAGTCCAGCCGCAGCGCGCCGTCCTCGCGCACGGCCTGCACCACGGCGGCGAACTGGCCCTGCCCGTCGGGCGTGGGCAACTGCACCACCTCGCCCACGGCGTAGCGCTCGTCGGGGTCGCCCATCGCGTCCAGCTCCTTGCGCGCCAGCCACTGCACCATGTCGGGGTTGCGCTCGCCGAAGGCCTCGCCCGCCGGGATCTGGAAGGTGGCGCGCACGCCCTCCTCCAGCCCGATCAGCCGCTGCTCGACCGCAGGCGACAGCTCGCCCGCGCCCAGCGACAGCGTGGCCGGCGGGCCGCCGAAGGTGTTGATGACATCGCCCTGCGGCCCGGCCAGGCGGTAGTGCAGGGTCAGGAAGGAGGCGGGTTCGACAGTGGTCATGAAAAACGAAACGTCCCAGATAAACTGCCCCGATTGTAAAAAGCCCCGCCTTCCCGATGCCGATCAAGGACTTGCCCCCCGACGCCCGCCCGCGCGAGAAGCTGCTCGCGCGCGGCCCCGGCGCCTTGAGCGACGTGGAGCTGCTGGCCCTGCTGCTGCGCACCGGCCTGGCCGGCAAGAGCGTGCTGCACCTGGCGCAGGACCTGCTGGACGGCTTTGGCGGCATCGCCGGACTGCTGAATGCCGGCGCCGACGACCTGAAGCGCGTCAAGGGCCTGGGCGGCCCGGCCAAGCGCGCCGAGCTGGTGGCGGTGCTGGAGCTGGCGCGGCGCGTGCTGGCCGAGCAGCTGCGGGAGCGGCCCGCGCTGGACGACCTGCGCGCCGTCATGGACTACCTGCAACTGCACCTGGCCTCGCGCGCGCACGAGGTGTTCGCGGTGCTCTTCCTCGACAGCCAGTTGCGGCTGATCGCCCTGGAGGAGCTGTTCCGCGGCACCCTGACGCAGACCAGCGTGTACCCGCGCGAGGTGGTGCTGCGCGCCCTGCACCACCACGCCAGCGCCGTGGTGCTGGCGCACAACCACCCCAGCGGCAGCGTTGCGCCCAGCCGCGCCGACGAAACGCTGACGCAGACGCTGAAGGCCGCGCTGGCCCTGGTGGACGTGCGCGTGCTCGACCACGTCATCGTAGCGCCCGGCCAGGCGCTGTCCATGGCCGAGAAGGGATTGGTGTGAAGGCCCGCTCGCTGCAGGACCTGCAGCCCATCCGGCAGCACCTGGCCGAGGCCCGCGCCCGCGCCGCGCAGGAGGCCGCCGCGCGCGCCGCGGCCGCCCGCCAGGTCCGCGCCGGGCAGAGCCTGTTCGCCCGCGCCGTCGGCCCCGTGCAGCCGCTGCGCGCGCACGGCCGCGTGGTGCACGCGCCCGCCGCGCCCCTGCCCCTGCCGCGCCATCGCCAGCGCGACGAGCAGGCCGTGCTGCGCGAGGCCCTGTCCGACGAGTTCGACGCCAGCACCCTGCTGCAGGTGGACGAGCACCTGAGCTTTCGCCGCCCTGGCATCGGCCCCGACGTGGCGGCCCGGCTGCGCCGCGGCCACTGGGCGGTGCAGGGCCAGATCGACCTGCACGGCCTGCGCCGCGACGAGGCGCGCGAGGCGCTGGCCGCCTTCCTGCGCGACGCCCGGCGCGCCGGCCTGCGCTGCGTGCGCGTGGTGCACGGCAAGGGCCTGGGCTCGCCGGGCCGCGCGCCCGTGCTCAAGGGCAAGGTGCATGGCTGGCTGGTGCAGAAGCAGGAGGTGCTGGCCTTCGTGCAGGCCAAGCCGCTCGAAGGCGGCGCGGGCGCGCTGCTGGTGCTGCTGGCGGCGGGTTGAACCGGCAGGTCACGGATTTCAAGAAAAATCCGGCCTCAGCCCGCTCCCACATTGCGCCAAAAGCTATTGATAACGTAGCAATCTCACACCTTGCCGCGCACCGCCCGCCACGCCAGCAGGCCCAGCGCCAGGGCCGCCGGCACGGCCAGCGCCGCGTAGGCCGCGCGGTAGCTGCCGGCCGCCGCCGACAGCGCGCCGAAGGCCGGGGCGCCGCACACCACGCCCATGAAGGTGAACATCAGCGTGCCCCCCCGTGGCCACGCCGGCCTGGCCCGGCGGCGCCTGCCGCGCCACGGCGGCCAGGTACACGCCGTTCCAGCCGATGGCCGAGGCGCCCAGCAGCGCCACCACGGCCCAGATCAGGCCCGTCGGCCAGTGCGGCTGCAGCAGCGCGGTCAGCAGGCAGCCGACCACCATCAGCGTGGCCAGCAGAATCAGGGTGTTGCGCGCGCCCAGTCCGTGGTCCGACACCGCGCCCCACGCGATGCGCCCCGCCACGCCCGCCAACTGGGACACCGACAGCGCCGCGCCGGCCGCCAGCAGGCTCAGGCCCAGCGACTCGTTCAGGTAGCTGACCATGTACGCCGTCACCGACACCTGCACCGCCGAGAACAGGAACGAGCATGCCGCCAGCACCGCCAGCGGGCGGTGGCCCAGCACCATGCCCAGCGGCGCCAGCAGCGCCGACAACGCCAGCCCCTGGCCCCGCTGGCGGTCGGCGTCCAGCGCCGCGCGCAGCGGCTGCGCCAGCCCCACGCAGGCCAGGCACGCCGCCGCCACGGCCAGCAGCGCGCCCTGCCAGCCCGCCAGCAGCAGCAGGCCGGGCACCAGCGCCCCGGCCAGCATGCCGCCGGCCGGCACGCCGGTCTGCTTGATCGAGAACACCAGCGACATGCGGTGCGCCGGCGTGGTCAGCGCCAGCAGGTGCGAACTGGCGGGCGTGATGGGCCCGTAGCCCGCGCCGATGCACAGCGCCCCCAGCGCCACCGCCGGCAGCCAGGGCAGCGCGCGCACAGCGCCAGCCCGCCGGCGCACAGCAGCAGCCCGAGCTGGCTGACGCGGATGGCCCCCAGCCGCCGCACCAGCGTGCCGCCGGCCAGGCTGGAGAACATCGCCGCCAGGTAGCACAGCGCCACGTACACGCCCACCAGCGTGGTCGGCACGCCCAGCGCGCGCGCCGCCGCCGGCGCCATGGCCGGCAGCGCGAGCAGGGCCATCGACACCATGGCCTGGACGGCGGTGGTGACGGCGAGGCTGCGCCAGGCGCCGGGCGGCGGGGTTTCAGCCACCCTGGTTGCGCATCCAGTCGGCGGTCTGGAAGAAGCTCTGGTTCAGGCGCTGGCGCAGCGCCTCGTCCACGCCGGTCTCGCCCATGGCCTGGTCCATGCATGCCAGCCACTGGTCGCGCTCGCGGATGCCGATGGCGAACGGCAGGTGGCGCGCGCGCAGGCGCGGGTGGCCGAAGCGCTGGACGTAATGGTCGGGCCCGCCGAGCCAGCCGCACAAAAACCAGGACAGCTTGCGCCGCGCGTCGGCCAGCGTGCTGCCGTGCGCGGCGCGCAGCGCGGCGTAGCGCGGCTCCAGGTCCATCAGGTCGTAGAAGCGCTCGACCAGCGCGTGCACGGCTGGCTCGCCGCCGATCCGGGCGAAGGGCGTGGCCTCATCGGTTTTTTGGGTCAAATCGGCCTCCAGCCGGCGTCGGCATTGCGCCAACAGCTATTTATTGTGTAGCAATTCTACTCGGCCGCTCGGCGCAGCGTCTCCACCACCGGGCGGCGCAGCACCTCGCGCAGGCCCCACCAGCCGGCCAGCAGCGCCAGCACGGCGCCGGCCAGGCCGCCCAGCGCCAGCACCAGGGGCGAGGCGCTCCAGGCGAAGTCGAACACGTAGCGCGCCATGCCCCAGCCGACCGCGCTGGCCGCCGCGCTGGCCAGCAGGCCCGCCAGCAGGCCGACGCCGGCCAGCTCGGCGCGCTGCACGTCGCGCAGCAACCGGCCGCCCGCGCCCAGGGCGCGCATGATGGCGAACTCGCGCGCGCGCTCCTCGCGCGTGGCGCCGACGGCGGCCAGCAGCACGATCAGCCCCGCCGCCAGGGTGAAGCCGAACAGGAACTCGACCGCGCGGATCACCTGGTCCAGTACACGCCGCACCTGGGCGATGGACTGCTCGGTGTCCACGTTGGTGATGTTGGGGAACTGGCGCACCAGCGCGTTGTCGAAGCCGGCCCGCGCCGGCGCGCGGTAGGCGGCGATGTAGGTGACGGGCAGCTCCGGCATCTCGGCCAGCGGGAACATGGCGAAGAAGTTGACCCGCATCGACGCCCAGTCCACCTTGCGCAGCGAGGTGATGCGCGCCTCCATCGGCATGCCGGCAACGTCGAAGCGCAGCGTGTCGCCCAGTTTCAGCCCCAGCGTGTCGGCCAGGCCCTGCTCGACGCTGATGGCGCCGGGCTCATTGGCGATCCAGCGACCGGCCACCACTTCGTTGTGCGCAGGCCTGATGGCGTCGTGCGAGAGGTTGAACTCGCGATCCCCCAGGCGACGGGCGCGCTCGTCGGGGTAGTCGGCGGGCGACATGTCTTTACCGTTGACGGCCACCAGCCGGCCGCGGAACATGGGGTACCAGTCGAGCCTTTGCACACCCGCATCGGTGAGCGCGGCGCGAAACGCATCGCCCTGGTCGGGCATGACGTTGATGACGATGCGATTCGGCGCGTCGGCCGGCGTGGCGGCGCGCCAACTCGCGATGAGATCGGTGCGCAGCAGCACCAGCAGCACCAGCGCCAGCAGACCCACCGCCAGGCTGCTGACCTGCACCACCGCGTAGGCCGGCCGCGCCGACACCTGCCGCGTGGCCAGCACCAGCCAGCGCGGCGCCGTCTGCTCGTTGACCAGCCGGCGCAGCAGCTTCACCGCGCCCCAGGAGAGCAGCGCGAACAGCCCCACCGCGCCGGCGAAGCCGCCGACGACGATCAGCCCCAGCACCCGATCAGAACTGGCGGCCAGCAGCAGCGCCGCGAAACCGGCCACGCCCAGCCCCAGCACAGCCAGTGAAGCCGGCCGCAGGTTGCCGACGTCGCGCCGGATCACGCGCAGCGGCGGCACCTGCGCCAGCTGCAGCACGGGCGGCAAGCCGAAGGCCACCAGCAGCGTCAGCCCGATGCCCAGACCGAACAGAACGGGCCAGCCGCTGGGCGAGGGCAGCCCCGCATCCACCAGCCCGGCCAGCAGCGCCACGAACACGTGGTGCACGGCCCAGCCGGCCAGCACGCCGGCCGCGCTGGCCGCCAGGCCGACCAGCAAAAACTCGACCGCGTAGGCACCGGCGATACGCCGCTGCGGCAGACCCAGCACGCGCAGCATGGCGCAATCGTCCAGGTGCCGCGCCGCGAAGCCGCGCGCCGCCAGCGCCACAGCCACCGCCGACAGCAGCGCCGCCAGCAGCGCCACCAGGTTGAGGAACTTTCCGGCGCGGTCGAGCGTGATGCGCATCTCGGGTCGACCGCTGTCCAGCGACTCCAGCCGCACGCCGTGCACGCCAGGTTGGGTGACCTGCTGCTGCGCCCACGCCAGGTAGCGCCGCACCGCAGCGTCGGGCCCGGCCAGCGCCAGCCGCCAGGTGATGCGGCTGGCCGGCTGCACCAGCCCCGTGGCAGGCAGGTCGGCGGCGTTCACCATCACGCGCGGCGCGAAGCTCATGAAGCCCGCGCCCCGGTCCGGCTCCAGCGCGATCAGGCGCGCCACGGTGAAGGCGCTGTCGCCCAGCAGCAGGGTGTCGCCCAGTTGGAGCCCCAGCGCCTCGGGCAGCGCCGGATCGACCCACGCCTGGCCGCGCGCGGGCACCTCGCGCGTGAGCTCGCCCAGGCGGTCCCGCGCAGCACCCTGCGCCAGCCGCAGGCTGCCGCGCAGCGGGTAACCCGCCTCCACCGCCTTGAGCGCCACCAGCCGCGTGGCGCCGCCCTGCGCGTCGGGCGCGCGGCCCATGGTCGGGAAGCTGAGCGTGAGCGCGCTGCTCAGCCCCAGCGCGCGCGCCTGCGTGGTCCACGGCGCGGCGGGCGGGTTGTCGCTGACCACCACCGCGTCGCCGCCCAGCAGCTGGCGCGCGTCGCGCTGCAGGCCGCCCTGCAGCCGGTCGGCGAAGAAGCCCACCGCCGTCAGCGCCGCCACCGCCAGCGTGACGGCGACCATCAGCAGGCGCAACTCACCCGCGCGCACGTCGCGCCACAAGCCGCGCCACCCCAGGGAAAACGATGAAACCCGCATGGCCGACACCATAGCCCAGAACGGGCGATGGGCACGGCGGGCGCGCACTCTGGGAAGATCGGGGCCATCGCCGCGGCAGGCCTGTCCACCACCTGCCCGGCCCCCGGAGCCGCCCCATGACCACCGCCAACGCCAAGCCCCATCCGTACAAGCGCGACCTGCCCGCCGCCTTGCGCGCCGTGCGCGCGCTGCTGCGCGACCCCAACGACACGGCCCAGGTGTTCGTCATCATGCAGTCGCTCAACGGCCCTTCGGCGCCCATCAACTTCGACCGCCTGATGCGCGCGGAAGGCGGCCCCAGGCAGGCTTACCGCCGCGTCGAGCTGGCCGAGCGATTGTCCGACCCCGCCTTCATCGCCGGCTTTGCGCCCGGCACCGTGGGCGCCGCGTACCGCGCCTTCCTGGAGCAGACCGGCTACTCCGCCGCCGGCCTGGCCGAGGTCTCCAACCCCGAGGCCCGCCCGCTGGTGGAGCACCCGCACGCCTGGATGGCCCGCCGCATCCGCGACGTGCACGACATCTGGCACGTGCTCACCGGCTACCAGGCCGACCAGCCGCTGGGCGAGGCGGCCCTGGTCGCCTTCAGCTACGCGCAGACCAAGGGCCTGGGCTGGGCCTTCATCGCCGCCGCCGCCGCGCTGAAGAGCCTGCGCGTGTCGCGCCGCACCGCCTTCGCCCGCGCCGTGATCGAAGGCTGGCGCCGCGGCCGCCGCGCCGGCTGGCTGCTGGGGGAGGACGTCGAGGCGCTGCTGCACGAGCCGCTGGAGGTGGCGCGTGCGCGCCTGAACATCGGCCCCGCGCCCGCCTATGCCAGGGCGCAGGACATGCTGGCGGGCCTGGACGGCGCGGGCGGCGCTGCCGCCGCCTGATGCGCGCAGCCATTCCGCCAACAACGTCCGCCTCAGGCTGAAAACAGCCATTGGTGGAGAGTGGACTAGATGACCAAGGCAAGAAGTGGTATTGGTACCCAATCACTTGGGTTGGCAACTTTGCCGTCGAGGACAGACGCACCGTGTCTTAAATCGAGTGCTCGAACAGCTGCAGGGAGGAATTAAATGAAAGAAGCGTACAACGAGCGATGCATTGCGGGGCAGTTCTCCCTTGGTGGATCGTTGACTGCGGCAGGCGAACTGCATTTGCGCGGGCAAGCTTCGCGGCTGAAGCTTTTCTCTCGTTCTGAACCTGACTGGTCTGCGAAGCGAGATGTCTGTGGGCGGTTGCTTGACTCCACGCACGTGTCCCTGCTCAACTGCATACCGATGGTTGGTACAGGAGAGCATTTTCGTGATGATGATCACTTCTTTGTGAGAAACCTGTTTCCGAATTACATCTTGATTGGTCAAAAGCACGTGACGTCCGAGGAAGAGCGGATCGCAAGCATCCATTTTTCATTAGATGACGCGACGGCGTTGTTCGGCGACTTTCGAGCATTTGGCCAAATCTTCAATGCGCGCGAGCATCTGGCGGAGCTGTCGAAGACAGAGAGCGGAAAGTATGTCGGAGAGCTTGGAGCACTACCGCACATTTTTTACTTCAACGGCAAGCTTGAGCTTCTCTCCACAGCCACATCGTTGGGTGTGGTCTCGGCGAGGTACACGCTGATCGTTCCCTCTTCGTCAGCCGATGGGATACATCTTGATGCCGATGTAATTCTGGCGATCGATTTCCCTACTGCAATTACCGTGAAGCACGCCCTACGAGCTCTGCTGGATTTAGTTAGATTTGTCGAGATCGCGGCGGGACGTCCACAGAACGTAAAGGACATCAAGGTTGAACTGGATGGGGAGGAAGGTGTCCATCGGCAGCAGCTTGATCTCATCTGGCCTCTCGGACCTCGCAGAGACGCCGAGGATGAATGGGAGCCTACCAGCTGGTTTGACCTCCCCTTCTGGCCGTCGCGAGAGCCTGAGAAGATAAGCAAGGTCTTAGCTGCGTGGTTGGCAAGAAACGAAGAATGGCGCACCGCACGTCTGCGCTATTCCACCAGCTTCGCCTCTCAACGGCGCTACGACCCAGATCGGCTAGTGGGTGCAGCAAATATGTTCGACCTGTTACCGGACAATGCTTTCCCGCCTCCTGACCCCATCCCATATAATCTTGCCGAGGCTCGAGATAAGGCCCGCGCGCTCTTCAGGAGCCTCCCTCACGGAGATGATCGGAGCTCGGTTCTCGGAGCGTTGGGGCGGATCGGAAAGCTCAGCCTGAAAAGGAAAGTTCGCAGCCGGGTGCGGACAATAGACCGACAAGTAGGAGATCTATTTCCCGACTTGGAACTCGTCGCTGATCATGCCGTGGATTGCCGAAACTACTATGTCCATGGCACGAGGCCCAAGCTGGACTACGAGTCCGGCGAGAGTCCGGTGGCATTTTTTACGAACACTCTCGAATTTGTCTTTGCAGTGTCTGATCTGATCGACGCAGGATGGAACTCCAATGAGTGCATTCGACGATACACGACGATGTCTCACCCGTTTGGAAGATATCGTGTGAGCTATGCGAAAGATCTGGCGGAGCTCAAGGCGCTGCTCCCGAGAAGCGCATAAAGCTCAAAAATCCGTCTCAAGCTCCGCGTACCGCGTGGCGTGTGGCGTGTGGCGTGTGGCGCTCGACTGACGGATTCTTCAACGTTGCAGACATTGCATGGGGCGGGGCCGAACTTCCGCAATCGCTGCAAATCGGAAGTTTGTTCCCACTGCTCCAAACAAGCGCTCCAACAACCAATCAACCGCGCGGGTATCGGCCAGGCCCCCAATCCGTCTTTGCGTGTATTGGCGGAAAGCAGCCGGAGTCGAACCGACCAGGAAGCGGCTGGCGCCCCCTACCGGGTTTGAAGCCCGGGCGCACCACCGGGTGCGTTTGCTCTCCTGAAGAAGCCAACCCCAGGCGGCTTCGCCGCTCTGAGATGGGTGCGCCTGTGCGGCGCGACGAAGCGGATTCTAGGGGCCCGTGACGGTCCCCTCCCGCGCCCAACGCGTATTCGGCCG
This sequence comes from Ottowia sp., assembly GCF_016703145.1. Taxonomy (GTDB): domain Bacteria; phylum Pseudomonadota; class Gammaproteobacteria; order Burkholderiales; family Burkholderiaceae_C; genus Ottowia. The sequence continues at coordinate 1,234,757 of NZ_JADJCO010000003.1, read as the reverse complement.
CAACAGGTGCGCGTCGCCCACGCGGCGGGTGTAGCCGATGCGGTCGAAAAACTCGAGAATCTGGATGGCGCGCTTGCGGCCAAGCTGCACGGCGTCGCGGAACGCGCGGGCCTCGACGGCGCCGGGGGGCAAGCGCGGACCTTGTCGCCCCCTCTCCCCAGCCCTCTCCCGCGAGGGGAGCGGGGGCGACGCCCCGGCGTCCCTGGCCTGGGCAGAGAGGCTGGCGAAGGTGTCCGCCAGTTCGGCCATGCGTTCGGCCGGGTAGAACAGGTCCTTCACCACCTGGTGGAGCGCGCCCAGCCGGGCCTGCTTGCGCAGCAGGCCGCGCACGGCGTCTTCGCGCGCGCCGGTCTGGCGCGCCAGGTCGCGTACCCAGGGCGGGTCGTTGCCGCCAGCCAGCAGCAGCGGGTGCAGGCGGTCGGCCAGGGCCTGTTCGGCCTCGCTCAGGCTGACGCGGTGGCCGGGCAGGTGCAGCCAGTGGCCGGTGCGCTCCAGCACGGGGCGGCCCTCGGCGTCGCGTTCGGCCAGCAGGCGGTCGATCCAGGCCTGCCAGCCTTGCACGGGCAGGCGCGCGAAGCTGGCCTGGGCGCCGCCGGACTGTGACGCGAGGGCCGGGAAGGCCATGCGCTGCAGGCGGGCGCCGTTCAGGCCGGGTTCGTCGGGGGCGCGGGCGTGGTGGCGCTCCAGCGCGCCGGTGATGCGATCGCGCACGGCGGCCCAGGCGGCGGGGGCCAGCCACAGTTCGTCGGCATCGCCGGCTATCGATCCCGCGAGCGGGCCGGGCTGGCCGATGGCGAACGCAGGCGCATCGTCCCCCGCCCAGCCGGGCGCGGGCAGGCGGCCCAGCAAGCGGGCCAGCGCGCTGCGCGTGAGGCCGGCCGGTACCACGGCCAGCAGGGGGCGCGCGTCGCCGGTGGCCGCCAGGGTGTCGAGGGCGTCGAGCCACTGCATGCGCTCGGCGCTGCGGCGGCGGCGCTCGGGCGCCAGGGGGTCGAGCACGGCGCCGCCGCCCACGGTGCGCGTGCCCTGCGCGTTGCGCACGATGAAGCGGTCGCCGGGCACGACGAACACGGGCACGTCGAAGACGAGCTGCACGCGCGCCTCGGTGCCGGGGGCGACCGTGTCGGCCTGCAGCGGCACGGCGTGCGCCTGCCGGTGCGCGGCGCCCAGGTGCACGTGCAGCGGCGTCCACGAGCCGAGGGGCGCGGCCCCCGGCAGCAGGCGCAGGCGCACGTCGATGCGCTGGGTGGGCTGCAGCACGCGGGCGTCGGCGATCCAGTCGCCGCGGGCGATCTCGTGCTTGTCGATGCCGGCCAGGTTGAGGGCGACGCGCTGGCCGGCGCGGCCGGCCTCGCCGGCGCGGTTCTGCGCGTGCAGGCCGCGGATGCGCACGCCGCGGCCGGTGGCCGAGTGGGTGAGCGTGTCGCCCACCCGCACGCTGCCACCGAAGACGGTGCCGGTGACGACGGTGCCGTGGCCGGCCAGGGTGAAGACGCGGTCGACGGCCAGGCGGAACAGGCCGTCGCCGCGGCGGCGCTGCCGCGCCTCCCAGGCGCGGGCCTGGGTGAAGAGGTGCTCGCGCAGCGCCTCGATGCCGAGGCCGGCGGCGTCCACCTCGGGGGCGAGGGCGGTCTCGAAGAGGGGCGCGCCGCGCAGGGGTGATGCGGCCAGCAGCGCGGCGATCTCGGCGCGCACGGCGGCGATGCGGTCGGCATCGGCGCGGTCGCACTTGGTCAGGGCCACGGTGCCCTGGGTGATGCCGAACAGCAGGGCGATGGCCAGGTGCTCGCGCGTCTGCGGCATCACGCCGTCGTCGGCGGCGACGACCAGCAGCGCATGGTCGATGCCCGCCGCGCCAGCGGCCATGGTGTGGACGAACTTCTCGTGGCCGGGCACGTCGATGACGCCCAGAACCTGCGCGCTCTCGCCGCCCTGCCCGCCTTCGGGCGGCACGGGCAGGTAGGCGTAGCCCAGCTCGATGGAGATGCCGCGCGCCTTCTCTTCCTTCAGGCGGTCGGTGTCCACGCCGGTGAGCGCGCGCACCAGCGTGGTCTTGCCGTGGTCGATGTGGCCGGCGGTGCCGATGATCATGCGTGCAGTCTTCCGAATGCTATAAAATCAATAGCTGTTGGCGCAATGATGACGCTGGCTGAAGGCCGATTTCTCTTGAAAACCGCCGCTCGCGTCAGGCCGGGGCGAGCGCCGCTTGCAACGCGCTCAGCTGCGCGGCGAAAGCGGCTTCGTCGGGTGCTTCGAGGCAGCGCAGGTCCAGCCACAGCGACTGGTCGGCGATGCGGCCGATCACCGGGCGCGGCAGGCTGCGCAGCGCGGCTTCGAGCCGGGCGAGCTGGCGGCCGGCGCGCTTGCCCTCGCGCGGGGCGATGCGCAGGCCGACGCTGGGCAGCGTCTCGACCGGCAGGGCGCCGCTGCCGATCTGGCTGGACATGGGCGCGGCGCTCACGTCGAAATCGGGCGCCACGGCCTGCTGGACCAGGGGCTGCAGCCGTTCGGCCTGCGCCTGCATCCGCGCGCGCGGGCGGGTGAACAGGCGCAGCGTGGTCAGCCGCTCGGCCAGGTGCTCGGGCGCAAGGTACAGGCGCAGCACCGGCTCCAGCGCGGCCAGGGTGAGCTTGCCCACGCGCAGCGCGCGCTTGAGCGGGTTCTTCTTGATTTTGGCGATCAGGTCCTGGCGGCCGACGATCAGGCCGGCCTGCGGGCCGCCGAGCAGCTTGTCACCGCTGAAGGTGACGAGGTCGGCGCCGGCGGCCACCACCGAGCGCACGGTGGGCTCGTGCGGCAAGCCCCACTGCGCCATGTCGACCAGCGTGCCTGACCCCAGGTCCACCGCCAGCGGCAGGCCGCGCGCGTGGGCGATGGCCGCCACTTCGGCCTCGCTCACGGCCTTGGTGAAGCCGCTGACGGCGTAGTTGCTGGTGTGCACCTTCATCAGCAGCGCGGTGCGGTCGGTGATGGCCTCGGCGTAGTCCTTGGCGTGGGTGCGGTTGGTGGTGCCCACCTCGACCAGCCGGGCGCCGGCGCGCGACATGATGTCGGGGATGCGGAAGGCGCCGCCGATCTCGACCAGTTCGCCGCGCGAGACGATCACTTCCTTGCGCTGGGCCAGTGCATTGAGCGTGAGCAGCACGGCGGCGGCGTTGTTGTTGACGACGGTGGCGGCCTCGGCGCCGGTCAGCTCGCGCAGCAGGCCGTCCACGAGGTCGTCGCGGTCGCCGCGGCCGCCGGTGGTCAGGTCGAATTCCAGGTTGGCCGGCGCGGTGAGCGCGCGCACCACCGACCGCACCGCCTCGTCGGGCAGCAGCGCGCGGCCCAGGTTGGTGTGCAGCACGGTGCCGGTGAGGTTGAACACGGCCTTCAGGCGCGGCGCGAAGCGCGCGGCCAGGCGGCGCTCGCAGGCGGCGGCGAGGGCGTGGTCGGCGATGGCCTCGGCCGTCAGTTGGCCGGCCAGGGCCTGCGGGCGCAGGGTGTCGAACTCGGCGCGCAGGGCATCGGCGAGGGCGCTCTGGCCGTAGCGCCCGGCCAGGGCGCGCATCGCGTCGGTGGCCAAGGCCCGGTCCACCGAGGGCAGGCGCGGCGGCGCTGGACTGCTCATACCGCCAGCGGCCTTTCGATGGCCAGCAGCGGGTTGCCGCTGGCGCGCGAGAAGGCCGTGTCGCCCATCAGCAGATCGAGCGTGAGGCTGGCGAGGTCGTCGGCCAGGGGCTCGGCGTAGGGGTCTTTTTCCTGGCTGACGAGCTTGCGGTAGGTGTGGCACTGGCTGCAGGTCTCGGCCTGCACCACTTCGCCGATCCTGCCGTCGGCGTCTTCGGCGCTCTGGTAGCGCACGCCCTGGGTCGATTCGCAATGGCTGCACTTGACGCGCACCATGTGCCATTCGGTGGCGCACAGGCCGCAGTGCAGGTAGCGGTGGCCGGCGATGTTGCCGCCGATGCGCAGCACGCTCGCCACGGGCGCGCTGCCGCACACGGGGCACAGGGTGGCGGGCTCGGTGTAGGGCACGGCTTTTTCGGGAACGGCGGCCGCGCGCACCGCGAAGACCACTTGCAGCGCCGCCATCACGAGCGGAGCGGCCGCCAGATCCTCGCGGCCGATGTTGTCGGCCAGCGCCTGGCGGGCCAGGGCATCGAGCGCGCCGTCGCCGGCGGCGGCCAGGCTGTCGAGCACGGGCCGCAGCGGCGCGGGCACGGCGGCGTCGGCCTGCAGGTCGGCCAGCAGCGCGCGCAGCGTGTCGCGCCACGGTCCGGGCAGCGCGTCGGAGGCCGGCATCAGCGGCATGCCGTGGGCGCCGGCGCGCTCGATCACGTCGGCGGACGGCGCCTGCGCGGCCGGGGCCTGCGCCGCCACGCGCTGCTGTGCCTGCACCAGACGCGCGGCGAAGCGCAGGTAGTCGGCGATGGGATGGCCGTCGGCCAATTGCGCCAGCCGCGCGGCGCGCTCCTGGAAGAGCGCGGCCGGCTGCGGCAGGCGCACGCGCGGAAAACTCACATGGTCGAGGGCCTCGATTTCGCCGGGCTGGAGGATGCGTTGCACAGAAGTTCTTCCTTGGTCCGAAAACGAAGATACCGCCCTGAGGCGGTATCCGAGGGTATCACCGGGCGCTTGCGAAAGACGCGTCAGGAGTTGTCGCCGGTCATCTTGCGGTACCAGCCGCGGTGATGCTGCTTGGCCCAGGCGCGCGTGACGGTGCCGTAGAGCATGGCGCGGATGGTGCCGCGCGTCCAGATGGCGGCATACACGTGCATGATGATCAGGCCGATCATCCACACGCCGGCCGCGGCATGCACCACCGAGGCGATGCGCACCACCGTGATGGGCGGCGTCCACCACGCGCGCCACATGAACACGCCGCTGGCGGTGATGGCCAGCATGCCGGCCACCAGCCCCCAGAACAGCACTTTCTGGCCGCCGTTGTACTTGCCCTGTTCGGGCATGTCGTGGTCGTTGCCGTCCACCATCTTGTTGACGTTCTTCAGCCACTCGACGTCGCGCTTCTCGATCATGTTCAGCCGCCAGAAGCGGAAGAACATCATGATGAAGAAGAACATCATCACGAGCCCGACATAGGGGTGCAGGATGCGCGTCCACGGCCCGCCGCCGAACAGGTGCACCAGCGGGAAGAAGGCCGGGTGGAAGAAGGCCAGGCCCGAGAGCACCAGCAGGATGAAGCAGATGCCGACGATCCAGTGGTTGGCGCGCTCGGAGGCGTTGTAGCGCTGCAGGTCGCGAGGGTTGCGGTTCATCGCACGTTCTCCTTGTCAGCGTCCGCGGCGGCCAGGGCCTCGCGGTCCTTGCGCTCCATCTCGTCCTCGAGTTCCTTCGACACGTCGTTGGGCCCCTTGGTGATGTAGTGGAACAGGCTGCCCACCGCGGCCACGCCCAGCGCGGCCACCGCCAGGGGCTTGGACATGCCCTTCCACAGCGCGACCATCGGGCTGATCTTCGGCTCCTTGGGCAGGCCCGCATACAGCCCCGGCTTGTCGGCATGGTGCAGCACGTACATGACGTGCGTACCGCCGACGCCGGCCGGGTCGTACAGGCCCGCCTGCGCGAAGCCGCGCTCCTTCAGGTCGGCGATGCGCTCATCGGCGTGGTCCTTCATCGCCTTCTTGGTGCCGAAGACGATGGCGCCCGTGGGACAGGTCTTGACGCACGCGGGCTCCTGCCCCACGGCCACGCGGTCGGAGCACAGCGTGCATTTGTAGGCTTTGTTGTCCTTCTTGCTGATGCGCGGCACGTTGAACGGGCAGCCGGTCACGCAGTAGCCGCAGCCGATGCAGTTCTCCTCGTGGAAATCCACGATGCCGTTGGTGTACTGCACGATGGCACCGGGCGAAGGGCAGGCCTTCAGGCAGCCCGGGTCCTCGCAGTGCATGCAGCCGTCCTTGCGGATCAGCCATTCGAGGTTGCCGCTGTCCTCGTTCTCGTATTCGGTGAAGCGCATCACCGTCCACGCGTTCTCGGTCAGGTCGTTCGGGTTGTCGTAGACGCCGTGGTTCTCGCCGGGCTCCTGGCGCAGGTCGTTCCACTCCATGCAGGCGGTCTGGCAGGCCTTGCAGCCGATGCACTTGGAGACATCGATCAGCTTGGCCACGTCGCCCGACTGCGGCGAGCGCACCTGCGGCGGCGGCGTGGTGGTGGCCGAGCGCCGCTTGATATCAAGGGATTGCAGGGACATATCAGTACCGCCCGGCCGTTCCGAAGGTACTGAGCGCCCCCTTGGGGGGCAGCGAACGAAGTGAGCGTGGGGGCTTCATTTTTTTCTCCTAGACCTTCTCGACCTTCACGAGGAAGGTCTTGAATTCCGGTGTATTGGTGTTGCCGTCGCCGACGAAAGGAGTCAGCGTATTGGCCAGGAAGCCGGGCTTGGTCACGCCCTTGAAGCCCCAGTGGATGGGAATGCCCACGTGGTGCACGTTGCGGCCCTCGATCTTCATCGGCTTGATGCGCTTGGTGACCACTGCCACGGCCTTGATGAAGCCGCGCTTGGAGCTGACCTTCACGCGGTCGCCCGCCTTGATGCCCAGCTCGCCCGCCATCGCCTCGCCGATCTCGACGAATTGCTCGGGCTGGGTGATGGCATTGACCAGCGCGTGCTTGGTCCAGTAGTGGAAGTGCTCGGTCAGGCGGTAAGTGGTGCCCACGTGCGGGAAGTCCGCCGCCTTGCCAAAGGTCTCCCAGATGTGGGGGAACACCCGCGCGGCCGGTGAACTGGTGGCCTTGGCGTTGTCCGGGTACATCGGGTTGAAGCCCAGCGGCGTGTCGAAGGGCTCGTAGTGGGTCGGGAACGGCCCCTCGTTGAGCCCCTTGCGGGCGAAAAAGCGCGCCACGCCCTCGGGGTTCATGATGAACGGGCCGGCGCCGGTTTCGGGCGCCAGGCCGACGCCCATGTCGGGCACGTCGGCACCCGCCCACGCCTTGCCGTTCCATTCGATCAGCTTGCGGTGCGGGTTGAAGGCTTTGCCCTTCAGGTCGGCCGAGGCGCGGTTGTAGAGCACGCGGCGGTTGGCGGGCCAGGCCCAGGCCCAGTTCAGCGTGTTGCCGATGCCCGTGGGGTCGGCGTTGTCGCGCCGGCCCATCTGGTTGCCCGCCTGCGTCCAGGCGCCGGCATAGATCCAGCAGCCGCTGGCCGTGGTGCCATCGTCGCGCAACTCGCCAAAGCCCGACACTTGCTGGCCGGCGGGGCGCAGCACCTTGGTGGGGTCTTTGGGGTCGGTCAGATCGACGAGCGCCTTGCCGTTGTATTCCTTGGCGATTTCCTCGGAACTCGGGTGGTCGGGCTCGGCGTAGGGCCAGTCGATCTTCAGGATCGGGTCGGCATAGGCGCCGCCTTCCTTCTTGTAGAGCGCGGTCAGGCGGTGGTGCAGGGCCGACATGATGGCCACGTCGGTCTTGGCCTCGCCCGGGGGCTCGGCCGCCTTCCAGTGCCACTGCAGCACGCGCGAGGAGCTGACCACGGCGCCTTCTTCCTCGGCGAAGCAGGTCGTCGGCAGGCGGAACACCTCGGTTTGCACGGACGCGGTGTCGATGTCGTTGAACTCGCCGAAATTGCGCCAGAACTCGGAGGTCTCGGTCGCCAGCGGGTCCATGATGACCAGGAACTTGAGCTTGGCCAGGCCGTCGCGCACGCGCCCGCTGTTGGCCAGCGCCGCGATGGGGTTGAAGCCCTGCGCGATATAGCCGTTGACCTTGCCCTCGTTCATGAGTTGGAAGAACTGCAGCATGTCGTACTGCTTGTCCAGCTTGGGCAGGTAGTCGTAGCCCCAGTGGTTCTCGGCCGTCGCGTTGGCGCCGTACCAGGACTTCATCAGGCTGACGTGGAACTTGGGGTAGTTCTGCCAGTAGCTCATCTGCCCGGCGCGCAAAGGCTTTTGCGTGCGCGCGGCGATGTAGGCCGGGTAGTCCTGCTCCTTCTCATTGGGCAGCGTCAGGTAGCCCGGCAGGCTGGCCGACAGCAGGCCCAGGTCCGTCAGGCCCTGGATGTTGGAGTGCCCGCGCAGCGCATTCATGCCGCCGCCGGCCACGCCCATGTTGCCGCACAGCAGTTGCACCATGGCGGCGCAGCGCAGAATCTGCGCGCCGATGGAATGCTGCGTCCAGCCCAGCGCATACAGGATGGTCGCGGCGCGGCCCGGCACGGCGGTGGACGCGAACTTCTCGCACACGTGCAGGAACTTGGCCTGGGGCGTGCCGCAGGCGCTCTCGACCTTCTCGGGCGTGTAGCTGGCGTAGTGCTTCTTCAGCAACTGGTAGACGCAGCGCGGATCCTGCAGCGTCGGGTCGGTCTTGACGTACCCGTCTTCGCCCAGCTCGTAGTCCCAGCTCTTCTTGTCGTAGGTGCGCTTCTGTTCGTCGTAGCCCGAGAAGATGCCATCGACGAACTGGTAGTCGTCGCGCACGATGAAGCTGAAGTCCGTGTAGTTGTGGACGTACTCGTGGTGGATCTTGTCGTGGGTCAGCAGGTAATTGATCATCCCGCCGAGGAAGACGATGTCGCTGCCCGAACGGATGGGCGCGTAGAAGTCCGCCACCGAGGCCGAGCGGTTGAAGCGCGGGTCCACCACCATGAAGTGCGCCTTGTTGTGCGCCTTCGCTTCGGTCACCCACTTGAATCCGCAGGGGTGCGCTTCGGCGGCATTGCCGCCCATGATCAAAATAACGTCCGCGTTCTTGATGTCGACCCAATGGTTCGTCATCGCTCCACGGCCAAACGTCGGGGCAAGACCTGCCACCGTCGGGCCGTGTCAAACACGGGCTTGGTTATCGAATGCCAGCAGGCCCCAGGAACGGGCCACTTTGTGGGTGATGTAGCCGGCCTCGTTGCTGGCGGCCGAGGCGGCCAGCATGCCGGTGGAGAGCCAGCGGTTGACCTTCAGGCCATCCGCCGTCGTCTCCTGGAAGTTGGCGTCGCGGTCCGCCTTGAGCAGCTTGGCGATGCGGGTGAGCGCGTCGTCCCACGAGATGCGCTGCCACTTGTCGGAGCCCGGCGCGCGGTACTCGGGGTACAGCAGGCGGTTGGGGCTGTTGATGAAGTCCAGCAGGCCCGCGCCCTTGGGGCACAGCGTGCCGCGGTTGACGGGGTGGTCGGGGTCGCCCTCGACGTGGATCACCGACGCCTTGGCGTTCTTGGAGCCATCGCCTAGCGCGTACATCAGGATGCCGCAGCCGACCGAGCAGTACGTGCAGGTCTGGCGTGTGACGGTGGTGGCGGCGAGCTTGTACTGACGGACCTCGGCCAGCGCGGTGGCCGGCGAGAAACCCATCAGCGCCAAGCTCGAGCCCGCCAGGGTGGAGCCAGTCACTTTCATGAACTGGCGGCGGGAGAGTTGCATCGTGGCGGCCTTTTTTTTTGGTAGCTGGAGTGTGCCGAACCATTCTAGAGTGAAACAACAAAATGACAACTCCGCAGTGGACCAGCGGCGGCCGGCGCTCATCCATGCGGTCTAATGGCCCCTGCCTCGGGATCGGCGCGCAACGCTTCCGCGCATCCCGCACGATCGACCGCCGTGAAATCGCAGTCCGCCCTCCGCATGTCGCAAAACCCCTCCGACCACACCGGCAGCATTGCCCAGACCGTCACGCGCCACCGGCACGGCAGCGCCCGCCAAGCCGCCGACCACGTCGTCGAGGAACTCCCCGTCGCGCTGGTCTTCAACGGCATCTCGCATGCCGTGATGATGGCCACGCCCATCGATCTGGAGGTGTTCGCCCTGGGCTTCGCGCTCAGCGAAGGCATCGTCGAGGGCATGCCGGACGTCTTCGACATCGAGGCGGTCTGCGCCGCCGACAGCGCCGAGGTGCGGCTGACCGTCTCCCAGCAGGCCTTCGCGGCGCTCAAGGGCCGACGGCGCGCGCTGGCGGGCCGCAGCGGCTGCGGCGTGTGCGGCGTCGAGAGCATTGCGCTGCTGGACTTGCATCCCCCGCGCATCGGCGCCGCTGGCGCCGCCGCGGCCATCGACGCCAGCGCCATCGAGCGCGCGGCGCGCGATCTGCCCGCGCACCAAAGGCTGATGCGCGAGACCGGCGGCATCCACGCCGCAGCCTGGTGCGACCGCGACGGGGCGGTACTGGACGTGTTCGAGGACGTGGGCAGGCACAACGCGCTCGACAAGCTGATCGGCCAGCTCGCCCGCGAGCAGACCGACACGCGCTCGGGCTTCGTGTTCCTGTCCAGCCGCGCGAGCTACGAACTGGTGCGCAAGGCGGCGCGCAGGGACATCCCGATGATCGCGACGATCTCGGCCCCCACGTCCCTGGCGATCAAGGTCGCACGGCAAGCGGGGATCCGGCTGCTGGGCTTCTGCCGCGGGGACGGCTTCGTCGAATACGTGTCGCCCCAGGGCTGAATCAGCCCGTACCGAGCTTTCTTTTGGCCAGCCAGCCCAATGCCAGCATCACGGGAAAAAGGGCCAGGGGATGGTTTGCGGGTACGGGCACGTTCAGGTTGCCAACGATGGTTTGGCTGGGAATGATCCCAAACGCCGCCGCTTGCCGACTTCCGTGGGTCTCCGGTCCGCCGGGAAGATCAGAGCCATAGGTGAACGTGACGCTTGACGGGCTTGACGTGCCCAGCACGTAGGCACCACCTTCAGGCGAGGTGATCGCGTCCGTCTGAATTCTGGCAACACTGGGCGATCCGCTGATTTGCAGCGTGCCAGGGTTGGCGGCGTTGTCGGCAGGTCGGTTCAAGGATGCGATCCGCGTCCAGGCGGTGCCATTCGATTTGAACTCGATGAACTCCTACCGCGTGATGGAATGTCCCGTTGATTCGGCATCTGCCGCGACCCACTCGAAAGCAAACAAGTTGCCGCTTGCGTCCGAGACCTGGATATTGGAGATTTCAACGACGCCTCCACGGCGGCCCTAGATGATGGGCTGGCCCGCAATCCCGAGATAGCCGGTACGCCCGAAGGATGCGGGATCGAAACTGATTGGCGAAGCAGCTACACCGTAAGTGGCCGCCTCAGGCTCACCATTGGTGTACTTGAGCCGAAAGCGCAGTTTTCGTCCATTCAGGAGATCGATGGTGATGGGTTGCCCGTTGCCTGTAGACATGGCTTGCGCGGCGTCGTAATCGGACAAGTCGATCCATTCGATCTCGCTCGCCCTTGGGGCCGCGTCGGTGGCCCTGGATGTTCCCGCCGCCTGGGCGAAATGCCCAAAGGACACCAGCGCCAGCGCAACATGCCTGAGCGAACCCACGCCATCCCCGGCCCATCGCTGATGCACCGATTTGTTGGAGATCGAAACCCTCATTGAGAACCCCTTTCATGGAAACGTTGTGATGACTCGCCTCGAGCGCCGGGTCAGGGGCTTCACGCTTCAGATGTGAAGCAAACTCCGTGGATGCAAATGTATCAAACATCCATGCTGTCGAGGTGTCAGCCAAGCCTCAACCGCCCACGTCGTTGCCGAATTCAGACGATTTGCGTGAAATCCTTGCGTACTGGCTGCGCCTGCGCCGTGTGGAGAAGGGATGGTCCCAGGAGCGCCTGGCACTGGAGTGCGAATTGGACCGGACCTACGTCTCAGCGGTGGAGCGCATGCGCTGGAACGTCTCGCTGTCCAACCTCGAGCGTTTCGCCAAAGCCTTGGGCGTGCCGCCCTGGACACTCCTCGCACCTCCGCGGCAGCTTTCTCAAGATGCGTTGAAGTGAGTACGGCGTGAACCAGGTTGGGATGAACATCCTGAGTGCCCGCCCCTACTTCGGCCGCTCACGCCGCCCGGCCCGAGCCCGCGCGGCTCACCCCGACTGACCCGCCCGCAACATGCCGCGCTGCTCGATGAACGCCACCACGTCGGCCAGGCCGCTCAGCGTCTTCAGGTTGGTCATCACGAACGGCTTCGCGCCGCGCATGCGCTCGGTGTCGGCGCGCATCACGTCCAGGCTGGCGCCCACGTGCGGCGCCAGGTCGGTCTTGTTGATGACGAACAGGTCGCTCTTGGTGATGCCGGGACCGCCCTTGCGCGGGATCTTTTCGCCAGCGGCGACGTCGATCACATAGATCGTCAAATCGCTCAGCTCGGGGCTGAAGGTGGCGGCCAGGTTGTCGCCGCCGCTCTCGACGAACACCACGTCGGCGTCCGGAAACTGCGCCAGCATGCGGTCGATGGCCTCCAGGTTGATGGAGGCGTCCTCGCGGATGGCGGTGTGCGGGCAGCCGCCCGTCTCCACGCCCATGATGCGCTCGGCCGGCAGCGCGCCGGCCACGGTGAGCAGGCGCTGGTCTTCCTTGGTGTAGATGTCGTTGGTGATGGCGACGAGGTCGTACTTCTCGCGCATCGCCTTGCACAGCATCTCCAGCAGCGTGGTCTTGCCGGAGCCGACGGGGCCGCCGATGCCCACGCGCAGCGGCGGCAACTTCTTCGTGCGGTTCGGGATGTGGTGCAGGGCCATGGATTCAACTCCGGAAAAGGCGGGAATACTGGGTTTCGTGCCGCGCCGAGAGGATGGCGAGCATCGGGCTGAAGGCCTGCCGCGTATCGTCGGTGCGGGCCAGCGCGTCGTCCACCGCGGCGGGGATTTCGCGCGCCAGCCGCGCCAGGATGCGCTGGCCGGCGCTCTGGCCCAGCGGCACGGCCTTGACGGCGGCGGCGGTCATGTTCTCGGCCCAGCCGAAGGCGAAGGCCAGGCAGCCGTCCACCACGCTGGCGCCGCTCCTCGCGGCGGCGAAGGCGAAGGCGACCGGGTAGGTGACGGGCAGGCCATCGAAGCAGGCGGCGGCGTCTTCGTGGTGCAGCTTGAGCCATTCGACGAAGGAGCGGCCCATTTGCTCGGTCTGCAGCAGGAATTCGGCGGACTCGCGCGTGGCGAGCACCCAGGCGTTGAGCGCGCGGATGCGTTCGCCGCCGCCGGCCGGCCAGGCGCGGATGCCTTCGGCCACCACGGCCAGATCGCCCGGCGCCAGGCTCAGGCGCAACTGGTCGACCAGCCAACCGGCGGCGGTGGCCTCGCTGTCCACGCCAGCCCACTCGACGGCGGCCTCCAGGCCCTCGGAATACGAGAAGCCGCCGACGGGCAGCGCGGGCGAGGCCAGCCAGATCAGTTGCAGCAGGCCGTGCGCGCCGAGCGATGCCGGGGCGCGGTCGTCAGTGGGCGTGACCGTGGTCATGCCCATGGTGGTGATGGCCGTGGCCGTCGTTCGTCACGTGGCCGCCGTAGGCGCCGCCCTCGGGTTCGAAGGGCGCCTGCACCTCGCTGACGATCAGGTGCATGGCGCGCAGCATGTCGGCCAGCACGTGGTCGGGCTCGATCTGCAGGTGCTCGGGCGTGAGCTCGATCGGCACGTGCCGGTTGCCCAGGTGGTAGGCGGCGCGCGTCAGGTCGAAGGGCGTGCCATGCTCGCGGCAGTGCGTGATGCGCAGCACCGTCTGCTTTGCCGCGATCACGCGAATCAGCGAGCCGTCCTCGGCCACCAGCACGTCGCCCCCGCGCACGGCGGTGCCGCGCGGCAGGAACACGCCGATCTGCCGGCCCAGCGAATCGGTGGCGTCAAAACGGCTCTTCTGCCGCACGTCCCAGTCGAGTTCGACCGTGGCGGCGCGTTTGAGCAGCACGGGCGCGAGGCCGCGGCCCTGGGGCATGCGTTTGTTGACGGTGAGCATGGGCTTGCGGAGAGATTGGAGCGCCGATAATATAACGATTGTTATAACTTCAGTGCAGGGGCCACCATGTCCGCCATCAAACTGACCCAGATCGGGAATTCCGTCGGCGTGATCTTTCCCAAGGAGATGCTGACCAAGATGAACGTTGGCAAGGGTGATGTGGTGTATGTCACCGAGATGGCCGAAGGCGGATACCACCTGACGCCCTACGACGCCGAGTTCGAACAGCAGATGGAGATCGCCCGTGGCGTGATGAAGAAGCGCCGCAACGTGCTGCGCGAGTTGGCCAAGTGAGCGGCGCGGCCCATCCAGCCTGGGTGTGGTTGAGCGAGCGCCTCGTCCATGCGGCGCATGAAGAGCAACTGGCGGAACACGGCGGACCTGGCGGCGTGCGCGATGCGGGCATGCTGGCTTCAGCGCTGAGCCGGCCGCAGCAACGCGCGCATTACGGCGCGCCCGACGCGGCGGAACTGGCGGCCTGCTACGCATTCGGCATCGCCCGCAACCACCCTTTCGTCGATGGCAACAAGCGCACGGCCTTCGTGGCGCTCGAAGTGTTTTTGGATCTCAACGGCTTTTGTTTGGAAGCCGACGACGAGGACTGCGTACGGGTCATGCTGAATTTGGCAGCCGGAGAGTTGGAAGAAGACGCGCTTGCCGCATGGATTCGCATGCGCAGGAAAGCGCGATGACCGAAGCAGATACCTGCCGCGAGTTCGTCACCCCCAAGCTGGTCGAGGCCGGCTGGGGCAACGCGCCCCATGCCATCGGCGAGCAACGCAGCTTCACCCATGGCCGCATCATCGTCGCGGGCGGCAAGGTGCGGCGCGGCCCGCAACGGCGCGCCGACTACCTGCTGTACTACCGCCGCGACGTTCCACTGGCCGTGGTCGAGGCCAAGGAGGCGAGCCTGCCCGCTGAAACCGGCGTGCAGCAGGCGCGCGAGTACGCCGAAATGCTCGGCCTCAAGTTTGCCTATGCGACCAACGGCCACCGCATCATCGAGATCGACTACACGGCAGGCACCGAGCGCGAGGTGGACCGCTACGCCACGCCGGAAGAGCTGTTTTCCCGCCTGACAGCCGCCACGCACCTGCCACAAGCCGCCACGCCGCACCTGCTGGAACCCTTCAATCTGGTCTCCGGCAAAGTGCCGCGCTACTACCAGCAGATCGCCATCCAGCGTGTGATCGAGGCCGTCCTGCTGGGCCAAAAGCGCATCCTCGCCACGCTGGCCACCGGCACCGGCAAGACCTGCGTGGCGTTCCAGATCTGCTGGAAGCTGTGGAACAGCCGATGGAACCGCACCGGTGAATACCGCCGCCCCAAAATCCTGTTCCTGGCCGACCGCAACATCCTGGTCGACGACCCGATGGCCAAGATGTTCGCGCCCTTCGGCGACGCCAGGCACAAGATCTCGGCCGGCGACGCCCGCCAGAGCCGGGACATGTACTTCGGCATCTACCAGGCGCTCGCCACCGCCAACGCCGACGTGTTCCGCCAGTACCGCCCCGACTTCTTCGACCTCATCATCATCGATGAATGCCACCGCGGTTCCAGCCGAGACCAAAGCGCATGGCGCGCGGTGCTCGACTACTTTTCACCCGCCGTGCAGTTCGGCATGACGGCCACGCCGTTGCGCGAAGAAGCGCGCGACAGCTACGACTACTTCGGCAACCCCGTCTACACCTACAGCCTGCGCCAAGGCATCGAGGACGGCTTTCTCGCGCCCTACCGCGTGCATCGCGTCATCACCACGGTGGACGCGGCGGGTTGGCGCCCCAACAAGGACGAACTGGACCGCTACGGCCGAGAGGTGCCCGACGACGAATACGAGACCCGGGACTTCGAGCGCATCGTCGCGCTGCGCGCCCGCACCCGGGCGATGGCGCGGCACCTGACCGATTGGCTCAAGGGCACCGACCGCTTTGCAAAAACCATCGTGTTCTGCGTCGACCAGGAGCACGCCGCCGAGATGCGGCAGGAGCTTGTCAACCTCAACAGCGATCTGGTCCGGCAGTACCCGAACTACGTCTGCCGCGTCACCGCCGATGAAGGCGATGTCGGCCTTGCGCATCTGGCCGATTTTCAGGACGTGGACGAGCCCGCGCCCGTCATCCTCACCACCTCGCAGTTGCTGACCACCGGCGTCGATGCCGAAATGGTCAAGAACGTGGTGCTGGCCCGCGTGGTCGGCTCGCGTTCCGAGTTCAAGCAGATCATCGGCCGGGGCACGCGGCTCAAGGTGGACTACGGCAAGGAATACTTCAACATCATCGACTTCACCGGCACCGCCACGCAGCACTTTGCCGACCCGGACTTCGATGGCGAGCCCGCGCGCATCGAGGACGTGGTCGTTGATGAAGACGGCGTGCAAGTTGCCGTCATCGCTGTTGAGGAAGATGGCGAGCCGCTTGAACTGCAAGCTGAGCATCGGATCGCCGACGCAGGCGTCGCGCTTGCCGGCGATGATCACGTCGAACCCCGCAAGTTCTACATCGACGGTGGCGAGGTCGAGGTCATTGGCCACCTGGTCTACGACCTCGATGCCAATGGCAAGAAGCTGCAGGTCGTCAAGTACACCGACTATTCGGGCCGCGCCCTGCGCACGCTCTACCCCACGCGCGAGGCGCTGCAGTCGAAGTGGGCCAACCCCGACACGCGCGCCGAGGTGTTGCGCGAACTGAGCGAGCGCGGCATCAGCTTCGAGGAACTGGCGTCCAGCAGCGAACAGCCCGACGCCGACCCCTTCGATCTGCTGTGCCATCTGGCGTGGAACGCACCCCTGCGCACGCGCCGCCAGCGCGCCGAGCAAGCCCGAAGCAAGACGCAGGATCTGTTCGCACAGTACAGCGACACCGCGCGCGAAATCCTCACGCTGCTGCTCGACCGCTACATCGAGCGCGGCATCATCCAGTTCAGCGCGTTGTCTGAATTGATGAAGGTTCAGCCCTTCGACCGCTACGGCTCCCCGTCAGAAATCGCCGCCCGCCACTTTGGCGGCGTTCATGCCATGCGGGAGGCCGTCACCCGGCTCCAGACCGCGATCTACCAATAAGAAGACGTTGACCCGATGGCAAAAACCAAGACTCAGGCCAAAACCAAAGCACTGCTCACCACCCGCGACAACCTCTCCGCGCTGATCGGCAGCGCGCGCAAGATTCTGCGCAAGGACAAGGGCCTGAACGGCGACGCGGATCGCCTGCCGCTGCTCACCTGGGTGATGTTCCTCAAGTTCCTCGACGATCTGGAATTCAAGAACGCGCAGGAAGCCGAACTCGACGGCAAGCCCTGCCAGCCCATCATCGAAACGCCGTACCGCTGGCGCGACTGGGCCGCGCGCGAGGACGGCATCACCGGCGACGAACTGCTGGCCTTCATCGGGCAAGAGCACACGCACCGCGCCGACGGCAGCCGGGGGTGGGCCTCTTTGCTTACCTACGCAGTCTGGCGGGAGAAGGCGAGAAAGGCAGCCAGCGCGAAGTCATCGCCAACGTCTTCAAGGGCGTGCAGAACCGCATGGTCAGCGGCTACCTGCTGCGCGACATCGTCAACAAGATCAACGGCATCCACTTCAGCGCCAGCGAGGAAATCCACACCCTCTCGCACCTCTACGAATCCATGCTGCGCGAAATGCGCGACGCGGCGGGCGACAGCGGCGAGTTCTACACCCCGCGCCCGGTGGTGCGCTTCATGGTGCAGGCGAGCGACCCGCGTCTGGGCGAAACCGTGCTCGACCCGGCCTGCGGCACCGGCGGATTTCTCGTCGAAGCCTACGACCACATCGCCCCGCAGGTGACCCACACCGAGCAGCGCCGCAGCCTGCAGCGCGACACGCTGTATGGACAAGAGGCCAAGCCGCTGCCCTACATGCTGGCGCAAATGAACCTGCTGCTGCACGGGCTGGAAGCGCCGCAGGTCGCCTACGGCAACACGCTGGAGCGCCGCATCAGCGAAATCGGCCACGCCGAGCGAGTGGACCTCATCCTCACCAACCCGCCCTTCGGCGGCGAGGAAGAAGCCGGTATCAAGGCCAACTTTCCGCCCCACATGCAAACCAGCGAAACCGCGCTGCTGTTCCTGCAATACATCATGCGCAAGCTGCGCGTGGCGGGCGCGCCCGTGCCGGGCAAGAAGGCGGCGCAGCGCGGTGGCCGCGCGGCCGTGGTCGTGCCCAACGGCACCCTGTTCGGCGACGGCGTGGCCGCCACCATCAAGGCCGAACTGCTCAAGGAATTCAACCTGCACACCATCGTGCGCCTGCCGCAAGGCGTGTTCGCGCCCTACACCGACATTCCGGCCAACCTGCTGTTCTTCGAACGCGGCGGCCCCACCGAAAGCATCTGGTACTACGAGCTGCCTTTGCCCGAAGGCCGCAAGAAATACAGCAAGACCGCGCCCTTGCAGTTCGAGGAATTCGCACCCGTGCTGGCGTGGTGGAACGTGCGGGAAGAATGCGCCCGGGCTTGGCAAGTCAGCGCCGCCGACATCGCAGCCAGCGGCTACAACCTGGATCGCAAGAACCCCAACGCCAAGGTGGGGCTGGAGCATGCCGACCCGAGGGACTTGATCGCCTCCATGCGCGGGCACGAAGCGGAGGTGATGCGGCTGCTGGGGGAGATCGAGGTGCTGGTGAACGAGGTGCAGGCATGAGCAAGCGTGTGCCGGCCAAGACTGCCAAAGTCGACGACGAAACTGTGTACAGCGGCATCCGTACCCACATCGTCACCCTGCTGGAAGAAGCGCGCCGCGCCGCTGCGCGCAGCGCCAACGCGCTGATGACGGCCAGCTACTGGGAGATCGGCCGACGCATCGTGGAATTCGAGCAAGGGGGAAAGCAGCGTGCAGGCTACGGTGAGACATTGCTTCTGCGTTTGTCGCTTGACCTCACAGCCCGATTCGGCAGGGGATTCTCCGAGCGCAACCTTGAGCAGATGCGGCTGTTTTACCTGGCCTGGCCACCACGGAAGATTTCGCAGACGCTGTCTGCGAAATTGGCCGCCGCCGAGATTTCGCAGACAGCGTCTGCCAAATCTTCCGAGCTCCCCATTCGCCAGACAGCGTCTGCCAAATCTGCTCTGGCATTGAATTCCGAGACGCAGTCTCGGAATTCAATCGACCTGTCCACCATCGCCCAAGCCTTCCCCTTGCCCTGGTCAGCCTACGTGCGCCTGCTGTCGGTCAGAAGCGAGAACGCCCGCGCCTTCTACGAAACCGAAGCCCTGCGCTGCGGCTGGAGCGTGCGCCAGCTCCACCGCCAGATCGGCAGCCAGTTCTACGAACGCATCGCCCTCTCGCGCAACAAGGCCGCCATGCTGCAGAAGGCCGAAGTGGCCGAGCCCGGCGACGCCATCACACCCGAACAGGCCATCAAAGACCCCTTCGTGCTGGAATTCCTCGGCCTCAAGGACGAATACTCCGAATCGGAACTGGAAGAGGCTTTGATTCAGCACCTGGCCGATTTCCTGCTGGAGTTGGGCGACGACTTCGCCTTCGTTGGCCGCCAGCGGCGACTGCGATTGGACGACAGCTGGTTCCGCATCGATCTGCTGTTCTTCCACCGCCGCCTGAAGTGCCTGCTGGTCATCGACCTCAACGTGGGCAAATTCACCTACGCAGACGCCGGCCAGATGCACATGTACCTCAACTATGCCCGCGAGCATTGGACCAAACCCGGCGAAAACCCGCCCGTGGGCCTGATCCTGTGCGCTGGAAAGGGCAGCGCCGAAGCCCGGTATGCGTTGGAGGGCTTGTCCAACAAAGTGCTGACGGCCGAATACCAGACCGAACTGCCGGACGAGAAGTTGCTCGCGCAGGAGATGGACAGGACGCGGCGCGAACTGGAGGCGCGGCGGATCGGGCGCGGCGGCGGAGATGGCGTCCAATGAAGGCGTGGCCGAAAGTACCGCTCGGTGAACTGCTGAAGCGTTCCGACGAATCCGCTGTCATCGACTCCGCAGCCGAATACCACGAAGTCACCATCAAGCTCTGGGGCAAGGGCGTCATCAGTCGCGGCAAGGTGCGCGGCAGCGACGTTGCCACCTCTCGGCGTGTGGTGCGCACCAACCAGTTGATCCTCTCCAAGATTGACGCGCGCAACGGCGCGATCGGCCTGGTACCGCCCGAGCTGGACGGCGCCGTCGTCAGCAATGACTTTCCATCTTTCGCGTTTCGTGATTCCGGTACGTGCGACCCGGCGTTCATGGGCTGGCTGGTGCGTTCAGCCCCGTTCGTCGAACTGTGCAAGGCCGCCAGCGAAGGCACGACCAACCGCGTTCGCATCAAGGAAGATCGTTTCCTGGCCCAGCAGATCGCGCTGCCACCGCTGGCCGAACAACAAGCCCTGGTCGCCCGCCTCGACGCGCTGGCCGAGAAAGCCCGGCAGGTCGGAGCGCATCTGGATGTCGTCGAGCGCGATGCCGAACATCTCCTGGCGTTGCGCTTTCGCGATGCCATCGCTGACGCGCCGCTGCGGTCCATGTCGAAAGTTGCACCGCTGGTGAGGCGTGAGGCGCAAATCACCTTGGACGGAAGCTATCCCGAATTGGGCATCCGTTCCTTCGGCAAGGGCACGTTCCACAAACCGTCGCTTTCCGGTGGTGAGGTCGGAACCAAGCGCCTCTACCGCATCGAGCCAGGCGACCTGCTGTTTTCCAACGTGTTCGCATGGGAAGGTGCGATTGCCATTGCGCAGCCCGAAGATGCGGGGCGCTTCGGTTCGCACCGCTTCATGACCTGCCGCGCTGAATCTGCAGTGACCACAGCAGCATTCTTGCGCTACTACTTCCTGACCGACGAAGGTTTGCACAAGATCGGCGAGGCATCGCCGGGTGGGGCGGGTCGCAACCGCACGCTCGGGCAGGAAAAGCTGATGGCGATTGCAGTCCCTGTCCCGCCCTTGGCCGGTCAACAATCCTTCGACCGCCTGCAAGCCGAAGTCGTTGCACTCAAAGCCAAGCACACCGCCATCCGCGCCGCCAACGCCGCCTTGCTGCCCGCAGCGCTGGAGCGGGTGTTCTCACACTGATGAAATTTATAAAGGAGCAAGCTGAATGCTGTTAATCACGGGCGCTGGCGTTGACCGCACGGCAGGCATTGATTTCCCATTGGCAAATACGCTGCTGGCCGATGTGACACGTTATCTGGACGGCCCGGGGAAGATGGTGGACCAAGCCTTGCGAGCCATGCTTCCCGGCTTGCGTTTCAGCTTCAACAGCATGATCGCGCGCGCGGTGGACAAGATTGCCATCCGCGAGCCGCACGAGCAGAAGGCCATGGTTCAGCGGGTGCAGTTGGCCATTGCTGGATTGGCTGCCGAGAAGGACCACATCCGCAAGCACGGCGAGTTGATCATCCGTCTGTTCAACAAGTTGGCAACCATTGCGGAGCACAGCCAACTCGACGAAGAAACGGAGGGCTTGATCCGGGAGGTGTTCCCGAAAGATGCGGACGACCTGATCGATAGCGACTCGATTCTGGACATTCACAAGCTGTCGCTGTCCGACACTTTCAAGACCGTTCTCAAGCGCACCTTGAAGATGGGGCTCAGCGGGGACAGGCATGAAGTGGCCGCAGCGCTGGGCGCCGACATGCTGAATATCGAAACGCTGCTCATCGAGAAGTTCCTGGGCTTCTATAACGACAAGCCTGCGGACATCAAGAACTACCTCTACATCGCCTGGTCGCTGTGGGCCTACTTGGTCGCCAAACAAAACGAAGTCTTGAAGGCGCACGAGGCGGGCAAGTTGCCGTTCTATGGCCGCATTCCAGACGGTGTTCGCGCGATCACGCTGAACTACACAGCCTTCCTGGAAAACCGACTCGGGAATGACAAGACTCTGTACTTCCACGGCGGGCTGGCGGAGTACGTGAGGATGGACACACGCGACCTGTTGCCCATCGAAAGCATTCGCGGTTGCGATCCGGCGCAATTCATCCGCGACTGCGTGGCACCGAATGTCGATGTCACCCACGACGATTGGCGGCAGCAGCGACACGTCATTCCGGCCCTTGTGCCGCCGCTACGGCTGAAGCCCATTCTGTCGCATCGCTACATCGAACTCTGGGCGCAAGCATCTGATTGGATCAAGAGCGCGCGGCACATCGTCGTGGCGGGTTACTCCTTCAACAATGCGGATGAGCACTTCAACGACATCTTGCGCTGCCACCCGGACCGAAAGGTCGATGTGGTGGTGCCGGAAGCAATTACACCGGAGTTCGTTGCTCGCATGGAGAAGGTGTTCGGCACCTCGGCCAGCCAGTACACGAAGGTAAAGGTCAGCGGGCGTGATGCGCTGCAAGCGAAGAAGATTCGTCTGATCCCTGCGAGGGCCGACGAGGTGGACGTGGCTGCATTGTTCAAAGTTGGCGCGTAGCCAACTGCTCGATTGCGTTCCATGACAGAAGCCGGTTTCCAGCAAATCCTCGCGCGCGGCGAAGACAGCCGCCACCAGTTCAAGCGCGACGAATCCAACGCCGACAGCATCGCGGCGGAACTGGCCGCCTTCGCCAACAGCGGCGGCGGCCTGCTGTTGCTGGATGTGAACGACGATGGCAGCGTCGTCGGACTGGATGCCGCCAACGTGCGGCGCTTGAACCAATTGATCTCGAATGCCGCGTCGCAGAACGTCCGCCCGCCGATCCATCCGATCACCGAGAACATCCAGACGGCCCAAGGTGTGGTGATCGCCGTCACCGTGCCCGATGGCCTGAGCAAACCCTATTTGGACAACCAGGGCCGCATCTGGGTCAAGAGCGGTTCGGACAAGCGCCACGTCACCGCGCGCGAGGAAATCCAGCGGCTGTTCCAACGCGCGGGCCTGGTCTACGCCGACGTGGTGCCGGTCGAGGGAACCTCTGTTGCCGACATCGACGAAAAGGCGTTCGACGCCTATTTCAGCCGCCGCTACGGCCAATTGCCCGACCTACTCTTGCCGCAGACCTTGCAGAACATTGGCCTGGGTGACGGGCAGGAACTCAACCTCGCGGGCCTGCTGCTGTTCGGCAAGCGCCCGCAGCGTTACCGGCCTGCGTTCATGGTCAAGGCCGTGGCGTTTCCGGGCACGGTGCTGCACGACACCCGCTATCTGGACAGCGAAGACATCGACGGCACCTTGCTGGAGCAGTACCAGCGCAGCCTGGCGTTCATCAAGCGCAACCTGCGCCATGTGCAGGCGGGGCGCGACTTCAACACCATCGGCCAGTTGGAGGTGCCCGAGCCGGCCATCGTGGAATTGCTCGTCAATGCCTTCATTCACCGGGACTATTTCACGAGTGCGTCGATCCGCATCATGGTCTTCGCCGACCGCATCGAGATCGTCAGCCCCGGGCACCTGCCCGACAGTCTGAACATCGACGCCATCCGCCACGGCGTGACCAACCGGCGCAACCCCACCCTGACCGAACACGCCACGCACATCCTCCCGTATCGCGGCCTGGGCTCCGGCATTCCCCGCGCCTTGGGCGAATGGCCGGACATCCGGTTTGAGGACGAAGGGGCGGGCAATCAGTTCAAGGCGGTGATTGCGAGGCCGCAGTCACCGGCACAGATCGTGGCACCTGTTGGCATCGGGTCGGCGGATACCCGAGTCACCCCGGAAGTCACCCCGGAAGTTGGACGAGTTCTGCGCGCGCTGTCTGCCGACTTGTCCCGCCAGGAACTACAGAACGCCCTGGGCCTGAAAGACGATGAGCACTTCCGCAAGGCCTACCTGCTGCCCGCTCTTGCCTCCGGTTGGGCGGAAATGACCCTGCCCGACAAGCCCCGCAGCAGCAAGCAGCGCTATCGCCTCACGGCCACCGGGCGGCAATGGCTGGAGGCGCACCGCAGCGGCGGTTCAAACTGAAGCCGGTGGGCGTCCTACGCAACCGGCATGCGGTTGCATATCGCTGGCGGCGTCAAAACAGGAAATACCGCTGCGCCATCGGCAGCACCTTGGCTGGCTCGCAGGTCAGCAGCACGCCGTCGGCGCGCACGGCGTAGGTCTGGTGGTCAATCTCCATCTTCGGCGTCAGGCCGTTGTGGATCAGGTGCTGCTTGCGCACGCCGCGGATGTTCTTCACCGCGCTGAGCGTCTTGGCCAGGCCGTAGCGTTCCTGGATGCCTGCATTCATTCCCGCCTGCGACACGAAGGTGAGTGAGCTGCGCGCGTTGTTGCCGCCGTACGCACCGAACATGGGCCGGTAATGCACGGGCTGCGGCGTCGGGATGCTGGCGTTGGGGTCGCCCATCGCGGCCAGGGCGATGCTGCCGCCTTTCAAGATGCAGAAGGGCGTGACGCCGAAGAAGGCCGGCTTCCAGATCACGATGTCGGCCCACTTGCCGGGCTCCAGGCTGCCCACCTCGTGGCTGATGCCGTGCGAGATCGCGGGGTTGATCGTGTACTTGGCCACGTAGCGCTTGGCGCGGAAGTTGTCGTTGCGCGCGCTGTTGTCCGGCGAATCCGCACCCGTGCCGGGCGCGGGTGGCAGCCAGCCGCGCTGGGCCTTCATCTTGTGGGCGGTCTGCCAGGTGCGGATGATGACTTCGCCCACGCGGCCCATGGCCTGCGAGTCGCTGCTCATCATGCTGATGGCGCCCATGTCGTGCAGGATATCCTCGGCCGCGATGGTCTCCTTGCGGATGCGCGATTCGGCAAAGGCCAGGTCCTCGGCAATGGACGCATGAAGGTGGTGGCACACCATGAGCATGTCCACGTGCTCGTCGAGCGTGTTCACGGTGTAGGGCATCGTCGGGTTGGTGGAAGAGGGCAGGAAATTCGCCTCGCCCACCACGCGCAGGATGTCGGGCGCGTGGCCGCCGCCCGCGCCTTCGGTGTGGAAGGCGCAGATGCCGCGCCCGGCCACGGCGGCGATGGTGTCTTCCACAAAGCCCGACTCGTTGAGCGTGTCGGAGTGGATCGCCACCTGCACGTCCTCCTCGTCCGCCACGTCCAGGCAGTTGCTGATGGCGCTGGGCGTGGTGCCCCAGTCCTCGTGCAGCTTCAGGCCGATCACGCCGGCCTCGACCTGCTCGTGCAGCGCCTCGGGCCGGCTGGCGTTGCCCTTGCCCAGAAAGCCCAGGTTCATGGGGAAGGCGTCGGCCGCCTGCAGCATGCGCTCGATGTTCCAGGGGCCGGGCGTGCAGGTGGTGGCGAAGGTGCCTGTGGCCGGCCCGGTGCCGCCGCCGAACATGGTGGTGACGCCGGAGGCCAGCGCTTCCTCGATCTGCTGCGGGCAGATGAAGTGGATGTGGCTGTCGATGCCGCCAGCGGTGACGATGTTCCCTTCGCAACTGATGATTTCGGTGCCGGGGCCGATCACGATGTCCACGCCGGGCTGGGTGTCGGGGTTGCCGGCCTTGCCGATGGCGGCGATGCGGCCGTCCTTCAGCCCGATGTCGGCCTTGACGATGCCCCAGTGGTCGAGGATCAGCGCGTTGGTGAGCACGGTGTCCACCGCGCCCTGCGCGCGCGTGCGCTGCGATTGCGCCATGCCGTCGCGAATGGTCTTGCCGCCGCCGAACTTCACCTCTTCGCCGTAGCCGCCGGCGCGCAGGGTGTAGTCGGTCTCGACCTCGATCACCAAGCCAGTGTCGGCCAAGCGCACGCGGTCGCCGACGGTGGGGCCGAAGATTTCCGCGTAGGCGCGGCGTGAGATGGTTGCCATGGCCTTACTTCTTGGGGATAGGTGGGTCCGGCAGGCGGGTGGCCTGGCTGGCAGCGAGTTTCCAGCCGGCGGGTGTTTTCACGAAGGTTTGCACCCAGCGGAACTGGTAGAGCTGCTGCTCCTTGACGTTCAGGATCAGCCCCTTGCCCCGCACGATGGCGGTCTGGCCACCGTAGCCGAGGATGACAAGCTCGTGGTCGTCGGCCATCTCGACCGTGGGCTCGCCGGTGAGCAGGCTGACCACGCGCGCATCGCGCTCGTCGAGCTTGCCGGAGCCGTGCGTGTGCGTGAAGTCGTCGGTGTAGAAGCCCTTGATCCGGGCGGCGTCCTTCGCCTGCACCGCGGCGGCGATGGCGTGGTACACGTCCAGCACGGCCGCGCTCACCGCGGGATCGGTCTGCGTCTTGACGACCGGATGGGCGGGCGCCATCAGCGGCGCGCACAGGCAAGCCAGTGCGATCAACCAACGGGCGGCAACCTGCAAGGGATGGGTCATCACGAATCCAGTGATATTGAATTGATAGCGGCCTGCGCATGCGGGTCCTGGGCTATCGGCCGATTTGTCTTGAAGGAAGGAGTTCACAGCGGCCCCTGCACCAGCCCCCGGAAGCCGTACACCACGCGCTCGCCGCCCAAGTCCACCAGGTCCACCGTGCGCTGCTGGCCGGGCTCGAAGCGCACGGCCAAGCCGGAGCCGATGTTCAGCCGCATGCCGCGCGCGGCGGCGCGGTCGAAGTCCAGCGCCGCGTTGACTTCGGCGAAGTGGTAGTGCGAGCCGACCTGGATCGGCCGGTCGGCGGTGTTGCGCACCACCAGCGTCGCGCCGCGGCGGCCAGGGTTGAGGACGTGCTCGCCGGGGTCGGTGAACAGTTCGCCGGGGGTCATTTCGTCCGCCCTTTCACAGGGCCATGCGCAGCAGCAGCGCCGAGCCCAGCAGCGCGACGGCCGCGCCGGCCAGCGCGCCCAGCCAGCGGCGGCGGCGCAGCACCCACTCGCCCAGGCCAATGCCGGCGGCGTGCAGCAGCGCGGTGCCCAGGGCCATGCCGGCCAGCACCGGCCAAGCGCCGGTGCCACCAGCCAGTTCCGTGCCGTGCGCCGCACCGTGGAAGAAGGCGAACGCGCCGGTCAGCGCCACGGCCGCCGCCGCCGGCAGCCGCACGCGCAGCGCCACCAGCAGGCCGACGGCCAGCAGCGACGCGGCGATCATGCGCTCCACCGCCGGCACCTGCCAGCCGGCGAACGCGGCCAGCGCGCCCAGCACCAGCATCGCCACGAAGGCCAGCGGCGCCACCCACACCGGGCGCACGGCCAGCGCGCTCCACACGCCGACGGCGACCATGGCGGCCAGGTGGTCCGCGCCGCCCAAGGGGTGCAGCAGCCCGCTGGCGAAGTTGGCGTGCGTGTGCGCGTCGCCCGCGCCGGTGTGCGCCAGCGCCAGGGCGGGCACGGCCAAGGCCAGGGCGGCGCCCAGGCGTTTTACTATCATATTCATAGCTTTCACCGTAATATCCATGCGGTCAGATGGCATAAAAGACTAAAAAACTTTACCGTCACTCGATCGGCTGGTGCACGGTCACCAGCTTGGTGCCGTCGGGGAAGGTGGCCTCGACCTGGACCTCGTGGATCATCTCGGGCACGCCCTCCATCACCTGGTCGCGGGCCAGCACCGTGCGGCCGGCGCTCATCAGCTCGGCGACCGTGCGGCCGTCGCGCGCGCCCTCCATGATGGCGGCACTGATCAGCGCCACCGCCTCGGGGTAGTTGAGCTTCAGGCCGCGCGCGCGGCGCCGCTCGGCCAGCAGGGCGGCGGTGAAGATCAGCAGCTTGTCCTTTTCGCGCGGCGTCAGTTCCATGGGCGTGTTCTCGTGGTCCACCGTGGTGCATGCAAGTTGCGCGCCAGCCTGGTGCATGCCCTCGCGCGCCGCCGTCACGCCAATTTGGTGCATCGAGGCGCAACCCATGCGCCGAAACCGTGCACGGCGCACCGATGGCCGCCCGGCGCCGCGCGCGCCGTCCTCGCGCGGCCGGGGCTGGCACGCCCTTTGCGTGAGGGGGTGGGTGAGGCCATCGTCGGCCCCGCTCAACACTTCTGGAGTCACGCACATGCATCGCCGCTTCCCCCTCAAGACCCTGGCCGCCGCCACGGCCCTGGCCGGCTTCGCCGCCCTGCCCGCGCACGCCCAATCGGGCGGCACCATCAAGGTCGGCGTGCTGCATGCGCTGTCGGGCACGATGGCCATCTCGGAAACGGCGCTCAAGGACATGGCGCTGATGACCATCGAGGACATCAACGCCAAGGGCGGCGTGCTGGGCAAGAAGCTGGAGCCCGTGGTGATCGACACCGCCTCCAACTGGCCGCTGGCGGCCGAGAAGGCCAAGCAGCTCATCGGCCAGGAAAAGGTGGCCGTCACCTTCGGCTGCTGGACCTCGGTGTGCCGCAAGTCGGTGCTGCCGGTCTACGAGGAGAACAACGCGCTGCTGTTCTACCCCGTGCAGTACGAGGGGGAAGAGCTGTCGAAGAACGTGTTCTACACCGGCGCGGCGCCCAACCAGCAGGCCATCCCGGCGGTCGAGTACCTGATGAGCAAGGACGGCGGCGGCGCCAAGCGCTGGGTGCTGCTGGGCACCGACTACGTGTACCCGCGCACCGCCAACAAGATCCTGCGCGCGTTCCTCAAGACCAAGGGGGTGAAGGACGCGGACATCATGGAAAGCTACACGCCCTTCGGCCACAGCGACTACCAGACCATCGTCGCCGACATCAAGAAGTTCTCGCAGGGCGGCAAGACGGCGGTGATCTCCACCATCAACGGCGACTCCAACGTGCCCTTCTACAAGGAACTGGGTAACGCCGGCATCAAGGCCACCAACGTGCCGGTGGTGGCCTTCAGCGTGGGCGAGGAAGAGCTGCGCGGCCTCGATCCCAAGCCGCTGGCCGGCCACTTGGCCTCGTGGAACTACTTCATGAGCGTGAAGAACCCCGCCAACACCGCCTGGATGAAGCAGTGGGCCGACTACGCCAAGGCCAAGAAGCTGCCCGGCCAGTCCACCAAGCCGCTGACCAACGACCCGATGGAAGCCACCTACGTCGGCATCCATATGTGGAAGCAGGCGGTGGAGAAGGCCAAGAGCACCGACGCCGACAAGGTGATCGCCGCCATGGCGGGCCAGACCTTCAAGGCGCCGAGCGGCTTCACGCTGACCATGGACGCCAAGAACCACCACCTGCACAAGCCGGTGCTGATCGGCGAGATCCGCCCCGACGGCCAGTTCAACGTGGTGTGGAAGACCAAGGCACCCGTCAAGGCCCAGCCCTGGAGCCCCTTCATCGAGGGCAACAGCGCCAAGAAGGACGAGCCGACCGGCAAGACCGTGATGTGACGGCCTGGGCTCTCGCGCGCGGCCAGCGGCGAGACCCGGCGTGACCCGAGCCCGGCCCGCGCCCGCGCGGCCGGGGGCCTTTTGCCCAATGGATCGAGGATGACGTGAAGAACCCCCTGCACCGATGGCTCCAGGCCGCGTGCCTGCTGCTGTGCGCCGCGGCGGCGCCCGCCCAGGCCCTGACGATGGAGCAGGCCTTGGCGATGGCCTCCGGCGACGCGCAGTCGCGCACCGCCGCGATCAACGAGGCGGCGGCGAGCGCCGACGAGCGCGCCGCCGCCCTCATCCAGGCGCTGGCAGACGACGCGGTGCGCCACACCGACACGCAGGTCTTCGTGATGGACGGCGAGCAGGGCCGCGACCCCGTCACGGGCGCGGCCGTCGCCGTGCCGGACGCGGCCGAGGACGTCGTCAACAACAACGTGATGCGCCGCGCCCTCGAAGCGGCGCAGTCCGCGCTGCGGTTGGCCAGCCCCGACGCCAGCGCGCGCGCCGCCGCCGCCGACGTGCTGCTCAAGGACCCCGACCCCTCGCGCCTGCCGCTGGTGGAAGCGGCCCTGGCGCGCGAGCAGGACGCCGGCGTGAAGGCCCGGCTGGAGCTGGTGCGCGCCGCCTCCGCGCTGGCCAGCGACGACCCTGCCCAGCGCCTGGCCGCCGCCCGCGCCCTGGGCGAGCAGCGCACGCCCGCGACCAAGCTGCTGCTGAACGACCGCCTGGCCGAGGAGCCGGACGCGGCCGTGCAGGCCGCCATTCGGGAGGCGATCCGCCACATCGACGACACGCTGGTGTGGGGCGACCGCCTCAACGCCGTGTTCAGCGGCGTGAGCCTGGGCTCGGTGCTGCTGCTGGCGGCGCTCGGGCTGGCCATCACCTACGGGCTGATGGGCGTGATCAACATGGCGCACGGCGAGCTGATCATGATCGGCGCCTACGCCACCTACGTGATGCAGGGCCTGTTCCAGCGCTTCGTGCCCGAGCCGCTGTTCGGCTGGTACCTCGTCGCGGCGATCCCCGCGTCCTTCCTGGCGTCGGCGCTGGTGGGCGCGGTGCTGGAGCGCGGCGTGATCCGCTTCCTGTACGGCCGGCCGCTGGAGACGCTGCTGGCCACCTGGGGCATCAGCCTGATGCTGCAGCAGCTCGTGCGCTCCATCTTCGGCGCGCAGAACGTCGGCGTGGAGAACCCGGCCTGGATGAGCGGCGGGCTGCAACTGATGGCCAACGTGACGCTGCCCTGGAACCGCATCGGCATCATCGTCTTCGCCGCGCTGGTGCTGGCCGCCATGGGCTGGCTGATCGCGCGCACGCGGCTCGGCCTGTTCGTGCGCGGCGTGACGCAGAACCGGCCTATCGCCTCCTGCATGGGCGTGAACACGGCGCGCGTCGACACCTACGCCTTCGCGCTGGGCTCGGGCATCGCCGGGCTGGCGGGCTGCGCGCTCAGCCAGATCGGCAACGTCGGCCCCGACCTGGGCCAGGGCTACATCGTGGACAGCTTCATGGTGGTGGTGATGGGCGGCGTGGGCCAACTGGCCGGCACCGTGTACGCGGCGCTGGGACTGGGCGTGCTCAACAAGTTCATCGAGGGCTGGGCCGGCGCCGTGCTGGCCAAGATCGCCGTGCTGGTCTTCATCATCATCTTCATCCAGAAGCGGCCGCAGGGCATCTTCGCGATGAAGGGCCGGAGCGCCGAAGCATGAGCCACGTGCAACTACCTTCCAAGGCGCCGCTGCTCGGCGGCAAGGGCTGGACGGCCTTTTTCGCCGCCCTGATCGCCGTGTGCGCCGTGGCGCCGGTGCTCAACCTGTGGGTCCCCGCCGGCAGCCCCCTGCACCTCAGCGACTACGCCGTGGCGCTGCTGGGCCGCATCATGTGCTACGCCATCTGCGCGCTGGCCATGGACCTGATCTGGGGCTACGCCGGCATCCTGTCGCTGGGCCACGGCCTGTTCTTCGCGCTGGGCGGCTACGCGATGGGCATGTACCTGATGCGCCAGATCGGCCGCGACGGCAACTACAAGAGCGACCTGCCGGACTTCATGGTCTTCCTCGACTGGAAGGAGCTGCCCTGGCACTGGCTGCTGTCGGACAGCTTCGCCGCCACGCTGATCCTCATCGTGCTGGTGCCGGCCGCGGTGGCCTTCGTGTTCGGCTGGTTCGCCTTCCGCTCGCGCATCAAGGGGGTGTACTTCTCCATCATCACGCAGGCGCTGACCTATGCGGCGATGCTGCTGTTCTTCCGCAACGAGACGGGCTTCGGCGGCAACAACGGCTTCACCGACTTCAAGCGCATCCTGGGCCAGCCGCTGGCCACGCAGCAGATGCGCATGCTGCTCTTCGTGCTCACCGGCGCCACGCTGCTGGGCTTCTTCCTGTTCGCGCGCTGGCTGATCGCCAGCAAGTTCGGGCGCGTGCTGCAGGCCATCCGCGACGCCGAGTCGCGCACCATGTTCTGCGGCTACAACCCGCTGCCCTACAAGCTGACGATCTGGGTCATCTCGGCCGTGATGTGCGGCGTGGCCGGCGCGCTGTACGTGCCTCAGGTGGGCATCATCAACCCGGGCGAGATGAGCACCGCCGCCTCCATCGAGATCGCCATCTGGACGGCGGTGGGCGGGCGCGCCACGCTGGTCGGCCCGGTCATCGGCGCGTTCCTGGTCAACGGCGCCAAGAGCTGGCTGACGGTGGCGGCGCCCGAGTACTGGCTGTACTTCCTGGGGCTGCTGTTCATCATCGTCACGCTGTTCATGCCGCAAGGCGTGGTCGGGCTGGCGCGCCGGCTCGGCCGCCGCCCGCCGGCGCCGGCCGAGCCGGCCCGCGCCACGGCGCCCCGCCCCGCCGCGAGGGACGCCGGCCTCGACGCCGAAGGAGCGCGCGCATGACCCCCGACCTGCTGGCCCAGGGCGCCGAGCGCCACGACCGCCACCTCGCGGCCACGCGCGAGCGGCAGACCGAATCGGGCGACCGCAGCGCCGTCTTCGCGCGCCCCGTGGTGCCGGGCGAGGTGGACGTCACGCACGGCCGCATCCTGTACCTGGACGACGTGAGCGTGAGCTTCGACGGCTTCAAGGCCATCAACAAGCTCAGCCTGGACATCGCCCCCGGCGAGCTGCGCTGCATCATCGGCCCCAACGGCGCCGGCAAGACGACGATGATGGACATCATCACCGGCAAGACCCGGCCCGACGAGGGCACGGTGTTTTTCGGCAGCACCATCGACCTGCTGCGCCACCGCGAGGCCGAGATCGCGCAACTGGGCATCGGCCGCA
Organism: Ottowia sp.; assembly: GCF_016703145.1. GTDB lineage: Bacteria > Pseudomonadota > Gammaproteobacteria > Burkholderiales > Burkholderiaceae_C > Ottowia. Next base: position 1,202,844 of record NZ_JADJCO010000003.1, on the reverse strand, counting down.
AGTTCCAGAAGCCCACCGTGTTCGAACACCTCACGGTGTTCGAGAACCTCGAACTCGCCCTCAAGACGGACAAGGGCGTGACGCACTCGCTGTTCTTCCGGCTCGACTCGGCGCAGGCCGACCGGCTGGCCGAGGTGCTGCACACCATCCACCTGGCGGGCAGCGTGGGCCGCCTGGCCGGCACCCTGAGCCACGGCCAGAAGCAGTGGCTGGAGATCGGCATGCTGCTGATGCAGGACCCGAAGCTGCTGCTGCTGGACGAGCCCGTGGCCGGCATGACCGACGAGGAGACGGCGCGCACGGCCGAGCTGTTCCTCACCCTCAAGGGCAAGCATTCGCTGATGGTGGTGGAGCACGACATGAGCTTCATCCGCACCATCTCCGAGATCGTCACCGTGCTGTGCGACGGCGCCGTGCTGGCGCAGGGCACGCTGGACCAGGTGCAGGCCGACGAGCGGGTGATCGAGGTGTACCTGGGGCGTTGACCGATTACTATTAAAAAAATAGCTATCAGCGCAATATCCACACCGGCCAACGCTTTATTTCATTCAAAACACCATGCTCAGCGTCCAGCACATCCACCAGTACTACGGCGGCTCGCACATCCTGCGCGACGTGAGCTTCGAGGCCCGGCCCGGCGAGGTCACGGTCCTGCTGGGCCGCAACGGCGTGGGCAAGACCACGCTTCTGAAGTCGCTGATGGGCCTGGTGCCGATCAGGAGCGGCCACATCACCTTCGACGGCCGCGCGCTCGACCGCGCCACGCCCTACGGGCGTGCCCGCGCCGGCATGGGCTTCGTGCCGCAGGGGCGCGAGATCTTCGCCCGCCTGACGGTGGAAGAGAACCTGCGCATGGGCCTGGCCTACCGCCCCGCCGGCACGCCGATCGCGCCCGAGCTGTTCGAGCTGTTCCCTGTCCTGCAGCAGATGCTGCACCGGCGCGGCGGCGACCTGTCGGGCGGGCAGCAGCAGCAACTCGCCATCGCCCGCGCGCTGGCGCCGGGGCCCAGCCTGCTGATCCTGGACGAGCCGACCGAGGGCATCCAGCCGTCCATCATCAAGGACATCGGCCGTGCCATCCGGCGGCTGGCCGAGCACGGCTGGCAGGGCCGCCGCATGGCCATCGTGCTGTGCGAGCAGTATTACGATTTCGCGCAGGAGCTGGCCGACCACTACCTGGTGATGGAGCGCGGCGAGATCATCGCCCGCGGCCTGGGCCGCGACATGGAGGACGACGGCGTGCGGCGGCTGGTGGCGATCTGAACCTGGAAACGACATGGGAAGCCTTCGCATTACGAAAGTCCCCGCACTTGCCGCTGCCCGCGCGACTTCTAGAATCTCGCCCCACTCAAGCACACAAGGAGAGCGCACATGAAGGGCGACCCGAACGTCATCAAGCACCTGCAGGCGCAGTTGAAGAACGAGCTGACGGCCATCAACCAGTACTTCCTGCACTACCGCATGCTCAAGCACTGGGGCCTCGACAAGCTGGCCAAGAAGGAATACGAGGAATCCATCGGCGAGATGAAGCACGCCGACCAATTGATGGACCGCATCTTCATGCTCGACGGCCTGCCCAACCTGCAGGACCTGGGCAAGCTGAGCGTGGGCGAGGACGTGCCCGAGATCCTGCGCTGCGACCTGCAGGCCGAGGTCGGCGCGCAGGCCACCATCAAGGACGGCATCCAGCACTGCGAGCAGGCGCGCGACTACGTCTCGCGCGATCTGCTGCAGGACATCCTCGACGACACCGAGGAGCACATCGACTTCCTCGAAACGCAGATCGAGCTGATCGACAAGGTCGGCGTGCAGAATTACCTGCAAAGCCAGATGGGCAAGCTGGACTGACCCGGCCGCTCTTCGGCGCACTCACATTCAGGGGCCACGCGGCCCCTTTTTTGTGCCTGGAAGTTGCCTATTTGCAACAATCACAATGAAAATCATTCTCATTTTTCCTTAGAATCAGCCTCTGCGCTGCATGTCAGCGAGCGGCCGTCCGGCGGATTTCCCCTGCTCGGCGCGTGACCGGATCACCAGAATTCCTTTTTGCAACTCGTTGAGCCCTCACCATGTCCATGACACCAGATTCGAAGCCAAATCAGCCCCTGGCCCGCACCCATCAATCTCCAAAAGCTATCATTACTGAAGCAGGCGGCACGGCCCTGTTGCCGCTGGGCGCCATGCTGCTGGCCGGCTCGCTGAGCTCGGCCGCCTTCGCCCAGGCCACGCCGCCGGCCGGCGCGGCGGCCACGCTGCCCACCGTCACGGTGCAGGATTCGGCCCTCGACGGCGCCACCCACAGCAAGACCCAGTTGCGCGCGACCCGCACCGAAATCGGCAAGGGCAACCAGGAGTTGCGCGACATCCCGCAGAGCGTCACGGTGATGACCGAGAAGCTGATCCAGGACCGCAACATGGACGACTTCCGCGAGGTGCTGCGCGCCACCGCCGGCGTCACCTTCCAGGCCGGCGAGACGGGCGAGGAAGACGTGCGCCTGCGCGGCTTCTCGCTCGGCCAGGCCGGCGACATCTACCGCGACGGCATGCGCGACGCGCCGCTGTACGAGCGCGACACCTTCAACGACGACCGCGTCGAAGTCATCAAGGGCTCGGCCTCCATGCTGTTCGGCAAGGGCTCCACCGGCGGCGTGGTCAACCAGGCCAGCAAGCAGCCCTTCCTGATGGACCAGCACGAGGCCAACGTGACGCTGGGCACCGGCAACACGGTGCGCCTGCAGGGCGACTTCAACTTCAAGACCGGCGACGACGCCGCGCTGCGCCTGAACGTGATGGGCCACGACGCCAAGAACTGGGGCGCCAAGCAGCGCAAGTTCGGCATCGCGCCCACCTTCCGCTGGGGCATCGGCACGCGCGACGAGTTCTCCGTCGGCCTGTACTACCTCGACATCGAGGGGCGCTCCAGCTACAGCCACCCCTGGATCATCACCAACAACCAGATCAACCCGACGCTGAAGGCCAAGAACTTCTACGGCCTGACGGGCGACCACCTGGACACCTCGGCCAAGTACGCCACCCTCGGCCACACCCACCGCTTCGACAACGGCGGTGAGCTCAAGACCCGCCTGCGCGCCGGCCAGTACGAGCGCGACCTGCTGGGCAGCCCCATCGGCTTCGCCGCGGCCACGCGCCCGACCATCGTGAGCGACATCACCGACGCCACCGAGCTGACGCGCGGCTCCAAGGGCCGCATCGGCAAGAGCGACGTCATCCTGCTGCAGAGCGACTATGGCAACACGTTCGAGCTGGGCGGCAAGAAGCACCACGTCCTGACCGGCATCGACTTCTACGACGAGGACGCGCGGCGCAACAACAACTACCCGCTGCCCGCCACGCCGGCCCGCCCCAACACCACCGTGGGCACGCCCAACGATGGCGCCTGGGTACCCGACACGCGCGCCACGCCCGTGCCCTACAACACCTTCAAGGCACGCAGCATCGGCGCGTACCTGCAGGACACCATCGCGCTGAACGACACCTTCAAGTTCGTCGGCGGCATCCGCTTCGACCACTTCAAGGCGTCCTACCGCAACGCCGACGGCTCGCTCAGCAACGAACGCACCGACAACATGTGGAGCCCGCGCCTGGGCCTGCTGTACCAGCCCAGCGACACGGCGTCGTACTACGTGTCCTACGGCCAGTCCTTCAACACCTCGGGCGACGCCTACCAGTACGGCGTGAGCGTGGGCGCCAACACCGGCCGGTCGGCCCGCACCCCGCCCGAGAAGAGCCGCAACTTCGAGATCGGCGGCAAGTGGGACCTGTTCGACAAGCGCGCGCTGGCCGGCGTCGCCCTGTTCTACAGCGAGAAATACAACGAGCGCAACACCGACCCGGACAGCGCCGCCATGCAGGAGCTGCTGTCCGGCAAGCGGCACGCCGCCGGGATGGAGTTCAACTTCGCCGGGCGCGTCACCCCCGCCTGGGAGGTGTTCTGGAACCACACCTGGATCCCCAGGGCCAAGATCGACAAGAGCAACGTGGTGCTGAACCCCGCCGGCACCGGCGCGCAGGTCGAGGGCGACCGCCCCGGCCTCACGCCCCGCCACAGCGGCAGCGTGTGGACCACCTACCGCGTGCTGCCCCAGTTGCGCCTGGGCCTGGGCGCCAACTACCGCGGCAGCCAGAACCCCGACGGCCAGCGCACCTACAAGGCCAAGGGCTTCATGACCTTCGACGCCATGGTTGAATACGCGTTCACCGAGAAGACCACGCTCAAGCTGAACGTCTCCAACCTGACCAACAAGCTCTATGCCGACGCGCTGTACCGGGGCTTCTATGCCCCCGGCGCGCCGCGCCGGGTGGAGCTGACGCTGAAGACCCTGTTCTGATGCGCCCCGCGACGCCGTGACCACCCCGCAGCCGCCCCCAGGGCGGCTGCGGTCTTTTCCGCGCACGCCCCATGCCGATCCACCTCAAGCAATTGCTCACCCCCGACGAACTGGCCCAGGCGCGCGCGCTGCTGCAGGCCGGGGACGCCCCGTGGATCGACGGCCGCCGCAGCGCCGGCGAGCAGGCCCTGCGGCAGAAGAACAACCTGCAGCTCGCGCAGGACAGCCCCGCCGCCACCGCGCTGCGCGCGCTGGTGCTGGCCGCGGTGCAGCGCGACGCGCTGCTGTTCTCCGCCGCGCTGCCCAAGAAAATCTTCAACCCTCTGTTCAACCGCTACGGCGACCAGGCCAACCACTACGGCGCCCACGTCGACGGCGCCGTGCTGCACTCGCGCGCCACCCAGCAGTGGGTGCGCACCGACGTGTCGTGCACGGTGTTCCTCAGCGCGCCCGACGAATACGACGGCGGCGAGCTGGTGGTGCAGGACACCTGGGGCGAGCAGGCCATCAAGCTGCCCGCCGGCGACGCCGTGCTCTACCCCGGCACCAGCGTGCACGAGGTGCGCCCCGTCACGCGCGGCACGCGCCTGGCCAGCTTCTTCTGGATCGAGAGCATGGTGCGCGGCAGCGAGCAGCGCCGCCTGCTGTTCGACATGGACATGGCCCTGCTCGCCCTGCGCCAGCGCCACGGCGAAAGCGAGGAAGCCACGCGCCTGGCCGGCACGTACCACAATCTGCTGCGCCTGTGGGCCGACACCTGATTTCAGGCGTTTTTGCACCGTAGCCCGTACCCGTATTGCGCCAAAAGCTATCAAAAATGCAGCAATCCGTCCCTCTCGACGCCACCCTGGCCGACCAGGCCGCCGAGGCCCGGCGCCGGCTCGACCCGGCCGCCTGGGCCTACATCGAGGGCGGCGCGGGCGACGAGCTGACCCTGCGCGCCAACCTGGACGCCTGGCAGCGCCTGCCGCTGTGGCCGCGCGTGCTGCGGCCGCTGGCCGGCGGCCACACCCGCACCCAGCTGGCAGGCCGCGCGCTGGCGCACCCCATCCTGCTGGCGCCGGTCGCCTTCCAGAAGCTGGCCCATGCCGACGGCGAATGGGCCAGCGTGCTGGCCGCCGCCGCGCAGGGCGCCGGCGTCATCCTTAGCACCCAGTCCAGCGTGCCCATGGAGCGCGTGGCCCAGGCCGCGCTGGGCGAGCCGGGGCGCGGGCCGCTGTGGTTCCAGCTCTACTGGCAGGCCGACCGCGGCTTCAACCTCGCCCTCGCCCAGCGCGCCGAGGCCGCGGGCTACGAAGCCCTGGTGCTCACCGTGGACGCCCCCGTCCACGGCGCGCGCGACCGCGAGCGCCGCGCCGGCTTCGCGCTGCCGCCCGGCATCAGCGCCGTGCACCTGCAGGGCGCCCCCGCCGCCCTGGGCGACCCCGGCACCTTCTGCGCCGGCCTGCCCGCCGCCGCGCCCACCTGGGACGACGTCGCCTGGCTGCAGGCGCGCACGCGCCTGCCCGTGTGGCTCAAGGGCGTGCTGCACCCGCTGGACGCGCGCCAGGCGCGCGCGCTCGGCGTCGCCGGCCTCGTCGTCAGCAACCACGGCGGCCGCACCCTGGACACCCTGCCCGCCACCGCGCAGGCGCTGCCCCTGGTGCGCGACGCCGTCCAGGGCGCGCTGCCCCTGATCGTCGACGGCGGCATCCGGCGCGGCACCGACGTGCTCAAGGCCATCGCCCTGGGCGCCAGCGCCGTGCTCATCGGCCGCCCGGTGATGAACGCCCTGGCCGCCAACGGCGCCCTGGGCGTGGCGCGCGCCCTGCGCCTGCTGCGCGACGAACTGGAGATCGCCATGGCCCTGACCGGCTGCCGTACCCTGGCCGAGGCCGGGCCGGCGCTGCTTTCCCCTATCGGCAACATAGCTGTTGACAATGAGAATAGCTCTCATTTAATATCACCCCCATCGATGGGAAACCCCTGATCCAGCCCGCTTCATCATGATCGTCTGTGTCTGCAACCGAGTGTCCGACCGCGAGATCGCGCGCCATGCCCACGTCGGCATGAGCTTCGACGACATCCAGCTCGAGCTGGGCGTGGCGACCTGCTGCGGCCGCTGCGAGGGCTGCGCGCGGGATCTGGTGGCCCAGTGCAACGCCAGCCGCCCGGTCGCGGCGCTGCACGACGCCGGCGCGGCCGACGGCAGGGCCTGGGCGCATGCCTGACCCGGTGGGCCGGCCATGCACCTGTCCGCGATGATCGCCACCCTCGGCGCCCTGGCCCTGGTGGTGGGCGCGCTGCTCTGGGTGCTGCGCCGCTGACCGCTCCTTTCTTTTTTCGGGCGGGCCGGGATATCCCTCCACGGCCTGCCCATCGATTGTTCGATTCTTGTCCCTGATGTCGCCCTCGACGCTCCCCGCCCTGCCCCGCCTGAGCCGCAACGCCGTGATCATCGGCGGCGTGGTGCTGATGCATGGCGCCGCCTTGTGGGCGCTGCAAAGCGGCCTGCTCAAGCGCGCGGTGGAGGTGGTGGTGCCGGCCGAGATCCTGGCCGAATTCATCGCCCCGCCGCCGCCCCCGGCCCCGCCCGCCCCGGCGCCCCTGCCCGTGGCGCAGCCGCCCAAGCCCGAGCCGCCGAAGCCGCGCGTCGCCGCGCCCGCCCCCAAGCCGCGCCCCGCGCCGCGCCCGGAGCCCGCGCCGCTGGCGGTCCAGGAGGCGGCGCCGACGGCGCCGGTCGTGGCCGCCGCGCCGCCCGAGCCCCCCGCACGCGCCCCCGTGGCCGCGCCGGTCAGCCCGCCGGCGCCCCCGGCCCCGCCGGTGGTGGTGCTGCCGTCGTCCAACGCGTCCTACCTGAACAACCCGAAGCCGTCCTATCCCGCCATGAGTCGCCGCCTGGGCGAGACCGGCCGGGTGGTGCTGCGCGTGCTCATCGGCACCGATGGCCGCGCTCAGGAGGCCCACATCCAGCGCTCCAGCGGCTACGAGCGGCTGGACCAGGTGGCGCTGGAGACCGTGCGCGACCGCTGGCGCTACCAGCCGGGCACGCGCAACGGCGTGCCGGAGGCGATGTGGTTCAACGTCCCGATCAATTTCGTACTGGAGTGAGTGGAGAATGAATTCCCAATTTGGACTTTTGCACGTCTGGACCCAGGGCGACTTCGTCACCCGGGCCGTGCTCCTGGCGCTGGTCGGCATGTCGCTGGCGTCGTGGATCGTGATCCTGATCAAGGCGCTGGACGTGGTGCGCGCCAAGCGCCAGGCCGCCCGCGTGGAGAGTTTCTGGCACTCGTCCGACATGGCCGAGGGCCTGGCCAAGCTGGGCCAGGGCGAGGGCAACCCCTTCCGCGACCTGGCCGTCGAAGGCCGCGAGGCCGCCGCCCACCACCGCGCCACCAAGGCGCAACTGCACGACACGCTGGACGTGAGCGACTGGATCTCCAGCGCGCTGCGCAACAGCATCGACCACACCACGTCCGGGCTTCAGGTGGGCCTGGCGATCCTGGCCTCGGTCGGCTCCACCGCGCCCTTCGTCGGCTTGTTCGGCACCGTCTGGGGCATCTACCACGCGCTGATGAACATCGGCGCCGCCGGCCAGGCCAGCATCGACCGCGTGGCCGGCCCCATTGGCGAGGCGCTGATCATGACCGCGCTGGGCCTGGCGGTGGCCATCCCCGCCGTGCTGGGCTACAACGCGCTGGTGCGCGGCAACAAGTTCATCCTGGGCAAGTTGAACCGCTTCGCGCACGACCTGCACGCCTACTACGTGACGGGCGCGCGCATCACCGCCGCGTCCAGCGACGGCAACATCGTCGCCATGAAGAAAGGCTGAAGCCATGGCCGGATTCACCGCCGACGACCAGGACGAGATGATGGGCGAGATCAACATGGTCCCGTTCATCGACGTGATGCTGGTGCTGCTCATCATTTTCATCATCACCGTGCCGGTGATGAAGCACGCGGTCAACGTGGAGCTGCCGCGCGCCAGCAACGAGAAGGAAAACGTCAAGCCCGAGACCCTGCGTCTGACGGTGCAGGCCGACGGCACCTACTTCCTGGGCGACGAACGCGTCGACGACGACCAGTTCGCCCGGCGCCTGCAGGCCGAGGGCCAGAAGAACCCCCAGCCCGACCTGCACATCCGCGGCGACCGCGACGTGCGCTACGAGCGCGTGGCCCAGGCCATGGCGACCGCGCAGCAGGCGGGCCTGAAGAAGATCGGCTTCATCACCGAACCGCCGCGCGACGCGCTGCCCTGAGGAGCACCATGCGACACACCGCCGACTCCACCGCCGCCACCACCGGCCGCCGCACCCTGACGCTGCCGCCGCAGCCCATCCAGGTCGAGGCCGCGCCGGCGCCGCTGCCCAGCGACCACCTGCTGCAGGGCCGCCGGACGATCGAGATCAGCCACAACGGATCGGTCTACCGCCTGCAGACCACCCGGCTGGGCAAGCTGATCCTGACGAAATAGCGCGCCGCCGGCTGGGCGGGTCCTCCCGGGATTCGCCGCCGGCCTCGCCCACCCGCTCATCGTGGGAAGCGCCGCAGGGCGCTTTTTGACAGAGTCAGCCAGGTAGGCCCTTCCAGGCCGGCCCAGCCAGCTCTCTTTTCCCAAACCCAGCCGATTTCAAGTCAAAACATCCTCTAGCCAGCACCGGCATTGCGTTGGCAGCTATATCAACGATAGCAAACGGCGAGACGATATCGCCCCCGCTCACATCGCCCAGATGCGCGGCGCGGCGTCCGGCAGCCCCCACAGCGCCTGTCGCCACGCGCCGCGCACGCGGCGCAGCAGGTCGAAAGCCGGCTCCACCACCGGTGCCAGGGTGCGCACCACCACCACGCGCGGACCGGGGCGGGTGGCGCCCGCGAAGGCTTCGAGCGCGTGCCCGGCGATCGCGCCGCGCGCCGCCTCCAGCGCCTGCTCCGCGCGCCCGCGCGCCAGCGGCTCGCCGGCGACGAAGAAGACGCTCGCCAGGCAGCGCCGCCCCGCCAAACCCAGCGGGCCGTCGAGCAGGCGAGCATCGTCCGCGCCGATGCGGCCGCGCTCCAGCCACGCGCCGGGCACTTCGACGTGCTGCAGCACGCTGCCGCGCACGAAGGGCTTGCCGGCGTGCGGCAGGCCCAGCGCGGCGATGTCCCAGCCGATCAGCTCGCCGCCCGGCGCCACGTCGATGCGCAGCCGGTTCTCGGCCAGGCAGCCGCTGTAGTACAGGGCTTCGAGCGGCAGCCATTCCAGGCGCGCCCGCTCGGCCACCGACAGCTCGGCGCGCTGCACGCCGGGCAGGCCCTCGCTGGCGTAGAAGCGCGTCGCGCCGGGCGTGGTCACCAGGCCGTGCGCGCCGGGCGCCGCGCGCACCCGCAGGTCCAGCGTGTCGCCGCCCACCACGCCGCCGGGCGGGTGCACCAGCACGTTGTGGCACACCGCGTCGCCCTCGGGGTACAGGCTCTGCAGGATGCGCAGCGGGCCGTCGTGGCGGTGCCGCGCCACGCTACGGCCGGCGTGCACGGTGTAGTCGAGTTGCAGGGCGGCGGGCCAGACCATGCGGCGAGGATAACCGCCGCCCGCCACTATCGGAAAAGAAGCAGGCGGCGGTTCAGGAACGCTTGCTCACCGTGGTTGAGGGAACGCCATCGCCGTAATTTCAAGCCGAATCGGCCTACAGCCCGCGCCAGATCTACACCATCAGCTACCAATAAAGTAGCGCCCTTCCGGCTCAGGTATCGCGCGAGATGGTGATCGACGGGAACTTGCTGGAGAAGTCCTTGGACCGCGCCGCGATGCGGACGGCGACCTGGCGCGCCATGGCCTTGTAGATGGCGGCGATCTCGCCGTCCGGCTCGGCCACCACGGTGGGGCGGCCCGAGTCGGCCTGCTCGCGGATCGACAGCGCCAGCGGCAACGCGCCCAGGTAGTCGATGCCCTTCTCGGCGGCGTAGCGCTTGCCGCCGTCGGCGCCGAAGATGTGCTCGACGTGGCCGCAGTTCGAGCACACGTGCACCGCCATGTTCTCCACCAGTCCGAGGATGGGCACGCCCACCTTCTCGAACATGGCCACGGCCTTGCGCGCGTCGGCCAGGGCGATGTCCTGCGGCGTGGTGACGATCACCGCGCCGGTCAGGGGCACGCGCTGGCTCAGGCTGAGCTGGATGTCGCCGGTGCCGGGCGGCAGGTCGATGACCAAGTAGTCCAGGTCGCGCCAGTTGGTCTGGCGCAGGAGCTGGTCGAGCGCCTGCACCACCATCGGGCCGCGCCAGATGACGGCCTGGTCGGGGTCGATCAGGAAGCCGATCGAGTTGGCCTGCACGCCGTGGTTGCTGAGCGGCTCCATGCTCTTGTCGTCCACGCTCTCGGGCCGGCCGCTGATGCCCAGCATCATCGGCTGGCTGGGGCCGTGGATGTCGGCGTCCAGCACGCCCACGCGCGCGCCCTCGGCGGCCAGCGCCAGCGCCAGGTTGGCCGCCGTCGTGCTCTTGCCCACGCCGCCCTTGCCCGAGGCCACGGCGATGATGTTCTTCACGTTGGGCATCAGGGGCACGCCGCGCTGCACGGCGTGGGCGATCACCCTCGTCGACACGTTCACCGACACGTTGCCCACCCCCGACACGCCACGGACCGCCGCGATCAGCGCCTGGCGCAGCGCCGGCACCTGGCTGGCGGCCGGGTAGCCCAGCTCGACGTCGAAGGACACGTCGCCGCCGTCGATGCGCAGGTTCCTGAGCTGCTTGGTGGACACGAAATCCTGCCCCGTGTTGGGGTCGATCACGGCCGCCAGGGCCTGCCGCACGTCTTGTTCCTGAATGCCCATTTGATTTGCTCGACTCCGGTTCAGCCGGTAGTCTAAGGCGCTGCCCGCCCCTGCCACGCCAGCACCTCGCCCGATGCCCACGAAAGCCCGCCTCGCGACCTCTCCCCCGCCCCCGGCACGGCCCTCCTGCTGACCGGCGGCGGCGCGCGCGCGGCCTACCAGGTGGGCGTGCTGCAGACCGTGGCCGCGCTGCGGCGGCAAAGCGGCGACGGCCGCCGCGGCTCGCCCTTCGACGTCATCGTGGGCACCTCGGCCGGCGCCATCAACGCCGCGGCGCTGGCCTGCGACGCCGACCGCTTCCCAGCGGCGGTCGCGCGGCTGGCCCGCCTGTGGAGCAGCTTCCGGGCGCGGCAGGTGTACCGCGCCGACGCGCTGGACGCCGTGCGCGCCAGCGCGCGCTGGCTCGGCCTGATGTCGGCCAGCTGGGTACCCTCGCGCTGGGGCTCGCCGCAGCCGCGCTCGCTGCTCGACAACGAGCCGCTGCGCGCCCTGCTGCACGCGCAACTGCCGCTGCGGCGCCTGCCGGAGATGCTGGCCGGCGGCCACCTGCGCGCGCTGGCGGTCACCACCTCGGGCTACACCAGCGGCGAGCACGTCACCTTCTACGACGCCGTGGGCGACATGCAGGACTGGACGCGCGCCCGGCGCCGCGCCGTGCGCACCCGCATCGAGGTCGATCACCTGATGGCGTCGGCGGCCATTCCCTTCGTGTTCCCCGCCGCGCGCATCACGGCCGAGGGGCAGCCAGGCTACTACGGCGACGGCTCGATGCGGCAGGTGGCGCCGATCTCGCCCGTGATCCACCTGGGCGCCGAGCGCGTGCTGGTGATCGGCGTCGGCCGCGCGCACGAGCCGCCGGACGAGCCGCCCCTGGGCGATCCGGGCTACCCGTCGCTGGCGCAGGTGGCGGGCCACGCGCTGTCGAGCATCTTCCTCGACACCCTGGACGCCGACGTGGAGCGCGTGCGGCGCATCAACCACACGCTGTCGCTGATCGCGCCGGAGCGCCGCGCGGAGACCACGCTGCGCCCGATCGAGCTGCTGGTGGTGACGCCCTCGCGGCGCCTGGACGAGGTGGCCGCGCGCCACGCGCACATGCTGCCGCCCTCGGTGCGGGTGCTGCTGTCGATGCTGGGCGTGCGCGGCGGCACGCGCGCCGCGCGCGGCGCCATGCTGGCCAGCTACCTGCTGTTCGAGGCCGGCTACACGCGCGAGCTGATCCGCATGGGCCGCGCCGACGCGCTGGCGCAGCGCGAGGCGATCTGCCGGTTCTTTGGCTGGTGACGCGGCGGACGCGGCGCGGCGGACGCGGCGCGGCGCCCCGGAAAACTAGAATGCATGGTTTTGCCGCGCCACCGGGAACGCCGCCATGACCGCACGCCGCCAGCTCTTCGTCACCACCGCCCTGCCCTACGCCAACGGCAACTTCCACATCGGCCACATCATGGAGTACATCCAGGCCGACATCTGGGTGCGCTTCCAGCGCATGCAGGGCCACGCGGTGAACTTCGTCGGCGCCGACGACGCGCACGGCGCGCCGATCATGATCGCGGCCGAGAAGGCGGGCAAGACGCCGCGGCAGTTCGTGGCCGACATCGCCGCCGGCCGCAAGCCGTACCTGGATGGCTTCCTGATCAGCCACGACAACTGGCACAGCACCGACAGCCCCGAGAACACCGCGCTGGCGCAGGCGATCTACCAGGACTTGCAGGCGGCCGGCTTGATCGAGACGCGCACCATCGAGCAGTTCTTCGACCCCGACAAGGGCATGTTCCTGCCCGACCGCTTCATCAAGGGCGAATGCCCCAACTGCCACGCCAAGGACCAGTACGGCGACAACTGCGAGGTGTGCGGCGCCGTCTACGCGCCGACCGAGCTGATCGAGCCCTATTCGGCGCTGTCGGGCGCCCGGCCGCGGCTCAAGACCAGCGAGCACTTCTTCTTCAAGCTGTCCGACCCGCGCTGCGTCGAGTTTTTGAAAGGCTGGACACAGGACGGCCGCCTGCAGCCCGACGTGGCCAACAAGGTGCGCGAATGGATCGCCCCCGGCGAGGACGGCCAGCCCAAGATGGGCGACTGGGACATCTCGCGCGACGCGCCCTACTTCGGCATCGAGATCCCCGACGCGCCGGGCAAGTACTTCTACGTCTGGCTGGACGCGCCCATCGGCTACCTGGCCAGCCTGAAGAACCTGCTGGAGAAGCGCGGCCAGAGCTACGACGCCTACATGGCCCAACCCGATCTGGAGCAGGTGCACTTCATCGGCAAGGACATCATCACCTTCCACACCTTGTTCTGGCCGGCCATGCTCAAGTTCAGTGGGCGCAAGGTGCCGGACAACGTGTTCGTGCATGGCTTTCTCACCGTCAACAACGGCGAGAAGATGAGCAAGAGCCGCGGCACCGGGCTGGACCCGCTGAAGTACCTGGAACTGGGCATGAACCCCGAGTGGCTGCGCTACTACCTGGCGGCCAAGCTGTCGGCGCGCAACGAGGACCTGGACTTCAACGCCGAGGATTTCATGCTGCGCGTCAACAGCGACCTGGTGGGCAAGTACATCAACATCGCCAGCCGCGCCGCCGGCTTCATCAACAAGCGCTTCGCCGGGCGCCTGTCGGTGGTCGGCGACGACGGGCTGGCGCTGCTGCACACCCTGCGCGACGCGCGGCCGGCCATCGCCGAGCTTTACGAGCAGCGCGAGTTCGGCAAGGTGGTGCGCGAGATCATGCAACTGGCCGACCGCGTGAACGCCTACGTGGACGCCAACAAGCCGTGGGAGCTGGCCAAGCGGCCCGGCCAGGACGAGCGCCTGCACGACGTCTGCACCGCCTGCATCGAGTCCTTCCGCATCCTCACCATCTACCTGCAGCCCATCCTGCCCCGGCTGGCGGCCGAGGTGGCCTACTTCCTCATGGTGCCGCCCGAGACCTTCGACGACGTCGTCCGTCCGCTGGGCGCGGGCTCGCAGATCGGCGAATACAGGCACCTGATGCAGCGCGTGGACATGAACCAACTCGAAGCGCTTTTCGAGCCTTCAGCCGTCGCCAATACTGCGCTGTCAGCTATCAAATCAGAAGCATCCGTGGACCTGCCCGGCGGCGAGGCGCTGGCGCCCGCGATCACCATCGACGACTTCGCCAAGATCGATCTGCGCATCGCCAGGATCGTGAACTGCGAGGCGGTGGAAGGCTCGACCAAGCTGCTGCGCCTGACGCTGGACGTGGGCGAGGGGTGCACGCGCAACGTCTTTTCCGGCATCGCCAGCGCCTACCAGCCCGACCAGTTGACGGGCAAGCTCACCGTGGTGGTCGCCAACCTGGCGCCGCGCAAGATGAAGTTCGGCGTCAGCGAAGGCATGGTGCTGGCGGCCGGCCACGCCGACGAAAAGGCCAACCCCGGCATCTTCGTGCTGGAGCCCTGGCCCGGCGCGCAGCCGGGCATGCGCGTGCGCTGAACGCCCACCGATCGGCGCGCGGCGTACACTGCCGCGCAGACATGGACCACAAGCACCTCCTGCCGCTGTCACGCCGCAGGCGCTTCATCACCCGGCTGCACCACTGCGGCCCTCCGGGGAAGAACTGAAACCGCACGCCGTTTTCAGTTCACTTCTCCGGAGTCGACCTTGGCCCATCCCTTCACCTTCCGCCCCCGCCTGCTGGACGCCCTGGCGGGCTACGATCGCGCGCGCTTCCTCGGCGACCTCAGCGCCGGCCTGACGGTGGCCGTGGTGGCGCTGCCGCTGGCCATGGCGTTCGCCATCGCCTCCGGCCTCAAGCCCGAGGCGGGCTTGTTCACGGCCATCATCGCGGGCTTCCTGATCTCGCTGCTCGGCGGCAGCCGGGTGCAGATCGGCGGGCCGGCGGGCGCCTTCATCGTCATCGTCTATGGCATCGTGCAGCAGTACGGCGTGGCCAACCTGATCATCGCCACCGCGCTGTCGGGCGTGCTGCTGTTCGTGATGGGGCTGCTGCGCCTGGGCACGCTGGTGCGCTTCATCCCGATGGCGGTGGTGATCGGCTTCACCAACGGCATCGCGGTGCTGATCGGGCTGTCGCAGGTGAAGGACTTCCTGGGCTTGTCCATTGCCAAAATGCCGGGCGATTTCTTCGGCATCCTGGGCGCGCTGTGGGCGCACCTGGACACCTTCAACCCCTGGACCTTCGGGCTCGCCCTGGCCTCGCTGGCGCTGATCGTGGCCTGGCAGCACGCCCTGTCGGCGCTGGGGGCGCGCGTGCCGGGCCTGGCCTGGCTGGCGCGGGTGCCGGGCTCCATCGTGGCGCTGGTGCTGGCCACGGCGGCGGTGGCGCTGCTGAAGCTGCCAGTGGAGACCATCGGCAGCCGCTTCGGCGGCATTCCGGCCGCGCTGCCGGCCTTCGCGCTGCCCGACTTCAGCTGGGAGTCGGCCCGCTTCATGCTGATGCCGGCGGTGACCCTGGCGCTGCTGGGCGCCATCGAGTCGCTGCTGTGCGCGCGCGTGGCCGACGGCATGATCGGCGACCGCCACGACCCCAACCAGGAGCTGATGGCGCAGGGCGCGGCCAACTTCGTGGTGCCCTTCTTCGGCGGCATGCCCGCCACTGGCACCATCGCGCGCACCGTCGTCAACGTCAAGAGCGGCGCCACCAGCCCCGTCGCGGGCATCGTGCACGCGGGGGTGCTGCTGCTGGTGATCCTGGCGGCGGCGCCGCTGGCGGCGTCCATCCCGCTGGCCACGCTGGCGGCGATCCTGATGTTCGTGGCCTGGAACATGGGCGAGTGGCGCGAGTTCGCGCACCTGCGCCAGCTCACCGTGCCCTACCGCATCACGCTGCTGTCGGTGTTCTTCCTGACGGTGGTGTTCGACCTGACGGTGGCGGTGCAGTTCGGCATCTTCGCCGCCTGCGTGAACTTCATCTGGCGCATCTCCAGCCTGTCGCACGCCGAGCGCCTGACGGCCGCGAGCCACCCGCCGCTGGCGGGACTCGAGGAGGCGGTGCAGGTGTGGCGGCTGTACGGCGCCATCTTCTTTGGCGCCACCAAAATGGCGGAGGCGCTGGAGGATCAGTTGCCGCGGCGCGTGCTGGTGCTGGACTTCAAGAACGTCATCTACATGGACACCACCGGCGCCGACTCGCTGCGCAACCTGGTGGACGCCTGCCGCGAACGCGGGGTGCGCCTGATCGCCGCGGGCTTCATGGCCCAGCCGCTGGAAATGGCGCGGCGCACCGGCCTGCTGGCCCAGGTGCAGGCTGACCTGCAGCCCGACGTGACCAGCGCCATCGCGGCGGCGATCGCGGCGCTGCCCGAGGCCGGCGCGCCCCCGCCGCGGCCGGCCTGAGGCCGCCCGGGCCGCGCTACCAGGCGTGCTCGGCGTCCACCGGGAAGCTGCCATCCTTGACCGCCTGCACGTAGGCGCGCATGGCGCCCAGCACGTCGGCGCTGCCGGCCATGAAATTGCGCACGAACTTGGCGTTGCGGCCCAGGTTGATGCCCAGCATGTCGTGCATCACCAGCACCTGGCCGGCGGTGCCCCGCCCGGCGCCGATGCCGATGGTGGCGCAGCGGGGCAGCGCCTGCGTCAGCTCGGCCGACAGCCGAGCCGGCACCATCTCCAGCACCATCATGGCGGCGCCCGCGTCCTGCAGCTCCAGCGCCTGCGCGCGCAGCGTGGCGGCCGCCTCGTCGCCGCGCCCCTGCACGCGGTAGCCGCCCAGCGCGTGCACGGTCTGCGGCGTGAGCCCGAGGTGGGCGCAGACGGGAATGCCGCGCTCGACCAGGAAGCGCACGGTCTCGGCCGTCCAGCCGCCGCCTTCGAGCTTGACCATGTGCGCGCCGGCCTGCATCAGCACGGTGGCGCTGGCCACCGCCTGCTCGCGCGACTGCTGGTAGCTGCCGAAGGGCAGATCGGCCACCAGCCAGGCGGTGCCCTGCACGCGGCGCAGGCCCCGCGCCACGGCCTCGGTGTGGTAGCGCATGTGCTCCAGCGTCACGCCCACGGTGCTGTGCAGGCCCTGGCAGACCATGCCCAGTGAGTCGCCCACCAGCAGGCAGTCCACGCCGCCGGCGTCGGCCATGGCGGCGAAGGTGGCGTCGTAGGCGGTCAGCATGGCGATCTTCTCGCCATGGGCATGCATGTCGGCCAGGCGCGGCAGGCTCACGGGCTTGCGCGCGGCCGGCTGGCTGGCGGTGGGCAGGCTGCCGTAGGGCGTGGCCGAGGCGGGGGCGGGGGAGGTTGGGGTGCTCATGGGGGCGGATTCTGCAGGAATCCACCGGCGCGCGCATCCCCGGACGGCCTCAGCCGCCGCGCATGTCGAGGCTGTCCGGATCGGGGCCGATCTCGGTGCGGATCACGCGGTAGTCGGGGCTGAAGACGACGTTGAAGGCTTTCTGCTCGCTCGGCGGCTCCAGGAAGCGCCAGGTCCACACCACCTCGCGCTTCAGCGCGTAGGGCACCTGCCGGGCGGGCTTGCCGAGCAGGCGGCGCACGTCCTCGACGCCCATGCCGGGCTGCACGCGGCGGAAGGTCTCGGGCGTGAGCACCTGGCGCAGCGCGCTCATCCGGCCGTCGGGGCCGATGGTGATCATGTAGTTGCGCACACCAGCCGGCTGGCGGTTGTACTCGAAGGTGCGGGCGCCGCCGGGCTCGTCCCACACGCGCTCGGGCTGGCCGAAGCGCTGCACCACGTCGGCCTCGGTGGAGACGCCCTCCTCCAGTTCGCTGATGGCCTGCGGGTCGCAGGCGGCCAGGCCGAGGGCGGCGCCCAGCACGGCACACAGGCCCAGCGTGCGCCAGCGGTGTGAGACGGTCTTCATGGATGGGATGCCCCGGTAGAATGGATGGACCTGCTTTGTAACGCAGCGCGCGCGTCGCGCGCCGTCGGACCAGGCCGACAGATTCGCCAAAACCATGCCCATCGCCAACATTTTCCGCCGCCCGCATTACACGTCCGACACCACGGACTTCATCGCGCAGCTCAAGCAGGCCCAGCCGGGCCTGGACCAGGCGCAGCGCCAGGGCCGCGCGCTGCTGTGGGACAAGAACCTCGACCGCGAGCAGCAGGCCGAGTTCGGCGCCGGCCGCGTGCCGCAAAAACCCTACGTCTACCAGACGGCGCCCACCGGCGATTGACCGCGCGCCGCCTGGCGCTGGCCTGGGTTTTTCAAGCAAAATCGGCCTTCAACCCGCGCCAATATTGCGCCATCAGCTCCTGTATAGATAGCATCCATGGCGATCGCCGATCCTGACGTGCTGTTGGCCGCCGGCCCCGCCGGGGCGGCGCTGCCCGAGGTGATGGACCACGTGGCCGTGGCGCGCCTGTACGGCGAGCCGCTGTTCGCGCTGCCGCGGGACCTGTACATCCCGCCCGACGCGCTGGAGGTGTTCCTGGAGGCCTTCGAGGGGCCGCTAGACCTGCTGCTCTACCTCATCCGCAAGCAGAATTTCAACATCCTCGACATCCCCATGGCGACGGTCACGCGCCAGTACCTGAGCTACGTGGACGAGATCCGCGGCCGCAACCTGGAGCTGGCGGCCGAGTACCTGCTGATGGCGGCGATGCTGATCGAGATCAAGTCGCGCATGCTGCTGCCGTCCCGCAAGACGGCCGAGGGCCAGGAGCCCGAGGACCCGCGCGCCGAGCTGGTGCGCCGCCTGCTCGAATACGAGCAGATGAAGCTGGCCGCCTCGCGCCTGACCGAGGCGCCGCAGTTCGGGCGTGACTTCCTGAAGGCGCAGGTCCATGTCGAGCAGGCGCTCAAGCCGCGCTTTCCCGACGTGGCGCTGGCCGACATCCAGGCCGCCTGGGCCGACATCCTGCGCCGCGCCCGGCTGGTGCAGCACCACCGCATCACGCGCGAGGAACTGAGCGTGCGCGAGCACATGGGCCTGGTGCTGAAAAAGCTGCAGGGCCGCCGCTTCGCCCCGTTCGAGGACCTGTTCGACCCCGCGCGCGGCGTGCCCGTGCTGGTGGTCACGCTGATCGCCCTGCTGGAGCTGGCCAAGGAAACCCTGGTCGAGATCACCCAGGCCGAGGCTTACGCGCCGATCTACGTGCGCCTGGCCTTCACCCCCGCCTGACGCCAGGCGCGACCCACGCCCCCATCCACCGCGCGCCATGGCCTCACACGACTTCGATGTCCTCATCGTGGGCAGCGGCCTGGCCGGCCTGTCCACCGCCCTGCACCTGGCGCCCACGCACCGCGTGGCCGTGATCACCAAGCGCGCGCTGCAGGACGGGTCGAGCGGCTGGGCCCAGGGCGGCATCGCCGCCGTGCTGGCCGACGACGACAGCTTCGCCGCCCACATCGACGACACGCTGGTGGCCGGCGCCGGCCTGTGCGACCTGGCCACCACCCGCTTCGTGGTGGAGAACGCGCCCGAATCCATCGCCTGGCTGCGCCGGCTGGGCGTGCCCTTCACGCTGGAGGGCGACCAGCTCCACCTGACCCGCGAGGGCGGCCACAGCGCCCGCCGCATCGCCCACGTGACCGACGCCACCGGCGCCGCCGTGCAGCGCACCCTGATCGAGGTGGTGCGCGCCACGCCGGGCATCACGCTGTTCGAGCAGCACACGCTGGTGGACCTGATCACCCCGCGCAAGATGGGCCTGCCCGGCCACCGCTGCGTGGGCCTGTACGCGCTGAACAGCGAGAGCGACGAGGTCACCACCTTCCGCGCGCCGCACACCGTGCTGGCCACGGGCGGCGCGGGCAAGGTGTACCTCTACACCACCAACCCCGACACCGCCACCGGCGACGGCATCGCCGCCGCCTGGCGCGCGGGCTGCCGGGTGGCCAACATGGAGTTCATCCAGTTCCACCCCACGGGGCTGTACCACCCACACGCCAAGTCCTTCCTCATCAGCGAGGCGGTGCGCGGCGAGGGCGGGCGGCTTTTGCTGCCCGACGGCACCCGCTTCATGCTCGAGCACGACCCGCGCGCCGAGCTGGCGCCGCGCGACGTGGTAGCCCGCGCCATCGACTACGAGATGAAGCGCCACGGCCTCGACTGCGTGCACCTCGACATCTCGCACCAGAGCCCCGCGTTCCTGCACGAGCACTTTCCCAACATCCTGGCGCACTGCGCGTCGCTGGGCATCGACATCACCCGGGAGCCCATCCCCGTGGTGCCCACGGCGCACTTCACCTGCGGCGGCGTGCCGACCGACCTGGCCGGCCGCACCGACCTGCCGGGCCTGCACGCCGTGGGCGAGGTGGCCTGCACCGGCCTGCACGGCGCCAACCGGCTGGCCAGCAACTCGCTGCTCGAATGCATGGTGTTCGCGCGCCGCCGCCCAGGCCATCGCCGCGGCGCCCGGCGTGGCGCTGCCCGCCCTGCCCCCCTGGGACGACAGCCGCGTGACCGACGCCGACGAATCCGTCGTCATCTCGCACAACTGGGACGAGCTGCGCCGCTTCATGTGGGACTACGTGGGCATCGTGCGCACCAACAAGCGGCTGGACCGGGCCGCGCACCGCATCGCGCTGCTGCAGGCCGAGATCCAGGAGTTCTACGCGCACTTCCACGTCACGCGCGACCTGCTGGAGCTGCGCAACCTCGTGCAGGTGGCCGACCTGATCGTCAAGAGCGCGCAGATGCGCCGCGAAAGCCGCGGCCTGCACTACAGCCGCGACTACCCCGAGCTGGCCGCGCCCGCCGCCCCCACCATCCTCGTGCCGCCGGCACCCTGAGGCGCACGTTTTTTCCTTTCGACGGAGGCTATTTCCATGTTCCGCACCCTGCTCAAATCCAAGATCCACCGCGTCGCGGTGACCCAGTGCGAGCTGCACTACGAAGGCTCCTGCGCCATCGACGAAGACCTGCTGGACGCCGCCAACATCGCCGAGAACGAGCAGGTGCACATCTGGAACATCAACAACGGCGAACGCTTCGTCACCTACGCCATCCGGGGCCAGCGCGGCAGCGGCATGATCTCGGTCAACGGCTCGGCCGCGCGCCGCGCCGCCGTGGGCGACCTCATCATCATCGCGGCCTTCGCCCAGGTGCAAGAGGACCAGGTCGCCACGCACCGCCCGCAACTGGTGTTCGTGGACGAGCAGAACCGCCAGACCGCGCTGCGCCACGCGGTGCCCACCCAGGCACGGTGAGCCCGCGATTCGATTTTTTGCATCAAATCGGCCGACAGCCCGTACCAGTCAAGCGCTGGTAGCTATCAAACCAGAAGCATCACACCGCCCCGAAGTGCGGCACCAGCGCCCCCGGCGCCTGCCCGCTCCTGAGCGCCGCCGTGAACGCCAGCATGCGGTCGATGGGCTGGCGCGCGCGCGGAATGAGGGCCGCATCCACGTGGATGGCGTTGGCGCCGGTCTCCAGCACCCGCGCCACGTCGGCCAGGCCGTTCATCGCCATCCAGGGGCAGTGGGCGCAGCTCTTGCAGGTGGCGCTGTTGCCGGCGGTAGGCGCCTCGTAGAAGGTCTTGCCGGGGTTGAGCGTGCGCAGCTTGTGCATCATGCCGTTGTCGGTGGCGACGATGAATTCGGTCGCGTCCATCTCGCGCGCGGCCTTGAGGATGGCGCTGGTGGAGCCCACGGCGTCGGCCAGGGCCACCACGTCGGCGGGACTTTCGGGGTGCACGAGCACCTTGGCACGGGGGTGCTCTTTTTTCAACGCCTCCAGCTCGAAGGCCTTGAACTCGTCGTGCACGATGCAGGCGCCGTTCCAGAACACCATGTCGGCGCCCGTCTCCCGCTGGATGTAGGCGCCCAGGTGGCGGTCGGGCGCCCACAGGATCTTGTGGCCTGCGGCCTTCAACGCACCCACGATGTCGAGCGCGCAGCTCGACGTGACGAGCCAGTCGGCCCGCGCCTTCACCGCCGCGCTGGTGTTGGCGTAGACGACCACGGTGCGGTCGGGGTGCGCGTCGCAGAAGGCGCTGAATTCGCCGATGGGGCAGCCCAGGTCGAGTGAGCAGGTGGCGTCCAGGTCGGGCATGAGCACGGTCTTCTCGGGGCTCAGGATCTTGGCCGTCTCGCCCATGAAGCGCACGCCGGAAACGACGAGGGTCTGCGCGGCATGGTCGCGGCCGAAGCGGGCCATCTCCAGCGAGTCGCTGACGATGCCACCGGTTTCCTCGGCCAGGTCCTGCAGGTCGGGGTGCACGTAGTAGTGCGACACCATGACGGCGTTCTTTTCTTGCAGCAGGCGGCGGATGCGCGCCTTGAGTTCGGCGCGCTCAGGTAGAGAGGGCTCGGGCGGCACGCGTGCCCAGGCGTGCCGGGTGGAGCAGAGGGCGCCTCCCGCTTCGGCGGGCTGCTCGTATTCGATGTCGATGACCGTGGTCTTCATGACAGCTCCTGCAGGCGCATCGAGAAGTCGGTGGCCTTCACGTCTTTCGTCAAGGTGCCGATGGAGATGCGGTCGACGCCGGTTTCCGCAAGGGCGCGCAGGCCGTCAAGGGTCACGCCGCCCGAGATTTCGAGGATGGCGCGGCCTTGGTTGATGTGCACGGCTTCACGCAGCATGGGCAAAGGCATGTTGTCGAGCAGCACCATCTTCGCGCCCGCGTCCAGCGCCTCGGCCAGTTGCTCCAGCGTCTCCACCTCGATCTCGATGAAGGCGGCCCGGGCCGCCACCTGCTGCGCCGCCTGCAGCACGGCGGTGACGCCCCCGGCGGCGGCGATGTGGTTTTCCTTGATCAGCACCGCATCGTGCAGGCCGATGCGGTGGTTGGTGCCGCCGCCCACGCGCACCGCGTACTTCTGCGCCAGGCGCAGACCCGGCAGGGTCTTGCGCGTGTCCACGATGTGGGCGCGCGTGCCCGCCACCACGTCCACGTAGGTGCGCGTCTTGGTCGCCACGGCGGACAGCAGCTGCAGGAAGTTGAGCGCCGTGCGCTCGGCGCTCAGCAGGGCGCGGGCGTTGCCTTCGATGGTGAGCACCACCTCATCGGGCGCGCAGCGCTGGCCCTCGGCCACGTGCCAGGCGAGCTGCACGCCGGGGTCCAGCGCGCGCAGGGCCGCCTCGGCCCAGGGCGCGCCGCAGATCACGGCGGCCTCGCGCGCGAGGATGCGGGCGCGGGCGCGCCGCGCGGGGTCGATGAGGCCGGCGGTCAGGTCACCGGCGCCGACGTCCTCCGCCAGGGCCCTGGCCACGTCATCGCGGGCAAGGCGGGTCACATCGGTGTCGTGGGGCTGTGGGATCGAATTCGTCATGGGGCGCCAGCATAGCGGGATTGGTGCCGCGCCGAGGCCTCGCTCTCACATAGACTCGCGGAAAATTCGCCGCCGGGGCTTTGCCTTGCATGCTTGGCAAGCGCCGCCCCTTCCGCCCACCGACCACGCCTGAGCCGTCATGCACATCGTCCACACCATCGCCGAACTGCGCCACGCGCTGCGCCACGCCCAGCGCCCGGCTTTCGTGCCCACCATGGGCAACCTGCACGCCGGGCACCTGGCGCTGATCGCGCAGGCCCGGCCCCTGGGTGACGCCACGGTGGCCAGCATCTTCGTCAACCGGCTGCAGTTCCTGCCGCACGAGGACTTCGACAGCTACCCGCGCACCTGGGAGGCCGATTGCGCCCAGCTGCAGGCCGCCGGCTGCGACGTGCTGTTCGCTCCGCGCGAGGCCGACCTCTACCCCGAGCCGCAAACCTTCAAGGTAGCGCCTGATCCGGCGCTGGCCGAACTCCTGGAAGGCCAGTTCCGCCCCGGCTTCTTCACCGGCGTGGCCACGGTGGTGATGAAGCTGCTGTCCTGCGTGTTCGCCGGCAAGCCGCACGGCGCGGCGGTGTTCGGCCGCAAGGACTACCAGCAGCTCATGGTCATCCGGCGCATGGTGCAGCAGTTCGCCCTGCCCGTCGAGATCGTGGCCGGCGACATCGTGCGCGCCGACGACGGGCTGGCCCTGTCCTCGCGCAACGGCTACCTGTCGGCCAGCGACCGCGCCCGCGCGCTGCAACTGTCGCAGGCTCTGCGCGCCCTGGCCGACGCCGCCTCGGCGGCCCCCGACCTGCCCGCGCGGTGCGCCGGGCTGGAGCAGCACGCCCTGCAGGCGCTCGCCGCGCTGGGCTGGCAGCCCGACTACCTGGCCGTGCGCCGCCGCGCCGACCTGCGGCCGCCCGCGCCCGGCGACGCCCCCGGCCACCTGGTGGCCCTGGGCGCCGCGCGCCTCGGCGGCACGCGGCTGATCGACAACCTGGAGTTCTGACAGCGCCTACAACCCGCGCCGCACGCCCCCATCAAAAGGCCGCGGAGCAGGCCATGCCAGCGACCGCCGCGGCCCGGCTTGGCCGGGCCGCTGGCGCTGCCCCTCGAGGGGGTGGCGCAACAACGCGGAGCGTGTGGAGCCTGGGGGTGGGCTATTTCACGAAGCAGTACATCAACCCGGCGCTGCCGCTCTGCGCCAGTTGCGGCAGGCTGCAGCCGCGCGTGCCGTGCGAGGCGTTCCACGACGCGTTGGCCACCGGGTCGGGGTTGAGGCCCTTGAGGTCGTGGTGGCCGACGATGGCCGAGCCGCCTTCGCCGCGCGTCCAGTTGCCGCAGGTGGTGTCCTTGCCAGGCTCGGGCACGGCCACGGTGCCGTCGGGGCGCGAGCCGGTGAGGATGTCGTGCCGGTTGACCGCGTCGCCGTAGCCGGGGACAGCCTCGCCCTTCTCCGTCAGCGAGGTGTCCTTGCCCAGCCTGGCGCCCGCGCTGTGCAGGTCGGCCACACTGGTGGCCACCGTCACGCCCTTGGCGTTGACCCACGGGCCGGGGCCGATGCGGTCGCGCGCGTTGACGGCCGGCCGGCCGGCCGCCGCCGTGGTGGACAGGTAGGCGCGCCAAGTCCTGCCGCCAGCGCCGACGCCACCGGCCAGCCGCTGGCACTGGGCGTCGGCCCCCGCCAGCCCGCCCAGGTTGCCGCCTTGGCCGGGGTTGGCGCTGGTGATGAAAAAGCTCATCGGGTGACCGCCGCCGGACGGCACCGAGGAGCAGGCGGCCAGCAGGGCCGCGGCCGTGCAGGCGGGCCAGAGCAGGGGTCGGGTGAAGCGCATGGAAGTCTCCTGGGATCGGGTTGAGCGTGCCGCGCTCAGGGCGCGACACGCCCGAGTGTGGGGAGGGATGCACGCCGGCGTCAACCTTCGGCGCGGGGCGGTGGTATCGTGCGGGCGCCTTGCCGTCGTGGCACCAGGGGCTTCTTGATGACTTCACTGATCCTGACACTGCTGAGGCTGCTGCGCGCCATTCGGGGCGCGTGGGCGCTGCCGGACTTCCGCAACGTGCTGCTGTTGGTGGCCCTGACGCTGACCTCGGGCACGATCTTCTTTCACACCGTCGAGGGGTGGAGCTGGGTGGACGCCTTCTACTTCAGCGCCACCACCATCGCCACCGTGGGCCACGGCGACCTGGCGCCGCGCACCGACTTCGGCAAGCTGTTCACGGTGCTGTACATCGTCGTGGGCGTGGGCTTGTTCATCACCCTGGCGACTCTCCTGTCGCGCGGCCTGGTCAACGGCGACCGGAACAAGGACACCGCCGAAAGCCGGAATTCGAAGCGTGGCTCCAGGCGCGAATCCATCAAAAAGTAGAGCAGCCTGTGCAATACCGGCGCGGGCTGGAGGCCAAAAAGACCTAAAGAATCTCGCCCTTCGGGTCGCGCCCCATGAGCGCGGCGACGGCTTCGACGGGCTTGAGCTGGCCATCCAGCAGGCCGACCACGCAGTCGGTGATGGGCATGTCCACCCCCAGGTGGCGGGCGCGCCGCGCCACGGTGCGGGCGCTGTACACGCCCTCGGCCACGTGGCCGAGCGACTGCACGGCGTCCTGCAGGCTCTTGCCCTGCGCCAGCAGCAGGCCGACCTGGCGGTTGCGGCTGAGGTCGCCCGTGGCGGTAAGCACCAGGTCGCCCAAGCCCGACAGGCCCATGAAGGTCTCGGCGCGCGCGCCCAGCGCCAGCCCCAGGCGCGAGATCTCGGTCAGGCCGCGCGTGATGAGCGCGGCGCGCGCGTTCAGCCCCAGGTTCAGGCCGTCGGCCAAGCCGGTGGCGATGGCCAGCACGTTCTTGACCGCGCCGCCCACCTCGACGCCCACCAGGTCGTCGTTGCCGTACACCCTCAGCGTGGGGCCGTGAAAGGCGTCCACCAGCGCTTGCACCACCCGCGGATGGCGGCTGGCCGCGACCAGCGCGGTGGGCTGGCCGCGCGCCACTTCCTGCGCGAAGCTGGGGCCGCTGAGTGCGCCGGCCAGCAGCCGCGGCGCCACCTGGCGCTGGATTTCGTGCGGCATCAGGCCGGTGGCGCCGGCCGGCGCGCCCTCCGGCACCGCCTCGAAGCCCTTGCACAGCCAGCCGACGGGCACCGGCGCGTCGTGCAGCAGCGCCAGCGTGGCGCGCAGGCCGGCCACGGGCGTGGCGATGACCAGCAGGTCGGCCTGCGGCACGGCCTCCAGCAGCTCCTGCACCTGGCCGCTGCGCACCGCCAGCTCGCGCGGCAGCGGGATACCCGGCAGGTAGCGCGCGTTCTCGCGCTGCGCGGCCATGGCCTGCGCCTGGGCGCCGTCGCGCGCCCACAGCACCACCTGGTTGCCGGCCGGATTGCGCACGGCGCTGACGGCCAGCGCCGTGCCCCAGGCACCGGCACCGATTACTATGATTTTCATAGCTTATGGCGCAATACTGGCACGGGCTTTCGGCCTATTTGGCTTGAAACTACTGCGTGACGGCCGGGGTCCCAGCCTGGGCCGCCTGCTGCTGCTCGTACATAGCCTGGAAGTTGATCTCCGCCATGTGCACGGGCGGAAAGCCGGCGCGCTGGATCAGGTCGGCCACGTTGCCGCGCAGGTAGGGGTAGACGATCTGCGGGCAAGCGACGCCGATGACGCCGCCCATCTGCTCCTCGGGCAGGTTGCGGATTTCGAAGATGCCGGCCTGCTTGCACTCGACCAGGAACACGGTGCGGTCCTGGATCTTGGTCTGCACGGTGGCGGTGATGCTGACTTCGAACACGCCCTCGGCCACGTTCTCGGCGTTCACGCCCAGGTTGATGTCCAGCGACGGCTGCTCCTGCTCCAGCAGGATGGCGGGCGAATTGGGCTGCTCCAGCGACGCTTCCTTCAGGTAGACGCGCTGGATGTTGAACACGGGATCCTGGTCGGCCATGTGATGTCTCGGTTGGGGAAAGAAAAAATGGAAAGGCGCGCGCTACCCGCAGGGCGCCGGCAGCGCGATCGCCGGGATTATCTCAGGCGGCCGACAGCAGGGGATCGAGGGCGCCCTGCTGATCCAGCGCGACCAGGTCGTCGCAACCGCCGACGTGCGTTTGGCCGATGAAGATCTGCGGCACCGTGCGGCGGCCCGTGAGTTCCATCATGTGCTGGCGCTCGGCCGGGTCGAGGTCGACGCGGATCTCCTCGATCTCGGCCACGCCCTTGGCCTTGAGCACCTGCTTGGCGCGGATGCAGTAGGGGCAGGTGGCGGTGGTGTACATGGTCACGGCGGGCATGGAGAGGGATTCCTTCTCAGCTGGCCACGGCGCCGCGCGCCACCCGCCACCCATCCAACCCAAAGGATCGAAAGGCCGCGGAGCAGGCCACGCCAGTGCACCCGTGGCCGGGCTCTGCCCGGCCAGTGGGTGCACCCCCTTGAGGGGAAAGGCGCAACATCGCGCAGCGAGTGGAGCCACGGGGGTGGGTCATTTCTCGATGGGAAGATTGGCCTGGCGCCAGCTCTTGAGGCCGCCGGCCAGCGAATCCGCCTGCTCGTAGCCCAGCTTGCGGGCGATGGCCACCGCGCGCCCGGAGCGCATGCCCGAGGCGCACACCAGCACCAGCGGCGTGGCCTTGTTCTTGACCACGCCCGGCAGCTTGGCCTGCAGCTCGCCCAGCGGGATACTGCGCGCGCCGACGATGTGGCCGGCGGCGTATTCTGCCGGCTCGCAGATGTCGATCACCACCGCTTTCTCGCGGTTGATGCGCTGCACCGCCGCCTCCGGCGAGAGGCCGCCCCCGCCGCCACCGCGCAGCATGGGCCAGAACAACATGCTGCCCGACACCAGGGCCAGCAGGACGAGCGTCCAGTTCGCGATCACGAAATCCACGTCGAAAATCCTTTGCTTGCGATGCGTCGCGCGGCCTGATCGGACCCGAATGGGCCGGCCGCCGCCGCGCGGAATTCTAGAATGTCCGGTTGGCGCCCACCGCGAAGGCGGGTATTGCCGCCGCCAGGCCCCTTTTTTTCCAACTCTCCGCCCCATGCACAAGCTCGTCCTCATCCGCCACGGCGAATCCACCTGGAACCTCGAAAACCGCTTCACCGGCTGGACCGACGTGGATCTCACGCCCACCGGCGTCGAACAGGCCCGCAACGCCGGCCGGCTGCTCAAGGCCGAGGGCTACGAGTTCGACCTGGCCTACACCAGCGTGCTCAAGCGCGCCATCCGCACCCTGTGGCACTGCCTCGACGAGATGGACCGGATGTGGCTGCCCACCCTCAAGCACTGGCGCCTGAACGAGCGCCACTACGGCGCCCTGCAGGGCCTGAACAAGGCCGACACGGCGGCCAAGTTCGGCGACGAGCAGGTGCTGGTCTGGCGCCGCAGCTACGACACCCCGCCGCCCGCGCTGGAGCGCGGCGACCCGCGCGGCGAGCGGGGCGATCCGCGCTACGCCAGGCTCCGGCCCGAGGACGTCCCGCTCACCGAATGCCTGAAGGACACGGTGGCGCGCGTGATGCCGTTCTGGACCGAATCCATGGCGCCCGCCATCTCGGCCGGCAAGCGCCTGGTGGTGTCGGCGCACGGCAACTCGATCCGCGCGCTGATGAAATACCTGGACGGCGTCTCCGACGGCGACATCGTCGGCCTGAACATCCCCAACGGCATTCCGCTGGTGTACGAGTTGGACGCTGGCCTCAAGCCGATCCGCCACTACTACCTGGGCGACGCCGAGGCCGCCGCCCGCGCCGCCGCGGCGGTGGCCAGCCAAGGCAAGGGCTGAGGGCGCACTCTTTCTGCGGAACTTCGGCGCGCCGGCGCACCCGAAAGCTGCAGGCCATGTATATTGACCGCCCATTTCCAGGATGTCCCGCACCATGAGTCAGAAAACCAAGATCGCCGGATGGATTGCCGTGGGCGCGCTCGCCGGCGCGCTGACCACGGTGTCGCTGCAGACGGTGGCGCGGGGCACGCTCGCGCCACTGCCGCTGGAAGAGCTGCAGCAACTGGCCGCCGTGTTCGGGATGATCAAGTCGGACTACGTGGAGCCGGTGGACGAGAAGAAGCTCATCACCGACGCCATCTCCGGCATGGTGGCCAGCCTGGACCCGCACTCGCAGTACTTCGACAAAAAGACCTTCAAGGAATTCCGCGAGGGCACGACCGGCCGCTTCGTCGGCGTGGGCATCGAGATCACGCAGGAAGATGGCCTGGTCCGCGTGGTCTCGCCCATCGAGGGCTCGCCCGCCGACCGCGCCGGCCTCAAGCCGGGTGACCTGATCACCCGGGTGGACGACACGGCCGTCAAGGGCCTGTCGCTGAACGAGGCCGTCAAGCGCATGCGCGGCGAGCCCGGCACCAAGGTGCTGCTCACCATCCTGCGGCGCGACGAGGACAACCGCACCTTCCCCGTGAGCATCACGCGCGAGGAAATCCGCACCCAGTCGGTCAAGAGCAAAATCATCGAGCCCGGCTACGCTTGGCTGCGCCTGTCGCAATTCCAGGAGCGCACGGTGGACGACTTCGTCGCCAAGGTGGAAGACATCTACAAGCGCGAGCCCAACCTGAAGGGCTTGGTGCTCGACCTGCGCAACGACCCGGGCGGCCTGCTGGACGCGGCGGTGGCCGTGTCGGCCGCCTTCCTGCCCGAGAACGTGACCGTCGTGTCCACCAACGGCCAGATCGAGGAAAGCAAGTCGATCTACAAGACCCGGCCCGAGGACTACCTGCGCCGCCGCGGCAGCGACCCGCTCAAGCGCCTGCCGGCAGCGCTCAAGACGGTGCCAATGGTGGTGCTGGTCAACGAGGGATCGGCCTCGGCCAGCGAGATCGTCGCCGGCGCGCTGCAGGACCACAAGCGCGCCGTGGTGATGGGCAGCCAGACCTTCGGCAAGGGCTCGGTGCAGACCGTGCGTCCGCTCGGCCCGGACACGGCGCTCAAGATCACCACCGCGCGCTACTACACGCCCAGCGGCAAGACCATCCAGGCCAAGGGCATCGTGCCCGACATCATGATCGACGACACCGCCGAGGGCAGCCCCTTCGCGGTGCTGCGCATGCGCGAGGCCGACCTCGACAAGCACCTGGGCGGCAGCGAGCCCGAGGTCAAGGACCCGGCGCTGAGCAAGGAGCGCGAGGCCGCCCTCCAACGCCTGGAGGAAGAGTCGCGCAAGCCCGCCTCGCAGCGTCGCCCGCCGGAATACGGCAGCGACAAGGACTTCCCGCTGCTGCAGGCGCTGGCCAAGCTCAAGGGGCAGCCGGTCAAGGTCAGCAAGACCCTGGTGGAACGCAAGGACGAGCCCAAGGCCGAGTGAGCGGGGGCGCCCACGCGCCCGCGCGATGCAGCGATGGATGACCGGCAACTGCTGCGCTATTCGCGCCACCTGCTGCTCGACGACCTGGGCGTCGAGGGCCAGGAGAAGCTGCTTGCCGCGCACGCCCTGATCCTGGGCGCCGGCGGCCTGGGCTCGCCGGTGGCGCTGTACCTGGCCAGCGCCGGCGTGGGTCGCCTCACGATCGTGGACGACGACACGGTCGACCTGACCAACCTGCAGCGCCAGATCATGCACACCGAGGCGCGCATCGGCCAGCCCAAGGTCGATTCCGCGCGGCAGGCCATCGCGGCCATCAATCCCGGCGTGCAGGTGCGCGCGCTGGCGCGGCGCGCCGATGAGGCGCTGCTCCAGGGACTGGTGGCCGATGCCGACGTGGTGCTGGACTGCGGCGACAATTTCGCCACCCGGCAGGCCCTGAACGCCGCCTGCGTGCACCACCGCCGGCCGCTGGTGTCCGGCGCGGCCATCGGCTTCGACGGCCAGGTGTCGGTGTTCGATCTGCGGCGGGACGATTCGCCGTGCTACGCCTGCGTCTTTCCGCCTTCGCAGGCCGTGGAAGAAGCGCGCTGCGCCACGATGGGCGTGTTCGCGCCGCTGGTGGGGCTGGTGGGCGCGCTGCAGGCCATCGAGGCGCTCAAGCTGCTGTGCGGCATCGGCCAGCCGCTGACGGGCCGCCTGCTGATGGTTGATGCGCGGCGCACTGAATTCACCGAGGTGCGCGTGCGGCGGCAGCACGACTGCCCGACCTGTGCCGCGATGTAGGATGTGTCCTACACGGACGTGGAGCGGGCTCTGGCACGATCAACCCTCCCCGCCCCCTAGACTCGAAGCTGTCACAGAACGTCCTTGCGCGCTCCGCGGAACCCGCCTCCGCGACCCTTCTCCTCCCCTCGCCCACCCCATGTCCGGCCGCCACCCCGTGCGAACCTACATCGTCGAAGACAACGCGACGATCCGCGAGAACCTCATCGCGACGCTGGAGGAACTGGGGGGCGTCGCCTCGATCGGCTATGCAGAGACCGAACAGCAGGGCAGCGACTGGCTGACCGGCCAGGACGCGCCCTGGGACCTGGCCATCGTCGATCTGTTCCTCAAGCAGGGCAGCGGCCTCGGCGTGCTGCAGGCCTGCCAGGGACGCACGCCGCGGCAGAAGATCGTCGTCCTCACCAACTACGCCACGCCGGACATCCGCTCGCGCTGCCGGCAACTGGGGGTGGACGCGGTGTTCGACAAATCCACCGACATCGACGCGCTGATCGCCTACTGCCTCAAGTTGCGCGGCAACGCCGGGCACTGACCTCCGGCAGCCATGGCCCACTCCTCGCCCGGCCGTGTCGCGGAATCAATCGATCAGCTTGTTCTTGAGCGCGTAGTAGGTCAGGTCGCTGTTCGAACTGAGCGCCATCTTCTCCATCAGGCGCGTGCGGTAGGTGCTCACGGTCTTCACCGACAGCGACAGCGCTTCGGCGATGTCGCCCGCCGTCTGGCCCCGGGCCAGCTTCAGGAACACCTGGAACTCGCGCTCGGACAGTTGCTCGTGGGGCGGCGCGTCGCTCTTGCGGCCCAGTTGCTGGGCCAGCAGTTGGGCCACCGACGGGGTGATGTAGCGCTTGCCCAGCGCGATGGTGCGGATGGCCTCGACGATCTCCAGGGGCTCGCACTCCTTGTTCAGGTAGCCGCTGGCGCCCTGGCGGATCAGGTTCATGGCGTAGTGCGCCTCGGGGTAGCCCGACAGGATCAGCACGCCCACGTCCGGCGCCTTGGCGCGGATCATGGCCAGCGCGTCGATCCCGCTCTGACCCGGCATGGACAGGTCCATCACCAGCACGTCCATCTCGGTCGTGCGCACCAAGTCGATGGCCTCGCGGCCGCTGGCCGCCTCGCCCACCACGCGCAGATCGACGTGCTCGGAGAAATACTGCTTGAGCCCCGACCGCACGATGGCATGGTCATCCACAATACCGATTCTGATCATCGCGCGCCCTCTTCTCCTGGCCTGAAGGCCGCCGCGCACGGCGGCGGGACATGGCCCCCCCATTCTAGGCCCCGCAGCCCATGCCGAACCTGACAGCCGCCACATTTGCCGCCGCTGAGCGGAAGCGGCGCGCGTTGTCGCCGCGCGTGACCCTGATCGTGGCCGCGGCCTGCGCGATCGTCATGGTGTGGCTGAGCGAGAACGCCTACCGGCGCATGACCGACGTCATCGTCGAGCTACAGCACACGCACATCGTCCGCACCTCGATCAACACGCTGGTGCGCGACCTGGTGGTGGCCGAGTCCAGCCAGCGCGGCTTCCTCCTCACGGGCGACAGCCAATACCTGGCGCCATACCAGAAGGCGGTGACCGGCATGATCGGCCTGCTGAAGCAACTGGACGTCCGGACACCGCAGGCCATGCGCGAATCGGACGCCATGGTCAGCTTCAAGACCTTGCTGGCCCAGAAGCTGGGCGAGATGTCGCTGACGCTGCGCATGCGCGAGCAGGACCGGCCCGAGGTGGCCAACTTCGTCATCAGTTCCAACGTCGGGCTCGAACAGATGGAGGCGTTCCGTCAGCAGGGCGACGCGCTGGCCGCCCAGGTCGAGGCGCTGTTGGCAACCAAGCGCGGCGAGCTGTACCGGTTGCTGAACGTGGCGCGCTTCGGCCTGGTGGTCGGCGTGCTGGCGGCGCTGCTGGCCTTCGTCCTGTACGTGCGCCAGGCGCGCGCGCTGCAGCAGGCGGACATCCGCCAGAAGCAGCGGCTGGAGGCCGAGCGCGACGCGCTGGAATCCCAGGTGCGCGAGCGCACGCTGCGCCTGACCGAACTGGCCACCCACCTGCAGCAGGCGGTGGAAGACGAGCGTGCCCACTTGGCGCGCGAGCTGCACGACGAGTTGGGCGCACTGCTGACCGCGGCCAAGCTTGACATCGCGCGCCTGAAGTCCCGCCTGTCCGGCGAAGCGGACGACCTGGGCACCCGCCTCGACCACCTGAACAAGACGCTGAACCAGGTGATCGCGCTCAAGCGCCGCATCATCGAGGATCTGCGCCCCTCCTCGCTGTCCAACCTGGGACTGGTGGCTTCGCTCGAAATCCTGGTGCGCGAGTTCAGCGAGCGCTCGGGCATCGACGTGCAGACGGTCCTGGAGCCGGTGGACCTGGACGCGGCCCGCGAACTGACGATCTTCCGCCTGGTGCAGGAGGCGCTGACCAACATCGGCAAATACGCCAACCCCACCAAGGTCACCGTGACGCTGAAGAACTACGTCTACCACGCCGAGGTCTCGGTGGTGGACGATGGCGTGGGCTTCGATGCCACGCACCTGCCGCAGGCCTCCCACGGGCTGGTGGGCATGCACCACCGGGTCGAGGCCAGCGGCGGGCGGCTCGACCTCACCTCCGCGCCGGGACACGGCACGCGCATCACCGGCACCATCCCGCGCCGCCAAGCCAAGGCACAAAGCGCGCTGGCCGACGCGATGGACGCGGCGACGGTGTCGGCCCCGTCCTACGACGCGCGCAAGCCACCGCTGACACCGCCGGCCGCCGGCCGCTGATGCGCCGCCAGCACGAACTGGCTTTATCCTTGCATCCAAGCCGGCTGGCGATGGCCTCCCTGCCACCGCCCCGGCGACAACCCGCCCTCCACCCCCCATTCGGGCCCACGCGCCCGGCGAGAGAACCCATGAGCACATCGAAGCAGCCGATCGACCAGATCGCCGACAGCGCCACCGCCGCCACCGAGAAGGTCGCCGACCGGGCCGAGCGCGCGGTGGACGCCACCCGCGCCTTCGCCAACGAGGCGTTGGACAAGGCCAATGCCAAGGTCCACAGCCTGCGCGAGGATGTGCAGCCCGCCATCGACGCCCTCTCCGCCCGCGTGCACGACATGGCCGCGCGCGGCAAGGCCGTGGCCGCCGACACCACCGCCCAGACGCGCGAGAAGCTGGGCGAAGTCACCGACAAGACCAGCGCCTACGTGGCCGAGAAACCGCTGCAGTCCATGGCCATCGCCGCCGCCGCCGGCGCCGTTCTGGCCCTGCTGCTGGGCCGCCGCCGCTGAAGGCCGCGCAGACCGTTCACCCCCAAAGAAAGAAGGAGCCCGTACCATGAAACCCGTCCGTACCCTCATCGTGGCCGCCATGACCGGCCTGACTCTCGTCGCCACCGGCTGCGCCGTGGTGCGCGGCCAGCAATCGGCCGGCGCCTATGTGGACGACGCGAGCATCACCACCTCGGTGAAAGCCAAGTTCGTCGAGGACAAGACCGTCGATGCAGGCGCCATCAACGTGCAGACGCTCAACGGCGAGGTCTCTCTCAACGGTTTCGCCAAGAACACCGCCGAGCGCACCCGGGCCGAGCAAATCGCGCGCGGCGTGAACGGCGTACGCAGTGTGCGCAACAACCTCGTCGTGCGCTGAACCCGGCTACCACGGCGCGGCAACCCGGCCCTGCATGCCTGGCATGCAGGGTTTTTTGCTATTATTTATATATCTATCAACATAGTATCCATGCGGGATTCAGCCCATTTTTGCTTGAATTCCTGCTTGTCTGGGCCAGACTTGCCCAAACCGTCAGCCTCGCCCCGCCTACCGCAACGGCATGGGCTCTGTCCCCGGTGCGTCTGGGCGCGCGGTGGCCCTGGCTGGCCGCAGGCCAGGGGCGCGCGGTGCGGATCTGCGCCTCGGTGGCGCCGCGGCAACGGTGGGCTATCGTAGAGTCTCCACCTTTGGAACGCCCGGGACGCCGCCGCGCTGACGTACCATCGCCGCATCATCGTGCGCCCCTCTTTCGCATCATGCCCATGCCGCCCCAACTGATCCGCATCCTGCCCTTCCTGCGCTGGCCGCGCCCCTCGGCCGCGCTGCTGCGCGGCGAGGCGATGGCGGGGCTGACGGTGGGGCTGATGGTCATCCCGCAGGGTGTGGCCTACGCGCAACTGGCGGGCATGCCGCTGGTGACGGGCATCTACGCGTCGATGCTGCCGGCGCTGGTGGCGGTGCTGTTCTCGGCCTCGACGCGGCTGTCGGTCGGGCCAACGGCGCTGTCCAGCCTGTTGATCGCCGCCTCGCTCACGCCACTGGCCACGCCGGGCAGCGCGCAGTGGGTGGCGCTGGCGGTGTGGCTGGCGCTGCTGTCGGGCCTGCTGCAGGTGGTGCTGGGCTGCGCGCGCTTCGGCTGGCTGCTGAACGTGGTTAATTCGCCGGTGCTGATGGCGTTCACGCAGGCCGCGGCGGTGCTGATCCTCGCCTCGCAGTTGCCGGCGTTGCTGGGCTTGCGGGGCAACTGGGCGCAGATGCTGCAGGCGCCGTCGATCCACCTGGGGGCGGCGGCGTTCGGGCTGGTGGCGCTGGCGCTGCTGATGCTGGCGCGGCGCTGGCGGCCGACGTTTCCCACCGTACTGGTGATCGTGCTGGCTGCCGCCGGGCTGGGCTGGGCCACGGGCTTCGAAGGCACGGGCGGCCAAGTGGTGGGGCCGCTGCCGCAGGGCCTGCCGGCGCCCTACCTGCCGGGCTGGCCGGGCTGGGACACGCTGGGGCAACTGGTGCTGCCGACGCTGGTGATCACGCTGGTGAGCTTTCTGGAAACCGCCTCCAGCGCCAAGGTGGACAGCCAGGGCAAGGGCGAGCGCTGGGACCAGGATCAGGATCTGATCGGCCAAGGGCTGGCCAAGATCGCTTCGGGCCTGTCGGGCGCGTTCCCCACCAGCTCGTCGTTCTCTCGCTCGGCGCTGAACCTGTACGCGGGCGCGCAGACGGGCTGGGCGACGATCTTCTCGGTGGCGGTGGTGCTGCTGGCGCTGCTGCTGTTCACGCCGCTGCTGCGCCACGTGCCGCAGTCGGTGCTGGCGGCGATCGTGGTGGCGGCGGTGGTGGGCCTGCTCAAGCCGCGCGAGTTCACGCGGCTGTGGCGCATCTCGCGCGTGGAGGGGGTGATCGCTGCCCTCACCTTCGCCATCACCCTGGCCGCCGCGCCGGCGCTGTACTGGGGCGTGCTGGCGGGCGTGCTGATGTCGCTGTCGTACTTCCTCTACCTGCGCCTGCACCCGCGCATCATCGAGGTCGGCCTGCACGTGGACGGCAGCCTGCGCGACCGCCATCTGTGGCAGTTGCCGCCGTTGGCGCCCGACACCTTCGCGCTGCGCATGGACGCGGCGCTGGACTTCGCCAGCGCCGGCCAGTTCGAGCGCCATGTGGTCGAGCACCTGGCGACGCGCCCCGGCACGCGCCACGTGTGCCTGTTCGCCCAGCCCATCAACCGCATCGACGCCACGGGGGTCGAGGTGTTCGGGCGCGTGCTGGGGCAGTTGCGCCAGCGCGGGGCCGCGCTGCACGTCAGCGGCATGAAGCTGCCGGTGGAGCGGGTGCTGACGTCCGCCGGCATCCTGGCGGCGCACCCACTGCTGCACCTGTACCGCACCGACGCCGAAATCCTGGCCGCGCTGCGCGCCCTGGCCGACGCCGACGAACCGCTGCCCGTGGACATCGCGGCGATGCACATCTGAGCCCGTTACTATCAAAACCGGAGCTATCGGCGCATATCCGGCGCGGACAACTGGCCTATATGACCTGAAACCCGCCCTGCCGCCTCAGGTGTGGCCGACGATGCTGGCCGTGGCCATCAGCTCCTCCAGCAGCGCCATCGACACCTTGCCGGACACGGTGTAAGGGTCGAGCGCCGCGCGCTCGGAGTACTTGAGCACCACGCTGGCGTTGACGCGGTCCAGGTCGACCAGGCCCATGGTCCAGCTGCCGAAGCGGCGCTCCAGGATTTCCTCGTAGTGCAGCAGCGCCACGTCCGTGTGGCGCGGGTCGCGCTGGATGGCGCCGTACAGGTCGCTGACGACCTGACGCCCGCCCTCGATGGCCTGCATGAAGATGCCGCCGCCGTAGACGAGGATGCCGGTCACGCCGAGCTGGTGGTTATGCTGGCGCGCGGAGGAAAGGATGCCTTGGATCACCGGCTGCGCGGAATCGACGGCGCGGCTGGCGTAGAGCAGGCGAACGAGCATGGTGGAGCCCCCGGGCGTTCAGGTTTTTTGCGGGATGAGGGAGAGGAATTCGCGCCGCAGATTGGCGTCCTTGAGGAACACGCCGCGCATGACGGAGTTGATCATCTTGCTGTCCATGTCCTTGACGCCGCGCCAGGCCATGCAGTAATGCGTGGCCTGCATGACCAGCGCCAGCCCGTCGGGCTTGGTCTTGTGCTGGATCAGATCGGCCAGTTGCACGACGGCCTCTTCCTGAATCTGCGGCCGGCCCATGATCCACTCGGCCAGGCGCGCGTACTTGGACAGGCCGATGACGTTGGTGTGCTCGTTGGGCAGCACGCCGATCCACAACTGGCCGATGACGGGGCAGAAATGGTGGCTGCAGGCCGAGCGCACGGTGATCGGGCCGACGATCATCAGCTCGTTCAGCCGCTCGGCGTTGGGAAACTCGGTGATGGCGGGCGGCTTGACGTAGCGGCCCTTGAAGACCTCGCTCACATACATCTTGGCCACGCGCCGGGCGGTGTCGCCGGTGTTGTGGTCGCGCTCGGTGTCGATCACCAGGCTGTCGAGCACGCCCTGCATCTTGCCGGTCACCTCGTCCAGCAGGCGCTCCAGCTCGCCGGGCTGGATGAACTCGGCGATGTTGTCGTTGGCGTTGAAGCGCTGGCCCGCGGCCCGGATCCGCTCGCGGATCTTGACCGAGACGGGCGTGCCTTCGTCGTCGGGCGCGGCGGGAAGGGGAAGGTCGGGTTGGGGTTTCATGGTCTGCCACCGATGGTAGCAGCAAAAGTTTTGAATGATTTCAGGCTGCAGTCCGCGTCCCCATTGCGCCATAAGCTATTTTTTATATAGCAATCAAGGGGCGCGGCGTCATGCCGCCAGCCTGAACTCGGCGATCAGCGGCAGGTGGTCGGACATGCGGCTCCACACCCGCCCGCGCGGCGCCGCCAGGCTGAGCGGCCGCATGCCGCGGGCGTAGATGTGGTCGAGCTGCGCCACCGGGAAGCGCGAGGGGTAGGTGAACGTGCGCGGCCCCTCGAAGGCCTGCAGCGCATCGACGCGCAGCAGCCGGCGCACGCGCGTGCCCCAGTCGTTGAAGTCGCCCGCCACCAGCAGCGGCGCGCCGGGCGGCACCTCGCGCGCGATGTAGCACTTGAGCTGGTCGGTCTGGCGCAGGCGGCTGGCGGGGATGAGGCCGAAGTGGACCACGATGACGTGCATGGGCATCCCCATGGCCAGCACCTCGACGTGCAGCAGCCCACGCTGCTCGAAGCGGTGGTCGGACATGTCCTCGTGCTGGTGGCGGACGATGGGCCAGCGCGACAGCAGCGCGTTGCCGTGCTCGCCGTGGCGGGTGACGGCGTTGGTGCGGTACACGGCCTCGTAGCCCTCGGGCGCCAGGAAGTCGGCCTGCGGCAGCTCGGGCCAGCCGGTGAAATACTCGGCCTCGCGCCGGTCCTCGGCGCGCACCTCCTGCAGGCAGATGATGTCGGCGTCCAGCGTCTCGACGGCCAGCGCGAGGTTGTGGATCTCCAGCCGCCGGCTCGGACCGATGCCTTGCACGCCCTTGTGGATGTTGTAGGTTGCCACCCGCAGCACCTGCGGGTCGCCGGTGTCGTGGCCGTCCGGATTCACCGAGTCACCTTCCGCGCATCCGATTCGGCGGCGAACCGGGGCAGCAGCAGACAGGCCTCGGCGTTGGAGGGGAAAAGCAGCGGTCGGCGGCCTCGCGCCAAGGCAGCCAGACGAGGTCGGTGTGCTCGCGCGGGTTCAGCCGCACGGCGGCACCCGGAGGCACGCGCAGGCCGAACACGCGCTCGACGTTGCGCGTGACGCCGGGGGCGTAGCGCCAGCGCCAGCGCGGGTAGATGTCGTACACGTTCCGCACCCGCCAGTCCGCCAGAAGGCAGCCGGGAGCGGCGGCGTCGAGGCCGGTTTCCTCCCACACCTCGCGCGCGGCGGTGGCGGCGAAGGGCTCGTCCTCGGCGTCCTTGCTGCCGGTGACCGACTGCCAGTGGTCGGCCTCGGCGTCGGCGCGGCGGATCAGCAACACGTCCAGCGCGGCGGTGTGGATCACCACCAGCACGGACTGCGGAATCTTGTGGCGCGGCGGTGAGGGTGGCGCGGCGGCGTCCATGGTTGTCGAAAGCCGCCCGCGGCCCGGAAAAACTAGATCTGGCGCAGCACACTGTTGACCAGCGGCCGCACGCGCTGGAACACCTGCCAGCCGGACCAGACGCGCATGCCCAGGTTGACCATCATGCGCGGACGCACCAGCACGGCGCCGGCCAGGGCGGCCCCGCCCAGCAGCAGGATCGCCCGGTTGTCGCGCACCGACGCGACGCCGCTGCGCACGCGGTCGGCGGCGCTGAACGCCGGCCGCAGCACGGTGGAGCGGGTGGTCAACTGCTCGCGCAACTGAGCCGAGCGCAGCAGCAACTGCTCGCGCCGAACGGCGAGGTCGGCGGTATCCCGCAGGTCGCTGGAGGTCATGAGCGCAGCCGCTCCTGGTCGCGCCGCAACTCGTTCAGGCTGGCGCGGAACAGCCGCAGGCCGCGCCGCACGCGCTGCCAGGCCAGCACGCCCAGCACCAAGCCGCCGACGAGAAACAGCGCGGTGAACACGCCCAGCGCCAGCAGGCGCTGCGACTCCCACAGCAGCACCGTCACGAACACGGACAGGAAGATCAGCCCGAAGCTGGCCAGCACCACGGCCAGCGCGCCCTGCACCGCCATCGTGATGAGCTGGCCCAAGTCCTCGCGCGCCTCGACGGTGAACAACTCCAGCCGCACCTGCGCCAGTTCGAGCAGGTCGGCAAACAGCCCACGCACGCGCGTGGCCGCACCTTCGGGACGCGGATTCACGGCATCCAGTCGGCCGGGCCGGTTCAGCGGCGGCCCAACAGCACGCCGATCAGCATGCCGAGAGCCGCCGCGGCGCCGATCGACGACCAGGGGTTGTCGTGCACGTACTCGTCGGTGACGGTGGCGGCACGACGGGCGCTGGCGCGCAGGGCGGCGTCGGCCTCGGCCAGCTTGTCGCGCGCGACCGACAGGTTCTGGCGCGCGCGGGCGCGCAGTTCGGCGATCTTGCTGTCGGTCTGGCCGGCCGTGGCGGCGAGCAGATCCTCGGCGTCGGAGATCACGCGGCGCAGGTTGACGACGAGTTCTTCCTTGGTTTCAACGGCGGATTCCGCCAGTTCCGAAATGTTCGACATGGGTGCTTCTCCTGGTGGCAAAAAATCATCGTAGCAGAGCGCGCGCCGCCGCCCGCGTAGGACGGTGCCGTCGCCGGCCGTGTGTCATGCGGGTTGCGGGTTGCGCAGGCGAATGTGCAGCTCGCGCAACTGCTTCTCGTCCACCGCGCTCGGCGCCTGGGTGAGCAGGCACTGCGCGCGCTGCGTCTTGGGAAAGGCGATCACGTCGCGGATGGACTCGGCCCGGGTCATCAGCGTGACCAGGCGGTCGAGGCCGAAGGCCAGCCCACCGTGCGGCGGCGCGCCGTACTGCAGCGCGTCCAGCAGAAAGCCGAACTTGAGCTGCGCGTCCTCGGGCCCGATCTTGAGCGCTTCGAAGACCTTGCTCTGGACGTCGGCGCGGTGGATGCGCACCGAGCCGCCGCCCAGCTCCCAGCCATTGAGCACCATGTCGTAGGCCTTGGCGACGCACTTGCCGGGGTCGGAGTCCATGTAGTCCTCGTGCCCGTCCTTCGGCGCCGTGAAGGGGTGGTGCACGGCGTTCCAGCGCAGTTGGTCCTCGTCGTATTCGAACATCGGGAAATCGACCACCCACAGCGGCGCCCAGTGGTCCTCGAACAGGCCGGTCTTGCGGGCGAATTCGCCATGGCCGATCTTCAGGCGCAGCGCGCCGATGGCGTCGTTGACTATTTTTTGCTTGTCGGCGCCGAAGAACAGGATGTCGCCGCTCTGCGCGCCGGTGCGCTCCAGGATGGCGGCGATGGCCGCGTTGTGCAGGTTCTTGACGATGGGCGATTGCAGGCCCTCGCGCCCGGCGGCGGCGTCATTGACCTTGATCCAGGCCAGGCCCTTGGCGCCGTAGATCTTGACGAACTCGGTGTAGCCGTCGATCTCGCCGCGGCTCATCTCGGCGCCGCCGGGCACGCGCAGGGCGACGACGCGGCCGCCCGGCGTGGTGGCGGGGCCGCTGAAGACCTTGAAGTCCACGTCGCGCATCAGGTCGGTGAGTTCGGTGAAGCGCAGCTTCACGCGCAGGTCGGGCTTGTCCGAGCCGTAGACGTGCATCGCCTCGGCGTAGGGCATGACCGGAAAGTCACCCAGATCGACACCCAGCGCCTTCTGGAACACGTGGGTGATCATGCGCTGGAACAGGTCCCGGATCTCCTGCTCGCCCAGGAACGAAGTCTCGATATCGATCTGGGTGAACTCGGGCTGGCGGTCGGCGCGCAGGTCCTCGTCGCGGAAGCACTTGGTGATCTGGTAGTAGCGGTCGTAGCCGGCCACCATCAGCAGTTGCTTGAACAGTTGCGGCGACTGCGGTAGCGCGAAGAACTGGCCGTCGTGCACGCGGCTGGGCACTAGGTAGTCGCGCGCGCCCTCGGGCGTACTCTTGGTGAGCATGGGCGTCTCGATGTCGACGAAGCCGTGCTCGTCCAGGAACTTGCGCACCTCCATCGCCACGCGGTAGCGCAGCATCAAGTTGTTCTGCATGTAGGGGCGGCGCAGGTCGAGCACGCGGTGCGTCAGGCGCGTGGTTTCCGACAGGTTCTCGTCGTCGAGCTGGAATGGGGGCGTGACCGAGGGGTTCAGCACGGTCAGTTCGTGGCACAGCACCTCGATCTTGCCGCTCTTCAGGCCGTCGTTGGTGGTGCCCTCGGGCCGCGCGCGCACCAGGCCCACGACCCGCACGCAGAACTCGTTGCGCAGGTCCTCGGCCACCTTGAACATCTCGGCCCGATCGGGGTCGCACACCACCTGCACGTAGCCCTCGCGATCGCGCAGGTCG
Source organism: Ottowia sp. (assembly GCF_016703145.1). Lineage (GTDB taxonomy): Bacteria > Pseudomonadota > Gammaproteobacteria > Burkholderiales > Burkholderiaceae_C > Ottowia. The sequence continues at coordinate 1,160,286 of NZ_JADJCO010000003.1, read as the reverse complement.
ACGAAGATCACGCCGCCATGGTCGCGCCGCCGGTTGACCCAGCCGCACAGGCTCACGGTCTGGCCGATCAGGGCCTCGGTAACGAGGCCGCAGTAGTGGGAGCGCAGGGACATACGGAGGTTCGCTTTCAGATCTTCAGAGTTCGGGCCGGGCGGCGGCCGGGTCGGCCAGCGGATGGGTGGCGGGGGCCGGCGCGGCCGGCGGCACTGCGTCGGCCGCGTCCAGCGCCGGTTCGACCGGGTGCGGCTCGCGCGCGGGCGGCACCACCACGCCCATCGAGATGATGTACTTGAGCGCCTCGTCCACGCTCATCTTCAGCTCCACCACGTCGGCGCGCGGCACCATCAGGAAGAAGCCCGAGGTGGGGTTGGGCGTGGTCGGGACATAGACGCTCAGGTAGTCGCCGTCCAGGTGGCGCGCCACCTCGCCGCCAGGCTTGCCGGTCAGGAAGGCGATGGTCCACGCGCCTTGGCGCGGGTACTGGATGAGCAGGGCCTGCGAGAACGCCTGGCCGGAGCCAGAGAACAGCGTGTCCGACACTTGCTTGACGCTCGAATAGATGCTGCGCACCACGGGGATGCGCGTCATCATGCGGTCCCACTGGCGCAGCCACCACTGGCCGAACATGTTGGCCACGAACACGCCCGTGCCGAAGATGCCGATGGCCACCAGGATCACGCCCAGGCCGGGCACGTGGCGCACCTGATCGGCCAGGGGCTGCAGGCCCGGGATCATGGCCTCGGCCGCCGCCAACACGCCCAGGAAGATGGCGTCCAGGATGCCCACCAGCCACAGCAGCACCCAGACCGTCACGCCCATGGGCAGCCACACCACCAAGCCGGTGATGAAGTATTGCCGCAGGCGGGACATCATGGGCGCGGTCTTCGGGCCGGCGTCAGGGAGTCGAGGTGCCGCCGCCGCTCGCCGGGGCGGGCGCGGCCGGCGCCGGCGCGGGGCTGGCGGCGGGCGCAGGAGCCGGCCCATCGCCCTTGGCGCCGCCGTCGGCCGACTCGGGCTTGGCGTCCTTGGCGGCGCCGCTCTTGCCACCGTCGCGGAAATCGGTGGCGTACCAGCCCGAGCCCTTGAGCTGAAAGCCCGCGGCCGTGACCTGCTTGGCGAGCGCGGCTTCGCCGCAGGACGGGCAGACCGTCAGCGGCGCATCGGAGATTTTCTGCAGGACGTCCTTGGCAAAGCCGCAGGATCCGCACTTGTAGGCATAGATGGGCATGGCGTCGCGACCAGAACAGCGCAAAACCCTAAATTATAGGCTGGCATCCTCCGGCGCGCCGGCCGATGGCACGATTGCCTGACTCAGTTCGGGCTGAGTTCGTAGTGGCGCGGGTGCCCCTTGTGGTCGGCCAGCCACTGCGGCACCAGGGAGCCGAAGACCATGCCGGCGACGGCCGCCAGCACGCCGGCGAGCTGCGCGGGGAAGGACTCGCCCCAGGCCATGGCGTGGCCGGCGATCCACACGCCGATGCCCAGCGCCACGGCGCACACGGCGCCCTGGGTGGTGGCCCGGCGCCAGTACAGCCCGAACACCAGCGGAACGAAGGCCCCCACCAGCGGCACCTGGTAGGCGCTCGACACCAGCTCGTAGATCGGCGTGCCTTCCATCCGGATGGCATAGGCCAGCACGGCCGCCGAGAACACCAGCACGCTGATGCGCATGGTCAGCAGGGTCTCGCGGTCGCTGCCGTGGGTGCGGAACTGGCGCCAGATGTTCTCGGTGAAGGTGACGCTGGGCGCCAGCAGCGTGGCCGACGCGCACGACTTGATGGCCGAGAGCAGCGCACCGAAGAACAGCACCTGCATCACGAAAGGCATCTTCTCCATCACCAACGTGGGCAGCACCTTCTGCGGGTCGTCGGCCAGCAGTTCGGCCGCCCGCTCGGGCATGATGAGCAGCGCGCTGGTCACCAGGAACATGGGCACGAAGGCGAAGAGGATGTAGGCGCTGCCGCCGATGACGGTGCCGTGCGTGGCCGCCTTCACGCTGTTGGCCGACATCACGCGCTGGAACACATCCTGCTGCGGGATGGAGCCCAGCATCATGGTGATGGCGGCGGCGAAGAAGAAGACGATGTCGTGCCAGCTCGGCTCGGGCCAGAAGCGGAACAGGTCGCGGCTGGTGGCCAGGTCGATCACCTGCCCCGCCCCGCCCGCCATGCCGCTGGCGAACACCGCCAGCACCAGCAGCCCCACCACCAGGATGATCATCTGCAGGAAGTCGGTGACGGCCACCGACCACATGCCGCCGAAGAGCGTGTAGGCCAGGATGGACACCACGCCGATGGTCATGCCCCAGGGGATGCTCACCGCGCCCCCGGACAGCAGGTTGAACACCAGGCCCAGCGCCGTGACCTGCGCCGAAACCCAGCCCAGGTAGCTGAGCATGATGATCAGCGAGCAGGCGATCTCGATCGAGCGGCCATAGCGTTCGCGGTAGTAGTCGCTGATGGTCAGCAGCGTCATGCGGTAGAGCTTGCCAGCGAAGAACAGGCCGACCAGGATCAGACACATGCCCGCGCCGAAAGGGTCTTCCACCACGTTGCGCAGGCCGCCCTCGATGAACTTGGCGGGCACGCCGAGCACGATCTCGGAACCGAACCACGTCGCGAAGGTGGTCGTGATGATCATGTACATGGGCAGGTGGCGGCCCGCCACCGCGAAGTCGGCCGTGTTCTTCACGCGGCGCGCGGCGATCAGCCCGATGACGATGGTGATCAGCAGATAGAAGATGACCAGGGTCAGCAGCACGATGGTTTTCCTCCTCGTTGGACGGTGTGTTTCTCGTGGTTCAGAACAGGTGCGCCCGGACCAGCGCCTGCATCGCGAGCATTCCCAGGGCGAAGCCCACGCCCGCCCAGGCGATGGCCCGCAGCCCCCGATTGGCGCGCCGCTGCTCGGCCAGCAGCTCCCGCAGCTCGCGCCGCGCATCGCCGGCCGCGTCACGCTGCAGGTAGCCGTGCAGCAGCCTCGGCAGGTCGGGCAGCATGCGGGCGTAGTACGGCGCCTGCGCCTTCATCTCGCGCCACAGCCGCCTGGGGCCGACCTGGTCCAGCATCCACTTCTCCAGGAAGGGCTTGGCCGTGCTCCACAGGTCCAGGTCGGGGTCGAGCTGGCGGCCCAAGCCCTCGATGTTGAGCAAGGTCTTCTGCAGCAGCACCAACTGCGGCTGGATGACGACGTTGAAGCGCCGCGAGGTCTGGAACAGGCGCATCAGCACCATGCCGAGGGAGATCTCCTTCAGCGGGCGGTCGAAGTACGGCTCGCACACGCTGCGGATCGCCGCCTCCAGCTCGTTCACGCGGGTGCTGGCCGGCACCCAGCCGCTTTCGATGTGCAGCTCGGCCACGCGCTTGTAGTCGCGCCGGAAGAAGGCGGTGAAGTTCTGCGCCAGGTATTCCTTGTCGTACTCGGTCAGCGTGCCGACGATGCCGAAGTCCAGCGAGATGTAGCGCCCGAAGGTGGCCGGCTCCACGCTGACCATGATGTTGCCAGGATGCATGTCGGCGTGGAAGAAGCCGTCGCGGAACACCTGGGTGAAGAAGATCGTGACGCCGTCGCGCGCCAGTTGCTTCATGTCCACGCCGGCCGCGCGCAGCCGCTCGGTCTGGCCGATGGGGATGCCCGACATGCGCTCCATCACCATCACGTCGGGGCGGCACAGATCCCAGAACATCTCGGGGATGAGCACCAGATCCAGCCCCTCCATGTTGCGCCGCAGCTGGGCGGCATTGGCCGCCTCGCGCACCAGGTCCAGCTCGTCGTGCAGGTAGTTGTCGAACTCGGCCACCACCTCGCGGGGTTTCAGGCGCTTGCCGTCGGCCGACAGGCGCTCGATCCAACCGGCCATCGTGCGGATCAGGTCCAGATCCTGGTCGATGACCTTGAGCATGCCGGGTCGCAGCACCTTGACCGCCGCCTCGCGCTCGCCCCCGTGCGGCTCGCGCAGCGTGGCGAAGTGCACCTGCGCGATGGAGGCGCTGGCCACCGGCTCGCGCTCGAAGCTGGTGAAGATCTCGCCGATGGGCTTGCGGAACGCGTGCTCGATGGTGGTGATGGCCACCTCGGCCGGGAAAGGCGGCACGCGGTCCTGCAGCAGGGCCAGCTCATCGGCGATGTCGGCCGGCAGCAGGTCGCGCCGGGTAGACAGCACCTGCCCGAACTTGACGAAGATGGGGCCGAGCTGCTGCAGCGCCTCGCGCAAGCGCTGGCCGCGCGGCGCCGACAAGTCGCGCCCCACGGAGGCGATGCGCGCCACCAACCGCACGCCGGGGTGCTGGAAGCTGGTCAGCACCAGCTCGTCCAGCCCGTAGCGCAAGGCCACCCACGCGATGTAGGTGGCGCGCAGCAGGCGCGTCATGGGCGGGCCTTGTCCTGGCCCGGCAGCTTGCCGACGAAGGTCCGCAGCGCCTGCGCCATGCCGCGCCCGATGCCGGCGATGGTGTGCGCCGGCGCGTCGCCGACCAGGCGGGAGAGGTCTTCCTCGGCGTCCCAGCGCACGTGGTCGACCAGCCAGTTGACCTCGGCGGCGAACTGCACGTCGCCCTCGATGCGCACCGCTGGCCGGTCGCCGCGCAGCGCGCCGCGGGCCAGGTCGAGCGGCGAGCTGTCGGTGACGGTCAGCAGCAGATCGGGCTCGGCCACGGGCGCCAGCTCGCACAGCCCCGCCGGCGTGGCGGCCAGTTGCATCGAGAAGCCGCGCCACTGCACGCGCACCACGCGTCCCCGCTGGCGCACCAGCCGGGCCTGGGCCTCGGGCTCCTGCATCAGCACGTGGTTGAGGAACAGCACCAGGCGATGCTGCAGCTCATCCACCAGCCAGGAGGGCGCCTTCAGGCTCCCGGCGAGCTGGCCGAGAGCGCCGGCCAGCAAAGAAAAAGGGGACTGTGTTGCCATAGTCCCCGATTATTGATGACAAACGGCCTGGGCGAAGCCCGGGCCGCCTGGGTCACGGCGTCACTGCAGCGCCTGCACGCCCGCCACCAGCCAGCCGCCGCGGCCGCTCCTGGGCTTGGTCATGTTCCAGACCTCGCGGAAGGGGCTGGGGCCGGCGGACGGCTCCTCGCGGATCATGCCGCTGAACTCGACGCTGGCCATGAACATGTCGTCCTGCTCCTCGATGCCGAGCAACTGGGCTTCCAGCATCACCACCTCGGTCTGGTTCGCCTGGCCGGGGGCTGTGCGCTCGCGCTCGGCCAGTTGGCCGCGGATCTCGTCCAGCATGCTGTCGGTCATCATGGCGCGCAGGGCCGGGATGTCGGAACGGTCCCAGGCCTGCTGCAGGGTGATGAAGTTGCGCTTGGCGGCCTCGGTGAAACCGGCAACGTCGAAGTCGGCCGGGATGCCCCAGTTCTGCGATCCGCGCAGGGCCGAGCCGATCATCGAGCCGCCCTGCGCCGCGCCAGCGTCGAACTGCGCGCCCTGCGCCTCCCAGGGCCGGGCCGAGGCGTCGTTGCCGATCTTGGTGGCGTTGTACTGCCGCGGCGTGACCGGCTGGGCCGCGCCGGCGCCCTGGTAGGCCATGCCGCCCGCGGCCTGCCCGCCCTGGCGCGAGCGCCGAATCAGGCCAACGACCACCAGCACGGCCACCACCAGCAGCCCGATGAGCAGCAGGTTGGCGAAGGCCGGGCCCAGGCCCAGAGAATGCGCCAGCCAAGCAAGCCCCAGGCCCGCCGCCAGGCCGCCCAGCATGCCGGCCCAGGGTTTGCGGGCAGCACCGGCCGCGGCCGTGCCGGCGCCCGCCGCGCCGGCGGTGGCACTGGACTGGCCCGGCGCGGTGGGCGGCGCGGCCTCGCGCTGGGTCACGTTGCTGGACTGGCGGCCCATCGACTTGCCGCCGCCCAGCCGCCGGGCCTCGGCCTCGAACGTGAACATGCCGACCAGCACCACCGACAGCAGCAGGGTGAGGAAGCGCGATCCGATGTGGCTCAGTTTCATCCGGGAAAATCTCCTGATTTGAAGGGTGGGATGTGAAGGAATGCGTACGCGGGACACTAACCGCATTTGATGCCGACGTGAAGAGCAACAACCCCAGCCGTCATGTTGTGATAGTCCACGTGCCCAAACCCATTGATCTTCATGAGGGCCTTGAGTTCCTCTTGATTGGGGTGCATGCGGATCGACTCGGCCAGGTAGCGGTAGCTGCCCTCGTCGCCCGCCACCAGCCGGCCCAGATGCGGCAGCACCTTGAAGGAGTACAGGTCGTAGGCGCCGCGCAGCGGCCGGGCGACCTGCGAGAACTCCAGCACCAGCAGCCGGCCGCCGGCCTTGAGCACGCGGGCCATCTCGCGCAGGGCCGAGTCCTTGTGCGTCATGTTGCGCAGGCCGAAGGCGACGCTGACGAGGTCGAAATGGCCGTCGGGAAACGGCAGCTTCTCGGCGTCGCACACCAGGGTCGGCAGGATGACGCCCGCGTCCAGCAGTCGGTCGCGGCCGGTGCGCAGCATGGCCTCGTTGATGTCGGTGTGCACCACCTGGCCGGTGCGGCCCGCCTTCCTGGCGAAGGCCAGCGCCAGGTCGCCCGTGCCGCCGGCGATGTCGAGCACGCGCTGGCCCTCCTGCACGTTGGCGACCAGGGCGGTGTAGGCCTTCCAGGCGCGGTGCAGGCCGCCCGACATGAGGTCGTTCATCAGGTCGTAGCGCGAGGCGACGGAGTCGAACACGCCGCGCACGCGGCGCGCCTTGTCCTGCTCGTCGACCGATTCGTATCCGAAGTGCGTGGTGACCATGTCGAGGCGCATCCTAGTCGGTTGGGGGAGCGGGTGAACTACCCAAGGTGAGGGGGATGCCGCCGGATTTCAAGAGAAATCACCATCCAGCCCATATGGATATTACGCTGAAAGCTATTAAAATCATAGCTTCCTCGGCCTGGGATCAAGGGTGGCCGCAGGCGCCGCCCGCCTTGGGCGCCATGGGCGCGTCGCGGTCCAGGCCGGCGGCGGCCAGGCGGGCCTCGTAGTCCCGCCACAGCTCGTCCTGCCGCGAGCCCAGGTGGTGCAGGTAGTCCCAGGTGAAGATGCCGCTGTCGTGCCCGTCGGAGAAGGTGGGCTGCACGCCATAGTTGCCCACCGGCGCCAGCGCGGTGATGGCGACCTCGCGCTTGCCGGTCTGCAGCGTCTCCTGGCCGGGGCCGTGGCCCTGCACCTCGGCCGAGGGCGAACACACGCGCAGCAACTCGAACGGCAGCCGGTGCACGGCGCCGCCGGGCCAGGCCAGCTCCAGCACGCGCGATCGGGCGTGCAGCGTCAGGGATTCGGGCGGGGCGCGGGAAGCGGTGGTCGCGGCCATGGCGTGCAAAACAGCGGCAAAGCTGGGGTCGGTCGGGTCAGCGCCCGATTGTGCCCGCGCCGCGCACCCGGCCCGCCGCGCAAGGGTATAGTGGGCGCCCCGTCATGCACACCCCTGCCCTGCAACGCGCCGTCTTCCTGCTGCTGCTGGCCGGCGTGACCGGCGGCGTTCCTGTGGGTGCTGGCGCCCTTCTTCGGCGCGGTGATGTGGGCGGTGACGCTGGCGCTGCTGTTCCACCCACTGCACCAGCGCATCCTGCGCCGCGTGGGCGGGCGCGCCACGCTGGCGGCGCTGCTGACGCTGGCCGTGTGCCTGGTGATCGTGATCCTGCCCATGATCATGGTCGGCACCTCCATGGCGGCCGACGTCACTGTCTTCGTGCAGCGCGTGCGCTCGGGCGACATCAGCTTTCGCACTTACTTCCAGCAGATCGTGGCCGCGCTGCCGGGATGGGTGACCGAATGGCTCAACCGCTTCGGCTTCGTCAACCTCGAAAGCCTGCTGGACAAGCTCTCCAGCGGCCTGCTGCAGGGTGGCCAACTGGTGGCCACGCATGCGCTGGAGCTGGGGCAGAACACCTTCCAGTTCCTGGTCAACTTCGTGGTCATGATGTACCTGCTGTTCTTCCTGCTGCGCGACGGCCTGGCGCTGTCGCGCCTGGTGCGCGAATCGGTGCCGCTGGAGCGCGGCCACACGCATTACCTGCTGAACAAGTTCTCCACCGTGGTGCGCGCCACCGTCAAGGGCAACGTGGTGGTGGCCATCGTGCAGGGCATCCTGGGCGGGGTGGCGCTGTGGGTGCTGGGCATCGGCGGCGCCGTCTTCTGGGGCGTGGTGATGGCGCTGCTGTCGCTGCTGCCGGCCGTGGGCGCCGCCCTGGTGTGGGGGCCGGTGGCCATCTACCTGCTGGCCACCGGCGCCGGCTGGCAGGGCGTGGCGCTCATCGTCTGGGGTGTGGTGGCCATCGGCCTGTCGGACAACGTGCTGCGCCCCATCCTGGTCGGCAAGGACACCAAGCTGCCGGACTACGTGGTGCTGGTGTTCACCATCGGCGGCATGTCGCTGTTCGGCATCAACGGCTTCGTCATCGGGCCGACCATCGCGGCCATGTTCATGGCCTGCTGGGCAGTGTTCAACCGGGACGAGGAAGAGCCCGAGGACGAGGGCGCGCCGCCGGCCAGTTCATAAGAAAAACAGGCTGAAAACCCGCACGAATATTGCGTATACAGCTATAAAAATAGAGGCAAATCAGCGACTCGCCAGCGCCATCTGGTCGAGCCGGCAGCCCGCGTCGGTCACACGATGCGCGGCGTGGGAGTAGGAGAGAATTCTCACCCGACCCGATGTCTCCCCGAGCAGGCAAGTCCGCGCCATGGCCAGCCAACCCCACATTCGCTTCTGCACGTCCTCGGATGGCACCCGGCTCGCTTCGGCGCAGTTCGGCTCCGGGCCCGTCCTGGTGAAGGCGGCCACGTGGCTGACCCATATCGGGCACGCGCCCGCCGGCAGCGTCCACGCCGCGCTGATCGACGAGTTCAGCAGGAATGGCACCTACCTCCACTACGACACCCGCGGATGCGGGCTCTCGCAGCGGCGCGTGCACGACATCTCCTTCGAAGCCTGGGTGAAGGACCTCGAATGCGTCGTGGACACCTACGGGCACGAGCGTTTTGCCTTGCTGGGCTTCACCTGCGCGGCGGGCGTGGCCGTCGAGTACGCGGCGCGCCACCCCGAACGGGTATCCCACCTGATCCTTTTCGGCGGGTTTGCCACCTCGTACCACAGCACGAGCCACCCGGACCCCGCCGTTCGCCGCGAGGGCGACCTCCTGGTCGAACTGGCGGCCGTCGGCTGGGGCAACAGCTCGCCGTCCTTCAGGCAGGTCTTTGCCTCGCGCTTCATGCCCGATGCCACGCCTGCCCAATGGAACTCCTTCGATCAGGCCCAGCGCGAGACCGCCACCCCCGACGTGGCCGTGCGCCAGTTGCAGGCGATGTACGCGGTGAACGTGAAGGACAGCTGCGCGCGGGTTCGCTGCCCCACGCTGGTGCTGCATCGGAAGGGTGACCAGATGGTCCCGTTCAAGCAAGGCCGGCGCCTGGCCAGCCTGATCCCCGGGGCCCGCTTCGTCGCGTTGGAGGGCAACAACCACGTCCCGTTCACGCATGAAGCCGCGTGGACGACATTCGTCGACGAGGCCCTGGCCTTCCTGGACGCGGCGCCCCGCGCGAAGGCCCGAGGCGAGCAGCCCGCGGCCCCGGTTCATCTGACGCCGCGCCAGCACGAGGTGCTGCGGCTCGTGGCCAAGGGCCGGACCAGCAAGCAGATCGCGCAGCAGCTGGGCTTGAGCCCGAGAACGGTGGAAATGCACGTCAATGGCGCGCTGGCCGCGCTGGGATGCAGGACGCGCGCGGAGGCCACGCACCGCGCCGGGCAAGAGGGATTGCTTTAGGCCCAATACTGTTCAGATACGCAGTACTGGCGTGGGCTGATGTCGCTGGTGGAGCAACGCGCCGCGATGGCGGACGGTGAAGCTGCTCATCTTGCGCTTGACTCCGCGCGGGTTGAGGCGTCCGCGGCTACTAACGCAGCGACCACGGGCAATCTCGGCCAGCAGGGACTCACGCCAGCTTTCGAGGCGCTCAGGGGGGAACGGCCGCGGCTTGCGGCATCTTGCGTTTGATCACGCGCCGCGTGGCTGAAGCTCAGGCGATCCGGGTCGAGTGCGCGCTGCCAAGCCGCTTGTGCCATGAGTTGGCGGATGGCGAAGTGCGCCAGCAGCAGCCCCCACGGTTCCTGCTTCACCAGATCGGGCGTCTTGCTGCGCAGCACGGTGCTGCTGGCGCGCAGGTGCGTCTTGAACTCATCGAACACACCTCGATCTCCCAGCGCTCGTGGTACAGCGCCGCCAATTCTTGGCCGGGCGCCTGCTCGGGGTCGAGCAAAGTGGTCACCAGGCGGTAGCTGTCCTTTGTGGGGACGGCCAAGTCGCGCAGCGTGTACTCGATGACGCGCACCGTGCGGCCATGCCGCCGGGCGCTGTCTTCACTGTCGAAGACGGTGCTCAGGTACGAGCCATCGGGCAGGACCTGCTGCGCCGCCAGCTTGATGTTGGAACTCACGCGCCACAGCAGCGTGGCGCCGCTGTCGCAAGCGAGCGCCCAGAGCTTGAAGCTGTAGAAGCCCCGGTCGGCCATTACCAACATGTCCTTGCGCAGCCAGCCCGGCAGCAGTTCCGTGGCCATCGCCTTCTCGCTGCGTGCGTACGCGGCGATGCCGGCGGCCACGATGGCGTGCGTGCCGCACTCGACCAGGCCGAGCAGGCGCGCCTGCGGGAAGGCGCTCTGGCCGCGTACGGCTGTGGGGTAGCCGATTGCGCTGACTGCCTCGCCCTGTCTCGGCCAGCACCTCGTCGATCAGAGGCCTCGAACACACGCTTGCCAGTACACCTGTGCTGATCAGGTGGGCGACATCGACCTGGTGCGGCAGTACCTTGCGCGTTCTTGCCATCGGCTCCGTCCTCCATGGATTGGATGGAGCCGAATTATGCTGGCCATTTGTCTATCTGAACAGTATTGGCTTTAGGCTCCCGCCGGTCCGCGCAGTACCGTCGGACAGCGGTAGGGTGCCCCGCCCCTACCGTAAATCAGCCACTGGTGCGCCCGGGTCGAGCTCAACAGAATCCTTTTTTCGATCAACCAGACGTTGAGGAAAAGGACCCATGGAACTTCAAATCGCGGATTCACCGAGGCCGGGCGCATCCCCTACGGCGCACGATCCCTTCGACGATGGCCGTGCGTTGCAGGACCGCCTGCAGGTGCATTGCTTCGGATGCGGCACGCTCAATGCTCATGGCTTGCACATCAAGAGCCGCTGGAAGGACGACGCGTTCGTCTGTGTCTGGCAACCCAGGGCCGAGCACATCGGATTCCCGGGCTACGTCTACGGCGGCACCATCGCGTCGGTGGTGGATTGCCACGCCATCTGGGCTTCGCTGTCCATGCATTGCCGCGAGGCCGGCCACGACCTGAGCAGCGGCCCGCCCCCTTTCAGCGTGGTGACGGGCAGCCTGCGCGTGACCTACCTCAAGCCGGCCCTCGTCGACTGGGCGCTGGAACTGCGCGCGCGCATGGTCGCGCATGGGGAGCGCAAGTCGGTCGTCGCCTGCAGCGTCAGGCAGGGTCTGGTGGAATGCGCCACGGCCGAAGTCATCACCGTGCGCGTGAAGGCGGTGGGCTGAGATGCGCGCCGTCATTTGCAGAGGCTTCGAGGGCATCGAAGCGCTCGAATTCGGCGAGCTGGCGGACCCCGTCCCCGGCCCGGACCAGGTGCTGATCGACGTCCATGCGGCTGCGTTGAGCTTCATGGACACGCTGATGGTGGCCGGCCGCTACCAGATGAGGCCCGCCCTGCCTTTCGTGCCGGGCAGCGATGCCGCGGGGGTGGTGCTGGCCGTTGGCGAGGACGTCCGGCGTGTGCGCGTGGGCGACCGCGTAGCCTGCAGCCACTGGCACGGCGGCATGGCCGAGCGCATGCTGGCGCCCGAGTCGAACGCCGTGAAACTGCCCGACAGCGTGGGTTTCGAGATCGGCTCGACCATTCGCTACGCCTACGGCACGGCGCACTACGCGCTGGCGACCCGCGCGCGACTGCGCCCGGGCGAAACCGTCTTCGTCAGCGGCGCGGCGGGTGGCGTCGGCCTGGCCGCCGTGGACGTGGCGCGCCAGATGGGCGCGACAGTCATCGGGGGAACCAGCTCGGCAGCAAAGGGTGAAGTGGCGCGCAAGCAGGGCGCGGCCCACGTCATCGACTACGCGCGCGAACCGGTGCGCGACCGCTTGCTCGAACTGACCGAGGGCCGTGGCGTGGACGTGTTCTTCGACAACGTCGGCGGCTCCTTGTTCGGCACCGTGTCGCGGGTGATGGCCTGGGACGGCCGCATGCTGCCGATCGGATTCACGAGCGGCGAGGTCCCGGCCCTCGCCATGAACCTGCCGCTGCTCAAGAACTACAGCGTGGTGGGGTGCTACTGGGGCGCCTGGGCGCAGCGGCACCCGCACGAGAACCGTGCCGCTGACGAACGGCTCTTCGCCGCAGTGGCGCAAGGCCACCTTCGGCCTCCAGTCCCGGACGTGCTGCCGATGTCGTCGTTTGCCGACGGCCTGCAGCGACTCGCACGCCGCCAGGCGATGGGGCGCATCGTCCTGCGCGCAAAGCACGGCCCGTCACGGGCCAACACCGAAACCGGAGCCTCCCCATGAGAATCGTCATCTTCATCTACGGCATGGTCAGCTATGCGCTCGGCACCGCGTCCCTGCTGTACCTGATCGGCTTCCTCGGCAACATCGTGGTGCCGAAGAGCATCGACTCCCCGCCGGAGGGCGCGGCGGCGCCAGCGGTACTGATCGATCTGATCCTGATCGCCCTCTTCGCCTTCCAGCACAGCCTGATGGCCCGTCCGGCATTCAAGGAGCGCTGGACCTGCATCGTGCCCAAGCCCGCCGAACGCAGCACCTACGTGCTGGCCACGGCCCTGATGCTGGCGTTGCTGTTTTGGCAGTGGCGACCCATCCCGGGGGTCGTCTGGAATGTCGAACACCCGGTCGGCAAAGGTCTGCTTCAGGGTCTGTTCTGGCTGGGCTGGCTGATCCTCTTCGCATCGACCTTCATGATCAACCATTTCGACCTGTTCGGGCTGCGTCAGGTGTACCTGCGCCTGAAGGGCACGCCCTACCGGCCCGTGCCGTTCGTCCAGGTGGCGCTGTACCGCTTCGTGCGGCACCCCATCATGCTCGGGCTCCTGATGGGATTTTGGGCAACGCCCTCCATGAGCCTGGGACACCTGTTGTTCGCCGCCGCCACCACGGCCTACGTCTTCCTCGGCATCCTCTTGGAAGAACACGACACGCGGCAAGCCCTGGGCGAGGACTACGAGCACTACCGGCGCAAGACGTCGATGATCGTGCCGCTGCCGCGCGGCAAGTCCTAGTCTTACTGTGTTACAAGCGTAGTCTTGCGTTTGCCCGCAGGCAGCACGGACACCTGGGCAGCGTCTTGAGCAAGGCTGCGGCGATACGCAGCCGCAAGCTCGTGATGGACGATGGGACGTGGCGCTGCGTGCGCGGGCTGCCGCGAGGCTTGTAATGCGTGGGTAGGGCAGGTTCTTGGCTTCGTGCAGCGTTTTTTTACCCGCACCCTCGGGATGGCGCAGTTGCTGGGCCGTCAGGAAGCCATAGGCGGCAATGCTCAGGCTGGCGTGGTGATGGAACCCCCGCCAGCCCCGGCCCTCGTAGTGCCCCAGTCCCAGCTCCTGCTTGAGATCCTGGTAGTCGCGCTCGATGCGCCAGCGCATCTTGGCCTCGTAGACCATGCGCTCAAGCAGCACATCCTCATCCAGCGTGGACAGCCAGTATTTCATTGGCTCCTTGTGGCCTTCTGGCCACTCGATGAGCAGCCACTCCTCGGGTCGCTGCTCGGTGCGCAGGTGCTCACGATGGGCCGCCCGCACGCGCACGCGGGCAAAGCGCGAGCGCAGCGTGAAGTTCGTGCCTTCTCGCCATTCGATGTTCTGCCATTGATCGGCTGCCAACCCGAAGGCCACTTCCTTGACCGACAGGGGCTGCTCGTGCCGGACGTCACCCCGCCGCAGCCGGGTGGGCACGTGGCCCCGGCCGCTGTACGGCTTGGGCGGCAGCGGCGCATGCCCGGGGGGCCACACCGTCACCTGGCCTGTCACGCCCACTGCGTACGCCAGACCCATCTGGCCGAGGCGCTCGCGAAACGCCGTGTCCACGCCGTAGCCAGCATCGGCCAGCACGCAGTGCCTGGGCGCACCCTGCGCCATCAGGTGCTCGATCTGCGCCAGCGCAATCGCCGGCTTGGTGGCGAACTCCACCTCTTGCGGAACACCAGCCTTCTCGCGTCGCGGCAGGTCCTCGGCCCACCCTGGGGCAGGTACAGCTGACAGGCGACCGGCAGGCTGCCCGCCTGGCAGGCCAGACTGACGCTGACGGCCACCTGGCAGTTGTCCTGTTTGCCCAGCATGCCGCAGTACTGGCGGGCCACGCCCACCGAATGCCGGCCTTGCTTGGGAAAGCCGGTGTCGTCCACGATCCACCAGCCGCCATCGGAAAAATCCATCGCCGGCACCACCCATTGCGCCACGCGCAGCAGCATCTGCTCGTCCGACCAGGCCGAGTCGGCCACGAAGTGGTGCAACGACTGATGGCGCGAGCGCGTGGCCGAGGGCGCCAGGTGCGCGGCCATCGGCTCCACGCTCTTGCGCTTGAGCGGGGCCATCAGCCCGGTGCAATACCCACGCAGTCCACCCTGCCGGTCGGCATGGCCCAGTCCCTCGCCCAGATGCGCCATGTAGCGCTCAAATTCCTGCAGATCCTTCATAAGGCTCACCTCCTGCTCGAAGATGTGCGCATAATGCCTTGAATTTGTTCAAATTACTAACACAGTAAGACTAGCGGTCCGACAACAGATGAGCGCCCAGGCCGACGACGAGACAGGCCAGCGCCACGAGGTCCGCGGTGACGACGCGGCCGACCTGGGCGTTGTAGCCCCCGACCGACCAGGCCAGCCCCAGGAAGGACAGCACGCTCCCGAAACCGGCCACGAAGGCCATCATCCGGAGCGCCGGACTGAAGGCCGCCACGAGCAGGAACAGGCCGAGCAGCCCGAACAGCACGGCCCGATGCCGCATGAGGATGGCCAGGTTCGGCTCATCGAACGGAAGGCCATACAGCGCCGAGAGGCGCCCGCCGCCAAGGACGCCCGCGAGCGGCAGCAGATGAATGATGGCGACGACGATCAGCGTGAGGGTGGCGACGTGGCGCATGGCGGTCTCCTGCAAAATTCCTGGCGTGGCGGGTCCAGCCCAGGTCACACGCGCCCCGTCCGCCGCCGGGCGGCGGGCGAACGCTCTTCTCCGCCCTCGGGGCGTGGTTCAGCCACCTCCGCCGCGCCCTGCACCTGGCCCGGCAGGTGCGCCAGCGCTTCCTGCGCCGCCTGCGCCAGCACCTGGCGCAGCCACACGTGGGCCGGCGACCCGTGCAGCCGGCGGTGCCACAGCACGTCGACGTGGATCGTCGGCAGGGCCAGCGGCGGCTCGTGCACGACGAGGTCGGTGCCCATGCCCCACATGTCCACGAAGTGCAGGGGCAGCACCGTCAGCAGGTCCGACCCGGCCACCACCCGCCCGGCGGTGAAAAGCTGGTTGGCCGTCAGCACGACCCGCCGCTGCCGGCCGATGGCGGCCAGCGCCTCGTCCACGAAGCCCCAGGGGCGGCCCGAGAAGCTGACCAGCAGGTGGCGGGCGGCGCAGTAGTCGTCCAGCGTCAGCGGTGCGCGCGCCAGCGGGTGGCCGCGCCGCATCACGCACGCGTAGCGGCCGACGTAGAGCCGGTGCGCCTCGAAGGCCATCGCCTCCCCGGCCTGGGCGCGGGCGGTGAGGTCGGCCATCACGGCGGGGAAGTAGCCCACCGCCAGATCCACCTCTTCCTCCGCCAGCAGGCGGCGCGGGTCGTGGGTGGTCAGCGGCACCACCCGCAAGGAGACGCCGGGCGCCTCGCTGGCGAACCGCCGCGCCACGCTGGGCAGCAGCTCCACCGCGGTGGCGTCGGCCGTGGCCAGGGTGAACACGTTGTCCGCCTCCGCCGGCTCGAACACCGCCGGCGCCAGCGAATGCTCCAGATGGCGCAGCGCGTCGCGCACCACCGGCCACAGGGCCAGGGCGCGCGGCGTGGGCTCCAGGCCGAGGCCGGCGCGGCGCACCAGCTCGTCGCCCAGCGCCTGGCGCAGCCGCCGCAGGGCATTGCTGGCGGCCGGCTGGGTCATCGACAGGTTGCGCGCCGCCCGGGTGATGCTGCGCTCGGCCATCACCTCGTCGAAGACGCGCAGCAGGTTCAGGTCCAGCGTGCGGAAGTTGACATCCATCACCATCATAAATGAGACAAATAACCAATATAAAGTTGAAAAACACTAGTGAAAACCCTAATATCTGATCACCGGCTTCGGCCATCGTCCCCAAGGAGGGCACATCATGACGACCCATTACGTTTCCATCGATCAATCGATTCTTCAACACCCCGGCGTGGCGCGCGCCGAGGACGTGTTCGCCTACGTCGGCGAACTGCACCGCAAGACCGGCTGGACTCGCGTGCTGGCGGCGGTCCTGCTGGCAGCGCTGGTGGCCACGCTCGCGGCCGGCAGTTCGCTGACGTCCTGGCTGGTGGTGTGGACGGCCGGCTTCCTCGCCGTGGCCGTGTTCGCCGAGCCGGTCCTGTCGCTGGCGACGGGCTCGGCGCAGGGCTGGCAGGCCATGCAGCGCCGGGCGGCGCAAGCCAGTGAGGACGCCCGGCTGCTGGCCACGGCCGAGAACGACCCGCGCGTGATGAGCGAGCTGCAGGTCGCCCTCACCCGCCGCGCGCTGGCCGAGGACGTGGCCTCGCCCGTCGCCGCCCCGGCCGAAGCGGTGCGCGCGCCGGTGAACGACGAAGAGCTGAAGCGCCTGAACAACGACGGCTATTACTGATCCCTTGATCGGGTGATGCCGGCGCCAGGCGCCGGCCAGCACGACGAGAGCCGCCCCCGGGGCGGCTCTTTTTCATTGCGGGCTCCCCTGCCGAGTGTCAGGCAGGTCAGCGATTTGATTCTATTTTTATAGCTACCAGCGCTTTATCTGCGCGGGCTGGAGGCCAACAATACCTCGGACGCGCCCACCCCGCTACACCAGCACCCGCTCGATCCCGCCCGCGTTGGCCCGCGCCACGTACTGCGGCAGCCAGTTCTCGCCCAGGATGTGGCGCGCCATCTCGACCACGATGTAGTCGGCCTCCAGCAGGCCGTTCGTCAGGTCGTCCTCGTAGCGCTTGAGCCCTTGCAGGCAGCTCGGGCAACTGGTGAGGATCTTGACGTTGGCCTTCTCAGCCACGGCGCCGCTGGCGCGCAGCTCGGCCTCGCCCTGGCGGATTTCCTCTTCCTTGCGGAAGCGCACCTGGGTGGACACGTCGGGCCGCGTCACGCCCAGCGTGCCGCTCTCGCCGCAGCAGCGGTTGCTTTTCAGCACCTGCTCGCCCACCAGCGCCTTCACGGTCTTGGTGGAGTCCTGCAGCTTCATGGGGTTGTGGCAGGGTTCGTGGTACAGGTAGGCGCCCTGGCCTTGGAGCCGGATGCCTTTTTCGAGCAGGTATTCGTGGATGTCGATGATGCGGCTGCCGGGGAAGATCTTGTCGAATTCGTAGCCGGCGATCTGGTCGTAGCAGGTGCCGCAGCTCACCACCACGGTCTTGATGTCGAGGTAGTTGAGGGTGTTGGCCACGCGGTGCAGCAGCACGCGGTTGTCGGTGATCATCTTCTCGGCCTTGTCGAACTGGCCGCTGCCGCGCTGCGGGTAGCCGCAGCACACGTAGCCGGGCGGCAACACGGTCTGCACGCCGGCGTGCCACAGCATGGCCTGCGTGGCCAGGCCGACCTGGCTGAACAGGCGCTCGGAGCCGCAGCCGGGGAAGTAGAACACCGCTTCGGTGTCCACCGAGGTGGCCTTGGGGTCGCGGATGACGGGCACGTAGGCGCTGTCCTCGATGTCGAGCAGCGCGCGCGCCGTGCGCTTGGGCAGGCCGCCGGGCATCTTCTTGTTGACGAAGTGGATCACCTGCTCGCGGACGGGCGCCGGCCCCACGGTGGCGGGTGGGTGCCGGGTCTGCCGGCGGCCGGCGACCTTCAGCAGATCGACCGCCGCGCGCTGCGCCTTGAAGGCCACGCCGGTCATGGCGGCGCGGGTGGCGTTGATGACGCGCGGGTCGGTGGCGTTCAAAAAGAACATGGCCGCCGCGTTGCCGGGGCGGAAGCTCTTCTTGCCCATCTTGCGCAGCAGGTTGCGCATGTTCATGGTGACGTCGCCGAAGTCGATCTTCACCGGGCACGGCGACAGGCACTTGTGGCACACGGTGCAGTGGTCGGCCACGTCCTCGAACTCCTCCCAGTGCTTGAGGCTGACGCCGCGGCGCGTCTGCTCCTCGTACAGGAAAGCCTCGACCAGCAGCGAGGTGGCCAGGATCTTGTTGCGCGGGCTGTACAGCAGGTTGGCGCGCGGCACGTGGGTGCTGCACACGGGCTTGCACTTGCCGCAGCGCAGGCAGTCCTTGACCGAGTCGGCGATGGCGCCGATGTCGCTCTGCTGCATGATGATGGACTCGTGCCCCATCAGGCCGAAGCTGGGCGTGTAGGCATTGGTCAAATCGGCCTTCAGCCCGCGTCCCGCCTGCGCCGGCAGCTCATTATTTCGCAGCAACTTACCGCGGTTGAAGCGCCCCTCGGGATCGACGCGGCGCTTGTACTCGGCGAACGGGGCCAGCTCGGCGTCGCTCAGGTATTCGAGCTTGGTGATGCCGATGCCGTGCTCGCCGGAGATCACGCCGTCGAGGCTGCGCGCCAGCGCCATGATGCGGTCCACCGCCTCGTGGGCGGTTTGCAGCATCTGGTAGTTGTCGCTGTTGACGGGGATGTTGGTGTGCACGTTGCCGTCGCCGGCGTGCATGTGCAGCGCCACCCACACGCGGCCCTTGAGCACGCGCTGCTGGATGTCCGCCAGCGCCGCCATCAGGGGCTCGAAAGCGGCGCCGGTGAAGATGCTGCGCAGCGGCTGGCGGATCTGCGCCTTCCAGCTCGCGCGCAGGCTGTGGTCCTGCAACCGCGGGAACAGCCGGTCCACATCGCGCAGCCAGCCCTGCCACAGCGCGCGCACCTCGCGCACCAGCGCCAGCGCCTGCTCCACGCGCTCGGCCAGCAACTCGGGCGGGGGCGGCTCGGCGCCGGCCTCGGCCTTGCCCAGCGGCAGGTTGCCGCCGGCCAGGAACGATTCGAGCGCGTCGGCCAACTCGATCTTGTTGCGCAGGGACAGCTCGATGTTGATGCGCTCGATGCCGTCGGTGTATTCGGCCATGCGCGGCAGCGGGATCACCACGTCCTCGTTGATCTTGAAGGCGTTGGTGTGGCGGCTGATGGCGGCGGTCTTCTTGCGGTCGGCCCAGAACTTCTTGCGCGCGTCGGCGGCGACGGCGGTGAAGCCCTCGCCCGAGCGCGAGTTGGCGATGCGCACCACCTCGCTGGCGGCGCGCGCCACGGCGTCGGGGTCGTCGCCGGCGATGTCGCCGATCAGCACCATCTTGGGCAGGCCGCCGCGCTTGCTCTTGGTGGTGTAGCCCACGGCGCGCAGGTAGCGGTCGTCCAGGTGTTCAAGCCCCGCCAGCAGCACGCCCGTGCGCCTGGCTTCGGCGAACATGAAGTCCTTGATCTCGACGATGGACGGCACCGCGTCCTTGGCGTTGCCGAAGAATTCGAGGCAGACGGTGCGCGTGTGCTCGGGCATGCGGTGCAGCACCCAGCGCGCGCTGGTGATGAGGCCGTCGCAGCCCTCCTTCTGCACGCCGGGCAGGCCGGCGAGGAACTTGTCGGTCACGTCCTTGCCCAGGCCGGCCTTGCGGAAGGTGGCGCCGGGGATGTCCAGGCGCTCGCGGCGCAGTTCCTTCTTGCCGCTGGCGTCGAAATAGGCCAGTTCGAAGCTGGCCACCTCGGCGTCGTGGATCTTGCCCAGGTTGTGGCCGACGCGCGTGACCTCCAGCCACTCGCCGTCGGGCGTGACCATGCGCCAGCTCGCCAGGTTGTCGAGCGCGGTGCCCCACAGCACGGCCTTCTTGCCGCCGGCGTTCATGGCGATGTTGCCGCCGATGCAGCTGGCCTCGGCGCTGGTGGGGTCGCAGGCGAACACCAGGCCCGCGTCCTCGGCCGCGTCGGCCACGCGCTGGGTGACGACGCCGGCCTCGGTCCAGACGGTGGCCACGTCGTGGTCGAGCCCGGGCAGGCGCAGGCGCTCGACCTTGCCCAGGGTGATGAGCTTCTCGGTGTTGATGACGGCGCTCTTCCAGTCCAGCGGGATGGCGCCGCCGGTGTAGCCGGTGCCGCCGCCGCGCGGGATGATGGTCAGGCCCAGCTCGATGCAGCCCTTGACCAGCGCGGCCATCTCGGCCTCGGTGTCGGGGGTGAGCACGACCAGCGGGAACTCGACGCGCCAGTCGGTGGCGTCGGTGACGTGGCTGACGCGCGAAAAGCCGTCGAACTTGATGTTGTCCTTGTGCGTGTGCTTCCCCAGCGCGCGCGCGGCGCGGCGGCGCAGCTCGCGCACCGTGCCGAACGAGCGGTCGAAGGCCTCGACCACGCGGCGCGCGGCCACCAGCAGCTCGCCCACCAGGGCATCGCGGGCGCCGTCGTCGCCGGGGGTGCGGCGCTTCTCGATCTCGGCCAGGCGGTGGTGCAGCGCCTCCACCAGCAGGCGGCGGCGCTTGGGGTTGTCCAGCAGGTCGTCCTGCAGGTAGGGATTGCGGCGGACCACCCAGATGTCGCCCAGCACTTCGTACAGCATGCGCGCGGAGCGGCCGGTGTGGCGCTCGGCGCGCAGCGACTGCAGGATGTCCCAGGCCCGCTCGCCCAGCAGGCGCAAGGCGATCTCGCGGTCGGAGAAGCTGGTGTAGTTGTACGGAATCTCGCGCAGGCGCGGCGCCGCGTCGGCGGCGGCCAGGAGGTGATGGAGCGTGGCGGGAGCGTTCATGTGGGTGGCCCAGCGCGGCGCGAAAAGGGTCAGGGGCACATGGCAGACGCGGCGTCCGGCTGGGCGGCGATTTTACTGCGCTGCAGCATTTTCGACGGGCGGCCGGCCACAACCCACAATCAGGCCCATGGCAATACCGCCACGCCGCAACCGCTGCCTTGGGGCAGCGGCCGGGCCGTGTGCCGCCAGTCGGCAGGAAACTCCTGTTTTGATAGCTTCAGGCGCAATATCCACGCTGGCCAATGCCCATTTCGACCATGAACACCACCGCACCCTGGCCCTACCCCTTCTGGATCGCCCACCGCGGCGCCGGCCGGCTGGCGCCCGAGAACACGCTGGCCGCCTTCCGGCTGGGCGCGCGGCACGGCTGGCGCATGTTCGAGTGCGACGCCAGGCTGTCGGCCGACGGCGTGCCCTTCCTGCTGCACGACGACACGCTGGAGCGCACCACCAGCGGCCGCGGCGTGGCCGGCGGGCTGCCCTGGGGCGAGCTGGCCCGGCTCGATGCCGGCGCCTGGCATTCGCGCGCCCATGCCGGCGAGCCCCTCCCCACGCTGGAGAACGTCGCGCGCTTCTGCCTGGCCAACCGCTACCTACTCGACATCGAGATCAAGCCCACGCCCGGCACCGAGGAGCGCACCGGCCGAGCTGTCGCCGAACTGGCCGCCCGCCTGTGGCCAGCGGGCACCAGCGCGCCGCCCCTGCTCACCTCGTTCGCGCCCGACGCGCTGCGCGGCGCCCAGACCGCCGCCCCGCACCTGCCGCGCGGGCTGCTGCTGGACGCCCTGCGGGACGGCTGGCTGGACACGGCCCGGCAACTGCGCTGCGCCGCCATCGTCTGCCACCACGCGCTGTGGGACGCCGCCCTGGTCGCGCAGGTCAAGGCCGCCGGCTGGCGCGCCCTGAGCTACACCGTGAACGACGAGTGGGCGGCCGAGCGGCTGATCCGGCTCGGCACCGACGGGATCGTGACCGACCGCGTGGACCTGTTCAGTCCCGCCTGACCTTCACCGGCGGGCGCCCCCGCTGCAGCCACGCCTGGCAGGCCGCGCTGGCCAGCACCAGCGCCGCGTAGGTGCCCATGCGCCCGTCATGCCCCGTGACCACGAGGCCGCCCAGCAGCGCGGCCAGGCAGACCCCAAAATTGATAGCAGCCTGGGCAATCAGGGTGCGGGCTGAAACCGATTTTTGCCCAATAATCTGGCTGACCAGCACCAGCGCCGGCGCCAGCACCAGCGCGGGCGCCATGAAACCGGCGAGGTGCCAGAAGAGGTCGGAGAAGTCCATGATCTTGATGCCCGTCAAGTCCGCGCCACTTGGCCGCACCCGAAACGGGCACGAATTTTATAATCCACCCTCATGGCCGTCTGGGCGCTTGGACTCAATCACAACACCGCGCCGCTCGATCTGCGCGGCCGGTTCGCGTTCGCGCTCGACCAGATCGCCCCCGCGCTGGCCGGGCTGCGCCAGTCGCACGCGCGCCACCCCGAGGCCGCCATCCTGTCCACCTGCAACCGCACCGAGGTGTACTGCGCGTCGGACAACCCCCAGATCGACCACACCCTGGGCTGGCTCGCCCGCTCGGGCGACGTGCCCGCCGACGCCCTGCGCGAGCACACCTACGTGCTGCAGGACGGCCAGGCCGCGCGCCACGCCTTCCGCGTCGCCAGCGGGCTGGACAGCATGGTGCTGGGCGAGCCACAGATCCTGGGCCAGATGAAGAGCGCCGTGCGCGCCGCCGAGGACGCCGGCGCCCTGGGCACCACGCTGAACCAGCTCTTCCAGCGCAGCTTCGCCGTCGCCAAGGAAGTGCGCAGCTCCACCGAGATCGGCGCGCACTCCATCAGCATGGCCGCCGCCGCCGTGCGGCTGGCCGGGCAGTTGTTCGAGGACCTGGGGCGCATCAAGGTGCTGTTCGTCGGCGCCGGCGAGATGATCGAGTTGGCGGCCACCCACTTCGCCGCCCGCAACCCGCAGTCCATCGCCATCGCCAACCGCACGCTGGAACGCGGCGAGAAGCTGGCCAGCCGCTTCGGCGGCGAGGTCATGCGCCTGGCCGACCTGCCCGAGCGCCTGGCCGAATTCGACGCCGTGGTGAGCTGCACCGCCAGCACCCTGCCCATCATCGGCCTGGGCGCCGTCGAGCGCGCGCTGAAGAAACGCCGCCACCGCCCCATGTTCATGGTCGACCTGGCCGTGCCGCGCGACATCGAGCCCGAGGTCAGGCAGCTTGCCGACGTGTACGTCTACACCGTGGACGACCTGGCCCAAGTGGTGCAGACCGGCCACGCCAACCGCCAGGCCGCCGTGGCGCAGGCCGAGGCCATCATCGACGCCGGCGTGCAGAGCTTCATGCACTGGATGGGCCAGCGCGACCCGGCCGGCGGCGTGGTGTCCCTCATCCGCCAGCTCAACGCCCAGGCCGACGAGTGGCGCGCGCTGGAAGTCGCCCGCGCGCGCAAGCGCCTGGCCCGCGGCGAGGACGTCGAGGCGGTGCTCGACGCCCTGTCGCGCGGGCTGACGCAGAAGATGCTGCACGGGGCGATGGCGGAACTGCACGCCGGGGACGCCGGCCATCGGGCGCACATGTCGGAGGCGGTGGCGCGGCTGTTTTTGCGCTCGAATCGAACGAGCCGCGAATAGGCGCTCAGCAGGCGTCGATGCCGGTGCCGCAGATGCGCGTGCGCCCAATCCTGTTGAACACCACGCAGCGGTCGCGGCCCGTGACGGTCGACTTCAGCGGGATGCCGCCCTCGATCAACCCGCCGCCGGTTTTCAGGAATCCTGCCGTTCTGTACACAAACCTGCCCTGCCTGGTGCAGTTGGCAACACCCGAGTTCATGGCAATCGTCTCCGGCAGGGGTGGGCTGAAGGCGATCAACTCGTCGGTGGCCGCTTCGAAGGTGCTGTTGCCGTTCTTGTCCACATAGACACGCCAGCCCGAGAGCCAATCGACGCCATCTTCCGGCTCGATCACCGTCTCGGCGTTGCGGCCGATGGCCGCCGCGCGCGCAGTCATGCTGGCGCCCATCAGGTCGGAGGTGGCACCCGCCAGCGCCTGATTGGCGGCGAAGTCGCGCAGCGACGGCGCGGCCAGGGCCAGCAGGATGGCCCCCAGGGCCACCACCACCATCAGCTCGATCAAGGTGAAGCCCCTTGGCCCAGCGCCTGCGCTCAGCCGGCGACTGACTACCAGCACGACTTCTCCGTGGTGGTGCGTGTGCCGCCGACCGAGCATCCGCGCTCGCCCTCGCTGGTCACGTAGAGGTAATCGATCTTCCTGGGATCGGTGTAGGTCGGCGTCGCGCGCACCTCCACGCATCGGTCCAGCGCGCTGTCGGCACATGCGGCGGCGCTGAAGGTGCAGGCGCTCTCGGTCGGCTTGTCACCCGAGAAAGTCTTGACCTTGGCGGGCGCCGACACGCCGCCGGCGGCCTCCACGTAGACGTTGTACTGGGAAAAGTAGCGCTCCTCCTGCTGCATGGTCTGCAGTGCGCCCGACCGGCACTCCGTCCGCTTGCCCTTCACGATCTGCTCGATGAAGGATGGATAGGCCACCGCCGCCAGGATGCCCACGATCGCCACCGTGATCATCACTTCGATGAGCGTGAACCCCTTGAGCCGGCATGGATTCCTCACACACACTCCTCATTTCTCAAAATTCTTGATCTCGCGCCAGCCGACGCGGCCGGCGGGAATCTTCATGGACACCATCGGACCTTGCGACAGGGACGACTCCTGGGCGCCCACGCCCCCGACGCCGCTGACCGGCCGCGAATGAATCGTCAGGTCGCGCCGGCCGGTGGCCGTGCGCGCCGTGTAGGTGGTCGCATCGGCGGCCGACATGTCCAGCGCGACGATGCGCGGCTTGCCGAGCGGCCGCAGCCGGTGGTCGCGTGCGCTGCGGCTCGTGCCGTACAGGTTGTCGAACGTCATCATCACGCCCGTCCCACTGGCCGCGCAATCCGCGGGCGGCACAAAGGAGTTGACGGCGGTATAGCCCAACCGGGTATCCGGGTCCATCACCACGCGCTCGCCGGTGAGCGGTAAATCCAGGCGCCAGCCGCGATATTGCCCGGTGCCCTTGCCGAATTGGAACGTCGCAGCACCGGTCGCGAGGCTGGTCGCGGCGTGGAAGCTGCGGGCGTACAACTTGGCGCGGGTGACTCCATGGTCGCTGTCGGCGCTGGTGCCGAGGTTGTCCCAGATGCCATAGACGCTGTGGCCTTCGGTGGTGTTGGCGTCGCCCATTTCGATGTACTTGCCGGTGCCGAAGATCACCATGTACCCGCCGTCCAGGCCGGGCGCCACCTGCGGCACCGTGGTGACCGGCTGAACCTTGCCGGCGGCATCTTTCAGATAGGCCAGCGGCTTCGTCTTGACCGCGTCGCGGGCGTTTTCGGCGTTCACGCCGGACTGGAAATCGAACTTCCACAGATTGCCCTGCGTGTCGCCGGCGTAGAAGATGATGGCGTTGCCCATGGCATCGGTGGCCACGCCCGGGTTCGCCAAGGCCGCCGCGCGGTTGTTCGTGGGCTTGGGCAGCTTCATCTTGAAGTAGTTGGTGTTCTCCTGCCAGGCGTCGATGGCGGGTTTGTCCACGCTCAATAGAAACAGGGCCTGCGCCCCGTCGCCGCTGGCGCGATCAGCGCCATCGGCCCGGTAGTTGTTGTAGCCGCTGCTCACCGCCACGAACCAGCGGTATTCGTCCGCCTGGCCCGGCGTCGCGCTGGGCACCCTCATGCGCACCAGCTGCGGCGCGGCCACCACGTTGCCCATGTCTCGGTCGTCGGCGTCGGTGAATTCGAACAGCACGCCGTCTTTCGAGAAATTGTCCGGGTCGGTCACATCCAGCGCAAAAACCCCCTGCGCGCCGCCCCCCATGCCGGACACCAGCAGCGTCCTCCACTGCAGCGCACGGGCTCCATCGAGCCGCTGAGCCTCGCCCACCATCGGCACGGCATCCACGTAGGGACGATGCACGTAATCGGGATCGGCAAGCTGGTGCACGCTCTCTGCGACGGCCCGAGGCATGTAGGCGAACAACTCCTTGCCGTTGCCGGCCTTGAAGGCGTGCAGAAACCCATCGTCCGCTCCCACATAGACGGCGGCGGTTCGCGTTTTCTGCGCCGCCGCGAAGGCCGAGAATCCCGGCCCCGTCACCTCGTCGCTCACCCCCTGCTTGTAAACCGGGCTGGAGTTGACGATGGCTCCCAGCACCGATGTCCTGGCGCGCAGGTAACCGTCAGCGGTACCGGCCTCGAGCGAACGGTCGCCGCGCAGCCAGTCGATGGCTGCGTTCTGCATCGCCGCGTCGGATGTTCCCGCGGGCGCGCTGCCGGGCTTGGTGGCCAACGCGGTCAGCACCGCCGGATCCAGCTTGCCCTTCTCGGCCACGGAAAAAATCTGCCCGCCCCGGTTGGCGCCCTCACGGGAGTAGGTGAACAGCTTGCGGTCCGCCGGCTTCACCTGCGGATCGGTCACCGCGCCAGAGGCCACCGACGCGTCGGTCAGTATCTTGGCCGCGTCCCATGTGGTCGACGCGACGGCAACATCTCCCGTGGCCTGGTTGAAATGCATTGTCGCCTTCAGCAGACGCCCCGCCCAGGTCTTGGGATCGAACTGGGGCACGAACAGGTCGCCATCGGGGGATGTGGTGCTGAGATCGAGCGAACTCATGCCGGTGCCCGAGGCCGCCCTGACACTGCTGCTGCCGCCAAGGGCGTTGAAGAAGCGCGCCACCCCCTCGATCATCTTCTTCGCCTGGCTGGCGACCACGTAGCCGTCCGGCGTGTTCGGCTCGCCCGCATATTCCCAGCGGCTGTTGTCCAACGCGCCGGTCAGCACGTTGCGGAAAGGGTGGCCGTCCAACTGCTCGTTGGCATGCAACGCGCCCGCAGGCAAGGGCTCCAGGCGACTGGCCCTGGTGGCATCGGCATTGTTGAACCAGCCATACTTGCCGGCCAGATAGAAACTGCTGCGCCTTGGCTTGATGCCCCTCGGGTTGGTGTCCTCGACCGACCCGTTGCCACCCTCGTCGACGTCGATGGCGAAGGTGTTGACGCGCACCGGGCTTTTGCTCCTGCCATGGGCGTCGGTGTCGTTACGGATGGGCTGGGTATGCGCCCAGTACGCGGCGCCAGCCCAGTAGTAGGCCGCCCGGCCACCTGAGCCCGTCGTCTTGGAGGCGAGATCGTTGTTACCCGCAGTGGGATTGGGATTGCCCTTGGTCGACACGCTGACGCCGAACGAATTGGTATAGGTGCTGTTCGTGTCCGTCTCGAAGCGGGCAATGACTTTTGTCCAGTCGGCTGCATTGAACGTGCCGCTCCCCAGCAGGCTCTCGGCAGAGCGCGCGGGGTCCAGTGTGGTCCCCGCGAGGGCGCCCGACCCGCCATGTCCCGGCAGTTGGCGGTCGTAGTGGGTGTTCACGTCGCCAATGGTCAGGATGTAGTTCTTGCGGTAGCAGGCGTTTTCAATGGGATCCGTCCAATTGGTGTAGACAGGAAATCCATCTTCCTTGCCCGCAAAGCTGGCGACCGCTGCCGCGGTGGGACCGAGACCCATGAAATACCGCAGCGCCTCGTAATAAAGCTCACCCACAGGATCCAGGCTCTTGTAATAGCCTTTCGTTCCCGTGGTCCCGAACCTGTTCACATAGTTGATGACACCACTGTAGGCATAGGGCCCGTTTCTGGGGTTTTCAACGAAAACACCTGTGCTCTGATTCCATTCCTTCTCGATATTGGCGATCATGCCGACACCGGCCGCGTTGGGCTTGGTGGGTCCCACGTAGCCCATCGGCGCGCGCAGGACTCCACCGTAGCGCGTATTGCTGTCATCGGCCAGATAGCCAAAGACAGATATCTTGATGCCATCCGATTTTTTCTGAATCTGGCCAATGGGTTTGTAGTTGCCACTGGGATAGCGTGCACACAACCCTCCCCGAGATGTGGCTTCGGAACCCGCGCACACCTTGACACGGCCGAACATGGGCAAGGGCTCGTTGTCGGCGTCTTTCGGGTTCAGATCGCCGTGATGGAACACGGTCGCCGCAGTTTGCGTAGGATGGTCGCAATTCAGATGGTCGGCCGTTCGCGTCCCAAACCATATTTTATCCTTGCAACTGCCCGCATAGATAAAGTCGCCCGTCGTCGTGACCGGGGCGTTTGGAACGACCTTGCCCAAGAAGGCTTTGTTGATGCTTCGGCGCGGAAAATAAGTGGGTTGGTTCAATCCCCAATCGCTGTACAGGTAGGCCCGCTCCAAAACCGTCGTTGAGGCCGTATCCACCACACGATGGCCGCCCGTCAAAGCCAGGCGCAGGATA
The DNA here is from genome assembly GCF_016703145.1 of Ottowia sp. GTDB lineage: Bacteria > Pseudomonadota > Gammaproteobacteria > Burkholderiales > Burkholderiaceae_C > Ottowia. The sequence goes on along the minus strand of NZ_JADJCO010000003.1, from coordinate 1,132,048 downwards.
TCGATGGTGGAAGTGGCCACGTAGTTCAGCAAATTGCCACTGTAGGCGTTGGAGCAATACCCTTCGCCATTGGCGGTGCCCACCCGGTAGAAATACTCACCCGCCAGGGTCGAGGTGTCGCCAGAGTCCTTGTACTGATAGCAGCCCCGGATGTCCCAATAGCCGAGGTAGGGCGCATGGGCCAGGTCATGGACGTATTCCGCCCCTCGGTACACGGCACCCATGGTGGTGAAGTCGATCGACAGCGCCAGCGCCACGTTGGATGGCTCTTCCAGCTTGGCAGCGGGTGACGAATCGAGGTCCACCAGCGGAGGCAAGGCATCTTGCGAGGATGCCCACTTCATGTTCCCGGCGCACGCAGCCAGCAGCAGCGCCCATCGGAACGCTCGGCGAACGGCGGTCGATGGGGGCACACAGCGGACAACAGGCACAGGTTTCATGGAACTCATCGCTGCTCTTCAGCTTCCGCACGACTTCTCGACGACGGGTTTGTAGACCTCGCCTTCCAACATGACCTTGGTGTTGGGGTTGACGCCGTAGCCCAGCGCATAGATCTTGTAGGCGGCCTCGATGCTGACGACCTGACGCTGGCCCTGCGGCATGATCTGAAGCTTGGCCGGCGACGAGCGCACGATGATGTACTTGGGCGGCTTGGCGGGCGTGGGCGGTTTGACCGTGGAGCCGGCCGAACCGTCGCCGGTGGCGAACTCGGCGCTTCGGCCCGTGAATTCGCCGTATTTGACGTAGACGCGCTCCGAATCGTTGGCTTCCTCCCAATCGATCAGCTTGTACATGGGCTTTGCTCCGGATGCCGCCTGAAGCGGCATCTCGCAATACCCGCGGCGCTCGGCGGTCGCGTTGCACCCTGCCGCATCGGGCAAGAAGGCCGCGCGCGGGTTGCCAAACTTGCATCCCCGCGCCAGGGAGTTCGGCTCCAGGGCCAAAGCCGCGTCCATGATGTCGAGTTCGGCATCGTTCAGCGCCAATTCGGCCGCCTGGAAAGCGACCTGCCGGTCGCGGTCGTTGCGCGACGCCTTGTCGCCCAGCAGCGTCAGCCGCGCGGCGAACAGGGCGGCCGAGATGGCGATCACCATCATGAGCAGGACGAAGACCAGGGCGATGCCCTGCTGGGCCGGCCGGCTGCCGAGGAAACGCCTGTGTTTGTTCATGGCGCCCATCACACCGAGTTGCGCAGCAGGAAGGTGGTGGTGTAGGCCCGCCGCAGCCGCCCATCGAGGGGTGGAGTGAAGACCAGGCCGGTTTCGCTCAGGTCACCCGTGAAGTCCTTGCCCAGCGGATACAGCTTGTCGCCCGACGCCGCCTGGGCACTGCCCGGCGGGCCGCGCAGGATCAACCCGATGCGGATGGCCTTGACGTGGCGCCAGTTCGCCACACCCACGCCGGCGGCGCTGACCCAGCGGTCGGGCACGCCGTCGCGCACGCAGGGCGTGCCCCGGCAATCAACGGCGTACATGACCTGGAAGCTCTCCACGCCACGGCCGATGGGCTCGTTCTTCGTGCCATTTCCCCACGTGCAGTAGAGCTCCGGCTCGCCCGCCAGGGTTTTCACCGAGAAAACGCTGAGCCCCAGTTCCGCATCCACGGTGGCCACCGGCACCGCCGTGCCGCTGCAGTTCTGCACGCTCCCATCCGCGGTGGTGCCGTCCCTGCGGCCCACCCCATTGAACCGGAAGGCGACGCTGTCGCTGGCGTTGACGCCCACGCTGCCGGCCGAAACCACGTTGAGGGAACCCACCGAAGGGCGGGAGTTGTCGAAACCCAGCACTGGGCAAGGCGTGGTGCCGGCACTGGCCTCGCAGGCGTCGAAGAGATTGGCCAACGTGTAGCGGGTGGCGCCCTGCTCGCTTTCGACCGGCACGGCGCCAAGGTATCCGGCGTTGTGGACCGCCTGCCCCACCAGCTCGAACACGAAGCGGGCGGTGTCGTCCAGGCTTTGCGAGGCATCGATGGTGCGCTTGCTGGACGAGTTGGTGGTGTAGAGCGCCACGGTGGCCAAGGTGACCATGAACATCAGCACGATGGCGACCAGCATCTCGACCAGCGTCAGGCCGCGCTGGCGCCGGGATGAAGCGGACAAGGGTCTCATGGCGTGGCTCCGGCCGCGGGCGGGGTGACGTAGTCGCGCAGGTTGCCCATGACGGACACCGCGAAGCGGGGCCGGTCGCTGGTCATCCAGCGGGTGTCCACGCCGCTGCCCGAGCCGACCGGCTTCTTGCCCAGCCAGCCCATCTTGACCAGCACGGTGTCGCCGGCTTCGTCGCAGCCGCCCCACTCCAGTTCGCCGGCGGCGTTGCGCGGCGTCGCATCGCGGCACACCACGGCGCGCCCCTGGGGCAGGGCCTGGGTGGACTTGACGCGCAGCGCCCAGTCGTCGCGCGCGGCGGCCAGCAGATCCGTGGCCGAGCAGTTCTTGCCCGCGCCGGTGCAGGCGCTGGCGTTGCCGGACGTGATGCCGTCGGTATCGACCATGAGGGTGTTGGCCGACGACGACGTCGCCAACGAGGTGCCCGACACGCCGTCGGGAATCATCTGCATCAGCTCCCCGTATTCGCGCGCCAGGGTGCTGGCGACGACCGAATTGGACGAATACTGCGTCGCCTGCATGGACGACAGCAGCAACCCCACCGACGCCAGCAGGCCGAAGGCGAAGATGACCAAGGCCACCAGGATCTCGACCAAGGTGAATCCGCGCTGCGGGCGGAATGCATGCATCTTCATGGCCTCGCAATCTGCCCACCAAGCCACCCAGTGACGAGGTTCGCGAGACAGACGGACCGCGACACCCGATGAGCGGCACACCTGCAGCCGCTCACCAGCCCCGCCAGCGCGAAACCGGCGACAATCGCCCGCTTTCCTCGTCCATGAAACCCTTCCTCCGCGACCAACTCCAGCGCTACGCCGCCCGCCTCGGCGAGCTGGACTTCCTGCTGTCGCGCCCGGACATCATGGCCGACATGGCCCAGTTCCTGAAGCTCTCGCGCGAGCACACGGACGTGGCGGCCATCGCCGGGCGCTGGGCGCGTTTCGGGCAGCGCGAGGCCGACCTGGCCGCCGCGCGGGAGCTGCTGCAGGACGCCGACATGGCCGAGCTGGCGCGCGAGGAAATCGCCGCGGCCGAGGCCGAGCTGGCCGAGCTGGAGGCCGAGCTGCAGCGCATGCTGCTGCCCAAGGACCCCGACGACGCGCGCAACGCCTTCCTGGAGATCCGCGCCGGCACGGGCGGCGACGAGTCGGCGCTGTTCGCGGGCGACCTGGCGCGCCTGTACACGCGCTACGCCACCGGCCGCGGCTGGCGCGTGGAGGTGATGAGCGAGTCGCCGGCCGAGCTGGGCGGCTACAAGGAGCTGGTGCTGCGCATCGCGGGCGACGGGGTTTACAACGCGCTGCGCTTCGAGTCCGGCGGCCACCGCGTGCAGCGCGTGCCGGCGACCGAGACCCAGGGCCGCATCCACACCAGCGCCGCCACCGTGGCGGTGATGCCCGAGCCCGACGAGGCCGAGGCCATCACCCTCAACCCCGCCGACCTGCGCATCGACACCTTCCGCGCCAGCGGCGCCGGCGGCCAGCACATCAACAAGACGGATTCCGCCGTGCGCGTGGTGCACCTGCCCACCGGCATCGTGGCCGAATGCCAGGACGGCCGCAGCCAGCACGCCAACAAGGCCCAGGCGCTGCGCGTGCTGCAGGCCCGGCTGCAGGAGAAGGAGCGCAGCGAGCGCGCCGCCAAGGAGGCGGCCACGCGCAAGGGCCTGATCGGCTCGGGCGACCGCAGCGACCGCATCCGCACTTACAACTTCCCCCAGGGCCGCCTGACCGACCACCGCATCAACCTCACGCTGTACAAGCTGGCGCTGGTGATGGAAGGCGACCTGCAGGACGTGGTGGACGCCCTGCGCGCCGCGCGCGAGGCCGAGCTGATGGCCGAGTTGGAAGTGCGGGCCTGACGGCCCCAGTCCTTCACTATCATGGGCCAGGGGCCCGCCGTCCCCGCTGTCCAAGGAGACTCGACATGCCTTCTACCGCTTCCTCGCGCTCCCGCGCTGCCCTGGCGCTGGCCGGCGCCGCCGCCCTGCTCGCCGCCTGCGCGGGCGGCACGCCCTGGGGCGCCACGCCGCAGCACATCCCGGTACTACCGCCGCTGCCCCGGCTGGAGCAGGTGCCGGCGCACATCGAGGCCGGCACCACGGCCGGCGCCCAGCGCATCGCCGAACGCGTGCGCGCCGCGCTGGCGGCCCAGCCCAGGCTGGCGCAGGCGGGCCTGCGGGTGCAAGGGCTGGAGGGCGGCGTGATGGTCGTCGAAGGCACCGTGGCCTCGCCCGACGACCGCGCGCTGGCCCTGGCCACGGCGCGCCAGGTGGCAGGCGTGCGCGACGTGGTGGACCGCATGGCCGGCCCTTGAATCACCGATTCCAATCCAAAAAAGCCTGAAGCCAGCGCCAATATTGCGCTAGAAGCTATATATTTAATAGCAATTCATGACCCTGGCCGACGCCCTGTGCGACGCCGAAAACGCCGGCCTGCCGCGCCACGAGGCGCGGATGCTGCTGCTGCACGCGCTGGGCCAGCCCACGCACGCGCGCGCCTGGCTGCTGGCGCACGACGGCGATGCGCTGGCGCCAGCGTGCGCCGAGCGCTTCAGCGCGCTGGCCGCGCGCCGCCTGCGGGGCGAGCCGGTGGCCTACCTCACCGGCCGCAAGGACTTCCACGGCCTGACGCTGCAGATCGATGCGCGCGTGCTCGACCCGCGCGACGACACCGAAACCCTGGTGGACTGGGCGCTCGACCTGCTGCCGCCCGGCCAGCCGGCCCACGTGCTGGACCTGGGCACGGGCAGCGGCGCCATCGCCCTGGCCATCGCGCACGCGCGGCCGGCGGCGCGGGTGTGGGCGGTGGACGCCAGCGCCGACGCGCTGGCCGTCGCGCAGGGCAACGCCGAGCGGCTGGGCCTGCCGGTGGCGCTGCGTCACGGCGACTGGTTCGCGCCCGTGGCGGACGAGGCGTTCGACGTGGTGGCCAGCAACCCGCCCTACATCGCGGCGGGCGATGCGCATCTGCCGGCGCTGCGGCACGAGCCACGGCAGTCGCTGGTGTCGGGCGCGGACGGGCTGGACGATCTGCGCCGCATCGTCGCCGGCGCGCCCGCGCACCTGCGCCCCGGCGGCTGGCTGCTGCTGGAGCACGGCTGGGACCAGGCGGCGGCGGTGCGCGCCCTGCTGGCCGGCGCGGGCTTCGAAGACGTGGCTTCGCGGCGCGACCTGGCGGGCATCGAGCGCTGCTCAGGCGGGCGCTGGCGCGGCGTCTAGCGCCGCGAAGCGCGTGGCCCGCAGCGACTGAAGGCCGAACTCCTCCAGCAAGGCCCGCAACCGCTCGGCCGCGCTGCGTTTGCGCTGGCCGGTCCAGCGGGCGATGATCAGCTCGTTTTTCAGGCTGTGCTCCCAGCCCACCAGCTCGGTCACCGTCACCTGGTAGCCCTGCGACTCCAGGTACAGGCAGCGCAGCACGTTGGTGAGCTGGCTGCCGATCTCGCGCGTGTGCAGCGGGTGGCGCCACAGCTCGGCCAGCGGCGTGCGCGCCAGGGCCAGCGCCTTGTGCTGGCGCAGGCAGGCGGCCACCTCGGCCTGGCAGCAGGGCACCAGCACCAGGGCCTGCGCGCGCTTGGCCAGGCCGAAGGCGATGGCGTCGTCGGTGGCGGTGTCGCAGGCGTGCAGCGCGGTCACCACGTCGATGCGTGGCGGCAGCGCCGCGTCGTGCGCCGAATCGGCCGCGCTGATGTTGAGAAAGCGCATGCGCTCGAAGCCCAGCCGCGCGGCCAGCGCGCGCGAGCGCTCGACCAGCTCGGGCCGCGTCTCGATGCCGTGGACGGTGCCGCGCCCGGCGGGCCGCAGCAGCAGGTCGTACAGGATGAAGCCCAGGTAGGATTTGCCAGCGCCGTGGTCGGCCAGCGTGGGCTCGCCGGCGTGGGGGGTGATGCGGCCCAGCTCGGCCTCGATGAACTGCACCAGGTGCTCGACCTGCTTGAGCTTGCGGCGCGAATCCTGGTTCATCCGCCCGTCGCGGGTGAGGATGTGCAGGGCTTTGAGCAGCTCGACCGACTGGCCGGGGCGCAGTTCGGCCAGCACCTCGGATTCTGAATGTTTTTGGCCGTCAGCCCGCGCTGGCACTTCGCCATTAGCTACTGAATAAGTAGCAATCCTGCGGCGTACGGGCTTCATGCGCCGCTCTCCCCGCCGGCGCCGACGCCCAGCGCGGCCCAGCCCCGCGGGCCCAACCGCTCCAGCGTCGCCATGTTGGCCTCGTAGATCGCCTCGGCCTCGGGGAAGGCGGCGACGGCGCGGTCGATGCTGGCCTCGCGCAGCAAGTGCAGCGTGGGGTACGGGGCGCGGTTGGTGGCGTTGGTGATGTCGTCCTCGCGCGTGCCGGCGAACTGAAAACGCGGGTGGAAGGGCGCGATCTGCAGCGCGCCCTCCAGCTCCAGATCGGTCAGCACTGCGTCGGCCTCGTCCAGGAAATCGTTGAAGTCCAGGAAGTCTGCCAGCAGGCCGGGCGCCATCAGCAGCGTGGTCTCGCGCCGCGCGGCATCCAGGGCGGCCAGGGCCTGCAGCTCGGCGCGCAGCGCGGCCCGCAGGTCGGCGGGGCTGGCGCCGGCGCACACGGCGTAGTGGATCTGCCCCTTGGCGTGGGGCGCCTTGGCGAAGGGGCACAGGTTGAGCCCGATCACGGCGCGCTCCAGCCAGCGGCGGGTGTCGGCGATGACGGCGGCTTGCGAGGGCATGGAGCGGATTAGACCAGCAGGCGCCGCCCAGTCAGCCGCTCGTGCTCGCGCAGGGCGAAGCGGTCGGTCATGCCGGCGATGTAGTCGGCCACGGCGCGCTGGTGGTCGGAGCGCTGGGCGAACTCGGCGCGCAGTTCGGCCGGGCGCGCCAGGTAGGCGGCGAACAGCCCGCGCACCACTTCGCGCGCCTGGTCCGTGGTGTGCGTGACCTGCGGGTGCCGGTAGAGGTTAGCGAACAGGAAGCGCTTGAGCGCGATGGATTGCGCGCGCATGTCGGCGCTGAAGCGCACCAGCGGGCCGGCGCGGCGGGCCGCGTCGGCGTCGGCGGGGCAGGCCCCGGCCAGGGCGGCGCGCGTGGCGTCGATGACGTCGTAGACCTGCGCCGAGAGCATGCGGCGGATGGCCTCGTACAGCACGCGCCGGCCCTGCAGCGCGGGGTGTTCGCGCAGGGTTTCGGCGTGGAAGCACGCGAACAGCGGCACGGCCCGCAGCTGCTCCAGCGTGATGAGGCCGGAGCGCACGCCGTCGTCGATGTCGTGCGCGTTGTAGGCGATCTCGTCGGCCAGGTTGGCCAGTTGCGCCTCCAGGCTGGGCTGGGTGCCGTCGATGAACCGATGGGCCACGCCGCCCGGCTCGGCCGCCTCCAGCGCGCGGGCGTTGGCGGCGGAGCAGTGCTTGAGGATGCCTTCGCGCGTCTCGAAGGTGAGGTTCAGGCCGTCGTGGTCGGGATAGCGGTGCTCCAGCTCATCGACCACGCGCAGGCTCTGCAGGTTGTGCTCGAAACCGCCGTGGGCGGCCATGCAGTCGTTCAATGCGTCCTGGCCGGCATGGCCGAAGGGGGTATGGCCCAGATCGTGCGCGAGGGCGATGGCCTCCACCAGGTCCTCGTTCAGCGCCAGCGAGCGGGCGATGGAGCGGCCCAGTTGCGCCACCTCCAGCGAATGCGTGAGGCGGGTGCGGAACAGGTCGCCCTCGTGGTTGAGGAACACCTGGGTCTTGTAGACCAGCCGGCGAAAGGCGGTGGAGTGGACGATGCGGTCGCGGTCGCGCTGGAAGGCGTCGCGCGTGGGCGCGGGAGTGGCAGCGTGGCGCCTGCCGCGAGAAAGCGCGGGGTGGCTGGCAAAGGCGGCGAGATCGGCAGGATTTTTAGTCAAATCAGCCTCTGGCCAGCATGGATATTATGCTTTAAGCTATTTAAAACATAGCATCTATTTGGCGCAGCAGCGGTCGATGACCTGCCGCACCAGCGCATCGGGCGCGGCGCGCACGGCGGCGCGGCCGGGGCCGTCGATGACGACGAAGCGGATTTCACCGCCCTCGGCCTTTTTGTCGACGCGCATCAACTGCAGGTAGCGGCCGGCGTTGTCGGCCGCGTCGATGACGGGGCCGCGCGTGGGCAGGCCGGCGCGGTGGATCAGCGCCGCCAGGCGCTGCACGAAGGCGTCGTCCACCAGCCCCAGATCGCGCGACAGGTGCGCCGCCATGACCATGCCCGCGCCCACGCCCTCGCCGTGCAGCCAGGCGCCGTAGCCCAGGCCGGCCTCGATGGCGTGGCCGAAGGTGTGGCCGAAGTTGAGGATGGCGCGCAGGCCCGATTCGCGCTCGTCCTGGCCCACGACCTCGGCTTTGATCTCGCAACTGCGCTGGACGGCCCGCGCCAGCGCCGCCGGCTCGCAGGCACGCAGGGCGTCGATGTGAGCCTCGATCCACCCGAGGAACGCCATGTCGAAGATGGGGCCGTACTTGATGACCTCGGCCAGCCCCGCCGACACCTCGCGCGCGGGCAGCGTGCGCAGCGCGTCCAGGTCGCACACCACCGCCAGCGGCTGGTAGAAGGCGCCGATCATGTTCTTGCCCAGCGGGTGGTTGATGGCGGTCTTGCCGCCCACCGACGAATCGACCTGCGCCAGCAGCGTGGTCGGCACCTGCACGAAGGGCACGCCGCGCATGTAGCAGGCGGCAGCGAAGCCGGTCATGTCGCCCACCACGCCGCCGCCCAGGGCGTACAGCACCGTCTTGCGGTCGGCGCCGTGGCCCAGCAGGGTGTCGAAGATCAGGTTCAGGCTGGCCCAGTCCTTGTGCCGTTCGCCGTCGGGCAGCGCCAGTTGGCGCACCTTCCGGTGGCGGCGCGCCAGCACCCGCGCCAGGCGTTCGGCGTAGAGCGGGCCCACGGTCTCGTTGGTGACGATGAGCGCGTCGTTGCCGGCGGCCGCGGCCTCGAACGCCGCCGGGTCATCCAGCAGGCCGGTGCCGATGAAGATGGGGTAGCTGCGCTCGCCCAGCGCGATGCGGACCTGTTGGGCGGAAGAGATGCCTGGCATGAATCGAGTGTAGCGATGGGGCCTGTCACACCGGGGCGGCGGGCGGCGCCAGCTCCAGTTGCATGAGGATGCGGTTGACCAGCAGGGACAGCGACGCACCGTGCGTGTCGATCACGTAGTGGGCGCACTCGCGGTAGAGCGGGTCGCGCTCGGCGTACAGTGACTGCAGGCGCTTGAACGGATCGGCCACCTGCAGCAGCGGCCGGCGCGTGTCATGGCGCACGCGCCGGAACAGTTGCTCGGGTGAGGAACGCAGGTAGAGCACGGTGCCGTGCTCGCGCAGGCGCTGGCGGTTGACCTCGCGCAGCACCGCGCCGCCGCCCGTGGCCAGGACGGCGGCTGGGCCTTGCGTCAGCTCGCCGATGACCTCCTGCTCGACATCGCGAAAGGCCGCCTCGCCATGGCTGTCGAAATAGCTGCGAATGGTGCAACCCAGGCGCCGCTCGATGACCGTGTCCGAGTCCACGAAGGCCATCTGCAGCCTGCGCGCCAACGAACGCCCGACCGTGGATTTACCGCTGGCGGGCATGCCGACGAGAACGATGATCACGAAAAGTTACCCCCGCGCTCCCCCGCTGCGCCAGGGTCGCTGCCCCCCGAGGGGGCGTCTTTCATCTTGAGTCGGCCCGGCGATGAAAAAATCCCCGGACGAGCCCAGGATGGTTGGGTCGTCAAGAACATAGCCCGATGCATGGGCCTGCACTCTAGCACCGCGAGGAAGCCTTCAAAGCCGCCAAATCGGCGGCGCTGGCGTGCCGAATGCCCGGCAACGTCGACCTACCGCACCGCGCCCCGGTCGGAAATCATCTTGGGGGTGATGAACACCAGCATCTCCTGCTTCTCGGCGCGGCGCGTGCGCTGCTTGAACAGGTTGCCGATCGCGGGAATGTCACCCAGCACGGGCACCTTGTTCTCTTGCTCAGTCTCGGTCAACTCGAAGATGCCTCCGATCACCACGGTGCCGCCATTTTCCACCAGCACCTGCGTCTTGACGCGCCGGGTGTTGATCGACATGGCCCCTTCGACAACCCCTCCAGGACTGTCCTTGTGGACATCCAGGTCGAGAATGATGCTGCCCTCGGGCGTGATCTGCGGCGTGACCTCGAGCTTGAGCACCGCCTTGCGGAAAGCCACGGCGGTGGCGCCGCTGGACGTGGCCTGCTGATAGGCGAACTCGGTGCCCTGCTCGATCAGGGCCTTGGTCTGGTCGGCGGTCACCACGCGCGGGCTGGACACGATCTTGCCCTTGCCGTCGGCCTCCAGCGCGGACAGTTCCAGGTTGAGGAAGCGATTGGCCGCGGAGCTGAACAGCGAAATGGCGAAGCTCGCCGGCATCGCGCCGGCCAGACCCAACGCGGGCAGGTTGAGGAACTGCGAGGTGGCGGTCGTCAGCCCGGCCGAGGCTGCCTCGCCGGTCGTGGCGGCGACGGCGCTGTAGCTGCCGCCGAAGGCGATGCGTGGACCGCCGTTGCCAAGCGCGTAGCCGGCATCGCCGCCGCGGATGCCGCGCAGGTCCGAGCCGCCCAGCTTGACGCCCAGCGACTTGCCGAAAGTGTCTGACGCCTCGACGATGCGCGCCTCGATCAAGACCTGGCGGACGGGGACGTCCAGCTTGGTGATCATTTCCTGGATCTGCTCGAGCCGCGAGGGGATGTCGGACACGAAGAGCTGGTTGGTGCGCGGCTCCGCGATCACGGAACCGCGTGAACTCAGCAGGCGGCCGGACTCGCCGACGACCCCGGACGAACCACCGCCTTGGCCACCGGACGAGGTCAGTTGCATCGCGATGTCCGTGGCCTTGGTGTAGTTGAGCTGGAACGATTGCGTGCGCAGCGGCTCCAGGTTGCGGATGGCGGCCTGCGCCTCCAGTTCGGCCCTCTCCTTGGCGGCCATTTCTTCCTTGGGGGCGATCTGCAGCACGTTGCCGACGCGCTTCATGCCCAGGCTCTTGGCCTGGAGGATGATGTCCAGTGCCTGGTCCCATGGCACGTCCTTCAGGCGCAAGGTCAGGCTGCCCTGCACAGCGTCGGAAATAACGATGTTGAAGTTGGTGAAGTCGGCGATCACCTGCAGCATCGAGCGCACGTCGATGTTCTGGAAGTTCAGCGACAGCTTCTCGCCGCGGTAGCCGGTGCCTGGGGTCGGCTTGTCTGGGTTGATCTTCTGCTGGCGCACTTCCACGACCAGTTGGCTGTCGCTTTGGTAGGCGCTGTGCTCCCACGGTCCCCTGAGCTCGATCACCATGCGGACCCGGTCACCCGACTGGACCGTGTTGATGGTCTGGACGGGGGTGCCGAAGTCGCTCACGTCCAATCGGCGGCGCAGCCCTTCGGGCAGGCTGGTCTTCAGGAACTCGACCACCAGGTTCTGCCCCTGCTGCCGGATATCGACACCCAGCTGGTTGCTGGCCAGGTCGACGACCACCCGTCCCGTGTTGTCCATGCCGCGGCGGAAATCGATGTCGCGCAGCGGCTGCGCGTTGTCGCCGCGGCTTTCGGCAAATGCCGCGGGCGCTGGCGCGGCAGGCGCGGCGGTCGCCACCGGATCGAGCGAAACCAGCAGGGAACGACCCTGCACCTCGGCACGGTAGGCCGTGGGCTGGTGGAGGTTCAGGACCACGCGCGTGCGATCACTGGCCTGGACCACATTGGCAGCGCGGAGGTTGCCTCGGTTGATCTCGACCGTGTTGCGTTGCAGCCCGCTGACCACGTCCGGAAAGTCCAACGCGATGCGCGCCGGCGATTGCATCGCGAATCCGGCAGGCACGGCCGTCAGCGGCTGCGTCAGATCGATGCGCACGACCTCGACGCCGCCCTGCACGGAACTGGTGATCGACTCGATGCTCGCCTGGGCATGCGCACCGGCCATCGCGCCCAGGGCCACCCAGCCTACCGCGGTTGATTGCAGCGTTCGCCACACTGACAAGGCCCACTTCCTCACTGTGTTTTCTCCCGCAGCCGCAATACGGCAGGGCGCTCGATCCATTCGCCCGCGGCGTCCTGCACGATCTCGCGCAAAATTACTTCGCTCTCTGAAACCTTCATCACCTGCCCGTAGTTCTCGCCCAAGTAGTTTCCGGCGCGCACCTGATGCAGCAGCTTGTCCACCTGAACCAGGGCCACGTGCTGGCCACCCCGGTTCAGGCTGCCCACCATCGCCATCACATCCAGCGGATAGGCCTCCAATGGCTCCTTGCGGCGATGAAGTTCGGGAGCAATCAGGGCCGCGCCCGCGCCGGCAGGCCCGGATTCACGACGCAGGGCTTGCGTCAGTCTCTGACTGCCGAAAGGCTCCGCCGCAGCGCTTTCCGAGTAGACGAGAGGAGCGTATTTCTTAAGCTCGCTGATCGCCGTCACCCTGGGCGCCGTTTGCCGGCGCTGCTCCTGCATCCATTGCTGGAGATCCTCGACGCCTGATGAACAGGCGGCTGTCAGCGCTGTCGCAGCCAGCAGCGTCCAGGTGCACGGACGCAATTTCATCCTTTGGCACCCGGCTTCGCGACGGCTTTCCGCTGCGCCGCGATCTCCTCCGGATCGAGGTAGCGGAAGGTCTTGACCGTCGCCTCCAGCACCAGCGAACCCGTCCTGTCCTTGTCCGTGCTGGGGTTCACCGCCAGATTGTTGAGGGTCACAATGCGCGGGAGGTTGGCGATGTCCGAGGTGAACGCGCCGATGTCGTGGTACTGCCCCGTCACCTTCAGGGCGATCGGCAACTCCGCGTAGTAGTCCCTGATCACGGGTTGTCCCGACCTGAACAGATCGAACTGAAGGCTCCGGCCCAGGCCAGCCTGGTTGATGTCCGACAGCAGCGCATCCATCTCCGACTTGCTGGGAAGCTGCTTTTCAAGCAGGTTTACGTACTGCAGCACCTGGGCGCGCTGCTTCTTCAGCTCTTCCAGGCTGACCGCCTTCTGCAGTTTCGACCGGTAGTCCGCGCGCAGCGTGGTTTCCCTGGCCCGCTCGCCCTCCAGTTCCTCGTCGGAGCTCTTGAGCCCCAGGAACCACAGCAGTCCCGTCACCAGCGCCGCGACGAGCGCCAGCAACGCACAACGGGGTAACGCCGGCCATGAGGAGGGATCGCGTGTGTCCAGGCCGCGGAACTGCGCCCCCACATACCTGAGGGGCCCCAGGACATCGACGGTCGAAGAAGACTTGCGAGCCATGATGCACGGAGGACTACGATCAGGTGGCCGCGCCTGTCGGGCGCGAGGCGCTCTGCCGCGCAGCCGATGCAGCCGCCTGGGCGTCGCTGGCGCGCTGCAGCTGCAAACGGACCGTAAAGTTGTAGACGCGGCGCTGCTCACGCGGGCTCAGCGCCAAGTTGGACGCCACGATTTCGATCAGTTCAGGCTTGGTCACCCAGTCGCTGTACCGCGCCAGATTGCGCAGCAACTCGGATACCCGTTCATTGGATTGCGCCACGCCGTGGATCAGGACGTTCTGGACCTCCTGCTTGATGCTTTTCAGGTACACCCCTTCTGGCAAGTGGCGCACCGATTCGTTCAGCAGGTGAACGGGAAGATTGCGATCCGCCTGGAGGTTTTCTACCGCCTCCTGACGCGCTTTCAGCGTGGCGATCTCCTCCTGCAGCGTGGCCACCTCCTTGATTTCGCTCTCGAGCTTTCGAATTTCGGAAACCAGCAGGGCGTTGCGATCCTGTTGCGTGGAAATCTCGTTCTGGTGCCAAAGATAGGCCCCGCCTGCGATGACGGAACCCCATACCGCGGACAACGCCAGTGACGCGCGGAAAACCTGGCGCGTCCGGTGGCGCGCCATCTCCCGGTGAGGCAGCAGGTTGATCAGGATCAACGCAGGAACCTCCGCATTGCCAACCCACACGCCGTCAGATAGGAAGGCGCCTCACGGCGCATCTTCTTTTCCTGCACCGAGCGCCCGATCTCCATGCCACCGAAGGGATTGACGACCTGGCAGGGATACGATGTGTGCTGGGTGATGGCCTCCGCCAACCCCGGCAAGCTGGCGCTGCCGCCCGCCAGCAGGACGTGGTCCACGCGGTTGTGCGGCGTGCTGGCAAAGAAGAACTTGAGCGCGCGCTCCACGTCCTGGGCCAGCGATTCCACGAAGGGCTGCAGCACCACCGCCGCGTAGTCGTCCGGTAGTCCGCCTGCCCGCTTCGTAGTTTCGGCCTCTTCCGCCGTGAAGCCGTAGTGGCGCACCAGCATCCGCGTCAGTTGCGCTCCGCCAAACACCTGGTCGCGCTCGTACACCTGTTCGTCGTGGCGCAGCACCTGCATGGCGGATGTCTGGGCACCGATCTCGAACAGCGCGACGACTGCATCCGCGCCACCGCCCGGCAGACGCTCGATGAGCCGGCTGACGGCCAACCTGGACGCGTAGGACTCCACGTCGATCACCACGGGCGTCAAGCCGACCGCTTCGGCCAGCCCCTGGCGATCCTCCACCTTCTCCTTGCGCGACGCGGCGATCATCACTTCGACGTCTCCAGCCGACGTCGTGCTGGGCCCCACCACGCAGAAGTCCAGGCTGACTTCATCCAGGGAAAACGGGATGTACTGGTTGGCCTCGGATTCGACCTGCACCTCCATTTCACGCTCGCTGAGACCGCCGGGTAAAATGATCATCTTGCTGATCACCACGGATGTGGGCAAGGCCATGGCAACCGTCTTCGCCCTGGAGCCGCTTTTCTTGATCAAACGGCGGGCTGCGCCTACCACTTCATCGAAATTCTCGATGTTGCCTTCACTGATCCAGCCGCGCTCCATCGGCTCGATGCCGCAGCGCTCAAGCATCAGGTTGCCGCCGCGATCCTGGGCCAATTCCACCAGCTTGATGCTGGAAGAACTGATGTCAAGCCCGATCATGGGCGGGGGTTGGCGACTGAACAACGAGCCAGTGTTCAAGAAAGCTCCCCGTTACGTTCTATTGCACAAGTAGAACACGCTTAAGGATTCGGTGGAATGCTAGCAGCAAGGCATTGCGCCGGCAAAGAGAAAGATCGCGCATTTTTTGATGCGCATTGTCAAAAAACTAACGAAAACCAGAGTTTCGTAACCGGCGGCAGCAAAGTACGCCATCGGCCGTGGCGACCGCCCCTCGCGTCGGGCTGCGCTCCACTCACAATGCGAAGCCTGCTCAGGAACGTGTTCACCTCATCTGCGTCAAAGCCGGATTCATCGTCTTGGTGGGCCGGATGCCGGCACTCACTCCCTCTAGATTTGTCTTATGTCCCCTGAAAAATCCACGCGCAGCGTGAAGCAGCGCCAGAACGCCGGTTCGCGCTGGATGGTATGGCTGGCGAAAGGCCTGGCCTGGGCCGGGGGGACGGTGATCGCCCTCGTGCTGTGCGCCGCCATGGCCGGGCTGATGGCCCTGGCGATCGCCTACCCCAATCTCCCCGATGTCTCGGAACTGTCCAACTACCGCCCCAAGCTGCCCTTGCGGGTGTACACGGCCGAGGGCAGCCTGATCGGAGAGTTCGGCGAGGAGCGGCGCAACCTGACGCCCATTGCCCAGATTCCCAAGGTCATGAAGGACGCCGTCCTGGCGATCGAGGACGCACGCTTCTACGAGCACGGCGGAGTGGACTACGTGGGCGTGCTGCGTGCGGCGCTGGCCAACCTGGGCCGCGAAAAAAGCCAGGGCGCATCCACCATCACCATGCAGGTGGCGCGCAACGTCTACCTGTCCTCGGAAAAGACGTACACCCGCAAGATCTACGAAATCCTGCTCACGTTCAAGCTGGAGCACCTGCTCAGCAAGGATCAGATCCTTGAGATCTACATGAACCAGATCTTCCTGGGCAACCGCGCCTACGGGTTCTCCGCGGCGGCCGAGACCTACTTCGGCAAACCCCTGAAAGACCTCACCGTCGCCGAAGCCGCCATGCTGGCCGGGGTGCCGAAGTTTCCCTCGACGGCCAACCCCATCGCCAACTTCACGCGTGCGCGCGAGCGTCAACTCTACATCATCGACCGCATGCTGGAAAACGGCTTCATCACGGCCGAACAGGCGGCAGCGGCCAAGGAGCAGGAGTTGCGCATCCGCCCCGTCGGCAACAACGGCCGCGTGCATGCCGAGTACGTGGCCGAGATGGTGCGCCAGATGATGTTCACCCAGTACGGCGACCAGACCTACAGCCGGGGTCTCAACGTCTATACCTCGATCAACGGCGCCGACCAAACCGCAGCCTATGCCGCGTTGCGGCGCGGCATCCTCGACTATGAACGGCGACAGGCCTACCGCGGCCCCGAGAAGTTCGTCGACCTGCCCAGGAACTCGAAGGAGCGGGACGAAGCCATCGACGACGTGCTGGCCAGCCACCCGGACATCGGCGACATGATGGCCGCCGTCGTCCTCGAAGCCGGCCCGCGCAAGATCGTGGCCGTGCGCCAGGGCGGCGAGGCGGTGGAGATCACGGGCGACGGCCTGCGGGCGGCGCAGGCCGGCCTCTCTGCTCGGGCCGCGCCGGCCGTCCGCCTTCGCCCCGGCGCCCTGATCCGCATCGTCAAGCAGGCCCGCGGCTCTTGGGAGACGGCTCAGTTGCCCGAAGTCGAGGGCGCCCTCGTCGCCGTGGATCCGCGCAACGGCGCCGTCAAGGCGCTGGTCGGCGGCTTCGACTTCGAGAAGAACAAGTTCAACCACGTGACCCAGGCCTGGCGCCAGCCGGGTTCCAGCTTCAAGCCGTTCGTGTACTCGGCGGCGCTGGAGAAGGGCTTCTCGCCCACCACCGTGATCAACGACACGCCGCTGTTCTTCGACAGCAGCGTGACCGGCGGCCAGCCCTGGGAACCCAAGAACTACGAAGGCGGGTTCGAGGGCCCGATGACCATGAAGCGCGGGCTGGCCCGCTCGCGCAACATGATCTCCATCCGCATCCTGCAGACGATCACGCCGCCCTACGCCCAGGAATGGGTCACGCGCTTCGGCTTCGACGCCGACAAGCACCCGCCCTACCTCACCATGGCGCTGGGTGCGGGCTCGGTCACGCCGATGCAGTTGACCGCAGGTTTCGCGGTGTTCGCCAACGGCGGCTACCGCGTCAACCCGTTCCTGATCACGCGCATCACGGACCACGCGGGCAAGGTGCTGGTCGAGAGCCAGCCGGCCGCTCCCGTCGAATCCAACCGCGCCATCGACGCGCGCAACGCCTTCATCATGAACACGCTGCTGCAGGAAGTCGCGCGCGGCGGCACGGCCGCCAAGGCGCAGGCCACGCTGAAGCGCCCCGACCTGTTCGGCAAGACGGGCACCACCAACGACTCGATGGACGCCTGGTTCGCCGGCTACCAGCCGACGCTGGCGACGACGGTATGGATCGGCTATGACACGCCGCGCAACCTGGGCAGCCGCGAGACTGGCGGCGGGCTGAGCCTGCCGATCTGGATCAACTTCATGCAGACCGCGCTCAAGAATGTACCGGTGGCCGAACTCACGCCGCCACAGGGCGTCGTCAAGGTCGGCGGCGACTGGTACTACGAGGAGTATGCGCGCGGCGAAGGCATCAGCAACCTGGGTGGCGCGGGCCTGGAGCCGGTGGCGGTGGAACCAGGGCGCGAGAGCGCCGCCCCCTCCGAGGAGCGCAACCGCATTCTCGACCTGTTCAAGAACTAGGGCAGGAACACCAGCGGCATGCCGGCATGCTCGCTGACGCTGCGCGACAGGCGCGCGAAGAATTCCTCGCCCGACTTGGTGTCGCGCCACGCGCCCTCGTGATGGCGGAAGTGGTAGCCCCCCGAGCGCGCCGCCAGCCACACTTCGTGCAGGGGCTTCTGCAGGTTCACCACGATCTGGCTGCCGTCGCGGAACACCAGGGTGATCATGCCGCCGACGCGCTGGTTGTCGATGTCGGCCTCGGTGGTCTCATTGACGCGGTCGCACTGCGTCTCGACGCTGCGCAGCAGGGCCTCCGCCCGGTCCATGTATTCAAGCTCGGTCATTACAATTCCATCCATGTCGCTCGCACCGCTGCCTCGAACCATTCTAGCCATCGCGGCGGGCCTGATCCTCGCGGGGCCATTGGCCGGCTGCGGCCAAAAAGGGCCGCTCTACATCCCCCACACCCCGGCGGCGGCGCAGCGCGCGACCTTGCCGCAAACCGTCTTCGGCGGCGGCCAGCCGCCCGCCGCGCCAGCCAGCCGGGCGTCCACCCCCGTGCCCCCGTCGCCGCTGCCCGACCTGCCCGATATCCAATGACCGCTTCGCCCGCCCTCCCCCCGCCGCCGCTGCCGGGGGCGCCCTTCGTGTCGTATCACGACGGCCAACTCATGGTCGAGGACGTGCCCCTGCAGACGCTGGCCGAGCGGCACGGCACGCCGCTGTTCATCTACTCCAAGGCCGCCATCCTGGCCGCGCTGGCGGCCTACCAGCGCGGGCTGGCGGGGCGCGACGCGCTGATCTGCTACGCCATGAAGGCCAACTCCACGCTGGCCATCCTGAAGCTGCTGGCGGACGCGGGCTGCGGCTTCGACATCGTCTCGGGCGGTGAGCTGGAGCGCGCGCTGGCGGCCGGCGCCGCGCCCGGCAGAATCATCTTCTCCGGCATCGGCAAGACGCGCCAGGAGATGCGCCGCGCGCTCGACGTGGGCATCGGCTGCTTCAACGTCGAGAGCGTCGCCGAGCTGGACGTGCTGAGCGAAGTCGCCCAGGCCTGCGGCCGGGTGGCGCCGGTCAGCATCCGCGTCAACCCGAACGTGGACGCCAAGACCCATCCCTACATCTCCACCGGCCTGAAGGGCAACAAGTTCGGCATCGCGCACGAGCAGGCGCTGGCGGCCTACCAGCGCGCCGCCGGCCTGCCGGGGCTGCGCGTGGCGGGCATCGACTGCCACATCGGCTCGCAGATCACCGCGCCCGCGCCCTACCTGGAAGCCATGGACCGGGTGCTGGACCTGGTCGCCGCCATCGAGGTGGCCGGCATCCCCATCCACCACATCGACTTCGGCGGCGGCCTGGGCATCGACTACAACGGCGACGCGCCGCCGGCCGCCGATGCGCTGTGGGCGGCGCTGCTGGCGCGCCTGGACGCGCGCGGCTTCGGCGGCCGCGCGCTGATGATCGAGCCAGGCCGCTCGCTGGTCGGCAACGCCGGCGTGTGCGTGACCGAGGTGCTCTACCTCAAGCCCGGCGAGCAGAAGAGCTTCTGCATCGTCGACGCGGCGATGAACGACCTGCCCCGGCCGGCGCTGTACCAGGCCTTTCACCGCATCGTGCCGCTGGCCGAGCCGGCCGCCGGGGCGGCGGCCGCGACCTGGGACGTGGTCGGCCCGGTGTGCGAGAGCGGCGACTGGCTGGGCCATGACCGCGCGCTGGCGGTACGCCCGGGCGACCGGTTGGCCGTGCTATCGGCCGGCGCCTACAGCATGAGCATGGCCAGCAACTACAACACCCGCCCGCGCGCCGCCGAGGTGCTGGTGGACGGCAACAGCACGCGCGTGGTACGCCGGCGCGAGCCCATGCAGGATCTGTGGCGTCTGGAGTCGATCTGAGGCTCGCCAGGTAGCTATTATTTATATAGCTACTGGCGATTATCTGGCGCTGACTTGAGGCCGATTTGGCTTGAAATAGCGCACCAGCCGCTCCAGCAGCAATGTGCCGATGACGGCACCGTACACCGCCACTTCGCCAAAGTCGTTCTTGCCGCTGCGCATCCAGAAGAAGTGCAGCAGCGCCAGCCCCGCGATCAGATAGACCAGCCGGTGCAGCGCCTGCCACTGGCGCCCGCCCAGCCAGCGCACGGCGCGGTTGGCCGAGGTCAGGGCCAGCGGCAGCAGCAGCAGCCAGGTGGCGAAGCCCACCAGGATGAAGGGGCGCTTGAGGATGTCGCGGCCGATCTCCGCCGGCTCCAGCCCCATGTCCAGCCAGGCGTAGGCCAGCAGGTGCAGGCAGGCGTAGAAGAACGTGAACACCCCCAGCATGCGCCTGAAGCGCGCCAGTTGCGGCGTGCGCGTGCGCACCCGCAGCGGCGTGACGGCCAGCGTCAGGCACAGAAAGCGCAGCGTCCAGTCGCCCAGCGCGCGGATCAGCGCCTCGGCCGGATTGGCGCCCAGCCGGTCGGCCACGGCGCCGAAGACCAGCCAGACCAGCGGCAGCAGGCACAGCGCGAAGACCACCGGCTTGGCCGCCGGCCGCAGCAGGAGCGCGCGCACGGTCACGGCGGGGGTCAATAGAACTTCTTCAGGTCCATGCCCGCGTACAGCTGGCCGACCTGGGCTTCGTAACCGTTGAACATCAGCGTCTTGCGCTTCTTGGCGAACAGCCCATCCTCGCCGATGCGTCGCTCGGTGGCCTGGCTCCAGCGCGGGTGGTCCACCTCGGGGTTGACGTTGGAATAGAAGCCGTACTCGTGCCGCGCCGCCTTGTTCCAGGCGGTGCGCGGTTCCTTCTCGGTGAAGCGGATCTTCACGATCGACTTGGCCGACTTGAAGCCGTACTTCCAGGGCACCACGATGCGCACCGGCGCGCCGTTCTGGTTGGGCAGCACCTCGCCGTACATGCCGAAGGCCAGCAGCGTGAGCGGGTGCAGCGCCTCGTCCAGCCGCAGCGCCTCGGTGTAGGGCCAGTCCAGCACGCCGGAGCGCAGGCCGGGCATCTGCTTCGGGTCGGCCAGGGTGACGAATTCGACGTACCTGGCACTGCCCAGTGGCTCCACGCGGCGGATCAGCCCGACCAGCGAATAGCCGACCCACGGGATCACCATCGACCAGCCCTCGACGCAGCGCAGACGGTAGAGGCGCTCTTCCATTGGCGCCAGCTTGAGCAGGTCTTCCAGCGCCCACCGGCCGGGTTTGCCGACCAGGCCCTCGACCTCCACCGACCACGGCGCGGTCCTCAGCGTGTGGGCCTGGCGCGCTGGGGCGGATTTGTCGGTGCCGAACTCGTAGAAGTTGTTGTAGCTGCTGGCGTCCTTGTGGTCGGTGGGCTTTTCCATCGTCACCGCGCCGGGCACGGCGGACCTGGCGCCCGGCAGCGGCGCCAGCTTGCCCGGGCGTGCGGCGGCGGGCGCCTGCGCGCGGGCGTCGCGCGCCGCCCAGCCCGGCAGCGCGGCGCCGGCCGCGCCGCCGGCCATCAGACGCAGCCACGCGCGCCGGTCTTCGTAGACGGCGCGCGGCGTGACGTCGCCGGGATGAGGGTGCACGAAGCCTGGGTCGCGGGATCGGATCAGCATGATGGAGCCTCGGGAGTGTGTGCCTGGGTTCGGGCGCCGGCCGCCTGGTGCGGGCGCGACGACTGTTGGAGACGGCACCTGTTCATTCGTTCCGATGGGCCGCCAGGTTACAGCGGCGCGCGGCCGGCGCAAGCCCTCAGGCCCGCGGCGCCTACCAGAATCGAACGTTTACTATTAAAATAATAGCTATCAGCGAAATATCCACGCGGGCTCAAGGCCGATTTGGCTTGAAAACATGCCGTCGCGGCGCGCCGCTGCCGCAACCCTGCTACAGGGTGCCGTAGCTGTGCAGCCCCGACAGGAACATGTTGACCCCGATGAAGGCGAAGGTGGTCACGCCCAGCCCCGCCAGCGCCCACCACGACGCGACGGTGCCGCGCAGGCCCTTCATCAGCCGCATGTGCAGCCAGGCGGCGTAGTTCAGCCACACGATCAGGGCCCAGGTTTCCTTGGGGTCCCAACTCCAGTAGCCGCCCCAGGCCTCGGCCGCCCACAGCGCGCCCAGCACGGTGGCGATGGTGAAGAAGGCGAAGCCCACGGCGATGGACTTGTACATCACGTCGTCCAGCACCTCGAAGCTGGGCAGGCGCTCGGCGATGCGCCGGCGGCCCAGCAGGATGCCGCCCACGATCAGCGCCGCGACGATGGCGTAGCCGAACCAGTAGCTGCCGCCGGCCTCGGCCAGGTTGCGCTGACGGAAGGCCAGGGGAACGAAACACAGCGCCATGCCCAGCAGCCACATGGGCGTGAGCGCATACCAGCGCTTCTCGGCGGCCTGCTGCTTGATGAGGTAGGCGAACGCCACCATCGCCGCCAGCGAGAAGGTGCCGTAGCCGATGAAGTTGGCCGGCACGTGCAGCTTCATCCACCAGCTCTTGAGCGCGGGCACCAGCGGCTGGATCTCGTGCGCCTCGCGCACCAGCGTGTACCACAGCAAAAAGCCCACTGCGGCGCTGACCACCAGCATCACGAAGGCGCCCATGGCGCGCGTGCGGTACTGCGCCTCGTAGTACAGGTAGAACAGCGCCGTCATCCAGCAGAACAGCACGAACACCTCGTACAGGTTGCTGACCGGGATGTGGCCGATGTCCGGGCCGATCTGGTGGCTCTCGTACCAGCGCACCATGGTGCCGACGAGCGCCAACCCCACCGCCACCCAGGCGATCTTGCTGCCCAGCCCCTCGAACACGGCCGCCTGCCCGCGCGCGAACATGCCGATCCAGTAGAACGCCGTGCTCATGAAGAACAACATGCTCATCCACAGGATGGCCGACTGGCTGGACAGGAAATACTTGAGCCAGAAGACGGTGTCGCCGCGCCGCAGGTCGCCGTCGTAGGACACGATGGCCAAAAGCGAGAAGGCGGCCACCACCAGCATCAGGTGGCGCAGCGGCCGCCAGAACCAGCCCAGCCAGACCACCGCCGGCACCGCTGCGGCGAGGATGCCCTTCTCGTAGACGTCCATCGCCGCGTGGTAGCGCTGGAACGCGAAGACGGCGCCGGCCACGGCCAGCAGGGCGAACGCCCAATCGCCCCAGTTGCGGCGCGCGAAGTAGCCCTCGTTCAGCGTCAGGGGCGCGGGTGCGACGGTGGTGTTCATGGCCTGGAAGCCCCCTCGTGGGATGTCTCGTGGGACGGCTCGGCAAGCAGCTTGAGCCGCAGTTGTTCGAATTCGCGGTCGGCGTCCATCGTCTTGCGGTTGGACGACAGGGCCATCGTGGCCCGGGCGCCGGCGCCCTCGGGCGCCAGCCAGATCCACAGGCGCCGCTCGCGCACGTAGAGCATCGCAAAGACGCCCAGGATCAGCAACAGGCAGCCCAGATAGACCACATTCTGGCCCGGGGCGCGCGCCACCTGGAACACGCTGGCCTGCACCTGGGTGAAGTCCTGGAGCTGGAAGACCACCGGCGCCGGGTACAGCGGCGCGTCCGACAGCGCCAACACCGCCTGCGTCATGTACTGCCGGGTGGCTTCGTCGGCTTCCGACAGAGGCTTCTGGCCCCGCGACTCGCGCACCAGCGCGTTCAGCTCCAGCAGGGTGCCGTTGAGGATGCGCAGCAGCACCTCGGCGGCACGCTCGCGCTCGCCCTCCGGCACGGCCGCCTCCATGAAGTCCGAGATGGCCTGCAGGCCGCCGATGCGGGTGCCGTTCACCGCCTCGGCCCCACCGAACAGGCCCAGGGCGCGCGAGGCCGACATCGCCAGTTGCTCGGCCAGCTCCGGCCGGCCCGGCTCGACCGCCTTGGCGACGTAGCGGCGTACCGCGCGCTCGCGCTGCGCCGGGTCCTCCAGGGCCGCGCGCAGGGCGACGAAGCCGGCCAGCGAGCCTTCGTCGTCCGCCGGCACGCGCAGGTAGCGGAAGGACTCGGCCGGCGTGTTGCGCACCCCGACCAGGAACACCGGCGCGCCGTCGCCGGTATCGACCGGCAACATGTAGTTGTGGTACTCGCGCGCCTGGCCGGCCGCGTCGCGCAGCTTGTAGGTGATGCTGGGGCCGACGTTGCGCAGCTCGCGCCTGGTGACGGTCTTGTCGGCCGCGCCCAGGCGCTGCGCCACGGCCTGGCCCAGGTCGACGCGGCGCACGTCCACGCCGGCCGGCGGGTCGCCGGACAGGTTCTCGACGTTGATGACGCGCAGGGCGGTGTATTCGAGCGTCAGCTGGTCGCTGCCGTTGGTGATCTGCGAGGAGCTGCCGATGGTGCCTTCGACCTCGAACGGCCGCGCGCTGCCGTTCAGGGGCAGGGCCGCCAGCTTCACGCGCGAGCCGCCGTCGTCGAAGCTGCTCTGGTAGATCTGCACGCCCTTGTAGCTGGCCGGGTGGTTGACCTCGACGCGCGCCGGGCGCTGCTCGCCGGTGGCCTTGTCGTGGATCACGATGTCGCTGGCGAACAGCTTGGGCATGCCGGTGGAGTAGTACTCGACGATGAACTTCTTCAGTTCCACCGCGAACGGCAGCTCCTGCAGCAGCACGCCGTCGGACTGGCTCAGGATGGCGGTGCTCGACTGCGTACCCTCCGACACCACCAGATTGCCGCGGAAGGTGGGGTTGGTCTCGGGCAGGCGGTGCTCGGGCCCGACCTCGGACACGAAGCCGCTGCCGGCGTAGACCGTCTTGCCGCCGAACCAGGTCAGCGCGCGCACGAACAAGTCGCCGTCGAACAGCCCGCCCAGGCAGACCAGCACGATGGCGCTGTGCGCGGCGATGTAGCCGATCTTGTTGGCCCCGCCGGCCTTGGCGGCCACCATCCAGCCGGGACCGGCCGGCGTGTCGCGCGGCTGCAGGCGCACCTTCCAGCCGCCGCCGGCCAGCAGGCGGCCGATGCGCTCGGCCCCGGCCTGGGGCGACTCGGCCAGGCGCGCCTCGGCCTTGTGGTGGAACGCCTTCAGGCTCTGTTCGCGGATGTTCTCCTTGTAGCTGCGCAGGTCGGCCACGATCTTGGGCGTGTTGCGCGAGATGCACAGCGAGGTGCTGACGACCAGGAAGGCCAGGATCAGCAGGAACCACCACGCGCTGTACACCGCGTTGAGCTTGAGCGCCAGGAACAGATCGGCCCAGAACGGCCCGAACTGGTTGGTGTAGTTGACCGCCGGCTCATGCTGCTTGAGCACGGTGCCGATGACCGACGCGATGCAGATGACGGTGAGCAGCGCGATGGCGAAGCGCATCGACGACAGCAACTCCACGCCCGGGCGCCAGGGCCGCGGGCCGTGCGGGACGTCGTGGTGGAGGGTGTCTGCCGATGCCGTCATGCGAAACCAGTGCGCGCTCCGGCGGCGTGCCGGACGCTCGCCATTGGAGCGTGCCGCCAGCGCGCCCGTTCCCCCTTCGACGCGATTTCTTGACCTGGATTCATTCTGGCGCTCATAAAAAACCGCGCCGGGCCAAGCCGGGCGCGGTGTCAGGTCAGCGCCGCCCCGCTTTTCAGCGCAGGCCGGCGATGTAATCGGAAACCGCCTTGATCTCGCGGTCGTTCATCTTGGCGGCCACGCCCGTCATCTGCAAGTTGTTCTTGCGCGCGCCATCGCGAAAGGCCACCAGCTGCTTGGCGGTGTAGTCGGCGAACTGGCCCGCCAAGCGCGGGTACTGCGCGGGAATGCCGGCGCCGTTGGGGCTGTGGCAGCCCGCGCAGGCGGGAATCTGGCGGTCGGGAATGCCGCCGCGGTAGATGCGCTCGCCCAGCATCACCAGGTCCTTCTCCTTGGCGAAGCCGGGCTTGACCTTCTGCGACGCCAGCCACCACGCGATGTTGCGCGTGTCTTCCTCGCTCAGCGCGGCGGCGAAGCCCTGCATGATCGGATCCTGGCGCGTGCCGCTCTTGAATTCGAGCATCTGCTTGACCAGGTACTCGGGGTGCTGCTGCGCCAGCTTGGGCTGCAGGGGCACCGTTGAGTTGCCGTCCGCCGCATGGCAGGCCACGCACACCGCGGCGTAGCTGGCGCCGCCCTTGGCCAGGTCGACCTTGGGCGCGGCTGGGGCGTCGGCGGCCGACGCGGTGGCGGCGAGCAGCGAGGCGGTCAGAAGGGCAGCGAGCGACTTCATGGGCGATCGTCTTCTTTTGAATGGTGGAGGTCGTGGGCGCTTTAGCGGGGCGATTCTACAATGCCGCACTCGCGCCCCCGCTCCGGGGACGATGCTCCCGCCCCGCCTTCATGCCCCTCCCGCGCCCCTCCTCCGCCCACCCGCCCGTCCCCAGCGCCGCCGCGCGCGAAGCCCTGGGCTGGCTGCACACGGCGCGCTTTCTGACCACGGCGGCGCAACTGCACCACCTGCCGGCGCTCCAGGTGCCGGAGATCGCCTTCGTCGGCCGCTCCAATGCCGGCAAGTCCACCGCCATCAACACCCTGACGCAGCAGACGCAACTGGCGTTCGCCTCCAAGAAGCCGGGCCGCACGCAGCACATCAACCTGTTCACCCTCGGCCGGCAGGGCGGCATGGACGCCGTGCTGGCCGACCTGCCCGGCTACGGCTACGCGGCCGTGCCGCTGGCCGACAAGGTGCGCTGGCAGCGCGTGATGGCCAACTACCTGGTCTCGCGCGAGAACCTGGCCGGCGTGGTCATGCTGTGCGACCCACGCCACGGCCTGAAGGAGCTGGACGAGGCCCTGCTGGAGGTCATCCGGCCGCGCGTCGAGCAGGGCCTGAAGTTCCTGGTGCTGCTGACCAAGGCCGACAAGCTGGGCCGCGCCGAACAAGCCAAGGCCTTGTCCATCGCGCGTCTGAACGCGGGGGGCGGCGAGGTGAAACTGTTCTCGGCCCTCAAGCGCCAGGGCGTGGACGACGCGGCGCTGTGGCTGCGGCGGCTGGTGGACGAGGCGCCGCGGCCGCCCCCGGACGTCGCCCCCGCACCCGCCTAATCGGCCAGGTCCGCCCCGCGCTCGGCCAGCAGGGCGCGCAGGATCGAACGATGGCAGCGCGACGCGTCCTCGCAGTAGCAGCCGAGCGAGAAATGGGCGCCGTGCGACAGCGCCGCCAGCACGTCCAGCGTGCGCGCCGCGTCGGGCTCGGCCATCGCCTTGCGAAACCCGCGCGTGAACAACGCCCAGTCCTTCTTCGACTGCGCACTGTCCGGATGCGCGTGGGTGGACAGCGCCAGCTTCATCAGCTCGGGGCTCGGCGAAAGGTTGGGGTACCACACGTCGTACCAGTCGTCGCTGGCGAACCGCGCCTTGGGCACGCCGCGCGGCGGACGCCGCACCGTGCCGATGCGCACGCCCTCGTCCGGCGCGCGCGGGCTGCCCAGACGCACGATGCGGATGCCCATGCCGCTCTCCTATTGATAGCTTCCGGCACAATAGCCACGCCGGCCAAGGCCATTTTTATCATGAATCCGTGCGCAGGACGATCCTCGATGCCGGCCCGGCCCGGCGTGGCGCACAATGCACCCGCACCACCGCACTTGAAAGAGGAGACCCACCCATGATCGACACCTGGACCATCGACCTGCCCCAAGGCATCACGCTCAGCTGCCGCTCGGCCGGCGAGCGCGGGCGGCCGCTGATGATGTTCCTGCACGGCTTTCCCGAAGCCGCGTTCATCTGGGATGAACTGCTCGAATACTTCGCCCAGCCCGAGCACGGGGGTTTCCGCTGCGTGGCGCCCAACCTGCGCGGCTTCGAGCGCTCCAGCGCGCCCAGGGAAGTGGAGGCCTACCGCCCGCAACTGCTGACGCAGGACATCGAGGCGCTGGCCGCCGCCGAAGGCCAGGGCGGCCGCATCGAGACCCTGGTGGCGCACGACTGGGGCGGCGCCTTCGCCTGGGCCTATGGCAACCTGCACGGCGACAAGCTGGGCCGGCTGGTGATCATCAACTCGCCCCACCCCGGCACCTTCGCCCGCGAGCTGCGCGAAAACCCGGCGCAGCAGCAGGCGAGCGCGTACATGAACTTCCTGGCCCGCCCCGATGCCGAGGCGCTGCTGGCGGCCGACGACTACAAGCGCATGTGGCCCTTCTTCACGCTGATGAAGGCCGGGCCGGACGGCTTCGGCTGGCTCACCGAGGCGGTGAAGGACCAGTACCGCGCCGTGTGGGACCAAGGCCTCACCGGCGCCTGCAACCTCTACCGCGTGACGCCCCTGAAGCCGCCGCTGCCCGGCGCCGGCGTGGACGGCATCCCCGTGCTGCCGCGCGAGCGCCTGCTGGTGAACGTGCCAACCTTCATCTTCTGGGCGCTCGACGACACCGCCCTGCTGCCCGGCCTGCTCGACGGCATGGCCGACTACGTGTCGCAGCTGGAGATGAAGAAAGTGCCCGGCGCCACCCACTGGATCATTCACGAGCAGCCGCAACTGCTGGCGCGCGAGATCGAGGGCTTCATCGCGCGCCATCCGTAGCGCGCCGGGCGTCAATACATCGACGGCTCGCCGGGCGGCCGCGTCTTGAAGCGCTTGTGCACCCAGTAGTACTGCTCGGGCATCGCGTCGATGTAGCCCTGCAGGCGCTGGTTCATCAGCGCGGTGTCGGCCACGGCGTCGCTGCTGGGATAGTCCGCCCAGGCCGGATGCACGCTGACCTCGTAGCCCTGGGGCGTGAGCCGCGTCACCACCGGCACCACGCGCGCGCCGCCCAGCTTGGCGAAGCGCGACAGCGACGGCACGGTGGCCGCCGGCACACCGAAGAAGGGCACGAACACCGATTCGTGCGGGCCCAGGTCCATGTCGGGCAGCAGGTACAGCATCTTGCCTTGGCGCAGCGCGCGCACGATGGGCTTGACCCCCTCGTTGCGCGACAGCAGGGTGGCATCGCCAAAGCGCTGGCGGCCGGCGCGCATCCAGGCGTCCAGCGTGGCGTCGGACTGGGTGGAGTAGATGGTGCAGGCCGGCCGCGCGATCTGTTGCATCACGGCGCTGCCGCCGGCGTCCATGCCGTAGAAGTGCGGCGCGAACATGACCACCGCCCCTTCGCGCGTCAGGTCCTGCACCGCGCCGGTGATGCGCAGGCGCTGGCGCACCGTCTCGGGGTCGCCGTGCCACAGCCACGACCGATCGAGGAACGCCTGGCTGAAGACCACGAAGTTGCGCCGCGCCACGGCCCGGCGCTCGGCTTCGCTCCAGTCCGGGTAGCACAGGCGCAGGTTGGTCAGCGCGATCCGGCGGCGCGGCCACGCCAGCAGGTACAGCAGGCGGCCCAGCGCGGCGCCCAGCCCGCGCACCAGCCCCAGCGGCAGCGGCGCCAGCGCGCGCATGAAGAGGACGCCGGGGTGGATCATGCGGTGGCCGGCCTCGGCGTCTTGTAGCGCCCGTAGCCCCACAGGTACTGCTGCGGGCACTCGCGGATCAGGCGCTCCATGGCGCGGTTGATCTGTTCGACGGCCGGCGCCAGTTCGCCGGCCAGCGGCTGGGCCAGCGCGCGGAAGTGCAGGCAAAAGCCCTGCCCGCGCGGCAGCCGCTCGCCCCACACCAGCACCGGCGTGGCGCCAGTCTGCAGCAGCAGGCGCGCGGCCAGGGTCATGGTGTAGGCCGGCTGGCCGAAGAAGGGCGCCCACTGGCCCATGCCCTCGGGCGGCACCTGGTCGGGCAGCAGGCCGATGGCGCGGCCGGCGCGCAGCGCCTTCATCATCTGGCGCACGCCGGCCAGCGTGGTGGGCGCGGTCTCCAGGCCCTCGCGCCGGCGCGCCGTCTCCACCACCCGCGCCAGCGCGGCCTGGCGCGCCGGGCGGTACAGCACGGTGATGGAGCCGTAGCGCGCACGGTAGCGCTCGGCCAGGCCCTGGGCGGTGATTTCGAAGCAGCCCAGGTGCGGCGTGAGGAACACCACGCCCCTGCCGGCGGCGTAGGCGGCGTCCACCACGTCGGTGCCGTCCCACTGGATGGGCACGGGGGGGCCGAACCACAGGCGCGGCGTCTCCAGCGCCATGCGCCCGGCGTGGGCCACGGCCGGCCGCACCTCGGCGAACCGGTAGCCCGCCAGCCGGGCATGCGCGGCCAGGCGGCGCCGGTAGGTGGGCGAGGCCAGCCAGGTCAGCCAGCCCAGCGCCGCGCCGAGGGCGTGCAGCAGGCCGAGCGGCCAGCCGGACACGAGGCGATACAGGGCAAGCATGGTGGATTGGCTAAAATCGGGGCGTCGCCGAGTTACTGAACTACTTGCAGGGCGACGTTAAACAAGATCTGCTAAAGCGTTCGCCAGGGCTCCGCAAGGTTTGGCAACGCAGGCGTTCAAACCACAGGAGTTTATTCAATGGAACTGGCGAACAGCTTTCTCTTCACTTCCGAATCGGTTTCCGAAGGCCATCCCGACAAGGTGGCCGACCAGATTTCCGACGCGATCCTCGACGCCATCTTCGCGCAGGATCCGCGCTCGCGCGTGGCCGCCGAGACGCTGACCAACACCGGCCTGGTGGTGCTGGCCGGCGAGATCACCACCAACGCGCACGTGGACTACATCCAGGTGGCGCGCGACACCATCCAGCGCATCGGCTACGACAACACCGACTACGGCATCGACTATCGTGGTTGCGCGGTGATGGTCTGCTACGACAAGCAGAGCAACGACATCGCCCAGGGCGTGGACCACGCCAGCGACGATCACCTGAACACCGGCGCCGGCGATCAGGGCCTGATGTTCGGCTACGCCTGCGACGAGACGCCCGAGCTGATGCCCGCGCCGATCTACTACGCGCACCGCCTGGTCGAGCGCCAGGCCCAGTTGCGCAAGGATGGCCGCCTGCCCTTCCTGCGGCCGGACGCCAAGAGCCAGGTGACGATGCGCTACGTGGACGGCAAGCCGCACAGCATCGACACCGTGGTGCTCTCCACCCAGCACCACCCCGAGCAGAGCGAGACCGCCAAGATGAAGGCCTCCTTCGTCGAGGCCGTGATCGAGGAGATCATCAAGCCGGTGCTGCCCAAGGAATGGCTGAAGGAAACCCGCTTCCTGATCAATCCCACCGGCCGCTTCGTGGTGGGCGGCCCGCAGGGCGACTGCGGCCTGACCGGCCGCAAGATCATCGTCGACACCTACGGCGGCGCCTGCCCGCACGGCGGCGGCGCCTTCAGCGGCAAGGACCCCACCAAGGTGGACCGCAGCGCCGCCTATGCCGCGCGCTACGTGGCCAAGAACATCGTGGCCGCCGGGCTGGCGCGCCAGTGCCAGATCCAGGTGGCCTACGCCATCGGCGTGGCCGAGCCGATGAACATCACCATCTACACCGAGGGCACGGGCACGATCCCCGACGAGCGCATCGCCCAACTGGTGCGCGAGCACTTCGACTTGCGGCCCAAGGGCATCATCCAGATGCTCGACCTGCTGCGCCCCATCTACCAGAAGACCGCCGCCTATGGCCACTTCGGGCGCGAGGAGCCCGAGTTCACCTGGGAGCGCACCGACAAGGCCCAGGCGCTGCGGGCGGCGGCCGGCCTCAGGTAGCAAACACCCGCCGCGCGCCCAGGTAGCGCGTGGCGAAGTAGCGATTGTCCAGGCTGGCCTTGCGCACGATGCCGCCGCTGCTGGGCGCGTGCACGAACTGCTCGTCGCCCACGAGCAGGCCCATGTGCGAAAACGGCGTGCCGGTGGTGTTGAAGAACACCAGGTCGCCGCGCTGCATCTGCGCGTCCTGAACCGGTACGGTGGACGCGGCCCATTGCGCGGTGCTGCGCGGCAGGCGGCGCGTGCCGCCCGTCACTTGCTGAAATACATACTGAATCAGGCCGCTGCAGTCAAAGCCGCCCTGCGGCGTGTTGCCGCCGTAGGTGTAGGGCGTGTTCACCAGCAGCATGGCGTTGGCGACGGCGCCCTCGCGCTCGGCGGGGTCCAGGTTGAGCGGCGGCAGGCTGGGCGGCGTGGGCACGGCCGGCGCGCGGCGCACCCCGCCGCCGCCGGTACCGACGGCTCCGCCCGCGCTGGTGCGCGACGCCGGCCGGCTGGCGCAACCGGCCAGCCAGCCCGCCGCCAGCAGGGCCAGCGCCAGGCGACGGCGTTCGTTCAAGCGGCTCTCCGTCTGCATGGCGCACACCTCTCGCATGGTCTCTCGCCTGCCACATCACAGACGTTTAAGCTATTCTATATATAGCGCATGGCGCTTGTCCAGCGCTGGCTGGAGGGCTTTTTGACTATGAGTTTACGGTTTGCCGGCGCAGCCGCAGGCGCCACACCATCAGCGCCACCACCGCCACATTGAACAGCACCACGCCGGCCGACACCGCGCTCGGCCGGTGCGCCAGGTGCATCAGCTCGAACGGCAGGTACAGGCCGGTGGAAAGCGCCGCCAGCCATTCGGCCCAGGGCCGGTCGCGCCACAGGCCCCAGGCTTCGGCAAAGCGCAGCACCGCGTAGGCCAGCGCCAGCGTGAGCACCTGGGCCGGGTGCACCTCCTGCAGCTTGTCCGACCAGCCGATGAACACGGCCGGCAGGTGCGAGTCGGCGTGCAGGTGCAGCCGGCCCACCAGCGCCACCGCCAGTTCGTGCAGGTCGCGCTGCTGCAGCGCCTTGAACCCCAGCCCCAGCGCCAGCGCCGCCAGGCCCTTCAGGCCCTCAAACAGGGCCACTGCGTGAACGGTGTCGTCTATCAGTGAGCGCTTCTTCATTGCTGGGCCGTGGACTGTGGGGGTGCCATTGGTCATGCGGGCGATTCTGGCGCACGCGCCGCGCCCGCCCTGCGCCAAAATGCCGCCCATGCTGTTTCTGCTGCTACACACTTTGCTGGTCCTGGGCGTGGGCGGGCGCATTTTGCTGCGCGACGACCTGAACCCCGACGCGCGCATGGCCTGGCTGGCCACCATCATCGTGCTGCCCTACCTGGGCTGCGTGCTGTACCTGCTGTTCGGCGAAGTCACCGTTGGCCGCTACGTGCTGCGGCGCGAGCAGCGCACGGCCGACTTCATGGCTGCGCGCCTGGCCGGCCACCCCGCCGCGCGCGAGGTGCTGGGCGACGCGGCCGACACCGCCCGCATGATCGCGCCCGCCTGGTTGCCCGCCTTCGGCTACGCGGCCTCCATCAACGGCGTGCACCCGGTGCCGGGCAACCACGGCGAGCTGATGGCCAACGGCGCCGCCGCGCGCGAGCGCATGCTGGCCGACATGGACGCGGCCGAGCGCGAGATCAACGTGCTGTACTACATCTGGCTGAACGATGAAACCGGCACCCGCACCGCCCACGCGCTGATGCGTGCCGCCCAGCGCGGCGTCACCTGCCGCGCCATGGTCGACGGCCTGGGCTCGCGCGCTTTCATCCATTCGCCGCTGTGGCGCCAGATGCGCGAAGCCGGCGTGCAGACCGCCATCGCGCTGCCCTTTGGCAACCTGCTGAAAGTGCTGCTCACCAGCCGCATCGACCTGCGCAACCACCGCAAGATCACGCTCATCGACGGCAGCATCACCTACGTGGGCAGCCAGAACTGCGCCGACGAAGCCTTTCGCGTCAAGGCCAAATACGCCCCCTGGGTGGATGTGATGCTGCGCGTGCGCGGCCGCGTGGTGTCGCAAATGCAGTGGCTGTTCGCCAGCGACTGGATGCAGACCACCGGCCAGAGCTTCGACCCCTTCCAGCCGCTGGCCGCCCCCGTCGCCGACGGCTTTCCCGCCGTCGTCACGGCCATGGGCCCCACCGAACGCCCGCTGGCCACGCCGCAATTGCTGTCCGTGCTGATCGCCGCCGCGCGCAGCGAGTTGACCATCTCCACGCCCTACTTCGTGCCCGACGCCACCGTGCTCGAAGCCTGTGCGCCGCCGCCTGGCGCGGCGTGCGGGTCACCCTGATCCTGCCCGCGCGCAACGATTCGTGGGTGGTGGGCGCCGCCAGCCGCAGCACCTACCGGCGCCTGCTCACCGCCGGCGTGGCGCTGCACGAATTCCGCGGCGGCCTGCTGCACGCCAAAACCCTCACGGTGGACGGCCAGGTCACGCTCCTCGGCTCCACCAACCTGGATCTGCGCAGCTTTGATTTGAACTTTGAAAACAACCTGCTGCTGCAAGACGCCGCCACCACCGCCGACGTGCGCGCGCGCCAGCATCAATACATCAACCAGTCCGTGCCCGTCACACTGGATGAAGTGCTGCACTGGCCCTGGTACCGGCGCATCTGGCACAACATGATGGCGACGGTGGGGCCGTTGTTGTAGGGGCGGGTTTGGCGAGAAGGTGAACCTGAGCCCCACTTCATGAATGCTGAACCCAGTAAAGCCCTGGCAATAGGCCGCGAATTGGCCGCGTGGCTACAAACAAAGACTTGCCGCACAAATTAATCGTAGCTACAATCAATACATGCTCACGGTCATCGAAACCGCCGAATTCGTCAAGCAAGCAGATGCGGTGTGGACGGAGCAGGAGCGTTTGGATTTCTTTGCCTGGCTCTGCCTGAACCCGGAGGCGGGTGACGTGTTCCGGGTGCTGGCGGCGCGCGCAAGGTGCGCTGGGCGGTGAAAGGCCGGGGCAAGCGGGGCGGCGCCCGCGCGATCTACTACGTTCTGCGCGCTGACGGTGCCTTGCTGATGGTGCAGGTCTACACAAAGGCGGTGCAGGCCAATGTTCTGCCCAAGGACATCAAGAGGAAATGACCATGAAGACCATTCAAAGCCTGAAAGACTTCCAGCAGATGGACGTGGAAAAGGTAGCCCGTGCCGTGGAGGCTGACGCGGGCCACGCGCTGCCAGGCTTGCGGCAATCGCTGCGAGAGGCGGCGACGGGTGTGGTGGGGCGCATGACCACGCCGGAGCAGATTGCCAAGCGGCGCGGCCGACCGGCTGGGTCGGCCAAGGCCAGTACCAAGGTGCTGACCACGCTGCGCCTTGCCCCGGACGTGCTGGCAGCGCTCAGAGCTTCGGGGCCGGGCTGGCAAACGCGGGCCAGCGAGGCGCTTCGGGCCGATCTGGAAGCGGGGCGGCTGTAGGCGCAATCAGTCCTGCACCACCTGCACCCACAAAAAACCGCCTCGGTGGGCGGCTGGGTGGGGATGGGTCAGCTACTCCCGCCAACAAAGCGGGCATCCGCAGTACAGCGGCTCAACGCCTGGCGGCCTGGTGTAGTGCGGGTGCCCAGGGATGACGTGGCGCTCTACAAGATCGGCATCGCGCCCGCGGCACTCCACCCGCGCCACCGTGCGGCCATAGCGATCCGTCGCAGTCTGCCGGATCGTGGCCTCGGTCTTGAAGCACAGCGCCGCGAGGTGCTGTCTACTCACGTTCCCGAAGGGCTGTTTGCGCTCGGGCGCGTCGATTTCGGCAAGGCGCACGCGCATCTGCTCGTATGGGTTTGCCGCGTCCTGCGTCGGGCAGCGGGCGGTGAGGGTGAAGCTTGATGTACTTCTCGTCCGGTGGCCAATTTGGGTTGATCGCTTCCAGATACGGATTGCCATCCATCAAGACATAGCGTTTGAATGTGGCTGCAGCGAGACCGGCGCCTCGCCGAACAATGACGAACTGGCCGGGCTGCGGGGTCATGCCTGGGTTGACGTGCAGGATCATCCCCTTCGGAAAGCTGAAGCGTTCGCCGGGCGCATGCATGCTTTTCCCGCTGACGCGCAGCAAATAGCCGCACTTGCCCAGGTTCTTGGCCGAAGACAGCCATTCGTCGGCATCGCCGGCGTGAAAGTTGTCGTGTATCTCCGTCCACATGCCGGCTTGCACATCTGAAATGAGGCGTATGGGCCGTAGGGCTCAGGGTCATCGGTGACGTTTTTTTGCATGCCAGGCGCGGGGATGGGGGTATCGGTTTCCCGGGGTTGAGGGGCGTGCCGCAGCCCGATGCCGTCTGCGATCCAAGCCGCACTCCAGCCCCTCGCTGGCCCCCACACCATCTTGTCGGCGTACTTCCGCTTGATCGACAGCGTGGCGCCGCAGAACCAACCATTCACAGAGGGAGAGGGTAAATATCAGCAGCCGCCTACCCGCCCGCCCGCAAATGCACCCCCTCCAGGCTGGGCGCCTTGAGCGGCGCGGCCAGGGTGCCCGCGCGCACGGTGCCAAAGCGCCCACCGGTGTTGGGCTGGGCGTTCCAGTCGGCCAGGGCCTGTTCCATTTCGGCCTGGGTGCGGGCGACGAAGTTCCACCACACGAGGATGTCTTCGCCAAAGGGCATGCCGCCCAGCAGCAGTAACTGGGCTTCGCCGTCGCATTGCACGCCCAGCACGGTGCGGCCGGGCGCGAAGTACAGCCATTCGCCGGGCGACAGCGCCTCGCCGGCCACTTGGGCGCTGCCGCGCAGCACCAGGGCGGCGTATTCAAAGTCGGCCTGCAGGGGGACTTCGGCATGCGCGGCGCCGGCGGCGCTGAGGTCGATGCCCACCAGCGGCGTGTAGATGGTGGCGGGCGAAGCCTGGCCCCAGGCGCTGCCGGCCAGCACGGTGGCGGTGAAGCCGCCGACGGGCAGGCGCGGCAGTTCGGGATGGTTCTGGAACGCGGGTTCGCGCGCGTGCTCGCCCCGGGGCAGCGCGATCCACAGTTGCGCCGCGTGCAGGCGCGCGCCTTCGTGCAGCGAGTCCTCGGTGTGGGCGATGCCGCGCCCGGCGGTCATCAGGTTGACCTGGCCGGGACGGATGACCTGTTCGTTGCCCAGCGAGTCGCGGTGCACCACCTCGCCCTCGATGAGCCAGGTGAAGGTCTGCAGGCCGATGTGCGGGTGCGCGCCCACGTGCATGCCGGCGCCGGGCGCGAACTGCACCGGGCCGGCGTGGTCGAGGAAGCACCAGGCGCCCACCAGCCGGCGCTCGCGGTGCGGCAGGGCGCGCGCGACGGGCGTGTCCTCGCCGACGATGGAGACGCGGGACGCGTAGCGTTGCGGGGCGGCGGTCATGGCTGGCTCCGACCAGCGCCGTGCGCCAGTGAGATGGACTGGTATTCTGGGTGGCGGTCGATGTAGGCCTTCACGAACGGGCAGTCGGGACGCACCAGAAGATGGTGCCGCACCGCGTAGTCCAGCACGTGCCTGACCAAGCGGCTGCCGATGCCGCGCCCTTCCAGCGCCGGGGACACGACGGTGTGCAGGTAGGCGATGCCGCCGGGAAAGCGCTCGAACACTTCGTAGGCCCTGTGGCCGTCCACCACCAGTTCGAAGCGGTGCTCGGCTTCGTTGAGGACGACGGGGAGCAGATCGGTCATGGGAGGCTCCTGGAAGAAAGTCGGGTGATCAAGTATGGCGGGCCCGGCACGGGCCGGCAAAGCACCCGGGATTTCGAGTGTTTTTGGCCTTCAGCCGGTGTGAATATTGCGGTAACAGCTATCAATATTGAAGCAATCGACTCTTCACACGCGGCCGAAGCGGCCGCTGTTGAAGTCCTCGATGGCCTGCGTGATCTGCTGCGGGCTGTTCATCACGAACGGTCCGTAGCCCACCACCGGCTCGTCAATGGGCTCACCGGCCAGCACCAGCAGTTTGGCGTCGCCGTTGGCCTCGATGGTCAAACCCGTGCCTGCCGTGGACAGCGTGGCCATCTCGGCCGCGCGCAGCACGGTGTCGCCGTTGACGGCCACGGTGCCGGCCAGCACCACCACCAGCGTGGTCCAGCCCTCGGGCTGCGGCAGCGCCACCGTGCGCCCGGCGCGCAGGCGCACGTCCAGCACGTTCATGGGCGTGAAGGTGCGCGCGGGGCCGGCCGCGCCCTCGAACGTGCCGGCGATCACGCGCACCTGGCCGGCGCCGTCGGGCAGCGCCACGGCGGGAATCCGCGCGTCGGCGAGGGCCTGGTAGCCGGCCGGCGCCATCTTGTCCCGGGCGGGCAGGTTGACCCACAGCTGCACCATCTCGAACGGCCCGCCGCGCGCGGCGTAGTCGCCGGAGTGGAACTCCTCGTGCACGATGCCACCGCCGGCCGTCATCCACTGCACGTCGCCCCGGCGGATGACGCCGCCGGCGCCGGTGGAGTCGCGGTGCTCCACCTCGCCGTCGTAGACGATGGTCACGGTCTCGAAGCCGCGATGCGGGTGGCTGCCCACGCAGCGGCGGTGCCCCGCGGGCGAGAACTCGGTCGGCGCGGCGTAGTCCAGCAGCAGGAACGGGCTGCGCTCGGCCACGCCCTCGCCGCTGTAGCCGAACAGGCCGTGCACGGGAAAGCCGTCGCCCACCCAATGGCGGCCGGGCGCGCTGCGGACGGAAAGCGCTTTTTTCATGACGAGACTCCTGTGAGGCGGAACGCTGGCCGATCCGCCAGCGCATGGATTGAATGTACGGCCGATCCAATCTCAATGAAAGACGGCAAAATGGGATTCATCATTCCATCAATGGAACAATCACCATGCATGACTTGAACGACCTGGGCTACTTCGCCGCCGTGGTCGAGCACGGCGGCTTTGCCGCCGCCGAGCGCGCCACCGGCGTGCCCAAGTCGCGCCTGAGCCGCCGCATCGCCGCGCTGGAAGCGCGCCTGGGCCTGCGCCTGCTGCAGCGCACCACGCGGCGCTTCGCCATCACCGAGATCGGGCAGGAGCTGGCCCAGCACGCCCGCGCCATGCTGACCGAGGCCGAGGCCGCCGAGGCGCTGGCCGCCGAGCAGAGCCGCGAGCCGCGCGGCAGCGTGCGCCTGATCTGCCCGCCCGCGCTGCTGCAGCACGGCGTGGCCGACCTGCTGGCCGGCTTCCTGCGCGCCTGGCCGCGCGTGCAGGTGCAGGTCGAATCGACCAACCGCAACGCCGACGTGTGGCACGACGGCATCGACCTGGCGCTGCGCGCGCGGCCCGCACCGGCCGGCCACGCGCCGGGCCGGGGCGACGAGATCGTCCGCCCGCTGGCGCGCAGCCCGCACGTGCTGGTGGCCGCGCCCGCGCTGCTGGCCGCCGCCGCGCCGCCGGCCACGCCGCGGGACCTGGCGCGCCTGCCCACGCTGGGCCTGGGCAATTCGCGCGAGGAGCGGCTGTGGACGCTGGCCGGCCCCGAGGGTGCGCAGGCCGAGGTGCCGCACGAGCCGCGCCTGATCGCCAACGACATGGCCACCCTGCTGTGCGCCGCGCTGGCCGGCGTGGGCTGCGCGCCGCTGCCGCGCCTGCTGGTGCACGAGGCGCTGGCGCAAGGGCGCCTGATTGCCTTGTTGCCGGGCTGGGCGCCGCCAGAGAGCCTGATCCAGGCCGCCTTCGCCTCGCGCCGGGGCATGCGGCCGGCGGTGCGGCAGTTGCTGGACTTCCTGGCCCAGGGCTTCGCGCGGCTGGCGGCGCAGGGGCGCTGCCTGGCGGCGGTGTAGCCGCTAACGCGCCGCCAGCGTCCGCAGCAGGCCGGCGCAGGCGTCTTCCACCAGGTCCAGCACCTGCTCGAAGCCGGCATCGCCGCCGTGGTACGGATCGGGCACTTCGGTGGTGGCGTGGCGCGTGCAGAAGTCGGTCAGCCGGCGCAGGCGCTGCCGCGCGCCGGGCGGGCACAGGGCACGGGCGGCACGCTCGTTGGCGGCGTCCATGACCAGCACGAGGTCGAAATCGTCGAAGTCGCGCCGCGTGAGCTGGCGGGCGCGCTGGGCGCTCAGGTCGTAGCCGCGTCGGCGGGCGTGCGCCTGCGCGCGCGCATCGGGCGGCGCGCCGACGTGGTAGCCGTGCGTGCCGGCCGAATCGACGGCGATGCGGCCGGCCAGGCCGGCGTCGCGCACCATCTGCTCGAACACGCCGTGCGCCGTGGGGCTGCGGCAGATGTTGCCCATGCAGACCATCAGCACACGCACGGGGCGCTCAGGGTTCGCGGGCCGCGCCTGGTTACTCATTTTTTAATAGCTATCACCGCAATACTGGCGCTGGCTAGAGGCCAAAATTGCTTTGAATCCGCCGCCCAGGCTCACTTGAACGGCAGCTTGGGCCCGCCCGGCCCGCCGATGCCCGGCGGCATGCCGCCGGGCATCAGGCCGCCCAGGCCTTTCATGCCACCCATGCGGCGCATCATCTTCATCAGGCCGCCGCCCTTCATCTGCTTCATCATGCCCTGCATCTGCTCGAACTCCTTGAGCAGGCGGTTGACTTCCTGCACCTGCACGCCGGCGCCGGCGGCGATGCGGCGCTTGCGGCTGGCCTTGAGCAGATCGGGCTTGCGGCGCTCCAGCGCGGTCATGCTGTTGATGATGCCTTCCTTGCGGCGGATGTCGCGCTCGGCGCGGGTCATGTCGGCGTCGGTGGTCTTGGCGGCCATCTGGGCGGGCAGCTTGTCCAGCAGGCTGGAAATACCGCCCATCTGCTTCATCTGCTGGAGCTGGCCCAGGAAGTCCTGCAGGT
Source organism: Ottowia sp. (assembly GCF_016703145.1). GTDB lineage: Bacteria > Pseudomonadota > Gammaproteobacteria > Burkholderiales > Burkholderiaceae_C > Ottowia. The sequence goes on along the minus strand of NZ_JADJCO010000003.1, from coordinate 1,092,183 downwards.
CGAAGCCGCTGCCGCTCTTGACCTTCTCGGCCAGCTTCTTGGCGGCCTCCATGTCCACGTTGGCGGCGACCTGCTCGACCAGCGCCACCACGTCGCCCATGCCCAGGATGCGGCCGGCGTGGCGCTCGGCGTCGAACACCTCCAGGCCGTCGATCTTCTCGCTGACGCCGGCGAACTTGATGGGCGCGCCGGTGATCTGCCGCACCGACAGCGCCGCGCCGCCGCGCGCGTCGCCGTCCATCTTGGTCAGCACGATGCCGGTGAGCGGCAGCGCGTCCTTGAAGGCCCGGGCGGTGTTGGCGGCGTCCTGGCCCTGCATGGCATCGACCACGAACAGGGTCTCGACCGGGTTCAGCGCGGCGTGCAGGGTCTTGATCTCCTGCATCAGCGCCTCGTCGATGGCCAGACGGCCGGCGGTGTCGACCAGCAGCACGTCGTAGAAGTGCTTGCGGGCGTGGTCGAGCGCGGCGCGGGCGATGTCCAGTGGCTTCTGATCGGGCGAGGACGGGAACCAGTCGGCGCCGGCCTGTTGCGTCACCGTCTTGAGCTGCTCGATGGCGGCGGGCCGGTACACGTCGCCCGACACGGTCAGCACCTTCTTCTTGCGCCGCTGGATCAGGTGGCGCGCCAATTTTGCCGTGGTGGTGGTCTTGCCGGCGCCCTGCAGGCCGGCCATCAGGATCACGGCGGGCGGCTGGGCGGCCAGGTCGAGGTCGCTCACGCCCGCGCCCATCGTCGCCGCCAGCTCGCGGTTGACGATGCCCACCAGCGCCTGGCCGGGCTTGAGGCTGCCCAGCACCTCCTGGCCCAGGGCCTTGTCCTTGACGCGGGCGATGAAGTCGCGCACCACGGGCAGCGCCACGTCGGCCTCCAGCAGGGCCATGCGCACCTCGCGCAGCATGTCCTGCACGTTGTCTTCGGTGATGCGGGCCTGGCCGCTGATCTTCTTGACCAGGCTGGAGAGTTTGTCGGTGAGGGCTGTGGCCATGGTGGGTTCACGCCGCCGCGGCGGGCGGGCGATAAGGCGGGGAAAGGGGCGCTCGCGCGGCCCCGGCGACGGGGGGCGAACCGCTAAACTGTGCCCATGATTCTAGCCAGCGCCTCCCCGCTCAGCCTGCTGCTCGGCGCGGCGGCCGCCCTGGCCTACGCCGTGCCGGCGCTGGCGGCGCGGGCGCTCGGCCCTGTCAGCGCGCGCCGGGTGCTGCTGCTGGCCTGGGTGTTGCACGGCGTGCTGCTGGCCTGCGGCCTGGCGGGCGAGGCGCCGCGCTTTGGTTTCGCCCCGGCGCTGTCCATCACGGTGTGGCTGGTGCTCACCGTCTACGCCATCGAGAGCCAGCTCTACCCGCGGATGAAGGCGCGCTGGACGCTGGCGGGCTTCGGCACGGTGGCCATCGTGCTGGCGCTGCTGTTTCCGGGCACGCCGCTGCCGGCCACGTCCTCGCCGCTGCTGGCGCTGCACTGGGCGCTGGGCCTGTCGGCCTACGGGCTGTTCGCCGCCGCCGTGGCCCATGGCTGGCTGATGACGCGCGCCGAGCGGCAGATGCGCCATGCCGCGCCGGCGGGCAACGGCGGCGTGCCGCTGCTGACGCTGGAGCGGCTGATGTTCCGCTTCGTCGGCGCCGGCTTCGTGCTGCTCACGCTCACGCTGTTGGCGGGCCTGTTCTTCGGCGAGCAGCTCTACGGCTCGGCGCATGCCGGCTGGCGCTGGGACCACAAGCGTGTGTTCACCGTGCTGTCGTGGGCCGTGTTCGCCCTGCTGCTGATCGGGCGCTGGCGCTTCGGCTGGCGCGGGCGGCGCGCGGTGCGTGTGCTGTATGCGGGCACGGCGCTGCTGCTGCTGGGCTACGTGGGCTCGCGCTTCGTGGCGGAAGTGCTGCTGGAGCGCGCGGCATGAAGCTGCTGATCGTGCTGCTGGTGGTGCTGGCCGGCGTGTGGCTGTGGCGGCGCGGCCGGCGCCTGCCGCCCACCCGCGACCCGGCGCGCCCGAGCGGACAGGCGGCCTTGCCCATGGTGCGCTGCGCCCGCTGCGGCGTGCACGTGCCGGGCGACATGGTGGTCCACGGCCGGCAAGGCGGCTATTGCTGCGCGGCCCACCGCCAGGAGGCCGAGGGCGCATGAACCCGCGCATCGCCACGCCGAAGGCCCTCCGATGAGGCCAGCGCCGCCGGAACCGCCCACCTGGTTCGGCGCGTCCGCCCTGCCGCCGCCCGGCGCGCCCGCGCCGCCCCGGCGCATCTCCATGCCGGCGCAGGCCGACACCCTGGGTTTCGCGCGCCTGTGGACGGCCTTCATGTCGGCGCGCGTGCTGGTCGCGCTGGCGATCGTCGGCCTGCATGTGAGCGTCCACCTGCTGACCCAGTCCATCCCGCTGTGGATTCTGGGCCTGTTCATCTGCCGCGAAGACGGCCGCATCGTGGAGGGCAATGAATTCTTCGTCAGCTTCCGCCGCGCGCACGGCGGGCAATCGACATGGCAACTGGAGGATCTGGCGGTCTCATGAACGCGGCACCGGCATCTCCCGCCACGGCCCGCGTGCTGGTGGTGGACGACGAACCCGACCTGCGCACGCTCTACGAGCTGACGCTGCTGCGCGAGGGCCACCACGTGCAGGCGGCGGGCTCGCTGGCCGAGGCGCGCGAACAGCTGAGCGGGCAGCAGTTCGACGTCGTCATCACCGACATGCGCCTGCCCGACGGCCTGGGGCTGGAGCTGCTGCGCGGCATGGCGGCCGAGCAGCGCCGCGAGCGCTGCATCATGATCTCCGCCTTCGGCTCGGCCGAGAACGCCGTGGAAGCGCTCAAGTGCGGCGCGTTCGACTACCTCACCAAGCCGGTCGATCTCAAGCAGTTCCGCGGCGTCGTCAGCGCGGCGCTGCAGGCGCCGCAAGCCGCCAGCCAGGGGCCGGGGCAGAACCCGGCGCCCACCGCCGGCGCGGCGGACGCGGGGACGGGCGCGGCGAGCGGCGCGCTGGCCCGGCTGGTCGGCGAGTCCAGGGCGATGCGCGGCGTCAAGCAGCGCATCGCCAAGGTCGCGCGCAGCATGGCGCCGGTGCTGGTGCAGGGCGAATCGGGCACGGGCAAGGAACTGGTGGCCAGCGCCGTCCACGCCTGCAGCCACCGCGGCCACGGCCCCTTCGTGCCAGTCAACTGCGGCGCCATCCCGGAAAACCTGCTGGAGGCCGAGTTCTTCGGCGCGCGCAAGGGTTCGTACACCGGCGCCCTGCAGGACCGCGAGGGCTTCTTCCAGGCGGCGCGCGGCGGCACGCTGTTCCTGGACGAGATCGGCGATCTGCCGATGGCCATGCAGGCCAAGCTGCTGCGCGCCATCCAGGAGCGGCGCGTGCGGCCGCTGGGCACGACGCAGGAGGAGCCGGTGGACGTGCGCATCGTCAGCGCCACCCACAAGGACCTGGCGGCCGAGGTGCAGGCCGGCCGCTTCCGGCAGGACTTGTTCTACCGCTTGAACGTGATCGAGATCGCGGTGCCGCCGCTGCGTGAGCGCCGAGAAGACATTCCGGCGCTTTGCGAGGCCTTGATTGCGCGGATAGCACTCGAATCAGGCGCAGAAGTGCCGCGCCTGCCGGCCCGTCAGATGCAGGAGATCGCCAGCGCGCCGTTGGAAGGCAACGTGCGCGAGCTGGAGAACCTGCTGCACCGCGCCATCGCCCTGGACGAGGGCCGGGACTCGGTCTTTGGCGACCCGGCGCCCCTGATGGATACGGCCGGCACGGCGGCGCCCGACCCGGTGGAGACGGTGCCGGACGCCGTGGCAGCCCCCCCGGCGGCGCCCCGCGCGTCCGGCAGCCCGCCGCCGGCCCTGCCCTGCGACCTGGCAGCCTGGCTCGACGAGCAGGAGCGCCTGGTGCTGGTGCGCGCGCTGGGCGAAACCGGCTTCAACCGCACCGCCGCGGCGGCGCGCCTGGGGCTGAACCTGCGCCAGATGCGCTACCGCATGGCGCGCCTGGGCATCACCGCCCCCTCGGGCGAGAACAGCGCGGACGATGCCAGCGGATGACGCCGCGCCGCTATGGCGCCAGGGCTGGTACGCCTTTGCGCGAGCACTGCCTTCGCCCAACCACGGCCCGCGGCCCGCGGGCATGGACGCGAGCCTGATCGTGGTGCACTCCATCAGCCTGCCGCCGGGCGAGTTCCAGGGCGAGCACGTGCAGGCCTTGTTCACCAACACGCTCGACTGGGACGCGCACCCCTACTTCCAGCAGATTCGCGGGCTGGAGGTGTCGGCGCATTTCTACGTCCGGCGCGACGGCGCGCTGTGGCAGTTCGTCGGCACCGGCGCGCGCGCCTGGCACGCGGGCGTCTCGCGCCACGCCGGGCGCGAAAACTGCAACGATTTCTCCGTCGGCATCGAACTGGAAGGCCTGGAGGGCGGCCCCTTCGAGCCGGCCCAGTACGAAACCCTGGCCAGCCTCTGCGCCGCACTGGCGGCGCGTCACCCGATCGACGCCATCACCGGACACGAGCACATCGCGCCCCGCCGCAAGGGCGACCCCGGCCCGGGGTTCGACTGGGCGCGGCTGCGGCGCATGCTGGGCTGGCCGGCGCGCGCTTTTCCCGACGGCGCGGCAGGGTAATCCACGCCCGCGCGTCATGCCCCGTTCCCGCGCCCACGGCGCACGCCGGGCAGGAAAGCACGCCGTCATGCGCCTTGCCCGCCCAAATCGCCCGGCAAGCAGCATGCAGCAAGGACTTGCGGTGCCGTTGCCAGCAACGACGCGCCCTGCGCGGTGATGGCCCGCGCCCCCTGACGGCGGCCATCGTGAACGATTCGACGCACCTCGCATAACCACTACATCTAGTGTCTTGCTGTTCGATCAGCCACAAGATATAGTGCGTCCGTCCGTTTCGCCCCCATAACATCACCACACCGGGCCACGGACCACGGCCCCGACAACCGGCCGCCATGCCGCGCCATCCGTGCGCCCGTTCACGCTTTCACCAGAGGACTCCATGCAGACAGCCCGCAGCGCCACGCCCGCCTCCCGTCAACCCGCCCTCTCCGGGCCGCAAGCGGCCAGCGGCACGCCGATGGTGGCCAACGCCGCGCTGGCGCACTACCAGATCATGCGCCGCAACGGCGCGGTGGTCGCTTTCGAGCCCAGCAAGATCGCGGTGGCGCTGATGAAGGCGTTCCTGGCCGTGCATGGCGCGCAAGGCGCCGCCTCGGCCAGCGTGCGCGAAGTGGTGGACGGCCTGACCCAGGCCGTGGTGCGGGCGCTCATGCGCTCGCGTCCGGGCGGTGGCACCTTCCACATCGAGGATGTGCAGGACCAGGTCGAGCTGGGCCTGATGCGCAGCGGCCACCACGAAGTGGCCCGCGCCTACGTGCTGTACCGCGAGCGCCGCGCGCAGGAGCGCCTGAAGCAGGGCGAGCAGGCCGCGCCGGCCGCGCCGCAGATCCACGTGCTGGATGGCGGCGAGCGCGTGCCGCTGAACGCGGCGGCGCTGCATGCGCTGCTGCAGTCGGCCTGCGCCAACCTGGGCGACCACGTGAGAGCCGAGCCCATCGTCACCGAGACCATGCGCAACCTCTACGACGGCGTGCCGCTCGACGAGGTCTACAAGGCCTCCATCCTGGCGGCCCGCACGCTGATCGAGAAGGACCCCGACTACACCTATGCCACCGCCCGCCTGCTGCTGCACACGATCTTCAAGGAAGTGCTGGGCCGCGAGATCACCCACGCGGAAATGAGCGAAGGCTATGCCGACTACTTCCCGCGCTTCATCAGGAAGGGCGTGGACAACGAGCTGCTCGACGAGCGCCTGCTGCAATACGACCTGGCGCGCCTGGGCGCGGCGCTGAAGGCCGAGCGCGACCTGAAGTTCGACTACCTGGGCCTGCAGACCCTGTACGACCGCTACTTCCTGCACGTGCGCAAGACCCGCATCGAGCTGCCGCAGGCCTTCTTCATGCGCGTGGCCATGGGCCTGGCCCTCAACGAGATCGACCGCGAGGCGCGCGCCATCGAGTTCTACGAGGTGCTGTCGTCCTTCGATTTCATGTCGAGCACGCCGACCCTCTTCAACAGCGGCACGCTGCGCTCGCAGCTGTCGAGCTGCTACCTGACCACGGTGCCGGACGACCTCGATGGCATCTACGAGTCGATCAAGGAAAATGCGTTGCTGTCCAAGTTCGCCGGCGGCCTGGGCAACGACTGGACGCGCGTGCGTGCTTTGGGCAGCCACATCAAGGGCACCAACGGCGAGTCGCAGGGCGTGGTGCCCTTCCTCAAGGTGGTCAACGACACCGCCGTGGCCGTCAACCAGGGCGGCAAGCGCAAGGGCGCGGTGTGCACCTACCTGGAGACTTGGCACCTGGACATCGAGGAGTTCCTGGAGCTGCGCAAGAACACCGGCGACGACCGCCGCCGCACGCACGACATGAACACGGCCAACTGGATTCCCGACCTGTTCATGCGCCGCGTGATGGAAAAGGGCCACTGGACGCTGTTCTCGCCCTCCTCCGTGCCCGATCTGCACGACCTGTTCGGCGCCGATTTCGAGCGCGCCTACGTGGCCTACGAAGACAAGGCCGCGCGCGGCGAGATCCGGCCCAGCAAGACCATCCCGGCCACCGACCTGTGGCGAAAGATGCTCTCGATGCTGTTCGAGACCGGCCATCCCTGGATCACCTTCAAGGACGCCTGCAACGTGCGCTCGCCGCAGCAGCACGCCGGCGTGGTGCACTCGTCCAACCTGTGCACCGAGATCACGCTGAACACCAGCGACACCGAAACCGCCGTCTGCAACCTGGGTTCGGTCAACCTGCTGCAGCACCTGAAGGACGGCGGCGTCGACCACGAGAAGCTGAAGAAGACGATCTCGACGGCGATGCGCATGCTCGACAACGTGATCGACATCAACTACTACGCCGTGAAGAAGGCGCGCGACTCCAACCTGCGCCACCGCCCCGTGGGCCTGGGCGTGATGGGTTTCCAGGACGCGCTGTACCAACTGCGCATTTCCTACGCCAGCGAGCAAGCCGTCGAGTTCGCCGACCGCTCGATGGAAGCCATCTGCTACCACGCCTACTGGACCTCGACCGAGCTGGCCCGCGAGCGCGGCCGCTATTCCAGCTACAAAGGCTCGCTGTGGGACAAGGGCATCCTGCCCATCGACTCGCTGGACCTGCTGGCGCAGGCGCGCGGCGGCTACGTCGAAGTGGACCGCTCGGTCTCGCTCGACTGGGACGCGCTGCGTGCCAAGATCCAACAGGACGGCATGCGCAACTCCAATTGCGTGGCCATCGCGCCGACGGCGACCATCTCCAACATCATCGGCGTCGATGCCTCCATCGAGCCCTGCTTTGGCAACCTGTCGGTCAAGTCCAACCTGTCGGGCGAGTTCACCGTCATCAACCACTACCTCGTGCACGACCTCAAGCGCCTGGGCCTGTGGGACGACGTGATGGTGATGGACCTCAAGCACTTCGACGGTTCGCTGCGTCCGATCGACCGCGTGCCGCAGGACATCAAGGCGCTGTACGCCACGGCGTTCGAGGTCGAACCCCAATGGCTGGTGGAAGCCGCCGCCCGTCGCCAAAAGTGGATCGACCAGGCCCAGTCGCTGAACATCTACATGGCCGGCGCCTCGGGCAAGAAGCTGCACGACACCTACACGCTGGCCTGGCTGCGCGGCCTCAAGACCACCTACTACCTGCGCACCACCAGCGCCACGCACGCAGAAAAATCGACGGTGCAGTCGAGGCGCCTGAACGCCGTGTCCTCGGGCGGCAACGCTGGAATGGCGGCGGCGTCGGCGGCCACGATGAGCGCGCTCGACCGCGCCGCCATGGCCGCGCCAGCGCAGTTGGCCGACGGCGCGCCGGCCACCGACATCAAGTTCTGCGCCATCGACGACCCGGGCTGCGAAGCCTGCCAGTAAGCCTGATCGCGCGACGGGCGCGCGCCGCGATGCCTTGTCGCAACACACCCCTGAGCAACGCGCGGGAAAGCTTTGCTTTTCATAGCGTTGCTCCCATAATCGGAGCATTGGAAAAGCCATGTTGACCTGGGACGACGACGCACAACCCGCCACGCTGCAACCTCGCTTGCAGCCGGTGTCCGAAACGCTGTCCTCGGCCGCGCGGGGATTCGCCGCCGCCAAGGCCTCGCCGGCCATCGCGGCACCCGCCGCCAGCCCCAGCCAGCGCCGCGTCAACGCCGCCGACAAGCGCATCATCAACGGCCAGACCGACGTCAACCAGCTGGTGCCGTTCAAGTACAAATGGGCGTGGGAGAAGTACCTCGCCACCTGCGCCAACCACTGGATGCCGCAGGAAGTGAACATGAACCGCGACATCGCGCTGTGGAAGGACCCGAACGGCCTGACCGAGGACGAGCGCCGCATCGTCAAGCGCAACCTCGGCTTCTTCGTCACCGCCGACTCGCTGGCCGCCAACAACATCGTGCTGGGCACCTACCGCCACATCACGGCGCCCGAATGCCGTCAGTTCCTGCTGCGCCAAGCTTTCGAGGAAGCGATCCACACGCACGCCTACCAGTACATCGTGGAGTCGCTGGGCCTCGACGAGTCGGAGATCTTCAACGCCTACAACGAGGTGCAGTCGATCCGCGACAAGGACGAGTTTCTGATCCCCTTCATCGAGGCGATCATGGACCCCAACTTCCACACCGGCACGCCCGAGACCGACCAGCGCCTGCTCAAGAGCCTGATCGTCTTCGCCTGCCTGATGGAGGGTTTGTTCTTCTACGTCGGCTTCACCCAGATCCTGGCGCTGGGCCGGCAGAACAAGATGACCGGCGCCGCCGAGCAGTACCAATACATCCTGCGAGACGAGTCGATGCACTGCAACTTCGGCATCGACCTGATCAACCAGCTCAAGCTCGAGAACCCGCACCTGTGGACGCCCGAGTTCAAGGCGGAGATCAAAACGCTGTTTCAAAAAGCCGTCGAGCTCGAGTACCGCTACGCCGAAGACACCATGCCGCGTGGCGTGCTCGGCATGAACGCCTCCATGTTCAAGGGCTACCTGCGCTACATCGCCAATCGACGCGCCACGCAGATCGGTCTGGAAGCACTCTTCCCGAACGAGGAAAACCCGTTCCCGTGGATGAGCGAGATGATCGACCTGAAGAAAGAGCGCAATTTCTTCGAGACCCGGGTGATCGAGTACCAGTCGGGCGGCGCTCTCTCGTGGGACTGACCAAGCGACCAGATCGTGTGCTCATCCAATCAGCAACCCAGCCGTGGCGCCCTGGCGCCACGGCTGGGTTGCGCCCGTGTTCATGGTGATGGACTCTTCTCCAGTGCCATGAATCGCTTTGTGTGTCCCAACAGGCACGAAGCGTTTCCTGCTGTTGATGGTTCAACTTGATCAAGGAGAAAAACATGGCAACTGCGAAGAAACCGGCCGCCAAGAAGGCCGTAGCGAAGAAAGCCCCGGCCGCCAAGAAAGCCGCACCGGCCAAGAAGGCCGTAGTCGCCAAGAAGGCGGCGGCGCCGGCGAAGAAAGCGGCACCTGCCACGAAGGCCGCGCCCGCCACGAAGGCAGCGCCGGCCAAGAAGGACGCGCCGGCCAAGAAAGCAGCGCCCGCCAAGAAGGCCGTACCGGCCAAGAAAGCTGTCGTCGCCAAGAAAGCGGCACCGGCCAAAAAGCCTGCAGCAGCAAAAAAAGCGCCGGCCAAGAAAGCGGCAGCCAAAAAGGCCGCCCCCGCGGCGAAAACCACGCTGAGCCCGCAGGCGGCGTGGCCCTTCCCGACGCCCAACAAGCCTTGAGCATCGAAGAAGACCTCGCCCCGTCCAGGCTGGGGTTTCCTTCACCCTCCAAGCCCGGCACGCGTCGTCGTGACGGGCTTTTTCTCGTCCAGGCCGCGAAGGTCAGCCACCAGGGTTCACCAGCCGGCGCGAGCCATCCACGAGCTCACGCGACACCCGGCGCCACGCCATCCACCACATAGTTCTGCGGCCCGCGCGAGGCGACCTTGAGCGCCCCGAGCCGGTTGCCGAGCGCCGCGCAGCGGGCCAGCGGCCAGCCCTGCTCCAGCCCGTACAGCAGCGCGCCGCGCCAGGCATCGCCGCAGCCGGTGGGGTCCACCACCTCCGCCGCCCTGACGGCGGGTACAAGGGTCCTGCTGCCGTCTTCCCAGATCTCGCAGCCTTCGCCGGCCAGCGTCACCACCAAGCCACGGACTCGGCGCGACAGCTCGGCCAGTTCCACGCCCATGCGGTCGCACAGCATGCGTCCCTCGTAGTCGTTCACCGTGACCCAGTCCGCCAGCTCGACGAAGTGCGCCAGCTCGGCGCCGTCGAACATCGGCAGGCCCTGGCCGGGGTCGAACACGAAGGGAATGCCCGCGGCATGGAACTGCTCGGCGTGCTGCAACATCGCGTCGCGCCCGTCGGGCGAAATGATGCCCAGCCGGATATCCGGCCGCGACGGCACGCGCGTGGCGTGCGCCTGCATCATCGCGCCCGGGTGGAAGGCGGTGATCTGGTTGTTGTCGCGGTCGGTCATGATCATGGCCTGCGCGGTGTAGGTGCCGTCGATCTCGCGCACGAACTCGGTGCTGATGCCCAGCGCCTCCAGGCGCCCCAGGTAGTCCGCGCCGTCGTTGCCCACGGTGGCCATCGGCAGGGGCTCGCCACCCAGCTGGCGCATGGCATAGGCGATGTTGCCGGCGCAGCCGCCGAAGTCGCGCCGCAGGCTCGGCACCAGGAAGGACACGTTCAGGATGTGGAGCTGGTCGGGCAGGATCTGCGCCGCGAAGCGCCCCTCGAAGCCCATGATGGTATCGAACGCCAGAGAGCCGCAGATCAGAGTCGCCATGAGAAAAGCAATGGGTTGGAAAGCTGGAAAAGCGCGCCGCGCCACCCGAAGGTGGCCACGCCGCCGTCAGGGATAGAACGCGTTGAGCCGATAGCCGACGATGGCCGAGGGTTGGGACGCGTCGGCCACGGTCAGCGCGCTGGCGCCGCTGAACTCGCCGCGCGCCGCCAGGGCCGCCGGTGCGCCCAAGTCGGCCGGGTGGACGACGCGGCGCACCATCACCTGGTCCTGCACATCGGTCAGGGCCAGTTCGAGGGCCGGCGTCGCCACCGGCAGGCCGGCGCTGTTGCGCAGGGTGAGGCTGAAGCGGAACGCATTCGGTCCTTCGCGGTTGAAGCTGGAACTGTCGATGACGATCGCCTCCAGGCGCCGGTAGGGCTGGACGGCGCACCCCAGCGGGTGGCACAGCGCGGCCAGCGCGGGGGCGAGTTGCGGATGGCGTGCGGCCAGCCAGTCGCGCTGGCTGACGATCATTTGCAGCCCCAGGCCCAGCGCCAGCACCACCACGGCCAGCCCCAGCCCCAGCCGCACGGGGCGCGACGCCCAAAACGCGCGGCGCCGCGCCTGCGCGACGAAGGACGGCGTCTCTTGCGGTGCATCGTCCGCGGCGGATGGCGCGGATGGCAAGCCGTCGCCCGGATCGAACTGAGAGTCCTCCTCATTCCGCCCCAGGTCGCTGAGGACGAAATCGACCGTGGTGACAGGCTCGGCGGCGGCCGGGTCTGCGACCAGCGGGACTACCACCGGCACGGCAGCGCCAACGTCCGCGCTGGCGGCCCCGGCTGGTTCGGCCGCCTCATCAGGCCAGGCCACCGGGGACACCGCCACGGCATCGGGTTGATCGGGCTGGCGCAGCAGGGATGCGAAATTAGGAATGGGCTCGGGCGCTGGCACGGACACCGGCGCTATGGTTTGAGGCACTTCGGCGCCCAAGCCCTGCGGCTGCAGATGCGCTTGCGCATCGAACACTTCCGCGCAATGCCCGCAGCGCACCCAGCCGGCCGAGATGCGCAACTGGTCCGGCACGACCTTGAACAGGGTCGAGCAGGCGGGGCAGCACGTGATCAGGTTCATGGTTGCGGCGATTGTAGGCAGGCGCCCCACCCGCGCCCCGCCCGTGCGAGGCTCAGACGCGGCGCGCGGTGAGCAGCACCCAGCCATCCTCGCGGTCGGCCACTTGCAGCGCCAGATCGGGCCGGTAGGCCGCCTGCAGTTCCTCGGTCTGCCGCTCCAGCACGCCGGCCAGCACCAGCGCGCCACCGGGCGCGACGTGGCCGCACAGCAGCGGCGCCAGCACCTTCAGCGGCGTGGCCAGGATGTTGGCCAGCACGGTGCCGTACAGGCCCTGCGCCTGATCGGGCAGGCCGGCGGCCAGCCGCACGCCGTTGGCGGCGGCGTTGTCCCGGGTGGCGCGGACGGCGGCCTCGTCGATGTCGACCGCATCCACCTGCGCCGCGCCATGCAGCGCCGCGCCGATGGCCAGGATGCCGGAGCCGCAGCCGTAGTCCAGCACCCGCTGGCCTCTCAGGTCCGTCCTTGCGATCCAGCGCAGGCACATGCGGGTGGTGGGGTGCGTGCCGGTGCCGAAGGCGAGGCCGGGGTCGAGCCGGATCACGCGCTCGGCCCGCGCGGGCACGTCGTGCCAGCTCGGCACGATCCAGAAGCTGGGGGTGATCTGCACCGGCTCGAACTGCGACTGCGTCAGACGCACCCAGTCCTGCTCAGGCACGGGGGCGATGGTCTGCACCGCGCTGCCGGCGAAGAAGTCCTGCGCCGGCAACAGCCGCGCCGCCTCGCGCGCGCCGGCCTCGTCGGCGAACAGCGCCACGACCGCGGTGCGCGCCCAGCCCTCGGCCGGCGGCGGCAGGCCGGGCTCGCCGAACAGCGCGCGCTCGGCCTCGGTGCCTTCGTCCGCGTCCTCCACGCCGACGCTGAGCGCATCCAGGGCCTGGAGCGCGTCGCAGACCGGCTCGACGGCATCTTCCGGGCAGATCAGCCGCAGTTCAAACATGGCATTCACTACAAAATAAATAGCTTTCAGCGAAATATTGGTGCGGGCTTGAGCCCGATCTGGCTCAAATAACCCAGGCGCCGCCCGGCCGCTAGCGACGGTGCTCGCTCAGCCACTTCTCCAGGTAGTGGATGTTGGTGCCGCCCTCGCGGAAGCGCGCGTCCACCATCAACTCGCGGTGCAGCGGGATGTTGCTGCTGATGCCTTCCACCACCGTCTCGGCCAGCGCCGTCTGCATGCGGGCGATGGCCTGCTCGCGCGTGTCGCCGTAGACGATGATCTTGCCGATCATGGAGTCGTAGTTGGGCGGCACGAAGTAGTTGTTGTAGACGTGCGAATCGACCCGCACGCCCGGCCCGCCCGGCGGGTGCCACAGCGTGATGCGGCCCGGCGAGGGGGTGAACTTGAACGGGTCCTCGGCGTTGATGCGGCACTCGATGGCGTGGCCCTTGAGCTGGATCTGCCGCTGCGTGAAGGGCAGCTTCTCACCCGCCGCCACCATGATCTGCGTGCGCACGATGTCCACGCCGGTGATCCACTCGGTCACCGGGTGCTCCACCTGCACGCGGGTGTTCATCTCGATGAAGTAGAACTCGCCGTTCTCGTACAGGAACTCGAACGTGCCCGCGCCGCGGTAGCCGATCTTCTTGCACGCGGCCACGCAGCGCTCGCCGATGCGCTCGATCAGGCGGCGCGCGATGCCCGGCGCTGGCCCCTCCTCGATCACCTTCTGATGGCGCCGCTGCATGGAGCAGTCGCGCTCGCCGAGGTAGACGGCGTTGCGGTACTTGTCCGCCAGCACCTGGATCTCGATGTGGCGCGGGTTCTGGAGAAACTTCTCCATGTACACGGCCGGGTTGTTGAAGGCCGCCGCCGCCTCGCCCTTGGTGGTCTGCACGGCGCCGATCAGCGCCGCTTCGGTGTGCACCACGCGCATGCCGCGCCCGCCGCCGCCGCCGGCGGCCTTGATGATCACCGGGTAGCCGACCGCCTTGGCGATGCGCTTGATGGCCGCCGGGTCGTCGGGCAGCTCGCCCTCCGAGCCGGGCACGCAGGGCACGCCGGCCTTGATCATGGCCTGCTTGGCGGACACCTTGTCGCCCATGATGCGGATTGACTCGGGCGTGGGGCCGATGAACTGGAAGCCGCTTTTCTCCACGCGCTCGGCGAAGTCGGCGTTCTCGCTCAGGAAGCCGTAGCCGGGGTGGATGGCCTCGGCATCGGTCACTTCGGCGGCCGAGATGATGGCCGGCATGTGCAGGTAGCTGTGCGCCGAGGGCGCCGGGCCGATGCACACCGCCTCGTCAGCCAGCTTGATGTACTTGGCGTCCTTGTCGGCCTCAGAATAGACCATGACGGCTTGAATGCCCAGCTCACGGCAGGCACGCTGCACGCGCAGAGCGATTTCGCCGCGGTTGGCGACCAGAATCTTCTTGAACATCCGCTGCTCCGCGGTTGGCTTATTCGATGACGAACAACGGCTGGCCGTATTCCACCGCCTGGCCGTTCTCGCCCAGGATCTGGGTGATGGTGCCGGACTTCTCGGCATCGATCTCGTTGAGGATCTTCATCGCCTCGATGATGCACAGCGTGTCGCCCTCGTTGACCTTCTGGCCCACTTCGACGAACGACTTGGCGCCCGGGCTGGCCGCGCGGTAGAAGGTGCCGACCATCGGCGACTTGACGATGAAGCCCCTGATCTCGGCCACGGCGGCCGGCGCGGGGCTGGCCGCCGCCGGTGCGGGAGCCGGTGCCCCGCTGGCCGCAGCCGGAACCGGATGCGGCACGATCAGGGCTTGCGCCGGCGCCGCTGGCCCGCCCTTGACGATGCGCACCTTGCCTTCGGCTTCGGTGATCTCGAGTTCGGAGACGTTGGATTCCGACACAAGGTCGATCAGAGTTTTGAGTTTGCGCAGGTCCATGAAGCGTTTTCGTTAAATTTGCCTCATCTTAACCAATTTGGACGCAACTTTCCCGATTTGATTTCAATTTCTACAACTCGACGCCAGCGGATCAGCCGCGCCAGACCGCGAGATCGGCCGGCTGGATCTGTCCGATCTTGCGGTGCCGCAGCGCACCCTGGGCATCGAACACCACGCTGAACGGCAGCCCGCCCGCCGCGTTGCCCAGCGCCCGGGTCAGATCGACCCCTGCCAGCCCCGCCAGCGCCACCGGAAAGCTGACCGGCGCGCGGGCCAGGAAGCGCCGGACGGGCTCCACCTGATCGACCGCCAGCCCCAGCACCTGCCAGCCGCCGGCCCGGTTGTCGGTGTAGAAACGGCTCAGCAGCGGCAGCTCCTCGACGCACGGCGGGCACCAGGTGGCCCAGAAGTTGACCAGCAGCGGCCGGCCCCGCAACTCCGCCAGCGCCAGCGTGCCGCCCTCGGGCGTGGGAAACGAGTGCCCCCAGAATCCGCTGGTGTCGGCCTCTTCCAGCCGGAAGCGCTGCCACGCCACGCCGGCGCCTGCGGCGGCGGCCAGGGCGGCCACGCCCGCCAGCACCCAGCGGCGGCTGCCGCGCGCGGGCGCGGCAGCCGGCGGGGTCGGTCCCGGCGCCGTCATGCCTGGGTCTCCCGCGCCATGCGCTGCGCCAGCGCCTGGCGGTCGCCGCGCGGCGGCTGGCCGTCGGTGCCAGGCTTCAGGGCACCGCGCAGGTCGCCCCAGTCGTGAATCATCAAGTGCACGCCGATGGGCTCGCCCAGTTCCGGGCAGGGGCTGGAAAAGCTCAGCGCCTCCACCGCCGCGCCGTTGAAGCCGGCCACGGTGCGCGCGACGTGGTCCACGCGGTGATCGATCAGCGCGATCTCGGCGGACTTGGGGTCGTCGCAGAACAGTTGCAGGTGGACGTCGCAGCGGCGCGTGGCGGTGCCGTTCCACACCGCGCCGCACAGGTGCGGGCGGAACTCGGCCAGCCGCTCCATCCACTGCAGCGCCAGCCGGCGCAGCGCCGCCAGTTCAGCGGGCTGGGTGTCGGCGTGGAACAGCGCGAGGTAGGCGCGCACCTCGGCCTCGACCAGGTCGTTGGCCGGCAGCGCCGTGCGCGGAGGGGCGCCCAGCGTCTTCTGCGCGCGGCGCTTGGCGGCGCCGTAGTCCAGCCCGTCTTCGACGACCAGCCGCGCGGCGACGGCGGCGATCTCGTGCGTCAGGGTTTCCATGGGCCGCATTCTGCCCTGCGGCGGCGCGCGACGGCAGCGCCGGCCTCCGCCCATCCTGTTTTGATAGCTGCAAGCGCAGTATCCATATAGGCTGCAGCCGATTTTCATCCGAAAACCGGCCCGGTCGCCGTCTTGAAAGCCGCCTAGAATCGGCCGCATGCACATTCACATCCTGGGCATTTGCGGCACCTTCATGGGCGGCTTGGCGGCGCTGGCGCGCGAGGCCGGCCACCGCGTCACCGGCTGCGACGCCCAGGTCTACCCGCCGATGAGCGAGCAGTTGCGCGCCCTCGGCATCGACCTGATCGAGGGCTATGGCGCCGACCAGTTGGCCCTGGCGCCCGACGTCTTCGTCGTCGGCAACGTCGTGTCGCGCGCGCGGCTGGTGGACGGCTCGCCCAAGTTCGCGCTGATGGAGGCGATCCTGGACGCCGGCGCGCCCTACACCAGCGGCCCGCAGTGGCTGGCCGCGCACGTGCTGCAGGGCCGCCACGTGCTGGCGGTGGCGGGAACGCACGGCAAGACGACCACCACGTCAATGCTGGCGTGGGTGCTGGAGGCGGCCGGCCTGTCGCCCGGCTTCCTGGTGGGCGGCGTGCCGCTGAACTTCGGCGTGTCGGCCCGATTGGGAGGCGGTGCTTCGCCCGAGCCGTCGCCGGGCGGCCCCAAAGCGGCGAGCGCCCCCTCGGGGAGCGTGAGGGCCACATTCGTGATCGAGGCGGACGAGTACGACACCGCCTTCTTCGACAAGCGCAGCAAGTTCGTGCACTACCGCCCGCGCACGGCGGTGCTGAACAACCTGGAGTTCGACCACGCCGACATCTTCGACGACCTGGGGCAGATCGAGCGCCAGTTCCACCATCTGCTGCGCACCGTGCCGCCCAGCGGGCGCGTGGTCGTCAACGACCTGGAGGAAAGCCTGGCCCGCGTGCTGAACCAGGGCTGCTGGAGCGAGCGGCGCGGCTTCGGCGCGGCGGTGAGCGACTTCAGCGCCGTGGGCGATGCGTCGGACTTCGAGGTGCTGCAGCGCGGCCGCACCGTCGGCCGCGTGCGCTGGGCGCTGTCGGGCATGCACAACCAGCTCAACGCGTTGGCGGCAATGGCAGCCGCCGAGCATGTGGGCGTGGCGCCCGCGCAGGCCTGCGAGGCGCTGGCGCGCTTTCAGAACGTGCGCCGCCGCATGGAGGTGCGCGGCACCGTGGCCCGCGCGGGCGGCGCCGTCACCGTCTACGACGACTTCGCCCACCACCCGACCGCGATCCGCACCACGGTGGACGGCCTGCGCCGCCAGCTCGACGCGGCGGGGCGCGGGGGCGAGCGCATCCTGGCCGTGTTCGAGCCGCGCAGCAACACGATGAAGCTGGGCGCCATGAAGTCGCAGCTGCCCTGGGCGCTGGAGCATGCCGACCTGTCCTTCTGCCACGCTGGCGGGCTGGACTGGGACGCCGCCGCCGCGCTGGCGCCGCTGGGCGCGCGCGCGCAAGTGGCGCCGTCGGTGGCCGAGATCGTGCGGCAGGTCGCCGCCGCCGCGCGGCCCGGCGACCACGTGCTGTGCATGAGCAACGGCGGCTTCGGCGGCGTACACGGGCTGCTGCTCGAATCACTCCAAAAACAATAGCTGCCAGCGCTTATTTCGCGCTGGCTGGAGCCCGTTTTCACTCAGAATCCCGCTGCCGGCACAGGCCGGGCGGCGGCAGGGCCGTCAACGCGCGCGGCGCGCCCGCACCGCGTCGGCCAGCAGCTGCAGGATGGTCCGCGAGCCGTCCCAGCCGATGCAGGCGTCGGTGATGCTCTTGCCATACTCCAGCGCGCTCACGTCGTCCTTGCCGGGCGTGAACTTCTGCGCGCCGTCGTGCAGGTGGCTCTCGACCATCACGCCGAAGACGCGGCGTGAGCCGGCGCTCACTTGTGCAGAGATGTCGCGCGCCACGTCGAGCTGGCGC
This sequence comes from Ottowia sp., assembly GCF_016703145.1. GTDB lineage: Bacteria > Pseudomonadota > Gammaproteobacteria > Burkholderiales > Burkholderiaceae_C > Ottowia. The sequence continues at coordinate 1,074,268 of NZ_JADJCO010000003.1, read as the reverse complement.
TCGTGCTGCTTGCTGCTGTTGGCGTGGCTCATGTCCACCATCAGCGCGGCGGGCAGCTTGGCGGCCTCCAGTTCCTGGCAGGCGGCCTCGACGCTAGCGGCGTCGTAGTTGGGCGTCTTGCCGCCGCGCAGGATGACGTGGCAGTCCCTGTTGCCCTCGGTCTGGACGATGGCGACCTGCCCGTTCTTGTGCACCGACAGGAAGTGGTGCCCGCGCGCCGCAGCCTGGATGGCGTCGGTGGCGATCTTGATGTTGCCGTCGGTGCCGTTCTTGAAGCCGATGGGCGCCGACAGGCCGGAAGCCAGCTCGCGGTGCACCTGGCTCTCGGTGGTGCGGGCGCCAATGGCGCCCCAGGCGATCAGGTCGCCGATGTATTGCGGCGAGATCACGTCCAGGAACTCGCTGCCCGCCGGCAAGCCGAGACGGTTGATGTCGATCAGCAGCTGGCGCGCGATGCGCAAGCCCTCATCGATGCGGAAGCTCTCGTCGAGGTAGGGATCGTTGATGAGGCCCTTCCAACCGACGGTGGTGCGCGGCTTCTCGAAGTACACGCGCATCACGATCTCCAGCGCGTCGGCATAGTGGTCGCGCAGCGGCTTCAGGCGACGGGCATAGTCCAGCGCCGCCGCCGGGTCGTGGATGGAACAGGGGCCGATGACGACCAGCAGGCGGTCGTCCTGGCCGCCGATCATGCGGCGTATGGCCTGGCGCGTGCCGCCGATGAGCGACTCGACCGGCGTGCCGCGGATGGGGAAGAAGCGGATCAGGTGTTCGGGTGGAGGCAGCACGGTGATGTCCTTGATGCGCTCGTCGTCGGTCTGGCTGGTGCGATCCTGCGGGGAGAGCTTGGTCTCGGAGTCGGGCACGGCTTTGGCGTTCATCGGAAGCTTTCTGGAGGAAGTCGAAATGAGGTGATCGGGCACAAAAAAACCGCCGGGCGGATCGCGTCGGCGGTTCTTGTCGAAAGGTCTGCTGTGGGCTTACACGTCCGCCTCTCGTCCGCCGGGGACCGAGAACCAAAAGTAGAAGTCAAAAGCGACCGAGGGTTTCATCACGGTGAGAATGTAGCACAGCTCGGGGATGGGCTTGAGCCGCATGCTGAGCGGCTGCCGATTGCTCCTTAAAGATAGCTTCAGGCAAAGACTGGATGCGGGCAGAAGGCCATTTTCACCGAAATACCGATGGTCATGCCGTGCCGCCCACCGTCAGGCCGTCGATGCGCAGCGTCGGCTGGCCGACGCCGACCGGCACGCTCTGCCCTTCCTTGCCGCAGGTGCCAACGCCGGAGTCGAGCGCCATGTCGTGGCCGATCATGGTGATCTTCTTCAGCGATTCCGGGCCGCTGCCGACGAGGGTCGCCCCTTTCACCGGGTACTGGATGCGGCCGTTCTCCACCCAGAACGCCTCGCTGGCCGAGAAGACGAACTTGCCGCTGGTGATGTCCACCTGACCGCCGCCGAAGTTGGTCGCGTACAGGCCGCGCTGGATGCTGGCCACGATCTCGCGCGGATCCTTGTCGCCACCAAGCATGTAGGTGTTGGTCATGCGCGGCATCGGAATGTGCGCGTAGCTCTCGCGCCGGCCGTTGCCGGTCGGCTTGACCTTCATCAGGCGCGCATTCATCGTGTCCTGGATGTAGCCCTTGAGGATGCCGTCCTCGATCAACACGTTGCGCTGGGTCGCGTGGCCCTCGTCGTCCACGTTCAGGCTGCCGCGGCGGTCGGCGATCGTACCGTCGTCCAGTACCGTCACGCCCTTGGCGGCCACGCGCTGGCCGATGCGGCCGCTGAACGCGCTCGAACCCTTGCGGTTGAAGTCGCCCTCGAGTCCATGGCCCACCGCCTCATGCAGCAGCACGCCCGGCCACCCCGGCCCGAGCACCACGGTCATCTCGCCGGCAGGCGCCGGCCGCGATTCCAGGTTGGTGAGGGCCGCGCTGACGGCCTCGTCCACGTAGCGGCGCACCAGCGCATCGTCGAAACAAGCCAGGCCGAAACGGCCGCCCCCGCCGAAGGAACCGACCTCGCGCCGGCCGTTCTGCTCGGCAATCACCGTCACTGACAGCCGCACCAACGGCCGCACATCCGCAGCCAGCGTGCCATCGAGCCGGGCGATCAGCACCACGTCGTATTCGCTGGCCAGCCCCGCCATCACCTGCACCACGCGCGGATCCTTGGCACGGGCCATTCGCTCGATCTGCTCCAGCAGGCGCACCTTGGCCGTGCTGTCGAGCGAGGCGATCGGATCCAGGCCGTTGTAAAGCGTGCGGCCGGTCGCCACCTTGCGCCGAGGCAGCTTGATGCGCCGGCTCTGGCCCGCCGCACCGATGGTCCGCACCGTCTGCGCCGCATCGGTCAACGAGGCCAGCGAAATGTCGTCCGAGTAGGCAAACGCGGTCTTCTCCCCCGCCACCGCCCGCACGCCCACGCCCTGATCGATGGAAAAGCTGCCAGTCTTGACGATGCCTTCTTCCAAGCTCCAACTCTCCGCGCGCGTGTACTGGAAGTACAGGTCCGCATCATCAACTTGATGGGACGAGATCAATCCGAGGGTTCTGCCCAGATCGCCCTCGCTCAGGTCGAAAGGCGCAAGCAGCAGTGCGTCGGCCGTGGCCAAGCGCTCGATGGTCGGTTCGCGGGACATCATGGTTCGATTGTAGGCATCTGGCGACCAATCGGCTCGGCACGCCTGAGCAGCGCAATCAGATCGAACGCCCAACCGCACAAAACAAAGAGACGAAAATCGAAGCCACAAAAGAAAACGCCCGGTCTTTCGACCGGGCGTCTCTCGCTGTAATAGCCTGACGATGTCCTACTTTCACACGGGAACCCGCACTATCATCGGCGCTAAGGCGTTTCACTGTCCTGTTCGGGATGGGAAGGAGTGGTACCACCTCGCTATGGTCATCAGGCATAACTTTTTGCCGCCAAGCCCATGGGCTTGAGCGACCAATTCATAGAGCAAATCAGCTTTTATTTGAATACGTCACTTGGCATAACCACCTTGATCGGCCTTAGACCAAAGTTATAGGGTCAAGCCGCACGAGCAATTAGTACTGGTTAGCTTAACGCATTACTGCGCTTCCACACCCAGCCTATCAACGTCCTGGTCTTGAACGACTCTTCAGGGGGCTCAAGGCCCCGGCAGATCTCATCTTGAAACGAGTTTCCCGCTTAGATGCTTTCAGCGGTTATCTCTTCCGCACTTAGCTACCCTGCGATGCCACGGGCGTGACAACAGGTACACCAGCGGTGCGTCCACTCCGGTCCTCTCGTACTAGGAGCAGGCTTTCTCAAATCTGCAGCGCCCACGGAAGATAGGGACCAAACTGTCTCACGACGTTTTGAACCCAGCTCACGTACCTCTTTAAATGGCGAACAGCCATACCCTTGGGACCGGCTACAGCCCCAGGATGAGATGAGCCGACATCGAGGTGCCAAACACCGCCGTCGATATGAACTCTTGGGCGGTATCAGCCTGTTATCCCCAGAGTACCTTTTATCCGTTGAGCGATGGCCCTTCCATACAGAACCACCGGATCACTATGTCCTGCTTTCGCATCTGCTCGACTTGTCAGTCTCGCAGTTAAGCACGCTTATGCCATTGCACTATCGTCACGATGTCCGACCGTAACTAGCGTACCTTCGAACTCCTCCGTTACGCTTTGGGAGGAGACCGCCCCAGTCAAACTGCCTACCATGCACTGTCCCCGACCCAGATAATGGGCCCAGGTTAGAACCTCAAACACACCAGGGTGGTATTTCAACGTTGGCTCCATGCGATCTAGCGACCGCACTTCAAAGCCTCCCACCTATCCTACACAGATCTGTTCAAAGTCCAATACAAAGCTACAGTAAAGGTTCATGGGGTCTTTCCGTCTTTCCGCGGGGAGATTGCATCATCACAAACATTTCAACTTCGCTGAGTCTCTGGAGGAGACAGCGTGGCCATCGTTACGCCATTCGTGCAGGTCGGAACTTACCCGACAAGGAATTTCGCTACCTTAGGACCGTTATAGTTACGGCCGCCGTTTACTGGGACTTCGATCAAGAGCTTGCACCCCATCAATTAATCTTCCAGCACCGGGCAGGCGTCACACCCTATACGTCCACTTTCGTGTTTGCAGAGTGCTGTGTTTTTGATAAACAGTCGCAGCCACCTATTTATTGCAACCCATTCGTGCTCAGATGTTCTCATCACACTACTAGGGCACACCTTCTTCCGAAGTTACGGTGTCAATTTGCCGAGTTCCTTCTCCAGAGTTCTCT